>NZ_VWPH01000020.1 GCF_008630535.1 Saccharopolyspora hirsuta | reverse complement strand
AACGTCCAGGCGGGCCGGGCGGCCACTCCCTTCGAGCCGCACCACCAAGGCCGGCAAGAAACTACAGCCTCACCCGGCCCGCCCGGGTGATCTACCCATCGGCAGATCAACTACCAACTTAAGGAGGTGCTGATGTTCATCGATCTCACCGCCGAGCAGCGCGCGCTCGAAGCCGAGCTGCGCGACTACTTCAGCGGGCTCGTCACGCCCGAGGAGCGCGAGCAGCTCGCCGTCGACCGGCACTGCCAGGCGCACCGCGACGTGGTGCGCCGGATGGGCCGGGACGGCTGGCTCGGCGTGGGCTGGCCGGTGGAGTACGGCGGGCGGGGGTTCGGCGACGTCGAGCAGCACATCTTCGCCAACGAGGCCGCCCGCGCCGACGTGCAGCTGCCCTCGGTGACGCTGCAGACGGTGGGGCCGACGCTGCAGGCCTTCGGGACTCCGGAGCAGAAGGAGTTCTTCCTGCCGAAGATCCTGGCCGGGGAGATCCACTTCGCGATCGGCTACTCCGAACCGGACGCGGGCACCGACCTCGCCTCGCTGCGCACCACCGCCGTGCGGGACGGGGAGGACTTCCTGGTCAACGGGCAGAAGATCTTCACCACCGGCGCGCACGACGCGGACTACATCTGGTTGGCCTGCCGGACGAACCCGGACGCGCCCAAGCACAAGGGCATCTCGATCCTGATCGTCGACACGACCGATCCCGGCTACTCGTGGACGCCGATCATCACCTGCGACGGCGCGCACCACGTCAACGCCAGCTACTACCAGGACGTGCGGGTGCCCGCGTCGATGCTGGTCGGCGAGCTGGACCGGGGCTGGCGGCTGATCACCACGCAGCTCAACCACGAGCGCGTCATGCTCGGCCCGGCCGGGCGCATCGCGGGCCTGCGCGAGCGGGTGCGCGCGTGGGCCGCCGCGCGGACCGCCCCGGACGGCACGCCGCTGCTCGACCTGCCGGACGTGCGCCGGGCGCTGGCCCGGGCCCGGGCCGACGAGCGGGTCAACGAGCTGCTGAACTGGCAGGTCGCCGCAGCCGCCGCGCACGGCCCGGTCGCCATCGCGGACGCCTCGGCGACGAAGGTGTTCTCGTCCGAGCGGATCCAGGACCTGGGGCGGCAGCTGGCCGAGGTGGTCGGGCGGCACGGCGATCCGTCCGATGCGGACACCGCGGACCTGTTGTCCTGGTTGGACGTGCACTACAAGCGGAACCTGGTGCTGACCTTCGGTGGCGGGGTCAACGAGGTGCAGCGCGAACTGATCGCCACCGCCGGGCTCGACCTGCCCCGGGTGCCCCGCTGAGCCGGAGGGAACATGACCAGCTCGATCACCGACGCCGCCCACCGCATCCAGGAGCGGGGACCCAGCGCGCCGCGCGCCGCCCGCGACCCGGTCAACCTGCCGATGATCAACAACTGGGTGGAGGCCATCGGCGACCGGAACCCGGTCTACACGTCCGAGTCCGCCGCCGCCGAATCGGTCCACGGCGGACTGGTCGCGCCGCCGGCGATGGTGCAGGTGTGGACGATGGGCGGCCTGGCCCCGCAGCGCGATCCGGGCGACCCGCTGCACGCCATGATGGCCGAGCTCGACGAGGCCGGGTTCACCTCGGTGGTGGCGACCAACTGCGAGCAGACCTACCACCGTTACCTGCGGCACGGCGAGCAGCTCACCGTGACGACCCGGCTGGACAGCGTGGTCGGGCCGAAGACCACGGCGCTCGGCGAGGGCTGGTTCGTCACCACCCGCAACACCTGGTTCGTCGGCGACGAGCCGGTGGCCGAGATGCTGTTCCGGGTGCTGAAGTTCCGCCCGCCGGAGCAGAAGCCCGAGACGCCGAAGCGCGAACCAGGAACCGCGGTGATCCGCCCGGCCGTCGGCCCCGACACCGCCTACTTCTGGGAGGGCACCGCGGCCGGGGAGCTGCGCATCCAGCGCTGCGGCCAGTGCGGCCTGCTGCGCCACCCGCCCGGCCCGATGTGCCCGGAATGCGGTGCCACCAAACGGATCCACCTCGTCTCCGAAGGGCGCGGCGAGGTCTACAGCTACATCGTGCACCACCACCCGCCGGTGCCCGGCAAGGAACTGCCGCTGGTGGTCGCCCTGGTCGAGCTGGACGAAGGGGTCCGGATGCTCGGCGAACTCCACGGCGTGCAGCCGGACGAGGTCTCGGTCGGCCAGCGGGTCGCGGTCGACTTCCAGCGCGTGGCCGAAGACCTGACGCTGCCCATCTGGCGGCCCGAACCGACGGAGGCGTCATGAGTGGTGCATTCCCGCCCAACCGCACCTCAGGGGACCGTGACGCGGCTCAGCCGCGGGAAACCGCTGGGCGCAAGATTGCTTCAGACGTGACCGTCACTGAAAAACCCGGAGAGGCGGCACAGTCATGACTCTTGCTCGAACGAGATCGCTGGCCGAGGTCGTCATCGGCGATGCCCTGCCGGAGGAGCGGATCGAGGTGAGTCCGACGTTCGTGGTCAGCACGGCGATCGCCACGCGGGACTTCCAGGACGTCCACCATGACCGGGACCTGGCGGTGGCCAAGGGGTCGAAGGACATCTTCATCAACATCCTCACCACCACCGGCCTGGTGCAGCGCTACGTGACCGACTGGGCGGGGCCGGAGGCGCTGGTGCGCGGTGTGGCGATCAAGCTCGGCGTGCCCTGCTACGCCTACGACGTGCTGACCCTGCACGGCCAGGTGCTGGAGCGCGACGGTGCGGTGCTGGTCGTGGAGGTGCTGGGGCGCAACAGTCTGGGCACGCACGTCAGCGGAACGGTCCGGGTCGAACTGCCGGAGGTGGCGGGGTGAGCGGGTTCTCCGGCAGCGCGGCGGTCGTGGGCATCGGCGCGACCGAGTTCTCCAAGGAGTCCGGGCGCAGCGAGCTGCAGCTGGCCGCCGAGTCGGTGCGCGCCGCGCTCGCCGACGCCGGGCTGGAACCGTCCGATGTGGATGGTCTGGTCACCTTCACCATGGACACCAACACCGAGGTCGCGGTGGCGCGCGAGCTGGGCATCCCGGAGCTGAGCTTCTTCAGCCGGATCCACTACGGCGGCGGTGCGGCCTGCGCGACGGTGCAGCAGGCGGCGATGGCGGTCGCCACCGGCATGGCCGAGGTGGTGGTCTGCTACCGGGCGTTCAACGAGCGCTCCGGGAACCGCTTCGGGCAGGTGCAGACCGCGCTGGCGGGCGCGCCGACCTCCACCGGGCTGGACAACAGCTGGTCCTACCCGGTGGGCGTGGCCACGCCCGGAGCCCAGGTCGCCATGTTCGCCCGCCGCTACATGCACGCCTACGGCGCGACCAGCGAGGACTTCGGCCGGGTGGCGGTGGCCGACCGCAAGCACGCCGCGACCAACCCGAACGCCTGGTTCTACCGGCGGCCGATCACCCTGGCCGACCACCAGGCGTCGCGCTGGATCACCGAACCGCTGCGGCTGCTGGACTGCTGCCAGGAGAGCGACGGCGGCGTCGCGATCGTGGTGACCAGCCCGGAGCGGGCGCGCGACCTGCCGAACCCGCCCGCCGTGGTGGCCGCGGCGGCGCAGGGCAGCGGCCGCGACCAGTTCACCATGACCAGCTACTACCGCGACGACCTCACCGCGCTGCCGGAGATGGGCGTGGTCGCCCGGCAGCTGTGGCAGCAGGCCGGGATCGGGCCGCAGGAGGTGCAGGTCGGCATCCTCTACGACCACTTCACCCCGTTCGTCCTGGTGCAGCTGGAGGAGCTGGGCTTCTGCGGGCGCGGCGAGGCCAAGGACTTCATCGCCGACGGCGCGATCGAGCTCGGCGGGCGGCTGCCGCTGAACACCCACGGCGGACAGCTCGGCGAGGCCTACATCCACGGGATGAACGGCATCGCCGAAGCGGTCCGCCAGATCCGCGGCACGGCGGTCAACCAGGTCGACGGCGTCGACCACGTCCTGGTCACCGCGGGCACGGGGGTCCCCACCAGCGGCCTGGTCCTGTCCACGGCGTGATGCGCCGCAGTTTCAACTGAAACTGCGGGTCCAGGTGGTCGGCCTCCGCCGCGGTTGGTCGTCGGCGGAGGTCGTGCGCCGGTCAGCAGGGGCGGCCGCACTTGATGCAGACCAGGCCGCCGCCCTGCTTCGGGATCGGGGCGTGGTCGCCGCCCTGCGGGCATTCGTCCATGCGCAGGACGGTGGTGCTGTTGCGGGGCGGTGCGGTCCAGGTTCGGGATCGTGCGAGGTCGGCCTGGAGTACGCCGCTGACACCCATTGTTTCGCTCCTGATCTTCGTGCTCTCAGGACTTCACGTCGGCTGAGATCGCCTCGAAGAAAAGGTGCAAATGATCGGCCTCTTGGGGGAATTCCGAGTGGACGGCGGAGCAACTCCAGCGATCGGGTGATGCGGATCAGCCCAGCGCGTCGAGTCCCCGGCGCAGGTGGGCCCGCAGCTGCGCGCGCACCTCGTCCGAGGTGTCGACAGTGAACTCGACGTCGAGGGCGGCTACGGCGGCGATTTGCCGGGTGAGCTGGGACAGCGAGTCCTCGCCGAGCTCGACGGTGCAACTGTCCTCGCCGGTGGGGGACACGCGGCTCGGGATCAGCGGGTGCAGGTGCTCGCGCACCGCCTCGGCGGGCGCGCGCACCGCGACCCGCGCGGTGTACCGGTAGGGCGCGTCGGCGATCGAGCGGCGCAGGTAGTCCGCGGCGCTGTCGGCGGGGAGTTCGCGAGGTTCGAAGCGGCGACCGGTGGCCAGCGGGTCGCGCAGCCGGTCGGCGCGGAAGGTGCGCCAGTCGCCGCGCTCCGGGTCGAACGCGATCAGGTACCACCGGCCGACGACGGCCACCAGGCTGTGCGGCTCCACCCGGCGGGGTTGGGCCGAGCCGTCGCGCTTGACGTAGTCGAAGGACAGGATCTCGTGGTCCCGGCAGGCTGCCGCGACCGTGGCCAGGATCGCCGCATCGACCTGCGGGCCGTCGCGCACCACCATCGGCACCGTCGCCCCGGCCACCGCCGCCACCTGGGCGCGCAGCCGGGCGGGGAGCACCTGCTCCAGCTTGGCCAGCGCGCGGACCGAGCTCTCCTCGATGCCGGTGACGCTCCCGCTGGCCGCGGTCAGCAGCCCGGCCGCCACCGCCACGGCCTCGTCGTCGTCGAGCAGCAGCGGCGGCAGGTTCTTGCCGGAGGCCAACCGGTACCCACCGGCCGTGCCGGTGGTGGAGGACACCGGGTAGCCGAGCTCGCGCAGGCGGTCGATGTCCCGGCGCACGGTGCGCCCGGTGACCTCCAGCCGCTCGGCGAGCTCGGCGCCGGACCACTCCCGCCTGCTCTGCAGCAACGACAACAACCGGAGCAACCGGGCGGGCAGAGTCGTCATGCGCGGACCGCCTCTCCCAGTACCGCCTCCCCCGGTACCGCCTCTCCGCGATTCACAGTGGTGGTTGCGTCCGAGAGGGATCTCGCGTTTCGCGGTTTCTTGTGGCTGGGTTGCATCACGGTCCCCTGAGGTGCGGTTGAGCAGGACTCTGGCTGACACAAGATTATCCTGACATTCAGGACAGAATCTGTCCTGAAGGCCTACTAGTGTGATCGGCATGAACGACTTCTCCGCGCTGACCACCAGCGGTTCGGTCCTCCTGCCCGCCGACGAGCACTACGCCGCCGAGACCTCCGGGTTCCAGACCTTCCGGGGACGTCGGCCGGACGTCGTGGTGGCGGCGACCGGTGCCGAGGACGTGCGGGCCGCCGTGGAGTTCGCCGCCGGTCGCGGCCTCGCCGTCGCGGTGCAGAGCCAGGGCCACGGCGTGCCTTCCGAGGTGGCGGGCGGCGTGCTGATCACCACCGGCCGGATGGACGGGGTGCGCATCGACGCCGACCGGCGCACGGCCTGGTTCGAGGCGGGCGTGCAGTGGGGTGCCGTCGTCCAGGCCGCGGCGGAGCTCGGCCTGGCACCGCTGTCCGGCAGCGCACCGCACGTCGGCGCGGTGTCCTACACCCTGGGCGGCGGGCTCGGCCACCTCGCGCGGCGCTACGGCTACGCCGCCGACCACGTGCGGGCCGTCGAGGTCGTCACCGCCGACGGGCAGCTGCGCCGCGTCACCGCCGAATCCGACCCGGAGCTGTTCTGGGCGCTGTGCGGTGCGGGCGGCAACTTCGGCGTGGTGACCGCGATGGAGGTCGACCTGGTCCCGGTGGCGCAGCTGTTCGGCGGGGCGCTGTACTTCGACGCGCACCAGGTCGAGGACGTGCTGGCGACCTGGCAGCGGTGGACCCGGGACCTGCCCGACGAGATGACCTCGTCGGTCGCGCTGGTGTCGTTCCCGGACCTCCCGGCGCTCCCGGAACCGCTGCGCGGGCGCCACGTCGCGCACGTGCGGATCGCCCACGCCGGTGACCCGGAGGTGGGGGAGCGGCTGGTCGAACCGCTGCGGGCGGTCGGGCCGCGGCTGATCGACTCGCTGCGCGTGCTGCCGTACCGCGAGGTCGGCACGATCTGCAACGACCCGGTCCAGCCGATACCGTACGTGACGACCAACGCGATGCTGCGCGACTTCGACGACGCGGCGATCAAGACCGTGCTGGACCTGGTCGGCCCGGACGCCCCGCAGCGGTGCGTGGTCGAGGTGCGCCACCTGGGCGGAGCCCTGTCCCGGCCGGCGGCCAACTGCGTCGGCAACCGCGACGCGGCCCACGTCCTCGGCCTGAACTCGAAGGTCGACGAGAGCACGGTCGGTGCGGCCGAACGCCTGCAGGGCCACGTGATGGGCGAGCTGAACGCGTGGTCCACCGGTGGCCGCTGCCTCAACTTCCTCGCCGGTGGCAGCGCCAACCCCGAAGACGTCCGGGCCGCCTACGACGCACCCGACTACGAGCGCCTGCGCGCCCTGAAGTCGACTTACGACCCGACCAACACCTTCCGCCTCAACCACAACATCCCCCCGGTCGGGGACTACTCGTAGGCGATGCGGATCTCGTCGGTGATGGGCAGGGACTGGCAGGCGAGGATGATCCCGTCGTCCAGGTCCTCCTGCTCCAGCACCGAGTTCTGCAGCATCTTCACCTCGCCCCGCTCGATCCGGCAGGCGCAGGCGCTGCACGCCCCTTCGCGGCAGGAGAACGGCGCCGCCACGCCGTTCTCCAGGAGCAGGTCGAGGAGGCGTTTCTGGCGCGGCCACCGGAGCTTATGGTGCTTGCCGTCGAGATCGAGCTCGACCGTCGCATCCGCCGAGCCGCTGCCGGGTTCCGGCGCGGTTTCGGCGGAGCCGCCGGTCGGGCCGGAGGACGTCGAGCGCTTCTTCCGCTCGAACGGATTCCGCTTGAGGGAGACGAAGCGCTCGACGTGGGTCCTGGCGCTGGGGACGTCGAGTTCGCGCAAGGCCTCCTCCGCGGTGTCCATGAAACCGCCCGGGCCGCACACGAAGCACTCGCGGTCGGCGAACGGGCGGCTGAGCTCGCGCAGCGCCGCGGCCGTCGGCAGGCCCTGGACCGACTCCAGCCAGTGCACGACCAGCAGGCGGTCCGGGTGCCGCGCGACCATCTCCCGGAGCTCCTCGGCGAAGATGACGGCGTCCTGGTGCTGGTTGGCGTAGATCAGCGCGATGCGCCCGGTCCCGGCCGCCAGCACCGACTTCGCGATGGACATCACCGGCGTGATGCCGCTGCCCGCGGCCAGCAGCAGCACGTCGTTGTCCAGCGAGCTCGGGACGAACGCGCCGGACGGCGGCAGGACGTCCACTTCGGACCCCGCGACGACGTTGTCGCACAACCAGTTCGACCCGTACCCGGCGCGCTTCACCGTCACCTGGAGGGCGTCGTCCACGTGCGGCGAGCTGGACAGCGAGTAGCTGCGCGCGACGGATCCGGTGCGGTCGCTGGGAATCCGCAGGGTGAGGAACTGGCCGGGGCGGTAGGACCAGCCCGGTGGTGCTTCGAACACCAGCGAGCGGCTCTCGCCGGTCTCCTCGACGACCGCGACGACCCGCAACCGAGC
The DNA here is from genome assembly GCF_008630535.1 of Saccharopolyspora hirsuta. Classification (GTDB taxonomy): domain Bacteria; phylum Actinomycetota; class Actinomycetes; order Mycobacteriales; family Pseudonocardiaceae; genus Saccharopolyspora; species Saccharopolyspora hirsuta. The sequence goes on along the minus strand of NZ_VWPH01000020.1, from coordinate 131,350 downwards.
AGGCTCAGGCATCACTGGCTCCTATGGGGGTTGAGACGCGACTTCCACTGAAATCGACGAGTCGATTTCAATGAGGTTTTTCCAACCTCGTTCTGAGTGGCGGTGCCGGTGGCGGAACCTCAGCGCCCGCCTGGACTCCGGGTGCCCTGACTTGTGTATGTCCAATGCACGGCGTCAGGGCCGTCCTCGCCGGGCGAACGCTGAGAACCTGCGGCGGTGCCGGTTGCGAGGGTGGGTTATGCGCGTGGCGGCGCATGCGATCACCTGGCAATCGGTGCCGGTCGCCCTTCGCGGCTGCTGTCCGCAGACAGGGATGAACGATTTCAATGGAAATCGGACCTCCGATTTCCATTGAAATTGCCGTCGGTGGTCGGGAGTCGCCCGTCGTGGGCCGCCGCGGCGATGCTGCGCTGGAGGTCCGGGCAGGACTCGGCGACCTCGCCCGGTTCCCGGGCGGCGAACTCCGCGCACTGCCGGACGCTCTCGGCGCTCCACTGGACGCTGGTGTGCTGCGGGCTGTTCTTCTTGGCCAGCACGCACGCCGCGCACCGCTCGCACCGGACCGGGCGCAGGCCGTCGCGCAGGTAGGTGTCGCGGTCGGCGGCCGTGCCCTCGCGGACCGCGGCGCGCTGCTGCGGCCGGTCGGCGAGGTCCGGGGCCTTGGCCCAGGTGGACATCAGCTCTGCGCCTCCTTGCGCGCCAGGTTCTCCGCGACCTCGCGCTCCCACACCTCGTTGGCCCGGGTGGTGTCCACCTCGAACTCGAAGCGCGCCACCATGTCGTCGGTGACGTCCTCGACGTCCACGTAGAACTGGTCGTACCAGCGGCGCAGCTGGTAGACCGGGCCGTCCTCCTCGCACAGCAGCGGGTTGTCGATGCGGGTCTTGTTCCGCCAGATCTCCACGTCCTGCAGGAAGCCGACGCCGGTGTTCTTGGCGATCTTGGCGGCCAGCTTGTCGGCGTCGGCGTCGGAGAGCCCGGGCAGCTTCTTGACCAGCACGCCCCACTGCAGCACGAAGGAGTCCGCGGTGATCGGGTAGTGGCAGTTGATCAGGATCGTCTCGATGGTGTAGCCCTTGTACTCGTTCCACAGCCGGTCGATCATGTACGACGGCCCGTAGTACGAGGCCTCCGAGCGGACCACGTTGTCGTCGCCGGAGTAGCTGCCCGCGCCGATGTCCGGCCGCCCCTTGGTGGTCAGGTACTGGCTGGCGACGTGGCCCTCGAAGACGTTCTTGAAGTACGTCGGGAACGCGAAGTGGATGTAGAAGAAGTGCGCCATGTCCACCACGTTGTCCACGATCTCGCGGCAGTTGGAGCCCTCGATGCGCACCGAGTCCCAGGTCCAGTTGCTCCACTCGCCGGAGTGCACCTCGGGCAGCTCCGGGATGGTCACGTGCTCCGGCGGCGGGTTGCCCTGCGGGTCGTTCCAGACGAACAGCTGCTTGTTGCGCTCCATCGCCAGCCAGGCGCGGGTGCGGGCCCGCAGCGGGATCCGCTTGGCATAGGGGATCCCGGCGCAGCGGCCGTTGCCCGACCAGCGCCAGTCGTGGAACGGGCAGGCGATCGCGTTGCCCTTCACGGTGCCCTGGCTGAGGTCGCCGCCCATGTGGCGGCAGAACGCGTCGAGCACGTTGAGCGCGCCGTCCTCGCCCTGGAACACCACGAGCTTGGTGCCGAAGGCCTCCACCGCGTGCGGCTGCCCGTCCTTGAACTGCTCGGCGAGGCCCAGGCAGTGCCAGCCGCGCGCGAACCTGGTGGGTGGCGTGCCGACGTCGATGGTGCGAACTTCGTCGTTGCTTGCCGCGGTCATCTCGTCCCTCCCGCTCGTTCCGCGCCGGACGCCAGGTGCCGCGCGGCGAGGTATCCGAACGTCATCGCCGGGCCGAGCGTCGCGCCCGGTCCCGCGTAGGTGCGCCCCATCACGGCGGCGCTGGTGTTGCCCGCCGCGTAGAGGCCGTCGATGGGGGTGCCGTCCTCGCGCAGGACGCGAGCGTGCACGTCGGTGACCAAGCCGCCCTTGGTCCCGAGGTCGCCCGGCACGATCTTCACCGCGTAGAACGGCGAGACCTCCAGCGGTGCCAGGCTGGGGTTGGGCTTGTTGCGCGGATCGCCGTAGTAGTGGTCGTACCCGCTCGCGCCGCGCTGGAAGTCGGCGTCGACCCCGCTGCGCGCGAACCCGTTGAACCGCTCGACGGTGCTGCGCAGCGCGTCGGCCGGAACGTCGATGCGTCCGGCCAGCTCCTCGAGGGTGGCCGCGCGGTGGACGGCGCCGTGCTTGTACCAGCGCCCGGGGAACGGCTGCCGCGGGCCGAGCCCGGCGAACATGTACCGGTTCCGGTAGCGCTGGTCGGCGATCAGCCAGGTCGGGATGTTGCGCGCGGGCCCGTCGCCGGGGCCGTACATCGCGTGCACGGCGTCGACGTAGGGCGCGGCCTCGTTGGCGAACCGCTCGCCCTCGCCGTTGACCAGGATGCAGCCCGGCAGGGTGCGCTCGGCGAGGCAGAACCACGGCCCGCCGGGCAGCGGGATCGACGGTCCCCACCAGGCGTCGTCCATCAGCTCCACGGCGGCGCCGAGCCGCTGCGCGGCGAGGATGGCATCGCCGGTGTTGGCCTTGGCGCCGACGGTCCACTGGGTGCCGATCGGATCGCGCTGGTGCTGCTTGCGCATCACCTCGTTGTGCTCGAAACCGCCTGCTGCCAGCACGATCCCGCGCCGCGCGGTCAGCGTCCGGCGCTCGCCGCCGTGCTCCACGACGACGCCGGTGACCCGGCCGCCCTCCTCCTGCAGGTCGAGCAGCGGCGTGTTCAGCCACACCGGGACCCCGGCGTCGCGCAACCCGGCCCGCAGGCCCGCGGCCAGCGCCTGGCCCCGGCCGAGCAGGGGTTGGCGGCGGGCGCGGGCGAGCAGCCAGCGCAGCCCGACGCGCACCGCGCGGAGGGGTCCGCGCGGGTGGCGCGCGAGCAGGTTCAGCCAGCGGAAGTCGGCCTGGGTGACCACCAGGTTCGCCGGTGCCTTGCCGTAGTCGGGCTCCAGGTCGGCGAGCAGCTCGCCGAGCACCCGCCCGTCCAGCGGGGCCGGTTCGACGGACCGGCCGCCGAGCCGCCCGCCGGGGGCTTCCGGGTAGTAGTCGGAGTAGTCGGGCACCCAGCGCATGCGCAGCGGCGTGCGCGGCAGCAGCTCGGCCAGCATCCGCGGCCCGGCGTCCAGGAACGCCTCCTGCCGCTCGGTGCTGACCGCGTCGCCGACGATGTGCGCCAGGTAGTCCCGGGCCGCCTCGGGGGTGTCGGCGATGCCCGCTGCGGCCAGGACGTGGTTGTTGGGGATCCAGACGCCGCCGCCGGACCGGGCCGTGGAGCCGCCGAACTTGGCGGCCTTCTCCACGACCACCGCGTCCAGCCCGTGCAGCGCTGCGGTCAGCGCAGCCGCCATGCCCGCGGCACCGCTGCCGACCACCACGACGTCGAACCTGTCTGCGGTCATCGCACCTCCTCGCGACCAACCTCGCGATCAATACTGAAACATGTTATAGATTTCTGCGCCAGTGGCGCTATGGTGTAGCCAGAAATCAGGCAGTTGTTCGTCCGGAGCCGTGAAGAGAACCTGTTTCAAACTGGTGAGGATGCGATGGCCCAGCGCAGCACGTTGCACGCCGATGTGGTGATCATCGGCTTCGGCGCCGCCGGGGCCTGCGCGGCGCTGGAAGCGGCCCGCGCCGGGGCCCGCGTGGTGGTGCTCGACCGGTTCGGCGGCGGTGGCGCGAGCCGGCTGTCCGGCGGTGTGGTCTACGCCGGGGGCGGGACGCGCGAGCAGCGCGCCGCCGGGGTGTCCGATTCGCCCGAGGCGATGTACGCCTACCTGCGGCAGGAGGTCGGCGACGCGGTCTCGGAGCGCACCCTGCGCCGGTTCTGCGAGGGCAGCACCGAGATGATCACCTGGTTGGCGCAGCACGGCGTCCCGTTCGAGGGCAGCCTGTGCCCGTACAAGACCTCGTACCCGAGCAACCGGCACTACCTCTACTACTCGGGCAGCGAAGCCGCCGGTGGGTTCCGCGACGTCGCGCCCCCGGCCCCGCGCGGCCACCGCGCCAAGGGCCGCGGGACCTCGGGGAAGGTGCTCTTCGCCGCGCTGGCCGACGCGGTGCGGCGCGCGGGTGTGCAGGTGCTGACCGAGACCCGGGCGCGGGAACTCGTCGTCGACGCCGACGGCCGGGTCTGCGCCGTGGAGTGCGAGCGGCTGAGCGGGGTCGCAGCTCGCGCGCACCGGGCGGTGAGCCGGGTGGCGGCCAAACCGGGGCTCTACGTGCCGAAGCTGGCCAGGGTGCTGCACCGGCGCGCCGAACAGCTCGAACGCCGCGCGGAACCGCTGCGGGTCCACGCCGACCGCGCGGTGATCATCGCGGCCGGTGGTTTCGTGTCGAACCGCGAGATGCTGCGGCGGCACGCACCCGCCTACCGCGCTGGTCTGCCGCTGGGCACCCGGGGCGACGACGGCAGCGGGATCCGGTTGGGGGAGAGCGTCGGCGGTGCCTCGGCGAAGCTGGACCGGGTGTCGGCCTGGCGGTTCATCACCCCGCCCAGCGCGATGCTGTCCGGGCTGCTGGTCGACCGGGATGGCGCGCGCATCGGCGACGAGTCCCGCTACGGCGCGGCGCACGGCCAGGCGATCGTGGAGGAGCACGGCGGGCGCGGCTGGTTGCTGATCGACCAGCGGTTGCGCGACGAGGCCAAGCGCCAGATCCGAACCCAGACCGTGTGGTTCCAGCGGATGCAGGCGGAGTACCTGCTCGCCACCGCGGCCACCGGCGACACCCCCGAAGCAGCGGCGCGCAAAGCAGGCGTGGCCCCGGAAGCGCTCAAGGCCACAGTGGACGCCCACAACGAGGCGGCTCGCGCGGGAGAACCCGACCCGGCAGGGAAACCCGCGGACTTCGTGCAGGTGCTGGACCAGCCGCCGTACGCGCTGCTGGACGTCTCCGTGCGGCCCAGCACGGCCTACCCGTGCCCGGTGCTGACCCTCGGCGGGCTGCGCGTGGACGAGGACACCGGGCAGGTGCTCGACGAGCGCGGCGATCCGGTCGCCGGGCTGTACGCGGCCGGGCGGTCGGCGGTCGGGATCTGCTCGAACTCCTACATCAGCGGGCTCTCGCTGGCCGACTGCGTCTTCTCCGGCCGCCGCGCCGGACTCCACTCGGTGAAGGAGCTGACCGATGCTGACCGTTGAAGCGCGCACCGAGATCGCGCAGCGCCTCTGGGACGCCGAGTTGCACCGCGCCCCGATCCCGCCGCTGGTGGACACCCACCCGCAGCTCGACGCGGTGGACGCCTACCAGATCCAGCTGCTCAACGTGCAGCGCCGCGACGAGCCGGTGGTGGGGCACAAGGTCGGCCTGACCTCGCCGGTCATGCAGCAGATGATGGGCGTCTCCGAACCCGACTACGGCCACCTGCTGGCCAGCATGCGGCTCGCGGAGGACGAGCCCGTCCCGATCTCGCGGTACTGCGTGCCTCGGGTGGAGGTGGAGGTCGGGTTCCTGCTCGGTGCGGACCTGCCAGCCGAGTGCACCGAAGCCGACGTGCTGGCGGGCACCGAAGCGCTGGTCCCGGCGATCGAGCTGATCGACAGCCGGATCGCGGACTGGCGGATCAGCCTGGTGGACACCATCGCCGACAACGCCTCCTCGGCGGGCTTCGCCCTCGGCACCGCGCGCATCGACCCCGGTGACGTCGACCTCCGCGCGATCGACGCGACCCTCCTGCGCAACGGCGAACCGATCGAGCGCGGCAGATCCGACGCGGTGCTGGGCAACCCGGCGACGGCGGTGGCCTGGCTGGCCCGCAAGGTCGCGGCCTACGGAGTCCGCCTCCGAGCGGGCAACGTGGTGCTGCCCGGCTCCTGCACCAGAGCCATCGACGTCGCACCGGACGACGAGTTCCGCGCCGAATTCCGGTGCGCAGGAGCCGACCTCGGCTCGGTCTCCCTGGAGTTCCGGCCGTGAGCGGAGGCGCGCCAATTTCGCACGAAGTTGACTGTCACCCGGGTGACGGCACGAGGACTTCCAGGAAGGAGGCGGGAACGAGCATGAGCAGCTCCATGTCAGCCAGTGGCCATCTCAACCGCACCTCAGGGGACCGTGACGCAAATCAGCCACAGGAAGCCGCGAAACGCGAGATGGATCCAGAACGCAACCACCACTGTGAATCGCGGAGAGGCGGTACAGCGGCCATAGTCGGGTCCGGCAACATCGGTACGGACCTTCTGCACAAGCTGGCACGGTCCGCGCACATCGAGCCCAGGTGGATGATCGGCATCGATCCGGCCAGCGAGGGGTTGCGCCGGGCCGCTGATCTGGGTGTCGAGGCCAGCGCCGAGGGCGTGGACTGGTTGCTGGAGAACCACCGGCCCGACGTCGTCTTCGAGGCCACCTCGGCGGGCGTGCACCGGGCCAACGCGCCCCGCTACGCCGAGGCCGGGATCCGGGCCGTCGACCTCACCCCGGCGGCGGTCGGGCCGTACGTGGTGCCACCGGTCAACCTCGACCAGCACCTCGACGCGCCGAACCTGAACCTGATCACCTGCGGCGGTCAGGCGACCATCCCGATGGTGCACGCGGTCTCGCGGGTGGTTCCCGTGGAGTACGCCGAGATCGTGGCCTCGGTGGCGTCGGTGTCGGCCGGACCCGGCACCCGCGCCAACATCGACGAGTTCACCCGGACCACCAGCACCGGGATCGAGGTGCTGGGCGGGGCGCGGCGCGGCAAGGCGATCATCGTGCTGAACCCGGCCGACCCGCCGGTGATCATGCGCGACACCATCTTCTGCGCCATCCCCGCCGAGGCCGACACCGACGCGATCGCCGCCTCCATCGGGCGGATGGCCGCCGAGATCGCCGAGTACGTCCCCGGCTACCGGTTGCTGGTGGAGCCGCAGTTCGACCCGCCGTCGACCGCCACCGGCGGGATGGCGCGGGTGGCGATCTTCGTGGAGGTCGAGGGCGCGGGCGACTTCCTGCCGCCGTACTCCGGGAACCTCGACATCATGACCGCCGCCGCGGTGCGGGTCGGCGAGCAGCTGGTGCAGAAGGAGGCAGTGCGATGAACCGGACCTTCTCCGACGCGCTCGACGTGCGCATCACCGACACCTCGCTGCGGGACGGATCGCACCACAAGCGCCACCAGTTCACCGCGACGGAGGTGCGCGACATCGTCGCGGCGCTGGACGGCGCGGGCGTGCCGGTCATCGAGGTGACCCACGGCGACGGGCTCGGCGGGTCGTCGTTCAACTACGGCTTCTCCCGCACCCCCGAGCAGGAGCTGATCACGATCGCTGCGGAAACCGCGCAGCGGGCCAAGATCGCGGTGCTGATGCTGCCCGGCGTCGGCGTCAAGGACGACATCGTGGTCGCCCGCGACAACGGCGCCTCGGTGTGCCGGATCGCCACCCACTGCACCGAGGCCGACGTGTCGGTGCAGCACTTCGGCCTGGCCCGCGAGCTGGGCCTGGAGACCGTCGGGTTCCTGATGATGGCGCACTCGCAGCCGCCGGAGGTGCTGGCCGCCCAGGCGCGGATCATGGTCGACGCGGGCTGCCAGTGCGTCTACGTCGTGGACTCGGCCGGGGCGCTGGTGCTGGAGCAGGTCTCCGAGCGGGTCGCCGCGCTGGTGGCCGAAGTGGGCGACCAGGCGCAGGTCGGGTTCCACGGGCACGAGAACCTCGGTGTCGCGGTGGCCAACTCGATCGCCGCGGCGCGCGCCGGTGCGGTGCAGATCGACGGCAGCGCAAGGCGTTTCGGCGCCGGGGCGGGGAACACACCGGTGGAGGCGTTCGTCGGGGTGTGCGACAAGCTCGGCATCCGCACCGGGGTGGACTTCTTCGCCATCGCCGACGCCGCCGAGGACGTGGTGCGCCCGGCGATGCCGGAGGAGTGCCTGCTGGACCGCTCGGCGCTGATGATGGGCTACGCCGGGGTGTACTCCAGCTTCCTCAAGCACGCCACCCGCCAAGCCGAGCGCTACGGCGTCAGCGAGGCCCAGCTCCTGGTGAAGGCGGGCGAGCGAAAACTGGTTGGCGGCCAAGAAGATCAGCTCATCGACATCGCCCTGGAGCTCCAGCGGGGTTGAGCCCAGCGGCACCATACGAGAACATGTTCTAGCTTGTGCGGAAACGGGAGCGCCGATGAAGGACAGTCGAGCAGTCGTGGACCGGGTGCGGGGACTGCTGCCGGACCTGCGGGAGCGGGCGCAGCGGGCCGAGGAGCTGCGCCGGATCCCGGACGAGACCATCGCGGAGTTGCAGGAGATCGGCTTCTTCGCGCTGCTGCAACCGGAGCGCTACGGCGGTTTCGAGGCCGATCCGCTGGACTTCTACACCGCGGTCAAGCTCCTCGGCAGCGCCTGCGGGTCGACCGGGTGGGTGGCCTCGATCCTCGGGGTGCACCCGTGGCACCTGGCGCTGTTCCCGCAGCAGGCGCAGGACGACGTCTGGGGCGAGGACCCGAACACCCGCATCTCCTCCTCCTACGCGCCGATGGGCAGGGCGAAGATCGTCGACGGCGGTTACCTGCTGAACGGGCGGTGGAGCTTCTCCTCCGGCTGCGACCACGCCTCGTGGGTGTTCGTCGGCGGCCCGGTCGAGAACGACGAGGGCAAGCCGGTGGACTTCTGCACCTACCTGCTGCCGCTCGGCGACTACCGGATCGAGGACGTCTGGGACACCGTCGGCCTGCGCGGCACCGGCAGCAACGACGTCGTGGTGGAGAACGCGTTCATCCCGCAGCACCGGGCGCTGAGCTTCCTGGCGATGTCGCAGAACAAGTGCCCCGGGCACGAGATCAACACCGCGCCGCTGTACCGGATGCCGTGGGGCACGGTGCACCCGTCGACCATCACCGCCCCGATCATCGGGATGGCCCAGGGCGCCTACGACGCGCACGTCGAGCACCAGGTCAAGCGGGTCCGCGCGGCGTTCGCGGGGGAGAAGGTCAAGGAGGACCCGTTCGCCAAGGTGCGGATCGCCGACGCGGCCAGCGAGATCGACGCGGCCTGGCTGCAGCTGACCAACAACCTGGCCGAGGAGTACGAGCTGGCCAAGGCGGGCGAGGAGATCCCGTTCTCGCTGCGGCTGCGGGCCCGCCGCGACCAGGTGCGCGGCACCGCGCGGGCGATCTCGGCGGTGGACCGCCTCTTCGAGAACTCCGGCGGTCGCGCGCTGTGGTCGGGCACCCCGATCCAGCGGTTCTGGCGGGACGCCCACGCCGGTCGCGTGCACGCCGCCAACGACCTCGAACGCGCCTACCTGATGTTCGGTTCCGGCGAGTTCGGCCAACCCGTGAAGGACACGATGGTATGACCACCTTCGACAGCACCAGCCGGACCGCGAAGCTGCCGTCCGGGCTGACCCTGCACTACCACGAGGCGGGCGACCCGGCCAAGTCCACTGTGGTCATGCTGCACGGCGGAGGCCCCGGTGCCTCGTCGTGGAGCAACTTCGCCCGCAACATCCCGGTGTTCGCCGAGGACTTCCGCACCATCGCCGTGGACCAGCCGGGCTTCGGCCGCTCCGACAAGCCCACCGAGCACGGCCAGTACTTCACGCACAGCGCCTCGGCGCTGCTCGAACTGCTCGACGAGCTCGGGGTGGAGCGGGCGCACCTGCTCGGCAACTCGCTCGGCGGCGGCACCGCGGTGCGCTTCGCGCTGAACCACCCGGACCGCGCGGGTCGGCTGGTCCTGATGGGGCCGGGCGGGCTGAGCCTGAACGTGTTCGCGCCCGACCCGACCGAAGGCGTGCGCAAGCTCAGCGCGTTCGCCGCACCGCCCGGGCCGAGCAGGGAGAAGCTCGCCGACTTCCTGCGGACCATGGTCCACGACCAGTCGCTGATCACCGACGAGCTGATCGAGGAGCGCTACGCGGTTGCGTCCACGCCGGAATCGCTGGCGGCGATGCGCGCGATGGGCGCGTCGTTCATGCAGCCCGACACCTTCGAGGAAGGCCTGCTCTGGCGGGAGGCGCACCGGCTGCGGCAGCGCGTGCTGCTGGTCTGGGGGCGCGAGGACCGCGTCAACCCGCTGGACGGCGCGCTGCTGGCGCTGAAGCTGATCCCGCGCGCGCAGCTGCACGTGTTCGGCCGCTGCGGGCACTGGGCGCAGTTGGAGAAGTTCGCCGAATTCAACCGGATCGCCAAGGACTTCCTGCTCGACTGAAGCCTTGGCCCGTGGAGGGAGGCCCGCCGTGGGCATTCGTTCGCTCGGCTACCTGCGCATCGAAGCCACCGACGTCGAGGCGTGGCGGGTGTTCGGGTTGAAAGTGCTCGGCATGGTCGAGGGCAGCGGACCGGACCCGGACGCGCTCTACCTGCGGATGGACGACTTCCCGGCCCGGCTGGTGATCCTGCCGGGCGAGCAGGACCGGCTGGAGTCCTCCGGCTGGGAGGTCGCCACCGAGGCGGAGCTGGACGAGATCAAGGAACGGCTCGACGCGGCCGGTGTCCCGTACAAGGAGGGCACCCCGGAGGAGCTGGCGGACCGCCGGGTCAACGGGCTGATCCGGTTCGCCGACCCGTCCGGCAACGGCCTGGAGGTGTTCCACGGGGTGGCGTTGCAGCACCGCCGCGTGGTCAGCCCGTACGGGCACCGGTTCGTCACCGAGGAGCAGGGGCTCGGCCACGTGGTGCTGTCCACCCACGACGACGCCGCCGCGCTGAGCTTCTACCGGGACGTGCTGGGCTTCCGGCTGCGCGACTCGATGCGGCTGGCCCCGGAGCTGGTCGGCCGCCGGGCCGACGGGGAACCGGCCTGGCTGCGGTTCTTCGGCTGCAACCCGCGCCACCACAGCCTGGCGTTCCTGCCGATGCCCACGCCCAGCGGCATCGTGCACCTGATGGTCGAGGTGGCCGACGTCGACGACGTGGGGCTGACGCTGGACCGCGCGCAGCGGCGGAAGGTGCCGATGTCGGCGACGCTGGGGCGCCACGTCAACGACCTGATGCTGTCGTTCTACATGAAGACGCCCGGCGGCTTCGACGTGGAGTTCGGCTGCGAGGGCCGCCAGGTCGACGACGAGGACTGGATCGCCCGCGAGAGCACCGCGGTCAGCCTGTGGGGCCACGACTTCAGCGTCGGCGCCCGATGAGCGTGGGGCAGGTCGCGGTGGACCAGGCCGCGTTCCGGCGGGTCCTCGGGCACTTCGGCACCGGGGTCGTGGTGATCACCGGGGTGGACGGCGACCGACCGGTGGGCTTCGCCTGCCAGTCCTTCGCCGCGCTGTCCCTGGACCCACCCCTGGTCCTGTTCTGCCCGGCCCGCACCTCCCGCGCCTGGCCGGTCTTGGAACGCGCGGGCCGCTTCTGCGCGAACGTCCTGTCGGAGTCCCAACAGCCGGTGAGCACGGTGTTCGGCCGCAGCGGCGAGGACAAGTTCGCCGGGGTGCCCTGGACCCCGGCCCCGTCCGGAGCACCGGTCCTGACGGGCGCGCTGACCTGGGTGGACTGCCGCATCGAGGCGGTGCACGAAGCGGGCGACCACTACATCGTCGTCGGCCGCGTCGACACCCTCGGCGAGACGACGCCGGAACGCCCGCTGCTGTTCTACCGCGGCGCTTATGCCGGGCTCGGCCCGACGTCGCAACCGCCGCCCCCGGACCTCGAAGCCTTCCTGACCGGCTTGCACCCCGACGACTGGATCTAACGGCCGTCCACGTCCCGTGAGCACTTTCTGGTGCCTATAGCCCCAGAAAGTACTCACGGGAGCTTGGCGGGTGCGGACGTTCGTGAGGTAGGCATCCAGCAGGTGGTCCACATTACGTAACCTTCCCTATCGTTCCGCATTGAGGTAAGTTTGCGGAACGATGACGGAAGAGATGTACTCGGTGGAGCAGGTGGCTGGCCTGCTCGGTCTGCATGTGCGCACGGTGCGGGGATATATCCGCTCCGGTCGGCTCAACGCGGTTCGGATCGGCAAGCAGTACCGGATCGCGCGTGCCGACCTGGAGGCGTTCACCGGGCGGGCGGAGTCGGCCGGACCGGTCGGGGCCACGTCGGTGGAGGTGTCGAGCATCGTGCAGATCGACGGCGTCGACCGAAGCGCGGCCGACCGGCTGGGCACGCTCGTGCTGGCCGGGGTGAACACCGCTCGGGGTGCATCGAGTCCGCTGCGCGTCCAAACCGTCTACGACGAGGAGCGGAACCGGTTGAAGGTCGTGGTGCTCGGTGGTGCGGGGGACACCGCCGAGGTGCTGCGCCTGCTGGAGGCCGTGCTCGAAGGCGGGCTGCACTCCGGGGAGGTCGGAAATGGCTGATGTGATGGAAGAACGCGCCGGTGTGCAGGTGCTGGTGTGCGACGCGGACGGGCCGGAGGTCTCCACCGTGCAGGACGCGCTGGACCTGATCGGCGCGTCCTACGGCGGTGAGGTGGTGGCGCTGCCCGCATCGCGGCTCGACGCCCGGTTCTTCGACCTGCGCAGCGGTTTCGCCGGTGAGGTGATGCAGAAGTTCGTCAACTACCACGTGCGGTTGGCGATCATCGGCGACATCTCCGCGCACCTGGAGGCCAGTTCGGCGCTGCAGGCGCTGGTCCGCGAGTCCAACCGCGGCCGCCACGTCTGGTTCCTGCCCGGCGTGGAGGAGCTCGACGTCCGACTGCGTGCCTGACCCCGTGAGCACTTCGTGGTGCCATAGCCCCGCAAAGTGCTCACGGCTGTGCCGGACGACTCAGCGCAGGCGCTCGATGATGGTGCCGGTGGCGAGGGCTCCGCCCGCGCACATGGTGATCAGCGCGGTGGTGGCGTCGCGGCGTTCGAGCTCGTGCAGGGCCGAGGTGATCAGGCGGGCTCCGGTGCTGCCGACCGGGTGGCCGAGGGCGATCGCGCCGCCGTTGACGTTGACCCGGTCCAGGTCCGGTTCGTGCACCGCCGCCCACGACAGCACCACCGAGGCGAACGCCTCGTTGACCTCGAAGAGGTCGATGTCGCCGATCTTCATCCCGCTGAGCTCCAGCACCCGCTGGGTGGCCTGCACCGGCCCGTCCAGGTGGTAGTAGGGCTCGCCGCCCACCAGGCACTGCGCGACGATGCGGGCGCGGGGCCGCAGCCCGAGCTCGGCCGCCCGGTCGGCGTCGGCCAGCAGGACCGCGGCCGCGCCGTCGGAGATCTGCGAGGACGTGCCCGCGGTGTGCATCCCGTCCTCCAGAACGGGTTTCAGCCCGCCGAGGGCCTGCATGCTGGTCTCGCGCAGCCCTTCGTCGCGGGTGACCGGCTCGCCGTCGGGGACCTGCACCGGGACGATCTCCCGGTCGAACCGCCCCTCCCGCCACGCCGCCTTGGCGCGGTCCTGCGAGCGCAGGCCGAAGGCGTCGAGGTCCTCGCGGGTCAGGCCGCGGCGGGCCGCGATCCGGTCGGCCGCCTGGTACTGGTTCGGCAGGTCGATGTCCCACGAGTCCGGCCGCGGCATGCCGACGTCCGCGCCGAGGTTGCTGCGCAGCGGCACCCGGCTCATCGCCTCGACGCCGCAGGAGATCCCGATGCGCACCGCGTCGGCGGTGATCAGCCCGGCGATCAGGTGCGCGGCCTGCTGCGCCGAGCCGCACTGGGCGTCGACCGTGGTGCAGCCGACCTGGTGCGGCAGCCCGGAGTGCAGCCACGCGGTGCGGGTGATGTTGTTCGACTGCTCGCCTGCCTGGGTGACGCAGCCGCCGATCGCCTGGTCGACCTCGGAGCCGTCGAGGCCGCTGCGCTCGAGCAGGCCGCGCTGGGCCGCGCCGAGGATCTCGGCCGCGTGCAGTCCGGAGAGCCGGCCGCGGCGCTTGCCGATCGGGGTGCGGACCGCGTCCACGATCACCGGGTTGCCCACCTGGTCCTCCCTTCGGACAACAGCGTCGATCAAAATTAGAACATGTTCCTATTGTTCGACAAGGGGGTCTGGGTGGGTCGGATCGGAAATTCTGAAACTTGCTCGATCCGGGCCGAGTTACAGGGGTTTACTGAACCCTCGGAATGTGCTTCTCTCTAGCGTAGAACTCGTTTCATTTCTTGATCGGATTCCCCGCTTAGGAGGTAGCCGTGGTCGCACCGCGCATTCCGGAGGGCTTCGACTTCACCGATCCCGATCTGCTCGCCGACCGGCTGCCGCTGGCCGAGTTCGCCGAGCTCCGCCGCACCGCGCCGGTGTGGTGGAACGACCAGCCCGACCGGCGCGGCGGATTCGACGACGGCGGGTTCTGGGTGGTCAGCAGGCACGCAGACCTCAAGGAGGTGTCCCGGCGCTCCGACGTCTTCTCGACCCGGGAGAACACCGCGATCATCCGGTTCAACGACAGCATGACCCGCGAGCAGATCGAGCTGCAGCGGTTCATCATGATCAACATGGACCCGCCGCAGCACACCAAGGTGCGCCAGATCGTGCAGCGCGGGTTCACCCCGCGCGCCATCAAGAGCCTGGAGGACGCGCTGCGGGAGCGGGCGCAGCGCATCGTCACCGAGGCCCGCGCCAACGGCAGCGGGGACTTCGTCACCGACGTGGCCTGCGAGCTGCCGCTGCAGGCGATCGCGGAGCTGCTCGGCCTGCCGCAGGAGCACCGCAAGGAGATCTTCGACTGGTCCAACCAGATGATCGGCTACGACGACCCCGAGTACGACATCCAGCCGGAGGTCGCGGCCGCGGAGATGCTCGGCTACTTCAGCAAGATGGCCGAGCAGCGGCGCGGCTGCCCGATGGACGACATCGTGACCAAGCTGGTGCAGGCCGACATCGACGGCAACGCGCTGACCGACGACGAGTTCGGGTTCTTCGTGATCCTGCTGGCGGTGGCGGGCAACGAGACCACCCGCAACGCGATCACCCACGGCATGCTCGCCTTCCTGGACAACCCGGACCAGTGGGAGCTGTACAAGCGCGAGCGGCCGAAGACCACGGCCGACGAGATCGTCCGCTGGGCTACCCCGGTGGTGGCCTTCCAGCGCACCGCCCTGGCCGACACCGAGCTGGGCGGCGTGCCGATCAAGCAGGGCCAGCGGGTCGGGCTGTTCTACAGCTCGGCGAACTTCGACCCGGAGGTCTTCGACGAGCCGGAGCGCTTCGACATCACCCGAGACCCCAACCCGCACGTCGGGTTCGGCGGCACCGGCGCCCACTTCTGCCTCGGTGCGAACCTGGCGCGCCTGGAGATCGACCTGATCTTCAACGCGATCGCCGACCACATGCCGGACATCAAGCGCATCGGCGAACCCCGCCGCCTCCGCTCCGGCTGGCTCAACGGCATCAAGGAGGTCCAGGTCCAGTACACCTGACCATGACTCCCGCGATTTCCATGAGGTTTTCCAGCCTCGTTGTGCGTGGCGGTGCAAGTGGCGGAACCTCAGCGCCCGCCTGGCAATCGGTGCCGGTCGCCCGTCGCGGCTGCTGTCCGCAGACAGGGATGAACGATTTCAATGGAAATCGGACCTCCGATTTCCATTGAAATCGCGGGACGAACGGGCGGGACGTGCGAAAGGGGCGCCGCGGGCCGGGTGGTCCGGGGCGCCCCTTCAGCTGGTTCCGGTCACTCCGCCGGGCGGACGGTCTTCATGGCCCGGTCGAACTCCCAGAAGGCGCGCATGGAGCGGATCAGGCCCGATCCGGCGACGTGGTAGACGAAGACGCCTTCGGCGTCCATGGTGCTGCCGTCCGGGAGGAAGGTCGAGATGCGGCCGACGTTGGCCACCTCGCTCCCGGCCGCGAACGAGTCGTGGATGTGGAACTCGATGCGGTCGGCCTGGGCGATCGCCAGGTCCCAGAACGCCGCGATGCCGTCGTGGCCGTGGTGGCCGCAGCCGTCCGGGTCGAAGATCGACGGGCCGACCGGGTCCTCCACCACGCCGTCCGGGGCGAACAGGGCCACCCACTCGTCCTTCGCGCCGCGGGCCACCGCGCTCATCGACTTCAGCGCCGCATCGCGCGCCGGGTGCGGTTCCGTGCTGGCCGACCAGTGCACGCCCTCGACCATGGCTTCCTCCCATCGGGTTGCGGGGTTCCGCGGGGTGAACGTCAGAACTCGCCGATCACCTCGTCGGCGAACTTCCGGATGGAGTCCTGCTTGGTGCGCAGGTCGGCGTCGAAGCCGTGGCCGTCGAACAGCCACGGGACCACGATCGCGTCCGTCACGCCGACCTTGGCCTGCTCGCGGTAGCCGCTGACGCCGAAGCGGTCCACGCACACCGCCTGGATCTCGAACGGCACCTCCGACCGGTCGTAGGAGGCGCGCAGCTCGGCGAGGCGGTCGATGGTGGTGCGCAGCTCGTCCAGCGTCATCATCGCCGAGGCCCAGCCGTCGCCGACCCGGGCGGCCCGCCGCAGCGCGGCCTCGGTGTGCCCGCCGATGTAGATCGGCACCGGACGCGCCGGGGCCGGGCTCATCTGCAGGCGGTCGAAGTCGAAGAACTCGCCGTGGTGCTCGACCATCCCGCCGCCGAGGATCAGCCGCAGGACCTCGATCGCCTCGTCCACGCGCGCACCGCGCTTGGCGTACGGCGCGCCGCACCACTCGAACTCCTCGGGCGCCCAGCCGAGCCCGATCCCGAGCCCGAAGCGGTCCCCCGTGAGCGTGGCGACCGACGCCAGCTGGCGGGCCAGCAGCACCGGGTTGCGAGGCCCGAGCTTGAGCACCGAGGTGTAGAAGCGCAGCCGCGAGGTGACCGCGCCCATCGCCGCCGCGGCGATCAGCGGGTCCGCCCACGGGGTTTCGGCGTTCCACATCCGCGAGCCGTCCGGGGTGTACGGGTAGGCCGCGGAGACCTGCTCGGAGTAGAACAGCGAATCGGGCAGGGCGATGGCGGCGAAGCCGCACTCCTCCGCGGTGCGGGCCAGCCCGGTGAGCTGGTCCAGCGGGCTCATCGCCACGGACAGCGTGAACTTCATCGTTCCCCCGGTTTCCGGGTGCCGACCACCCACATCGAGAAGTACTGGGAGCCACCGCCGTAGGCGTGGCCGAGCGCGGTGCGGGCGCCGTCCACCTGGTGCTCGCCCGCCTTGCCGGTGACCTGCATGGCGGCTTCGGCGAAGCGCAGCATGCCGGAGGCGCCGATCGGGTTGGACGAGAGCACCCCGCCCGAGGGGTTCACCGGCAGCCGCCCGCCCAGCGCGGTCTCCCCGGCCTCGGTGAGCTTCCAGCCCTCGCCCTCGGCGGCGAAGCCGAGGTTCTCCAGCCACATCGGCTCGAACCAGGAGAACGGCACGTAGATCTCGGCGGCGTCCACTTCGGACAGCGGGTCGGTGATGCCCGCCTCCCGCCACAGCGCTGCCGCGGCGTCCCGCCCGGCCTGCGGGTTCACCTGGTCGCGCCCGGCGAAGGTGGTCGGTTCGGTGCGCATCGCGGTCGCGTGGATCCAGGCCGCGGACCGACCGGCCGCGCTCTCGTCGGCGATGACCACCGCGCACGCCCCGTCGGAGGACGGGCAGGTCTCGTCGTAGCGGATCGGGTCCCACAGCATCTGCGAGGCCAGCACCGATTCCAGGGTGATCTCGCTCTGCTTGAGGTGCGCGTACGGGTTCAGCGCGCCGTTGCGCCGGTCCTTCACCGCCACCATCGCACCGATGTGCTCGGGCGCGCCGGACCGGCGGATGTAGGAGCGCACGTGCGGCGCGAAGTAGCCGCCCGCGCCCGCGCCGACCGGCATGTTGAACGGCGGCAGGATGGACAGCGCCCACATCGCGTTGGACTCGGACTGCTTCTCGAATGCCACCGCCAGCACCCGTCGGTGCACACCGCCCTGCACCAGGCTCGCCGCCACGTTGGCCGTCGACCCGCCGACGGACCCGGCCGTGTGCACCCGCAGGAGCGGTTTCCCCGTCGCACCGAGGGCATCCGCCAGGTACAGCTCGGGCATCATCACGCCCTCGAACAGGTCGGGTGCCTTGCCGACCACCACGGCGTCGACGTCCGGCCAGTCCAGCCCGGCGTCGGCCAGCGCGCGCTCGGCGGCCTCCCGGCACAGCCCGGCGATCGAGACGTCGAGGCGCTTGCTGGTGTGGTGCGTCTGGCCGGTCCCGACGACCGCCGCCAACCGCTTGCCCATCAGGACCTTCCCTCCATCACGCAGACCAGGTTCTGCTGCAGCGCCGGACCGCTGGTGGCGTGCGCCAGCACCCGCTGCGCCGCACCGGACAGCACGCGGGAAGCGGCTTCGCCGATGCGCGCCAGCCCCGCGGCGAACATCGGGTTGCCGCACAGCGGTCCGCCCGAGGGGTTGATCGTCACGTCGTCGCCGAGGCCGATCGCCCCGCGCAGCACGATCTCCTGGTGGGTGAACGGCGCGTGCAGCTCGGCCAGCTCGACGCCGTCGGTGCCGGCGGCCTGCGCCGCCGCGGTGGTCGACGGCGACCGGAGCAGGTCGCGGGAGCCGATGCTGCCGGATTCCACGCGGTGCTCGAACCCGGTGATCCACGCCGGACGTTCGTGCAGCTCACGTGCTCGTTCCGCGCTGGCGAGCACGACCACCGCGGCTCCGTCGGTGATCGGTGCGCAGTCGTGCTCGCGCAGCGGGTCGGCGATGTAGGGCTCGGCGAGCAGGTCGGCCACGTCGACCTGCCCCGAGACCTGCGCGCCGGGGCCTGCGGACGCGCGGCTGCGGGCGGCGACCTCGGCCATGTCCCGCTCGGTCCACGCGCCGGAGTCCAGGCCGAGCCGCGCCTGCAGCCCGGCGATGCTCACCGAGTCGGGCCACAGCGGCGCCGCGGTGTACGGGTCGAGCTGCAGGGCGAGGGTCCGGCGCAGGTCCCCGGCCGAGGACTTGCCGAAGCCGTAGACCAGCGCGGTGTCGACCTCGCCGGTGCGGATCTTCACCCACGCCTCGTACAGCGCCCACGCCGCGTCCATCTCCACGTGGGACTCGTTGATCGGGGGGAAGGCGCCGATGGCGTCGATCGCCGCGATGAACGAGAACGCCCGCCCCGCCAGGTAGTCCGACGAGCCGGAGCACCAGAACCCGATGTCCTCGGTGGCCAGCCCGGTGCTGTCGAGCACTTCCCGGAAGATCGGGACCAGCATCTCGACCCCGTTGGTGGTGCCGTGGGTGGCGCGCACGTTCGGTGCTTGCGCGAACCCGACGACGGCTACGTCTGCCACGGTGCACTCCTCGGCAGTTCGGGAGAGGGCCGCCCGGGCCCTCGCTAGAGGTGGTGGGCGTAGGACTCGAACGGCGCATCGGGCTCGCCGGTGGGCCGGAAGTGGTCGATGTTCTGCAGCGAGTACCCCCACTCCTCGCGGGGCTTCCACTCCGCGCGCACCCGCATCCCCATCCGCACCTCCGCCGCGTCGCAGCCCAGCACCAGGTGCAGGAAGGCGATGTCGGCGCCGTCGAGCAGGACGTAGGCCGACACGTACGGGGGCTTGATGCGCTGGCCGAGGAACGGCACGTTGACGATGCAGAAGGTGGTCACGATCCCGGTGTCGGGCAGCTCCACCTCCTCCTCGGTGGGCACGCCGTCGGTGGGGCAGGCGCCGCGCGGCGGGATGTAGACCTTCCCGCACGCCGGGCAGCGCTGGCCGAGCAGCCGCCCCTCGGCGAGACCGCGCAGGTAGCGGCTCTCCTCGGGGGACGCCGAGTGCTGGTAGTGCAGGTGCACCGGCGAGGTGATCATGGTGACCGGCTCGGGGTCCGCCGCGGGGGCGGCGGGGGAGTCGCCGACCGGTTCGAAGCAGGCGATGTCGCGGATCCCGTTGCCCAGCTCCGCCGACCACCGGACCTGCACCCGCATGCCGGTGCGGATGTCGTCGGGCGAACCGACGTCCACGGCGTGCAGCATCGGGGTGTCCGCGCCGTCGAGCCGCACGAGCGCCCAGGCGAACGGGTGCTGCAGCGGCTGGCCTTCCAGCGGTTGCGGCATCCACGACCAGCTGAGCACGGTCCCCTCGGTGCCGACCGGGACGAACTCGTCGAGCGCGGCGGCGGTGTCCGGGTCGTACTCGACGGGGGGCACGTGCACCCGGCCGTCGCTGCCGCGCACGCCGACGATGCGGCGGCCGCGCAGTTCGGTGGCGAACCGGCGGTGGACCGGTCCGAGGGAGCGGGTGTAGTCGAAGCCGACTTCGAGCGGTGCGCTGAGTGGTTCGGAGAGCCCAGTCACGATCTGAAGTGAAACATGTTCTCGATTTTGGGGCAACATCCGGGCAGGATGGGCGCTGGTGGATCCGTCGGGACGAGGAGGATCGCTGATGAGGATCGGACTTCAGCTCGGCTACTGGGGCGCTGCGCCGCCGCCCAACGCGGAGGAACTCGTTCTCGAGGCGGAAGGTGCCGGGTTCGACTCGGTCTTCGCCGCGGAGTCCTGGGGTTCGGACGCGTTCACCCCGCTGGCCTGGTGGGGGTCGCGGACCAGGCGCGTGCGGCTGGGCACCTCGGTGGCGCAGGTCGCCGCGCGCACCCCGGCGTCGTGCGCGATGCACGCGCTGACCCTGGACCACCTCTCGGGCGGTCGCTGCGTGCTCGGGCTCGGGGTGTCCGGGCCGCAGGTGGTGGAGGGCTGGTACGGCGCCCCGTTCGCGAAACCCCTCGCCCGGACGAGGGAGTACGTCTCGATCGTGCGCCAGGTGCTGGCCCGCGAGGCGCCGGTGCGCAACGACGGCGCGCACTACCGGCTGCCCTACGACGGGCCGGGCTCGATCGGGCTGGGCAAGCCGCTGCGCCCGATCACCCACCCGCTGCGCGCCGACCTGCCGATCTGGCTGGGCGCGGAAGGTCCGCGCAACGTGGCGCAGACGGCCGAGATCGCGGACGGGTGGATCGCGGTGTACTACTCGCCGCGCGTCGCCGGGATGTACGAGGACTGGCTGGCCGAGGGCTTCGCCCGGCCGGGGGCGCGCCGCAGCCGCGCGGAGTTCGAGGTCGCCGCGACCTGCCAGGTGGTGGTCACCGACGATCCGGCCGCGGAGCGGGCGAAGCTGAAGCCGTCGCTGGCGCTCTACATCGGCGGGATGGGCGCGCCGGGCATGAACTTCCACGCCGAGCTGTTCCGGCGGATGGACTACGGCGAGGTCGTCGACGACGTCGTCCGGCTGTTCGGCGAGGGGCGGCGCGAGGAGGCGGTGGCCGCGGTGCCGGACGAGGTGGTCGACGACGTGGCGATCATCGGCGACGCCGAGGTGGTGCGCACCCGGGTGGCCGAGTGGGAGAAGGCCGGGGTGGACACCCTGCTGGTGGGGTGCCGCGAAACCGGCCACATCCGGAGCGTTTCGGCCGCTCTCGGTCTCGGGGGCTGAACGCCGACACGGCCGGTCGCGTCGCGCTCCGGGTCCTCAGTGGACTCCGATCGGCTCGCGGCCGGGCCTTGCCGGTGAAGTGGAACAGGTTCTAGATTTGGTGCTCGTTCCGATTTCCCGCGTCGCCGTTGACAGGAGTCCGCCGTGTCCGACATCGGGTTGTGGAAGATCGCCGAGCAAGAACCGAACCGGGTCGCCGTGGTCGCGCCCGACGGGAGCTCGATCGGCTACGCCGAGCTCGCCGCCGCGGCGGACCGCTACGGCCGCGGCCTGCAGGGCATGGGGCTCGACGTGGGCGACAGCGTGGTGCTGATGCTGCCCAACGGCCCGGACCTGCTGGCCGCCTACTTCGCCGCGCTGCAGTGCGGCCTGTACGCGGTGACCGTGAACTGGCACCTGGTCGGCCCCGAGGTCGCCTACCTGATCGAGGACAGCGGGGCGAAGGCGTTCATCGCGCACGAGCGCTTCGGGGAGGCCGCCTCCGACGCCGCCGCGCGCTCCGGGCTCCCGGCCTCGGCGCGCTTCGCGGTGGGGGAGATCCCGGGGTTCCAGCAGCTGTCGCAGCTCGGCGCGAACGAACCGGCGAAGCGGCCGGACGTGCGCACGATGGGCTCGCCGATGCTCTACACCTCGGGGACCACCGGTCGCCCCAAGGGGGTCCGGCGTCCGCTGACCGGGGCCGATCCCGACGTGGTGCCCGCCGCCGCGACGTGGTTCTTCGGCATCTTCGGGCTCGAACCCTTCGACGGGCACGTGCACCTGTGCGGCTCGCCGCTGTACCACACCGCCGTGCTCAACTTCGTCACGCACTCCATCCAGCTGGGGCACACCGCGGTGCTGATGGACCGCTGGGACCCGGCCGAGATGCTCCGGCTGATCGAGCGGCACCGGGTGACGCACACGCACATGGTGCCCACCCAGTTCCACCGGCTCCTGGCGCTGCCGCCGGAGGTCCGGGAGCGCTACGACGTGTCGTCGCTGCGCGCGGCGATCCACGGTGCCGCGCCGTGCCCGCCGGAGGTCAAGCGGGCGATGCTGGAGTGGTGGGGGCCGGTCGTGATCGAGTACTACGCGGCGACCGAGGGCGGCGGCACCGCGATCGGCGCGGCGGAGTGGCTGGACAAGCCGGGATCGGTCGGGCGGCCCTGGCCGGGCTCGACGGTCAAGGTGCTCGGCGACGACGGCGCGGAGCTGCCGCCGGGCGAGATCGGCACGGTGTACATGCGGATGGGCGGCTCGACCTTCGAGTACCACCGGGACTCCCGCAAGACCGAGCAGGCGCGCGTCGGGGACCTGTTCACCCTCGGCGACGTCGGCTACCTGGACGCGGACGGCTACCTGTTCCTGTGCGACCGCAAGAGCGACATGATCATCTCGGGCGGGGTGAACATCTACCCGGCGGAGATCGAGAACGCCCTGTCGGTGCACCCGAAGGTCGCCGACGTGGCGGTGTTCGGCGTCCCGAACGAGGACTGGGGCGAGGAGGTCAAGGCCGTGGTGCAGCCCGCCGAAGGTGTGCTGCCCGGCGACGATCTGGCCGAGGAGCTGCTCGGCTACGCCCGCGAACGCCTGGCGAAGTTCAAGACGCCCCGCAGCGTCGACTTCGTCGAGGAGCTCCCGCGGGACCCGAACGGCAAGCTCTACAAGAGGAAGCTCCGCGACCCGTACTGGGCCGACCGGGAGCGGGCGATCTGAACCCGCGATGAAGGGCACCTCGCGCCGGAGGTGCCCTTCATCGTTCAGCGCGCGCGGAAGTTCGGCTTGCGCTTCTCGGCGAAGGCGCGCGGGCCCTCCTTCGCGTCCTCGCTGGTGAAGACCTGCATCCCCAGGCGAGCGTCCACTTTGAACGCGTCGTTCTCCGGCATGCCTTCGGTCTCGCGCATGGTGCGCAGGATCGCCTGGACGGCCAGCGGGCCGTTGGCGGCGATGAGATCGGCCAGCTCCAGGGCTTTGGCGAGGGCTTGGCCGTCCGGGACGACGTGGCCGACCAGCCCGATCTCCTTGGCCTCGGCGGCGCGGATGTGCCTGCCGGTCAGCAGGATGTCCGCCGCCACGGTGTAGGGGATCTGGCGGGGGAGGCGGACCGCCGAGCCGCCGAGCGGGAACAGGCCCCAGCGGGCCTCGGAGACGCCGAACCGGGCGCTCTCGCCCGCCACGCGGATGTCGGTGGCCTGCAGGATCTCGGTGCCGCCCGCGATCGCCGGGCCCTCCACCGCAGCGATCAGCGGCTTGCTCAGCCGACGTCCCTTCAGCAGCGGTTCGATCACGGACATGTCCATCCCGCGGGTGGTGTCGCCGGGGTGGGACTGCGTCATCGCCTTGAGGTCCGCACCGGCGCAGAACGCGCCGCCCGCCCCGGTGAGGATGCAGGCGCGGATCTCGTCGTCGCGATCCACCTCGTCCCACGCCTCCCGCATGATCTGCAACATCGGACCGGACAGCGCGTTGCGCGCCTCCGGGCGGTTCATCGTCACCACGAGCACCGGCCCGCGGCGCTCGACCAGGCAGTGGGGTTGTTCGACGACCTCAGCGCTCGACGTCATGGGGAACCTTCCACTTCGACGGATTTCCTTGTGTCAAGGGGAAAATCGATCTGGATCGTCCAAGGAGCCGCGAATTCCGGTTGGGCTCATCGGGTTCTTGCCCCGAACGATAACACGTTCTACTTTCTTCAGGGTGGCGTACAACATCGCAGATCTCTTCGAGCACGCCGTCGATCTGACGCCAGATCGCGTCGCCGTGGTCTGCGGCGAGCGACGGCTCACCTTCGGGCAGCTGGACCGGCGGGCCAACCAGCTGGCGCGCCACTACACCGCGCGCGGACTCGGGCGCGGCTCGCACATCGGCATCTACTCCCGCAACGGGATCGAGGCGCTGGAGGCCATGCTGGCCGCCTACAAGATCCGCGCCGTCCCGATCAACATCAACTTCCGCTACGTGGCAGCGGAACTCCGCTACATCTTCGACAACGCCGACCTGGCGGCGCTGGTGCACGAGCGCCGCTACAGCGACACCGTCGCGCAGATCCGCCCGGAGTTCCCGGGACTGCGCGAGGTTCTGGTGATCGAGGACGGAACGGACCTCGAGCACGGCGGGACCGAGTACGAATCCGCGCTGTCCGGCCACTCCGGCGAGCGGGACTTCCCGGAGCGCAGCGCCGACGACCTCTACCTGCTCTACACCGGCGGCACCACCGGCATGCCGAAGGGCGTGATGTGGCGCCACGAGGACGTCTGGCGGGTGCTCGGCGGCGGCATCGACTTCATGACCGGTGAGGCGATGCGCGACGAGTGGCAGCAGGCGCGGGCCGGTGCCGAGAGCGGCGGCCTGGTCCGGCTCCCGGCGGCCCCGTTCATCCACGGCGCCGCGCAGTGGGCCAGCTTCGGCAACCTCTTCGCCTGCAGCGCGGTGGTCTTCGTGCCGCAGTTCGACGCGCACGAGGTGTGGCGGGCGATCGAGCGGGAGAAGGTCAACGTGCTGGCGATCGTCGGCGACGCGATGGCCCGGCCGCTCATCGAGGCCTACCGCGACGGGAACTACGACGCCTCCTCGCTGCTGGCGATCTCCAGCAGCGCGGCGCTGTTCTCCCCGTCGGTGCAGCGCCAGTACCTGGACGCGCTGCCGAACGTGGTGATCACCGACTCCATCGGCTCGTCCGAGACCGGCTTCAGCGGCATCGGCGTGGTCTCCCGGGACACCGAGCAGTCCGGCGGCCCGCGGGTCAACGCCGACGCCTCCACCACGGTCATCCGCGACGACGGGACCTTCGCCGAACCCGGCGAGGTCGGGTGGCTGGCGCGCAGCGGGCACGTGCCGCTGGGCTACTACAAGGACGAGGAGAAGTCCCGGAAGGTGTTCGTCGAGATCGGCGGCACCCGCTACGTGGTGCCCGGCGACTACGCGCGGATCGAGGACGACGGCACCGTGACGATGCTGGGCCGCGGTTCGGTGTCCATCAACACCGGCGGGGAGAAGGTCTTCCCGGAGGAGGTGGAGGCCGCGCTGAAGTCCCACCCGGACGTCTTCGACGTGCTGGTGGTCGGCGTGCCGGACGAGCGCCTGGGCCAGCGCGTCGCGGCGGTGGTGCAGCCGAGACCCGGCGCGGAGCCGCGGCTGGCCGACCTCGACGCGCACGTCCGGGAGTGGATCGCCGGGTACAAGGTGCCGCGCAGCCTGTGGCTGGTGGACCAGATCACCCGCTCGCCCAGCGGAAAACCCGACTACACCTGGGCCAAGCGGCACACCGGGGCGCACCCGCCGACCGAGGTGCGCGAACCCGCCAAGCGCGCGACCGCGCCGGAACCGGGCTGACGTGCGACCGGAGGTCCTGGCGCGCAGTTTCAGCTGAAACTGCGGTCCCGCGGGGCGGAACTCCGCAGCTCGGCTCGCGCCGCATCCGGAAAGGACAGATGAGGAACCAATGCGAACACCACTGTGCGACACCTTGGGCATCGAGCACCCGATCGTCGGGTTCACCCCGTCCGAGCACGTCGCGGCGGCGATCAGCAGGGCCGGCGGGCTCGGGGTGCTGGGCTGCGTGCGGTTCAACGACGCCGACGACCTGGACGCGGTGCTGGACTGGATGGACGCCAACACCGGCGGCAAGCCCTACGGGGTGGACGTGGTGATGCCCGCGAAGATCCCCACCGAGGGCGCCGCGGTCGACCTGGCGGAGCTCATCCCGCCCGAGCACCGGGAGTTCGTCCACCGCACGCTCGACGCGCTGGGCGTGCCGGAGCTGCCCGCCGACGAGCAGCAGCGGGAGGGGGTGCTGGGCTGGCTGCACTCGGTGGCCCGGTCGCACGTGGACGTCGCGCTGCGCCACCCGGTGCGGCTGATCGCCAACGCGCTGGGCTCGCCGCCGGTGGACGTCATCGAGCAGGCGCACGGGCACGACGTGCTGGTGGCGGCGCTGGCGGGCAAGGCGGAGCACGCGGTGCGGCACGTCGACAACGGGGTGGACATCGTCGTGGCGCAGGGCCACGAGGCCGGTGGGCACACCGGGGAGATCGCCAGCATGGTGCTGGTGCCGGAGGTCGTCGACGCGGTCGGCGACCGGGCACCGGTGCTGGCGGCCGGTGGGATCGGCTCCGGTCGGCAGGTCGCGGCGGCGCTCGCGCTCGGGGCCAGCGGTGCGTGGATGGGCTCGTACTGGCTGGCCACCACCGAGTACCAGCAGCTCCCGGGCAACGCGGTGACGCAGCAGGCGCTGCTGGCGGCGGGCTCCAGCGACACGGTGCGCTCCCGGATCTACACCGGGAAACCCGCGCGGCTGCTCAAAACCCGGTGGACCGACGCCTGGGCGGAGCCCGGCGCGCCGGACCCGCTGCCGATGCCGCTGCAGAACATCCTGGTCAGCGAGGCGCACCAGCGGATCATGCGCGCCGCGGACCCGTCCGTGGTGTCGATGCCGGTGGGCCAGATCGTGGGCCGGATGAACCAGGTCCGCCCGGTCGCCGACGTGATGGCCGACCTGCTCGCCGAGCTGGACGCGACGATCAACCGCCTCGACGGTCTCCGCTGAGCGCCCGGCAGCCTGCGGACCGGGCGGCGGAGAGCGGCTGCTCGGCTTGAACCTCACGTCGCGGGAGGTCCTAGTGTCGGTGCCATGAGCGGAACCGACTGCGCGGACGAGCCGCGGTGGAGCATCGGCGCGCTGGCCAAGGCCACTGGCACCACCGTGCGCGCGCTGCACCACTACGACGAGCTCGGCCTGCTGCGGCCGAGCGCCCGGACCGGGTCCGGGCACCGCAGGTACACCGACGGCGACCTGCAGCGGCTGTGCCAGATCCGGCTGCTGCGCGAGCTGGGGATGTCGTTGGAGGAGATCGGGGGACTGCTGGTCGAATCCGGTGCGCTGCGCGAGGAGCTGGCCGACCACCTCGACGGGCTGGACGAGCAGATCGCCCGGCTGACCGCGCTGCGCGACCGGACCCAGTTCCTGCTCGACCAGCTCAACGGCGCCAGCGGACCGGACACCGGTGCTCTGCTCGGCCTCTTCGGGTCGGTGAACGTCTTCGGCAACCACATCCCGGCGGAGCAGCGGGCCGCGCTGGAAGCACGGGCCGACGAGCTGGGCTCGCGCGGTCGGGAGCTGCTGAACACCGAATGGCCGCTGGTCACGGCGAGGCTGGCGCGGCACTGCCTGGCCGGGGATCCGGTGGACGCGCCCGAAGTGCTCGCCGCGGCGCGGTGGTTCTTCGGGCTGGTGGAGGTGTTCACGGCGCGGGACCCCGGGCTGTCGGAGGCGATGGTCGGGCTCATCCGCGAGCGCGGCTTCGGCGCTGAGTACGCGGACGTCGCTGGCACCGAATTGATGGACTACGTGGACAAGGCGCGCGAACTGCTGTCCGCGCAGTGAGGTCGGCCGATCTCGTCCTGCGCGGCGACGCGAGCTGCCGCTGCTGCTGAGCGGGACGCAGGAACTCAGCGATCCCCGTCGCGGGGCTCGGAACGGAAGTGCACATGTTCAGCGGAATCGTGGTTCCCGCGCCGTTTCCGGCGCACGACTGCTCAGGTCCGGCGCACCGTGCTGGAGGGGTGACGCTGCGGCTGCCCGAGCCCAGCGGTCCGCACGCCGTCGGGGTCATCGCGCTGCACCTGGTCGACCCGTCCCGGAACGACCCGTGGGACAGCGGGATCGAGGGCCGCGAGCTGATGGTCTCGGCGTTCTACCCGGCCGGGGACGTCCGCGGTTGCCCGGTGGCGCCGCACCTCACCCCGGCGGCCGCGGAGGCGTTCGCGGTGATCGATCCGGTGGCCCACCCGGAGCTGCCGACCGAGGGGGTGGACTGGGCGGCCACCAGGTCCCACTCGCACGTCGGTGCGCCGGTGCTGCCGGGCAGGTGGCCGGTGCTGCTGCACAGCCCGGGCGGTGCCGATCCGCGGACGTTCGGCACCGGGCTCGCCGAGGAGCTGGCCAGCCGCGGTCACGTGGTGCTGTCCTTCGACCACCCGGGGGAGACCACCGAGGTGGAGTTCCCCGGCGGTCGGCTGCGCACGATCTCCATGCCGGGCGATCCGCGCGCGGACCCGCAGCTGTTCCGCAGGATGCTCGCCACCCGAGTTGCCGACACCCGGTTCGTGCTGGACGCGGTGACCGAGCTGCCCGGCTCGGACGCCGTGCCCGAAGATCTCGCCCGCGCGCTGGACGTGACCCGGATCGGGATGTACGGGCACTCGGCGGGCGGGGCGACCGCGGCCGAAGCGCTGTACGAGGACTCGAGGCTCAAGGCGGCGATCAACCTGGAGGGCTACTTGGACCTCCTCCCGGAGCGGCCCGGCGAGGACGGTGCGCTGCTGCCGGTCGCCGAGCACGGGGTGGACCGCCCGCTGCTGCTGCTCGGGACCGACGGCTTCCGCGACGAGCGGTTCGAGCGCACCTGGCGCGCAGTCCTCGACCGCGGCAGCGCCAGCTGGGAGCAGCTCACCGACGCGAACCACTGGGTGTTCACCGACCACGGAGTCGTGGCACCGCAGCTCCAGGCAGCGGGCCTGATGAGCGAGGAGGACCGCATCCGGCTGGTCGGCGCGATCGATCCGGCGGACTCGGTCCGCGCGATCCGCCACCACGTGCTGGGCTTCTTCGCCGAGAACCTCTGATCACCCCGGGTGGCGCGCGTAGTTGGAGCCTTCGCGGTGGTAGACGGGATCGGTGGTGTCCAGGGCTTCGGTCATCAGATGGCGCTTGAGGATCTTGTGGGTCGCCGTGCGGGGCAGGTCGGCGGCCAGCCGGAGGTAGCGCGGCCACTGCTTCGGGCCCAGATCCGGCTGGGCGGCCAGGAAGTCCGCGACGGTCTCGGGGCGGAAGTCGGCCGTGGTGACCAGCGCGGCCATCACCTGGTCGCCCACCGCCGGGTCCGGGACCGCGTAGACCGCCGCCTCGCGGATCTCCGGGTGGCGCAGCAGGATCCGCTCGATCGGCGCGGTCGCCAGGTTCTCGCCGTCCACCCGCAGCCAGTCGGCGGTGCGCCCGGCGAAGTGGCAGAAGCCGTCGGCGTCCAGGTAGGCGAGGTCACCGCTCCAGTACATGCCGTCGCGCATCCGCTCCGCGTCGGCGTCCGGGGCGTTGTAGTACCCGGCGAACCAGCCCGAGCCGGTGGTGTTGACCAGCTCGCCGATGGCCTCGTCGGGGTTGAGCAGCTGCCCGTCGGGCGAGAACCGCGCGGTGGCGCAGGGCTTCCCGGTGTCCGGGTCCAGCACGGCCACGCCGTCGGGCAGGCGGCCGAGCGCGCCCGGCGGGGTGTCCGGGGTGCGGGCGATCGCGATGCCGCCCTCGGTGGAGCCGAACCCGTCCACCACCCGGCAGCCGAACCGCTCGGCGAACCGCCGCACGTCCTGCTCGTTGGCCTCGTTGCCGTACACCAGGCGCAGCGGGTTGTCCGCGTCGTCCGGCCGCGGCGGGGTGGCCAGCACGTGCGCGAGGGGTTTGCCCACGTAGTTGGCGTAGGTGACGCCGAACCGCCGCACGTCCGGGAGGAATCCGGACGCGGAGAAGCGGCGGCGCAGCGCGATGGTCGCACCGGCGGCGGCGCCGACCGCCCACCCCGCCATCAGGGCGTTGGAGTGGAACAGCGGCATCGCCACGTAGGTGACGTCCTCGCCGGTGAGCCCGAAGCGCTCGGCCAGCATCCGGCCGGGGAAGGCGATCTTGCCGTGCGTGCAGCGGACCGCTTTGGGATCGCCGCCGGTGCCGGAGGTGAACACCAGCACCAGCAGGTCGTCGGGACCGGCCGCGACGGGGGCGAGTTCGGCCCCGGCGTGCTCGGCCAGCAGCGCCGACCACGGCGGGGTGTCCACCAGCAGCACCGGAACACCCAGGTCCAGGCCCGCGAGCAGGTCGGCGTGCGCGATGTCGGTGACGATCAGCTGGCAGTCGGTCAACCGCACGTCGCGGGCCAGCGCCTCGCCCCGCCGCGTCGGGTTCAACCCGACCAGCACCGCACCGGAGAAGGCCGCACCGCCGAGCAGGAAGGTGAACTCCGGGACGTTGCCGAGCAGCACCCCGACGTGGAACGGGCCGGGGCGGCGAAGCGAGCGCAGCAGCGATGCGTACTGCGCGCAGGTGCGCACCACCTCGCGCCACGACCACGAGCGGTCTTCGAAGCGCAGGCCGCAGCGCTCGTCGTCGGCGCGCGCCAGCAGGAACTCGGTCACGGTCGGCGTCATGTCAGCCCGCCAGGGCGTCGCCGAGCCGACCGAGCTGCACCTCCGCGCCGCCGAGCGCGAACTCGTTGCGCTTGGCCGCCACGAAGTAGCGGTGCAGCGGGTGGTCCAGGTCGATGCCGACCCCGCCGTGCACGTGGACCGCGGTGTGCGCGACGCGGTGCCCGGCGTCGGCGGCCCAGAACTTCGCGGTGGCGACCTCGGCCTCGCACGGCAGGCCCTCCGCCAGCCGCCACGCGGCCTGCCACAGCGTCAGCCGCGCCGCTTCGACGTCGATGAACGCGTCGGCGAGCCGCTGGGCGACCGCCTGGAAGCTGCCGATGGGCCGCCCGAACTGCACCCGCTCCCGGGCGTACTCGCTGGTCAGCTCCAGGGCGCGCGAGACGACGCCGACCTGGTGCGCGCACGTCCCGACGGTGGCGCGGGTCAGCAGCCAGTCCAGCACCGGGTCGCCGCCGAGCACCCGGTCGTCGCCGACCCGGACGCCGTCCAGATCCAGCCAGGCCTCGCTGTCGGAGTCGACGACGCGCTGGCGCTGCACCGACATCCGGTCCGGTTCCACCGCGAACACCCGAGGTCCGTCCGATGTGGACGCCGGAACCAGGACCAGGTCGGCCATCGCACCGGCCGGGACGCCCGTCTTGCTGCCGGTGAGCACCCACTCGCCGTCCCGGTGCTCGGCGCGGCAGGACGGGACGCGCGGGGTCGGGTTGTGCTCCTCGGTCAGCGCGGCGGTGAGCACCAGCTCGCCGCGCGCGGCGGGGGCGGCCCAGCGGCGCCGCTGCTGGTCGGTGCCGAAGCGGGCGATCGCGGCGGCGGCTGCGGTGATCGAGCTCAGGTAGGGCACCGGCGCGACGGCGCGGCCGAGCTCGACCAGCACGCTGCACTGCTCCAGCAGCCCGAAACCGCCACCTCCGACGGATTCCGGGAGTGCGGCGGACAGCACGTCGGCCGCCGCCAGCTGCGTCCACAGTGCACGGTCGAACCGGTCCTCGCCGCGCTCCACCTCGCGCAGCCGCTCGTTGGTCACGCGGTCGTCGAGGATCTTGCGGGTGAGCTCGGCCAGGTCGTCCTGCGCCTCGGTCAAGGTGAAGTCCACGGGCTCTCCTTCGAAGTCCGGTCGTCCTGCGGTCAGCGCTTGGCCGGGGGCAGGCCCAGGCCGACGGCGGCGATGATGTCGCGCTGGACCTCGTTGGTCCCGCCGCCGAAGGTGAGGATCAGCGAGGAGCGGTGCATGCGCTCGATCCGGCCGCGCAGGGCCGCACCGGGCGAGCCCCGGCGGATGTGGGCCGCGCTGCCGAGCACCTCCATCAGCAGGCGGTAGGCCTCGGTGGCGAACTCGGTGCCGAAGACCTTCGTCGCCGACGCGGTGGCCGGGGCGGGCTGCTGCTCGACGGTGGTGGCGATCTTCCAGTTGACCAGCTTGAGGAACTCGGCACCGGCGTGCACGCGGGCCAGGTGGTGGCGCACCCACTCCTGGTCGATCACGCGCCGCCCGTCGGTGAGCCGGGTTGCCCGCGCCCACGCCACGACCTCGTCCAGCGCGGAGCGCAGCGGGGCGGCGGAGGTGAGCGCCACGCGCTCGTGGTTGAGCTGGTTGGTGATCAGCGGCCAGCCCTCGTTCTCCCCGCCCACCAGCGACGACGCGGGCACCCGCACGTCCTGGTAGTAGGTCGCGCTGGTGGTCGGCCCGGCCACCGTGCGCACCGGCGTCCAGGAGAAGCCGGGGGAGTCGGTGGGCACGATCAGGATGCTCAGCCCGCGGTGCTTCTTGGCCTCGCGGTCGGTGCGGCAGGCCAGCCACACGTAGTCGGCGTACTGGATCAGGCTGGTCCACATCTTCTGCCCGTTGACCACGTACTCGTCGCCATCGCGGTCGGCGGTGGTGCGCAGCGACGCCAGGTCGGTACCGGCCTCCGGCTCGGAGTAGCCGATTGCGAAGTGGATCTCCCCGGCGGCGATCTTCGGCAGGTAGTGCGCCTTCTGCTCCGGGGTGCCGAAGCGCATGATGGTCGGGGCGATGCTGTTGAGCGTCAGGAAGGGCACCGGCGCACCGGCGATGGCCGCTTCGTCGGTGAAGATCAGCTGGTCGAGCATGCTTCGGTTCTGCCCGCCGTACTCGGTGGGCCAGCCCAGCGCGAGCCACCCGTCGGCGCCCATCTGCCGCACCACCTGCCGGTAGGCCTCGCCGTCGCCGTAGTCGCCGTGCGCGGCCAGCTCCTCGCGGATCTCGGGTGTCATGAGCTTGTCGAAGTAGCGCCGCAGCTCCTCCCGCAGCTCCTCCTGCTCGGACGTGTAGGCGATGCGCATGCACCCCTCCTGCGATCGGAAGCGTGTGAAACATGTTTCAACAACCATAATCCCGACCGGGCGCCCAGGTCGACAAGTCGCTTGTCGGGTGGGGAGAAGTCGTCCCGGTTCAAATCCGGAACGGGTTCTACGGAGGGGTGGAGGAGCGAAATCGCACCGAACGGAGCAGTGACATTCGCTCGAATGGCTCGTTGAGCAGCTGAGTGCCGGGTCCGAACTGGATCGATTAGAACGAGTTTCACTGCTCGCGACGTGCGTTGATCCGATTTTCTTCGGGTTTTTCCCGGGAGTCTTGCCTCTGTGAAAGAACACGTTCTACTGTGTTGCGAGTTACAGTCCCCGGCCAGCTCGGTGAGGTGACCAACCGGTGGAGGCGGCAGTGCGCACCAGGGCCGGGGCGGCCACAGCTGCAGGAGATCAACGACGGTCTGGCCGTGCCGCACGAGCCGGGCGGCGCTCGTGATCTCCGGCCGAGGACGCTGCGGGTCAGCGGCGGTTCTGCCCGGTGGCCGACCGGTTCTCGGTCGGCCACCGGCAGAACGAGCACTGGGACACACGACGGAGGAGCGGTGGTGCGGAGCCTGGAGGGCAAGGTCGCAGTCGTCACCGGGGCGGGCGCCGGGTTGGGGCGGGCGGAAGCGCTCGCGCTGGCCCGAGCCGGGGCCGAGGTGGTGGTCAACGACGTCAGCGAGCGCGCAGCGGACGTGGTGGCCGAGATCGAGGAGCTCGGCGGCAAGGCGGTCGCGGTGCTCGGCGACGTCTCGTCCAGCGCGACGGCGGAGGAGCTGGTGTCCACCGCGGTGCAGCGGTTCGGCGGGCTGCACGTGGTGGTCAACAACGCCGGGGTGCTGCGGGACCGGATGCTGTTCAAGATGACCGACCAGGAGTGGGACGACGTGATCCGCGTCCACCTGCGCGGCCACTTCCTGCTGTCCCGCAACGCCGCCGCGCACTGGCGCGACCAGTACAAGCAGACCGGGTCGACCTACGGCAGCGTGATCAACACGGCTTCGGAAGCGTTCCTGCTCGGTGCAGCGGCGCAACCGAACTACGCCGCGGCCAAGGCCGGGATCGCCGCGCTCACCGTCTCGACCGCACGTGCTCTCGCGCGCATGGGCGTGCGCGCCAACGCGATCTGCCCGCGGGCCCGCACCGCGATGACCGAGGAGGTGTTCGGCCCGGCACCGGAGGAAGGCGTCGACCCGCTGTCCACCGACCACGTCGCGCCGCTGGTCGCCTACCTGGCCTCGCCCGCCGCGGAGCGGATCAGCGGGCAGGTCTTCGTCGTGCACAGCGGCATGATCGCGCTCATGGCCGCACCCGCGGTCGAGCAGCGGTTCGACACCAGCGGTCCGCTGTGGACGGAGGACGAGCTGGCCGACACCGTCGGGGCCTACTTCGCCGACCGCGACCCGGAGCGGAACTTCGCCGCCGCAGAACTGATCTCCCTCCCCTAGCAGGACCGCGGGAGCCCGACGGCTCCCGAACGCAGCGCAACTCGCCAGAACCGCCGTGCAGGAAGGACTTCCGATGGTGCTCACCGTGCAGCAGCACCGCGACGCTGCTGGGCTCAAGGACGGATTGCTGCTGGTCGACGGCCAGTGGCGGCAGGCCCGCGCGGGCCGGACCTGGACCCACTACCACCCGGCCACCGGCGAAGTCGTCGGGGACATCGCCGTCGCCGACGCCGAGGACGTCGACGAAGCGGTGCGGGCCGCGCGGCGCGCCTTCGACGAGGGCCCGTGGCCGACGCTGCGGGTGGGGGAGCGCTCCCGGCTGCTGCGCCGGTGCTCCGACCTGCTCCGGGAGAACGCCGACGACCTGCGGGCGCGGCAGGCGCTGGACAACAGCGTGCCGCTGTCGTTCGCCACCGTCTACGCGGGCTCGGTCGACGTGGCCGCCGACGTCTTCGACCACCACGCCGGGTGGATCGACAAGGCCGGTGGCGAGACGTTCCCGCCGTACCAGGGCGGCGACCACCTGGCGATGACCCTGCGCGAACCGGTCGGCGTGGTGGCCGCGGTGCTGCCGTGGAACGCGCCGTTCCTGCTGTTCGCGCAGAAGGTCGCGCCCGCGCTGGCCGCCGGGTGCACGGTGGTGGTCAAGCCCTCCGAATACGCGACGTTCAGCGTGCTGCGCATGGTGGAACTGCTGCAGGAGGCCGGGATTCCGGACGGCGTGGTCAACGTCGTCACCGGGCCCGGCGATCCGACCGGCGAAGCGCTGATCACCCACCCGCTGGTGGACAAGGTCAGCTTCACCGGCAGCCGCGAGGTCGGCCGCCGGGTCGTCCAGGCCTCGGCGGGCACCATGAAGCGGGTGTCGCTGGAGCTCGGCGGCAAGAGCCCGGCGATCGTGTTCCCGGACGCCGACGTGGGGCTGGCCGGGATGACCGCGATGGGCATGGTGACCCTCGGGCTGTCCGGGCAGGCGTGCGTGGCGACCACCCGGGCGCTGGTGCACCGCGACGCCTACGACGAGTTCGTCGGCGCCGCCGAGATGATCGCCGGTTCGGTGACCTACGGCGATCCGTTCGACCCCGGCGTGCTGTCCAGCCCGCTGATCAACCAGCGGCAGCTGGACCGGGTGCTCGGCTTCATCGAGCAGGGCCAGCAGGAGGGCGCCCGGCTGGTCACCGGCGGTGCGCGCGCCGACGGCGACCTGGCCGCCGGGAACTTCGTGCAGCCGACCATCTTCGCCGACGCGGCCAACTCGATGACCGTCGCCCAGCAGGAGATCTTCGGCCCGGTCCTGACCGTGGTGCCCTTCGACGACGAGGACGAGGCGGTGCGGCTGGCCAACGACACCGAGTACGGCCTGGGCGCCGGGGTGTACACCAAGGACGTGCAGCGGGCGTTCCGGGTGGCCAAGCGGCTGCGCGCCGGAACGGTCGGCATCAACGGGTTCCAGGTGGAGCCGCACCTGCCCTTCGGCGGGTACAAGCAGTCCGGGCTCGGACGGGAGGGCGGGCGTTCGTCCTTCGAGGCCTACACCGAGCTCAAGACCGTCCTGCTGCCGCTGACCGAGGAGTTGATGTGACGTGCGGTTGGCGGGCAAGGTCGCGATCATCACCGGCGCGGCGCGCGGGCAGGGTGCGGCGGCCGCGCGGCGGTTCGTCGCCGAGGGCGCTCGGGTGCTGATCGGCGACGTGGCCGACGAGGCGGGCAAGGCGCTGGCCGACGAGCTCGGCCCGGACGCCGTCTACCAGCACCTGGACGTCTCGTCCGAGGACGACTGGGTGGACGCGGTGCGCGCGGCGGGCGAGCTGGGCCGGATCGACGTGCTGGTGAACAACGCCGGGGTGCTGCACTTCTCGGAGCTGGCCGACACCAGCCTGGCCGACTACGAGCGGGTGATCCGGGTCAACCAGATCGGCACCTTCCTGGGCATGCGGGAGGTGATCCCGGCGATGTCCGACGGCGGCGGCTCGATCATCAACGTGTCCTCCGTGGAGGGTCTGGGCGGGATGCCGCTGCTGGTGGCGTACTCGGCGAGCAAGTTCGCCATCCGCGGCATGACCAAGGTGGCCGCGATGGAGCTCGGCAAGCACGGCATCCGGGTCAACTCGGTGCACCCCGGGGCCATCGACACCCGGATGATCCCCGACGCGGTGGGCGGCGAGGTGCCGATGGAGCACGTCGGCAAGCGGGTCGCGCTCGGCCGGGTCGGGCAACCCTCGGAGATCGCGGACCTGGTGGTGTTCCTGGCCAGCGACGAGAGCTCCTACTGCACCGGCGCGGAGTTCGTCGCCGACGGCGGTGCCACGGCGACGCACTCGCTCGCCTGAGCGAGGACGGCGCGATTTCAAGGGAAATCGGACCTCCGATTTCCCTTGAAATCGCCCGAACCCCACCACCTCGGGGTGGTGCGCAGGGCCTGCGGATCAACGCGGATCGGGAGGTGACCAGATGGCGGTGCGCAGCGCCGGTGCTGGTGCGTTCGTCCAGGTCGGACGGATGGCCACGTTGGCGTGGGAGGTGCTGCGGGCCATGCCGCGGCGGCCCTTCCAGGTCCGCGAGTGCATCCAGCAGGCCTGGTTCTTCGCCAGCGTGACGATCCTGCCGACCGCGCTGGTCGCGATCCCGTTCGGCGCGGTCATCGCGATGCAGCTCGGGTCGCTGACCCAGCAGATCGGGGCCCAGTCGTTCACCGGCGCCGCCAGCGCGCTGGCCATCCTGCAGCAGGCCAGCCCGCTGATCACCGCGCTGCTGGTGGCCGGGGCCGGTGGGTCCGCGGTGTGCGCGGACATCGGGGCGCGCACCATCCGCGAGGAGATCGACGCCATGGAGGTGCTGGGCGTCTCGCCGATCCACCGGTTGATCGTGCCCAGGGTGGTCGGCGCGATGCTGGTCGCGCTGCTGCTCAACGGGATGGTCAGCGTCGTCGGGGTGATGGGCGGCTACTTCTTCAACGTGATCCTGCAGGGCGGCACGCCCGGCGCCTACCTGGCCAGCTTCAACGCCCTCGCGCAGCTGCCGGACCTGTGGATCAGCGAGTTCAAGGCGCTGCTGTACGGGTTCGTGGCCGGTGTGGTCGCCGCCTACCGGGGGCTCAACCCCGCTGGCGGGCCCAAGGGCGTGGGCGACGCGGTCAACCAGGCGGTGGTGATCACCTTCCTGCTGCTGTTCCTGATCAACCTGGTGCTCACCGGGATCTACCTGCAACTCGTGCCACCGAAGGGGTTGTGAGCCGATGGCCGTCCTCGATCCGGTCGCTTCCCCGGCGCGGAACCGCTTCCTGCGCGGGCCCGGTGACGCGCTCGCGGGCCTGGGCTGGCAGCTGTCGTTCTACCTGCGCGCCCTCGCGCTGGCCCCGGTCACGCTGCGCCGCTACTCGCGGGAGACCGCGCGGCTGCTGACCGAGGTGGTGTTCGGCAGCGGGGCGCTGGCCGTCATCGGCGGCACCCTCGGCGTGATGATCGGCATGACCGTGGCCACCGGCGCGGTGGTGGGCCTGCAGGGCTACTCCTCGCTGGACCAGCTGGGCACCTCCGCGCTGACCGGGTTCATCGCCGCCTACTTCGACACCCGCGAGGTGGCGCCGCTGGCCGCGGGCCTGGCGCTGTCGGCGACCGTGGGCTGCGGGTTCACCGCGCAGCTGGGGGCGATGCGGATCTCCGACGAGATCGACGCGCTGGAGGTGATGGGCGTGCGGACCGTGCCGTACCTGGTGACCAGCCGGGTGCTGGCCGGGGTGACCGCGGTGATCCCGCTGTACGTGGTGGGGCTGCTCGGCTCCTACTTCGCCTCCCGGCAGATCACCGTGTGGTTCTACGGCCAGTCCGCGGGCACCTACGACCACTACTTCCACCTGTTCCTGCCGCCGGAGGACGTGCTGTGGTCCTTCGGGAAGGTGATCGTGTTCAGCATCGCGGTGATCCTGACGCACTGCTACTACGGCTACACCGCGCGCGGCGGGCCCGCCGGGGTCGGGATGGCCGTGGGCCGGGCGGTGCGCACCTCGATCGTGCTGATCTCGGTGCTGGACTTCTTCCTCAGCCTGGCCATCTGGGGCTCCACCACGACCGTGCGGATCTCCGGATGAGGGGCGACGGGAAGCGGCGCCGCTACCAGGCGCTCGGGGTGGCGTTCCTGATCGCGGTCGGGATGTTCTTCGCGGGCACCATCGCGGTCTACCGCAAGGCGTTCACGCCGGTGGTGGCGGTGAGCCTGGAGACCGACCGGATCGGCAACCAGATGCGCGTCGGCGCCGACGTGAAGGCCCGCGGGGTGGTGGTCGGCGAGGTCAGCGACGTGCGCGCGGTCGGCGACCACGCGGTGCTGGAGCTGGCGCTCAAGCCGGACCAGGCCGAGCTCATCCCGGCCGGTGCTTCGGCGCGGCTGCTGCCGAAGACGCTGTTCGGCGAGCGCTACGTCTCCTTGCAGATCCCCGAGAACCCCGGGTCGCGGGTGCTGGCCGAGGGCGACGTGATCCCGCAGGACCGCAGCAGCTCGGCCATCGAGGTCGAGAAGGTCCTCGACGACCTGATGCCGGTGCTGCAGGCGGTGCAGCCGGAGAAGCTGTCCACGACGCTGACCGCGGTGTCGCAGGCGCTCGACGGCCGCGGCGAGCAGCTGGGCGACACGCTGGTGCAGCTGGACAGCTACCTGGAGCGGCTCAACCCGTCGCTGCCGAAGCTGGAGTCGGTCATCAAGCGCATCGACGACGTGGCCGACACCTACAGCGAGGCGGTCCCGGACCTGGCGCAGGCGCTGGGCGACCTGACGACCACCAGCCGTACCCTCGCCGAGCAGCGCACGCAGCTGCAGCAGATGATCGGCGGTGTCACCAGCAGCGCGGAGAGCCTCGACCGCTTCCTGGCGCTGAACAAGAACAACCTGATCAACCTGACCAGCACGTCGCGGTCCACTTTGGAGCTGCTGGCCGAGTACTCGCCGCAGTACCCGTGCATGCTCAAGCAGTTCGCCGACTCCATCCCGACCGCCGAGGCGTCCTTCGGCAAGGGCACCGAGAACCCGGAGATCGCCAAGTTCACCATCGAGATCACCGGCAGCCGCGGCAAGTACCTGCCCGGGGTGGACGATCCGAAGTACCTGGACCAGCGGGGACCGCGCTGCTACCCGTGGGTCGAACCGCCGGACACCTTCCCGCAGTACCCGCCGGGCGGTCCGGTGCAGGACGGGTCGACGTTCCCGGAACCGCCGCGCGACCGCGACGAGGTGTTCCCGTGGGCCGAACCGGCGTCGACCGCGCCGCAGTCGGTGGTGAACGCGCCCGCCGAGCGCGAACTGCTCTCGACGCTGCTCGCCCCGCAGCTCGGCGTCGCCCGGGAGGACGTGCCCGGGTGGAGCGGGCTGCTGGTCGGGCCGGTCTACCGCGGGGCCGAGGTGGAGGTCAGATGAGGTCGATCACCGCGCCGCTGCTCAAGCTGCTGCTGTTCGCGCTGGTCACGGTGGTGCTCACCGGGGTGCTGGCGATGACCATCGCGGCGTCCACGTCCAGCTCCTCGAACACCTACACCGCGCGGTTCGCCGACGCCTCCGGGCTCAACCTCGGCGACGACGTGCGGATGGCCGGGGTGAAGGTAGGGCGGGTCACCGGGCTGGAGGTGGTCGACGGCAAGCACGCGCTGGTGAGCTTCGACGTCGACGCGAACCGCCAGCTGCCCGGGGACGCCTCGGCGACGGTGAAGTACCGCAACCTCGCCGGGCAGCGGTACCTGTCGCTGGACGCGGCGCTGCGCGAGGGCGGTGGCATCCTGCCGCCGGGCGGTGAGATCCCGCTGGAGCGCACCCACCCGGCGCTGAACCTCACCGCCCTGTTCAACGGGTTCAAGCCGCTGTTCCAGGCGCTCTCGCCGGAGGACGTCAACCAGCTCTCCGGCGAGATCGTCCAGGTGCTGCAGGGCGAAGCGGGCACCGTGGACAGCCTGCTCGCGCACACCGCGTCGCTGACCACGACCCTCGCCCGCAAGGACGAGGTGATCGGCCAGGTGATCGACAACCTCAACACCGCCGTCGGCTCGGTCAACGCGCGCGGCCCGCAGCTGGGCGAGCTGATCGGCTCGCTGCAGCAGCTGACCAGCGGGCTGGCCGAGCAGCGCAAACCGGTCGGCGAGGCCATCGCCGCGCTGGACGAGCTGGCCGGGACCACCGGCGACCTGCTCGCGGAGGGGAGGGAACCGCTGCAGCGCAACATCGCCGAGCTCCAGCGGTTCACCACCCTGCTCAACGCCGACATGCCCAAGTTGGAGCACGACCTGCAGACCGTGCCGGAGCGGCTGAACGCGCTGACCCGCACGGTGAGCTACGGGAGCTGGTTCAACTTCTACCTGTGCCGGATGTCGGGCACCGTCGGGATCTCCGACCTCAACGTCAAGATCCCGATCCTGCCCGCGCCGCCGTCGGAGATGCCGGAGAGGTGCCAGTCGTGAAACCGTTGCGGGAGCGGAACCAGGCGGTCGTCGGGTTGCTGACGGTCGTGCTGCTGGTGCTGGTCACCGGGGGTGCGTTCTTCGCCAAGGACCTGCCGGTGCTCGGCGGGCGCACCTACCAGGCCTACTTCACCGAGTCGGCCGGGCTGGCCGCGGGCAACGACGTGCGGATCGCGGGCATCCGCAGCGGCGAGGTCACCGACGTGTCGCTGGAGGGGAACCGGGTGCTGGTGTCCTTCCGCGTCGACGACGCGGAGATCGGCGACCGCAGCCGGGCCGGCATCGAGATCAAGACGCTGCTCGGCGAGAAGTTCCTGGCGCTGCAACCGGAGGGCGAGCAGGAGCTGTCCGAGCCGATCCCGGTGCAGCGCACCGCCGCGCCGTTCGACATCCCCGACGCGCTGGACCAGCTCACCCGCACCGCCGACCAGGTCGACAGCCAGCAGCTCGCGCAGAGCTTCCGGGTGCTGGCCGACACCTTCCGCGGGGCACCGGAGCACTTCGGCGAGGCGGTGGACGGGCTTTCCGCGCTGTCGCAGAGCATCTCCTCGCGCGACCAGCAGCTCGCCGAACTGCTGCGCAACACCAGCGGCGTCAGCGAGATCGTCGCCAACCGCGACGAGCAGGTGCAACGGCTGATCGCCGACGGAAACCTCCTGCTGACCGAGCTCCAGCAGCGCCGCAACGCCATCTCCTCGCTGCTGAGCGGGACCCAGAAGCTCGCCGACGAGCTGCGCGGCCTGGTCGCCGACAACCAGGCGCAGCTGCGGCCGACGCTGGACCAGCTCACCCAGCTGACCGAGATGCTGCAGCGCAACCAGGACAACCTGGGCCGCACCATCGAGGCGATGGCGCCGTACGTGCGCGGGTTCAACAACACCGTCGGCAACGGGCGCTGGTTCGACGGCTACATCTGCGGGCTGTTCCCGCCCCCGATCAACGCCGGGCCGCTGCAGACGAACACGACCTCCTGCGAGCTCCCGGTGCCGACCCGACCCGTCGGAGGTGACTGATGTCCGCACCTCAACCGGAGCGGCGGTTCCCCGCGAGATCGCTGATCACCCTCGGGTGCGCGCTGGTGCTGCTGGTCAGCGCGGGGCTGTGGTGGGTGTTCAACGACCCGGGCAAGCAGCTCACCGCCTACTTCGACAAGGCCGTCGGCGTCTACGCCGGGTCGAGCGTGCGGGTGCTCGGCGTCGAGGTCGGCAAGATCGACGCCGTGGTGCCGCAGGGCGAGGTGGTCCGGGTGGACCTGCACGTGGCCGACGACGTGCAGGTCCCGGCCGACGTCAAGGCCGTGGTGGTGGCGCCGAGCCTGGTCAGCGACCGGTACGTGCAGCTCACCCCGGCCTACTCCGGGGGCCCGGAGCTCGCCGCCGGAGCGGTGCTGGACAAGGACCGCACGGCGACCCCGGCCGAGCTCGACGAGCTCTACCGCAGCGCCAAGACCCTCGCCGAGGCGCTCGGGCCCGACGGGGCGAACAGCACGGGCGCGCTGACGGACGTGCTCAACACCTCGGCCGCGGCGCTGGAGGGCAACGGCGCGGACCTCAACGCCACCGTCAAGCGGCTCGGCGACCTCGCCGGAACCCTGCAGGACAACCAGGACGACCTGTTCGCCACGGTGGACAACCTGAACGAGTTCACCGCCGCGCTGGCCGCCAGCGACGGGCAGATCCGGGAGTTCAACGGCCGCCTCGCCGACGTCGCCGGGTTCCTGGCCAGCGAGCAGGACCAGATGGGCGCCGCGCTGGGCTCGCTGTCGACGGCGCTGGGCGAGGTCTCCACGTTCATCCGGGACAACCGCGAGCAGATCGCGTCCAACGTGGACAACCTGACCGGGGTGACGCAGGCGCTGGTGGACCAGCGCGAGGCGCTGGGCGAGGTGCTCGACGTGGCGCCGCTGGGCGCGACGAACTTCATCAACGCCTACGACGCGGCCTCCGGCACCGTGACCGTGCGCGGGCACCTCAACGAGCTCACCCACCCGCCGATCCTGATGGTGTGCAAGCTGATCCAGCACAGCCTCCCGGAACCGGTGCCCGAGGACCTCAAGAAGGCCTGCGACGAGCTGGCCCCGGTGCTCGACGGCAAGCTCGGCCTGCCGTCGATCGGCGAGGCCATGCACTACCTCCAGCAGGGCGAGCTGCCGCCGCTGCCGCTGCCGCTGGTCGACGCCAGCCGACGGGGAGGCGGGCAATGAAGCGGTGCGCGCTGGTCGCGGTCCTGCTGCTGGTGTCCGGCTGCTCGGCGGGCGGGTTCACCGGCCTCTACAACGCGCCGCTGCCCGGCGGCGCCGAGCTGGGCGACCGGCCGTACCGGGTCAGCGCGCAGTTCGCCGACGTGCTGGACCTGGTGCCGCAGTCCAGCGTGAAGGTCAACGACGTGCCCGTCGGCCGGGTGGAGCGCATCGAGCTCGGCCCGGACAACACCACGGCGCTGGTGACCATGTCGGTCAACGGCGACGTCCGGCTGCCCGCCAACGCCGACGCCCGCCTGCGGCAGTCCAGCCTGCTGGGGGAGAAGTTCGTCGAGCTCGCCGAGCCCGCGCAACCCGCGCCCGCCGAGCTCGCCGACGGCGCGGTGATCCCGCTGGAGCGCACCAACCGCAACCCGCAGATCGAGGAGGTGCTCGGCGCGCTGTCGATGCTGCTCA
The DNA here is from genome assembly GCF_008630535.1 of Saccharopolyspora hirsuta. Lineage (GTDB taxonomy): Bacteria > Actinomycetota > Actinomycetes > Mycobacteriales > Pseudonocardiaceae > Saccharopolyspora > Saccharopolyspora hirsuta. The sequence goes on along the minus strand of NZ_VWPH01000020.1, from coordinate 88,098 downwards.
ACGGCGGCGGGGTGACGCAGCTGCGGGACATCGTGCGGGAGCTGAACAAGGCCTTCACCGGCAACGAGGCGGAGATCCGATCGTTGCTGTCCAACCTGGACGAAACTGTGTCCAGATTGGACGGTCAGCGGGAGGACATCACCCGGGCCATCGACGGGCTCGGCCGGTTGTCGGCGACGCTGCGCGAGCAGACCGGCACCGTCGAGAAGGCGCTGGACGAGATCGGCCCGGGCCTGCGGGTGCTCAACGAGCAGCGCGACCAGCTGGTGGCGATGCTGCAGTCGCTGGACCGGCTTTCCGGCGTCGCGGTCGACACCGTCAACCGCAGCAAGGACGACATGCTCGCCGACCTGAACGCGCTCGCCCCCACCCTGCAGAAGCTCGCCGACACCGGCGACGCGCTGCCGGACGCGATCGGCTTCCTGGCGACCTACCCGTTCCCGGAGTACGCGATGAAGCCGCTCAAGGGCGACTTCGTCAACGCCGACGTCCGCTTCGACCTGGACCTGAGCAGCATCGTGGAGAACCTCACGCGCTCCTCCGGTCCGCTGATCCCGATCCCCGGCCTGACCGACGCCGGGCAGTCGGGGCTGCGCCCGCCGCCTCCGGCCCCGCCGCTCCCACCGCTGCCGCTGCCCTCGCCGGAGCCGCAGCTCCCCGTCCCACCGCTGCCGGGAGGCCAGTGATGTTCAGCCGCAAGACCAAGGTGCACCTGGCGCTGTTCCTGGTCCTGGCCGTCGTCGGCATCGGCTACACCGGCGGCCGGTACGCCGGGCTGGACCGGCTCTTCGGCGGCAACGGCTACTCGGTGACCGTGCAGCTGGCCGACTCCGGCGGGCTGTTCACCAACTCCGAGGTCACCTACCGGGGCGTGGCGGTGGGCCGGGTCACCGCGATGCGGCTGACCGGGTCCGGGCTGGAAGCCGAGCTGCACATCGACGACTCCGCCCCGCCGATCCCCGCCGACACCCGCGCGGTGGTGGCCAACCGGTCGGCGGTCGGCGAGCAGTACCTGGACCTGCGGCCGGAGCGCGACGGCGGCCCGCACCTGGCGGGCGGGGCGGTGATCGCGCAGGGCCGCACCGACGTGCCGCTGCCGCCGGAGTCGCTGCTGGTCGACCTGGACCGGCTGGTCGGCAGCGTCCCGGTCGAGGACCTGCGCACGGTCGTCGACGAGGTCGGCACCGCCTTCGAGGGCTCCGGCGCGCACCTGCAGCGGCTGCTGGACGCGACCAGCTCGGTCACCGCCGCGGCCGACCAGCACCTCCCGCAGACCACCGGCCTGCTGGCCAGCAGCGACGTCGTGCTGCGCACCCAGCAGGAGCAGGCCGACGAGATCAAGTCGTTCAGCAGCGGGCTGCGCGAGATCTCCGGGCGGCTCAAGGAGTCCGACCCGGACCTGCGCGGGATCATCCGCGACGCGCCCGCCGCCGGGCACGAGGTCCAGGCGCTGCTGGACAGCGCGGGCACCGACTTCGGGGTGGTCGCGGCGAACCTGCTGACCACGATGAAGATCACCGAGGTGCGCACCGAGGGCATGGAGCAGATGCTGGTGGCCCTGCCGGTGATCTCGGCGTTCTCGCACAGCCTGTCCCCGGACGGCACCGGCCACCTCGGCCTGGTCCTGAACTTCTTCAACCCGATCGCCTGCACCCGGGGCTACGAGGGCACGCCCCGCCGCCCGGGCAGCGAGACGGCACCCGGCCCGATCAACCCGGACCTGCACTGCGCCGAGCCCCCGGGCAGCGTGATCAGCGTCCGCGGGTCCCAGAACGCCCCGCGCCAGCCGATCCCGGACCCGGTACCCGCCCCGCCGCCGTTCAACCCGTGATCGCGCGCACCTGGTGGGGCGCTCCCGGCGACAAGTTGATAATTTGTTGAACATGCAGGTAGATCGACTGGTGAACGGCTCATCCGGGGTGCGCGCGACGGGTGGTGCCCGGCGGGCCGCGCTGCTGCTGGCCGTTGCCGGGCTGACCGCGCTGCTGGTCGCCGGGTGCGGCTCGGGTGGCCAGGCGGCTCCCGAGTCCGGCGAGACCCCGGCGTCCGCCGATGCGCAGGCCGCGCCGCTGCCGGTCGTGGAGCCCGCCGACGAGGCCGTCGACGAGGCCGGGCAGGCCGCCGACGACAGCGGGCAGGGCGGCGGCTCCGACGAGGGCGGCTTCCAGGGCGGCGGGGCGCCGCTGATCGTCAAGGACAACGGCGCCGCGCTCACCGAGGACTGCCGGTCCCGGAAGGTCATCGTGCTGGCCAGCGACGCCGACCTGACCCTGCACGGCCCCTGCTCGCTGGTGAAGGTCCAGGGCAGCAACTCCACCGTCGAGGTGGGCTCCGCGCAGAAGATCATCGCGGTCGGCACCGGCGGCACCGTGCACTACGCCACCGGCCACCCGCAGGTGGTCAACCGGGGCGGCAACGACGTCTCCCCGGGCGGCTCCGCCACCCCGTGACACCGGGGCTGGGAGGTGTTGGCCCGTGAGCACTTCGTGGCGTCATAGCTCCGGAAAGCGCTCACGGGGCGGACCGATCAGGAGGGCTTGCGTCCGAAGTGGACCGTCTTGGCGGTGAGCAGGAACACGTCCGGGCGCTGGTCGAGGCCCAGCGGGTCGGCCGGGTCCAGCAGCCGGTCCAGCGTCGCCAGGTCCTCGGCGTCGAGGTGGTCCTGGAGGCCGTGGCGGTAGCGCTCGACCGTTCCCCGCAGCCACCGCCGGGCGCCGTCGGCCAGCGGGGCCGGGCGGTCGACCAGGAAGGTCCTGCTCCGGGTTCCGTCGAGACCGGCGGTGCGCAGCATGTCCGCCCAGGTCTCCACGGTTGCGACCGAGCCGGGCAGCTCGGCGCGCATCTGGTTGAACCGCTCGGACATCGCCGCGTCGATGCGGGTCTGCAGCCCGGGGCGGCCGAAGCCGAGGTCGTGCGGCAGCCAGCGGGCGGGCAGCCCGCCCTCGACGACCGCCAGCACGCCGCCCGGCGTCAGCAGCCGCGCCAGCCGGTTCAGCGCGTCCTGCTGGTCGCCGACGTGGTGCACGGCCTGCGCCGTCCAGATCAGGTCCGCGGTGCCCAGCTCGCCCAGCCCGTCCGGGAACTCGGCGACCCGGGTGCGCAGCTCGACGCCGAGCCGCTCCGCCCGCTGCTCGGCGCGCGCCAGCAGCTCCGGGGAGCCGTCGACCGCGGTCACCTCGGCCTCCGGGAACGCCGCCGCCAGCTGGCAGGCGGCCACGCCGGGACCGCTGCCGACGTCCATGATCCGCTGCGGCTCCAGCTGCGCCAGCTCGGCCAGCGCCTGCTGCACGTAGGGCTGGTGCGCCTCCCCTTCGAGCTCGAGCACGTCGGCCATCGCGGCCCAGTCGAGGTCGGTCATCTGCACTCCAATCCGGGATGTCCTGGCCCCACCGTGCGCCCGCGCCCGACGGCTTGACAAATCCTGTTGCCGTTCCTGCAATGAACCGGTGGACGAAGTGCTCGCCGCGGTGGGACCGCGCCTCAGATCCATCCGCCAGCAGCGCAAGTGCACCCTGGCGGCGCTGTCGGAGAAGACCGGGATCTCGGTCAGCACGCTGTCGCGCCTGGAGTCGGGGCAGCGCAAGCCGAGCCTGGAGCTGCTGCTGCCGATCGCCCACGCGCACCAGGTGCCGCTGGACGAGCTGGTCGGCGCGCCGCCGGTCGGCGACCCGCGGGTGCGGATGAAGCCGATCAAGCGCGGCGACGCCACCACGGTGGTGCCGCTGACCCAGCAGCCCGGCGGGTTGCAGGCGTTCAAGATGATCATCGGCCCGGAGCGCAGCGAACCCGACCCGCGCACCCACGAGGGCTACGAGTGGCTGTACGTGCTGAGCGGGAAGCTGCGGCTGGTGCTGGCCCAGCACGACGTGGTGCTCAAGGTCGGGGAGGCCGCCGAGTTCGACACCCGCCTCCCGCACTGGTTCGGCAGCACCGGCGAGGCGCCGGTGGAGGTCCTCAGCCTCTTCGGCCCCCAGGGCGAGAGGATGCACGTCCGGGCCAAGCCGCGCTCCTCGTGAGCGCGCACCACCCACTCCTGCCACTCCCGCACCCGTTTGCCCAGCTGGACGGGTGGGGCATTCCCATACTGGGGGTGTCGACCTCGCGGGACTCGACGGCGGCGAGTCGGAGAGGAGTGGGTGATGGGGCGCGCGGTAGGTATCGACCTGGGGACGACGAACTCCGTGGTGGCCGTGCTGGAGGGCGGCGAACCCACCGTGATCGCCAACTCCGAGGGCTCGCGGACCACGCCCTCGGTGGTGGCCTTCGCGAAGAACGGCGACCTGCTGACCGGGCAACCGGCGAAGAACCAGGCGGTCACCAACGTGGACCGCACCATCCGGTCGGTGAAGCGGCACATGGGCACCGACTGGTCGGTGCGCATCGACGACAAGGACTACACCCCGCAGGAGATCAGCGCCCGCGTGCTGATGAAGCTCAAGCGGGACGCGGAGTCGTACTTGGGCGAGGAGGTCACCGACGCGGTGATCACGGTGCCCGCCTACTTCGACGACTCGCAGCGGCAGACCACGAAGGAAGCGGGCCAGATCGCCGGTCTGAACGTGCTGCGGATCATCAACGAGCCGACCGCGGCGGCGCTGGCCTACGGCCTGGAGAAGGGCGAGAAGGAGCAGACCATCCTGGTCTTCGACCTGGGCGGCGGCACCTTCGACGTGTCCCTGCTCGACGTCGGCGAAGGGCTGGTCGAGGTCAAGGCAACCTCGGGCGACACGCACCTGGGCGGTGACGACTGGGACGAGCGCATCGTCGAGTGGCTGGTGGAGAAGTTCCGGTCCTCGTCGGGCATCGACCTGACCAAGGACCGGATGGCCATGCAGCGGATCAAGGAAGCCGCGGAGAAGGCCAAGATCGAGCTGTCCAGCTCCTCCAGCGCGAACATCAACCTGCCGTACATCACGGTCGACGCGGACAAGAACCCGCTGTTCCTGGACGAGACGCTGTCCCGCGCCGAGTTCCAGCGGATCACCTCCGACCTCCTGGAGCGCTGCCGCAAGCCGTTCGGCAACGCGATCCGGGACGCCGGGATCAAGGTGGGCGACATCAACCACGTCGTGCTGGTGGGCGGCGCGACGCGGATGCCCGCGGTGACCGACCTGGTGCGCGAGCTGACCGACGGCAAGGAGCCGAACAAGGGCGTGAACCCGGACGAGGTCGTCGCGGTCGGCGCGAGCCTGCAGGCCGGTGTGCTGCGCGGTGAGGTCAAGGACGTCCTGCTGCTCGACGTCACCCCGCTGTCCCTGGGCATCGAGACCAAGGGCGGCATCATGACCAAGCTGATCGAGCGCAACACCACGATCCCGACCAAGCGCTCCGAGACCTTCACCACCGCCGAGGACAACCAGCCGTCGGTGATGATCCAGGTCTTCCAGGGCGAGCGCGAGATCGCCGCGCACAACAAGAAGCTCGGCATGTTCGAGCTGACCGGCCTGCCGCCGGCGCCGCGCGGGTTGCCGCAGATCGAGGTCACCTTCGACATCGACGCCAACGGCATCGTGCACGTCTCCGCCAAGGACCTGGGCACCGGCCGCCACCAGTCCATCAAGATCAGCGGCGGGTCGGCGCTGCCGAAGGACGACATCGACCGCATGGTCAAGGACGCCGAGGCGCACGCCGAGGAGGACCGCAAGCGCCGCGAGGAGGCCGAGACCCGCAACCAGGCCGAGACCCTGGTGTACCAGACGGAGAAGGTGCTCACCGACAACGCGGACAAGATCCCGGCCGACACGCGCAACCAGGTGCAGGACGCGATCAAGGACGTCAACGAGGCGCTCAAGGGCGAAGACGTGGAACGCATCCGATCGGCGGTCGACCACCTGGCGACCGCGTCGCAGGCCATCGGCCAAGCGATGTACAGCAGGGAGGCGCCGTCGCAGGCCGGACCGGAGGAGACGGGCTCGGCGGAGGAGGAAGTGGTCGACGCCGAGGTCGTGGACGAGGACGACAAGAAGAAGGAGTGACCAGCGCTTTCACGTCGCTGGTCGCAATTTTCGGAATATTCCGGGAGAATTCGCGAGAACACGTCGCATCGGCCGAACGGGGTAGGAACGCCTGGTGCCCCGCCGTTTCCGGTAATTGATCTGGTCCGGTGTGGACCGAGCTGGTCTGTTCCGGTGATTGCGCTCGCGCGGCCTGTTCCGGCCGCGCTGCCCGGCTAATCTCGAAGGTCCTCGAAAGTTCCGTGCGTGCGGCATTGCGAGGTCTGGGGTGGAGTGCAGCTTCTGGGAATTCGGCGCGATCGTGCGGCACGAGAAGGCCCGCCACGACGCAGGGGGGACCACGGCGGCGGAAGCCCGGCGCCGGTTCGACATCCCGGCGTTCCTCACCTCCCGCGACAGCGGGCTCGCCCAACCGGCGGACCCGAGGGCGGTGCTGGAAGCGGCCGAGGACAGCGTGCGGGCCAAGGGCTGGATCGACCACGGCCGCTTGAACGACGAGTGGTACGAGATCGTCTCCGCCCTGGCCCACGGCCATTCCCTGACGTACCTGTACCTGACGGAGCCGGGCCAACCGGAAACCCGAGCCATGGCAGCGGTGAGCAACCTGGCCTTCCGCATCGTCCTGCGAGGCGAGAAGGTGTGGATCGATGAAGTAGCGGCGAGCGCGGCGGAGCGCTCGGTGGTGGAATGCCTCCCGGACGTCAACCCGGCAAACGGCCGAAGCGTCCTGGTACCAACGGAAACCCTGTCGGCGGCGGCCCTGGAAGCGGAGAACCACAAGGCGGACCAAGGAGATTGGATCGCCTACGAACTGGGCCAGGCGGACATCGACCCGGACGACGCCCGAGAGCTGGGTCGACTCGCGAAGCTGGCGGACCGCGTGATCGGCCAGTTCAACGTCGCGATCAGGGATTCCTCGGGGTGGAACCGGGTGTCGCCCTTGTCGATCACCGTTCACCACAGTCCTGCTGGCAGAGTGGCTCAGGTTCGGCAACCGCCGAACGGGGAGACCACCTTGGTCGCGCCTGGCTCCGATGGAGTAATTCTCGGTGCTCTGCGTGGATTTCGCGCGCAGCTTACCGGGGATCTGGCTGCGCGTTAACGGTTAAATGTGAATGCGAAACCCAGTCGGTGCGTTGTCCTGCGAAATTGATAAGCCCATCGGGCGGATGTCGGCGAAACCGGCCCGCAGCTGACATTTCGTGTGGAAGCATCGGGGCGCTGGCGAAATCCCGTGTCCGGGGAGGCGATCAGAGGTGAACGACCCGATACCGCCGGAACGAACGGTTGCTGCAGCTGCTCCAGACGTGGGGCGCTCCTCCTTTCATCCCGTTACCGGCGCTGCGCTTATCGAAGCCGGGACGTCCTTCGGCAACCGGACCTTCCACATCCAGCCCGACCAGCTGCCGAAGGTTCTCGCTGGGCTGGACGAAGTTCGCGCGGCGTACGTCGCCGCGCAGGACCGGGTAACGCTGCTCGCGCAAGTGGTGCCGCCATTTGCGGATGAAGTGACGGTGAACGCGGTCAGCCGGATCCGCGAACGGGCTCGGGGCGGGGAGGGAAGTCTCTACGACACCGCCGAAGGCCTGCTGAACTGGGTGGACAACTTCAAGGAAGCCGTTCGCGCGGCGATCGCCGATCACCAGCGGATCGACGAAGAGAACAAGGCGGGGTGATCGTGTGCACACCCCTCGCTCCGCTCTCGTGGCAGCATCCGGCTTGCTCTTCCTGCTAGCCGGGTGCGTCAGCGCTACACCCGGGCAGCCCGTGCCTTCCTCGGTGGGGCAGACGACTTCGGTGCAGGACGATCCTTTCCGGATCGACAAGCCCAAGCGGCTCAACGCGATCAGCGACCCGTGTCAACTCCTGGCGCCCGAACAGCTCAGCGAGTTGGGAGCGTCCTCTCCCGCGCCTGGACGCACTCCCTGGGGCCAGCAGTCCTGCCGTTGGAACAACGATCAGCTCTCGCTGAACATCGCACCGGACACCGTTCAGCGCCAAGGGCTGAAGTACACGGCCAAGATCTTCGGCGACGAGCGGGGAAACCCGACTGCGGAGATCGAGGGCTACCCCGCAGTCCACGCCGGGGTCAACGACCTCGCGTGCACGACGGCGGTGGGTGTGTCGGAAACGGAGATGTTCAACGTCCAGTTCACGGCGGGCAGCGAGGGGCGGCACAATCCCGCGTTCTCCGATCCGTGCGCTGTCGCGGACAGGATCGCCAGCATGGTGCTGGCGAATCTTCCGCCTGGGTGAGGACTTTTCGGGCTGAACGGAGGTGGACGTGATGGGGGCGTTCGACTGGTTGTTCGGAAAGCAGGAAGTACCCGGACGTGCGCAGGCTGCGTTCGATCACCCGAAGATCTACGGAGAGGTGGATCAGGGGCCGGGGGTTCACGGCCTGTCGGAGGCTGCGGGGATCTGGTCAGCTGAGGTCAGCAAGGCCTTTCGGGACGCTGATGAGGCGCTGAACAGGGTGTTGAAGGATTCCGAGGTTCTGATGGAGGGTGCTGCCGCCGATCAGGCTCGGGAGGCGGTGCGGCCGCTCTCGCAGGCGACGCAGGAGGCGATCGACGTCGCTGCTCAGACAGCGGTCGTGGTGGAGCAGCAGGCGCAGGGGTCGGCCGATTTCAAGAACGTTTTTCTGCGACCGCACGAGGTTCCGCCGGACAACATCGGTTGGGGTGACTACGTCAACCCCTACACGTTCGCCCTGAAGTCCGGAGTTCGGGCGGCGCACGAGGACATCCGCGATCAGGTCGAAGCCCAGGCCCGGGAGCAGTACGAGGCTTACACCCGGAGCACCAACGAGCGGGTGAACAGCATCCAGCAGTTCTCACCGCCGCCGAAGTTCACCGCGGACGTCGCTCCGGCCGAGACGACTCCCGTGAACAAGGTCGAGCCGATCACCAGCACGAGTACCCGGGGCACCAGCACCGCAGACCACGTTCCACGACCCGTGGCACCGCACACCCCGGCCGATCCGGTGCCGACGTCTTCTCCGGCGGTGCCGACGTCATCTCCGACGGACGTGGCGCCGGAGGCTCCGGCCGAGTCCGGGTCGGCGTGGGTGGCGCCTGCTGCGAGCGGGACATCGGCAGTAGGCGGAACTGCGCCCGCTCCGACGTCTGGCGGCACGGGCGGCGGGGTCGTCGGCGGGGTGGTTGCCCCGCCGGGTGGGACCGGTGGTCGTTCGGGTTCGACGCCTCCCGGCGGGCCGGGGACCGGGCGTGGCGGTGGTTCCGGGACCGGCCGCGGCACCCCAGGCGTTCCGGGCGGTGGCGGGCGCACCGGCACAGGCTCGGGCGCCCCGGCTCAGAGCCCCACCAACCCCGCCAGCACGCCCGCGCGCGGCTCGACGTCCGGCGCCGGTGTTGCCGGTGGTCCTGCTGGTGGTGGGCGGCAGAAGGAGGAGGAGAAGGAGCACGGGCGCAAGTTCGTCAAGGGCGGCCGGGATGCGTGGGAGGACCTGGAGATCCCCAAGGTCGCTCCGCCGGTGTTCGGCGACTGGGAGGCCGAGGCGCTGCGGGGCAAGCCGCCGCGACCTCCGGAGGAGGCGTAGACCGCGCGTGCTGGTGCCGGGGTGATCACCGGTCGGTTAGCCTTCTGGCCGTGCTCTTCCTCGTGATCGCCGCTGCGCTGTTCGTCGTCTTCGCGATCGGTTTCCTCCGCGACCGCCGACGGGTGCGCAACGGCGTCTACCTGTTCTTCTGCCTGATGTTCCTGGTCGCCGGGCTGCTGTTCCAGCTCGCGATGGTCTCGGAGCTCGCCGCTTCGATGATCCTCGTGGTGCTGGTGATCCTGGTGCCGATCACCGTGCTGGTGCTCGCCGGGTTCCTGATCGCCAACGGGATCACCATGCTGCGCCGCGAGGGCAGGCGGGTGGCCAACCTGCTGTCGCTGGCCGCCGGGCTCGGGATCATCGGGATGATCGTGCTGACCGGCGTGGCCGGGTACTTCCGGTGGAAGCCGCTCCTGATGTTCACCGGCGCGGTGAACAGCGTGCTGTTCTACGTGTCGTTCCTGTTCGTGTGCTTCCTGCTCTACTCCTTCGTCTACGGCAAGTTCCCGCACCGGACCAACGTCGACTTCATCGTGGTGCTCGGTTCGGGGCTGATCGGCTCGCGCGTTCCGCCGCTGCTGGCCAGCCGCCTCGACCGGGGGCGCGAGGTGTTCGAGGCCGAGCGCGCGAAGGGGCGGCAGCCGCTGCTGGTGACCTCCGGCGGGCAGGGGCCGGGCGAGGACCTGCCCGAGGCGCGGGCGATGGCCGACTACCTGATCGAGAAGGGCGTGCCCGCCGACCAGGTCCTGGTCGAGGACCAGTCCCGCACCACCGAGCAGAACCTGCGGTTCAGCAAGGCGATCATGGCGCAGCTGAAGCCGGACTTCCGCTGCCTGGTGGTCACCAACAACTTCCACGTGATGCGCGCCGCGCGCACCGCCCGCGCGGAGAAGGTCAACGGCCAGGTGATCGGTTCGCCCACCGCCCGGTACTACTGGCCGAGCGCGACGATCCGCGAGTTCGTGGCGATCTTCCTGTCGCACAAGGTGATCAACGGCGTCATCTGCCTGCTGCTGATCCTCGGCGGCATCCAGAACACGGAGGCGGTGACCCTCTGAAGGGGGAGCGGCAGCGCCGGAGCGCGGGTCCGCACCGCGCCGGTTAGGATCGCCGGGTCCGTTCGCGGGGGTGTGCGGAGCTGCCGCCTCCTGCGCTGATCCGTCCTTCTTCGATGGGATAGTGGAGTTTTGAGCACGCGGTTGATTCCGGCTGTGGTGGCGGTCGCCGTCGGGGGCCTCCTGGCGATCGCCCTGTTCGTCCCGTACGTCGCGAGGCAGTACCGCAGACGTGGCGAACTCGGCATCGGCAACGCCGCGCTGGCCCTCGCCGGGCTCGTCTACAGCCTCGCGCTGGTCGCCTACGTGCTCCTCCCGATGCCCGAGCTGCGCCCGGACTTCTGCGCTGTCCACGGCACGAGCGGTCCACAGTGGACCCCGTTCGGCTTCCTCGACGACATGCAGAAGGAGGCGATCGGCACCGGGGTCGCCGCCACGCTGCGCAACCCGGCGCTGACCCAGGTGCTGCTGAACGTCGCGCTGTTCGTGCCGCTGGGCATGTTCGTGCGGTACATGTTCCGGCGCGGGGTGCTGGCCACCACGGCGATCGGCGCGGGTGTGTCGCTGCTGATCGAGGTGACGCAGGGCACCGGCATCTGGTTCCTGTACCCGTGCGCGTACCGGCTGTTCGACGTCGACGACCTGATCGCCAACGGCTTGGGTGCGCTGCTGGGCGCGCTCGCGGCACCGGTGCTGCGCGCCGTGCCGGGCCAGCGCCTCGACACCGATCCCGGCGAGCCGCGGCCGGTCACCAGGTCTCGGCGGCTGCTCGCGATGATCTGCGACCTGATGGCGTTCCAGTTCCTGGGCGCGATCTTCGTCACCCTCGGCAACGTGCTCCTGCTCGTGGTGCACGGCGAGCTGATCATGGGTACCACCGCGCCTGCCGAGCTGGCCGGGTACGCCGAGGTCAACGCAGCGGCACCGTTGGTCCCGTGGTTCCTGCTGGCGGTAGTCGTCCCGCTGGCGGGCAAGGCGCCCAGCCTCGGGCAGCGCATCGTGCGGCTGCAGGCCGTGCGTAGTGACGGGCGCCCGGCCGGACCCGGCATGCGCCTGCTCCGCAGCCTCCTCGGCGTCGGCGGCTACGTGCTCCTGACACAGCTGGGCGCGCTGCCCGGGTTGGGCGTGCTGTCGACGCTCTCGCTCATCCTCGGCCTCGCGTCGCTCATCGCCCTGTTCACCACGGCCGGGCACCGCGGGCTGTCCTACGTGCTGACCGGGTTGCGGCTGACCGACTCCCGCGCCGTCGATCGGGTCGAAGTCCTCAGCTGAGGTCGCGCGGCTGGGCCGGGAGCGCGGCCGCGATCTCGAAACCACCGTCGGGCAGCTGGCCGGAGCGGATCTCGCCACCGGCCAGCTGCACCCGCTCGGCCAGCCCGATCAGGCCCTGACCGCCGCTGGGCAGGCTGCGCTGGAAGCCCGCGGCCGGGCGGCCGTTGCGGATCGAGACCGCGAGCTGCTTCGGCCCGTAGTCCAGCGAGACGGTGGCCCGCGCGCCACCGGCGTGCTTGTGGACGTTGGTCAGGGCTTCCTGCACGACCCGGTAGGCAGCGCGCTCCACCTGGTCGGACAGGTCGCGGCGGTCGCCGGTGATCTCCAGCTCGACGTCGAGCCCGGCCTCGCGGGAGGCCGACACGAGCGCTTCGAGGTCCTTGAGCTTCGGCTGCGGCGGTTCCGGGGTCTCGTCGCCGGGGTTGGCGCGCAGCACGCCGATCATCTGCCGCAGCTCGTCCAGCGCGCCGCGCCCCACCTGCTGGATGGTCGCCGCCGCGCTGGCCGCCTTCTCCGGATCGGCCTTCGCCACCATCTCCAGCGCACCGGCGTGCACGACGACCAGGCTCACCTGGTGCGCGACGGAGTCGTGCATCTCGCGGGCGATGCGGGCCCGCTCCTCGCTGCGCGTGCGCTCGGCGATCAGGGCGCGCTCGCGCTCGGCGCGTTCGGCCCGCTCCACCCAGTGCACCAGCCTGGCGCGGCGACCGGCCATGTAGCGGCCGACGACGACGGGGAAGAGCAGCACGAGCGCCCGCATCACGAGGCCGGTGACGAGCACGTCGGGGTTCACGTCGAACGGCCAGAACGTCCAGGTGACCTCCACCAGGACGACCAGCGCCGCGACGCTCCAGACCTGCCAGCTCTTCCGCCCGTAGGCGCCCAGCGAGTACAGCGCGGGGAGCTGGCCCATGGACAGCGGGACCAGCACGTGCACGACCGTGGTGGCGAGGAGCACGGTCACCGGGAACCGGCGCATGCCGAGCAGCGCGAGCGCGGCGGCCAGCGCTCCGACCAGCTTCGGCAGCGCGTCGCCGAAGTCCGGGTTGTTCTGCACGATGCTCCAGGTCGAGAGCCCGAAGGTGACGGCGCTGACGGTCACCAGCAGCACCCACCGCGGCACGCCCGCGAGCCAGGACGGCCGCGTACCGACGAAGGGCTCTTCCTCCGGTTCGGGAGTGCTCGACGAGGGCGCGCTCAGCTTCTCGGTTGCCACGCCGCGAGCCTATGGCAACCGGCGTCGCGCCGGATTGACCCCGGGTCGTACGCCTGGGGTATGACGTGGTCGCGCGGCGCGCGATCTCCGTGCGCCTGGCGGATGATCGGCGAATGGGCCCGCAGTGCGACGACCGCGCAGCGCCGCTCGCCATACCGTCGCGGCATGGTTTTCACGAACGAAAGTCCGCCTGCGACGCGGGTTCCCGTCCGCACCCGCCTCCACGGCGTCGACATCGCCAGGGGACTGGCGGTCCTCGGGATGTTCGTCGCGCACGCCGGTCCGGCGGCGCTCAACCCGGCAGCCGGGGGCGCGGCGGAGTTCCTGGCGGCGCTCGGCAACGGGCACGCCTCGATCCTGTTCGCCACCCTGGCCGGGGTGTCGCTGGCGCTGCTGACCGGGGGCAGCCGACCGCACGAGGGCCTGGCGCTGCGCCGGGACCGGGTGCGGATCGCGGTGCGCGCGGTCGTCCTCTTCGCACTCGGCATGGCGCTGACGCAACTGGGCACCCCGATGATGGTGATCCTTTCGTTCTACGCGCTCTACTTCCTGCTGACCCTGCCGTTCCTGCGCCTGCGGCCCGCGGCGCTGCTGGTGCTCGCCGCGGTGTGGGCGATCGCCGGGCCGGTCGCCTCCTTCTTCCTCCGCGGCGCGATCGGCAGCGGCGACACGGCCGGTGGTGCGCTGGCGTTCAGCGACTTGACCTCGTGGGACGCGGCCGTCGCCGGTTTCCAGCGGCTGCTGCTCGACGGTGCCTACCCGGTGCTGACCTGGATGCCGTTCGTGCTCGCCGGGCTGGCCGTCGGCCGGTTGGACCTGCGGTCGACCGCGGTGCGGCTGAAGCTGCTGATCAGCGGTGTCGTCCTGGCCGTGGTCGGCACGGGCGGCTCCTGGCTCGCCCTGCACGTCTTCGGCGGTGTCCGGGCCCTGCAGCCGACGCTGGACAACCTGCAGCCGATCGCCGCGGAGATCGGCAAGGAACCGCTCGAACTGCTGCAGATGTTCGGCTTCGGCGTCGTGCCCACGACCACCCCGGCGTTCCTGCTGATCAACGGCCCGCACACCGGGACGCCGTTCGAGATCGTCGCCTCGACCGGTGCCGCCCTCGCGGTCCTGGCGCTCTGCCTGTTCGCCGGTGACCACCTGCGCACCCCGCTGGCCCCGCTGGCGGCGGTCGGCGCACTGGCCCTGACCGTGTACACGGTGCAGGGGCTGCTGCTGGAGCCGCTGATGCAGGGGCTCGGCGAGCAGCCGTGGCTGCCGCTGCTCGTCCTGGCGCTGGGTTCGCTGGTGCTCTGCGGGTTGTGGCGGCCGCTCCTCGGCCGCGGGCCGCTGGAGCGTGTCCTGCACTGGACCTCCACCAGGACGGCGGACGCGGTCGTCCCCGCGCGGTGAACCGGCCGGTGGGCGTCGGCGAGGTCGGCGCCCACCGGCGGTGGTTGGATCGGCGCGTGGACTTGCTTCGCCATCTCCGGTTCTTCGTGGCGGTCGCCGAGGAAGGGCACTTCGGGCACGCCGCCGACCGGCTCGGCATGACCCAGCCGCCGGTCTCGCAGGGCGTGCAGCGGCTGGAGACCCGGCTCGGGATCACCCTGCTCACCCGGGGCTCGCGCGGGGTGCAGCTGACCACCGCCGGGGCCGAGCTGCTGCCCCGGGCGCGGGCGCTGCTCGACGGCGCCGAGCAGTTCGAGGAGGAGGCCCGGCGGCAGCGGGAGAACCGCGGCGCGGTGCGCATCGGCGTCATCCCGGCGCTCAGCGACCGGCAGGTCGCGGCGTGCACGGCCGCGGTGCGCGCGGCGGCGCCGGACCCGGCCGCCCGCACCGTGATCACCACGACCGCGCCGACCACCGACCTGGTCGAGGCGGTCGCCGCCGGTCGGCTCGACTGCGCGGCGGTGCACCACCCCGCGCTCATCGGCGCGCTGACGCCCGGCCCGGTCCTGAAGATCCCGCGCTGGCTGCTGATCCCGGCCGAGCACCCGGCGGCCGACCGCAGGCCGTCGCTCCGGGCGCTGCGCGGCCTGGCCTGCGCGACGGCTCCCCGCAGCCACGGCACGGCCGCGTTCGACCTGCTCGTGGACACCTTGCGGGCCAAGGGCCTGGACCCCGACTTCCTGCCCGCGCCCGGGGACCGCGACGCCATCACCGCGGTCGCCGCCGGGCGGGCGTTCGCCCTGACCACCGACCCGGAGCTGGACGGCCCGGGCGCGGTCCGGGCCCCGGCCGGGGACGACCTCGCGCTGCGGGTCCGGCTGGTCTGGCAGGAATCGGCGGCCGACGACGTGGTGGGCGCGTTCGAGGCGTCCCTGCGGGGAACCCGATGAGCCCGGTGGAGCGGCGGATCCGCGAGGTGCTCGCCGACGCCGGTGCGGAGGGCTGGGTGCACGCGACGCAGTTCGGCGGCGGGCGGGAGATCTGCGCCGGTGCGGACGAGCTGGTGGTCACCGCCTCGGTCTACAAGCTGCCGCTGCTGGTGGCGCTGTGCCGGGCGTTCGACGCCGGTCGGCTCGACCCGCGCGCCGCGGTGCGGATCGACCCGACGTCCTGCACCCCGGGGCCGAGCGGTTTCTCGACGTTCCTCGACCCGGTGACGGTGTCCTGGCGCGATCTGGCCGCCTCGATGATGGCGGTGTCGGACAACTCCGCCGCGGACGTCATCCTCGGCGCCGTCGGCCTGGACGCCGTCGCCGAGGTGCTCGACGACCTGGGGCTCTCCCGCACCCGGATCGTCGGGGGCACCGCCGACCAGCACGCCTCGCTGGTCCGCGACCTGGGCACCACCACGGCGGCGGAAGCCTTCGAGCTGCTCGGCAACAACGACGCCGCGCGCACCGTCAGCGCCTACGACCCGGCGTACGCGAGCGCCACCACCCCGCGCGAGATGACCCGGCTGCTGGAGCTGATCTGGACCGACGCCGTCGCCTCGCCGCAGCAGTGCGCGTTCATCCGGCGGCTGATGGGCAACCAGATCTGGATGCACCGGGTGCGGTCCGGGTTCCCGTTCCAGGGCGTGCAGGTGGCGGGCAAGACCGGCACCGTCGGTGCGGTGCGCAACGAGGTGTCGGTGGTGCAGTTCGAGGGCGAGGAGCCGGTCGCGGTGGCGGTGTTCACCCTCGCCGCGCGAGCCGATTCCGCGCTGCCGCGCGTCGACTCGGCGATCGGGGAGTGCGCCTGGCTCGCCGTCAACGACCTGCGCTCCGGACGGCTGTGAGGAATTTTTTTTCCGGCCCGAACCGGACAGTTGCGACCGGCCGGGCGCTGCGACCATAGCGAACCGCTATCGCCGTGCCGCCGACCGCGGATTGGCGCGATCGCACGAGGGCTGCTTGATTGGTCCCGACCGGACCTCCGGTCGTCGGACTGAACGGAGAAGTACTTGCGGCACAACGAAATTCGACTCGGGCGACGCGCTGTCCTGGGGGCGCTGCTGGCCGTTCCCGCGTTGGTGGCGTGCGGCACCGACAAGGGGGCTCCGCCGCCCGCTCCCGCCCCGCCCGGCCCCGACCTGGCCGAGCTGGAGCGCCGCTACGACGCCCGCCTGGGGCTGCACGCGACCAACGTCCGCACCGGCCGGATGCTGGTGAACCGCCCCGACGAGCGGTTCGCGCTGTGCTCCACCTTCAAGACCTACGCGGTCGCGGCCCTGCTGCGCGACCACGGCCTGTCCAGCGGCTACTTCGACAAGGTCATCCGCTACACGCGGGACGACCTGGTGAGCCACTCGCCCGTCACCGAGAAGCACGTGGACACCGGCATGACGGTCCGCGAGCTCTGCGAGGCGACCATGACGGTCAGCGACAACACCGCGGCCAACCTGCTGCTGCGCGAACGCGGCGGGCCGGGGTCGATCGCCCCGTTCGCCCGCTCGATCGGCGATGCGACCACCCGGCTGGACCGGTGGGAAACCGACCTGGGCACCGCGATCCCCGGCGACGAGCGGGACACCTCGACCCCGGCCGGGATCGCCGCGGGCTACCGGGCGCTGGTGCTCGGCGACGCGCTCGCGGCCCCGGAGCGCGACCAGCTGACCAACTGGCTCATCGCCAACACCACCGGCGACAAGACCATCCGCGCCGGGCTGCCGCCGACCTGGCGCACCGGGGAGAAGACCGGCTCGGGTGACTACGGCACGCGCAACGACGTCGGCGTCACCTGGACCGAGGACGGCACCCCGATCGTCATCGCGATCCTGACCAGCAGGCCGAAGCAGGACGACGAGCGCCGCGACGCGCTGCTCGCCGACACCGCCCGCGCGGTCGCCGCGCACCTGGCCTGACCGCGGAGACCGCGGATGCCCGACGGGCATCCGCGGTTTCGCGCTGCACCTTCGGCTCAGGACTTGAAGAAGCCGACCACCTCGCCGAACACGCTGGTATCGGTGAGGAACCCGAGGTGCGTCTGGCAGGCGACCACGTTGTTGTCGGCACCGTCCACGGCCGTGCTCTCGTACGGGAGGATCACACCGTCGCACGGCGAGTACCAGGTCGCGTACGCGGTGTCGCCGGGCGTCTCGTCACCGGAGTTGAGCTGCTGCTCGAAAGCGGACCCGGGCACCATCTCCCGGCACGAGGCGTTGACCAGGCACGCGCTCGCGGCCGTGGTGCCGTGGTTGGCGCCCGCCAGCGACGCCCAGTGCGCCACCTTGGCGTGGCCGCCGAGCTCCTTCAGGTACCAGCGGCTGACGAGCCCGCCCATCGAGTGGTTGACGATGTCGACCTGCTCGGCCCCGGTCTCGGCCAGCACCCGGTCGACGAACGCGCCCAGCTCGGCGGCGCTGCGCTCGTTGGACTGGGCCCAGTCGTACTCGAACGCGTGCAGGTCCGACCGGTCGTAACCGTTGGCGCGGAAGTACGCTTCGGCAGCGGTCCAGTTGGACGCGCTGCCGGTGTAGCCGTGGACGAGGACGACGGGGTGCGGACCCGCCGCACTGGCAGAGGCAGCTGGCGCAACGGCGACGAACGCCAGGCACGCCAGGAGAACACCGATCAGCCGACGCATGCGGCCCTCCTCGTTGAGCGGAAGCGGATGGCGGAGAGCTTCGCGCCCGCAGCGGGCTCCGGGCATCGGCGAAATCACCAGTCCGCGCGCACCGGGGGACCGCGGTTACGACGTTGGGCGTGTTTTCCGGCGGCGATCGCACCCGCACACTGACCCCATGTCGGACAGCGCAGTCGACCCCGTGCTGCGGGGCAGGGAGCGGGAATCGGCCGTCCTGCGCGACTTCGTGGCGCAGCGCGGGGGTGCGCTCGTGATCACCGGAACCCCGGGGACCGGCAAGTCGGCGTTGCTGGATCACGTTCGCCGCACCGCGTCCGGGTTCCGGACCGCGCACGTCGACGGGGTTCGGCCCGAGCGCGAGATCCCGCTGGCGGCCCTGGACCGCTTGCTGCGCAGCGCGGGCCACCGGCTCGCCGCGCACGAGCGGGCCGAGGAAGCCCTGTTCGTCCGCGCGCCGCTGCTCTGCTGCGTGGACGATGTGTCCGAATTGGACTCCGCGTCGCTGCGGGCGCTGGCCTTCGCCGGGCGGCGGGCGGGCGCGGACGGGGTCCTGCTGGTGTTCGCCGCCGATCCGGCGACCGCCGATGGCGAATTGAGCGGCATTCCTCAGCTGCGGCTCGCCGAACTCGACGTCGGAACCAGCCGCCAACTGCTCGCCGACCGGTTCGGTTCCGCGCTGGATCCGGTGGTGGTGGCCGAGATCGCGCGGCGCGCGGGCGGCAACCCGCGAGCACTGGTCGAGGCGGCAACCGCGCTTTCGCCGGAGCAGCGCGCAGGACTGGCACCCGTTCCGCAGCTGCTACCGCACAGCAGCGCTTTGCGCGCTGGGTTGCGCCGCGCCGCCCGTGATCTACCGGATCCCGCCCTGGCTGTGGTCGCCCGAGCCGCAGCGGCCGAGCACGACCTGGCGGCGGCCGGGTTCCCCGCGGACGGGTTGGCGGAGGCGGAGCGCTCCGGCCTGGTCGTGGTGGTGGGTGACCGCGTGCGGATCCCCAACGAGTTCGCGAAGTCCTGCCTGCGCGCGGACCTCCCGCCGGAGGTGCTGCGCGAAGCGCACCGCCACCTCGCCCGGACGACCACCGACCCGCTGCAGATCGCCTGGCACGAGCACGGGGCGGGTGATCGCGACATCGGCGATCTGCCCGCGCACCTCGCCCGGGCTGCGCGGTCCGCGCGCCGCGCGGGCCACCACGCCGTCGCCGCGGACGCTGCGGCGAAGGCGGCCGAGCTGGCGGTGGACCCGCAGCAGCAGGCGCAGCACCTGGTGTCGGCGGGCCGCGACGCGCAGCTGGCCGGTCAGCCGCGGCGCGCGCTGGCGCTGATCGACCGAGCACGCCCGCTGACGGCCTCGGACCGGTGGCGCGGGGTGGCCGATTTCGTGTTCGGCGAGGTGGCGCTGCGCGACGGCATGCCCGACGCGGCGCACCACGACCTGCTCCGCGCCGCGGACCGGCTGATCGGCACCGACCGCAGTCTGGCGGTGACCGCGCTGGCCCTGGCTGCGGAGGCGAACTGCGTCTCCGGTGACCACGAGCGCCTCTTCGCCCTCGCAGCGCGGGCCGAGCGACTGCGGAGCCCGGACGACGGCCCGGCCGAAACGCTGATCTTCGAGCACGTGCGCGGCATGGCCGCGACGTTCCGGGGCCAGCACGCGGCGGCCGTCCCGGCGCTGCGGCGGGTGCTGGCGCTGGTCGACGAGCACGAGGCCGTGGTCGGCCGCATCCTGGCCAGCCAAGCGGCTTTCGCGCTCGGCGACCCGGCGCGCGCGCACCACCTGGCGCACCGCGCCGCGGCTGCGGCCAAGGATCGCGGCGAGACGGCCCACCTGCCGTGGGCGCTGGTGTACCGGGTGCTTTCCGCGCTGCTGCTCGACCGGTACGACGACGCCGAGACCGGCGCGCTCGAAGGGCTGCGGCTGGCACGCGCCACCGATCAGCGCAACATCGCCATCGACCACCTCGCCCTGCTGGCGCTGGCAGCAGCGCTGCGCGGCGACCACGAGACGGCGCGCGGCCGCCTGGACGCGGCATTCGGCGACGGCGTCGCCAGCCGCGGGCTGGGGCGACCGGGGGCGTTCGGCATGTGGGCGCTGGGCTGCGCGGAGCTGGCGTCGGGCCGGTCGGCCGACGCGGTGCGCAGGCTGTGCTCGGCCGCACCGGGATCGGGGCGGATCAACCCGGTCGTGCGCGTCATGGCCGCGCCGCACCTGGTGGAATCCGCGGTCGACTGCGGCGAAGGGGCCCGGGTCCGCCGCACCTTGGACGCTTTCGACGACTGGGCCAGCACGACCGGCAGCCGGACCCGGCTGGCGCTGTCGCACCGCTGCCACGCGCTGATCGCGGAAACCGGGGCGGACGCGGACGAGCGCTTCCGCACCGCGATCGAGCTGCACCGCAGCAGCGGCGCAGCGGTGGAACTGGCCCGGACCGAGCTGCTCTACGCAAGACGGCTGCGCCGCCAGCGCAAACCCCGGTTGGCCCGCGAACTGCTCAGCGAGGCGCACGCGATCTTCGAGCAGTTCGGCGCGAACAGCTGGGCGGAGCAGGCGGGCGCAGAACTGCGCGCGGCCGGGGTCAGCACGCCCCGGCGCGCACTCGCCCCCGGCGAGGACCTGACCCCGCAGCAGGCGGAGATCTGCCGACTGGTCGCGGAAGGCGCGACGAACCGGGAGATCGCGGAGCGCCTCTTCATCAGCCACCGCACCGTCGACCACCACCTGCGCAACATCTTCACCAAGCTCGGCGTCCGCTCCCGGGTCCAGCTGGCCAAGCTCGTGGGCTGACGCGCATCGATCGAACGGTTGATTCCGCGGTGCGGCTTTCGGCGCGCGGCAACCGATCCCCGGTGCGATGTGCGCGGCTGCGGCACTGACGACAGTGGAAACCGGAGACGGTGACCGCAGGGAAGGAAGCGCATCGGCGATGAAGAAGCTCTACTGGGCGGCGTTGAGCTACATGGTCCTCGGGCTGGCGGCCGGGTTGTACTACCGCGAGCTGACCAAGGCCCACGAGTTCACCGGCGACACCCAGCTGGCGGTGGCGCACACCCACCTGCTCGCGCTGGGCATGCTGTTCTTCCTGGTGGTGCTGGCGCTGGACAAGGCGTTCGGGCTGTCCGGCAACCGGCTGTTCACGCTGTTCTTCTGGTTCTACAACGCAGGTCTGGCGCTCACCGCGGCGATGATGCTGGTGCACGGCACGATGACGGTGTTCGGCGCGGAGAGCTCGGCGGCGATCTCGGGCATCGCCGGGCTCGGCCACATCCTGATCACCCTCGGCCTGGTGCACCTGTTCCTCGCGCTGCGCAAGGTGCTGCCCGGGCAGCGGGCCGAGGTGGGCTAGTCCCGCTTGGCCCGGCTGGGTGCGACGCGCGGTGGTTCGTTGGGCTGCTTCGGGTAGACCGGCGGCCACGGCGCGTCCTGCAGCCCGGCCGCCATGTCCCGCGCGGACCGCTCCAGCAGCGGCTCGATCGACTGCGGCCGCCGGTCGGCCCACGGGTCGCCGAGCTCGGCCAGCCGACCGGGAACCGTGGCGATGGTCAGCGAATCCGGATCGACGGCGGCCAGCTCGTCCCACGAGATCGGCGCGGACACCTGAGCGCCCACCCGCGGCCGCACGCACCACGCGCCGAAAACGGTCTTGTGCGGCGCGTTCTGGTTGTAGTCGACGAACACCCGCGAACCCCGCTCCTCCTTCCACCACTTGGCGGTGATCAGGTCGGGGTGGCGGCGCTCCAGCTCGCGGGCCAGCGCCACCGCGGCGGCCCGCACCTCGTAGCTGTTCCACCGCGGCAGCAGCGCGGCGTAGATGTGCAGGCCCCGCGAGCCGGACGTCTTCACCTGCGCCTCGATGCCGTGCTCGCCGAGCAGCTGCCCGGTCAGCCGGGCTGCCTCGACGACCTGCGCGAACGTCACGCCGGGGGAGGGGTCGAGGTCGATGCGAAGCTCGTCGGCGACCTCCGGGGTGTCGGCGTGGTACGGCCAGACGTGGAAGCCCAGGCACCCGAGGTTGACCGCCCAGGCGATGTGCGCCAGGTCGGCGGCGACCAGCGCATCGCTGGTGGTCCCGTTGGGCGTGGACACCACGGTGGTCCGCAACCAGGCCGGAGCGGACTTGGGCACCCGCTTCTGGAAGAACGACTTCCCACCGGCCCCGTCCGGATACCGCTCCAGCAGCAGCGGCCGCCCCTGCAAGGTGCTCAGCAGCGGCCCGGCCACGGCCTGGTAGTACCGGATCAGGTCGAGCTTGGTCTCCCCGCGCCGGCTGAAGAACACCTTGTCCGGGTGCGAGACCGGAACCTCGGTCCCGTCGAGCTCCAGCACCACCGATTCGCCCACGACCGACCTCCACCCGCAGCTCCACGAGCCAGCCTAGAACCCGACAGGCCCGCACGCAGCGAGCTCGACGGGGATGCTCTGCGGACGGCTCAGGCCGCGGTTTCGTGGACGTGCTGCCAGCGGAAGCCGTCGGGGGTGCGGCGGAGGACCGCGGTGGTGCGGCGGGCTGTGGTGGCTCCGCCGTGGTGGTGGGTCTCGCGGAAGCGGACCACCGCGAGGTCGGTGGTCTCCGCGACCGTCGTGACCTCGTCCACCTCGATCGCCAGGCCCGGCGCGGAGTCGTTCGCACCGGACAGGGCGTCGAAGAGCTGGTCCGCGGTCAGCACCGCGCCGTCGGTGGTGATCAGCGCGAAGTCGTCCGCGTGCGCGGCCCGGAGCTCGGCCAGGACCGCGGGGTCGCAGTGCTGGCCGAGCCAGTGCGCCAGCAGCCGGTGCAGCCGCCGGACCTCGGTGTGGACGTCGGTCACCAGCCGCGCTCGCGCCACTCGGCGAGGTGCGGGCGCTGCTCGCCGAGCGTCGAGTCGTCGCCGTGGCCCGGGTAGAACCAGGTGTCGTCCGGGAGCTCGGCGAAGATGCGGTTCTCCACGTCGTCGATCAGCGACCGGAAGTTCTCCGGGGAGGTCGTCTTGCCCACCCCGCCCGGGAACAGCGAGTCGCCGGTGAACAGGTGCGGGTGGCCCGCCGGGTCGCGGTACAGCAGGGCGATCGAGCCGGGCGTGTGGCCGCGCAGGTGGATCACCGACAGCTCGGAGTCGCCGACGGCGATGGTGTCGCCGTGCTCGACCAGGCGGTCCGGCGGCACCGGCAGCGCCTCGGCGTCGGCCGGGTGCGCCAGCGTGAAGCACCCCGTCTGGCCCGCCACCGGGCCCAGCGCCTGCCAGTGGTCGGCGTGCTGGTGGGTGGTGACGATGGTGCGCAGCCGGGGGCGCTGGTCGTCGTGGCCGAGCAGGTCGGCCAGCCGCTCGGAGTCGTTGGCGGCGTCGATCAGCAGCGCGTCCCCGGTGTTGCGGCACACCAGCAGGTACGCGTTGTTGTCCATCGGGCCGACGGAGATCTTCGTGATGGTCAGCGCGGCCAGCTCCCGGCGAGCCGGGTTCCCACCGGGCTCGACGTGTCCCGTGTACTCAGCTTCGAACTCCACGCACCGAGCTTAGAGCGTTCCGCGCGGCGGTCAGGCCGCGGTGGGCCTGGACGGGACCACCAGCCCGTAGATCACCAGCACCGACAGCGCGATCACCAGCAGCGACCACAGCGGGAACGCGGCCAGGAAGGCCAGGTGCCCGATCGCGCCCAGCGCGGCCAGCACGATGCCGGTGGTGCGGGCCCACGTCTTGTCGTACATGCACCCCACCCCGGTGGCCACCTGCAGCACGCCCAGCACCAGCCAGATCACGCCCCACGCGGCGAAGTTGAAGACGAGCAGCTGACCAGCGCCGACGATGTAGTAGTCGGCGCGGAACATCGCGGTCAGCCCGTCGATGACGTTGAAGATCCCGACCAGCAGGATCAGCGAACCGGCGAACGCCGTCCACCCGGACAGCGCGGCGGTCTCCGGAGCGGACGTCATGGCCCACTGCTTCTGCTGCTCCGGTGCCTGCGCCTGCTGCTCGGCCTGCTGGGTCTCGCCCCGCTGCTGCTCGGATCCGGGGCCGGTCTGCGGACTGGACATCGTGCGCCCCCCTGCGAACTCGACGACTTCCGCTGCCAGCGTCGCGCGATCGGGCGAACGGCGCAGCCCGGACCGGTGCGGTTCCGCATGCCGGAAGCGCGGGTTCAGGGGAGTTCGGGAGCGCGGGGGTCCGGCGCCTCGGTGCGGACCAGGCGCAGCGCGATCAGCGGGAAGATCAGCACGCTGAGCATGCCCGCGCCGACCATCGCCGAGGCCGTGCTGGTCGGCAGCAGCCCGGCCTCGGTGCCGATGGTGGTGATCACCACGACCAGCGGCAGCGCCGCCGAGGCCAGCAGCGCCAGCGTCCAGCGCGGCCGGACCGGCAGGTCGCGGTGGTGCAGGCCGAGCACCGGCAGCCCGCGGATCACCAGGAACAGCACCAGGAACAGCGGCAGCAGGGCGATCGCGCTCGGCGTGGCCAGCAGCGCGTCCAGGTCGTAGCGCATCCCGCTGACCACGAAGAAGAACGGGATGAGCAGGCCGAAGCCGATCGCCTCGATCTTGCTCTCCACCACCGCGCCCTCCTCCGGATCACCGGCGTCCAGGAACAGGCGCACCACCAGGCCCGCCACGAACGCGCCGAGCAGCAGGTCCAGCCCCAAGCTCCCGGCGAGCCACAGCATGAACACCACGACGACCATGCACAGCCGCACCGCGAACTGGACGCTGGTGCCCAGCGTGGTGCGCACCAACCGGCTGATCCGCCCCGACCGGCGGTTCGCCGCCGCCCACAGCAGCCGCGCCGCCACCACGGCGAACGCCAGCAGGAACAGCACCGTGCGCGCCGGGTTCTGGTCGTTGACCACCAGCGCGACCGCGATGATCGGGCCGAACTCACCGGCCGCGCCCACGGCCAGCACCCGGGCGCCCAGCGGCGTCGGCAGCAGCCCGGCGTCGCGGACCATCGGCAGCGTGGTGCCCAGCGCGGTGGTGGTCAGCGCCAGGCCGATGATCAGCGACGAGAACGCCCACCCGTGCACCAGCGCGCCGAAGCCCAGGCCCAGCGCCAGCGAGATCAGCCAGCCGACGACGGCCAGCCGCATCGGCTTGCCGCGCACCTCGTCGATCTTGAGCTCGTACCCGGCCAGGAACATCAGCATCGCCAGGCCGAAGTCGGCGATGAAGCCCATCACGTCGTCCTCACCGGCCCAGCCGAGCACCTGCGGGCCGATCAGGATGCCGAGCAGGATCTCCAGCACCACCGAGGGAATCGCGACCCAGTGCTTGACGCGGTCGGTGATCAGCGGGGCGACCGCGGTGGCGGCCACGACGACGGCGAAGCTCGACAGCGTCGTCTGCGGCATCGGTCCTCCACCGGGTCAACCACCTGGGCCGCCCGGCAACCTAAGCCGCCCCACCCGCCGCCGCTGATCAACGTCACCCGGACGGGTGGTGTCGGCAGGGGGCGGGTGGGTGTCCGGTCTGCGGGCGAGGTACCGAACGGGTGTACGATATGCGGCAGATCTGGTCGCAATGCGGCAGGAGGAGGTGGCGTGGTCAAGCCCCCCGAGCGGCGGGACTACCTGCAGTCGCTGGAACGCGGCTTGTCGGTGATCCTCGCGTTCTCGCACAACAGCCCGCGGCTCAGCCTGGCGGACCTGAGCGCCGCCACCGGGCTGAGCCGGCCGACCGTGCGCCGGATCGTGCTCACGCTGGAGGAGCTCGGCTACGTCCGCTCCGAGGGGCGGCTGTTCTCGCTGACACCCCACGTGCTCGCGCTCGGCAACGCCTACCTGTCGTCGTTGAACCTGACCGAGGTGGCGCAGCCGTTCATGGAGGAGGTCACCCGGGAGACCGGGCAGACCTGCTCGCTGGCCGCGCTCGACGGCGAGGACGCGGTGTACCTCGCGCGGGTTCCGGCGCGGAAGGTCATGAGCATCACGCTCACCACGGGCACCCGGCTGCCCGCCTACGCGACCTCGATGGGGCGGGTGCTGCTCTCCGGTCTCCCGGAGTCGGAGCTGGAGGCGTTCCTGAACGCGGTGGAACTGCACCCCCTGACCGCGCACACGATCACCGATCGCGAACGCCTGCGGGAGGCCGTCGAACGCGCCCGGGAGCGCGGGTGGGCCGTGGTGGACCAGGAGTTCGAGGTCGGCGTCCGGTCCTTCTCCGCGCCGGTCAAGGACGCGACCGGGCACGTCATCGCCTCGCTGAGCATGTCGTGCTCGGCCCGCGACGTGGACCTCGACACCATCCACGCCGAGCACCTGCCGGTGCTGGTGCGGGCGGCGGCCCGGATCAGCGAGCAGCTGGGTGCGCAGATCGCCGCCGACGAGGAGCAGCGCCGCAGGGGCCGGGGCCGTGCCGAGGACGACCGGTTCCTGCAGGCCCACGCGGGCTTCTTTCACGCCCCGAGGTGAGCTGGTTCCCGGTGCGGCATCCGCGGTGAGCAGCAGAGCACCGCGGGCCGGGCCCTCGCGTCGGTACCGGTGGTCAGCCGACCGTGCTCGAAGAGCGACCACCTGTCGTCCAAATAGGACCGTTCCGGCGCCACCACCGCCGTTGGCACTGGGAGCACCCTGACGAGCGCCTTGGCCATCTCGTGCGCAGCGGCGCCGACGGACAGCACGCCGTCGGCGCCGCTGCTGCCCACGACGTCGGCCAGCGCGAAAACGGCTGCGGGCGTGGGGATTCCGCGCACCTCGTCGAAGACCGCGACCGCCCTCCCGCCGAGGAGCCCGAGCAGCGGTCCCAGCCCGGGCACGTCCGGCGCGCGGCACACGACCACGACCGCGTGCAAGCCGTGCCGGGACAGCTGGATCGGGAGGTCGGGCAGCGCGCACCAGCTGGGCGGCGCTGCGTGCTGCTCGGTCATGCGGGCCTCCTGCCCGAAGGGGTGCGGCCGGGCGGGCCCGGCCGCACCGGTCGTCAGCGGTGCAGGCTGACGTCGTCGGGGTTGATCAGGTCGGGTGCGGTCCAGCCGTCGAGGTCGTACTCGGCCATGCACTGCTCCGCGAAGCCCTTCATCGCGTCGGCGGTGCCGGAGTTCTGCGCGGCGAAGAGCATCTCGGCGCGCACGTTCTCGTGGTTGCCGGAGTAGTTGCGCTCGTAGAGCTCGTGGCGACCGCCGAACTCGGAGCCGAGGGAGTCCCAGATCAGCTTCATCAGCTTGACCCGCTCGACGGCGTCGTAGCCGTTGGAGCCGCGCACGTACTGGTCCAGGTAGGGCCGGATCTCCGGGGTCTTGAAGTCCTTGGCGTTGGAGTTGAGGTAGATCAGCGCCGCGCCGAGGTCCTTCTCGAAGATCTCCTTGATCTTCGGGTAGCCCTGGGTCATGAACCAGCGGTAGGCCAGGCCGTAGTCGAGCTTGGGCAGCAGCGCGTCGCCCTCCCACGCGTCGGGGTTGGCGGCCATCGCGTCGGTCAGGCCCCAGAACAGGTTGCGCCAGGCCAGGACCTCGCCGACCCGGGTCTGGATGCCGCGGAAGTCCTTGGTGCCGGTGGCCTCCACGCCCTTCATCAGCAGACCGGCCAGGAAGTCGAGCTTGACCGCCAGCCGGGTGCAGCCGTGGAAGGTGAACCTGTTCAGGAAGCCGGTCTTGGGGAAGAAGGTGCTGGCCTTGTCCGCGTCGCCGTAGATGAAGACGTTCTCCCACGGGATCTTCACCCGGTCCAGGATGAAGATCGTGTCGTTCTCGTCGAACCGGCTCGACAGCGGGTAGTCGAACGGGCTGCCCATCACGTCGGCCTGCATCGAGTAGGAGTGCCGGCAGATCAGCTTCATCCCCGGAGCGCCCATCGGCACCGTGCACACCAGCGCGAACTCCCGCTTCTTGATGGGCAGGCCGTAGTGCGCGATGAAGTTGTAGTGGGTGATCGCCGACCCGGTGGCCACCACCTTGGCGCCGGAGACGATCAGGCCGTCGTCGCGCTCCTCGTCGACGTGGATGAAGATGTCCTTGACCTCGTCGGGCTGGCGGTCGCGGTCCACCGGCGGGTTGATGATCGCGTGGTTCCAGTACAGGACCTTCTCCTGCGACTCGGCGTACCAGCGGCGCGCGTTGTCCCCGAACGGTTCGTAGAAGTCCGGGTTGGCGCCGAGCGTGGACAGGAACGAGGCCTTGTAGTCGGGGCTGCGGCCCATCCACCCGTAGGTCATGCGCGCCCACTCGGCGATCGCGTCCCGGTCGGCGACCAGGTCCTCGCGCGACCGCGGGGTCCGGAAGAACGGGTGCGTGAACCCGCCGCTGCCGGTGTCGGTCGGCACGGTCAGCACGCCCTGCTTGTCCGGGTCGTGCAGCGCGTCGTAGAGCCGCGCGGTCATCCGCACCGAGTTCCGGAACGCCGGGTGCGTGGTGACGTCGTCGACCTTGTCGCCGTAGAGCCACAGCTCCCGCCCGTCGCGGAGGCTCTCGACGTACTCGTCGCCGGTCATCGGTCGCTGCTCGGCGCCCGGTGCGATCACCGGGTTCGCCTGCTGGTCCTGTGCTGTCACTGCGACTTCTCCTCTGCTTTCCGATCAGTGCGCGGCTTCGGTGAGGCCGCCGATGAGGCGGCTGAGGCTCCCCGGGCAGTCGCCCGACTCCAGCCACGGGGCGGCCTCGAACGCCGGGCCGAGGTGGCGGAACTGGCCGCGGAAGAACACCAGCGGTGCGCCTCCGCCGTAGGTGAGCTCTTCGACGTGGCCGAGGTGCAGGACGTGGTCGCCGCCGTCGTAGGACGCCCACGGTCGGCACGAGAGGTGTGCGAGGCAGTCCGCGAGCCGGGGCGAGCCGTGCGCCGGTTCCGCCCACGGCACGGCGTCGGGCATCGGCCGCCCGGCGAAGTGCAGGGCGAGCGCGTCCTGCTGGGACCGCAGCACGTTCACGGTGAACGGCCGCCCGTCCAGGTACCGGGCCGCCTTGGACCGCCGGTCCAGCGAGACGAGGACCAGCGGCGGGTCGAGGGAGACCGCGCTGAAGGCGTTGACCGTCGCGCCGTGCGGGGATCCGTCGACGTCGCAGGTCACGACGGTGACCCCGGTCGTGAAGTGCCCCAGGCAGTTCCGCAGTTCTCGCGGGTCGATGTCCACGAACTCTCTCCCGTCCGCTATGCGTACATACTTGCCGCTATGCGGTTGACCGGTACTGTGACCCGGCGCACGGGGGCTGTCAACAAGAACACCCGGGGGAACGATCCAGAAGCTCATACGGGTTCTGTCTCAGTGCCGACGCAGCACTTATAAGCCCAGGTGGAAGAGTTGTTCGCCGATCTCCTCGCGGATTGCGCGGTCCGGACGCCCTTGTCCTCGCGCCGGGTAGTTGTCCGCTATGCGGACATCATGGGCGCGGCTGAGAGTCCACATCGGCGCGAGCAGAGCGCATGCGGCTTCGCCGGAGCCTGGACGCCCGGGCAGGACGGTGCGTCCCGGCGCGCGGGATGAGACCGACTTCGGGGGTCAGAGCCAGTCGGGGAGGTCCGGGGCGGTGCCGCGGAGGTCCTGGGCGTCGGTGCGGCCGAGGAGCCAGCCGAGCATCGGGCCCGGTTCGCCGTGCACGCGGCTCGGCGGGGCCGTCGTGCCGCGCAGGTCCCAGGTGCGGCGGTGGTCGCCGAAGTCGACCTCCACCGCCAGCGCCGGGACGTCCGGGCGGCCGCCGAACTGCTGGACGACGTCCTCCAGCAGCTGCTCGGCGTCGCGCGGCGGGATGTCGGCGAAGTCCACGTCGTGGTCCAGGTCGACCAGGTGCACCCACACCTCCAGCAGGCGCAGCCGCAGCATGTGGTGGGCGGGCATCGGGTCCCCGACGGCGTCCGCGATCTCGGCGGTCCACGCGTTCTCCGGCAGCTCCCGCGCGGAGTGCGCGAAGCGGTCGCAGGAGGCGGTCAGGTCCTCCAGCAGCAGCCGGTGGCTGTGCTGGGCGCCCTCGGCGATGGCCTCGTCCCGGTCGTCGCCGCTGGCGTACATCGCGTGCTCGATCCCGGTGCGCGCCCAGATCAGCAGGTTGGCGAACCCGTCGGCGTTGCGCGCCAGGTGGGAGATGACGTGCGCGCGGCTCCAGCCGGGCAGCAGGCTGGGCTGTCGCACCGAGACCTCGTCCAGGTCGCCGACCGTGCGCAGCAGCCGTTCGGTGGCGCGGTCCACCGCGGCCAGCTGGGTGGTGACCTCGCGCGCGAGCTGCGCGCCGGTGCCGAGGGTGGTGTCAGCCATGGTCCACCTCGCGGGGGAACGGGAGGGGTGCGCGGTGCGCGATGTGAGACACCGAGCCTAATTGCGCAGGCCACAAGGGCAACAGTGCCCATTCCGGGGGAATTTGCGTATCGTCGTGGGTGGCGGCGGCCCACCGCTTCGGATGTCACACGATCGGGTGTGGTTCGGGGGTCGCGCCGGGTGCGGGGCGCAGGCGATCCGGGACTGTCGGTGGCCCCGAATAGCATGGACGACGCGACGTCGCGACCTGCCGATGACCGGGTTCTCGCACCCGGCCCGCAGCGGCGCGCGTCGGCCCCAACGCCAGAACTTCCGAAGGGATCACTGTGGCTGACCGCCTCGTCGTCCGCGGCGCCCGTGAGCACAACCTGCGCGGGATCGACCTCGATCTGCCCCGGGACAGCCTGATCGTGTTCACCGGGCTGTCCGGCTCCGGCAAGTCGAGCCTGGCCTTCGACACCATCTTCGCCGAGGGGCAGCGCCGCTACGTCGAGTCGCTGTCCGCCTACGCCCGGCAGTTCCTCGGCCAGATGGACAAGCCCGACGTGGACTTCATCGAGGGCCTGTCCCCGGCGGTGTCGATCGACCAGAAGTCCACCAGCCGCAACCCGCGGTCCACGGTGGGCACCATCACCGAGGTCTACGACTACCTGCGCCTGCTCTACGCGCGGGCGGGCAAGCCGCACTGCCCGACCTGCGGGGAGGCGATCAGCAAGCAGACCCCGCAGCAGATCGTCGACCAGGTGCTGGAGATGCCCGAGCGGGCCAAGTTCCAGGTGCTGGCGCCGGTGGTGCGCGGCCGCAAGGGCGAGTACGTCGACCTGTTCGAGCAGCTGCAGTCGCAGGGCTACGCGCGCGCCCGCGTCGACGGCGTGGTGCACCCGCTGGACGCGCCGCCGAAGCTCAAGAAGCAGGAGAAGCACGACATCGCGGTGGTCGTGGACCGGCTCACCGTGAAGGCCGGCGCCAAGCAGCGGCTGACCGACTCGGTGGAGACCGCGCTGCGGCTGGCCGACGGCCTGGTGCTGATCGAGTTCATCGACCTCGACGAGGACGACCCGAACCGGGAGCGCAAGTTCTCCGAGAACCTGGCCTGCCCGAACGGCCACCCGCTGGGCGTCGACGAGCTGGAGCCGCGGTCGTTCTCGTTCAACTCGCCCTACGGCGCGTGCCCGGAGTGCGCGGGGCTGGGCATCCGCAAGGAAGTCGACCCCGAGCTGGTGGTGCCCGACGAGGACCTCTCGCTGGCCGAGGGCGCGATCGCCCCGTGGGCCGGTGGGCACACCGCCGAGTACTTCACCCGGCTGCTCACCTCGCTGTCGGAGTCCATCGGGTTCCGGATGGACACCCCGTGGCGGCAGCTGTCCACCAAGGTCAAGAAGGCGGTGCTGCACGGCAGCAACGACCAGGTGCACGTCCGGTACAAGAACCGCTACGGGCGCACCCGCTCCTACTACGCCAACTACGAGGGCGTCATCCCGTTCCTGGAGCGGCGGCTGGAGCAGACCGAGTCCGACTACGCCCGCGAGAAGTACGAGGGCTACATGCGGGACGTGCCGTGCCCGGCCTGCGACGGCACCCGCCTCAAGCCCGAGATCCTGGCCGTGACGATGGCCAACGAAGACGTCGGCGAGCTGTCCATCGCCGAGGTCAGCGCGCTGAGCGTGCGGGAGTGCTCGACGTTCCTCAACGGCCTGGTGCTCGGGCCGCGCGAGCAGATGATCGCCGGTGCGGTGCTCAAGGAGGTGCAGGCGCGGTTGGGCTTCCTGCTCGACGTGGGCCTGGACTACCTGTCGCTGGACCGCGCCGCCGGGACGCTGTCCGGTGGTGAGGCGCAGCGCATCCGGCTGGCCACCCAGATCGGCTCGGGCCTGGTCGGCGTGCTCTACGTGCTGGACGAGCCGTCCATCGGCCTGCACCAGCGGGACAACCACCGGTTGCTGGAGACGCTGAGCAGGCTGCGGGACCTGGGCAACACGCTGATCGTCGTGGAGCACGACGAGGACACCGTGCGCAGCGCGGACTGGGTGGTCGACATCGGCCCCGGCGCCGGTGAGCACGGCGGCCAGGTGGTGCACAGCGGCACGTACAAGAAGCTGCTGGACAACAAGAAGTCGCTGACCGGCGACTACCTGTCCCGCCGCAAGCAGATCCCGGTGCCGGAGCTGCGCCGCCCCCGCGACCGCAAGCGCCAGCTGACCGTGGTCGGCGCCCGCGAGCACAACCTGCGCAAGATCGACGTGTCGTTCCCGCTGGGCTGCCTGGTGGCGGTCACCGGGGTGTCCGGGTCGGGCAAGTCCACCCTGGTCAACGACATCCTCGCCTCGGTGCTGGCGAACAAGCTCAACGGCGCCCGCCAGGTGCCCGGCAGGCACACCCGGGTCAAGGGCCTGGAGCACGTGGACAAGCTGGTGCAGGTCGACCAGTCGCCGATCGGCCGCACCCCGCGGTCGAACCCGGCCACCTACACCGGTGTGTTCGACCACATCCGCAAGCTGTTCGCGGCGACCACCGAGGCGAAGGTGCGCGGCTACCAGCCGGGCCGGTTCTCCTTCAACATCAAGGGCGGCCGGTGCGAGGCGTGCGCGGGCGACGGCACGCTGAAGATCGAGATGAACTTCCTGCCCGACGTGTACGTGCCGTGCGAGGTGTGCAAGGGCGCCCGGTACAACCGGGAGACCCTGGAGGTGCACTACAAGGGCAAGACCATCTCCGAGGTCCTGGACATGCCGATCGAGGAGGCCGCGGCGTTCTTCGAGCCGATCAACGCCATCCACCGGCACCTCAAGACGCTGGTGGACGTCGGGCTGGGCTACGTGCGGCTGGGCCAGCCCGCGCCGACGCTGTCCGGTGGTGAGGCGCAGCGCGTGAAGCTGGCCAGCGAGCTGCAGAAGCGCTCCACCGGCAAGACGGTCTACATCCTCGACGAGCCGACCACCGGGTTGCACTTCGAGGACATCCGCAAGCTGCTCGGCGTGATCAACGGCCTGGTGGACAAGGGCAACACGGTGATCGTGATCGAGCACAACCTGGACGTGATCAAGACCGCGGACTGGGTGCTGGACATGGGGCCGGAGGGCGGTTCCGGCGGCGGCACCCTGGTGGCCGAGGGCACCCCGGAGGACCTCGCCGCCATCGACGAAAGTCACACCGGCCGGTTCCTGGCGCCGGTGCTGGCGGAGAGCTGAGCTGCGAGGACGGGGCCCGCGCCGGTCGGCGCGGGCCCGTTTTGTAACCTTTCCGCCACGGCACCGACCTCTGCGCCCACCATTCGGACAGACTGTGCCGACCGGACGAAGCGGTGATCTTTCGGCGGGCGCGCCCACCCGATGCGCGCGGGAACGCCGATGCTCCGCGACACCCCTGCGGAAAGGTTCCACGTGGAAGCGCTCAACGACGCGATCGTCGCGCTGAACGACACGTTCTGGCTCTACCTGATCATCCCGGTGCTGGCCGTGCTGAGCCTGTACTTCACGGTCCGCTCCGGTGCGGTGCAGATCCGGATGATCCCGGAGATGGTCCGCGCGATGGTCGGCAAGGCCGAGACCGCGGAGGACGGCAAGAAGGCGATCTCGTCGTTCCAGGCGTTCGCGATCTCCGCGGCGGCCCGGATCGGCACCGGCAACATCGCCGGTGTGGCCACCGCGATCGCGCTGGGCGGGCCCGGCGCGGTGTTCTGGATGTGGATGATGGGCCTGGTCGTCGGTGCGGCCAGCTTCGTCGAGTCCACCCTGGCCCAGCTGTACAAGGTGCGGGACAAGGCCGGTTTCCGCGGCGGCCCCGCCTACTACATGCTGCACGGCCTGCGCGCCCGGTGGATGGGCGTGATCTTCGCGGTGGTCATCACGATCACCTTCGGCTTCGTGTTCAACGCGGTGCAGAGCAACACCATCGTCGGCGCGGTCATGACCTCGGTGGAGGCGACCGGCGCGACCGGCACCGGCTGGCTGGAGCCGGTGCTCGGCCTGGCCCTGGTGGCGCTGACCGCGGCGGTCATCTTCGGCGGGGTGCGGCGCATCGCGCACGTCGCGCAGCTGCTGGTGCCGTTCATGGCCGGGCTGTACATGGTCCTGGGCCTGGTCATCGTGGTGCTCAACATCGACGCGCTGCCCGGCGTGGTCGGCCAGATCTTCGCCAACGCCTTCGGCTTCGAGGAGATCGCCGCCGGTGGTCTGGGCGCGGCGATCGTGCAGGGCGTGCGGCGCGGCATGTTCTCCAACGAGGCCGGTCTCGGTTCGGCCCCGAACGCCGGTGCCACCGCCTCGGTGAGCCACCCGGTCAAGCAGGGCCTGGTGCAGACCCTCGGCGTCTACGTCGACACCCTGCTGGTGTGCTCCACCACGGCGTTCATCGTGCTGCTGTCCAACCCGACCTACGGCGAGAACCGCGGCCCGACGATGACCCAGGAAGCGCTGCAGTTCAACCTGGGCAACTGGTCGCTGCACCTGCTGACGCTGATCATCCTGCTGGTCGCGTTCACCTCGGTGCTGGGCAACTACTTCTACGGCGAGTCCAACGTCGGCTTCCTCACCCAGAACCGCGCGGTGCTGACCGGCTACCGGTGGATCGTGCTGGTGGTGACCTTCCTGGGCGCGATCGGCTCCTCGGACCTGGTGTGGAACCTGGCGGACACCACGATGGGCATCATGGCGCTGGTCAACCTGGCGGCGATCGCCCCGCTCAGCGCGGTCGCCTTCAAGCTCCTCCGCGACTACAACGAGCAGCGCAAGCAGGGCCTGGACCCGGTCTTCACCCGGGACCGCATCCCGGAGCTGACCGGCGTGGAGTGCTGGGACCCGAAGACCCCGGAGCCGGAGAAGGCCCCGGCGAGCTGATCCCCGCCGAGCTGCGGGCGGGACGCCCACCACGGGGGACCCGTCCGCGGCGAGGATCGCCTGGCGGCACGTGCTGCCCGCCCGCTGGCGCTACGAGCTGGAGCCGGAGGGCGACTCGGCGACCAGGGTCACCGAGACCTTCGACTACGCGGCGATGTCGCCCGAGCTCGTCGCCCGGACCGGTCTGCCGAAGCAGGACCTCCGGTCGGTCGAAGCCACCCTGCGGCGGCTGGAGTCCCACGTCGAGGACGGCCGGAGCTGAGCAGCCGGTCTACGGCGGGCACCGGCCGATCTGCTCGCGGGGGTCTCCGCAGTACATCAGGACCTGGGTGTTGCTCTTGCGCGCCGGGTCGTCCGGGGCGGTGCCGACCACGCGCATCACCGAGATCGCCTTGCGGTGCGGGACCTGCTGGAGCTGGCCGGTCGGGGAGCGGAAGTCGAGGTGGCCGCTGATCGCCCCGATGCCGCCCGGGTTCTGTCCGAGCTGGACGATGCCGTACCAGACTGCCTGGCCGTTGAGCTGCGTTCCGCCCGGGTCCTGCCCCTCCAAGGTCCGCTTCACCGCTTGCCGGACCAGGCCGACCGCGTCGTAGGCGAGCATCCCGCGCCCCGTCACACCGTCGGCCTCGCCCCGCACGCGGTGCCCGGTGAAGTCGACGTAGTCCAGCGCGAAGCCGACCGGCAGGTCGTTGTCGAACAGGTACTTCGTCGTGTCGTCACCGGCCATGATGCGCGGCATGCTGCCGGGGACGGTGCACGTTTCCTGCACCGTGGTGCGGAAGGCGCCGAACTTGTCCGCGCGCCCGGCGAAGAACACCAGCGAATCGGGCGAGCAGTGCAGGTTCTCGGCGGAGACGGTGTCCGCCAGCTGCACCGCGATCCCCGGTTGGGCCTCGATGTCCTCGGCCAGGTTCCTGCTGTAGAGGTCCGCTTCCGGCGAGTAGACGGTGACCCGGTCGACGCCCAGGTTGCGGATGTGCTGGGCGATGATCTCGGCCTGCCAGCTGTTCGTCGGCCCCACCTGGTAGTAGAGCCTGCTCAGGCTGGGGAGCTCGTCGGCCGACGGCACCGTCGCCACCATGCTCAGCCCGTTGCCGCCGAGCGTCCTGATCGCCTCCTTGGTCCCCTCCCAGCTGCCGCCGAGCCCGACCACCGACACGACGGGCGGGTTCTCGGCCAGCGCCCGCTCGTCGGCGGGGTTCTCCGGCACCGACTGCGCGGCGTACTCGACGATGTGCTCGGCCACCTCGGCGGCGTGCCCCATCCGGGCTCCGCCGTTGGCGATGACGATCCGGATCGCGGCCTGGTTGTTGCGGCGCGAGAACTCCTGGGCCTTCGCCAGCCCCTCCAGCTCCGCCGCGACACCGTCCAAGGTCGTGGAGTCGGCGTCCACCCCGGTGAGGGTGCTGAAGTAGACGATGGTGATGTGCGGGAGCTCGGTCTTCTTCGCCGCCTCCTCGTTCTGCGCGTTGATCGCTTCCTGGGCTTCGTCGAGCCGAGCGCGCAGGCCCGCGTCGGTGACACCGCTGGAGAACCGGTAGTCGGCGTCGGCGATCCCGACGCATTCGCCGTCGGCCGTCCACAGGTCGCTGTTGGTCCACGGCCAGAGGCTGCGGCCGCAGTGGTACTCGTACTGCTGGTAGTAGGCGGCACCGCCGCCGATGAGCAGCAGCACGCCGAGGGCGATCGGGACGCGGCGCAGCATCTTGGAGTGCTTGAGCGGCAGGCTCGTCTGGCCGAGGGACACGCCGGGTTCGTCGTCGGTGACGGGCGGTTCGTCGGCGACCCGCAGCGTCACGTACCAGGCGGTGTTCGAGCGCTTGCGGCGCGCTTCCTGCAGCGTTTCGTGCCAGGTCTCCAGCGTGACCGGTGCGCTGGGCGTTTCGCTGTCGGCCAGCGGTTCGGCGCCGCTGCCGATCACCAGCAGCGGGTCCGGGACGCCGGTCTCGTTGCGGACGTCGTTGATCAGCCGCACCAGCATCTTGCCGACGCTCTCGTCGCGGAGGTTGCGCAGCAGGAGCACCGGGTAGCAGTCCTTCGGCACCCACTTCCAGCGCCACAGCCGCCGGTTGTAGGAGTCCGCGAGGTCGGCGAGGAACGCGTGCACCAGCAGCTTGCGGACCTGCTTGGCGTTCTCCCAGCGCGACGGGGTGGTGATCAGGCGCTGGGCGAAGCTGGGGAAGTCCGCCGACTCGTTGGGCGAGAGGTAGCGCTGCCGCATGAACCAGCGGGCGACGCGCCCCTTGCGCACCCACCAGCCGTAGTAGACCGGGAAGAACACCAGCGACAGCAGGTACAGGTACCAGGGCAGGTTCTGCGCGGCCAGCTCCCAGCCCTGGGCCTCCAGCTGCTCCTCCTGCTGGGTGCGCCGCGGTCGGCGGCTGCTGAGGTACTCGCGCAGCAGGTGTCGGATGTCGGAGTGCGGTGCGCGGGCCAGGTTCGTCGGTGGCAGGTTCTTCTTGAGCAGCCAGCTCAGCAGCGCGTAGCGGCGGAAGCGCAGGCGGCCGATCCGCGGCCACGAGTCGGCGTCGCGCAGCCCCAGCGCGGCGCGGTCCAGCAGCTTGCGGATCTGCACCGACTTGCCGCGCTGGGAATCGGCCGGGGCGCCGCCGACGTCGAGCACCACGTGCGGCACCACCGAGCCGAGGTGGTCGGACAGCTGGTCCACCAGCCTGCCCGGGTCGTTCTCGCGCAGCAGGTGGACCACCGGCTGGTCCGGGATCTTCTCCACGCGGCTGCGCCGGACCCACCGCCGACCGAGGCGGGAGGGGAGCCGGGCGACCGGAATCCCTTGGCCCGCGGTCGCTTCCGTCATGCGCACCCCCGTCGTCGAATGATCACCAGCGACGGTACAGCCGAGGTGTGACGCAGCGCACCGGTTTCGCCGGATCTGCCCGATCAGCGGGGGCGGCCGGGCACCCCGGGGCGGGTCTGCCAGGGGTGCGGGCCGCCCAGCGGGCGGTACTCGACGCCGCAGGCGTCCAGCCGGGGGAGGTGGTGGTCGACCAGCCTGCGCTGGAAGTCGGCGAGGTCGTGCTGCTGGCTCCAGGCCACCTCGGCGAACGCCGACAGGCGCGGGAACGCCGCGTAGTCCAGGCGGCGCGGGGTGTCCAGGTGCTCGCTCCACACCTGCGCCTGGACGCCGAGCACGTCCGGTCGCGGCTGGTAGCCGTAGACCTTCTCCAGCGTGGTCAGGAAGCCCACCGGGATCGGTTCGTCGGGGTGGTCGGCCTGGCGGTGGTCGAAGTAGAAGTGGCTCTCCGGGCACAGGACCACGTCGTGGCCGCGCTCGGCGGCGCGCACCGCGGCCTGCTCGTCGCGCCACGCCGCGATGATGGTCCCGGCGGGCAGCGGGTCCGCCGCGTCCAGGATCTCGTCCCAGCCGGAGGCGCGGCGGCCGCGCGCGTGGACGTGCTCGATGAGCTCGCGCAGGAAGGCGCCGTGCTCCGGGGTGATGCCGGGGACCTCGTCGCCGCCGACGCAGATCACCGGGGACGGGAACACCTCCATCACGTGGTCGAGGACCGCGCGGTAGAAGTCCGCGGTC
Organism: Saccharopolyspora hirsuta; assembly: GCF_008630535.1. Classification (GTDB taxonomy): domain Bacteria; phylum Actinomycetota; class Actinomycetes; order Mycobacteriales; family Pseudonocardiaceae; genus Saccharopolyspora; species Saccharopolyspora hirsuta. The sequence goes on along the minus strand of NZ_VWPH01000020.1, from coordinate 49,525 downwards.
GCCGGATCGGTGTTGAGGATGTCGCTGCTGACGCCCCAGGAGTCCCAGACCTCGGGGCGCTGCCCGGTGCCCAGCTCCGGGTAGGCGGCGATGGCGGCCTGGCTGTGGCCGGGCACGTCGATCTCCGGCACCACCGTGACGTGGTGGCGGGCCGCGTGGGCGACGATCTCGCGCAGGTCGTCGGCGGTGTAGAAGCCGCCGTGCGGCCGGGAGTCGAACTCCGGCTCCGGGCCGCGGCCGACCATCGACCGCTTCCGCCACGCGCCGACCCGGGTGAGCTCCGGGAACCGCGGCACCTCGAACCGCCAGCCCTGGTCGTCGGTCAGGTGCAGGTGCAGCACGTTGAGCTTGTGCATCGCCAGCAGCTCGACGAACCGCAGCACCTCCCGCTTGGGCAGGAAGTGGCGCGCCACGTCGAGGTGGCAGCCGCGCCAGGAGAACCGCGGCCGGTCCTCGACCTGCCCGCACGGCAGCACGAACCGCCCGTAGTGGATCAGCGCGGACCGGTACGCCGACGGGTCCAGCAGCTGCCGCAGCGTCTGCGCGGCGTGGTGCGCGCCTGCCGCGTCGTGCGCGACGACCTCGACGCCGTCCGGGCGGACCTGCGCGCGGTAGCCGCCCGGCACCGATCCGGCCGGGTCGACGCGGAACTCGACGGTCGGCCGCTCGGCGTCGGCCAGCGGCAGCCCGGTCGCCGCCCCGACGTGGCGGCGGAACCAGTCGGCGGTGGTGGGTTCCCCGCCGACGGTGGTGTTCTCGTCCAGCTCCAGCACCCCGGCCGCGGGCCGGACCAGCACCGGGCGCGGCAGCAGCGAGTCCCAGGTCATGCGCGTTCCGCCTCTCCGCGATTCGCAGTGGTGGTTGCGTTCGGCGCGAACTTGCGTGCGGGGGTTTCTCGTGGCCGGTTCGCGTCACGTTCCCCTGAGGTGCGGTTGCGCAGGGCTGGGGTTGGCACGAGGCTGCTCATCCCTTCACCGCCCCGGCCAGCCCGGACACCAGCTTGCGCTGGACCAGCACGAAGAAGATGAGCACCGGGATCGTCATCAGCGTCGAACCCGCCATGATGGCACCCCAATCGTTGCCCTCGGGCTTGAAGAACACCAGGATCGCCATCGGCAGCGTCTGGTTCTCCGTGGCCGAGATGATGAACGTCTTGGCGAACAGGAAGTCGTTCCAGGCGTGGATGAACGACAGCACGCTGATGGCCACCAGACCCGGTGCCACCAGCGGGAAGAGCACCTGCCAGACGAACCGGGCGCGGCTGGCGCCGTCCAGGGTGGCGGCCTCCTCCAGCTCGTCGGGGACCGCGGCCACGAACCCGCGCAGCATCCAGATGGTCAGCGGCAGGCTGAACGCCAGGTGCACCAGCACCAGCGATCCCAGGTGGTTGAGGCCGAACGCCGGGGCCACCCCGCCGACCTCGCGCATCAGGAAGAACAGCGGGATGGTCAGCGCCTCCACCGGGACCATCTGCGCCACCAGGATCATCAGCAGCAGCACGGTGCGGCCGCGGAACCGGAAGCGGGTCAGCGCGACCGCCGCCAGGAACGACATGACCAGCGACAGCAGCACCACCGCCCCGGCCACCAGCAGGCTGTTCAGGAAGTAGCCGCCGAGACCGTCCACAGTGAACACCCGGCGGAAGCCGTCCAGGGTGGGCGCGGAGGTCCACGGCCGCGGATCGGTGGACAGCAGCTCGCGCTCCGGCTTGAACGCCGAGAGCACCATCCAGTACAGCGGGAACGCCACCGCGGCGGCGATCAGCACCGCCACCGCGTTGGCGATCCGGCGCGGCAACCGCTTCGACGAGTTCATGCGATCGCCCCGTCCTTCCGCTGCGCCCGCAGGTAGGTCAGCGTGATCAGCATGAGCAGCACGGTCATCACCACGCCGATGGCCGAGCCGAGCCCGTAGTTCGACCCGGCGAACGCCTCCTGGTAGGCGTAGACGTTGAGCACCATGTTCTGCCCGGCGACCCCGCCGCCGTTGGTCATCACGTAGATCTGGGTGAAGATCTTGAAGTCCCAGATGATCGACTGGATGGTGGCGATCACCAGCACCGGCTTGAGCATCGGCAGCAGCACGCTGCGCGCCGTCCGCCACGTCGACGCCCCGTCCAGCGCCGCGGCCTCCACCACCTCGCCGGGGATCCCGCTGAGCCCGGCGTAGGTGGTGACCAGCACGAACGGGAACGAGCACCAGATCACCTCGGCGGCCACCAGGCCGAAGGCGACGTACTTGTCGTAGGTCCAGGAGAACCCGGCCGCGTCGTCCACGCCGAGCCCGGTGAGCACCTCGTTGACCAGGCCGAAGTCCTGGTCGAACAGGAACAGCCAGACCGTCGACCCGGCCATCGCAGGGGTGGCCCAGGCGCCGATCGCGGCCAGGAACAGCAGCAGCCGCGGCACCCGGCCGATCCTGGTGGCCAGCACCGCCAGCGCGATGCCGACCGCCAGGCTGCCCACCACGCACACCGCGGCGAACAGGCAGGTCTGGCCCAGGATCGTCCAGAACTGCGGATCGCCCAGCAGCGACAGGTAGTTGCCCGCGCCCAGGAACTCCAGCGCGGCGCCGCCGGAGGCCTGCGCCTGCCCGTACTCGTAGAGGGAGATCTGCACCAGCTGGTAGAGCGGGTAGCCCATCATCACGACGAGCAGCAGCCCGGCCGGTGCCAGGTAGAGCAGTGCGCCCATCAGCGGCCTTCGAAGACGTCGTTCATCCGGGCGGCCGCGTCGTCGGTGGCCCGCTCGACGGGGGTGCCGTTGACGACCTGCTGGACCATGGTGGGCAGCACGCCCTGCGCGTCGATCTTCGACCAGCCCGCGGTGGTCGGCACGAACCGGGTACCGGCCTGCAGGGTCTGCACGAACGGCGCCACGGCGGGGTCGTCGGCGGCGAGCTCCTGCTGCACGTCGGTGTACGTCGGCAGGTTGCCCATCGCCTCGTACATCTTGCGCTGGTACTCCTTGCCCGCCAGCAGCTGCACGAACTCCTTGGCCAGCGTGGCGCGCTTGGAGGACTTGAGCACGCCGAGCATGTTGCCGCCGGCGAAGGCCGGGGCGACCGATCCGGCCGTCGGGCCGGGCAGCGGGACCACGGCGTACTTGCCCGCGGCCTCACCGGCGTCCACCGCGGCGCGGTTGAAGTCGCCGCCGACGGTCATCGCCGCCTTGCCGGAGGCGAAGGCCTGCACGGCCTGGCTGCCGGTCATGTCCGCGCACTGCTCGCGCGGGCACGCGCCGCCGCTGATCAGCGACGAGTAGGTGGCCACGCCCTCGCGGGCGGCGGGTTCGTCCACAGTGGACACCCACTGGTCGCCGTCGCGGCGGGCGAGGTCGCCACCGGCCGCCCAGATGAACGGCATCAGCGCGTAGTGGTACTTGCCGCCGATGGAGATGCCGTAGAGGTCGGGCCGGGCCTGGCGGATCCGCTGCGCGGTGTCGACCAGCTCGGCGGTGGTGCGCGGCGGCTGCAGGCCCAGCTCGGCGAAGACGTCGGTGCGGTAGTACAGCGCCCGGACGCCGGTGTACCAGGGCATCCCGTAGACCTTGCCGTCGACCTTCGCGGTCTCCAGCACCGATTCGTTCAGGTCGGCGGCTTCCGGCCCGAGCTGGCCGGTCAGGTCGGCCAGCCCGCCCGCGGCGACGTACCCGGCCAGGTCGGTGTTGCCGTACTCGGCGACGTCGGGGGCGCTGGCCGGGTCGTTGAACGCGCCGGTGAACCGCTGCGAGCGGGTGTCCACGGGGATGTACTGCACGTCGACCTCGACGCCCTGGTGCTCGGCCTCGAAGCGGGCCACCGCTTCGTCCACGGTGGCCTGCTTGGGGCCGCGGCTCGCCTCGTCGAACAGCCAGACCCGCAGGGTGCCGGTGCGTTCGTCCTCGGCGGGCGCGTCCTGCTGGACCTGCGGCGGTCCGCAGGCGGCGAGCAACGCGCCGATGGCGGTGATGGTGATGGCTTTCCAGGCGCGCATGGCAGTCTCCGTTGCACTGTCTGCAATTCCCGTTTTGCGCTGAGCAATCGGATGCTATGGATCACGCCCCGGAAAGGCAAGGTCTGAACCAATCTTCGCGCGGTCTGGATCGTGTCGCTGCTGGTCGGCGATCACCGGGAGCTCCGGGTTCGACGTGGTGAACAGCGGCAAAAGTGGTGAATTCCCAGATGTTTCCAGCGCGGTGATCCCTGCGAGGATGAAAGTCCCGCCGCCGATCCGCGATTCGTCCGAACCGAGGGAGCGCGCATGATCGCCGGGGTGCTCACCACCGTCCTCGCCGCCGCACTGGTGCAACCGCTGCCGCCCGCCGCACCGGATCTGGCCGCGACGTGGGCCGGGCCGCTGCACACCGAGGGGCGCTACGTCGTCGACGCCAACGGCGCCCGCTTCAAGCTGAAATCCGGGAACTGGCACGGCGCCAGCGGCACCTACGACGGCAGCGGGGACGTCGACGACCCCGCCAACCACCACGCGGGGGAGAACAGCAGCGGCATCCCGCTGGGCCTGGACCGGGCGTCGATGGACGAGATCCTGGACAGCTTCGCCGAACTCGGGCTCAACAGCATCCGGCTGCCCTTCGCCAACGACATGATCCGCGACGAGGCGATCGTGCCGGACCGGGCGGTGGCCGCGAACCCGCAGCTGCGCGGCAAGACCCGCCTGCAGATCTACGACGCCGCGGTGTCCGCGCTCACCGACCGCGGTTTCGCCGTCATCCTGAACAACCACACCAACACCACCCGCTGGTGCTGCGGGATCGACGGCAACGAGCGCTGGAACAGCAGCCAGAGCGACCAGCAGTGGGAGGAGGACTGGCTTTTCATGGCCGGTCGCTACCGGGACAACCCGCGCGTGGTCGGCGCCGACCTCTACAACGAGGTGCGGCGCGACGTCTTCGACGACCCGAACTGGGGTCTGGGCGATGAGCACGACTGGTTCGCCGCCTCGCAGCGCGCCGGGAACCGGATCCTCACCGAGGCCAACCCGAACCTGCTGATCATCGTCGAGGGCATCAACTGGGTCGGCCTCCCGGTCGACGGCCTCCCGCACGGCCGCCCCACGCTGGAACCGGTCCGCACCCTGTCGCACACGCTGGCCGAACCCGGGAAGCTGGTGTACTCGGCGCACTTCTACGGCTACACCGGCCCGAACCACTCCGGCGCGACCGGGGTGGGGGAGACCAGCGACCCGCGCTACCAGGACCTCTCCCGCGAGGAGCTGCAGGAGGTGCTGCGGCGCCAGGCGTTCTTCGTGACCGAGGACGGCAAGCCCTACACCGCGCCGCTGTGGATCAGCGAGTTCGGCGTGGGCGGCCGCGAGGAGCAGGACCCGAAGGCGCGGGCCTGGTTCGAGAACTTCGTGGACTTCCTCATCGCCAACGACACCGACTTCGCCTACTGGCCCCTGGTCGGCTGGCACGAGAACCGCACCGGAAACGGCTGGGCGCTGACCCACTGGGACAGCGCTGGCAACCGCATGTTCCTCGACGACGGCGACGACTGGCGCGCCGACGCCTGGCACCGCCTGGTGGGCGGCTCAGCCCGCGAGGTCGGCGGGTAGCAGCTGCTCGGTGAGCAGTCGGCGCACCCGCGCGTCGCGGTCCGGGGCGGCCAGCCACCGGTCGAGCAGCCGCCAGCCGTGGAAGTAGCCGAGCACGTACGCGGACATGCCACCGGCCCGGAGGGTGCTCAGGACCGCGCCGGTCTCGGCCTCGGGGACCAGCGCCCACCTGGTGAGGTAGGCGCTGATCTCCGCGTCCGGGCGACCTTCGTCGGCGAGGAACGCGGCATTGCCCCACGCGCCGAACAGCGCGTTCTGCGCGCGGTGGATCGCCGCGAAATCGCTGCCGTCCGGGGCGATGCCCTGCTCGGCGAGGACGTTGTCCCGCAGCCAGGCCTGGGCTCGGCCGTCGGGGAAGGCGATGTCCTGCGCGTGCAGCCCGAGCCCCTCGCTGATCACGAACGACGGCGACAGCATGAACCGGACCTGCTGGTCCAGGAAGCCGAGCTCGCCGACCAGCCGGAGGTCCTTGAGCATCGATTCGGCGATGTGGCCCGGGTGGCCCTCGTGCGCGACGACGTAGAGCAGGTCGGCCAGGTTGAACGGCAGGTCGGTGTTGAGGTGGATCGTCGAGCGCAGGTCGCCGTCGTAGGCCCCGGCCGCCCGGAAGTTCACCCCGGAGACCAGCTCGCACCTGGTCACCTCGTCGGCGGGCAGCGGCACGATCTCGTTGGTGCGCCGACGGGTTTCGGCGACGGCGCGGTCCACCAGCCCTGGTATCCGGTCCACCTGGTCCGGCGGCAGGGTGTGGAACGCCTGCCAGGCCCGGAGCCGCTCCAGCAAGCTCCCGGCGCCTTTCGGCAGCGCGCGGTCCAGCAGGTCGTGCGCCTCCTCGAACACCTCCGTCGGCAGCACTTCCGCCGTCACGCCCAAGCATTCGCCCGCGTAGACCGACAGCGGCAGCTGTTCGCCGTTCAGCTGCCGGGCAACCACCCGCATGGCCCGCACCTGGGCGGCGAGGTAGCGGGCGCGCTCGGCCGGGAACGGCAGGGTGTCCAGCAGCGCGTCGGCGTCGTCGACCAGCTTCCCGGCCGCCGCCGGTTCTTCGCCCGCGACCTCGGCCCGCCACTCCGGCGGCCCGCTGAAGATGACCACGGTGCCCGTCGCGCTCCCCAGCACCAGCTTGTCGATGCGCAGCGCCAGGAGCGCGTACTGGTGCACCCATTCGTCCGGCGTCATCAGATCCTCCTCGGTCCGTCGATCTGCGGCCGAAGTTAGCTGTACGGTTTTCCGTACGCCGTAAGGGAGGAGCGACATGGGCGACGAACGACCACCGGCGATCTGGCTCGCCGAGCAACGTCCCCGCAGGCCCCGCCTGACCGCGGAGCGGATCGCGCGCGCCGCGGTCGCGGTGCTGGACGCCGAGGGCGCTTCGGGTCTGTCCATGCGGCGCCTCGCGGCCCGGCTGGGCGTCAGCGCGATGTCGCTGTACGAGTACGTGAACAGCAAGGAGGACGTGCTCGACCTGGCCGTGGACGAGGCGTTCGCGGAGGTCGAGCTCGCCGCGGCCGACGGCGTGCCCTGGCGCGAGGCGCTCGCGCAGCAGCTCCGCCAGGGCCGGGACGTCATGAGGCGCCACCCGTGGTTGCCCGCCGTGATGTCCACCCGTGCGCTGCTCGGGCCGAACTCGCTGGCGCTCTCCGAGCGGTTCTACGCGATCCTGACCGCAGCCGGGTTGGACGGTCCGCGCCTCACCGCCGTCGTCGGTGCGCTGACCTACTACGTCCAGGGCTACGCCGCGATGGAGAACTTCTGGCGCGAGGTGCACCGGGACCCGGCCCGCGAAGCCGAGCTGCGCGCTGCGGCCCAGCAGTACCTCGAGAGTCGGCGGGCGGACTACCCGACGCTGGCGCGGCAGGCGGACCTCGTCGGCACCGACGACTTCGACGAGTCCTTCGAGCTCGGCCTGGGCACGGTCCTCGACGGGATCGAGGCGCAGCTGCGGAGCGGGGGAGGGCATCGCCGCCGACGCCCTCCCCGGTGATCAGCCGTGGAAGGTGATGGCTGCGACCGACGGGCACTCGTAGACGTCCTCGGTGGGGGTGAGGGCGCCGGAGTTCGGGTCGCGGGTCAGGCGGGTGATCGTGCCGGAGCGCTGGTTGGCCACGTACAGCGAGGTCTGCTCCGGGTCCAGCGCGAAGTGGCGGGGCCAGTCGCCGGTCGGCGCGGTGCCCCGGAACTCCAGGCCCTCCCCGGTGATGGCGAAGGTGGCGATGTTGTTGTCGCCGCGGTTGGAGGCGTAGGCGAACTTGGCGTCGCGGGTGATCGCGATCTCCGCCGGGAAGTTCTCGCCGCTCGCGTCGGGTTCCCGGGTGCCGATGACCTGGCCGGGGGTGAACCGCCCGGCGTCGAGGTCCCAGTCCAGCACGGTGATCTCGGACTTCAGCTCCGCCAGCAGGTAGGCGCGCTCGTAGTTGAACGCCAGGTGCCGCGGGCCGGTCCCGGCGGGCAGTTCGAGGTGCTGGTGCTGGGTGAGCTTGCCGGTGGCGGTGTCGAAGGCGTACACGAACACCGCGTCGGCGCCGAGGTCCACCGCCACCACCCACTGCTTGCTCGGGTCGACCAGGACCTGGTGGGCGTGCGGCTCGGCGCCGGGGTGCTTGACCAGGTCGGTGTTCTCGCCGATGGTGCCGTCGGCGTTGCGGCGGTGCACCGCGACCGTGCCGTCGGTGTAGTGGGCGGTGAAGATGAACTCGCCGCTCGGGTGCGCGGAGATGTGCGTGGGGCCCGCGCCGCCGCTGGGCTGGCTGCCCAGGACCACCGGGTGGTGCTGGGAGAGGTCCACGGCGGTGATGGTGCCGTTCGGCACGATCTCGTTGGTGACGTAGAGGTACTTGTGGTCCGGCGACCAGGCGAAGAACGACGCGTCGGGCACCCCGTCGACCACCCCGGACGGTTCGAGGGCGCCCGCGTCGTTGCGGGTGGCCACCTCCAGGCCGCGACCGGCCGGGCTCGCCGAGGTGTAGCTGCCGATCAGCGTCATCAGCCCAGCGGCGTGGTGCATCGCCGGGGCGGGCTGGGGCGCCGCGGACGAGGTGGTCGCGCACGCGGTGCTGGTGGTGGCGACCACCCCGGCCGCGCCGGCGAGGCCGAGCGCGCCCGCGGCGGTGAGGAACCGGCGACGCGGCATTGCGTTGTCCCGCACGATGTTCTCCCTGCTCGGTGGATGATCGCGGGACAGTCTGCCGCATGCGCGGCCAGTGGACTAGACCAAAAAGCCTTAAACCTTCCTCAAGCCCCCGGGCTTCCCGTATTTCCCGGCGGCGCTACGGCAGCGGGGCGGCGCGCCTCGCGGGTTCGGCCGGTGGTGCCACCCCGACGCCGGGGCTGCCGCCGCAGGGACCGGACATGCTCCAGTCCGGGTCGACGTCGCCGCACGCACCAGCGGACTTCTGCGCCTGCACCATGTCGGCCACGTCGGCGAGCAGCCGCTTGGCGTCGTAGACGACGCCGTTGCGGATCGTCCACTGCACACCGCCGGTGCGGGTGATGTCCCCGGTCTCCGGGTTCAGCCGCGGAGTTCCCGTGCCGTAGAGGGTTTTCAGGTCCTGCAGCGGGTTCTCGCCGGTGATCGCCAGGTCGGCGATGAAACCCTCCTCGACCGCGCCGTACTCCGGCGCTGCACCGGTGGGTTCGGCGATGGTGCGCGCGGTTGCCGAGCTCATCGCCTCGATCGCCTCCAGCGCCGACAACCCCGCTTCGCGCAGCATCTCCAGCTCGTTGATGTTGGCGAACCCGTAGAGGTTGTAGATGAACCCCGGATCGGTGCCGCCCGCGATGCGCCCGCCCATCTCCTTGTAGTCGTGGATCAGCTGCAGGTACTGCACGTAGAAGCGCTTCCAGCTCGCCTCGTCCTCGGAATTCCAGTCGTAGTAGAACGAGCCGTGCGCCTCCGGGCTGGGTTCCCAGAAGTTCCACAGCGTCGGCAGCGCGAACCGCGGGTGCCACTCCAGACCGCGCGCCCGCAGCAGGTCGCGCCCGGCGAGGTAGACGCCGAAGGTGGGGCCGAACGTCACGCCGTTGTCCAGCTGCCGCGACAGGTACGAGCGCCACTGCGGGGAACCGGGTGGGAAGGTGTGGTCGATGACCTGCGCGACCGCGCGCCACCGCGACGCCTCGTTGGAGTAGTCGTAGTCCGGCGGTTTCGGGTGCTCGCGGCCCTCTTTCAGCAGCGCCTCGAAGTGGCCGTAGAAGTGGGTGACGGTGCCCAGCCCGAGCTGACCGGTCTCCAGCGCGTTGAGCTGCGGGTAGATCGGCGGCGAGTGGTGCATGGTGGTGCCCAGCCCGGACTGCTGGGCGGCCCGGATCGCGGCCTCGATCTCCGGGCGGCCGTAGGGCCCCTCGCCGAAGAACTTGATGCCGTCCACGCCGTTGCGGGCCGCCCACGCCACCCACCGGCGGGCCTTCTCCGGCGAGTCGACCGGGCCGTCCTCCCAACCGCTGCCCGGGGTCTGGTAGTTGACGATGCGCGGCGCCACGATCTCGTTGCGCTCGCTGCGCTCCTTGTCCGCGACCGCATCGGCGTTCTGGGCCAGCGACACCCCGCGCACGGTGGTGACGCCGTGGCCCAGCCACAGCTTGTAGGCGTAGGTCCGCGGGGTGCTGCCGGTCCCGGTGTGCGCGTGCTCGTCCACCAGGCCCGGCATCATCCACATGCCGGTCGCGTCGATCTCGTGCTCGGCGTCGTGCGGCGGCCGACCGGCGGGCAGCACCCGGGACGGCTCACCAGCGGGGATGATCTGGTCGATGCGGTTGCCGCGGACCACCACGTCGACCGGTCCGCGCACCTCGCCGTCCGCGCCGACGATCAGGTTGACGCCGCGGATCACCAGCTTCCGGAACGGACCCGCGCCCTCGTCCGGGCCGCGCGGTGGGGTGGGCGAATCCGCCGGTACCACGGGGTTCGCACCGGCCAGCCCCGGTGCGAACCCCGCCAAACCCGCGGCGGCTCCAGCCGACAGAAGCAACGACCGTCTGCTCAGGTCCATTCGGGCACTCCTCGCCTCGGCGTCGGATCCCGGCGAACATTACGGGCGTTTCCGACGCCGCAGCAAGGAATTCCAGGCTAGGGGAGCAGCGCGGACAGCAGCAGGGCCATCCCGAAGCCGACGACCGAGAGGATGGTCTCCAGCACCGTCCAGGACTTCAGCATGTCCTTGACCGGGATGCCGAAGTAGCGGCTGATGATCCAGAACCCGCCGTCGTTGACGTGCGAGGCGATGATCGAGCCCGCCGCGATCGCCACCGCGATCAGCGCCAGCTGCGCCTGCGAGTGGTCCCCGGCGTGCAGCAGCGGCGCGACGATGCCGCCGGTGGTCACGATCGCCACCGTCGCCGAGCCCTGCGCGATGCGCAGCCCGGAGCTGATCACGTACGCCGACACCAGCAGCGGCAGCCCGGTGGACTGCAGCGACCCGGCCAGCGCCTCGCCGACGCCGGTCTCGGCGAGCACCTTGCCGAAGAACCCGCCCGCGCCGACCACCAGCAGGATCATGCCCAGCGGGCGCAGCGAGTGCCCGGTCAGCTCGGAGAGCTCCTTGCCGGTCATCCCGCGCCGGGTGCCCAGCAGCCAGAACGCCAGCAGCACCGCGATGGTCAGCGCCACCGTCGGGTTGCCGAGGAAGGTCAGCACCGACAGCGGCGCGCTGCCCTTCGGCAGCGTGATGCTGCCGAACGTGGCGCCGAGGATCAGCACCATCGGCAGGCCGATGATCAGGGCGACGGTGGCCAGCTTCGGCTCGGGGCGGCCCTCGGCCTCGTTCTTGCGCGCCGCCTCGTCGGCCGCGGCCAGCACGTCCTCCGGCACCGGCAGCTCGATGCGCTTGCCGATCCACAGCGGGAACAGCAGACCGCTGACCGCGAACGCCGGGAGCCCGCAGGCCAGCCCCATCAGGATGATCCAGCCCAGGTCCACGCCGAGCAGTCCGGCGGCGACCACCGGCCCGGGGTGCGGCGGCAGGAACGCGTGCGTCATGGACAGCCCGGCCACCAGCGGCAGGCAGTACAGCAGGATGGACCTGCCGCCCTGCCGCGCCACCACGTACACCAGCGGGGCCAGCACGAAGATGCCGATGTCGAAGAACACCGGGATGCCGAAGACCAGCCCGGACAGGCCCATCGCCAGCGGCGCGCGCCGCTCGCCGAAGGCGCCCAGCAGCTTGCGGGTCAGCAGCTGCGCGCCGCCGGAGGCCTCCAGCACCGAGCCGAGGATGGTGCCGAGCCCGACGATCGCGGTGATGTGCCCGAGGATCCCGGCGAACCCGCTCTCCAGCAGCGATTCGCTGCTCTTCTGCGCGGTGCCGACGATGTCCTCGACGGACAGCCCGGCGGCCAGCGCGATCAGCAGCCCGGAGACGATCAGCGCGATGAACGGTTCCACCCGGAACCGGATGATCATGAGCAGCAGCACCGCGATCCCGACCGCGCACAACACGAGCAGGCCGGACGTTTCGTGCTGGAGCCAGTGGAGGAACGTGTCCACGGCGGACTCCTCTGGGGGTTCAGCGCGGCTTGCGCAGGGCGCGACCGGGCAGGGCGTCGGTGCGGTGACCGTCCTCGATCACCGGCACCCCGTTGACCAGCACGTGCGGGATTCCCGCGGCCTGCTGGCGGGGTTCGTCGAAGGTGGCGGTGTCCGCGACGGTCCCCGGGTCGAACAGCACCAGGTCGGCGGCGAACCCGGGGCGGATCCGGCCGCGGTCGGCGAGCCCGAGCCGGTCGGCGGCGCGGGAGGTCATGTGCTGCACGCACTCCTCCAGCCCCAGCACCCCGAGCTCGCGCACGTAGTGGCCGAGGTAGCGGGGGAAGGTGCCCCACGCGCGCGGGTGCGGGCGCGCGCCGACCAGCAGGCCGTCGCTGCCCGCGGTGTGCACCCGGTGGCGCATGATGGCCTGCACGTTGTCCTCGTGGCCCACGTGCATCAGGCAGGAGCTGCCCAGCTCCTCGGACACCAGGACGTCGAAGTAGTGCTCGGCCGGCGGTTTCCCGGCCTCGCGGGCGGATTCGGCGACGCTGCGGCCGACGAGGTGGCCGTTGGCGTCCCGCCGGACGCCGTTGATCTCGATGGTCTCCCACTCGACCGGCACCCCGTGGCAGCCGTCCGAGCCCTCCTCCTCCAGCGCGACGCGGATCCGCTCGCGCTGCACGGGATCGCGCAGCCGGGCCAGGGTGGCCTCCACCCCGCCGACCATCGCCCAGCTCGGCAGCAGCGCGTGCAGCGAGGTGCTGCCCGGCAGGTACGGGTAGGTGTCCAGCGTGATGTCGCAGCCCTCGTCCAGCGCGCTGTCCAACATGGACAGCAGATCGGCCGCCCGGCCCCGGTTCACGCTGAAGTTCATCGTGGCGTGCGCCAGGTGCAGCGGGCACCCGGAGCGCTTGCTGACCTCGATCATCTCCGCGTACGCGGCCAGCGCGCCCGCGCCGTAGCTGCGGTGGTGCGGGCTGTAGTACCCGCCGCGCGCCGCCACCACCTCGCACAGCGCGGCGAGCTCGTCGGTGTCGGCGTACATGCCGGGCGTGTAGGTCAGGCCGGAGGACATCCCGAACGCGCCCTCGTCCAGCGACCGCGCCAGCACCTCGCGCATCCGGTCGAGCTCGGCGTCGGTGGCCGCGCGGTCGTCGTAGCCCACGCAGATCAGCCGGAGCGTGCCCTGCGGCACCAGGTACGCCGCGTTGGTGGCGATCCCGGCGTCGAGCCGGTCGAGGTACTCGGCGACGCTGCGCCAGTTCCAGTCGAAGCCCGGCGGGTCGTCGTTCCACCCGGCGATCTGGGTGCGCAGCGTCGCCAGCGTGGCGTCGTCCACCGGTGCGTAGGACAACCCGTCCTGGCCGATGACCTCCAGCGTCACGCCCTGCGACACCTTCGCGGTGTGGTCCGGGTTGGCGAGCAGCTGCAGGTCCGAGTGCGCGTGCATGTCGATGAAACCGGGGGAGAGCACCAGCCCGTCGGCGTCGATCGCGCGGCTGCCGCGCAACTTCCCGGGTTCGGCGATCTCGGTGATCAGACCGCGCTCGACGCCGACGTCGGCGAGGTAGCTCGGGCCGCCGTCGCCGTCGACGACCCGCGCTCCGCGGACCACGATGTCCATTGTGGAGCCCTCCGGGTGGGTTCGGTCAGAAGAAGGTGCGGATCAGGTCGATCACCTCGTCGCCGTCCACCACCGGGATCAGCGACCACTTGTCGAAGACCGTGCACGGGTGCGAGAGGCCGAAGCCGATCCAGTCGCCGACCTGCGGATCGGCGCCGGACAGCTCCAGGAAGGTGTGCTGGTCGGCCAGCGCCCGGACCCGGCAGGAGCCCGCCGGCAGGTCGCGGACCGCGCCGTCGGCGCCGCGGATCACCTGCGGTTCCGGCAGGTCCTGGTCGAAGGAGGCGTCGCGGCGGCCCATGGTCAGCAGCGCCAGCCCCGGCTCCGGGCGCGACATCACCTGCGCCCACGCCCGCATCGCGGGCCGGAACGGCCGCTCCCGACCGGCCAGCCGGTGCTCCCGGCCGAACGGCGAGCGGATCCGGTAGAAGCCGTCGTCGTGCAGCAGGTACCCGCCGCTGCGGAGCACCGGCACCACCGGCAGCCCGGTCGGCCACGGCTTGGTCAGCGCCTCGGCGACCTGGTCGAAGTAGGAGCTGCCGCCCGCGGTGACGATCACCTCGTCCAGCCCGGAGAAGTGCCCGGCACCGGCCAGCTCGGCCACCAGCTCGCGCACCCGCTCCAGGTATCCGTCCACAGCGGACAGCGCGGCGTCGCTGACGTCGTGCGCGACCTCGCCCTCGTAACCCGCGACGCCGACCAGGCGCAGCACCGGGTTCTCCAGCACGGCGTCGGCGATCTCGCGGGCCTCGGCCTTCGTGCGCGCGCCGGTGCGGGCCCCCGGGCTGCCCAGCTCGACCAGCACGTCGACCGGGCGGGACGCGCCGTGCGCGGCCAGCGCCTCGGCCATCAGGTGCACGCCGCGCAGCGAGTCGACGTAGCAGCAGAACTGGAACTCCGGGTCGCGGTCCAGCTCGTCGGCCAGCCAGGCCAGGCCGTTGCGGTCGACCAGCTCGTTGGCGAACAGGATCCGCTCGACGCCGAACGCGCGGTACACGCGAAGCTGGCTGGTGTTGGCGGCGGTGATGCCCCACGAACCGTGCGCGAGCTGCTGCCCGAACAGCTGCGGAGCCATCGTCGTCTTGCCGTGCGGGGCGAGCTGCACCCCGTGCTCGGCGCACCAGTCGGCCATGGTCCGCAGGTTGTGCTCCAGGGCGGCGCGGTCGAGCGTCAGGAGCGGCCCGACGAAGCCGCCGTCGAAGACCGTCGGGCGGGTGGCCAGGAACTCGCCCACAGTGGTGCCGAAGGCGTCCGAGGGCATGCCCTTGAAGCGCCAGTCGATGCGCTCGTCGTGCAGGGCGCGGACCGCCTCGATGTTGATACCCCGTGCTGACACCAAGGTCTCCTATTGCGTAGAATGCAACGCTGATTGCGCAAAATGATGGATAGGTGTGTACCATCGCGCCGCGCAGCGCGTCAACGGACGGAGTGGTCGGTGAGTCAGAGCTTGGAACGGGGACTGGCCGTGCTGACTTCGCTGGCCGCCGGCCCGCAGACCCTCGACCAGCTCGCCCAGCGCCTCGGCGTGCACAAGTCCACCGCGATGCGCCTGCTGCGCACCCTCGAAGCCGGGCGCTTCGTCCGCCGCGAGGACGTGCACCACTACCGCCTCGGCAGCGCCCTGTTCGACCTGGCGCACCAGGCCCTGGAGGACCTCGACGTCCGCGACGTCGCCCGCGCGCACCTGCTGGAGCTGGGCGGCGTCAGCGGGCACACCGTGCACCTGGCGACGCTCGAGGACGACCACGTCATCTACATCGACAAGGTCGACAGCAAGCACCCGGTGCGGATGTACTCCCGCATCGGCCGCCGCGCCCCCGTGCACTGCACCGCGGTCGGCAAGGCGCTGGTCGCGGACCTGCCGCCGCCGCAGCGCGCGCAGTTCGCCGAGCAGCTGACCTACCCGAAGCTCACCGCGAACACGATCGACTCGCCGAACCGCTTCCTGGCCGAGCTGGACCAGGTCCGCGAGCAGGGCTACGCGGTCGACCGCAGCGAGCACGAGGACTTCATCCACTGCATCGGCGCGCCGATCCGCAACCACCGCGGCGAGACCATCGCGGCCGTCTCGCTGTCGGTGCCGAAAGTACTGCTGGATTTCGACGGCCTGCTCGGGCTCGTCGACGACGTGCTGCGCGCAGCCGGCGGGATCTCCGCCGAGCTGGGCTGGCAGCCAACGGAGAAGAGGAAGGAATCCTGATGGCCAGGACCGTCGTCAGCACCGACAACGCCCCCAAGCCGCCGGCGAGCATCCCGCTGTCGCAGGGCGTCCGCAAGGGCAACATCCTGCAGGTCTCCGGGCAGACCGCGGTCGACCCGGCCACCGGCAAGGTGGTCGAGGGCGGGGTCGCCGAGCAGACCGAGCAGTGCCTGCGCAACGTCATCGCGATCCTGGAGGCCGAGGGCGGCTCCATCGAGGACGTCCTGATGCTGCGCGTGTACCTGACGGACACCTCGCAGTTCGCGGAGATGAACGAGACCTACGCGCGCGTGGTCGGCGAGCCCTTCCCGGCCCGCACCACGGTCTACGTCGGCCTCCCGGCCGGTCTCCTCGTCGAGATCGACGCCCTCGCCGTCCTCGACTGAGCTGGTCGGAGGGCACCTCGCACGCCGCGAGGTGCCCTCCGCGCCCAACTCGACCGGGGGCTGGTCGTCTCCAACACCTCCGCGCCCGGCCCGGCCGATCCGGCGCGCCGACACCACCTCCGGGTCCCGCGCGAATCGATCTCGGCTTCTAATGTGGACTCATGTCGCTGCGATCGTTGCTGTCCTGGAACGTCCTGGTGCCGGTGCTGGCCATGTTCGCGCTGGCCGTGGCCTGGCCGCAGAAGGGCTTGGGCCTGGGCATGGTGCTCGTGGTCGCCGTGCTGCTGGCCGGTGCGGTGCTGACCGCGGTGCACCACGCGGAGGTCGTCGCGCACAAGGTGGGGGAGCCGTTCGGCTCGCTGGTGCTCGCGGTGGCGGTCACGGTGATCGAGGTCGCGCTGATCGTCACCCTGATGATCTCCGGCGGGGACGACGCCGCGACGCTGGCGCGCGACACCATCTTCGCGGCGATCATGATCACCACCAACGGCATCGCCGGGCTGGCGCTGCTGGTGGGTGCGCTGCGCTACGGCCTGACGAACTTCAACGCCGAGGGCGCCGGCGCGGCGCTGGCGACGGTGGCGACGCTGGGCGCGCTGACCCTGGTGTTCCCGGCCTTCACCACCAGCGTGCCGGGACCGGCCTACTCGCCGCAGCAGCTGGTGTTCGCCGCGCTGGCCTCGGTCGTGCTCTACGCGCTGTTCGTGTTCACCCAGACCGTGCGGCACCGCGACTTCTTCCTGCCGGTGACCGACAAGGGCACCGTCGCGCCCGAGGACGACCACGCCGAGCCGCCGACCGGCAAGCAGACCGCCGCGAGCCTGGTCCTGCTGCTGGTCGCGCTGGTCGCGGTGGTCGGCCTGGCGAAGGTGGAGTCCCCGGCGATCGAGGCCGCCGTCGCCGCGGTCGGCTTCCCGAACTCCTTCGTCGGCGTGGTGATCGCGATGCTGGTCCTGCTGCCCGAGACCATCGCCGCGGTGCGCGCCTCGGTCCGGCAGCGGATGCAGATCAGCCTCAACCTGGCCTACGGCTCGGCGATCGCCAGCATCGGCCTGACCATCCCGGCGATCGCGGTCGCCTCGATCTGGCTGAAGGGCGAGCTGCACCTGGGCCTGGGCGCCACCCAGATCGTCCTGTTCGCGCTGACCATCGTGGTCAGCGTGCTCACGGTGGTCCCCGGCCGCGCCACCCGCATGCAGGGCGCGGTGCACCTGGCGCTGCTGGCGGCGTTCCTCTTCCTCGCCGTCAACCCGTGACACCGCCGACGCGGAAGCGGGCCCCGACCCGCTCCCGCGCGCCGATCACGCCCGGCGCCGACCGGCGAACAGCAGCAGGACCGGACCGATGATGGTGATCGCACCGGCGACCACGAACACCCCGCTCCAACCCCAGGACGAGTCGGCCAGGTAGCCGGTGACCAGCGGCGCGAAGATCGACGCCGAGGTGGCGAACATCTGCACCGCCCCGGAGACCGCGCCGTAGCGCGCGGCGGGCACCGCCTCCCCGACGATGATCCAGTACTGCGCACCCGTCAGGTACAGCAGGAACACCACGACGGTCATCACCGCGACCGCGGCGAAGGTGCTGGTCACCATCGACACCAGCGCGAACAGCACGGCGGTCGCGGCCAGGCAGGCGATCACCAGCCAGCGGCGCGGCGCCTCGGGGTCGCCGATCCGGCGCACCAGCCAGTCGGTGAGCGCACCACCGGCGATCAGCCCGATGCACCCGCCGACCCACGGGATGGCCCCGGAGATCGCCAGCCCGTCCAGGTCGATGCCGCGCTCCTGCACCAGGTAGCTCGGGAACCAGGACACGAACGTCCAGAGGATCCAGGCATAGCCGAAGTAGGCGATCGCGGTCGCCCACACCGCGGGCTTGGCCACGCAGCTCCAGAACCCGGGCGCGTCCTGCTGCGCCGCCTCGGTCGCCTCGGCCTGGTCCTGCCGGATGACCCGGACCTCGGCGTCGTTGACCTTCGGGTGCTGCTCCGGGGTGTCCCGCACGACCCAGAACCAGCCGATCGCGGCCAGCACGCCCAGCGCGCCGAAGATCAGGAACGGCAACCGCCAGTTGCCCTGGGTGGCGTGCATGATGCCGACCACCACCGGGGTGGCGACCGCGCCGCCCAGCGGGGTGGCGGCGTTGGCGATGCCCAGCGCGGTGCCCAGCTCCCGCTTCGGGAACCAGTTGTGCATCAGCTTCGCGGTGACCGTGGCCTGCGGGCCCTCCCCGGCGCCGAACAGGAACCGGATGATCAGCAGGCTGACGAACCCGATCCCGGCGGCGGTCAGCGCGGTGAACGCCGACCAGGCGATCACCGCCCAGCCCATCACGTTGCGCGGGCCGAACCGGTCGGCCAGCCAGCCGCCGATGAACCCGAACGGCGAGTAGGCCAGGGCGAAGATGCTGGCCAGCCAGCCGAAGGCGGCGTTGGAGAAGCCGAACTCGGCGATGATCAGCGGCCCGGCGATGCCGAACGCGGCGCGGTCGGCGTAGTTCAGGCCCAGCACCGCGAAGTCGGCGGCGAGCACCCCGAACCGGCGCCGGGTGGCGGTGGCGGTCTGCGCGATCGTCATGCGGGGACACCTCCGGTGCGCAGGACGCGCTCGACGACGTCGACCGCGGTGCGGACCTCGTCGAGCGGGACGGACTCGTCGGCGGTGTGCGCGTTCGCGATCGAGCCGGGCCCGAACACCACGGCGGGCACCCCGTCCAGGGCGATCTTGCTGGCGTCGGTGCCGTAGCCGACGCCGAGCGGATCGGCGTCCAGCCCGGACGCCCGCAGGCTCGCGGCCACGCTCCGCGCGAACGGATCGGCCGGGTCGGTCTCCAGCGAGTAGTCGACGATGTGCGGCTCGTGCACCAGGACCGGCCAGCGCGCCTCCAGCTCACCGCGCAGCTGCGCCCAGACCGCGTGCGGGTCCTCGCCGCCGACGGTGCGCCGGTCGACGGTCACCACGCAGCTGTCCGGCAGCACGTTCGGCCCCTGCCCGCCCTCGATCATGGTCACCGCCAGCGATGGCGGGCCGACCAGCGGCCGGGCCAGCGCGTCCAGCCGCGGTGCGTGCTCCTGCTGGAGGTGGCGCACCACCTCGGCTGCGACCTCGATGGCGTTGGTCCGGCCCCACGGCTGCGAGCTGTGCCCGGCGTCGCCGCGCGCCTCGATGCGGCAGCGCATGCAGCCCTTGTGCGCCACGACCATCCGCAGCTCGGTCGGCTCGCCGACGATCGCCCCGGCCGGGGTGGGCAGGTCGCTGCGGCGCAGCGCGGTCACCCCGCGGTACAGGTGCTCCTCGTCGACGACGCCGGCGAGCACGACGGTCCGCGGGCGCGGGCCGCGCTCGGCCAGGCGCGCCATCGCGGTCAGGAACACCGCCAGCGACGCCTTCGCGTCGCACGAGCCCCGCCCGTACAACCGGCCGCCGCGGACCTCCGGCGCGAACGGGGCGATGGTCATCCCGTCGGTCTCCACGGTGTCCAGGTGCGATTCCAGCAGCAGCGGGCGCTCGTCGTCGCCGGGCAGCTCGACGAGGACGTTCCGGCGCCCGTCGAGCACCTCCTCGGTGCGGGCCCGCATCCCGCGCGCGGTCGCCCACCCGGCGATGTGCTCGGCCAGGGCGGTCTCCGCCGGTTCGGCGCGGTCGCGCGGGTTGATGCTGGGAATGCGAACCAAGTTCGCGATGAGTTCGACCGGATCGACCATGCGCCCACCCTCCGCTGGCTGAGAATCAGCGCGGAAGCTATGTCACCGGTCGATCGACGGTCAACATCTTCCGGCGGCACAAGGGTTTTCGATATAAACCGTCCACATTGCATTGCGCGTGGCGCAATTTCGGGAGGTCGCCGTTGCGCGGTGTGCCATCGCGCTGATCACGGGATTCGGAGCGGAGTCGTTCCGGCACGGAGCGTGCTCGGCGTCTCCGGGGGCGTCATCGCGCCGTCAGGTGGAGAGGCGCAGCCGCGCGCGGGCGCGGCTGCGCGCGGAACGTCAGTAGACCGGGCCGGTGTACTTCTCGCCGGGCCCCTGGCCGGGGGCGTCCGGGATGGCCGAGGCCTCGCGGAAGGCGCGCTGCAGCGTCTGCAGCCCGTCGCGGATCGGGCCCGCGTGCGCCCCGAGGTACTCCACCGACGCCGTCACCAGCCCGGCCAGGGCGGTGATCAGGCGGCGCGCCTCGTCCAGGTCGCGCTCGGCGGCGGTGTCCGGGTCCTCGGCGGCCAGGCCGAGCTTCTCCGCGGCGGCGGACATCAGCATGACCGCCGCGCGGCTGATCACCTCGACGCTGGGAACATCGGCGAGGTCGCGGACGTTGTCCAGAACGTCCGCGTCGTGTGCTGGCTCACCGGCCAGATCGGCACTGGTCAGGGGTGTTGGGTGCGGTTCGGTCACGCCTGCTACCCTGACACGCACGACCAGCTCCCGCGCAGGCGGGGGCGGCAAAGTGGAGTCCCGCTCCCACCCGAGTAGCCGCCACAGGCTTCCGGGTCCGGTCCTGCCGGCGGTCCAGCGCCGCCGGTGGTGCGAAACGGTATTGCGTGTACCGGTTCGATCGGTTGGAGTCAGGATCCCGCGGTCCGCGCGAGCGGAGCGACGGGATCTTCGCATTCCGGGGTGAGCTCTACGCGCCGCGGTGCAGAAGAACAGCCATCGAACTGAGGAGGGCCCATCAGCTCCGAGACGCGCATCAACGACCGCATCCGGGTACCGGAGGTCCGCCTGGTCGGACCGAACGGGGAGCAGGTCGGAATCGTCCGCATCGAGGACGCGCTCCGGCTGGCCCAGGAAGCGGATCTGGACCTTGTCGAGGTCGCCCCGCAGGCGCGCCCGCCGGTCTGCAAGCTCATGGACTACGGCAAGTTCAAGTACGAGAGCGCGCAGAAGGCTCGCGAGTCGCGTCGCAACCAGCAGCAGACCGTCATCAAGGAGCAGAAGCTCCGGCCGAAGATCGACCCGCACGACTACGAGACGAAGAAGGGCCACGTGTCCCGCTTCCTCAACCAGGGTCACAAGGTCAAGGTGACGATCATGTTCCGCGGTCGTGAGCAATCGCGTCCCGAGCTGGGTTTCCGCCTGCTGCAGCGACTGGCCGATGACGTCTCCGACCTCGGGTTCATCGAGGCGAACCCGAAGCAGGACGGTCGGAACATGATCATGGTTCTTGCGCCGCACAAGACGAACAAGACCAAGTCCAAGGCGAACGCGTCGTAAGGCGCACGTCAGGGCTCGTGATTGTGACGCCGGGCCGGGACGCGGACCGCGCCCCCGCCCGGCATCAGTACGAAACGAGGACGAGAACATGCCGAAGAACAAGACCCACAAGGGCACCTCGAAGCGCTTCAGGGTGACCGGTTCGGGCAAGCTGCGGCGCGAGCAGGCCGGTCGCCGGCACATCCTGGAGAAGAAGTCCAGCCGTGTCACCCGCCGCCTGGAGGGCACCGAAGAGGTGGCCAAGGCCGACGTCAAGCGCATCAACAAGCTGCTGGGTCGCTGAGGACCGCACC
Organism: Saccharopolyspora hirsuta; assembly: GCF_008630535.1. Classification (GTDB taxonomy): domain Bacteria; phylum Actinomycetota; class Actinomycetes; order Mycobacteriales; family Pseudonocardiaceae; genus Saccharopolyspora; species Saccharopolyspora hirsuta. Next base: position 27,796 of record NZ_VWPH01000020.1, on the reverse strand, counting down.
GCCGCCCCCACCGGGGCAGCAGCAGGTCAGCAAGACATCCAGCCACCCGCACGGGCGGTCATCCCGCCCCCGATGAGATAACAGGACGGACCCCGTGGCACGCGTCAAGCGGGCAGTCAACGCCCAGAAGAAGCGCCGCACCATTCTCGAGTCGGCCCGCGGCTACCGCGGTCAGCGCTCCCGGCTGTACCGCAAGGCCAAGGAGCAGATGCTCCACTCGATGACCTACTCCTACCGCGACCGGCGCGCCCGCAAGGGTGACTTCCGGAAGCTGTGGATCACCCGCATCAACGCCGCGACCCGGCAGCACGGCCTGAGCTACAACAAGTTCGTGCAGGGCCTGAAGGCCGCCGAGGTCGAGGTCGACCGCAAGATCCTGGCCGAGCTCGCGGTGAACGACCCGACCGCGTTCGAGGCGCTGGTCGAGGTCGCCCGCAAGAACCTGCCGGAGAGTGCGGCCTGATCGCCGACGGCACCTCTGCTGCACCGCGACCCGGGACGGCTCCGCTCACGGAGCGATCGTCCCGGGTCGCGGTCGCTCGCAAGCTCACCCGCCGCGCCGGCCGGGAGAAGGCCGGGGCCTTCCTGGCCGAAGGCGCCCAGGCGGTGGGTGAGGCGCTGACCGCGCACGCCGCCGGATCGCTGCGGGTGCGCGAGCTGTTCGCCACCGAGCACGCCCGCCACGCGGAGCACCTGGACCGCGCCCGCGCCGCCGGGGTGCCGGTGCACCCGGTCACCGAGAAGGCCGCGGCGTCGCTGTCGGAGACGGTCACCCCGCAGGGCCTGGTGGCGGTGTGCGATCTGCCCGCCGTGGAGCTGGACGCCGCGCTCGCCGAGCGCCCGGCGCTGGTCGCGGTGCTGGTCGGCGTGGCCGACCCGGGCAACGCCGGGACCGTGGTGCGGGTCGCCGACGCGGCGGGTGCCGGGACGGTCCTGTTCGCCGGGGACACCGTCGACGCCTACAACGGCAAGGCCGTGCGCGCCTCCACCGGCAGCCTCTTCCACCTCCCGGTGGCCCGCGACCGCGACGTGAGCGCGGTGCTCGCCGCCTGCCGCGCGGCCGGTCTCCGGCTGGTCGGCGCCGACGGCTACGCCACCGGCGACCTCGACACCGCGGACCGCGCCGGGGAGCTGGACGCGCCCACCGCCTGGGTGTTCGGCAGCGAGGCCCACGGACTGCCCGATGAGGTGAAATCGCAGCTGGACGCGACGCTGCGCGTCCCGCTGTACGGCCGGGCGGAGAGCCTCAACCTGGCCACCGCCGCCGCGGTCTGCCTCTACGCCTCGGCCCGCGCCCAGCACCGCGCCTGACGCCCGGGGGAGCGGATCTCCGCGAAATCGGGTTGGGGCCGTCGCATAGACTCTAGGGGCTAGCTTGCGGTCGGAGTCCGCATGCCGACGAGCAGGTTCGTCAGCCCGGGAGGCTCGGGCGCTGATGCCTGTCGGATCAACGGGAGTCACGCACACACGATGTCTGGAGCCAACGACCAGTACGACCCGAAAGAGGTCGCCGCGCTGTCGCCGGAGACGCTGGACCGCGCGGTGGTCGAGGCCAGCAAGGCCTTCGCGGCGGCCGCCGACCTCGACGCACTGGCCGCCGTCAAGCCCGCGCACCTCGGTGACCGCTCGCCGCTGCTGACCGCGCGCCGCGAGATCGGCGCCCTGCCGCCCAAGGCGCGGTCGGACGCGGGCAAGCGCGTCAACCAGGCCCGCGAGGCGATCCAGAGCGCGTTCGACGACCGCCGCGCCGTCCTCGAGGCCGAGCGCGACCAGCGGGTCCTGCGCGAGGAGACCGTCGACGTCACGCTGCCCTGGGACCGCGTCCCGGCCGGTGCGCGGCACCCGAACACCCAGCTCGCGGAGGAGATCGAGGACACCTTCCTGGCGATGGGCTGGGAGGTGGCCGAGGGCCACGAGATGGAAACCGAGTGGTTCAACTTCGACGCGCTGAACTTCGGCAAGGACCACCCGGCGCGCACCATGCAGGACACGTTCTACGTGGCCCCGGAGAACTCCGGTCTGGTGCTGCGCACGCACACCTCGCCGTCGCAGATCCGGGCGCTGCTGGACCGCGAGCTGCCGGTGTACGTGGTGTGCCCCGGCCGCACGTTCCGCACCGACGAGCTCGACGCCACCCACACCCCGGTGTTCTCGCAGGTCGAGGGCCTGGCGGTGGACAAGGGCCTGACCATGGCGCACCTGAAGGGCACGCTGGACGCCTTCGCCCGGTCGATGTTCGGGCCGGAGTCCAAGACCCGGCTGCGCCCGTCGTACTTCCCGTTCACCGAGCCGTCCGCCGAGATGGACATCTGGTTCCCGGAGAAGAAGGGCGGCGCGGGCTGGGTCGAGTGGGGCGGCTGCGGCATGGTCAACCCGAACGTGCTGCGCGCCTGCGGCGTGGACCCCGAGGTCTACACCGGGTTCGCCTTCGGCATGGGCCTGGAGCGCACCCTGATGTTCCGCAACGGCATCCCGGACATGCGCGACATGGTGGAGGGCGACGTCCGCTTCACCCAGCCGTTCGGCATCTGAAGGTCTGCCGATGGTCGATTTGCGTAGCGGTGCCGGTAGCGGAACCTCAGAGGCTCCCTGGACTGCGGGAGCCCTTCCTTATGTATGCCCAATACACGGCGGAAGGGCTGTCCTCGCCAGGAAGCCTCTGAGAACCCGCGGCGGTGCAAGTTGCCAGGGTGGGCTAAGCGGCTTCGCCGCTTCAAAGACGCACGATCTGACACCCACCGACATGACCCACCTGAACGAGAGAAAGGCCTGACCAAGTGCGGATTCCGGTTTCCTGGTTGGCCGAGCACCTTGAGCTGCCCGAGGAGACGACCGCGGAGACGCTGGCCGAAGCGTTCATCCGGATCGGGTTGGAGGTCGAGGAGGTCACCCACCTGACGCAGGTGCGGGGGCCGCTCGTGGTCGGCCGCGTCGCCGAGATCGAAGAGCTCACCGAGTTCAAGAAGCCCATCCGGTACTGCCAGGTCGAGGTCGGCCAGAACGAGGCCGGCGAGCAGCAGGTGCAGGGCATCATCTGCGGGGCCCGCAACTTCCAGGAGGGCGACCTCGTGGTGGTCGCGCTGCCCGGCGCCGTGCTGCCCGGTGACTTCGAGATCACCGCGCGCAAGACCTACGGCAAGCTCAGCGAGGGCATGATCTGCTCGACCACCGAGCTGGGCATCGGCGAGGACTCCGACGGCATCCTGGTGCTGCCGCCCGGTTCGGCCGACCCGGGCGACGACGCGGTCGGGCTGGTCGGGCTGGACGACTCGATCATCGAGCTGGCCATCACCCCGGACCGCGGCTACTGCTTCTCGGTGCGCGGCCTGGCCCGCGAGCTGTCCAACGCGCTGGACGTGCCGTTCGGCGACCCGGGCACCCGCCCGGTCCCGGAGGACGACCGGCCCTCGCGCGGGGTGCAGCTGAGCGACCCGACCGCGTGCTCGCGGTTCGTGCTGCGCCGCGTGACCGGTGTCGACCCGACCGCGCCGAGCCCGTGGTGGATCCGCCGCCGCCTGGCGCTGGCCGGGATCCGCTCGATCTCGCTGGCGGTGGACGTCACCAACTACGTGATGCTGGAGCTCGGCCAGCCGCTGCACGCGTTCGACGCCACCAAGGTGACCGGTGACCTGGTGGTGCGCCGCGCAGAGGCGGGCGAGAAGCTGACCACGCTGGACGGCGTGAGCCGCGAGCTGGACCCGGACGACATCGTCATCTGCGACGAGACCGGTCCGGTGTCGCTGGCCGGGGTGATGGGCGGCGAGTCCACCGAGATCGGCCACAACACCCACGACGTGCTGCTGGAGGGCGCGAACTGGGACCCGGCGAGCATCGCCCGGGCCATCCGCCGCCACAAGCTGCCCAGCGAAGCGGGCAAGCGGTTCGAGCGGCAGGTGGACCCGGCGGTCGCGCCGGTGGCCGTCGAGCTGGCCGCGCAGCTGCTGGTCCGCTACGGCGACGGCACCATCGCGCCGGGCCGCACCGACGTGGGCGAGCCCAAGCCGCCCGCGCCGGTGACCATGCCGCTGGCGCTGCCGGACAAGATCGCCGGGGTGTCCTACGAGCGCGGGGTGACCGCACGTCGGCTGAGCCAGATCGGCTGCCGCATCGAGGTCAGCACCTCCGACGAGGGCGTCGGCCTGGTCACCGCGACGCCGCCGACCTGGCGCCCGGACCTGACGCAGCCCTACGACCTGGTCGAGGAGGTGCTGCGGCTGGAGGGCTACCACACGATCCCGTCGGTGCTGCCCGCCGCGCCGCCCGGCCGCGGGCTGACCGGTGAGCAGCGCCGCGAGCGGGCGGTGTCCCGCGCGCTGGCCGGTGAGGGCTACGTCGAGGTGCTGCCGTTCCCGTTCGTCGGCAAGGCGATGCTCGACGCGTTCGGCCTGCCCGGGGACGACGAGCGGCGCCGCACGATGTCGGTGCTCAACGCGCTGGAGAGCGACCGGTCGCTGCTGACCACGACGCTGCTGACCGGCCTGGCCGAGGTCATGCAGCGCAACGTCTCCCGCGGCCAGCGCGACCTCGCGCTGTTCCACATCGGACAGGTCGTGCAGCCCGCCGCGGACCAGCCGCCGGTTCCGGAGGTCGGCGTCGCGCAGCGCCCGACCGACGAGCAGATCGCCGCCCTGGAAGCGGCGCTGCCCGCGCAGCCGACGCACGTCGCGGTGATGCTGTGCGGCCACCGGGAGCAGGCCGGTTGGTGGGGCAAGGGCCGCGAGGCCAGCTGGGCGGACGCCATCCAGGCCGCCCGCGTGGTCGCGGCGGCTGCTGGCGTGGAGCTGGAGATCAGCGCCGGTGACCTGGCGCCGTGGCACCCGGGCCGCTGCGCGCAGCTGAAGGTCGGCGAGACCGTGGTGGGCCACGCCGGTGAGCTGCACCCGAAGGTCGTCGAGGCCCTCGGCCTGCCCAAGCGCACCTGCGCGATGGAGCTCGACCTGGACGCCCTGCCGCTGGTGGACCACCGCCCGGCCCCGCGGATCTCGGCCTACCCGCCGGTGCTGATGGACATCGCGCTGGTGGTGGACTCCGGTGTCGCGGCTGCGGACCTGATCGACGCGGTCCGCCAGGGCGGCGGGGACCTGCTGGAGGACGTCCGCCTGTTCGACGTCTACGAGGGCGAGCAGCTCGGCGAGGGCAAGAAGTCCCTCGCCCTGGCCCTCCGCTTCCGGGCCCCGGACCGCACCCTCAAGCAGGAGGAGGCCACCGAGGCCCGGGACGCGGCGGTCAAGTCCGCCGCGGACCGCCTCGGCGCCACCCTCCGCGCCTGACGATCGACCCAGCGGCCCCGTCTCCCACCGGGAGCGGGGCCGCTGGCTTTTCGCGGCAGCACAATGGCCGTGCGCAGTCGGAGGCGGAGCTTCGGGGGAGCGGCGTGGTAAAGCTGGATCGGTTGATCAACGTGCTCGGGGGGTTCGGGGCGCGGTTGGTCAGCGCACCGCGGAGCAGGTCCGCGGATCTCCGTTCGGTGGCGCTGCACGATCCGGACGATCCCGGGGCCACCGGTGACGTGCTGCTCGCCGTCGGCGTCGACCCCGACGATGCGGGGTTGGTCGAGCGGACCTCCGCCGAGGTGGTGGTGTTCCGGGCCGGTTCGGTCGGGGAGCAGGTGGTCGCCGCTGCTCGGGGGCGCGGGTTGGCCGTCGTGCTGGTCGATCCCGCCGTGTCGTGGGGCCAGCTGGCCGGGGTCGTGTACGGGTTGGTGCTCGAGGGGCGGGAGACCGAGGCCGGGCGGGGACCCACCGATCTGTTCGCGCTGGCCGATGCGCTCGCCGATTCGGTGGGCGGGCCGGTCACCATCGAGGACCACCGGTCCGGGGTGCTGGCGTACTCGCGGCGGCAGCTCACCGCCGACCGGGCGCGGTTGGCGACGATCCTGGGGCGGCAGGTCCCGGAGGAGATCCGGCGGACGCTCGCCGAGCGGGGCGTGTTCCGGCACCTGGAGACCTCAGACGAGCCGATGTACGTGGCGCCGCTGGAACCGCAGGACTCGCACGGGCGCGTCGTCGTGGCGATCCGCGCGGGGCGGGAGCTGCTGGGGTCGATCTGGGTGGAGACCCAGCAGCCGCTCGCCGCGTCGCACGAGGCGGCGCTGGTCGGCGGTGCGCGCACGGCCGCGCTGCACCTGCTGCGCACGCGGGCCAGCGCGGACCTGGAGCGGCAGGTCGAGTCGGACCTGGTCATCGGCCTGCTGGAGGGGCACGAGGACCCGTCGGCGGTGCTGAGCAGGCTCGGGCTGCGCAGCGAGCAGTTCCGGGTGGTGGCCGTGCAGGTGCACCGCGGCACCGCCCGGGACGAGACCGCGCTGCTGGCCTTCGAGCGGGCGACGATCGGGTTCGGCTGGTCGCGGCCGGGGCGCAGCGCGCTGTTCGCCAACACCGTCTACACCGTGCTGCCGCACGACGACGCCGCGCGCGCCCGCGAGTGGGTGCGCGCGCTGGTGCGGGACCTGCCGCCGGACACCGCGGTCCTGGCCGGGGTCGGGGGCGCGGCCGGGCCGAACCAGCTGGTCGACAGCAGGCGGGAGGCCGACGAGAGCCTGGCGGTCCACTCGTCCCGGGCCGACCAGGACGCCGTGGTCTACGACGAGGCGTGGCACGAGATCCTGCTGCGCCGCCTGCGGCACGCCGCCTCGACCGGTCGGCTGCCGGACCGCGGCCCGGTGGTGGACCTCCGGCGCCACGACCGCGAGCAGGGCACCCGGTACGTCGAGACGCTGCGGGCCTGGCTGGAGTGCCAGGGCGACCTCGGGGCGGCCGCGGCGCGGCTGGAGATCCACCCGAACACCGTCCGGTACCGGATGCGCAAGATGGCCGAGCTGACCCCGCTGGACCTGGACGATCCGGACGCCCGGCTGGCGATGATCATCGCGCTCGCGGTCGGGTAGTGGATTTCGGCCAAACGGCACGTCGGCGATTGTGCGGATCGGACACTGGCTGCGCGTGGTGACCGGGGCATGCTCCACTCGAGGAGCACCGAGGAGGCAGCATGCGCGAGGACGGGATCGACGGGATTCCGCGGCGAGCAGTGGTGGTCGGGGCCGGGGTGGTCGGGTTGTCCACCGCGTGGTTCCTGCAGGAGCACGGCGTCGACGTCACCGTGGTCGACAAGCAGGACGTGGCGGCCGGTTCGTCCTGGGGCAACGCCGGTTATCTCTCACCGGCCTTCTCCATCCCGCTGCCGGAACCGGCCGTGCTGCGCTACGGGCTGCGCACGCTGTTCGCCCCCGACGCGCCGCTGCACGTGCCCGCTTCGCCGGACCCAGCCCTGTGGTCGTTCTTGACGCGCTTCGCCGCGCACTGCACGCCGTGGGCGTGGCGGCGGTCGATGCAGGCGTTCGTGCCGATGAACGCCGAGTGCCTGGACGCCTTCGACGCGCTGCTGGCCGGTGGGGTGGCGGCCAGGACCGAGCAGGCGCCGATCACCGCCGCTTTCGAGAACCCCGAGCAGGTGGCCGATCTGCGGCACGAGTTCGAGCAGATCCGCCGTTGCGGCCAGCAGGTCGGCACCACCGAGCTGTCCACAGCGGACGCCGGGGTTCCGCAGCTGTCCGACCGGATCTCGGCGGTGCTGCGGGTCGACGGCCAGCGCTACGTGGACCCCGGCGAGTTCACCCGAGCCCTCGCGAAGTCCTTCGTCGAGCGCGGCGGGACGCTGCGCACCGGGTTCGCGGTGCGGCAGCTGGTGCGCACCCCCGGGCAGGTGATCGTCAAGTCCGAGCAGGAGGACCGGGTGTCCGCCGAGGTGGTCGTGCTGGCCACCGGGGCCTGGCTGAGCAAGCTCGCCAAGCCGCTGGGCGTGCGCACCCCGGTGCGCGCCGGTCGCGGCTACTCCTTCACCGTCCCGACCGACGAGCCCGTCCCGGGCCCGATCTACCTCCCGGCCGCGCGGGTGGCGTGCACGCCGTACCAGGGCGGGCTGCGCGTCGCGGGCACGATGGAGTTCCGGCCGGTCGACGCTCCGCTGGACCGCGGTCGCGTCGAGGCGATCGTGCGCTCGGCGCGCCCTCTGCTGAGAGGTGTGCGGTGGGAGGAGCGCCGGGACGAATGGGTGGGCGGGCGTCCGGTGACGCCCGACGGGCTGGCGCTCATCGGCGCGACCAAGCTGCCCGGCACCTACGTCGCGGGCGGGCACGGCATGTGGGGGCTGACGCTCGGCCCGCTCACCGGCCGGTTGCTCGCGGAGCAGATCACCACCGGCAAGCGCCCCGCGCTGCTGCGGCCGTTCGACCCGCTGCGATGAACGAGCTGACCGCCGCGGAGCGCGCGGAGCTCGACCGCCTCCGCCGGGAGAACCGCCTGCTGCGCGTGGAGAAGGAGATGCTGCTGCGCATCGCCACCGAGTACGCGCTGGACCTGCGCGTGCCAGCGGTTTCGCGCGAAACCGGCGGCTGACGCGCGGAGGTGGTGGCGATCTCGCGCGAGATCGCCACCACCGGCGGTCACGACGTGACGGCGCACTGGCCGCGGTCCTCGACGGTCGGCCCGGCCGCGGTGGGCCGGACGTCGAAGTCGAAGATCGCCGTGGGCAGGTAGAGCGTGCAGCAGGCGTTGGGGATGTCCACGATGCCGCTGATCCGGCCCTCCACCGGCGCCGAACCCAGCAGCAGGTACGCCTGCTCGCCGGTGTAGCCCCACTTCTTGAGGTACTCGATGCCGTTCAGGCAGGCCCGCCGGTAGGCCACCGTCGCGTCCATGTAGTGGTTGGTGTCGGTGTCGTGGTCCACCGAGACCCCGGAGAAGGACAGGAACTCCGAGTACCGCGGCTCGACGTTGCCCGGCATGAACAGCGGGTTGGTGGTCACGCCGAACTTGGCCATGCCGTCCTTGATCAGGTCGACGTGCAGGTCGATGAACCCGCCCATCTCGATCGCGCCGCAGAAGGTGATCTCGCCGTCGCCCTGGCTGAAGTGCAGGTCGCCGACGGACAGCTTGCCGCCCGGGACGAAGACCGGGAAGAAGATCCGCGACCCGCGGGAGAGGTTCTTGATGTCCTGGTTGCCCCCGTTCTCGCGGGCGGGCACGGTCCGGGCGCCCTCGGCGGCGATGCGCTCGGCCTCGGTGCCGGTCGCCTGCCCGGCCAGCGCCCCGGACACCGTCGGCGGCAGCCCGAGCGGCGGCACCCGGTTCGGGTCGGTGTCGATGAGCGCCTGCTCCCGCCGGTTCCACCGGGCCAGCAGCTCCGCGGACGGGGCGGTGCCGATCAGGCCGGGGTGGGTGATGCCGGTGTAGCGGATGCCGGGCAGGTGCCGGGAGGTGGCCTGCTGGCCGTGGAAGTCCCAGATCGCCTTGTAGGCGTCGGGGTAGTGGTCGGTCAGGAATCCGCCGCCGTTGTTCCTGGCGAACACCCCGGTGTAGCCCCAGCCCTGGCCGGGTGCCTCGCCGGTCTGCTGCGCCGGTCCGAGGTCGAGGATGTCGACGACCAGCAGGTCGCCCGGTTCGGCGCCCTCCACCCCGAACGGGCCGGAGAGCATGTGCGTGACGTCGAGGTCGACGTCGCGCACGTCGTTGGCCGAGTCGTTGTTGCCGAGCTGCGCGTCGGTCCACTCCCGGCACTCGACGCGGAACTCCTGGCCGGGCCGCACCACGGTGGCCACCGGGACGTCCGGGTGCCAGCGGTTGTGCCCGGGGACCGCCTGATCGCGCATCGACTTCGACTGGTCGACGCTGAACACCACTTCTGGCATGGCAAACCTCCTCGCGGAGTGCGCAGGTCTAATGAGGTGTGGGCATCGCCCGGGGGCCCCACCGGAAACCGCGGGGCGACCACGCGCCGGAGGTGACCACCCACAGCGCGGCGAACACCACGACGCCGAAGACCGCCAGCACCAGCGCCGTGGCGGTCGGGTTCCGCCAGTTCCCGGTCATGATCAGGAACGACGGGATGGCGGCGGTCACCCAGCCCTCGATGGCGGCGACCCAGCCGGTGTAGCGGGTCAGCTTCTCCCGCTTCAGCCCGAGCAGCAGGAAGAACAGCAGCCACAGGAACGACCAGTAGAGCCAGATCACGCCGAACGGGCTGTCGCCGAGCAGCTGGAAGTTCGCGTACGAGTAGCCCAGCGCCATGATCGCCACGAACAGCGAGAACCAACCGACCCCGCTGGTGTCGAACTCGCCGAGCAACCCGATGCCGACGTAGAGGTAGGTGAAGCCGAACAGGTAGATGCCCGAGGCGCTGAGGATCGTGACCGGGTCGGCGAGCGAGGCCACGATCAGCACCGTCGGGGTGATCACCTGGAGCGAGCCGACGAAGATGTTGAACACGCCGATCGACTTCGGATCGGCCTTGCCCAGCAGCATGACGCCGTTGAGGAACAGCACCGCGCCGACGTAGAGCAGTCCCACGTATGCCACCTGACACCTCCGGGTGCCTGGACGGTCAGCGGCGGGAGGGCGGGACCTCGGTGACCACTTCCGGGTCCGAGCGGCTGCGCTCCTCGCGGGCGAGGGCGGCGCTGAGCTGCTGGGGCACGGTGGTCAGGTGCGGTGCCGAGAAGACCCGGCGGGCGCTGCACCGGCAGCCGGGGCAGGCGTGCGAGTCCGCCGCCGTCCCGATCGCCTGGTGCGTCTCGAACCGGCCGCACCGAGGGCAGTCGTACTCGTAGATCGCCATGCGGTCCCTCCCCCGGAGACCTCGGAAGGCCCCGGCCGCCCGCAGGCGACCCGCACGGCCGAGGGAAACGCCGGGCCGCGGCGGCTGTCAAGTGGACCGGGGCCGAGCTCGCGGGCGGTGCGGCAAGCCGTCCACACCCGTTGACCGCGGGTGTCCGGTGCGCCGATAATTCCCGCCCACACGAGTGAAATTCCTGCTGGCGGGCGTTACGATCCGCGTCCGAGCCCGCAGCCCGATCGAAGTGGGTGGCTGCCCGTGATCCCCCGACCCGCCCCCGTCGGCCACATCATCCTGACGGCCTGGACGTGCCCCGACTGCGACGTCACCGGCCGCACGCCCCCGGAGGACGAACCGGAGTGCTGGAACTGCGGCGGCCGGGTGGTCGTCACCGCCCGCCCCGCGGTCCCGGCCCCCGCCCGCGACGCCTGCGCAGCGGAATCCCGTTCCTGATCGTCGGACTGTGGATCTTTCCCCGAACCGCCACTGCGGCCCCGCGCGCCCTGGCACGATGACCCGGTGGTCGGACCTGGGGGTGCTCGGAGCCTGCAGGAGGTCCTGCGCCAGCGGCAGGGGAGCGAGTTCGTCGGCCGTCGGCAGCAGTGCGATGCGTTCCGCGCGAACCTGCACGCGCCGGTGGCCGAGCGCAAGTTCGTGTTCGGGCTGCACGGCCAGGCCGGTATCGGGAAGACGTTCCTGCTGCGCCAGCTGCGGGAGATCTCGCTGCAGGACTCCGCGCTGGTCGCGATCACCGACGACACCGAGTCGAACCTGGTCCGGGTGCTGGCCGCGATCGCCCGCCAGCTGGCCGGTCAGGGCGGGGAAGCGCGGAACTTCGCGCAGCGCTTCGCCGAGTACGAGCGACGGCACGACGAGGTGCTGTCGGATCCGCAGGCGCCGTCCGAGGCCCGCGAGCTGGTGCTGTCGACGGCGATCAGGTTCGGCCTCGGTGTCGTGCGCGCCGCCGCGCCCGGCCTCGGGCCGGTCGCCGATGCCGTCCCGCCGGAGAAGATCCAGGAGTGGGTCGAGCACTGCCGCGGTTACCTGGCGAAGCGCTTCGGCAGCCAGGCGGATGTCCGGTTGCTGCTCTCGCCGGTCGAGGAGCTCTCCCCGCACCTGGTGGAAGATCTGCGGAAGATCACCCGGCACCGGCGGCTGGTGGTGCTCTTCGACAACTACGAGCGCACCTCCGAGGTCGTCGAGCCGTGGCTGTTGCGCCTGCTCCAGGGGCATTACGGGGACCTCCCGCTCGGCCTGGTGATCGGCATCGCCGGGCAGCACCCGCTCGACTTCAACCGGTGGGGCGAGTTCTCGTCGATCACGGTCTCCTGGCGGCTCGATCCGTTCACCCCGGAGGAGGCCCGGACGCTGCTCGACCGGAAGGGCGTCCGGGACCCCGATCTGGTGGACGTCGTGCTCGAGCTGTCCGGCGGGCTCCCGCTGCTGCTCGCCGGCCTGGCCGAATCGGGCGACGACGACGTGCACGACCCGACCGGGATGGCGGTGGCGCGATTCCTGAACTTCGTCCCCGAGCAGGAGAGCAGGGACGATGCGGTGCTCGCGGCGCTGCCCCGGGTGCTGGACGAGGACGTGCTGGCCGTGCTGCGCGAGCCCGGCAGGGCGGTGGGCCTGTTCCGGTGGTTGCGGGAGCGGCCTTTCGTGCACGAGAACCAGGGGCAGCTGCAGTACCACCAGGTGGTCCGGGAGAAGATGGTGCGCTACGAGCGGGGCCGCGCACCGCGGCGCTTCCGCCAGCACCACCAGGCGCTCGCCGAGCACTTCCTCCAGCGCCGCGACGAACTCGGACTGCCGGGTGATTCCTGCTGGTACGACTGGGAATGGCGGACGCTGCTGGTGGAGGAGTTCTACCACCGCCTGTGCTCGGCCGCGCACCGGTGGTTGCCGGAGGCGCTGCACCACTGCGCCGTGGCCTGCGGGTTCGAGACGGAACCGGCCGTGCGCGCGTGGCTCGACGCGATCGCGTCCGCCGCGCGGGACTCCGGCTCCAGCGCCGTCCTCGCGTGCGCCCGTGATCTGCAGCGGTTCGTGCCTCCCGGCGGTTCGGTCGATCGCGTCGAACTGCAGCGGTACCTCACGAGACGGCTGGAGCAGGCGGGTTACGGGCAGCCGGTGGGCACGAGGACCATCACCCCGGACCGGGGAACTCCCGTCGTCGGGGAGTCCCGGGGCGCGCTCGGCGGTGCGAGCTTCTTCGGCGGTGATGAGCAGGGCTCGGCCCCGGTGATCGGGGAGTGACCGCTGAGGTCAGCGGGCGCGGGGGAGGTGGCGGGTGGCGAACTCCTCGGCGGTGATGCCCATCACGACCAGGTACTGGGCTCCGCCGCAGAGGAACTCCGGGTCGCGGAGGCGGCCCTCCTCGCGGAAGCCGAGCTTGGCGTGCAGGGCGAGGGACGCCGTGTTGCAGCCGTAGATGCCGACCTCGCACTTGGTGAAGCGGCGGTGGTTGAACATGTAGCCGAGCAGCGTGCTGATCGCGTCGTCGGCGTAGCCGTGGCGGCGGTGCCGCGGGCCGATCCCGATGCCGTAGCTGAAGGTGCCCGGTTCCGGCTGGCTGGTCGACAGCGACCCGACCAGGGCGCGGTCGCGGCGGGTCTCGATCGCCAGCTGGAGGTCCTCGCCGGGGTCGAGGTGGTCGGCGCGGTGCGCCGCCCAGTGCCGGTAGCCGTCGAACTGCGGCGGTCCCTCGCGCGCGGACTCCCGGTCGAAGCCGATCAGGGTGCGCCGGTCGGCCGGTTCGATGCCGCGCAACCGCACCCGCCGTCCCACCCAGCCGGAAGTCGGCCGCGAAGCTCGGTGGTCCACCGCACTGGGGCGGGGCGGGATCATCGTCATCAGCAACGATGATCCCGTGCCGCCCCGGCGATCTCGCAAGGGGGTCGGGTGAGCCACAGCACTCCGCGGCGGGTGGGCAGGGTTGACGTGGCGACGCCAACCCTTCCCCGGAGCGGACTCAGCAGCGATAGTTGCTTGAGCATTGATCATGCTCGCGCGTAGTGCTGGGAGGGGACCTGCAGTGACGAGAGGCGGACTGGGCATCAACCCGCGAACCCTGCTCTGGGGGCCGGACGACGGTACTTCCGACTGGGTTTCAGCGCCCGAGCTCCCCGACGGCGGCGAACTCGTCGTGGACGCCGAAGCCCGGCGAGCAGCCGGAAAGGACCGCGGCAGCCGGGTGGAGGCGCTGCCCGGTGCGGTGCTGCGCCCGGCCGGAGCCGGTGACGTCGAGGCCGTGGTGCGGTTCGCGCACCAGCACGGGATCCCGTGCGCCGCGCAGGGCAACCAGCACACCGTCGGCGGGCAGGCGCTGGCCGCCGACGGGATCGCCATCGACATGCTGCGGCTGAACCGCATCCACTCGGTCGTCCCGCCCGGGGCGGACGGTTCGAGCGGGACGATCGAGATCGATGCCGGGGTGCTGCTGACCGACGTCGCCATCGCCGCCGACAAGCACCAGGCCCGGGTCAGCACCGGCTACCCCGGTCGCACCACCCTGTCGGCGGGCGGCTTCGCCGCCGTCGGCGGCTGGAGCGCCATCGTGCGCAGCGGGGTGTTCGGCGCCGCCGTGCCCCGGATGGAGGTGGTCACCCCCGACGGCCAGCGGCTCCTGTGTAGCGCGGACGAGAACGCGGAGGTGTACAACGCCGTGCTCGGCGGCGTCGGGCAGCACGGGATCATCACCCGGCTCTGGGTGGACCTGGTCCCGGCGCCGAGCCGAGTGAGCACGTACACGGTGCCGTTCAACTCCGCCGAGGCCGCGTGCAACGCCCTGCGGACCCTGTCCGAGCGGCCGGAACCCGACGAGCTGCACGTCACCTGGAAGCATCCCGACGTGCAGATCGCCTGGCTGGAGGTCGACGTCTACGACCCCGAGGCCCGCGGCATCGACTGCGCGCAGCTTCTCGCGGGCTACGGCGACGGGGAGCCCGAGGTCCAGGACCGCAGCTACCTCGACTTCGTCCTCGGGCTGGCGGACCCGATGTACGACTTCGCCGAGAAGCAGCTGGGCTGGAACGAGCTCCCCAAGGCCTGGGCGGACTGGATCATGACCGACGACCAGGTGACCGAGGTCCTGCCGGAAGCCCTGCCGCGCGTGCAGCCGCTCATCAGCCCCACCTCGGTGGTGCTGCTGGCGGTCAAGGACCGGGCCGCCATGGACGCGGCCGGGCGCCGCAACCCGCCGCTTCCCGAGGGCGGCGGGGACAAGTACTGGCTGATGGACTGCCTGCTGGACTTCCCCTCCGCCGACGAGGCCGAGGAAGCGGTGCGGACCCTCCACGACCTGCACGCCTTCGCGCTCGACCGGGGTGCCCGGATCTACTCGATCGGCTCCTTCACCGACCCGGGAATCCACGCCGACACCGGCCTGGCCCCCGGCACGAGCAAACCGAGGATCGACCGGTAGCCGACCGGGCCCGTGAGCGTTCCCGGGGAGCGCTCACGGGCCCTGACCTGCAGACCTGCTGCCTAACTCTGCAAAGAGCCGAGGAACTGCGCGAACACGCCGGGGCTGAACACCAGCACCGGACCGTCGGGGTCCTTGGAATCACGCACGCCGACAACGGTGGGCTGAACAGCGACTTCGACGCAAACGCCACCGTTGCCCTGGCTGTAGCTGGACTTGCGCCACTCGATGTGGTCGGCGGGTAAAACGGGCACGGCTCCTCCTGGCGTTCACCGGTAGTTCTTCGTTACCTGAGCGATGAGTCGCCTGGTTTCCGGGACGCTGAGTGCGGCTGCGCTCAGTCGCTCGAAGATGACGCTGTAGCGAGTGTATTCCGCTGCTTCCCACAGATATGTAGCACCGAAGAAGTCTTCGAGGTAGACCGTCGAGACCTGCTGTTCGGCGAGGTGCATCAACGCCACCGACGAGGTGACCGCGATCCGGCCCGATTCGAAGGGCAGGACCTGGAGCCTGATGTTCGGGAGTTCCGAGAGTTCCTGCAGATGATCGAGCTGGTCACGCATCACCTCCTTGCCGCCCTGAACGCGATGCAGCGCCGACTCTGACAGCACGACCTGAAGGTCCAGCGGCCGATTGGTCCGGGTGAGCACTGCTTTCCGCTCCATCCGGGTCTTCACGTGGTTCTCGACCAGGCGAGGATCCGCCGCTGGCTCCCATGCGCGCAGTGTCGCGCGAGCGTAATCCTCTGTCTGGAAGAGCCCGGTGACGATCTCCACTTCGTAGATCTTCATCTCGGTGGCTTCGGATTCCAGCGCGAAGAACCGTTGCACCCAGTCGGGAACCGAGTCCCGGTGGTAGACCTTCGGCTTGGCGCGCTTGGGGAGGCGCTGGGCAAGGTCGAGCAGGTAGGTGCGCTGCTGCGCGGTCGCTTCGTAGAAGTCGAGCAGTCGCGCGACTTCATCGAGCTTCATGCCCTGGTGACCATTCTCGATCTTGCTGATCTTCGGTTGTTTGCAGCCGAGGGCGTCGGCTGCTTCGAAGGTGCTGCGGTCTGCTTGCTCGCGGAGGCGGCGCAGTTCGATGCCGAGCTGGATGCGCAGCATGCGCGGGTCAGGTGCGGGCGGCATGACGTTCATCCTCGCAGGTCAACGATCTCCAGCGGATCACCTGATTCGGTAAATGACTGTTGGAATCATTCCAGCTAGATTCCGATTTGCAAGTCGATTGGCAGATAGGAGTCGGGATGTCGCAGATGGGAGTCGGGATGTCGGAGTGTCTTTCGCTGGGGCCTTGGGGTGAGGATGAGCTTCCGGCGGTGCTGGCGGATCTGGCCGGAGCGCAGCAGCCGAGGAAGTTCGCGTTGTGCGAGGTCGAGCGAGCTGGCGACAAGGTCACCGATGCGCACATCTACCTGTGGGGCTTGGACTTCGGCCGGGAGTCCGGTGGCTCCGGGCCAGGGGCGGTGTTCGTCAGCCCGGACGGCTGGACCGGTAACTCCGACTCCGCCGAGGGTGCGCTGGAGTGCTTCTCGCTGATCCGCGATCTCCAGTTGGTCTGGCTCTGAGGTGCAGGTTCCGGATCCAGGTGGCGGAGGGCTTCGCGGCGCCGTGCGGTGGCAGGATCGGGAGGGCGTGACGAACGCCCGTTTGATTAACGTTGCATGAGGGTGCATAATCATCCGCATGACGGTTCGAGCGGCTGTGGCCGGTGCCAGTGGTTACGCGGGTGGGGAGCTGCTCCGCCTGCTGCTGTCGCACCCCGAGGTGGAGATCGGTGCGTTGACCGCGGGCGGCAACGCCGGGAGCAAGCTCGGGCAGCACCACCCGAACCTGCTGCCGCTGGCCGACCGGGTGCTGGTCGAGACCACGGCCGCCGAGCTCGCCGGGCACGACGTCGTCTTCCTCGCGCTGCCGCACGGGCACTCCGCCGCGATCGCCGCCGAGCTCGGCGACGACACCGTTGTGATCGACTGCGGCGCCGACCACCGGCTCAACGACCCCGAGGACTGGGCCCGCTGGTACGGCGGCGAGCACTCCGGCACCTGGCCCTACGGCGTCCCCGAGCTGCCCGGCGCGCGCGAGCGGCTGCGCGGCGCCAAGCGCGTGGCCGTCGCGGGGTGCTTCCCGACGGTGTCCTCGCTGGCGCTCGCACCCGCGCTCGCCGCCGGGCTGGTCGAGCCCGAAGCGGTCGTCGTCGCGGTCACCGGCACCTCCGGCGCCGGGCGCGCGCTCAAGCCGCACCTGCTGTCCGCCGAGGTCATGGGATCGGCCAGCGTCTACGGCGTCGGCGGCGCGCACCGGCACACCCCGGAGTTCATCCAGAACCTCAGCGCCGCGGCGGGCGAACCGGTCAAGGTCTCGTTCACCCCGGTCCTCGCGCCGATGGCGCGCGGCATCCTCGCCACGTGCAGCGCCGCGCTGCGCGAGGGCGTCGACGCCGCTGCTGCGCGCGAGGTCTACCTCAAGGCCTACGGCGACGAGCCGTTCGTGCACGTGCTCCCCGAGGGGCAGTGGCCGCAGACCTCGGCCACGCTCGGCGCGAACACCGTCCACCTCCAGCTGGCGGTGGACCCCGACGCCGGGCGGCTGATCGTCGTCGCCGCCGAGGACAACCTGACCAAGGGCACCGCGGGCGGTGCGGTGCAGTGCATGAACCTCGCGCTCGGCCTGCCCGAGACCACCGGCCTGCCGACGGTGGGGGTGGCCCCGTGACAGCCCTGACGCTGCGGCTGCACGACGAGCTGCTGGCCGTCGGCACGGTGCCCGCGCACGCCAACCTGGCGCTGACCGGCGGCAACGCGCCGATCCACGGCAGCATCACCACCAGCGCGGGCCGCACCATCGTCTTCCCGCACTCGCTGGCCGCCGAAGCCGGGCGCGACGTGCGGGTGGAGGGCCCGTTCCGGGCGCTGGAGGTGCAGGGGCCGCTGGACTTCGCGCTGACCGGCGTCCTGGCCGCCCTGCTGGTGCCGCTGGCCGACGCCGCGGTCAGCGTCTTCACCCTGTCCACGTTCGACACCGACTGGATCCTGGTCCCGGCCGACGCCGCCGAGAAGGCCGCGGACGTGCTCACCGCGGCCGGGCACACCGTGGAAGCGCGATGACCACCGAGGAGAGCAAATGAGCGTGACCGGACCTGCCGGTTTCCGGGCGGCCGGGGTGGCCGCCGGGATCAAGGCCGGGGACAAGCGCGATCTCGCGCTCGTCGTCAACGACGGGCCGCAGCAGGCCGCGGCCGGGGTGTTCACCACCAACAAGGTCAAGGCCGCGCCCGTCCTGTGGTCGCAGCAGGTGCTCAAGGAGCGCAAGCTGCGCGCGGTGGTGCTCAACTCCGGCTGCGCCAACGCCTGCACCGGCCCGGAGGGCTTCCAGGACACCCACGCCACCGCGGAGAAGGTCGCCGACGTGCTCGGCGTCGGCGCCATCGAGGTGGCGGTCTGCTCGACCGGCCTGATCGGCGAGCGGCTCCCGATGGACGCGCTGCTGCCCGGCGTCGACACCGCCGCCGGTGCGCTGGCCGCCGACGAGCAGGCCGGTCTCGACGCGGCCACCGCGGTGCTCACCACCGACACCAAGCCCAAGCAGGCCTTCGGGCAGCACGACGCGGGCTGGTCGATCGGCGGCTTCGCCAAGGGCGCCGGGATGCTCGCGCCGAACCTGGCCACCATGCTCAGCGTCCTCACCACCGACGCGGTGATCAGCGGCGACGACCTGGACGAGGCGCTGCGCGCGGCCACCCGGGTCACCTTCGACCGGCTCGACGTCGACGGCGGCACCTCCACCAACGACACCGTGCTGGTGCTGGCCTCCGGCGCCTCCGGCGTCGAGGTGTTCAAAGAGGACTTCACCGCGCTGCTCACCACCGTCTGCACCGACCTGGTCCGGCAGCTGCAGGGCGACGCCGAGGGCGTCACCAAGACCATCGACATCACCGTGCGCGGCGCGGTCAGCGAAGCCGACGCGGTCGCCATCGGCCGCACCATCGCCGAGGACAACCTGGTCAAGACCGCGATCTTCGGCTCCGACCCGAACTGGGGCCGGATCGCGATGGCGCTCGGCCGGGTGGACGCCGAGATCGACCCGGCCGAGCTGGAGATCGCCACCAACGGCGTCACCCTCTACGCCAACGGCACCAAGGCCCGCGACCGCAGCGAGGCCGACCTGTCCGGGCGCGAGGTCGAGATCGTGGTGGACCTGCACCTCGGCGAGCACACCGCGACCATCCTGAGCACCGACCTGTCCCACGCCTACGTCGAAGAGAACAGCGCGTACTCGTCATGACCCCAGAAACCACCGACCGGCTGGCCACCGCAGCGGAGAAGGCCAGCGTGCTGGTCGAAGCGCTCCCGTGGCTCCAGCGCTTCCACGGCGCCACCATCGTGGTCAAGTACGGCGGCAACGCGATGGTCGACGACGAGCTCAAGCAGGCCTTCGCCACCGACATGGTGTTCCTGCGCCTGGCCGGGCTGCACCCGGTGGTGGTGCACGGCGGCGGCCCGCAGATCACCTCGATGCTCGACCGCCTCGGCATGGAGGGGGAGTTCCGCGGCGGCCTGCGGGTGACCTCCCCGGAGACCATGGACGTGGTCCGGATGGTGCTGGTCGGCCAGGTCGGGCGCGAGCTCGTCGGCCTGATCAACCAGCACGGCCCGCACGCGGTCGGCATGTCCGGCGAGGACGCCCGGCTGTTCACCGCCGAGCGCCGCACCGCCACCGTCGACGGCGAAGCGGTGGACGTCGGCCTGGTCGGCGACGTGGTCTCGGTCAACCCCGACGCGGTGCTGGACCTGATCAAGGCCGGGCGCATCCCGGTGGTGTCCACCGTCGCCCCCGACGCCGACGGCGTGGTGCACAACGTCAACGCCGACACCGCCGCCGGAGCGCTGGCCGTGGCGCTCGGCGCCGAGAAGCTGGTGGTGCTCACCGATGTCGAGGGCCTCTACACGAACTGGCCGGACCGCTCCTCGCTGGTGTCCCGGCTCGACGCCGACCAGCTCGCGGAACTGCTGCCGAACCTGGCCTCCGGC
This sequence comes from Saccharopolyspora hirsuta, assembly GCF_008630535.1. Taxonomy (GTDB): domain Bacteria; phylum Actinomycetota; class Actinomycetes; order Mycobacteriales; family Pseudonocardiaceae; genus Saccharopolyspora; species Saccharopolyspora hirsuta. The sequence goes on along the minus strand of NZ_VWPH01000020.1, from coordinate 7,739 downwards.
ATGGTCCCCAAGATGGAGGCGTGCCTGCGCGCGGTGCGCGGCGGAGTCCCGCGGGCGCACGTCATCGACGGCCGCCTCGCGCACTCCGTGCTGCTGGAGGTCTTCACCAGCGCCGGCATCGGGACCATGGTGCTGCCGAGCCAGAACGCCGAGGAGAAGTGATGAGTGGTAATGCGGTGGGCGCGCAGCGCTGGCAGGCGTCCATGATGGACAACTACGGCACCCCGAAGCTGACCCTGGTCAGCGGCTCGGGCGCCGAGGTCACCGACGCCGACGGCAAGACCTACCTGGACTTCCTGAGCGGGATCGCGGTCAACGCGCTCGGCCACGCGCACCCGGCGATCGTGCGCGCGGTGTCCGAGCAGGTCGGCAAGCTCGGCCACGTCTCCAACCTCTACGTGCACGAGCAGGGCCTGGCGCTCGCCGAGCGGCTGCTGGACCTGGCCGGGGCGACCGGGCAGGGCCGCGTGCTGTTCTGCAACTCCGGCGCCGAGGCCAACGAAGCCGCGTTCAAGATCGCGCGGCTGACCGGCCGGGCCAAGATCGTGGCCACGCAGGGCGGCTTCCACGGCCGCACCATGGGCGCGCTCGCGCTCACCGGCCAGCCCGCCAAGCAGCAGCCCTTCGAACCGATGCCGCCCGGTGTGGTGCACGTGCCCTACGGCGACGTCTCCGCGCTGGAGTCCGAAGTGGACGACAACACCGCCGCGGTGTTCCTGGAGCCGATCCAGGGCGAGAACGGCGTGGTGGTGCCGCCCGAGGGCTACCTGCAGGCGGCCCGCGAGATCACCGCCCGCAACGGCGCGCTGCTCGTGCTCGACGAGGTGCAGACCGGCATCGGCCGCACCGGGTCCTGGTTCGCCTTCCAGCGCGCGGGCGTCGTGCCGGACGTGATCACCCTGGCCAAGGGCCTCGGCGGCGGTCTGCCCATCGGCGCCTGCATCGGCATCGGCGCCGCGGGCGACCTGCTGCACCCCGGCCAGCACGGCACCACCTTCGGCGGCAACCCGGTGGTCTGCGCGGCCGCGCTCGCGGTGCTGGACACCATCGCCGCCGACGGGCTGCTCGACCACGTCGAACAGGTCGGCAAGCAGCTGGTCACCGGCCTGCAGCAGCTCGACCACCCGCTGATCGGCGAGGTGCGCGGCGCGGGCCTGCTGATCGGCATCGGCCTGACCGCACCGGTCTCGGCCAAGATCGCCGCCGCCGGGCAGGACGCCGGATTCCTGCTCAACCCCGTCCAGCCCGACGCGATCCGGCTGGCCCCACCGCTGATCGTGCAGTCCGAGCAGGTGCAGCGACTGCTCGCCGCCCTGCCCGCGCTGCTCGACGCTGCCAAGGAGAACGACTGATGCCCCGCCACTTCCTCCGCGACGACGACCTCACCCCAGCGGAGCAGGCCGAGGTCCTCGACCTCGCCGACCAGTTCAAGGCCGACCCGCTCGGCTCCGACGCGCTCGCCGGGCCCAAGTCCGTCGCGGTCCTGTTCGAGAAGAACTCCACCCGCACCCGGCTGTCCTTCGAGGTCGGCATCGCCCAGCTCGGCGGCCACCCGGTCGTCGTGGACGGGCGGATGATGCAGCTCGGCCGCGAGGAGACCATCGAGGACACCTCCCGGGTGCTGTCCCGCTACGTCGACGCCGTCGTGTGGCGGACCTTCGCGCAGGCCCGCATCGACGCGATGGCCTCGGTCTCCCGCGTCCCGGTGATCAACGCGCTGACCGACGAGTTCCACCCCTGCCAGGTGCTCGCCGACCTGCAGACCATCCGCGAGCGGCACGGCAAGCTCACCGGCCTGACCCTGACCTACCTCGGCGACGGCGCCAACAACATGGCGCACTCGCTGATGGTCGGCGGCGTCACCGCGGGCATGCACGTGCGCATCGGCGCCCCGGAGGGCTTCCGCCCGCTGGACTGGGTGCTGGAGGCGGCGAAGAAGCGCGCCGCCGAGACCGGCGGCTCCGTCGAGCTGTTCAGCACCCCGGAGGCCGCCGTGGACGGCGCCGACGTGCTGGTCACCGACGCCTGGACCTCGATGGGCCAGGAGAACGACGGCAAGGACCGGGTCAGCCCGTTCCGGCCGTTCCAGGTCAACGGCGAGCTGCTGGCCGCCACCGGCAAGACCGACACCAGCGTCCTGCACTGCCTGCCCGCGCACCGCGGCATGGAGATCACCGACGAGGTGATCGACGGCCCGGCCAGCGCGGTGTTCGACGAGGCCGAGAACCGGCTGCACGCGCAGAAGGCGCTGCTGGCGTGGCTGGTGCGGCGACGATGACGAACCGAGTCGCGCGGCAGGCCCGCATCGTCGAACTGGTCTCGTCGACCGGCATCCGCAGCCAGACCGAGCTGGCCAAGCTGCTCGCCGACGACGGCATCGAGGTCACCCAGGCGACCCTGTCCCGGGACCTGGACGAGCTCGGTGCGGTCAAGCTGCGCGGCGCCGACGGCGGGGCGGCGGTCTACGTCATCCCCGAGGACGGCAGCCCGGTCCGCGGCGTGCAGGGCGGCACCTCGCGGCTGAGCCGCCTGCTCGGCGAGCTGCTCGTCAGCGCCGACGGCTCGGGCAACCTGACCGTCCTGCGCACCCCGCCGGGGGCGGCGCAGTTCCTGGCCAGCGCCATCGACCGGGCCTCGCTGCCGGAGGTGGTCGGCTCCATCGCCGGCGACGACACCGTGATGATCGTCGCCCGCGAACCCCTCACCGGCCGCGAGCTGGGCGAGCGGTTCACCGCGATGGCGGCCGGAGCCCGCCCAGACGAGGACGAGCCGGAGCCCAGCAGGAGAACTTAGAGTCCGCGGATTGGTGAGCGCCGATCCGCGCCACCACCGAGGAGCAGAGCAGATGAGTGAGCGCGTGGTGCTCGCCCACTCCGGTGATCCGGAGTCGTCCGCGGCCATCAGGTGGCTCGTGGCCGAGGCCCGGGCCGACGTCGTGGCGGTCACGGTCGACCTCGGCCAGGGCGGCGAGGGCCTGGCGGCGGTCCGCCGACGTGCCCTCGACCTCGGAGCGGTCGAAGCGGTCGTCACCGACGCCCGCGACGAGTTCGCCGAGCAGCACTGCCTGCCCGCGCTCCGAGCGCACGCACTGGACCGGCACCCGATGGTCGCCGAGCTGTCCCGGCCGCTGATCGCCAAGCACCTCGTCGCGGCCGCCGACGAGTTCGGCGCGAACGCCGTCGCGGGCTTCGGGACCGACGTCGCCGCGCTGGACCCGCGCCTGGCGGTCATCACCCCGGAACGCGGTCGGCACCCGGGCAGTGGCAAGGCGCGCTGCCCGCTCCGGCACAACATCTGGGGCTGGGGCGCGCACCGCGCACCGGACTGGTCCCTCGACCCCGAGGAGCTGACCATCACGTTCGACGCGGGCGTGCCGGTGGCCATCGACGGCGAGACGGTCACCGCGCTGCAAGCGATCCAGGAGCTCAACCGCCGAGCCGGTGCCCACGGCGTGGGGCTCTTGGACACCCACCAGGCACCCGGGGCGACCGCGCTGATCACCGCGCACCGGGAGCTGGAGGAGCTGACCCTGGACCGGGAGCTGGCCCGGTTCAAGCGGACCGTCGGGCACCGCTGGGCCGAACTGGTCCACGACGGCCGGTGGTACTCCCCGCTCAAGGACGCCCTGGACGCCTTCATCGCCGACTCCCAGCACCAGGTCTCCGGCGAGGTCCGGATCGTCCTGCACGCGGGCCGCGCGCAGGTCCGCGACCGCCGCGCCGAGGAGCCCTGGTGCGCCGCGAACGCCCCGACCTGGTACGACTCCTCACAACGGCTCGCCCAGCCCTGCGGCTGAGCCGCCACCCGCACCTACGAGCACACCGAAGGAACACCGTGACGCAGCAAGGCAGCGAGCCCACCAAGCTCTGGGGCGGACGGTTCGCCTCCGGCCCGGCCGAAGCGATGGCCGCGCTGAGCCTGTCGACCCACTTCGACTGGCGCCTGGCGCCCTACGACATCGCCGGATCCCGCGCCCACGCCCGCGTGCTGCACCGCGCCGGGCTGCTCACCGCCGACGAGCTCGAGCGGATGCTGCAGGGCCTGGACGTGCTGGCCGCCGACGTCGAATCCGGCGAGTTCAAGCCGGTGATCGACGACGAGGACGTGCACACCGCGCTCGAACGCGGCCTGCTGGAGCGGGTCGGCCCGGAGCTCGGCGGCAAGCTGCGCGCGGGCCGCTCCCGCAACGACCAGGTCGCCACCCTGTTCCGGATGTGGCTGCGCGACGCCAACCGCCGCGTCGTCGCAGGTGTCCTGGACATCGTCGACGCCCTCGTCGCCCAGGCGACCAACAACCCCGGTGCCGTCCTGCCCGGCCGCACCCACCTCCAGCACGCCCAGCCGGTGCTGCTGGCGCACCACCTCCTCGCGCACTGCCAGGCGCTGCTGCGCGACGTCGCGCGCATCCGCGACTGGGACGCCCGCACCGCGTACTCGCCCTACGGCTCCGGTGCGCTGGCCGGGTCGTCGCTCGGCCTCGACCCGCAGGCCGTCGCCGCGGAGCTCGGCTTCGACGGCGCGGTGGACAACTCCATCGACGGCACGGCATCCCGCGACTTCGCCGCCGAAGCGGCGTTCTGCCTGGCGATGCTCGGCGTGAACCTCTCCCGGATCGCCGAGGAGGTGATCATCTGGAACACCGCCGAGTTCGGCTACGTGACCCTCGACGACGCCTGGGCCACCGGCAGCTCGATCATGCCGCAGAAGAAGAACCCCGACGTCGCCGAGCTCGCCCGCGGCAAGTCCGGGCGGCTCATCGGCAACCTCAGCGGCCTGCTGGCCACGCTCAAGGCGCAGCCGCTGGCCTACAACCGCGACCTGCAGGAGGACAAGGAGCCGGTCTTCGACTCCGTCGAGCAGCTGGACCTGCTGCTCCCGGCGATGGCGGGCATGCTCGGCACCCTGACCTTCCACACCGAGCGGCTCGCCGAGCTGGCGCCCGCCGGGTTCACCCTGGCCACCGACATCGCGGAGTGGCTGGTCCGCCAGGGCGTGCCGTTCCGGGTGGCGCACGAGGCGTCGGGGGAGTGCGTGCGCACCGCCGAGGCCCGCGGCGTGGGCCTGGAGGACCTGACCGACGAGGAGCTGGCCGCGGCCAACCCGGCGCTGACCCCGCAGGTGCGCGAGGTGCTCACCGTCGAGGGCTCGATCGCCTCCCGCGACGCGCACGGCGGCACCGCCCCGGATCGCGTCGCCGAGCAGCGCGAACGGGTCGTGGCGGCGGTGCGCGAACATCGCGACTGGTTGTCTAAGTGATCACGGTTCAGACACGACCGGTACTGTCTATCCCGTGAGTCAGGTGACACGCGACGAACTCGCCCTCGACCCGCTGTGGGTGGCTCGACGGCTCCTCGGCTGCGAGCTGCGCTCGAACAGCCCCGAGGGCGAGGTCGGCGTGCGCTTGGTCGAGGTGGAGGCCTACCGAGGCCTGGACGATCCCGCGTCGCACTGCTACCGCGGCCGGACCGAGCGCAACGCGGTGATGTTCGGCCCGGCAGGCCACCTCTACGTGTACTTCGTCTACGGCATGCACTTCTGCATCAACGTGGTGTGCCTGACCGACGGCGTCCCCGGCGCGGTCCTGCTCCGCGCCGGGGAGATCACCACCGGCCTGGACCTCGCGCGCTCCCGGCGCCCGGCGGTCCGCAAGGACGTCCAGCTGGCCAGCGGCCCGGCCCGGCTGGCCGGCGTGCTGGGCATCACCCGCGAGCACAACGGCATCGACCTCACCGACCCGGACTCACCCATCCGGCTGGTCAACGGCGCGCAGGTCGCCGAGGACGACATCCGCAGCGGCCCGCGCGTCGGCGTGGCCGCCGCGATGGACCTGCCGTGGCGGACCTGGGTGGACGGCTCGGCGGCGGTCAGCGCCTACCGGCGCGGGACGCGCCGCAGGGTCCAGGCCCGGGCGTAAACCCGGTTGCCCGCATGAGCGAGACTGGCAGGCGTGAGTGAGAACATCCTCGACGAGCTGACCTGGCGCGGACTGATCGCGCAATCCACCGACCTCGACTCGCTGCGACGGGAACTCGACCAGGGGCCGCTCACCCTCTATGCCGGTTTCGACCCGACCGGACCCAGCCTGCACGCCGGCCACCTGATCCCGATCCTGACCCTGCGCCGCTTCCAGCAGGCCGGTCACCGACCGGTGGTGCTGGCCGGGGGCGCCACCGGGCTGATCGGCGACCCGCGCGACGTCGGCGAGCGCAACCTGCACGACGAGAACACCGTGCAGGAGTGGACCGAGAAGATCCGCGCCCAGCTGTCCGCGTTCGTCGACTTCGACGACTCGCCGACCGGCGCGATCATGGAGAACAACGCGCACTGGACCGCCGACCTGCCGGTCACGACGTTCCTGCGGGACATCGGCAAGCACTTCTCGGTGAACACCATGCTCGCCCGGGAGACGGTCAAGCGGCGGCTGGAGACCGACGGCATCTCCTACACCGAGTTCAGCTACATGCTGCTGCAGGCCAACGACTACGTGCAGCTCAACCGCAAGTACGGCACGCGGCTGCAGCTCGGCGGCTCGGACCAGTGGGGCAACATCATCGCCGGCGTCGACCTGGTCCGGAAGCAGGAGGGCGTCGCCGCGCACGCGCTGACCCTCCCGCTGGTCACCGACTCGGAGGGGCGCAAGTTCGGCAAGTCCACCGGCGGCGGGAACGTCTGGCTCGACCCGACGATGACCACGCCGTACGCCTGGTACCAGTACTTCGTGAACGCCGCCGACGCGGACGTGGCGAAGTACCTGCGGCTGTTCACCTTCCTCAGCCAGGAGGAGATCGCCGAGCTGGAGCGCACCACCGCGGAGAAGCCGCAGCTGCGCGCGGCGCAGAAGCGCCTCGCCGAGGAGCTCACCACGCTCGTCCACGGCGAGGACGCCACGCGGAAGGTGGTCGCGGCCAGCCAGGCGCTGTTCGGCCGCGGGGAGCTGACCGAGCTGGACGAGGCGACGTTGGACGCGGCGATGGCCGCGGTGCCCAGCGCCGAGGCCCGGCTCGCGGACAACCCGACCCTGGTCGACCTGCTGGTGGAGACCGGTCTGGCGAACGGCAAGGGGGCGGCGCGGCGCACCATCAAGGAGGGCGGCGCGTACGTCAACAACACCAAGATCGCTGATGAGGAGTGGTCTCCGAGCAAGGAGGAGCTGCTCCACGGCCGGTGGCTGGTCATTCGCCGTGGCAAGCGTCACACTGCGGGTGTTCGGGTCGTGCACTAGCCTGTAATCAGCACCGGAACGGGGCGCTGACCTGCGTGTTCGCTTCCTTCCGGTGCTGATTCCCGCCGATTTGACTTGGTGCGGATCGGCGCGTAAATTGTTTGGAGTCAGCGCGACGCGGGCCGGGAAAACCGGGCCGAGCCTGACGCGGGGTAGCGAACCAAGCTCCCATCTAAGGGTGGTAGAGTGGGCGCCTCGATCGGGAAACCGGAAATGCAGCCGCGGGCCAGTGCGCCCCGGGGTGCGGATTCGGAATCCCACCCAGATCTTTGATGAGAATGCGCTTGACTGCGGTCGGGACGAATAGCGAGCCGGGATTTCGACGGTGGGACGGCGGGGTACCCCCCCCTGAAACACCGAGAAATGGGCCTGCTAGAGTTACCGGCACAAGAAAGCGAACAGAGGAAATGCTCCCCGGAGCTGCACGGCCGTGAGTGGTTGTGGGTGATGGTGTGGGTGTGTTCTTTGAGAACTCAACAGCGGACTGTTTTGGTTAGTGTTCTTGTATGCCCCCGAC
>NZ_VWPH01000002.1 GCF_008630535.1 Saccharopolyspora hirsuta | reverse complement strand
GTGTCTCAGTCCCAGTGTGGCCGGTCACCCTCTCAGGCCGGCTACCCGTCGTCGCCTTGGTAGGCCATCACCCCACCAACAAGCTGATAGGCCGCGGGCTCATCCTGCACCGCCAGAACTTTCCACACACAAAGATGCCTTCATGTGTCGTATCCGGTATTAGACCCCGTTTCCAAGGCTTATCCCAGAGTGCAGGGCAGATTACCCACGTGTTACTCACCCGTTCGCCACTCATCCACACCCGAAAGTGCTTCAGCGTTCGACTTGCATGTGTTAAGCACGCCGCCAGCGTTCGTCCTGAGCCAGGATCAAACTCTCCAACAATGCTGTTGAACAATCCCAGCACACACTCAACAAACCCCCAAAAAAGAGGCCCGGAGCGTGATACTCAAAGAAACCACCAACCACCGAAATGGTCGGGGGCATACAAGAACACTAACCAAAACAGTCCGCTGTTGAGTTCTCAAAGAACACACCCACACCATCACCCACAACCCATTCTCGGGCCGTGCAGCTCCGGGGAGCATTTCCTCTGTTCGCTTTCGTGTCAACCACTCTAGACCATCCCGTTTTCCGGAGTCAAACCGGGGGGCGCTCTCGAGTCAAACCGGGGGGCGCTCTCGCTATTCCCACCCAATTCGTTATCTCGCGGATACCGAATGTCTTGAGTTATCAACACGCGCAAGCGATTCGCATTTTCAAAGTCTTGCTTTTCAAGCCCACCCACTCTACCACTCACGCGTGGGAGCTTGGTTCGTGGGCCCGTGTCTCGCCCGGCCCGGTTTTCCCGGCCCGTGTCGCGCTGACCTGGATAACTCTACACACCCCGAAACACCCCCTGAACACCACCCCCCTACGAAGGTCATCTTCGCAGGTCAGAGGTGATCTTCTGGGTTCCAGAGCAGAGGGTGCGCGCGGTACCGCCGGAAGCGTTGTCGATGTCCACGTTCGTGTGGTCCTGCTTCGTCGCCGCGATTCGCCCCGGACGCGCAGGTAGCCTCCCAGGCGACCGTCAGAACGGGGGTACGCAGTGGACACGACGCCGATCTACACCGAGCTGCGAAAGACTCTGATGGACCCGGAGGACCGCAACTGGGGCCCGAGCTCCCCTCCGGAGTTCGCTGCTGCGCTGACGGAGCGTGTGGAACGGCCCAAGGCGGAGTCGAAGAAGTCGGTGCGCTCCGCCCCCGGTCAGCGGGGCCGCTCCCGCCGCCACCGCGCCGAGGACTGATCCGGCTCAGCCCGCCAACCGGCGTTCGCGCTGCCGCGCCGGGTCCGGGACCGGGGCCGCGGCCAGGAGCCGCTGGGTGTACTCGTGCTGCGGGTCGCCGAGGACCTGCGCCCGGTCGCCCTGCTCCACGATCCTGCCGCGGTGCATGACGGCCACCCGGCGCGCCAGCAGGTTGACCACGGCCAGGTCGTGGCTGATGAACAGGCAGCTGAAGTTGAGCCTGGCCTGCAGCGACTGGAACAGCTCCAGCACCGCGTCCTGCACCGAGACGTCGAGCGCGCTGGTCGGTTCGTCGGCGATCAGCAGTTCCGGTTCCAGCGCCAGGGCGCGGGCGATGCTGACGCGCTGCCGCTGCCCGCCGGAGAGCTCGTGCGGGTAGCGCTGGCGGCGGGACGCGCCCAGCTCGACCGCGTCGAGGAGTTCGTCCACCCGCTTGTCCAGCTCGCGGCCCCGGGCGATGCGGTGCAGGCGGAGCGGTTCGGCGATGCTGTCCGCGATGCTCATCCGGGGGTCCAGGGACGAGCCCGGGTCCTGGAAGACGATGCCGATGTTGCGCCGCAGCGGGCGCAGGCGGCGGGCGGGGAGGCGGCTGATGTCCTGGCCGTTGAGCACGACGCGGCCCTCGGCCGGGGTGAGCAGGCGGGCCACGCACTTCCCGACGGTGGACTTCCCGGAGCCGGACTCGCCGACCAGCGCGAGGACCTCGCCGCGGTCGATGCGCAGCGAAACCCCGTCCACCGCGCGCTGGTTGCCGTAGTTGACCACCAGGTCCTCCACCGCGAGCACCGGCTCGGCCGGTTCGGACTCCTCGCCCTCCCCGATCTCCAGCCTGGGCACGGCGGCGAGCAGCGCTTCGGTGTACTCGTGCTGGGGAGCGCGGAACAGGTCGTCGACGGCGGCCTGCTCGACGACCTCGCCGCGGTACATCACCACCACCCGGTCCGCGAGGTCGGCGACCACGCCCATGTCGTGGGTGATCAGCAGGATCGTGGTGCCCAACCGGTCCCGCAGGTCGCGCAGCAGGGCCAGGATCTCGGCCTGCACCGTCACGTCCAGCGCGGTGGTCGGTTCGTCGGCGATCAGCACCTTCGGCTCGCAGGCCAGCGCCATCGCGATCATCACGCGCTGCCGCTGCCCGCCGGAGAGCTGGTGCGGGTAGTGCTTGAGCCGCCGCCGGGGTTCCGGGATGCCGACCAGGTCGAGCAGCTCCACCGCGCGCTCGCGGGCCGCCGCGGCGGAGGTGTCGCGGTGCAGCCGGATGGCCTCGACGAGCTGCCAGCCGATGGTGAACACCGGGTTCAGCGAGGTCATCGGCTCCTGGAAGATCATCGCGATGTCCTTGCCGCGGACCCGGCGCAGGTCCTGCTCGGACAGCTCGGCGCCGTCGAGCTCGATGCGCCCGGTGACCTCGGCGGTGCGCGGGAGCAGGCCGAGCGCGGACATCGCGGTGACGCTCTTGCCGGATCCCGATTCGCCGACCACGGCCAGGATCTCGCCGGGCGCGACGCCGAAGGTGACGCCGCGGACCGCTTCGGCGGTGCCGTCCTCGGTGCGGAACCGCACCCGGAGGTCGGTGAAGGAAAGCACGTCGCTCATCGGTTCCCCTTCGGGTCCAGTGCGTCCCGCAGGCCGTCGCCGAGCAGGTTGAAGCCGAGGGTCGCGAGCACCACCGCGATGCCGGGGAAGACCACCAGCCACGGGGCCTGCGCGAAGTAGGTCTGCGCGGAGGACAGCATCACGCCCAGCGACGGGGTGGGCGGCTGCACGCCGAGGCCGAGGAAGGACAGCAGCGCTTCGCCGATGATGGCCTGCGGGATCGCCACCGTGATCTGGATCAGCAGCGCGTTCACCGAGTTCGGCAGGATGTGCCGGAACATGGCCGTGGTGCCGCGCGCGCCCGCCGCGACGCTGGCGGTGACGTAGTCCTCCCCGGCCAGCCGCAGGGTTTCGCCGCGCACCACCCGGATCAGGTTCGGCACCTGGGACAGGCCGATCGCGATGGCCGCGTTCACCATCGACGCACCGAGCACCGCCGCGAGGCCGACGGCCAGCACCAGGAACGGGAAGGCCAGCAGGGTGTCGGTGATGCGGGAGACGACGGAGTCGACGACACCTCGGTAGTACCCGGCGATCAGCCCCAGCGGCACCGCGACCACGACCGCGAGCAGCACCGACAGCACGCCCACCACGATCGAGGCGCGGATGCCGTAGAAGACGCGGGAGAGCTGGTCGCGGCCGAGCTCGTCGCTGCCCAGCGGTGCGGCCAGCGACGGCTGCTGCAGGACGTCGTCGAAGTTCACCGCGGCCGGATCGCTCGGGGCGATCAGCGGTGCGGCCAGCGCCACCAGCACGAACAGCACCGACAGGACGAGGCCGACGACGCCGGTGCGGTGCCGCAGCAAGCGGCGCAGCACGCGGCGGGATGCTGCCCCGCCTCTCCGCGATTCACCGTGGTGGCCGCGTTCGGCAGTGACCTCGCGTTGCGAGGTTTCTTGTGGCTGGTTTGCGTCACGTTCCCCTGAGGTGCGGTTGTGCAGGGCTCGGGTTGGTTCAGAGCCGGGGTTGCTCATGCCGTACCTCCGCGGACTCGGATTCGCGGGTCCACCACCGAATAGAGCAGGTCGACGAGCAGGTTGACCACGATGTACCCGGCCGCGCTGACCAGCACCGCGGCCTGGATGACCGGGTAGTCGCGGGTGAACACGGCATCGACCATCAATTTGCCGAAGCCGGGCAGCACGAAGATCTGCTCGGTGACCACCGCGCCGGAGATCAGCGTGCCGAGCTGCAGGCCGAGGATGGTCAGCACGGTGATCAGGCTGTTGCGCAGGCCGTGCACGGCCACCACGCGCCACTCCCCCGCGCCCTTGGCGCGCGCGGTGCGCACGTAGTCGGCGTTGAGCGCGTCCAGCATGGACGATCGCATCTGCCGCATCAGCACCGCGGCCAAGCCGCTGCCCAGCACGAACGCGGGCATGATCAGCCGTTCCAGGTTGCCCAGCGGGGATTCGGTGAACGGCACGAAGCCCGAGGCGGGCAGCCAGCCGAGGCCGACGGCGAAGACCAGCACGCACATCAGGCCGAGCCAGAAGTTCGGGATGGACAGCCCGAACAGGGAGATGCCGTTGCCCAGCCAGTCCAGCGGTCCGCCGCGGCGCACCGCCGCGAGCACGCCGGTGGTCAGGCCGATCAGCGCGGCGAACAGCAGGCTGAGCAGGGCAAGTTCGAGGGTGACCGGGATCCGGCCGAGGATGATCTCGCCGATCGGCAGGCCGGTCTGCGCCGATTCGCCGAAGTCGCCCTGCAGCGCGCGGCCGATCCAGCTGAAGTACTGCGCGTAGACCGGCTCGTCGAGCAGGTAGGCGCGGCGGATCTCCTCGATCGCGGCGTCGTCGGCCTCGGCCCCGGCGAGCGCGACGGCCGGGTCGCCGGGCAGCGCGCGCAGACCGGCGAACACGACGAGCGAGACCAGCACCAGCGTCACCAGGGCCTGCAGGACGCGGTTGAGCGCGTAGCTGCGCAGCATCTCAACTCCCGGACTCGACGCGACCGGCGGTCTTCAGCCGCATGATCCCGTCGGGGTAGACCTCGACACCGGCCAGTTCGGCGGTGTGCGCGGTGTAGTACTGCTGGCGGTAGAGGTAGATGACGTTGTTGCGCTGCTGCAGCTGCTGGACGATCTGCTCGTAGAGCTGGCGGCGGCGGTCGGTGCTCTGCTCGGCGGCGGCCTGCTTGAGCAGCGCGTCGGTCTCGGGTGACGAGTAGCCGCTGTAGTTCTGCGCCGCGCCCTTCGCGTGCATGCCGGTGATGTTGCCGTCCGGGTCGGGGCGGCCGGACCAACCGATCAGGAAGGTCTGGAAGCGGCCCTTCTTGCCCGCGGAGATCGCGCTGGTCGACTCGCTCGGGCGCAGCACCACGTCGAACCCGGCTTCGGCGGCCATCGCCTGGATGACCTGGCCGACGCGGCTGGTCGTGGAGTCGTTCTGCAGCATCAGCTCGACGCGCAGCGGGGTGCGCACGCCCGCTTCGGCGAGCAGCTGCCGGGCGCGGGCCACGTCGTGCGGCGGGCAGGCCTGCGTGGCGGGGGTGGCGAACTCGCTGGTCGGCGGGATCGGGCCGCAGGCCGGTTGGTAGAGGCCGTTGAAGGCGATGCGGTTGAGCGTGCGGCGGTCGATGGCCAGCGACAGCGCCTCGCGCACCCGCGGGTCGTTGGCCAGCGGCCCGTCCACGTGACCGGGTTCGCCGTCGACGTTGCCGGTGTTCACGGTGATGCCCATGTACTGGATCGACGGCTGGTTGAGCAGCACCAGGCCCTGCTCGCGGGACACCACCGGCACGTCCGGCGGGCCGACCTCCCAGACCACGTCGAACTCGCCGGAGCGCAGGTTGGCGATGCGGATGTTGTCGTCCGGGACCGCCTTGTAGACCAGCCGGTCCAGCCGCACCGCGTCGCGGTCGTAGTAGAACTCGCTGCGCTCCAGCACGATCCGGTCCTGGGCGACGCGCTCGACGAACTTGAACGGGCCGACGCAGACCGGGTCGTCGGAGAAGTTCTCGCCGAGCTCGTCGAGCTTCGCCGGGGACATGATCATCCCGGCCCGGTCGGCGAGCACGGTGGGCAGCGGGGCGGACGGCTGCTTGAGCTTCAGCCGCACCGTGGTCGGGTCGACGACCTCGACGGAGTCGATCGCGGTGAGCTCGGAGCGGCGGCCGGAGGACGGCAGCTCGCGGTGCCGGTCCAGGCTCTTCTTCACCGCTGCCGCGTCGAAGGGGGTGCCGTCGTTGAACAGCACGCCGGTGCGCAGCGGGATGGTCAGCTCGCGGCCGTCCGGGGAGGTGCGCGGGAGCTCGGCGGCGAGCTGCGGGACCGCGCGACCGGTCGGGTCGACGTCGTAGAGCTTCTCGCACATGCTGTTGAAGACCTGCCGCCCGGCCAGCGTGGTGGCCAGCGTCGGGTCCAGCTTGTCCGGCTCCTGGTCCAGCGCGATCACGGCTTCGCCGCCGCGCACCGTGGGGGCCTGCACCGAGGCCCGCAGCTGACCGGCGGTCCGCTCGACGTCGACCAGCGGGCTGCAGCCGGTCGCGCTCACCGCCAGGGCCAGCAGGACCGCCGGAGCGAAACGTCTGAACCGCGCCGTCACCCGGGCCTCCCGCCAGCAAGAGGGAAAGATCGCGAGAACCGTATTTCGCCGGCGGTCGCCGTGTCCACATCCGTGATCATTCCGGCATCGCGCCGGAACCGGGTCGTCCGGTGCCGCAGCCGGTTCCGCCCCGCGGCGGGGCCGAGGTCAGTCGACGGCGGAGGAGAACAGCGGCAGCGAGACCGCGGAGGCCTTGGCCGGTTCCTTCTTCTCCGCGGGCGGCGGGTCGAGGCGCGGTTCGGGGGCGACGACCCCGGTCTCGACGACCTCGCCGTCCGGCTCGGGCTGCTCGACGGCCTTCTTGCTGAGGTGCTCGCGGGTGCGCTGGGCGGCCCCGCGGATCTGCTCGGTCAGCTGCTTGTTCGCGCGCCGGGTCTGCTCCTCCTCGCGCTCCTGCTGGCGAGCGGTGCGCGCGGGTTCCGGCTTCGGCTTGCGGGCCGCTTCGACGTAGCGGGTGAGGATGGCGCGCAGGTCTTGCGCGTGTTCGTCGTTCAGGTCGATTTCGTACGTCACACCATCCAGCGCGAAGGTAACGGTGTGGTTGGCTGGGGACCCGTCGATGTCGTCGACGAGTTCGACCTGAATCCGCTCGGCCATGATCACCTGTCTCGGGAACGTGCCCCGCCTCGATCCGCGACACTTGCAGGTAAGACTACTGCGAGTCCCGCCCACGTTGTAGCACGTGGCATCTCAGTTGTCTCGCTTCCAACCATAGAACAGCGGACCCACCTGCCGATAACCGCCAGGCGGGTCAGCGTTGCGATGGTGCGGGCAGCGCGACGAGCGAGAACGCACGGTAACCACCGCCGGGGCTATGCGGAAAGTAATCAAGGGCACATCGGAGAAAACTCCGGCGGTGGGTGGAACATTCTTCACGCGATAGTTTATTGTTCGCTCGCTCTTCTCCGCACGCGCAGTGCGGCGAAGGAGGGGAATCGAGCCGGAATCGAGGGTTACCGTGGCGCAGAAAGTCACCGTTCAGCTCGTCGACGATGTCGACGGCACACCAGCCGACACCACCGTCGAGTTCGCCTTGGACGGGGTGAGCTACGCAATTGACCTGTCCGCCGACAATGCCGCGAAACTGCGCGACTCGCTGGCGTCTTTCGTGGCCAGCGCGCGGAAGACCGGCGGCCGCAAGCGGACCGCGCAGAAGCCGGGCAAGGCGTCGAGCACGCCCACCGCGGCCGACCGGGAACGCAACCAGGCCATTCGGGAATGGGCCAGGAATCAGGGCATGCAGGTTTCCGACCGGGGCCGCATTCCCGCGGAGATCGTCGAGGCTTACGACAACGCTCAGTGAGCGCCGCCGCGGACGGCCGGCGAGAGGTCGGGAAACCGGCCGTCCGCGAAACCCGCGCAATGACGCCTCGTGTCCGGGCGGTGGACCTTCGGTAATTGCTCGCGTTATCGACCGGCCAGGAAGTCGGTGATTTCCCGGCGGGTCGGCATCGAACTGCTGGCGCCGTTGCGCTGCACCGACACCGCCGAACCGGCGGACGCCGTGCGCATCGCCTCGGGCATGTCGGCGCCCTCGCCGAGGGCCGCGCTGAGCACGCCGACGTAGGTGTCCCCGGCGGCCGTGGTGTCCACCGCCTCCACCGGGAAGCTCGGCACCTCCACGCGCGCGCCGTCCCGGTTGCCGTACAGCGAGCCGCGCGCACCGAGCGTGATCACCACCTCCGGGACCAGCTCCAGCAGCTTCGCCAGCGCCCGGTCCGGATCGTCGTCACCGGCCAGGATCGCCGCCTCGTGCTCGTTGGGCACCAGCAGGTCCACGTTCGACAAGATGTCCTCGGACAGCTCCGCGGCGGGCGCCGGGGTGAGCACCACGCGCACCCCGTTGCGCCGTCCCGCGGCAGCGGCCGCGGCCACGCCGGGGAACGGGATCTCCAACTGCAGCAACAGGCTCTGCGATCCGGCGATGAGCTCCTCGTCGCCCTCGGCGAGGTCGTCGACGGTGCCGTTGGCGGCCGGGACCACGACGATCGAGTTGCCGCCCCGGTCGTCCACCACGATGTGCGCGGTGCCGCTGCGCCCCGGCACCGTCCGCAGCCCCGCGACGTCCACATCGGACTCCTGCAGGACGCGGCGGATCTCGGCGCCGAACTCGTCCTCCCCGACCGCGCCGATCATGCGCACCTCGGCACCCGCCTTGGCCGCGGCCAGCGCCTGGTTGGCGCCCTTGCCGCCGGGCACGGTGTGGAACTCCCGGCCGAGCACCGTCTCGCCGCGCTTCGGCGCGGTGCCCACGTACGCCACCAGGTCCATGTTGCAGCTGCCGAAAACGGCCACAGTCGTCGTCACGTGGTTCATCATGGCTGATGAGGGCCCCCGGAGCGGCTGACGGGTCCGGGACCGCCCGACGACGTACCATGCCGACCAACCGGCGAGGAGAGGGCGAGACGCGGTGGACTATGCGGTGACAGCGGAGCTCACACCGCCGAACGGCGTGGTGGAGCTCGACCCGCTGCAGCAGGAGGGGATCGCGGCCGTGCTGGACCGCCACCTCGCGCTGGTCGAGGGGGTCTCGGGTCCCGGGGACGCCGACATCGACGTCCTGGACTACCGCATCACCGTGCACCCGGCCGGGGCCAGCGTGGTGCTCGCGCTCGACGCCCCGTCGCTGCTGGCCGCGGAGGACGCCGCCGCGTCGGTGCTCGACGAGCTGATCGGCGAGAGCGACGTGCTGGCGGGCTGGTCGGTGGCGCACTCGGAGGTGCGCATCACCGAGGACGAGTTCAACCGGCTGGCGGCCAGCGACGAGGCGTCGGACGTCGTCGACGAGCTGGAGGCCGCCGTCGAGGAGGCGCTGGAGACCTCGGCGGAGCCCGCGATGGACGCCGAGCAGTGGCGGGCCCGGTTCCTCGGGCTGGCGCCGCGGCTGCGGGCCTTCGGGCCGGAGGCGTTCGGCGGGCCCGGCGAGCCCGCGACGCTGGCGGCCGGGGCGCTGGTCCACGCGGTGCGGGTGGTCACCGACGAGGTGTTCTACGACGAGCTGGCGCTGGCGGTGAACAACGCGACGGTCGCCGACGCGGTCGGGCTGCTGGTCCTGGAGGAGCTCCCGCCCTGCTACGACCACCGCTACGACGCGTTCTTCGCCCGCGCGTTCGTGCTGGCCTCGACGCCGGTCGCGGAGCGGCTGACCGGGGCGTCGTGGACGCCGCCGCGCTCGGTGGCGGAGGCGCTGGCGCTGCGGTTGTTCGTCAACGAGGCGAGGGTGGCGCTGGAGGCCGCCGAGCTGATGAGCTGGGACGACAGCGAGGCGGTGTTCGAGGGCTTCGCCGCGCGGGCGTTCGGCGACCTCGACACCGGCGAGCTGTACGAGATCGACCTGCCGCTGGCCGGGGAGGTCGAGCCGGAGACCGCGGCGCAGGCCGCCAAGCTGGAGGCGGAGCTGCACTCCCGGGGGCTGGCGTTCGACCAGTGGTTCGCGCCGCGGGACGGGAACCCGGCCCAGCACCCGTACCTCGACTCGCTGTGAGCTGACCGCGTTGAGCAGGTCGGGGCACCTCTGCACGGTCGGGTGGTATTCCTATACCGCCCGGTGCTAACGTCGGTATTATTATACCGGAACTGATGCACGCGAGGTATCCGTGATCGAGCTGAAGACGCCCACCGAAGTCCAGCGCATGCACACCACCGGCCGCTTCGTGGCCGAGGTGCTCACCGAGGTCGGGCGGATCGCCGACGTGGGCGTCAACCTGCTGGACATCGAGCACCACGTGCGGGGCATGATCAAGCAGCGCGGCGCGGAGTCCTGCTACTGGGACTACTCCCCGTCCTTCGGCAAGGGGCCGTTCCGCAACGTCATCTGCCTCTCGGTCAACGACGCCGTCCTGCACGGCCTGCCGCACGACTACGTGCTCCGGGACGGTGACGTGCTCACCGCCGACATCGCGGTCAGCATCGACGGCTGGGCGGCCGACTCCGCGTGCACGGTCGTCGTCGGCACCGCCGCCGAGGAGGACCTGCGGATCATCCGCGCGACCGAGGAAGCGCTGGAAGCGGCGATCGGGGCGGCCCGCGCGGGCAACAAGCTGGGCGACATCTCGGCGGCGATCTGGGCGGTGGCCCGCGAGCACGGCTACCCGGTCAACACCGAGTTCGGCGGTCACGGCATCGGCCGCACCATGCACGAGGAACCGCACGTGCCTAACCGGGGCAAGGCGGGGCGCGGCATCAAGCTGCACCCGGGCATGACGCTGGCGCTCGAACCCTGGTTCGCCCGCACCACCGACCAGATCGTCTTCGACCCCGACGGCTGGACGATCCGCTCGGCCGACGGCTCGCGCACGGCCCACTCCGAGCACACCGTGGCGATCACCGACGACGAGCCCCTGGTGCTGACCCGCCGCGAATCGGAAGGCTCCTGAGCTCGTGAGTACTTTGCGGTTCTCTGGCCCCGCAAAGTACTCACGGCACCTGACCAGGCCAAACCGGCTCGCACGCTGAACCCCGGGATCTCCGGGATGCTGAAGGGCGCCTCGACCGGCTCTGGTCGAGGCGCCCTCCGGGGTGCTCGCTCAGCCCTGGTTGCGGACCGAGTAAGGGGGCACCGTGGCGCCGATGATGGTCGCCTCGTCGATCGTCTCCGGGCGGTACGACGACTTCGGGAACGCTTCGAGCATCACGTTCGTCGGGTCGTCGATCTGCTCCACCCGGCCGAAGATGAACGCCCACTCGTGCTCGTCGGAGCCGAAGTAGGCCACCGTGTCGAACACCGAGCGGAACCGGTTGTAGGCGCGGATCAGCGTCTCGTTGCGCCACACCGTCGGGCAGCCCGCCTGGAACGCGACGACCCCGCCCGCGGACAGCACCGACTGGCAGCGCTGGACGAACTCCAGGCCGTAGAGCCGGTTGTGCTGCCCGTCGGCGTCGTCGGCCCGCTCGTCCGGCAGGTCGACGACCACGATGTCGTAGCCCTCCGGCGGCGCCTGGTCGAGGAAGCCCCAGCCGTCCGCGTAGTGCAGCTTGATCGGCCCGTCGCCCTGCTCGGCGCGCGCCAGCTCCTCCGGGCTGTAGCCGTAGGGCAGGTGCTCGGCGCACTTGCGCACGCACAGCTCGTCGATGTCCACGTGGTCCACGCGGGTCGCCCCGGCGGCCACCGCCATCTGGCTGGCCACGCCCTCGCTGGAACCGATGATCAGCACGCGCTCGACCTGAGCGGCCAGCAGGAACGCGGGCACCATCATCGCTTCGTGGTAGACCAGCTGGGAGAACTCGGTGCTCTGCCGGTCGTCGTCGCAGAACAGCGAGACGCCCTGGCCGGTGCGGCCGATCACCACGTGCTGGTAGGGGGTGTCGCCCTCCCACAGCACCTCGTCGACCCGCCACAGGCGCTGCAGGTCGGCGCCCATCGGCTCCTTGATCCACCGGTGCCCGTCGAGCTCGATCAACGGTGCTTCCTCCTCGTATCGAATGTTCCAGGCTCGTCTTGCGTGGCGGTGCCGGTAGCGGAACCTCAGCGCCCGCCTGGACTCCGGGTGCCCTGACTCAGGTATGCCAATACACAGCGTCAGGGCCGTCCTCGCCAGGCGAACGCTGAGAACCCGCGGCGGTGCAAGCTGACAACGTGGGCTATGCGCCTGCGGCACCTAACGATCAGTGCCGGACGCCCTTCGCGGCCCCTGCTTACCGCCGGAAGCGGCTGACGCCGCTTGCCCGACGGCGGAGCGTTGACACGTACCGTCGCCGCAGTTGCTTCGGCGAAGCCGCCGACCACTCGCGGGTTCTGGTGGTTCAGCTCGGGTTCTCGTAGTCCCGGCCGCGTTGGATGGTCTGCACGTTCTGCGTCTCGGGGCGCAGGGCCTCGGCCAGCAGGCGGACCGCCAGCTCCGGCTTCGCGGTGTGCCCGCAGGTGAACACGTCGATGAAGATCGAACCGTCCTCCGGGTACGTGTGCAGCGAGGCGTGGGACTCCGACAGCAGCGCCAACACGGTGACCCCCTGCGGCTCGAACCGCTTGGCGATCATCTGGCACACCGTGGCGTGCGACCGGCTCAACGCGTCGTGCAGGGTCTCGCGCAGGAACTGCTCGTCGTCCAGCAGTTCCGGATCCACGCCCTCCAGCTCGGCTAGGACGTGCTGGCCGGTGAACAACCCGACCGGCGGTGTCCCGGTGTCAACGGACATCTATCGACCTCCCATCATTTCGCTCCAATTCCTGGTGTTCGCGGCGTTCCGGGCACCCTCGCCCGGGACCGGGCGATCACGGCTGCTGATCGCCGTCGACGCAGTACGTGGGCAGCGGGGTGAACCCGTTGAAGCCCACGGAGGAGTAGCTCGCGGTGTAGGCGCCCGCGCTGAGCAGGTCCACCCAGTCACCGCCGCGCAGCGTGCGCGGCAGCTCGTAGCGGGTCCGCTGGTAGAGCACGTCGTCGCCGTCGCAGGTCGGACCGGCCAGCACGACCGGGCCCACCTCGTCGCCGTCGCGGGACGTGCGCAGCCGGTAGGTGATGGCCTCGCCCTCGGTCTCGGCCAGCCCGTTGTAGCGGCCGATGTCCAGGTAGACCCAGCGGGACTCGCCGTCGCAGGAATCGGTGACCAGCACCACCTCGCTGCGCAGCACGCCCGCGTCGCCGACGACGAACCGACCCGGTTCGACGAGCAGCTCCGGGCGCTCAGCGCCGAAGTGCCGGTCCAGCGATTCCTCGATGCTGCGCACGTAATCGGCCAGCGGCGGCGCGGACTCGGTGTAGGCGGCGGGAAGTCCGCCGCCCAGGTTCACCATCCGCAGCTGCAGCCCGCGCTCGGCGCAGGCGGCGAAAACCTCGCGGGCGGCGCTGATCCCGTGCTCCCAGGCCGCGGGCTCCAGCTGCTGCGATCCAATGTGGAACGACACGCCGTACGGGTCCAGGCCGAGCTCCCGGGCGCGCACCAGCAGCTCGACGGCGGTCTCCGGCAGGCAGCCGAACTTGCGGCCGAACGGGGTCCGGGACCCCTTGTTGTCCACCAGCACCCGGCAGAACACCTGCGCGCCCGGCGCGACCTCGGCGATGTTGGCCAGGTCGGCGGCGCTGTCCGTGGCGAACAGCCGGACGCCCTGCTGGTGAGCTCGGGCGATGTCGCGGCGCTTCTTGATCGTGTTGCCGTAGGAGATCGCCTCCGGGGCAGCCCCCTTGGCCAGGCAGAGGTCGATCTCGCCGGGGCTGGCGACGTCGAACGAGGAGCCGAGCGCGACCAGCTCACCGACCACTTCGGGCGTGGGATTGGCCTTGACCGCGTAGCAGATGCGAGCATCGGGCAGGGCCGTCCGCAACTGCCGGTAGCGGTTGCGCACCTGCGCCAGATCCACGACCAGGCAAGGGGTTTCGGGCCGTTGCCGGTCCAGGAAAGCCTGGATCGCATCCGGAGCTGCGCCGGTCTGCTGCGCGGTGCCGCTGGGGCGGTCCGTCACACCGGTGGTGGCGGACAGATCGGTCAATCCCGGTACCTCCGTCTCGGGTGGTGGGGTGGGGGGTTTCCGCCGGGCCGATCCCCGCCGGAGCGGGTGCCCGAAGTGCTCAACTGCGACCGAACACGGTACCCCCCTCACGGAGAGATTTCGAACCGCGCCCACCTGTTCCCCCGGAAAGTCGAATGCGGTGTGAGCACACCCACGAATTCGCGGTCCGGACGTCGCGTTGCGTGTCCGGGCACCGACGTCCCGTGAACCGTTTCCGCTGCGCGGAGCGCCTGCGGCGGAGGTCACCCCGAGCAGTTCGCATTCGCGCGGAATCGCCGCATTCACGTGGATTTCGCGCGGAGTTGCCCGAACCCCGGTGGCGCGATTCTCCTCCGCGGAACTCGATTTCCGCCGGGAATTGACGGCACCCCAACGACTTCCGGGGAATCGGGGCAGTTCGGGGTGCGCCGCGCTGACGGAGCTCTGACGCCCGGTCAGTCCGGCGGGGTGGTGTGGTCGAGCTCGAGGGCGAGGTAGAAGTCCACTCGGGACGGGAAGTCCGCGAGGTCGCGCCCGGTGATCTCCTCCACCCGCTGGATCCGGTAACGCAGCGTGTTGACGTGGACGTGGAGCTGCTTCGCGCAGCGCGACCACGAACCCGAGCAGTCCAGGAACGTCCGCAGCGTGCGCACCAGCTCGGAGTGGTGCGCCGCGTCGTAGGCGATCAGGTCGGCCAGGAGGCGCTCGCGGTAGGAGCGGCGCAGCTCGTCCGGGGTCGAGGCGAGCAGCACCTCGTGCGACGCCAGCTCCGCCGCGGCGACCACCTCCGCCCGACCGCGCCTGCGCTGCGCGAGGCGGCGCGCGTAGCCCGCCTCCTCCAGCGCGCCGCGCAGTGCGGTGGCCCGCGTGATGTCGCTGATGCCGACCGCGAGGCCGCGGCCCGCCAGGCAGGGTTCGACGTCGGCGGCGATCCGGCCGAGCTCGGCGTCCAGCTGCGCCAGGTGCGCTTCGTCGTCGACGAACAGCGCCGTCGCGCCGTCGCCCAGCGGCGCGGTCACCGAGGCCATGCCGGTGGCGGCCGCGATCTCGCGCAGCAGCGTCGTGGATTCCGCCTGGTCCCCGACGTCGAGCGCCACCGCGCGCAGCGGCTCGCCGGTGGGCAGCCCGGCGGTCTCCAGCCGGGCGGCGACCTCGGCCGGGGTGGACGTCCCGTCCAGCAGGCGGCGCAACGCCGCTTCCACCGAGCGCCCCGCGATGCGCCGGGCCTCGTCCACCCGCGCGCGCAGCAGCGCCACCACGGTGCCGAGGTCGGTGGCGATGGCCACCTGCTCGGCGGCCCACTCGTCGAACGCACCTGCGGCGAGGACGAACCAGCGGGCCGCTCGCGGCTCCGCGTCGGACTCCACCGGCCACAGCACGTGCGCGGCGTCGTCGGAGCGGACGGTGCTGGGCAGGCGGCCGCTGGCGAACTCGCGCAGCGCGGCGCAGCGGGCGGCTTCCGGCAGCTCCGCCGTTCCGCCGACGACCCAGCCCGCCGCGGACAGCACCCAGCAGTCCGCGCCCAGCTCGTCGGCCGCCATCCGCAGCGCCTGGTCCAGGTCCGCGCCCGCGGCCACCGCCGCCACCAGCTCCCGGCGCGGGCCGGAGCGGCGCTGGACGCGGTCGGCGAGCGTGTTGAAGCTGACCGTCAGCGGCACCTCGAAGACCGGCAGGTCGTGCCGGCGGCAGGCCTCCACCAGGTCCGGCGGGGCGTGCCCGAGCCGCGCCGTCCCGGCAGCCAGCGCGGCCACCCCGGCGTCGACCAGCGCGCTGACGAACCGCTCCGAATCGGCCGGGCCGTTGTGCCACATCAGGCCGCTGAGCACCAGCTCACCGCCGCTGAGGTAGCGGCGCGGGTCGATCAGGTCGGTGATGTAGACGCCGCGGACCGGCCGGTCCGCGCGGTCGGCGCCGTGCAGCGGCACCAGCCCGAGCTCCGGGTCGGCGAGGAGATCGCCCAGCAGCACCCGCTCCTCCCTCCGGCACGCACCGGCTGCGCCGAACGTCGGCCTCCGGTAACGGGCATTTGGAGAAACATACAACTCCGGTTCGGCACCCGGAAGGCTTTTTCGGGGTTTCCGCCGCTAGTCAGCGGGAGCATCCCAGCTGTGTACTGACTCACACCTTTTCACCGGCCGTGACGAGGAGTACACCGTGGATTTCCTCCGCCCCGCGACGTGGCGGGAAGCGCTCGAGGCCAAGGCCGCGCATCCCGACGCGACGCCCATCGCCGGCGGCACCGACGTGATGGTCGAGATCAACTTCGACCACCGGCGCCCGGACCTGCTGCTGGACCTGACCCGCATCCCCGAGCTGACCACCTGGTCGGAGGCCGACGGCGCGCTGCGCATCGGCGCCGGGCTGCCCTACACCCGCCTGATCGACGAGCTCGGCGACCGGGTGCCCGGGCTGGCGATCGCCAGCCGCACGGTCGGCTCCCCGCAGATCCGCAACCGCGGCACGCTCGGCGGCAACCTCGGCTCGGCCTCGCCCGCCGGGGACGGCCACCCGCCGCTGCTGGCCTCCGACGCGCAGATCGAGGTCGAGTCGGTGCGCGGCACCCGGCTGATCCCGGCGGCGGAGTTCTTCACCGGGGTCAAGCGCAACGCGCTGGCCGCCGACGAGCTGATCGCCGCGGTGCACATCGCCCCGGCCACCGGCCCGCAGCAGTTCTCCAAGGTCGGCACCCGCAACGCGATGGTCATCGCGGTGTGCACGTTCGCCATCGCCCTGCACCCCGAGCAGCAGCGGGTGGGCACCGGCCTCGGCTCGGCCGCCCCGACCCCGCGGCGGGCGCTGGAGGCGGAGGACTTCCTGTCCGCCGAGCTCGACTGGGCCGGGCGGCGACCGCTGGAGGACTCGGTGGCGCGCCGCTTCGGCGAGCTGGTCGCGCAGGCCTCCTCCCCCATCGACGACGTGCGCGGCACCGCCGACTACCGCCGCCACGCGCTGGCCGTGATGGCCCGCCGAACCCTGTCCTGGGTCTGGCAAGAGCACTGTTCCGGGAGGCAGGAATGCGCCTGAAGTTCACCGTCAACGGACAACCGCACGAGGCCGACGACGTGTGGGAGGGCGAGAGCCTGCTGTACGTGCTGCGCGAGCGGCTCGGCCTGCCCGGTTCGAAGAACGCCTGCGAGCAGGGCGAGTGCGGCTCCTGCACGGTCTACCTCGACGGCGTTCCGGCCTGCGCGTGCCTGGTCGCCGCGGGGCAGGCCGAGGGCCGCGAGGTGCGCACCGTGGAGGGCCTGGCCGACGGCGAGAAGCTGGACCCGGTCCAGGAGGCGTTCGTCGAGGCCGGGGCCGTCCAGTGCGGGTTCTGCACGCCGGGCCTGCTGGTGCAGACCCACGACCTGCTGGAGCGCAAGTCCGAACCGTCCGACGCGGAGATCCGCGAGTCGCTGGCCGGGAACCTGTGCCGCTGCACGGGTTACGAGAAGATCATGGACGCGGTCCGGCTCGCCGCGAAGCGGAAGGCAGAGACGGGCTCATGAGCAGCCGAGCAGCGCCGTGGCAGCCCGAGTTCTGCGGATCCGCACCTCAGGGGACCGTGACGCAACCCGGCCACGAGAAACCGCGCAACGCGAGTTTCGTCCCGGACGCGACCACCGCGGTGAATCGCGGAGAGGCGGGACCGTCATGAGCAAGCCTGTGCCAAGCCGAGTTCTGCGCGACCGCACCTCAGGGGACCGTGACGCGACCCAGCCGCAAGAAACCGCGCAACGCGAGATTGCTCCCGAACGCGACCACCACTGCGAATCGCGGAGAGGCGGGACCGTCGTCATCGAGGGCGGCGCCGTGGTCACCGTCGACGACTCGGGTACCGAGTTCGTCGAGGGGCACGTCGTCGTGAAGGCCGACCGGATCGTCTCGGTCGGCCCCGGCTCCGCACCGCCGCAGGACGGCGCGGTGCGGCGCATCGATGCGTCCGGCTGCCTGGTCACCCCCGGGCTGATCAACACCCACCACCACCTCTACCAGTGGGCGACCCGCGGTTACGCCGCCGACGCGACGCTGTTCGGCTGGCTGACCGAGCTGTACCCGGTGTGGGCCGGGATCGACGAGGAGATCACCCACGCCGCGGCGTCGGCGGGCCTGGCCCGCATGGCGCTGTCCGGCTGCACCACCGCCGCCGACCACCACTACGTCTTCCCGCGCGGCGGTGGGGACGTGTTCGGCGCGGTGGTGTCCGCCGCGCAGCGGGTCGGGGTGCGACTGCACGCGGTGCGCGGAT
This sequence comes from Saccharopolyspora hirsuta, assembly GCF_008630535.1. Classification (GTDB taxonomy): domain Bacteria; phylum Actinomycetota; class Actinomycetes; order Mycobacteriales; family Pseudonocardiaceae; genus Saccharopolyspora; species Saccharopolyspora hirsuta. Next base: position 619,603 of record NZ_VWPH01000002.1, on the reverse strand, counting down.
CGATGGACCGCGGCCGCTCGCACGGCGGGCTGCCGCCGGACTCGGTGGTCGAGGACCTCGACGCGGCGCTGGCGGGCACCCAGGACGCCATCGACCGGTTCCACGACCCGTCGCCGGGCGCCCGCGTGCAGGTCGCGGTCGGGCCGTGCTCGCCGTTCTCGGTCAGCACCGAGCTGATGCGGGAGGCCGCGGAGCTGGCCCGCCGCAACGGCGTCCGGTTGCACACCCACCTCGCCGAGACCGTCGACGAGGAGGAGCAGTGCCGGGCCGAATTCGGGCGGACGCCGGTCGAGTACGCCGACGAGCTGGGCTGGCTCGGCCCGGACGTGTGGCTGGCGCACACCATCCACCTGTCCGAGAAGGGCATCGCGCGGCTCGGCGAGACCGGGACCGGCGCGGCGCACTGCCCGAGCTCCAACGGTCGGCTCGGCGCCGGGATCGCCCCGGTCCGGCCGCTGCTGGACGCCGGTGCCCCCGTCGGGCTGGGGGTCGACGGTGTCGCGTCCAACGAGGCGGGCGGGCTCGGCGAGGAGATGCGGCAGGCGCTGCTGACGGCGCGCGCCCGCTACGGGCCGCAGGCGCTGTCGGTGCGCGACGCGCTGCGGCTGGCCACCCGGGGCGGCGCGCGCTGCCTCGGCCGGGACCACGAGCTGGGCTCGCTGGAGCCCGGCAAGCTCGCCGACATCGCGGTCTGGCAGCTGAACGACCTGGACCACGCGGGGATCACCGATCCGGTGGCCGCGCTGGTGCTCGGCCAGCTGCCGAAGTTGGAGCGGCTGCTGCGCGGCGGCGCGGTGATCGTCGACGACGGCCGCTTGATGTCGGTGCCCGACCTCACCGCCGAGCTGGACCGGGCCAGCGCCCGGCTGCGGGAGGTGTCATGAGCAGCAGGAAACCGGTTGTCCGGGGCGGGGGCGGGAACGTCGGTCCCGCAACTTCCATTGAAATCGGAGATCCGATTTCCATTGAAATCGCGGAAGTTCTCCCCAGGTCGGACGACCTGTCCACATCCACCGGTGTGTCGGCCGCCCGGCACACCGCGAGCCCGCAGTTCCCGTTGAAACCGCGGTCGCCCGCCGCACGACCGAAACCGCGATCCCCTGCCGCACGACGTACGGATCAGGGCCGAGCAACACCGGAGGTGTCCGCATGAGCAGCCCCCGCTCTGTACCAACCCGAGCCCTGCGCAACCGCACCTCAGGGGACCGCGACGCAACCCAGCCGCAAGAAACCGCGCAACGCGAGATCACAGCCGAACGCAACCACCGCTGTGAATCGCGGGGAGGCGGTACTGCGCCTGCTCGCAGTCCGCAGGAGCTGAACGACGCCATCGGCGGCGGGATCGGCGAATCGCCGCTGCGGCCCGACGGCGCCATCAAGGTGCGCGGTGAGTTCGCCTACTCCTCGGACCTGTGGGCCGAGGACATGCTGTGGGGCGCCACGCTGCGCAGCCCGCACCCGCACGCGCGGATCAGGTCGATCGACATCGGTCCGGCGATGGCGATGGCCGGGGTGCAGACGGTGCTCACCGCCGAGGACGTGCCCGGCGACAACTGCTTCGGCCTGAAGTACGCCGACCAGCCGGTGCTGGCCGCCGACGTGGTGCGCTACAAGGGCGAAGCGGTCGCGCTGGTGGCCGCCGACCACCCGGAGACCGCGCGGCGCGCGCTGCAGAAGATCGTCGTCGACTACGAGGTGCTGGAGCCGGTGCTCGACGCCGAGCGGGTCGCGCACGACGAGACGCTGCCGAAGCTGCACGAGGGCGGCAACGTGGTGCGGCACCAGAAGATCGTCAAGGGCGATCCGCACGCGAAGGCCGACGTGGTCGTCTCCGGCGTCTACACCGTCGGCATGCAGGACCAGGCGTTCCTGGGCCCGGAGTCGGGTCTGGCCATCCCCGCCGAGGACGGCGGCGTCGACCTGTACCTGGCCACCCAGGACCTGCACTCCGACCTGCGGCAGACCGCGCGGGCGCTCGGGCTGCCGCCGGAGAAGGTGCGGATGACCATGTCCGGCGTCGGCGGCGCGTTCGGCGGCCGGGAGGACCTGTCCATCCAGGTGCACGTCTGCATGCTCGCGCTGCACCTGGGCAAGCCGGTGAAGATGGTCTACAACCGCGAGGAGTCGTTCTACGGCCACGTGCACCGGCACCCGGCCAAGATGTACTACGAGCACGGCGCGACCCGCGACGGCGAGCTCGTCTACGTCAAGGCGCGGCAGTACTTCGACGGCGGCGCCTACGCCTCGAAGACACCGGTCGTGGTCGGCAACGGCACCACGCTCGGCGCCGGGCCGTACAAGGTGCCCAACGTCGACATCGAGGGCTGGGGCGTCTACACCAACAACCCGCCGTGCGGCGCGATGCGCGGATTGGGCGCGGTGCAGCCGACTTTCGCCTACGAGTCCCAAATGGACAAGCTCGCCGCGGCGCTGGACATGGACCCGGTGGACCTGCGCATCCGCAACGCCATCGAGCAGGGCGACTCGATCCCGACCGGGCAGGTGCTGGACTACCCGGCACCGGTCGCCGAGCTCATGGAGCGGGTGCGGGCGCTGCCGATGCCCGCCGAGCACAGCGGCCCGGTGGACATCCGGAACCTGCCCGGCGGGGCGTCGAACACCACGCACGGCGAAGGTGTGGTGCGCGGGGTCGGCTACGGCGTGACGATCAAGAACATCTGCTACGCCGAGGGCGCCGACGACTTCTCCACCGCGCGGGTCCGGCTGCAGGTCATCGGCGGTGAACCGGCCGCGATGGTGCACACCGCGGCGGCCGAGGTCGGCCAGGGCCTGGTCACCGTGCAGCAGCAGATCGCGCGGACCGAGCTCGGCGTGGAACGGGTGACCATCCACCCGAACGACACCAGCGTCGGACCGGCCGGGTCCAGCTCCGCCTCGCGGCAGACGCTGGTGACCGGCAGCGCGGTCAAGGCCGCCTGCGAGGCGGTGCGCGACGAGCTGTTCGCCCGGGTCGCGGAGCGCTACGACGTCGACCCGGCGCAGCTCGCGCTGCAGGGCGGGAAGATCATCTCGGAGACCCGCGGCGTGCTGGCCGACCTGGTGGAGGTGCTGGGCGACAACGTCGTCGAGCAGACCCGCGAGTACCACCACCGCGAGACGTTCCCGATGGACGAGCAGGGCCGCAGCGACCGGGTGCACGTCCAGCACGCGTTCTCCGCGCACCGCGCGGTCGTCGACGTCGACCTGGACCTCGGGCTGGTCAAGGTGGTGCAGCTGGCCTGCGCCCAGGACGTCGGCAAGGCGATCAACCCGGACGCGGTGATCGGGCAGATCCAGGGCGGCTCCGCCCAGGGCATGGGGCTGGCGGTGATGGAGGAGATCAAGGTCGTCGACGGCCACATCCGCAACCCGTCCTTCACCGACTACCTGATCCCGACCATCCTCGACACCCCGCCGATGGAGATCGACGTCATCGAGCGCGGCGACCCGAACGCGGCCTACGGGGTCCGCGGCGTCGGCGAGCCGCCGACCATCTCCACCACCCCGGCGGTGGTCGCCGCGATCCGCGCGGCCACCGGCAAGGAACTCCCGCACACACCCGTGGCGCCGGAGCACATCGTGTGACCAGACCCGCTGCGGCGGCGGGGCCGGGCCGCCGCCGCAGCACCCCTCCAGAACTGTCTCCGGTGGTCGTTTTGCATAGCGGTGCCAGTAGCGGAACCTCAGACGCCGCCCGGACTGCGGGGGCCCAACTTTATGTATGCCAATGCACGGCAGTTGGGCCGTCCTCGCCAGGCGACGTCTGAGAACCCGCGGCGGTGCGAGCGCCGGAGGTGGGCTATTCGCCTGGCGGCGAATCAAGACAAAAGATCAAAAGGCAAGCAAGCAGAGATCTAGGAGAACGAAATGTCCGTGGACGTCGCGACCAGCGCCGAGCAGGACTGGATGGCCCAGGCCATCGAGCTGGCCACCACCAACGTGTCCATCGGCGGCGGACCGTTCGGCGCCCTGATCGTCCGGGACGGCGAGATCATCGCGACCGGCACCAACAAGGTGACCGTCGACCTCGACCCGACGGCGCACGCCGAGGTCACCGCCATCCGCAACGCCTGCCGCGCGCTGGGCACCTTCAAGCTGGACGGCTGCGTCCTGGTGACCTCCTGCGAACCGTGCCCGATGTGCCTGGCCTCCGCCCTGTGGGCGCGGGTGGACCGGGTCCTGTTCGCCGCCGACCGCAACGACGCCGCCGAAGCGGGCTTCGACGACCGAGCCTTCTACGACGTCTTCGAAGACCCCCGAACCGAATCACCGACCCCGGTGACCCGGGTGAAGGTGCCCAACCGCAACGAAGCCTTCAACGCCTGGCGCAACAAGACCGACCGCGTGGACTACTGACCCCACCCCGCGGTGAGGAACAACCGCAGTCACCACCAACCGCGCACCGGTGACGACCACAATCACCACCAACCGCACAGTGGGGACGGCCACGATCACCACCATCCGCGCAGTGGGGAACCTCACGCAATTTCGATTGAAATTGGCAGACCTCGCCACCGCAGGCTCCGTCGAAACGTGGCCAATTTCGATTGAAATTGCTGCACACCCAACGCAACCCCCTACCGCTTTGAACCCGACGTAACCCCAACCCCAACCGCACCCCTGACCCCCAACTCAACCGCAGTATCACCACCGATCCCCAAGTCAAGCCCAAGCATCACCAATCCCCAGGTCAAGCCCCAGGCTCGACCACCCCCGGGGAAGCTCCGGGAACTCCCGCGAGCCCCCAAGGAAATCCGGTTCCGGCTGCGACGACCGGGTCGCCCCGGAGCCCCGCGGGTGGGCCGCCCCACCGCTTCCGCCACGGCGGAACCGGGCCCCGCCCGCCATCCCGGAAACCACACCGGGACAGCGAAAACCACTCGACCAAACGCCCCACCGCGAATTCGGCGGATTCCCGCCGGGCCCTCCCCTGCCCGGAAACCGCCGGAGGAAACAGTCCGGGCGGTGCGCGACAGCACCGCCCCGGGGGCGCCCACCGGCATGGGAGGACTCATGACCCAGCAGCTGCGACCGGACAGAGCCGACGCGGAGCCGTCCGGGATAGACCGCTTCTTCCGCATCACCAGCCGCGGCTCCACGCTCTCCCGCGAACTGCGCGGCGGCCTGACGACGTTCGTCGCGATGGCCTACATCGTGATGCTCAACCCGCTCATCCTCGGCTCCTCCGCGGACGCCACCGGCGCGCAGCTCACCCCCGAGCAGCTGACCACCGCCACCGCCGCGACCGCCGGGGTGATGACCGTCGTGATGGGCCTGGTCGGCAACGCCCCGCTGGCCCTGGCCTCCGGGCTCGGTGTCAACGCGGTGGTCGCCTTCACCATCGCCCCCGCGATGACCTGGGCGCAGGCGTTCGGGCTGGTGGTGCTGGAGGGCGTCGTCATCGTCGTGCTGGCCGTCAGCGGGGTGCGGGAGAAGATCATCAACGCCATCCCGGCGCCGCTCAAGACCGCGCTGACCGTCGGCATCGGCCTCTACATCGCGCTGATCGGCCTGGTCAGCGCCGGGTTCGTGACCCGAAAGCCGGACGCGGCCAACACCACCGTGCCGGTCCAGATGGGCCAGGGCACCGAGGGGCACCTGGTCGGCGTGCCGATCGCGATCTTCTGCCTGAGCCTGCTGCTGATGCTGGTGCTGCTGGCGCGGAAGGTGCCGGGCGCGATGCTGATCGGCATCGCGGTGAGCACGGTCGTCGCGATCGCGGTCAACGCCGCCTTCGGCATCGACCCCGAGCAGTGGGGCACGATCGTGCCGGAGCTGCCCGACCACGTGATCGGCAGCCCGGACTTCAGCCTGTTCGGCCAGGTGGACCTGTTCGGCGGGTTCGCCGCGGCGGGCGGCATCGCGGCCACGGTGTTCCTGTTCACCCTGGTGCTGTCCGGGTTCTTCGACGCGATGGGCACCATCACCAGCGTCTCCTCCGAGGCCGGGCTGGTGCGCAACGGCAAGGTCGAGGGCATGGGCCGGATCCTGGCGGTGGACGGCGTCGCGGCCGCGGCGGGCGGGCTGTCCGGGTCCTCGCCGAACACCGTGTTCCTGGAGTCGGCGACCGGCGTCGCCGAGGGCGCGCGCACCGGGCTGGCGAGCGTGGTCACCGGGCTGCTGTTCTGCGCGACGCTGCTGTTCACCCCGCTGGCCGCGGTGGTGCCCGCGCAGGCCGCCGCCCCGGCGCTGGTGATCGTCGGCGCGCTGATGATGGCCCAGGTCCGGCACGTGCCCTGGGACGACCCGGAGTACGTGGTCCCGGCGTTCCTGACCATCGCCGTCATCCCGTTCACCTACATGATCACCAACGGCATCGGCGCCGGGCTGATCGCGTACGCGGTGATCAAGGTGGCCCGCGGCAAGGCCCGCGAGATCGGCTGGCTGGTCGGCGTGCTCGCCCTGGTCTTCGCGGCCTACTTCGGCATCGAGGGGATCGAGGCCCTCATCGGCTGACGAACCACACGATCGAGTGAAGAATGCGGGGCATCCGCGACCCGATCGGGCGCGGGTGCCCCGCACTCGGATGGGTAGCGTGAGCCGGGTGGGAGTTGCGGGTGTGGTGCTGGCCGCCGGGGCCGGGCGGCGGTTCGGGATGCCCAAGGCGCTGGTCGAGCACCGGGGGATGTTGCTGGTCGACCGGGCCGCTCGGGCGCTCGCCGACGGCGGGTGCGCACCGGTCGTCGTGGTGCTCGGCGCCGCTGCTGACGAGGTGCGCGAACGGGCCGAGCTGACCGGGGCGACGGTGGTGGTGAACCCCGACTGGGCCACCGGGATGGGGTCCTCGCTGCGAGTCGCGATCGATGCGCTGACCAGCACGGACGCCGATTCCGCCGTGGTGCTCCCGGTCGACATGCCCGGCATCGGTGCCGACGCCGTGCGCCGGGTCGCCGAGCTGGCCGGTCCGGCCGCGCTGGCCGCCGCCGCGCACGACGGCAGGCGGAGCCACCCGGTGCTGCTGGGGCGCGAGCACTGGGCCGGGGCGCGGGCCGCCGCGACCGGGGACGCCGGGGCGCGCGGCTACCTGCGCGACCGCGAGGTGGTGCTGGTGCCCTGCGACGACATCTCCGCCGGGTTCGACGTCGACCGTCCCGAGGACCTGCCGCCGGACGGCACGTAGAGTCGACGGTCACGCGGGACCGGTCCGGAACCGCCGTCATCGCTCCCGGACCGGGGCGTCACACCAGCGCCCGAGTCAAGCCAGAGCAGGAGGCGTCCATGGCAAGCGGACACATCACCGCCAACTACCTGCCCGAGGGTGACGACTGGCTGGTCACCGTCACCACCGACACCGACCAGCGCAGCGCCCGCGCGCCGGGCCTGATCGCCGCGCGCGACCAGGCCGACCAGCTCATCGAGCAGCTCGCGCCCAGCTCGGTCGGCCGGATCGTGATCCACCTCCTCGACGGCGACGGGTTCGCCTTCACCACCGCCTACCTGCAGGCCCGGCACGGGGTGTCCGCCGAACCGGCGAGCGGGACCGCGCAGCCCGGCCGGTGACCGCGCGCACCACCGGGAACCCGTGCACAGTGGACCGATGAGCGGCTCGGCCGTCCTCACCGGACGAACGACGGCTGCTCGCGAAGCGAACCCCGAACCGGCCCGGAGCTTAGGATGACGGTCGTGAACGCGCCGACGAGCAGTGCCCGCGAGGAGGAGAACGTGGCCAGCGCCGAGCAGACCCGACCGGCCGGTCGGGGGCGGCCGCGGGACGCCTCCCGCGACGCCGCGCTGCGCCAGGCCGCGATGGAGGTGCTGTCCCAGGTCGGCTACCGGGCGCTGACCATGGACGCGGTCGCCGCGCACGCGCGGGCCGGCAAGGCCACCATCTACCGGCGCTGGGACTCCAAGCTGGACCTGGTCATCGACACCTGCACCCAGCTGGTCCAGCGCAACATCCCGGAGCCCGACCGGGGGTCCATCGAGGCCGACCTCGGCGACTTCCTGCGCAGCTTCGCCTCGTTCCTCACCGGCCCGGTCGGCAAGGCCGCCCAGGCGCTGGTCGGCGAGCTGCCGCACGAGCCCGAGCTGGCCGCCGCGTTCCGCGAGTCCTTCCTGCTGCCGCAGCGCGACGTCCTGCGGCGGCTCATCGAGCGCGGCGTGCGCCGCGGCGAGATCCGCGCGGACGCCCCCATCGACACCGTCGTCGAGATCACCGGGGCCTGCCTCATCTACCGCCTGATGCTCACCGACGAACCGCTCGACACCGGCTTCGTGGACCGGCTGGTCAACGAGGCGCTGCTGCCGCTGCTGCACGGCTGATCACCCCGCCGTCGCGAGCTAGGGTGAAGGCCCGGACTCGAGAGCGGAGGACCACGTGGCGCGCGGAACGGTGTCGGAGCTCACCCGCTGGCCGGTGAAGTCGCTGCGCGGCGAACCGGTCCGGACCGCCCGGTTCGACCACCGCGGCATGGCGGGCGACCGCGCGTACGCGCTGCGCGACGAGCGCCCGACCCGCGCGGGCAACGTCCTGACCGTCCGGCAGAACCCGGACCTGCTCGGCTGGAGCGCCGCCTACGGCGACACCGCCGACCCGGCGGAGCCACCGCAGCTGCGCGCCCCGGACGGCACGACCTGGACCTGGGAGGACCCCAAGCTCCCCGACGCGCTCACCGATTCGCTGGGCATCCCGCTGAGCCTGCACGCGGCCGACGGCCAGCAGGACCGCGGCCCGACCGTGCTGGTCACCTTCGAGGCCTCGCGCGCGGCGCTGGGCGAGGAGCTCGGCGCGGAGGTCGACCTGCGCCGGTTCCGGACGAACCTGCACATCACCACCGACCTGCCCGCGTTCGCCGAGGAGCAGTGGGAACCCGGGGCGACGATCACCGCGGGCGAGGTGGAGCTGACGGTCACCGGCGACCACGCCGGACCGTGCATCCGCTGCGCGGTGCCGAGCTGGGACGCCGAGGGCCGGGAACGCTGGCGGGACCTGCAGACCCACCTGATCGGCCACCACGACAACAAGTTCGGCGTCATCATGCGCGTCGCGAAACCCGGCGAGATCAGCCGGGGCGACGCAGTGGGGGTGCGGTGACCCCGCAGGCCTCGAAGAGGCCCGCGGGTCTCACCGGAACAGCTTGCGCACCACGACGACGGCGACCAGGGCACCAACCCCGATCAGCGCGTAGCGCACCCGCGGATCGTTGAGCTTCTCCTGCACGCTGGCCTTGCCCGCGTCGACGAACCGCTGCGGATTCGCCTTCGCGCTCAGCTGGTCCAAAGTGGTGGCCAGCGCTTCACGCGCCTGCTCGATATCGCGCTCGATGGCGTCCGGATCACGAGCCACGTGTCCTCCTCACCCTTCACCTGGCTGCTGACCACCGTAGAGCACCGGCGAACCACCGACGCACCAGCGGTTGGCGTGTCGCACACGGCACCAAGCAGAACACGCCCTGCCCCGAAGATCGAACCACCCGCTAGGCTGGACACCACCCCAGGGGGCCGTAGCCCAATTGGCAGAGGCACTAGGTTTAGGTCCTAGCCAGTGAGGGTTCGAGTCCCTCCGGCCCCACTCCGAGCGTGGGAGGGCCATGTCCGCGGAAAGCGCGGACCGTTGCGCTCTCCGTCATCCCATCGCGGGGGCCGAGCCCCCGCGGACCCCCGCGGAGCGGTGGTGACTTCCCATCGGCTCCTTGCGAGGGGCGCCGTTCCCGGCCTCCCCAACGACCAGCCCCACCTCAACAACCGACCCCATCTCAACGACCGACCCCGCGGTGGTGACGACCGCGATTTCGATTGAAATTGCCTTGCCTCGCCACCGCAGGCTCCGTCGAGAACGACGGCAATTTCGATTGAAATTGCGTCACCCAAAGCAACCACCCACCGCTTTGAACCCCACTCACCCCCGCACCCAACGGCATCTCTCCTCCCCACTCCACCCCGGTATCACCGCGAACCCACCCAAGTACAGCCCCGGAAGACCCCGCCATCCGCCGCACCGTCCCGGCCTTGTGGGCTTCGGTAACGTCACGCACGTGCGCATCCGTGAGCGGCGGGCTGCTGAGGCCGTCACCTCCTACCTCGCTCGGAACGAGCGCACTCCGGATCCGCGGGCTCTCGCCGAGGTCGTCGGGGATGCCGTCGGGGCCTCCGGATGCGCCTTGGTCATCGGTGGGCAGCGGTTCCAGTGGGGCGGTGGCGAGTCGTGGGCCGAGCAGGAGATCCGGCACGGCGGCGCCGTGTGCGGGGTGCTCGCCGTCGCTCCGGAGTCCGTCGGGTCGTTGGCCCGTTTGACGGCCGTCCTCGGCGCTCCTGTTGCGGTGATCCGGTTGGCCCGGGAGACCGATCAGCTGCGGCGGGCCGGTGATGCTGCGGCTCGGGCGCTGGTCGACGACCGGTGGCGGGCCGCCGCCGAGATGGAGAGCGAGCGGCGCGGGCTGGAGCGCGATCTGCACGACGGGGCGCAGCACCAGCTGGTGGCGTTGCGGATGTCGCTGGCGCTCGCCGGGCATGCGCTCGGTGCCGGTGGCGGGCGCGAGCACGTCGTGAAGCTGCTGGCCCAGCTGGACGAGGCCGAGCGGGTGCTGGTCGACACCGCTGCCGGGATCCTGCCCGAGGTGCTGGCCACCGAGGGGCTCGCCGCCGCGCTGCGCAGCGAGCTGGACCGGCACAGCGCTGTCGTGCTCGACCTCGGCGGGCTGCGGCGGCGCTATCCGACACCGGTCGAGTCGGCCGTCTACTACATCCTGCTCGAAGCCGTGAACAACGCGCGCAAGCACGCGGCCGGGGCGCGGGTCACCGTCACCGCGTGGGACAGCTACGAGGGCTTGGCGTTCGCCGTGTCCGACGACGGGCCGGGGTTCTCGGTGGCCGCGCCGCACGCGGGCCTGCCGAACCTCACCGCGCGCGCCGCGTCGGTCGGTGGCGTCGTCGAGGTCCGCTCCGCGCCCGGTGCGGGCACCACCGTCAGCGGGGTCGTCCCGATCTGACCGGGTTCAGCAGGCCTTCCGCGGTGCGCACCAGCACTTCGCAGGCCGCTCGGTCGCGGCTGCTGTTCGCCGGGTGCTCGGCGTGCGCGCGCCAGCGCGCGACCGCGGCTCGGGCCGCGTCCACCACTTCCTCGTCGGCGGCGTCGGCGGGCAGGCCGAGGCGGCTGCGCGGGTCGATGCCGTCGGCACCGAGCAGGCGGGCCGCGGCGGTGGTCGCGCCGCGCAGCACCCCGCCCCGGTCGAGGTCGTCGAGCAGGTCCAGTTCGGCGAACTCGTGCGCGTCGGCGCCGACCTGCTCGACCGCCCAGCGCAGCTGGTGCCCGGCGGGCAGGCCGCGGACCAGGTCGCGCATCGCCACCACCGCGCGGCGGGCCGCGATCACCGGTCCGTGCGCGGCGAGCCGCGCCGCCAGCGCGCCGACCGAACCGGACTCCGCCAGGACCACCCGGTTCCGGCCGGACAGCAGCACGTCGCGGAACCCCGGCTCGGGCGGGACCCGGCACAGCACGGCGTCCACCCCGCCGCGCGGGTCGTCGTCGGCGCGGAGCTCCGCCGCGAGCGCCTGGTCCGCCGGGGCGTCGAAGACGACGACAGCGGCGGGCGCTCCGTCCGAGGTGTCCCGGCCGGGCCCCACCACGGCGAGGCGGGGTGGCATGGTCAGCCGCTCCGCGACCGCGTCCCACTCCGGGCCGCCCACTGCGGCCTGGCCCTGGCGCACCAGGTCGCGCACCTTGCGGTAGACGGCGCTGCGCTCCAGCTCCGCCGGGTCGACCGCGGGCGGGACCAGCTCGACCCGCTCCGCGAGCCGGACGGTGACGACCGCCGCGCCGTCCACCACCGCGCACTCCATGTCGCCGCCGAGCACCGCGAGCCGCTCGACGTCCTGGACGAGCGCGCGGCTCAGGTCCGCGTCGCCGGGCGCGTGGATCTTGGCGCGCAGCGCGACGTCGCGGCCGAAGGTCACCGTGACCGGGTGCGCGGATTCCTCGCCCGCCACCAGGTTCAGGGCCGCCGCCACCGCGTGGTAGAAGCCGGACTCCAGCTGCCAACCGGCGCGGCGGCCGAGATCGCCCGCGAAGGTCACCGGGCGCGGCAGGGTCGCCGCCAGCTCCTCCAGCGCCGCGCGCGGACCGCGGTCGGGCAGCATCGCCGGGAACACCCCGCGCACCACCGACCGGAAGTCGTCGATCAGCTCCTCCAGCGCGCCCTCGGCCACGGTGAGGCCGGTGCCCTCCTCGGTGACCGCGCGCAGCGACGACCGCACCTCGTCGAGGTCCCGAAGCGTCGTGGCGGTGATCGCCCGGACCAGCCGGTGCCGCTCCAGGTCGCGGACCCGCGCGAGGCGCGCGCGGGCCGTGCTCAGCTCCGAGTTCAACCGGCGGGCCCGCTGGTCCGCCGCCGCGTGGTCGACGTGCAGGCGCGCCAGCTGGACCGCGACGCCGAGCCAGGCCGCCGTGTCCCGCAGCAGGGCGCGCGCGGTGTCGTCCCACCGGTTCGGCGCGATGACGAACAGGGCGCCGCCCGTGGTGCCGACCTGCTCCGCGCCGACCGCGCCGGCGACCCCGGACAGGCCGGGCGGCCAGGACTCGACGACGACGTGGCTGCGCTCCGTCGGCATCGCGTAGGCGGCCTTGCCGCCGGTGCCCTCCGCGAGGTTGCGGACCAGGGCCGCGGCCAGCCGCTCGGGCGGTTCGGCGGCGGCGATCTCGTGCGGCGGGCGGCCCGCAGCGGACAGCCAGCGCCGGACCCGCCCACCGCTCAACGCATCGACCCGTCGATCCGCTGCGCCTGCAGGTACGCCAGCACGGCGAGCACCCGGCGGTGGTGCACGGTCGCGTCGCCGGGCAGGCCGAGCTTGGTGAAGATCGCCGCGATGTTCTTCTCCACCGCCTTGGCCGAGATGTAGAGCTCCTGGGCGATCGCGTTGTTCGCGCGGCCCTCGGCCATCAACCGCAGCACGTCGGTCTCCCGCTCGCTGAGCTTGCCGAGCGCGCTGTCGGCCTGGCCCGCGCCGCCCTGCACCAGCCGCCTGGCCAGCACCGGCTCGATGACGATCTCTCCCGCGGCGATCCGGTCCAGCGTGTCGCCGAGGACCTGCACCCCGGCCACCCGCTCCTTGAGCCGGTAGCCGATCCCCTCCGCACCGATCTCCAGCACCCGCATCAGGTAGTGCGTCTCGGCGTAGTGCGACAGCAGCAGCAACCCGACCTCCGGGCGCAGCGCGCGCACGCGCTCGGCCGCGACGAGCCCGCCGTTGGGGCCCGGCGGCATCCGGATGTCCAGGATCGCCACGTCCACCGGGTCGGTGGCCACCGCGGCGACCAGCGCTTCGCCGTCCTCGAAGCAACCCGTCACCTCGTGCCCGGCCGCTTGCAGCAGCAGCACCAGGCCTTCCCGGAACAGTGCGCCGTCCTCGGCGATCGCTACTCGCACCGCAGCACCGCCCGGTGCGCGCGGCGGGCGACCCCGCCCGGCTGCTGATCGGTGATGCTCACCCGAACGATCCGACGTCCTCGAACCCGCACCCGCACCACGCTACCGGGCCGCAGGGTGTGGAGGTGATCGGCGATGAGCAGCCCGGTCCGCGACCGCGCCGGGCCGCCGAGCTCGGTGCGCGGCAGGTCGAGCAGCAGCCGCAGGTCGAGGCGCTCGGCGACGGCCCGCAGCCCGGGGCCCAGACCCGCGCTGGCCAGCACCGGCGGGTAGATCCAGGACTCCACGCAGCGCAGGTCGTCCAGGATCCCGGTGACCCGGTCCTGCGCGGCGGCGACCTGCGCGGCCACCGCGGCGTCGCGGGTCGTGGCGGAGATCATGCCGAGCTCCAGCGCCAGCGCGGAGATCTCGGCGACCGCGCCGTCGTGCAGCACCCGCTCCAGCTGGTAGCGCAACCGGACGGTGTCGCGGTCGGGCGGCCGGAGCGGTGTCGGCAGCGCAGCCGCCGACCAGCGGAACCAACGAACCAGGCGGTGCACCGTTGCCAGCGTTCTCGTCGCGCGCCGCGCTGGCAAGGGTGCGGTCCCTCCCGGTGGGTGGGGATATCCCTACCGCCGTGCGCTGAACTGCAATCAAGTCGCCTCGCACGATCAACCTGCGGTCGCGCCGCGCGCCCTACATTGGGGGGCGATCGTCTCGCCCTGCGTGTGGTTGATTGGTTGGGCAGCAGCACGGGGTTCACAGGAGGTGGCGTGTCGTACGCGATAGGGATCGACCTCGGCACAACGTTCACATCCGCCGCCGTCGGCGATGCGGCGGGAACGCGGATGGTGCCGTTGTCGCGGGAGATCGTCGTCCCGTCTCTGGCCTACCACGCGCCGGACGGCACGCTGCTGACCGGCACCGCCGCGGCGGAGTCCGACGGCGACCCGGCGCGGCTCGGCCGCGGGTTCAAGCGCCGCCTCGGCGACCCGACGCCGCTGGTGCTCGGCGGCGCCACCTACTCGCCGAACGCGTTGATGGCCGCGCAGCTGCGCGCCGTCCTCGACCAGGTCAGCGCCGACGTGGGCGGCCCGCCCGCGTCGGTCGTGCTGACCTGCCCGGCGATCTGGGGCCCCTACCGGCGGGAGCAGTTCGCCGAGGTGCCGCGGCTCGCCGGCGTCGAGAACGTGCAGGTGATCACCGAGCCCGAGGCGGCGGCCACGCACTACAGCCGGGAGCGCGCGCTCGGTGAGGGCGAGGTCGTCGCGGTCTTCGACCTCGGCGGCGGCACGCTGGACACCACGGTGCTGCGGATGCGCTCCGACGGCATGGAGATCCTCGGCACACCGGAGGGCGTGGAGCACCTCGGCGGCATGGACTTCGACGACGCGCTGCTGGCCCTCGTCGACGAACGGCTCGACGGTGCGATCACCCGGCTCGACCCCGCCGATCCCGCCGCGGCCGAGGCGCTCGCGCGGATCCGCGCGACGTGCGTGCGCGCCAAGATCGAGCTGTCCACCGAACCGGACGTGACGCTGACCGTCCCGCTGCCGTCGGGGCCGCGCGAGCTGACGGTCGCGCGGCGGGAGTTCGACGCGGCGATCCGGCCGTCGGTGGAGGTGGCCGTCGACGCGCTGCGGCGCACGGTCGCCTCGGCCGGGCTGCGCGGCGACGACCTGTCCGCCGTGCTGCTGGCGGGCGGCTCGTCGCGGGTTCCGCTGGTCACGCAGCTGGTCCTCGCGCAGTTCGACAAGCCGGTGCGGATGGCGCACCACCCGAAGTTCACCGTCGCCCTCGGCGCGGCCGCGATCGCGGCCCAAGCGCTCACCGCGCCCGCGCCGGTGCGCGCCGTCGAACCGGCTCGTTCGAAGCCGGGACGTCGGCGTTGGCTGGTGCCGACCGTCGCGGTCGCGGCCACCGCGGTCACCGCGCTGGTCGCCGGGTTGCTGCTCGTCGGCGGGCCGGACGTCGACACCGCGGCGCGCGGCACGTCCACACCGGACGGACCTGCACCGGCCGCCGAGGCGCCCGACCCGCTGCTGGTCTTCGGCGGCGACGTCAACGCGCCCTACCGCGCCTTCATCTCCTCGTCGCAGAAGTGGGACGGCACCGAGGTCGTCGCGCACACCGCGAACCACGAGGCGATCTCCGCGCGCACCGGTGACGGGTTGCACGTGACCTGGAAGAACAGCGCACCAGCCCAGGTCTACCTGCAGACCGGCAACGACACCCGCGACCTGTCGTCCTACGTGGACAGCCAGGCGGCGCTGGTGTTCGACGTGGTGGTGAACCAGCCGCTGGGCGGACCAGCCTCGATCGCCGCGCACTGCGGCTACCCGTGCGGCGGCCAGCTGGACGCCACCCAGCTGCTCCGCGCACTGCCCGTCGGCGTACCCACCAAGGTCACCATCCCGCTGAGCTGCTTCACCGCGAAGGGCCTCGACCCGAAGCGGGTCAACACCCCGTTCCTGGTGTTCGCGCAGGGCCCGTTCGACGCGACGTTCCGCGACGTGACGTGGGTTCCCGGCGCGGCGACCAGCCCGGACGCGACCCCCTGCTCCGCACTGCCGTGAACCGCCGGGGGGTTATCCCTACCCGGGAACGCGGGATAACCCCGTGATCTCGGGGGACAAACCCAGCGACCGCGACGCCCCGGGCCGCGACGCTTGCTGTCGAAGGCAGCAAGCGAGACGGCGGGAGCAGCAATGCCCGGTGTTCAGCTCGAAGACGTGGTGCGCGCCCACGGCGAGGCCCTGCACTCATACGCAACACGTCTGACCAACGGCGATCGGTTCGCCGCGGAGGACGTCGTGCAGGAAACGTGGGTGCGGGCTTGGCGCAACCTCGACAGGCTCACCGAGAACCAGGGCTCGGTCCGGGGCTGGCTGCTCCGCGTCGCGCACAACATCGCCGTCGACCAGCACCGCAGCCGCCGAGCTCGCCCGACCGAAGTCGGCCTCCCGGACCAGGGCCTGGAGCACGCGGCGGTGACCCCGAGCAGCCACGAGCAGGTGGAGGCGAAGATCGTCGTCCGAGCGATGCTGGAGACCCTGTCCCCGGCCCACCGCGCGACGGTCCTGGAGGTCTACTACGCCGACCGAACGGCGGTGTCGGCGGCGAAGGCCCTGGGAGTCCCGGCGGGGACGGTGAAGAGCCGCCTGCACAACGCCCTCCGAACGCTGCGCCGAACGGTCGGCAGCGAGGCCGTGGCGGCCTGAGGAAAGGAGCCGCGAGGTTCGGGGCCTGGGGTGAAGCCCAGCAGCGGGAACTCGTTGTGGACGGGCCCCGGCCCGGCTTCGTAGCGTCGGCTCATGCAGGACGACATCGCACGTGAACGGCACCTGATCCGCTACTCGGGCCGCGGCTCGTTCAGCCCCGAGGTCATCGACCGCGCTTCGGGCAGCACGGTGATCACCGAGGACGGGCGCGAGCTCCTCGACTTCACCTCGGGGCAGATGAGCGCGATCCTCGGGCACTCGCACCCGGAGATCGTCGCGACGATCCGCGCGCAGGCCGAGCGGCTGGACCACCTCTACAGCGGGATGCTGAGCCGCCCGGTCCTCGACCTCGCCGAGCGGCTCACCGCGACGCTGCCCGACCCGCTGGACAAGGCGGTGTTCCTGACCACCGGGGCCGAGGTGAACGAGGCCGCGCTGCGGATGGCCAAGCTGGTGACCGGCAAGTACGAGGTCGTCTCGTTCGCGCGGTCCTGGCACGGCATGACGCAGGCCGCCGCGAACGCCACCTACAGCGCCGGGCGCGCGGGGTACGGGCCGCCCGCGCCCGGCAACTTCGCCCTGCCGGTCCCGGACCGCTTCCGGCCGGACCTCGTCGACGCGGACGGGAACCTGGACTGGCGCCGCCAGCTCGACCTCGGCTTCGACCTGATCGACGCCCAGTCCGCGGGCAGCCTGGCGGCGTGCCTGGTGGAGCCGATCCTGAGCAGCGGCGGCGTCGTCGACCTCCCGCCGGGCTACCTGGCCGCGCTGCGGGACAAGTGCCGCGAGCGGGGCATGCTGCTGATCCTGGACGAGGCCCAGACCGGGCTGTGCCGCACCGGCGACTGGTACGCCTTCGAGCGCGACGGCGTGGTCCCGGACATCCTCACCCTGTCCAAGACGCTCGGCGCCGGGCTGCCGCTCGCGGCCGTGGTGACCAGCGCGGAGATCGAGCAGGCAGCGCACGAGCGCGGCTACCTGTTCTTCACCACGCACGTCAACGACCCGCTCCCGGCCGCGGTCGGCAACACCGTCCTGGACGTGCTGACCCGCGACCGCCTCGACCTGCGCGCCCGCGAACTCGGCGACCGCCTGCGCACCGGCCTGGACGAGCTCGCCGTGAAGCACCCGGTGATCGGCGACGTCCGCGGCCGAGGCCTGCTGGTGGGCCTGGAGCTGGTCGGCGGCTCCGACGGTGCCGACCGCCTCGGCGCGGCGGTCACCCGCCGCTGCGCCGAGCTCGGCCTGCACATGAACATCGTCCAGCTCCCGGGCATGGGCGGAACCTTCCGCATCGCCCCGCCCCTGACGGCCACCGCAGCGGAGATCGACCGTGGCCTGGAGATCCTCGACAAGGCCCTGACCGCCGAAGCGGGCTGAGCCCGGCGGCGCGCCGGGATCAGCCAGGTCCCGGCGCGCCGCGCCCGGTCAGCCCTCGACGTAGTCGGCGAGGTGCTCGCCGGTGAGGGTGGCGCGGGATGCGACCAGGTCGGCGGGGGTGCCCTCGAAGACGATGCGGCCGCCGTCGTGGCCCGCGCCGGGGCCGAGGTCGATGATCCAGTCCGCGTGCGCCATGACCGCCTGGTGGTGCTCGATCACGATCACCGACTTGCCCGCCTCGACCAGCCGGTCCAGCAGGCCGAGCAGCTGCTCGACGTCGGCGAGGTGCAGGCCGGTGGTCGGCTCGTCGAGGACGTAGATCCCGCCCTTCTCGGACATGTGCGTGGCCAGCTTGAGCCGCTGCCGCTCGCCGCCGGACAGCGTGGTCAGCGGCTGGCCGAGGCGGAGGTAGCCGAGCCCGACGTCGACGAGGCGCTGCAGGATCTTGTGCGCCGCGGGAATTCGGGCCTCCCCGGAGCCCAGGAACTCCTCGGCCTGGGCCACCGACATCGCGAGCACCTCGCTGATGTCCTTGCCGCCGAACCGGTACTCCAGCACCGCCGCCTGGAACCGCTTGCCCTCGCACTCCTCGCAGGTGGTGGCGACCCCGGCCATCATCGCCAGGTCGGTGTAGATGACCCCCGCGCCGTTGCAGCCGGGGCAGGCGCCCTCCGAGTTCGCGCTGAACAGCGCCGGTTTCACGCCGTTGGCCTTGGCGAAGGCCTTGCGGATCGGGTCGAGCAGGCCGGTGTAGGTCGCCGGGTTGCTGCGCCGCGAGCCGCGGATCGCGCCCTGGTCGATCTCGATCACCCCGGCGTCGGCGGGAACCGAACCGTGCACCAGCGAGCTCTTGCCGGACCCGGCGACCCCGGTGATCACGCAGAGCACGCCGAGCGGGATGTCGACGTCGACGTCCTGCAGGTTGTGGGCGTTGGCCCCGCGGATCTCCAGCTGGCCGGTGGGGTGCGCACCTCGGCCTTGAGCTTGGCCCGGTCCTCGAGGTGGCGGCCGGTGACGGTGTCGCTGGTCCGCAGCCCCTCGACGTCGCCCTCGAAGCAGATGGTGCCGCCGGTCGTGCCGGCGCCGGGCCCCAGGTCGACGATGTGGTCGGCGATCGCGATCGTCTGCGGCTTGTGCTCGACGACGAGCACCGTGTTGCCCTTGTCGCGGAGCCGCAGCAGCAGGTCGTTCATCCGCTGGATGTCGTGCGGGTGCAGGCCGATGGTGGGCTCGTCGAAGACGTAGGTGACGTCGGTGAGCGAGGAGCCGAGGTGGCGGATCATCTTGGTGCGCTGGGCCTCGCCGCCGGACAGCGTGCCGGACGGGCGGTCCAGCGAGAGGTAGCCGAGCCCGATCTCCACGAACGAGTCGAGGGTCTGCTGCAGGTTCTCCAGCAGCGGCCCGACCGACGGGGCGTCCAGCCCGCGGGTCCACTCGGCCAGGTCGCTGATCTGCATCGCGCAGGCGTCGGCGATGTTGATCCCGGCGATCTTCGACGACCGCGCGGTCTCGTTGAGCCGGGTGCCGCCGCACTCGGGGCAGTCGGTGAAGGTGATCGCCCGGTCCACGAAGGCCCGGATGTGAGGCTGCATCGCCTCCCGGTCCTTGGCCAGCATCGACTTCTGCAGCTTCGGGATCAGGCCCTCGTAGGTCAGGTTGATGCCGTCGACCTTGATCTTGGTGGGCTCCTTGTACAGCAGGTCGTGCAGTTCCCTCTCGGTGAACTCCCGGATCGGCTTGTCCGGGTCGAAGAACCCGGAGCCGCCGAAGATCCGGCCGTACCAGCCGTCCGCGCTGTAGCCCGGGACCTTGAACGGGCCCTCGTTGATCGACTTGCTGTCGTCGTAGAGCTCGGCGAGGTCGAAGTCGCTCACCTTGCCCCGGCCTTCGCAGTTCGGGCACATCCCGCCGAGGACGCTGAACTCGCGCCGCTCCTTCACCGTCTTGCCGCCGCGCTCGAACTTGACCGCCCCGGCCCCGCTGGCGGAGGCGACGTTGAACGAGAACGCCTGCGCCGAGCCGATGTGCGGCTGCCCGAGGCGGCTGAACAGGATGCGCAGCATCGCGTTGGCGTCGGTGGCGGTGCCGACCGTGGAGCGCGGGTCGCTGCCCATCCGCTCCTGGTCGACGATGATCGCGGTGGTCAGGCCGTCGAGCACGTCGACGTCGGGCCGCGACAGCGTCGGCATGAAGCCCTGCACGAAGGCGCTGTAGGTCTCGTTGATCATCCGCTGGGACTCCGCGGCGATGGTGCCGAACACCAGCGAGCTCTTGCCCGAACCGGAGACCCCGGTGAACACCGTCAGCCGGCGCTTCGGGATCTCGACGCTGACGTCGCGGAGGTTGTTCACCCGCGCGCCGTGCACGCGGATCATGTCGTGGCTGTCCGCGACGTGCGGCGCCCTCGTGGCCGTGCTCATTCGGTCGTCTCCATCCATCACGCGGCGGTTCCGCGCCGATTGTCCGGGTTCGCAGCCGGGAGCCCGCGCGTCCCCTCCGCGCGGGCTCCGCTGCTGGGGCCATGATCCCCGGGAAGGCGGACATTCCCGGTCCGCCATGCACCTCGCTGGTCAGCGCACCTCGTTGATGCGGATCATGTTGCCCGCGGGGTCGCGGACGGCGCAGTCGCGGCGGCCGTAGGGCTGCTCGGTCGGCTCCTGCACGATCTCGACGTCGCGGGCCTGCAGCTTCTCGAAGGTGCCGTCCAGGTCGGGGGTGGCCAGGTTGATCATGGCGAAGCTGCCCTTGGCCATCATCTCGGAGATCGTGCGCCGCTCCTCGTCGGTGAGCCCGGGGGTCGCGGCCGGTGGGTAGAGCACGATCGACGTGCCGGGCTGTCCGGGCGGACCGACGGTGATCCAGTGCATGCCGCCGTACCCGACGTCGTTGCGCACCTCGAAGCCGAGGACGTCGCGGTAGAAGATCAGGGTGGCCTCGTGGTCCTCGTGCGGGAGGAAGCACTCGGCGATGGTGATGTCCATGCCAGCCACGCTAGGTCCGGTCGGGTGACCGCGCTTCTCGATTCCTGACCGGTCTGGTGACCTGCTTGGCCACGCACGACGGCATCCCCTCGGTCGCGTCCGCCGCCTCGCGCCGGTAGCGGCTGGGCGACATGCCGACCAGCTCGCTGAAGCGGGTGCTGAAGGTGCCCAGCGAGGAGCAGCCGACCTCGAAGCAGACCTCGGTGACGCTGAGGTCGCCGCGGCGCAGCAGCGCCATCGCGCGCTCGATGCGCCGCGTCATGAGGTAGCTGTACGGCGACTCCCCGAAGGCGCGGCGGAACTGGCGGCTGAGGTGCCCGGCGGACATGCCGACGCCGCGGGCGAGCGCCTCGACGTCCAGCGGACGGGCGTACTCGCGGTCGATCCGGTCCCGGACCCGGCGCAGCAGCGCCAGGTCGCGGAGCCGCTGCGCTTCGGCGGAGGTGCTGGTCACCTGCGGAATCGTGCCACGCCGCGCAGTGCCGCCCAACCCGATCAGCGGAGGTTGTCCAGGTGGTACTCGAGCAGCTGGCGGATCTGCTCGGGCGGCATCAGGTCCGGCGCCGTCACCGAGTGCAGGGCGATGCCGTCGAACAGCGAGTGCAGCAGGCGCGCTTCGAGCTCCAGGTCCCGGTGCTCGGCGACCAGCCCGGCGGCGGCGAGCTCGTCCAGGATCTCGCGGCACAGCGCGGCGACCTGGCCGGTGTCCCCCGAGTTGAGCTCCCGGGCCTCGTCGTCGACCAGGACCAGGGACAGGAACGCCACCCAGATCTCGGTGGCCACGTGGGCGTCCTGGTCCGTCGGCAGCAGGCGTTCCAGCTGGGCCAGCGCCCGGCCGCGGGGGTCGTCGGGCAGGTCGGCGGCCCGCAGCCGGTGCTCCGCGGCTTCGGAGATCGCGCGCAGCGCGAACAGCAGCAGCTCGGACTGGCTGGAGAAGTAGTACTGCACCGAGCTCGGCGACCACCCGGCCCGGCGGGCGACGGCGCGCACCGACGCCCCCGCGACGCCCCGCTCGCGGATGACCCCCCACACCGCTCGCACCAGCTCCCAGCGGCGTTCCTCGTGGTCGACGATCTTCGGCACGCGCACCTCCCCCGACTTTTCTACCCCAGCCCACCCGGGCGGGATTTTTTCTGTACAGTTGACCGAAATCTTATCCGTACACTTGACCGAAAAACGGAGAGGCGATGTCGTCCACGCGAACGGGGGCTCTGGCCCGGGGTGTGCTGGGCACCTGCGCGATGTCCCTGGCACTCGGCTCAGCAGGGGCGATCGCGCAGGCGGTGCAGCGCGGCACCGGCATGAGCGACACCGCGCGGCAGGTCCTGATCGCGGCGCTGTGCCTGGTGATCGCCGTGTCGCTGATCGCGCTGCTGCGCCGCGGGCTGGACCGCGAACCGATGTCCGGGCTCGGCCTCACCGGCTGGGCGACCGGACTGCGCACCTTCGCGCTCGGCGTGGCGGTCACCGGTGGTTCGGCGGCGGCGGTGTTCGGGCTGGGCACCTGGGCGGGCTGGATCGCGTGGGGGCCGCTCGACGCCCCGAAGCTCGTCCAGTTCCTGCTGGTCAACGCGCTGATCGCGATGGCGCTGGAGGCGTTCCCGGAGGAGCTGACCTTCCGCGGCTACGTCTACACCTCGCTCGCCCGGGGGCTGCGCCGCTGGACGGCGTTCCTCACCACCGTGCTGCTGTTCTGCGCCGTCGGCGCCGGGTCGTCCCTGGTGAACTTCGCGGTGGGCACCCTGCTCGGCAACGACCCGCCAGCGCCGGGCTTCGCCCCGCCCGGGCAGGACCCGGTCTCCTACGCGATCCTGTTCCCGATCTTCGGCACCGTGCTGCTGGTCGCGCGCCTCACCACCGGCTCGCTGTGGACGTCCGTCGCCGTCCACCTGACCTACCTGACCGTCGCCCGCATCACCCTGGAGGGCGCCAGCCGCGACACCGGCTGGTCCGGCGAGCCGACCACGCCGGACGCGCTGCTGCTGTTCCCCGCCTTCCTGCTGCTGACCGCAGGAGTGTTCCTGCTGGTCAACCGGCGTCCGGCGGGCACGGGGGAAGTTCATCGGGAAAAGTCGTCGCCGGGTGTCGAAACCGGCCCCGCCCGTTCGATGCGCAGGTGAGAGCAGGGAACAGCCCCACCGAGGAGGCGACGATGAAGTACATGGTGATCGTCAAGGCCAACGACGAGTCCGAGGCCGGTGTGATGCCGACCGAGCAGGAGCTCGCGGAGATGACGGCCTACAACGAGGAGCTGGCCGCGGCCGGGGTGATGGTCGACGGCAACGGGCTGCTGGACAGCCGGTTCGGGGCGCGGGTGAAGTTCACCGGCCGGGGCGAGACCACCGTCGTGGACGGGCCGTTCACCGAGACCAAGGAGCTCGTCGCCGGGTACTGGATCCTCGAGGTCGCCTCCCGCGACGAGGCGATCGGGTGGGCCCGCCGGATCCCGTTCCAGAGCGGCGAGGTCGAGATCCGCAAGGTCGCCGAGGAGGCCGACTTCGGCGAGAACTTCACCCCCGAGCTGCGCGAGGCCGAGCGGCGGATGCGCGAGCAGATCGCCGAGCAGCACGGCGGGTGAGCGGACCGCGGGTGCGGGAAACGGTCGCCGGTTCCCGCACCCGCGCGCTCAGCGGAGCTCGCGGAAGAACGCCCGGACGTCCTCGACCAGGGCTCCCGGCGCTTCCATCGCGAGGAAGTGCCCGCCCTCCCCCAGCTCCGTCCAGCGCACGACGTCGTGGTCGCGCTCGGCCCAGCGGCGGATGGTCACGTCGTGCGCGGACACCAGCACCCCGGTCGGCACCGTGCCGCGCTGCGGCTCGCTCCAGTCGTTCGCGGAGATCTCCTCGTAGTAGATCTGCGCGGCCGAGCCCGCCGTGCCGGTCAGCCAGTAGAGCGTGACGTCGGTGAGGATGCGGTCGCGGTCGATGCTGTCCTCGGGCAGCCCCGCCTCCGGCTCGGTGAGCTCCTTGAACTTCTCCACGATCCAGGCGAGCTGGCCGACCGGCGAGTCGTGCAGGCCGTAGGCCACCGTCTGCGGCCGCTTGGAGTTGCACTGCAGGTAGCCGTCGTTGAAGTCCTGCATCGACTCCCAGCGCCGCTGCTCGACCTCGGTGAGCCCGTCGAACTCGCCCTCCTCCCCGACCGGGAAGGTGATCAGCGCGTTGAGGTGCACGCCGAGCACGCGCTCCGGGGCCTGCTTCCCCAGCTGCGGAGCGACCCAGGAGCCGGTGTCGCAGCCCTGCACGCCGAACCGGTCGTAGCCGAGCTTTTCCATCAGCTGCAGCAGGATCCCGGCCATCCGGGCGGCGTTCATCCCCGGACCGGCCAGCGGTGTGGAGAACCCGAACCCGGGCAGCGACGGGACCACCAGGTGGAAGGCGTCGGCCGGATCGCCGCCGTGCGCCCGCGGATCGGTCAGCGGCCCGATGACGTCGAGGAAGTCCACCACCCCGCCCGGCCAGCCGTGCAGCAGGAGCAGCGGCGCGGCGCCCGGTTCGGGCGAGCGCACGTGGAGGAAGTGCAGGTTCTGCCCGTCGACGGTGGTGGTGAACTGCGGGTGCGCGTTGAGCGCGGCCTCGTGCACCCGCCAGTCGTACCCGGTCCGCCAGTGCTCGGCGAGCTCCTGCAGGCTTCGTGCGCGCCGATGGTCGCAAGAACCACCATCCGCGCTCACGAGTCGAGGTCCGAGCTCAGCTGACGACCGTGAAGTGCTTGGCACCACTGGGGTTCTCCAGCTCGTCGAGGACCGCCACGGCGAGGTCCTCGGCGGAAATGCGGGAAGTTCCGCCGGTTCCGGTGAGCAGCGTCGCGCCGCCGCGCCGGTAGCGCCCGGTGCGCGTGCCGGGTTCGAGCACCGCGGGCGGGCTCAGGTAGGCCCAGTCCGCCGAGTGCGCCAAGCAGGTCTCAAGCTGAGCGACGCTCGTCGCCGCGATGGTGCGCCACTGAGCGGGCACGTACTCGGGATCGTCGACGACCAACCGGTTCGGGTCGCCCGGTGTCCTGAGTGGACCAGCTCCGCCGACGACGAGCACGCGCCGTCCCACGTCGACCGCCGCGTCGAGCAGCGCCGCCGTGGTCGCGCCGACGGACTGCTCCTGCCCCGGCCGCGGGCGGGTCGCACCGACGATCGCGTCGGTTCCGGCGAACAGCTCGCGCATCCGCTCCCCGTCGGTGGCGTCCGCGCGGACCGCGGTCGCACCGGGCAGCGGATCACCGCTGCGGGACACGGCGGTGACGTGGTGCCCGCGCTGGACGGCTTCGGCGGTGACCCGCGAGCCGGCCATGCCGGTGGCCCCGATGACGGTGATCCTCATGCAGCGATCCTTTCCGGGGTTCGGGCGGGGAGCTGGGACGCGACGATCGCGGTCAGGGCGAGGGCGAAGCCGAGCAGCTGGAGCGGGCCGAGCAGCTGTCCGAGCAGCACCGCGCCGAGCAGGGCGGCGACCAGCGGCGAGATCAGGCCGAGCACGGCGGCCGAGGTCACCGGCAGGACGCTGATCCCGCGGAACCACACGACGTAGGCGAGCAGTCCGCCGACCGCGCCCAACCACAGGTATCCGAGCGCTGCGGGCGCATCGACCGCTGGTGGCGGGCCCTCGAACCAGAGCGTCACCGGCACCAGGAACGCACCGCCCGCGGTCAGCTGCCACCCGGCGAAGGCCACCGGGCCGATCCCGGGCGGACGCCCCCAGCGCTTGGTCAACGTCACCCCGAGCCCCATCGCGACCGCGCCGCCCAGGCCCGCGAGGAGCCCGACCACGTCGAAACCGGCGTCCGGGCCGAGCACCACGAGCCCGACGCCCGCGACACCGACCGCGCCCCAGCCGAACCGCCGCGCGGACGGCCGCTCCCGCAGCACGACCACGGCCAGCACCGCGACGATCAGCGGCTGCGCCGCGCCCAAGGTCGCGGCCACCCCGCCGGGCAGCCGCTCGGCCGCGACGAACAGCAGCGGGAAGAACAGGCCGATGTTCAGCACTCCGAGCACCGCCGCCTTCCCCCACCACGTGCCGCGCGGCAGCGAGCGGGTCACCCCCAGCGCGATCAGCCCGGCGGGCAGGGCGCGGAGCAACCCGGCGAACAGCGGGTGCCCCGGCGGCAGGAGCTCGGTCGTCACCACGTAGGTCGTGCCCCACACGGCCGGGGCCGCAGCGGTCAGCAGGACGTTCGAGGAGTTCTTCTCGATCACCGTTCAAGTCTCAGCTGACCAGCATCGATGAGTCCAACACATGTTTGTCATGCGATCCATCTCGGTGCACGATGGATCGGTGGAACTCCAGCAGATGCGCTACGTCGTCGCCGTCGCCGAGACGAGCAGCTTCACCCGCGCCGCCCAGCGCTGCCTCGTCGTGCAGTCCGCGCTGAGCCACCAGGTGGCCCGGCTGGAGCGGGAGCTCGGCGCGCGGCTCTTCGACCGCACCAGCCGCCGGGTGCGGCTGACGCCTGCCGGTGAGGCGTTCCTCCCCGCCGCGCGCCAGTGCCTGGACGCCGCCGAGCGCGCCGCGGCCGAGGTGGCGGCGGCCATCGGCGAGGTGCGCGGGCGGCTCGCGCTCGGCGTGATCCCCACCGTGGCCGCGGTCGACCTCCCGGCCGCGCTCCGCGAGTTCCACCAGCGCCACCCGGACGTGCGGATCGGGATGCGGGTCGGCAGCAGCGACGCGATGGTCGAGCAGATCCGGGAGGGCACCCTGGACGTGGCCCTGCTCGGCCTCCCGGCCTCCGCCCACCCCCGCGGCGTCGGCAGCTTCGAGCTGGCCCGGGACGAGCTGGTCGCGGTGGTCGCCCCCGAGCACCCGCTCGCCGCGGACGAGACCGTCGACCTCCGCCAGCTCGCCGCCGAGCCGTTCGTGGACTTCCCCACCGGGAGCGCGGGACGCGCCCAGTCCGACCAGGCCTTCGCTGCGGCGGGCCTCGATCGGGACGTGGCGTTCGAGGTGCCTTCAGCGGAGCTGATGGTCCAGCTCGTCCAGCAGCGCTTGGGCGTCGCGATGCTCGCCTCGACCTACGTGCCCAGGCTCACCGGGGTGACCACGATCCCGGTGACCGACGCACCCTCCCGCATCGAGTACGTGGCGTGGAGCCGCACCAGCCGGACGCCTGCCGCGACGGCCTTCCTGAAGGCGCTCGACGTCCCGGCGGACCTGCTGGCCGAGTGATCAGCCGGCGACCGAGACCGCCATGTGGCCCGACCCCGGAAGACCTGGTCCGAACCCTTGGTCGCCAGCTGAGACAACTGCGGCCGCCCCGCACGTGGGGCGGCCGCAGGACTTGCTGCACCCGGGTACAGCTGCGTTCTGGCGCTTCACCGCAGGGAGTTTCGAGCGAAACCGCCTCAGCGGGGTGCGAGCCAGGTGAGGGCCGCGGTGGTCATCGCGGTCACCCCGGTGGTCAGGGTGGGTTCGACGACCGGGGCGAAGAACGGCGAGTGGTTGGACGGGACGTCGCGGCTGAGGGTGCCCGCTTCGCGGGCCGCCAGGTACTTGCCGCGCTCGACACCGCCGAAGAACCAGTAGCAGGTGGGCACCCCGGCCGCCGTGCCGAACAGGCCGACGTCCTCGCTGCCGGTCACCGGGTCGAGCGCCAGCACCCGTTCCGCGCCGAGCTGCTCGCGCAAGGCCTTCGCCGTCCGGTCGGTCGCCTCCGGGTCGTTGACCAGCACCGGGAACTCGGTGAGCCGCTCGAACTCGGGTTCCCGCTCGGCGCCGGATGCCGTCGCCTCGGCGCGCACGATGCGCTTGACCGCTTCGATCACCCGCTCCCGGACCGCTTCGTCGAAGGTGCGGATGTTGACCCGGAGCTCGGCCTGGTCCGGGATGATGTTGTCCTTCGTGCCCGCGCGGATCGAGCCGACGGTGACCACCGCGGTGTCGCGGCCGGAGACCTCGCGGGACACCACGGTCTGCAGCCGCAGCACGGTCGCCGAGGCCATCACCACCGGGTCGATGGCGTTCTCCGGCTGCGAGCCGTGCGCGCCGCGCCCGAACATGGTGATCTTCAGCCCGTCGGCCGCGGACATGCTGGGCCCGCTGATCATGCCCACGGTGCCGGACGGGAACGGGAAGACGTGCTGCCCCAGGCACACGTCCGGTCGAGGGAAGCGCTCCAGGAACCCGTCGTCGAGCATCGCCTGCGCCCCGCCCCCGATCTCCTCCGCGGGCTGGAACACCGCCACCACCGTGCCGGACCACTGCTCGCGGGCGGTGACCAGCAGGTCCAGCGCGCCGAGCTGGCAGGTGACGTGCATGTCGTGGCCGCAGGCGTGCATCACCGGCACGTCGTGCCCGTCCGGATCGGTGCCGCGCTGCGTGCTGGCGTAGTCGAGGCCGGTCTGCTCCTGCACCGGCAGCGCGTCGAAGTCCGCGCGCAGCAACACCGTCGGGCCGTCGCCGTTGCGGAGCACGCCCACGACCCCGGTGCGCCCCACCCCGGTGGTGACCTCCAGGCCGAGCGCTTCGAGGCGCCGCGCGACCTCGGCGGCGGTGCGGTGCTCCGCGAAGGACAGCTCCGGATGAGCGTGCAGGTCCTTGTAGAGCTCGGTGAGATCGTCCCGGATGTCGTCGATTCGGCCCAGCACAGCACCCAGATCGCCCACAACAACCTCCCGTTCGTAGCTACCGAGATGTTCCCACGCCGCCCCACCAGGTGCACCGCACGATGCACCCCGGCGGAACCGCACCGGCGCCACGTCCGGAGGTGCTCCCGAACCCGATCGCAGTTTCAATTGAAACTGCGGTTCCCACGGCGCGTCCGGGCCCGACACGCCGGTGCTGGTGGACAACTCCCCGCGATTTCAATGGAAATCGCACCTCTGATTTCCATTGAAATCGCGGGACTCCGGGACCGGCGAGCCCCGCGCCGGGGCGCTAGCGGGGGCGGCGGGCGGGGAACTCGACCACCTGCTGGTAGGTCGGCCGGTTCTGCCAGCTGATCTTCTCCTGGGCGATGCCGCCGATCTTGCTGTGCACCAGGGCGTCCGCGCACCACTGGTCGCCGGGCTCGCAGTCCGCGTCACCCGGGTAGGTCTGCTCCGAAGGGGTTTCCGCCGCTCGGCGCAGGGTGTCCAGCAGAACCTGGCGGCACGCCGCCGGGTCACCGCCGCCGCACAGCGGTTCGCCGAACCCGCCCGGCACCTCCTCGCCGAGCACCGCGCGGATGTCCTTGGACACCTGCCCGAACCAGCCGTACTGGAACGCCGATCCCTGGTGCCCCTGCCCGACGTGCAGGTCCGGGTCGCCGTTCTGCCAGCCCGAGGGCGATTCGTTGATCTGCATCATGCCGGTCAGCGCCTGGTAGGCCGGTGCGCCCAGCGACGGCTCGAACTGGCCGCGCACCAGCAGCGGCCACCACGCGTCCAGCAGTTCGATCGCTTCGGCGTGCTCGTAGCGGCGGCTGCCCGGTTCCGCCTCGACCCGCCTACCGCCGTCGGCCAGCCAGCTCCGGAGCCGGTCGACCAGCTTCGCGGTCTCCGGGTCGGTGATCGGTGCGCGATCGATCAGGCGCAGCAGGTCCGGCAGGACCCGTTCGGCGCGGAGGTCGGTGACGCCCGCTTCGGCCATCACCTGCGTCAGCGTGGCGCGGTCGAACTTCCCGCCCGCCTCGATGCGCTCGCGGACCCGGGCGTCGAGCAGGTCGCCGCGCTGCACCGCGTTCTTCTCCGCCCGGTCGCCCGCGGTTCCCGGCGCCTGCTTGTTGTTCCAGCTGGTGTAGTAGTCCTGGTTGATCGAGTTCGGGTGCTGCTCGAACGGCGCGAGGTCCGCGGTGTTGTCGGCCGGGTTCCAGCCCTGCCACTCGTACGCCGGGTCGGCCGCGATCGGCATGCTCGGGTCCACCACCGGTTTGCGCACCACGTTGGCGCCGGAGTTGAAGTAGGCGGTGTCGTCGGCGTCGGCGTAGAACCAGTTGAAGGTGAAGTTGATGTCGTGCGCGGCGCGCTGGAAGTCCGCCGCCGAGGTGATCGCTCCGGGGTCGTTGAACTTCTGGAAGCCGATGATCGAGTCCACCTCGTGCAGGAACGTGGAGCGCGCCAGCGCGAACGCGACCGGCTTGCCGCCGACGGTGGCCCGGTGGGTCACGGGGCCGTAGTTGGTCCGGAACGACACCAGCCGGTAGGAGCCTTCCGGCGTGTCGTCACCCAGGTTCGGCTTCCAGGCGTTCTCCCGCTCGACCAGCTGCATCGGCAGGCACTCACCGCGGAACAGGTACCCATTCGAGTCCACAGTGGCCGGACCGCCGCCCGGCTCGCACAGCTCGACGGCGTAGGTGTCGATCATGTCCTGGGACGCGGTGGTGGCGCTCCAGGCGTAGTCCTGGCCGCGACCGAGCAGGGTGTAGAAGCTCAGACCGGCGAACGAGGCGCCCTTCGACGAGATGCCGGGACCCTGCAGCTCCTGCAGGGTGAGCAGCTGCGGCGAGAAGTACCCGGTCTGCGGCCCGAACACGGCGACCGGGTGGCCGCTCTCGGTGTGCGCGCCGGAGACCACGAGCGCGTTGGACATGCCGCGCGGCTCGCCCATCCCGGCCGGGAACAGGCCGTCGTCGAAGATGCCGCGCAGGCTCTCGACCGGGTCGTCGGTGGTCGGCGGCGGGTTGCTGCTCTCCGGGCGGGCGCTCGGCTCCGCGGGCTGGGCGGCCGATCCGGTGGGGTCGAACACGAGCTGCTGCTCGACCACCGAACCCGGGTCGGGCAGCACCACGCCCTCCGGGGTCTCCGGTGCCACGCCGTACGGGAACGACCGTCCATCGTGGATGGTGCTGATGGCCTCCGGGTCGTTCTCGGCCCGGAAGGCCTTCCAGACCTCCTCGCCGCGCTCCGGCCCGAACCGCTCGTGCAGCGCCATCCGGGCGACCGCGTTCTGCACCTCGTTGCCACCGCCGCCGCCGAACTGGGCACCGACCAGCGAGGCCAGCACGACCAGGTCGGTCAGCTCGAAGGGTTCGATGCGGCCCGCGTTGGTGATCGGGTCGACGTGCCCGGTGGCCACGTACTCGCCCGGGAAGTAGCGACCCCGGTGCGACTGCTCGATGTAGGCGTTGATGCCGTCCACGTAGGACTGCGCGTCGGCAAGCGCCTGCCGACCGCGCTCGCCGCGGCTCGCCACGGAGTCGATCTGCTGCTGCAGCTCCTGCTCGGTGTAGGGCGAGGCGGCGAAGAACCGCTGCTCCAGCTCGCGGTTCGCCGGTGCGCCACCGGCGAACGGGGTCACCTCGCCGCGCCCGGCCCGGCGCATCGCGTCCATCAGGAACAGCTTGTCCTCGGCGGTGGCGTAGCCCGCGCCGAACGTGGTGCCGGAGCGGGTGGTCCCGTAGATGTGCGGGATGCCAGCGGTCCTGTCCCGGACGATGGTGACGTCCTCGCGCGGCCGGTAGGTGCGCTCGACGTCGTCGGGCCGCACGCCGAAGGAGTTGTCGTTGAAGAACTCGGCGATCGTGCCGGTGGTCAGCTTCGAGTACCCGCCGACGAGCGCGTCGTACTCGGCCAGCTGGTCGTCGGAGTGCGGCGGGCGGGTGCCCAGCAGCATGTGCGCGACGAGCTCGGCGAACGTGGCGTTGCCGTTCTGCCCGGGCGGGAGGACGTGGTGGCACTGCTCGCGGCAGTAGTCCGGGGCCGGTTCGGGCACCGGTTCGGCGGCGACGGGCGGCGCGACCAGCACGGATGCGATCGCGGCTGCGGCGGCCAGAGCGGCGGTGGGACGCGAGCGTCGCGGCATGCCAGGTCCTCCCGGTCGATCTTCGCGACCCGGACGCTAACCACCCGGCAACAGAATTGAAAGAGATTCACGTTCAGCTTGCCCCGAACGGCGCATCACGACGCCACCGCGGGGCGGTGCTCACCGCTCTTCCACTTCGCGTTCTCCAGCTCCAAGGCCCGCCACAGCAGGTTGAGCGGGTGGTCGGCGCTGTAGCCCTGCCGCTCCCCGCGCCGCGTGAAAGCGCCCACCAGCACGTGCATCTTCGGCCCGACGTCGTTGATCAGGTCGACGGTGCGCAGCCCCCGACCCTCGGGTAATCGCCCGTCGTCGGCGGCCTCCCCGACCCCGCGGGTGACGATCATGCAGCCGTGCAGCAACTCCGAGCGCAGCAGGTCGAACCCGTAGCGCACGTCGTCGATCTCCGCGGCGATGTCCAGCCGCTCCCGGTAGTCGGCGCCGAACCAGCCGCGCAGGAATCCGGAGATCAGCCCGCTGGCCGGGATCACCAGCGGCAGCGAGTGCAGCTGGCTGGCGAGCATCGGCCGGTTCGGCAGCTGATCCGCGGACAAGTTCGTCACCAGGCTCAGCCCGCTGCGGCGCCATTCCAGCACGTCCACATCGGCCAGCGCGTTCTCGCCCTGCTCCCCGACCAGCACGCTGCCGCAGACCAGATCCGCCTGCTTCGTCCGCAATGCGCTGATCAGTTCTCGGGTTCGCAAGTGCGTCACGCGCAAGTCCACGCCGCGCTCGGCGAATTCACCGGCCACGTGCTCGCCGGCATTGGCGAGGAAACCGAGAGTAAAGCGGGTGGTGCCGACAGTAATCGTTTCGCCGCGCAGCCGACGCGATTCGTGCACGCCGTCGAGCCAGTCGCGCAGCGTGTTCCGAGCGATCTCCACGAACGCCTCTCCGGAATCGGTGAAGAGGACGTTCTTCCCGCGCCCCTGCTTGACCACCAGCGGTTCACCGCACAGTTGCTTGAAGTTCCGGTTCAGCGTGTCGAGCTGCTTCTGCACGCTGGACTGCTCGCGCCCCAGCGAACGCGCGGCGGCCAGCGCGGTTCCCACCTCGTGCACCAGCACCAACGTGCGCAGCTGGTCCATCGTGGTGTCCAGCAGCGCGCCCGGTGATTCGAGCAGCCTGCTGCGCAGGTCGCTCGCGGACAAACTGGCGGTCCCGACTAACGGCACGGCGTGCACCCTTTCCGTCTCCTGTTTTGAGCCGGAGTGTAGTGCGCGGAACTGATCTCCACGCCAGAACAAATAATCTGCGGAATTCTTTCCCGAATCGCTGGAAACCCCGCGCGGGGCGGTGCAATGATCTGCCTCGCCCCAAACGGCGGTCCCCTCGGCGATCGCCCCGGTTCGGCGCGCCGCCGACCGGCTGATTTCGGGGCAGTTCGCACGAACGCAGGTGCGCGGATGCGTGAACCGCCGCCTGCCCCGGAGAGGATTCGCGAGCACCATGCGCATCACCACCGTCGCGCCGCCCCGTGGCGCGACGACGAAGGACGTCTTCCCGCGCAGTGCCTGGGCCCGCACTGCGCACCCCGGAGCCGGGGATCGCCAACGGCGCGCGGCGATCCCGGTCGCCGGAGGCCACCCGTGGTGACGGTGTCGCGGATCCTCCGCCAATCCCCCCATTTTCATTTCCTGGCAAGGAGAACCCTGTCGTGACCTATCCCCAGACCGCAACCCCGCAGGCGGCCGCGGCCCCGGCCAGCTTGAAGCGCCCCGGCACGCTGCTGGCGTTGGTCGTCGTCGGCGTGCTGTCCGCTGTTGCCGCCCTGATCGGGGCGATCTACCTCATCGCCAACGCCGACGCGCTCGGCGAGTCGATGCTCAACGACGTGCTCGCGACCGACCCCAGCGCGCTGGGCCTGGACTCGGAGCTCGAAACGCTGGCGTCGCTGAGCGGCGGCGAGATCACCGACACCAAGACCGCGCTGCAGGAATTCGGCCTGTGGGACACCGCGGTCAGCACCATGTCGAGCGCGATCTTCCTCAAGGGCTTCCTCGTGGCGCTGTTCTCGGCGCCGCTGCTGCTGTGGAGCCTGCTGGCGATCAACGGCGCCAAGTACGCCCGCATCCTGTACACGATCTTCGGCCCGATCGCGCTGCTGGTGAACCTCGCCGTGCTCACCGACGCGTCGCCCTCCCTGGCGAAGATCACCAGCGGTATCGCGATGGCGGCCATCGTGCTCGCGATCGTGCTCTGCTGGCTTCCGGCGAACGGCCGCTACGCGAAGGCGCGCAAGCTCGCCCGCTGATCCGCGACCAGCAGCGCCGCACTGGGGGTCGGCGCTGGTGAGCGGGAACACCGCACCACGACGGCGGTTCGGCACCGAGGGGGTCGGTGCCGAACCGCCGTTTCCGCGCTCACTTCAACTGCTGGCGCTGCCTGCCCAGGCCGTCGATCTCCAGCTCCAGCACGTCACCGGCGGCCAGGTACGGGAATCGCCCGGACATCGCCACGCCCTCCGGGGTGCCGGTGTTGATCAGGTCGCCCGGCTCCAGCGTCACGTACTGCGACAGGTGACGGACGATCTCGCCGACGCCGAAGATCATGTCCGCGGTGGTGGAGTCCTGGCGGGCCTCGCCGTTGACCCACGACCGCAGCCGCAGCGCCTGCGGATCGGCGACCTCGTCCGCGGGCACCAGCCACGGGCCGACCGGGTTGAACGTCTCGGCGCACTTGCCCTTGGACCACTGCCCGCCGGAGTGCTCCTTCTGGAAGGCCCGCTCGGACACGTCGTTGGCCACCACGTACCCGGCGACGCACTCCAGCGCCTGCTCCGCGCTGTCCAGGTAGCGGGCCCGGCGGCCGATCACCACGCCGAGCTCGACCTCCCAGTCGACCTGCTCGGCACCGCGCGGGATCAGCACCTCGTCGTACGGCCCGACGACGGTGTTCGGGTGCTTGAAGAACAGGATCGGCACCTCGGGCGGCGCCGAACCGGATTCCGCGGCGTGCGCGGCGTAGTTCTGCCCGATGCACAGCACGGCCATCGGCCGCGCGATCGGGGCGCCGACCCGCAGGCCGCTGCCGTCCCCGGCGTCGTCGACGGCGGGCAGCTCACCGGCGTCCAGCGCCGCCCGGGCCCGCTGGATGCCGTCGTCGGCCAGGAACTGCCCGTCGATGTCCGCGGTGATCGGACGCAGATCGAACAGCCGGCCCTGGTCGTCTGCCACGTGCGGTCGTTCCGCCCCGGCGGGGCCCAACCTCAGGAACCTCATCTCACTCCTTCGCATCTCGACGCGCTGCCGTTCCGGCACCGGCAAGGCCGGGTGGAGCCGGGCGCGGCCCGGCAGCCCTAAGACCATCCACTGCGGAACGCGCCGAAGCAAGACCCGTCCGGGGTCGGGAGTGCGGTCAGGACCGGCGCAGGTGGCGGGTGACTGCGCCGAGACCTGCGGCGACGGCGCGCAGCTGATCGCGGTCGAGCGCGTCGATCAGGTTCGCGCGCACCGCCTCGACGTGCCCGGGCGCCGCTGCGCGCAGCCGCTCCCGGCCCTCCTCGGTCAGCAGGGCGTAGACGCCGCGATCGTCGGTCTCGCAGGTCCGGCGCCGCACCAGACCGGCCTTCTCCAGCTGGGTGATCTGGTAGGTCAGGCCGCTCTTCGAGGTCACCACCAGCTGGGCGAGCTCGGTCATCCGCAGCTCCCCGCCGGGCGCGGCGGACAACCGCACCAGGATCTCGTACTGCGGGTGGGACAGCCCGGCCTGCTCGCGCAGCTGCTGCTCGACCTTGCGGGCGACCAGGTTGCTCGCCTCCACGAAGGCGTTCCAGGCCGCCATCTCCTCGTCGTCCAGCCACCGCGGTTCAACCATGCCCCGAACCCTATCTTGTTCAAATTTGAACGACCAGCTATGGTCGGGGTTGTTCAAATTCGAACGAGGAGTTCGCGATGGTCCGGATGCCCACCCTGTACCTCAGCCACGGCGCCCCACCGCTGGCCGACGACCCGCAGTGGCCCGG
Organism: Saccharopolyspora hirsuta; assembly: GCF_008630535.1. Classification (GTDB taxonomy): domain Bacteria; phylum Actinomycetota; class Actinomycetes; order Mycobacteriales; family Pseudonocardiaceae; genus Saccharopolyspora; species Saccharopolyspora hirsuta. The sequence goes on along the minus strand of NZ_VWPH01000002.1, from coordinate 584,014 downwards.
TCAGCTCGCCGACTGGTCGGCCCGGCTGCCGAGACCGAAGGCGATCCTGGTGATCTCGGCGCACTGGGAGGAGGCCCCGCTGGCCATCGGCGCCACCAGCACCGTTCCGCTGGTCTACGACTTCTGGGGCTTCCCCGAGCGGTACTACGCCGTCCAGTACGCCGCGCCCGGCGCCCCGGAGCTGGCCGACCGCGTGCGCGCCCTGCTCCGCGGCCCGGACACCCCGGTCCAGGACTTCCCGGACCGCGGCCTCGACCACGGCGCCTACGTGCCGCTGGTGGAGATGTACCCGGACGCCGACGTGCCGGTCCTGCAGATCTCGATGCCGACGCTGGAACCGGAACGGCTGATGCACCTGGGCCGGGCGCTCGCCCCGCTGCGCGACGAGGGCGTGCTGATCGTGGGCAGCGGCTTCTTCACCCACAACCTCTCAGCGCTGCGCGAACCGGGCACGCCGAGCTGGTCGGTGGAGTTCGACGACTGGGGGCGGCAGGCGCTCGAAGCGCACGACGTCGACGCCCTGCTGGACTTCCGCCACAAGGCCCCGGCCGGTCAGCTCGCGCACCCGCGCACGGAGCACTTCGCACCGCTGTTCGTCGCGCTCGGCGCCGCGGGCGACGACCTCACCGCGCAGCAGGTGGCCATCGACGGCTTCTGGTGGGGCCTGGCCAAGCGCTCCGTCCAGTTCGGCTGACGCGGGGTCAGCGGCGGAGCTGCTGCTCGATCGTCGCGACCACTTTGGACAGCGGTTCGCGGGTCTGCTCGGTCCAGTTCGGGCCGCAGCGGGGCGTCGGCGCCGACACCGACAGCGCCGCGACCACCGCACCGGAGTGGTCCCGAACCGGCATCGCCACGCACCGGCAGCCGATGATGTACTCCTCGTCGTCCACCGCGTACCCGCGGGTGCGCGCCTCCTGGACCTCGGCCAGCAGCTCCGGCAGCTCGCACACGGTGTTCTCCGTGAAGCGCTCCAGCTCCACGCCCTGGTAGCGGCGCATCAGCTCCTCCTGCGGCAGACCGGACAGCAACGCCTTGCCCAGGCCGTCCGCGTGCGCGGGCAGCCGCATGCCCACCGCCGACACCAGCTTCATCGGTTGCGGCGACTCGGCGATCGCGATGTAGACGTTCTCGATGCCGTCCAGCCTGGACAGCTGCACCGTCTCGCCGGTCTCCTGCGCGAGCCGGTCCATCAGCGGGAGCGCCAGGCCCACGATGTCGCGGTGCCCGGTGTAACCCTGGCCGACCGTCCACGCCTTCAACCCGAGCCCGTAGGTGCGGGTGGTCGGGTCGAACTCGGCGAAACCGCGGTGCACCAGGGTGCCGAGCAGGCCGTGCACGCTCGACAGCGGGAGCCGCAGCGTCTCGGCGATGTCGCTGAGGCGGTGCCGCCCCCGGGAGAGCAGTTCCAGGATGACCAGCGCGCGGTCGGCGGACTTGACCACGTTGGGCCCGCTGCCCGCTGGGTCGGCCGTGGCGGGTTCCGACTTCACCCGACTTTCCTCCTGCTCCGTTCCGGCCGCATCGACTCCTGCGGCCTACTGAACAGTACAGCGGGCGCGCGGACACCGCGCAGCTCCTCAGCGCAGGGCGTGCGCGACGGCGGTGGCCAGCTCGATGTTGTTGCGGTAGACGGCGATGTTGACCTCGAGGCTGCGGCCGCGCGTGGCGGTGCGGATGCGGTCCAGGAGGAACGGGGTGATGTCGTGGCCGCTGATGCCCAGGCGGCTCGCCTGCTGCCAGGCCTCGGCCAGCGCCCGGTCGTGCAGCTGCGGGTCCAGCTGCTCGGCCTCCGGAACCGGGTTGGCCACCAGCACCGCCGACCGCAGGCCCAGCTCGTCGCGCGCGAGCACCGCGGCGGCGACCTCCTGCGGCGAGTCGACCGAATGTTCCAGCGGATGCCCCGAATCGGCGACGTAGAAACCGGGGAACCGGCGCGTGCGGTAGCCGAGCACCGGGATGTTCAACGTCTCCAGCCGCTCCAAGGTCGCCGCGATGTCCAAAATGGACTTCACACCCGCGCTGACCACGACCAGCGGCGTGCTCGCCAGGACCACCAGGTCGGCGGACTCGTCGAAGCTGCTCGACGCGCCGTGGTGCACGCCGCCCAGCCCACCGGTGGCGAAGACGCGGATTCCCGCGCGGTGCGCGAGGAACGCGGTGGCGGCCACCGTGGTCCCGGCGTTGAGCCGCTTCGCCGCGGCGATCGGCAGGTCCCGCACGCTCGCCTTCACCGCGCCCAGGTCGGCGATCAGGGCGTCGAGCTGCGCTTCGGACAACCCGACCGCGGGCACCCCGTCGACCACGCCGATCGTCGCCGGGACCGCCCCGGCGTCCCGGATCTGCCGCTCGGCGTCCCGCGCGACCGCGGCGTTCTCCGGGCTGGGCAGACCGTGGGTGAGGATCGTCGACTCCAGCCCCACGACCGGGCGACCCGCGTCCAGGGCCCGCCGGACCTCCTCGGACACCACCGGCAACGACATCGCGACCTCCGCTCCCCTGCCGGGACGGCGAGCCCGCGGGCCCGCGCGGTGTGAGCATATGGGCATGGCGCAGCCCGGATCACCGTTCCGACCGCTCGAACCCTCGATCGACCTGCCCGCGATGGAGCGCCGGATCATCGAGTGGTGGCGCGCGCACGAGGTGTTCGAGCGCAGCCTGGCGCAGACCGCGGGCGGCCCGCGCTGGGTGTTCTACGAGGGCCCGCCCACCGCCAACGGGCTGCCCGGCACCCACCACGTCGAGGCCCGGGTGTTCAAGGACGTCTTCCCGCGGTTCAAGACGATGAAGGGCTGCAGCGTGCCGCGGCGCGGCGGGTGGGACTGCCACGGGCTGCCGGTGGAGCTCGCCGTCGAGCAGGAGCTGGGCATCAGCGGCAAGCCCGACATCGAGCGGATCGGCATCGCCGAGTTCAACGCCCGCTGCCGCGCTTCGGTGCAGCGCTACGTCGGCGAGTTCGAGGCGGTCACCCGCCGGATGGGCTACTGGATCGACCTCTCCGCCGCCTACTGGACGATGTCGCCGGACTACGTCGACAGCGTGTGGTGGGCGCTGAAGCGGATCTTCGACGCGGGGCTGCTGGTCGAGGACTACCGGGTGGCCCCGTACTGCCCGCGGGACCAGACGACGCTGTCCGACCACGAGGTCGCCCAGGGCTACGAACCGGCGCACGACCCGTCGGCGTTCGTGCGGTTCCCGGTGGACGGGCCGCTGGCCGGGCACCACGACGTCGACCTGCTGATCTGGACGACGACGCCGTGGACGCTGGTGTCCAACACCGCGGTCGCGGTGCACCCGGCGGTGGACTACCAGGTGGTGCGCACCGTCCGCGGCACCTTCGTGGTGGCCGAACCGCTGGTCGAGGCCGTGCTCGGCCCCGGCGGCGAGGTGCTCGCGACCGTGCCGGGCACCGCGCTGGCGGGCCTGCGCTACCGCCGCCCGTTCGACCTGGTGGACATCCCCGACGCGCACTTCGTGGTGCTCGCCGACTACGTCTCCACCGAGGACGGGACCGGGCTGGTGCACCAGGCCCCCGCGTTCGGCGCCGACGACCTCGCGGTCTGCCGGGAGAACGGCCTGCCGGTGGTGAACCCGGTCGGGCCCGACGGCCGGTTCGCCGCCGACGTCGGGCTGGTCGGCGGGATGTTCTTCAAGGACGCCGACGCGGTGCTGGTCGAAGACCTCCGGCACCGCGATCTCCTGCTGCACTACAGCACCTTCGAGCACCAGTACCCGCACTGCTGGCGCTGCCACACGCCGCTGATGTACTACGCGCAGCTGTCCTGGTACATCCGGACCACCGCGATCCGCGACGCGCTGCAGCGCGAGAACGAGCGCACCACCTGGTACCCGGAGCACGTCAAGCACGGCCGCTACGGGAACTGGCTGGACAACAACGTGGACTGGGCGCTGTCCCGGACCCGCTACTGGGGCACCCCGCTGCCGCTGTGGCGGTGCCCGGACGGCCACGTCACGCCGATCGGCTCGCGCGCCGAGCTGGGCGAGCGCACCGGCCAGGACCTCACCGGGCTGGACCCGCACCGCCCTTACCTGGACGAGATCGAGTTCCCCTGCCCCACCTGCGGGCGGTCGGCCGCGCGGGTGCCCGAGGTGATCGACGCCTGGTTCGACTCCGGTTCGATGCCCTTCGCCCAGCTCGGCTACCCGCACCGGCCGGGCAGCGTGGCGGAGCTCGCGCGCAACTACCCGGCGCAGTACATCTGCGAGGCGATCGACCAGACCCGCGGCTGGTTCTACACGCTGATGGCGGTCGGCACGCTGCTGTTCGACCGCTCCGCGTACGAGAACGTCGTCTGCTTGGGGCACATCATGGCCGAGGACGGCCGCAAGATGAGCAAGCACCTGGGCAACGTGCTGGAACCGCTGCCCCTGATGGAGGAGCACGGCGCGGACGCGCTGCGCTGGTTCATGCTCTGCAGCGGATCGCCGTGGTCGGCGCGGCGGGTCGGGCACGGTCCGCTGCGCGAGATCGTCCGCAAGGTGCTGCTGACCTACTGGAACACCGCGTCGTTCTTCAGCCGCTACGCCGCGCTGGTGGACTGGATCCCGGCCGACGCCGATCCGCCCGAGCAGCGCCCGGTGCTGGACCGCTGGGTCCTGGCGCGGCTCCACCGGCTGGCCGCGGAGGTGGACGCGCGGCTGGAGGACTACGACACCGCCGGTGCCGGACGGGCGCTGGCGGAGTTCGTCGACGACCTGTCGAACTGGTACGTCCGCCGCTCGCGGCAGCGCTTCTGGGACGGCGACCGCAACGCCCTGCGCACCCTGCACGACTGCCTGGACGTGCTGACCCGGCTGCTCGCGCCGTTCGTGCCGTTCATCGCCGAGCGGGTCTGGCAGGACGTGGTCCGCCCGGGCATCCCGGAGGCGCCGGATTCGGTGCACCTGGCGAGCTGGCCGAGCGCCGACCTGCGGCTGGTCGACGACAGGCTGCTGTCCCAGGTGGACCTCGAGCGGCAGCTGGCGGAAGCGGGCCGGGCGGCGCGCAAGAGCAGCGGCATCAAGGTGCGGCAGCCGCTGGCGCGGGCGCTGGTCAGCGCGGCGCTGCCGCCGGAGCTGGTCGCCGACCTGGCCGACGAGCTCAACGTGCGCCGCATCGAACCGCTGGAGTCGGCGGGCGAGGTGCTGGACGTGTCGGTCAAGCCGAACTTCCGCGCGCTGGGCGCCCGGTTCGGCAACCGCACCCAGCGGGCGGCGGCCGCGGTCGCCGCCGCGAATCCGGCCGAACTGGCCCGCGACCTGCGCGCGGGCACCGCGACGATCGAGGTGGACGGCCAGCGCGAACCGCTGACCGCCGACGACGTGCTCCTCAGCGAGGTGCCGCGGACCGGCTGGGTGGTGGAGTCGCAGCGGGAGGTCACGATCGCGCTGGACACCACGATCACCCCCGAGCTGGGGCGGGCCGGGCTGGCGCGCGAGGTGATCCGGTTCGTCCAGGACTGCCGCAAGCAGGACGGCCTCGACGTCACCGACCGGATCTCCCTGCGCTGGCGCGCCGACGGCGAGCTCCGCGAGGCGCTGCTGACCAGCGCCGAGGAGATCGCCGCCGCGGTGCTGGCCGTCGACATCGGCGAATCCACCGCCCCCGCAGCGGATTCCACCGAGCACACCGACCCGGACCTGGGCCTGACGATCTGGCTCCACCCGCAACCACCCCGGTGAAGTCCCCCCCCCGACCGGGGCGACGCAACTTCAATGGAAATCGAACCCGCGATTTCAAGGGAACTCGCGGGCAGTCGGCGCGTCAGCGCCCGACACACCGACACCTGTGCACAACTCCCCGCGATTTCAATGGAAATCGGACATCTGATTTCCATTGAACTTGTTCATCCTGCCCATGGACCGCAGCTGCGAAGGGCGACCGGCACCGGTCGGCAGGTGTCGCATGCGCCGCAGGCGCATAACCCACCCTCGCAGCTCGCACCGCCGCGGGTTCACGGTGCCCACCCCTCCGGGGTTCCTTCCGGCGAGGACGGCCCTGACGCCGTGTATCGGGTCATACATCAGTCAGGGCACCCGGAGTCCAGGCGGGCGCTGAGGTTCCGCCACCGGCACCGCCACGCAGAACGAGGCTGGAAAAACCTCAATGAAATCGCGTCGCACCGGACGACGAAGGGCCGCGGGCTCCTCGCCCGCGGCCCTCCGGCAGCGTCCGGTCAGCGGGTGCTGGCCGAACCGATCTGCTCCTGGATCTCGTCGTGGTAGGCGCCGACGCGGGCGTAGACGCCGGGCTTGCCCGGACGGGCGCAGCCCTCACCCCACGAGGTGACGCCGATCAGCTTGTTGTCCACCACCAGCGGGCCACCGGAGTCGCCCTGGCAGGAGTCGACACCGCCCTCCGGCACCCCGGCGCAGACCATCGAGTCCGGGCTGTACTCCTGGTACGCGCCGGAGCAGGTCTCGTCGGAGGTCACCGGCACGGTGGCCTTCTGCAGGTGGTCGGCCTGCTGGCCGCCCTCGGAGGTGTTGCCCCAGCCGAGGATGGTCGCCTGGCTGTCCGGCGCGTAGCCGGGGTCGTCGGCGGTGGCCAGCTCGATCGGGGCCTCCTGGACCGGGGCCTCCAGGGTCAGCACCGAGACGTCGTAGCCCTGCGCGGCGTCCTGGTACTGCGGGTGCACCCAGACGTCGGTGACCTTCGAGACGGTCCCCTCCTGGGAGCTCATCACGGTGCGGCCGCTGACCACGTTGATGTCGGCCGGCTGCGAGCCGTCGGTGCAGTGGGCGGCGGTGAGCACCTTGTTCGGGGCCACCAGCGAGCCGCCGCAGAACTGCTGGCCGCTCGGGGTGACCAGCGCGACGGTGAACGGGTGGTCCGCGATGTCGGCGTCCTCGCCGCCGACGATGTAGGGGTTGACGTCCGCGGGCTGCGCCTGCGCGACGGAGGCCGCGGAAAGGGCTGCGACGGCGATCGCGGTGACCCCGGCGAACCGGGCCAGGCGACGTGGGGCATCGACCATCGTGTTCTCCTCGTGTGGAAATCGGCCGCTGCCAACCGGACCCGGTGACCTGCCTCCCACCGGGTGGTTACGCACAGCGACTAACTCGATCGAACAATATCGACGTCGACGCCGACCGGGAAAGCACCGGAATTTGCCGTTTTAACCAGTACCGCAGGACATTTCCCCAGTTCAGGGACTGGACAACCGGGGTGAACCGGCTCGTCAAGTCCCCGTTGGCGGTGCGCCGCAACCGAATTCGGGCGAGGAGCGCTCGACCATCCGAAGCGGACACCGGCGCGAACCGCGCGCTGCTCGGGCATTCCGAAGTACCGCCCCGGCGCGGGGTCCCGGTCGTCACCCGTCCGCGTCAGAAGCGTCCCCGGCGCACCCCGAACTGCGCCGGGGACACCCCAACCGCGGCCGGACCCCTCCGACCGGTGGTGCCATCGATCCCCGAACCGATGGCAGGCGCGCTCCAAGGCCCCGACCGCCCTGTGCGGAGCGCGCTGCTTCTGGTGTATCTGATTTCCGGTGGAATATTCCAGGGCCAATCGGTGGAGCTTGCCCGCGTTGATCGTTCAACCTCTCGGCCCAACCCGCCGCCGCGCGCCGGAACCCCAGCTCACCGGGGAACCAGCCCGGCGTCGTAGGCGAGCAGCCCGGCCTGCAGCCGGTTCGAGCAGGACAGCTTCACCAGCAGCCGCGACACGTAGCTCTTGACCGTGGCCTCGGACAGGTAGAGCCGCTCGGCGATCTGCGCGTTGGACATCCCCTGCCCCAGGCAGGTCAGCACCTCGACCTCGCGCTCGGTCAGGTCCCGGACCAGCGCGACCGCCCGCTGCCGCGAGCTCTGCTCGTCCCCCGACGCCGCCAGCAGCCGCTTCTTGGCCTCCTGGGACAGCACGGTGTGCCCGTCGGCGGCCACCCGCACCAGACCGATGAGGTCGCCCGGCGGGGTCGACTTGACCAGGAACCCGGCCGCACCGGCGCGCAGGGCGCGCAGCACGTACTTGTCGGCGTCGAAGGTGGTCAGCGCGACCACCGCGGGCGGATCGGGCAGCTTGCAGATCCGCTCGATGCCGGTCAGCCCGTCGACCCCGGGCATCCGCAGGTCCATCAGCACCACGTGCGGCCGGTGCCGGACCACGGACTCGACCGCCGCCGCGCCGTCCTGCGCGTCGTCCACGACCTCGATGTCCTCGGCGGAACCGAGGATGGTGCGCAGGTGCGCGCAGACCATCGGCTCGTCGTCGACCACCACGACCCGGATCGGATCACCCATCGCCGCCCGCCTCCCCAGTAGGCACGTACGCGGGCAGTATCACATCGACCTCGAACCCGCCGCGGTCGGCGGGCCCGGCCCGGAACGTGCCGCCGACCAGCTCGACCCGCTGCTGCAGCCCGAGCAGCCCGGTCCCGGAACCGCTGTCCGCCAGGTCCGGCGCGGCCCGCTCCGGCGGCTCGGTGTTGCGGACCACCAGCCGCAGCCGGTCGTCGCTGTGCAGCAGGTGCACGCTCACCCGGGAGCCGAACGCGTGCTTGTGCACGTTGGTGAGCGCCTCCTGCACCACGCGGTAGGCGGTGCGCCCGACCGCGGCGGAGACCATCGTCGGATCACCGTCCACAGTGAACTCGACGGGCACCCCGACCGCCTCGGACTGCCCGATCAGCTCGCCGAGGTCCGGCAGGTCCGTCGGCGGGGTGGCGTCCGGGCAGGCGTCCTGCTCGCCCGAGCCGCGCCGCAGCACCCCGACCAGGTCCCGCAGCTCCTCCAGCGCCTCGCAACCGCTGGTCCGCAGCTCCTCGGCGGCCTGGCGGATCGCCGGGTCCTTGGCCGCCACGCCCAGCGCCCCGGCCTGCAGCACCATGAGGCTCACCCGGTGCGTGACCACGTCGTGCATCTCGGTGGCCAGGCGGGTCCGCTCGTCGGCCCGGGCCTGCTCGGCCAGCAGCTCCTGCTCCCGCTCCGCGCGCTCGGCCCGCTCCCGCAGCGCGCCGACCAACCGGCGGCGGGCGCTCACGTAGAGCCCGAGGACCGCCGGGAAGATCGTCCACAGCACGCCCGCGACGATGGCATCGCTCGACGGGTCGCCCCACGGCCGGACGCTGATCAGCGCGGTGATGCTGATCAGGTCCCAGGTGAAGAACTTCCACTTGCGCCCGGTGGTGTAGACGACGGCGGCGTAGATCGCCCACGGCGTGTGGCCGGGCAGCCACGGGTCGCTCTCCAGGTTGACGTACAGCAGCGGTCCCGGACCGAGCTCGACCATCAGCGCCTGGGCGACCGCCAGCACCGCGATCATCGTCATGATCACCTGCGGGTAGCGCCGCCGCGCCAGCAGCGCGACGTCCAGCACCACCGAGATCACGTCGTTCAGCCAGAGCCCGCCGATCCAGTCGAACGTGCCGGGCGGCACCTCGGAGGGGTACATCAGGAGCAGGACGCGGCCGAGCAGGATCAGTCCGACCACGAGGGCCACGTCGAACGCGGCCTCCCGCTTGTCGTTCCACAGCAGCCGCCACAGCGGGCGTTTCACCTGGACCACGGTAGACAACGACACGCGGAGAACCGGCGGAGAACCATCCGGTCGACGACAAGCCCTAGACGAAAGTTGCACCGCCGTCGGTCAGGAACCGACTTTCGGCCCCCGAATGCCCTACCAAGCGCCGTGTTGATCAAGGGTGGACCAGGCTTGAATTGATCCAGCCTTCCGAAACCGCCTTGGGGGAATCATGGAACCCGCAGTGCTCGCGGCACAACCCCGACCGCCGGCCGAGCCCTGGCTGCGCCCGCTGGCCAAGTGGCCGGTGCTCACCATCGCCGGTCTGGTCGCCGTCGCGCACCTCGTGCTGAGCGCGATCGGGGACTTCTGGATCGACGAGGCCTACATGCTCGCGGCCGGCAAGTACCACCCGGACTGGGGGTACGCCGACCAGCCGCCCTTCGCGCCGCTGATCGCGGCGGCGATGGACTGGATCGCGCCCGGCTCGTTGGTGGTGCTGCGCCTGCCCGCGGTGCTCGCGACCGCCGCCGCGGTGGTGATGTGCGCGCTGCTCGCCCGCGAGCTCGGCGGGGACCGCCGCGCGCAGGTGCTCGCCGCCGGAGCGGGCGCGACGGGCTTGTGGGTCGGGCTGGTCGGGCACTGGGTCACCCCGTACACCTTCGAACCGGTGCAGTGGCTGGTGCTCTCCTGGCTGCTGGTCCGGTGGATCCGGCTGCGCGAGCAGGGCCGCCCGGACGACCGGCTGCTGCTGGTGTTCGGGGTGGTGCTCGGCGTGGCCGCGCAGACCAAGTTCCAAGTGGCGATCCTGTGCGTGGCGCTGCTGATCAGCGTGCTGCTGGTGGGGCCGCGGGAGATCCTGCGCCGCCCGATGTTCTGGGGCGGCGTGGGCATCGCGGCGGTCATCGCTGCGCCCACGCTCGTGTGGCAGGCCCTGCACGGCTGGCCGCAGCTGCAGATGGGCGCGATCGTGGCGGAGGAGTCCCCCATCCTGTCGGGTGGCCGCGGGGGCACCGCCGTCATGCTGGTGCTGTACGCCGGGGTCGCCGGTGCGGCGCTGTACCTGATCGGGCTGTGGAAGCTGTTCCGCTCGGCGGAGCTGCGGCCGTACCGGTTCTTCGGGCTCGCCGCGATCCTGCTGCACGTCTTCTTCGTCGCCACCGCCGCGCGCCCCTACTACTTGATCGGGTTGTACGGCGTGGTGATCGCCGCCGGGCTGGTGGCGCTGCAACGCCGCCGGGAGGCCAAACCGTCCCGCTGGGGGTGGACGGCTTGGATCCCGTTCCTCGCGTCCGCTGCGCTGGCGGGCTACCTGATGTGGGCCTCCACCTCGATGACGACCCTGTTCGGGGTGCCGAGCTCGGACCTGGTCGCCCGCGACACCTCGGCCGCGTACACCGCGCTGCCGCCGCAGCAGCAGGAGCGCACCGCGGTGGTGGGCGACAGCTACATCATCACGGCGATGGTGGAGGTCGGCCGGGCCCGGTACGACCTGCCGGAGGCCTACAGCCCGCACCGGGGGTACGGCTTCTTCGGCCCGCCCGACGAGCAGGTCGACTCCGTGCTGCTCGTCGGGGACCCGGAAGACCTGCGCGGGCACTTCACCGACGTCCGGCAGGTGCACGCCGGTGCCGTCCCGATCTGGTTGTGCACCGGGAAGATCGGCACCTGGGCCGAGATCTGGCCGCGGCTGCAGCACCTGTAGGAGGACGTCGTGACCGCCGCAATGACCACGAACAACCCGTCCGGCCTGCGAGAATGGCGGCCGCAGCCAGCAGACCGCAGGAAGGGGCCGACCGTGCCCGATGAGAACACCACCCGGATCCGGCTCCGGCCACCGCGCAACCGCGTGGAGCGCCGCGCCATCGGCTGGTGGACGACGCAGGCCCTGGCCCTCGTCGTCCCGGTGCTGATCGCGCTGGCCGCGACCGCGCTGTTCGTCCCGCCCGCGCGGTTCTGGCTGCTGCTGGCGCTGGTGGTGGTCGCCGTGCTCGGCGTGCCCTACGTGCTGGTGATGCCGCAGTGGCGCTACCGGGTGCACCGCTGGGAGATCACCGAGGACGCGGTCTACACGGCGGCGGGCTGGCTGCGCCAGGAGTGGCGGATCGCGCCGATGTCGCGCATCCAGACCGTGGACACCGTGCGGGGACCGCTGCAGCAGCTGTTCAACCTCTCCAGCGTCACCGTGACCACGGCCTCGGCGGCCGGACCGCTGACGATCGACGGGTTGGACCGGGCGGTCGCGCACGCGGTCGTCGAGCAGCTGACCGCCACCACCCAGGCGACCCCGGGGGACGCGACATGAGCACCGTGATCGACGGGCAGTGGCGCCGCCAGGACCCCAGGACGATCGCGTCGGTCGGCCTCCTGGTGCTGGCGCCGATGGTGCCGACCGTCGGGATCATGACGCTCTCCGGAGCGGGGATCGGCGCGATCCTGCTCACCGCGGCGCTGTGGTTCGCGGGCGCGCTGGCGCTGGCCGGGCTGGTGGCGGTGGACTGGTGGTTCGCCTGGTACCGGATCACGCCGGAGCGCTTCGAGCTGCGCAAGGGCGCCGTCACCCGGAACCACCTGTCGATCCCGCGCGAGCGCATCCGCAGCGTCGACCTCACCGCCGGTCCGAGCCACCGCGTCTTCGGCATCACCACGGTCAAGGTGGGCACCGGCGGCCAGGGCGGCGACAGCAGCGAGCTGAAGCTCGACGCGATCCTCCGCGCGCACGCCGAATCGCTGCGCCACGAGCTACTCTTCGGCGATTCGTCCACTGTGGCCGGTGAGGAGGCCGCGGCCGAACCGGCGGAGAGCACCACCCTCGCCCGGCTCAACCCGGCGTGGCTGGCCTACTCCGCGCTGTCGGTGACGCTGATCCTGATCGTCTGGGGCGCGATCGGCTCGGCCGTCGGTTCGTTCCGCGAGCTGCTGCTGTCGATGGGGATCTTCAGCGCCATCGGCGAGACCGTGCAGACGACGGCGCTGTGGCTGGTCATCGCGATCGCCGCCGGGCTCGCCCTGGTGGTCGGCGTGGTCGGCGCCTTCGCGCTGTCGCTGGAGATGTGGTGGGGGTTCCGGCTGAGCCGGGACCGCGGGGACACCCTGCAGGTCAAGCGCGGCCTGCTCACCACCAGGTCGGTCTCGCTGGAGGAGCGGCGGCTGCGCGGCGTCGAGCTGGTGGAACCGCTGCTGCTGCGCTGGTCCGGTGGCGCCCGGCTCGCCGCGGTGGCCACCGGCCTGAAGCAGAAGAAGGAGGAGAACCAGCCGGACAACAAGACGCTGATGCCCCCGGCCCCGCGCGCTGCGGTGCAGCGGACCTCGGCGGCGGTGCTGCGCGAGCCGCGGCCACCGTCGGAGGTCCCGCTGCGGCGGCACCCGCGCGCCGCGCTGCGGCGGCGGATCAACTGGGCGCTGATGGCGGCGACGCCGATCCTGATCGCGGCCGTCGTCACGGCGGTGCTCGGCTGGATCCCGGTGTGGTTGGCGGTCACCGCGGTCGTCGTCGCCGTCCTGACGTTCCTGGGCTTCGCGGTGGACGCCTACCGCAACCTCGGCCACCAGCTGACCGACCGGTACCTGATCGCCCGCTCCGGCAGCGGGATCCGGCGCACGGTCGTCCTGCAGCGCGACGGGGTGATCGGCTGGAAGATGAGCCGCACTCTGTTCCAGCGGCGGTCGGGCCTGATGACGGTCGGTGCCACGACCGCGGCGGGCAACAGCATCTACGAGGTGCACGACGTCGGCGAGGAGGAGGGCCTGGAGCTGGCCCGCGAAGCCCTCCCGGGACTTCTCGCGCCGTTCCTGGAACAACGGTGAATCAGCACGCTGCGGAGAGAGGCGAATAGCAGTGAGTGCGCAACCGGGCGGGGCTCGGTCACGCACTCACGATTCTCGGAATCCGGGGTCAGAAGGCGTCGAAGCAGCCGTGCTTGAGGCTGCTGACGAACTCGCGCCAGCGCTGCTGGGCAACGGTGATCTGGCCGGCAGACCGGTTCTTGGTGTCGCGCACCCCGACGCAGTCACGTCCGAAGCCGACCTCGACGCACTGACCCTGCCCCTGGGTCCGCGTGCTGGTGCGCCAGTCGGTGATATTCGCCATCTTCTACAACTCTCCTATGCGTTGTTGCATCAGTTCGATGGAACCGTCCGGATCTACCGCATGCGCCCGTAAATGGTCCATCATCATGACGTAGTTCGACAGCTCTATCTCCCGTTCGAGGTAGAGCCCGCCCACATGGGTTTCCAGGTAGACCACGTCGGGGTCGATGTGGTTCGAGTAGCGAAGGATGACGAACGGTCCGGCCTGCGCCGGATGGGCCCCCGCGTCCAGCGGCATCACCTGCAGCGTCACGTGCGGCAGCTGCACGAGTTTCAACAGGTGCTCCAGCTGTCGGCGCAGCACGCCGGGCCCGCCGACCTTCCTGCGCAGGGCGGCTTCCCCCACCACCGCCCACAACTCCAGCGGGTTGTCCCCCACCACCCGCTGCTGGCGCTGGATGCGCAGGTCGACCCGACGGCTGATCTCCGAATCGTCCGCCCTGATGAGGGTCGCCTTCGTGATCGCATAAGCGTATTCACGAGTTTGGAGCAATCCCGGGATGGCCTCGGCCTCGTAGGTGTGGATCGAAGACGCTTCCGCCTCCAACCCCACGTAGGTCTCGTACCACTCGGGCAGGACATCGCTGTAGGAGTGCCACCAACCGCGTTTGCGGGCGTCGCGCGCGAGATTGATCAGCTGATCCCGCTCGCACCCGTCGACCCCGTAGAAGTCCAGCAGCGCCGAAACGTCGCCGACCGACGGGGAGCGCTTCGCGGTCTCGAACCGCCCGATCTTCGCCTGCGTGCAACCGAGATGTCCGGCGGCCTGCTGCTGGGTGACCTCCGCTCGCGCCCGCAGTCGCCGCAGCTCGGCAGCAAGGCGGCGGCGACGCACCGTGGGACTGACTGTCATGTTTCCCATCCTGCCCGGATGTCCACACTGCGTCACCACCCCATCACCCTTACGACATCCGGTCCGGCAGCCCGTTCCAGCGGAACTGGAGGGCCGCGATGCACATCGGATGGTGTCCGGAGATGGTTACGCTTCTCCCCCCGATCGAGTAACCATCGCCAAGATGGAGTACACCTGCACGGGTGCGGGACTCCGGAAAGAGGAACCATTCGATGGTGACCGGAACGGCGCGGGCACTTGCGTCCGCCTATGGCGAAACCCCCGCTCCTGGTTTCACATCCTGGGAATCCGCGGCGGTGGAAGTGGCGGTCCGGCACGGTTCCCGGGCCGATGCGGAAGCACCGCTGCCCGTCTTCCCGGAAGCCCCGGCGGAAGCACTGCACACCTTGGGAATTCTCGAATTTGAGAATGCTGAGGATCTGCTGTGATCGAACGCCGCCACCCCGGAGACCGCCAAACTGTCCTGAATGCGGCGCTGGCCCCTGGCCTGCGCCGGACTTCGCGAGGAGGTCACCGCAGCCCTGGAGAAGCACGAGGGACAGGCGTTCTTCCTCGAATTCCTCCCCGTTCGGGGCGGCGCGGACGCAGGATCCGTCGTGACGGCAATGAATCGCGCTGCACGGCCAGGACGCCAGGCCCGAAATTCCTGAACCTGCTGCGGAATCCGCGCTGGGAGGCCAGCGGCACCGACACCGACTTCTGGGCCTGCGCGGGTTGCCAAGTCCTCGGGCTGCACCTGGCCGAGCTGCACGCGCACGTCCGCGCGGCCACCGAACCGGCCGACGCCCACCACCACACCGAGGTCGCCCACGTGCTGGAGTCCGAACTCAGGCTCCGCATGCACCACGAGCTGGAGCGCGACGAGCTGGAGCTGCGCGCCACCGACTCGCGCAGCACCTGATCCACCGGTCCGGAATTCCCCGGCAAATCAGCGGAAAACCGACATTCCGCACGCCGGGGTCACGGGCGCGGCACGTTGCGCAGGTTGCTGCGGGCCAGCTGGATCATCTTGCCCACCCCGCCGGACAGCACCGTCCGGCTCACCGCCAGCGCGAAGCCCTTCACCTGGTCGCCGGTGATCCGCGGCGGGATGGACAGCGCGTTCGGGTCGGTCACCACGTCCACCAGCGCGGGCCCCGGGCGGCGCAGCGCATCGGCCAGCGCCTCGCGCACCTCGCCCGGCTTCTCCACCCGCGCCGAGTAGATCCCGGCCGCCGCGGCGATCGCGGCGAAGTCGACGTGCTCGTGGTCGGTGCCGAAGTCGGGCAGCCCGTCCACCAGCATCTCCAGCTTCACCATGCCCAGCGAGGAGTTGTTGAACACCACGACCTTCACCGGCAGCCGGTGGGTGCGCAGGCTCAGCAGGTCGCCGAGCAGCATGGCCAGCCCGCCGTCGCCGGACATCGAGATGACCTGCCGGTGCGGTTCGGCGATCTGCGCGCCGATGGCCTGCGGCAGCGCGTTGGCCATCGAACCGTGCACGAAGGAGCCCAGCACCCGCCGCCGCCCGTTCGGCGTGATGTAGCGGGCCGCCCACACGTTGCACATCCCGGTGTCCACTGTGAACACCGCGTCCTCGGCGGCGAGGTCGTCGAGCACGTCGGCGACGAACTCTGGGTGGATCGGCACCTGGGTCTCGACGTTGCGCGTGTAGGCGTCGACCACCCGCTCCAGCTGCCCGGCGTGCTCGCGCAGCATCCGGTCCAGGTACGAGCGGTCGTGCTTCTGCCGGACGTGCGGCAGCACGGCGCGGATGGTCTCGGCGACGTCGCCGTGCACGGCCAGGTCCAGCACCGTGCGGCGCCCCAGGTGCGCCGGTTCGATGTCCACCTGCACGGTGTTGGCCTGCGGCAGGAAGTTGTCGTACGGGAAGTCGGTGCCCAGCAGCACGACCAGGTCGGCGCGGTGCATCGCGTCGTAGCAGGCGCCGTAGCCGAGCAGCCCGCTCATGCCCACGTCGAAGGGGTTGTCGTACTGGATCCACTCCTTGCCGCGCAGCGCGTGCCCGACCGGCGCGTTGACCCGCGCGGCCAGCTCCATGACCTCCGCGTGCGCGCCGCGAGTCCCGGCGCCGCAGAAGAACATCGGCCGCTCGGCCCGGTTCAGCTTGTCCGCCAGCGCGAGCACCTGGTCCTCCGGTGGCACGACCGTGGGCGGCTCGCACTCGACGATCCCGGTGCCGGTGGCCGAGGCGGCCGGTTTCTCCGCGACGTCACCCGGCAGCACCAGCACGGCCGCGCCGCGGCGGCCGGACGCGGTCTGGATGGCGGTGCGCAGCAGCCGCGGCATCTGCTCCGGCTGCGAGAGCAGCTCGCAGAAGTGGCTGCACTCGTTGAACAGCTCCTCGGGGTGGGTCTCCTGGAAGAACCCGGTGCCGATCTGCGCGGACGGGATGTGCGAGGCCAGCGCCAGCACCGGCGCCCCGCTGCGGTGCGCGTCGAACAGGCCGTTGATCAGGTGCAGGTTGCCGGGCCCGCAGCTGCCCGCGCAGACCGCGAGCCGCCCGGTGATCTGCGCTTCGGCCCCCGCGGCGAAGGCGGCGGCCTCCTCGTGGCGCATGTGCACCCACTCGATGCCCTCGGTGCGCCGCACGGCGTCTACCACGGGGTTCAGGCTGTCCCCGACGATGCCGTAGATGCGCCGGACTCCGGCCTGCACGAGGACTTCGATGAGCTGATCGGCGACAGTGGGCATGACGAGGTCCTCCGGAGGGGTTGTCGGCACGGGCCACCCACCCGTCTACGCCCGGCGCACCGGCCCCGCAACTCGAACTCCGATCACCCGTCCGGCGGAGATCGGTAACGATCCAGCCGCTCGGCCCGATCTTCCCGGTGTTCGAATCCACTTCTCCCGGAGGGAAATCGCGGTGTCCGTCCGCCTCTACACCACCTGCGCGCTGGCACTGACCGCTTCGGCGGTCGCCGGGCTACTGGTCGGCGGGTTCATCGTGGCGAGCGATCGGCCGTCGGCGCCGCCGGTCCCGGTCTCGCAGATCGTCCCGGCCGCCGGTGCTGGGCTGTCCGGGCCGGAGTGACGTCGCCCCACCTGGCGGGACCGCGCCGGGAGCATCGGCTAGCGTCGGGTGCATGACCGAACAGAACCGACTCCAGGTCGGCGACAAGGCACCTGAGTTCTCGCTGCCGGACGCCGACGGCAACACCGTCTCGCTGAGCGACTACCGCGGCCGGTCCGTGGTGGTGTACTTCTACCCGGCGGCCAGCACCCCGGGCTGCACCAAGGAGGCCTGCGACTTCCGGGACAGCCTCGCGGTGCTCAACGACGCCGGTTTCGACGTCCTCGGCATCTCCCCGGACAAGCCGGCCAAGCTGGTCGCCTTCCGGGACGCCGAGGGCCTGACCTTCCCGCTGCTGTCCGACGAGGACAAGTCGGTCATGACGGCGTGGGGCGCCTTCGGCGAGAAGCAGAACTACGGCAAGACCGTGCAGGGCGTGATCCGGTCGACGTTCGTGGTCGACGCGGAGGGCAAGATCGCCAAGGCCCTGTACAACGTCAAGGCCACCGGCCACGTCGACCGGCTCCGCAAGGACCTGGGCGTCTGACGGCGCGGGCACCGACCCGGCCGGTGCCCCCTGTTCCGACGGTCAGTCCAGCACCATGTAGACCGCGACGCCTGCGGCGATCACCACCACCAGGTAGCGCAGCAGGTTCGCCGGAAGCTTCTGGGCGACCTTGCCGCCCGCGTACCCGCCCAGCACCGTGGTGGGCACCAGCATCAGCACCGCCATCCAGTCGACCGGTGCGATCAGCGCGTACACGACCAGGGTCACCGCGCTGCCGATCATGCCGAGCCAGCTCTTGAGCGCGTTCAACCGCCGCATCGAGTCGGTCGCGGCCAGCACCAGGATCGCGATCAGGATGACGCTGCGCGCCCCGCCGAAGTAGCCGCCGTAGATCGAGGCGAGGAAGATCCCGACGGTCAGCAGCACCGTCCGGTCCGGGGCGTTCTCCTCGGGCGTGCCGAGCCACTTGCGGATGGTGTTCTGGAAGGCCATCAGCACCGCGGACAGCCCGATCAGCGCGGGCACCACCGCGTCGAAGACCTTACCCGGCAGGACCATCAGCAGCACGCAGCCCAGCGCCGACCCGACGGTCGCGGCCGCCGAGGTCAGCCAGAGCCGCCGCGGGGCGCCCCTGAGGTCCTCGCGCTGACCGATCGCGGCGCCGACGAAGCCGGGCCCCTGGGCCACCGAGTTGGTCACGTTGGCGACCAGCGGTGGCATCCCGGTGGCCAGCAGCGCCGGGAAGACCAGCAGTGAGCCGCCGCCGGCGACCGCGTTGATCGCGCCGGAGAGGAATCCGACCACGACGAGCAGCACCGGCTCGAACCATTCGGTGAACACGACCACCGAAGTTAGCTTCTGGAACGACTCAAGTTCCCGCCGGGGCGAGCGGCATCACATCGGGACGGACCGTTGCAGCCTGTTCGGTAACACCGTTATGGTTCTATAACGCTGTTACAAAACGCTGGAGGGAGCTCCCATGAGCAACCCGTTCACGCAGGGCAACTACGCGCCGGTCCAGCAGGAGCACACCTGCGCGGACCTCCCGGTGATCGGCAGCATCCCGGACCACCTCGACGGCCGCTACCTGCGCAACGGCCCGAACCCGAGCGCCGAGATCGACCCCGACGCCTACAGCTGGTTCATGGGCGACGGCATGGTGCACGGGATCCGCCTCCGCGACGGCCGCGCGGAGTGGTACCGCAACCGCTGGGTCCGCTCACCGCACGTCAGCCGCGCGCTCGGCGAACCGCTGCGCCCCCGCAACCCGCGCGCCGGTCTGGACCTGCTCGGCGCGAACACCAACGTCATCGGCCACGCCGGTCGCACGCTGGCCCTGGTCGAGGGCGGCGCGGCGAACTACGAGCTGACCGACGAGCTCGACACCGTCGGCCCGTGCGACTTCGACGGCACCCTGCCCGGCGGCTACACCGCGCACCCCAAGCGGGACCCGGAAACCGGTGAGCTGCACGCGGTCTCGTACTTCTTCGGCCGGGGCAACACCGTGCAGTACTCGGTCATCGGCGCGGACGGCCGGGCCCGCCGCACGGTGGACGTCGAGGTCGGCGGCAGCCCGATGATGCACGACTTCTCGCTGACCGAGAAGCACGTGGTGTTCTACGACCTCCCGGTCACCTTCGACGTGCGGCAGGCCACCGCGACCGTAGCGCCGAGCTGGATGCGCCGCCCCGCCCAGCTGGTGCTGTCCGCGCTGATCGGCCGGGTCCGGATCCCGGACCCGATCAGCGCACGGATGACCCGCTTCACCCGGGCGAACCGGGGTTACCCGTACCGCTGGAACCCCCGCTACCCGGCGCGGATCGGGGTCATGCCGCGCAGCGGCGGCCCGCGCGACGTCCGCTGGTTCGACGTCGGCCCCTGCTACGTCTTCCACCCGCTCAACGCCTACGACACCGAGGACGGCGTGGTGCTGGACGTGGTGCGGCACTCGAAGATCTTCGACGCGGACCTGAGCGGCCCGTCCGAGGGAGCCCCGACGCTGGACCGCTGGACGGTGGACTTCAAGCGCGGCCAGGTCCGCGAAGAGCGCCTGGACGACCGCGAGCAGGAGTTCCCCCGCGTCGACGAGCGCCTGCTCGGCAAGAAGCACCGCTACGGCTACTCGGTCGGCGCGGACACCCTGTACAAGCACGACCTGGCCTCCGGGCGCACCGAAACCCGCAGCTTCGGCGAGGGAAACCAGGTCGGCGAGTTCGTCTTCGAACCCAACGCCGCCGATTCAGCGGAGGACGACGGAATCCTGATGGGTCTCCGCTACTCCGCGGCCGAGCAGCGCAGCGACCTCCTGCTCCTGGACGCGGAAACCCTGGAAACGGTGGCGGTGGTCCAGCTCCCCGACCGGGTTCCCAACGGTTTCCACGGCAACTGGGTCCCGACCGGCGCCTGACCGATTTCGCGCGAAACCGGCGTTCCGCACGCGTGGCGGACGCCGATTTCGCGCGAGATCGCCACCCTGCTCGCTTGCCCACCAGCGACGAGTTCCGCCAAGATCCGCTCGAAGTCTGTCTGAGGGGGTCTCATGTCCCGGCCTGCGGCCGCAGGGACGAAATGGCTCCAGGCGGAAGGTTTCACATCCATCGACCTGGAGGCGATGACGCCGAGCAACATCAAGGACTTCGTCGGGCGCTGGCACGAGGCCCTGCTGCAGGCCGACGCGAACAGCCTGCCGTTCAGCCGAGCCGAGGTCGAGGAACGCCACCGCGGTCTGCTCGCCCAGCTGGACGCCCGCGCGCACCTGCGCAGCCTGGCGCGCAGTCCGCTGATGTGCGCCATGTTGTGCGCGCTCAACCTCGACCGCAGCGGCGACCTCCCCCGCGACCGCAAGAGCCTCTACTCCGCCGCACTGGAAATGCTCTTGGACCGGCGCGACGCGGTGCGCGGAATCGCGGCGGACGGCGAATTCACGTTGGGATCCCCGGAGAAGCTCCTGATCCTGCAGGACCTGGCGTTCTGGCTGAACATCAACGGCCGCTCCGAGCTGGACCGGTCGACGGCGGTCGACCACATCGAGCGCAAGGTCTCCGCGATGACCGCAGCCGACGTCGATGCGGACGCCTGCCTCAAGAACCTCGTGGAACGCAGTGGCGTCATCCGCGAACCGGCCGAAGGCCGCATCGACTTCGTCCACCGGACCTTCCATGAGTTTCTGGCCGCCCGCGAAGCCGCCGAGGACGGCCATGCCGGACTGCACCACCAGGCCGTCCTGATCCACCAGGCCTCCTTGGTGCCATACCTCCGCGAGCTGCGGAACCTCCAGCACGCGATGGCCAATTTCGAGGACGACAATATCGATGACCTGCAGTTCTCCGCAGGAGCGCCGAACCTCTGCTCACTCCGGGTCTACACGCACCGGGTTCTGTCAGCGCGCGGGATCGCGGGACACCCGGGGATCAGAAAACTCACGCTGGTGTGCAATCAGCTGCTCCACGAGGACGAGCTCCGCGAGCTGCCGAATCTCACGAACCTCTTCCTCAACCAACGGGCCGGGTTCTCCTCGGTCGAATTCCTGGCCAAGCTGGCAGGACTGGAGTTCCTGCGCATCGGGCTCCGCCCAGATTCCGGTACCAGCGCGTTCGAGAACCTTGCGAACCTCCGCGACCTGATGCTCGACGCCGACAATGCGATCGACGTGTTGGCGAAGCTGCCGCACCCGCAGCAGATGACCCAGCTCAGCATCCTGTCGTCCGCACGGCAACCGGTCGAGTTCATCGCGGCGCAGTTCCCGAACCTTCGAGGCCTGCACCTCAGCATGACGACGTCCCTCGACGAACTGGGTCTGGACCGGCTTCCCGAACTCAACACCCTCCAGGTTCGACCTGAGACAAGCAATTTCGGCTCGCTCAGCGCGCTTGCCGCGCTCCGGCTGCTCGACCTGCCCAGGACTCGAAAAGTGGATCTGTCCAGCCTGACCAACGAGAGACTGACCGTCTTGGTCGATGCCGATGCTGTGATCGAGGGTGCTGACCGGCTGCCGACGGGGACTCATGTAAAGCGCCGCCGTCCACATGTCGATCGCGAGGCGCGGTGGAAGGCAAGCCGCCGTAGCTACTACCGGGATGCACCGGTCACTCCACCAATTCGCACAACGCAAACTGCAAGAACCTGAATGCTCGGGCTCAGAAAGTCCTGGTCGGGGTGATGGGCCGGGCGCGGGGAGGGGCGACGCCCGGCCCACCGGGGAGGTCCGGTGCCCGCGAGGTCGGGGGCAATCGGGCACCGGACCAGTTCAGGGGTCCGACCGGAGGCGGTGGCGGCCGGTGGAGGCGGCTTCGCGTTGTCGTTCGGCCTCGACCTCGTCGATCAGCTGCCAGACGTTGAGCGCCCCATCACCAGCACCGCTGTGCTGCGCCCGAGGCGGGCGGATGAGCAGCATGCTCGCGATGAGGACGTTGACGAGCACGAGCGTGGTCACCTGAAGCCAGAACATCCGTTGTCTCCCCTTGTTCGCTGAAGGTTGTGTTTGTGCAGGTCAGAACTCGTGAGCGGCGATGGTCGTAAGTACGGCCATCACCGCTCACGACCACCGGGCACTGATCCGCCGCCAGCAGTCCATGCAGGTGTCCTCGCGGATCCACTCCGACTCCGGCGCAAGCCGCTGCACCTGCCACGCCTCCACCTCGACCCCGCAGAACGACGACACCGGGTCGTGCGGCTCAGCCCGCTTCGCGACGACGTCGAACGCATGCCGCCCGACACCTACCGGCCGCCAGAACCAGTCCACTGTGGTCCATTCAGACATCGCTTCCTCCTTATCCCCTGGGGATATATTCGGCTGGGATAATCCCCAGGGGATAGATCTCTATCGAGTGAAGGAGCTGGATCAGCGGGACATCCACCCGTAAGACTGACGGGCATGGAGCCCTCACCCGTGGTCCGGAGGCGACGCCTCGCGCAAGATCTGCGCAACCTTCGCAACGACGCCGGTCTCACAACACAGCAAGTCGCTGACGCGGTAGGGCGCGCGCAGTCGCTCGTTTCGCGTTGGGAGGCCGGGAAGCGGACTCCATCTCACGGCGATGTCATCGCGCTCGCGGAGCTTTTCGGAATCGACCGGGACAGACGAGACCGGTTGACCGGCCTTGCCCGGGACGCTCGCCGCAAGGGCTGGTGGGAGACATATGTTGACGTGCTCCCGGAGTGGCACGAGCGCTATCTGGGGCTGGAAGCCGAAGCCAGCGAGGTGAACACATTCGAGCCCGATGTCATTCCAGGCCTGCTCCAGACCCCTGACTACGCGCGGGCGCTGACGAAGGCGACCCTGCTGAGGTCGACTCCCGAAGAGATCGAGCGCCGGGTTGAGCTGCGACTCCAGCGCCAGCAACGCCTTAGCGACACGGCCCCGTTGAAGCTCTGGGCGATCGCAGGAGAAGCCTCGCTCTACAAGAAGGTCGGCGGCACCGGCGTGCTCAAGCAGCAGTTGGAGCACCTGCTCAAGACGGCCGAATGGCCGAACATCACGTTCCAGGTCATGCCGCTGGAAGCCGGGGCCCAGCCAGCGACCGGCGGACAGGTGACCATCCTCCGGTACAGCGACGCCGCGGATGCCGATGTCGTCTACCTCGAAAGCCAGCACGGCGGCGTCTATGTCGAAGACCTCGAAGCCGTATCCGACTATGCGTTGATGATGGAACATCTACGTGCGCACGCAGCAGATCCTGCGACGACGCTCGAGCTGATCCACAAACGCATAGGAGCGCTATGAGTCGACTTTTCACCAACTGGCGAAAGTCCAGCTACTCGCAGGGACAGGGCACTTGTGTCGAGGTCGGGTGGCGGAAGTCCAGCTACAGCCCGCACAACGACAACTGCGTCGAAGTCGGCTGGCGTAAGAGCAGCCGGAGCGGAGGCAACGGCGGCAACTGTGTTGAGGTCGGGCTTGGCTTTGACGCTGTTGGGATTCGGGACACCAAGGATCGCGATGGCGGACAGTTAGCCGTCGCTCCTGCTCAGTGGCAGGCGTTCCTGCGCGCGGTCAAGGGCGGCGCGCTCGACGGCTGAACCAGGTCCTGCGACGAGCGAAGGGCCCCTTCGACCAGCTCTGCCGGTTGAAGGGGCCCTTCCGCAGGTAGTTCGGGTGCTCAGCCCGCGAGCTTGCGGAGCTCCGGGAGGAGCAGGCGGAGGGCTCGGCCTCGGTGGGAGTCCGCGTCCTTCTCCTCGGGCGACAGCTCCGCGCTGGTTCGGGTCTCGCCCTCGGGGACGAAGATCGGGTCGTAGCCGAAGCCGTTGGTGCCGCGCTCTTCGCGGATCACCTTGCCTCGCCACTCCCCCCGGACCACCGTTTCCGCTCCGTCCGGGTGGACCAGGGCCGCCGCCGCGACGAAGGCCGCGCCGCGGCGCTCGTCGGGGACGTCCTTGATCTGGCCCAGCAGGAGGTCCAGGTTCGCCTGGTCGTCGCCGTGCTTGCCGGACCAGCGGGCGGACAGGACGCCCGGCATGCCGTTCAGCGCGTCCACCGCGATGCCCGAGTCGTCCGCGATCGCCGGGAGGCCGGTGGCCTTCGCCGCGTCCGCCGCCTTGGCCAGCGCGTTCTCCTCGAAGGTCGCGCCGGTCTCCGGGGCTTCCGGGAACTCCGGGACGTCGGCCAGGCCGACGACCTCCACGCCGGTCACGCCCTCGGCTTCGAGGATGCGGCGCAGCTCCACCAGCTTCTTCTGGTTGCGGGTGGCCAGCAGGACGCGGCTCATGCCTTGCCCCCCGGCAGTTCGCCCGGGTACGGGGCGGCGAGCGCTTCGGCCTGGATCCGGGCGAGCTCGGCGCAGCCGTCCAGCGCGAAGTCGATCATCTTGTCCATCGTGGACCGGGTGTAGGTGGCGCCCTCGCCGGTGCCCTGCACCTCCACCAGGGTGCCGTGGTCGGTGGCCACCACGTTCATGTCCACCTCGGCGCGCGAGTCCTCCTCGTAGGGCAGGTCCAGGCGCACCCGGCCGTCCACCACGCCCACGCTGACCGCGGCGATCGAGCAGGACAGCGGCTTCGGGTCGGACAGCCGACCGGCCGCGCCCAGCCAGGTCACCGCGTCCGCCAGCGCCACGTAGGCGCCGGTGATCGCGGCGGTGCGGGTCCCGCCGTCCGCCTGGATCACGTCGCAGTCCAGCGCGATGGTGTTCTCGCCCAGCGCGGCCATGTCGATGCAGGCGCGCAGCGAGCGGCCGATCAACCGGCTGATCTCGTGGGTGCGGCCGCCGATGCGGCCCTTCACCGACTCGCGGGGGCTGCGCGTGTTGGTCGACGACGGCAGCATCGCGTACTCCGCGGTCACCCAGCCCAGCCCGGAGCCGGTCCGCCAGCGCGGGACGCCCTCCTGGACGCTCGCCGCGCACAACACCCGCGTCCGGCCGAACTCCACCAGCACCGAACCGGCTGGCCAGTCCTGGTACCCGCGCGTGATCCGCACCTCTCGGAGCTGGTCGTCGCTCCGCCCATCAGCTCGTGCCACGCCCCAACCCTAAGCCCGCCCCGAGCAGCCCCTCGTCAAGGGGCTGGCGATTTCGCGCGGAACCGCCACCAGGCACGCGTGCGGCGCGCAGGTCTCGCGCGAGATCGGCGCCTACCCCGACGACCAGACATACCGGACGTCCGGCTCCCGCTCCTCGTTGTGCCGCCCGTCGGTGTGCTCGACGGCGACGAACCCGTGCCGCTCGTAGAACCTCCGCGCCGGGCCGTTGACCTGGAAGGTCCACAGCTCCAGGCCGTCCGGCGGCGGCGTTTGGCCAGGTCCACGAGCTGATCGCCCAGTCCTCGACCGCGCTGCGGCGGGTCGAGGTAGAGCTGGGTCAGCTCCGCGCCGTCGAGCACCAGGAGTCCGACCACCGAACCCCGCTCCTCGGCCACCCAGGACTCGGAGTTCGGCACGACGACGTGCGCGAACCAGCTCCGCACCTCGTCATCGGTGTGCGCCCGGCGCACCGTCGGCAGGGCGGCGGAGAAGGACCGCAACCACACCTCGGCCATGTCGAGCGCGTCGGCACCGGTGGCGCGGCGGAGCACTGCGTCAGATGTCATAGGTGCGGTCGGCCGCGACCAGTTCGGTGGGGCCGTCGAAGACCGCCTTGGCCTCGGCGAGGATCGCGCCGCCGTCCGCCCACGGCACGACGTGGGTGAGCAGCAGGCGGCGGGCTCCCGCCGTCTTCGCCACCTCCGCCGCCTGGCGGCCCGACAGGTGCACTCCGTCCGGGGCGTCCGGGAAGTCCGCCCAGGAGGCCTCGGACAGCAGCACGTCGGCGTCCGCGGCCAGATCGGCCAGCTGCGGGCACGGGCCGGTGTCGCCGGTGTAGGCCAGCACCTTGCCCTCCGCCGCCACGCGGAAGCCCCACGACTCGCACAGGTGCGCCACCGGCATCGCCCGCACCTCGAACGGGCCGATGCGCACCGGCTCCGCCGACACCGGGATGAACTCGAACACGTCCGACAGATCCGTCTCGGCCCGCTCCGCGGCGTTCGGCGCGTAGAGCGCGGCGAAGCGCTGCGGGGCGTCCTCCGGCGCGATCACCCGGAGCCGCGCGGAGCCGTAGCCGGGCGGGTTCGGGTGGTAGCGGCGCAGCACCGCCAGCGCGCCGAAGTCCGCGCAGTGGTCCGGGTGCAGGTGGCTGAAGAACAGCGCGTCCAGCGCGAACGGATCGATGAACCGCTGCATCGCGCCGAGCGTGCCGTTGCCCAGGTCGAGCGCGATGCGCGTGCCGCCGGACTCCAGCAGGTACCCGGATGAAGGCGAATCCGGGCCGGGAATGCTCCCGGAGCAGCCGAGGATCGTCAGCTTCATGCGGTCGAGCTTGACACGACCAGCGGCCGAACGGCATCGCTCGCGACCGCTGGACCGAGGAACCGCGCGGCCAACCGGGCGAACCGGTCGGGCGCGCCGGTCGCGCGGAACTCGTGCTCGGGGGCCCCGTCCGGCGCTGCGAGCAGGTCGTTCTCGGTCAGCACCCGCACCACGTCCTTGGCCGTCTCCTCCGCGCTGGAGACGAGCGTCACCTGGTCCCCCATCGCGAGCTGGAGCACACCGGTGAGCATCGGGTAGTGCGTGCAGCCGAGCACCAGGGTGTCCACGTCGGCCTGCTGCAGCGGGTCGAGGTAGCTCTGCGCCAGCCCGAGGATCTGCCGACCGGTGGTGATGCCGCGCTCGACGAAGTCCACGAACCGCGGGCAGGCGACCGTGGTCAGCTCGATGTCCGGCGCGGCGGTGAACGCGTCGTCGTAGGCGCGCGAGCGGATGGTGGCGCTGGTGCCGATCACGCCGATGCGGCGGTTGCGGGTGGTCGCCACCGCGCGCCGCGTCGCGGGCATGATCACCTCGACCACCGGGATCGAGTAGCGCTCGCGGGCGTCGCGCAGGCAGGCCGCGGACGCGGTGTTGCAGGCCAGCACCAGCGCCTTCACGCCCTCCTCGACGAGCGAGTCGGTGATGGCCAGGGTGCGGGCGCGGATCTCCGCCAGCGGCATCGGGCCGTAGGGCGCGTTGGCGGTGTCGCCGACGTAGTGCACGGATTCGGCGGGCAGCTGGTCCATGATCGCGCGGGTCACGGTCAGCCCGCCGACGCCGGAGTCGAAGATCCCGATCGGGGCGTCAGTCACCCGGCCAGTGTGCCAGGCTCACCGCTGGTCACCTGCCGCCGCGTGCTGCGCGCCACCAGCCAAGCGGCCAGCAGACCGCCGAGCGCGCCGAACAGGTGGCCCTCCCAGGAGATGCCGGGCTGGCCCGGCAGCACGCCCCACAACATGCCGCCCCAGTAGAAGAACAGCACCACCGCGACCAGGATCTGCGCGACGCTGCGCTGGAAGAAGCCGCGCACCAGCAGGAACACCATCCAGCCGAAGATCACCCCGGACATGCCGATGTGGAACCCGGGCGCGCCGACCAGCCAGGTGCCGAGGCCGCCGACGATCCAGACCGTCGCGGTGACCGCGATGAACTGGCCCAACCCGCCTGCCAGCACCAGCCAGCCGAGCACCAGGAACGGCAGCGTGTTGGCCCACAGGTGCGACCAGTCCCCGTGCAGCAGCGGGGCCCACAGGATCCCGTCGAGGCCGCTGACGTCCCGCGGCAGGATGCCGTTCTGGTCCAGCCTCGCGGCCGGGTTGACCTGGTCGTAGAACTCGATGCCGTACAGCGCCGCGGTGGCGATGAGCATTCCCACGGCAGCGCGCAGCGGGTTCGCGGGCAGCACTCGCGGGCGGGGGCGATCAGGCAGCCGGTTCACACTTCCGAGGCTACGCGGCGCACCCCGCCGCGGTCTCGGGGTTTACCCGGAGATTCGGACATCTTCCCCGACCCCAAGA
This sequence comes from Saccharopolyspora hirsuta, assembly GCF_008630535.1. GTDB lineage: Bacteria > Actinomycetota > Actinomycetes > Mycobacteriales > Pseudonocardiaceae > Saccharopolyspora > Saccharopolyspora hirsuta. Next base: position 555,798 of record NZ_VWPH01000002.1, on the reverse strand, counting down.
TCATCAGCCGGGCCGCGCGATAGGGTCCTGAGGCGTTGCGTTCCGGACGAGGGGTGGAAGTTGCAGGTCGACTCAGCAGTACCCGCGGCGGCGCGGTCCGGACGAGCACCGACGTGGGACGTCGGCACCGACACGCTGCTGTGGGCCGATCCGCCGACGCGCAGCGCGCACCGCTTCGTCCCCGGCCGCACCGATCACGCGATGGAACTGCCGCAGCAGGTCAGCGCGGCGAAACCGCGCAGCCTCGGCGGTCTGGCGCTGCACCTGACCGAGGGCATCGCGCTGTTCGACTCCACCGGGTCGCACCGCACGTGGCTGGTCTACTGGGCCCGCGAGGGCGTCCAGGCGGGCGCGACGGCGATCGACGCCAAGGGCCGGTTGTGGGCGACGACGCTGGGCGAGGGCGGTTGGCTGGCCCGGGTCACCGGCGACGGCAAGGCGAGCATCGCGCTGAAGGACCTGCCCGCGGGCAACGGCATCGCGTGGAGCCCGGACAACACCCGGCTGTACCTGGCCGACGGCGCGACCCGGCGCATCGACGTGCTGGACTTCGACCTGGACTCCGGCGCGCTCGGCGATCGCCGAGCGCTGTGCGAGGTCGACGGCGAACCCGGCGGGCTGTGCGTGGACGCCGAGGGCAGCATCTGGGTCGCGGTCCGCGACCGCGGCGAGATCCGCAGCTACACCGCCGAAGGTGCCCTGGACCGCACGATCCCGCTCCCGGCCCAGCGCCCGACCGACTGCTGCTTCGGCGGCCCGGACCTGACGCACCTCTACATCACCTCGGCCACCGACGAAGTCCCCGAACCCACCGAAACCGACGGCTCGGTCCTCATCATCAGGAACCTGGGTACCGGCCTCCGTCCCTGCTCCTTCGCCGGCTGACGGCGGAGCACTCACCAGGCTGCCAACGGGGCTGCCGGGAACGCACCGCCGGACGACCTTGCGCATTTCCCGCGCACTTCACTGCAACCGCGACAGTCAACCGGCACCGGACGGAAGGTGTCGCATGCGCCGCAGGCGCATAACCCACCCTCGCAACTCGCACCGCCGCGGGTTCTCAGAGGCTTTCTCGCGAGGACAGCCCGTTTGCCGTGTATTGGTCATACATAAAAACGGGATCCCGCAGCGAGAAAGCCTCTGAGGTTCCGCTACCCGCACCGCCACGCAAAGCGGGTCGAACTTTTGTTTCTAGGCCCAGAGCTGGCCTTCGAGGCGTTGGGCGGCTTCGTCGAGGGTGCCGCTGTAGGCGCCGGTGGAGAGGTACTTCCAGCCCGCGTCGGCCACCACGAACGCGATGTCCGCGGACTCTCCGTCGGCCGCGGCCTTCTCCGCGATCGTCAAGGCCGCGTGCAGCACGCCGCCCGTGGAGATGCCCGCGAAGATGCCCTCGGACTCCAGCAGCTGCCGCGTGCGGCGCAGCGCGTCGTAGGAGCCGACCGAGAAGCGTCGGGTCAGCACGTCCGGGTCGTACAGCTCCGGCACGAACCCCTCGTCGAGGTTGCGCAGGCCGTACACCAGCTCGCCGTAGCGGGGTTCGGCCGCGACGATCTGCACGTCCGGCTTCTGCTGCCGGAGGTAGCGGCCGACGCCGACCAGCGTCCCGGTGGTGCCCAGGCCCGCCACGAAGTGCGTGACGGTCGGCAGGTCGCGCAGGATCTCGGGGCCGGTGGTGGTGAAGTGCGCTTCGGCGTTGGCCGGGTTGCCGTACTGGTAGAGCATCACCCAGTCCGGGTTCTGCTCGGCCAGCTCCTTGGCCACCGCCACCGCCTGGTTCGAGCCACCGGCCGCGGGCGAGGAGATGATCCGCGCGCCGTAGGCCTGCAGCAGCTGCCGACGTTCCTCGGAGGTGTTCTCCGGCATCACGCAGACCAGGCCGTAACCCTTGAGCTTGGCCGCCATGGCCAGCGAGATCCCGGTGTTGCCCGAGGTGGGCTCCAGGATCGTGCAGCCGTGGGTGAGGCGGCCCTCCTTCTCGGCGGCCTCGATCATGGCCAGCGCCGCCCGGTCCTTGATCGAACCGGTCGGGTTCCGGTCCTCCAGCTTGGCCCACAACCGGACGTCCGGCGCAGGCGACAGGTGCGGCAACCCCACCAGCGGGGTGTCACCGAGCGCGTCCAGCAACGAGTCGTAACGAGCCACGGCGCATCTCCTACTCACCGCATCGACAAGGAAAATTGTCCGCCGCCACGGCAGAACCCACCACCGTCGGGCGAGCGGCGAAGCCGCTTTCGGCGGTGGACAGCGACTGCGAAGCCCCACCGCGCCCAGCTTCGGAAGTGGTCGCATGCGCCGCAGGCGCACAGCCCACCCTCGCAGCTCGCACCGCCGCGGGTTCTCAGAGGCCTTCTCGCGAGGACAGCCCGTTCGCCGTGTATTGGTCAACGGGATCCCGCAGCGAGAAGGCCTCTGAGGTTCCGCTACCGGCACCGCCACGCAAGGCGAGCCTGGAACACCGAAGACGTCACATGCCGCCGGCGACGGCGGGGAGGATGGTGACCGAGTCGCCGTCGGAGACCTTGGCCTCGAGGCCACCGGCGAAGCGGACGTCCTCGTCGTTGACGTAGACGTTCACGAAGCGGTGCAGGCTGCCCTCCTTGACCAGGCGGGACTTCAGACCGCTGTAGTTGGTGTCGAGGTCGTTGATGACCTCGGCGATGGTGCTGCCCTCGGCCTGCACCGACTTCTCGCCACCGGTGTGGGTGCGCAGGATGGTGGGGATCGAAACCTGGACTGCCATGGGAAACCTCCTGTCCACAGAGGACTTCGTTGGAACGGGGACGCGAACACCAGCGGGTGGGACCGCGGCTGCTCAGTCGCGGTCGGGGACCTCGTCGGCGCCGGTGTGGGCGAACATGTACGACTCGACGACCTCCACCGGCTCCTCGGTGACCTCGCCGTCGAGGATCCGGTAGGAACGCAGCTCATGGGTCTTCGGGTCCCTGGTGGACACGAGCACGTAGTGCGCGTTGGGCTCCGAGGCGTAGGAGACGTCGGTGCGCGACGGGTAGGCCTCCGTCGAGGTGTGCGAGTGGTAGATGACCACCGGCTCCTCGTCGTTGGCGTCCATCTCCCGCCACACCTTCAGCTGTTCACCGGAGTCGAACCGGTAGAAGGTGGGCGAGCGCTCGGCGTTGATCATCTCGACCAAGCGCTCCGGGCGGTCCGACCCTTCCGGACCGGCAATCACACCGCACGCCTCGTCCGGGTGGTCCCGTCGGGCATGCGCGACCATCGCATCCACGAGGTCGCGTCGGATCACCAGCACAGCAACCATCCTAGTAGGTGGAGCACCGGCCTCCCACGATGTGGAATCCCTGGTCAAGCCGGTGCGGTTCTCGTCGGGCGAAACGTAGGAACACCATGATTCATTCCCGCGCCGAGGGGTAGAGCCGCGTGTAGGAAGTCACCTCGTCGACCGGTTCAGCGGCGAGCAGCCCGCGCACGATCGCCCGCCCCACCACGTCGGCGGCCGCCGCGCTCACCGCGTCCAGCCGCTCCGACCAGCCCTGCTCCCCCGGCGCGGGCAGCGCGGCCCCGGTGCCGGTGGCCAGCGCGAACATGGTGTCCCCGTCGACCAGCAGGTGGGCGGGCCGCACCGCGCGGGCCAGCGCGTCCTGGGCGGCCACCGCGAGCCGCTGGCACTCGGCCTTGGACAGCCGCAGGTCGGTGGCGACCACGCCGATGGTGGTGTTGAGCGGGCGGTCGACGGGCCCGTGCCTGCCGGGGCGGGTGCCGAACAGCGGCTTGGCCGCGTCGATCTCCGCCTGGTCAGGGCGCCGCAGGCCGGGCGCGGGGAGCCACGGCAGGCCGGTGTCCGGGTCGATGGCCGAACCGGCGGCGTTGACCGCCACCAACGCGCCGATCGTGGTGCCGTCGTCCAGCACTGTGCTGGCCGTGCCGATGCCGCCCTTGACGCAGCCCACGACCGCACCGGTCCCGGCGCCGACGTTGCCCTCCCGGGTCTCGGTGCGCGTGGCGTTCTGGCACGCGCGGTGGCCGAACTCGGCGTCCGGCCGGTTGCCCCAGTCGTTCATCGGCAGGTCGAAGATCACCGCGCTGGGCACCACCGGGACCACGTGCGCCGGGTCGGCGCCGACGGGCACGCCGTGGCCGCGCTCGCCGAGCCAGCGCATCGCGCCGTCGGCGGCGGCCAGGCCGTAGGCGCTGCCGCCGGTCAGCACGATGCCGTGCACCTGCTGCACCAGGTGGCTCGGTTCGAGCACGTCCGTCTCGCGCGTGCCCGGCCCGCCGCCGCGGACGTCGACCGCCGCGCTCGCGCCGTCCGGCACCAGCACCGCCGTCACCCCGGTCGCCCAGTGCGCGTCGAGCCGCTGCTCGTGCCCGACCAGCACGCCGTCGACGTCGACGAGCGCGTCCCGCTGACCTGCTCCCATGCCGCCTCCTCCGCTGACCTGGCGCCGCGGCCCACGTTAGACCTGGTGCAGGTGTGTTCCAGCGGGTTTCACGAGATCCCGGCCCCGCGAGTTCCATGGAAATCGCGGGGGTGATTTCCATTGAAATCGCGTCCACCGGGCCGTGCGGGCGGCCACGGCATCACGTTAACCAGATGTAAAGGAAGGGTCCGCCACCTTGTTGCCGGGGCGCGCCGTCCGCACGGTGAGTCCGTTCACGACGAGGAGGACGGATGACTACTGAGGTCGGCAGCCGCGACGGTGCGGCGCGCTCCGGCGGCGAACGCCGGGTGGTCGCCAACGTGATCCGGGGATCGATCGGCAACCTGATCGAGTGGTACGACTGGTACGCCTACACCGCGTTCAGCGTGTACTTCGCCGCCACCTTCTTCCCCGAGGGCGACCTGACCGCTCAGCTGCTCAACACCGCCGGCGTGTTCGCCATCGGCTTCCTGATGCGCCCGCTGGGCGGCTGGCTGCTCGGCCGCTACGCGGACCGGTTCGGCCGCCGCGCCGCGCTGACGCTGTCGGTGACGCTGATGGCCTGCGGTTCGCTGGTGATCGCGCTGACCCCGGACTACCAGACCATCGGGCTGGGCGCGCCGCTGCTGCTGGTGGCGGCGCGGCTGGTGCAGGGCATCTCCGTCGGCGGCGAGTACTCCACCTCCGCCACCTACCTCTCCGAGGTGGCCACCCCGGGCAAGCGCGGCTTCTACTCCAGCTTCCAGTACGTGACGCTGGTCGCCGGGCAGCTCACCGCGCTGGGCGTGCAGATCCTGCTCCTGCTGGTGCTCAGCAACGAGCAGATGGAGTCCTGGGGCTGGCGGATCCCGTTCGTGATCGGGGCCGTCGGCGCGATCGTGGTGATGGTGCTGCGGCGCGGCATGGACGAGACCGAGAGCTACCAGAAGTCCAAGTCCGGCGGCGAGACCCGCGGCACGGTCCGGGCGCTGCTGCAGCACCCCAAGGAGTGCCTGCTGGTGGTCGGCCTCACCCTGGGCGGCACCGTGGCGTTCTACACGTACACGACCTACCTGCAGAAGTACATGGTCGCCACGGCGGGCATCGACAAGCCCACCGCGGCCTGGATCAACTTCTTCGCGCTGCTGGTGTTCCTGGTCCTGCAGCCGCTGGCCGGGGCCCTGTCGGACCGCATCGGGCGGCGCTGGCTGCTGCTGACCTTCGGCGTGTGCGGCACGGTGCTGACGGTGCCGATCATGACGCTGCTGGGCAGCACGCAGAACCCCTTCGCGGCCTTCGGGCTGATGCTGGGCGGGCTGGTGATCGTCACCGGCTACACCTCGATCAACGCGATCGTGAAGGCCGAGCTGTTCCCGACCAACATCCGCGCGCTCGGCGTCGGCCTGCCGTACGCGCTGACCGTGGCGATCTTCGGCGGCTCCTCGGAGTACGTGGCGCTGTGGCTGAAGCAGGCGGGCATGGAGAACGTGTTCTTCTGGTACGTCTCGGGCTGCGTGCTGATCTCGCTGCTGGTCTACCTCCGGATGCGCGAGACGTCGAAGGACTCCCGCATCGACGCCTGATCCGGCGGCTGGCGATACTCGCGGTGAGGATTGCTGGAGGTGGCCGGTGCGCGTGCTTCTCGTCGAGGACGACGACGGTGTGGCCGACGCTCTCGTCGACGTCCTCACCGCGCACGGCCACCGGCCCACCCGGGTCACCCGCGGCGCGGACGCGCTGACCAGGCACCGCGACCACGACCTGGTGCTGCTGGACCTGGGGCTGCCCGACGCCGACGGCCTCGACGTGCTGCGCAAGCTGCGCCGGATCGGGCCGGTCCCGGTGGTGGTGCTGACCGCGCGCGGCGAGGAGCGGACGGTCGTCCGCGGGCTGCGCTCCGGCGCGGACGACTACCTGGTCAAACCGGTGCGGATGGCGGAGCTGGTGGCGCGCATCGAGGCGGTGGCCCGGCGCGGGCGCCCGCAGGCGGCGGACGCCGAGGAGGTGCTGGTCGGCGACGTGCGGGTGGACCTGCGCACCCGCCGGGTGCGGGTGGCCGACCGCGACGTGGAGCTGACGCCGAAGGAGTTCGACGTGCTGGCGGTGCTCGCCCGCGAAGCGGGCAGCGCGGTCAGCAGGCAGCGCCTGATGGACGAAGTGTGGGGCGACGCCTACCTGGCCGTCTCGCGGTCGCTGGACGTGCACATCGCGCAGCTGCGGGCGAAGCTGGGCCGCCCGGACCTGCTGGTCACCATCCGCGGCTTCGGCTACCGCTTCGGCGAGTGAGCGGGGTGAGCGGTGCGCAGGCGGTTGTTGCTGGTGTTGCTGGGGTTCTCGATCGTCGCGGTGGCCGGGTTCGCCGCGCCGCTGCTGCGGGCCACCGCCGCCGAGCGGACGCAGCAGCTCGTGCTCGCCCGCTCCGCCGACCTGGACCGGTTCGCCGGGCTCGCCGACCACGCCTTCAGCACCGGCGACCGCTCGCAGCTGGTCGACGAGGCCGTCCGGTACACCGAGCTCTACGGCGAGCCGCTGGTCGTGGTGGACGCCGCGCGGGCCCCGGTGGTGGAGACCGGCGGGTTGCGCGCGGTCGACGTGGCCGACGCGACCGACAAGGCGCTGCGCAACGAGCTCGCCGGGCCGGTGCCGTGGCTGCGGCCGTGGTCCGACGGCGACCTGGTGCGCTACCGGCCGGTCGGCGACGGCACGCGCGTGACCGGCGCGGTGGTGCTGAAGGCGTCCGTGCAGCGCGCGACGCAGGACATCGGCGAGCGCTGGGCGCTGATCGCCGCCGGGGCGCTGACCGCGCTGCTGGCGTGCGGGCTGCTCGCGCTGGTGCTGGCCAGGTGGGTGCTGCGGCCGCTGGCCGAGCTGCGCTCAGGGATGCGGGCGGTCGGCGCCGGTTCGCGCCGGTCGCGGGTCCCGGTCGACGTCGGGCCCCCGGAGCTGCGGGAGCTGGCGATGTCCTTCAACCGGATGTCCGCGGCGGTCGCCGACGCCGAGGAGCAGCAGCGGCGGCTGGTCGCGGACGCCTCGCACCAGCTGCGCAACCCGATGGCCGCGCTGCGGCTGCGGGTGGACGCGCTGGAGCGGCGGATCACCCCCGAGGGGGCCAGCACCTACCGGTCCGCGCTGGCGGAGGTGGACCGGCTGGAATCGCTGCTGGACCGGCTGCTGGCGCTGGCCACCGCCGACCGGGGACCGGAACCGACGGGCACCGCCGAGGTGGCCGAGATCGCGGTGGGCCGGGTCGAGGCGTGGCGGTCGGCAGCCGAGGCGGCGGGCGTCGCGCTGTCCGCGCCCCGGCTGGACGAGGCGGTCGCGGACATCCCGCCCGACGAGCTGACCCAGGTCCTCGACGTCCTGCTGGACAACGCGATCAAGTACGCCGGGCGCGGTGCCTCCGTCGAGGTGCGCTGCGAGGGCTGCGCGCTGATCGTCCGGGACACCGGGCCGGGCCTGTCCGACGCGGAGATCCAGCAGGCGGCGCAACGGTTCTGGCGGGCCGACCGGCATCGCGGCAGCCGCGGCTCCGGGCTCGGCCTGGCCATCGTCGACCGGCTGGTGAGCGCGCGGGGCGGCGCGATGCACCTGGAGCACGTCGAGCCGCACGGGCTGTCGGTGCGCCTGGAACTGCCGGAGGCCCGCTGATGCGCCGCCGCGACTTCCTCGCCCTGGTCGGCGCCGGGTTCCTCAGCTCCTGCACGAGCGGTCCGCCCGCCCGCACCGTCCGCATCGCCGCCGGAGAGCCCGGGGGGTTCTACACCTCGTTCGCGCGGCTGCTGGCCGACGAGGTGTCGGCGGCGTCCGGCAACCGCGTGGAGGTGCTCAGCACGCAGGGCAGCGTGGCCAACGTCGAGCTGCTCCGGGACGGCGGGACCGACCTCGGCATGGTGCTGGCCGATACCGCGGCCGAGCTCGGCCCGGCGATCCCGCTGCGGGCGCTGGGCCGGGTCTACGAGAACTACGCGCAGCTGGTGGTCCGGGCGGACAGCCCGGTGCAGGTGCTGGACGAGCTGTCCGGTCGGACGGTCTCGATCGGCGCGCCGAAGTCCGGGACCGCGCTGTTCGGCCGCCGGATGCTCGCCCCGCGCCCCGGCGTCCGGACCACCGCGCTGCCGTTGGAGGACGCGATCGCGGCGCTGGAGGCCCGGCGCATCGACGCCCTGCTGTGGTCCGGCGGGATCCCGACACCGGCGCTGCGCGCGCTGGACGACCGGATCGGCATCCGCCTGCTACCGCTGGAGGAGGTGACGTCCGGGTGCGGCCCGGTCTGCGACCAGCTGCAGGTGCCGCCGGGCGCCTACCGCCGAACGGCCGGGGTGCCCACGGTCGGCGTCGCCAACGTCCTGGCCTGCACCCCGGATCTGCCCGACGACGTGGCCGAGGCGGTGGTCCGCGTCCTGGTGCGGCGCGCGCCGTTCCTGGTCCCGCAACCGACGGTCGGCACCCAGTTCCTCGACGTCGGCAACCTCATCGGCACCGGCCCGGTCCCCCTGCACCCGGGAGCCCAGCGCGCCTACCGGGACCTGCACGGCTGAGGCCTCGTGAGCGGCGATGGCGGTTCTTACGACCATCCCCGCGCACGACACCTCGTGAGCACCAAGGGTCGTTCTTGCGACCATCGCCGCTCACGAGCGGTCAGGCCATCAGGGCGGTGACCAGGCTGTCCTGGACCCAGGTGAGCCACTGGTAGACGCCCAGGTGCTCGCGGCGCAGGTCGTCCTCGGGGAGCTCGTCGGGCATGTCCTCGTCCACGTCCAGCGCGGTGCCCAGCGCCAGGCGGACGTCGTTGAGCGCCGCCAGCCAGCCGTCGGCCTGCTCCCCGGTCAGCTTCACCCGACCGCCCTGCGGCGGGCAGGTGTCCAGCACCAGCTGCGCCGCCCCGGTCTTGGCCTCCAGCAGGGTCGGCTCGTGCAGCGAGCGCATCGCACCGGCCGCGTCCGCCTGCTCCTCGTCGGTCTCCCCGGTGATCGGGTCGCGCCGGTAGAAGTCCGGCAGCAGCCGGGCCAGGACGCGGTCCTCCGGCGCCGTCGTCGGGCCGGTGCGGATCCCGGTCAGCTCGGCGAGCTCGTCGGTCGGCGCCTCCGCGGCCCGGGCGGTGAGCATGTCCTTGATCTGCCCCACCAGGCCGCGGATGACGGCCGCTTCCTGCTGCGCCAGCTCGGCCTGCACGTGCCCGTTCTTGCGGGTCCAGCCTTCCACTCAGGAATCCTTCTGCATCGTCGCCCACAGGCCGGCGGCGTGCAGCTTCGCCACGTCGCCCTCGACCTTCTCCTTGGAGCCCGAGGACACCACCGCCTTGCCCTTGTGGTGCACGTCCAACATCAGCTTCGTCGCGTGGTCCCGGGTGTAACCGAAGATCTTCTGCAGCACGTAGGTGACGTAGGACATGAGGTTGACCGGGTCGTTCCACACCACGGTCACCCACGGCTTGTCCTCGGTGCCGAGCACATCCGGTTCGAGTTGCGCGCGCTCGATTTCAGCGGGCGAGGTCATGCCCCCATCGTTGCACGCGACCGTCACAGCGGTGTCGACCGCCATCGCTCCGGTCCCGGCGGCCGGTCCGCGCACCGATGCTACGGCCGCGGGGAACGTTTCCGCAGGTCATGTCTCGTGAGTGCGATTCGGGGCTAGAGCACCGAACAGCACTCACGAGCCCCTACCAGGCCAAACGATGCGCCGGACGGTCCGCGAGGACGTGCGGGCGAACCGCCGCAACTGATCCGCGACCACGTAATCTCTGCTCCATGAGCACCAGCACTGCGCTGCTTACGGACCACTACGAGCTGACGATGCTCGCCAGCGCGCTGCGCGACGGCACCGCGCACCGACCGTGCACCTTCGAGGTGTTCACGCGGCGGCTGCCGGACGGGCGGCGCTACGGGGTCACCGGCGGCACCGGGCGGGTGCTCGACGCGATCGAGAACTTCACCTTCGGCGAGGCGGAGCTGGCGCAGCTCGCCGAGCACCGGGTGGTCGACGAGAAGACCTTGGAGTGGCTGCGCGACTACCGGTTCCAGGGGCAGGTCGACGGCTACCCGGAGGGCGAGCTGTTCTTCCCAGGCTCCCCGCTGCTGACCGTGCGCGGCACCTTCGCCGAAGCCGTGGTGCTGGAGACGCTGGTGCTGTCGATCCTCAACCACGACAGCGCGATCGCCGCGGCCGCGGCCCGGATGGTCTCGGCCGCCAACGGCCGCCGGATCATCGAGATGGGCTCGCGCCGCACCCACGAGGAGTCCGCGGTGGCCTCCGCCCGCGCGGCCTACCTCGCCGGTTTCACCGCCACCTCGAACCTGGAGGCCGGACGCCGCTACGGCATCCCCACCGCGGGCACCGCGGCGCACGCCTTCACGCTGCTGCACGACTCCGAGCGCTCGGCCTTCGCCTCGCAGGTCGCGGCGCTGGGCACCGGCACGACGCTGCTCGTGGACACCTACGACATCACCCGCGGCATCGAGCTGGCGGTGGAGGTCGCGGGCCCGGAGCTGGGCGCGGTGCGCATCGACTCCGGTGACGTCGGGGTGCTGGCCCGGCAGGCGCGCGAGCAGCTGGACTCGCTGGGCGCCAAGAACACCCGGATCGTCGTCTCCGGCGACCTCGACGAGTACGCGATCGCCGCGCTGCGCGCCGAACCGGTAGACGGCTACGGCGTGGGGACCGCGCTGGTCACCGGTTCCGGGGCGCCGACCGCGGAGATGGTCTACAAGCTGGTGGAGGTCGAGGGGCGCCCGGTCGCCAAGCGCAGCTCGCACAAGGAGTCCCGCGGTGGCCGCAAGGCGGCGGTGCGCCGCTACAAGGAGACCGGCACCGCGGTGGAGGAGGTCGTCTTCCAGGCCACGCCGGGGGCGGCCGAACCGGTGCTCGGCCCGCACGACCGGTTCCTGCAGATCCCGCTGATGCGCGACGGCAAGCGCGTCGAGGACCTGCCCGACCTGGAGGACAGCCGCCAGCGGCTCCGCCACGCGCTGGTCACGCTGCCCTGGGAGGGTTTGAAGCTCTCCCACGGCGAACCGGCGATCCCGACCACCTTCCACACCGCCTGACGACCGACCAGAATGACGAATGGGCTTAATCGCCTTGCGTAGCGGTGCAGGTGGCGGAACCTCAGCGCCCGCCCGGACTCCGGGTGCCCAACTTCATGTATGCCAGGCCGTCCTCGCCAGGCGAACGCTGAGAACCCGCGACGCTGCAAGCTGCGAGGGTGGGCTATGCGCCTGCGGCGCATGCGACCGCTGCCGCAGCTGGGCACGGCGACCTCCGCGGCCTCGGCTCACCGCTGAAAGCGGCTGCGCCGCTTGCCGGGAAGAACTGTCGGGCCCGACACGATCCGAGGAGCCGGGATGACCAAAGCACTGATCGTCGTGGACGTGCAGAACGACTTCTGCGAGGGCGGCGCGCTCGCGGTGGCGGGCGGCGCCGAGGTGGCCGCGGCGATCTCGCAGTACCTCGCCGGGTTCGACCACGACCACGTGGTGGCCACCCGCGACTACCACATCGACCCGGGCGCGCACTTCAGCGACGAGCCGGACTTCGTGCGCTCCTGGCCGCGGCACTGCGTCGCGGGCACCCCGGGCGCGGCGTTCCACCCGGCGCTGGACGTGGGCCCGGTGGAGGCGGTGTTCTCCAAGGGCCAGTACAGCGACGGCTACTCGGGCTTCGAGGGCATCGACCCGCGCGACCGCCCGCTGCACGACTGGTTGGTCGAACGCGGCGTGCAGCGGGTCGACGTGGTGGGCATCGCCACCGACCACTGCGTCCGCGCAACGGCCCTGGACGCGGCCCGGCAGGGCCTGGACACCACGGTCCTGCTGGAGCTGACGGCCGGGGTGTCGCGCGAGACCGTCGACGCGGCCCTCACCGAGCTCGACGCCGCGGGCGTGAACCTCATCGGCGAACCGATCGTCCGCTAGCCGCGCGAATTCGGTGGCTTCCGGGCCGCCGCGCGGGAAAGCTCACGCGCATGGTTTCGACACTGCAGAACGTCGCGATCGACTGCGCGGACGCCTACGGCCTCGCCCGGTTCTGGAGCGAGGTGACCGGACGCCCGCTGCACCCGGAGTCCAGGCCGGGCGATCCGGAAACGGAAGTGCTGCTGGCGGAAGGCCCGGTGCTGCACTTCAACCAGGTTCCCGAGCCCAAGACGGGCAAGAACCGGCTCCACCTGTGCCTGCGGCCCGAGATCTCGCGCGAGCAGGAGGTGGAGCGGCTGCTGGGCATCGGCGCCACCCTCGTCGCCGACCTGCGCAACGCCGACGGCTCGGGCTGGGCGGTCCTCGCCGACCCCGAGGGCAACGAGTTCTGCGTGCTGCGCAGCGAATCCGAACGGGCCGCTGAGGGGGCATCGGGGCTCGTGGACGGGGGTGGGCGGTAGTTTCTTCGACGTGCCCACCTCTGTCCCGCGATGGTCCGACCCGGTTGCGTTCGAGCCCGATGCAGACGACGTGCTCCCACCGGAGATCGCCGACGACCTCGCGCGGGCCGACAAGAGCGCCGAACCAGCGCTTCCGATCGCCGCCAAGGCCAAGCAGGACATCCCGGACCTGCCGACGCTGCTGAACATCGCGATCGAGGCCGTCGGCGGGGTGCCGCGGGAGGGCCAGGCGCGGATGGCCGAGGCCGTCGAGCACTCCATCACCTCCGGCGAGCACCTGGCCGTGCAGGCCGGGACCGGCACCGGGAAGTCGCTGGCCTACCTGGTCCCGGCGATCCGGCACGCCGTCGCCGAGCACACCACCGTCGTCGTGTCCACCGCGACCATCGCGCTGCAGCGCCAGCTGGTCGACCGCGACCTGCCGCGCCTGTCCGCCGCGCTGGCCGACGCGCTGGGGCGGCGCCCGACGTTCGCGATCCTCAAGGGCCGCCGCAACTACCTGTGCCTGAACCGGGTGCACGGCAACGCCCCGGCGGAGCCCGACGAGGGCGCGCTGTTCGACGCCTTCGCCGCCTCCGCGCTGGAGCGGCAGGTCAAGCGCGTCCAGGAGTGGGCCACCGAGACCGAGACCGGTGACCGCGACGAGCTGGTCCCCGGCGTCCCCGACCAGGCGTGGCGGCAGCTGTCGGTCACCGCCAAGGAGTGCCTCGGCGTGCACCGCTGCCCGGTCGGCGTGGACTGCTTCGCCGAGCGCGCCCGCGCCGAGGCCGGGCGCGCGGACATCGTGGTGACCAACCACGCGCTGCTGGCCATCGACGCGCTCGACGACCGGCCGGTGCTGCCCGAGCACGACGTGGTGCTGGTCGACGAGGCGCACGACCTGGTGGACCGGGTGACGTCGGCGGCGACCGGTGAGCTCACCGCGACCGCCGTCCGGCTCGCGGCGCGGCGCTGCGGGCGGGCCATCGACGAGGAGACCGCCGACCGGCTCGAAGAGGCCGCCGAGGGCTTGGACCTCGTGCTGCAGTCGGCGACCCCGGGACGGCTGGAGGAGCTCCCGCAGGACCTCGGCGGCGCGCTGACCGCGCTGCGGGACGCGGCCTGGGCCTGCATCAACGCGCTCGGCCCGGAGCGCAAGGAGGACACCGAGGGCAGCACCGCGCGCAAGCTCGCGCACGCCATCACCGAGGAGGTGCACGACACCGCGGTCCGGCTGCTGGAGGCGTTCGAGGACGAGAAGCAGCACGAGGTGGTGTGGATCTCGGCGGACCCGAACCGCCCGCCGACCGTGCGCATCGCGCCGATCGGCGTCGGCGGCCTGCTCCGCGAGCGGCTGTTCGGGCAGCGCACCACGGTCCTGACCTCGGCGACGCTGGCGCTCGGCGGCTCGTTCGACACGCTGGCCCGCCAGTGGGGCCTGCCCGCCCAGCAGCGGTCCCAGCCGGTCGCCGGGATGGCCACCGCCAAGGAGGCCCCGGCGGACGAGGGCGGGCTGAAGTGGACCGGGCTGGACGTGGGTTCGCCGTTCGAGCACCAGCGCAGCGGCATCCTCTACATCGCCCGGCACCTGCCGCCGCCGGGCCGCGACGGGCTGCCGCCGCAGTACCTGGACGAGCTGACCGAGCTGGTGCAGGCGGCGGGTGGCCGCACGCTGGGCCTGTTCTCCTCGATGCGGGCCGCGAAGCAGGCCAGCGAGGAGCTGCGCCAACGCCTCTCCACCCCGGTGCTGTGCCAGGGCGACGACACCACCGCGCTGCTGGTCCGCCAGTTCGCCGAGGACCCGGCGACCTCCCTGTTCGGCACCCTGTCGCTGTGGCAGGGCGTGGACGTGCCGGGCGACTCGCTGCAGCTGGTGGTGATGGACCGCATCCCGTTCCCGCGCCCGGACGACCCGCTCGCCTCGGCCCGCCAGAAGGCGGTGTCCGAGCACGGCGGCAACGGCTTCCTCACGGTCGCCGGAACCCACGCGGCGCTCCTGCTCGCCCAGGGCGCGGGCCGCCTCCTGCGCGCGCCGAACGACCGCGGCGTGATCGCGGTCCTGGACCCCCGCCTGGCCACGGCCCGCTACGGCGGCTTCCTCCGCGCGTCCCTCCCCCCGTTCTGGACCACCCACGACCCCGAGGTCGTCCGAGGCGCCCTCCGACGCCTCACCGGCACAGCAACGACCTGACCCCCAGCGGCCCCTCCGAGCGGTCCCACCGCAGGCGATGTCGCGATTTCACTGAGGTTTTTCCAACCTCGTTCTGGGTGGCGGTGCAAGTGGCGGAACCTCAGCGCCCGCCTGGCTGTGGGTGCCCTGACTTGTGTATGTCCAATACACGGCGTCAGGGCCGTCCTCGCCAGGCGAACGCTGAGAACCCGCGGCGGTGCAAGCTGCGAGGGTGGGTTATGCGCCTGCGGCGCATGCGACCCTCGCCGACCGGTGCCGGTCGCCCTTCGCAGCTGCGGTCCACGGGCAGGATGAAAAAGGCTCACTGGAAATCAGACGTCCGATTTCCATTGAAATCGCGGAGATCCGCCCCAGGCCGGGCCGACTGTCCACACCCGTCGGCGTGTCCGCCTCCCGACACGCCGACGGATACAGTTTCAATTGAAACCTTGGCGCGCCGTGGGCGGGAGCCGCAGTTTCAATTGAAACTGCAGGGGCGGGTGACGGACGACTCTCCGCCGACCGACGGGGTTTGTGTGCGATCGACAACTCGTCGTCGGGCTTTCTGTTCCGGCCGGGTCGCCGGGTAGGTTGGGGCAGTCGCGCCGACCGGGCCGCAGCGGGGCTGCCCGGATCGCCGAGAACACCTGGTCACAGGGCCGCAGCCGGACACCGGCTCCGGGCAGGCCGCAGCCGGCCGACGGGCTCCGCCCGACGTCGGCGCCGACCGGTGGATGTTGTCGATCGACTGCTAGGGAGACGCCCGTGTCCGCACCACGCCAAGCCGCGCCCGCCGCGAACCTGGCCCGGACTGTGGTCTTCGCCGCCTTCATCGCCGTCCTCGGCATCTTCCCGGGCTTCTACCTCGGCGGTGCCGCGGTGCCGATCGTGCTGCAGAACATGGGACCGCTCCTGGCGGGCAGCATCCTCGGCGCACGCCGAGGCGGCGCATCGGTGCTGCTGTTCCTGGCGCTGGTCGCGATCGGGCTGCCCCTGCTGTCGGGCGGGCGCGGCGGCATCGCCCCCTTCGTCGGGCCGAGCGGCGGCTTCGTGCTCGGCTGGGTTCTGTCGGCGGTGGTCGTCGGCCTGATCGTGCAGCTGGCCCCGAAGCCGGGCCTGCTGGTCCTGCTCGCGGCCAACGTCGCCGGTGTCGCCGTGGACTACCTGATCGGCATCCCGTACTGGGGCCTGATGATCGGCGACCTCGGCGCGGCCGCGGCGCAGTCGCTGGTGTTCGTCCCCGGTGACGCGGTGAAGCTCGTCGCCGTCTCGCTGGTCGCCGTCGCGGTGCACCGCGCCGTCCCGGCGGCGCTGACCGGCGCTCCGCGCCGCGCCCCCGCCGAGAGCTGACCGTGCTCCCCGTCCTCGGCCGCTCCCCCGCTTCGCGGGTCGCGCACGGCGGCACGACGCTCGGTCCTGCGGACCTGCTCGCCCGGGCTCGCAGCGCTGCGCGCCTGCTGCCCCCGGGCTCGCGCGTCGCGCTCGACGGCGGGGACGCGCTGACGCGCTTGACCCACTTCCTCGGCGCGGACCTCGCGGGCTGCGCCACGCTCCTCCTGGAGCCGGCCTGGACCGAGCGCGAGCGCTCCGCCGTCCTCGCCGACGCGGCACCGCACGTGCTGCTGGACCTGGACGCGCCGCCTCGGCCCGCCGCAACGCCGATTTCGCGCGAAATCGCCCCGCAAGGCGACGCCACGCAGTTCTACCTCCCCACCACGTCCGGCAGCAGCGGCCGACCGAAGGTGATGGTGCGGTCCCGGCGCTCCTGGCTGCGGAGCTTCGACGCGCTGGGCCTGGAGCTCGAACCGCGCGACCGGGTCCTGATCCCGGGGCCGCTGAGCTCGTCGCTGTTCCTCTTCGGCGCGCTCCACGCCCTGCACGCGGGCGCCGACGTGCACCTGCTCGACCGGTGGTCCGCGCAGGAAGCGGCTACCGCCGCCCGGCACAGCACCGTCGTCCACCTGGTCCCCGCGATGCTGGCCGCCCTCCTGTCCACTTTGGAGCGCGATCCGGTGCTGCGGGCCGAGTGCGGGCTGCGGGTCGTGGTCTGCGGTGGTGCGCGGGTGGATCAGCAGATCGAGGAGCGGCTGGGCAAGGTGCTGCCGGGCTGCGAGCTGGTCGAGTACTACGGGTCCGCCGAGCACTCGCTGATCGCGGTGCGGCGCGGCGACCGGCTGCGCCCCGTCGTCGAGGTCGAGGTGCGCGGCACCGAGCTCCGGGTCCGCTCCGAGCTCAGCTTCGACGGATACCTGGAGAACGGCGTCGTCGTGCCGCCGAGCACGGATCAGGGCTGGTCCGAGGTGGGCGACCGGGCGATCCTGCACGACGACGGTTCGCTGGAGGTCCTCGGCCGCGCCAGCGCGGTGATCAACACCGGGGCGCGGCTGGTCGGAGCGGAAGAGGTCGAGTCGGTGCTGCGCGGCGCGGACGGGGTGCTCGACGTCCTGGTCGCCGCCACCCCGCACCCCCGCTTCGGCGAGCTGGTCACGGCGGTGGTGGAGGTCGATCCGGCCCGTCCCCCGTCGCGCCGCGACCTGCGGGCCCGGGCGCGGCACTCCCTGGAGCCCGCCAAGCGCCCCCGGCGCTGGTTGGCGGTGCGCGAACTGCCGAGGACCGCATCCGGAAAACCGGCCCGCGCGCTGGTCGCGGACCAGCTGCGCGACGGATCGCTCCAGGCGGAGGCGCTGTGAACCGGACTCCCGTGGTGATCGCGGCGCGGCGGACGCCGATCGGCGAAGCGGGCGGAGTCCTCCGCCACCTGCCGGTCGACCGCCTCGCCGCCCCGGTGCTGCGCGCCGCGCTGGCCGACGCCGGTGTGGCCACTGTGGACGATGTGCTGCTCGGCAACGTGCTCGGGCCGGGCGGGAACCCGGCGCGGGTGGCGGCGCTGCAGGCAGGGCTCGGAGAGCGCACTCCGGGCATGACCATCGACCGGCAGTGCGCGAGCGGGCTCAGCGCGATCACCACCGCAGCCGCGCTGATCAGCTCCGGTGCGGGCGACTGGTTCCTGGCCGGAGGTGTCGAGAGCCCGTCCACCGCGCCCTGGCGCGCGTGGCGCCCGCGCTCCGCGACCGAACCGCCCCGCTTCTACCAGCGGGCCCCGTTCGCCCCGGCCGACATCGGCGACCCGGACATGGGACCGGCGGCCGACCTGGTCGCGGCCGAGGCCGGGATCTCCCGGGAACGCCAGGACGCCTTCGCCGCCCGCAGCCACGCGCGCGCCGTCGCCGCGCAGCAGGAGGGGCGCTTCGACGACGAGTTGGTGCCGGTCAGCGGGGTCACCGCCGACGAGCGGCCGCGCGAGCGCTTCACCGCCGAGCGGCTCGCCCGGTTCCGGCCCGCGTTCACCCCGGACGGCACCGCGACCGCGGCGAACTCCTGCGGCATCAACGACGGCGCGGCGGCCGTGCTGATCACCACCGAGGAGCAGCGGCGGCGGCTCGGCGTGCCCGGCCTGCGGCTGGTGGGCTCGCGGACCTCCGGGGTCGACCCGAACCGGCTGGGCCTGGGCGCGGTGCCCGCGATGCGGGACCTGCTGGCGCAGCACACCGCGGAAGTGGTCGAGTTCAACGAGGCGTTCGCCGGGCAGACCCTGGCCTGCCTGGACGCCGCGGGGATCGACGAGCAGCTGGTCAGCCCGGACGGCGGCGCCATCGCGCTCGGCCACCCGTGGGGCGCTTCGGGCGCGGTGCTGGTGGTGCGGCTGTTCAGCCGGATGGTGCGCGCCGACGGACCGCGCACCGGCCTGGCCGCGCTCTCCTCCGGCGGCGGCCTGGGGGTGGCGACGATGTGGGAGCGAGTGGGTTGATCGAGTTCGAGGGCGTCGGGCACAGCTACGACGAGCGCACCGTGCTGGACGGCGTGGACCTGCGGCTGGACGAGCAGCGCGTCGCGTTCGTGGGCGCGAACGGCTCCGGCAAGTCGACGCTGGCCCGGATGATCAACGGCCTGGTGCACCCGACGCGGGGCCGGGTGCTGGTCGACGGCGTCGACCCGGTGCGCAACGGCCGCGCGGTGCGGCGCCGCGTCGGCTTCGTCTTCACCCACCCGGACAGCCAGATCGTGATGCCCACGGCGGGCGAGGACGTCGCGTTCTCCCTGCGCAAGCAGGGCCTGTCCAAGGCGGAGCGGCAGCGCCGCGCGGCCGAGGTGCTGGCCCAGCACGGCCTGGAGGGCTACGCCGAGCACCCGGCGCACCAGCTCTCCGGCGGCCAGAAGCAGCTGCTGGCGCTGTGCTCGATGCTGGTGCTGGACCCGGACGTGCTGGTCTGCGACGAGCCGACGACGCTGCTCGACCTGCGCAACAAGCGCCACTTCGCCGAGGTCCTGGCCGGGCTCCGCCAGCAGGTCGTGCTGGTCACCCACGACCTGGACCTGCTGGACGACTTCGACCGGGTGGTGGTGCTGGAAGCCGGGAAGGTGGTCGCCGACGACGAACCCGGCCCGGCCGTCCGCTACTACCGGGAGCTGGTCGGATGAACCCGCTCGGCCTGTACGAACCGGGCACCAGCCCGGTCCACCGCGCGCCAGCGGGCTGGAAGTTCCTGGCGCTGCTGGCGTTCGCGGTGGCGATCTTCGTCCTGAGCTCCCCGCTGGCGCTGACCGGCTGCGCGCTGGCGGTGGCCCTGACCTACGCGATCGCCCGGATCCCGGCCCGCCGCTGCTGGCAGATCTCCCGCCTGCTGATCCCGCTGCTGCTGGTGGTGTTCCTGCTCCAGTGGTGGATGCTCGGCCTCGACAGCGCGGCGGTGGTCTGCCTGCGCCTGCTGACCGCCCTCGCCGCGGCGAACCTGTTAACCCTGACCACCCGGGTGGACGACCTGGTCACGGCGGTGGAACGCGGCCTCAGCCCAACCCGCCGCCTCGGCATCCGCCCGGACCGGATCGGCCTCCTGGTCGGCCTGACCCTGCAAGCGGTGGCGGCCCTGTCCACGATCGCAACCCAGGTCCGAGAAGCCCAACGAGCCCGAAACGCGGACCGCTCCCTCCCGGCCTTCGCGGTCCCCTTCCTCGTCCGAACCCTCCGCCACGCAGACGACCTCGGAGAAGCCCTAGCAGCCCGAGGAGTCGGAGACGACTGACCCGAACCCGGGACTTAAGACCCTGGTGAGAACCGAGCGGTGCTGGGCATATTGATGGGTACCGGGGAAACCCGGCGACCGGCCCGAGGATGCAGTGGCCTTGACGACCATCAGGCCGCCAAAGACCTAGCAATCGTTAGATTGCGAAACATCTTCGGGCCCGGCCTATGTCCAGGCCCGTTCTCCTCGACCGCAAGCCCCACTGGCGAAGATCACTCGCACACTAGGGCTGCCCGGAAAATCGTTGCCACAAGAGACCAGGTCGGCTCAGCCGGTGCGGATTCGCCTCGTTGCGCGAAGTAGCCGTCCATATCCGGGATCCACTAGAGACTCCCCGCTTCTCCGGCATCACGATGACTACCCCCGCAGCGGGGTCAAAAATTCATCAGTCGGCATACTCCGTCAAGAAGTACCTCAGCTCGCCGCTTCCACCCAGATACATGCCGGGATCGATGTTCGCAATAACCCGTAGCAGTACTTTCGCCTGAGCTTCCGTGATCGGTACTGATCCTGGGACGTCCAGCTTGTCGATGCCCAAGGCACTTTCCAGGTCCGCTCGACCGGCTCCGCCGAGGTCGAGGTCCCACTCGAGCCCTTCGTCGCTGACTCGAAACGCTTCGACGGTCCACGTCACGGTTCCACCTCCCGCCCCGGAACAGGCCCCTTCCCCTCGATCGGCTGGCCAGTTTCGGGATCAAACGCACCTTGATGCTTACCCCGCTTGTTGTAAACTTCAACTTCGCCGTGCTGGTAATCCCATTCGTAGATGTTCCCTTTCCGGTCCTTCCAGCGCGGACGGAGTCCACCACCCCCTTGCACCGGGGTCTTCGGCGTAACCCGTTGCGTGTCCGGAAAACCAGGAAGACTTCTACCCTTTGGCGGAGGGTGGTATCCCTGGCGGCAACTCTCGTCCTTTAACCCTAGAGGATCGAGCCAGGTGTGCGGATTGAAGACGTAACCGTGAGGGTCAGGCCCTCCTTCGAGCCCTAACGGGTCGCTACTCGTGTATCTGGATGTCGCGGGGTCGTAGTGGCGGTGGAAGTTGTAGTTGAAGCCCGTTTCCGGGTCGTGGTACTGGCCTGGGAAGCGGAGTGGGGTGTACGCCGCCGTGCGGGGTTGGTCAGGGGCTACTCCCCACAGCGTCGTTCTTTGGTGCCAGGCCACTGCGCCTTGATCGTTGATCAGTTCTGTCGGGGTGCCGACGAGGTCCGTGACGATGGAGTGGAACTGGTCGTCGATCCAGCGCTGGGGTGCGTTGCGGAGGGCTGAGCGTTCGGTTTGGGTTACCGGGCGGAAGGTGCCTGGTTCGTAGTTCCAGACCGTGACCCGGGCGTCGGTGAAGTTCGGGCCGTTGGGGAGGCCGTCGGTGTGAGCTTGTTCGGCCAGGACCGTTCCGTCCCAGATGAACTCGATCTGCTCCAGGACGCGAGAACCGTCCGGGGTGAGGCGCTGTTTGGCGACTCGGCGACCCAACGGGTCGTAGCGGTAGCGCCAGCGGGCGCCGTCCGGGGTGAGGACTTCGACCAGGCGGTCGTCGGCGTCCCAGAAGTAGCGCCAGGTGTCCGGCTTGCGGGACAGGCGCTTCCGCTGGCGCAGCACCACGCGCCCCTGGGCGTCGTGCTCGTAGCGGACCTTGCCCGCTCGGCGGATCAGGGTGCCGCTGTACTCGCGGTCGCCGAGTTCCTCGCCGTCGCTGGTGGGCCAGGAGGCGTGGGCCAGGTTTCCCGCCGCGTCGTAGGCATAGCGCTCCGTCCAGCCCGGGCCGGTGACCGCGGTGACGCGGCCTACCCGGTCGAGGTCGAACGTGCGCGGGCCGGTGAGCTTGTCGTCGAGCCCGGTCAGGTACCCGTCCGCGCGGTAGGTGTACGAGCGCTGCTGGATCTGCTGGCCGGTCGCGCCGGTGATGGTCTGCGAGAGCAGCTGGTGGTTGGCGTTCCAGGCCTGGGCCAGGACGACGTCGGGCCCCAGGTCCCGCTGGATCTCGTGACCTGCGCGGTCGTAGCCGAAGCGCAGGGTCCGGCCAGCGGTGTGCAGCGCGGTCGGCCGACCGTTCGGGTCGTACTCCCAGGCGCTCTCCGCGCCGGAGGGCGTGCGGCGGCGAATCCTGCGGCCCAGCGGGTCGTACACCGAGGCCACCGTCCGGCCGTTGATGGTCTCGGCCAGCACCCGCCCGGCCGGGTCGCGGTCGAAGGTGACCTGGGTGTCGCCGTCCATCGCCTCGACCAGGCGGCCCAGCGGGTCGTAGGTGAAGGTCGAGGTGACCGCGCCGTTGCGGCGTTCGATCACGTTGCCCAGCACGTCGCGGGAGAACGAGGTGGTCTCCCCCGCACCGTTGGTGCGCTCGACCAGCTGACCGGCCGCGTCGTGCCGGTAGGTGACCGCGCGGCCGTTGAAGTCGATCTCCCGGGCCAGGTTGCCCACGACGTCGTAGTCGTAGCGCCACACCAGGCCCTGCTCGTTGGTGACGCTGACCAGCCGGAGCTCGGTGTCGTAGTCGAACTCCAGGCGCGTCCCGTCGGGCCGGATCTCCACCGACGGCAGGTCGAAGTGCGTGACCTCGGTTCGGGTCTCCTGCCCCAGGGCGTCGACGAACGTCCGGAGGTTGCCCTCCCCGTCGTACAACCACCGCTCGGTCGCACCGTCCGGCAACGTCCGCCACGCGGGCTTGCCGTCCACGGTCCAGCCGAAGCGCGTGGTCCCGCCCAGCGGGTCCACCACCTCCGCGACGCGGCCGAACCCGTCCCGCGCGTAGCGGGTGGTGTTGCCCAGCGGATCGGTCAGGGCGACCGGCAAGCCCGCCGCATCGGTCTCGACCCGGCGCACGTTGCCCAGCGCATCCGTGAAACTGGCCAGGTGTCCGCGCTCGTCGTAGGCGTAGCTGGTGACCGCGCCGAGCGGGTCCACCGCCCTGACGACGTTCCCCCGCTCGTCGTACTCGCGCCGCGACACCGAACCGTCCGGGGCGATGAGCGTGGTGGGCAGCCGGAGATCGTTGTGCTCGAAACGCGCCTGGCTGCCGTCCGGGCGCGAGATCGCGACCAAGTTCCCGGGCTCGTCGTACTCGTAGCGGACCGTGCGACCGAGCTGATCCGTCCGGGAGAGCAACCGGTCCGACTCATCCCACTCGAAGCGGATCTCGCCGCCCTGCGCGTCCACCTCGCGAACCGTCTGACCGGCCTCGTTGAGGTGGTACGTGGTGCGGGCGCCTTGGGAGTCGGTCCAGCAGGTGATCCGGTTCTCGTCGTCGTACTCCAGCGCGCCGCTGAAGAAACCGCCCGAGCCCTCCACCTCCACGACCCGGCCGCGGCCGTCGTAGGTGTAGCGGTACCACTTGTCGTTGCGGTCGGTCCAGCTCGTGATCCGCCCCGACTCGTCGTAGGTGAACTTCAGCGGCAGGCCCGAGGCGTTGATCACCTCGACGAGCCGCTGGTCCTCGTAGCCGTAGCGCATCAGCAGCACGTCGTCGCCGTCGTCGGCCCCGCGGAGGTGCAACGCGGTCACCAGACCTCCGTCGGACTCCACCCGGATGCGGTAACCACCCGAGTGCCGCACCTCGACGGGCGTTCGGTCGGCGTCGCGCTCGACGTCGATGCGGTGGCCGTTGCGATCCGTGATCGCGGTCAGCGGCAGGATCTCGCCCGCGGGACCGAAGTGCAGCGTCAGGCCCTGTGCTGCATCGGTGATCGTGTAAGTGCCGTCCTCGAAGCGCGTCAAGCTCCGTCGCGGCCCGGTCGCTGCGGCGGTGGAGGAACCCAGCGCCGGTTGGGGGAAGAGGGACAGCGTGCCGTCGTCGGCGACGAAGCACACGTCGGTCTCGTCCACCTCCAACCGCTGGTCCAGGGTCGAAGTCCACGTCGGACCGAAGTGCTGTCCGGCCCGGAAGGTCGAGAGGTGCAGTCGCTTCAGCACCAGGGGGAGCACGCCCGCGAGCTCGACATCGGTCTGCGCGAGCACCATGCTGCCGGTGGCGATGTCGATCGGGTCGCCGGTCGTGTTCCGCTCGGGAACCGGAACCCGGTGTTCCGGGGCATCGGGGACCTTCTTGATCGTCTTGAGGACCTTGCCGACCCCACCGGTGACGATTCCGCCCAAGATCTCGCCGGTGATCCTGCCCAGCCCCACTTCACCGTGCCCGTTGGCGAAATCGTCCCAGGAAACCATCGCCTTGAACGTTTCGACGGGATGGGTAACGGCGTAGGCCATCGCCTCCACCGTCCCCAGCGGGTCGGCGAACGCGTCGTAGAACGCGGTGAACGTGCCGGAGAACCCCTCCCAGAGCGCCCCGTAGAAGTTCGCGTCGATCTGCGCCTGGGAGTCCTGGGGAGCTACCGCCGCTTCTTCGCGCAACGCGAAAGCCGCGCGATCGCCCGCCCAGACCAGCTCCTGCCGAGCCAGCCGCAGCATGTCCTGGGCGGCCTGCCGCCGTTCCCCGCCAGGATCGACGAACGGAGCAACCTCGCCACCTTGCGCCTCGGCGACGGCTCGCTCGTAGTCCAGCTTCGCCTGCTCGGTGGCGGCTTCGCCTTCAGCCCACAACCGAGCGGCCTCGGCGGCCTCGTCCTGGGCCCACCTCAGCACGCGCGCGTACTCCTCGAGCGCGGCCGCACCAGCTTCCAGCGAATCCCCGCCGTCGAACCAGCGGGGAACGTCCGTCTGGTGCTGTTCGTGCCAGAGGTCGGCCGCCCTGCCGGTCCACCCACCGGCATCGATGCGTTGCAGAGCTTCGCCGGTCTCGGACGCCTTGACCGCTCGCTCCCGGATGAACCGCGCGTTCGCCTCGATCAGATCCGGGTCTCCCGGGACCAGCAGCGCCGGATCGGTGACCTGCCCCAGCTCGAAGCTCATGGCCCCATCCCCGGCATGGGCATCGGCTCCACCACATCGATCCCGGGGTCGGTCGACAGCGCGTCAGCACCGGCCTGATCGGCTTCCCGGTACGCCTTGGCTGCCTCGCCGAGCGAATAGCCCATCCGGGTCGCGCGGTCGCACAACGCGTCCAGGCCGACCGACCAGCGGTCGCAGAACTCCGTCAGAGCCGCTGGCAGATCGGCGTGCCCGTACGCCTGGCTGTCGCCCGGCAGCTCGCTCAGCTCGGAGTTGTCCTGGCCTTCGACGAGTTCGGCCATGTTCCGCGACGCCTTCTCCAGCAGTTCGATCTCGACGTGAAAACCGTTGCCGTCCAAGCTCCCCACTCACTTCCGACGTCGAGCAGCCGCCTGGCGCGCTGGCGCGGTGCGCTTCCACTCCCGCTCGAGCGCGAAGAAGTCGTCGACCCGCGGCAGCAGCGGCAACCGGTGCTCGTCCTCGGGATCCACCATCACGCCCACACCGGGCGGCACCAGCTCCAGGAAGACCGCGCCGGGCATCGACATGTAGTCGCACTCCCCGGCATGCGAGGCGAGCCGCTCCTGGGTCGAGAACGCCACCGTCCACCGGCCCCGGCGCTCGAGGTCGCTCACGAACACCCCGGGCTTCTCCGGGCGCTGGGCGAAGACGACCGCCTTGGCGAACGCCGCGTAGAACGCCTTGATCGGGCGCTTGCCCGCGCGCACGTCCTGCGCGAGCGCCGCCAGTGCTGCTTCCCCCTCCGACACGGGCGGGACCCTACCCAGGGACGTGACGAACTGTCAGGGAGTTGGCACCAGCGGTCTGGTGCGCAGTGATCGACGCCACCCGGGGGTCAGCGCCACTGGGCGAGGACCGTCACCGTTCCCGGGTCGACTTCGGTGAAGCCCGCGTCTCGGACCATGCCCACCCTCGCTTCGCGCCAGGCCTTCTCCGGGTTGTCGCGGGGGTGCAGGCGGGTCCAGGTGTCCGCGTCCGCTCGGCGGACCGAGCAGCGGAATCCGGTTGCCGCCCAGTGCTCCAGGTCGGCGTTCATGCCTTCGCCGCGGAGGAGGGCCGCCAGGATCATCGTCGCGTGGCCGACCTGGGCCGCCGACTTGCCCGCGCTCATCGGGACGTCCGGGTTCAGCCACAGCACCGGGGCGTTCGGCAGCGGCGGGCCCGGTTCGTCGGCGTCCAGCTCGCTGCCCGAGATCTGCAGTCGGCTGAGCTCCTTGGGCATGTCCGCGACGCGCATCGGCAGGAAGGCGCGCACCTCGGCGTTGCCGACCTGGACGGTGCGGCCGGGCAGGGCCTGCACCGCCTCCCAGTGCGCGCCGCGCGCCCGCCGCGCCACCTTGCGGATCCGGCCCGCGATCCAGGTGCTCATGGCCTCGTGCCACTCGCCGCCCGGCTTGCAGCGCTCGTCCAGGCACACCGCCAGCGCCGCCGACGCCGCCGCCTCCAGCAGCGCGGTGCGGTCCGGCGGCTCGCGCCGCTCGATCCTCAGCACCATCGGCATCAGCACCACGTTCTCCGGGTCCTCGTCCGAGGTGTCCGCGGTGGCCGCGCCGGGCAGGGCCAGCCAGGAGGCGTAGCGGGCGATCAGCGGGTCGAGCACGTCGAAGGCGGTGTCCGGCACATCCCGGTCAGCCGTTTCCGGACCGCCGTTATTCCCAGGTCGCATCACACGTCCAGCGGCACTCGCCGCAGCACCCCGTCCTCGGCGTCGGCGGCCTCGATCTCGGCGCGGGTGACGCCCAGCACGAACAGCACCGTGTCCAGGAACGGGTGGGACAGGGCGGTGTCGGCGACCTCGCGCAGCGCGGGCTTGGCGTTGAACGCCACACCCAGCCCGGCCGCCGAGAGCATGTCGATGTCGTTGGCGCCGTCGCCGACCGCCACGCACTGCGCGGCCGGGACCCCGAAGGACTCGGCGAACCGGCGCAGCGCCTTGGCCTTGCCCGGCCGGTCCACGATCTCGCCGATCACCCGGCCGGTCAGCTTCCCGTCCACGACCTCCAGCTCGTTCGCGGCGCTGAAGTCCAGGCCGAGCTCGTCCACCAGCTGGTCGATGATCTGGGTGAACCCGCCGGAGACCACCCCGGTGTGGAAGCCCAGCCGCCGCAGGGTGCGGATCGTGGTGCGCGCGCCAGCGGTCAGCTCCAGCTCCCCGGCGACCTCGTCCAGCACCGACGCCGGCAGGCCCTCCAACACCGCGACCCGCTGCCGCAGCGACTCGGCGAAGTCCAGCTCGCCGCGCATGGCCCGCTCGGTGACCTCGCGGACCTGCTCCTCGCACCCGGCCCGGGCGGCCAGCATCTCGATGACCTCGCCCTGGATGAGCGTCGAGTCCACGTCGAAGACCACCAGCCGCTTCGCCCGCCGCGACAGCCCGGTGCGCTCCACCGCCAGGTCCACACCGGCGCGGGCGGCGATGTCGGCCATCGCCCGGGTCAGCTCCGTGTCGTCATCCGCGTCCGGGGCGCTGACCTGCAGCTCCAGCCCGGTCACCGGGTAGTCGGCGACCCGCCGGATGGAGTCGATGTTGACCCCGATCTCGGCCAGGCCGCGGGACACCTCGCTGAAGTTGCGCGCGGTCACCGGCTGCCCGAGCACCACCACCACGTGGCTGGAGGCGAGCTTGCTCGCGTCGCCGTCCTCGGCGCCGATCGCCACGTCGACGGTCATGCCGACGGTGGCCATCGCCTGCTCCACGGCCTCCTGCAGCTGCTCCGGATCGTGCTCGGTGGACACCAGCACGCCGAGCACCAGACGACCCCGGATCACCACCTGCTCGACGTCGACGATGTCCACGCCGTGCCGGGTCAGCGCGGCGAACAGCACGGAGGTGACGCCCGGCTTGTCCTTCCCGGTCACGGTGATCAGCACGGTGGTCGCGTTATCGGCGCTCACGGCAGCGGTTTCCTCTCCTCTTCTGAAGCGGCGAAGCCGCTTGACCCGCCTTCGGAACTCGCGCCGCCACGCAGGACGAGCTCGTCGGGCAGATCCTCAAAGGCCCCGGCATGCGAAGAGCCCCGGCGAGCACAGCCCGCCGGGGCTCTTCGTCGAGCTAACCCCACCCTGGCACAGTTGCGCGGTGCGGGGCTAGCGCCCACATCACTTCTCGGTGGTGTCCTCGCCGGACTCCGTCTTCTCCTTCAGCGCCGTCGCGGTGCCGCCGCCCTCGTGCTTGTGGGCGATGGTCTTGCCGGTCAGGCTCAGGTGCGCCTCCAGGCGCATCCGCTCGGAGATGTGCGGGTAGTGCAGCTCGAACGCGGGCCGCTCGGAGCGGATCCGGGGCAGCTCGGTGAAGTTGTGCCGCGGCGGCGGGCAGGAGGTCGCCCACTCCAGGGAGTTGCCGTAGCCCCACGGGTCGTCGACCTCGACGACCTCGCCGTAGCGGTAGCTCTTGAACACGTTGTAGAGGAACGGCAGCATCGAGGCGCCCAGGATGAACGCGCCGATCGTCGAGATCGTGTTCAGGATGGTGAAGTTGTCGGTGGCCAGGTAGTCGGCGTACCGGCGCGGCATGCCCTCGTTGCCCAGCCAGTGCTGGACCAGGAAGGTGCCGTGGAAGCCGATGAAGGTCAGCCAGAAGTGCAGCTTGGCCAGCCGCTCGTCCATCATCCGGCCGGTCATCTTCGGGAACCAGAAGTAGATCCCGGCGAAGGTCGCGAACACGATCGTGCCGTAGAGCACGTAGTGGAAGTGCGCCACCACGAAGTAGGTGTCCGAGACGTGGAAGTCGACCGGCGGCATCGCCAGCAGGACACCGGTCAGACCGCCGAAGAGGAAGGTGACCAGGAAGCCCACGCTGAACAGCATCGGCGACTCGAAGGTCAGCTGGCCCTTCCACATGGTGCCGATCCAGTTGAAGAACTTCACACCGGTCGGGACCGCGATCAGGAACGTGGTGAAGGCGAAGAACGGCAGCAGCACCGCGCCGGTGGCGTACATGTGGTGCGCCCACACCACGACCGACAGGGCCGCGATGCCCAGCGTCGCGTACACCAGGCCGGAGTAGCCGAAGATCGGCTTGCGGCTGAACACCGGGAAGATCTCCGAGACGATGCCGAAGAACGGCAGCGCCACGATGTAGACCTCGGGGTGGCCGAAGAACCAGAACAGGTGCTGCCAGAGGATCACGCCGCCGTTGGCCGGGTCGAACACGTGCGCACCCAGGTGCCGGTCGGCCATCAGGCCGAACAGCGCGGCGGTCAGGATCGGGAACGCCATCAGGATCAGCACGCTGGTGACCAGGATGTTCCAGGTGAAGATCGGCATCCGGAACATCGTCATGCCCGGCGCCCGCAGGCAGACCACCGTGGTGATCATGTTCACCGCGCCGAGGATGGTGCCCAGACCGGAGACGGCCAGACCGGCGATCCAGAAGTCCGCACCGTGGCCCGGCGAGTGCAGGGCGTCCGACAGCGGGGTGTAGGCGAACCAGCCGAAGTCGGCGGCGCCGCCCGGCAGCAGGAAGCCGCTGACGACCATCAGACCGCCGAACGAGTACAGCCAGTACCCCAGGGCGTTCAGCCGCGGGAACGCGACGTCCGGGGAACCGATCTGCAGCGGCAGGATGTAGTTGGCGAAGCCGAACAGGATCGGCGTCGCGTACAGCAGCAGCATCACCGTGCCGTGCATGGTGAACAGCTGGTTGTACTGCTCCTGCGACAGGAACTGCATCCCCGGGACGGCGAGCTCACCGCGGATCAGCATCGCCATCAGGCCGCCGACCAGGAAGAACGCCATCGACGTGGTCAGGTAGAGGATGCCGATTTGCTTGTGGTCCGTGGTGCGGAACATCCGCGCCATGAACGAACCCTTGACCGTTTTGCGCACCGGATAGGGGCGCGTGGCGATCGGCTGTGGCGCGACGGCCGTCACGGTGCCTCCTGCACTCCCTTGAAGCCTTCGTCGGACCCGGTTGGATCCGCCCCGACCCGGGTGGGTCGGACGACAGCATGCGACACCCCGCAGGGCGACTGCAGGACGAGCCAGTCGCGATGCCTGCCGACTGCGGATACTAGTCCCGACGCCCGGCCGTAGTTCGCCCGGGCCGTAGCCACCCTATTCATTGCCCCGTGCTCGGTCACCCCGAGTGAGATCGACCCGACAGGCCGCGATCACCGAGCACCCGGTGGCGATGCCGCCCGCACGCGCCCGGGAGGCCCTGTCTGCGAAGCCGGAAGCGGCACCAGCCGCTTGCATCCACCTGCGCAGAGCGACCACCGGCGGGTTCTGAGCGGTCTCCTGACGAGACGGCCGTGTGCTGGACATACATCGGGAGGCACACCCGCAGTTCGGGGAAGCGCTCAGGTTCCGCCGAGCGACCACGTACGCAGACCAGCCACCAGCAGGTTCTGCAGGGGCAGTTAGCCTACTGGTCAACAGGTCCGGCAGCCCACCTGCGAGCAGTTCGACGGGCCGCCCTGGGACGACGTCCACCAGATCCTGGAGGGGAAGCACGTGCGGAGGAGCACGATCATCGGCGCTGTGCTGATCGGCGGTCTCGCGCTCGCGGGCTGCACGCCTGCCGAGGCACCGAGCGACCAGCCCCCGGCCCCCGGCACGCCGCCGCCGGCGACCGCGCAGCAGCACGCCGGGCAGCACGGCGCGGGTGAGCACAGCGAGACGGATCGCGAGTTCGCCCAGCAGCTGCTCGCCAACCGCCAGCAGGTGCTGGAGCTGGCCGAGCTGGCCCAGACCAACGCGCAGAGCGCCGACGTCAAGGCGCTCGCCGGGGAGCTGCAGCAGTCGGCTCAGCTGCAGGTCGGGCAGCTCAACGCCT
This sequence comes from Saccharopolyspora hirsuta, assembly GCF_008630535.1. Classification (GTDB taxonomy): domain Bacteria; phylum Actinomycetota; class Actinomycetes; order Mycobacteriales; family Pseudonocardiaceae; genus Saccharopolyspora; species Saccharopolyspora hirsuta. The sequence continues at coordinate 525,200 of NZ_VWPH01000002.1, read as the reverse complement.
TCCTGACCTCGGCCGCGGGCCAGCAGTCGGGCAGCGCCCCGGAGGACGCCGCCGACGAGGCCGACGGCACCGGCCAGCAGGCCTCGCAGCAGCTGGACCAGCTGAAGCAGGCCACCGGCGCGCAGTTCGACCAGCAGTGGAAGCAGGCCGTGCAGTCGCTGGAGCAGAGCGCCGCGCAGCTGGCCCGCTCCGAGCAGGAGGAGGGCCAGGCCCAGGCCATGCGCAAGCTGGCCGAGGACTTCCTCGCCTCCCAGCAGGACGTGCTCACCAAGCTCAACGCCCTCTGATCCGGGGCGCCGAACGGGGCCGCAGGCGATCCGCCCGCGGCCCCGTTCTCGTCTTCCGCTCAGGCGAGACGGACGCGGAACACCCGGCGGGCCAGCGCTTCCAGCGCGGCCACCAGCAGGGCCAGCACGAGGTGGGCGGGCCAGAGCAGCAGGTGGGTGGCGGCCGGGGCTCCGACGTCGATGAGCTGCTCGTCGAATCCGGCCAGCAGGGCGCCGACCGCCAGCAGGAGCGCCGGGAGCAGCAGCCCGGACCGGAGCAGCAGGAAGCCCGCCACCCCGAACGCGAGCACGTTCCCCACCAGCGCCCAGGCCAGCAGGCCACCGGACAACGTGGTTCCGAGCGCGGTGCACGCGGTGGCGATCACGGCCAACGCCGCCGCCCGCCCGAGCGCCTTCCGACGGCTCGGCCGTTCCCGACCGCGCAGCGCGAAGACACCGACCAGCACGAGCAGCCGCGGCCACCCCGCCACCAGCGCGCCGATCCACTGCGGACCGGTGCCGACCAGCACCCCGCCGACCACGGCTCGCTCGCCGGACCCCATCACCTCGCCGAGCACCACCAGCGCCGTGACAGCGCCCAGCGGCCACCAAGTCGCGTTCCGAACGGCGAGGAACGCGGGCACCGCCAACCCGATCACCACCGGGTCGACCGGATATCCGAAGGCCACGCCGAGCAGCGCGATCAGCGCCGCGTAGCCCGCACCGAAGGCGATGCCGCTGATCACAATTCCTCCCGGAACAGCTCGACGACCCGGCGGACGGTGTCCGCGGTGGCTGCCGCGTTGGCCTGCGGCGTCCCGCCGCCCGCGGCCCAGAAGACCCCCGGGACCAGCGCGACCGCGGCGGTGTAGGAGGTCGGGAGGTTCGGCACGTCGAGGATGAGGTGCCCCGCTCCCGGCTGGACCACGTGCTCGGCCCGGTCGCCGAGCCGATGCGCGGCGACGTCCAGCAGCCGCCGCGACGGCCACATCTCGTCCCGCTCACCGGACACCAGCAGGAACGCGGCACCGCTGCGCTCGACCGGGATCGCGGCGCGGTCGAGCTCCTCCGGCGTGGCGGTCGTGCCCTGGGTGTCCACGAACCGCCCCGGCCGACCGCGCGCGACCGAGGTCAGGAAGTCGACCGGGGAGCCGGGCGAGCCCAGCACCAGCGGCGGGAGTTCCGCACCGCCGTGCGTCCAGGACGAGCCCACCCGCGCAGCACCGGGGAACACCGCTCCGGACCCCACGACCGACGCCACCGCGCCCACGCCCGGCGAGAACGCGCCGAGCAGCAGCGCGAACTCGCCGCCCCGGGACAGCCCGACCACGCCGACCCGGCCGCCGGAGACCTCCGGCCGCGCCCGCAACCAGTCCACCGCGCGGGTCCCGTACTCGACCGGGATCCGGTCCAGCGCGGGCGGCAGGCCGGGCAGCCCGAAGTAGGCCAGGCCCAGCACGGCGAACCCCTTCCCGGCCAGGAACCGGCCCAGCTCGGGGTTCGGCCGCCCGCCCTCGGACCCGCCCAGCAGGATCACGCCCGGGTGCGGCCCGGGACCGGGCGGCAGGTGGAGGTCACCGACCACCCCGTCCTCGGCGATCGGTGTCGACCGCACGCCCGGCGCGTGCAGCGCCACCGCCACCGGAGCCCGCGCCACCGTGCGCCCGTCGATGTCGACGCCGATGGTCAGCCGGACCTCCGGTCCGGTCAGCGCCGCCCGCGATTCGCGCACCGGCTCCCCGGACGGCAGTCGCATCGACCACAGCAGACCGGTGGGGTCCGCACCGGTGTAGGAGCCGCGGACCGGGGCTTGCCGCGCGATGTCGACGCGCCCGTCGCGATCCGCCGCGAACGTCGCCCACGAGGTCCACAGCCGACCGCGGTCGTCGGTCGTCCGCGCCCACACCGAGGCCTCCTCCCCCGGCGCCAACCCGCTGACGACCGCCTCCAGCGGCTCGTCGATCGCACCGCCGCCGACGGCCAGCGAAGGTGCGGCCCGGGCGGGGCCCGAGCACCCCGCGACCAGCAGCACCGCGGCCAGCAGACCGATTCCACGTCGCACCGAAGCCTCCGCTCCAAGATCGTTCGAGGCCAACGGTGCGGTCTCCCGCGACTGGAAGGTCAAGCCCTCTTCCGCGCAGCTCCGGGGGAACCTACTATGAGTAGGCTACTGTCGAGTAGATAACGTCGACCGAGGGAGTGCTCATGCCGAACGTGTCCGGCAAGGTCGTCCTGATCACCGGTGCCGCGCGGGGGATCGGCGCGCAGACCGCCCGGGAGCTGGCCCGCCGCGGCGCCCGGCTCGCCCTGGTCGGCCTGGAGCCCGACGAGCTCGCGGCGGTCGCCGCGGAACTCGGCGAGGGGCACTTCTGGGCCGAGGCCGACGTGACCGACGGCGACTCGATCAAGGCCGCGGTGGACGCCGCCGCCGAGCAGCTCGGGCGCATCGACGTGGTCATCGCCAACGCCGGGATCGCCCCCATCGGCACGGTGCGCAAGAGCGACCCGCGGGCGTTCACCAAGACCATCGACGTCAACATCAACGGCGTCTTCCACACCGCCCGCGCCGCCCTGCCGCACCTGATCGAGCGCCGCGGCTACCTGTTGGTCGTCTCCTCGCTGTCGGCGTTCACGCCGATCGGCGGCATGGCCGCCTACACCGCGAGCAAGTCCGGCGCGGAGGCGCTCGCCTGCGCGCTGCGCACCGAGGTGATGCACCTGGGCGTGGCCGTGGGCAGCGCGCACCCGTCGTGGATCGACACCGACATGGTGCGCGACGTGGCGCACGACCTGACCGCCTTCGAAGCGATGCGCAAGCGCCTCCCCTGGCCGATGCGCTCCACCACGAGCGTGCAGGACTGCGCCAAGGCCTTCGCCGACGGCGTCGAGCGCCGCGCCCGCCGGGTGTACGTCCCGCGCGCCATCGCGCTGATGCACTGGCTGCGCAACGTCCCGTCCTCGCGGCTCGTCGAGTTCCTCATGCGGCCGACGGTGCGCCGCCTGATCCCGAAGATGGAGCAGGAGGTCACCGCGCTCGGCCGGTCGCTCAGCGAACGCAACCAGAAGCTCCAGGGCTGAACGTCGGGACCGGTGGCCGGGGTGTCTGACGCGGCTGGCTTCCCCGGCCACCGGAGCTCACCGGGGGCGCTGCTCGCTGAGCACCCCGCGCTCCTGCTCGATCTTGGCGATCAGCGTCCACACCGTCTGACCGGCGCGGCCGTGGGCGCTGTGCTGCGGGCGGCTGCCGAGCCAGTGCGGCAGCCGCACCAGGATTCCGCCGACAGCCGCGCCGATCGTGTTGCACACGACGTCGTCGGTGGCGGCGACCCGCCCGGGGATGGCCAGGAACTGGGTCAGCTCGATCGACACCGACAGCAGCAGCCCGCCGAACGCGATCTTGACCACGCTGTCGAACCACGGCAGGCGCTGCGGCACCAGCACCGCCAGCGGCAGCAGCAGGAGCACGTTCCCGACCAGCTGGACCCACGGCGCCAGATCGCCCGGCCCGGCGGTCAGCGCCATCGCCACGTCCTTGCCGAGGCTGGGCCGGACGGGCTCCGCGGCGGGCGGCTGCGGCAGGAACACCAGGTACCCGACGCAGAGCAGCGAGTACGCCAGCGCCGCGTCGAGCAGCGGCTCGCGCGGGTCGGAACCGCGGCGCGCCACCGCCGATGCCGTCCCCACCGCCACCGAGAGCGGGAGCAGAACGGTCACCACGGGCATGAATCCGTCGAATGCCACGAGAGCCTGCTGCACGTGCGCCGCACTTCCTCTGGCCGCCATCGCCAGGAACACCCGGCCGCCGAACAATCCGCAGTGGACAGCCCGGAACCGGAAACCGTTGGGAATTAGCATCTCCAGCGGTCGGCGTTGACCGACTTGTGCATGAACGTCAGGGCTCGGCGGCGGCCGGACGTCGTCCCGGGGGCCACGACGCACGGCCACCGACGGGGGCTCGCCGAACAAAACCGCAGGTGAGACGCTGCCGCGCCGCCCCAGCCGGGGTCCGCTGCACGCCCACCTCCCAACTCGCCCCGCGCCACTTCCGAATAGTTCCGAAATCGACCCGGTCGCACCCGAAGATAACGACCCGAGAACGGCGCACCAGCACCCTGACCAAAACCCGCCAGCCTTTTCAAAACTGTCCACTGCGGACCGGAGAACCGATTCAAGAACTCCCCACCAGTTGTTTTCACGCGTCGGACAAGAGCGCGAGATCCGCCGTTCACACAATTCCCACCGAGTCCGCCGAGGGCGAATCGTGAATTCTGCGCAGCAGCCGGTGAACATCGGATGAGGACTTCGCGACGACGTGATCCGGGCAGCACCCCGGTCCGAGCCGGACCGCTCCGCGCGGGGTGCGGCATATGCTGCCCGGGTGAGTTCCAACCCGCTCCTCGACAGCCTGCGCAACGCCGTCGCCGCAGCTCCCGGGGACCTCGCGCTGCGCCTGCACCTGGCGGAACTGCTGCTGTCCGAAGGATCCCGCGACGAAGCCGTCTCGCACATCGCTGCGGCGCTGCAGCAGGAACCCGGCAACACCGCGGCCTCCCGCCTGATGGCGCAGGCGCTCGCCCCGGCGGACCAGCCACCGGAGCCCGCGCCCGAGCCGAAGAAGGGATACGACTGGTCGGCGGGCGAAGCGGAGCTGGCGGACACGGTGCCGCCCCGGTTCGTCGAGTCCGAATCGGAGGACGACGAGCCCGAGTCGGTGCCCGCCGATTCCCCGGCGGACGGCGCCGTCTTCGAGGTCGAGTCCTCCGACGTCCGGCTGGACGACGTCGGCGGCATGACCGAGGTGAAGAAGCGGCTCAACGCGGCGTTCCTCGCGCCGATGCGCAACGCGAAGCTGCGCAAGCTGTTCGGCAAGAGCCTGCGCGGCGGCCTGCTGCTCTACGGCCCGCCCGGCTGCGGCAAGACCTTCCTGGCCAAGGCGGTCGCCGGGGAGCTGGGCGCCCGGTTCATCTCGGTGACGCTGCAGGAAGTCCTGGACATGTGGATGGGCAACTCCGAGAAGAACATGCACGCCCTGTTCCAGACCGCCCGCCAGAACGCGCCGTGCGTGCTGTTCTTCGACGAGATCGACGCGATCGGCCAGCGCCGGTCCCAGCTGCGCAGCTCGGGCCTGCGCGGCACGGTGAACCAGCTGCTGACCGAACTGGACGGTGTGAAGTCCGACAACGAAGGCGTCTTCGTGCTGGCCGCGACGAACCACCCGTGGGACATCGACCAGGCGCTGCTGCGGCCGGGCCGGTTCGACCGCGCGGTGGCGGTGCTGCCCCCGGACGACGACGCCCGCAAGGCCATCCTGGAGTACCACCTCCGGGACCGCCCGGTCGCCGGGATCAAGCTGTCCGACCTGGTCAAGCGCACCGACGGCTTCTCCGGAGCGGACCTCGCGCACATCTGCGAGGCGGCCAGCGAGCGCGCCCTGATGGACTCCATCGAGGCGGGCGAGCCCCGCATGATCGAGATGCCGGACCTGCTCGGCGCCCTCGGCGAGGTGACGCCGTCGACGACGTCGTGGTTCACCACGGCCCGCAACGTGGTCCTGTACTCCAACCAGGACGGGACCTACAACGACCTGATCGCCTACCTGAAGAAGAAGCGGATGCTGTGAAGGAGGAGGACGTCAAGGTCGAGCAGGTCCGAAACCTGCTGGAAGCCAAGCGGTTCGACCTCGCCAAGCAGCAGCTCGCCCCGCTCCTCGCGTCCTGGCCGGACTACTACTACCTCTGGCAGCTGCAGGCGCTGGCGCACCTCGGCGCCGAGGAGTACGCCGAAGCGCAGCGGGCGGTGTCGCAGGCGCTCGCCCTCAACCCGCAGGACGAGGACCTGCACCTGCTCATGTGCAAGGTGCTGGTCGCGTGGGACCGGATCGGCGAGGGCATCACGTGGGCCCAGCGCGCGCTGGAGCTGAACCCGAATTCGGCGGAAGCGCACCTGCAGATCGCCAACGGCCTGTCGATCGTGGGGAAGCACCTCGACCAGGCCCTCTGGCACGCCCAGCGCGCCCGCGACCTCGAACCGGACGCGGCGCTCACGCACTGCGTGCTCGGCACGGTCCTGGTGTCGACGGGCGGCAGGCAGGCGGCCCGCCAAGCCCGCGAACCGCTGGAAACCGCTCTGCGCCTGGACCCGCAGCTCCCGGTGGCGTGGAACGTCATGGGCCTGGCCGCGCTCCGGTCCGGCCGCATCAAGGAGGCGCTGCGCGCGTTCATCACGACGCTGCAGCTCAACCCGCAGTCCGGCGACGCGGCCCACAACCTCCCGCTGGCGGTGTGGGCCCTGGTCTCCCGCGGCCGCTGGTGGATCTTCGCCCTGCTGATCCCGACGGCGGTCCTGTCCGCCTCGGCCTTCACGACCACCGGCATCGCCTCGCTCGCCCTCCACGTCGTCGGCGGGGCCCTGATCGCCGCGGGCGCCTGGTGGGCGCTGGTCCTGCGCATCCGCAACGTCTTCCCGGAGTCCATGCGCCTGGCGGCGACCGACGTCCTGCGCCGGGACCGCCTGGTCCGCCCCACCTTGACCGGCCTGGCGATCGGAGCGGTGGTCCAGGTCCTGATGGTGGTGAGCCCGGTCGGCCCGGCAGGCCTGGGCGCGGCGTTCTGGGCAACCCTCCTCGGCAACTTCATCGGCCACCGGGTCTCGATCGCCAGGCTCAACAAGGCCACGAAGGCCCTGAACGCCGAAAGAGAAGCCCAGTGGCTCTCGGTGGTGACACCCCGCGCCTGACCGCTCGTGAGTGCAAAGCGGTGCCAGAACACCGTTACCCACTCACGACCCCGGAGCCCTGCCCGGCGCCCGAAGCTCGTGCAAGCCACTACCGCCCAGTCGCAGCGATCCGATCCTTCACCGCCTGCGGCAGGTGACAGCCTGTCGTACCACTCATAACAGTGTTCTTCGCCGTGCCAAGTTTGAAGGTGGCACCGTACTGGTCAAAACCCACCACTTGATGATCCGAAGGGCGGCTGACGATGGTGTGGACAGGACCAAAACCGTATTCACGCGAGATGTTCTCAGCGATCTCCTGAGCACGCGGCCATTGCACATCAGGCAAATTTCCGCTCGCCGTCCAAACTCCGAGGGTCTGACTTTCCCCATCCGAACCGTATGCGCGAAAATCGCTGCAACCTGCACGGCTCAGTTTCCTGTCGTACGACCACTGAATCCATGAAAACTCGGCAGCCAGCGCATCCCGAATCCGCCCCAGCATCTCCAAGTACCGCGGGCCAGCCTCCTCGATGCTGGGTCGACGCATCAACTCGGCACGCTCCGCCGCCTCGTCCCCCTCAAACTTCGAAGTCACCGGAGTCCCTCCACATCCAGCCACAGAGAACGCCACGAGCAAGACCAGCACCACACGCATTAAACGCCGCACCCCGACCAGCAAGAGCTCACCCCTTCGCATCTACAGTCCGCTCGCGAACTCCGCCGACTACGGTACTCACGTTGTATTGACTGGTGGTTCCAGCATCGAGGTACCCAGTACCGCCATCAACGCCGTGCCCGACTGAACGGGCAAGATGCTGACCATCCGGCGAAATTGCATCGTGCGTTGAAAGATCATCAACGCCAGGCATGTTCGACGGGTCCGATCCGAACCGGCCGAAGTCGGCGACAGGGTCCCAATCTGACTCTAGGTTGTACAAGTGGCCGTCTGGAACATTGATCGTTGAGTGGTGTGGCGTGCCCATCCCCGGAGAGCCCATAACAACAGCGTCGTCCACGCCTGTGCCTTCCTGCTGCAGGGCGAACCCCGTGGTCGTCGAGCCGTAGGAATGCCCCAACGCAACAAGATGCGGGTCGACTGCCCTTGATTCGTTGATCCCACGGTAGAAGTTGGCCAGATCTTCAGCACCGCGCTTGGCCGGATTGTCAGTCAAAACCGAGTCAGTCGGCTCCAGAGTCTCGGCGAGCTGGGGGGCTTCGTACCCTAGCCATGTCACAGTGGCAACCTCGCCGCGATCCCCGTACTGACCAGCTTGCAGGCTCGCATCCTGCTGCAACCGATCCATCGCTGAGTCGTAGTCCCCGAGGCTGCCGTTCACCGTGCTGTTCAGGCCGGGCGTGAAGACCGCTACGTGGCTGGCTGTGTCCACGTTGCCGACTGCTAGCGCTGCTTTCATGCGTTCGCCGGAGCTGTCCATGAGCAGGAGTTGGCGGTTTTCGCCGCGGTCCAGGACTCCTCGGATCGCGTCCAGGGATTTCAGCTTTTCGTCGACTCGCTGGAGTTCTTGCTGGTCCAGGCCCTTCTGGAACCTGCCTCCGGGGCCGGGGTAGGGCTTGTCCAGCTTGGAGCGGAGTTGGGCTGCTTGGGCTTGGAGCATTGCTCGCTCGTCGTCGAGGCGGTTGACGTTGGCCGTGTGCCGGACTGCGGCCGGGATGCCGTCCATGTTGCCCAGCCACGCTGGCGGCGCCTCAGCCATTGCCGCGCGGGTTTCCGCTGGTAGGGAGTTCCACCAGCGCGCGTTGTCGGCTGGCGTCCCGGGCGGCGGCGGTTCCACCGTCTCGGCCAGGCCCCGCGCGTCCCCGAGGGCCGCTGCATCTGCGAGCGATCCGGGCTTGGTCTCCATCAGGTTCAGGTCCGCATCTCGCAGGACCTTCGTCAGCTCGGCGTCCGCGTCTTCGGCTTGGGCCAGCAGACGCTTGACTCGATCCACGAGATCCGGCCGGACATTGCGGATCCGGTGGTAGTCCTCGTCGTCGAGTCGGCTGCCGGGACCGCCGACCACCACGTGCTCCAGATCTTCGATCCGACCGTTGTCGAGGATGCGGAACCGGTAGGCGCTCGCCAGGCCATCGGCCTCGGTCAGCTGACGCTGAACCGCTTCGAACTCGCCCACCGTCCCGATCAGCGCGCGGCGCACCGCCGCCACTTCAACGACGAGCTTCCGCAGTTCTTCCCCGAGTTCCTGATGCCGCTTCTCCGCTGCTTGCGCCGCCTCGCCCTGCCAGCCCGCCGGTTTTCCGGACGCGGTGAGCTCGTCATCCAGCCGCACCAGGCGGTCTTCCTCGCGCTTCAAGTCGTCGATCGCCTCGTCGAGCAGGGCCGGGTTCCACCTGCGGATGTCCGCGATGGTCGTCATCAAGCACCTCCCGCGGTCTTCAGGTCCGACACCGCCCCCTGATCCGTTCCCTCATAGGTGTCGGCGCTCCGGCGCAGGGCTTCAGCGTGGGTGGTGCCCGAGCGGCACCAACGCTTCACGCTGTCCGTCCAGCTGCGACCAGCGCTCGACGCCGCTGGGGCCGCCGTCGTGCCGGGCAGCGCCTGGCTGATCTTGTCCCCCACCGAACCGAGCTTCGATTCCCCTGCCTGTTCAACCGCCGAAACTGTTGCGTCCGACGCCTTTCGCAGTTCTTCGACAAGAACCTGGTAGCTCATCGATCCTCCCCGAACGGGGACACTACCGAGGCTCACTTCCGCCTCATCCGGATTTCCGGACGCCGTCCCACTTATGGAGGAATGAGAGAAGCATCAGCCCGTGAAATTGCTCACCATCACGACTTCGGTTGACGCCCCAAGAGGGCAACGAGCCTTTCGAGAGGTGGGGCGTTGTCGGGGATCGGTTGGGATGGGGCGAACGGGCTTTTCTCCGGGGGAATGTCGGGGAGTTTCTTGCGGGTGAAGGAGAGTTGGCGTTCGACCGTTTCGTCGGGGAAGCGGGGGGTTTGGTTCGTGGCTCGGGCGAGGTCCCAGCCGTGGACCAGTTCTTCGACCGCTCGGAGGTGGACCGCCGCTATGCCGGGGACTTCTCCGGCCGGGACTCGGAAGGACTTCTCCAGGACTCCTGGTCGGCGGAATGCGGCGAGGAGGTCTTCAGCCGCGCTCCGGTAGGACGCCGCCGGGTTGTTGCCGAGGACGTCGCTGTTGGTCGGGTCCAGCGCTCCGGGGGCGAGGGCCACTTCGCCGCGCAGGATGCCGCTGAAGAGCCGGTGTCCGATGACCATGTGGTTGACCAGCTCGCGGACGTTCCAGTCGGTGCACGGCGTCGCGGAGTCCCACTGGTCCGGCCGCACTCCGGCGACCAGCTCGCCGGTGGCGCAGAGGACGAGCGCCAGGTCGTCGACGGGCGAAACGGTCATGGGATCCCTCCGCGCTGGCCGGTGGCTCGCCCGAACAGTACTGGAGTTCCGCCAGCTCAGTCCTTCTTGCGGCGGAAGAGGCGGAGGATCGGGTCGTAGCGGCGGTCCGCCACCCGCTCCTTCAGGGGGGATCAGAGGCAAACCGGTTTACTACTCCACTCGAGCGAACTTCAGATGAACTCGATCAAGTGATTCGAAGCGGGAGTCACCCGCTGGCAAACTCACGATGCGTGACGGGACTGACGCATCAGGTACGAAAGTGGCTGGCTTCGCTCAACGAAAGTGAGTTGGGCATCGTGCTCACCGTGTGCGATCGCCTGCGTGCCGCTGCGAAGCTACCTCAAGTACCCAAACGTGCTTCGGCCACGCCACGAGACCAAGCTGCGTGCCGCATATGGTCGCAGAAGGCGTCCGGGCAGAAGCTCGAGCTGGTCGTCACAAGCGCGTTGCCCGCCATCGCCAACCTGCTCATCGATCACCACGGATGGCCTTCCGAGCAGGTCGAGGAACCAGACCTCGAACAGCTCACGGAGATGCTGACCATGCTGGGGCGCCCCATCGGACAGCTCGCGCTCTACGCCCTGCTTCTGACGGATCAGCCGGCAAGCAGATTGGCCAGGGAACATCACGGGAGGCTGGAGAAAGCTCTGCAGGCAACGGGCTTGAAGAGGGCTCCCGAGCCGAACGAGAAGCACAACGGTCCGCCGCCAGCTGGCCAGACCTCTATCGACGAGACCGATGAGGCAGCTGAAACTTCCGACGAAAAAGCGGATTTCGGATCTGCTCGGCTCGATGCTGCAGCGCTCGACCATATGGCAGAAAGCCTTTCCAGGCTCCAAGAACTCGCTGCCTCCCTCGCGGAACTTCTGCGCACGACCGCTATCGAGGTTGAAGCAGGACGCCGTGTCACCTCGGGACTGAACCCACTGCTGACCAGCTATGACCAACGTCATGAGAGTCTGGTTGCGGAAATGACGGAGTACGACCCTAAATGCGTCACCGCAAGCTTCGAAACCATCGAGAACCAGCTCGCAACATGGCGCACCGACCTCGCTGACAGGGAACGCAAGTGGCGACAAGGGGTGGCTGACCAGATCGCTGATCTCGAGAGGACCATATCCGAGATCGACGCCATGATCGCGAACAATCCTGTTCCCGCATTGTCAGATGCTCGAGCGCAGTACCAGCAGCGGTTGCAAGACCTGCAGAAATCCATCGCTGAAGATGCCACCGCCTCCGCTGCGGTAGGCGCGGACAGCGAGGAGCCGAACGTCCGGAGCAACCACTCCTCAGCAACCAACGAGGAAGATTCGCTGGTTGCTGAGCACGAAGAGGCGCCAGAAAACCCACACGCTGCTGCCACCTCACACGTGCCCGCCGCGGATGCTGTCGCGGCACCTCAGCCGCAGCCCGAACCAGAACCGGCCGCAAACGCTGAGGCCGCCGAAGCGGAGGAGAAGACCGGCTCTGCGGAGGATTCGCCGCTCGACTCCCCGTGGGAAGAAGGGACGCCGCCGGTTGCCGTTGCACTCGTGGAATCCGGCCGCCTCGCGGAGGCGTACTGGGTTACCGCGATGTCAGCCGAGCCGGACCGGCGCAGCGCCGTCTTGAGCTTCGCTGCCAGCGCCTACAGTGCCTACAACAGCGAGGATGCAACTGCTGTGCTGGGTACGCTCACACTTGACGCCCAGGAACTCAGCAGGGACGCCGACGCGGCGGTGCTCGCCACCACTGGCCTTCTGCGCGCAGGCCTCGTTGCGGGCTGGGGGCCTCAGATGCTCCCTCAATTGGAACCAGCACTCAGCGTCCTGCCCGACCCCTGGCAAGACCTGCTCAAGACCGCTATCCGCGCAACACGACTCCAGTACAGGATCGAACCGGCGGTAGGGGTTCGCTCCACGGCCGATACCGACGAGATCCGCGCGGAGTTGGGCAGGCGCGCCGAGAGCCTTGCCGCTGACCTGCCGCTTCGGAAGAACCTCTACCAGCGTGGCACCCGAGTGCTGCAGCGCTTGGCTCGCGAGGGCCAGCCCCTGGACAATGGCCTCCAAGCTGTGATCGCCTGGTCGAACGGGACTGGTAGCAGTGAACAGCTCGCTTCCGCGGTGGAGAAGTTCACTGGACAAAACGCGGCCGACGAGCTGATCGATGAAGCCGATGCTGCGGTCCGCACCCCCAAACAGACACGAGAGCCCATCATTGCCGGAGCGAGACGTGGGCTGCAGCGAGCCGTCGAAGAAGTGGCCACCCTCGTTCGGGAAGCCCACGCTGTCAGCGTCCGGATCAACTCCTCGGGTTCGGCCGACAAGGCCATCGGTGCCGCTCTCGGACGTGCAGTCACAGCTCTTCAGGACCAACCGGCTCCGCCGGGCATGGCTGGCAGCGCGGTGAAGCTGCTGCGGGATTGGATGGCCGAACCCAGCAGCGTCCTGGCTTCGCCGATCCGTCAAATGGCTCCGGCTGGTGAGAACAGCGCCGCGGAGCCGACCACGGACGTCCTGCTTCCGCTCACTGATCTGGCATGGACCGACGACGGTCGTCCTGATCAAGACCACCCCGACACCTCGGCGGTGCTCGCTCGGTTGGTCCAGCCGTTCGACATCACGGCGGCGGTGATGGCCTACTGCGAGCGCGGTGACCTGCGCAAGGCAAGTCGCATCCTCGAACTCCAAGAGCACGGCTGCTGGGAGGCGGAGGCAGACAACGCGCGGTTGCAGCAGACCATAAGCAACGCGAGGCACGATTGGGCTGCGAGGCACCGCAAAGCTGTATCCGAAGCCCGTGACCTCTTCGCCCGGGTTCGCGCCCAGAATCTGCTGAACCAGAGCGATGACAGCGCTGTCAGCGGGCGGATCGAAGCTCTCACCACGGTCAGCGACGACGACTACCACGCAGCTTCTCGGCAGCTGGCCGACCTCATCGGTGAGCTGACGAACCGACAGCGAGCCCGCATCGAGGAGCTCGGCACCCAACTGGACACGCTCCAGATGTCCGACGCAGATCGGCGCCGCATCCGCGGCCTGCTCGATGAGGCCGACACCGTAACTGCAACCGAGTTCCTCTCCTTCGCCATGGAGGGCAAGCCGCTCCCCGAGCACTTCGATCCGGGCACTGAAGACGTCAGTCTGTTCACACAGTTCCTCGAAGAGGGATTCAGGAACAAGCTGGACGCACCGCACACGAGCGCGCATCGTTGGGCCGCTCTGGCCGAACCGGACACACCGCTGACGAACCACGCGAGTAACGGCATCGACGCGTGGGACCTCCTGGCCGACCCGACTGGACGCGGTAGGGACAACCCCGCAGACAACGTCCGGAGAATCCTCTACACGCTCGGTTTGAACTGCTCCGAACGCCCCAACCTTCTCTCCCCTCGCGCTCGGCGGGGTTTCCGAACCTACCGCGCCAAAGCCACCCCGAACGACGGCTCGTACATCTCCGATCTGGGCTCATCAGCGAACGAGTACACGGTCACCGTCGTGCTGGACGAACGCCGAGGCCGTTCGGTTCTCAGCGTCCTCGACCCAGAGGACACCTCGCGCACCAACATCGTGGTGTACCCACACGCGATGGATCTGGCCGCCAGACAGGCATTGGCCGCCCACGCCGTGAACAGCAAGGTGAAAGCCCTCGTCATCGACCCCGCGGCGTTCGGGTGGGTCGCTGCCAAGACGCCGAATTCGTGGCGCGCGACGCAACGCATCACGCTGCCCTGGACGATCTTCGAACCGTACAAGCCATTCGTGGCGGGATTGGTGCCGCCCGAGGTCTTCGTGGGGCGAGCAACGGAGATGTCCCAGGTCACCGACCCCGAGGGAGGTCTTTTCGTTTACGGTGGCCGGCAGCTGGGCAAGTCAGCGCTGTTGCGGCGTGTCCACGCCACGTTCGACAACAGCGACACCAAGCACGCCATCTACCTGGACCTGAAGGCCAAGGGTATCGGCGAAGCAGAGCCGGCCTCACGAATCTGGCGGGCACTGACGATCGAGCTCAAGAACCGAGGCGTTCTCGGGCCGAAGGTGTCCGACGAAGCACCGCCCGACACCGTTATCAACAACGTCAAGGCATGGCTGTCCGAGAACCCGAGCAGACGGGTGCTCATGCTGGCGGACGAAGCGGACGCATTCCTGACGGCGGACTCCCGCGGCGAGTCCACCCCTGGTGGGGTCTCGCACTTCAGGAACGTGCTCGGGCTCAAAGAGCTCATGGAGTCCACCGAACGCCGGTTCAAGGTCGTCTTCGCCGGTCTGCACCAGGTTCAGCGCTTCGGCCACATCTCCAACGTCCCGCTGGTTCACGGTGGCCCCGACATCCTCATCGGTCCGCTCGAACCGCTGGACGCACGCAAGCTCGTGGTGGAGCCGATGGCGGCGCTGGGATACCGGTTCGAACGACCGGAGCTGGTCTGGCGTCTGCTGTCCGCCACGAACTACCAGGCGAGTCTGATCCAGATCTTCTGCGAAGAGCTCGTCCGCATGCTGCACGGCAGGCGTGGACGCAGCCAATCGGTGCCGGTCTTGGTGACCGAGGACGATGTCGAAGCTGTGGCAGCGAGCGACTGGGTGCGCAGCCGGATCGCCGAACGGCTTCGAATCACGATCAACCTCGACGACCGGTACCGAGTGCTCACCCTCGTGATCGCGTTGTTCAGCCTCAATGACTCCTTCGGCACCGATTACGGTCCCGAAGAGCTCCTCGACGAAGCTCGGAACCGCTGGCACTCCGGATTTGCCGAGCTCACGGCCTCACAAGTGAGCATCTACCTCGACGAGATGGTCGGCCTGGGGCTGTTGAGCCGACTTCCGCACAAGAAGCGGTACACAGTGCGGAGTCCCAACGTCATCAACATGTTGGGCACCAAAGCAGACCTTGAACGGGAGTTGGCCGAAACCGACTTCGACCGGCCGTACGAGTACAACCCGCGGGAAGCACGTCGGTTGCTGGCGTGCGATGACGGAGGCCGCGAGTTCCACAGCCCGTTGACCGACGGCCAGCTCCACGACCTCACGTTCAACTCCGGCATCTCGGTGATCACCGGTAGTCCCGCGCTGGGAATCGATCGTGTTCCGAGTGCGATCCAGAACTACGCTGAGATGCGAGGTACCCGGACCGCGACGGTGAGTTCCGACAAGGACCTGAAGAAGGTGGTGACCGAAGCTGTTCGTCGACGGAGCTCCTCGACGATCGTCATCGTTGATGCACTGAGGATGCCCTTGCCAGAGGTCGACTCGGTTACCGGCTGGGTCGAGGACAGGCTCGCGAAGAAGACGTCGCCGCAGAACGTGTCGGCCGTCATTCTTGCCGCACCGGCGGTCGCCTCGGTGGTGGCCGCCAAAGTCGGCATCGAACTGATTCGCCTGGAGCGTTGGACCGCGAGGAGCGTGCGCAGCTGGCCGGAATGCCCGTTCGACGTTCCCGAAGCACGCGAAAAGCTGATCAAGGCAACCGGTGGCTGGCCAGATCTGGTCGAGCGGACGATTTCCTGGGTCATCAACGGCGGTTCGACCTTGACCAGCGCAGTGCACCGGGCGGAGCAGAAGCTCAGTGAACCCCAGACGTGCCGGGCCCACCTCACTGCCTGCGCTCTTGACGAGAGCCTCATCCACCAGATCGAGAACTGGGTGGAGTACTTCGAGCCCGGCGACGTCGTCCCCCCGGAAGACGTGGAAGCGGCCCTCGAGACCGACCGGGAATCCAGCCGGGCACTGCTGCAGCACCTCTCCATGCTCAACGTGCTCGACGAGTACGAGACCGGCGTGGCCCTGGACCTGGTGGTACACCGCTGCCTCCAGTCCCTCCGCGGTGCGTCATGATCAAGCCCTGGAGCCTGTTGACCCTTCCCGGCCCCCGCGAACACCTGGATTCCATCAGCGCTGACCTGGACGAGGGCATGAGCTGCGTCTGGCTGATGCCGGACGAGTTCGTCGACAACGGTTTGGCCGATGAGTTGTTGGATGAACTCGCCAACAACCACGACAGCCTGCACGTTCCTGAGCCGGAGGGACCACCTTGCGGTGGGGAGACAGCGGCTATCGCACCGATCCGAGCCAGGCACCCAACGAATGACCTGCCCCCGTGGGCACGAGACGCGTTCAGCGATCTCGCTGATTTCGACGCTCCGGCCTCTCCCGTCGTCGCCGCTGATGCACGAACGACATCGGTGGCGGAACGGATCGCTCAGCTTCTCGATCTGGAGACGGACGAACACTCCGATGAGGTCCACGCTGTCGTCAGCGAACCACAGCTGCGAGGCAAAGTCCTCGTGGTGTGCGGCTGGCGCGAACGGGACAGGGACTCGCTGGCGAAAGTGCTGACCCGCCTGACCTCGCTGGTGAAGGAAGAAGGTCTGCAACCGGCACACCGTCCGCGACTGCTGCTCGCCAGCCGTGAACGTGACCTTCCTCCGGCCGCATTGGACCGCCTCGACCAGATGACCACTCGCGTTCGGTGGTGGTGGGGGGTTGTGGGCAGGCTGGACACAGCGGTCGTCGTCGCAACCGCCCGCACGAAGTTCGCCAACAGGACTTCCGCAACCCGGGTGAGTGCACTGCGCGAAGTGGTGGCCATCGATGTGATCACCGAGGTCGCCGGCCCGGACCTGCAGCTGGCCGAGCACCTGGCGACCTCGTGGGACGGCATGGTCTCCTCCCTCGGCGACTCCATCGAGGTTTCAGCACGCGATTTCGGAGTCGACGATCTCCGCCACGAAGGCGAACTGCCACGCCACAGCGGTCACCGGCCACCGTACGAGCTTCGCCGTGCGTGGCGTCTGGGGTTGGCCGATCTGTGGGAGCACCAGCTCCGGGTCAGTCCGGCTGCGCATCGTCCGGGGCGGAACGGAATCGGCTTGAATGCAATGATCTGGCGTGGCCAGAACAGGGCCCTCATGCCCATCGTGGACGAGTACCGCGGACGGCTCGAGCAGGTCTTCCGCGACCGGGCGTCACGGGCCGTGCTGGCCGATATGACCCAGCAGGATCGATTACGCAAGGTCGCACCGCAGCCTCGCAGATCGGTGCTGGAACTTGGCTCGATGGCTTGGGCTGTGTCGAGCAAGCGGGTACGGCTTCCGAGGACTGAGAACGAGCTGCTGTTCAGCTTGTTGGACGTGCGCAACTCGCTGGCTCACCTCCAGCCCATCACTGATGACGAGATCGAGCGCCTGGCACATGCACTGCCAGGAGGCCGCCCCTGAGTTCCGCCAGCTCAGTCCTTCTTGCGGCGGAAGAGGCGGAGGATCGGGTCGTAGCGGCGGTCCGCCACCCGCTCCTTCAGGGGGATCAGGGCGTTGTCCGTGATGCGGATGTTCTCCGGGCAGACGTCCGTGCAGCACTTCGTGATGTTGCAGAAGCCCAGGCCGTGGTCTCCCCTGGCCTCCTCCGGGCGGTTCTCCGCCTCGTCGAGGGGGTGCATCTCCAGCTCCGCCACGCGCATCAGGAAGCGGGGGCCGGAGAAGGACTCCTTGTTGTCGTCGTGGTCGCGGATCACGTGGCAGGTGTTCTGGCAGAGGAAGCACTCGATGCACTTGCGGAACTCCTGCGAGCGCTGGACGTCCACCTGCTGCATCCGGTACTCGCCCGGCTCCAGGTCCGCGGGCGGTTTGAACGACGGGACCTCGCGGGCCTTGGTGTAGTTGTAGGACACGTCCGTGACCAGGTCCTTGACCAGCGGGAACGTGCGCATCGGGGTGACCGTGATGGTTTCCGCGCGGTCGAAGGTGGACATCCGGGTCATGCACATCAGGCGGGGACGGCCGTTGATCTCCGCCGAGCACGAGCCGCACTTGCCCGCCTTGCAGTTCCACCGCACCGCCAGGTCCGGGCACTGGGTGGCCTGCAGCCGGTGGATGATGTCGAGCACCACCTCGCCCTCGTTGACCTCCACCGTGTAGTCGCGCAGCCCGCCGTCGCCGGTGCCGCGCCAGACCCGGAAGTGCGCCTGGTACCCCATCAGATCTCCCCAACCCGGACGTCCGCGAGCTCTTCCTCGGTGTAGTACTTGCGCAGCTCTTCCAGCTTGAACAGCTCCAGCAGGTCGCCGCGCATCGGCGGCTGCGGCTGCTCGGTCACCTCGACGTGGTCGGCCACCAGCTCGCACACCAGCAGCTTGCGGCGCCACTTCGCGTCCATCGCCGGGTGGTCGTCGCGGGTGTGGCCGCCGCGGCTCTCGGTGCGCAGCAGCGCCGCGCGGGCCACGCACTCGCTGACCAGCAGCATGTTCCGCAGGTCCAGGGCGAGGTGCCAGCCCGGGTTGAACTGGCGGTTGCCCTCCACCGCCAGGTGCTGCGCGCGGGCCTTGAGGTCGCGGAGCCGCTCCAGCGCCTGCCGCATCTCCGCGCCGCGGCGGATGATCCCGACCAGGTCGTTCATCACCTGCTGGAGCTCGGCGTGCAGCGAGTACGGGTTCTCCCCCACCGGTTCGGCCGACGCGGTGAACGGGTCCTGCGCGCGCCGGGCCGCTTCGTCCACATCGGACTCCGCGATGCTCGGGCGGATGGCCAGCCCGGACACGTACCCGGCCGCGCCGCTGCCCGCGCGGCGGCCGAAGACCAGCAGGTCGGACAGCGAGTTGCCGCCCAGGCGGTTGGATCCGTGCATGCCCCCGGCCACCTCGCCCGCCGCGAACAGGCCCGGCACCCGCGAGGCCGCGGTGTCCGGGTCCACCTCCACGCCGCCCATCACGTAGTGGCAGGTCGGGCCGACCTCCATCGACTCCGCGGTGATGTCCACATCGGCCAGTTCCTTGAACTGGTGGTACATCGACGGCAGCCGCTGGGTGATCTTCTCCGCGGGCAGCCGGGTCGCCACGTCCAGGAACACGCCGCCGTGCTCGGACCCGCGGCCCTCCTTGACCTCGTTGTTGATCGCTCGGGCCACCTCGTCGCGGGGCAGCAGCTCGGGCGGGCGGCGGTTGTTGTCCGGGTCGTCGTACCAGCGGTCCGCCTCGGCCTCGTTGTCGGCGTAGTTGTCCTTGAACACCTCGGGGATGTAGTCGAACATGAACCGCCGACCCTCGGAGTTGCGCAGCACCCCGCCGTCGCCGCGCACCGATTCGGTGACCAGGATGCCCTTCACGCTCGGCGGCCACACCATGCCGGTCGGGTGGAACTGGACGAACTCCATGTTGATCAGCGACGCCCCGGCGCGCATCGCCAGCGCGTGCCCGTCGCCGGTGTACTCCCAGGAGTTGGAGGTGACCTTGAACGACTTGCCGATGCCGCCGGTCGCCACGATCACCGCCGGGGCCTCGAACAGCACGAACCGGCCGGACTCCCGCCAGTAGCCGAACGCGCCGGCGATCCGCCCGTCGTCCTTGAGCAGCTCGGTGACCGTGCACTCCTGGAAGACCTTGAGCCGGGCCTCGTAGTCGCCGGTGTCGGCGTGGTCCTCCTGCTGCAGCGAGACGATCTTCTGCTGCAGGGTGCGGATCAGCTCCAGCCCGGTGCGGTCGCCGACGTGCGCCAGCCGCGGGTACTCGTGGCCGCCGAAGTTGCGCTGGCTGATCCGCCCGTCCGGGGTGCGGTCGAACAGCGCGCCGTAGGTCTCCAGCTCCCACACCCGCTGCGGCGCTTCCTTCGCGTGCAGCTCGGCCATCCGCCAGTTGTTCAGGAACTTCCCGCCGCGCATGGTGTCGCGGAAGTGCACCTGCCAGTTGTCGCGGGAGTTGACGTTGCCCATCGAGGCGGCGATGCCGCCCTCGGCCATCACCGTGTGCGCCTTGCCGAACAACGACTTGCACACCACGGCGGTGCGCAGGCCCTGCGACCGGGTCTCGATCGCCGCGCGCAGACCTGCGCCACCGGCGCCGATCACGACCACGTCGTACTCGTGCCGTTCGATCTCCACCATCGTCCTACCGTTCGTCGTAAGCGGCGGCAGCCGCTTGCAGTGAGGGACTCAGCTTGCACCGCCGCGGGTTCTCAGCGGTCTTCTCGCGAGGACAGCCCCAGCGCCGTGTATTGGGCCGGGGATCCCGGAGTGAGAAGGCCGCTGAGGTTCCGCTACTCGCACCGCTACGCAAACCACCTTCGAAATAGCTCCTAGTTGAACAGCCTGGGGTCTGAGAGCGCGCCGCTGGCGACCAGCATGACGTAGAGGTCGACCAGGGCCACGGAGATCAGCGACGACCAGGCCAGCAGCATGTGCTTGCCGTTGAGCCAGGTGACCTTGGTCCAGAACCAGTAGCGCACCGGGTGCTTCGAGAAGTGGTTGATCCGGCCGCCGACCAGGTGGCGGCAGGAGTGGCAGGACAGCGTGTAGGCCCACAGCAGCAGCACGTTGACCACCATCAGCAGGCTGCCCAGCCCGATGCCGAAGCCGCCGTCGGCGCCGCGGAACGCGATCACCGTGTCGTAGGTGAGCACCGCCGCCACGACCAGCGCCGCGTAGAAGAAGTAGCGGTGCACGTTCTGCATGATCAGCGGGAATCGGGTCTCACCGGTGTAGCGGCGGTGCGGCTCGCCGACGGCGCAGGCCGGGGGCGACGCCCAGAACGACCGGTAGTAGGCCTTCCGGTAGTAGTAGCAGGTCAGCCGGAAGCCGAGCACGAACGGCAGCACGAAGATCGGCGGCGGCACGAGCGGCCCCAGGTCCGGGGCGGGCTGGCCCCAGTGGCTGGCGCCCGGCACGCACGCGACCGACAGGCACGGCGAGTAGAACGGCGCCAGGTAGTGGTAGTCGGGGACCCAGTACCACTGGTTCATGAAGGTGCGGATCACGCCGTAGACCACGAAGGCCAGCAGCGCGAGGAAGGTGACCAGCGGGGGCAGCCACCAGCGGTCGGTGCGCAGGGTGCGCGCGGAGATCCGGGCTCGACCGGTGGCGGTGGGGGGAGCGGACATTCGCAGACCTCGTTGTCGTGGTTTGTCCGGCGGTGCTCACCTGAGATCGCTCATTGTGGATCAGCGGCGCGAGGCCAGGAAGTCCCCGAACCGGTGCAACCGGGCGAGCGGCTGCCGGTCACTGATCGGCCCGACCGCCCAGGCCCTCGTCGTCGGCGTCGCGCCACAGCGAGGGGTCGTAGGGGGTGTCGGGGACCACCACGACCTCCTCGGACTCGGCGCTGCGCCGCTGGGCGGGCAGGGCGCTGGAGAGGTCGGCGACGTCGATGTCCAGGCGTTCCACGTCGTTGTGCAGGCGGCGCACGGCCGGGGCGTCGCCGTAGCGGGCGCGCAGGGTTCCGACGCTGCTGCGCAGCTGCGCCAGGAGACGCTGGAGCTCGGCCAGTTCGGTGGTCGTGGCCATCGGCGAACACCTCTTCCGCCTAGTGGTGGCTAGGTACGGCACCGACTCTGCCCCGAACAGGTAAATGTGACAAGTGCCACACTCATGATCTCCGCGAGGTTCCCCCGCGCGGATGGTCGTGAGCGCGAAAACCGGCTGGAGGCGGCTTTCGCACTCACGACCCCATCTCGGCCAAGCCCGCCAGGAGCGGCCGGAGGCCGAGCTCGAACTGGTCGTCGAAGCTGAGCCCGCGGGTGGCCCGCGCGCCCGCCACGACGTGCGGGAAGTCCTCCTCCGGCAGGGACGCCATCGGCGAGGTGGCGTCGTCCCGCGCGATCAGGTCGATCTGGGCGAAGCCGATCGCGTAGCTGAAGACCAGGCGCGATCCGCCCACCAGCGCAGCGCCGCGCAGCCCCGCGTCGTGCAGCGCGAGCATCACCGCCTCCGGCAGGCGCAGCGACGCCGGGTCGCTGTACTCGCGGAGCGCGACCAGCGGGGTCGCGTTGGGGTGGCGGACGACCAGCGACCGGACGCTGCGCGCCAGCGCGCTGATCCGCTCCTGCCAGGGCAGCTCGGCGTCCGGGACCGGCAGCTCGGCCAGCAGCCGCTCGATGACCAGCCGTTCCAGCTCCGCCCGGTCGGCCACGTGGTGGTAGAGGCTCATCTTCCCGACGCCGAGCCGGTCGGCCACCGCGCGCATGGAGAGCCCCTCGTGGCCGGACTCGTCGAGGACCTCCAGCGCTGCCGCGAGCACCGCTTCGCGGGTCAGCTTCGGCGGGCGGCCGCGGCGGCGCGGGGGGTCTGGCGTGGTCACGCGCCCAACCTAACCCAGCTGCTCGACGGCTCCGGCATCCGCTGCTAATTTTTCGTACAGCAGACGAAAAAGGAGGCGGCCATGTCCACCCGGTACGGGCTCGTCCTGTTCACCGACTCGTTCGGCACCGCTGGCACCCGCGAGACCTTCGACCGCGCGCTGGACTACGCGCGCGAGGCCGAGCGGCACGGCTGGGACGAGCTGTGGACGACCGAGCACCACTTCAACCCCCGAGCGCTGAACTCCGCCGCCCTGGCGATGGCGGGATTCCTGCTCGGCCGCACGAACCTGCACGTCGGCACCGCCGTGTGCGTGCTGCCCAACCACCACCCGCTGGCGCTCGCCGAGCAGACGTCCGTGCTCCAGCACCTCTCCGGCGACCGCTTCACGCTGGGCGTCGGGCGCGGCCAGCCGCTGGTGGACCAGGAGATCTTCGGCGCCGGGATGGCCGGGTTCCGGGACATCGCCGAGCCCGTGGCGCTGCTCGACCAGGCCCTGCGGCAGGGGCGGGCGAAGGGCGGCGGCGAGCGGTACGAGTTCGACGAGGTCGCGATCACGCCGGAACCACCGGCCCGCCGGACGCCGTTCGTGCTGGCGTCGTCGTCACCCGAGTCAGCGCGGTTGGCCGGACGCCACGGGCTGCCCGTGCTGCTCAGCCCGTTCATCGACGTGCCCACCAAGCGCGCGGTGCTCGACGCGCACGCCGCCGCGGTGGCCGAGCACGGGCACCGGGTGGAGCCGCAGGACAACATCGACTCGTCTTACTTCGCCATCGCCGACGACACCCCGACCGCGGAGCAGCTGCTGACCGCCGGGATCGCGGAGACCGAGCGGCAGATCGCGCAGTTCGGCAAACCGCTGGTCGAGCGCCCGGTGCCGACGGCCGAGCAGGCGCTGGCCGGAGCCGCGCGGCTGACCGGCTGCCACATCGCGGGCGATGTCGCCGAGTGCCGCAGGCGGCTGGCCGACCGGGTGGCGACGCTGGGCGTCGGCCGGGTGCTGCTGATGCCCGAGGGCGCGGGTTCGCACGCAGCCGCGCTGCGCACCATCCGCGAGGCGTCGCGGGTCTTCACCCGGCGCTAGCGGACAACCGTCCAAATCGGGCGGTAAAAGTCGTGGCGAGTCTTGTGGATCGGCATTCGCACCTACAGACTCACGAGTCGGTTCCCGAATTCGATCGTCTGCGACTGCGAGGCAGCATTGAGCATTCTCGGCACCCGGGTCGAACGCCGTGAAGACCCGCGCCTTCTCACCGCCGGCGGGACCTACGTCGACGACCTGCGCGAGCCCGAGCTGAACGGGGCGCTGCACGTGACCTTCGTGCGCAGCCCGCTGGCGCACGCCAGGATCACCGAGATCGACACCGAGGAGGCCCGCGCGCTGCCGGGCGTGCTCGGCGTGTTCACCGGCACCGACGTCGACCTCCCGGCCTTCCCGCCGGACGGCGGCATCAGCGGTCCGCCACCGGCGGCGATGGAGCGCCCGCACCTCGCCCGCGACGTGGTGCGCTACGTCGGCGAACCGGTGGTCGCGGTGGTCACCGAGACCCGCGCCCAGGGCGAGGACGCCGCCGAGGCGGTGTCCATCGACTACGACCCGCTGGACGCCGTGGTGGACGTCGACGACGCGCTGCGCGACGAGGTCCTGCTGTTCCCCGACGCCGGCACCAACGTCACCGGCACCAGCGGGGAGCTGGACGACTCGCTGTTCGACGGCTGCGAAGTCGTGGTCCGCAAGCAGATCGAGAACCAGCGGGTGGCCGCCGCGCCGCTGGAGGTGCGCACCGCGGCCTGCGCCTGGAGCGGCGACAAGGTCACCCTGTGGCTGTCCAACCAGAACGCGCAGAGCTGCCGCGACGCGCTGATGGCCAACCTCGGGCTGCCGCAGGAGCAGGTCCGGGTGATCACCCCCGACGTGGGCGGCGGGTTCGGCGCCAAGATCGGCGTCGAGCAGGAGGCCGCGCTGCTGGCGTTCCTGGCCAAGCGCGTCGGCCGCCCGGTCAAGTGGGTGGAGAGCCGCAGCGAGAACCTGGTCGCGATGACCCACGGCCGCGCGCAGCGGCAGGTGGTGACCATCGGCGGTCGCCGCGACGGGACGGTGCTGGCCTACCAGCTCGACATCGTGCAGGACGTCGGCGCCTACCCGCGGATGGGCGCGTTCCTGCCGCTGTTCACCCGGTTCATGGTCAGCGGCGTCTACGACATCCCGCAGGTGCGCTCGCGGGCCCGCGCGGTGGTCACCAACACCACCCCGATCGGCGCCTACCGCGGCGCGGGGCGGCCGGAGGCGACCGCGGCGATCGAGCGGGCGATGGACCTGTTCGCCGCCGAGATCGGCGTCGACCCGGCCGAGGTCCGGCGGCGCAACCTGGTGCGTCCCGAGCAGTTCCCGTACGACACGCCGGGCGGGATGACCTACGACACCGGCGAGTACGTCAAGGGCCTGGACGCGGTGCTGGAAGCCGCCGACTACCAGGCGCTGCGCGAGGAGCAGGCCAAGCGCCGCGCCGAGGGCAGCCCCCGCCAGCTCGGCATCGGGCTGGCCAGCTACGTGGAGATCACCGCGCCGAACAACACCGAGGGCGAGACCGGGCACGTGGAGATCCGCCCGGACGGCAGCGTCCTGGTGCTCACCGGCAGCTCCCCGCACGGGCAGGGCCACTGGACCTCCTACGCGATGCTGGTGTCCGACCAGCTGGGCATCGACCTGGACAAGATCGAGGTGGTGCACGGCGACACCGACCTGATCCCGGAGGGCGTGGGCACGATGGGCTCGCGGTCGCTGCAGCTGGGCGGGTCGGCGGTGCATCGGGCCGCGGTGGACGTCAAGGACAAGGCCCGCAAGCTGGCCGCCGAGCTGATCGAGATCGACGAGGCCGACCTGGAGCTGGCCGAGGGCCGCTGGCAGGTCCGCGGCACGCCGAACGTCTCGCTGTCCTGGGCGGAGCTGGCCGCGAAGGCCGAGGGCGGGCTGGCCGCCGACGTGCGGTTCACCGAGGACCGGCCTACCTTCCCGTTCGGCTCGCACCTCGCGGTGGTCGAAGTGGACACCGAGACGGGCAAGGTGGACTACCTGCGGCACGTGACGGTCGACGACGCGGGGGTGATCATCAACCCGGTCCTCACCGAGGGCCAGCGCCATGGCGGCATCGCCCAGGGCGCCGCGCAGGCGCTGCTGGAGGAGGTCACCTACGACGCCGACGGCAACCCGCAGAACGCCAACCTCGCCGACTACGCCTTCATCACCGCGGCCGAGCTGCCCAGCTTCGAGCTGCTCACGATGGAGACCCCGACGACGCTCAACCCGTTGGGCGTGAAGGGGATCGGCGAGGCGGGCACCATCGGTGCGACCCCCGCGGTGCAGAACGCGGTGGTGGACGCGGTGGCCCACCTCGGCGTCCGGCACATCGACATGCCGACCACACCCGAGAAGGTGTGGCGCGCGATCAACGAAGACCGCTGAGAATGGAAAGACGGTTGTTCCCGACGGCCGCTCATCCGCCACTTGCTTAGGAGTTCGTTCGTGCAAGTTTCGATCAACGTCAACGGCGAGCAGCGCAGCCACGAGGTCGAGGACCGCACCCTGCTCGTGCACTACCTGCGGGACGACTGCGGGCTGACCGGCACCAACATCGGGTGCGACACCACGTCCTGCGGGGCGTGCACGGTGCTGCTCGACGGCGAGTCGGTGAAGTCGTGCACGGTGCTGGCCGCGCAGGCGGACGGCCACCAGGTGACCACCATCGAGGGACTCGCCGACGGCGAGGAGCTGCACCCGATGCAGCGCGCCTTCCAGCAGAAGCACGGCCTGCAGTGCGGGTTCTGCACCCCGGGCATGGTGATGGCCTCGGTGTCGCTGGTCGAGGAGAACCCGAACCCGACCGAAGCCGACGTGCGCGCCGGGCTGGAGGGCAACCTCTGCCGCTGCACCGGCTACCACAACATCGTCGAAGCCGTGCTGACCGCGGCGAAGGAGAAGCAGGGGGCCGCGGAATGATCCCTGCCGCGTTCACCTACAAGAAGGCCGGTTCCGTCGAGGAGGCGCTGAGCCTGCTCGCCGAGCACGGCGACGACGCGAAGCTGCTGGCCGGAGGGCACTCGCTGCTGCCGCTGATGAAGCTGCGGCTGTCGGTGCCGGAGGTGCTGATCGACCTCGGCGGCCTGCGCGAGCTGTCCTACGTCCGCGAGGACGGCGACGAGATCCGCATCGGGGCGCTGACCCGGCACCACGACCTGGAGCACTCGAAGCTGCTGAAGCGGGAGGTCCCGCTGCTGGCGCACGCGGCGGGCACCATCGGCGACCCGCAGGTCCGCCACCGCGGCACCATCGGCGGTTCGCTGGTGCACGGCGACCCGGCCTCGGACCTGCCCGCGGTGGCGCTGGCGCTGGACGCGGTGCTGGTCGCGCAGGGCCCGTCCGGCACCCGAGAGATCCCGGCGACGGAGTTCTTCACGGACTTCTTCGAGACGGCGCTCGGCGAGGACGAGCTGCTGGTGGAGATCCGGGTGGCGAAGAACCCGCAGCAGGGCTGGGACTTCCAGAAGTTCACCAAGCGCGCGATCGACTGGGCGGTGGTCGGCGTGGCCGTCGCTGGCGACCGCGTCGCGCTGGTGAACATGGGCCCGGCCCCGATGCGGGCGCGCGGCGTCGAAGAGGCCCTGGCGAGCGGCGCGAGCCCGGCCGAAGCCGCGGAGCGGGCGGCGGAGGACACCTCGCCGCCGGACCAGGCCAGTGCGAGCGCGGACTACCGCAAGCACCTGGCGAAGGTCCTGGTCCGCAGGGCTTTGGAGGCCGCAGCAGCCCGCAGGGCATGACGAGCTGAGGGCACCCGCGACCTGGTCGCGGGTGCCCTCGTTTCATCCCCCGAGCACCTTTTCCCGCAATTTCAATGGAAATCAGGCCCTCGACTTCCATTGAGGTTTTTCCAACCTCGTTCTGCGTGGCGGTGCAAGTGGCGGAACCTCAGCGCCCGCCTGGACTCCGGGTGCCCTGACTTATGTATGCCAATACACGGCGTCAGGGCCGTCCTCGCCAGGCGAACGCTGAGAACCCGCGGCGGTGCAAGCTGACAGCGTGGGTTATGCGCCTGCGGCGCATGCGACACCTGCCGACCGGTGCCGGTCGCCCTTCGCGGCTGCGGTCCACGGGCAGGATGAAAAAGGCTCATTGAAATCGCATCCACCGCGGCTCGGTGCTCGCAGACTCCCGGGGAACCGGGGCGGCGGCGAAGTCCGCCCTCGCCTTCGCCGCCGTCGTGCTCACGTTCGTGCTGGTGTCAGGCGGGGTTGCTCGTCACGTGGGTGACGAGCAGGGTCACGCCCGCCTCGCCACCGCAGTCGACCAGCACGGGTCCCACCCCGTTGCCGACCGTCTCGCGGAGCTTCGCCCTGGCCTCGAACCGATCCGGGCCGGACTCGACGATCTCGACGTCCTCCAGGACCGGCCGCCCGTCGACACCGCTGACGACGGCCCGCAAGCCGGTACCGCCGCCGCAGTGCCCGGTGATGGTCACCTCCTGACCCCGTTCGGTCGTCGGGTTGGGCGTCACCTGCACCGTGGCCCGGGCGCCCTCGGGCATCGAGGCACTGCTCTCCTGCGTGAAAGCCACGCACTCTCCTTCTCGTGATGAGTTCGGATCGCGTCGGCCGCCGCTCCCGGCCGCCGACGCCGCTCAGTCTTCGCGATCCGGGTGCCGCGGGGCATCAGGGTTTTCCCGGGGGCTCCCCTGATCAGCTACGAGGACTCGGTGGGATCTCGCGGGCGCCATTTCCACTCGTGAGCGTTTTGTGGGGCTATAGCACCGGAAAACACTCACGGGGCTTGACCTGCGGAGACCTGGCCCCGGATCGTGTCGGCGAGTTCTTCGGCCAGTTCAGGGGTTGCCGCCACCACTCCGGACCAGCGGCGGTGGAGGTCCGGGGTGATGTCCAGGGGGCGGCCGTGGACGTCGAGGACCGCGCCGCCCGCGCCGGGCAGGACGACCAGGGCCGCTGCCAGGTCGACGATGCGGTGGGTGTCGGAGTCCGCGTCGGCGAAGGCGTCCGTCGAGCCCTCCGCGACCAGCATCGCTTCCAGGCACGACGTGGACAGGATCCGCACTCGCGCCGCGCGCTTCGCGACCCGCCACCACGCGTCCGCGCTGCGCTCGTGCGGGCGCAGCAGGCTGACCGCCGCGCCGTCGAGCTCCTTGCGGCCGCTGGTGCGGAACTCCGTCGGCTGCCCCTTCGCCGCGTGCCAGCACCGGCCGGTGTCCAGCCAGCAGGTCAGCGCCTCCACCGGTTCCCCGTCGATCGCGATCGCCCCGGCGAAGGCCGAGAGCGGCACGCCCGCGGCCGCGTTGGCCGTGCCGTCCACCGGGTCGGCCACCAGGGTCACCGCGGAACCGTTGTCGACGAACCCGATCTCCTCGCTGAGCAGGTTGATCCGGTGCGCCTCGGCGACTTCCGCGATCGCGGCCTCCACCAGCAGGTCCAGCCGCATCGAGGCGGTGCCGTCCGCACCGGTCGACGACGTCTCGGCGAGCTGCGCCCGGTCGAACCGCGCCCGCGCGTCCCGGAACGCCGCCGACGCCGCCTTGGCCGCAGCGGCCAGCACCGCGTGCGCAGCGGTGGGGATCTCCGGGTCCGGCACCGACCACCCGATCACGCCGCACCTCCCGGCAGGACAGCGCGGACCAGCGGCCACCGGCCGCCCGGGTCGACGAGGGCCAGGTCGGCGCGCAGGCCCGGTTCCAGGCGGCCCCGGTCGGTGAGGCCCGCGACCTCCGCCGGGCCCGAGGTCACCAGGCCGATCGCCGCTGGCAGGCCGAGGTCGTCGACCAGCCGGAACACCGCGGCCAGCAGGCCCGACGGGAGGTAGTCCGAGGCGAGCGCGGTGACCAGGCCGCGGGCCGCGAGCTCGCGGGCCGAGACGTTCCCGGCGTGCGAGTGTCCACGTAGGACGTTCGGGGCGCCCGCCACCACCGGCAGGCCGTGCTCGCGGGCCGCGAGCGCCGCCGCCGTGGTGGTCGGGAACTCCGCCACCGACCCGCCCCGGGTGCACAGGGCGCCGATCTCCTCGGCCGACTCCGGGTCGTGACCGAGCAGCCGGATCCGACCGGATCGGGCGAGCTCTCCCAGCCAGGCCAGGTTCTCCTCGCGCACGTCCAGCAGCTCGCCGCGCTCGGCGATCATGTCCGTGACGTGCTGCTCGGCCTCCTCCGGCGTCAACCCGTCGGCGCCGACCAGGTACCGCTCCATCTGCCGCCGGTCGACGTACTGCCCGATACCGGGCGTGTGGTCCTCGTGCGAGACCAGCGCACCGGCCTCGGCCGAGGCCAACTCCGCGGCCAGCGCCTTCGCGCCCTCCTCCGACCGCACGTCGAGCCGGTGCAGCACGCGGTGGTCCACCGGCCCGGCTCCCCTGGCTCGCACCGCCTCGCACAGCTCGGCCGCGCCGCCGACGGTCCGCTCCGTCCCGCGCGCGGTCTTGTGCTGGAACGCCGCCCCGTGGAACACGGTCGTGACCGCGGCCGCGCTCAGCTTGCCCTCCAGCGACAGCAGCGCGAAGTCCCACGGCAGCACGGCGGAGGGGCGCGGCGCACGCTCCCGCTCCAGCGCATCGCTGTGCACGTCGATCAGCCCGGGGATGCAGAGCAACCCACCACCGTCGACATCGCACGACGCACCGGCCAGGTGGTCCTCGACGGCCTCGATCCGCCCGCCGCGCACCACGATCCGGCTGTCGTCGGTGACCCGATCCGGCAGCACCGCGCGCACGTGCCCGAGCACGTAGTCCTGCGGAGTGCCAGCCAACGACCAGCCTGAACCGCCTCCCCGCGATTCACAGTGGTGGTTGCGTTCCGGATCGATCTCGCGTTGTGCGGTTTCTCGTGGCTGGTTCACGTCGCGGTCCCCTGAGGTGCGATTGGGCAGAACTCGAGTTGACAAGGGGCTGGTCACGCCGCCAGCACTCCGAACTCTCGTGAGTGCGAATCCGGGCTGGAACACTGTTACGCACTCACGACCTCCGACGCTCACGCCGCCAGCACCTCCTCCGCTGTTCCGGAGCGGATGATTCGGCCGTCGGCCATCTCCACGACCCGGGTCGCCAGGCGGCGGATCGCGTCGAGGTCGTGGAACACCGCCAGCACCGCCACCCCCTGCTCGGTGAGCGAGGCGATCAGCTCCAGCGCGCGTTCCCGGTTCGCCGGGTCCAGCGCCGAGACCGGCTCGTCCAGCAGCAGCAACCGGGGCGGGCGGACGGTTCCGGCGGCGAGGTTGACCCGCTGCCGCTCCCCGCCCGACAGGACGCCGCAGTCCACGTCCCACAGCGCCTCGTCCAGCGCCAGGCGGCGCAACGACTCGGCCGCCGCGTCCCGCGCCTCGGCCCGGTCCAGGCCCCGGCGGCGGGCCGCGGCCGCGACCACCTCCAGCGGTCCGGTGCGCGGCGGCGCGGCGAGGAACTGCGAGACGTAGCCGAGCTGCCGCCCGCGCAGCCGGGCCAGGGCCCGGTCCGGCAGGCCGACGAGGTCCACCGGTCCGCCGTCGGTGTGCAGGACCACCGAACCGGCGTCCGGCAGGTAGCTGCGCTGGGTGCAGCGCAGCAGGCTGGACTTGCCCGCGCCGCTCGGTCCGGCGATGGCCACGTGCTCGCCGACGTGCACGTCGAGGTCGACGCCGCGCAGCGAGACCACCGTGCGGCCGTCGATGGTGTGCAGGGTGAAGGTCTTGCGCAGACCGCGCACGGTCAGCACTGGTTCCACTGTGGACTCACCTCCGGGCGGCCGCGACGAGCCGCTGGGTGTAGGGGTGGTGCGGGTCGGCGAAGAGCTGGTCGGTGAGGCCGCGCTCGACGACCCGGCCGAGCTGCATCACCAGGCTGCGATCGGTCAGCGCCTCGATCACCGCGAAGTCGTGGCTGACCACCACCGCCGCGATGTCCCGCTCGGTGAGCAGCCCGCGCAGCAGGTCCAGGACCCCGGCGGCCACCGAGGCGTCCAGCCCGGTGGTGGGCTCGTCGAGCAGCAGGACCGGTGGTTCGGTGGCCAGCGCCTTGGCGATCTGCACGCGCTGGCGCATGCCGCCGGAGAAGGTGGCCACCGGGTCGTCCATCCGGGACAGCGGCACCTCCACCCGGTCGAGCAGCTCCGCGGCCCGCTTGCGGATCGCGCGGTAGCCGCGCCAGCCCGCGGCGGTCAGCCGCTCGGCGACGTTGCCGCCCGCGGTGACGCGCAGGTCCAGCCCTGCGGCGGGGTCCTGGTAGACCACGGCCATGGTGTCCACGCGCAGCTTCCGGCGCTGCGCGGAGTCCAGCTGCAGCAGGTCGGTCTCGCCACCGTCGACGCTGGAGAGGTGGACGCTGCCGCTGGTCGCGGGCTCGTCGCCGATCACGCAGCGCAGCGCGGTCGACTTGCCCGACCCCGACTCGCCGATGATGCCGAGCGCCTCACCGGGCGCGACGTCGAAGGAGACGTCCCAGGCGGCGACCACTGCACCGGTGCTCGGGCTGATCGCGGTGCCGTGCTCCGGCCCGGTTCCGGCCACGGCGTCCGCGCCGCCCGGACCGTAGACGCGGCCGATGCCCTCCACCCGGAGAGTCCACTCCGGACCGTCCACCGGGCGGGGCGCTTCGACCACCTCCACCGGGCGCCGGTCCACGGTCGGCAGCAGCTCGGCGGGCAGCCGGTGCCCGGCCACGTCGGCGTCCCCGGCCTCGACGCGCGAGCACCAGTCCGAGTCGCTGCACACGTACTCGCCCTCGCCGCCCTCCACCAGGAAGCTCGTGGTGGAGCCGCAGTACTTGCAGCTCGCGCCGGGCACCTGCTCGACCTCGAACGGGATGTCGTCGAAGGTCAGCGGCACCACGTCGGTGTGCGGCGGGATCGCGTAGATCCGCTTCTCCCGCCCCGCGCCGTAGAGGTTGAGGTGCTCGCACTGGTGCAACTTCGGCACGTCCCAGCGCGGGACCGGGCTGGTGGCCAGCACGTACCGCCCGTCCACCAGCACCGGGTAGCCGGTCGACTTGGTGATCACGCCGTTGCGGACCATGTCCTCGTACAGGCTCACCCACATCGCCGAGTAGTCGTTCTCGGCGTGCATCCGGGCGCACTCGGCGACGGACTTCTGCACGCCGCGCAGCGGTTCCGGCACCGGCACCTGGTAGACCAGCACGTGCTGGCGGGTCAGCCGCTCCTCCGGGATCCGG
This sequence comes from Saccharopolyspora hirsuta, assembly GCF_008630535.1. Classification (GTDB taxonomy): domain Bacteria; phylum Actinomycetota; class Actinomycetes; order Mycobacteriales; family Pseudonocardiaceae; genus Saccharopolyspora; species Saccharopolyspora hirsuta. The sequence continues at coordinate 492,627 of NZ_VWPH01000002.1, read as the reverse complement.
TGCCGGGTCTGGATGACCGTGGCCTCCCGGGTGTCGGTGCTGGCCGCGCAGCCGGTGGTCGCGGAGATCATCCGGCGCAGGTTGACCGCGTTGACCCCGCCGTCGTCGCCCTGGTCGATCACCTTCACCACGTCCGGCTCGCCGATCACGGCCAGCGTCACCTGCAGCCCGCCGGAACCCCAGCCGCGGGCCACCGGCATCTCCCGGGAGCCGAACGGCACCTGGTAGCCGGGCACGCACACCGCCACCAGCGCGGCCCGGCGGATCTCGCGCTTGGCGCCCTCGTCGAGGATCCCGGCGGCGCTCTCGTCGTCCGCCAGCAGATCCCGCACCGCCGTGCTCATCGGCACTCCTCCCCGAACGGCTCCGGCACGCGCGGCTCGGTCGAGCTCCGCGCCGCCCGCCGGGCCAGCTTTCGGTCCACCATGGACCGGAACGTCACGTAGTGCGGCAGCTTCAGGTGCTCCAGGAAGCCGCCCGAGTCCAGCCCGTCGGTGGTGAGCAGCAGCAGCTGCTCCAGCGGGCTGTCCGGTTCGGCGCGGCGCCAGGCGATGTCCAGGTTCGCCATCGCGATCGCCTTGCGCTCGTTGTGCCCGAAGCAGAGCCCGTAGCCGACGTCGAAGCGGGTGCGGTCCTCCTCCGCCCCGTCGAGGTCCTCGATGCCCTCCGCCTCGGTCACCCGGATCTCGCCGATCTGCACCGGGTTCCCGGTGTGCGGGTGCACCACCCGCAGCGGGACGCGGCCGTGCCGGGTGTCGCCGAGGGTGATCTCGTGGACGTCGCCGTCCGGGCCGAGGATCGACCGGTACCAGAGCCCGACCAGCGCCCCGGTCTCGGCGCGGGCCATGCTCGACAGCACCGCCGAGCGCGGCGCCGGTGGCCGGGCGGCGCGGCGGGTGATGTCGAACGGTTCCGGGTCCTCGGCGGGTTCGCCGTGCTCGACGACCAGGTCCAGGTCGCGCAGGAGCTGGTAGAAGCGGCGCGGGTGGCGCTGCTCGGGCGTGCGCTCGGCCTGGTGCTGTCGCGCGACATCGGCGTCCTCCACGCCGCGATTTCGCGCGAGATCTCCCTCCCGCTCCAGGAGCCGACCCGTGTAGTCGGTGGTCCGGCCGAGCAGCTGCGGGCCGTCGGGCGTGCGGTTGGCCGGGACGATCCGGCGCAGCACCACCATCTCGTCGGTGTCGACCGGCTCGGTGACCGCCAGCCGCGGCAGCGTCGAGCGGTGCGCCCGCACCAGGTGCGCCGCCTCCAGCACATCGCCCTCGGCTTGGCGGAACGCGTCCGCGGCGATCGGCGGGTGGTAGAGCCCGGCCTCCCCCATGATCCGGTCCACGGCCAGCCGGAACCGCAGGACGATCTGCTCGGTGCTGGCCCACTCGGCGGGGGCGTCGTCGCGCGAGCGGCGCACCAGCCGTTCGGCGGCGAGGATGGCCTCCATCCCGCCGCGGACTCCGGAATAACCCATCAGGCACCTTCCTCGACTCGGGTGGAGCGCGGCAGCCCGACGACCTCGCCGCCCGGCCCCACCAGCAGCAGGTCGAACCCGGCGGGGAAGGCGATCAGGTCCCGCCGCTGCGCGGCGAAGTCCGCGGGCAGCCCGGACACCCGCAGCTCGCGGTGCCCCGGCACGCCGGGCCCGGACAGCCGCAGCAGCGGCCCGTCGTCGAAGCCGCGCACCGCGAGGGTGACCAGCGCGGCCTCCTCCGGGGCTCCCGCGCTGCCCACGCGGAACCCGGCCAGGTCGTCGACCGGATCGAGCAGCGCGGCGAGTCGGGCCTCGGTGCGCTCGACGATCGGCGCGGAGGTCTGGGTGCGCACGAGATCGGCCCAGCCGTCGACGTGCACCGGGGTGTCCAGGTCGGCCAGCGCCAGCACCGGCAGCAGCGCCGCCGGGACCCGGGGTTCCGCGATTTCAATGGAAATCGGAGGTCTGATTTCCATTGAAATCGCGGGGAATCGGTGCACCTCGCCGGGTCGGGACAGCGCGTCCAGCACCGTGCGGAACACCTGTTGCGCCTGCCGGGGCGCCAGGGATGCGGTCATCACAGTTCCTCGAATTCGACGATGGTCGGGGCCAGCTCGGCCCACTCGGCGTGCTCGGCCGCGCGCTGCCGCTCGCGGACCCGCGCGCACAGCTCGTCGACCTCGGGTCCGGCGCGCCCGGCCTCCACCGCGGCGTCCAGGATCGCGGCGGCCAGCGCGGCGGCCCGGTCGTCGCCGAGGCGCATCGACCAGCCCCGCGATCCGTCCAGCTCCACCTCGGCGCGGCAGGCGAGCACGTCGCCGAGCAGGAACCGGTCCCGCACGATCGGCTCCCGCACCTGCACCGACACGCAGCCGACCTCCGGCGCCACCAGCACCGTCGGCGCCGGGCCGGTGGCGAGGCAGGCGTCGGCCAGCTCGATCAGCTCGTCCGGTTCGGCCACCGCGAGCAGCGCGGCCCGCTGTTCCCTGTTCACTCGTCCTCCGGTTGGTACGGCCCGTCCATCTCGACGACGATCCGGGCGGCGTCTGGGCGTGACCACGAGCGGCTGCACAGCACCGGCCGACCGCTGCCCGCGTCCCGGCTGACGCTCTCCACCAGCCACACCGGTCGGCCGGACTCGATCTCCAGCCCGGCCACCACCTCCGGTCCGGGCAGCGCGTAGCTGACCCGGCACCAGGACCGGACCGGCTGCACGCGGCTCATCTGGCGCAGGATCGCGTCGACCGACTCCACCGCGTGCACGGCGATGTCGACGTCGGCCAGCACGTCGGCCGGGATCCACTCGTTGGACCAGCCGTGCAGCAGGTCGTCCACGTAGTACTGGCGGATCAGCAGGCTCGCCGCGCTGCCGACCGGCCGCTCCAGCCGCTCGGCCTCCTCGGCGGGCAGCGGCGCGCGCCGCACGTCCCGCACCACCGAGCGCGGCTCGGCCCCGGCCTCGCGCACCGTCTGGTGCCACGACGGGGCCCGGCGCTGGGAGATCACGTAGTCGATGCGCTTGTTCACGAACGTCCCGGACCCGCGCACCCGGCGCACCAGCAGCCGCTGCTCCAGCTCCTGCACCGCGGCCCGCGCTGCCGCCCGGCCCACTTCGAACCGCGCGGCGATCTCGTGCTCACCGGCGATCCGGGTGCCCGCCGGGAGTTCGGCGAGCTCGGCGGCGAGCACATCGGCCATTTCCACGTACCGGCTCCTGACCACGGCAGGAAGCCTGCGCGCCGAGCTTGTCCGGACAACTTCGGTCACCCCAACGCCGAGGACCGCGCAGGTGAACTCCCCGACCACTTGTCGCAAAGCCTGCAGGAACGGCTCCGCTTCCGCTGGTGAAGGCCCGTGAGCGCTTTCTGGTGCTATGACGCCCCAAACCACTCACGGGACCTGACCAGCGGAAAGCAGCGGGGGCCGCAGTTCCAACTGAAACCGCGGCCCCCGGGTGGGGCGGCTCAGCCCTCGACGCACTGCTTGTCGCGGGTGACCTGGCAGACCTGGCGGACGCTGTCGAAGGTCGCGTCGTCGGCCGGGACGAAGCCCCAGTAGCCGCCGATGTCGCACTTGTCGGTGCAGAACCCGTTGGCCCTCAGGTAGTCGGCGTTGGCCTTGGTCCGGAAGGCCTCGGCGACCTTCTCCCTCAGCGCCGGGTCGAGGTCGTCGGAGATCGCCCCCGGGGAACCGGGGATCAGCTCGGAGCGCCACACCACCCGCAGCTCACCGGGCTTGATGCCGCCCTTCTCCGGCAGCAGCTTGTCCACCATCGCGTCGTAGGCGAACCCGGCCTCGCACTGCCCGCTCTGCACGCCGAGCGCGGACGCGTCGTGCCCACCGGCCAGCACCGGCCGCACGTCGCGCTCGACGTCGATCCCGGCGGTGCTCAGCGCGGCCTTCGGGTAGAGGTAGCCGGAGGTCGAGTTCGGGTCGACGAAGCACACCTGCTTGCCGCGGAAGTCCTCGATGCGCTGGATCGGCGAATCGGCCCGCACCAGCCCGTAGGACCGGTAGCCGGGCGCGGTGCCCGGCGTCTCGACCTGCGCGCCGAGCGGCGTGATGCGCACCCCGCTGTTGCGCGCCACCACGTAGGACAGCGGCCCGTACATGGCGATGTCGATCTTGCCGGTGCGCTGGCCCTCGATGACCGCGGCGTAGTCGGTGGCCTTCTCCACCCGGATCTTCTTGCCGGTCTCCTTCGCCAGCATGTCGACCAGCGGTTTGAACTCCTGCTCCAGGCTGGTGGAGTCCTCCGACGGGATGGAGGCGAACACCAGCTCGTCCGGGTTGCGCGCCCCGCCCCCGTCGCTGGCGGCGCTCGGGCCGCAGGCGGTGAGCCCCAGCGGCAGCACCGCGCAGGCGAGGACGGCCAGCAGCCGCCGGGAAACGTTGAACATGCAGGTCCTCCGATCGCGAAGTTGCGCGCACAGCGTGCGGACGGCAGGTGGAGGAGCCGTCGGCTGCGGGTTACGCGCGGCGGAACGCTGCGGGACGGTCTGGCGCATCTGACCCCACAACTCGGGTAGGTTGCGGGGACGTGATCGAGATCGACTCCACCTTCGTCACCGAACCGCGCGCCACCTACGCCCGCCTCCGCGAGCAGGGCCCGGTGCACCGCGCCACCGCCCCGGACGGCACGTCGATCTGGCTGGTCACGCGCTACGCCGACGTCCGGGCGGCGCTGGCCGACCCGCGGCTGTCGCTGGACAAGGCGAACTCCACCGGCGGCTACCGGGGCTTCTCGCTGCCGCCCGCGCTGGACGCGAACCTGCTGAACATGGACGCCCCGGAGCACACCAGGCTGCGGCGGATCATCGGCAAGGCCTTCGCCCCGCGCCGCATCGAACCGCTGCGCCCCCGCGTCCAGCAGCTCGCCGACGCCCTGCTGGACGGGCTCTCCGGCGAAGCGGACCTGATGCCCGCCTACTGCGGACCGCTGCCGATCGCGGTGATCTGCGAGCTGCTCGGCGTCGGCGAAGCCGACCGCCCGGACTTCCGCGCCTGGACCGACGGCATGCTCGCCCCGGAGTCCCCCGAGCAGGCCCGCGACGCCCTCACCGCCCTGCACCGCTACCTGCTCGACCTGATCGCGGCGAAGCGCGCCGACCCCGGCGCGGACTTCCTGAGCACGCTGGTCGAGCTGCGCGACGAGGAGGACCGGCTCACCGAAGACGAGCTCACCTCGGCGGCGTTCCTGGTGCTGTTCGCGGGCTACGAGAACACGGTGAACCTGCTGGGCAACGGCCTGGTCGCGCTGCTGACCGACCCGGCGGCGCTGGCCCGCGCCCGCCAGGGGATCACACCGACCGCTGTGGACGAACTGCTGCGCTTCGACCCGCCGCCGCAGCTGGCCATCCGCCGGTTCCCGAAGGAGGACGTGGTGATCGGCGGCGTGACCGTCCCGGCGGGAGAAACCGTCCTGCTGTCGCTGGTCTCGGCGCACCACGACACCGACCGCTACCCGGACCCGGAGCACCTGGACCTCGACCGGGCGGACAACCCGCACCTGGCCTTCGGCCACGGCCCGCACTACTGCCTCGGCGCCTCCCTGGCCCGCATGGAGGCCGAGATCGGCCTGAACGCCCTGCTCACCCGCTTCCCGAACGTGGCCCTGGCGGTCCCGGAGCCCGAGCTCCAGTGGCGCAACTCCTTCCGCAACCGAGGCCTCCGCACCCTCCCGGTCACCCTCTCCTGACTGCTCCGGGGGAACCGGAGTTTCAATTGAAACTGCGCCTTCTCGGGTACCGAGCCCACCGCGGGTACCCGGGGGACGTGATGCGAACCCGCTCGGCTTCGCGCCGGATCCGGATCGGCACCTCCGGCTGGGTCTACGGGCCGTGGCACGGCCCGTTCTACCCGCGCGACCTGCGCCGCGGCGGTGAGCTGGAGTACCTGTCCAGCCGCCTCGGATCGGCCGAGATCAACGCGTCGTTCTACTCCCTGCAGCGCCCGGAGCACTACCGCCGCTGGGCCGAGCAGACCCCGGACGACTTCCTGTTCGCGGTCAAGGGCAGCCGGTTCATCACCCACATGAAGAAGCTCCGCGACGCGGAAACCCCGCTGGCCAACTTCTTCGCCAGCGGAGTCCTGGCCCTCGGCCCCAAGCTCGGCCCGCTGCTCTGGCAGCTCCCGCCGTCCCTGCCCTTCGACGCCGACCGCCTCGCGGAGTTTTTCCGCCTCCTCCCGCGCAGCACGGGCGCAGCCGCCGACCTGGCCGCCCGACACGACGAACGCCTGGCCGGGCGGGCCCTCACCGAGACCGACGCCGACCGCCCGATCCGCCACGCCCTGGAGGTCCGCCACCCCAGCTTCGCCGCCCCGGAACCGGTGGAGCTGCTCCGCGATCACGACATCGGCCTGGTGGTGGCGGACGCGGCGGGCGACTGGCCGCACCTGGAGGACGTCACCAGCGACTTCGTCTACCTCCGCTTCCACGGCGCGGAAGAGCTCTACGCCAGCGGCTACACCGGGGAAGACCTGGACCGCTGGGCGAACCTGATCCGCTCCTGGCACGAGGGCGAGTCCCCGAGAACGCCCCACACGGTCGCACCACCGGCCCCGAAGACGAAGGGCCGCGACGTCTACGCCTACTTCGACAACGACGTCAAGGCCCACGCCCCGGAGGACGCCCTAGCCCTCGCCGAGCGCTGCGCCTGATCCGGGCAGCTCCTGCCGGTCGCCGAAGCGGTCGCGCACGACCTGCGCCAGCTCGCGGTGGCCGTGCGCGGCCAGCACCTCGGCCAGCCGGTGGCTGAGCGCCGCCCGCTCGTCACCGCTGGCCAGCCGTTCGATGGCGGCGAAGACGTGCTGCTCGGCCCCGACCTCGAAGTCCTCCACGACGAACGAGTGCACCGGGTGGATCCAGTTCGGCTCGTCGCTGTCGGGGTCCGGCACCCGCCGGTCGTGCGCGGCGGCGGTGAGCTTGCGCAGGTTGCTGATCTGCCGCACGGCCTCGTCCAGATCGCCGTCCTCGCGCCGCGCGAGCCACCAGACCAGCGCGCTGCCGGGTGTTTTCAGCACGTCGTCGGCGTAGTACGCCCGCTTGTTCCGCTCGTGAGCGCGCTTGCGCTCCCAGAGCTCCTCCTCCTTGCGCGCGGCGGCCAGCTGCCGCAACCGCTCCGCGTCCGCATCCGCCAGCACCAGCCGGACGTCGCTCGCCCACGCGACCACGTGCCCGGACTTGTCCGAACGCGGTGCGCCGAGCAGGGCGTTCAGCCGGTGCTGCGCGAGATCACCGTCCTCCGGCGAGGTTTCGGCCACCAGCTGCCCGGCCTGCTCCAGCACCAGGTCCACGGCCAGCCCGGCCGGGTTCGCGTGCGGCAGCCCCGGCGCGTCGGGCTTGCTGTACCAGAAGACCTTGGCGGAGAAGGAGAACCGGTACTCGGGGTGCGCGCTGCGCAGCGGTGTCCCGGGCACCGGGTGCTCGGTCGGCTGCGGCGCAGCGGGCCGCTCGACCGGCGCCTCCTCCGGCGGCGCGGGCTTGCGCCCCACCCGCCCCAGCAGCCACCAGCTGACGGCCCAGGGCCCGGCGATCGTCAGCACGACCAACGCGATCCACAACCACGCGGGCCACCCGTAGCGCAACCCGAGCAGGACCCAGATCAGCGCCCCGAACACCGACAAGACCTTGACGACGGTGCGTTGATCCTGATTCATCGCACTCCCTCCGCACACCGGTCGAACGCCACCCAACTGACTACCGGCTGCCCGGGCCCCTGCGAACGATCCAGCCCGTTTTGCCCTCGAACAGAGCACTAGAACAACAAGAACACCGCGGTCGCGTCGTCGTGCTGCTTGCCCCGGCGGGGTTTCGGGCTCGCGGCTTCCGCCGTTCGGACCTGGGTGAGGAGTTCGGCCGGGCCCGCCTTCTCCAGCAGGTCCAGGAGGTCCGGCCAGTCGCCGAGGCCGAGCTTCTCCACGTAGCGGGACGCTCCGTCGCTGAGCAGCGCCGCGCGGCGGACGTCGCGCAGCGTGCCCCGGACCGCTTCGTAAGCCGCTTCCGGTTTCGTGCTCGCCACCCAGAAACCGCCGGGCTGGTTGCGCAGGTCGCGCACCGCTTCCCAGGTGTAGCTGGGCAGGTGGTCCAGGCGGTCGTCGACGATCGCGCCGTGGTCGAAGGCGATCGGGCTGTCCGCGAGCACCAGGTATTCGATCTCGTCACCCGCTCGCAGGATCGAGACCGTCGACGACGGGCTGGACGGGTTCCGCAGGTCGCAGGTGTCCGCGTGCGCCGCGCAGGTCGCCGCGATGGCTTCGGCCAGCACGTCGGCGAGCGGCTGGCCCGGCACCGCGAGCCGACCGGCGAGCTCGGCCCCGAGGCGGTGCACCAGCCACGCCACGTCGTGCGCGCAACCGCTGTCCACATCGGACGGAGCGGTCGCGCCGTCCAGGACGAAGGCCCAGTCCGGGCCGACGGCGTGGTAGTCCTCGTTCACCCGCCCCGGCGTCGCCAGCGTCGCGCAGGCCGACTGCACGATCAGCGGCCCGGCAGCTGGTGCAGCGCGGTCACCAGCGGCGCCAGCTCGGGCGCCTCGCAGGCTTCGGCGAGCGCCTTCTCCAGCACCTCGTCGTGGGTGGGCCTGGCCTTCTCCAGCAGCTCCCGGCCGGTGTCGGTGAGCTCGGTGTAGATGCCGCGCCGGTCGTCCTTGCACAGGACGCGGGTGAGCAGCTCCCGATCTTCCAACCGGCTGACCAGCCGGGTCGTGGCGCTGCTGCTCAACGCGGTGGCGCGGGCGAGCTGCTGCATCCGCATGTGCCACCCGTCCTGCCTGCTGAGCGCGTCGAGCACGGTGTACTCGACGACGGACAGCCCGCACTCGGCCTGCAGCGCCTTCTCCAGAGCGGTCTCGAGCCGCCCGTGCAGGGCCGCGAGCGTCCGCCAACCACGAGCCCGGATCTCCACGGCGTCGTCAGCGATCCCCATCGCCCACCTCCCTACCAGCATCATACCAGCTCACGCAGCTATGAAGCGCGTACAACTATTCAGTCGGTCGGATCCCAGAGCCCGCCAGCCGACCCCCGGGCGAGGTGCTCGGCGTAGACGCCGACCTTCCACGCGATGAGCGAGCGGCAGCCCTCCAGCGCCTCGATCTGCGCCTCGACGCGCTGCCGGTGGTCGTCGAGCAGCCGCAGGCGCTCCGCCTCGTTGCCGGGCCCGCGCCGCACCAGCTCGGCGAACCGCTTGAGGTCGGCCAGCGGCATCCCGGACTCGCGGAGCTTGACGCAGATCAGCAGCCAGTCGACGTCGGAAGCGGTGTAGCGCCGCCGCCCGCCCGCGGTGCACTGGACCGGCCCGACCAGCAGGCCCTCGCGCTCGTAGAAGCGAAGTGCGTGCACGCTGAGCCCGGTCCGCTCGGCCACGTCACCGATGCTCAACGCCTCAGCAGTCACGCCCGCCAGCTTAGGGCTTGATCTAGACCTCGCTCTAGCTCGTAGCTTCAGCGGCATGACCGATCAGCAGCCCCTCGGCTCGCCCTTCACCGCCACCAGCACCGCCGAGGAGGTCGTGGCCGGGCTCGACCTCACCGGCAGGACGGCCGTCGTGACCGGTGGCTACTCCGGGCTGGGCCTGGAGACCACCCGGAACCTGGCGGCCGCCGGAGCCCGCGTCATCGTTCCGGCACGCCGCCCCGACACCGCCCGCACCGCGCTCGCGGACATCGCGAACTGCGAGGTCATCTCCCTGGACCTGACCGATCTCGGCAGCGTGCGCACCGCCGCCGCGCAGATCCGCGACTCGATCGACCGGCTCGACCTCCTGATGGCGATCGCGGGCGTCATGGCCACCCCAGAACGCCGCGTCGGCCCCGGCTGGGAGGGCCAGCTCACCGCCAACCACGTCGGGCACTTCGCCCTGACCTGCGAGCTCTACCCGCTCCTGGCCACCGGCGGGGCCCGAGTCGTCGTCAACAGCTCCGCCGGGCACACCCTGACCGACATCCGCTGGCACGACCCGCACTTCCGCACCGGCTACGACAAGTGGCTGGCCTACGGCCAGGCCAAGACCGCGAACGCCCTGTTCGCGGTGCACCTGGACGCCCTCGGCCGCAACGACGGCGTCCGAGCGTTCGCCCTCCACCCGGGCAAGATCATCACCGGTCTCCAGCGGGACATGCCTCTCCAAGAGCAGATCGACCGGGGCTGGGTGGACGAGCACGGCACCGTGATCGCCGCCGACTTCAAGACACCCTCTCAAGGAGCCGCAACCGGCCTCTGGGCAGCGACGTCCCCGCTCCTCGACGACCGAGGCGGCCTCTACCTCGAAGACTGCGAAGTAGCCCGCATCTCCACCCCCGACGAGCACATGGACGAAGGCGGAGTCCGCGAGTACGCCACCAACCCCGACGCAGCCGCCCGCCTCTGGGACGCATCCCTCGCGATGACCGGAGCCACCCCCATCCCCTGACGGTGATGCTCAGGAACTTCCGCCGAGGCGGTGGAAGCCGGTGAGGTGCGGGGTGAACTTCACGTTCGGGCCCAGGCCGGAGCGGACGCGGTCGTCCGGGTTTCCGAAGACCTCGAAGTCCTGGACGACGCAGTGCTCCATCACGCCCTGGATGTAGGGGTCGGCGAGCTCCCAGTGGCGGAGGACCGCATCGGAGTCGGCGTAGAGCTGGAAGCTGGTGCACTCCATGCGGTCCTCGTCGATGAAGACCTCCACCATCAGCTGCGGACCGTGCTCGGTGGCGAAGTCCACCGCCTTGCGGATCGCCGACTTGTACCCCTCTAGGTGGCCGTCGGTGATCCGCATGGTGTTCCGGAACAGGATCGGCGCTTTCGCCTCAGTCATGCCCCGATCCTGAAACCTCGACCAAGCTGGAGGTCAAGTCAGTGGTCGTCGTCGCGGAAGAACATCTCCTCGAGGTGGTCGGCCGTCTCGGCGACGAAGTTCAGCGGGTCGGTGAACTCGTTGATGTCGAGGTTCAGCAGGGGGACCGCGTGGCGGAGCAGGACGTGTTCGCCGACGATCACCGCGCCGCAGACCACCGAGACCTGACCCAGCTCCCACAGCAGCTTCTGGAGGTCCACGTCCGCCGCGCGGCCGATCACCGAGACCACCTGGACCCAGTCCTCGCGGCCGTCCAGCTCCTCGCGGCAGATGATGACGATCTGACTTCGGTCGTCCTCGTACTCGACGAGCACCCGGATCTCGTCGTCGCTGTCCTCGATGATGCGGTACTCGGTCTCGGTCTCCAGGTCCTCGGCCACGGCGTACTCGGCGCGGACGAACGCGGCGAGATCCTCCCAGGTCGCCAACGCAACCTCCCCAGTCGCAAAAGCGCGCTCCCGGCGCGATTTCCGACCGCGATCGTGCCACGGCTCCCGGTGATGCGAGGCCGTTTTCCACCCAAGCGGTGATCAGACCCGGGCGAACAGGACGTAAGCCTCCACGCAGCCCTTGTCGTTCGGGGCGACGGAGAAGTGCTCGACCCGCCAGCCGACCGCCTCGATCGCCTCGATCCGCTCCGCCCAGGGGTCGATCGCGTCGTCCTTGCTGCTGCTCAGCGCGATCAACCGCGCCACGAACCTGACCCGTCCGCCGGTGCGCGCCTCGGCCGCCATCTCTACGAGCTCGGCCGTGCTGGTCTTGAAGAGCCCCATGCCGGACATCCAACCAGGCCCCGCGACCGAGCCAATCTTGCCAATGGCCATTGACACGATCGGCGATGTCACCGATCCTGGGATCCGTTACCTCGAGTAACACCTACCCACCGGGTGGGGATTGCCGCCGTCGTCACCCCGCAGGGAGCGTCCCATGACCAGCAGCATCACCAAGGACGACGAGACCCCGCAGCAGGAGGACCGCCACGAGATGGCGGACCGGCTGCTGCGCTCGTCGGAGATCCTGTCCTACGACCCGGTCCAGGAGGTGGACTGGGAGACCCCGCTCGACACCGACTACCACGGCACCAGCCCCGAGTGGAGCACGCTGTACGGGACCTCGTACTGGGCGGAGATGACGCCGGAGCAGCAGCGCGAGCTGACCCGCCAGGAGGCGGCGTCGGTGGCCAGCACCGGCATCTGGTTCGAGATGATCCTGCAGCAGATGGTGCTGCGGGACTTCTACGCCAAGGACCCGACCGACCCGGCCTTCCAGTGGGCGCTGACCGAGATCGCCGACGAGTGCAGGCACTCCATCATGTTCGCCCGCGGCGCCGCCAAGCTGCGCGCCCCCGCCTACCGGCCGTCGCGCCTGGTGGTGGAGCTGGGCCGCATCTTCAAGACGGTCGCCTTCGGCGAGGCGGCCTACGCCGCGATCCTGGTTGCCGAGGAGGTCCTCGACGTCATGCAGCGCGACTGGATGCGCGACGAGCGGGTGGTGCCGTTCGTGCGGACGGTGAACAACATCCACGTCGTGGAGGAGTCGCGGCACATGAAGTTCGCCCGCGAGGAGACCAAGGCCCGCTTGGAGGGGGCGGGCTGGCTGCGGCGGCAGATCCAGGCCGTGGTGGTCGCCGGGGCGTCCTACTTCATCGTCACCAGCATGTGGAACAAGAAGGTGTACGAGAACGCGGGTCTGGACGTCAAGCGCGCCGTCCGCGAGGCCAAGGCCAACGAGCACCACAAGTCCATGCTGCGGTCCAGCTGCGCGGGTCTCATGGAGTTCCTCAACTCGGCAGGCCTGCTCACCAAGGCGTCGCACTGGTTCTACAAGCGCGCCAACCTGATCTGAATGGCTGTCACCGGACTCGCCTTGCGTGGCGGTGCCGGTAGCGGAACCTCAGCGCCCGCCTGGACTCCGGGTGCCCAGCTTTATGTATGCCTGCACGGCAGTGCGGGCAGCGGAAACCTCAGGCGTCGCCCGGCATCCCTCTGGCGGGGTTGCCCCGCCGGGCGACGCCTGGGACCCGCAGAGCGTGCGGTTCGCGCCGCATCCCGAAAGGACCCCCGAACCCCATGCCGTACGCGATCACCCAGACCTGCTGCAACGACGCGACCTGCGTGAAGGTCTGCCCGGTCAACTGCATCCACCCGACGCCGGACGAGCCGGACTTCGGGACCACCGAGATGCTCTACATCGACCCGTCCACCTGCATCGACTGCGGCGCGTGCGCCGACGCGTGCCCGGTGGACGCGATCTTCCCGGTGGAGCGGTTGACCGCGCAGCTGCGGCCGTACGCCGAGGTCAACGCCGCCTACTTCGCGGACCGGGAGCCCCCGCAGTCCGATCCGACGCCGAACTTCCACCGCTGGGGACCGCCGGTGTTCCACCGCAACATCCCCAGCGACTTCGCGCCGCTGGACGTCGCGGTGGTGGGCACCGGTCCGGCGGGCATGTACGCGGTGGAGGACCTGCTGCTGCACACCAACTGCCGCGTCACGCTGATCGACCGGCTGCCGGTCGCCGGTGGCCTGGTGCGCTACGGCGTCGCGCCGGACCACCCGTCCACGAAGAAGATCGGCGAGACCTTCAGCCGCTTCCACACCCACCCGCGGCTGCGGATGCGCCTGGGCGTCGAGGTCGGCAAGGACGTCACCGCCGACGAGCTGGCGGCCAAGCACGACGCGGTGATCTACGCCGTCGGCGCCTCGGCGGCCCGCAGCCTCGGCATCCCCGGCGAGGACCTGCCCGGCAGCGTCCCGGCGACCGAGGTGGTGGCCTGGTACAACGGCCACCCCGACGTCCCGGCCGACGCGATCGACCTCTCCGCGGAGCGGGTCGTCGTGGTCGGCACCGGCAACGTCGCGCTCGACGTGGCCCGGATCCTCACCTCGGACCCGAAAGCCCTGGCGGGCACCACGATCTCCCCCGCCGCCCTGGCCCAGCTGCGGTCCAGCAAGGTCCGCGAGGTGGTGCTGCTGGCCCGCCGCGGACCGGACGCGGCCGCCTACACCTCGCCGGAACTGCTCGCCCTGACCCAGCGCGACGACGTCGACCTGGTCGTGGACGACCACGACCCGCAGATCGCGTCGACCATCGACGCCGCCGGCCCCGGCGAGAAAGCGGCTCTGCTCAAGGGGATCCAGCGCGAAGCGGTCGACTGGTCCGCTCCCCCGCGGCACGGCAAGCGCCGCATCGTGCTCCGCTTCAACTCCGCCCCGCAGGAGGTCCTCGGCGACACGCAGGTCCGCGCGCTGCGGGTCACCGGCGACGTGGAGATCGCCGCGGGGCGGGTGATCCGCGCGGTCGGCTACCGGGGCACAGCGCTCCCCGGCCTGCCCTTCGACGCCGAGACCGGGACCGTCCCGCACGAGGGCGGCCGGGTCCGACCGGGCACCTACGTGGTCGGCTGGATCAAGCGCGGGCCGTCGGGCGGCATCGGCGCCAACCGGACCTGCGCGCAGGAAACCGTCGGCACCCTGCTGGACGACGCGGTCGCCGGGAGGCTGGCGAAGCGACGGTGACGCGGAAGGCGCCGGGGGGTGCTTTCCGCGTCACCTCGCGGGCGTGCCGATCCGCAGCCGGTTCCCGTCGGGGTCGCGGAGCTCGACCTCCCGAGCCCACGGCGCTTCCCCCACCGTCGCGGAGAACTCCGCGGCGACCGCGTCGACGTCGCGAACGCGCAGGTAGACGAGGGTGTCCGGCCGGGCGTCGCCGCTGTGCTCGGACAGGAACAACCGCACCCGGCCGCGCACCACCTCGACGAACGCGGGGAGGCCGGGCTCGAACCGGTGCTCCCACTCCTTGACGAACCCCAGCCGCTGGTACCAGGCCGCGGCCACCTCGGCGTCCGCGACGTGCAAGATCGGGATGACTTCCTCGTCCACTTCGCGCTCCTCACAGACCGGTCGGGGGCCAGGTGACCGCTCCCCAACCGTTGAGCCGCACGTCTGCCCGGCGAGCCGTGCCCTCGGCCTGGTAGACCGCCCGCTCCGCGGCCATCCAGGCGCGCAGGTGGTCGCCCGCGTCTTCGCCGTCGCGCGCCAGGGTCCGCATCAGGCGCAACGCGTCCTGGGCCTCGACCCACACCAGCAGCGTGCTGAGGCCGTCGAACCGCCGCGCGCCCGCACCGCAGCCCTCGACGATCAGGTGCTCGGCCTGCGGAACGTCGTGCCACTCGGCGTATTCGCCCGCGTGCCAGTCGTAGCGCTGGTAGCGGCCGTCCCGCCCGGCGGCCATCGGTTCGAGCACCTGCCGCCCGAGCCGGTCCACCCCGGCGAGCATGCCGTTCCAGCCGTCGTAGAGGTCGTCCATGTGCACGACCTGCGCGGTCAACGCCTCGGCGAGCTGGTCGGCCAACGTCGTCTTGCCGGATCCCGATGGCCCGTCGATGATCACCAGCCGCGTCGCCCCGAGCCGCGGCGCCGCCTGCGCCCTCCGCACGAGCCCTTCGAGCACCTCAGGACCGACGCTCACCGAACGCCCCCACTCCGCACCACCTCCCCCTGCATTCTCCGCGACCGGCGTCCTCGAAAACCGCACGGGACCCGTTGGCGCGGCGAGTTCTCGCCATTCCGCGCGCGACGGCACCGCCGATCGCGCCGCACACCGTCGCTGACCTGCGGCGGAAGCGCTAAGCCACCCCGTGCGCCAGAAATCGATCTCTGCGAAGATCAACACGTGGAGACGAGCGACGGGCGCGGCAGCGTCGACCTGCAGACCGACCGGGCGCACGGCGCGCGGATCTACGACTACATCCTGGGCGGCAAGGACAACTACGCCGCGGACCGGGCGGCCGCGGAGGCCACCCTGCAGGTCTGGCCCGCGCTCCCGGTGCACATGCGCGCCAACCGCGAGTTCATGCACCGCGCCGCCCGCTACCTGGCCACCGAGTGCGGCGTCGACCAGTTCCTGGACATCGGCACCGGCATCCCCACCTCCCCGAACCTGCACGAGGTCGTGCAGGAGGTGCGCCCGGACGCCCGCATCGTCTACACCGACAACGACCCGATCGTCCTGGTGCACGCCCGCGCGCTGATGTCCAGCACCGAGCAGGGCCGCACCGCCTACGTGGACGCCGACCTGCGCGACCCGGACACGATCCTGAACTCCCCGGAGTTCCGCGAAACCCTGGACCTGAACCGCCCGATCGCCCTGATGCTGCTCGCGGTGGTGCACTTCATCGAGGACGACGAGGAAGCCCTGGCGGCGACGAACCGGATCATCGACGTCCTGCCGCCCGGCAGCTACGTGGCGGCGACGATCGCAACGGACGACTTCGCCCCGCAAACCCTCGCCGAGGTCCGCCGAACCTACCGAGAACACGGCGAAACCCTCCGCTTCCGAACCAAACCCCGAGCAACCCGCTTCTTCGAGGGCCTCGACCTCGTCGACCCCGGCCTGGTCCAAATGCACAAGTGGCGCCCAGACGCGGAAACGGAGAAGGCCGCGGACACCGACATCGCCATGTACGCAGCAGTAGCCCGCAAACCCTGAGCGGCCCCACCACCACCGCCGCTCACGGGCGGACGTCAGCTCAACGTGCATTCCCCGGGGTGACCGGCCCGTCGTTGTCCAGCCCAACAGAGCAACAAGTTCTCCTCGAAGTGCCGCGAATGCCGCAGCAGCGAGCACCTCTCGTGATCGAGAGCGCGAACCGCGACTCGAAGAATGCTCGAACGGCCCTGGACGGCACCACAAATCCTCCGTTCCCCGTCACGCTGCGAGTTTCGCCGGAGCAGCGATCAAGCAGCTCCACCGGGCGGATCGACAGGCCGGGAAACCGAGCGCCTCCAGGACGAGCCCAACACGGCAATCCGCTCCCCGACCAGCTGATCCAGCTACATCCCGCGAACCTCAGCTCCAGACGCCCCCGGAAGAAAGCACCCACAGCCCGGCAGACGATCGCGGGGACGCTGAGCCAACCCCAGCGGCCACCGATCGCGCCCTCGCCAGACCTGCTTCAGAAGCAGAGCAGGTCGAAGCGCTGGGCAACCTGCTCGGTCAAGCGCTCGCCGATGTCGAGAAGGACCTCGGGAAGCTCGGCGCCGACACCCGTCGGGCCATGGCGCACCACTTCTGGTGCGAGCTGCTCGTGCAGCTGGTGGTGGTGATCGAGGAGTCGAACCGCGTGCTCGACTCAGTACCCGGCATCGTCGCGAAGCAGATCACGGAGTCGCGCCGCGAGAACGGCTTCACCGAGATCCAGCGAAAGGTGATCACCGCTTGCGCGACGCAGGTCTGGAAGCGGATCACGGACGCCCTCGGGCTGGGCGTGATCAGCGAGGCCAAGGTACTCCTGCCCGCATTGCGCACGCTGGCCGTCCTGATGTGCAAGTCCCCGCCCCGACACCCGGCGGTCGTCGAGCACTGCATCGATCCGCTCAAAGACCTCTTCCTCGAAGAGACGAAGAAGCGCCTCCGCCGAGTCTTCGAAGAGCTCGTCCCCGGGATCACGTCCGAGATCGGCAGTGGTGGGAGCACCGGGCTCATCGGCAGCACTGGCAGCTGAGCACAGCGGGCTTCGGCCGAAATGGCGACAGCCGAATCCGAAACGGGTAGTCACCTGACCTCCGCTGGAGGTGGTCGTCGGCTCAGCCGCCCGCGCTCCCGCAGCCCATGTGAAGGGCTCGGGCAGCGGCGCGGCGGCGCTCGTGGTGGCAGAGGACGTCGGTGTTGTCGAGGAACTGGTCGACGTTGCCCACCAGCGGTAGGCCGCGCACGGCGTCGTCGCTGATGCTCTCCCGGAGCGCGTGCGCGAAGCGCTCGGCGTGCAGCACCTGGAACGGTCGCTCGTGGTACGGGCGTGTGCTCGGGTCGATGGTGTCGGTCAGGCCCAGGTCGTTGTGCATGGCGGCGACCGTCTCGTACGCCGTGGCGAGGTGGCGCTCTCGGTCTCGCCAGTTGGTCGCGGCCAGGGCAGCGGTGAGGACCGGGGTCAGGTCCTTCGAGACCGGCAGTTGCGCGAAAGCGCTGCCGAGCCACTTGCTGTACGGCGGGTAGCAGCGCTGCGCGAGCAGGCACAAGCGCATCAGGTCGCGGACCAACCGGCCCGCCACGACCGCCGAGCCGAGCTCGTCGCCGACCTCGCCGCAGCGTCCGGTAAACGCCTCCTCCTGGCTGATCCGCTGCCACTGGCACGCCAGCAGGTACCGCCACAGATCGTCCGGGTACCAGGCCAAACGCTCGCGCACGAGCTCCAGCCCCAGCTCGTCGTGGTAGACCGCACCACCGGTGACCTCGGCGAACACCTGAGTCGGGGTGGCGAGCCAGTCGAACGCGGTGACCCCGGCGCGCGGGTCGAACCCGAGCTGCCCGCGCAGCCAGTCACCGAGCTCGGCCACGACGACCCCGTGGTGCACCTCCCCGCTGGTCATCCGCATCTGGCGAGTGCCGTCCGCAGCGATCGGCTGGAGATTCGTCGGATATCCCAGGAACGTCCGGGGCAACTGCTCGGCGAGCAGCCCGGTGATGGCGTCCCCGTGCCGCTCCAAGTCCGGCCCGCTCAGGAACAGCTGCAGCCGAGGCCCCCAGTTGTGATCGGTGGACCGCTCGGTGTCGAACCCCAGAACTTCCGAGCCCCCGCCGATCAACGCAGCCGAGTGCGCCACCTGCGGCAGCACCGGCGCAACTGCCTCCCAGTAGAACCGCTCGGCGAGCTCCAGTCCGGGAACGAAGTCATGAGCCACGCCGAGAATGCTTCCAAAGCACTTCGAGAACGGCGATCGAATATCGCCGCCGCGTCTCTCAGCCGATGTGCTCGAGCACGCCCTCGTGGATCTCGGGGGAAACCTGGCTGCCAAGCGCACCGGCGCCGACTGCGGAGGCAGGATCGCGGACGCGAACTGGGTCGACGTGTAGTGCGGCCCGCCACCGCTGATCTGCAGGTGGACGCTGACGTGCACGTTGCGGTCGGCCGGGATCTCGACGGTGAGCAGCCGACGAACTTGCCAGGCTGGTCGCTGCCCACGGCAGCGAAGTGCTCGGGCCACCCGGGCCGCTGGTGGCGGTCCGGGTGGTCGGGTCATGAGGACTGCATGTCGCGCATGATCGCGAGCTGGGCCTTCTGGGTGGACATCATGTCCTGGGCCATCTGGTTCAG
The DNA here is from genome assembly GCF_008630535.1 of Saccharopolyspora hirsuta. Classification (GTDB taxonomy): domain Bacteria; phylum Actinomycetota; class Actinomycetes; order Mycobacteriales; family Pseudonocardiaceae; genus Saccharopolyspora; species Saccharopolyspora hirsuta. The sequence goes on along the minus strand of NZ_VWPH01000002.1, from coordinate 473,736 downwards.
GTCCTGGTCGCTGCCGTGGAGGATCACGTCCTGCAGCATGTGGACCGCTCCCTCGTGGTGCGGGATCATCAGGTCCAGGTACATCCGGTCGAAGGCCGGGCCGGACAGCGTCGCGAGCTGGTCCATCTCCTCCCGGGTGGCCATGCCCATGTGCTCGATCATCTCCGGCATGCCGAGCATCTCCTCGTACGCCGTCGGGGCGTCGGTGACCGGCAGGCCGTTGCGCCCCTGCCAGCCCTGCAGCATCTTGATCTCCAGGCCCTGCTCGGTGCGGATGCGGTCCGACAGCGACTTCAGCGCGGGATCCGACGCGCGGTCCGGGGCGAGCTCGGACATCAGGATCGCCTGGTAGTGGTGCGGGATCATCATGGCGGTGAACTCGGCGTCGACGTCGTCGGCCGTCTGCGCGACCGCCGTTCCCGCCCCGAGCAGGCCCGCCAGCAGCACCACCAGCAGTGCGAGTTTGCGTGCGAACATCATCTGCCGTCCCTTCCGAACGGCCGGGCGCCGGGCCCGGAGGCCCGGCGGCAGGCGGATCATTCGGGGTACGCGTACTGCGTCTGCGGGTTGAGGATGTCGAGCTTGACCTTCCCGGCCTCGCCCATGCCGGGGCCGGTCACCTTCATCACGTCCAGGCCGCGCGTGATGTCGCTGGAGTAGACGTAGCCGTTGTAGTAGTACGCCGACCACGAACCGCCCAGGACCAGGTTGTTCTCGTCCACCGGGCCGCGGTCGAAGTAGCCGATCTCGGTCGGCTTGGTGGTGTCGGTGAAGTCGAAGAACGACACCCCGCCCTGGTACCAGGACTGCACGTAGACGTTGCGGCCCGGGACCGGGATCAGGTTCCCGTTGTGGGCCACGCAGTTCTCGGTGTCGGCCTGGTTGCGCGGGATCTTGAAGTAGCTCTGGAACTCGAGCCCTCGGTCGGCGCCCTCACCGGTGATGTTGTAGATCGCGTTCGCGCCGTGCGTCGGCCCGACCTCGTCGTTGCAGGTCGGCGCGCCACCGCCGCCCAGCTCGTCGGTGAACAGCACGCTCTTGCCGTCGTTGGTGAACGTCGCCGAGTGGTAGAACGCGAAGTTCGGGTCCTGGACGGTGGCGACCACCTTCGGGGCGACCCGGTCGGCGATGTCCAGCAGCACCCCGTCGCCCATGCACGCGCCACCGGCCAGGTCGAGGTCCGGGTACACCGTGATGTCGTGGCAGCCCGCGGTGCCCGCCGCGCCGCCGTCGGGGAACAGCACCGGCTCGGCGACCACCTTCGCGTCGGCCGGGTTGCCCGCGGGCACGCCGATGATGGAGATCGAGTCGTGCGGCGGCTGGCAGTTCGGGAACGCCGGGTCCGGGTTGTACGACGACACGTAGATGAACACCTCACCGGGGTTCTTGCCCGGCACCATGGTGTTGGTGTGCGAACCGCAGGAGGTCTTGATCCCCTTGATGTAGCGCGGGTTCGCCATGTCGCTGATGTCGAAGATCCGGACGCCCTCCCAGGAGTTCGGGTCCTCGTAGGAGCCCTGCTGGCTCTGGCAGGTGTCGTCGGTGCGCGCGTAGTCCACCGACATGAACAGCAGCTTGCCGTCCGGGCTCACCGACACGTCGCCCTGCCCGCCCGGGCAGTGGGTCTGCGAAACGGTCTTCGGGTTCCTCGGGTTGGAGATGTCGTAGACGGTGAAACCGTCGTAGGCACCCTGGATCGCGTAGTTCTTGAAGAACGCCAGGTCGGTGTGGTTCGACTCGGCGAGCGGCCCCTGCCGCGGCACGTTGGCCACCGGCCGGACGTTGTCGCTGTGCTGCACGTCGTCCCCCGGTGGCTGGGCCCCGGCGGACGGCACCGCCAGCGCCAGTCCCGCCACAGCCGCAGCCACGCCGAGCACGAGCGGCCTGCTGAACCGCCGCCGCCCACGTAACTCGAGCATTCGGTCAACCTCCCTGAACTCACCGTGCGAACCGGAAAACCTGGGCTCTCCGGCCAAGATCGTGACACGCCCGGAACCGATCCAACAGGGAGCGCGAACCGCATTACGCAGGACGACCACCCGCGACGAGCAACCGCCGCAACGCCCGTTACCCCGCTCGGACCATCGCCGGAGGCGAACAGCGCCAGTTCCCCGCCCCGGCGGCAACCGACGATCAGGCCGAGGTCCCAGGACCCCCGCTGAAGTACCGGTTGGACTGCTTCAGGAGGACCAGCGCGATGAACGAGCCCATCGCGAGCAGCCCCAGAGCGCTCTCCACGTGGTCCAGCACGAAGTACGAAGCAGGAAGCTCGAAGGACGAAGGTGCTGCCACATCGGTGAAGCCCTCGGTATCACCCCGGATCAACCCGACGGCGCTGACCAGCACCCACAGCGAGGCGAGGACGACGAGCGCGATCCGAGCCCAGTTCCGACCATCGCGCATCGCGAACCCGAACACCATCCAGAGCCCGCTGAGGACCAGGTGGATGACAGCGGAGAGGACGAACGCGTAGAACATGACCCCGTTCACCGCGTCGTGGAGCTCGTACATCGCTTCCTGGCTGCTCCCACCCGCCCAGCGGTACCTGCCGTCCACGGCCGCCTTCACAACCGTGAACCCGACGACATCAACCACGGTCACCAGCAGCGGAACGACAACAGCGATCCAGAACCCGATCTCAACGGCCACCGGCCGCGCACCGAACGACACCCCCTGAGCCGAACTCACGCGACGAACAGTACGGACAGCGCTGACCAACTGTCACCGGGATGACGAAGTCCCCCGAAGCCGCTCCCGATCCCCACAAGGCTGGCCCGCAACCAGGCCGGGTACGGCACCGATCACAAGAACCCGACGAAACGCCACCACAGATGTCTCGGAAGGCTGGCCCGTGCCCAGGCCGGGTACGGCACCCGCGCAAGAAGCCGATGCGAAGTCACCCCCGCTCCGTGGGGGTCCGCGGGGGCTCGGCCCCCGCGACAAACACGCGAAACGAGAAAAAGCGAAGAGCCCTGCTCAAGCAGGGCTCCCCATCGAGTGGAGCTGACGGGATTCGAACCCGTGACCCCTTGACTGCCAGTCAAGTGCGCTACCAACTGCGCTACAGCCCCTTGTTCTGTTGTTCCGAGGTGTTCGGTTCGTTTTTCCGTCCCGCTCATCTCGTGTGCCAATACAGTACAACAGGCCTCCGGGGGCGTTTTCAGGGGGGTACCCCTAGTTGGATCTACCCCCGCTGACCTGCAGCTGGTACACCGAGGGTCGTGGCGACAGCACAGGGGGTCGGGACTCCGCTGGTGGCTCCTGAGGTCGAGGGGGCCGCCCCGGAGCAGCGTCGCGGGGTGCAGGAGCAGCGGCTGCGCCGGTTGGTCGACCGGCTGCTGGCCGCTGGCGGGCTGCAGGGCGAGCGGTTGCGGGCGTGCGGGGTGGAGCGGGGCGAGGACGTCTCGCTCGACCAGTTGCACCTGTTGCCGCTGGTCTCGAAGGAGGACTTCTGGGACTCCTACCCGTTCGGGTTGCGTTCGGCGCCTGCTGAGGACGTGGTCTGCGTGCACGGGTCGTCGGGCACGCTGGGGCGGCCGACGCTGGTCGCCTACACCGCGCACGACGTGGACGTCTGGGCGCAGGTGATGGCTCGTGCGCTGGGTGGGGCCGGTGTGACGCGGCGGAGCTTCGTGCACTGCTCCTACGGGTACGGGATGTTCACCGGCGGGCTCGGGGTGCACCACGGCGCCACGCGGCTCGGGGCGACCGTGCTGCCGGTGTCCAGCGGTGCCACCGACCGGCAGCTCCGGTTGCTGCTGGACCTGCGGCCGGACGTGTTGTGCTGCACACCCTCCTACGCCATCTACCTCGGGGAGGCGTTCGCCTCGACCGGGATCACGGCCGAGCAGCTGTCGCTGCGGGTCGGGGTGTTCGGCGCGGAGCCGTGGACCGAGGAGATGCGGCAGGGCGTCGAGCGGCTGCTGGGGCTGCGGGCGCTCAACATCTACGGGCTCACCGAGATCATCGGGCCCGGTGTGGCGTGCGAGTCGCTGGACTCGGGCGGGTTGTTGAACATCGCGGAGGACCACTTCTACCCCGAGGTGGTCGGGCCGGACGGGCAGCCGCTGGCCGACGGGCAGCCCGGCGAGCTGGTGTTCACCACGCTCACCAAGACCGGCACGCCGCTGCTGCGCTACCGGACCGGCGACGTCGCCGCGCTGCACGGCCCGGCCGCCGGGTCGGCGCGGACGTTGCGGCGGATGAGCCGGGTGCTCGGGCGCACCGACGACATGCTGGTCATCCGCGGGGTCAACGTGTTCCCGTCGGAGGTGGAGGCCGTGCTGCTGGCCGACGCCCGGGTCGCGCCGCACTACCTGATCGTCGAGGACCGCCGGGACCGGTCGCGGCCCGAGCTGCGGATCGCCGTCGAACCGCGGGACCCGCAGGACGACTCCGCAGCCCTCGAGCACGACCTCACCGCGGCGCTGCACGCCCGGCTCGGCCTCAGCTGCATCGTGCGGGTGCTGCCGCCCGACCACATCCCGCGCGCCGAGACCGGCAAGGCGAGACGTCTGGTGCGCTGGGACTACGGCGTCGTGCCGCTGCCCGGCTTGGAGTGATCGGCTCCGTTTCCACTGCTCAGACCACCTGCGGAAATGGCGCCGACCTGCTCACCCGGCCGCGCGGCCGTTGGGGCCGGGCAGGCCTCGGGTGTTGGCCGCCTTGACGAACTCGGCGCGGGGGTCGTGCAGCTCGCCGAGGGCCACCACCTGGCGGCGGAACGGCATTTCCAGCAGCCAGTCGCCGAGGATGCGCGCCTTGTGGGAGGTGGTGGGCATCTTCGCCAGGTGGTAGACGCGGTGCAGCAACCAGGCCGGGAAGCCCTTGAGCTTCACCCCGTACACCTCCGCCGCGCCCTGGAACAGCCCCAGCCCGGCGACGGATCCGGCGTAGCGGTGCTTGTAGTTGGTCAGCGGTTCGCCGCGCAGCAGCGCCGCGATGTTGTCCGCGAGGACCTTGGCCTGGCGCACCGCGTGCTGGGCCGACGGGCTGCACAGGGCGTCGGGGTCGCTGCTGGTCAGGTCCGGGACCGCCGCGCAGTCACCGGCCGCGAACACGTTGTGCGTGCCGCGGACCTGCAGCTTCGCCGTGCACTCCACGCGGCCCTTGGCGTCCCGCGGCAGGTCGCTGTCCTCCAGCATCGGGTGCGGTTTGACGCCCGCGGTCCACACCACGGTGTCGGTGTCGAACTCGTCGCCGTCCGAGAGCACCGCGTGCCCGTCCATGAAGGACTTGGCCGTGGTGTTCAGCTTGACCTCGATGCCTCGCTCCTCCAGCCGCTGCTTGGTGTACTCGCTCATCGGCGGGCTGACCTCGGGCATGATCCGGCCCATCGCCTCGACCAGCACCCAGCGCATCTCCTGCGGGGAGATCGGCGGGTAGCTGCGGATCGCGTAGCGGGCCATGCTCTCCAGCTCGGCCATCGCCTCGATGCCCGCGTAACCGCCGCCGACGAACACGAACGTCAGCAGCCGCCGCCGCAGCTGCTCGTCGCGGGTGCTGGCCGCGATGTCCAACCTGGACAGCACGTGGTTGCGCAGGTAGATCGCCTCGCCGATGGTCTTGAACCCGACGCCGTGCTCGGCCAGCCCCGGGATGGGCAGCGCGCGGGAGATCGAGCCGGGCACCACGACCAGCACGTCGTAGCCGACGTGCTCGACCTTGCCGTCGCCCAGCGTCGCGGTCAGCTCCTGATGCGCGTGGTCGATGCTGGTCACCTGCGCGGTCAGCACCTGGCAGCCGCGCAGCGCCTCGCGCAGCGGCACCACCACGTGCCGGGGTTCCAGCGAGCCCGCCGCCGCCTCCGGCAGGAACGGCTGGTAGGTCATGTGCGGCTGGGTGTCGATCACGGTGACCTGCGCTTCACCGGCGCGCAGCTTCCGCTGCAGGCGCAGCGCCAGGGTCAGCCCGACGTGGCCGCCGCCGATGATCACGATGCGTGGCTCAGGCATGCTGCGGTTCCCCCCTCGCTCCGGACCGGGTGCGCCGCGGGTCGACCTCGCGCTCCGGGTGCCGCCGCAGGTACTCCTGCTCGAGTTCGAAGGTGCGCGCCGTGTGCTCCCGCAGCGCGTCGGGCGAGCCGTGCAGGAAGGTCTCGTGGCGGGTCCGGTGCAGGTGGCGCAGCTCCCGCAGCAGCAGGTCTTCGGTCAGCTCGTGGCCGGGGATTCCGGTCGTCGTGCTCATGTCGTCCTCCCGCTTCGGCAGGCAGGCGAACCGGCACGTCGTGGGGGTCACGACGTCAACGCCGGAGTACCCGGCGGCCGGGGGCCGGACACCTGCTCGTTCGGGTGTCCAGACTGCGGCCGGTCGCGCCGGGCGGCGACTCGGGCGTCAGGCGGCTTCCCCGACCGGTTGCGCGGCGGGCTCGACCGCCGGGCGGGTCTCCGGGGCACCTGCCCAGGCCAGCAGGCCGAGCACCGCGGTGAACCCGGTGACGGCGAACGCGGCCTGGTAGGAGATCGCGTCGGCGAGCACCCCGGCGATCAGCGGGCCGAGGATCGCGCCGAAGTCGGCCGACATCTGGAACGACGCCAGCACCGGGCCGCCCTTGCCCTTGGCGCCGATGATGTCGGCGACCGCGGCGTTCTGGGCGGGGTTGAGGATGCCCGCGCCCATGCCCGCGATCAGCGAGGCGGCCAGGAACCACGGGACGGAGCCGGTGAAGCCCAGGGACGCGGTGGCCGCGCCGGAGACCGCCAGCCCGACGAGCACCAGCGGCTTGCGGCCGCGCTGGTCGGCGATCCGGCCGGACACCAGCAGCACGGCGGCGTTGCCGACCGCGAACACCGACAGCGCCACGCCCGCCATCGACTGGCTGGAGCGCAGGACCTCGACCACGAACAGCGGGACCAGCGCGATCCGGACGCCGAAGACGGCCCAGCCGTTGCTGAAGTTGGACAGCAGCGCGGCCCGGTAGGTGCGGTGGCGGAGCGCTTGGCGCACCGTCATCACCTGGGCGGCGTCGGTGTCGGTCTGCGGCGCGGCGAGCGTCGACCTGCGCAGCATCAGCCAGCCGATGAAGGCGGCGGCGAACAGCGCGATGCCGTAGGTGACGAACGGCAGCCGCAGCGAGTAGCCGACCATGAGCCCGCCGATGATCGGCCCGGAGACGTTGCCCAGCAGGAAGCTCGTCGCCCACACCCCGGACGCGCGGCCGCGCAGGTGCGGCGGCGACAGGCGGACCAGCAGCGCCACCGCGGAGACGGTGAACATGGTCGAGCCGGTGCCGCCGAGGGCGCGGAAGACCAGCAGCTGCCAGTAGGAACCGGCGAAGGCGCAGGCCGCGGTGCTCAGCCCGACGATGGTGATGCCCCAGACGTAGATCGAGCGCTCGCCGAAGAACGACACCAGCCGACCGCTGACCGGCGCGAAGGCCAGCCGCATCAGGGCGAACGCGCTGATCACGAAGGAGGCCGCGGTGACTCCGACGTCGAAGCTGGTGGCGAAGGTCGGCAGTGCGGGGGCCACGATCCCCATGCCCACCGCGACGATGAAGCTGCCGATGACCAGGATCCAGATCTCCCGCGGCAGGGAGCCGATGCCGGTGCCCTCGGTGCTCTGCTCCGCCGTTGCCGAGCTGCTCGACACCGCAACCCCTCTCTCTGTTTAGCCGAACTAAGCGAAACCCCCGGCGCACGCCCGGGTCAATCCGCTCACCGGGGTACCCGAACCGGCCCGCCACGGCCTTTATTCCGCCCGCAGCGCGGATGTGACGCGCCGGGCCGTCTTGATCGCACCAATCGTCGGCGTCCGCGAGGTGCCGATCTCGTGCGGGGTTGCCCGTCCTCCGGGTGAACGTCGGATTCTCAGAGCAGGTCGTCGATGCGGCGGGCGTAGGCCGTGACGCCGTAGACCACCTCGAACCCGCAGGCCTCGGCGAACCGCTCCGCCGTGCCGCCCTCCTCGCTGTGCGCCGCGACCAGCAGCGCGCCGCGCTCGCGCAGCTCGTCGACCACGTCGGCGACCAGCTCGCCGCCGATGCCCCGGCGCCGCCGACCGGGCCGCACGACCACCTGCTCGACCAGTCCGACGCCGCGCTCGACGAATCCCTGGGCGAAGCCCGCGATGCGGTCGGCGTCCTGGTCGTCCACGACGCGCAGCACGCTGCGCGGTTCGTCGATCCGGTGCCCCAGGTTGCGCAGCAGCCGCCGCTCGCCCTCGTCGGAGAGCCCGGCGTCGTCGGCGATCAGGTCGACGATCCCGGGCAGGTCGCGGTCCTCGGCCGGTCGCGCCCAGCCTCGCACGTCCTGCCGGGTCCGGTGCAGCAGCGCGACGAGCTCCTCCACCGCGCGCCACCCGGCGTCGTCGGCGATGCCCTCGATCTCGGCGACGGTGGTCGGCGAGGCGAACACCACCGCCTCCGACCGCCCGGCCTCGGCGAAGACCTGCTCCAGCTGCAGCAGGGTCCCGGCGACCTCGGCGAGCGTCCCCCACAGCGCGCAGGCGTGGTTGGCGGCGGGCAGCGGGTTGTCCTGGTTGAGCACGACCGTGGCGGCGCCGACCTCGGTGCGCAGCCCGTAGCGCACGACGGCCGAAGCCAGCCGCGCGGTCTCGACCAGCCCGGCGAGATCGCGGGCCTGCCGCGGGTCGAGCAGTGCCTCGTCGTCCGGGTCGTGCAGCGGATCCACGCGGCCATTGTCCCCGGCCGACCGGCCCGGCCACCCGGGGTCGTCCGGGTGGCGGTTCCGGGAGAAATCGGCGCGGCGCGGGGTCGGCGACCTGCGGCAGGATGGAGCGGTGTGAGCACTCCCACAGAACTCTCCGACGAACTGCTGGCCGTGCTGTTCGAGTCGAACCCGGTCAGCGCCTCGCTCTACGGCGCCCACGACCGTGACGACGAGCTGCCCGACATCTCCGCCGCGGCCGAGCTGGCGTTCCGGGAGCGAGCCGAGGACATCCGGGTGCGCGCGATGGCGGTGGACACCTCGCACGCCGACCTGGAGCAGCGGTTGACCATCGCGGCCGTGGTGCACCACGCGCAGGCGGTGGTCGCCCGGTTCGACGCCCGCTCCCCCGAGTACACCGTCGTCGGCTCCCTGTTCGCGCCGGTGGCGGGACTGCTGTTCCACCTCGGGCAGGTCTCGGTCGCCGATGCCCGGCAGGGCGCGGACTTCGTGACGCGCTTGCGCCGGATCCCGGAGTTCGTCGCGACCGCCGCGCAACGGCACCGGGAAGGCGTCGCGACCGGTCTGGTGCCGGTGCGGGTGCTGGTGGACGACGCGATCCGCCACCTCGACGACCACCTGGCCGCACCGGGCGCCGACCCGCTGCTGGCCCCGGAGCTGCCCGACCCGGCGCTGGAGCAGGAGCGCAAGCAGGTGCTGGCCGAATCGGTGCACCCGGCGCTGCGCGAGTACCGGGAGGTGCTCGCCGCCGAGATCGCCCCGCACGCGCGCCCGGTCCAGCAGCCCGGGCTGTGCTGGCTCCCCGGCGGCCACGAGATCTACCAGCGGCTCGTGCGCGCCAACACCAGCACCGACCGCACTCCGCAGGAGCTGCACGACATCGGCCGGGAGCGGATAGCCGCACTGCGCGAGGAGCTCGCCGAGCTGGGCGCGAAGGTCTGGGGCGAGCGCGAGCCGAACGCGGTGCTGCACCGGCTGCGCACCGACCCCGCGCTGCGCTGGCGGGACGGCGAGGAGCTGCTGGCGTCCGCGCGCGAGGCGATCGCCCGCGCGGAAGCGGTTGCGCCGCAGTGGTTCGCGACGCTGCCCGACCAGCCGTGCGAGGTGCGCGCGATGCCCGGCCCCACCACCGACAGCACGCCGATCGGCCTCTACACCGCCCCGGCGCTGGGCGGCTCGCGGCCGGGCGTCTACTTCGCCAACACCGAGCGCGCCGAGCAGCGCCCGCGCTTCAACTCCGAGGCGATCGCGTTCCACGAGGTCGTGCCCGGCCACCACATGCAGTTCAGCCTGGCCCAGCGGCGCGCCGAGCTGCCGATGCTGCGGCGGCTGATCCCGATCACCGCCTACACCGAGGGCTGGGGCCTCTACACCGAGCGGCTGGCCGACGAGATGGGCCTGTACTCCGACGACGTCGCCCGGCTGGGCATGGTCGCGCAGGACCTGGTGCGCGCCGCGCGGCTGGTGGTCGACACCGGCCTGCACGAGTTCGGCTGGAGCAGGCAGCGCGCGGTGGACTACCTGGCCGAGCACACCACGCTGCCGCAGCTGGAGGTCGAGTCCGAGATCGACCGCTACATCTCGCTGCCCGCGCAGGCGCTCTCGTACCTGGTGGGCAAGCTGGAGATCGACCGGGTCCGGGCCACCGCCCAGCAGCGCCTCGGCGCGGACTTCGACATCCGCCGCTTCCACGACGCGCTCCTCCGCCACGGTGCCCTCCCGGTGTCCACACTGGACAAGCTGGTCGCCGAGGAGCTCCACCTCCCCCGCGGTTGACCGGAGCACGGCGAGATCGGCACCTCCCCGGTGCGGAGAGCGGCGATTTCGCGCGAGAACGCCGCCTGCGACATCCAGGTGATGCGCTGCGAGCGGGGTCGAAAGCGACATCGAACGCATTACTGTCGATATCGAGCTCGCTCCAGCGGCGACAGGAGGCACCGTGACCGGGACTTTCCACCACCGCCAGGAACGACTGCGCCGCGAGGCCGAGGCGGAGCTGCGCGACCGGCTGCTGCCGAGCTGGCACCACCGGGTCCTGCAGCGGTTCGCCGTGGAGCACGACAGCGGCTGGTACCCGCTGCTCAACCAGTTCGCCCCGCACACCCCGGCCAACCGCCCGGACGCGGTGCTGGTCGGCCCGCAGGGCGTGCTGGTCGTCCTGCTCCGCGACGCCGAACCGGACTGGGAGGACGCCCGGGCGGCGTTCGTGTGGACCGCGGAGCTGCTGGCCGGGGCGTCCACCGAGGCGGGCGCGGTGACCGAGGCGGTGGCCCGCGCGGTGGTGGTGCACCCGGCCGACCACCGCGGCCGCAAGGGGCACAGCGGCGAGCACCTGGCCATCACCGAGGCCGAGCTGGACCGCGTCCTGCGGCACGGCGAACGGCTGCTGGAACCGGCCGAGGTGCTGGGCATCGCCCGCCACCTGGCCAGCAGGACCTTCGACCTGTCCCCGATCATGTGGAACCCGCAGCGCATCCCGCAGCAGCGCGGGCCGGGCAGGACCGCCGGATCCGGCCTGTTCGAGGTGCGCGACCTGCGCCGGGAGCGGGTCGAGCGGGCGCTGGAGCGGCCGTTCCGCGACTGGCGGATCTTCCTGGACGACGCGCAGCTCGGCGCGGTGCGGCGGCGCTACTCCGGACCGGCCCGGATCACCGGCCCGGCGGGCACCGGCAAGACCGTGCTGGCCCTGCACCGGCTGGCCTACCTGGCCCGCCGCACCACGGGGAAGCTGCTGTTCACCACGCACCTGCGCAACCTGCCGCTGATCGCCGCCGAGCAGTTCCGCTCGCTGGCCCCGCACCTGGTCCAGCGCATCGAGTTCACCCACCTGCACGCCTGGGCGCGGGACTTCCTGGACCAGCGCGGACGCGCCGCCGACGTGGACGAGCAGCAGGTCGAGCAGGCCTTCGAAGCGGTGTGGCAGCGCGCGGAGCTGACCGCGCCGCTGCGCGCGTTCCGCGCTTCCCGCAGCTACTGGAAGGACGAGATCGACCGGGTGATCAAGGGGCGCGGGATCAGCGCCCTGGACACCTACCGGACCGTCCCGCGCAAGGGCCGCGGCCGTCCGCTGCCGTCGGAGCTGCGCGCTCACGTCTGGCAGTTCTACTGCGAGTACGAGCGGGAGCTGTCCGAGCGCGGCGCCTTCGACCACAACGACGTGCTGATGCGCGCGCTGTCCGAGCTCGACCGCCGCCCGCTGCCCCGGCAGTACGCGGCGGTGGTCGTCGACGAGGTCCAGGACCTGACGCTGATCGGGCTGCGCCTGGTGCACGCGATCAGCGGCGACGGCCCGGACCAGCTGCTGCTCGTCGGCGACGGCCAGCAGCAGGTGTACCCGGGCGGGTGGCGGCTGTCCGAGGCCGGGATCTCGTTGCAGGGCAGGGGTGAAGTCCTGCGCCGCAACTACCGGAACCGGTCGGCGATCGTCCAGCACGCCGGTGAGCTCGACGCGATCAACCGGTTCGACGACCTCGACGGCGGTCCGACCATCGCGCTGCGCTCGGCGCTGCCGGTGCTGCGCGGCGGGCACGTGGTGCGCTGGGAGGGCGAGGACCAGGAGGCCGCGCTGATCGCGGCGCTCCGCGAGCTCGACGACGACACCGACACGGCGGTGCTCACCCGGACCAACGGCGCGGCGCAGCACTGGGACCGGGTGCTCCGCGAAGCCGGTTTCACCGTGCGCTCGCTGGACCGCTGGAACGGCCGCACGTCCGGTCCGATCCACGTCGGCACGGTCCACCGGGCCAAGGGGACGGAGTTCCGCGCGGTCTTCCTCCCCGACGAGCGCCCGCAGTCCCACGGCCACCGCGACGAGCTCGAAGCGGCGGACCGGCACCGCCTGGTGGCCCGGACCCGGGCCCGCGACCACCTCTGGATCGCCACGCTCAGCCGGTGACCCGGGCCTGCTCGAACCCGGCGATCATCGCGTCGAGCGCGAAGTCGAAGCGCGACCGGGCCCCGGCGCGGTCGCTGGCCCGCGCCGCCGCCGCGGTCAGCAGCGGGAACTCCGCGGGGTCCACATCGGACAAATTGCGGACCTGCTCGGCGGCGTCGGCCTGGCCGGGTCCGGTCGCGGTCACCACCTGCCCGAGGACGAAACCGGCCAGCGAGAACAGCACGTCCAGCCCGACCTCCAGCGGGAACCCGGCGGCGTGCAGCGCGCCCAGCTCGCGCTCCATGATCTCCAGGTTGCGCGAGGTCACCGCGGGCCTCGACGCCACCAGCGGGATGGCGTTCGGGTGCGCCAGCAGCGCCTCCCGCAGGGCGTGCGCGTAGTTCCGCAGGTCCGCCTGCCACGAGCCGCTGCTGCTCCGCGGCGCGACGGCCTCGGCCAGCAGCTGCTCGACCAGTCCGTCCAGCAGGGCTTCCTTGTTGGAGACGTGGTGGTAGAGGGTCATCGCCTCCACGCCGAGCTCCGCGCCCAGCCGCCGCATCGACAGCGCCTTCAGGCCCTCGCGGTCGACGAGCGCCAGGGCTGCTGCGAGCACGTCCTGCCGGGTCAGCCCGGCGCGCTGACCGCGGGTGCGACTGGTGGGCATGGCCACTCCTCCACGCGTTTGCGTTTCTTACACCGTAAGCCTACGGTAGGCGCAGAAAACTTACATCGTAAGAATCACGGAGAAGGACCCATGTCAGCTCCCGCAACACCCAAGCCCGACAACGCCATCCGCGTCCTGCACCTCGGGCTGGCGCTCACCGTCGTCGCCGCAGCGGCACCGCTGATCGACGTGGCCACCGCGGACAGCCTCGGCGACCACGTCCGCAGCGCCTACCCGACCTGGCCCGACGACCTGATCAGCGCCGACCGCAACGCGATCGTCGGCTACCTGGCGGCCATCGGCGTGCTCGGCATCGGCGGCTGGCTGTGGACGATCGTCGGGGCCCGCAAGCACGCCCGCTGGGTGCGCCCGGTCAGCGTGATCATGTTCGCCCTGGGCGCCTCGGTCGCCCTGCTCAACCTGTCGCTGTCCGGCGGCGCCTACACCAACGTCATCCCGCCGCTCTTCAGCGCACTCGGAGCACTCCCCGCGCTAGCGGGCCTGGCGGCCGTCGCCCTGCTCCGAAAGCGCTGATTTCGAGGTGGCGAGCCGGGCGACGACGGCGATGTCGGCCGCATCGAGCGGACCCCAGCGCTCGGCGACCGCTTCGACGAACGCGGCGCGGAGCTGTCCGCTCAGGACTTTCCCCTCGGCGGTGAGCGAGAGGCGCGCGACCCGGCGATCGTTGCGGTCGACCGCCCGGGACAGCAGCTCGCGGCGTTCGAGGCGGTCGACCATGCCGGTGATGTTGGTCTTGTCGCAGCCGAGCATCGCCGCGAGCTCACCGAGGGACGGCGACCGGCCGCCGAGCAGGCACAACAGCTCGACCTGCTGGGCGGTCAGCCCGAACCGCCGCGCGGTGGCGGCGTAGATCCCGCGCAGCTCCCGGTGCAGGACCATCAGCGCGCTCGGGAAGTCGTCCACCCCGGGAGGCTACCCCGGTGGTTGACATCCTCGACAAATTCAGTTGATGATCTCAACTGACGATCATCTCAACCACTGGAGCCCGCGTTGACCCGAACAGCCTTGATCACCGGAAGTTCGCGCGGCATCGGCCGCGCCATCGCCGAGCGCCTCGCCGCGGACGGCCTGGACGTGGTGGTCAACTACCGATCGGACCGGGCCGCCGCCGAATCGCTCGTCGCCGGGATCGAAGCGAGCGGCGGCCGCGCCGCCGCAGCGCAGGCCGACGTCACCGACCCGGCGCAGCTGCGCGCCCTGTTCGACTTCGCGGAGCAGCGGCTCGGCGGGCTCGACGTGCTGGTCAGCAACGTCGGAACGGCCCGCTTCGCCCCGCTCGCCGAAGCGACCGACGCCGACTACGACCTGCTGTTCGGCACCAACGCGCGAGCCACCTTCACCGCCCTGCGCGAAGCCGCGAACCGCCTGCGCGACGGCGGCCGGATCGTGGCGATCTCCAGCGGCGTCACCGCGACCCACCGCCCCGGCACCGGCCTCTACGGCGCGGCGAAGGCGGCCGTCGACCAGCTCGTCCGAGTCCTCGCCGGGGAGCTCGGCCCGCGCGGCATCACGGTGAACAGCGTGCGCCCCGGCGCCACCCGCACCGAGGCCCTGCTGGAGCTGCAGTCCGAGGAAACCCTCCAGCGGATGGCCGCCGCCACCCCGCTCGGCCGCATCGGCGAACCCGCCGACATCGCCGACATCGTCGCGTTCCTGGCCTCCGACGACAGCCGCTGGATCACCGGGCAGGTGATCAACGCGGGCGGCGGCACCTTCTGACCTCGGGGACGAATTCGGGGTTCTCTCCGGGAATGCGCTGGAGCCGAAGCGCTCCAGCGCGCAGCACCCTCGTCGTCGTGGCGAGAACGAGTTCGCAGCGCTGGCGGCAGGCCGTCGTGTGGCTGCACGTGATCACATCGGTCGGCTGGCTGACCTGCGCGCTGGTGCTCTTCACCCTGCTGGCGACGAGCTTCGCCAGCACCGACCCGGCGACCCGCGTCGCCGCGACGTCGATGGCGCACGTGGTGGACGTGCGCCTGCTCGGCCCGTTCGCGAACGCCGCGGCGTTCACCGGGCTCCTGCTCGCCGCGGCCACGGCCTGGGGCTTCTTCCGGCACTGGTGGGTGCTGGTGAAGTTCGCGATCACCGTCGTCCAGCTCCACGCCGGGATCTTCCTCCTCTCCGGCGCGCTGCAGGACTCGGTCGCGGCAGCCCGGACCGGCCAGGCACCCGCTCCGGCGCTGCTGATCGGCACCGCCCTGATGGCCTCGGCGATCGCCTTCCAGGCGTGGCTGTCGATCGCCAAGCCCTGGCGCCGCACCCCGTGGACGACGGCCCGGAAACCGCCGTCCGCCTCCAACCGCGTCTTCGCCGCAGCGGTGGCCGCCGTGCTGGTGGACATCGCCACCGGTCTCGTGCTCGGCTTCCCCTCCCCGATCTGCCAACTCGTCGTCCTGGCAGCGCAAATCGTCAACCGCCAGCGAGCCCTCCGGGCGGCGTAGGCGTCAGCCCCCGAGGTCGTCGGACCTCCCGGCGGCGATCCGCGACCACTGGGGAATGGGGCGTCCGTCGGTGCGCAGCCTCGCGCACGTGCCCGTCCAGCCCTGCGGCCAACCGGGCGGCGAGTCCTCCCACGGCTCTTGGCGCCCGTACGCGGTGAGGTCCATGAGCGCGTAGCTGTAGTCCATCGCCTCCACCCCGCGGCGGGTCGTCCAGTACGTCTCGAAGACGCGGTCGCCGTCCCGCAGGTAGCAGACGAGGTGCATCATGCCGACCTCGCGCCCGACGAGCAGCTCATCGAGCGAGCCCTGCGCGGAGTACCACGGCATTTCCCAGCCCATGAAGTCGTGGTAGCGGCGGCCCTCCTCCTCAGGCCCCTGGCAGACCACCGCGTAGGTGATGTCGCGCGAGTGGAGGTAGGACAGCTCCGCGACCGACGTGGCGCACCACGTGCAGCCCTCGCACTGCTCGGCCGCGGGGTGGCCCGGGTGCCACATGAAGTAGTACAGGATCAGCTGCCGACGCCCCTCGAACGCGTCGAGCAGGGTCACCGGCCCGCGCGGCCCGACGAGCTCGATCCCCGCGTCGACCTCGACCATCGGCAGCCGCCGCCGGGCCGCGGCGATGGCGTCGCCCTCCCGGGTGTGCGCCTTCTCCCTGGTCCGCAGCTCGTCCAGCTGGGCCTGGAAGGCCTCCCGATCCACGACCGCGGGCATGCCCGGTGCGCTCATGTCCCCTCCTTCGACCCCGGTATAGCAACCGGATGGTTGCCACAGTATGGCAACCATTCGGTTGCGTCAATCCGCGCCAGCGGACTAGGGTCGAACTCCCGGAGCGAAGGAGAGGGCATGGGATTCCCCGACCGCATCGAGCGAACCGTTGAGCTGGCCCAGCCGCCGGAGACCGTGTGGGCGGCGCTGACCACGGCCGACGGCCTGAGCTCCTGGTTCGGCGACGCGGCGCGCATCGACCTCCGCCCGGGCGGCGCGGCCGAGGTGTCCTGGACCGGGGAGCGCACCGCCGAGCTGCGCGTCGAGCGGGTCGAGGAACCCTCGGTCTTCGGCTTCACCTGGCAGGTCGACGGGATGCCCGAGGACGACCCCCGCCGCACCTACGTGGAGTTCACCCTCGAACCGAACGCGGGCGGAACCCGGCTGACCGTGGTGGAATCCGGCTTCGCCCAGCTGCCCGACGACCAGTACGACGCCACCTACCGGTCGCACCTGGAGGGCTGGCCGCGCGAGCTCGGCGAGCTGATCGCCCACCTCGATGCGGCCTGACGTCGAAGCGACCGCCGAGCAGGTCTTCACCGCCCTGGCCGACCCGACGCGCCGCGCGATCCTGGCCGAGCTCGCCGCCCGCGGACCGGCCACCGCGACGGACCTGGCGGGCCGCCTGCCGATCTCCCGCCAGGCGATCGCCAAGCACCTCGCCCTGCTGGCCGAAGCCGAGCTGGTCACCCCGGAACCGGGCGAACGACGCCGGGTCCGCCACCGCCTGAACTCGGCCCCGATGCGCACGGCCCAGCAGTTCCTCGCCGCCTTGGCCCGCGACTGGGACTCGCCCCTGGCAGCCCTGAAGACCCACCTCGACCAGAACGACGCCGAATAGCGCTGCGCAACGGCTCCGAGGACCCGCGACAAGCATGTCCCGGAGCGGATCGAACCGCTACCGTCCGAGGAGCACGGAAGTGAGGAGTGGGCGTGTTCGACACCTCCGACGACGTCGGCGCACGACTGTCCGCAGTGGACTACCTGGCCGGGAAGGCGACCGCCACGACGGTGTTCCTGGCCGACCGGCTCGGCAAGCCGCTGCTGATCGAGGGGCCCGCAGGGGTGGGCAAGACCGGCCTCGCGCAGGCGGTCGCCGCGGCCACCGGCGCGGAGCTGATCCGGTTGCAGTGCTACGAGGGCCTGGACGAGGCCCGCGCGCTGTACGAGTGGAACTACGCCACGCAGCTGCTGCGGATCCAGGCCGGGCAGGACGCGGACTGGCAGCGCACCCGCGCCGACATCTTCACCCCGGAGTTCCTGCTGGAGCGCCCGCTGCTGGCGGCGATCCGCCGCGAGGGGCCGACGGTGCTGCTGATCGACGAAGTGGACAAGGCCGATCTGGAGTTCGAGGCGCTGCTGCTGGAGGTGCTGTCGGACTTCCAGATCACCGTGCCCGAGCTGGGCACCGTGCGGGCCCGGCACCGCCCGTTCGTGGTGCTGACCTCCAACGCCGCCCGCGAGCTCTCCGAAGCGCTCAAGCGCCGCTGCCTGTACCTGCACATGGACTACCCCACCCCGGAGCGGGAGCGAGACATCGTGCTCACCCACGTCCCCGCGCTGGGAGAGCGGCTGGCTGGCCAGCTCACCGAGGTGGTGGCCGCGCTGCGGAACCTGGAGCTGACCAAGGCGCCGTCGATCGCCGAGACCGTCGACTGGGCCCGAGCGCTGCTGGCCCTGGGCATCGACGACCTCAACGACCCGGCGCTGGAAGCGACGTTCGGAGTGGTGCTCAAACACCCCGGCGACCACGAGCGCGCCCTCGCCGGGCTCGAACTGCGCGGCCCGGAAGCACCATGAGCCTGCTGGACCGGCACACCGACTTCCTCGCCGCGCTGCGCGAGCACGGCATCGCGGTCTCCACCGCCGAGGGCATCGACGCGGCCCGCGCCCTGACCGCAGTCGACCTCCTCGACCGCGAAGCGGTACGGGTCGCCTACGCGGCCACGCTGGTCAAGCGCCACAACGACATCGCGGTCTTCAACGCCCTGTTCGACCTGTGGTTCCCGCCCGCCATCGGCGACGGCCGCACCACCGACGGCACAGCGGTCGACAGCGAAGTCGAGGTCACCGGCGCCCACGGCACCTCCCCCGAGCTCCACGCCATGCGCTCCGAACTCGCCCGAGCGCTGTTCACCGGAGACGACGCAGCGCTGGTCCAGATCGCCCGCCGCGCCCTCGCCCGCTACGGCAGTTCCCCGGGCGCGAACTCCGGCTCGTGGTCACCGCGCGCCGCCCTGGAACAGCTGGACCCGACCACGCTGCTGGCTGGTCTGATGCGCACCGCGGAGGGGCAGGCGCGTCCTCGCAGCACCACCGGCACCGCCACCAAGTCCCGCTTCACCCGCCGCATCGCCCGGTTCGAGCAGCTCGTCACCGCCGAAGCCCACCGCCGCATCGCCGAGCGCAAGGGCGAGCGGTACGTGGCCGACAACCTCACGGCGCCCGCACCGGACCAAGTGCCGTTCCTGGCCGCTTCGCAGGCCGAGCTGACGGCGATCCGCCGGGCGATCCGCCCCCTGGCCCGACAGCTGGCCACCCGCATCCACCGCAAGCGCCGCCACGGCACCCGCAGCACGACGCTGGACTTCCGCCGCACCCTGCGATCCGCGCTGGCCACCGGCGGCGTCCCGATCGCACCCCGCCACCGCCCGCACCGCCCCCACAAGCCGGAACTAGTAGTCCTGTGCGACGTCTCCTCGTCGGTGGCGAACTTCGCCCACTTCGCCCTGCTCCTGGTACACGCCCTGCACGAGGTGTTCTCCCGCACCCGGGTGTTCGCCTTCGTCCGCGAGGTCCACGAGGTGACCGACCACCTCCGCCGAAGCCGCGACGCGGCCGAGGCCCTGGCCGAGGTCCGCCGAGCCACCCTCCAGCTCCCGGGCACCGGCACCGACCACGGCCGCGTGTTCGCGGACTTCGCCGCCAACCACGCCGACGCGCTCACCCCCCGAACGGTCCTCCTCATCCTCGGCGACGCCCGCAACAACAACTACGACCCGGCCCCGGAGATCCTGACCACCCTGACCCGCCGCTGCCGAAGAACCCTCTGGCTGAACCCGGAACCCCGAAACCGCTGGGGCACCGGCGACTCAGCAGCACCCGTCTACGAATCCCTGGTCGAGATGGCGGAGTGCCGAAACCTCGCCCAACTCACCAACCTCGTCCAATCCCTGGACCACCCCTGAACCCACACCGGACGATCAACGGCAGTCACCGTGCTGTCCGAGACTGATCCGGTACATCGCGCCACGACCGTCCCGGTGCGGTCGTGGCGAGGTGTGTGCGGGCCCTATGACCTCCGCGCTCAGCGACCAGCGTGGCGAGGGCCCACCAGCCGCAGTGCCACTACGGATGGTGTTTTATCGCGTACGAATGCGAGATCATGGGTGTATGACGACTAACTCGGCGTCCGGCAGGTTCACAGGGCCGGTGATCCAAGCCGGGACTGTTCAGGGGGGCATACACGTCCATACCGGTGATCTGGCGCGCAGCCACTACCGATCACAAGTCCAGCGCATCGCACCGCCAGAACTGGTCGGGCGAGCGGCAGAGTTGGCCGAGTTGGCTGACTTCTGCACGTCGCCGGCCTTTGCAGGCAGTTATGCCTGGTGGAGAGCTGATGCATGGTCAGGAAAATCGGCGTTGCTGGCCACGTTCGTCTTGGCCCCTCCTCCAGGGGTGCGAGTGGTGTCGTTTTTCATCACTGCTGGGTGGGCGCGCCAAAGTGACAGGCAAGCATTCGCGGACAACATCCTCGAGCAGCTGTGGGAGCTCCTAGGGGAGCCCCCGGAGCAGCATTTGACCGAGGCTACCCGCGAAACGCACATGCTTGGCTTGCTGGAAAAGGCCGCGCAACTCTGCCAGAACCGGGGCGAAATTCTAGTTCTCGTGGTGGACGGGCTGGACGAGGATCGAGGCTGGGACGGCTCGCCTGAGGCACACAGCATCGCTGCCCTGCTCCCCGCCAGCCCGCCTGCGAGTATGCGGGTGATCGTGTCTGGGCGCCCCAATCCGCCGATTCCTGATGATGTGCCTAGCCACCACCCACTGCATGACCCCTCGATCGTTCGGCAACTGGCCCCGTCGGCAGAAGCCCAGGCTGTACGCGGCGCGATGGAGCGCGATCTGAAACGCCTCCTTTACGGTTCTGCAGCCGAACAGGACCTGCTGGGATTTTTGACGGCGGCAGGCGGCGGTCTCACCACCCAGGACTTGGAAGAACTAATTGGCGTTTCGACTTGGCAGGTAGAGGAGTATCTACGTACGGCAGCAGGACGAAGTTTCCGAAGTGTAACCGAGAGGCCCGGTCGATCGCTCGACGTTCATTTGCTGGCGCACGCGCAGCTCCAGGTGGCGGCAGAGCAGATGCTGGGGGCACGAATTGGCAACTACCAAGAGCGTCTGCACAACTGGGCTGACCGCTACGCAGCACGGCATTGGCCTTCGGATACCCCGGAGTACCTGCTCCGTGGCTACTTCAGCAGGCTGACTGCTGCTGGGGACCTAGCCCGCATGGTTGCGTGCGCGACCAGCCCTCACCGCCATCACCTTGCGCGCGCTCGCTCTGGCGGTGATGGTGCGGCTTTGACCGAGATCATCACCACACAAAACACCATTCTGACGCACGATAAACCTGATTTGGTTGCTCTCGCTCGCCTGGCGGTTCACCGAGTGAACCTACAACGAAGCAACAGTCAAATACCACCAGGACTACCCGCAGGGTGGGCTCGACTTGGCCAACTCGATCGAGCTGAGTCAATGATCGAAGCCTTCCGAGATCCAGTCGACCGCATCGATGCCTTACTAGCGGCTGCGAAAGTATGCAGAAAGGAGGGTGAAACACAGCGAGCACAAAGGATGCTCGATCAAGCTGCGGAGTTAGCGAAAACTTTCAACCAGTTCTGGGGCGCGCGCCCGGTTAGGTCGGTCGCCATTGAGTTCGCAAGAATCGGCGATTTCGATCGTGCTCGACACATCACAGAAATCATACGAGACCCCGCTGAGCGCGCACAGGCACTCGCGCAAATAGCGTCCCAATCAGCAGACACAAATGACCATGACCAAGCAGCTGCACTTCTGATTCAGGCCGAAGACCTGATGGCTTCGGAAAGGAATGGCCGGGAAGCCTCCTCGTTAGCTGCCATGGCCGTCGCAAGCGCAAAGACAAGCAGATTGAAGCGCTCCAAGATCCTGCTGGCGGAGGCTGAAGATCTAATACAGTCCGAGACTATGCTTATCCATGCAGGGACTGTGGCCCAAGCTGCTGCAATCGTAGGCGACTACGACCGCGCACTTCGGATCACAACCCTATTCAAAGATCCGAATCGGCGTGAAGATTTGCTGATATCGATCATCTCGATAATATCCAGGAACTCAGCGGACCGCGCCGAATCGATAGCACGACAAACAAGCGAACCCATCCAGCTATGCAGAAGACTGGCAGCGGTTGCAGAAAACACAACTGATCATGACCACGCAAACCGCCTGATAGCCGAATCAGAAGATAGCACGCAAGAAATCACTGACCAATCAGTTCGAAATGATGTGTTAATCGACGTCGCAGTGGCCGCCGCTATTGCCGGATCACTAGATCACGCAATTGCCATGGCCTACGACTACGCCAAAACTGGAACCAATGCAGAGCCGGTCTTCTTCATCGCGGCGGCCGCCCTCCGCGCCAACGATCTTGAACATGGCGCCGAACTTCTTGAACTCGCAGAGAGCATAGCCCGCAAGATCATAAGTGCCGACGACCAGCGCAGATCACTACTGTGGATCAAGACCGTTGCCGACTTCCAAGATTTTGACCGCGCCGAGGCACTAGCCAGATCACTCCAGGACAGTTCCGCACGATCAGCAGCGTGGGCAGTGATCGCGGAAGGTGCACTCGCCGCCGAAGACCTAAACCGGGCCGAGACTGCGCTTGCTGCTGTCGACCAGGCACCCTTGCAGCGGCGAGCGCGACTAGACTTGATTCGTGGCGTCCTGTCGGCCGGAAACATCGGTCGCGCAGTGGCCATCGCCAGAAAAGCGGATGTTCTCACCCATCGCGCAGCCGCATTAACTCTAATCGCCCAGGAGACCCGCGACAATGATCTGCTCGACGAAGTCGAGCAGATCATTGAATCCATTCCCGCAGGTATGGATCGCATGAAGATTCTACTGACGTTAGTGGAGTCTACCGCCAAGCTACACCTTCGCAAACGGACCATGAGACTAATCGGCCACCTCAGGAAGGCCGCCCAGGCCGTTATCGACAGCCCTGATGACAGCCAGAGCGATACGCGGAAAGCCCAAAAAGTAGCGAAACTGTGCAGCACTCGACCCCGCACCTTGACCGAGATAGCCGAAACAGCGAGCTACTTACAAAACGATCACTTCTTCTGGTCCAACCAAGACATACTGGGCAAAATTGTTCCAGCTCAACAGTTCAGCATCAAGGGCATCAATCCTTCCAAGAACAAGAATCTGACATATCAACTGAGCCAAAATGACTGGCACTACGTCGTGGAAGAACTCACCGAAGCCCACCCAGATGCCTACCATGCAATAACCTTCGAGCTGGACCAGCTGGCCAATTTTCGTGAAATATGAAGACAGTTCTTTTCTTTGTGAGAGAATCGCTGTCGTAGTCACCGCAGGCGATCGCGTAGCGGTGATGCTGGACAACCGGCCAGAGTTCCTGCTCGCGAAGCTGGGCGCGGCGATGGTCCCGATGAACATCCGCTACCAGGACTACGACGCCACGCACGTACTCGCCCACTCCCAACCGAAACTCATCGCCCCACCAACTCAGCAACCCACGCCCCGGCCGATGGACGAGCTGAGGCGTCCCTGCTCCGCGACCGACAAGGCGGCGGCGATCGCCATCAGGCCCTCGCAAACGGCCTGATGCGCCTGGACGGCGATGCGCCCCCTCGTCGGTCAGCTCGATCAAGCAGGCCCACCGATCGCGCGGATCGCGCACGCGGACGACCAGCCGATGAAGACTTCTCCAGGTGAGAACGGCAGCCGAAGTCAACCATGCCCACCGGACCATCGATGAGCTGGAGTGGTGTGCGGGGTACCGCGATCACCGACGCCGCGGTCTTCAACCCCCAGCAACAACCCCAAGGTCGCGCTGCCACCAAGTCCCCCCGCCCAACCGAGACTTCCGCGGATTGCCTGGTCCGTGGGCAGGCCGGGGACGGCACCCATCGCAAGGAGCCGATGGGACGTCACCACCGCTCCGTGGGGGTCCGCGGGGGCTCGGCCCTCGCGAAAGATGCGCGGAACGAGAAAAGGCGAGTGCTCAAAGCACGAGCACTCGCCATCCATCTCGTGGAGGTGCCGGGAATCGAACCCGGGTCCTCCGTCGCCTCACCAAGACTTCTCCGTGCGCAGTTCGCTATGCCTCTGCTCGGCTCCACCGGTCTCGCGAACTAGCCGATGTGACGAGCCCAGTCGCTGTTTGATGTCCCACCAGGTCCCGCGACCGGACCTGGCGGTGAGAGCCTCCTAGCTGATGCCGGATCCCGGGTCGGAGGCTGTCCCGGTCCGACAGAGTCGCTCCTCGCTCAGGCGGCGAGGGCGAACTCGCGCTGACTCTTGTCGGCGCTTATTGGTTTGCAGCGACGCTCACGGTGGTCTCCTGCCTGCACCGGCACGCTTCCCTCGGATCAACGTACGGAGTCGAAACCGTTCACCCCCTTGCTCCCGGTTCGGCTTTCGAACCGGTGTACCCCAGCATAACGCGTGGCGTCCCGGCGATCATTCCCATATCCCTGAAACGATCAGGACGAGGCGCCCAGCAGTCGCGCCGGGGTGTCGTGCAGCACCGCTCGCAGGAACTCCGACCCCAGCCGGTCGTCGGCCGCCGCCCATCCCGCGATCGCCGCCAGCTGCTCGGCGTACGGGTACGGGATGTTCGGGAAGTCGGTGCCCAGGACGACCCGGTCCGCGTGGTCGGCCAGCCGCGCCGACCAGTCCGCCGGCAGCGCGGCGAAGTGCTCGCTGAACGCGACTCCGACCATGGTGGTGTCGATGTGCACCCTCGGGTACTTGCCCACCAGGTCCAACGCGATGCCGTGGTCCGGCATTCCGGCGTGCGCCAGGACCGCGACCAGCTCGGGGTGGCGGCGCAGCACCTCCTCGAACACGTCGAGCCCGGTGTGCGCGCCCGGCAGCGGCCCGTGGCCGCAGTGCACGACGACCGGCACCCCGGCCTCGGCGAGCATCCCCCACGCCGGTCGGAGCAGGTCGTCGCGCGGGTCGAAGGCGCCGACCTGGACGTGCACCTTCACGCACCGCGCGCCCGCGTCGAGCGCCTTGGCGAGGTAGGTGGTGACCTCGGGCTCCGGGAAGATCGTCGCCGTCGGCACCGCGCCCGGGGTGCGCTGGCCGAAGTCCACCGCCCAGTCCGTCAGCCACTCGGCCATGCCCGGCTTGTGCGCGTAGACCAGCGGGGCGAACGTCGTCACGCCGAGCTCGCGCAACACCTGCAGGCGCGTCTCCTCGGGGTGCCGGTAGAAGATCGGCCACTCGACGCCGTAGTGCTCGCTGGCGAGGTCGAAGTACGCCCACACCTTGCGCAGCACGCGCTCGGGCAGGAAGTGGGTGTGGATGTCGACCAGGCCGGGCAGCCCCAGCCCGGACAACCAGGCCGGGACCTCGCCGTCGCTGCCCGGCCCCGTCAACGCATGCCCTTGCGGGCGCGGCCGATGGCGCGCTGCATCTCCCGCTGGGCGTCCCGCTTGGCCAGGTCCTGGCGCTTGTCGTGCGCCTTCTTGCCGCGGGCCAGCGCGAGCTCGACCTTCGCCCGGCCGTCGCTGAAGTACAGCGACATCGGGATCAGGCTCAGCCCGCTCTCCTTGATCTTGCCGACCAGCCGGATGATCTCGTGCTTGTGCAGCAGCAGCTTGCGGGAACGACGCGGCTCGTGGTTGGTCCACGTCCCCTCGGTGTACTCGGGGATGTGCACGTTGCGCAGCCAGACCTCGCCGTCGTCGACCGTGGCGAAGCCGTCGACCAGCTGGGCCTTGCCCTGCCGGAGGCTCTTCACCTCGGTGCCGGTCAGCGCGATGCCCGCCTCGTAGGTGTCCAGCACCGCCCAGTCGTGCCGCGCCTTGCGGTTCTGCGCGATGACCTTGCGGCCGCGTTCCTTCACCATGCCATCAACTCTAGCTGCCGTGTCACCCGGGTTTCGTCGGCTGCGGTCCCACCCGGAACCGCAGCCGACGCAGCTCACAGCCGCACGTAGAGGCGGAGCGTGACGTAACCGGTGATCGCCGAGACGGCCGCCGCCACCAGCAGCAGGATCGGCGAGACCACGGCGATGTCGCCCCACTCGACGCTGGGGATGATGCCGGTGCCGAACACCGGGGCCATCACCCGGTCGATGAAGGTCGCCTTGGCGATCAGCAGACCGCCGATGGCCAGCACCGCGCCGATCAGACCGGAGACCACCGCTTCCAGCAGGAACGGCAGCTGGGTGTACCAGCGGGTGGCGCCGACCAGGCGCATGATGCCGGTCTCGGTGCGCCGGGTGAACGCCGAGAGCTGGATGGTGTTGGAGATCAGCAGCAGCGCGGCGAGCGCCTGAACCAGCGCGATGGCGAACGTCGCGTTCCGGAAGCCGTTGAGCACGTCGAACATCCGGTCGAGGTACTCGGCCTGGTTGACCACGTTGTCCACGCCGGGGCGGCCGGTGAACTCCTGCTGGACCGCGCCGAAGCGCTCCGGGTCGCTCAGCTTGACGCGCAGCGAGGCGGGCATCGCCTCGGCGCGGGCGACGTCGCGGAGCTCGGGCTGCGACTCGAAGACCTTGTTGAAGCTCTCGAACGCCTGCTCGCGGTTCTCGTACTTCACCGACTCCACGCCGGGCACGCGCTTGAGGTCGGACATGATGCTCGCGCAGGGCTGCTGGGAGCAGTCGTTGTCGTTGGCGCTGACGTCGTCCGTCATGAACACCACGACCTCGACGCGGTCCTGGTAGGTCTCCTGCATCTTGTCGATCATCCGGACCACGAGGAGACCGCCGCCGAGCAGACCGACCGAAATGGCGGTCGTCAGGATCATCGCGATGGTCATCGTCACGTTGCGCCGAAGGCCGTTGACGACCTCGCTGAATACGAAGCTCGCGCGCATCTTGTGTCAGCTTTCCTAGCCGGTCGGGGGTGGTGTGCTCAGGGCCGCGGGGTTCGGGGGGTCAGCGGCCGACGCCGTAGACGCCGCGGGCGTCGTCGCGGATGACGCGCCCCAGGCTCAGCTCGACCACGCGGCGTCGCATCGAGTCGACGATCGAGTGGTCGTGGGTCGCCATCACCACGGTGGTGCCGGTGCGGTTGATGCGCTCCAGCAGCAGCATGATGTCCTGGCTGGTGTCCGGGTCGAGGTTCCCGGTCGGCTCGTCGCAGAGCAGCACCAGCGGGCGGTTGACGAAGGCCCGGGCGATCGCGACGCGCTGCTGCTCACCACCGGAGAGCTCGTGCGGCATCCGGTCGGCCTTGCCGTCCAGCCCGACCAGCTGCAGCACCTGGGGCACCACGCGGCGGATGTCGTTGCGCGGCTTGCCGATCACTTCCAGCGCGAATGCCACGTTCTCCGCGACGGTCTTGTTGTTCAGCAGCCGGAAGTCCTGGAAGACGCAGCCGATGCGCTGGCGCAGCCGGGGGACGCGGCGGCGGGGCAGCTTGGCGACGTTCCAGTCGGCGACGAAGACCCGACCGCGGCTGGGCACGTCCTCGCGCAGCAGCAAGCGCATGAACGTCGACTTGCCGGACCCGGAGGGCCCGATCAGGAAGACGAACTCGCCCTTCTCGATGCCCACCGAGACATCGTCGAGAGCGGGCCTGGTCGACGTCTTGTACGTCTTGGACACGTGCTCAAGGCGGATCACGGGGAGTGAGTTTACCTGCGTCCATCAGGGGGACGGCGACTCACCCGGACCGGCGGCGGCAGCCCGGATCACCTGCGCATTCCGCCGCCTGCCGGTGCGTGTTCGTCAGGCCACGGTCTGCTGCTGGCGGCGCCAGCGGATGCCCGCTTCCAGGAAGCCGTCGATGTCGCCGTCGAGGACCGCGTCCGGGTTGCCGACCTCGTACTCGGTGCGCAGGTCCTTGACCATCTGGTACGGGTGCAGGACGTAGGAGCGCATCTGGTTGCCCCAGCTGGAGCCGCTGTCCTTGAGGGCGTCCAGCTCGGCGCGCTCCTCCTCCTTCTTGCGGGCCAGCAGCTTGGCCTGCAGCACGCGCATCGCGGCCGCCTTGTTCTGCAGCTGCGACTTCTCGTTCTGGCAGGACACCACGATGCCGGTCGGGATGTGCGTGATGCGCACCGCCGAGTCGGTGGTGTTGACGCTCTGCCCACCGGGGCCGGAGGACCGGAAGACGTCGACCCGGATGTCCTTCTCCGGGACGTCGACGTGGTCGGTCTCCTCCACCACCGGCAGCACCTCGACGCCGACGAAGGAGGTCTGGCGGCGCCCCTGGTTGTCGAACGGCGAGATGCGCACCAGCCGGTGCGTGCCCTGCTCGACCGAGAGGGTGCCGTAGGCGTAGGGGGCGTCGATGCGGAAGGTGGCGGACTTCAGGCCCGCCTCCTCGGCGTAGGAGGTGTCGTAGACCTCGGCCGGGTAGGAGTGCCGCTCGGCCCAGCGCAGGTACATCCGCATCAGCATCTCGGCGAAGTCGGCGGCGTCGACGCCACCGGCCTCGGCGCGGATGGTGACCATCGCCCCGCGCGGGTCGTACTCGCCCGACAGCAGGGTGCGCACCTCGAGCGCTTCGAGGTCCTTCTTGAGGGTCTCCCGCTCCTGGTCGGCCTCCTCCAGCCCGGAGGAGTCGCCCTCGTCCTCGCTGAGCTCGTAGAGCACCTCGAGGTCTTCGAGCCGCTGCCGCAGCTCGGTGATCTTGCGCAGCTCGGCCTGCCGGTGCACGAGCTGGCTGCTGACCCGCTGCGCGTGCTCGACGTCGTCCCAGAGGTCGGGCTTGGCGGCCTCGGCCTCCAGCTCCGCGATATTCGCGCGCAGAGCATCCAGATCCATCACGCTCTCGATGCCCTCGAGGGTGTTGGACAGTTCCTTGAGCGAAGCTGCGACGTCGGGATTCACAGTGCTCAGCGTACTTCACCGGGCACGGGCCGCCCACGAGGACGGCCCGTTGACCATTTCTCCCCGGCCACCCGCACCGCAGCGCGGCGCGAGCAGGCAGTCCGGATCAGTCCGGGATGGCGTCGAGGAGCTTGATGATCGCCCGGTTGTAGGCCACGGTGAAGTCGGCGGCCGCCTTCTCGTACGGGTCGCCCGCGGTCTTGGCGGCGTTCTTCGCCTCGTCCATCTTCACCGCGTACTGGGCGCGGGCCGACTCGACCAGGGTGGCGCGCTGCTTCGGCGTCAGCGAACCGGAGTAGACCAGCCGCAGGATCAGCGGGCTGCGGACGTTGTCCGGCCCCGGCTCGGTGTTCAGCCACGACTTGAAGGCGCGCTTGCCGGCCGCGGTGATCGCGTACTGCTGGCTGGAGCGCGGCCCCTGCTTGCCGAGGCGGAGCAGGCCGGCGTCGGTCAGCGCGGGCAGCTCGCGGTAAACCTGGCTGCGGGTCACGCTGAAGAACCCTCCGAAGCGCTCGGTGGCGGCAGCAACCAGCTGGCCACCGGTCTTCGGACCTTCGTGCAGTAGTCCCAACAGGGCAGCGGATGTCGCATTCAGCTCGGTCACACTGCCACGGTGCCATGCTCGCGCGAAGCTGTCCACAATGGTCTCCGATTCTGTCCACTGTGGTTGCAGTGAACTGGTCCAAGTGGACGAACGGTTGCGCCATCGGCGCAGGGGCCGGACGACTGCCGTCCGGCGGGACCGGACACAGCGCGCAGCCGGATCCCGGCCGCCGCCTGCACGCATTGCGACGAGCACGACCCCGGTTCGCCTGGATGGGGGTTCTTGGCGGCGCAATGAGGTGTTATCACGTTCTGGATCTGCCCAACTACGTCGGGTCACCATCACTGTGACTCCTGGGCCGACCAGCCGGCGGCCGACAGCGACCGAGCAGGAGGTGCGGGAAAGTGCATCGCAGTTGGTTGCGAACCAAGGTCAACGAGAGCAGGACGAAGGTGACCAGCAAGGTCGCGGAGCGGGCGAAGTCGCTGGTGCCCAGGCCACGCGACGGCGAGGCCGACTCCTGCATGGTCTGCGGCCGGTCGATGCGCCCGACCGGCGTGGTCCGGGGCGACGGCAGGGTCTGCTCCCCCGCCTGCGCCCGCCAGTGGGCCCAAGGCCTCTGAGAACCGGAGCACGGCACCGCGCCTCGCGGCGAAACGGAACCAACGAGAAAGACCCCCGACGAAATCGGGGGTCTTTCTCGAGTAGTAGCGGGGACAGGATTCGAACCTGCGACCTCTGGGTTATGAGCCCAGCGAGCTACCGAACTGCTCCACCCCGCGCCAGCAACCTGATTTCCGGCTGCGTTCTTCTGTTGTGCCGCTAACTCTACACCCCCGAAAAAGCCCCCCAACACGGGGGGTCACTTAACCCCAAACAACACCCCTGACCAGCAAGAACACCATCCCGAAGGTCGAGTCCGAAAACTCCCCCAGCACCCCCAACCACCACCAGCAGATCAACAGCCACCAAGAACCAGCCCCCCAGAACCAGCCACGCACCAAACGCACCCCGCTGCACCACGGGAAACAAAACGACGAGCTGGTCAACACCCAGGCCGGGAACGCCACCCCCGCAAGGAGCCGACGAAACGCAACCACCGCACCGTGGGGGTCTACGGGGGCTCGGCCCCCGCAAAGAAATAAGGACAACGGGAAAGGGCCCCCGACGAAGTCGGGGGCCCTGAACATCCGAATGGTAGCGGGGACAGGATTCGAACCTGCGACCTCTGGGTTATGAGCCCAGCGAGCTACCGAACTGCTCCACCCCGCGTCGTGTGTCCTCAACCTTACGGACCGGGGAAGCTTAGTGCAAATCGCGTGGCCGGAAAAGTGACGCAGCACATCCTGCACCCGATCGGGGGCCGGAAAACGCCGCGGGGCGAGAACCGTTCCCGGTCCTCGCCCCGCGGTGCGCGTCGGCTGGTCAGCCGCCGGTGCCCTGCGCCCGCTCGAAGCGCTTGATCGCGTCGTCGAGCTGCTGGTAGGCCGCGCCCAGGTCGCCGAAGTTCCCGGACTGCTGCGCCTTCCGGACGTGCTCCAGGGCGGCCCGGATGTCGGTGACGGCCTTGGTCATCTCCGGGCTGGAGGTGTTGTTCTGCCCGGGCGGCGGCTGCTGGCCCTCGGCCGGCGGGCGCTGGGGCTCCTGCTCGCCGGTCTGGGTCGCCTGGCCCGCGCCGGACCCGAACACCTGGTCCAGCGCGCCCTGCAGCGTCTCGGAGAAGCCGACCTTGCCGCCGAAGGACACCAGGACCCTGGCCAGCTGCGGGTAGGACTCCTGCTCGTTGCGCTGGATGTAGATCGGCTCGACGTAGAGCAGGCCGCCCGCGACCGGCAGCGTCAGCAGGTTGCCGAAGATCGCGTTCACGTTCGGGTTGTTGAACAGCGTGCGGTTCTCGGTGACCTCAGGAGTGGACTCCATCTGGTTCTGCACCTGGTTCGGACCCGGGGTGAGCGTGTTGGTCGGCAACCTGAGCACCCTCAGCTTCCCGTAGTCCTCCGGGTCCGAGGACGCCGACACCCACGCCGACATGTTCTGCCGCCGCAGCGCGGTGAGCGCGCTGGTCAGCTGGAAGGTCGGTTCCTGCTGGTCGCCGACCTGCGCCAGCACGTAGTACGGCGGCTGCTGCCCCTCGTTGCCGGCGACGTTGCCGCGGCTGGTCGGGTCCGACGGCACCTCCCAGAAGGTCTGGGTGGAGAAGAAGTCGCCGGGGTTGTCGACGTGGTACTCGGTGAGCAGCTTGCGCTGGACCTTGAAGATGTCCTCCGGGTACCGGAAGTGGTCGCGCAGCTCGGGGGTGATCTCGCTGGACGGCTTGACCACGCCCGGGAACACGCCCTCCCAGGCCTTGAGCACCGGGTCCTGCTCGTCCACCGCGTAGAGCTCGACGTTGCCGTCGTAGGCGTCGACGGTGGCCTTGACCGAGTTGCGGATGTAGTTGATCTGCTGGTTCGGCTGCCGCTCGACGCCGGTGAGGGTGTCGTTGGTGGCCTCGCCCAGCTCGGTCAGCTGCGAGTACGGGTAGTTGTTCAGCGTGGTGTAGCCGTCGACGATCCACTTGATGCGGCCGTCGACCACCGCCGGGTACGGGTCGCCGTCGAGCTTGAGCCAGGGCGCGACCTTCTGCACGCGGTCCCGCGGGTTGCGCTCGTAGATGATCTTCGACTCGCTGCCGATCACGCCGCTGAACAGGAAGTTCCGCTCACCGTAGTAGGCGGCGAAGACCAGCCGCTGGAACAGGTTCCCGACCGGGACGCCGCCCATGCCGGTGTAGGTGTACTGCTGCTGGTCGGTGTCGTACTCGCGCGGCGGCTCGCCCGGGTTGCCGCCGACGATCACGTAGTCGTTGCGGCCCACCAGCTCGCCGTAGTAGACGCGCGGCTGCTTGACCGGGATGGCGCCCTGGCCGTTGTTGGCCACGTCGCTGATCTGGAAGACCGGGTAGCCGCCCTGGGTGGCGCCTTCCCGGAAGGTCGAGTCGACCCGGTCGGCCGGTGCGGCGACGAAGCCGTTGCCGTGCGTGTAGACGGTGTGCCGGTTGATCCAGTTCTGCTGGTTGACCGCCAGGCCGTCGGTGTTCAGCTCGCGCAGCGCCACCAGGTAGTCGCGGAGGTTGCCCTCGGCGTCCCGGTACCGGTCGACGTCCAGCTTGTCGGTGAAGCCGTAGAAGTTGTACTGCTGGGTCAGCTGGGTGAACGTCGGGGCGAGCACGTTCGGGTCCAGCAGCCGGATGTTCGGGATGGTGCCCTTGTCCTCGGCCACCTCGCTGGGCTGCAGCTGGGTGCGGCCGGGGTAGTCGGTGATCTCGACGTTGTCCGGGCCGATGCCGAACGCCGACTTGGTGGCCGCCAGGTTGCGCTCGATGGACTGCGCCTCGCGCTGGTTGGCGTTCGGGCGCACCGAGAACTGCTCCAGCAGCGCCGGCCAGACCGCGCCGACCACCACGCTGGAGAGCACCAGCAGCACCGCGGCCAGCGCCGGGATCTGCAGGTTCTTCAGGAAGATCACCGCGAAGAACGCCAGGGCGCAGAACACCGCGATGCACATCAGGATCAGCTTGGCGGGCATCACCGCGTTCAGGTCGGTGTAGCTGGCACCGGTGAACAGCGAGTTGCGCTGGGACAGCAGCAGGTCGTAGCGGTCCAGGAAGTAGTCGACCGCCTTGAGCAGCACGAACAGCCCGGCCAGCACCGCGAGCTGGACGCGGGCGGGCATCGACAGCTGGCCGGAGCGACCCGCCAGCCGGATGCCGCCGAAGATGTAGTGCGTGATCAGCGCGCCGATGAACGACACGGTGACCGCGATGAACGCCCACGACAGCAGGAGCCGCCAGAACGGCAGCTCGAAGGTGTAGAAGCTGATGTCGTTGCCGAACTCCGGGTCGACCTGGCCGAACGGCACGCTGTGCAGGTACAGCTGGAGCGTCTGCCAGTCGGCCTGCGCGGCCAGCCCGCCGATCACGCCGACCACGATCGGGATGCCCAGCCCGAACAGCCGCGACCGCTCGGAGGCCACCGTGCGGTACCGCGCCAGCGGGTCGTCCGGGCCGCTGACCGGGACGAACACCGGCCGGTTGCGGTAGGCCAGCCACAGGTTCAGGCCGAGCACGACCCCGAGGAAGACCGCGGCGGCCACCCCGAGCCCGGCCCGGGAGAGCAGCTGGGTGGTGAAGACGCCCCGGTAGCCGACCTCGCCGTACCAGAGCCAGTCCACGTAGGTGCCCAGCATCCGCGATCCGGCGATCAGGGCGACCAGCACGATGCCGCCCAGGATCAGCAGTATTCGGCTTCGCCGGGACAGTTTCGGCATTCCAACCGGGGGCCGCATGGCCACAGCGCACGCTCCTGGTGACGATCAGCAGGCAGGTGGGACGACGCCGGTGTCCACACCACCGACCGCCCTCGTGATGTTCAACTCTACGACCCCGGTGTGAAGTTCCTGGAAGGGCCTTCGCGAATTGGATTTATCCGACATCTTGCCCGGTCGGGAGCGGGGCGGTCCGGCGGTGCGACCATGGGCGGCATGCCGCAGACCCCCGAGCAGGACCTGACCGCAGCGCTGCCGCCGGCCGCCCGCGAGATCGAGGAGTTCGTCGCCGCCGCCGGGTGGGACCAGCCCACCCAGGTGTTCGCCCTGGTGCCCACCCAGCTCCTGCTGGCGGCCGAGCCGGGGCTGGCCGACCAGCTCGACCCGGAATCGGCGCTCACCCCGATCGCCCAGGACTCCCTGCCCGCCGAGGACCTCGCCGAAGCGCTCGGCCGCATCGAGTGGCCCGAGCAGGTGGCCGGGTGCGCGCTGGTGCAGGAGATCGTGGTGCTGCCGCCGGAGGCGGAGGCCGGGCTGCCGAGCGACGCGGAAGCGGCGCGGAAGGCCGCCGCCGAGCACCCGGAGCGCCGGGAGGCGCGACTGGTCGCGGCGGTGCTGCGCGACGGGGGCGAAGCGTGCGTGATGCGCCTGCGCGCCGAAGGCGCGGAGCAGGGCGAGCTGATCGAGGACCGCTCGCTCGCCCCCAACCTGGTCACGGCGCTGCACGCCACCTTCGCGGACTGACCGCCGCGGGCAGCTCCGCCACGTTCGGGTGAATTAGGGCCGGTCGGTCGTCCGACCTGCGATTCTCAGGCGCCCCGGACGGGTCAGCAGCTGGCCGGGGCCTTGCCCGCGCGGAGGTCGTCGAGCGCCTTGGTGGCGTCCTGGAGGGTGCCCACCTTGGCCAGCTGCAGGCCCTCCGGGGCCTGCGCCTTCGCCTCCGCGCAGTTGTCGGCGGGGACCAGGAAGGTCGTCGCGCCCGCCTCGCGCGCCTTGACCATCTTGAACGGGATGCCGCCGATCGGGTTGACCTCGCCCTCCGGGGTGATCTCCCCGGTCCCGGCCACGAACTGGCCGCCGTTGAGCTCGCCCGGGGTGAGCTTGTCGATGATCGCCAGCGTGAACATCAGCCCCGCCGACGGACCGCCCACGTCCGCCAGGCTGATCTTGATGTCGAAGTCGACGTCCGGCCGCTCGGTCGCCGCCACCCCGAGGAAGCCCTGCGGCTGGTCGGCGGGGCCCGCAGCGAGCTGCACGCTGGCGACCTGCTCCGGCTGGTCGGCGCGCTGGAAGCGGATCTCCACCCGATCACCGGGCTTGGTGTCGGTCAGCGCCGACCGCAGCGACTGCGGATCGGTCACCGGCCGGCCGTTGGCCGTCAGCAACCGGTCCCCCGGCTCCAGGACGCCGTCCGCCGGGCTGCCCTTGACGATCTGCCCGACCAGCACCTTCATCGGGTAGCCGAGGTAGCGCAGGGCCGCGGTCTCCGCGGTGGTCTGCGAGTCGTTGAACGCCTCGGTGTTCTCCTGCTCGATCTGCTGCTCGCTCTTGTCCGGCGGAAAGTACAGGTCGCGCGGCGCCAGCGCGTAGCGCCCGCTGGCCCACAGGCCGAGCGCGCCGAACATGGACAGCTGGTCGGTCACCGACACCGTGGTCATGTTCAGGTGACCGCCCGTGGGGAACGTCTGCTGGCCCTCGATG
Organism: Saccharopolyspora hirsuta; assembly: GCF_008630535.1. Classification (GTDB taxonomy): domain Bacteria; phylum Actinomycetota; class Actinomycetes; order Mycobacteriales; family Pseudonocardiaceae; genus Saccharopolyspora; species Saccharopolyspora hirsuta. The sequence goes on along the minus strand of NZ_VWPH01000002.1, from coordinate 438,700 downwards.
CTGATGACGGGCTGGTCCCCGTCGAGGCCGAGGGTGTCGTAGGTCGGCCCCGGGCCGAGCGCCACGTACGGCACCCGGACGAACGCACCGAGCAAGCCGAAGGCGACAACCAGCACGACGCTCGTCAGCAGCGTCCAGGTACGGCGGTTCACGAGGCGACAGCGTACGTGTTCGCTGTTGGCGATGTGAGCGGTCCTCGCACCCCGCGAGCCCCGGACGGCTTCTGCCCGGCGGCGCAAGCCGCGTACCGTGGAACTATGACCAACTTGCCGTTCGGGTTCGGCTCGCAGGACCCCGACGACCCCGACAAGGGCGACTCGTCGAAAGGCCGCTCTGAGGGTGGCGCCGGAAACCAGGGCGACACGCCCTTCGGTTTCGCCGGCATGCCCGGTCCGGGCGGCATGCCCAACTTCGACATCGGCCAGCTCGGCCAGATGCTGACCCAGCTCGGCCAGGCGCTCAGCCACTCCGGCAGCGGCGGCTCCGGGCCGGTCAACTACGACCTCGCCAAGCAGCTCGCGGTGCAGCAGCTGCACAACAACCAGCGCACCGAACGCCCCAGCCAGGATCAGGTCAAGGCGATCGACGACGCGGTGCGGCTGGCCGAGCTCTGGCTCGACGCCGCCACCTCGCTGCCCGCCGGGGTGCGCTCGGTGCAGACCTGGTCGTCGGTCGACTGGGTGGAGAAGACGCTGCCCACCTGGCAGCGGCTGTGCGACCCGGTGGCGCAGCGGATGTCCAGCGCCTGGCTGGAGGCGCTGCCGGAGGAGGCCAAGCAGGCCGCCGGCCCGCTGCTGTCCATGCTCGGCCAGATGGGCGGCATGACCTTCGGCTCGCAGCTCGGCAGCGGCCTGGCCCAGCTCGGCGGCGAAGTGCTGACCTCCACCGACGTCGGTCTGCCGCTCGGCCCGGCGGGCACCGCCGCGCTGCTGCCGGCCAACATCCAGCGCTTCGTGGAGGGCCTGGACCGGCCGATCAGCGAGGCGACCGTGTTCCTGGCCGCCCGCGAGGCCGCGCACCACCGCCTGTTCAGCCACGTGCCGTGGCTGGCGCAGCGGCTGCTGGCCACCGTCGAGGAGTACGCGCGCGGCATCCACATCGACACCTCGGCGCTGGAGGACCTGGCCGGGAAGATCGACCCGTCCAACCCGAGCTCGATGCAGGAGCTGATGGGCTCCGGGATGCTCGAGCCCAAGACCACCCCGGAGCAGGAAGCCGCCCTGAAGCGGCTGGAGACGCTGCTCGCGCTGGTCGAGGGCTGGGTCGACGTGGTCGTCGCCGACGCGGTCGGCGAGCGGCTGCCGGGTGCCGACGCGCTGGGCGAGATGGTGCGGCGCCGCCGGGCGACCGGTGGGCCCGCCGAGCAGACCTTCGCCACCCTGATCGGCCTGGAGCTGCGCCCGCGCCGGATGCGCGACGCGGCGAACTTGTGGCGGTTGATGACCGAGCGGCACGGCGCCGAGAGCCGGGACCGGGTGTGGGACCACCCGGACCTGCTGCCGGACAGCTCGGATCTGGACGAGCCGCTGGACTTCGCCGACCGCTGGGGTGCCGCCCCGGCCGACCTGGACGACCTGATCGCCGCGATCCGCCGCGCTGAGGCCGACGAGGCCGCGAAGGCCGGTGAAGACACCGACGATGACGACCAGAAGCGGGACGACCAGTCCTGACCGACGTGTTCCGGCACCACCCCGCGCGGCGGTGCCGGTAGCAGCTAAGCGCCTGCCGCAGGTGCCCTGACAGCACGACGTCAGGGTCGTCCGCGGCAGGCGCATTGTTGCTCGTGCCGACTCCCAGCGCCCGCAGTGCCTCGGCGCGAGCCATCGCTGCGGCGTGCAACCAATGTTGAAACGCCCACTCCTGCGCTCGTCGCAGCGCACCAGGCCCGGCCCCAGCAAAGACCGACACCGGGGCGGCGCCTTGCGCCGCTTCACGGACGAACCCTGCAGCGGCGCTTCTCAGTCCGCCTCGTCGTCGTCCAGGCCGATGCCGAGCTGCGCGGCCGCGGACAGCCCCTCCAGGAAGCCGATGGCCCGCTCGGTCTTCGGGTAGCGGCGGACCCACTTCCAGAAGTCGGGGCCGTGGCCCGGCACCAGCAGGTGCGCCAGCTCGTGGACGAGCACGTAATCGAGCACCCATCCGGGTACATCTCGGAGGCGTCGACTCACCCGAATGGTCGCCTCGCTCGGCGTGCAGGAGGCCCACCTGGTGCGCATCGGCGGGACCCACCGGACACCGCTCGGTTCGGCCCGCCCGTCCAGGTACCGCGCGGACAGCTCGCGGCAGCGCTGGACCAGCGCCTCGTCCGACTCGCGCGCGGGCGAGCGCCTACGCGTCTCGCTCCGCTGGAGGCGGCTGAGCATGTCCGCCACCCAGCGCTTTTCCTCCGCGCGGGTCATCCGCGCAGGGAGCAGCACCACGATCTTGTCACCGTCGCGATAGGCGCTCACCGTCTGCCGGCGGCGCTTGCTGCGGCGCACCTCGACCTGGGGTTCAGCCACGAATCTGGACCCTAGCGAGAAGAGCCGACAATCGGTTCCCCCGGTGAGCCGCACCACAGCCCCTACGCACTGTGACCTCTTGAGGGATTACTCAATTAAGTCGAACATGCGATGCTCTTAATGCATGCATGTTGAATAGCCCACATGTACCGTTCCCCCAGCCGCCCGGAGGAGGGCCGCAGACGATCCAGCCGGTGGGCTGGGTCACGACACGAAGGAGGGGAGCCGTGGCCGAGACGTACAACGGCTACTGCGTTAAGTGCCGGGAGAAGCGCGACTTCTCCGGCGAGGTCTCGGAGACCAACGGTCGCCGGATGGCCAAGGGCACATGCCCGGTCTGCGGCACCAAGATGACCCGCATCCTCGGCAAGGCGTGACCGGTCCCGGGTGGGCCGCCGCAGGCCCACCCGCCAGTCCGCCAGCGCGTCGGACATCGCAGCGGCCGCGCGCCGGTGCGCCGGGGGAGCACACGTGCCTTCCCCACCAGCAGTGGTCCGCACCAGGCGAAATGCGCGAACCTCGTCAGCCGCCCCGACCGCGCCCGACCGCTTTCCCCCGCACGTTTCCGCCGACCGCGCACCGGAAAGCGCGATTCGCACCGCTTTCCCGGTTCAGCGGAGTAGTGGAATCCGCCCGGCGACGCAAAGTCCGCGCCAACCTCGCTATCGCCGCCCAAGGCACGCCCGGAAACCTCTAGCATGTGATTGGGTTCCCCGATTTCGAATGCGCCTTCGGGCGCTTCGAACGCCGAGAGGGTTTTCCTGCGCGTACCAAGGAGAATTCGTGGCCGACATCCCGCGCCGGGCAGCGCACCGCACCGCCAAGCTCGCCAGTCTGCCGCTCGGCGTCGCCGGTCGGCTGGCGGCCGGTTGGGGCAAGCGGCTCACCGGTCAGGACGCGGCCGAGATCAGCGCCGAGATGTCGGCCAAGACCGCCGAGCAGCTGTTCTCCGTGCTGGGGCAGCTCAAGGGCGGCGCGATGAAGTTCGGCCAAGCGCTGAGCGTCTTCGAGGCCGCCGTTCCCGACGAGATGGCCGGGCCCTACCGCGAGGCGCTCACCAAGCTGCAGTCCGCCGCTCCGCCGATGGCCGCGAGCAGCGTGCACCGGGTGCTCGACGAGCAGCTGGGCCGGGCTTGGCGCTCGCGGTTCAGCGAGTTCGACGACACCCCCGCTGCCGCGGCCAGCATCGGCCAGGTGCACCGGGCGATCTGGCACGACGGCCGCGAGGTCGCGGTGAAGGTGCAGTACCCCGGCGCGGACGAGGCCCTGCGCTCCGACCTGCGCCAGCTGACCCGGTTCTCCCGGCTGTTCCAGTCGCTGGCACCGGGCGCCGAGGTCAAGCCGCTGCTCACCGAGCTGCAGGACCGGATGGTGGAGGAGCTGGACTACCGCACCGAGGCGGACAACCAGCGGGCCTTCGCCAAGGTCTTCAAGGACGACCCGGACGTCCGGGTGCCCGCGGTGGTGGCCAGCTCCCCCAAGGTGGTCGTGACGGAGTGGGTGTCCGGCACCCCGTACTCGCGGATCATCGCCGACGGCGACCGCGAGCAACGCAACACCGCCGGGCAGCTGCTCGCGGAGTTCCACTACTCCGCCCCCTCCCGGGTCGGCCTGCTGCACGCCGACCCGCACCCCGGCAACTTCATGCTGCTGCCGGACGGTCGGCTCGCCGTGATCGACTTCGGCGCGGTGTCCCGGCTGCCCGACGGGCTGCCCGCCACCTTCGGCCGGATGATCCGCCTGGCGCTGGAGGACAAGTCCACCGAGCTGCTGGAGCTGCTGCGCGCCGAGCGGTTCGTGCAGCCCGACCGCGAGGTCCGGGCCGAGGACGTGCTGGCCTACCTGGCGCCGTTCGTCGACCCGGTCCGCACCTCGAAGTTCCACTTCACCCGGCGCTGGTTGCAGCGGCAGGCGGAGCGGGTCGGCGACCTGCGCAGCCCCGACTTCCGCACCGGCCGCTCGCTGAACCTGCCCCCGGACTACCTGCTGATCCACCGGGTCACGCTGGGCGCCACCGGCATCCTGTGCCAGCTCGACGCGGAGGTCGACGCGCGCAGCGTCATCGCGCGGTGGCAGCCGGGCTTCACCGACTGACCGCCCCCCGTCAGCGGGTTCCGACGTGGACCGTGTTGGCGGTGAGGAAGTAGACGTCGTCGCGGTTCCCGGCGTAGTGCTCGCCGGTCTCGTCCAGCAGCTGGTCGAGCGCCGCCAGGTCGGCCGGGTCCAGGAACTCCTCGGCGTGCCTGCGCAGCAGCCCCAGACGTCGCAGCACCGCGCTGCGGCCGATCTCGTCCAGCGGCGCCGGGCGGTCGACGAGGTAGCTCCACGAGCGCACGTCGGACAACCCCGCCTCCGCCAGCGCCGTGCCCCACCCCACCGGAAGCCGGGTCGTTCCGGTCATCTCCGCGCGCATCTGCCGGAACCACTGCTCGCGCCCGGCGATCAGCCGCCCCTCCAGGCCCGGTTCGCCCAGCCCGACGTCATCGGGCAGCACCCTGGTCTGCAGGCCGAACTCGACGATCGCCAGCCGACCGCCCGGGCGCACCAGCTCCGCGAGCCGCCGCAGCCCGGCCAGCTGGTCCGGCAGGTGGTGCACCACGAACGCGGCGTAGACCAGGTCGGCCTGCGTCGGCGCCCCGGCCTGCGCCACCGCCTCGACCAGCCCGTCCTCCGCGGCGTCCGCCTGGACCGCGTGCACGGTCACCCGGTCCGACACCGCCCCGGCGCGGTCGGCGGCCGCCGCGAGCAGTTCCGGCGCGGTGTCCACCACGACCACCTCACCGCCGGAATCCGCCAGCGCCGCGGCGAACGCCGCCGCCGTTCCGCCCGCCCCGGAACCGATCTCCAGCACGGTGCGGTCGCTCGGGCGCAGCAGCCGGGCGACCCGCTCGGCGGTCTCGGGCGCGGTCAGCTCGTCAGCCTCCCGCAACCGCTGCAGGTGCGCGTCCCAGTCGATGTTGTCGTGCGAATGCATAGCCACGAACGACCAGCTTACGGCGCAACGGGTTTCCGCTCTGGAGTTGTCAAGGTGCGCGGCGGTCCGGTTGCCGCCGGGGAGCGCCCGGCGGCAACCGGAATCCGTTGCGGTGCAACGTGGTTCAGCGCTCAGCAACATCGCGAGGCGGCCGCGGCCCGCCGCGTCGCGTAGGCGGCCAGCCACCGCCACCAGCGACCGGCGGACATCTCGCGGGCCAGCCGTTGTCGATGCGCTTCCTCGCGCAGCTCGTTCATGCGCAGCAGGGTCATCTGCTCCGGGATCATGTCTTCCACCTCGTCGTTCATCAGGTGCCGCAGCACGGTTCGGTGTTCGGTTTCGGCTTTACGCCGCCTGCTCCTGGCGACGGCTCCGGGTGGCCGCGGGCTGGTCTGCGGGCAGCGGGTGCTTGCGCGGGCGGCCGCGCGGACGCTTGCGGGCGACCACCGCTCCGCGCTCGAAGATCTCGCCGCCCCAGACGCCCCAGGGCTCGCCGCGGGACAGCGCTCCGGCCAGGCACTCGGCCCGGATCGGGCAGTCGGCGCACAACGCCTTGGCCTGGTCCAGCTCCCGCGGGTTCTCGGCGAACCACAGGTCCGGGTCCTGGCGGCAGGGCAGCTTGTCGTCCAGGCCCGGTGAGCTGTCGAGAAGCCCGGCGACGGTGTCGGCAGCTGGCTGCAAGTCGGTGCCCGAGTTGGTTATCGGCACACTCGCGGTCAACATGCGACGTCCTCCTGTAGTCGATCGGTAACAGGTCGTGGTTGTGGATGTGGATGTGGAGAATTCGGCAACGCCAAGAAGGCCGCGGACCCAATCGCTGGTCCGCGGCCTGTGACAAGCCTGAGAGGCGCCCCTAGATCAGAGGATCAGGGATTCGCCAACGAACGGACCGACGCGGGGTCACCGCGCTCGTCGGGAGCGCGCGGAACCAACGCGGCTGGAACTTTCGGCCATAACCGGCGTGGACGTCAGCTGGGAATGGCGCAAAAGTGACACGGAACAGCGCGATGGCCCCGGCCATGAGGCGGCTCGGGGTGCGGTTGATCGAAATCGTCGTCACCGTGGCCACCTCCTTCCCAGGACTTCAGATCGTGGTCCTGCCGACCACGACTCGCGCTCTTGCAGGTTATTGGCACTGCCGTGCCGGTCGCAACGTATTTTTCAAAGAATCCGCCCGAAGGCCTGAAAAACCTCCGCCACCAGGCGTTTTACCGCGTGTCGCGGCGCTCGCCCTGGATCAGCGCGAGGACGTCGGAGCCGAACTTCTGCACCTTCGACGCCCCGATCCCGGAGATGCCCACCAGCGCGCTCTCGTCGAGCGGGCGCTGCTCGGCGATCGCGGTCAGCGTGGCGTCGGTGAACACCACGTAAGCGGGCACCTTCAGCTGCCGGGCCCGCTCGCTGCGCCACGCCTTCAACTGGGACAGCAGGTCCTCGTCCACATCGGACGGGCAGTCCGCGCAGCGCCCCAGCTTGATGTCCATCGTGCTCACCAGCGGGGCGTTGCAGATGCGGCAACGCGGCTTGACCGGCTTCGACAGCCGCTGCAGCGGCTCGCGCGGCTTCGCCCGGCCCGGCAGCGCGGCCGGGTGCTCGTCCGGGACCAGGTTGTACAGGAAGCGGCTGCGCCTGCGGAACCGCCGCCCACCGGCGCGCGCCAGCGCCCACGACAGGAACAGGTGCTCGCGGGCCCGGGTGACCCCGACGTAGAGCAGGCGGCGCTCCTCCTCGATCGCCGCATCGGTGTCGGCGTGCTGGATCGGCAGCGTCCCCTCGACCAGCCCGGCGAGGAACACCGCGTCCCACTCCAGGCCCTTCGCCGCGTGCAGCGAGGCCAGGGTCACGCCCTCGACCGTCGGCGGGTGCTGGGACTCGGCGCGCGCGTCCAGCTCTGCGACGTAGCGGGCCAGGTCCGCGTCGGGCACCGAAGCCGCGAGCTCCTCGGCGAGCTCCACGAGCGCGATCAGCGACTCCCAGCGCTCGCGGGCGGCACCACCGGCTGGCGGCTCGTCGGTCAGGCCGACCTCGCGCAGCACGTCGCGGACCGTTCCCGGCAGGTCCTGCGCACCGTCGTCGTGGGCGACGGCCGTCCGCAGCGAGACCATCGCCTGCCGCACCTCGGCCCGCGCGAAGAAGCGCTCCCCGCCGCGCACCTGGTACGGGATCTCGGCGTCGGCCAGCGCCTTCTCGTAGACCTCCGACTGCGCGTTGACCCGGAACAGCACCGCGATCTCCGACAGCGCGACGCCGCGCTTGGCCAGCTGGGCGATCTTGCGCGCGATCGCCTCCGCCTCGTCGGTCTCGTCGTCGTACTCGGCGAAGTCCGGGCGCGGGCCGTCCGGGCGCTGGCCGATCAGCTTCAGCCGGGTGCCCGCCGGGCGCTCCCGGGCCGCGCCGATGACCTGGTTCGCCAGCGCCACCACCTGCGGGGTGCTGCGGTAGTCCCGCTCCAGCCGGACCACCGTGGCGTCCGGGAAGCGGCGCGGGAACGCGATCAGCCACTTCGGCGAGGCCCCGGCGAAGGAGTAGATCGTCTGGTTCGCGTCGCCCACCACCGTGAGGTCGTCGCGGTTGCCCAGCCAGGCGTCCAGCACCCGCTGCTGCAGCGGGTTGACGTCCTGGTACTCGTCCACCACGAAGGACCGGTAGCGGCTGCGGAACTCCTCGGCGATGTCCGACCGGTCCTCCAGGATCGCCGCGATGTGCAGCAGCAGGTCGTCGAAGTCGAGGGCCTGCGCGCGGTTCTTGATCTGCTCGTAGGCGGCGAAGGCCTTGCTGAGCTGCTCAGGGGGCACCGGGACGTCGCGCCCGGCAGCGGCGGCCGCGGCCGGGTACTGCTCCGGGCCGATCAGCGAGGACTTGGCCCACTCGATCTCACCGGCCAGGTCCCGGACGTCCTCCTTCTCGGTGGACAGCCCGATCTTGTTCGCCGCCTGCATCACCAGCCGGAACTTGTTGTCCGTGAGCTGCCACATCTGCGTCTCGTGCACCCGCGGCCAGAAGTAGCGCAGCTGCCGGAACGCCGCGGCGTGAAAGGTCTGCGCCTGCACGCCCGCCGCGCCCAGCCCGCGCAACCGGGTGCGCATCTCCCCCGCCGCGCGGGCGGTGAAGGTCACCGCGAGGACCTGCTGCGGCGCGACGAGACCGCGCTGCACGAGGTAGGCGATGCGGTGGGTGATGGTGCGGGTCTTGCCGGTGCCCGCACCGGCGAGGACGCACACGGGCCCGCGTGGTGCGATGACCGCCTGCCGCTGCTCCGGATCGAGACCTTCCAGGAGTCGCGGTTGTTCGGCCATGCCCGGCATCTTCGCAGACCCGCTCCCCCGATCGGGGCCACACCCCGAAGACCGGCCCGCGTGTCGCCCATCCCGAAGGGGGATTTCGCACACGCGTTCAAGTGATGATCAAGCCGTTTAACAGGTAATATGCCAAATATGCACTAGCTTGGCGCCATGCAATGGCAGATAGTCCCGCATCCCGAGGTGGCCAAGTGGCTCAGCGATCTGAACAACCAAGACCCGAGGAGCTATCAAGACGTACGTGCCGCACTGATCGCGTTGGAACACCGAGGACCCGGACTTGGGCGTCCGCTGGCCGACACGTTAAACGGGAGCACCGTCCGGAACTTGAAGGAGCTCAGGCCAGGCTCCCGGGGCGGTCCGAGATCCGGATCCTCTTCGTCTTCGACCCCCATCGCCAGGCGGTCCTACTTGTCGCAGGCGACAAAGCAGGCGAGTGGAACAAGTGGTACCGACGCAACATCGCTCTTGCCGAAGAGCGCTATCTCGAATACTTGCGCACGGTTGAAGGAGACAAGCTATGAAATGGCGCACCTGGGACGAACTCCGGGAAGAGCTCGATGCCAGGATCGGCCTCACACCGGAGCAGGCCGAGCACGACCTGCGCGAGCTGGAGGCGTACTACAACGGGTACCGGCTCGCCGAGCTGCGGAAGAAGGTCGGTCTCACGCAGACGGAGCTGGCGGAGCGGATGGGTATCGGCCAGCCGCGGGTAAGCGCCATCGAACGGGGAGACATCGAGTCGCACACGGTGGCAACATTGCGCTCCTACGTGGAAGCGCTCGGCGGCACGATCCAGCTCAGCGCTCATTTCGACGGCGAGGACACCGACCTGGACGTCGGACTGCTGTTCCCGAAGAACGCCGCCTGACGGGGCCGGTCGGGCGTGCCCGACCGGCCCCGAGGATCAGGACTGCCAGGTGGCCCAGCCGCGGATCATGCGGTAGGCGATGGAGACGCCTGGGGGCAGGCGGAGGCCGTCGACCGCGTTGCCCTCCGACTCCAGGGCCGCCAGCACCGTGTCGCGGTGCACCCAGCGCGCGTCCTCGATCTCGCCGTCCGCCGGGACGAGCGGGGCCGAGGGGTCGGCGATCGCCGCGAAGCCCAGCATCAGCGACCGCGGGAACGGCCACGGCTGGCTGCCCAGGTAGCGGATGTCGGTGACGGCGACGCCCACCTCCTCCGCCACCTCGCGCGCGACGCAGGCCTCCAGCGATTCGCCGACCTCGACGAACCCGGCCAGCACCGAGTACCGCTCCGGCGGCCAGATCGGCTGGCGGGCCAGCAGCACCTGGTCCGCACCGTCGTGCACCAGGCAGATCACCGCCGGGTCGGTCCGCGGGTACTCCTCGCGGTCGCAACCCGTGCAGCGCCGCGCCCACCCGGCGCGCACGCGCGTGGTGGCCGCTCCGCACACCGCGCAGTAGCGGGCGTTGTCGTGCCAGCCGAGCAGACCGACCGCCGTGGTGAACAGCCCGGCACCCGTGTCGTCGAGCAGTCCACCGCCGCGGCGCAGGTCGAGCCAGCCCTCCCGGGCGCCGTCGTGGTCGCTGCGCAGCGCCCAGTAGCTGACCTCGCCCTCGACGCCGAGCAGCACCGCGCCGGGGGCCGGGCGCTCACCGAAGTCGCCCGCCGGGTGGGTCACCAGGCCTGAGTCGGCGTCGATGCGGGTGCGGCCCTTGGCGTCGACCAGCACCACCTTCCCGGTCGCCCACAGCTCGGCCCCGCCGTCCGGGGCGTCCCGCAGCTGCTCGCGGCGGTCCACGGTGGACCTGGACAGCAGCGGGGCGGAATCCAGCTGGAAACCGGTTCCCGCGAACACGTTGGAGGTCATTCGCCCGCCTCACCGAGTAACGAGATCACGGCAGCACCACACCGCCGAGCAGCCGCATCTGGTCGGCCAGCTGGTCCGCGTCGCCGACGACCACGCCGGTGAACGAGGTCGGGGCGAACCGCTTCGCCGCCTCGGCCACCTGCTCGACGGTCACCTCGCGCAGCCGCTCCGGGTGCTCCACCAGCCAGTCCTGCGACAGCCCGGCCACCGCCAGCGCGACGAGCGTGGAGGCCATCCCGGACTGCGAGGCGGTGGAGGTGAGCAGGCCGCCGATCGCGTACTGCCGGGCGGATTCGACCTCCGACTCGGTCGGCGGCACCAGCGCCAGCCGCGCCAGCTCGTAGCGGGTCTCCAGCAGGGCGGCCGCGGTCACCTCGCTGGCCGTGTCGGCGTCCACCAGGAGCGTGCCGTTGCCGGGCGTGAACTCGAACGAGGAGTGCGCGCCGTAGGTGTAGCCCTTGTCCTCGCGGATGTTCTCCACCAGCCGCGACGAGAAGTACCCGCCGAAGGTCAGGTTCGCGATCTGCAGCGCCGGGTACTGCGGGTCGGTGCGGGGCAGCGCCTGCGCGGAGAACCGAAGCTGCGACTGCACCGCGCCCGGCCGGTGCACCAGCTTCACGTCGCCGCCCTGCACGACCGGCAGCGGCGGCAGCTCGCGGGCGCTGCGCTCGGACTGCCAGCTGCCCAGGATCCGCTCGACCGCCGCCACGGCCTGGTCCGGGTCGATGTCGCCGACGAGCACCAGCACCGAACCGCGCGGCAGGACCGCCTCCGGGTGCAGGGCGCGGACCTCCTCCGCCGTGACGGCGGCGACGTCCTCGGCCTCCGGCACCTCGCGGACGAACGGGTGGTCGCCGTAGCGGTGGCGCTGCAGCTCCTCCCGCGCGATCACCCGCGGCTGCGAGCGCGCGACGGCGATCCGCTCGACCAGCCGGGCGCGCTCCCCGGTGATCTCCTCCTCGCGGTAGGCGGCGCCGGTCAGCGCGTCGGCGAGCACGTCGAGCAGCGTGTCGAGGCCGGTGGCCAGGGCGTTGCCGTAGACGCTGAGCCGCTCCGGGTCGACGACGGCGTTCAGGTCGCCGCCGACCGCGGCCAGGTCGGTGTCCATCTGCACGCGGCTGCGGCGCTCGGTGCCGGTCAGCAGCGTCTCGGCCAGCAGCTCGGCGAGCGCCGGGTGCTTGGGGTCCTCGCCGGCGAACGGGATCCGCAGGCGCAGCTCGACCATCGGCACCACGCCGTGGCGGGCGGCGATCACGCGCAGCCCGTTGCCCAGCACGGTGTCCACGGTGACCGGCGGGCGGCCGGTGCGGGGTTCGCCGAGCGGCGGCAGCGGCCGCGGCCCCAGCTCGGTGCGGCCGATCTCCTCGGCGCTGCGGTGCGTTGCGCGGGTCATGCCGCACCTCCGTTCTCGTCGCCGGCGGGTTCGAGCTCCAGGACCGCGCGGGCGTCGGAGCGCAGCCCCTTCGCCGCCGCCGCGACGTCCTCGGCGCTCACCTCGCCGATCCGCCGCGGCAGCTCGGAGATCAGCTCCGCCCGGCCGTGCAGCAGCTCGGCGCTGCCCAGGTCGAGGGTCCGGGAGATCACCCGGTCGTGCTCCCGGTGCAGGCTGGCCGCCCAGCGGGCGGTGACCCGGGCCAGCTCGTCGGCGGTCGGGCCGTCGGTGGCCAGCTTCTCGAGCTCCTCGTCGATCGCGCCGACCACCCGGTCCAGCCCGACCTCCGGGGTGTGGATCGCGGTGATGGTGAAGGTGTCCGGGTCGCGGGCGTCCAGCGGGGCACCCATCAGGCCGCAACCGGCGTGCACGTCGACCACCAGCGAGTCCTGGTGCAGCAGGCGCTGCTGCAGGCGGGAGGCGTCGCCGTCGCTCAGGACCGCGGCCAGCACCACGTCGGCCAGGTAGGCGTCCAGCTCGCCGACCGGGTCGGGCAGCCGGTAGCCGAGGGCGACCGCGGGCAGCGGGGCGTGCGGGTCCGCGTGCTTGCCGCGCAGCTCACCGGCCGGGAACGGCTCGCCGAACGACGGGCGCGGCGCGACCTCGCGGGCCGGGACGTCGCCGAAGTGCTTGTGCACCAGGTCGACGGTGCGCTCGACGTCGATGTCCCCGGCCACCGTGAGCACCGCGTTGCCGGGCGCGTAGTAGGTGTCGAAGAAGGCGGCGCAGTCGTCGACCGTCGCCTGCTCCAGGTCGGTGAAGTCGCCGTAGCCGTTGTGCGCGTTGGCGAAGGTCGAGTACAGCACCGGGGGCAGCAGGATCCACGGGAACCCGCCGTAGGGCCGGTTGAGGACGTTGAGCCGGATCTCCTCCTTGACCACGTCCACCTGGTTGCGCAGGTTCTCCTCGGTGATCTTCGGCGCCCGCATCCGGTCCGCCTCGAGGAACAGCGCGCGCTCCAGGGCCGCCGACGGCAGCACCTGGTAGTAGTCGGTGTAGTCCTGGTGCGTCGAACCGTTGAAGGTGCCGCCGGAACCCTGCACGTGGCGGAAGTGCGCGAGCTTCTCCAGGCTCTCACTGCCCTGGAACATCAGGTGCTCGAAGAGGTGCGCGAAACCGGTGCGCCCCTCCGGCTCGGAACGGAAGCCCACGTCGTAGTGCACGCTGACACCGACCACAGGAGCCTGCCCTGACGCTTGGCCCGCTGCCGAGTCCGGTGCCAGCACCACGCGCAGCCCGTTGGGCAACGTAACGCGATGCAGCTGGGGTTCGACCATGCCATGCAGCCTACGTGCGGCGCCCGCAGCTGCGCGTGCCCCCTTCGACACTCTTCGGAATCGGGCGTGCGCGGAGCGCGTCAGCGCACCTGGGCGATCAGCCGGTCGATCTCCGCGCCGATCGTGCGCGCCTCGGCGGGCACGATCGCGAACACCTGCTCGCCGGTGCTGCCGCGCTCGATCCGGTTCACGTAGCGGCCGTCGGGCTCGTTGTCGAACCAGGACACCACCTCGGAGCGCTTCCGGCGGCCGTACTGGTCGCGGGCGTTCGCCGCGATCTGGCCGATGCGCTGGTGCGGCGCCTTCCCGATCCGCTCGTACAGCGCCACCTGCTGGTCACCGCTGCTGCCGCGGTCCGGGGTGGCCGACTGCATCAGGCTGCCCTGGTCGAAGTCGTCGGGCTGCCGCGGCGCCAGCGAGCTCTGCGGCACGCGCACCGGGCCCTGCGATCCCGGCTTGGTGGGCGGCAGGGTGGCCAGCAGCACCTGCGGCAGCGGGACGTTCTCGTGCACCTCGACGGTCAGCAGACCGCCGCGCTTCGGGTCCTCGCTCGGCGTCTGCACCCCGAGCACGACCCGGTTGCCCTCGGTGAACACCGCCAGCGCCCGCCAGCAGTGGTCGCTGCCGACCTGCGGGAACCACAGCGAGTCGACCCACAGGTACGGGGTGGCGAGGGTCTTGAGCGCGTCGACCAGCGGCGGCACGACCTCGTCGTCGGCCACCAGGCCCGCGGCCGACATCCGGTCCAGCTCGGCGAGCGCGATCTGCCGGAACTGGTCGGCGGTGCGCCCGAACGACCGGCTGCTCAGCGGCAGCGTCAGACCGTCGATCTTCAGGTACTTGAGCACGATGTCCAGGTGCACCGGCTGAAGCTGCCACCGCCCCAACACGCCCACTGCGCTTCTCCTCTTGTGAGTTCACCCGCCGCGAGAACGGCTGACCGGCGGCGCCGACGCGCGGCACCGCCGGTCAGCACTGCGTTTCACTCGCCGAGGACCGGCGGCGCGGTCTTCGGCATGTCGTTCATCCAGACGTCGTCCTGCTCCTCGAGCCAGGACGGGCGCTCGTGCTCGTCGTCCTCGCCGCCCTGGCCGCGCTGACCGGCGGCGCCCATGCCGCCCATCATGCCGCGGCCAGCGCCAGCGCCCCGGGCTCCGGCCGCGCCACCAGCAGCGCCCGCGCCCGCTCCGGCACCGGCGCCGAGCCCGCCGACACCGGCCCGGCCGCCAGCACCCATCCCGGCTGCTCCGGCACCCAGGCCACCGGCCATGCCGCCGACCATGCCCGCGCCACCGGCACCAGCACCGCCGCCGACGCCGGTACCGCCGCCGGGAAGCCCGCCCGGGCCGCCACCGCCCGGAAGACCGCCGCCGGGCGGGTCGGCCCACTGGCTGCCGGTTCCGGACGGCGGGGTGTAGCCACCAGGTCCTCCGCCACCGGGGATGCCACCGCCGCCGGGGTAACCGCCCCCACCGGGGCCGCCACCACCGGGGTAGCCACCACCCGGGTAGCCGCCACCGCTGCCGCCGGGGATGCCGCCACCGCCCGGGTAGCCACCACCGCTGCCACCCGGGATGCCACCGCCGCCCGGGTAGCCGCCGCCCGGAACACCGCCGCCGGGGCCGCCACCACCGGGGCCACCGCCCCAGTCGGTCGGCGGCGGGGGCGGCACGGGCGGCGGTTGCTTGGTGTTGCCGTCCGGTGCCGTGTAGGTCGGCATCTTGGCGTCGACCTGGGTGAGCGTGGGGCTGTAGACGCGCGCCATCGTCTCCTGCGCGGCCTTCTCCGCCTGCTCCTGCTCCTCCATCTGGCTGAGCGCGTTGATGCCGCCGCCGACCACGCCGAACGGAACGGCGCTGGCCGCGGCCTGCCCCCAGCTGAAGCCCTCCGGCTTCGGGACCATGCTGGCCGCCTGACCAGCGGCCTCACCGGCGGTGTGGAGGTTGTTCCCGGTCATCTCGAACGCGTCGGCGCTGGCCTTCATCCAGTCGGAGGCGGGCTTGCCGACCTCCTTGGCGTTGTCCGCGGCCTCGCCCTGCCAACCGCCCTCGATGATCCTGGCCAGGTCGGTGGCGTACAGCTCGCCGCGTTCCCGCAGGCCCGTGGCCAGGTCCCGCCAGGCCTGCGCGACCTCGCCGACCCGCCCCTGGTCGATCGACTCCTGGTTGGTCTTGTAGATGTCGGCGTGGCTGAACCCGGACCAGTTGATGCACTGCGTGATCGCGGGCGAGTCGTAGCCGTTGACGTTCAGCCCGGCGTTCTGCTGGGCGAGCTGGTTCTGCTGCTGCTGGGCGACCTGGTCGGCCTTCGCCGCCTGCTCCTTGCGCTGCTCTTCTGCAGCGCTCTCCCAGCCGAAGACCCGAGAACCCGCGTTGTCGAGCGTGTCGAGAAGCCCCATCACTCCCCCTCAGTCATTCCGGCAACCGCGAAGCGGTCGCGTTGGCGATCTTCTCCGCTTCCGCGCAGGCGTCCACCGAGTCGGCGAGCCGACCGGAAACCCCGTAGATCACGACGCCGCCACCGGCGTCGACGAGCACGTTGCAGCCACCCGTGGCGCCACCGCCCGGAACGTTCGCCACGACACCGGAGCGCCCGCCCACGGACTGCTTGTCGTAGCGCTCCCAGTTGCCGTTCTTCTCGTAGGAGGCCACGGTTTCCTCGACGTTCTTCTGGAAGGTGAGCGACATCTGCTCGCCCTTCCAGGTGCACCCGGGCTCGAAGCTCACCGGCGTGAACTCCTCCCCCTGCTCCTGGAGCCCGAACGACTTCAGCTCGTCGGGCTTGAAGAACGTGCAGGGGTCGAACTTCTCCAGGGCGACGCCGCCGGTCTGCCCGGTCGGCTCCGGGGAGCCCGTCTCCCCGGTCGATCCGCCACCGCCGCCGCACGCGGACAGTCCGGCGAGCGCGACACCAGCGGTCAGGACAACGGCGGACCGGACAAGCTTCTTCACTGAATACCTCGCCTCAGATCGTCAGCGTTCTGTTCGTCGGTGGCACGGTAGTCCTTGGCCGCGTCGCGAAACGCCTGCGCCTGCTTCTTCAGCTCTTCCTGGAGAAGTCGGATCAGCGGCAGCGCACCCGCTTCCCCGTCGGTCGCCTTGTCCTGGAACCGCTGCGCCAGCTGCTGACCGTCGGGGTAGTCGCCGAGCCCCTTGACGCGTTGCAGCGCGTAGGCCTTCTTGTACAGGTCTTCCAGCTTGTCGATCTCCTCGTCGACCCGCTTGGCGGCGTCCTCCGCGACCTTGGGGTCCAGCGACAGCTTTCCCGCACCGACCTGCTGGTTGATCCACTGCGTCTGCCCGCTTACCGCCTTCAGCCCTTCCCTGGCCGCGGCGAAACCCGCGCTGTCTGCGTCTGCCATCCCAGACCCCTCTGGATTCTGCGATCTCCCCCACGAAGTGTGGTTACTCTAGCTTGACGCACGCCGGGTCGGAACGGTTCCCACCAGCATTGTTGCCGTTCGGCATCACCCGTTCGGCCGCAGATCACGGAGCAATCGCGGACCACCGCGAGGTGCAACGCGGGTCAGGGTTTCAGGGCCGCGTTCAGCTTCCGCACCAGGTTCGGGAACGCGCGGCGGAAGTTCCGCAGGTCCGCCGCTGCTTCGGGGGCCGCGTACCAGTACAGGCCGGGGGTTCCGTCCGCCGCCGGGTCGAGTTCGGCGAATTCCGCCAGCCAGCGGTCGGTTTCGCCCAGCACGACCGCGTACGGGAGGGACCGGGAGAACACCGTCTCGCGGTCGGCCGGGGACAGCGAGTTCGCCGAGACGTCGTGGAGGTAGCTGCGAAGGCCGCGGACCTGCACGACCAGCGCGCTGCCGCGCCGCGTCCGGGCGGGCATCAAGCGGGCGCTGGCCACCATCGCGATGCCGCCGAGCACCACGCCCAGCCCGAGCAGGGCGACGGAGCTCGTCAGCGCCAGCACGGCGGTGAGCGCCGCACCACCGATCGCGACGCCGATCCCGGCCCACCAGAACAGGTTCCGGTCCGCGTCCGGGCGGCGGGCGAACCACTCCTTGTCCACCACGTCCGCGTACAGCGCGTCGCGCACCCGGTCCAGGTTCAGGCCGCGCAGCTGGGACAGGCGGACCTCCGCCGCCTCGCCGACCAGCAGGTCGTACACCGCGCGCTCGAACGGTCGCAGCGCGTCGTCCGCCGGGTTGATCCGGACGAATCGCCAGTCCTGGTCGGGCAGTTCCTCGATCCAGAGGTAGTTGCGGACCGCGAGGTCGACCACGGTGGCCGTGACGTCGACCGGGTCGACCCGCTCGTCGACGACGGTGCCGATCTGGCCCGGCAGCACGCCGTCCGGGGAGGCGAAGGTGACGCCGCCGCGCGGGTCGTTCATCAGCACCTCGACCCGGCCCACGTCCTCGCCGAACGCGCGGACGTCCCGGCCTCGGGCGTACCAGACCAGGCCGAGGCCGCCGATCAGGACCAGCCCGATGGCCGCCAGCCCCGCGCCGGTCCCGGGTGTCAGCGAGAACGCCTTCGCCAGGCTGAAGTGCTCGTCGGTCACCGCCGTCGCCGGGACCGTGCCGGCGGGCAGCTTGAACGTGATGTCCATCCGGTCGCCGGGTTCGAGACCGTAGGTCAGCGCCCGCATCTCCTGCGTGTGGGAGATCTCGAACTGGTCGCAGCGGTGCTCGCTGCCCAGCGGACCGGCCAGGCACATGATCGCCTGCGGGACCTTCGGCGACAGCAGCGACACCTCGACGCGGTCCACCGGAACGTCCCAGCCGCCGGAGACCTGCCAGCGCACTTCCTGCAGGTCGCCGACGTCCGCGACGGCGCCGCGCACCGCGTACTTCAGCGTCGAAACCCCGGGTTTCAGGGTCACGCGCACCTCGTCGGCGTCGACCTGCACGGCACCGCCGCCGTCCACCGAGGCGTCGGCGACCGTGAACACCCGGTCCTCGCCCGGGCCGCTCGACTGGCGCAGCGGCATGGTGCGCGTCACGGGTCGGCCTTGGGGAACGGCGATCTGCTCGGTGACCGACACCAGACCGTCGCGCTCCAGCTTGAGGTGCACCTCGCTGGACACCGCGCCGGGCAGCGCGTCGACCGGTTCCTCCTGCGCAGCGGCCGCGGTCGGCGCGCCCAGCAGCAGCCCGGCCAGCGCGATCAGCAGTCCCCGTTCGGTCAACACGGCCCGAACGATAGCGGCCCGAAGTTATTCTCTGGTCCGCAACCGGCGAGATCGATTCGAGGAAGTTGGGGAGCTGACGGCCCGGTGGCGGACCGCTGAACTCCGCTCGATCGTCCACATTCGACACACCGCGAGGAAGACCGCATGACCCAGCCGCCTCGACCGCCGCACGGACCGCAACCCCCGCAGCAGCCGTGGCCGCAGCAACCTCGCGGGGCCCGTCCGCAACCGCAGCGCCCGCCCGGCCCGCAGCGCCCGCCGTTACCCCCGCCCGGGGTCCGGCCGGTCGCGCCGCCACCGGCCGCTCGCCCGATGCCGCCGCAGGGCGCCGCTCCGGGCGGTCCGCCACCGCCGCCGATGCGGCCGCCGAAGCGGAAGGGCAACGCCGGGGTCGTCGTCGCGCTCGTGCTGGTCGGCGTGACGCTGTTCGGCATCACCATGATCGGCGCGGTCGCCGCCGCGATCACCTCCGACCGGGCCTCGGACTACGACAGCAGCCCCACCAGCAGCGAGACCACCACGACCAGCTCCAGCACCTCCAGCACGAGCTCGGAGACCAGCAGCAGCTCCTCGACGACCACGTCCTCGGAGACCAGCAGCTACGAGGCCGAGGACCAGGTCCGGCCGGTGGCGAGGCTGGGCGACCACCCGATCAACATCCCGAACAACGGCGCCGTGAACACGCCGTGCGACCTGCCCGCCTTCCGCACCGACGTCGCCTCGCAGGACCGCTTCTACCAGGCCGCGCTGCCCTGCCTGATGCAGGCGTGGACCCCGCTGCTGGAGGAGGCGGACCTGCCGGTGCGCACGCCGAACGTGGTCACCAGCGGCAGCGACTTCGAAACCCCCTGCGGCACGCGGAAGTGGAACCAGACCGCGATGTACTGCCCCGGGACGCACACCATCTACATGACCGCGCGGTACTACGCCGAGAAGGAGCAGCTCGTCGAGCCGGGCGCGTACCTCGGCCAGTTCGCGCACGAGTTCGGCCACGCGGTGCAGGGCATGTCCGGGATCAGCACCGCCTTCGGCGACGCCGCCTACGACGCGGGCGGCCGGGACACCCCGGCGGGCCTGGAGCTGACCCGGCGCTCGGAGCTGCAGGCGACCTGCTTCGGCGGGATGACGCTGGCCGCGCTGCAGAACGGCGGGGTCAGCAACGACTACATCTTCCCGGCGCTGTACGACTCCCGCGGTCGCGGCGACGAGCACTCCGACGTCCGCGACCACGGCACCACCAGGAACAACAACGCCTGGGTGGACCAGGGCTTCTACAAGAACGAGATCACCCAGTGCAACACCTGGCTGGCGAACCCCTCCGACGTCAGCTGACTCAGCGGCGGCCGAGCATCAGGGCGTAGCCGCCGCCCGCGACGCCGGCGAGGGTGAGCAGGATCCAGTTGGCCCGCTCGGCCAGGTCGTCGAGCTGCGAGTAGTTCGCGGTGGCCGGGCGCACCACGAGCTGCCCGGCCGGGTCGGCCGGGACCAGCACCGGCAGCTGCTGGCCGCGGCTGTGCCCGCACCCGTCGAACGGCGCGCGGCGGAGCTCACCGGCGATCTCGACCTCGACCAGGTCGCCCGCGCCCCGGGTGCCGCACGGGCGCGACTCGACGACGGTCGCCGTCGCCGGGCGCAGCTCCGCGCGCTCCCGATCGGCTGCCGCCACCAGCGGCCACACCGCCGCCCCGACCAGGACGACGCCGAGAAGGCTCAGGACAAGCAGGATCGGCGCGACCGACGCCGAACCACGTTGCCTACCCACGCCACCGATATTGCCAGGGTTCCGGCGGGTGACCGCGGGCCGTCGCGGGATCACCGTCCGTCACGCGGAATCACGGTTCGGCGGGGGTCACCTTCTTCACGTACAGCAGCCGGTCGCCGGACTCGATCGCGTCCGCTTCCGGCGCGTCCACCCGGTACAGGTGCCCCTCGCGGACCACGCCGAGCACGATGTCGGACAGGTGCCGCGGCGAGCCGCCGACCTCCTGCTCCTCGACCTCGCGCTCGGCGATCGCCAGCCCGGCGTCCGGGGTGAGCAGGTCCTCGAACATCTCCACCACGGACGGCGTGGAGGTCGCCATGCCGAGCAGCCGCCCGGCTGTTTCGCTGGACACCACCACGGAATCCGCCCCGGACTGCCGCAGCAGGTGGACGTTCTCGGCCTCCCGCACCGCCGCGACGATCTGCGCCTTGGGCGCCAGCTCCCGCGCGGTCAGGGTGACCAGCACCGCGGTGTCGTCGCGGGCCGGGGCGACCACGATGGCCCGCGCCCGCGTCACGCCCGCCACCCGCAGCACGTCGGAGCGGGTGCCGGAACCGTTGACCGTGACCAGCCCTTGCGCGGAGGCCGCTTCCAGCGCGGTGTGGTTGGTGTCGACCACCACGATGCGGCCGGGCTCGGCGCCTTCGCCGAGCAGTGCGGTGACCGCCGACCGGCCCTTGGTTCCGTATCCGATGACGACCACGTGGTCGCGCACCTTGGACCTCCAGCGTTGGATCTTGAACGCCTGTCGCGAGCGCTCGGTGAGCACTTCCAGTGTGGTACCGACCAGCACGATCAGGAACAGCACCCGCAGCGGGGTGATGACCAGCACGTTCACCAGCCGCGCGAGGTCGCTGACCGGGGTGATGTCGCCGTAGCCGGTGGTGGACAGCGAGACCGTCGCGTAGTAGACGACGTCGAGCAGGCTGAGCTCGCCGCCCGCGCTGTCCCGGTAGCCGTCGCGGCCGATGTAGACCAGCAGCACCGTGGCCGCGAGCGCGAGGGTGGCGCCGATGATGCGGCGGATGATCGACCGGACCGGGCTGATCGTGGTGCCGGGCATCCGGATCACGCCGACCAGGGCGTGGTCCGGCCGGTTGGTCAGCTCCTCCTTGTCGGCGCGCCCGCCGATCAAGGGGCGCGCCAGCGACTTGGGACCGTGCCGCATCATGAACCGTGCTCCCCGACTTCGCGACCACTCACGGCGCAGAACAGTAACCCCGCGCGCGGTCGCGAGGTGGCCCGGCACCCCGGGGCCGGTCGACGACTTCTCCTGCAGGACGGAAGAGACCTGTCCCCGGAACGGGGGGTCGGCGTTCTACCATGCAGAAGTGCAGCAGCTTCAGCACGCGGCCCGCGCCCTGGGGTGGAACGGCCAGCTGATCCCGGACGTGGAGGTCCTCGGCGCGAAGTTCGCCGCGGTGGTGCGCATCCGCCAGGACGTCCACCAGTGGCGCAGCCACCACGGTTGGGCGCCCGAGCTCAACCCCGCCTGGTTCCGCTCCTGGTCCGAGCCCACCGCGCACGACCACGTGCCGGTGCCCGCGGTGGACCTGCTCGGCGCCCTGGTCCCGGTGGCCCACCCGCGCTTCGCCCTGCGCGCCTGCGGAACGCTGCTGACGCTGGCGCCGTGCGCGGTGGTCATCCCGGCGAACCAGCCGTACCGCCCGCTGCGCATGCTCGAACTCGACTACTACGGGGTGGGCGCGGTCAGCGCACCGGCCGAGGGCCCGGCGGAGCTGGTGATCGCGCCCGAGGACCGCACGGCGGAGTTCGGCTCGTCCCTCTTCGGCCGCTGGCTCCTGGAAGTCCTCTACTCCCGCCTCCTGGAACTCCCCCAGCTCACCGAGAACGCCTGAGGCGACCCGGGAAGACCGCCACAGCACCCCTGCGGTGCCGAACCTCCGCAACCCCATCGACGGCCGAGAAGTGGTGCCGTACCCCGCGATACCACGGCCGTCCGAGGGGTGGTGACGACTGCAATCTCGATTGAAATTGCCACGTCGCCGCTGGAGGCTCCGTCGAGAACGACGCAATTTCGATTGAAATTGCATCACCCCAAGCCGACCACCCACCGCTTTGCCCCCAAAGGCAACCCCGCACCCAACGGCACCTCTCCCCACCAACCCACCCCGGTATCACCACCGATCCCCCAGCGGCGATCCCGGACCTCCCGGTAGGTCCCGCGAAATCAGGCCAGCACGTACTCGTGCCAGTTGAGGCCCTCCGGGTTCCAGCGCATGCCGTGGCCCTCCTTGAGCATCCGGAGGGCTTGCATGGTGTGCGGCCAGCGGCGGATCACGTTGGCCAGGGCGACCGGGGTCATCAGGTCCGCGGTGCGGCGGTGGTCGCCCGGTCCGAGGAGGGCGATCCCGCCGGGCGTGGAGATGATGTCGACCAGCGCGGTCTGGCCGGACAGCGCGGTCTGCTCGACGCTGATGATGGTGTGCGGCTGCAGCTCCTCGGGCCAGCTGCGGCGGTCGATGTCCGAGGCCACCGGCTGCTCGCAGGAGCCGCACTGGCACTCGAACTCGCTGGCCCAGCCGTGCTGCTTCCACGACCACACGGCGGCGGCACCGGTGTCCAGGTCGGACAGCGCGGCGACGTGCGGCCAGGCGCCGACGACGGCGCTGAGCAGGGTCTTCTTCGACGGGCGCGGGGTTTCGCCGGGGCCGTCGAAGGACCAGGTACCGGCTTCGTCGCGGTGCACCCGCACCAGCGGGGCGCGCATCGCGAGCACGTCGGCGTCCACGTGCACTTCGGATTCCGGTGGGGCGCTGAGCTTCCAGTGCGTGTTCATCGCGGGCATACTGTTCCGCCGCGCCGCGCCATCTCAAGCTCCGCCACCCGAACGTGTTACGGCGTCCGGAACCTCAGTCCGCTCTGGGGATCGCGGTGATGAGGTTGCGGATCCCGTCGGCGTCGAGGAGGTCGGCCGGGCGCAGGGTGTGGTCGTGGCGGACGTAGTGGAAGGCCGCGCGGACCTTCTCCAGCGGGGTGCGGGACAGCTCCGCCCACGCCAGCCGGTAGGCCGCCAGCTGCACCGACAGCGCGGGCACCTGGTCGCCTCCGGGCACGGCGCCGGTCTTCCAGTCCACCACGGTCCAGCCGCCGTCGGGATCGCGGAACACCGCGTCCATCCGGCCGCGCAGGACGATCCCCTCGACCTGGGTCTCGAACGGCACCTCGACGCGGTGCGGGGTGCGTTCGGCCCAGGCCCCGGCGAGGAAGGCCTGCTGCAGCTCGGCGAGGTCCTCCTGCATCGGCGCGGAATCGTCGGCCGCGCCGGGGAGTTCGTCGTAGTCCAGCAGCGCCGACGAGGTGAACCGGTGCTCCAGCCAGGCGTGGAAGGCGGTGCCGCGCCGGGTCATCGGGTTCGGCGGGAACGGCAGCGGACGGCGGAGCCGCCGGGCCAGACCGTCGGTGTCCCCGGCCAGTTCGACGAGCTGGCTCACCGACAGGTGCTCCGGCAGCCGGACCTGCTCACGGCGCTGCGCTGCGGCGGCGCGCTCGGCGAGCAGCACGTCGACGTCGCGGGCCCAGCCGTCCTCGTCCTCCTCGTCCGGCTCGATCGAGTCCACATCGGACATCGCGGCGCGGACCAGCTCCGCGCCCTCGGCGACCGCTGCGCGGCGCGGCCCCAGCGGGTCGACCGGCCACTCCGCGCTGCGCACCGCCTCGGCCAGCGGGTTCGAGTCGTCCTCGGCCGGTTCCGGCGCCACGCGGTCGAGCACGCCGACCCCGGAGTCGTTCAGCACCGCCGCCAGCTCCTGGAGGAACACCGACGGCCCCTTCGGCCGGTCGCCGTTCTCGCCCCACCAGTGCCCGGAGAGCAGCAGCGTCCGCTCCGAGCGCGTGACCGCGACGTAGAGCAGTCGGCGTTCCTCGGCGATGCGCCGCTCCTCGAACTCCTCGTCGTGGACGCCCAGCGCTTCGGTGATCTCCTTGCGGTCCATCCCGGACAACCGGCCGAGGTCGAGCTGCGGCAGGTCCTCGGCGTCGCCGCGCAGCTCGGCGGGCAGCTCGGTGACCGAGCGCAGCCAGGACGACGACTTGCGCTTCCCCGGGAAGACCTCGTTCACCAGGTGCGGAACGGCCACCACCTGCCACTCCAGGCCCTTCGCCGCGTGCACGGTCAGCACCTGCACGCGGTCCTCGGCGACCTCGACCTCACCCGGCTCCAGCCCGTCCTCGGCGCGCTCGGCGGCGGACAGGTAGTCCAGCAGCGACGGCAGGGTGGCCGAGGGGCTGGTCAGGGCGAAGCTCGTCACCACGTCGGCGAAGGCGTCCAGGTGGATCCGGCCCGGGCCCACCGCCCGCGCGATGCTCTCGATGTCCAGCAGCAGGGTCCGCTCGACGTCGGCGACCAGCTCCGGCAGCGGCTGGTCGAGGCGGCGGCGCAGGTTGGCCAGCTCGGTGCCGAGCTTGCGGATCCGCTGGTAGCCCGCCGCGGAGTAGCGCGCTGGGTCGCCGGGGTCGTCGAGGGCGTCGACCAGCCCGGCCTGCTCGGCGTTCTCCCCCGGCAGCGCCGCGGTGACGACTGCGGACGGATCGTCGGACTCCGGTTCCTGGAAGGCCTGCGCGCCGAGTTCGCGCGCCCGGTCCCACAGCGCGGCGATGTCGGCGGCGCCGATGCGCCAGCGCGAGCCGGTGAGCAGCCGCATCGCGGCCGTTCCGGCGAGCGGGTCGACCAGCACGCGCAGGGCGCTGACCAGGTCGCGCACCTCGGCCTCGTCGAGCAGCCCGCCGAGGCCGACGACCTCCACGGGCAGCCCGCGTTCGCGCAGCACCGCTGCGATGTCGGCCATGTCCGCGCGGCGCCGCACCAGCACCGCGGTGGTCGGCGGCGCGTCGCCCAGGTCCGCCGCGGCGTGCCAGCGCGCGGCGATCTGGTCGGCGACCCAGTCGAGCTCCTCGCGCACGTCCCCGGCCAGGGCCAGGCGGATGTCACCGGGTTCCGCGCCGTCCCTGGCGCGCAGCTCGTCCACCTCGAGCCCGGTGCGGCGCAGCGGTTCGGACACCGCGTTGGCGACCCGCAGGATCTCCTCCGGGTTCCGGAAGCTGGTCAGCAGCCCGTAGCGGCGCGCCGGGACCTTCCGACCGTTCTCGACGCGGGGGAAGTCGGTGGTGAAGCGGGGCAGGTTCGCCGCGCTCGCGCCGCGCCAGCCGTAGATCGCCTGCGCCGGGTCGCCCACCGACGTGACCGGCAGCGGGTCGCCCTGCCCGAACAGCGACCGCAGCAGCACCCGCTGCGCGTGCCCGGTGTCCTGGTACTCGTCCAGCAGCACCGCGCCGTAGCGGGCCCGTTCGCCCTCGACCACCTCGGGGTGCTCGGCGGCCAGCAGCGCGGCGAGCGACATCTGGTCGGCGAAGTCCATCGCGCCTTCCCGCCGCTTGCTCTGCGCGTACTCCTCGACCAGCGGCAGCAGCGCGACCCGCAGCTGCTGCGCGGCGACGACCTTCACCAGGTCCTGCGGCAGGTTCGCGCGCTGCCCCTTGGCGCGCGGCGCGTTCTCGATGACCTGGCAGAGCTTCTCGGCGTGCTCGCGCAGGTCGTCCGGGCGCACCAGGTGCTCGGCGAGCTCCCCGGCCAGCGACAGCACGTACCCGGTCACCGTGGCGGGCACCTTGTCGGTGTCCAGGTCTTCGGTCCAGGTCGCGACGACGCGGTGCGCGAGCTGCCACGACGCCGTCTCGGACAGCAGTCGCGCGCCCGGTTCGACCGGCACGCGCAGCCCGTGCTCGCCGACGATCCGCCCGGCGTAGGCGTGGTAGGTGAGCACCGTCGGCTCCTCGGTGAGCACCGTGGAGCGCAGCTGTCCGCTCGGGTCGACCTCGTCGAGCAGGCCCGATCCGGCGAGCCGCCGCAGCCGCGCGCGCACCCGGTCGGCGAGCTGCCGCGCGGCCTTGCGGGTGAAGGTCAGGCCGAGGATGCGCTCCGGGGTGACCAGCTGGTTGGCCACCAGCCAGACGACCCGGGCGGCCATCGTCTCGGTCTTGCCCGCCCCGGCGCCCGCGACGACCAGCGCCGGTTCGGCGGGCGCGGCGATGACCGCGGCCTGCTCCGGCGTCGGCGGGTGCAGCCCCAGCGCCTGGGCGATCCGATGTGGGCTGACGGTCGGCTCGCTCACCAGCACCCCTCCTTCCGCCGTCGCGCCGTCCCCCGCGCGAGTTCCGTTGAAATCGAACCGCAGATTTCAATGGAACTCGCGATCCCCCGGCATTCCAGCGCACGACACACCAGAGGCCGTGGACGGCGTGGAGTTCCCACCGCACTCTCGCCACCCGAGCCACCGCAGGTCGACCTGGGCCAGTCCGACCGCAGTTTCAGCTGAAACCGCGCTCTTCCCCCACGGCGGATCGCAGTTTCAGTTGAAACTGCGGATTTCCCCGCCCGAGATGCGCTCCGTCCGCCGTCGCGACGTCGGACGGCGTGGGCGCAGCTCAGCGGGCTCACCGGACGACCCGACTGCTGCTCGGTCACCGGGGGACCTGTCTTCCGGCGGGGTGGACCGGGCAGCTGGTGCGCGCCGGGCAGCGGGCGCAGTCGGAGTTCTCCGTGGCCACGTAGGCCGGGCCGAGGCTGTCGGCGGCGGCCTTGTGCACCACGTCGAGCCACACCTTGATCCGCTCCTCGTCCAGCGCCTGCTGGGCGCGCTCGGTGGCCGCGCCCTTGCGGTCGGACTTCGCCACGTAGAGCAGCCGGGCCCCGCCCGGACCGTCGTGCTCGCCGAACGCGCCCAGCGCGGCGGCGAGCTGGTAGACCGCGAGCTGCGGGTGCTCCTCGGCGTCGCCCTTGCTGACCGGGTTCTTCCCGGTCTTGACGTCGACCACGACGGGTCGGCCCTCGGCGTCGACCTCCAGGCGGTCGACCCGTCCGCGCAGCCGCAGCCACGGGCCGCCCTCGCGCGCGGGCACCGTGACGTCGAGGTCCTTCTCCACGCCGACCTGGGTCAGCTCGGCCCGCGACTGCACCAGCCAGTTCACGAAGGCGTCGAGCATGCTCTCCACGCGCTTGCGCTCCTTGCGGGAGAACCACGGCGCACCGGCGTCCACCGATTCCCAAGCGTCGTCGAGCGCCTTGTGCAGCTGCGCGGTGTTCGCGCCTTCGGCGGCGGCCTGGACGAGCGCGTGCACCAGGGTTCCGGTGATCGAGGCGAGTTCTGCGGTGTCCTGTCCGCCGTGCCGCTCCGCCAGCCAGCGCAGCGGGCACTTGGTCAGGATGTCCACAGTGGATGGCGAGACGCGCACCGGCTCGTCACCGGTCACCAGCGGCCGATCCGTGGAGCTCTCCGGCAGCCCGTACCAGCTGTCCGGGCTGGCGCCCGGAACGCCCGCCGCGGCCAGCCGCGCCAGCTGCTTCGCAGCGCGCTCGCGCCGCTTCGGCACCGCCTCCGCGTCGCACACCACCCGGCGCAGCTCGCCGACCAGGTCGGCCAGCGCCAGTCCGCGCTCCGGCCGCGCGATCGGCCGCTCCACCACGTCGGCGTCGCTGTCCACGCCCTCCAGCTCGTCCAGGAACCGCGACGGCTGGTCGTCCTCCCCGCGCACCGCGCTGACCAGCAGGTTCCGCCGCGCCCGGCTGGCCGCGACGCGCAGCAGCCGACGTTCTTCGGCCAGCAGCGGGGCGGTCGCCGAGACCCGCTCGGAGTCCATCCCGGACAGCACGTCCACCAGCCGCTCGACGCCGAGCAGCGACCCGCGCAACCGGAGGTCCGGCCAGATGCCCTCCTGGACGCCGGGGATCGCCACGACCTCCCACTCCTGCCCGCTCGCGGCGTGCGCGGTGAGCACCTGGACCGCGTTGTCGCGGGGCGCGGTCGGCGCGAGCGAGCTGCCCGCGATCTGCTGGCTGGTCAGGTAGTCGGCGAAACCGGCGGCATCGGCGCCGGGCAGCCGGTCGACGTACTGGGCGGCGGCGTCGAACAGCGACACGATGGCGTCCAGGTCGCGGTCGGCCTGCGCGCCGACGACGCCGTGGCGTTCGGTCTGCGCCACCCAGCGCTTCTCCAGACCGCTGGCCTTCCAGACCCGCCACAGGGTTTCCTCCACGCTGTGCCCGGCGGCGACCGAGTCGGCGGCCTTGCGCAGCAATCCCGCCACGCGGCGGGCGGGTTCGGCGGCGGAGTCCTCCAGCGCGGCCAGGCGGTCGTCGTCCTGCAGCACCTCGACCAGCAGCTCACCGCTGCCGCGGCCGCCGCCCGCGGCGAGCTCCAGGCGGCGGAGTCCGCGGCGCAGCCGCCGCAGCGCCAGCGGGTCCGCGCCGCCGAGCGGCGAGGCCAGCAGCTCGGCGGCGGCGTCCGGGTCGAGCGCCTGCGGGCGCGCGGCGCAGCGCAGGAGTGTCAACAGTGGACGGACCGCGTTCCGCTGCGCGAGCGGGATGTCGTCGACCGGGAGCGCGATCGGCACCCCGGCGGCGAGCAGGGCGCGGCGCAGCACCGGCAGCGAAAGGCCGGTCGAGCGCACCACGACCGCCATCTCCGACCACGGGATCTCGTCGAGCAGGTGCGCCCGGCGCAGCTGGTCGGCGACCCACGCCGCCTCCTGCGCCTCGGTGGCCAGCAACCGCACCTGCACCGATCCCTCGCGGTCGGCTTCGGGCTCGACCAGCTTGCGCTGCGGCCCCGCCCCGGGCAGGTACTTCGCCAGCCGCTGCACCGCCTCGCGCACCGCTTTGGACATCCGGTGGTCGACGGTCAGCACCTCGGTGCTGTCGCCGTCCGGATCGGAGTCCTGCAAGCAGCGCGGGTCGGCGCCGCGGAACGAGTACACCGCCTGGTCCGGATCACCGGCCAGCACGAACTCGGTGGCGGTGTCGCCGAGCCGCCTGATCAACCAGTACTGCTGCGGGTCGAGGTGCTGCGCGTCGTCGACGAACACGTAGCGCACCCGGTCCTGCTCGGCGGCGAGCAGCCCCGGGTCGGTGTCGAAGGCCAGCAGCGCCGAGCCGACGAGCTCGGCGGCGTCCAGCGCGGGAGCCTGCGAACCACCGGCACCGCGCAGCAGCGTGACCTGCTCGTACTGCCGCGCGAACTTGGCGGCGGCCACCCACTCGGGACGGCCGTGCTGGCGGCCGAGCGCCGCCAGCCGCTCCGGGCCGACACCGCGCTCCGCGGCGCGCAGCAGCAGGTCCCGCAGCTCCTCGGCGAAGCCCGGGACGGTCAGCGCGGGGCGCAGCGGCTCCGGCCAGTAACCGGCCCCGACCTCCACGTCACCGGCCAGCAGGTCGCGCACCAGCGCGTCCTGGTCGGGGCCGTTCAGCAGCTGCGGCGGCGGCAGCTCGTCGCGCACCGCCTGCAGCCGCAGCACCGCGAAGGCGTAGGAGTGCACGGTCCGCACCAGCGGTTCGGGCGCGGTGCGCAGGTCGGACGTCGAGCCGGTGAGCAGCCGGGTGATCTCGGTGCGCATCCAGGCCGCCGCGCGGCGGCTCGCGGTGAGCACCAGGACGTTCTCCGGCGACACCCCGCGGTTGCGGATCCGGTCGGCGGCCAGCTCGGCGATGAGGGTGCTCTTGCCGGTCCCGGGGCCGCCCAGCACGCGCAAGAAGCCGAAGGTGTGCGCCAGCGCCCGCTGCCCGGCCTCGTCCCACGTGGTGCGCCGCCGCGCGGGTTCGGCGCGGCGCACGAGCACGGGCGCGGTCGGGGAAGGCACCCATCGATGGAACCACGCGTCAACGACAAGGTCGCGAAGGGCTCGCGGTGCGGCCGACATGATCTCCCCGCAGGTGAGGGCCTTGTCGTCCCCGATTCCGGGACGGCCCTGAACCGCCGGGCACCCGCCCCGCGTGTGTTCCCGGGAAGGCCTTCCACCACCTGTTTCCACCGAATCGTCACGCGCGATTAGCGCCAACTCAATGTGAATTCAAGACCGCCTTTTGGTGGTACAAACCAATTTTTTTCTCTGGCAAGGTTCCGGATCACCACGGGCTCCCCCGCCCGTGACCTGCGAAATCACTCCCCCGAGACGCACGGACCCCGAAGGAGGAAACCGTGAGCAAGGTCCGCAAGAGCCTGCTTACCTGTGCCGCGGCGACGGCAGCGCTGGCCCTCGGCGCCGTCCCCGCGCTCAGCGCCGAAGCGGCCGACGCCCCGGCTGACGCCGCCGCTCCGGTCGCCGCTTCGCCCTACCTCTACAACGGCTGGGGCAACCCGCCCGCGGTGGGCGAGGTGATGAGCGCCACCGGCATCAAGGACTTCACGCTGGCGTTCATCCTCTCCGACGGCACCTGCAACCCCGCCTGGGACGGCACCCGCCCGCTGGACGGGCCGGACAAGGCGGTGATCGAGGACGTCCGCGCCAACGGCGGTGACGTCGTCCCGTCCATCGGCGGCTGGGCGGGCAACAAGCTCGGCGAGGCCTGCCAGGACGCGCAGTCGCTGGCCGCCGCCTACCAGAAGCTGATCGACGCCTACGGGCTGAAGGCCATCGACATCGACATCGAGGCCACCGAGTTCGAGACACCCGCGGTCCAGGACCGGGTCCTGGAGGCGCTGAAGATCGTCAAGGAGGCCAACCCCGGCCTGCAGACCGTGGTCACCTTCCCGACCCTGATCAGCGGCCCGAACGAGCACGGCCAGCGGCTGATCGACAAGGCCGCGGAGATCGGCGCGAACGTCGACGTGTGGACGCAGATGCCGTTCAACTTCGGCGGGCAGGACATGGCGGCCGACACCATCACCTCCACCGAAGCGCTGAAGGAGAAGCTCAAGAGCGCCTTCGGCTACACCGACGAGGAGGCCTACGCGCACGCCGGGATCTCCTCGATGAACGGCAACACCGACACCGGTGAGGTCGTCACCCCGGCCGACTTCCAGAAGATGGCCGACTACGCCAAGGAGAAGAGCCTCGGCCGGTTCACCTTCTGGTCGCTCAACCGGGACCGCCCGTGCGAGGGTGGCGGCGGCGGTGACTCCTGCAGCGGCATCGACCAGCAGCCGTGGGAGTTCACCAAGATCGTCGCCGGGTTCCAGGGCTGAGCACGTCGCGGGGCGAACAGTCCTTCCAGCGCGCAGGACGGACCGCTCGCCCCGCGATCTTCCGGTCCCGCGCTGCCCGTCAAGAGCAGCTGAACTCCCGGCTCGGTGGGACCGTTCGCCCCGTGCACCCCGCCAGGGTCGCTGGGAGCCGAGGCCTTCGTCCGGGTGCGGTAGCTTCGGTGCGTGGACGACGAGACCGTGGAGCAGGTGCGGGCGATCGTGGCGTCGATCCCGCCCGGATCGGTGCTCTCCTACGGGGACGTGGCCGAGATCGCGGGCCTGCGCTCGGCGCGCATCGTGGGGCGCATCATGGCCGAGGACAGCGCTGATCTGCCGTGGCACCGGGTCCTGCGCTCCAACGGCACGGTCGCCGACCACCTCCGGCACCGCCAGCTGGAACTGCTGCGCGCCGAAGGCGTGCTCGCCGACGGAGCCCGCATCAACATGCGCCGCTACCGCTGGGGCGCCGGGGAGTAGCTCTCCCGGCAGCCGACGTGGCGCCGGACCCGCTGGCAGCGGATCCGGCGGCCTAGTCCTCGAAGTACCAGTGCTTGCCCCTGGCCCAGCCGAGGAAGCGCCGACCACCGCCCGGTGCCGTGCCGGACGCGTCGAACCTCCCACCGCCGAGCACGTGCGCCAAGCCCTCGACTGCGGGCTCGAAGCGGGTCAAACCGGCCCCGCGCACCGCCTCCGCCAGCCCGCGCACCTGCGCCTGCTGCTCCTCCGGGGTGCAGAAGCTCAGCAGGAAGACCGCCTGGCGCCAGGCGTAGGCGGCGTTCTTCACCTGGATCAGCGCGGCGTGGTACCCGAAGTCCGGTCGCTGGCCGAGGCGTCCGACGATCCAGTCGAACGTCCGCCGGACCAGGTCCGGCGCGTGCTCGCGCACCTGGTCCGCCAGCCCCAGCTCGTGCACCAGGACGGCGAGGTTGTGCGTGGTCAGGATCTGGGACTGCTCCAGCACCGCACCGTTGCGCGCCACGAAGTTCCCGCCGCTGCCCGCCTCCGCGGACCGCTGGCCGCACCGCTCGGCGAAGTCGTCGGCGGTCCTCCGCCCCCACTTGAACCTGGAGCGCCGCTCCTCGGTCCACCCCGACTCCGGTGGCAGGTCGTAGTAAGCCGCGTAGACCGTGCCCGCCAGCTCCCGGCTGGCCACCGCCGCGGCTTCCCGCCACTTCGCGGTGAAGGTGCCCGTGAAGATGTCCGCCGCCACCTCCTCCACCAGCGGCAGCCGGGTCCCGGCCAGCGAGGACATCGCACCGAGCTCGCGGACCAGCGGGTTGGGCAGCAGGGCGTGCGGGAACGAGGTGATCGCGAGCAGCGCGGCCTGCTCCAGCGAACGGCGCGCGGCCACCGCGCGATCCGCGCTCGACGACCGGCAGACCGCGAGCGCGCGGACCCACGGGAGCTCGTCGAACCGGACCTGCTGCTCCAGGTCGAGCAGCAGCAGGCTGCGGCGCCGCCGGAACGCGGTGTAGGTCTGCTCGTACACCCCCGCCAGCACCGGGTCGTCCAGCCCCGCCGCCGCGAACCTGGCGGTGAGCTGCGGCAACACCTGAGCGAGCACCTCGCCCGAGGTGATCACACCCCGGTGCACCAGCTCGTCCACCGGGGCTTCCCACGCACGGGCGACCTTGTCCGCCAGGTGCTCCGGGATCGCGGTGCCGACCGGAACCCCGGTCGCAGCGTCCTCTTCGGACACCGCAGCCGTGATCGGTTCCAGCGACGGCACACCACCATCGGCCGGGTAGCGGTCCAGCCTCGCGGCGACCAGTCCCGCGACAGCGGCGTGGGTCGGAGCAGCGATCGAGCGGGCCTGCATCGCGCGGAGCGAAGCACGCGGCTCCGCCCCCGGAGCACCGTGCCTGGACACGGTGTTGGCGAGCGCCCGGCGGATCCAGCCGACCTCCCTCGGCGAGAGCGCGGTGCTGTCCACCGGACAGGCCAGCAGCGCGGCGCGCAGCCTGGCGAAGTTGCTCCGCGGGTGCGCGTGCCGCCCGGACGGGGTGCGTTCCCGGCAGGCCTGCGCGTAGTCGTCGAGCCACCGGGTGCGCGCGTGCGCCCAGTCGTCCGGCCACCGCCGGCACGGCCACCCGCCGCTCAGCTCCCCCTGCTCGTCCAGGTGCGGCAGGTCACCGTCCACAGTGCTGCACCACAGCGCGACGAGCCGGTCGTAGAGCGGGTTCCACACCTCCAGCGTCTCGCGCATCGCGGCCAGCTGCTCCGGCACGCGGACCCGGCGCAGCGAGGCTGCCACCTCGCCCACCGGCTCCAGCCGCACTGCCACCCCTGTCGGCCGCGGCACGGGCTCGAACCGCGGGGTGAAGCGCAGCCGGTGCATCAGCGGCCGCACCTCGGCCACCAGGTCCAGCGCCTGCTCGGTGAAGCCGCGCTCCAGCAGCAGCGCCGCGACGGCCAGCGCCGCCTCCTCCGGCACGTCGATGCGGTAGTTCCCGCCGCGCAGGGCCGCGAGCAGCTCCGCCCGGCCCGCGTCCGCGAGGTACCAGAGGTTCAGCCGCTCCCGGTCGGTCTCGCCCGGCACGTCGTCCGGCAGCTCGGCCAGCCGGGCCCGCTCGTCGGCGGACAGCGGCGCTTCGGCCAGGTACTGCCCGGTGGCGAAGCCGCCGTGGGCCACTTCGAGCGTCACCCACGGCGGGGTGTCGGCGACCGGCGTCCGGGAGCCGATCCGCAGCCGCCCGTCCGCCACCCCGGCCAGCACGTCCTCCCAGCGCCGGACCTTCTCCAGCGCCTTCGCCGCACCGTCGGCGTCCGCGGCCGACCGCACCGCCGCCACGGCCGCCGCCCACTGGGCCACCGCGTACGGCGGCGCGCCGCTCTGCTCCCTATGCCCCGACATGACTCGCCCCCAGGTTGAAGAGTGAGACCTGGAGGCGAGGATCGAACCCGCGCCCTCCCGGTGAAAAGCCGGACGCTCTACCGCTGAGCTACCCCAGGTTGCGGCACGACGGCCGCTTCGACATGGAGGCGGGAATCGAACCCGCGCCCTCCCGGTCCCGAGCCAGGCGATCTACCACTGATCTACTCCATGGTGCGAGAACCACAGTAATGACCGAACCACCGCACGACCAAACGATTTTTCGACCGGCGGAAAGGTCCGACATCCACTCAGGACGAACAGCGCCGTCCGGGGAGCTCGTCGGCGACGAGACGCACCAACGCCGCGGTCCGCGAGCGGTCCGGTGTCGAGTACGGCAGTCCCGCTGCCGCGATCGGGGCCGCCGTGACCGGACCGACGCAGGCGAGGAAAACCCTGTCCCGCAGCACTTCTCGCAGCTGGTCGCCCCGCCCGGTGCGGTCCGCGCGGGCGAGGAAGTTCGTGGCCGCGGGCGCGCTGGTGAACGGCAGCGCATCCACCTCGCCGCGCAGCACCGCGTCGATCAGGGCGTCCAACGCGTCCAGGTCCACCGGGTCCGTCCAGCGGTAGACGGTCACCGGCACCACCTCGGCGCCCGCTTCGCGCAACGCACTGCGGAACGAGAGCATCGGGTCGCCGTGCACCTGCAGCACGACCCGCTTCCCCGCCAGGTCCCGTTCGAGCAGGTGCGCCAGCACCTCGGCGGACTCCTCCGACGGTGAGGTGAAGGACTCCACGAGCCCGGCACCCCGGACCGCACCGCGGGCTTTCGCCCCGCGCGCCGCCACTTCGGCCGAGCGGAGGTGCTCCCGCAAGCGGTCGGCGACACCGGCGTGCTCGGCCGCCTCGAACCAGCCGCGGAACCCGACCCCGGTGATCGCCACGACGTGGTCGACCGGCGCCGCCAGCACCTCCTCGGTCGCGGCGGCGAGCTCGCCGTCCTCGGGCAGCGGCACCGTGTGCATCGCCGCGCCGAACACCACCCGGGCTCCGCGCCGCGCGAACAGCGCCCCGATCTCCTCGGCCTTTCGCTCGGCCGTCACGCCCACCGTGAAACCGCGCAGCGGCTGGTCCTCGTCCACGGTCCCATCCTCACACCCGACCGCACCAGCGGTGAAGGCGGTCAGAGCACTTCGAGCACCATCTGGGAAGCGCGCTCGAGACCGGTCAGCGTCTGCGCGGACGAGCGCGGGTGCAGGGCGTGCACCGCGAGGCGGAACAGCAGGGCGCGCAGCAGCGCCTGCGGCCAGTCCGACAGGTGCGACCAGCGCTCCACGATCGCCGCGTCCGCACCGCCCCAGGCCAGCGCGTCGATCACCACGACCGCCGCCGCCCACTCCGCAGGCCGCCAGTACGGGTTGAAGTCGATGATCCCGGGCGGCGCTTCGTCGGTGAACAGCACGTTCCCGAACAGGTCGCCGTGCACCACCTGCGGGGTCAGCTGCACCTCGCGCCGCGAGCCGGCGAGCACGTCGTAGAGCCGCCCGCCCTTCTCCTCCGGCAGCGAGTACTCCTCCTCGCCCCAGGCCATCCGGTCGGCGAGCGCGTAGATGTCCTGGCGCGCCTGCAGGAACCGCGGCCGGGCCAGGAACCGGCTGGCCGAGTGCAGGCGCAGCGACATCGCCACCACGTCGTCGTGCCGCGGCTCGGCCCGGCCCGCGATGTTCCGGCTGGCCGACCACCCGGACACCACCCAGCGGCCGTCGGTGGACCGGACCGGGCGGGACACCCGCACCTCGTCCGGTTCGAGCAGGTCGAGGGTCTGCGCGACCCAAGCGGCCTCGGCGGTGTTCGCGGCGGGCTTCAGCACGATGTCCCCGCACCGCCAGGCAACCGCGCCCTCCAGCGGTTCGGGGTCTTCGACGCGCGCACCGAATGCCGCGCGCACGTGCGGCGGTGGCGGCTCCGGCGTAGGACTCACGCGCCAGACGCTACATCGATGATCGCCAAATCCGCAGCAGGCACTCCGAAGCCCGGGAACACATCACGTCAAATGACGGCGGGCCGACGAGCGCCGGAAGCACCCGTCGGCCCGCTGCGCCGCCGAGATCAGTACGTCGGCAGGCTCTTGTCCACCTCGTTGGCCCAGCCGAGGACGCCGCCACCGACGTGCACCGCGTCCGCGAAGCCCGCCTTGTGCAGGGCCGCCAGGGCCTCCGCCGAGCGCGCACCGGACTTGCAGTGCAGGACGATCTTGCGGTCCTGCGGCAGCTCCGCCAGCGCCTCGCCGGAGAGGATGCGGTCCTTCGGGATCAGCTTCGAGCCCTCGATCTTGACGATCTCGTACTCGTGCGGCTCCCGGACGTCGATCAGCTCGAACTTCTCGCCCCGGTCGAACATCTCCTTGAGCTCGACCGGCGTGATCGTGCTGCTCGCCGCGGCCTGCTGGGCGTCGGCGGAGACCACGCCGCAGAACGCCTCGTAGTCGATCAGCTCGGTGATCGGGGTGGCGTTCGGGTCCTTGCGGATCTTGACGGTGCGGTAGCTCATCTCCAGCGCGTCGTAGATCATCAGGCGGCCGAGCAGCGTCTCACCGATGCCGGTGATCAGCTTGATCGCCTCGTTGACCATGATCGAACCGATGGAGGCGCACAGCACGCCGAGGACGCCGCCCTCGGCGCAGGAGGGCACCATGCCGGGCGGCGGCGGCTCCGGGTACAGGTCGCGGTAGTTCGGGCCGTACTGGTCCCAGAACACGCTGGCCTGGCCCTCGAAGCGGAAGATCGAGCCCCACACGTACGGCTTGCCGAGCAGCACCGCCGCGTCGTTGACCAGGTACCGGGTGGCGAAGTTGTCGGTGCCGTCCAGGATCAGGTCGTAGTCGCGGAAGATGTCGAGCGCGTTGTCCGAGCTCAGGTGCGTCTGGTGCAGGACCACCTTGACGAACGGGTTGACCTCGGCGATCGAGTCGCGGGCCGACTCGGCCTTGGGCCGCCCGAGGTCGGACTGCCCGTGGATGACCTGGCGGTGCAGGTTGGACTCGTCGACCTCGTCGAACTCCACGATGCCGAGCGTGCCCACCCCGGCCGCGGCCAGGTACAGCAGCGCCGGGCTGCCCAGGCCGCCGGCGCCGACCACCAGCACCTTGGCGTTCTTCAGCCGCTTCTGCCCGTCCATCCCGACGTCCGGGATGATCAGGTGGCGGCTGTAGCGCGCGACCTCTTCCTTGGTCAGCTCGTCCGCCGGTTCGACCAGCGGCGGGAGCGACGTTGCGCCGGACATTCCCAGCTCCTCCTCAATGGTCAGCACCACCAGCGCGCGAGCACGACAGCGGCACCTCAAGCGTCCCCGGCGAGCGCCCGAACCGGGTGCTCACGGAATCTGCAACGCAAGACTCCCCGATGGTCTTCCGCAACCCAACCCGCTCCCACACTCCGGGACGGACTACGGGATCGGGAACGGCCACGCGTTCGGCTTGCAGACGAAGCCGTCCGCCGGGATCTGGGTGCCCTGATCGGCGATCTTGTTCAGCTCGTGCAGCTCGTTGTTCGAGACGCTGAAGGTCTGCTGCATCATCACCGGCGCGAGCCCGCCCTGCGTCGGGCAGCCCACGTGCTTGTTGCCGAAGACGTGCCCGACCTCGTGGTTGATCGCGTAGCGCCGGTAGCTGCCCAGGTCGCCCTCGAACGACACCGCGCCCCGCACCCACCGGGCCGCGTTCAGGTAGACCATCTCGCCCTTGCGGCAGGAGCTGTCGTAGGGCACGCCGTTGCTGTAGTCGCAGGCCTCGCGCGCGGTCTGCTGGCTGACCAGGATCACCCGGAAGTCCGGGCTCGGGCCGTTGGCGTCCACCCGCTGCAGCGAGATCGGCCCGGCGCTGGTGGCGCCCTGCGGGTTGGTCCAGCTGCGCGGGTCGGACAGGGTGGACTGCACCAGGTTGCCGAACTCGGCGTTGGGGTCGGCGATCTCGACCCCGACCTCGATCTCGACGGTGTAGCGGTACAGCCGCCCGGTGCCGACCACCGGCGAGGTGCCGGGCAGCACCCGGAAGGTGCGCGCGCCGGTCTCCGGGATCTCGCCGCCCTCGGGCGGCAGGTCCGCCGAGAACAGCTCCGGGCTGAACTTCTGCCCCGGGGCGGCTTCGGTGACCACCGGTTGTGCCGGGGTGTCCGACCCGGCAGCCTGCTGGTCGGTGGTGGCGCCCCCGTCGGTGGGGCGGACGGTCTGGAACACGGCGAGCGCGCTGATCACGACCAGCAGCGGGACGGCGTAGATCCGCCAGCCGTACCGGGACACCACTCCGGCGCGGTGGCGGCGCGGGCGCGGCTCGTCCTCGAAGTCCTCCGCCCCGTCCACGACCTCGGGCTCGACGGTGGGGTTCCAGGACGCCGCGAGCGGCTCCCCAGCACCTGCGCGCGCCTTCGTACGACCTGCCGGTCGGCGGTCGTTCGCGGTGTTACGAGGTCGCTGCGGCGGGCGGGTCACGCACACTAGCGTGCCACAGCCAATCCGGCACCCCAGGTCACACCGGCAACTCCGGGTGACCGCCCCGGCGGAGCGGCACCGGACCGGCGCAGCAGATCAACACCGGGCTGCGGAATCCACCAGGCCGAGCAGCGCCCGCGCGACTATCCGTGGCCGCTCCATCTGCGCGACATGCCCCGTTCGTGGCAATACGAGCAGCTTTCCGCGCGGTACCAGCAGCGCGGTGCGCGGTGCTTTGCGCACCGAGACCACCCGGTCCTCGGCGCCCCACACCACGAGCGTCGGCGCGCTGATCTCCGGCAGCCGCCGCCACAGCGACCGCGCGGGCGGCACCAGCCACGACCGCACCAGCTCCACAGTGGTCCGTCCGAGCGCGGGCCCCGCCCAGGGCAGCCGTTCGCGCTCCTCGAACTCCGCGACCGCCTCGGCGAAGCGGTGCGGCGGCACCACGCCCGGGTCGGCGAAGCACAGCCGCATCAGCTGCGCGGCCCGCTCCGCCGCGGTCACGGTGGCCAGCTGCCGCCGCGTCCGCGCCCCGAGCACCGGCACCATGGCCAGCGCGATCCGCGGGTCGGACAGCCGCCGCGGGTCCAGCCGCAGGTCGGGCATGGCCGGGGAGATCAGCGTCAGCGTGGCGACCAGGTCGGGGCGCTGCGCGGCCACCTCGACCGCCACCGCCGCGCCGAAGGAGTTGCCGGACAGGTGCACCGGTCCCGGCAGCTGCGCCAGCAGCGCGACCACCGCTTCGGCGTTGGCCTCGCGGGTGCACGGGAAGCCGGGCGGCGGTTCGGTGCGGCCGAAGCCGGGCAGGTCGACGGCGATGCTGCGCAGCCGGACCGACAGCAGCGCGGCGAGGTCCGTCCAGTTCGTCGAGGACCCGGCCAGCCCGTGCAGGTGGACCGCGGTCCCGGCGTCCGCCGCCGGGCCGGGTGTCTCCCGCACGTGCAGGCGGAGCGGCCCCCAGCTGGTGGCGAGCTGGAGGTGCTGACCGGGTGGTGGCTTGGCGGTGAGGTCGACCGGTGGAACGCCGTCGACCGCCAGCGGTACCCGCGTCAGCTCCCGCTGGCCCAACCGCCCTCGTCCGGGGCGCGCAGCGGTGGATGTAGTCGTGGTCACAGCTACAGCATGATGGCCCGGCCACCACCGGATTTCGCTACCTACCACTACCGGCGAGTAGAGTCAGTCCCCACCGGTGGCCGAGAGGCCGCCGGGCGCGTTTGGAAGGAATCGGGTGGAGGCGAGGATGACCGAGACCGCGCAGCCGAGCCGAGGTGTCCGGTTGCCCCGCGACGCACGCCGA
Organism: Saccharopolyspora hirsuta; assembly: GCF_008630535.1. Taxonomy (GTDB): domain Bacteria; phylum Actinomycetota; class Actinomycetes; order Mycobacteriales; family Pseudonocardiaceae; genus Saccharopolyspora; species Saccharopolyspora hirsuta. Next base: position 398,900 of record NZ_VWPH01000002.1, on the reverse strand, counting down.
GCGCAGCTGCTCGAAGCTGCCCAGCACGTGTTCGTGCACAACGGCTACCACGCGGCGGCGATGGACGACATCGCGGAGCGCGCGGGGGTCAGCAAGCCCGTCCTCTACCAGCACTTCCCCGGCAAGCTGGAGCTCTACCTGGCGCTGCTGGAGACGCACGGCAACGAGCTGGTGCGCCGCGTCCGCGAGGCCATCGAGTCCACCTCGGACAACAAGCTGCGGGTGCGGGCGGCGATCGGCGCGCTCTACGAGTTCGTGGCTGGCGAGGGCCAGGCGTTCCGGCTGGTGTTCGAGTCCGACCTGCGCGGCGAGCCGGTCGTGGAGAAGGCCGTGGAGGACGCGCTGAACGGGTGCATCGACGCGATCACCGAAGCGGTGACGGCGGATGCCGGGCTGGACGCCGAGCGCGCCCGCCTGCTGGCGGTGGGCCTGGTCGGCCTGAGCCAGGTGACCGCGCGCTACTGGCTGGACGCGCGGGAGACGATCTCCCGCGAGGAGGCCGTCGGTCTGATGTCCACCCTGGCCTGGAAGGGCCTCGCGGGCTTCCCGCTGCAGAACCCCTGAGCTCCGGAGACCGCAGTTTCAACGAGGTCTTTCCAACCTCGTCCTGCGCGGCGGTGCCGGTAGCGGAACCTCAGCGCCCGCCCGGACTGCGCGTGGCCGACCTCGTGCATGCCAGATCCGCACGCCCACGGCGTCGGCGTGTCGGGACACCGACACACCGACACCTGTGGACGACCCCGCGATTTCAATGGAAATCGGACGTCCGATTTCCATTGAAATCGCGATCCCCCGGGTCCCCGCGCGTCAGCGGGCGGCTCGGGTGACGAGCTCGGCGATGCGGTCCGTGACCTCCACCGACCGCTCCAGCGGGAGCATGTGGCCCGCCCCCGCGTAGATCAGCAGCTTCGCGTCGGGCAGCGCCTCGGCGATGCGCCGCGAGTGGGTGTGCGGGGTGAGCCGGTCGGCCAGCCCGGAGAGCACCACGGTCGGGATGGACCGCAGGGCGGCCAGCGCGCCGATCCGCTCGTGCTCGGCCAGCGCCTCGCGGTAGGCGGCCATGTTCGCCGGGTTGCAGGCCGCCACCCAGTCCGCGGTGACGGCCACGTCGGCCGCGTCCGCGCCGGTCCCGAACAGCAGCCAGCGCATGCCCGGCCGCAGCCAGGACGACTGCGGGGCCAGCCGCTTCCCGCGGGCCGCCGCGAGCCGCTTGCGCACCACCCGCTCCCCTCGGTTGGCCAGCGCCGCGACCGGGCCGGGCAGGCCGAGGGTCGGTGCCGCCAGATCGCCGCCGGAGGTCGCCACCAGGGCCACCCCGGCGACGCGCTGCTGGACCAGCTCCGGGTGCTGCTCGGCCAGCGCCATGATCGTCATGCCGCCCATCGAGTGCCCGGCCAGCACCACCGGCCCGACCGGGACCCGCTGCTCGATCAGCTCCGCCAGGTCGTCCGCGCAGCGCCGGATGGTCGCGCTGCCCGGCGCCGCCGGTTCGCTCTCGCCGTGCCCGCGCAGGTCGTACCGCAGCGTGCGCACCTCGACCCCGGCCGCCTTCGGCAGCCCGGTCGCCACCCGGTCCCAGGTGTGCTTGGTCAGCGTCCAGCCGTGCACGAGCACGACGGTGACGGGCGCGTCGGCCGGTCCTTCCTCGACGACGCGCAGCCGGGCGCCGTCGCTGGTGGTGAACTCGTCGGCGGTCGTGGTCTGCAAGTTCGCTCCCGTCATTTCCAGTCTGTTCATCCTGGTCAGCAACCGCAGCCGCGGCGCTCGGGGCCGTTTGGCCGCGGAACCGTCGCCGAGCGCCGCCAGGCGCTTTCGGGCCCACCCGCGCAACCGGCACCGCCGCGGGTTCCCAGACGTCGCCTGGCGAGGACAGCCCGTTCGCCGTGCATTGGGGGCATGCATGAGAACGGGGTCCCGCAGCCAGGCGGCGTCCGAGGTTCCGCTACCCGCACCGCTTCGCAGGACGAGCCGGAAACCGTCATCGGATCAGGTAGGCCTTCTTCCACCAGTACATGCCCGGCTTGCCGACCAGCCCGGCCTCCTGCAGGAACGACATGATCTTCTCGCCGCCCCAGTGCAGGGTGTCCTGCCAGTTCGGGTTCCGCCAGGCCGCCTCCATCCCGTCCCTGGGACGGATCCCGACCGCCTTGTAGACGTGCGGGTTGATCAGGCTGAAGCAGATGAAGTACGACACCAGCGCGGTCCAGAACTGGTGGTAGGCGCGCTCCGCGGCGTTGCACTCGGCCATCCGGCGCACCACCTCCTCGCGCGCGAAGGTGACGTGCCGGGCCTCCTCCAGCACGTGGATGCGGTTGATCATGCGCACCAGCGGCTGGACGTTCTCGTCGTTCATCTGGTCCCGCTGGTAGCGGTCCAGGATCTCCTCGGCGACCAGGATGGACGCGTACGCCGACGGCCCGCGCAGGGTCGCGGGCAGGATCCGACCGCCGAGCTTGAGCAGCGGCAGCGGCCCGTAGGCGGGGGCTCCGACCCGGTCGACGGCCTTGGCGAACATCGTCGAGTGGCGGCACTCGTCGGCCACCTCGGTCAGCGCGTACTGGGCGTGGTTGGTGCGCGGGTCGGAGTCGTAGAACTCCTTGAGCAGCATCTGCATCAGCAGCACCTCGAACCACAGGCCGTTGGAGGCGATGCTGGCGAACTCGTGCTTGGTGAGCTCGATGCGCTGCTCGTCGCTGAGCCGGTCCCACAGCTCGGTGCCGTAGAGCGAGCTGCGGTGGAACGGGATGAACGGCTTGCCCTCGTCCAGCGGCGCGTCCCAGTCGACGTCGACCTCCGGGTCGTAGCTGTTCCGGGCGGACGAGTTCAGCAGTCTGCCGGCTGTCTTCTCCCGGTCGTTGACCTGCAAGGCCCTGCTCATCCGTCGATCACCCTTTCGCCCGCCACATTGCGTGTTACTTCAGGTAACAGTTACCTTAGGTAGCGTGAGCCACATCTCTCGACCTGTCAAGGCGGTCCCGCGCGACGGCGCACGCGGCGACGCCCGCCGGGAGCGCTGGCGCGAGCACCGCGAGGCGAGACGCGCCGAGTTCGTCGAGGCCACGGTCCGCGCGATCGGCAAGCACGGCGCCGAGGTCGGCATGGACGACATCGCCGCCGAGGCGGGCGTCAGCAAACCGGTGCTCTACCGGCACTTCCACGACAAGAGCGACCTCTACGTCGCCGTCGGCGAGTGGGGCGCGGAGCTGCTCATGCAGCGGCTGCGACCGCTGTTCCACGAGGGCGGCAGCCCGAACCAGCGGATCCGCCGCCTGCTCGACGCCTACCTCGGGACGATCGAGCAGTACCCGGAGCTGTACCGGTTCGTCGTGCAGCGCGACTTCGCCGACCGGCCGGTGCGCAGCGACCCGGTCTCGGCGGAGAAGACGGTGATCGCGAACTCACTGTCCCGCATCCTCGGCGAGTACCTGCGGCTGCTCGGCCTGGACTCCGGCGGGGTCGAGGTCTGGAGCCACGGCGTGGTGGGGATGGTGCAGGCCAGCGGCGACTGGTGGCTGGACCGGCAGTCGATGAGCCGCAGCGACCTCACCGACTACCTGGCGCAGATCATCTGGCACGCCATCGACGGCGTGCTGCGCTCGGCCGGGCTGGTGATCGACCCCGACGAACCGCTGGAGATCGGCGAGCACGGGTTGCGCGTGGTCGCCGAAGCCGACGAGGAGGAGGCCGACCATGGCTGACCACGACGAGGACGACTACCGCGGCCCGGCCACGGTGCGCACCGACGACCGCGAGGTCGCGGTCGAGGTGGTGCTGCGCGGCCACTTCCAGCCGATCGACGGCCGGTTCCACTGGTACGGCCGCGTCTCCGCGCACGACGAGGTGGCCGAGTTCGCCGCGAACCGCAAGACGCCGGTGCTGCTCAGCACGCCCGGCGGCGAAGCGCCGGGCACCCTGTCCGACCCGGACCCGTGGGGCCGCTACCGCATCACGGGCACCGGGCGCCCGCCGTTCCCGATCCCGACCGAAGTGGACGACTGACCCGCCGATCGGGTGAAAACGCGAAGGGCACCTCCCGGTTGCCGGGAGGTGCCCTCCACCTCGATCCAGGTCCTGCGTCCGCAGGACGGAATCGCCGCGATCAGCCGACGCCGAAGCCGACCCGCGGCAGCTCGGCCGGGCCGATCTCCACGTAGGCGACCTTCGTCGACGGGACGATGATGCGCCGCCCCTTCTCGTCGGTCAGCGCCAGCACGCCTTCAGCGTTCTTCAGCGCGTCGGCGACCAGCGACTCGACCTCTTCGGGGGACTGTCCGCTGGCGACCGTCAGCTCGCGCGGGCTGTCCACGACGCCGATCTTGACCTCCACGCCGAACCTCCGTTGAGCACTCGATTCCAATAGGTGTGGTCAGGCTATCCCAGCCCGCGCCGACTACGGGCAACGAAGCCCGCCGCGCCGCTATTCCACCGCCCGCGGCGGCCACGGCCCCGTCGACCGCAGTTTCAACTGAAACCGCGACCACCACCCACGCCGGACCGCAGTTTCAATTGAAACCGCAGGTGTGCGCGGCGGGACGGATCAGCCCAGGCCCAGCCGGTCCATCCGCTTGGAGTGGTTGCTCTGCAGGCGGCGGAACAGCGCGCCGATGCCGGTCAGGTCGCCCGAGCCCTTGATGATCAGCTCGGCGAGCGCGTCGCGCTCGGCGACCACCCGCTGCGCCTGCATGATCGCCTCGCCCAGCAGGCGCCGACCCCACAGCGTCAGCTTGTCGCGCAGCGTGCGGTCGTTCTCGCAGGCCGCCTGCACCTCGCGCTCGGCGAAGGCCGAGTGCCCGGTGTCGGCCAGCACCGCGAGCACCAGCTCGCGCGTCGTCGGGTCCAGCCACTCCGCGACCTCGCGGTAGAAGTCGGCCGCCAGGCCGTCACCCACGTAGGCCTTGACGAGTGATTCCAGCCACGAGTGCGGCGCGGTGGACTCGTTGAACGCCTCGAACGGCTCGACGAAGGGCTGCATCACCTCGCCGATCGACACCCCGCGCGCGGCCAGGTGCTCCTCCAGCAGCCGGTAGTGCCCCATCTCCGCCGCCGCCATGCTGGCCAGCGCCGCGCGCCCGGTCAGGGTCGGCGCGGTGCGCGCGTCCTCGGCGAGGCGGTCGAACGCGGTCAGCTCGCCGTAGGCCAGCGCCGCCAGCAGATCCACGACGCCTTCCGAGTAACGCTCGTCACTTTCTCCGGGCAGCGCCGTGCTCTGGTCAGCCTCACTCATGGCTGTGAGCCTAACCGGCGGCACGCCCGAGTTATACGCACCACGGCGAGAACAGCGGTCGAACAGGTATCCTCGGCCGCGGAGGAGCTTCGGCGTCCAGCGGGCGGGCACCGGTCGGGACCGGTCGAACACCGCGGGGCTGGCTCCCCGAACGTCACGATCCGGGCGCGAACGCCCGACCGGGACGGCCCCGGACCACTGCCGGCGCGAACGCGGCCCACGTGAGATCGCACGCCGGCTTTGGCGCACGCGACGCCGAGAGGAACGAACCACAGCGGTCAACCGCTGAGCGAACAGAGGCGCGCATCATCACGTCGGTGACCACGAGCACAGCGAGCGGCTGGCAGCAGCAGGCCGCGGTGCCGGGAGGACGTCGCCACGGATCGGCCCGAACCGGGACGCGAGCGCGCAGGTACCGAGAGAGGCGATCATTCTGACGTTCACCAACAGCCAGGCCCCCGACGGCCTCGAAGATCCCAACGGCGGCGGCAGCCCCGACGCGGACGCCACCCCCGCCCAGGCGAACCCGGACTCCCCGACGTTCGCCGAGCTGGACGTCCACCCGGACATCGTCCGGGCGCTGAGCGAGTCCGGCATCGAGCGCACCTTCGCCATCCAGGAGCTGACGCTCCCGCTGGCGATGAGCGGCGAGGACCTGATCGGCCAGGCCCGCACCGGCACCGGCAAGACGCTGGGCTTCGGCGTCCCGCTGCTGCACCGCCTGCAGCTGCCCGGCGACGGCACCCCGCAGGCGCTCGTCGTGGTCCCCACCCGCGAGCTGTGCCTGCAGGTCACCCGCGACCTCACCGACGCGGGCAAGCACCTGGGCGTGCGCACCGTCGCGGTCTACGGCGGCCGCCCCTACGAGGAGCAGATCTCCGCCCTGCGCAACGGCGTCGACGTGGTCGTCGGCACCCCGGGCCGCCTGCTCGACCTGGCCGAACAGCGCCACCTGGTGCTCGGCAAGGTCCGCGGGCTGGTGCTCGACGAGGCCGACGAGATGCTCGACCTGGGCTTCCTGCCGGACATCGAGCGCATCCTGCGGATGGTGCCCGAGCAGCGGCAGACGATGCTGTTCTCGGCCACCATGCCGGGCCCGATCCTGACCCTGGCCCGCACCTTCATGACCCGCCCCACGCACATCCGCGCGGAGCAGGCCGACGAGAGCGCGATCCACGAGCGCACCCGGCAGTTCATCTACCGGGCGCACGCGATGGACAAGACCGAGCTGATCGCCAAGGCCCTGCAGGCCGAGGGCCGCGGCCTGGCGATGATCTTCAGCCGCACCAAGCGGCAGGCGCAGAAGCTGGCCGACGAGCTCACCGAGCGCGGCTTCGCGGCGGGCGCGGTGCACGGCGACCTCGGCCAGGGCGCCCGCGAGAAGGCGCTGCGCGCGTTCCGCTCCGGCAAGGTCGACATCCTGGTCGCCACCGACGTGGCGGCCCGCGGCATCGACGTCGCCGGGGTCACCCACGTGATCAACCTGCAGTGCCCGGACGACGAGAAGACCTACGTGCACCGCATCGGCCGCACCGGCCGGGCGGGCCGCGAGGGCGTCGCGATCACGCTGGTCGACTGGGACGAAGAGCCCCGCTGGAAGCTGATCAGCGACACGCTGGGCCTGGACAAGCCGCAGCCGGTGGAGACCTACTCCACCTCGCCGCACCTGTTCACCGACCTCGACATCCCGACCGACGTGACGGGCCGCCTGCCGCTGTCCAAGCGCACCCGGGAGGGCCTGGACGCCGAGCCCGAGACGCAGGGCGAGGCGGCCAAGCGCCCGCGGCGCAACCGCCGCCGCACCCGCGGCGGCAAGGAGTCGCGCGGCGAGGCCGAAGCAGGCGCCCGCCAGGACAGCGACGCCGAGACCCGGCCCGCGCGCACCCGCCAGCGACGCCGCACCCGCGGCGGGGCCGAGACCAGCGCCCCGGCCCCGGAGGCGCCCGCCGCAGGCGGGGAAGCCGACGCGGGCGAGCGGCCGCGCCGCCGACGCCGCAGGCGTCGCTCGGGCGGCGGCGAGCAGGCCGGCGAAGCCGGCGGCTCGGCCCGCAGCGGCAACGCCGAAGGCGGCGCCGCGTAGGGGGAGGCCGCGAGGATGGCGGTTTCGCGCGAGATCGCCATCCAGGCCGCTGCCGCACCGCCACGCAGAACGATCCGCTCACCTTCTAAGCTCGCCTCCGGAAAGAGCTCGCCTTGCTGAGGAGTGATGGTGGTCCGGCCGGAGCGGCGTACGCGTACCGACCTCGTCGTGGTGGCGCTGATCGCGGTGGCCGTGGTCGTCACCGGGACCGTGCTGTGGTTCAACAGCGACGCCCGGGCCACCGTTTCCGAGGTCGCCGCGCGACCGCTGCCGGAACCTCCCGCGGCTGAGGGGGTTCCCGCGACTCTGACCGAGGCGTGGCGGGCACCGAGCCCCGCCACCCCGGTGCCGGTGGTCGCCGGTCCGGCGGCGGTGACCGGGGCGGGCAACGAGGTGCTCGGGCGCGATCCGCTGACCGGCGAGGTCGCCTGGCGCTACGCGCGCGACATCCCGCTGTGCACGGTCGGCGGCGAGTGGGACCGGGCGATCGCGGTCTTCCGCAAGTCGCTCAACTGCAGCGAGACCACTTCCCTGCGCGGGCCGACCGGTGTCCGGGGGCCGCAGCGCAACGGCGACGCCGAGCTGGGCACCCAGCTGCTCTCCGACGGCACCTACGTGACCGCCACCGGGCAGCGGACCTTCGAGTCGTGGCGCTCCGACCTGGTGCGCACCCAGCAGTTCGGCATCCCGCCCGCCATCAAGAACCCGGACAACAACATGAAGCGCCCGGACTGCACGTACTCCTCCATCGCGGTCGGCGACGAGCGCACCGCGGTGGTGGAGAACTGCCCCCGGGAGCTGGGCCGGATCACCGTCGTCAAGACCAAGCCGGAGGACGACGAGAAGCCGGAGGAAGTCCTCAGCGTCGGGCTCGGCAGCGCTTCGGCCGGGGTCGTCGCGGTCACCGACAAGCACGTCGCGGTGGTCGAGCGCGACCACTCCGCGGTGGTGGTGCTGGACAGCAGCGGCCGCGAGGTGGCGCACTACCCGGTCCGCGTCGGCACCCCGGACTTCCGGGCGAACGTGCAGGTCGAGGCGACCACCACCACCGCGGACCGGATCTACTGGCACACCGGCGCGGACACCGTCGCCCTCGACCCGGCCACGCTGACCCCGCTGTGGACCGCCCCGGACACCCTCGGACCGGGCGTCGGATTCGGCGGCAAGCTGCTGGTCCCGGTGCCGGAGGGGCTCGCCGTGCTCGACCCCGCCACCGGCGCCCGGGAGCGGGTGATCCCGGTGGACCGCGCCGGGCACACCGGCCCGGTGCAGCTCAACGCGGTCGGCCCGGTCGTCCTCGAGCAGCGCGGCAACACCCTCGTCGCCCTGCGCTGATCAGGCCCACCACTGCTCCGCACGCCCGGCGGCACGTTCCGCCGACCGCGCCCCGTGAGCACTTTCTGGTGCTATAACGCCCAAGTACGCACGTGCCGCCACCTGCACGAGCCCTCAGGCCCACCACCAGAACCACAGCGATCCGAGCACCAGCACGAACACGACCAGCGTCGCCAGGCCACCGGTCATACCGCGGTGGCGGTCGGCGACCGACTGCACCGCCAACGCCACCAGCGACGTGATCAGCTGAGCGATCACCGCAGGCAACCCGGGCCCCTGCTGCCCCTCCCCGGTCGCCCAGAACTGCACGCCGACGAGCACCAGCGCGAGCACGAGGGAACCGGCCGCCAGCGCCCCGCTCACCCCGCTGATCGCGCTCCCGCCCCGGCCGGGCGGTCGGTGCGCGTGCCGTCCCCGCCCGGCGGCGGGGATCGGTCGGGTCCGGTACTGGCGCGGCTCCGCGCCGCGCCGCCACTCCTCCGCTCGCCTGCTCATCAGGCTTCCAGCGCGGACCAGGACGGCAGATCCGGCGCCGCCTGCTCGCCCTCGGCGCAGTGGGCCCGGAAATCGCACCACGAGCAGTGCTTCCCGGTCCGCACCGGGAACAACGCCTGCGGATCACCACCGAGCTCCAGCTCGTCGGTGGCGCTCTGGAACTCCGCGGCCAGCTGCTCGGCCCGAACCCGCAGCTCGGCCAGCGATTCCTCGGTGTGCTCCCAGCTCGCGACGGTTCCGGTGGGCAGGTGGTGCAGCTCGACCCGGCGGCAGGTCCGGTGGAACTGCTTGCCCACGGCCAGGGCGTAGAGGCCCAGCGCCAGCGAGTCCCGCGCGTCGCCGACCTGCAGCCCGTACCTGCCGGTCTTGTAGTCGACGACCACGAGCTCGCCGTGCCGCTCGTCGATGCGGTCCACGCGGCCCTCGGCGATGATCGACCCGACCGGCGCGGACACCCACCGCTCGACGGCGAGCGGGGCTTCCCCCTCGGGCAGCTCGGCCACGTACCCGCCGACCCACTCCTGCGCGCGCGCCCGGTACTCGGCGGCCTGCTCCGGACCGGAGAACCCGTCGGACTTCCAGTGCTCCCGCACCAGCGCCGAAGCCCGCTCCGGAGACCGCTGGTCGACGCGCAGGTCGAAGTAGGCCTTCAGCGCGTTGTGCACCACCGCGCCCAGGGTGGCGTTCGCCCGGGCACCGGCGCGCGGCGGGGTCGGCCGGTCCAGGTAGGTCATGCGGTACTTGCGCGGGCACTGCTGCCAGGTCGAGAGGCGCGCAGGAGTCACCCGCACCAACTTGCCGGGAATTCCCTCGAGACCTAGCTGCCCTTGCACGCGCCCCACAGTACGCAGTTTTACCGCTACTCCTCGATCGACCCCGCTCAGCCGATCACCTTGCTGCCGGTGCACCGGTCGACGAGCCGGTCCAGCGAGTCCGGCGGCGTGGTCTCCTGGCCGATCCGGATCGTCTTGTTGGTGCCGTGGTAGTCGCTGCTGCCGGTGGGGATCAGGTCCAGCTCGTCGGCCAGGCCGCGCAGCCGCTCGCGGGTCGCGGGGTCGTGGTCGGGGTGGTCGATCTCGATGCCCGCCAACCCGCGGTCGGCCAGCTCCGCGACGACCTCCGCGGTCACCACGGGGCCGCGAGCCGTCGCGAACGGGTGCGCCAGCACGGTCGCCCCACCGGCCTCGGTGATCATCTCGATCGCGCGGTGCACCGGGGTGTCGGTGCGCGGCAGGTAGTACCGCCCGCTGCCGCCGAGGTACTGGGCGAACGCCTCGTCCACGCTGGCCACCGTCCCCGCCTCGACCAGGGCCCGCGCCAGGTGCGGGCGGCCGCCCGGCGAGTCCGGCGGCAGCCCGGCCATCAGCTCGTCCGGGTCGATCGGGAAGCCGTCGGCGGCCATGTGCCGGGCCATCTCGTGCAACCGCACCCGCCGCTCCGCGCGCAGCCGCGACTGCTCGGCGACGAGCGCCGCCGACTCCGGGTCGAACAGGTACGCCAGCAGGTGCACGGTGATCGTCCGGCCGTTCCCGTCCGGGCACGAGCAGGAGAGCTCCGCCCCCGGCACCAGCCGGAACCGGCCCGGCTGCCCGAGCTGGCGCACCGCGCGCTCGGCCTCGGCCCAGCCCGCGGTGGTGTCGTGGTCGGTGATCGCGATGGCGTCCAGCCCGGCCGCGACGGCGGTCGCCACCAGCTCAGCCGGGGTGTCGGTGCCGTCGGACTCGGTGGAATGCGTGTGCAGGTCGATTCGCACACCCACCAGTGTGACCTATGCCCCGCGAACCGGTTCGACCGCTGTCCGAGCAGCGATCGGCCCGGCGGGCGAACCACCCGCCGGGCCGATCTCCGCTCAGAGCTTCGCGGCCTTGCGCTTGCCGACTGCGGCGCGGCGCGCCTTGAGCATCGAGAAGCGGTCCTGCTGCTGACCCTTCTTGTCGCCGAAGACCAGGCCGGAGATGGCGTCCTCGACCTCGGTCGGGTTCGGCACGTACTCGATGCGGTTGAGCGCCTGGATCTGACCCGCCGACTCCACGACCAGGGTGCCGTACCCGAAGATCCGGCCCATCAGGGTGCGCGCGAAGGTCAGGTCGGTGACCTTGGTGATCGGCATCATCGCCACGTTGGTGGTGAAGATGCCGGAGGTCAGCAGGAACCGCTTGTCGGTGACCACGATGCGTTCCACGTACCAGTCGAGCACCTGATAGGTGAAGCGCACCAGCACGATCAGACCGGCGTACCAGAGGACGTTCTGGACCAGCCAGGCGTTCCCCTCCGGCAGCAGGTAGGACACCATCACCAGGCCGACGAGCAGACCGACCGCTTCGAAGAGGTCCCACAGCAAGCACGCCCAGTGGCGCCGCACGCGGATCACCCTGCGTTCGGTGTCCAGCAGGTACTCGTCGGGATCCCTCGGAGCGAACAAGGCACCCGCCTCCCGCGGCTCGCGCTTACGTGAAGAGGTTCTGCATGAAGGTGATGACGGCCTCGGCTGCGCCCTTCAGGCTGTCCAGGATGCCGTTCACCACGCCGCTGGCTTGCGCCGGCGCGGCGAACAAGAAGTACAGGAGGAAAGCAACTCCGGCCCACGTGAGGATTTTCTTCATGTTCACTGTCACGCACCCCGTCCGAAAATGCCCTTGAGTAGCGCAGGCGTTTGCTGATCCGTTGTACCGCACTTCGCCGCTTTACGGCAGCTTTGTACCGCACTTGGGTCAGTCGTTTCCGAGCAGGCTCGGATCAACTACCCTCCGTGTCGATGATCGTATCGGAGAACCCCGCGATTCGCTGCGTCGGAGCGGTGATCCACGACCCGCGCGGCCGGTTGCTGCTGGTCAAACGCGCACATGAGCCGGGTTCCGGGAAGTGGTCGCTGCCCGGCGGCCGGGTGGAGCACGGCGAGACCGACCATTCGGCGGTACGACGCGAAGTTCGAGAGGAAACGGGACTCTCCGTCACCGTCGGCGAGCTCGTCGGGCGGGTTCTGCGGCCCGCGCCGAAGGGCACCTACGAGATCCTCGACTACTCCTGCCGGACGAACGAGTGGACCCTTTGCGCTGGTGATGACGCCGCCGATGCGATCTGGGCGGACAGTGCGACTTTCGCCACACTCGACGCCGAGGGCGCCCTGACGGAGGGTTTGGCGGACTGCCTGCGGTCCTGGGATTGTTTACCCCGCAACGAGTGATCGCCGGAATTCGTCCGGGTTACCCGCATTCGCACCCCGGTGACCGAGTTGACCGAACCGGCCGCCGAAGTCGCGCGACAATCGCCCACACCGCCCAATTCACCCGTTTCCGCCAGCGATCGGGTGCGCGCTGTGACGTTCCGCGAGAGCGGTTGCCGCACCGGTGCCCGGACGGAGTATCGTTGCCGGTTGGCTGACGCGAGGACCACCGCATCGGTGGATGACCGCAGGAGGTGAGGGATCGTGGGCAATAGCGCCGACAGCGCTCTTCCGTGCAGTACCAACCGCATCCCCGCCGGAGGGACCGTCCGCCAGTAGCGCGGGTCCGCGCCCCGCTCCGGGCCCGGCCGGGATGCGCGAACAGCGAGACTCCCGCTCAGCGCCCGCGTCCCCCGGATGATCCCGGGTGGACCGCGCCCGGACTCCTGGAGGCAGCCGTGCCCAACCTCCCCTCGCTCGGCCTGCGCAACCGAAACAACCGCGCGCCCCGCACCACCCCGCGCGCGCCCGCGCCGACGTCCGACTACGTGGTGGACTGCGCCATCTACGTCGACGGGCACCGGGTCGAGGGCACCTGGAACCACTCCGACGCCGTCGACGAGGTGCGCCGCCGCGGCACCGGGTTCGTCTGGATCGGGCTGCACGAGCCCACCGAGCAGCAGATCAACGGGCTCGCGGACACCTTCGGGCTGCACGAGCTGGCGGTCGAGGACGCCGTGCACGCCCACCAGCGGCCGAAGCTGGAGCGCTACGACAACACGCTGTTCATGGTGCTCAAGACGGTCCGCTACCTGTCGTCCGAGCGCCGGTCGGCGACCAGCGAGATCGTCGACACCGGCGAGCTGATGGTGTTCCTCGGCCGGGACTTCGTGATCACCGTCCGGCACGGCAAGCACGCCGGGCTCGCCCAGGTGCGCAGCCAGCTGGAGGCCGACCCGGAGCAGCTGGCGCTGGGCCCGTCCGCGGTGCTGCACGGCGTCGCCGACCACGTGGTGGACACCTACCTGGAGGTCACCGAGGCCATCCAGGACGACATCGACGAGATCGAGGCCGAGGTCTTCGAACCGCGCACCAAGATCGACGCTGAGCAGATCTACCTGATGAAGCGCGAGGTGCTGGAGCTGCGCCGGGCGGTGCTGCCGCTGACCAAGCCGATGCAGCGGCTGGCCGAGGGCTACACGCCGATGGTCGCCGACGAGGTGCGGTCCTACTTCCGCAACGTCGAGGACCACCTGGCGAAGGTCTCGGAGCTGGTGGGGTCCTTCGACGAGCTGCTGACCACGCTGGTGGACGCGACGCTGGCCAAGATCACGCTCCAGCAGAACACCGACATGCGCAAGATCTCCGCGTGGGTCGCGATCATCTCGACGCCGACCATGATCGCCGGGATCTACGGCATGAACTTCACCAGCATGCCGGAGCTGAGCTGGACCTTCGGCTACCCGGGCGTCCTCGTGGTGATGCTGGTCGCCTGCGTGGTGCTGTTCAAGATCTTCCGGCGGAACAAGTGGCTGTGATGGCACTCGGTAACGAAGTCCGGATCTCGGACGATACGCTGAGCGGGGTCACTTCGCGCCCGGTGTTCTTCCGGACGCACCACCTGCCGTTCTCCACCGCCCGCCGCGTTCGGGTGGTGTCCGCGCGTGAGGAGGTTGTCATGCACCGGATGCTGCAGCACCGAGGTCCGGCCGAGCATCGGCAGCTCGCCTCGCCGCGACCGCGGCGAAGTCCGGTGTCGCGCCGGCAGATCGCGGAGCAGTTGTTCCGGCACACCTCGTGGGTGCAGCGAAAACCCGGCGCGATGTGGGACGCGGTTCCCGCCGCGCCGCGCGCCGCCGTGCGCTGACGCCTGCCGGGATCGACCGCGGGCCACATCGTGAGGACGAATCTCTCGCAGATCTTCGTTGTTCACGCAGGAGGCACCGCCATGACTCGCTTGATGACCAACAAGCTCACCATCCTCGTGGCCCTGCTCGTGGGATGGATCTTCACCCTCTTCGTGCTGATCTCCAACCAGGCTTGATCAGTTGTCCACTGTGGCCTGAATCCGCCCCCACGCGCGGTAGCCGAGTTCAGCGACGCGGCCGCGCAGCGCGGTCGCGGCGCGGTTATAACTCCCACCGGGCAAGGCTTTCCAACGGCGGGGGTGGTCGCGGATGTCGGCTTTGCGCGCAACGGCTGCGGTTCTGGCGCTGTTCAGCGCCGGGCCGCTGCTCCTGGCGGCGAAGACGCCGCCGGTCGACCAGCAGCTGCTGGACCTGACCAACGACGCCCGCGCTGCCGCGGGGTGCCCGCCGCTGCGCCTGAACGCGGACCTGAGCGAGGCCGCTGCCGGGCACAGCGCGGACATGGCGCACCGGAACTTCTACGACCACACGGGCAGCAACGGCAGCGATCCCGCGGGCCGCACCAGGGCCGCGGGCTACCCGGGCGACTACATCGGCGAGAACATCGCCGCGGGCTACCCCTCGATCGAGGTCGTCTTCCGGAAGTGGATGGACACCACCGCGCACCGCGACAACATCCTCAACTGCAAGTTCACCGACCTCGGCATCGGTCACGCGAACGTGCCGGGCAGCCGCTACGGCGACTACTGGACCCAGAACCTCGGCCGCCCACCGGGCGGGTGACGGGCGCCCCGACGGGGGCGGGGCGCCCGTCGGCGATCAGGTGAGGGTGGCGCCGGTGGTCGGGTTGAAGAGGTGGATCTTGTCCGGGTCGAACCAGACCTCCAGGGGCTGGTTCTCGCGGGCCGCGGACTGGACCGAGAGCCGGGTGACGACCTGGCCCTCGTCGGTCGGGATCTCGCTGCTGCCGCTGTCGGCGGCCAGCTCGTCCAGCTCCGCCGTGCTGGCCCGCCCGCCGTGCAGCGTGAAGTAGACGTACTTGTCCGAGCCCATCTCCTCCACCACGTCCACCTCGCCGCGGAACGTCGCGCCCGCCGCGCGGGCCGCGTCGTCGAGCAGCGCGGCGTCCTCGAAGTGCTCCGGGCGGATGCCGAGGACCAGTTCGCGCGGGGCGTCCGCGGACTCCAGCGCACGGCGGAGGCGGTCGTTGAGCGGCACGTCGCCGAGCGCGCTGCGCAGCACGCCGTCGGCGGCCTCGACCGGGACGAAGTTCATCGCCGGGGAGCCGATGAAGCCCGCCACGAACAGGTTCGCCGGGTGCTCGTAGAGGTGCTGCGGCGCACCCACCTGCTGCACCACGCCGCCGCGCAGGACCACCACGCGGTCGCCCAGGGTCATCGCCTCGGTCTGGTCGTGCGTGACGTAGACCGTGGTGGTGCCCAGCCGCTTCTGCAGCTTCGACACCGAGGTCCGCATCTGCACCCGCAGCTTGGCGTCCAAATTGGACAGCGGCTCGTCCATCAGGAACGCCTTGGGGCTGCGCACGATCGCCCGCCCCATCGCGACCCGCTGGCGCTGCCCGCCGGAGAGGTTGGCGGGCTTGCGCTCCAGGTGCTGGGTCAGGTCGAGGATCTTGGCCGCCTCCTGGACCTTCGCGCGCACCGTCGCCGCGTCGACCTTGGCCAGCCGCAGCGGGAACGCCATGTTCTCGAACACCGTCATGTGCGGGTACAGCGCGTAGGACTGGAACACCATCGCGATGTCGCGGTCCTTCGGCGCGCGCTCGTTCATCCGCTCCCCGCCGATGCGCAGCTCGCCCGCGCTGATGTCCTCCAGCCCGGCGATCATGTTCAGCGTGGTGGACTTCCCGCAGCCGGACGGGCCGACCAGGATCACGAACTCGCCGTCCGCGATCTCCAGGTCCACCTCGTCGACCGCCAGCGCCCCGTCCGGATAGCGCTTGGTCACCTTGTCCAGCACGATCTCGGCCACTTGCTTACCCCTTCACTGCGCCGGAGGTCAGTCCGGACACGATGCGTCGCTGGAAGAACAGCACGAACACGATGATCGGCACGGTGATCACCACCGCCGCGGCGGAGATCGACCCCGTCGGGTCCTCGAACTGCGAGCTGCCGGTGAAGAACTGCAGCGCCACCGGCACCGTCCGGGAGTTCTCCGTGGAGGTCAGCGAGATCGCGAACAGGAAGTCGTTCCAGCAGAAGATGAACACCAGGATCGCGGTGGTGAACACGCCCGGCGCGGCCAGCGGCGCGATCACCTTCGCGAACGCCTGCCCCGGCGTGGCGCCGTCCATCTTGGCGGCCTTCTCCAGCTCCCAGGGGATCTCCCGGAAGAACGCCGACAGCGTGTAGATCGACAGCGGCAGCGAGAAGGTGATGTAGGGCAGGATCAGCCCCGGCCAGGTGTCGAACAGCCCCAGCACCCGCTCGATCTCGAACAGCGGGGACACCAGCGACACCTGCGGGAACATCGCGATCAGCAGCGAGACCCCGACCAGCAGCCGCTTGCCGGGGAACTCCAGCCGGGCGATGGCGTAGGCGGCCATGGTGCCCAGCACCACCGCGATCAGGGTGGCGATCAGCGCGATGCCGATGGAGTTCAGCAGCGCGCGGGTGAACTCGGAGGTGCTGAAGATCGCCGCGTAGTTCTCCAGCGTCCACTCGCGCGGGATCAGGTTGCCGTCGGACAACGTCTCCGGGGTCTTGAACGACAGCGACAGGATCCACAGCACCGGCAGCAGCGCGTAGACCACGACGATGACGTTGAGCACCGTCCACTTGGCCTTCCGCGCGGGGGTTTCCGCCCCGCCCACGCCCGCCATCAGCGCCTCCCCTTGTCGTCGCTACCGGGCGCGGCCGTGCCGAACAGCTTGACGAAGATCCACGCGATGAGCGCGACCGCGATGAAGATCAGCACCGACATGGTGGAGCCGATGCCCAGGTTCAGTCCCTTGATCAGGTTGTTGTAGGCCAGCACCGACACCGACGAGGTGTCCTGCGCGCCCGAGGTGAGCACCACGATGTTGTCGAAAACGCGGAACGCGTCGAGGGTGCGGAACAGCAGGGCGACCAGGATGGCCGGTTTCATCACCGGCAGCATCACCTTGACGAACCGCTGCCACGGCCCGGCGCCGTCCATCGCCGCCGCCTTGAGCAGGTCGTCGGGCACCAGCGCCAGCCCGGCCATCAGCAGCAGCGCCATGAACGGGGTGGTCTTCCAGACCTCGGCGAGGACCACGATGGCCAGCGCGCTGGCGTGCTCGGTCAGCGGCGCGCCGTCCGGGGTGATCGCGTTGGCCAGGTAGCCGGTGTCCGGCGTCCACGCGTAGCGCCAGCTGAAGGCCGCCACCACGGTGACGATCCCGTACGGGATGAGGGTGACGGTGCGGACCAGGCCCCGGCCGACCAGCGCCCGGTGCATGATCAGCGCCAGGCCCATGCCGAGCACGAACTCGATGACCACCGACACCGCGGTGACCAGCACGGTCACCCAGAACGCGGTCCACCAGTAGCTGTTGCCCAGCACGGTGATGTAGTTGTCCAGCCCGACGAACTCGCGCTGGTCCGGGTACTTCAGGTCGAAGCGCTGGAACGACAGCCAGAGCGCGTAGAGGATCGGGTAGCCGGTGACGGCGAGCATCACCAGCGCGGCCGGGGCGCACAGGAGCCAGCCGAGCTTGCGCTCCGCCTTCTTGCCCTCGCTGATCGCCCCTGCATCGTGGGAAACCGCCACCGGCTCCGCTTTCTCCTGCTGCACCATCAGGGCATCACTCCCTTGGACTCCAAGGCGTTCTGCACCTCGGTGCGCATCCGCTCCGCGGTGGGCCGCGGGTCGATCTCACCGATCGGGGACAGCAGCTTGGACAGCACCGTGGAGACGTTCTGGGCGGCCGGGGTGATCGGGCGCACGCCCGGGTCCTTGAGGGCTTCCAGGATGGTGTCCCGCATCGGGTACTCGGCGGCGATCTCGGGGTCGGCGTAGACGGACTCGATCGTCGGCGGCACGCCGTCGTTGAGCGCGGAGAACTTCTGGCTCTCCGGGTTGCGCAGGCACTTGGCCGCTTCGAAGGACAGGTCCGGCTTGGTCGAGAAGCTGCTCACCGCGTAGTTGGCGCCGCCGATGGTGGACTTGCTCGGCACCCCCGGCTGCAGGCCGGGCATCCGCGCCCAGCCGACCTTCGCCGCCAGCTCCGGCTCCTTCTCCTGCATCGACGCGTAGACGAACGGCCAGTTCAGCTCGAACGCGGACTGCCCGGTCTCGAACTCCTGCCGGGCGTCGTCCTCCTTGGCGTTGTTCATCGACGCGCTGGTCACGCCCGCCGTGCCGAGGTCGCGCAGCGCCTGCAGCGCCCGCACCGCGCCCTCGTCGACCACGGCGCTGCGGCCGTCGTCGGAGACGACGCGCCCGCCCGCCGACTCGACCAGCGTGTTGAAGTGCACGTACACGCCTTCGTACTGGGCACCGGTGAGGGAGATCCAGTGCGGCTTGCCCTCCTGCTTGAGGCGCTGGGCGGTGGAGATCATCTCCTCCCAGGTCTCCGGCGGTTCGGGCACCAGGTCCTTGCGGTACCAGAGCAGCTGCACGTTGGTGTTCTTCGGCGCCGCGTAGAGCTTGCCGTTCCAGGTCGCGGTCTCCAGCGGGCCCTGCAGGGTGCCGCGCTCCACGTCCGCCTTGTCCTGCCCGGTCCACTCCCGGATCCACTTCGCCTCGGCGAACTCGGCGACCCAGGTGACGTCCAGGTACAGGATGTCCAGGCCCCGGTCACCGGCGGCGAGCCGGCGCACCATCTGCTCGCGCTGGCCGTCGGCGTCGCGCGGCAGCTTGTGGTAGACGATGTTGTACCGCCCGCCCGACTCGGCGTTGCAGCGGTCCACGTTCTGCTGCAGGTTCTCCTCGGGCGCGCTGTAGAGGTTCACGGTGTTCGCGCTGGATGCCGGGGCGCAGGCGGTCAGCGCGGACGCGCAGACCAGCGACGCACCCAGCAGCGCCGCGCGACGAGTGCGGCGAACTCTCACTGTCAGTCCTCCCAGTTGCTGGTCGCAGCCACGACCAAGCATCGGGAGGTGCCCACGCTTCGCCGCCTGCCACCACCGGCGATGAGCCGGTGCTGGAAAGCTAGGCCTCTTGATCAGTCAAGGCAAGACAGCGCTGCCCCTTGTTGCCAACACGTGAAAATCGACGAAACCGGCAACACCCGGCTACCCCGAACGCCCCGCAACACTCCCCTGAAAGCACCACGCCCAGGCTCCGAAGGGCCTGGGCGTGGGCGAGGTCACTGGGTGGGTGGGGGTTTCATCGCGAGCTTGGCGAGGAGGTCTCGGCCCTGTTCCGCGTGGCGGGGTTGGGCCAGGACGTCGTAGCGGCCCGCGACCAGCTGGCTCGCCGAGGAGAAGTCGCGGCGGCCCCGGGTGGAGGCGTAGCCGACCGCGGCGAAGACCAGGCCGAACAGCACACCCGCGCCGAGACCGGCCAGCACCGGGCCGAGCCAGCTGCCCTGCGGGGTGAACATGCCCATGATCAGGCCGACGAGCAGGCCGAACCACGCGCCGGACGCCGCACCGCCGCCCAGCACCCGACCCCAGGTCAGCCGCCCGGTGACCCGCTCGACGAGCATCAGGTCGACGCCGACGATGGTCACCTCCTGCACCGGGAAGTCGCTGTCCGCGAGGTGGTCCACGGCGCGCTGCGCCTCTTCGTAGGTGCTGTAGGAGCCGATCGGCCAGCCGCTCGGCGGCGTGGGCAGGTTGGGTGTGCCCGGCGTCGGCCGGCTGGCGCCGGTGAATGGGTTGGACACCGCTGACACCTCCGTGGAACGTGCTGCCAAGGTCGGGACGGCGGTGGCCGGGCGAGCCCGATTCCGCCGCAATGTCCCTTCCCCCATCAGGCTACCCTGCGGGGGCTTCCCGGAGATCATGTCGGTCCCAGCCGCAGCCCGCATCCCCGGCCGGGTGATGGGCCCGCGCGGAGGCGGCGAAGACGACTTAGGCTTGCCTTACTTAACGGAGTGCGGTCGAATGGATCCGTGACCGTCTTGACCCCCATCCGAGTCGTCGCCGACCACTTCGACCTGGCCGTCTCGACGTTGCACTACTGGGAGCGGCGCGGGCTGATCGCGCCGCACCGGCGCGGCGGGCAGCGCTGGTACGACACCGATCAGCTCTACCGCATCGCCCTGATCAAGGAGTGGCGCCGGAGCGGGCAGTTCGGCCTGGACCAGATCGCCCTCATGCTGTCCGGCGGACCGGCCTGGCTCGACGAGGTCGCCGCCCGGATCCGCGAGGTCGAACGGCAGCAGGCCGAGCTGACCCGCGCCCGCGCCTACCTGGACCGGCTGCTCGGCTGCCACTCCCCCGAAGATCCCGAGCGCTGCCCGGGTTTCCGCGCCGAGACCGACATCCCGGGCATCGCCGCGGCGGCGATGATCCCCGCGACCGCGACGCACACCGCCGAGGCGGAGAACGCCGCGGTGTAGCCGTGCGCCAGCGCGTCGAGCTCGTCACCGGGGTGCGCGCTCCGCCACGACGCGGCCG
Source organism: Saccharopolyspora hirsuta (assembly GCF_008630535.1). GTDB lineage: Bacteria > Actinomycetota > Actinomycetes > Mycobacteriales > Pseudonocardiaceae > Saccharopolyspora > Saccharopolyspora hirsuta. Next base: position 378,184 of record NZ_VWPH01000002.1, on the reverse strand, counting down.
CCGCCGCGGACAGCACGCTCAGCGCAGCCAGCCCGATCGCGCCGCTGGTCTGGCGGACCGTGTTCAGCAGTCCCGCGGCCAGGCCGTTCTGGTGCGCCGGGACCCCGCTGGTCGCGCCCATCGTGATCGGGGTGAACGCCGCGGTCGTGCCGAACCCGAAGACCAGGCCCGGCAGCATCACCGAGGTCGCGTACGAGGCGTGCACCCCGGTGAGCAGCGCGATGCAGGCCAGGCCCGCGGCGCCGAGCAGGCAGCTCAGCGCCGCCGCCCGGCGCACGCCCAACCGCACCGACAGCGAGCCCGCGACCTGCGCTCCGGCGAACTGCGCCGCCCCGATCGGCAGGTAGCCGAGCCCGGCGCCCAGCGGCGAGTAGCCGTGCACGTCCTGCAGGTACAGCGACAGCAGGATCGGGCTGGCGAAGAAACCCAGCCCCAGCAACAACATCACCACGTTGCCGCTGCTGACCGAGCGCTGCCGGAAGAGGCCGAGCGGCACCAGCGGCTCCCGAGACCACCTTGACTGGTGCACCAGGAAGACGCCCAGCACCACGAGCCCCGCCAGCAGCGGCGACCACACCGATACCTCCGCCCAGGCTGCCTCGGAGGAGTGCATCACCGCGTAGACGATGCCGACCAGGCCCGCCGTGACCAGCACAGCACCGAGCACGTCCAGGCGCGGCCGCTCCGCACCGCCCGGCCGCGACGGCAGCACCGCCCAGGCGACAACGACCGCCAGCACCCCGATCGGCACGGTCACGAAGAACACCCATCGCCAGCCCGCCCACTGGGTCAGCAGCCCGCCGAGCACCGGCCCCGACGCCGCACCGGCCGCGCCCACCGCGCTCCAGGCACCCAGCATCCGCGCGCGCTTCGCGGGATCGGTGAACGTCGTGGTCAGCAGCGAGAGCGTCACCGGCATCAGCAGCGCTCCGCCGACGCCCTGCACAGCTCGCGCGGCCAGCAGCAGCTCGGCCGACACGGCCAGTCCGCCCGCCGCGCGGGCCAGCGTGAACAAACCCATGCCGAGCACGAACATCCGGCGCTGGCCGATCACGTCCGACAGCCGTCCCCCCAGCAGCAGGAGCCCCGCGAAGGCGAGGGTGTAGGCGTTGACCACCCACGGCAGCGTCGCGTCGGTGAACCCCAGCTCGGCGCGGATCGCGGGCAGCGCGACGGAGACGATCGTGGCGTCCAGGATCACCACGAACGCCCCGGCGCACGCGAGCGCGAGCACCACCGCGGCTGATTTCCGTTGCGCGTCCACCTGTTTCCCCTCAGTCATGGCGGTGCGGCCGAGGCCCGACCTCGCGCGGGACGGGCATGGCGTGCAGGGACTCGATCGCGGCGAGCCGAGCGCGGTAGGCCGACGCCAGCCCGCGCTTCTCGCTCTCGTCGGCCGGGAGGCCCGCCGCGGCGAGCAGCTCCTCGACCCTCCGGTGCAGTTCCCGATCACCCAGCGACACGGCCGGGCCTCCTCTCGTGCCAGTTCGTGCAGGTCTGGAAGGCCGCGCCGACCCGCAGGACGGTGGCCTCGTCCCGGACCGCGCCCGCCAGCTGGACCGACAGCGGACGGCCGTCGGCGGTCGCGCCGACGGGGATGGCCAGCACCGGGTTCGCGACGGCGTTCCAGTACGGGGTGCGGATCTTGGCGAACAGCTCGTCGTCGTCCTGCTGGCCGGCGTCGTTGGCGAGCTCCGCCAGCAGCGGGGCGCCGATCACCGCCGTCGGGCAGGCGATCACGTCCACCTCGCGGAACAACTCGTCCACCGCGCCCTGCGCGAACCGCCGCGCGCGCTGCGCCTGCACGTAGTCGGCACCCGAGGCGAGCGCACCGGCCGCGAGGAGGCCCCGGGCGGCGGTGAAGTAGTCGCCCCACCTGGTGCGCAGGTCGCCCCGGTGGTGCGCCAGACCTTCGCTGGTCACCGACACCACCACCGCGGCGACCATCTCCGACCAGTACGGGAGGACGACCTCGCAGATCTCGGCCCCGAGATCGGCGAGCACCGCGATGGCGCGGTCGAACGCCTCCGGCAGCGCGGGATCGGCCCCGTCCGGCACGTCGCGCACCACCCCGATCCGCAGGCCGGTCAGGTCGGCGTCGAAGTCCGGCGACTCGAACGACCACCGCATCGAGTCCGGATCCCCCTGGTCCGCACCGCTGATCACCTCCAGCAGCAGCGCGCAGTCCCGCGCGGTGCGCGCGAGCGGACCGACCCGGTCGACGCTGTGCGCCAGCGGCACGCAGCCCGACCTCGGCACCCGGCCGAACGTCGGCAGCAGCCCGCTGACCCCGCAGAACGCCGCTGGCATCCGGATGCTGCCCGCGGTGTCGGAGCCGAGCCCCGCGAGGAACATGCCGGCGGCCACGCCGCTGGCGGTCCCGGAGCTCGACCCGCCCGCCCAGCGCTCGGGGGCCCACGGGTTGCGGGGCGTCGGGAACGGCTTGGTGCCGTCCGGGATCCCGCAGCCGAACTCCATGGTCGTGGTCTTGCCGGTGATCACCGCCCCCGCGGCCTTCAACCGGGACACCACCGCGGCGTCGACCCCGCGCCCCCAGTCGCCGAGGACCAGGCTCTGCGCGGTCGTCGGCCCCTCGGCGACGGCGATGAGATCCTTGATGCCGAGCGGGATGCCGTGCAGCGGACCGCGATCCACCCCCGCCGCCAGCTCCTCGTCGGCGCGCTGCGCCGCCGCGAGCGCGGGCTCCCGGAAGCGGGTCAGGTACACGCCGAGCGCCTCGTCCAGCTCATCGGCCACCGCCTGGCACCCCTCGACGAGCGCGGTGCTGGTCGTCGCACCGGCGCGCAGCGCGCGACCGGCTTCGACCACCGAGCCGAAAATCATTCCGACCTCCGTTCCGCCCACCGCCCCGGGCGGGCGGTGGGACCAGCCGCAGCCTCCCGGCTCAACTCGGGTTGAGCGCAAGCCCGCGATCCGGCGGAACCCCGGTCTTGGCTAGGGTTTCGGCAGGGGGTGAGCGCGGTGGGACGAGTCCGCGTCGAGCGGTCGGTCTGGTTCGGCGAGGCCGAGCTGCTCCCCGACCCGCACCGGGACGCCGGGTGGACCGTCGCCGTCGACGGCGTCACCCAGTCCTTCGTGGACCTCGCCGACCCGACCTACCTGAAGCTCCCGTACGTCGCCTGGATCGGGCAGGCGATCGACCGGCACTGGCCGCCCGGCACCGCCGTGTCGGCGACCTACCTCGGCGGCGCCGGGTGCACGCTGCCCCGCTACGTCGCCGCCACCCGACCGGGATCCGAGCAGACCGCGTTCGAGCTGGACGAACCGCTGGTGGAGCTGGTGCGCGAGCACCTCGCGCTGGACGAGGTGCCGGGCCTGGAGGTCCGGGTGCAGGACGGGCGTGCGGGCGTCCGCGATGCGCAGGACGACAGCGCCGACCTCGTGGTGCTCGACGTCTTCCGCGCGGGCAGCGTGGCAACCGAGCTGGCCACCGTGGAGTTCCTGTCCGAGATCGCGCGCGTCCTGCGGCCCGGCGGCCTGTTCGCGGCGAACATCTGGGACGGCGGCGAGCTGCCGTTCGCGCTGGGCGCGTTCGCCTCGGTCTGCGAGGTGTTCCCGCACGTCCTGGTCCTCGCCGAACCCGCCGTCCTGCTGCGCCGCCGCGCGGGCAACATCGTGGTCGTGGCCTCCACCCGAGACCTGCCCCGCGCAGGCCTCGACGCGTGGGGCGCCGCGGCGGCGAACCGGATGTCCTGCCTGACCCCGCGCCAACTGGCCGCCGTAGCCGGAACAGCACCCCCGATCACCGAGGCGAACCCCCACACCGGCCAGGTCCCACCCGTCCGCCACCCGCGCGAACAACGCGATCTCAATGGAAATCAGAGGTCCGATTTCCATTGAAATCGCATCCTGCCCGTGGACCGCAGCCGCGAAGGGCGAACTGCACCGCTCGGCAGGTGCCGCATGCGCCGCAGGCGCATAACCCACCCTCGCAACCGGCACCGCCGCGGGTTCACGGTGCCCACCCCCCTGGGGTTCCTTCCGGCGAGGACGGCACTGACACCGTGTATCGGTCATACACAAGTCAGGGCACCCGGAGTCCAGGCGGGCGCTGAGGTTCCGCCACTTGCACCGCCACTCAGAACGAGGTTGGAAAAACCTCAATGAAATCGCGAACGTCCCCGGCACGTCCGGCCTCCGGCACACCGCGAGTCCGCAGTTTCAGTTGAAACTGCGGATCGCCGTGCCCGGGGACCACAGTTTCAACTGAAACTGCGGTCCGGCGGCGGTCACTGCCGGACGGCTCGGCGCGGCCGTGGTGGGAGGACGTCGACCGTGCCCAGCAGGATCATGTGGGCGTAGGCCGTGAGGACCGTCGCCAGGAGGATCCAGCTGCCGCCGCTCCAGGCGTCCGGTCGGGTCAGCCACAGGACCGCGCCGAACACCACCGCCGTCAGGGCGGTCGCCCCGATGCGGGCGCCCGTCCGGTAGGCGATCGTCGCGGGCCAGGTCAGCAGCACCGCGGCCAGCGCCAGGCCGAGCGGGCCGAGCCGGAATCCGGTGCTGAACAGCCAGAACTCCGCGGCGAGCAGCACCGCCGCGATGACCAGCGCGGGGACCCAGCGCGCCAACCCGCTGCCGAAGCGGCGCGCGAGCTGGTTGCCCGACCACACCCCGAACACCGCCACCAGCAGCATCGCGATCAGCACGCCGGGGCCGAAGGAGCTGCCCGAGAAGTCCGCGACCACCAGCCAGTCACCGCGCGGGGCGTAGGCGAACCAGCCGAAGTCCTCGCACCCGCCGTACGGGCAGGAGATCGCCGTGGCGGTGAGCGTCTGCTCCCCGCTTAGCTCGTAATAGCTGTCCGAGTACGCGGTGATCGACTGCAGCTCCGACTGGCCGATCCCGGTGAACGCCACCGCTGAGGCGGCCAGCAGACCGAGCAGCGCTGCCCGGCGCGGCGCGGCCACGGCGTACACGACCAGCATCACCAGCGGTTTGATCAACGTCATCGCCCGGCGGCCGAGCCAGCGCAGCACGCCCCGGCCCGACGGGCGGGCGGCCCGGTAGGCGAGCATCCCGAAGCGGGTGGCCAGCGACAGCGCCCGCCGCTCCCCCAGGTCGGGGAACCGCTGGCGCCCGACGGCGTAGTGCTCGACCTCGCTCGACAGCTCCGCCGGTGCGGGCGTGCCCGGTCGTCCGCCACCGCGCTGGTCCGCGCCCGAGGCGACCGTCGCCACGTACGGGACCTCCTCGGCCGCGATCGTCCACTGCAGACGCTCGGTGAGCAGGTTCCGGGTCTCGGTCAGCGGGTGCTCGTCGTCGGGCCGGGCGAACAGCGCGTCGAGCTCGGCGCGCACCTCGCCCGCGTGCCGCGCCCACACCTCGGCCAGGAAGCCGCGCCACTGCTTGGCCTGCTCCTCGTCGAGCTCGCCGAGCTCGGCCTTCGTCGGACGGCTGACGATCGCCTGCAGCGCGTCGCCCAGCGCCTCCGAATCGCCGTGCCGCCGCAGCCGAACCGGGTCGGCGAGCAGCCCGACCAGCGCGGCGGCGGCGTCCATCCGCCCCCACATCCAGTCGTTGGCCCGCCACTTGGCGGACAGGAACGCCCCGAAGTTGCCGATGTCCAACCCGCGGATCTTGTCCGCGATCTGCAGCGGAACGCCTTCCCCGCGGCGCAGCGCCGCGAACGGCAGCGGGCTCTGCTCATCGCTGACCACGCGCAGCAGGTTGATCCGCGAGCCCGGCACCCGGCCCACGTCCAGCGGCGCGGTCAGCACCACCAGCTGCTGGAGCACCTCGGCCCGCTGGTCGCTGCGCTCCAGCAGCGAATAGCCGATCTGCGCGGGCTCGTCGCACCGCTCGCGCGGTGGCGCGAGGGCGGCCAGCCGGTCGGCGACGCGGTGCAGCAGCTTGCGCGCCTCGGCCACCGCGTCCACCCCGGTCGCCTCGGGCACCGCGTCCGCGCCCGAGGACTCCACGATGGACCGGAGCTCGGCGGCGAACTCGGCGAGCACCCGCTGGAAGTCCGCGCCCTCCTCCACCGCGCCCAGCACCTCGCCGAGCAGCGGGGCGATCGGCGTGGGCAGCGCGTGCTGCAACCGGCCCCGGCGGCGGAGCACCCGCTGCACCCACTCGTCGAGCTCGGCGGTCTCGACGATCGGCTCCAGCTTCGCGCCGTTGATCCAGTACCGGTCCGCGTGGCCCTCCAGCACCTCGCCGAAGGCGCGCAACCGGTAGAGCACCGACTTGCAGCGCCCGATCTCCCGGCTCTCCGGCGACCAGCGCTCGATGTCCCACGCCCAGCCGAGGCATTCCTGGACCGCGGTGAGCAGGCTGCGCGCGTCGTCGAAGACCCGCGTCGTCGCCTCCCGGCCGAGCCCGTCCGACAGGCGCTGCGCGAGCTGGGTCCGGGCGGGCGCCGACCAGTCCGCGAGCGGATCGCCGACCACCGGCGGCAGCAGCTTCCCGTCCTCGCTGCCCGCGGGCTCGGTGAGCAGCCGGTAGACCGCCTGCGCGTCGAGCTCCGCGCGCACCACGGCGTGGTCCGGCGCGACGGCGGCGACCTGGTTCGCCAGCGCGGCCAGCCGCTCGTCGTCCGGGGTGGCGTGCAGCTGCGCGAACAACGCCTTGCGGCGCAAGGCCGTTCGCTCCACGACGCGGTTGTGCTCCTCCAGCGCGTCGAGGTCGGCCAGCAGCGATTCCTGGGTCATGCGGGCGCGCAGCGCGGTCAGCGTGACCGGGACCGCGCGCCCCGGTTCGCGGCGCTGCCCGCGCGAGGCGACGGGGTCCGGGTTCAGGTACAGCAGCCACCGCTGCGTCGGGCGGTCCGCGGGCGCCTCGGTGATCGCGTTGATCGCCGCCGACACCGGGATGTTGTCCAGCACGCCGCCGTCGATCACGCGGAACGGCGCGCGACCGGAATCGGGGGTGGTCTCGGAGAACAACCCGACCATGTTCGGCTCGCCCGCCGGTGGCCGACCGAGCGAGGAGAACACCTGAGCGGGCTCGAAGGCGAACGGGAACGCCGAGGTGGCGCGCGCCGCGTGGGCCAGCCGCAGCACCGTCGCGTCGAACTGCTCGCCCGCGCCGAAGTCGGACAGCGGATCACCCGCCCGCCCCCGGTGCCGGAACGAGAACGAGGCGGTACGCCGCTCCTGCAGCATCGACCCGGAGCGGGCGTCGAGCCGCTGTTCCACGGCCGGGTCCAGCAGGGTCGCGGTGAGCAGCAGGTCGGCGCGGTTGCCCGGCAGCTCCGCGTCGGCGGGCACGTTGCCGGTGATGACCTTCGCCAGCTCGGCGCGGAAGTAGGCGTCGCCCTCCAGCAGCGACGGCGGGCTGGGCTGCCAGAACTTCGGCACCGGCCGGGACATCGCCTCCACGTCGCCCAGCTGCACCCAGACCTCGCGCATCCGGTCGAAGGGCATGCCGTAGACGAGGGTGGCGGCCAGCAGCGTGGCGTTCAGCCCACCGGCCGACGCCCCGGCCAGCACGTCGACGGCGACCGAGTCGTAGCCGGACAGCTCCGCCAGCGCCGCCCACGGGTGCGCCCCGGACGGGTCCTCGACGTCGAGCGCGGTGCGCAGCCGGTTGATCTCGGCGACGGCGCCGCCGATCCACACCGCCATGCTCGCACCGCCGCGCATCGCCAGCGCCAGGCGCAGTTCCTGCTCGTTCTCCGCTCCAGCCGCGGTGGACACCTCGGAATCCGCCCTCTCGATCGACACCTGCGGATCACCCGAAACCTACCGCGCGGGAGCCGACCGGTGGCCCCGAACGGAACGACTCTCCCCCGTTGCCCCGAACCTCAACCCTGGCGGACCAACGACGAGCTCCCCACCGGCGGCGGAGGCCACAATTTCAATGAGGTTTTTCCAACCTCGTTCTGCGCAGCGGTGCCGGTGGCGGAACCTCAGCGCCCGCCTGGACTGCGGGGTCCCTGACTTGTGTATGACCCGATACACGGTGTCAGGGCCGTCCTCGCCGGAAGGAACCCCGGAGGGGTGGGCACCGTGAACCCGCGGCGGTGCCGGTTGCGAGGGTGGGTTATGCGCCTGCGGCGCATGCGACACCTGCCGGTCGGTGCAGTTCGCCCTTCGCAGCTGCGGTCCACGGACAGGATGAACAAGTTCAATGGAAATCAGACCTCCGATTTCCATTGAAGTTGCGTCTCACCCGATCGGCGGCTGGAGCTCAACCAGCAGGCGGTGTCCAGCGGTCCGTTCGGGTCATGCCCGCTGCGCGCCCCTTGCCCGCGATGACGAGCGCCATCTTGCGGGAGGCCTCGTCGATCATCTCGTCGCCGAGCATCGCCGCTCCGCGGGCTCCGCCCGCCGCCGAGGTGTGCCACTCGTAGGCGTCCAGGATGTTCTCGGCGTGGTCGTAGTCCTCCTGGCGCGGGGAGAACAGCTCGTTCACCGCGTCCACCTGGGCCGGGTGCAGGACCCACTTGCCGTCGAAGCCCAGCGCCGCCGTGCGGCCGCCGACCCGCCGCAGCCCGTCCACGTCCTTGATCTGCAGGTACGGGCCGTCGATCGCCTGGATCCCGGCCGCGCGGGCCGCGATCAGGATCCGCATCAGCGTGTAGTGGTAGGCGTCGCCCACGTCGTAGCCCGGGGGCTGGTGGCCCACCACCAGGGAGCGCATGTTGATCGAGGCCATGAAGTCCGCGGGCCCGTAGACCAGCGCCGCCACCCGCGGCGAGGCGGTGGCGATCGCGTCCACCTCGACCAGCCCGGCGGCGTCCTCGATCTGCGGCTCGATGCCGATCCGGCCGACCTCCAGGCCGTTCGCCCGCTCGATCTGGGTGAGCGTCAGGTCCAGCCACCGCACGTGGTCGGCGGTGCTCACCTTCGGCAGCACGATCGTGTCGAGCTCGGCGCCCGCGCCCTCCACGACGGTCACCACGTCGCGGTAGGTCCACTCGGTGTCCAGCGCGTTGACCCGCACCGAGCGGATCTTGCCGTCCCAGCCGCCCTCGTTGAGCGCGCCGACGATCCGCTCCCGCGCCTCGGCCTTGGCCAGCGGCGCCACCGCGTCCTCGAGGTCCAGGAAGAACTGGTCGACGGCCAGCCCGCGCGCCTTGTCGATCATCTTCGCACTGGAACCGGGCACCGCCAGGCAGCTGCGCCGCGCACGTCGACCGTCCACGTTGTCCTCCTCGAAAGACTGTTCCTGGTTGCGTTGCTTGCGTGGTCGCTGAGCGGAACCTGAGAGCTTCCCTGGACTGCGGATGCCCCTCCTGATGTATGCCCAATACACGGCGGAGGGGCCGTCCTCGCCAGGAAACCTCTCAGAACCCGCCGGTGGTCACCTTGCGCAGGTGGATGCAAGCGGCTGGCGCCGCTTCCACAAGCGCGGACGGCATTCGCCGACAGTGTTCTCAACGACGAGATCTGCTGGTTGTGTACCACGCCGCAGGCCCGGCCCGAGCGTGCTGAAGGTCACCCGGCCCGTCCGGACAGCGGGCCGACCGCGGAGTGCCTAACCTGATCGCGTGGTTGCCGCGACCAGGGTTTTCGCCGCTCGGATGGCCGGGCTGCCGGTGTTCGGGCCGGACGGCGAATCGATCGGTCGAGTGCGCGACGTGGTCGCCGGGCTCAGCATCGGGCGGCGGCCGCCGCGCGTGCTCGGCGTGGTCGTCGAGCTGCCCACCCGCCGCGGCATCTTCGTGCCGATGCTGCGGGTCACCCGGATCGAGCCCAACGCGGTGACGCTGGCGACCGGATCGGTGAACCTGCGCCAGTTCCACCAGCGCCCCAACGAGCTGCTGGTGCTCGGCCAGCTCCTCGACGCCCGGGTCACCATCGACGCCTCCGGCGCCCCCGCCGTGCTGGTCGACGTGGCGATGGAGCAGACCCGCACCCGAGACTGGCAGCTGTCCAAGCTCGCCGTCCGCGAGCGCACCGGTCGGCTCGGCCGCCACGGCCCCACCCAGGTGCTGGACTGGGACCAGGTGACCGGCCTGGAGTTCGCCGAGGTCACCGGCCGCCCGCAGGGCGTGCAGCAGCTGCTGGCCATGTTCGACACGATGCGCGCCGTCGACGTCGCCAGCACCCTGCACGACCTGCCGACCAAGCGCCGCTACGAGGTCGCCGAGGCGCTGGACGACGAGCGGCTCGCCGACGTCGTCGAGGAGCTGCCGGAGGACGACCAGAAGGACCTCCTGCGCCACCTCGACGACGAGCGCGCCGCCGACGTGCTCGGCGCGATGAGCCCGGACGACGCCGCCGACCTGCTCGCCGAGCTGTCCGAAGTGGACAAGAACCGGCTGCTCGACCTGATGGCCCCGGAGGAGTCCGGCCCGGTCAAACGGCTGCTGGAGTACTCCTTCGACACCGCGGGCGGCCTGATGACGCCGGAACCGGTCGTCGTCGGGCCGGACGCGACGATCGCCGAAGCGCTCGCCATGGTCCGCAACCCGGACCTGCCGGTGGCGCTGTCCAGCCTGGTGTTCGTCTGCCGCCCGCCGTCGGCCACCCCGACCGGTCGCTACCTGGGCTGCGTGCACATCCAGCGGCTGCTCCGCGAACCACCGTCCACGCTGGTCGCCGGCGCGCTGGACACCGACCTGGCCAGCCTGTCCCCGCAGGCCCCGCTGACCGAGGTGACCCGCTACTTCGCCGCCTACAACCTGGTGTGCGGGCCGGTGCTGGACGACGAGGAGCACCTCATCGGCGCGGTCACCGTCGACGACGTGCTGGACCACCTGCTGCCGGACGGCTGGCGGGAGAGCGGGCTGCCGGAAGCCGAACCGAACCAGCCGACGGACCGGGAGGCGCGCTGATGCCCGAGCTGCTGACCCATCGCCGACTCGACCAGCCCCGGCCGCCGCGCCACCTGTCGCTCACCTTCGACCGGGAGATGTTCGGCCGGTTCTCCGAGCGCATCGCGCGGTTCCTGGGCACCGGCACGTTCATCTTCTGGATGACCGCCTTCGTGATCACCTGGATCGGCCTGAACCTGTTCGCGGTCGGCCTGCAGTGGGACCCGTACCCGTTCATCCTGCTCAACCTGGCCTTCTCCACCCAGGCGTCCTACGCCGCGCCGCTGATCCTGCTGGCGCAGAACCGCCAGGACGACCGGGACCGCATCTCGCTGGAGGAGGACCGGGCGCGCGCCGAGCAGACCAAGGCCGACACCGACTTCCTGGCCCGCGAGCTGGCGGCCCTGCGCCTGGCGATCGGCGAGGTCGCCACCCGCGACTACCTGCGCGGCGAGCTGGACCGCCTCCGCGAGGAGCTCCCCGGCCTGCAGAGCCCGGCGGAGAAGCGCCGGACCCGAACCCCGGCCCGCGCCGAGGAGGCCTGACGCCCTCAGGACGGGTCGAGGTCGGCGTAGAGCGCGACGATCGCCGGGGCCGTGACCGGGCGGGCCAGGTACTCCTCGCGGGTCATCCAGGCGAGCTCGGCGATCTCCGCCGCCGGTTCGGGCTCGCCGTCCAGCTCGCCCGAGTAGCAGCTCAGCGACACCTGGACGCCCTCGCCCTGGCCGACCGCGTCGGTCTCGTAGCGGCGGTAGAAGTCCGCGCCGACCAGCCCGACGCCGAGCTCCTCCCGGATCTCCCGGTGGAGCGCCTGCACCTCGGTCTCGCCGGGGTCGATCTTGCCGCCGGGCAGGTAGAACGCGTCCTGGTAACCGGCGCGGACCAGCAACAACTTGCGGTCCGCGAACCGCACCAGCCCGACCGCGCGGATCACCCCGGGCGCGGAGAACTTCGCTTCTGGCACGTCCTCATGCTTGCGCACGCTGCCCGGGCGGCGACGGCACACCCCCGTCGGCCAGCCGCTCGCAGGTGCGCATCAGCGCCTCCAGCTCGCCCGCCGTCGCCGACAGGAAGTACCGCGCGACGCCGTTGCGGTGCGTCGCCGTCGCCGTCCGCAGCCGGTTCTCGCCACGTTCGGTGATCACCGCCTGGACCCCGCGGCCGTCGGAGTCCACCCGGACCCGCTGCACCAGCCCGAGCCGTTCCAGGCGGTCCACCAGCCGGGTCACCCCGGAGCGGGACAGCAGCACCACGTCGGCCAGCTCGGTCATCCGCAACCGGCGCTCCGGCGCCTCGGCCAGCGCTTCCAGGACGTCGTAGGCGGCCAGCGTCAGCCGTTGCTCGGCGATCAGGTCGCCCTCCAGGCAGCGCGTGACCCTGGCGTGCGCGCGGAGGAAACTGCGGTACGCCAACAACTCGTTTCGAGTCGGTAATCGATCAAGAGCCGTCTCGGCCACGAAGATTGATATTACGGTCCGCGTTCATCCGACTGCGCAGCGCCCCCGCGCAAGCCCCGGTCGTCACCCCGCGTAGCCCCACCCCGCGCGCCATCGCCCCTGTTCCGGGCGGGCTACCGATCCGTAGCATTGGAATCGCCCCGAAGGGGCGGTGTGAGAGCCTTGGCCTCTCCGCGAAGTTCCCAACAGCTTGCCGAGGTAACCGTGACCAGTACGCAGTCCGCGCCCACCGAGGACGCCGTCCGCAAGGCACTCAGCCAGGTCGAGGACCCGGAGATCCGGCGATCGATCACCGACCTCGGCATGGTCAAGAGCGTGTCCGTCGGCGAGGACGGCGCCGTCGCGGTCGAGGTGTACCTGACGGTCAAGGGCTGCCCGATGCGGGAGACCATCACCCAGCGGGTCACCACCGCCGTCTCCGCGGTCGAGGGCGTCAGCTCGGTCCAGGTCGAGCTGGACGTGATGAGCGACGAGCAGCGCACCGAGCTGCGCAAGATGCTGCGCGGCGACGCCGCCGAACCGCGCATCCCGTTCGCCGAGCCGGGCTCGATGACCCGGGTGTACTGCGTGGCCTCCGGCAAGGGCGGCGTCGGCAAGTCCAGCGTGACGGTGAACCTCGCCGCCGCGATGGCCAAGCGCGGGCTGTCCGTGGGCGTGGTCGACGCCGACATCTACGGCCACTCGGTGCCGCGGATGCTGGGCGCGGGCGGCAAGCCCACCCAGGTGGAGAAGATGATCATGCCGCCGCAGTCGCACGGCGTGAAGGTCATCTCGATCGGCATGTTCACCCCGGGCAACACCCCGGTGGTCTGGCGCGGCCCGATGCTGCACCGCGCGCTGCAGCAGTTCCTCGCCGACGTGTTCTGGGGCGACCTCGACGTGCTGCTGCTGGACCTGCCGCCCGGCACCGGCGACGTGGCGCTGTCCACCGCCCAGCTCATCCCGAACGCGGAGATCCTGGTGGTCACCACCCCGCAGCAGGCGGCGGCCGAGGTCGCCGAGCGCGCCGGTGCGATCGCCATGCAGACCCGCCAGCGGCTGGCCGGCGTGGTGGAGAACATGTCCTGGATGGAGCTGCCCGACGGCCAGCGGATGGAGGTCTTCGGCTCCGGCGGCGGCCAGCTGGTCGCGGACTCCCTGAGCCGCTCGATCGGCACCGACGTCCCGCTGCTCGGCCAGGTCCCGCTCGACCCGCGCCTGCGCGAGGCGGGCGACTCCGGCACCCCGCTGGTCCTGGAGGCCCCGGACTCCCCGGCCGCGGTGGTCCTCAACGACATCGCCAAGCGCCTGTCCACCCGCTCCCGCGGCCTCGCGGGCAAGCTCCTGTCGGTCTCCCCGGCGTAGCGGCGCTGATCCTCAGGCCTGGAGAAGGGTTCTGCAGCTCATGGCCCGTGAGCACTTTGCAGGGCTATAGCCCCAGAAAATGCTCACGGGCCCTCACCAGGCAAAACGTGGCGCACGGCCCAGGCACCTGCGGCGCTGCGCTCAGGCGCGCTTGGTGATGGCGAGGAGGCCCGGGCCGGTCGGGAGGGTCACCGGGACCAGGTCGTCGTCGGCCTGGACCTCGCTGATCAGCTCGCGGAGGGCTTGGGCCATCGCGCTGCGGATGTCCGGGCCCGCCAGCTGGGTCCCGGCGAACACGATCACGCCGCCCGGGCGCAGCAGGCGCAGGCCCAGCTCCAGGTACTGCGGGTACTCCGTGGTCGCGATGTTCACCGAGACCAGGTCGTAGCCGCCCGCGGTGAGGCGGGGCATCAGGTCGACCGCCCGGCCGGCGATCAGCCGGGTGCGCCCGGCCGGGATCCCCGCTTCGCGCAGCGTGCCGCGGGCCGCGCGGTGCACCGCCGCGTCGGCGTCGATCGAGGTCACGACGCCGTCGGGCACCATGCCTCGGAGCAGCCACAGCGCGGTCTCCCCGGAGCCGGTGCCGACCTCCACGACGGCCTTCGCCCGCAGCGCCGCCGCCAGGAAGCGCAACACGTGCAGCGGCGAAGCCCCGACCGACGTGCCCTGCGGACCGTCGGGCATGCGCAGCGGTGTCTGCTCGCGGCCCGCGGGCCCGGCACCGAGCGGCGTCTCGGGAATCACAACGCGAAAGGTTATCGATGTTGTGCCCATCCGTGACCCGCGCCGTCGACATCGTTAGTGGGCCGTTTCCGGCGAGGCCGGGAGCGACGTAGCTCACGTCAGGTTCTCAGGCTGCTCTCAGGCGCTTATTAAGGCCACCTCACCAGGGCAGACAAGACTAGTAGCGTCATGACCTACACCCGTCGGCGTCTCCGCTCCGAGGGGGTCGGGAACAAGCCGCCCGGCCCGATCGTTCTGGTAGATGCAAAGCGCAGGAGGTGGCTTTTCGCCCAATGGCAACTCAGCCGATGAGTGTGGCCCCCAGTGTCCGACCGAGCACCAGTGCTCAGCCCAGCACGGTCTCGCCCGCTGAGGAGGTCGCCTGGACCCCGCCGTCGTGGGACGAGGTCGTGCGGCAGCACGCCGACCGGGTGTACCGGCTGGCGTACCGCCTGACCGGTAACCAGCACGACGCCGAGGACCTCACCCAGGAGACCTTCATCCGGGTGTTCCGCTCGCTGGCGTCGTACAAGCCCGGCACGTTCGAGGGCTGGCTGCACCGGATCACCACGAACCTGTTCCTGGACATGGCCCGCCGCAGGTCCCGCCTGCGGATGGAGGGCCTGCCCGAGGACACCGACCGGCTGCCCGGCGGTGACCCGAGCCCGGAGCAGGTGTTCCACGACACCCACCTCGATCCCGACCTGCAGGCGGCGCTGGACGAACTGCCCCCGGAGTTCCGGGCCGCAGTGGTCCTCTGCGACGTCGAGGGCCTCTCCTACGAGGAGATCGGGACGACGCTGGGCGTCAAGCTCGGCACGGTCCGCAGCCGGATCCACCGCGGGCGCCAGATGCTGAAGGCCACCTTGGAATCTCGCCGCGAGCAGGCCCGGGAGGTTTGAGACGGATGACGGTTTTGCGTGGGTGGGGTCTGCCCGAGCAGCACCTCGCGCTGGACGCGATCGTCGCTTTCGTGGACGGGGAACTGAGCCCCAACGCCCATGATCGCGCCGCCGCCCACCTGGCCCGGTGCCCCGCGTGCACCGCGGATGCCGCTGCCCAGCGGCAGGCGCGGGCCGCGGTGAAGGCCGCCGGGACCCCGTCGATCTCGCCGAAGCTCCTGCAGGCGCTGCAAGCCATCCCGGCGCACGCCGAGCTGCCGAGCCAGCCCGAAGGGCTCGCGCTGACCGAGGACGGCCAGCTGGTCACCGTGTCCCGCCCCGACCGCGCGAACCGGTTCGGCACCGGCGCGGTCCTGGGTTCCACCACCCCGCTCGGAGGCGGGCAGCAACCGCTGGGCAGTTCGCGCCCTTTTGCCGGTGAGCCCGAACCGACCCGCCGCGTGGGTCGGCGCACCAAGCAGGGCGCCGGAGTCGTGTTCTCCGGTCTTGTGCTCGGCGCGCTCGCGCTGATGAACCTGCCCGCCGACGAGGACGGCGTCCACCCGGTTCCAGGACTGCCCGGCCCGAATCCGGGCGGGGAGTTCGCCGTGGTCCCGGCCTCGGCCCGCGATTCGCTGCCGCCGGAGACGACGAGCACCGAGCCGCCCGCGCCGCTGGTCGCCGCCGTCGTGCCGTCGTCCGCCGACGAACCGGCCCCGACGACCACGAGCGAAGCCCCGCAGAACTGACCTGAGCAGGTCCGACGACACGGATCACCGTCGCGCGGACCGCCAGTCCTCCGTCCAGCACGCGATTTCATTGAGGTTTTTCCCACCTCGTTCTGAGTGGCGGTGCAAGTGGCGGAACCTCAGCGCCCGCCTGGACTCCGGGTGCCCTGACTTGTGTATGACCCGATACACGGCGTCAGGGCCGTCCTCGCCGGAAGGAACCCCAGGGGGGTGGGCACCGTGAACCCGCGGCGGTGCCGGTTGCGAGGGTGGGCTATGCGCCTGGCGGCGCATGCGACACCTGCCGACCAGTGCAGTTCGCCCTTCGCAGCTGCGGTCCACGGCCAGGATGAACAAGTTCAATGGAAATCGGACCTCTGATTTCCATTGAAATCGCGGAGAGTTGTCCGGCAGCACCGGCGTGTCGGGGTGCGACACTCCGACGGTCCGCAAGTTCCGCTGAAATCGCGTCTGCCCCTTCCACCGAACTCGCGCCGCGTCCGGACGCCGTGGCCCTCCCCGTCGGGTTCGGCGGTTTTCGCCCCACTCCAACACGGACTTCACCGTTCACCCGGCAGAATGGGCGCACCGGCAGTGGGCCCAGGTGCCGGTGGCACGGGTACCTCACCCGTGTGATCCACTCGAGGGGACGAGTCCGACCGCATGCCCGGGGAGCGATGACCGACCAGCCAGGAACGCCCGCGCAGGGCCCGGACCACGAGCAGGGACGCCAGGACGACCCCCGCGCAGGCCAGCCAGCAGCCGACGGGCGGCCCGCTCAGCCGATGCACCCGTGGCAGGGCACGTCCACCGGGGCGCGCGGCGTGCCCGCCAGCGCCGCCCCGCAGCCCACCACCGTGAACGGCTCCGCGGAACCGCCCCGCCTGGCGCCGAAGCCGCTGCACCGGCCGCCGGTCGACCCCGCGCAGAGCTCGTCGTTCCGCCGTCCCCCGGGCGTGACCGGGAGCTTCGACCCCGACCGGCACAACCTTCCGGTGCGCGGCATCGAGCGCACCGCTCCCCCAGCAGCCCCGCTGGCCAGCGCTTTCGGCCGTCCCGAGGACAGCACCGAGCAGCTCCAGCGGGCACCCGGCGAGCAGCCCGCGACGCCGGAGCCCGCCGACGAGCCGGTGCTGTGGAACTCCGACGAGCGCGACCCGTGGCGCAACCCGGCCGCAGGCGCGGTGCTCGGCCCGCCCGCCGCGTCCGTCGAGCAGGACGAGGAGTCCGAGCCGACCGAGACCGGCCCGCTGCTGAGCGCCCGCGAAGTCCTGTTCGGGCGGCGGGTGCAGCCCCGCGCGCTGGTGATCCTCACCGTGATCGCCCTGCTCATCGGCCTCGCCGGTGGCTTCCTCGGGCGGATCACCGCCGAGGAGGGCAACCCGCTGCTCAATCCGTCCGTGACGCTGGCCGAGGTCGAGCCCGCCCAGGACCGGCCGAAGGGCACGGTGGCCGCCGTCGCGCAGCGCGTGGTGCCCGCCGTGGTCTCCATCGAGGTGCGCGTCGGCGCGCAGGGCGGCAGCGGTTCGGGCGTGGTCATCGACGGCGACGGCTACGTGGTGACCAACAACCACGTCGTCTCGATGGCCGCGGACACCCCGAACGCGCAGGTCTCCGCGGTCTTCCACGACGGCACGCGGGCCCCGGCCCGGATCGTCGGGCGCGACGTCAAGACCGACCTCGCGGTGATCAAGGTCGAGGTGTCCAACCCGACCGTCGCCCAGCTCGGCAACTCCGACAGCCTCTCGGTGGGCGACGACGTGATCGCCATCGGCTCCCCGCTGGGCCTGGCCGGGACGGTGACCACCGGCATCGTCAGCTCGGTGCACCGCCCGATGCGGCTGGCCGGGGAGGGCACCGACACCAACGCGGTGATCGACGCGATCCAGACCGACGCCGCGATCAACCCCGGCAACTCCGGTGGCGCGCTGGTCGACGGCAACGGCGCGGTGGTCGGCATCAACAGCGCGATCCGCACGCTCGGCGCCGGGGGCGAGGGCGGTTCGATCGGTCTGGGCTTCGCGATCCCGATCGACGACGTGCGGCGGATCGCCCAGGAGCTGATCCGCACCGGCCACGTCCAGCACGCCGACCTCGGGGTGAACGCCAAGTCGGTGAGCGACGGCCTGGCCGACGGTGCCCAGGTGCAGAACGTGCAGGACGGCAGCGCCGCGGCGGCGGCCGGGATCGCCGAGGGCGACGTGATCATCCGGGTCGGCGAGCGCAAGGTCGGCAGCGCGGACGAGCTGGTCGTGGCGGTGGACCGGCACCAGGTCGGCGAGCGGATCCCGGTCGCGGTGGTGCGGCAGGGCCGCGAGCTGGTCCTGGACGTGACGCTGAAGTGAACGCCTGCACACCTCCGCCGGAAGGCACCGTGTTCGGCCACTTCCCCCTCCAACCCGGATCGCCCGGTCGGTACGCTGGGGGCGTTGGCAGCTCGCGTGGTGCTGGACCGCGAGCGGCGAGGACCCGGAGGTAGTCGAGAGGTGTTCGATAGCATCGGCTGGCCTGAGCTCCTCGTGCTCATCGTGGTCGGGCTGTTCGTGCTCGGGCCGGAGCGGTTGCCGCAGGGCGCGGCGTGGCTCGGCAAGACCGTCCGCCAGGTCAAGGAGTACGCGACCGGGGCGCGCGATCAGATCAAGTCCGAGCTGGGCCCGGAGTTCGACGACCTGCGCAAGCCGCTGGAGGACCTGCGCGGCATCCGCAACTTCAACCCGCGCACCGCGGTCACCAAGCACCTCTTCGACGGGGAGAACCCGCTCGACCTCAACTCGAACGGCAACGGCCAGCACCAGCCGCCAACCCCGCCGAAGCCGCAGCAGCGCCCGCTGGAGCCCGGCGAGCGCCCGCCCTTCGACTCCGACGCGACCTGACCTGGGCGACCCACACCGCGACGGCTGCGACCGCGAGCCAGCAGCAGAGCAGCGCGGTCATGCCGGACCAGTCCCAAGCCCCGTAGGCCGCACCGCCCACGACGCCGCCGACGCTGCTGCCGCCGTAGTAGGCCAGCTGGTACAGCGCCGACGCCTGCCCGCGGGCCTGCGCTGACGCCTGGACGCCGACCCACCCGCTGGCCACCGAGTGCGCGGCGAAGAACCCGCCGGTGAACACCACCAGCCCGACCACGATCACGCCCAGGCTGTCGGCCAGCATCAGCAGCAGTCCCAGAACCGTCACGGCGAGCCCGCCGAGCAGGACCCGCGTGCGTCCGTACCGGTCGGCGGCGCGCCCGGCGAACGTCGAGGTCACGGTGCCCGCGGCGTAGGCGAGGAACGCGAGCGCGGCCAGCGCTGGGGGCACCAGCAGCGGCGGAGCGGTGAGGCGGAAGCCGAGGACGTTGTAGACCGTGACGAACGAACCCATGCCCAGCGCGGCGACCAGGTAGGGCGCGTAGAGCACAGGATCGCGCAGCGCCGCGCGCAGGCCGCCGAGCAGCGGGGCGAGCGCGAGCGGCTTGCGGCGGTGGTTCTGCTCGGCGGGCAGCAGCACCACGAAGAGCGCAGTGCAGACCGCAGCCAGCAGGGCCACGGCGAGCACGCCGCCCCGCCACCCCGCGAAGTCACCGACCACACCGCCCAGCAGTCGGCCGGTCATGCCGCCGATGGTGGTGCCCGCGACGTAGAGGCCCATCGCGGTGCCCAGGTTCTTCCCGCCGGTCTCCTCCGCCAGGTACGCGGTCGCGACGGCGGCCAGCCCGGCGATCGCGATGCCCTGGACCAGCCGGATCGCCACGAGCACCGGGAAGACCGGAACCCACGGCAGCAGCAGGCCCAGCACCTCGGCCACCAGCAGCGCCCCGATCATGACGCGGCGGCGGCCGACGACCTCGGCGAGCGCGCCGAGCGGGATGGCCGCCACCGCCAGCCCGAGCGTCGCGGCCGAGATCAGCAGCGCCACCGTGCCGGGGGCCAGCGCGAACGCCTCGGCGAACTGCGGAAGCACCGGCTGCGGCGCGTAGAGCAGGGCGAACAGCGCCAGCGCGCCGAGCAGCAGGGCGATGCGGATTCTGTTGGTGCGTGCCTGGTCCACGCACCCGAAACTAAGCAGCACTAACTAATGCGTCCAATGCGGCAATGAAGCATCATCGATGCGATGGTGAATCAATCGCAGCCGCTCGACGATCCGTCCCAGCTCGCGGCCCACCTGGCTCCCTCGCTGGCGCTGCTGCGCGCGGTCGCGGCGGAGGGGCATCTCACACGCGCTGCGGAGTCCCTCGGCATCCCGCAGCCGACGGTCAGCCGCACCCTGGCCAAGCTGGGCGAACAGCTCGGAGCGCCGGTCATCGCCCGGCAGGGCCGCGGGATCCACCTGACCCGAGCGGGCACCTTGCTGGCCGAGGCCGCCGAGGACGCGATGCAGCGGCTGGAGGCCGGTTGCCGCGCGGTGGTCGAGGAGCTCGACCCCGACCGCGGCCAGGTGACCTTCGGATTCCAGCACACGATGGGCAGCACCCTGGTCCCACCGCTGCTGCGCGGCTTCCGCGACCAGCACCCGCAGGTGCGGTTCTCCCTGGTCCAGGGCGCGCGCGACGCCATGCTGGCCCGCACCTGGGCGGGCGAGATCGACCTCTGCCTGATCGCCCCGCTCCCCGCGAACGACCCCCGCTGGTCCAGCGCCACGATCCAGGAAGAACCCCTGGTAGCGGTCCTGCACGCCCACCACCGCCTGGCCCGCCGCCGCACCTTGCGCCTGGCCGATCTCGCAGCGGAGGACTTCATCGCGATGCGCCCCGGCTACGGCCTCCGCCAGATCTTCGTGCGCCTCGCCGAATCCGCCGGATTCGAACCCCGACTCGCATTCGAGAGCGAAGAGGTCGACACGGTCAGAGGCCTGGTAGCAGCCGGACTCGGCGTAGCGCTCCTACCCCCGGCAACCCCGGCCCCAACCCCGGACACGGTAGAAATCCCCCTCAGCCCACCGGCCCACCGAACGATCGGCCTGGCCTGGCCAGCGAACCGCCCCCAACCCCCAGCAGTCCGCACCTTCCGCACCTTCGCCACCGCCAAAGCACAGAACGCCACCAGCAGATCGGTGCCGAACCTCCGCGATTTCGATTGAAATCGCCTCACCTCGCCACCGCAGGCTCCGTCGAGAACGAAGGCGATTTCGATTGAGGTTTTTCCAACCTCGTTCTGCGTGGCGGTGCAAGTGGCGGAACCTCAGCGCCCGCCTGGACTCCGGGTGCCCTGACTTATGTATGTGGCCAGCACCGATCCCCGGCGGTCGGACGATGTGCCAGTTCTGCCGACAACTGACCGGGCGTAGCAGAGTGCCAGTTTCAGGCCCCCGGCACACCACCGCCGGAGGCACAGCCACCGACCCGTGAGCACGCCACCCGAGCGTGCTCACGGGCCAACGCCTCAGCCCTTCGCGAACCCGGCCGCGAGCTCCACGAGGCTCCGCGCCGCGAAGCCGGTACCGCCCGGCACGACCTCGTTGTAGTCCTTGTCCGCCCGCGCCGGGCCCGCGATGTCCAGGTGCGCCCACGGCAGTCCGGCGGTGAACTCGCGCAGGAACAGCGCCGCCGTGATGCCGCCCGGCCCGGTCGGGGTCTGCTTGACGTCCGCCAGCTCGCCCTTCACGGCCTCCGCGTGGTCCTCGACCAGCGGCATCCGCCACCACGCCTCGCCGACCCGCTCCCCGGCCGCGCGGACCTGCTCGGCCAGCTCCTCGTCGGAGGCGAACAGGCCACCGGTGCGCAGGCCGAGCGCGACCTTCATCGCGCCGGTCAGCGTCGCGACGTCCACCAGCACGTCGGGTTCGAGCTTGTCGACCGCGTAGGCGATGGCGTCGGCGAGCACCATCCGGCCCTCGGCGTCGGTGTTGCCGACCTCGGTGGTGGTGCCGCCGTAGTGCCGGACGACGTCACCGGGCCGGTAGGCGCTGCCGGACACGTGGTTCTCCGCCGACGGCACCAGGCCGGTCACCTTCACCGGCAGGCCGAGGCGGGCGATGGTCAGCAGCGCCGCGATCACCGCGCCGCCGCCGGACATGTCGGTGCGCATCAGGTGCATGCCCTCGGCGGGCTTGATCGAGATGCCGCCGGTGTCGAAGGTGATGCCCTTGCCCACCAGCACCAGGTGCGGCCCCGCCGCGTCCTTCGGGCGGTAGGCCAGCTCCAGCAGCCGGGGCGGCCGCGACGACCCGCCGCCGACGGCGAGGATGCCGCCGAAACCGTGGTCGGCGAGCCACTTCTCGTCGCGCACGGTGGCGGTCAGGTCCGGGACGTCCGCGGCGAGCTCCGCGGCCAGGCCGGTCAGCCAGGCCGGGTCCTTGACGTTCGACGGGGTGTTCGCGAGGTCGCGGGCCAGGGACGTCGCGGACGCCAGTTCGCGGGCGCGCCGGACCTGCTCGCCCAGCGCCGCCACGTCGGCGCCCTCCGGCGCGACCAGCAGGACCTTCCGCAGCCGCGGCGGCACCGGGCCGCGCGACACCCGGAAGCGGTAGCCGCCGAGCGCGAGGCCCAGCGTCAGCGCCGAGACGATCTCGCCGTCGACGTCCGCGGGCAGCTTCACCTGGAGGTAGTCGGCGTCGGACGCCTCGCCGAGATCACCGGTCTCGTCCTCGGACTCGGCCACGTCGTTGAGCCGCTCGCGGACCGCGCGCGCCAGGGCACCACCCGCGCTGCGCCACTTCACCGGCTCGCCGGAACCGACCCCGACGACCCAGCCGAGGCCGCCGGTGCGCAGCGGCAGCGCGCGGACCGCACCGGCCGAGGCGGACGCTCCGACGGCCTCCAGCACCGCGGCGTCCACATCGAACTGTTCGGCTGCGGCGGCCAGCTCGGGCCCCGACTCGCCGTCGAAGACCGGGACCGCACCGGGCACGCCGTCCCGCCACTGGCGCACGACGTCCACTTCGACCAGAGCGGTCGGGATCGCGGGCAGCGCCGGGTCCGCGTCGCGGACCGGGTGGGCGGGGCGGAACACTGAGGCACCGGACACGAAAAGACCTTCCTGCGCGGACCGGCCGCGCACTCTCGTAACTACCGTCGTCACCCGGGCGGTCACGATCCGCACCCGACCGCGGGGACCTGCCTGTCGACGACGGCCCCGGTGCCCACCTCGGCACCGGGGCCCGACCGCGGCGAAGAGTGCTCGCCACCCGTCGTCGACGCTGCGCTGACGCCTCGGCGTCAGGAGGGGCCGCGCCCGCGGCACCCCCGAGATCGCCGGCCGGCGGCCTCAGCCGGTGGCGGACTCCAGGGCATCG
This sequence comes from Saccharopolyspora hirsuta, assembly GCF_008630535.1. Lineage (GTDB taxonomy): Bacteria > Actinomycetota > Actinomycetes > Mycobacteriales > Pseudonocardiaceae > Saccharopolyspora > Saccharopolyspora hirsuta. Next base: position 355,113 of record NZ_VWPH01000002.1, on the reverse strand, counting down.
CCCAGGTTCTTGGCCTCCTCGACCGACATCTCGACGACGAGCCGCCCACCACCCTCAAGCGGAACGCGCATCACGATGCCGCGTCCCTCCTTAGTCACCTCGAGGGGACCGTCACCGGTCCGGGGCTTCATGGCCGCCATAGCGTGCTCCCTCCGTGAACTCTTACCCCGCTGATCGCCACAACCAGCTCGGGTTCACCCCCATTCTCCCCCATCCCGAGGCTGGGACGAAACCGAACCGATCAACTCGTGTCGCCCGTGCGCTGGTCGAATGCCCGCGGCGGCTGGCAGACTCAGCGCCCGTGCGGGCTGTTTCGCGGCCGCCGCGGGCCACCTGGCGGCGGTTCGGCGCAGCCGACGCGCCGCTGGTCGCCGCGGGCGGCGGTCCACCGCCACCGATCCCCCGGCTACCTGCGACAACACTGTCCACCCGGGACATCGCGCGGCCGGCGGAGTCCACTTTGGAACCCGGTGCGCCGTCCCGGCCGAGAAGCCGCAGCGGACCGCGAGGCAAGGAGTTCGAAGTGACCGACGTACTGCTGACCGAGGACACCGCCGGTGTGCGCCTGCTCACGTTGAACCGCCCCGAGTCGTTCAACTCGCTCAACGTCGAGCTCAAGCAGGCCCTGATCAGCGCGTTGCGCGACGCGGCAGCCGACGACTCGGTGCGCGCCGTGGTGATCACCGGCGCGGGCAAGGCGTTCTGCGCCGGGCAGGACCTCAAGGAGCACGTCGCGCTGCTGGAGGCCGACGACCCGAGCCCGCTGAAGACGGTCGAGGAGCACTACAACCCGATCATCCGGGCCGTGACGAGCATGCCGAAGCCGGTGATCGCGGCGGTCAACGGCACCGCCGCGGGCGCGGGCGCGTCGCTGGCCTACGCCTGCGACCTGCGGGTGGCGGCGTCGAACGCGAAGTTCCTGATGGCCTTCGCCAACGTCGGCCTGTCCACCGACTCCGGCGCGTCCTGGACGCTGCCCCGGCTGATCGGCTACGGCCGGGCCATGGAGATGCTCCTGCTGGCCGAGCCGGTGGCGGCCGAGGAGGCGCTGCGCATCGGCATGGTGAACCGCGTGGTCGGCGAGGGCGAGGCGCACGGCGCGGCCATGGAGCTGGCGACCCGCATGGCGGCGGGCCCGACGTTCGCCTACGCCCGGATCAAGGAGACGGCGCAGGCCGCGGCGGCCGAAGGCCTGGCCGAAGCCCTGGCGGTGGAGGCCGGGGCACAGGCGGAGGCCGGAGCCACGGCCGACCACCGCGAAGCGGTGGCCGCCTTCGTCGCCAAGCGCACCCCCAACTTCACCGGCCGCTGACGGGTCGTGAGTGCGTAACAGTGTTCGAACACTGTTACGCACTCACGACAGGGTCCGCCAGCAGTCGGACAGGTGGTCGTCGACCATGCCGGTGGCCTGCATCAGGGCGTAGCAGGTGGTCGGGCCGACGAAGACGAAGCCGCGGCGCTTGAGCTCCTTGGCCATCGCCTTCGACTCCGGGGTGATCGCCGGGACGTCCTCCAGGGTCGCCGGGCGGTGCTTCCGGGGTTCCGGGGCGAAGGACCAGAGCAGGTCGTCCAGCGGCTGGTCCAGCCGCAGCACGGCACCCGCGTTGTTGATCGCCGCGTCGATCTTCGCGCGGTTGCGGACGATGCCCGCGTCGGCGAGCAGGCGCTCCCGGTCCGCGTCGTCGAAGGCCGCCACCTTCTCCGGCTCGAACCCGGCGAAGGCGCTGCGGAACGCCTCGCGCTTGCGCAGGATCGTCAGCCAGGACAGCCCGGACTGGAACGACTCCAGGGTGATCCGCTCGAACAGCTCCACGACGCCGCGCAGCGGGACGCCCCACTCCCGGTCGTGGTACTCGGTGTAGTCCGCCGGTCCCGCGCCCCACGGGCACCGGGCCTTCCCGTCCGCGCCGAGCACGGCGCCGGATCCGCTCACGTCCCTCTCCTGTCGTACTCGCGGCAGAACTGCGCGAACGCGGCCAGCGACCGGCGCACGCCCCAGGCGAACGCGGGCCGCACCACCGGCCAGACCAGCGCCGCACCGGCCGGCAGCGTCAGCCGCTCCCACCAGACGAAGGTCGAGGCCGCGTTCCCGCACCGGACCACATCGAACCCGCCGACCCCGACAACCGGCTCGGCGAGGTGGCGCACCCGGCAGCTCCGCGGCGGTTGCCACTCCACGATCTCCATCCGGTCCACGAACCCGACGCCGCCGAACCCGGTGACCGCGACCAGCCGCCCGCCCGGCCCGCTGGCGTCCCCGACCGGGTGCACCTCGGTGCCGAACATCCACTCGCCCTGCCGAGCCCAGTCCGTCGCGGCCGCCCACACCACCTCGGGCGGGGCCTGGACCGGGACGCTGAACCGCAGCTCGACCGGGCTCACCGCTCAGCCCTCCGCGTCGTCGCCGCGCGCGGAGCGGGACTCCTGCAGCTGCTCGCCGGCGACGTCGAGCTGGCGCTCGAGCACCGCGATGCGGCCGTGCAGCTCGTCGATCTCCCCGGCCAGCCGCTCCAGCGCCCAGTCCACCTCGGAGGCCTTGTAGCCGCGCAGGACCTGCTGGAACCGCAGCGCGCGCACGTCGGAGCCCTCGATGTCGGCCGGGGGCAGGCGGGTCGGGGTCGAGCCGGGCGGCAGCGGGGACAGCTCCTCGCCGCGCCCGAAGACGAGCGTTGCGAGCAGGTACACCACCGCGGCGACGGCGAGCACCGCGAAGAGGTAGATGAGCGCACTAGCCACGGTCGTCAATCGTGGCACGGACGGCGAGCCGCCGCGGCCACGGTCAGGTCTTCGCCGGAGCGGCTTCCAGGACGCCTTCGATGGCGCTGGTGAACTCGCGCCACGCCCGCCGCTCGGCCTGCAGGGTCTGCACGCCGGCCTGGGTCAGCCGGTAGGTGCGCCGCTGGCGGCCGCCGACGGTGCTCCAGGTGCTCTGCACGTACCCGGCGCGCTCCAGCCGCCGCAGCGCCGGGTAGACCGTGCCGGTGGGCAGGTCCAGGGCACCGCCGCTGCGTTCCTGCAGCGCCTCGATGATCGCGTAGCCGTGTAATGCCCTGCCGTCGAGCGTGGCCAGCAAGAGGGCATCCAGGTGGCCGCGGAGCGCATCAGCCTTCACAAGTAGCGACTCTACGGTCATTTCCGACCACTGTCACCGCCCTTCCACAAGAGGACCTAAGTCCTTTCGCGATCCGGCAGGTGATGACCTCGATCACAGTGCGCCGTTCGGGTGGCGTCAACTGGGAAAGGCGTTGACGTTCGGGAAATCCGAGCACACTGCGGAGTCGGATGAGCCGCGCGAGCAACCAGGAGGCGTTCGCCGTGCCCGACAACAGCGCCCCGGCCACGTCCGGAGCCTCGCGGTTGGACGCCGCGACGACCTACGCGCCGCAGGAGGAGGCCCGCGACCAGGTCCGCGCCTACCTCGCCCAGCTGGTCGACGTCATCGCCCAGCACCCGGAACCGGTGATGGCCCGGGACGAAGCGCACTGGCGGCTGGTGGAGCTGGTGGACGAGCTGTCCCGCGACCCGCTCAGCCCGCGCCGGGTGCAGTCGCGGTGGCTGCGCCTGGTCCCGCTGCTGCGCGAGGTCCGCCCGGACATCCCGTTCCCGGCCCTCACCGACCTCCTCAACCGCGCCGTCGGCACCCCCTGACCGGGATCAGGCCAGGGCCCGGAGGACCTGGTCCGGCGGGTGGGTGCCCGCGATGGCCGCGACCATGTCCACCACCCGGCGGGTTTCGCGGACGTGGTGGGCGCGGAACACCTTCGCCCCGCCCCAGGCCGCGACCGCCGTCGCCGCCAGGGTGCCCTCCAGCCGCTGGTCGACGGCGGCGCCCAGGGTCTCGCCGATGAAGTCCTTGTTGGACAGCGCCATCAGCACCGGCCAGCCGGTGGCCACCAGCTCGTCGACCCGGCGCAGCAGCGCCAGCCCGTGCCAGGTGTTCTTGCCGAAGTCGTGGGTCGGGTCGATCAGCACGCCCTGCCGGGGAACCCCGATGCGCACCATCCGCTCCGCCCGCTCGACCAGCTCGGCGGTCACCTCGGCGACCACGTCGGTGTAGCGGACCCGGTACGGGTCGGTGCGCGGCGGCAGGCCGCCGGTGTGCGAGCACACCACCCCGGCGCCGAACTCCGCGGCCACCTCGGCCAGCTCCGGGTCGGCCCCGGCCCAGGTGTCGTTGAGCAGGTCGGCCCCGGCTTCGCAGACCTGCCGGGCCACCTCGTGCCGCCAGGTGTCGACGCTGATCACCAGCTCCGGGTGCCGCTCGCGCACCGCGGCCACGAACGGCACCACCCGGCGGGCCTCCTCCGCGGCGTCCACCGCCTCGCCCTGCGCCCCGGCGCGGACCCCGCCGATGTCCACGATGTCCGCGCCGTCGGCCACCGCCCGGTCGACCGCCTCGGCGGCCGCCTCGACCTCGAAGGTCCGACCGCGGTCGAAGAACGAGTCGCGGGTGCGGTTGACGATCGCCATCACCAGGGGGCGGTCCTGGGGCACGTCCTTGTCGCGGAACCGGAGCGGCTGCACGTCTGCAGATCCTGGCACGCCGCCGCGGTCGGCCGGGAGGGTCACGGGGCGCAGGCGTCGAGCGCCGCGTCGACGTCGGTGACCACGTTGAGCACGTCCAGCGAGTGCTGCTTGGCGAACCCGCTGTCGACCAGCCCCTGCAGCCAGTCCAGCAGCCCCCGGTAGTGGCCGTCCGGGTCGAGCAGCACGATCGGCTTCTCGTGCATGCCGATGTAGCGGGCGGTCCAGACCTCGAACAGCTCCTCGCAGGTGCCGATGCCGCCGGGCAGCGCCAGGAACGCGGTGGCGTGCGCGTCCATCAGCCCCTTGCGCTCCCGCATGTTGTCCACGACCAGCAGCTCGTCCGCCTCGGTGTCGGCGATCTCCTTCTCCACCAGCGCGTGCGGGATGACCCCGACGGTGCGGCCGCCGTCGGCGCGCGCGGCCCGGGCGACCTCACCCATCATCGAGACCCGGCCGCCGCCGGAGACCAGCGTCCAGCCGCGCTTGGCGATCTTGCGCCCCACCTCGGCGGCCAGGTCGAGGTGCTGCTGGTCGACCGGTCCGGATGCGCAGTAGACGCAGACCGAGACGTCGGCGGGTGCGGAACTGGTCAATGCGTGGCCTCCCATGCTTCGTACGCCTCCTGCACGATCCCGACGGCGTCGTCGATGTCGTCGGTGAGGTGCAGCAGCGCGAGATCCTTGTCGCCGATCTTGCCGGACGCCCGCATGCTGTCCCGGATCCAGTCGTACAAGCCCTGCCAGTAGGACCTGCCGAACAGCACCACCGGGAACTTGGTGACCTTCTTGGTCTGCACCAGGGTCAGCGACTCGAACAGCTCGTCCATGGTGCCGAACCCGCCGGGCAGGCAGACGAACGCCTGGGCGTACTTGATGAACATCGTCTTGCGGACGAAGAAGTAGCGGAAGTTGACCCCGAGGTCCACCCACGGGTTCAGGCCCTGCTCGAACGGCAGCTCGATGCCGAGCCCGATGGACAGCCCGCCCGCCTCGGAGGCGCCCCGGTTGACCGCCTCCATCGCGCCCGGACCGCCGCCGGTGATCACCGCGCAGCCGATCTTGGCGAGCGCCGCGCCGAGCTCGACCCCGGTCGCGTACTCCGGGTGCTCCCGCGGCGTGCGCGCCGAGCCGAACACGGTGACCGCCCGCGGGACCTCGGCCAGCGCCCCGAAGCCCTCCACGAACTCGGCCTGGATGCGCAGCACCCGCCACGGGTCGGTGTGCACCCAGTCCGACGGGCCGCGGGAGTCCAGCAGCCGCTGGTCGGTGGTGGTGGGTTCGCGCAACCGGGACCGCCGCAGCACCACCGGTCCGCGTTGCTTCTCCTGGGGCCGCTCGGCACCGTCCGGCTCGCCCCACTGGCCTTCGATCGTCATGGCACGAGCCTACGCAGCCGACGCCCCGCGCCGGACCGAGGGGACGCGGTGAAATGCCTGTTCACGGGGGATTCACGCGAGCTTGCGCGAGCGTACGATTGCGATACAACGATCGAGTGGTGCCGACGGCCCGGCCGGTTCACCACGCAGGTCCCAGCGGCGATCTACGCAGGCGCAGCCGGGTCGCGGGCACGACCGGAAACCGAGCCCGGGAGCCTGCCATGCTCATCGAACTGCTCATCGTGATCCTCGTGCTCGGCGTCCTCTGCGCCGCCGCCGGCGTCAAGGTCGTCAAGCAGTACGAACGTGGTGTGGTGTTCCGCTTCGGCCGGGTTCAGCAGCTGACCCGCGGCCCCGGCCTGACCGCGATCGTCCCGGTGGTGGACCGGATGCGGAAGGTCAACCTGCAGATCGTCACCATGCCGGTGCCCGCCCAGGAGGGCATCACGCGCGACAACGTGACCGTGCGGGTGGATGCGGTGGTGTACTTCCGCGTCGAGGACCCGGTGCGCGCCATCGTCAACGTGGAGGACTACCTGTTCGCCGTCGGCCAGGTCGCGCAGACCTCGCTGCGGTCGATCATCGGCAAGAGCGACCTGGACGACCTGCTGTCCAACCGCGAACGGCTCAACCAGGGCCTGGAGCTGATGATCGACAGCCCGGCGCTGGGCTGGGGCGTGCACATCGACCGCGTGGAGATCAAGGACGTCTCGCTGCCGGAGTCCATGAAGCGCTCGATCGCCCGCCAGGCCGAGGCCGAGCGCGAACGCCGCTCCCGGGTCATCTCGGCGGACGGCGAGTTCCAGGCCTCCCGCCGCCTCGCCGACGCGGCCCACGTGATGGCCGACACCCCGGCCGCGCTGCAGCTCCGGCTGCTGGAGACGGTGGTGGAGGTGGCCGCGGAGAAGAACTCCACCCTGGTCCTGCCGTTCCCGGTGGAGCTCCTCCAGTTCGTCGACACCGTCAAGCGCGGAGCCACCGGCGCGGAGCAGCCCGCCGAGGCCACGCCGGAGGCGGCCGAGGCGGAGCTCGCGGAAGCGGAGCGAGCGGCGGAGCGCGAAGCGGAGCTGGTCAGCGCGGAGCGCGGCGAGGCGGAGCTGCCGCGGCAGCGCGCAGCGGAGGCGAAGCCCGACGCGGAGAGCTCGGAGAGCTCGGAGCAGTCGATGCTCGGCATCGCCTGAGCCGCGGAGCGGGGAGGGCGCCTTCCGGCGTCAGCGCAGGAAGCGGGTGAGGATGTCGGCGCAGTGGCGGATCTCCGCCGTGGCGACGTGCTCCTGCTTGGTGTGGGCGAGGGTCGGCGAGCCGGGGCCGAAGTTCACCGCCGGGAGGCCGCGGGCGGCGAAGCGGGCCACGTCGGTCCAGCCGAGCTTGGCCACCGGTTCCGAGGCCGAGGCCTCGACGAGTTCCGCGGCTGCCGGGGCGGTCAGGCCGGGCAGCGCACCGGCCGCACCGTCGGTCACCGTGACCTCGAAGCCGTCGAAGACCTCGCGCAGGTGGGCTTCCGCGTCGGCGAGGGACTTGTCCGGCGCGAAGCGGTGGTTGACCGCCACCACGCACTCGTCCGGGACCACGTTGCCCGACACCCCGCCGGAGATCCGCACCGCCTGCAGGCCCTCGCGGAACTGGAGGCCGTCGATCACCGGGTTGCGCGGGGTGTACTCGACCAGCCGCTGCAGCACCGGCTGCGCGGCGTGGATCGCGTTCTCCCCCATCCAGGCGCGGGCGGTGTGCGCGCGGGTGCCGGTGGTGCGCACCTCGACGCGCATGGTGCCCTGGCAACCGGCCTCGATCGCCGCGTTCGACGGCTCGCAGACCACCGCCAGGTCCCCGGCCAGCCAGTCCGGCAGCTCGCGCTCGATGCGGTTGAGGCCGTTGCGCTCGGCCTCGACCTCCTCGCAGTCGTAGAACACGAACGTCAGGTCGTGGCGGGGTTCGGTCAGCGTCGCGGCGAGGTGCAGCATCACCGCGTCGCCGCTCTTCATGTCCACCGTGCCGCAGCCGTGCAGGACCTCGTCCGCGCCCGATCCGCTGCGGGTCAGCGGCAGGTTGTCGTTGATCGGCACGGTGTCCAGGTGCCCGGCGAGCACGACGCGCGAGCCCCGGCCGAGGTTGGTCCGGGCCAGCACCGCGTCGCCGTTGCGCACCACCTCCAGGTGCGGCGCCTGGGCGCGCAGGGCCTGCTCCACCGCGTCCGCGATGGCCTTCTCCCCGCCGGAGACGCTGGGGATGTCCACCAGCGCGGCGGTCAGCTCGACGGGGTCAGCGGTGAGATCCAACGACGCAGTCACGACCGGCAGGCTACCCCGCAGCGGTGCGGCGGGGCCGGTGGGAACCAGATCGCCCGAACGCACATCTCACCCGTGATCATGGCGCTAGGCTTCGGCCGCTGGAGGTGGGCGTTGACATTCACGGCAGACCCGGACGTGCTGCGCAAGGCCGGGAAGAGTGCGAGGACGGCCGGTGAGCAGGCCGGGCAGGTCAAGCTGGGACCGCCCGTCGAGGACATCGCCGGGGCGATGCCCGGCGGCCGGTCCGAGGGTGCGGCCAAGCAGGTCGCGCAGAGCTGGGAGCGGGCCATCGGCGACTGGAGCAAGGCCGCCGAGAAGCACGGCCAGTCGCTGACCGCGAGCGCTGACGAGTACCAGGGTTCCGACGAGGCCAGCGCGCAGGGCATCAACGCCGCGGGCGGGAGGTAACGATGGTGTCCTACGCCGATGTGCGCCGCTGGAAGCCCGAGGAGCTCGAGTCGGCCCACTCCGAGCTCGGCAACCGCCGCAACGACCTCGTCGGGCTGCAGGACGAGCTGGACGGCGCCAAGAAGACCGACGGCTGGAGCGGCGCGGCCGCCGAGGCCTCCGCCGCGGAGCACGCGAAGCTCGTCGACGGCATGCGCTCGCTGATCGCCGAGGTCGCCACCGTGCGGGTCGCGGTGGCCGCGGCCGCCGATGAGGTGGCCAAGATCAAGAAGCGGATCGAGGAGGCCGACCGCGAGGCCGAGGCCAACGGGTTCCAGATCACCGACGAGGGCGGCATCCGCGACGTCGCCCCGCCGCAGGACGTGCCCGAGGACCAGCTGGAGGAGGTCAAGCAGCAGCGCCTCCAGGTCCGCGACAAGCTGATGGCCGACATCGAGAAGATCCTCGACGACGCCGAGCAGACCGACGCCGACCTGGCCAAGGCGCTGACCGCCGCCCAGGAGGACGAGATCAAGCCCGGCGAGGGCGGCACGCTGGCCGACGCGGCCAGCACCGGCGACCTCCAGGCCCTGGCCGCCTCCGCGGGCAAGCCCGCCGACGACTCCCCCGAGGCCAACGCCGAGTGGTGGAAGTCGCTGTCCGACGAGCAGCGCGCCGCCCTGCTGGAAGCCCCGCCCGCCTGGCTGGGCAGCCGCGACGGCATCCCCGCCGCCGCCCGCGACATGGCCAACCGGGCCAACATCGACAACGTCCGCGGGGACCTCGTGGCCGAGCGGGAACGGCTGGAGGCTGGCGGCGTCACCGAGGACGAGCGGGAGAAGCTCGACCAGATCAACGCCAAGATCGCCTCGGTCGACCAGGTCCGCGAGACCATCGGAAAGGAGGAGCCGCCCCGCCAGCTGCTGGTGCTCGACCCCAGCGGGGAGCGGCTCAAGGCCGCGGTCGCGGTGGGCGACGTGGACAAGGCCGACCACGTCTCGGTGTTCACCCCCGGCTTCACGACCACGGTGGACGGCAGCCTCGCGAACTACGACGACAAGATGCAGGAACTGGTCACCAAGTCCGAGGACCAGTTGGCCGAGAGCGGCAAGAAGGGCGACGTCGCCGCCGTCACCTGGATCGGCTACGAGGCGCCGCAGCAGGACGAGATCGGTGATCTCACCGGCGACTCCGTGGCCAGCTCCAGCTCGGCGAAGGAGGGCGGCGCGAAGCTCAACGACTTCTACCAGGGCATCAACGCCTCCCGGGACAACGACCCGCACCTCACCGCGATCGGCCACTCCTACGGCTCGACGACCACCGGCTACGCGCTCCAGGGCGGCGACCACGGCGTGGACGACGCGATCCTCTACGGTTCCCCGGGCGTGGGCACCAACGACATCGAGGACCTGGGCGTCCCGGAGGGGCACGCCTACCTGCTGGAGGCCAAGAACGACCCGGTCGCGGACTTCGCCCGCTTCGGCGGCGACCCCTCGCACATGGACGGGTTCACCAACCTGTCGACGGAGAAGTCCGAGCACGGCGCCGAGGTCACCGGTCACAGCGATTACCTCAACCCCGACACCACCAGCCAGCACAACATGGCGGCGGTCGTCGCCGGTCTGCCGGAGAACACCGTCGAGGGCAAGACCGACGGCGTGGGCGACGTGATCTCCTACCTGCCGCACCAGACCCAGGAGGGCGTCTCGGCGGCCCAGGAGTGGGGCAGCGAGGCCTGGTCGGACGTCAAGGACTTCGGCAGCGACACGTGGTCGGGCGTCAAGGACACCGGCTCCAAGATCAAGGACTTTTTCTCGTGAGGCGGCTCGCCCTGCTCGTCCTCAGCGCCCTGCTCATCACCGGATGTGCGGGCCAGCCCGACACTCCCGACGGGGGAAGCATGGAAGACCAGACCAGCACGCTGCAGGAGCGGCCCTCGATGGAGGAGATCACCGCGCGCTACGAGGAGATGCAGCAGAAGATCCGGGACCGGTTCACCGCGGAACTCGGCCTGGCCACGCCGTGGATCGACGACGGCGACCCCGGGCAGGCTGGCTGCGGGGAGTTCCCGGACACCCCGGAGGCGGAGAAGCACACGCTGAACCGCTGGTTGTACGAGGGGAATATCCCCGACGACCAGTGGCCCCGCGCGCTTCAGATCGCCGACGAGGTCGCCGCCGAGTACGGCTTCGTCGAGCGCCAGGTGATCCTCGACCGCCCCGGAAACCACAAGATCGAGATCCGGGACAGGTTCGGCGGTTGGCTGCAGCTGGGCACCAACGTGAACACCGTCCTGCGGGTCCGCACCGGCTGCCACCTGGTGCAAGGTGGCTGAGCAGCCGGGCGCGCGGGTCGTCGCGCTGGTCTTCGCCATCGCCTCGACCGTCCTCGCCATCCCGGAAGCCGCCTTCGCCGCGATGATCGGGGTGTGGGCGGCTTCCGTCCCGTGCGAGCCCGGCGGGTCGGGGGTCTGCGCGCCGATGGGCTACACGACGGCCGTCGCGCTCTTCGTGATCGCGGCGGCCCCGGTCGGGCTGTGGCTGCGCGTCCGCCGCCCGGGCCCCGTGCTCACCGCGGTGGTGGTCGGAGTGCTCGGGCTCGTCGCGGCACCGCTGCTGGCCTTCGGGATCATCCAGGTCGCGGCGACCTCGATCGGCTGACCTCCGGCGGTGCAGATCACAACTGCGGGTTGACCGAAGTCGATCTCCGGCATGATCTCGTCCGGCACCCCAGTCCGACCCGAGGGAGGAGCCGTGGAAGATCCCCGCAAGCTGCTCCGGCTGCGGCCCAGCATCGAGGAGATCAGCGCGCAGTACGGCCAGCTGCAGCAGCGGCTGCGGGACCGGCTCGACCACGAGCTCGGGCCGCTGTCCTGGGTGAAGTCCGAACCGCTCAGCCGCGCCGGTTGCGACGAGTTCCCGGACGTCCCGGAGGCGGAGGCCTGGGTGCTGGAGTCGTGGCAGGTGCCGGACAACCTGCCGGACGCGTCCTGGCCGCGCGCGGTCGACATCGTCCGGGCCCTCACCCGCGAGTACGGGTTCGGCGAGCCCGAGATCATCGTGGACCGCAGCGGCGACCACGAGATCACCGCCAACGACGAGTACGGCGCGGTCTACCGGTTCAGCACCGCGGCCAGGACGGTGCTGTCCATCACCACCGGCTGCCACCTGCGGGCGGCGGCGAAGGGCTGACCCGTGCGGGCCTCCGCCACCTGCGCCGATTACCGTTTCCGGTATGAGTGCACAGTCTCCCGATCCGCAGACCACGGGCGCCCACGGCGTGGGCCTGGCCACCGTGACCGACGACGGCACGGTGCTCGACACCTGGTTCCCGACCGTCCGGCTGGGTGAGCCGGGGCAGTCCGGCACGAAGCGGCTGTCCGCCGAGGAGGCCGCCGAGTCCCTGGGCGAGGCCGGTGCCGCACTGCTCGGACGGGACGAGGCCCGCGGGGTCGAGGTCGTCGCGGTGCGCACCGAGATCGGCCGCCTGGCCGACGCCCCGGTGGACGCGCACGACGTGTACCTGCGGCTGCACCTGCTCTCGCACCGCCTGGTCCAGCCGCGCGGGCTGAGCCTCGACGGCATCTTCGGCCTGCTGGCCAACGTCGTGTGGACCAACCACGGCCCCTGCCCGGTGGAGGGCTTCGAGGCCACCCGCCTGCGGCTGCGGGCGCGCGGCGCGGTCACCGTCTACGGCGTGGACAAGTTCCCGCGCATGGTCGACTACGTCGTCCCGTCCGGCGTGCGCATCGGCGACGCCGACCGGGTCCGGCTGGGCGCGCACCTGGCCAGCGGCACGACCGTGATGCACGAGGGCTTCGTGAACTACAACGCGGGCACCCTCGGCGCGTCGATGGTCGAGGGCCGGATCTCCGCCGGTGTCGTGGTGGCCGACGGCTCCGACGTCGGCGGCGGCGCCTCGATCATGGGCACCCTGTCCGGCGGCGGCAAGGAGGTCATCTCCGTCGGCGAGCGCTGCCTGATCGGCGCCAACGGCGGCGTGGGCATCTCGCTGGGCGACGACTGCATCGTCGAGGCGGGCCTGTACGTCACGGCGGGCACGAAGGTGACGCTGCCGGACGGCACCATCACCAAGGCCGCGGAGCTGTCCGGTTCGAACAACCTGCTCTTCCGCCGCAACTCCACCACCGGCGCCGTCGAGGTCACCGAGCGCACCGGCGGCAAGGTCGAGCTCAACGCCGCCCTGCACGCCAACGACTGACCGGTCCCGTGAGCACTTTCTGGTGCCACAGCACCACAAAGTGCTCACGGGCCCCACTCGGCACCGGCGGCCCGGCGGAGATCTTCCGCCGATCGGCCGAGGCGGGACCGGGGACGGGCGTTTTTATCATTGGCAATGGCTAGCAGCTGGCAGCAGCGCGACCTCTCGGCCGTCGTCGACCTGCCCGCCGAGCCCGTGACGGCCGACCGGCGGTCCCCCATCGCCGAGCACGTCCGGGCCGGGCTGGACAACCGCCTGCGCGCGCTGGTCGCGCACGACCCCGGCACCCGGCTCGGCGAGGATCCCGAAGAGCTGCACCAGATGCGGGTCGCGGTGCGCCGGATGCGCGCGATGCTGCTGGCCGCGCGGCCGTTCCTGGACCGGAGCTGGTCGGAGCCGCTGCGCGCCGAGCTCGGCTGGCTGGGCCGGGCGCTGGGCCCGGTCCGCGACCTCGACGTCCTGCTGGACCGCTTGCGCCAGGAGAGCGCCGACCTGCCGACCGACGAGCGGGCCGCCGCCGCCCGGCTGATCTCCGGGCTGGAGGCCGAGCACGGCGCGGCCCGGGTCGAGCTGCTCGCGGCGCTCGACAGCGACCGGTACCTGGATCTGCTGCGCGCGCTCGCGACCGCCGTCCGCACCACCCTGGCAGAGTCCGATGTGGACAGCGAGCGGGAACTGCGGAAGCTGGTGCTCGGCCAGTTCCGCAAGCTCCGCAAGGCGGTCGACCGGCTGCCTGCGGATCCCCCCGACCAGGACCTGCATGCGCTGCGCATCCGCGGCAAGCGCGTCCGCTACACGGCGGAACTCGCGCAGCCCGCCCTCGGCCGACCGGCGCAGCAGCTGATCAAGGCCGCCCGCCAGTTCCAGGATGTGCTCGGCGAGCACCAGGACGCCTGCGTGGCCGAGGAACGCGTGCGCGGCCTGCTCCACGACTTCGGCGACGAGGTGGACGCGGCGGTGGCGTTCGTGGCGGGCCGACTCGTCGAGCGCGAGCAGACCCGCCGGGCCGAACGCCGCGCGCAGTGGCCGTCCGCGTGGGAAGCCCTCACCGAAGCGGCGCAGGGCGTCTGATCCCGGGATTCACTCCGCGAGGCGCTTGGCGGCCGCCGCGATGCGCTCGTCCGTCGCGGTGAGCGCGATGCGGACGTGGCGGTCGCCCGCCGGGCCGTAGAAGGTGCCCGGCGCCGCGAGGATCCCCCGCTGCGCCAACCAATCCACCGTCTGCCACGCGTCCTCGCCGCGGGTCGCCCACAGGTACAGGCCCGCCTGCGAGTGCTCGATCCGGAAGCCCGCCGCCTCCAGCGCGGGCCGCAGCACCGCGCGCCGCGCCGCGTACCGCTCGCGCTGCTCGCTCACGTGCAAGTCGTCGCTGAGCGCCGCGGTGATCGCTTCCTGCACCGGCCGCGGGACGATCATGCCCGCGTGCTTGCGCAGCTCCAGCAGGCGCCGCACCAGATCCGGGTCACCGGTGACGAACCCGGCGCGGTACCCGGCCAGGTTCGACGACTTCGACAGCGAGTGCACGGCGAGCACGCCGCGCCGGTCCGCGCCCACCGAGGGGTGCAGCACCGACACCGGCTCGGTGTCCCAACCGAGCGCCAGGTAGCACTCGTCCGATGCGACCACCGCGCCGAGCTCCTGCGCGGCCCGCACCGACTCGCCCAGCTGCTGGGCGTCCAGCACGCGACCCGTCGGGTTGGACGGGGAGTTCAGCCACAGCAACGCGGTTCCGGCCGGGGGCAGCTCACCTGGCGCGAGCCGCACCACCTCGGCACCCGCGATCCTCGCGCCGACCTCGTAGGTCGGGTAGGCCAGTTCGGGGATGGCCACGACGTCGCCGGGCCGCACGCCGAGCAGCGTCGGCAACCAGGCGACCAGTTCCTTCGAGCCGATGGTCGGCAGCACCGCGTCGGGCTCCAGCCCGGAGATCCCGTAGCGGCGCTGCAGCGAGGCGATCGCGGCCTCGCGCAGTTCGGGAGTGCCGTGGGTGGCCGGGTAACCCGGTTTGTCGGCCACCTCCGCCAGCGCCCGCTGGAGGTTCTCCGGCACCGGGTCGACCGGGGTGCCGACGGACAGGTCGACGATGCCGTCCGGGTGGGCCTTCGCCGCGGCGGAGTGCCGGGCCAGCGAGTCCCACGGGAAGTCGGGCAGCTGCGGACCGCGGGGCCCGGACGCGGCGTCCGGGCCGGTCGCGCTGCTCATTCGCCCTGCGGGGGCAGGCTCTTGATGGGCTCGACGTCGAAGTCCTTCTTGCCCACCTTCGCCGCACCGCCCGGCGAGCCGAGTTCGTCGAAGAAGTCCACGTTCGCCTTGGTGTAGGCGGCCCACTCCTCCGGAACGTCGTCCTCGTAGTAGATGGCCTCCACCGGGCAGACCGGCTCGCAGGCACCGCAGTCGACGCACTCATCGGGGTGGATGTAGAGCATCCGCCCGCCCTCGTAGATGCAGTCGACAGGGCACTCCTCGATGCAGGCCTTGTCGAGCACGTCCACGCAGGGCTCGGCGATCACGTAGGTCACGGTTGCACTCCTGCTCGAAGCGTTGTCCTACTCGCGCGCAGGAACCTCCTGCCGCGACTGCTGACAGTATCTCTCCTACCCACCCAGGACACGTAACCGGTCCCACAGCTCGGGAGCGCTGCCGACTCTACGACGCGGGCGTTAACGGCGTAAACCACGTCGGCCCCCGGTCGCCCCTCGACGCGCACGTCAGCGGTGGTAATCCGGCCACCGTGCGCTGCGCCACACCGCTCAGGCCCGGGCGCGCTTGCCCAGCACGATCCCGAGCATCATCGCGCTCGGCAGCGCCCCGGCGCCGATCAGCAGCAGCGTCCGCCAGTCGTTGCCGACCAGGACCATGTCGCCGCCCGGTCCGAGGACGCCGAACACCAGCACGGTCAGGAACCAGAGCACCAGCGGCGCCCCGGCGATCCGGCGGCGCGGGGAGAGCCGCGCGGCCTCCGACACCAGCAGCGGCGTGGTCACCGCCGCGACCGCCGCGGTGATCGGGAACTGCACGGTGCCGAGGTAGGACGGCAGGAAGAGCAGCTCGACCAGCGCCAGGATCACGGCGTCGACCAGCAGGAAACCGAACACCGCCCGGTCCAGCGGGCTCAACGGTCCCCCACCGGCTCGGTCCCGCTCACCCCGAGCCCGCCGAACAGGTCCGCCTCGCAGCCCGCCGGATCACCGCTGGCCAGCACGTAGTGCTCGGTCGGCACGATGGGCTGCGCGACGCCGTTGGACAGCGCGTACGCCGCGACGCCCTCGCCGTTGTCCCACCGGTCCAACCACACCTTGACCTGGGTGCCGTGCGCCCGCAGCGCGCTGATCTTGGCGGGGAGGTGCTCGGACACGTCGATCACGGTGGTGATCGTCTCGTCCGCGACGCTGGCCAGCTCGTGCGGTTCGGGCAGCTGGAACGGCATGTCCTCGACCTCGGCCAGACCTGCCAGGCCCTTTTCCAGGGCGTCGCGCGAGGGCACCGCGTAGAAGACGCGCTGCACGTCGGGCACCTTCGCAGCGGCGGCGACGGTCACCTCGTGGGCGCGGACGTGGTCGGGGTGGCCGTAACCTCCGTCGGCCGCGTAGGTCACGACGACCTGCGGCTTGACCTCGCGCAGCACCGCTTCCAGCGCGTCGACCTGCTCCTCGGCGGAGCCGATCGCGAACGCCCGGGGGTGCGCGTCCGGCAGCGCCCCGGCCAATCCCGGCTTCTCCCAGAGCATCCCGGAATCGCGCCAGCGGCCGATGCCACCGAGGAACCGGTGGTCGGTCACGTGGAGGGCGGCGCAGGCCGAGCGCAGCTCGCCGACCCGGTAGCCGCCGAGCTGGTCCGCCTGGTCGGCGGCCAGGCCGCGCAGGCTCTCCGGGATGACCTCGCCCTCCTCGCCGAGGGTGCAGGTCACCACCACGACCTGCACGCCGCGCGCGGCGTAGCGGGCGATCGTCCCGCCGGTCCAGAGGCTTTCGTCATCGGGGTGCGCGTGTACCAGCAGCAACCGCGGTGGGGCCGTCAGCGTCACCGGTCCAGCCTAATCTGCGGCCCGCACCACACGGCGGACGGCAGTCGCATTGCTCCGAACGGCCCAACGACCCGGAGCGGTCGAACCAAGCCGATCAGTAGCCGTCGTTGTCGGCGTAGGTCCCGAGCCACTGGGCAGCGGTGGAGAACGGACCGGACAGACCGTTGCCCGGTTCGACGCCCTTCACCTCCGGGCGCAGCGCCAGGACCTGCGCCTGCTGGTAGAGCGGCAGCGCGACCGCCGCCCGCCACAGCACCGGCTCGACGATCGACGACGCCTCGGCGAACGGCACCTGACCGGTCATCGCCGCGTCGATGGTCGGCTGCAGCAGCTCGTCGCAGAACCCGGCCGCGTTGTGCGGGAACGGCTGCTCGCCGTCCGGGGTCACGCCGGGGCACCCGTACGCCGCGGCCATCGTCGCGGCCGGGTCGCCACCGGCGGGCCGCGGCGCGATCGCCATGTCCACCGAGGCCGCCCCGCCGGAGTCCCCGGACTTCGGGTTGGCCGCCAGCATCTCGCCGAACAGCTGGTCCCCGGTGGGCGTCACCACCGTCGCCTGGATCCCCTGCTCCCGCAGCTGCCGCGCGGCCTCCTCGGCGACCCGGATGTAGGACTCGTGCTCGAACGGCGCGGCGATGACCAGGTTCAGCGGCCGCCCGTCGCGCAGCCAGGCCCCGCCGCTGCGGTGGTAACCGGCCTCCTCCAGCAGCTTCTCCACCCGCGCGGGGTCCGGCTTCGCCGGGAACGCACCGGACGGTTCCGTCGGCGTGTAGCCGAGCTCGGACGGTGCGAGCACCTGCGCGTGGGACTGCAGCTGCTCGGCCGGTCCGCCGCCGGTGCCCGCCTCGATCAGCGCCGGGCGGTCGAGCGCCGCGAGAACGGCCTGCCGCGCCTTGATGTCGGCCAGCGCCCGGCTGTCCGGGCGCAGCAGCACCTCCACCGTCGCGGGCCGGGGCACGTTGATCAGCTGCACGGAGTCGCCGAGGTCGCGCAGGGCCTGCATGGTTCCGGTGTCCGCGCCGAACACCGCCAGGTGGCTGTCACCGCTGCGCAGCGCCTCGACCTGGCGGGCCTTGTCGATCGCGCGCAGCACGATGCGGTCGGACTGCGCGGGCGGCCCCCAGTAGCGGTCGTTGCGCTCCAGGATGATCTCGCCGCGGTCGAGGTCGACCTGCCGGATCGCGAACGGGCCGCCGGAGGCCGGGTAGCCGTCGTCCAGCACCGTCGACCAGCCCCGGGGCGCGTCCCGCAGCAGGTGCGCGGGCAGCAGGTTGTTGAACAGCGACTGCCAGCCGGGGAACGGCTTGGTGAAGGTCACGTCCACCGTCTTGCCGCCCTGGCGCGAGGCCACGTCCTCGATCAGCTGGTAGCCCGCCGCGTCGGACACGCCGGGCTGCGAGCGCAGCTGCTGCCACAGGTAGACGAAGTCCTCGGCGGCGATCGGCGCGCCGTCGGACCAGTTCGCCTCGCGGCGGATCCGGTAGCGGACGGTGAACTTCTCCCGGTCCGGCACCACCTCCGCCGATTCCATCAGTGTGGTGTCCAGCTGCAACCGCCCGTCCGGGCCGGGCCGGTGCACCGACGGCAGCATCAGGCTGGCCAGCGCCGAGCTGGTCGGCGAGAGGTCGGCGAGGGTGTGCGGGTTGAACCCGCCCTCCAGCTCGTCGACCCCGACCACGACCTCCACCGGCATCGGCTGCGTGGGCGGCGCGGTGGTCGTCGGGGGCTGCGTCGTCGGGGTTTCCGACACCAGCGGCGGTGGTGGCGCATTGGTGCAGGCAGCCACCAAGCTCGCTGTCGTCACCAGCAGGGAGACCGCAGCCAGTGGGCGGCGTCGACCCTGGGACACGCCGAACCTCCCCTCACGTCTGCTCCCCCGAACGCACCCCGACGGCCGGGGCGCCTCGCACGTGCGGAAGACGCGCGAGGGCCCTCCATGGTTCCCTCCGTCGACCGGGTGATCGACACCGGGGTAGGCGCCCAGTGTGCTAGCCGACCGCCCCGCGCGCCCGCAGAACGGCGAAATCCCTTTCGCCGCGCGAAATCCGGCAACCCGGCATTCCGGACGCGCTGGTCGCTCCCGGCGCCCACTGCCCAGCCTGGCTCACGACGCGTTGTCGCGCGCCTTCGCCCGGGAGCGCTCGCGAGCGCGGGTGGTGCCGTCGAGGATCACCTTGCGGACCCGGATCGCCTCCGGCCCGACCTCCACGCACTCGTCCGCGGCGCAGAACTCCAGCGCCTCCTCCAGCGCCAGGGTGCGCGGCTTGGCCAACCGCTCCAGCTCGTCCGCGGTGGACGAGCGCATGTTGGTGAGCTTCTTCTCCTTGGTGATGTTCACGTCGAGGTCCTCGGCGCGCGGGTTCTCCCCGACCACCATGCCCTCGTACACCTCGTTGCCGGGCTCCACGAAGAAGCTGCCCCGGTCGGCCAGCTGCAGCAGCGCGTAGGTGGTCGCCGAGCCCGCCCGGTCGGCCACCAGCGAACCGGTGTGCCGGGTGCGCAGCTCGCCCACCCACGGGAAGTAGCCCTCGAAGACGTGGTTGGCGATGCCGGTGCCGCGGGTCTCGGTGAGGAACTCGGTGCGGAAGCCGATCAGACCGCGCGCGGGCACCACGTAGTCGAGCTTGATCCGCCCGGTGCCGTGGCCGTCCATGGTCTCCATCCGGCCCTTGCGCCCGGCCAGCAGCTGGGTGATCGCGCCGAGGTGCTCCTCCGGCGCGTCGATGGTCAGCCGCTCGAACGGCTCGCACAGCTGCCCGTCGATGGTCTTGGTGACCACCTGCGGCTTGCCGACGGTGAGCTCGAAGCCCTCCCGGCGCATGGTCTCCACCAGGATGGCCAGCGCCAGCTCGCCGCGGCCCTGCACCTCCCAGGCGTCCGGCTTCTCGGTGGGCAGCACCTTCATGCTGACGTTGCCGATCAGCTCGGCGTCCAGCCGGTTCTTCACCAGCCGCGCGGTGATCTTGGTGCCGCCGTTGCGGCCGGTCAGCGGCGAGGTGTTGACGCCGATGGTCATCGAGATCGCCGGGTCGTCGACGGTGATCCGGGGCAGCGGCTCCGGGGCGTCCGGGTCGGCCAGCGTGTCGCCGATGGTGATGTCCGGGATGCCGGCGATGGCGACCAGGTCGCCCGCGGAGGCCTCCGCGCACGGCACCCGGTCCAGGTTCTCGGTGATCAGCAGCTCGGTCAGCCGGACCTTCTCCACCGAGCCGTCCGCCCGGCACCACCCGACGGTCTGCCCCTTGCGCAGGGTTCCGGCGTGGATGCGGCACAGCGCGATGCGGCCGAGGAACGACGAGGCGTCCAGGTTGGTCACCAGCGCGCGCAGCGGGGCCTCGACGTCGGCGACCGGCGCGGGAACGTGCTTGAGCAGCACGTCGAACAGCGCGGTCAGGTCCTCCTCGGCGGGCAGCTCGCCGTCCACCGGCTGGGCCACGGACGCGCGACCGGCGCGGGCGGAGGCGTAGATGACCGGCAGGTCCAGGATCGCCTCCATGTCGAGGTCGACCTCGCCGTCGAGCTCGCTGGCCAGCTCCAGCAGCAGGTCGTGGGTCTCCTCCACCACCTCGGCGCAGCGGGCGTCCGGGCGGTCGACCTTGTTCACCACCAGGATCACCGGCAGCCCGGCGGCCAGCGCCTTGCGCAGCACGAACCGGGTCTGCGGCAGCGGGCCCTCGCTGGCGTCGACCAGCAGCAGCACGCCGTCGACCATGGACAGCGCGCGCTCCACCTCACCGCCGAAGTCGGCGTGCCCGGGGGTGTCGACCACGTTGATGGTCACCGGTCCGGCGTCGGTCTCCCGGCGGATCGCGGTGTTCTTGGCCAGGATGGTGATGCCCTTCTCCCGCTCCAGGTCGTTGGAGTCCATGACCCGGTCGACCAGTTCGGCTCGTTCGGAGAAGGCGCCGGATTGCCGCAGCATGGCGTCCACCAGGGTGGTCTTGCCGTGGTCGACGTGCGCGACGATCGCGACGTTGCGGAGATCGCTGCGAATGGGGGCGGCGACGCTGGTGGCGGACACGCGGGTACTCCATGGCTCGGCGCGGAATGCGGGCGGCGGCGGGTTCGTCGACTGCGGGCCGGGTGCGGGTGCTCCCGCAACGCACCTCGTCGGGCGCGGGACACCTGGTCCTGGCACCCCTCGGGGCACCCTGCCGCGGCTCCGCTGCGCCGCTGCTGCGGAGCTCCTTCCGGACGGCACCCCGCCAGCAGCGGGGCGCGTGCGTCGACGCGCGGCTCGTTCCAGAGTAGTGCAACGCCGAGCGGGACCGGCCGCCGCGTGCTCAGCGCAACACCCGGCGGTCGCCCGCCAACATCAGGTTCGCCATTTGAGGTTAGGTTCACCTACCCTGTGCCCAACCGCCGTCGGAGCACCGGAAAGAAACATCGTGGGCAAAGGCACCATCAAGGTCAAAAAGAAATGTTGCCGCTCGCAACCTCCTTGCAAGAGCTGCCCGATCGTGGCACTGCGCAACCTGCTCCGCGAGGCCAAGGCGGAAGAGGCCAAGAAAGCGCAAAAGAAGGCAAAGAAAGAAGCAAAGAAAAAGAAGGCGAAATGATCTCGCCACGGCGGCGCCGTGGTCGCGGAACGCGTTTCGGGACTACTTGTGGGCAGCCGGGGTCAGCGGGTCGGCGTACTTCGCCAACTCCGGGATGGTGCGCAGCGCCTGGAACTCGATGACCTCGTAGCGAACCAGCTTGTGCAGGGCGAACGGGTCCGTGGCGAGGATCGCGTCGAGGCGCCCGCGGGACATCGCGCGAGCGATGATCACCGCTCCGCTGCGCGGGTGGCGGTGGCCGGCCGCGATGAAATCACCGGCGTCGTAATGCTGGGTTACCCATTCGTAGTGATCTACCAACTGGGCGTCGATCTCCGATTCCGGGGCGGTGTATTGCAGCAGCACTACAAACATGCTCCCACGGTAACTCCTCAACTTGACCGCTGCCGATCACCAAGCGGTAACATTGCCCCGTGCGCGCAATGTCGAACATCTGGTGGACCGCCTTCGGGCGGCCCGGCGACTCAGCGCACTGACGCACAGCACATCGGCCGCCCGACCGGGCGGCCGAGCAGTGCCAGGTCGATCCCGGTGGCGCCGACGACCACAGGAGAGACCCATGACCCGCCTGTCCGGGATCACCCCGTCCGGCCACGTCCAGCTCGGCAACTACCTCGGCGCGGTGCGGCGGTGGGCCGCCGAGCGCGAACCCGCGGACCTGTTCTTCGTCTCCGACCTGCACGCCATGACCACGCCGAACCGCCCGCAGCGGCTGCGCGCGCTCACCCGCGAGCAGTTCGCGGTGCTGCTGGCGGCGGGCATCGACCCGGACTCGCTGTTCGTCCAGTCCGACCTGGCCGGTGAGCTGGGCGCGCTGAACTGGATCCTGGAGTGCACCTGCTCCTTCGGCGAGGCCGCCCGGATGGTCCAGTTCAAGGAGCGGGGCGCCGGGCAGGACGGTTCGCGGGTCGGGCTGCTCACCTACCCGGTGCTGATGGCCGCGGACATCCTGCTGCAGGGCGCCGACCGGGTCCCGGTCGGCAGCGACCAGGGCCAGCACGTGGAGCTGGCCCGCACCCTGGCCCGGCGGTTCAACTCCCGCTACGGCCAGGTGTTCGCCGCCCCGGAGGCGGTGGTGCCCAGGACCGCGGCCCGGGTGCGCGACCTGGCCGATCCGGGCCGCAAGATGGAGAAGTCCAGCCCGCAGTCCCCCGGCGTGGTCTTCGTGCTCGACGAGCCCGACGTGATCCGCCGCAAGTTCCGCCGCGCCGTCACCGACGGGCTCGACCGGGTCCGCTTCGCCCCGGACGAGCAGCCGGGAGTGGCGAACCTGCTGGAGATCCTGGCCGCCTGCACCGGCACCAGCCCGTACACCGCGGCCGGATCGGCCAGCGCTTACGCGGAGCTGAAGGAAGCCGCGGCCGAAGCGGTGATCGAGGAGCTGCGCCCGCTCCGCGAGCGCACCTTGGAGCTGCTGGACGACCCGGCCGAGCTGGAACGCGTCCGAGCGCACGGCGCGAAGCGGGCGACCGAGCGGGCCCACCCCCGCCTCCAGGCCGCCTTCCACGTCACCGGCCTGCGCTGAACCCCCCGGAGGGCGCCTTCACGCGTCGACCGAAAGCGCCCTCCACCTGCCCATTCGTTCACCAGTTCGAGTTATTCACCTTGCGAACACGTGATCGACATCAGCAGCCTGGGATTCGTGATCGCCTACTTCGAAATCCCCACCGGTTTCGCCATCGCGAGGAGGAATCCCATGCACACGCCCGAACTCACCCCGTTCACCGCCTTCGCCGGGTGCGGCCCGGCCGATACCCGACGCGCCGCCGACCAGGCGTGCTTCTCAGGCGTCGGACAGCAGGTCGCGGAGGGAGTGGACCAGGACTCGGTCGGCGTCCAGCCAGTCGAGCTCGGTCAGCTCGTCCGCGGTGACCCAGCGGAGGTCGCGGTGCTCCACGGCTTCCGGGACCGCCGTCGGATCGACCAGCTCGGCCGCGTGGATGCGCAGCAGCATCCCGTTGCTGAGCGGCACGTCGGTGCCGACCCGCCCGGTGGGCCGCACCTCGACCGCTAGTTCTTCCCGGCACTCCCGGACGACCGCGGTCGGCTCGTCCTCACCGGGTTCGACGCGTCCGCCCGGCAGTTCCCAGCGTCCGGCGTCCGGTGCCGGGTAGCTGCGCTGCTGCGCCAGCAGGCGTCCCTTGTGGACGATCGCGGTGCCGACGACGATCGAGCGGCTCGCCCAGGACTCGGCGAGTTCGCGCACCGCGGCGATCCGGGCCGCCAGCACGTTCAGCACGAAGCGGCGGCCGATCGCGACGTCGGCCAGCCGTCCCAGCGGCCCGAACGGGGTCGTCCAGTGCACCGAGTCGGTCAGCAGTGTCCGAGGCCCGGCCGCGGCGAGCACCGACTCGTGCCGCAGTTCCGGCAGCAGGCCGGACACCAGCACGGAGCTCAGCGCGTCGGCGTCGGCGCGCACGATTCGAGTGGTCAGATCGACCGGGAGGCGGGCGATTCGCGTGTGGAAAACGACCTCATCGCCGGGCACGAGCAGCGCGGCGGGCCGGGTGGCGGCGTGGCCGCGGATCCCGATGTCGGCCAGGCCGACCTCGGCGGTTCGCGTGTGCCGCAGCGCGGCCCCCACCGTGGCGACGGGTGCCTCGATCAGTCCGGTGCTCCGCAAAACCGACACGTGCACACATCTTGCCGGACCCGGTCCGACCGATCGCGGCCACCTCGGCGCCACGGCCGGTGGCGCTCCGCCACATGGCGGTCAGGCGGTCACCGCACCGCCCCGGACGAGCTCCGATGCGTTCGAGGGCGATCAGGGCAGCGGCCGGTGCCTCGGCCACCGCGCTTCCACCCGCGCGCCGCCCTCCGGCGACATCGTCGCGCGGACCGTTCCGCCCCGGCGGCGCACCGCGTCGGCCACGAGCGACAGGCCGAGCCCGGCCCCACCGGTGCTGCGCGCGCGGTCGGGTTCGACGCGGTGGAACCGGTCGAACACCCGCACCCGGTGCTCCTCCGGGATGCCCGGCCCGTCGTCGTCCACCACCAACCACACCCACCCCATCCCGGAGCCGCCCATGCCATCAGCGAACACCGAGACCCGCACCACCGTCCGCGTGTAGCGCAGCGCGTTGCCGACGACGTTGTCCAGCACGGTCGACACCTCCGCCGGATCGGCGAGGACGAGCACCGGAGCGGTCGGCACCTCGACCGCGATCGGCGGCCCGTCGGGCGATTCGAGCCGGTCCGCAGCGGCCCGGGCGGCGGCGCCGAGGTCCACCGGTTGTCCCGGTGATCCGACGCCCCGTTCGGCCCGAGCCAGCGTGAGGAGGCTTTCCACCAGCGCGGACAGCCGTTGCGCTTCGCCCGCGATGTCCTGCAGCGTCTCCTGCGCGAGCTCCGGATCCGGGTGCACCACGGCGACCTCGGCTTGAGCTCGGATCGAGGCGACGGGGTTGCGCAGCTCGTGGGCGGCGTCGCCGGTGAACCGGCGCAGCCGCTCGGTGTCGGCGTCGCGGCGGGCGAGCATCGTGTTCAGCTCCTGCGCCAGGGCGCGGATCTCGTCGGCGGCCTCCGGGACCGGCAGTCGCCTGCCCTCCGGCAGCCCGGCCGCGGCCATGCGCATCCGCTCCACCGGGCGGAGCGCGCGGCGCACCACCAGCCAGGTGGCCAGCCCGACCAGACCGGCCGCGAGGACGGAACCGAACCCGAGCAGGCGGCTGGTCCTGCCCGCCGCGTCGAGCAGCCCGACCAGGCGAGCGCCGGTGGCCACGAGCAGCGGCTGACCGTCCGGGGCGGGCACCACGACGCCGCGCCAGCGGTGCAGGTCGGTCGGCGGGTCGAAGGCGAGCACCCCGCTGCCCGCCCGAAGCTCGTCGACCTGCCAGCGGTGGAAGCCGGGTGCGGGAAGCGAGTCCAGCGGTGCCCCGGCGACGTCGAGCACGCGGATGTCCGGTCGGGCCAGCTCGGCCGGTGCCGCGCCGCGCTCGATCTGCTGGGCGGTGGCGGTCGCGGTGCGCCGCAGGTCGGCGTCCACCGACTCGATCATGAGCCAGCCGACGATGCCGGTGCTGGCGTGCGCGATCACGCCGAGCCCGATGAGCGCGACGACGGCGGCCACGACGCTGGTGCGGAACTGGATGGTGCGGCGGCGCCACCACCGCCGCAGGCGGCCGGTCATGCCGGTTGGGCGCAGACCCGGTAGCCCTGGCCGCGCACGGTCTGCACCAGCTCACCGGCACCGACCGCGGCGAGCTTGCGGCGCAGGTACCCGATGTAGACCTCGACGACGTTGCGGGTGACGAACTGCTCCTCGCCCCACACCATGCGCAGCAGGTCGTCCTTGGGCACCACCGCCTCCGGGTGGCTGGCCAGCGCGACCAGCAGCCCGTACTCCCGGGGCGAGAGCGCGATCGGCTGCCCGGCCCACCGAACCTCGCGGCCCGCGCGGTCGATCTCCAGCTCGCCGACCCGCAGGCACACCTGACGACCGGCGGCGTCGCGCCGCCGCAGCAGCGCGCGGACCTGCGCGACCAGCACCAGGAAGGAGAAGGGTTTGACCAGGTAACCGTCCGCGCCGAGGTCCAGTCCGTCGGCCTGGTCGACCTCGCCGTTCTTCGCCGAGATCAGCAGCACCGGGGTGGTGACGTCCTGGTCGCGCATCCGCTCCAGCACCCGGTAGCCGGACAGGCCGGGCAGCATCACGTCGAGCACGACGACGTCGAAGGCGCCGGTGAGCGCCAGGCGCAGGGCTTCGGTGCCGTCACCGGCGACGGTCACCTCCATGCCCTCGGCGGAGAGGCCGCGCCGCAGCGCTGCTCGAACCCCGGGTTCGTCGTCCACCACCAACACACGCGGCACCATGCGCTCCAGCATGCCGATAGGCGGGCGCATCGGACATCGAACTCTCAGTCCGTTCTCAGATGTGCACCGGTTTCTCAGGCTGATCTCAGCATCGGGCCGCATCACCCGACGCACAGGACCGCACCGGCGGGCGAGACGCCCGAAAATCCGGCAACCGTCCGAATCGGTGCAGCGACCAGCGGTGACCGGACGCCGCGGACCGACTGTGAGATGGCTCGCCAGCGATTCGCGCGACCGGCACGGCCCGGACGGGCCGCCGCGAGGCCTGCGCCGATCGCCGCCGCGACCCGTCCGGGACCGGCGAAACCCATGGCCAAGCCGGGTCCGCGAACCCGATCAAGCGTTGCGAAAGTAGCAAGGGAGCACAACGTTCGATCTCCGCTGCGCATCGGGGGCTTGACATATCTACCCAGCACATGACGCCTTGACAGCCCCGTTCACGTCCGCGAAGGTCGATGCGATCGATTGACTGATCAATCAGTCGCACGTCGAAACGCAACACCAGCGGGGTGCTGCCGGGCCGCCCGGACGGGCCGGTCGACCGGCGCGAGCCGAACCGGCGCACGTCCCCGCGAGACACAGGAGGTACCGCCCGGATGGCGAGCAGAGGACAGTCGAACGCCGCCCCGAGTCGTCGCGACTTCCTCCGGTACGTCGCGGCGGGTGCGGGCGCGGTGGGCGCGGGCGCGCTGATCACCGGGTGCGCGGGCGGCGCGGTCCGCAAGGCACCGGTCCCGACCGGCCCACCGCAGTACGGCGGACGGCTGCGGGTCGGCATCGTCGGCGGCTCCAGCAAGGACACCCTGGACGCGCACGCCCCCGTCACGCACCCCGACCAGGCCCGGGTCTTCCAGCTCTACGACACCCTGCTGCGCTACGACGACGACTACCGGATCCAGCCCGCGCTGGCCGAGTCCGTCGAATCCGATCCGCAGGCCACGGAGTGGACGATCCGGCTGCGCGAGGGCCTGGAGTTCCACGACGGCAAGACCGTCACCGCCGACGACGTGATCCACTCGCTGCGCCGGATCGCCGACCCGGCCGACCCGAAGAACGGCGCGGTCGGGTTGAGCGCGCTGGACCTGAACGCGATGCGGGCGATGGACCCGCGCACCGTCCGGCTGACGCTGTCCCGCCCGGACGTCACGCTGCCCGACCAGTTCGCCGAGTACGGCAACGGGATCGTGCCGGTCGGCTACGACCCGGGGCGACCGGTCGGCACCGGCCCGTTCCAGCACGACGCCTTCGAACCCGGCCAGCAGAGCCTGTTCACCAAGAACGCCAACTACTGGCGCGACGGCGAGCCGTACGTGGACGAGCTGGTGATCATCGACTTCCCGGACGACACGGCGCGGATCAACGCGCTGCTCGGCGGCCAGGTCGACGCCATCGACCAGGTGCCGCTGGGCCTGCTGCGGGTGCTCGACGCGGACCCGAACCTGCGGCTGCTGGAGTCGGAGACCGGCTCGTGGCTGCCGTTCACCATGCGGGTGGACCGGCCGCCCTTCGACGACGTGCGGGTCCGGCAGGCGTTCCGGCTGGTCGTGGACCGCGAGCAGATGGTCCGGCAGGTCCTCGGCGGTCACGGCACGGTCGGCAACGACCTCTACGCGCCCGCCGATCCGCTGTTCAACTCCGCGCTCCCCCAGCGCAAGCGCGACGTGGCCAAGGCCCGGCAGCTCCTGCGCGAGGCGGGCAAGGAGAACCTGACCGTGGAACTGGTGACCTCCCCGGTGGCCGCGGGCGTGGTGGAGGCCGCGCAGGTGTTCGCCCAGCAGGCCGCCGACGCGGGCATCACGGTCAACATCCGCCGGGTGGACACCGGCGAGTTCTTCGGCGACATGTACCTGTCGTGGGACTTCGCCCAGGACTTCTGGTTCACCCGGAACTTCCTCGCGCAGGCAGGCTCGGGCAGCCTGGCCGACTCGCCGTACAACGAAACGCACTGGGACCACCCGGAGTTCACCCAGCTCGTGCTCGAAGCGCGGGCCACCACCGATGAAGCGCGCCGCAAGGAGCTGATCGCGCGGGCGCAGCAGATCGAGTGGGAGAGCGGTGGCTACATCGTCTGGGGCTTCCCGAACCAGCTCGACGCGCACAGCGTCCGGGTGGTCGGGCTGGCCCCGGACAAGAGCGGGATCCCGCTGAACTCCTACGGGTTCCGGCACGCCTGGTTGGCGAAGTGAGGGGGCACCAGATGACTCGAATGCTGGTCAAGCGCATCCTGCTCGGCTTGGTGATCCTCTGGGCGGTGTCCGTGGTGGTCTTCCTGGCCACCCAGGCGCTGCCGGGTGACGCGGCGCGCGCCATCCTCGGCCGCGAGGCCACCCCGGAGCGGCTGGCCGCGCTGCGGGAGCAGCTGCACCTCGACGATCCGCTGTGGCTGCAGTACTTCTCCTGGCTGGGCAACCTCTTCCAGCTGAACCTCGGCGAGTCCTACGCCAACGGCATGCCGGTGACCGAGCTGCTGAGCTCGCGGCTGAACAACTCGCTGGCGCTGATGCTCTGCGCGACGTTGATCAGCGTGCCGCTGTCCATCCTGGTCGGCACCTACAGCGCGCTGCGCCGCGACAAGGCCTTCGACCACACCACCTCGGTGATCAGCCTGGTGCTGGCCTCGCTGCCGGAGTTCGTGGTCGGCATCCTGCTGGTGCTGCTGTTCTCCACGGGTGTGCTGAACCTGCTGCCCGCGGTGTACGTGATGACCGGTTCCGGGTCGGCGTG
The DNA here is from genome assembly GCF_008630535.1 of Saccharopolyspora hirsuta. Lineage (GTDB taxonomy): Bacteria > Actinomycetota > Actinomycetes > Mycobacteriales > Pseudonocardiaceae > Saccharopolyspora > Saccharopolyspora hirsuta. Next base: position 326,196 of record NZ_VWPH01000002.1, on the reverse strand, counting down.
GAGCGATCCGGTCCAGCTGATCCTGCCGACGTTGACGATGGTGCTCGCGGTCTCCCCGTACATCGTGCGCATCATGCGCGCCACCATGATCGAGGTGCTGGAGAGCGAGTACGTGCAGCAGGCCCGGTTGAAGGGCATGCCGGAGCGGACCGTGATCCTGCGGCACGCGCTGCCGAACGCGATCGGCCCGGTCGCGCAGGTGATCGCGCTGCAGCTGGCCTGGCTGGCCGGTGGCGTGGTCATCGTCGAGTTCCTGTTCCGCTTCCCCGGCATCGGGTTCGCGCTGGTGGACGCGGTGAACAACCGCGACCTGCCGGTGGTGCAGACGCTGACGCTGGCCATCGCGGCCGTCTACATCGTCGTGAACCTGCTGGCCGACGTGGTGAGTCTGGCCGCCAACCCGAAGGTGAGGTCTGCCGCGCGATGACCACGACTGCGCAGAAAACCAACACCGCGACGACTCCCGCGCCGCCGGCACCGCGCGCGGTCGGGGTCTGGCGGGCCGCGCTGCGGCTGCCGCGCACGAAGGTCGGGCTGGCGCTGTCCGCGCTGGTGGTGGCGATCGCCGTCGTCGGACCGCTGCTGGCCCCGCACGCCGCCACCGAGTTCGTCGACACCCCGTTCTCCAACCCGACCGGGAACACCTGGTTCGGCACCGACAACCTGGGCCGCGACGTGCTGACCCGGTTCCTGCACGGCGGGCAGACGTTGCTGCTGCTGGCGGTGCTGGCCACGCTGCTGGGCGTCGGGCTCGGCTCGCTGCTGGGCATGTACGCGGGCTACCGGCGCGGCTGGCTGGACGAGCTGCTGATGCGCTTCGGCGACATCGCGCTGGCGTTCCCGCAGGTCGTGCTGGCCCTGCTGTTCGTGAGCGTGGTCGGCCCGGAGCTGTGGCTGCTGGTGCTGGTGGTCGGCGGCAGCCACCTGCCGCGGGTGATGCGCGTGGTGCGGGCGGCCACCCTGTCGGTGGCCGAGCGCGACTTCGTCAAGTCCGCCGAGGCGATCGGCCTGTCCAAGGTGCGGATCCTGCTCGGCGAGATCCTGCCGAACGTCACCGGCACGGTACTGGTCGAGCTCGGCCTGCGGTTGAACTACTCGATCGGCCTGGTCGCCGGGCTGAGCTTCCTCGGTCTCGGCCTGCAGCCGCCGACCGCGGACTGGGGTCTGATGATCAACGAGAACCGGATCGCGCTGACGGTGCAGCCGTGGGCGGTGGCGCTCCCGGTGCTGGCGATCGCGGTCCTGACCATCGGCACGAACCTGGTCGCCGACGGCCTGGCCCGCTCGGTGGCGGGCGTGGACCGAGGCATCGAGAAGGCCCGCTGATGCCCGCCGAACTCCCGCCGGTGCCGGTCGATCCGCGATTTCCATTGAAGTCGAACATCCGATTTCCAGTGAGCCTTTTTCATCCTGCCCGTGGACCGCAGCTGCGAAGGGCGACCGGCACCGATCGGCAGGTGTCGCATGCGCCGCAGGCGCATAACCCACCCTCGCAACTCGCACCGCCGCGGGTTCTCAGCGTTCGCCTGGCGAGGACCGCCCTGACGCCGTGTATCGGACATACATCAGTCAGGGCACCCGGAGTCCAGGCGGGCGCTGAGGTTCCGCCACTTGCACCGCCACGCAGAACGAGGCTGGAAAGACCTCGATGGAAATCGCGTGGGATCACCGCGCACCGAGCCACCTCAGCCGCGTATTCCTGCCACCTCAGGAGGTGTCGATGACCGCCCCAGCCTTGGACGCCGCCGGTCTGGAGATCCGGGGCGTGCCCTCGGAAGCCGCCATCGTCGCGGACGTCTCGCTCACCTTGGCCCCGGGCGAGATCCTGGGGCTGATCGGCGAATCCGGCTCCGGCAAGACCACCTTGGGCCTGGCGATGCTGCGCTACTGCAAGCGCGGCACCCGCATCGCCGACGGCCGCATCCTCGTCGGCGACACCGATCTCACGGCGCTACCGCCCAAGCAGGCCGCCGCGCTGCGCGGCCGCCGCGTCGCCTACATCCCGCAGTCCCCCGCTTCGGCGCTGAACCCGGCGCTGCGCCTGAGCACCCAGCTGTCCGAAGCGGTGCACGACGTCTCCGGCGCTGACGCGCGGCAGCGCATCAAGCAGGTCCTCACCGAGGTGGCGCTGCCGGACGACGACGAGTTCCTGCGCCGCTACCCGCACCAGCTCTCCGGCGGTCAGCAGCAGCGGATCGCGATCGCGATGGCGTTCGTCGGCCGCCCGGAGGTCGTGGTGCTGGACGAGCCGACCACGGGTCTGGACGTCACCACGCAGAAGACGGTGCTGGCCACCATCCGCGAGATGTGCGAGCGGCACGGCACGGCCGGGGTGTACATCTCGCACGACATGGCGGTGGTCGCCGAGCTGGCGGACCGGATCGCGGTGATGTACTCCGGGCGCGTGGTGGAGACCGGCCCGACCGACCAGGTGCTGAACGAGCCGCGCCACCACTACACCGCAGGTCTGGTGCTCGCGGTGCCGGACCTGGACGGCAAGCGGGCGATGCAGGCCATCGACGGCCAGGCGCCGTCGCCGCTGAACCGCCCGGGCGGCTGCGCGTTCGCGCCCCGCTGCGCGGCGGCCACCGACGAGTGCCGGACCGAGGTCCCACCGCTCGAAGAGGTCGCCACCGGGCACGAGATCCGCTGCCTGAACCCGCGTTCCGGGCGGCTGGTGGCCGCGCCGAGGACCGCGGACGCCGCGCCCGAGTCGGCGGAACCGGTGCTCGAGGTGCGCAACATCCGCGCCTGGTACACGGATTCGCCGGTGCTGCAGGACGTTTCGCTGGCCGTCGCGCCCGGTTCCTGCCTGGCGCTGCTGGGCGAGTCCGGCAGCGGGAAGACCACGTTGTCGCGCTGCCTGGCCGGTCTGCACGCCAAGCACGAGGGCTCGGTGCTGCTGCGCGGCACCGAGCTCGCGCCCAGCAGCGCGAAGCGCACGCGCGACCAGCGCCGCCAGGTGCAGTACGTGTTCCAGAACCCGTACGAGTCGCTGAACCCGCGCCGCCGCGTGCGCGACCTGGTGGCCCAGCCGATCTCGGTGCTCGGCGGCGATGACGGCGGCAAGAGCACCGAGGAGCGGGTGATCGAAGCGCTGGAGCTGGCCGCGCTGCGCCCGGACATCGCCGAGCGCTACCCGGACCAGCTCAGCGGCGGCGAGCGGCAGCGGGTGGCGATCGCCCGCGCGCTGGTCACCCGGCCCGAGGTGCTGATCTGCGACGAGATCACCTCGGCGCTGGACGTGTCGGTGCAGTCGGCGATCGTCGACCTGCTGCAGGACCTGCGCGAGAAGATGGGGCTGGCGCTGGTGTTCGTCACGCACAACATCGCGCTGGTGCGCAACATCGCGCAGCAGGTGGCGGTGCTGCAGGGCGGGCGGATCGTGGAGCAGTCCGCGGCCGACGAGTTGTTCGCCGCGCCGCAGCACGAGTACACGCAGTCGCTGCTGACCGACGCGCCCAACTTCCAGCTGGAGGCGAGCGACCGATGAGCGGTTTCGACCGGGTGGCCGAGGAGTTCGCCGCGGTGGTCGCGGCCGACGAGGCGGGCGCGGCGTTCGCGGTGTTCCGCGACGGCGAGCAGATCCTCGACCTGCAGTCCGGGCACCGCGACCCCGACGGCGCCGAACCGATGACCACCGACACCCTGATGCCGATCTTCTCCGGCACCAAGGGCCTGGTGGCCACCGGAGTGGCGCTGCTGGTGGACCGCGGCGCCATCGACCCGGACGCGCCGGTGGTCCGCTACTGGCCGGAGTTCGGCGCGGCGGGCAAGCAGGACGTCGCGGTCCGGCAGCTGCTCTCGCACGCGGCGGGTCTGCCCTACCCGGAGCGCCCGGTGACCCGCGAGGACGCCGCGGACGGCCGGGCGATGGCCGCGCTGCTGGCCGCGCAGGCCCCGCTGTGGCCGGTCGGGTCGACGACCGCATACCACGCGCTGACCTTCGGCTGGCTGGCCGGAGAGCTGATCCGCCGGGTGGACGGCCGGGAGGTCGGGGAGTTCCTGCGCGCCGAGATCGCCGAGCCGCTCGGGGCGGACTGCTGGCTCGGCCTGCCGGAATCGGAGTGGCCGCGCACCGGTCGGCGCTGGCGCGCCCCGGACTACCAGGTGGCGAACCGGCTGAACACGCCGGAAGCGCTGGCCTACCGCGACAAGGTGTACGGCAACCCGCCTTCGCTGCTGGGCGAGGACGCCCCGTGGAACACCCCGGCCTGGTGGACCACCGGCATGCCGGGCGGCGGCGCGATGGCCTCGGCGCGGGGCATGGCGGCGGTGTACTCGGCGCTGGTGAGCGGGAAGCTGGTCAGCAAGTCCACTGTGGATCGGATCAGCCGCGAGGAGAGCCGCGGCACCGATCCCGGCACCGGACGCCCGCTGGTCTTCGGCCTCGGGTACGAGCTCCAGGACGAGCTGGAGACGTACGGCCCGGTGGCCGACGGTTTCGGGCACAGCGGAGCTGGCGGTTCGCTGTTCGGCTGCTGGCCGAGCGCGGGCGTGTCCTTCGCCTTCAGCCCGTGCCTGATGCGCACGGAGGGCTTCGACGACCGAGCCCACCGCCTGCTGACCGCCCTGCACGCCGCCCTCTGAACCTCGGTCCCACCGGGCGAACAGCAGTTCCCCGCACGGCACCGAAAACGCGTGTCCTCGGAGGCCGAGCGCGCAGTAGCCTGACCCGCATGGAGTTCGAGGTGGACGACGCACGGGACCGGGTGGATCGCGACGTGGTGTGGGACTTCCTCGCCACGCAGGCGTACTGGGGCAAGTGGCGGCGGCGCGAGCACCTGGACCAGCAGATCGACCAGGCGTGGCGCGTGGTCGGCGCCTACCGGAAGTCCGACGGCGGGCTGATCGGCTTCGCACGGGCGTTCTCCGACGGCGTGGGCAGCGCCTACCTCGCCGACGTCTTCGTCCTCCCGGAGGCCCGCGGCCACGGCGTCGGCAAGGCCCTGGTGCGCGTCATGATCGAGGACGGCCCGGGCCGGGACTTCCGCTGGATGCTGCACACCGACGACGCCCACGGCCTCTGCCGCTCCTTCGGCTTCGCCGAACCCGACACCACCTACATGGAACGCCCCCGCCCCACCTCCTGAACCCCGGACGGCCGCCCTCGCGGTGCCCGGGGCGGCTCCCGCGGGCGCGGTCCCGGTGGAGTTCGGCGTGCGGAGCCGCCACCATGTGCACATGACCGAACTGCTCACCGACACCCAGGTAGCCGAGGCGCTCGAACACCTCCCGGAATGGCGGCAGGACGGGGCCCAGCTGTCCCGCACCGTGGAGTTCGCCAGCTTCCCGCAGGCGATCCAGGCGGTCAACCGCATCGCGGAGATCGCCGAGACCGAGAACCACCACCCGGACATGGACATCCGCTGGCGCACCGTGGTGTTCCACTGCAGCACGCACTCCAAGGGCGGCATCACGGCCAACGACACCTCGCTGGCGCAGGAGATCGACAACGTGGTCGACGCGCTCAAGTCCTGACGGGTCAGCCCTCCACCAGGTCGGCGACCTCGAAGGCGCACCCCCAGGACAGCGTCACCCCGCAGCCGCCGTGCCCGTAGTTGTGGATGATCCGGGACCCCTCGTACCGCTCGACGTCCACCCGCACCGACTCGCGCCCGGGCCGCAGCCCGACCAGCTCGTCGAGCACCTCGGCGTCGGCCAACCGCGGCTCGACCGCCGCGCACCGCCGCCGGATCCCGGCGCTCACCTCGGGCCGGACGTCGAGCTTCCACTCCTGGGCTTCGGCCACCCCGCCGAGCACCACGCGGTCGCCGTGCGGCATGAAGGCGGCGAACTCCCCCGAGTCGGTCAGCTCGACGAAGTACTCGTCGATGCCGGGGTTGCGCACCACGACGCCCTGGCCGCGCACCGGGTGCACGCCGGGGTCGCCGACGAGCTCGCGCGCGCCCACGCCGGTGCAGTTGACCACCGTGCTGGCCTCGGCGGCCGCGTCGGCCAGCGTCTGGACCGGGCTGAGCTGCAGCTCTCCCCCGGCGCCCTGGAACCGGGCGACCAGGTGGTCGAGGTAGCGCGGCATGTCGATCAGCGGCACCGTCCCCCGGTAGCCGCTGACGAAGCCCTCGGGCAGCTCGTCCCGGGTGCAGCGCCGCAGGTCGGGGATCAGCCGGGCCTCGGTCGGGACCGCGTCGCCGAGCTCGAACCGGGCGGCCATCCGACCGGCGGTCAGGCGCACCCCGGAGCCCTCGTCGCGGGCGAGGGCGGTGAACTCGGCGTGCGAGCGGGTCACCCAGTACAACACCCGTTCAGCTGGTCGCAGCTGCGCCGGACCCCACATCGCACCGGCCGCCGCCGAGGTGGTCTCGCGCGGCCGGTCCGCGGTCCGGATCCGCACGGGCCACCCCGCCTCGGCCAGCACGACGCCGCAGGTCAGACCCTGCACGCCCGCGCCGATCACCAGCACCGGTTCTGCGGATGCAGTCATCCTCGAAACGCTAGCAGCGATCGGCGCGGCAGGCCGACGGCCGCGCGGGCTTTTGCAGCGCGGCGGGGGGATCGGTCGGTTTTGAGTCCGGGGGCTTGGGGATCGGTCGGCCTTGAGATCGGGGACTTGGGGATCGGTCGGCCTTGAGATCAGGGACTTGGGGATCGGTGGTGATACTGGGGTCGGCCTGGCGACGAGGGGTGCGGTTGGGTGGGGGGTTGGGTTTGGGTTCAAAGCGGTGGGTGGTTGCGTTGCGTGGTGTTGCAATTTCAATCGAAATTGCCGGCGTTCTCGACGGAACCTGCAGTGCCGAGGTGAGGCAATTTCAATCGAAATTGCGGACGTCACCACCCGTCCGGCGGCCGACCGAAGCGCGGACGTCACCGCTCCTCCGGCGGCCGTCCGAAATGTGGGCGTCACTCGGGTGGCCGTGATCGGGGGCTCGTGAGTGTTTTCGGGTGCTCTTGCACCCGAAAACACTCACGACCTGGTCAGTTCAGGAAGTTCTGGATTGCGGCCAGCCAGGCGCCGGGGTTCTGGGCCGCGATCAGGTGTCCGGACTCGACCTCCGCGAGCTTCGCTCCGGGGATCGCGTTCGCCAGTTCTCTGGAGTGGTGCGGCGGGACCAGCGTGTCCTGGGTGGTCGCGACGACCAGCGTCGGCACGGAGATCCTGGGCAGGTCGGCGCGGACGTCGACGGTGCGCAGCAGGTCGATGTGGTCGCCCGTCCCGACGGGGACGCCGTCCGCCGTTCCGCGCAGCACTTCGTCCCAGTCGTCGAGCGAGTTCAGCGCTTCCGGTCCGAAGCAGTTCAGCAGCAGGAAGCGCGCTAGCGCGTCCCGGTCGTCCAGGAGGTGCTGCCAGACGTCGAGGTTGAGGTGCAAGTGCCGGTCCGCCCGGGCGAAGCCTGCCGTGAGCACCAGTCCCGTCACGCGCTCCGGGTGCCTCGTGGCCGCGCGGATCGCGACGGTCGTTCCCATCGAATAGCCGAGCACCGCGAAGGTTTCCACTCCCGAGTCGACCGCGGTGGCGACGACGTCGTCGACGAGCCGGTCCAGGTCCAGCGGCTGCTCGGCCTTCGGCGTCTTGCCCGCGCCCGGGTAGTCCGGTGCGATCACGGTGTGCTTCTCAGCGAGCTCGGCGATGAACGGGAAGTTGGCCGCAGCCGACCCTCCCGCACCGTGCGCCAGCAGCAGGCCCGGCCCGGAGCCCCGGACCTCAGAGGACAGCGACATCAGTTCTTCCTTCCACTACAGCACTTCTCCGAGCAGCCGCGGTCATCGCCCAAGCTGCGACCGCGGCGAGAACCCCGATCCCGATCAACCAGTGCGGCGCCGCACCACCGTCGAGCACCCGACCCCCGATCCACGCACCACCCGCGTTCCCGAGGTTGAACGCCGAGGTGTTCACCGCGACCGTCAAGGTCGGTGCGGCCGCTGCAGCCGCGAAGGCCCGAGCCTGCAGCGCCGGGATGAGCGCGCAGCTCACCACACCGAGCACGAGCACACCCACCGCCGCAGCACCCGCGTGCGGCACCACCACCGCGAAAACCCCGAGCACCGCAGCCATCCCGGCGAGGAGCCCGCGAACCGAGCCCCACGGCCACCGATCGGCCAACCGGCCGCCGATCACGTTCCCCACCAGCCCACCGATGCCGAACGCCATCAGCAACCACCCCACCGCCCCGGCGGCGAACCCGGACACCTCGGTGAGGATGGTGGCGATGTAGGTGTACGGCGTGAAGAGCGCGATCTGCGCGAGCACCGTGACCGCGACGACCACGACCACCTCGCGGCTGGCCAACGCCCGGATCTCCGCCCGCACCGACTGCGGTCCGACCGCGCTCGACCGGGGCACCGCGACACCGACGAGCCCGGCGGCGACCAGGCTCACCGCGGCGAGCGCCCAGAACGTGGCCCGCCACCCGAACGCGTGGCCGATGAAGGTGCCGACCGGCGCGCCGAGCACGGTCGCCAGGTTCAACCCGGCGCTGACCACCGCGATCGCCCAGCCCCGGCGCTCCGCACCGACGACCGACACGGCCTGCACCAACCCGACGGCGAAGAACGTCGAGTGCACCAGCGCGGCGAGGACCCGAGCGACCAGCACCAGCCCGAAAGCACCGGCGAGCGCGGCCAGCACGTTGCCCGCGGTGAAGACCCCGATCATGCCGATGAGCAGCGCTTTCCGCGGAACCCGCGTGGTCAGCGCGGTGACCACCGGCCCGGCGACGGCGACCGTCAGCGCGTAGCCGGTGACGAGCAGACCGGTGGTCCCGACCGAGACCCGGAGGTCGCCCGCGATGTCGGGCAGCACCCCGAGCACCGCGTACTCCGCGGACCCGATGGCGAACACGCAGACCAGCAGGGCCGCGAGGGTCCAACGACTGCTTCTCATGCGGCAGACGCTAAAGTCTGACACCGATGGCAGAGTCAACCTCGCGTGAGCCGGATCTCATGAAGATCGGCGAGCTGTCCCGCCGGACGGGGGTCAGCCAACGCCTCCTGCGCTACTACGAGCAGCAGGGCCTGCTCACCTCGCAGCGAGCCCCGAGCGGCTACCGCTACTACCCGGCGGAAGCGATCACGGTCGTCGCCCAGATCCGCAACCTCCTGGCCGCGGGCCTGAACACGGAAACGATCCGCACGGTCCTCCCCTGCGCCCGCGGCGAGCTCCCCACCCTCGAACCGTGCCCGGACCTCCTGGCCACCCTCCGAGCCGAGCTGACGGCGATCGACGACCGCCTCACCTGCCTCCAACAAACCCGAAAAGCCCTCGCCACCTACCTCGCAGCCACCGAACCCTGACCGGCGGGCCTGCCCCACCGCCATGACCACGCCGCCGTACTGGACGCGCCCGCCCCGCGCTGAAGGCTGGTTCGCTGAGGATCTCGACCGTCTGCCTGAAGCACCCCGGCACACCGAGCTGATCGATGGAGCACTCGTCGTCGGAGAGTCCCCGCAGCGGTCCTGGCACGGCCGCCTCGTCACCGGCCCCACCGTCGAGCTCGCCCGCCAGGCCCCCGACTGCATCGAGAGCGAACGGGAGATGACCATCCGGCTCGACGCCCGCAACCGCCCGGAACCGCACCTGCTGGTCCCACCGCCCTTCGCCCCGGACCGGACCTGGTTCGAGCCGGAGGACGTGCTGCTGGTCTCCTGTTCGGTTCCATCGCCGCAGAACACGATGTCGGCTACTACGACCCGGCGAAAGCCGCGGTCGCCTCCTTCGCCGTCGGTCTCGCCGCAGATCTGGGACCACGGGACATCCGGGGCAACTGCATCTCGCCGGGCTACATCGCCGACATGGAGTTCTTCAACGGCACATGACCGCAGAACGAGCCGAGCAGCTCCGCCAGCAAACCGCGATCGGCCGCACCGGAACCCCGGACGACGCCGTGGCGCTCGCGCTGTTCCTGCTCTCCCCCGAAGCCCGCCGCATCACCGGCCAAGAACCTCCACCTCAACGGAGGCGCGTTCGCCACCCGCTGAGGGCCACTTCCGGGCAAGGTGCTGCTCCGCACGTCAGGATTTGTCGCCTGCTCCTGCCGAACTCCTGTCAGCCAGGGGGCGTACAGGCGGGTCATGAACGGCATGATGACGAACGTCATCAGGAACACCAGCGTGGCCGACAGCAGCAGCGTCGTGACGTAGACCGGAAGGCGTTCCACCAGGGGCGCTGCCACCCAGAGCAACAGGGTGATCAGCGGGTAGATCGCCAACCAGTTGATGATGGCGAGCTTGTACCGAGGAGGAGTTCCCGCCAGTCGAGCAGGCGACCTCGTCGAGGAAGCAACGGCTTCCCACCTCGCGCATCGCGTCATGCCGGGGTCTCGTGGTTCACCCACGCGACCGCGTAGGGATGGCGTGCCCGCCACTTGTGGATCACGTCGACCGCTCCCGGCGCCGCGAACAGCGTCGCCAGGTCGTCCTGGTCCGCCACTCCGAACTGCAGCACCGCGGTCGCGATGAACGCCGGGATCGCCTCCTCGCCGACGACGGGAATGTGGCGCTGCGCGGAGTACCACCGCACGACCCCGGTGTCTTTCATGGACTTCTCAATATCGGACAGGAACTGATCGAGGTCCGCGTCGGAGATCTGATCTTCGAAGGAAACAAGCATCGTGTGCGTGAACATGCTGCAACTCAAGCACTCCTCAGAACGATCGGTCCAATATCGACTGGACAGGCACTGATAACCTGGAGGCATGGATCTGCTGGAGGTGCGGGAGCTGCGGTACTTCGTGGCCGTCGCTGAAGAACTTCACTTCGGCCGCGCCGCGTCGCGCCTGCACATCGCCCAGCCCGCACTGTCGAAGACGATCCAGCGCGTCGAGACCCGTCTGGGCGTGCAGCTGTTCATCCGGACCAGCCGGAACGTGACCCTCACGAACGCTGGTGAGGCACTGCTCGAACAGGGGCGACACGCGCTCAACGCCATGGTCGTCGCAGTGCGGAGCGCCCAGCAGGCGGCCGAGTCCGGGCCGCTGCGCCTCGCCATGAAGCCGGGCGGCGATGCCGGGCTGCTGTCCGCGTTGCTCGCGGAGTACGCGAAGTCGCCGGACGCCAGGCACGTCGACATCATGTTCCACGCAGGCCCGGAACGAGCCGACCTCGTTCGCAACGGGCGAGCCGACGCCGCTCTGCTGTACGCGCCCTTCGAGGACCTCACCGGCCTCGCGACCGCGACCCTCCACGTCGAGGACCGCGTCGCCGTGCTGCCCGAAGACCATCGCCTGGCCCGGCACCCCAGCATCAGGTCCGCGGATCTCGACGGGGAGATCTTCCCGCGCTGGCGAGACATCCCAGATGACGGATCTGACGGACCCGAGCTCAACGACGTCGCCGAACTGATCCCCATGGTCAGAATCGGACGCGTGGTCGCGGTACTTCCCCGCTCGCTCGTCACCCCGGCACCGCCCGGCACGATCTGCGTCCCCGTCGCCGATGCCGAGCCGAGCTACGTCGTCCTCGGGCACGCCGAGCACGACCACCGCGACTCCCTCACCGCCCTCGTGAACGCAGCGGCGACGCTGAACGCCACCAGCTGAGACGCCTCTGCTTCGCGTGATGCGGGCGCCGCGGTCGGGACGGACCATCGAACCCACCGACCGCAGGAGGCACCTGATGACTGAGCACGCGCAGGACCGCAAACCCACCCCGGATCGGGCCGAGGACAACGCCTTCTTCCCCTCGCCCTACTCGCTCTCCCAGTACACCTCCGACAAGACCGATTACGACGGTCTGGCCACGGAGGAGAAGTACACCGGTGGCCGCTGGAAGATCCTCGTGATCGCCACCGACGAGCGCTACATGCTCATGCAGAACGGGACGTTCTTCTCCACCGGCAACCACCCGGTGGAGACGCTCCTGCCCATCCACCACATGGCGCAGGCCGGGTACGGCATCGACATCGCCACGATCAGCGGTGGCCCCGGCAAGATCGAGTGGTGGGCGTTCCCGGGGGAGGACGAAGCGGTGAAGTCGGCATGGGCGGCCACGAAGGACGGCTTCAAGGCTCCGGAGAAGCTCGCCGAGGTGATCGCGGACGGCCTGGAGGACTACGCAGCGATCTTCATCCCCGGTGGGCACGGGGCGATGAACGGCATCCCCTCCAGCACCGACCTGCGGGATGCGCTGGACTTCTTCCTGGACAACGACCGCTTGGTGATCACGCTGTGCCACGGGCCCGCCGCGTTGCTGGCCGCTGGCGTCGATCGTGACGCCAACCCCTTCGCCGGGTACGAGATCGTCGCCTTCCCCGACGCCCTGGACCTCGGTGCCAACGTCGAGATCGGATACCTGCCCGGGAAGATGCCCTGGAACCTCGGCGAACGGCTGCAGGAAGCCGGTATCGAGGTCATCAACGGCGACATGACCGGAGCGACCACCCGCGACCGCAACCTGCTCTCCGGCGACAGCCCGCTCGCGGCCCACCAGCTCGGCAAGGATTCCGCCCTCGCGCTGCTGGAGAAGTTCAACAGCTGACCGCGCCGGATCCCGCGTCAGGAGTCGAGGGTGATCGAGGCCCCGATCGGGAGAGCCTCGACCGCTGCTGCCTGGCCAGCGGTGATCAGGCCTCGTTCCCGCAGCCGCCCCACCGCACGCGTGCGCTCGGCAGCGAGGCCCTTGACCTTGCGCGGTGGCAGTGCGGCGACCAGGGCATCGGCGCGGGCGAGGTCGGCTGGGCCCGTGACCTGGAAGTCCCGGGCATCCCCGGTCCGCCGCCCCGCCGAGGCCAGGGTGAACGCTCCGAGCACGGCGGCTGCGGCCGCGGCCGCACCCCAGACCGGGGCGAACCCGAGCACGTCGACGGACGTCATGAGCGGCAGCGCGACGAGGGCGGCGACCAGCGTGAACACGACCGCGAACACCTCGGGCCCGGCGCGGAGCCGACCGCGCCGGAGCCACAGCGCCGTCAGGACCGCCAATCCGACCAGGGCGACCGCGAAGAAGAACGATGCGGTGGAGGGAGCGCGGTCGCCGAGGTCCACCGGCTCAAGCCACGGCTCCCCCTGGGCCTGCCGGAACCAGCCGGGCGCCAGCACCAGCGCGCCGATCCCGGCTGGCATGGCTGCCGCGAACGCCACCGTGTCGGTCGATGGCCCGGTGCGCCACCGGCGCCCCAGGGCCGCCAGGATCTCCGGATGGGAACCGAGCACGTGGAGGTCGAGCTCCGAGAGCCGGAACTCCTCGTCCGACACCTGCGACGCCCACGAGTGGGCACCAGGTCGCTGCGCTGCCATGTCGCTCCCCGATCTAGCCGTCGGGCCAGCATCGCACGAGCGCGATCAGACGTTGAAGCAGAACTCCACCGAGTTCCAATACATAGAACCGTCTGCCACGGCGTCGGACAGAGTCGCGAAAGTGGCTCCGATTGATCTGTGGCTGAATCGCTCAAGGAGATCCTCGGCGCGCGGGCGCGCGGGCTACGCAAGTCCCATGAGCTGGTGCAGGAAAAGTTCGCGGAGACGATCGGCGTGGCACCCATTTCAACGTCACGAACGCCGCTGGCCACGACTTGCGCGGGCTCTCCTCACGCCGGTGAGGGTTCGTCCCGACCGGGCGCGAACAGCGGCTCACCGTCGAAGTCCATGTCGACGAGTCCTCCCGCCGGTTTGATGTTGACCAGGTCCGGTTCGGGCAGATCGGCCGGGACGAACCGCTCGTCATCGGGATGGTGGAAGACGTACTCCCTGGCCGACTCCACGGTGTGCAGGTTGAACAGCTTCTCCGTGGCCGTGGTCCCCGGCTGAACTCGGTCAATCTTTCCAGCAAGCACCAAGCCGCGGAGTTCCTGGACACGCGGGGCATCGGCTCCAACGCCCTCCAACATCGCCATGGGATCGCTCATAAGCAGTCCCAGTTTGCGCGTGAGCGGGAACGTGACGCCCCATGCCGTCGCGAAGCCGACCCCGTCCCACGGCTCGTCGTCCGGTCGGCGCACAAGGCTGACCGGAGCATCCGATGTTATGAGGGAGCGTCGGTCGAAGCGAATGAGTGCCCAGGGACGGGTCGCGAGGTAGGGCGTCAGTTTCAGCGCGGTCGCGACTGCGTTCTGGATGTGGGCCAGGTTGGAGAACCCGATCGGCGGCCCGCCTGGCTGGGTGGCCTCTTCCCAGATGCGCTCCTCTTGCTCGGGCGTCGGGTCGAATCCGAGATTGTCGCGGATCCACGCGCCGACGTTCTTGCGCCCGCCGACACCTACCTCGAGGCGGACCATGGTCGCGCGGAGGTGCTCGATCGTCCTACGCGTGTCCGGCCCACGCACGCTTTGCAGCGCCATGTAGTGGGCGAAGGCCCACCTGTTCTGCTCGGAGGGAGGGAACTCGCCTTCCGCAAAGCCCCTGATGATGCCGAGGGCCTGGCCCTCCACCTCGCTCAGCACCTTCTCGAACGCATCCGGCTCCTCGAACTCGCCAACCGTGTGGAAGTGGTTCTGCGCGGCCACATTCCTCACGCTCGGCGTGTAAGGCTTTCGGCGGCGGTCAAGGGGAATGACGCTGATGCGCTCCTGGTTCGTAGCGAAGCCCCGAAGGTACCCCTGTGGAACGTAGTGATGAAGCTTCGCTGTGCTCTTCTTGCCGGTCACGTGCACACCATCCTCAGACGGCGCTTCTGCGGTCGCAACTGAATCGCCCTCACTCAATGCAGCTACCTCCTACGCCGCGCATCTGCGCTCAGCGACAGCCCCCTTGGTCATGGCGATAGTCTTCCCGACGGGACCGACAGTCTCGAATGAATGACCGTCCTGCGCCCAGCAGCGAGTAGGGCGGGTCAGTCGGATTCGGAGGCGACCAGCCGTTCGCGGGCGAGGCCAGCCGTATGCCTGAGCCTTGGATGATCCCGCACGATCTCCCTCTGCCGCTCGGCCGGCAGGCCGAGCTCGTGCAGAAGGTTGAGGATGACGACGGCGGTGGTCACCTCGACGATCGCGATCAGCTCGTCGAAGGAGTGCTTGGGCGTCTTTCCTTCGTGCGCCAGGTCGTTGCGGGCCTTGGAGGCCCGTTCTGCCCATCTCTCGACGTCCGGCATCAAGAGTCCGATTGCTTCCCGGTCAGGACGCATCACAAGAGCGTCCAGTCGATCCCGCAGCGTCGGGTCGTTGCGGATGACCTCCTTGAACCTTGAACGGTGCTCGTCAGGGACCTGCTCGAGCATGGCGCTGCGCATCGCCTTGAACGCGGCCGGAGGGAACGGCTTCTCGTCGATGCGGAGGTTTCGGTGCAGCACCTCGGCCGCACCGACTGCAGTCAGAAGATTGGTCTCGACGAAGCGGGCCGGTGCGTAGCGCAGGCCCAAGATCATGTTCGTCGCTGCCCGCAGGCGACCACGAGCCTCGCACCAGCGGGGCAAGACCTCCTCAAACGGGAGCGAGTCGCAGGTGAAAAACACTCGGTGATGGTCGACGACCTTCGCGTCATGCTCGCCCACCGCTGCGGGCGAGTAGAGCACATCGGCGCGCCGACGCGGCAGGGGCCGATCATTCGGGAGGAGTAACTCGGTACCGGCCACCTCCAACCGGAGCCAGATCACCCCAGCCGCGCGGTGCGTCGCCAGGGAGATCAGGTCCTGCACCAGGCTCGCCGCCTGCAAGGCAGCGCTCAGCGAGAACGGTTCGGCCGGCGCGACGCAGATGGAGACTGTGTCCCTCATACGTCCGACAGCGCCGCCCTTGCGCTGGTCGAAGTACGGGAGCGTGTGAGTGTGCACAAGGCGATACTCGGTGTCGTCGACCACGACCGACTGCCCCTCGACGGGCTTCACCGAGAGGCGCCCGGTCCCGTCGATCTTGCCGTCAGGAGCGCCGAGGAATCCTTCGAACACTGAAGACGCCGCCCAGAGGCCTAAGTCGTCGACCGAGACCTCCGCCATGGAGAACGCCGCGTCTTCCTCGCCGTTGACGTGCGCGCCGACGATCGCGGTCGCCGCGGTCATGGTCTGCGTTTCAGGGCTCTTCACCCGTGCACCGAAGGTCCTTCTCGTGCTCTTTGGAACACAACCGAGCAGAGTGATCTCCCTGAGCTCGGCCACACCGTGCATGACTTCCCAGGTACGGGTTCCTTCGTGGACCTCGGTCCATCCTGACGAGCCCGTCGTCATTATCCGGTCCTCGAAGGTGCCGATCAGCGACAGCAAGAGACCCCCTTCGGCGTCGTACCGGAGGACTCCCGGGACCTTCTCGTCAGGCTTGTCCGGCAGCCACCACAGGCCAGCCCACTCGCCGGCCTCGTCGAGATTCAAAGGATCGTTGGACATCGTGCTCCCCGTCAGGGCTCCTTCTTGTCTCGCCGACAGATGTCAGTTTGAAAATCTAAATTCGACCGAGTTCCGGCACGCAGGGCCATCTGATTTCGCAGCCCGCGCTCGTCGCCACCGCCCCGCGCCTGGGGACGGCAGGGTCGATCCCCGCACCTCCGCCAGCAGCATTCGCATCCGGCCGGTTTCTCGGTTGCGGCCGATGCGAAGCTGCGCTCAAGCGAGGGGCAAACCGGCTCGACCGACCAACCACTCGTGGGTCGCCGATGTGGGCACTCCCAGGTCCTCGACCTCGAACGCCTTCTCCTCCCAGAACGGCGAAGCACCATCGAGCGTGGCCACCGACTCGGTGAAGCGCACAGCGACCTCCGTCTGAGAAGCCTGCGGGTCCGAGTCCGCAGCGAGGTGGATTTCCATCCGCACCTGCGGAACCCACGCAAGTGGCCACACCTCCAGCACCTGCTGCGCCGTGAGCCGACGAGAACGTGAAGCCAGGCCAAAACCTGCGGCCGCGAACCGCGACCGGTCGATGTCGGAGAACGGGTAGTGGAAGCTCACCGAATAATCGTGAGTCACCAGGACGTGGGGCGGGCCGCCGCGGATCAGACGTTTTGGCAGAACTCCACCGAGTTCCGGCACGGACCAACCTCACGACGCCGATACCTGCGGCGCTCACACCACAAGCGTCCTCACCGCGGCGAGCACCGCTCCGATCCCGAACAGCGTCACGACGATCGCCGCGGCCTTTGTGATCCACGGGAGCGCCCGCGCGAGAATCGTGCGGCTTCGCTTGGCACCCATCACAGCGGCGACGAACAGGTCCCACGCCAGCACGATGGAGAACATCCACGCCCCGTACAACGTGAGCTGCCCGGTCGTCGCCGACGACAGCGTGGCGGCGAGGCTGACGTAGAACAGGAGGTTCTTCGGGTTCAGGAGCCCGGAGGCGAGCCCGAGGCCAACGTTCCTGATCCACACCGCGCGTCCCACAACACCTTCCGCGTCGACGGTGAGCGAGATCCGCGCACGCCAGAAGGCGAGGCCCATCGAGATGAGGAACGCACCACCGGCGAGCTCGATCCACGCGAGGATCCGATCGTCACCAACCAAGGTGAGTCCGGTGAGCGCGGCGACGATGAACACCCCGTTCGCCGAGGCGATGCCCGTGCAGACACCGCTTGCGCTGCGCCACCCGTGGGCGGCGGCGGTTCGGACGATCAGGAAGAAGTCGACGCCGGGGATGAGCAGCGCGAGGAAGTGGGCGAGGGCGACGGCGAGAAACTGATCCATCAAACTTTCGTTCGGGACGAGCGGAGAAGACGCTGCCCATCTTGAGGTCCGCTCGCGCTCACCGTATTGAACGAAATTGCATCAGCGCATGTACGCGCCAGGCGTCGTCGCCACGTGGGCGCGGAACACGCGGTGGAAGTGGCTCTGGTCCGCGAACCCCAGGGTGTGCGCGACGGAGGCGATCGGCTCCCCGCCCCGCAGCATCGCCCGCGCCCGCATGACGCGCGCGTTGTTGCGCCAGGCGATCGGCGTGAGACCGGTGGCGCTCTTGACGGCGCGGATCAGCTGGTATCGACTCATCCCGACGTCGGTCACGAGATCATCGAGGCGCGGGTCCTCCGGCCGCTCTGCGAGCACGTCGAGAACCGGGCGGAGCCTGGCCGCGAGTGCGGATGCGCCGACAGGATCCTCGCGCCGGACGCTCGCGGTTCCGAGCCCGGCGAACGCACGGCGAAGCGACCGTTCGAGCCCGTCGAGATCACGCGGCCCCTCGAACAGCGCTGCGTTCACCTCGCCGAAGAGGCGGTACGCGTCGGAGTCGCGATGCACTTGGATCGCCCCGTCGAATGCCGTGTCGTGCTCCCACGCGCGCACGCGAAGCCACTCCGGATCGAAGAGCATCATCTGGTACACCCAGTCGCCGCTGACCGGGTTGCACGAGTGGACGTGCCCGGCGGGGATGAGAATGACGTCGCGCGGTTCGAGGCGCACCGGCGATGCGGACCGCCCGACGAACTCGCTGGTCCCCTCGTCGATCAACCCGACGGCGAAGCGATCGTGCGTGTGCGGCCGGTAGCAGGAGTTCTGCCTGCAGGAGCGCCTCGACTCGATCTGCGGGAAACGCGGATCGTGCCAGAACTCCGGCGACCGGATCCTGGTCCCCGTCGCCGCCCTCACAGGTCTGATCCTATGACGCATGGCCGGGCCCTTCCGCGCCCGCACTGTTCGGGTCTCCGGCTTGCTGACAACGGCCCCCTGATCACGAGCGGGCGGCGGAGGAGCCCAGCCCCGACCTGCCGGTCACACGTTGAAGCGGAACTCCACGACGTCGCCGTCGGCCATCACGTAGTCCTTGCCCTCCATGCGGACCTTGCCCGCCGACTTGGCCTCCGCCATCGAGCCCGCGCTGGTGAGGTCGTCGTAGGAGACGATCTCGGCCTTGATGAAGCCGCGCTCGAAGTCGGTGTGGATCACGCCCGCTGCCTGGGGCGCCGTCCAGCCCTGGCGGATCGTCCAGGCGCGGGCCTCCTTCGGGCCAGCCGTCAGGTAGGTCTGCAGGCCCAGGGTGTGGAAGCCAGCGCGGGCCAGCGCGTTGAGGCCCGGCTCCGCCTGGCCGATCGACTCCAGCAGCTCGCGCTGGGACTCCTCGTCGAGCTCCTTGAGCTCCGCCTCGACCTTGGCGTCCAGGAACACCGCGTCCGCGGGCGCGACCAGGTCGCGCAGCTCCGCCTGCTTGGCCTCGTCGGCCAGCACGCCCTCGTCGGCGTTGAACACGTAGAGGAACGGCTTGGTGGTCAGCAGGTTCAGCTCGCGCAGGTCCGGGGTGTCCTTGCCCAGGCCCGCCGCGAACAGCGTCTTGCCGGAGTCGAGGATCTCCTTGGCCTGCTGCGCCAGCTCCAGGGCCGGGCGCTTGTCCTTGTGCGTGCGGGCTTCCTTCTCCAGCCGCGGCAGCGCCTTCTCCAGGGTCTGCAGGTCGGCGAGGATCAGCTCGGTGTTGATCGTCTCGATGTCGCTGGACGGGTCCACCCGGCCGTCGACGTGCACCACGTCGGGGTCGTCGAAGACCCGGATGACCTGGCAGATCGCGTCCGCCTCGCGGATGTTGGCGAGGAACTTGTTGCCCAGGCCCTGGCCCTCGGAAGCGCCCTTGACCAGGCCCGCGATGTCCACGAACGACACCGTGGCGGGCACCGTCTTGGCCGAGCCGAAGATCTCCGCGAGCTTGTCCAGCCGCTCGTCCGGCAGCGGCACGACGCCCACGTTCGGTTCGATGGTGGCGAACGGGTAGTTCGCCGCGAGAGCGTCGTTGCTGGTCAGCGCGTTGAACAAGGTGGACTTGCCGACGTTGGGCAGCCCGACGATTCCGAGGGTGAGGCTCACGCCCTGGAGTCTAGGTGCTCGCCCGGACCGGCATCGGCCCCGGTAGGGCTCGTGAGCGGCGAGGACCACCACCGCCGCTCACGAGGTGCGCCGGTCCGTCCTAGCCGTCGTCCTGCTGGTCGTCGCCGCCCTGGTCGTCGCCGCCCTGATCGCCCTGCTGGTCGTCGTCCTGGTCGCCCTGCTGGTCCTGCTGGTTGCCGTCCTCCTGCTCCTGCTGCTGCTCCGGAGCCGGTGCCGGGTCGTTGCAGCCAGCGGTGACCATCGCGGCGAGCGCGGCCCCGGCCGCGGCGGTGATGAGCTTGATCTTGGAATTCGCCATGTCGCGACGATAGGGATCAAACGCGCATTTGCCCACCCATCGCCCACGAACGGTCGTGTCCGATTTCCGCTAGTGACCGGTGCTGCCCGCTGGCACGATCGAAGGCATGTTGGTGGGAACCGAGGAAGCCTTCCGGGCAGTGGCCTCGCGCGATGCGCGGTTCGACGGCTGCTTCATCCACGCCGTCCGCTCGACCGGCATCTACTGCCGCCCCTCCTGCCCCGCTCGCACCCCGAAGCGCACCAACAGCGTGTTCTTCGCAACAGCCGCCGCCGCGCAGGCCGCCGGGTTCCGGGCGTGCCGGCGGTGCCTGCCGGACGCCGTGCCGGGGTCGCCCGAGTGGAACCTGCGGGCCGACCTCGCCGGTCGGGCCATGCGGCTGATCACCGACGGCGTGGTGGACCGCTGCGGCGTCCGCGGGCTGGCCGACCAGCTCGGGTACTCGGAGCGGCACCTGACCAGGGCGCTCACCGCCGAGCTCGGCGCCGGTCCGCTCGGCCTGGCCCGCGCGCACCGCGCGCACTCGGCGCGGATCCTGATCGAGACGACGGCGATCTCGTTCAGCGATGTCGCCTTCGCGGCGGGCTTCTCCAGCCTGCGGCAGTTCAACGACACCATGCGCGAGGTCTTCGGCACCACGCCGACCGAGATGCGCAGCCGCGCGCAGCGCCGGAACGACGCCCCGAGCGGCGCTGGCACCGTGCCCCTGCGGCTGCCGTTCCGCGCCCCGTGCGACGCCTCGGGCGTGCTGCGCTTCCTCAGCCAACGTGCACTGGCAGGCCTGGAAGAAGCCGGGCCCGACCACTACACGCGCTCCCTGCGGCTGCCGTACGGAACCGGAGTCGCGACGCTGCGGCCTCAGGACAAGTACGTCGCCTGCACGCTGCAGCTGACCGACCTGCGCGACCTCGGCAGCGCGGTGACCAGGCTGCGCCGCCTGCTCGACCTCGACGCGGACCCGATCGCGGTCCGCGAGGTGCTCGGCGCCGACCCGGTGCTGCGCACCTCCATCGCCCGCACACCGGGAGTGCGGGTTCCGGGCAGCGTGGACGGCCTGGAGATCCTGATCCGCGCGGTGATCGGTCAGCAGATCTCGGTCGCGGCCGCCCGCAAGACCACCGAGCGGCTGGTCACCGACCTGGGCGAGCCCCTGCCGCACGCGCAGGGCTCGGTGACCACGCTGTTCCCCACTGCCGAAGTGCTCGCCGAACGAGCGCTGGAAGCCCTGCCCGGACCGCGACGACGTGCGGAAACCGTCCGCGACGTGGCGGCCGCGGTCGCCGAAGGCCGGTTGGCCCTGCACCCCGGCCGGGACGAGGCGGAGCTGCGGCACGAGCTGGAGCAGATCCGCGGGATCGGCCCGTGGACGTCGAGCTACGTCGCCATGCGCGTGCTCGGCGCACCGGACGTGCTGCTCATCGGTGACCTCGCGCTGCGCCGCGGCGCCGAGGCCCTCGGACTGTCCGAAGATCCGGCGGTGATTCAGGAGCACGCCCGGAGGTGGAGCCCGTGGAGCTCCTACGCCGGGGTGCTGCTGTGGGAGGCTGCAGTCGCGCCACCACAGCTGCAGCGCGCTTCGTGAACCGCCGGGCTGATCCCCCTTGGAGTCGTTGTGATCAAATGGTCTACTGTGGACACTCCGGCCGGGCCCTTCACGGCCGTGGTCGATGGCGAAGGTGCTGTGCTCGCGTCCGGCTGGACCGCGCAGCTGGACGAGCTGCTGCCGCTGATCTCCCCCGCGCTGCTGTCCGAGACGCCGGTGGAAGCGGCCGATCTCGGTGCGGTGACGGAGGCGATCCGCAGGTACCACGACGGCGATCTGCACGCCGTGGACGGGACCCCGGTGCGGCAGAAGTCCGGGCCGTTCCGGGAACTGGCGTGGGAAGTCCTGCGGAAGGTTCCGGCCGGGGAGCCGGTGAGCTACGCCGAGTACGCGGCGCTCGCCGGTCGCCCGCAAGCGGTCCGGGCGGCGGCGTCGGCCTGCGCGCGGAACGCTGCGGCACTCTTCGTGCCGTGCCACCGGGTTCTTCGCAGCGACGGGTCGCTCGGTGGATTCCGGTGGGGAGCGCCGGTGAAGCGGTGGCTTCTTGAGCACGAGGCTGGGCTTGCGTCGTGAGCCGGGCGGTGCGACGGGGCTTTCGGTGACCGTGGGTTGGGGTTGCGGGGCGGAGCGGCGCGTGGAGGCCTTGGTGCGGGGTGATCCTGCGGTGCCGTTTGAGCTGAGCAGGGGTGTCCTCACCGGAGGATCGGTGGTGATACTTCGCAGGCTTGGCGTGGAGAGGTGCGGTGGGGTACGGGGTTGGTTTTGGGTTCAAAGCGGTGGGTGGTTGCTTTGCGCGGTGTTGCAATTTCAATCGAAATTGCCATCGTTCTCGACGGAGCCTGCGGTGGGGTGGCGAGGCAATTTCAATCGAAATTGCGGACGTCACCACCCCTCGCACGGCCGTGGCCGTGGTATCGGAGTCTTCACTGCACCTCGGGCCCACTGTGGGCGCGGCTTGGGCAGCGCTGAGGCTCGGTCGTCTTGGGCGTGTTTTGGGGCTTGGGTCAGGTTTGGAGTTCGAGGGTTGAGCCTTCTCGGGACTTTCTGACTCGGAGGCGGACTGCGATGCGTTGGCGCATTTCTTCGACGTGGGAGACCAGGCCGACCACTCGGCCTCCTGCTCTGAGGTCGTCGAGGGTGTCCATGACCAGGTCGAGGGTGTCCGCGTCCAGGGTGCCGAAGCCCTCGTCGATGAACAGCGTGTCCAGCAGCGCACCGCCGGTTTCCGCCGCCACCACGTCGGCCAGGCCGAGCGCCAGGGACAGCGAGGCCAGGAAGGACTCGCCGCCGGACAGGGTCTTGGCCGGGCGGACCTTGCCGGAGTAGTCGTCGAGCACGTCGAGGCCGAGCCCGCCGCGAGTCCCGCGCGCCCCGGCCGCATCGGAGTGCACGAACGAGTACCGCCCGCCGCTCATCCGCTGCAACCGCCGCGTCGCCGCGACGGCCACCTCCTCCAACCGCGCGGCCAGCACGTACGCCCGCAGCGACATCTTCCGCGCGTTCTGCCCGCGGCCGTTGACCACGTCCGCCAACGCCTCCAGCTCGGCGTGCTCCGCCAACGCCGGTCCGAGCTCCGCCCACGCTCCGCGCAAGCGCTCCGCGAGCTGCGCGATGTCGCGCTGCCGCTGCTCGGCGCGATGCGCCAGCGCAGCTGCGCGCTCCGCTGCTTCGCGTGCGACGGTGGCCGCCTCGGTGGCCTCTTCGAGGCCGACCTCGGCGGCTGGGTCGATTCCGGCGAGCTCCGCGCTCGCCAGCGCTGCGCGGGCGCCTGCGGCGCGCTCTTCGACCTCGGCCAGCGCCTCGGTGAGCTGGGTGATGCGTTCCTCGCTGCGCTCGGCGGCCAGGGCGGCGGCCGGGTCGGCGAATCCCGCGGCGGTCGCGGCTTCGGCCAGCGCCTCCTGCTGTTCGGTCAGGCGGCGTTCGGCTTCGTCGCGGGCTGTCCGGGCTGTTGTCAGCTGGTCGAGCCGTGCGGCGAGGTCGAGCAGGTGGGCGCGCCGGTCCGCGATGCTGGGGAAGTCGCCGCGCCCTTCGCGCAGCCGCGACTCCCTTTCTTCCACTGTGGACAGCAGCGTGGTGTGTTCGCTCTTCGCCGCCGCGAGGGCGGTGCGGAGCTGCGACAGCTGCTCGGCCAGGCGTTCCGTGGAGGCTTCGAGCTCCGCCAGGTGCGCGGTGCGCTGCGGCAGCTGCTCCGCTGCGCTTCGCAACGCTTCGCGCTCCGCTCGCAGTTCCTGCAGTTCGGCGGCGAGTTCCGACTCCGTTCGCTCGCCGAGGCGCTCCAGCAGCGCATCGACCTTCTGCTGCGCTCGCTGTGCTTCCACCGCGGCCTGTTCGCGGCGGCGGTGGGCCTTCTGCTCGTCGAGCTGGGCCTTCTCCTCGTCTTCGGCGCTCACCGGGTCGCCGATCGGCTTGCCCGGCTCCGGGTGCTCGGCCGAGCCGCACACCGGGCAGGGTTCGCCGGGGGTGAGCCGGGTGGCGAGTTCGGCGGCCATTCCGGCGAGGCGCCGGGCGCGGAGGTCTTGGAGCAGGTCGCGCGCTTGCTGGTGGGCGTCCACCGCCCGCTGGGCGTTGGTCGTCGCCGCCGCGAGCGCCTGCTGGGCGGCGGGGAGTTCGCGGGCGGCGGTCAGCAGTGCGGCGACCTCGGTCCCCCTGGCCTGGACGCCGTCCAGCCGGAGCTCCGCGTGCTTGGCCTCCTCGACCTGCTGGCGGGCGGCGCTGATGCGTTCCGGGAGGGCTGTCTGCTGTTCGAGCAGCTTCGCCTCCCGCTGCTCGTCGCGAGCGATCTGCTCGGCCAGCTCGGCCGCCCTGCGGCGGTCGGTTTCCTGTTGCTGCGCCTCGGGAACCAGGTGCGCGAGCGCACCGGCCTCCTCCCGCTTCGCCCCGGCCAGGGAGCGCAGCTCCGCCACCGGCGTTTCCGGGTCCAGCTCGCACCGCGCCGCTGCGGCCACGACCTCGGCGCCTGCCTTGTCGCGCTCCTGCTCGGCGCGCTGGACCGCGCGGTGAGCCGCCAGAACCGGGACCGCGCGGTGAGCAGCCTCCCGCTCCGCGCGCCACGCGTCGTGCTCGGCCTGCTGCTCGGCGATCTCGGCGAGCGTGGCGTTCGCCCGGCGAACCCGCCGCACCTTGTCGGCCAGCTCGCGGCGTTCCGCCAGGGTCGCTTCCGCCGACTCCCGCTCGCGGCGCAGCCTGGACTGCTCGGCCTGCGCCCCCTCCAGCTCGCGGAGCGCGGTCTTCTCGATGTCCTCCAACCAGCTCTGGTCGTCCACATCGGACTCGTGCACCGCGCCGGAGACCTGCGAGACGCGCGCGAGCAGCTCGCGCACCTGCTGGGTCTGCGCCTCGACCTCGCGGCCGCGCTCCCGGCGCCGTTCCACGAACCAGCGCTCGACCTCCCCGAAGCGCTGGGTGCCGAACAGCTTCTCCAGCAGCTGCTCGCGCTCCGCGGTGTCCGAGCGCAGGAACCGGGCGAACTCGCCCTGCGGCAGCATCACCACCTGGAAGAACTGCTCGACCGTCATGCCGAGCAACCGCTGCACCGTGCGGGCGACCTCGTCGATCCGGGTCAGGCCCTCCGGCGGGTACTCGGTCGGCGCACCGTCCACCCAGGTCAGCGAGGCCTTCGCCGGCTGCGTGGTGAACCCGTCACCGCGCTTCTTGGGCCGCTCGTACTCGGGACTGCGCTCCAGCCGCAGCCGCTGGCCCTGGATCGTGAGCTCCAGCACCACCTTGGTCGGCACATCGGGCGCGGCGGTGTCGCAGCGGAGCCGCTTGACCTGGCCGCGCGCACCCGGAACCGAGCCGTAGAGGGCGAAGGCGACCGCGTCGAGCAGCGTCGTCTTGCCCGCTCCGGTGTCGCCGTGCAGCAGGAAGAGGCCGTCGGCGCCCAGCCGGTCGAAATCGACCAGCTGGCGGTCCCGGTACGGGCCGAAGGCGGTGACCTCCAGGCTGTGCAGTCTCATTTCGCCCCCTCCGCGGCAGCGACCGCGCGCAGCGCCTCGCCGAGCAGCGCGCGTTCGGAATCGGTGGGATCCGAGCCCCGGCAGTCCGCCACGAACTGGTCGGCCAGCGCGCGGTCGTCGCGGCCCCGCACGATCTCGGCGTAGCGCAGCGGAGCGGTCGCGCGGCCGGTCGCGGGCTTCCACTCCAGGTGCACCGCGTGCGGGAAGCGCTGCTGGAGCTTGCGCATCGGCTCCAGCGGGCGGACCTCGTCGGTGAGCGTCACCGACAGGTAGCAGTCCTCCAACTCGGCGTGCTCGGGTGCTTCGAGCAGCTCCTCCAGCTCTCCCCGCACGGTGGCCAGGCGGCGCGGGACGGGCAGCTCGCGGCGCTCGACCCCGGCCAGGCCGTCGGCGTCGAGGTCCACCAGCCACACCGACTTGCGCTGCGCTGCCTCGGAGAACGAGTACGCCAGCGGGCTGCCGGAGTACCGCAGGTGCTCGGCCAGCCGCTGCGGGCCGTGCAGGTGGCCCAGCGCGACGTAGTCCACGCCGTCGAAGACCGAGCCCGGCACCTGCTCGACACCGCCGACGGCGATGGTGCGCTCCGAATCGCTGCTGTCGCCGCCCGTGACGAAGGCGTGCGCCAGCACCACCGAACGCGTGCCGTCCGGCCGCGCGGCCAGATCGGCGCGGATGCGGTTCATCGCCTCGGTGAGCACCGCGGTGTGGCCGCGGGACTCGATCTCGGCGCTGGCCCCCGGCACGTCCGCGCAGTCCTGCAGCGCGCGCCGCGCCGGATCCGGCTCCAGGTACGGGATTCCGTAGACGGCGACCGGCCCGTGCTCGTCGGCGAGCTCCACCGGCACGTGCAACCCGGCGACCTGGGTGCGCAGGTGCAGGCCACCGGCGGCGGCGAACTCGGCGAACGCGCCCACCCGCGCGGCCGAGTCGTGGTTGCCGGAGGTCACCACCAGCTGGGCGCCCGCCTCGCGGATCCGCGCCAGCACCCGCACGCAGGTCTGCACGGCCTCGCCGGACGGCACGGCGCGGTCGTAGAGGTCCCCGGCGACCACGACGACGTCGACCTGCTCGTCGACGACCAGGTCGGCCAGCCCGCCCAGGACGGCCTCCTGATCTCCGAGCAGGTCGCGCCCGTGGAACGTCCGGCCCACGTGCCAGTCGGAGGTGTGCAGTACCCGCATGGATCTCAAGTTATCGACGTCCGGGCGGAACCCCGCCGACCCCCCACGCCGCTTCGGCGTGTCGTGCACCAGCACCCCATCGCGTGACGGACCGACCACCTGCCGTCGCCGTCCCGGGCAGCGGGCCCGGGTGGCGGTGCGTGATCTTGTCGGGTCGGTCGGCCATCATCGGGGTGCAAACGGTCACTACCGGACGGAGCTCATGTGGGTACCGGCGTCCTGATCACCATCGTCGTCGTGCTGACGCTGTTGTTCGCCGCGGCGCTGATGCTGATCTGGCGGCTGTACACCGACAGCGCGCGCCGCGCCGACGAGGCGCTGCGCATGGTCGAGGCCGAGCGCGCGCGGAGCACCGAGCAGCAGGCCGCGCTGCGCCGGTACGAGGTGGCCTTCGCCTCCATCACCGGTCGCGGCGAGCTCGGCGAGCAGGTGCTGGTCGAGACCGCGCGGTCGCTGGGGCTGCGCGAGGGCACCCACTTCACGCTGCAGACCGACCTCGCGGGCGGGGGTGCGGCCCGACCGGACATGGTGCTCTCGGTCGGCGGTGGTCGGCAGGTCCCGGTCGACGCGAAGGCGAGCCTGGCGGTGTGGGCCGAGGCGATGGAGACCGACGACCCCGAGGAGCGCCGCGACGCCCTGCGCGTGCACGTGCGCAACATCCGCTCCCGCGCCACCGAGCTCGCGGGCAAGGGCTACCAGAAGTGGGCCGACGCGATCTACGGCTCGATCATGTTCGTCCCGTCCGACGCCGCCGTGGTGGCCGCCCTGGACACCGACCCGCAGCTGCTGTCCTGGCTGCTGGACAAGCGGGTCTTCCTGTGCGGGCCGACGGGTTTCGCGGTGCTGGCGTCGGCGGCGATGTTCGCCGCGACGGAGCGCACCATCGCCGAGGACATCGAGCAGGTGCGGGCGCAGGCGGTCCGCGCCCAGCGCGCCGCGAACGGCGCGGTGGAGGCGGTGAACCTCTCCAGCACGCACCTGCAGCGCTTCGTCTCCGCCCGCCGCCGCGAGCTCGACGCGCTCGAATCCTTCCGCAGCGCGGTCCAGCCCCTGGCGGAAGCGGCCGGTTCCGGCACCGTCGACCAGGTCCGCCGCAACGAGGACGCCCTGGTCAACGGGACAGCACCGGAGTAGGGCGCCCGCCGTCAGACGTGGGTTTCGACGAAGGCGGCGACGGTGTCGGCGATCAGCGGGGTGTGCGGGCCGCGGCCGAAGCCGTGGTCGAGGCCCTCGTAGGGGTGCATCTCCACGGTCACGCCGAGACCGCGCAGGGCTTCCGCGAAGTCCAGGCTCTGCTCCAGCGGGACCAGCGAGTCCGCCGTGCCCTGCTGGACCAGGAACGGCGGTTCGTCGCCGGAGAGGTTCCGGATCGGGCTCATCGCCTCCGCCTTCGCCGGGCAGTCCACCGGCATGCAGCCGAGCAGCTGGTTGACCACCCGGCGGGCGTACTCCTGCATTTGCGGCTGCGCGCGCTGCGCCTCGGCGCTCATGTCCGTCGGGCCGAACCAGTCCACCACCGCGCGGATCCCGGTCAGCCCGCCACCCGGCTTCCCCGGGTCACCGGCCACCGCGCCGAGCTGCGACACCAGGTGCCCGCCCGCGGAGGCGCCCCAGAGCGCGACCCGATCGGCGTCCAGGCCCCACCGACCGGCCTGCTGCTGCAGGTAGCGCACCGCGTCGGCCACGTCGACGACCTGCGCCGGGGCCTGCGCCACCCCGCTCAACCGGTAGTCCACCGTGGCCACCGCGTAACCGCGGTCCAGCAGTCGTTGCGCGGTCAGCGCCTCGGTGGCCGAGAGGTCCGAATCGAGCGTGCGGACGCCCGCGTCCCAGCCGCCGCCGTGCACGTAGACCACCAGCGGAGCGGGCTCCCGCTGCGGAGCGGGGAGGAACAGGTCCAGCTTCAGCGCACCGGTGTCGCGCTCGGCGTAGACCTGGTCGCGCACCACTTCGGCCGCGCCCAGTCCGCGGGCCGCCGTCTCGACCGGCGGGGCCTCGTCGGCGTCCGACACGCGCGAGCATCCCGCGGTGACCAGCGCCGCCAGGGCGAAGCAGGCCGCGAGAACACGTCGCGTCACCGACATTCCCCCCGAGCCTCCCCGATCTAGTTAAAGCTCACCCGAATGCCTGAGCTTAACAAGATCAGCAGAACGTCACCGGTGGATCAGCCGCGCTCATCCGCGGCGCGCTGCTCACCTGCCAGGAAGTGCGCGATCCGCACCGTGGACTCGTAGAGGTCCCGGTAGTGGCGGAAGTAGGCGTCGTAGCGCTCCGTGTGCTCCGGGTTCGGCCGGACGGTGCGCGCCACCGGGTTCCAGCCGTCCGGGTCGACGGCCGTGTCCGTGCCCACCCCCGCGAGCAGCGCATCGCCGTAAGCCGCGCCGATCGTCTCGCCCGGCACCTGCTGCTCCTGGCCGGTGATGTCGGAGACGATCTGCGTCCACAACCCGCCCTGGGTGCCACCGCCGACCGCGACCAGGCGCCCGGCCGTGCCGCCCGCCTCGCCCATCGCCTCCAGGTTGTGCCGGACCCCGAAACCGATGCCCTCCAGCGCCGCCCGGTACAGCTCGGCGCGCCCGTGCTCGAGGGCCAACCCGGCGATGATGCCCCGCGCGTCCGGGTCGAAGATCGGCGTCCGCTCGCCCGCGAAGTACGGCAGCATCAGAAGCCCGCGGCTCCCGGCGGGCACCGCGGCGGCCTCCTCGACCAGGTCGGCGAACTCGCCGTCGACCAGGTTCCGCAGCCACTGCGTGACCGCGCCCGAGGTCGCCATCCCCGCCGCGAGCGTGTACGTGCCGGGGAACGCTCCGCAGGTTCCCCACAGCGCCGGGTGCGGCCGCACCTCGTCGAGCACCTGGACGAAGAACATCGTGGTGCCGTACATGAGCATCACGTCGCCGGGCTGCCGCACGCCCACGCTGGTGGCCTCCGCCCACGCGTCCACGGTGCCCGCGGTCACCGGAAGTCCTTCCGGCAGACCGGTTTCCGCCGCCGCCTGCGCGCTGACCCGACCGACGACCTCGGTCGGCCAGGCCAGCTCGGGCAGCGTCAGCCCGGGGGCCACGCGCTGCGCCCAGTCCGCCGACCAGGTGCGGGACCGCAGGTCGTAGAGCGGGTCGCACTGGCTGGCCGAGTGGTGGTCGAGCACGTAGCGGCCGGTGAGCCGGTGCACCAGGTACGAGCTGCACATCAGCAGCATCTCGGTGCGCCGGTAGACCTCCGGCTCGTGCTTGGCCAACCAGCGGATCTTCGGCCCGACCGCCTGGCTGGACAGCGCGGAGCCGCCCCGGCGGAGGATCTCGTCGGCGCCGAGCTCCTCGGTCAGCTCGGCGATCTCCTCCGTCGCGCGGGTGTCGACGCCGTAGAGGATCGCCGGGCGCAGGGGCTTGCCGTCGCCGTCCGCGGGCAGCAGCACCGGACCGATGCCGCTGACCCCGAGCCCGGCGATCTCCCGCCCGTCGGCCGCGGGGACGAGCTCCCGCACCAGCCCCAGGAAGTCGTCCCACCACACCGCTTCGGCGTCGTGCTCGACCCACCCCGGGTGCGGGTAGGACGTCTCGTGCTGCCGACTCGCCCGGGCCAGGATCCGCCCGTCGGCGCCGACCAGCACGCCCTTCGAACTAGCCGTCCCGATGTCGATCCCGAGCAACACCTTCTCGGCCACCTGACCCGCTCCCTCTCAGCTCGACTGCTCGGCCCCCGACGGACGCGATTTCAATGGAGATCAGACCTCCGATTTCCATTGAAATCGCGGATGTTGTCCGCGGCCTTCGGCGTGTCGGCATCCGACGCGCCGAAGATCCGCGACTTCCATTGAAATCGCACCGGGACCGGGTGTCAGCCCCGGGTCCACTCGTCCAAGCGGATGTCGAGCTGCTCGGCGATCGCGCGCAACGCCGGGCGGTGGTCGCCGGGGATCGCGTGGATGTGGTTGGCGCCGAACTTCGACAGGAACAGCTCGCCCGGCGCGTCTAGGCGGGCGAACGCGTGCGGCCACTCCGGCGTCGACTGCTCCACCAGCGCCTTGTTGGTCGCGTCGTCGTAGTTCTCGAACTCGCCGAGCATCAGCTGCAGCCGGTACTCGCCGTTCTCCCGGGTCAGCCGCCCCAGCGTCATCTGCCCCGGCGCCGCGATGTGCTGCACGGACGCCCCACCGGCCGGGAAGAAGAACACCTCCGGGTAGAAGTTGACCTTGGCCAGGTTCTCCGCCGGATCGTCGCTGCGCGCGGCGTACCAGGTGGCGTGCTGACCGGAGTTGCACAGGTCCCAGATGTCGCGGTCGGCGTGGTAGTGGCGGACGTCGGCGAACAGCACCGGCTTGCCGGAGATCGCCTTGAACAGCTGCATGGTCAGCGCGCCGTCCATGTCCGCCTCGGTGGCGCAGACGTGCGGCTCCTTCGGGCCGTTCCAATCGTAGGGGTCGTTGAGGAACGCCTCGGTGACGTCCATGGTCGCGAAGTTCTCCGTCAGCTCCGGCTGCGCCTTGATGCCGGTGAAGTCCAGGCCGCGCTCCGCGATGATGTCCCGGATCGCCAGGTAGGAGCGCAGCTGGAGCTCCAGCAGCTCCGGGGTCAGCTTCTTGCCGTCGTAGTGCACCCCGGCGGCGTTCTGCTCGATCCACTCGCGGGCCTTGCGGGCCTCCCCGGCGTCCGCCTTGTCCGCGCGCAGGACCAGCTCGTACTGGTCGATCTCCTCCACGTCGACGCCGAACTTGCGCATCCACTGGTCGGTGTTGGCGACCGCGGTGTTCATGCCCATCGGCCGCCCGCCGAACCGGCCGAAGGTCGAACCCCGCAGCGACTTCACCGCGGCCGAAGCGGCGGCCTGCACGCCGATCTTCTCGACCAGCTCGGCGTCGTCCGGCGCGCCCCAGGCCCGGGTGTGCTGGCGGCCGATCTGGTCCAGCGCGCCACCGGCGGCGAGCATGCCGACCAGCCCCGGCTCGGTCGGGTCGGTGCTGGCCACCAGCACCAGCGGGCTGCGGGTGGCGTCCTGGGCGAGCATCGTGAAGTGCGGGAACGCCCAGACCGCGTAGTAGAAGACGGTCACGTCCACGTCGGCGGCGGCCACCTTGCGCGCCACCGAGGTGGCCAGCGAGTTGGTGGCCACCAGGTCGTCCCCGACCACCACTTCGTGCCCGGCCCCGCGCAGCGCCCCGACCAGGGCGTCCTGCTTGGACCGGATGAAGTCGGCGTTGCGGGCGTGGACGTGGTCACGACCGTCGGAAATGGTCACGACACCGATGCGGGCCACAGTTCCTCCAAGGTGAGCAGGCGGCGTTGACTGCGCAGGACCGGCGGCGAGGAGGCGCCGCCAGCCCACCCGGCGGGCTCCCCCGCGGGGCCGCCCGACCGGAACAACTCGTGTCCGAATGCCGACATGACCGGCGAGCAATCGTTTTCTCGGACGCTATTCTGGCAGGACGAGGGCTGTCAAGGCGGGCGGCCCGCCATCACTCGGGAAGAGGTCACGAGGAGGAACCGTGGCGACGATCAGTGACGTGGCGACCCGCGCCGGGGTGTCCACCGCGACCGTTTCCCGCGCGCTCAACGGCAAGAGCACGGTCGACCCCGAGCTGGCCGCCCGGGTGTTCGCCGCGGCCGCCGAACTCGGCTACCGGCCCAACGGCCCGGCCCGCAACCTGCGCAAGCAGGAGACCGCGGTGCTGGCCCTGATCATCGCGGACGTGGAGAACCCGTTCTTCACCGCGATCGCCCGCGGTGTCGAGGACGTGGCGCACGCGGCGGGCTACTCGGTGGTGCTGTGCAACTCCGACGACGAACCGGCGAAGGAGCGCGAGTACATCGACGTCGCGCTGCAGGAGCGGGTCGCCGGGGTGCTGCTGTCGCCCACCGGGCACAGCGAGAGCGTCGAGCTGCTCAACCGGTCCACCACGCCGGTCGTGGCGGTGGACCGCCCGCTGCCGGACACGCCGAGCGACACCGTGCTGGTGGACAGCAGGCTCGCGGCCGCGGAAGCCGTCCAGCACCTCGTCGACCAGGGGTACCGCCGGATCGGCTGCCTCACCGGCCCGAGCGGGGTGCGCACCGCCGACGACCGACTCGCGGGCTACCGCGACGGTGTCCGGGCGGCCGGGCTGCCGTCGAGCGACGTGCTGGTGCGGCGCTCGGAGTTCAAGGCGGCCGGGGCGAAGCGGGCCGCGCACTCGCTGCTGATCCGGCCGGACCGGCCGGACGCGGTGCTGGTGGCGAACAACATGATGGCGGTCGGCGTGCTGGAGACCTGCGCCGAGCTCGGCCTGCGGCCCGGCCGCGACGTCGGCGTGGTGGCCTTCGACGACGCACCGTGGGCGACGCTGCTCGACCCGCCGCTGACCGTCGTCGCGCAGCCCGCGTACGACGTCGGGGCGGTGGCGGCCCAGCTCCTGCTCGGCCGGATCGGCGGCGAGCGCACCGAGGCGACCACGACGACCCTCTCCGCCCACCTGGTGGCCCGCGCCAGCAGCAGCCGCGAACCGCAGAGCTGAAACGGGCCGTCCACCCCTTCCGAGGTGAACGGCCCGTTGGCGATCAGTCCCGTCAGCCGGTCGTCCGGTGCCCGTTGAGGGCGTCCTCCACCGCCTGTTGGACGTCGACCTGGCCGGTTCCGTCGTCCTGGCCCGTGGTGTGCGGGGCCGTGGTCTCCGGGGTCACCGGGCGGGTCGGGGTCACCGAGGAGGTCGGCGGAGCCGTCGGGGGTGCCGACGGGGTCGGGACCGGGCTCGGCGGCCGCGTCGGCAGCGGCGGGAGGACGGGCGCTCGGCCCGACGCGTTCCCGCCGTACCAGTAGGCCGTGGAACCGTAGTCGCCCGGCTCGTCGTTGACCGGTCCGTGCTCGATGCCCGCCACGAAGCCGGTGCGGAACGGCACCGCGTCGTTGAGCAGCAGGCGGTAGGCACCCGTGCAGTCGTACCGGCAGCCGTCGCCGTTGATCTCGTGCGACGGGTTGCCCGCCAGCGGCATCGAGTAGGTGGTGCCGAACCGGAAGTACCAGCCGGACTCGTAGAAGTCCTCGGTGCCGGTCCCGTGCCAGGCCGGTTCGCGGGAGCCGTCGACGTAGAACCGCTCGTCGCCCTCCAGGTAGTTGCGCTGGTTCACCGCCTGCGCCCGGGAGCGCGTGTCGGAGTGGGGCTGGTTGGAGCGCGTCTGGGCACCGGGCGGGATCAGCCCGCGCATGCTGTGCGAGACCCCGTAGAAGGTGCCCGCGCCGTTGGCGGTCAGGAAGTTCCAGTCCTCGCCGGGCACCGTGTTGCCCCGGTGGTGGGTGGCGTGGAAGTAGCCGGTGCCGGGGGCCAGCTCGGTCGGCGCGCTGGTCACCTCGGCGGTCGCGCCGGTCACCGGCACCCCGCCGGTGTTGACCAGCTCCACCTTGGCGCTCTTGCCGAACGGCATCGGCCACCAGGCCGTGTACCAGCCGTCCAGGCCCGGGTCCACCGAGCTCATCATGGTGCGCACGTCGTACTCGCCGAGCCCGGTGCCGAAGAACTCGCCGATCGGCGCGTCCACGGTGGTCCTGCCGTCGAAGGTGATGCGCAGCCGGGTCTTGTCCAGCACCTCGTCGGCGGCGGCGACGTCCTCCGGCCGCGTCGGGTAGCGGCCGACCAGCTTCTCGCGGGCGAAGACCGGGTTGTCGATGCGGTAGCCGTGCGCGGCCTCCTCGCCGGGGTGGCCCGGGCCGAGGTCGAGCACGTCGGTGCGCACCCACTCGCCGTCGACCAGGCTGTGCACGTCGTAGCGGAACTCGTTGAAGTCCAGCGAGGAGGAGATGAACCGGTTCTCCACGTCCACCGACGACCGGCCCGCGGTCACCTCGGCGGGCACGTCGATGATCTGCACGCCCCACGAGCCCGGCGCGGCCGCGCCGCTGCGCCACTCGCCGACCTGCCGCCCGTTGACGTGCAGGCTGCCGACCTGGTCGGCGATCTGCGGGTCGTACCGGCGGATCACCCGGATGCCCTGGTTGTTCGGGGCCACCCGCATCGCGAACCGGCTGGAGCCGCCCGCGCCGAACGCGCGCCCGTCGTCGACGACCTGCGGGGCGGCCACCACCTGCGGCAGCTTCACCCGCAGCTGGTTGATCTGGGCCGGGCCGGACAGGTCGGCGACGGTGGTGGCCCGACCGGGCGCCAGGTCGAAGGAGCGGCGCACCGGGGCGCCTTCGGGGCCGCCCTTCGGGTCGGCCACGCCGAACGTGCGCAGCTGTTCTAGGACGTCCTCAGCCGGTTCGTTCGGGTTGAAGGTCCGCACCCCCTCCGCGTCGGGGAAGGCGCGGTAGGACAGGTGGTAGAAGTACGGGTTGTGCTGCACCGTGACCCGCATCGACTCGCGGTACGGCATCGGCACCTTGATCACCACGCCGCCCGCGGTGTCGTTGGCGTCGCCGACCAGCGGCCAGGAGAACGGGGCGCCGAGCTTGCCGCTGACCACGTCGATGAGCGGGGCGTCCAGCACCGTCCGGCCGTCCAGCTCGATCACGATGTTGCCGGTCGCGGTGACGTCGCCCAGCGGCTCGCGGGTGCTCCAGATCGAGGTGATCTCGCCCGGGCCCTCGTGCTCGCCGATCACGC
This sequence comes from Saccharopolyspora hirsuta, assembly GCF_008630535.1. GTDB lineage: Bacteria > Actinomycetota > Actinomycetes > Mycobacteriales > Pseudonocardiaceae > Saccharopolyspora > Saccharopolyspora hirsuta. Next base: position 291,038 of record NZ_VWPH01000002.1, on the reverse strand, counting down.
AGCCGCGCTCGGTGGTGCGCAGGCAGGAGTAGGTGCCCTCGAAGCCGTCGTTGTTGCCGCCGGTGCGGTCGTAGCTGGAGAACTGCAGGGACTGCTCGTTGCCGCGGGGCTGCGACATCGCGTCGAGGTTGCGGTAGGTGTCCCAGCCGACCGGGCCCTTCGTCGGCGCCGGAGCCTGCCCCTGCGCCTGACCGGCGCTGCCGCCGACGTCGGCGACCACCGCGGCCGCTGCGAGCGCCGCGACTCCCAGGTACGCGCCGAGTCGGCGGGCACGGCGTCCCCCGCTCGACCGCGACGTTGCTGAGCGGACTCTCATCGTGCTCGCCCTCCCCACGCATCACTGTCCGCAGTGGACTGTGGTGCAGCTGTTCCGATGATGGTGCGCGGCCACTGGATCGAGTTCTCCGTTCGGCTCCGCAGCGGAAGATCACTCGCGCAATGCGCGAAATCGTAGGAAAGAGATCTTCGCCGGGCCATCCAATTCGAGCGGTGTCGAGGAATCCGGAACTCGAATTCACTCGATATGATGGTCACCGGTAACGATCTCGCCGACAACCACCATCCAGGTGTATTGCCCGATTCCAGCGGAAAGGCCGAACCACCAAGGAAAAATCGTTCGGCACGGCAAGAATCCACATCGGACGGCGTGCGCCGCAGCAGTTCCCCCGAGCACGGGGGCGCGGAATCCGGTCGCCGCACCGGTGCGGCGACCGGACCGGGTCAGCTCTGGTTCAGCCGGGCGTAGACCTCGGCCGCGTTCTCCTTCGTGATCAGCTCGGTCTGCAGGGTCTGCGTCTTCGGCACCGGCTGGCAGTCGATGAGCAGCTTCTTGGCCGCCTCGACGGCTTCCGCACCGCCGGTCGGGTACAGGTTGGTGGCCTGCAGGCGCCCCTCCTCGACGGCCTTGATGCCGCCCGAGGGGATCGGCAGCCCGTCGATGCCGACGAACTTCAGGTCGTTGCGCCCGGCCGCCTGGGCGGCCAGGTACGCGCCCTCGGCCATCGGGTCGTTCTGCGCGTACACCGCCTGGATGTCGGGGTGCGCCTTCAGCAGCGCGTCCATCTTCTGCTGCCCGACCGAGCGCTCCCACTCGCCGTCGGCGGTGGCCACGATCTCGATGTTCGAGCCCTGGATGCCCTGCCGGAAGCCCTCCTCGCGCTCGGCGGCCGGGGTCGAACCGGACAACCCCTTGATCTGCACGATCTTGCCGCCCTGCGGCAGCAGGGTGTTCTTGAAGTACTCACCGGCCTGGCGCCCGATCTGCACGTTGTCCGCGCCGATGTAGGTCGTGTAGCCCTCGCCCTCGATCTTGCGGTCCAGCACGACGACCGGGATCCCCTTGTTGTAGGCCTTCGTCACCACGTCGGTCAGCGGTGCCGCCTCGTTCGGCGAGATCATCAGCAGGTCGACCTGCTTGGTGACGAAGTTCTCCACGTCGCTGATCTGCTTGGAGTTGTCCTTGGCCGCGTCGGAGAACTGCACGTCGAACTGCGGCACCTTGGACGCGGCGGTGCGGATGTCGTCGTCCATCCGCACCCGGTACGGCTCGGCGAGGTTGGCCTGGCTCATCCCGATGGTGTACTTGCCGTCCGGGCCCTTGCAGTTCTTGGTCGGGTTCTGCTGCTGGACCTGCCCGGTGTTCTCGCTGGTGGTCCCGCAACCGGCGGCGGTGAGCGCGACCGCGGCGCAGGCGACTGCGACCAGTGACCTCGTTGTCTTGCGCATCGTGCTTCCTCCCGGGTGTTGGTTCACGACGTGGGGCGCAGCCGCTGCAGCGCCGCCGCCGCGACGATCACCAGACCTTTGATGAGCAGCTGCAGATCGGTGTTGACGCTGTTCAGGCTCAGGATGTTGTTCAGGATGCCGAGCAGCAGCGCGCCGGCGATGGTGCCGATCACCGACCCGCGGCCGCCGGCGAGGCTGGTGCCGCCGACCACCACCGCGGCGATCCCGTCCAGCTCGTAGGCGATGCCGTCGTTCGGGCTGCCCGCGTTGAGCTGCCCGGCGTGCACGATCCCGGCCAGCGCCGCGCAGAACCCGGCGATGGCGAACGCGATGATCTTGACCCGGTTCACCGGCACGCCGGAGAGCCGGGCGGCCTTCTCGTTGCCGCCGATGGCGTACAGGTGCCGCGAGTAGGCGCTGGTCCGCAGGAACAGGATCGCGGCCACCGCCACCACGGCGAAGATCAGCACCGGGATCGGCACCACACCGCCGAACGTGCGCTCGCCCAGCAGCGAGAACAGCACCGGTGCCTGCCCCGGCCCGTCGCCGTAGGAGATCTGCACGGTCTCGCCGCCGGACCACATGCGCGCCAACCCGCGCGCGATCTGCAACCCGGCCAGCGTGACGATGAAGGCCTGCACCCCCAGCAGCGCCACCGCGGCGCCCTGCAGCAGGCCGAAGACGATGCCCGCCACCAGCACCAGCGCGACGGTCGCCCACACGCCGAGGCCGTTCTCGACCATCAGCACGGCCGAGCCCACCGCGGCCAGCCCGAGCACCGAGCCCACCGACAGGTCGATGCCGCCGATCAGGATCACGAAGGTCAGGCCCACCGCGATGATCCCGATCTCGGACACCGCGCGCACGATGTTGAACAGGTTGTCGCTGCTCAGGAACAGGATCTGCCCGTCGCCGCCGCGCGGCGAGAAGATCACCGCCGCGAGGAACACGGCGACGAGGCCGAAGAAGCTCTGGAACCGGAACAGCGTCTCCACCGTGTTGGACCGCTTCTCCGGCGCGGCCGCCGAAGGCCGCTCTGCCGTCTGGTTGCTCACCTGCCGCCTCCCCCGGTGCCCTGCCCGGTGCCGACCACCGGACCGTCGCCCGACCGCTCGCCCATCGCGGCGGCCAGCAGCTCCGCCTCCCCGACCTCCGCGGTGTCGAACTCGGCGACGCTGCGCCCACCGCGCAGCACCACCACCCGGTCGCACACCCCGACCAGCTCCGGCAGCTCCGAGGACGCCAGCAGCACCCCGATGCCGCGCTCGGCGATCTCGCCGAGCAGCTGGTAGATCTCCGACTTCGCGCCGATGTCCACGCCGCGGGTGGGATCGTCAAGCAGCAGCAGGCGCGGTTCGGTCAGCAGCATCCGGCCGAACACGACCTTCTGCTGGTTGCCACCCGACAGGGTGCCCACCGGGTCCAGGATCCGACCGAGCTTGACCTTGAGCTGCTGCACGCTGCCCTCGGTGGTGGACACCTCCTTGCGGCGGCGGACCAGGCCCAGCGGTCCCAGCCGGTCCAGCACCGACAGCACCGTGTTGGCCAGCACGGAGTGCTCCAGGACCAGCCCGGAGGTCCTGCGGTCCTCCGGCACGAAGGCGATGCCCTCGCGCAGCGCACGGCGCGGACCCCTCGGCCGCACCGGGCGCCCGTCGAGGGACACCTCCCCCTCCCACGTGCCGGAGGACCCGGCACCGAACAGCGATTCCAGCAGTTCGGTGCGTCCTGAGCCGAGCAGCCCGCAGAGCCCGACGATCTCCCCGCGCCGCACGGTCAGATCGATCCCCGCGGGCTCCCGGCGGCCCACCCGAGGCCGCCGCGGGTGCACGGCGAATCCCGATACCTTCAGCAGCTCCGCGCCGACCTCGCGGCGCTCGGCCCGGAACATCGTCTGCACCGAGCGGCCCACCATCGCCTCGGCGGCCTGCTCGGCGGTCAGCTTCCGGGCGTCGAACTCGGCGACCTTGCGGCCGTTGCGCAGCACGGTGGCCCGGTCGGCCACCCGGCCGATCTCGTCCATCCGGTGCGAGATGTAGACGATGCCGGTGCCGTTGCGGCGCAGCTCGGCGATCACCGCGAACAACCGCTCCACCTCGGTGGTGGACAGCGCCGAGGTCGGCTCGTCCATGATCAGCACCTTCGCGTCCAGCAGCAGCGCGCGGGCGATGGTGACCAGCTGCTGCTCGCCGACGCGCAGCTCGCCGACCGGGCGCTGCGGGTCCAGCTCGATGCCGGTGCGGCGCAGCAGCTCCCGGGTGCGGTCGGCCATCTTCCGGCGGTCCACCGCGCCGAACCTGTTGCGCGGCTCCCGGCCCAGGTGCAGGTTCTCCGCGACGCTGAGCGCCGGGACCAGGTCGAGCTCCTGGTGGATCATCGCGACCCCGGCGTGCTGGGCGTCCGCGGGCTTGCCGAACTGCACCCGCCGCCCCTCGATCGAGATCGATCCAGCGTGGTCGACCACATCGCCGGACAGCACCTTCATCAGCGTGCTCTTCCCCGCCCCGTTCTCCCCCAGCAGCGCGTGCACCTCCCCGGCGCGGACCGACAGGTCCACGTCGTCGCACGCCAGCACGCCCCCGTAGCGCTTGGTGATGCCGGTCATCTCGACCAGCGGTGGCGCCGTGCTCATAGGCCCCCCGTCGCGCCGTTCGCGAAACATGAGAAAACGATTGCTCGGACGCTAAAATGCTCGCGCTGATTGTGTCAAGGTTCACACACCCGGCCAACCGAAGATGCCGATCACCCATCGCGCGAACGTCGCATTCCGGGCACCGGGTGCCGGAATCACCCGGAACCGGGCGAGGGGTAACCCGCAAGTTCCGGAAGAGGGCTCTCGGGCCGGGGTACTGGACCGTTACCGTTGTGACTCGTGACCGCGATCCGCGACAACCAGAGCGCCTCATCCCCCGGCAACGGCGTGCCGCCCTGGTCGGCGCGCTCCGCCCTCCGTTCGGCAGGAGTGCCGCTTTGGGTTGCCGTGCTGCTGGCCGCAGTACCGACCGCGATCGGAACCGTGCTGGACATCCTGATCTGGAACCAGCCCGGCATCCTGTTCAAGGCGTGCTTCTTCGTCGGGAGCGTGCTGGGCGTTCTGCTGGTCAAGCGGCGGAGCGTGTTCGGCCCGATGGTGCAGCCGCCGCTGGTCCTGGTCATCGTCATGCCGCTGCTGGTGCTGATCACCGGGGCCGGGGCCGCCGCCGGAGCGGGCATCACCGGCAAGGCGCTCTCCATCGCGCGCCCGCTGATCAGCAGCTTCCCGATCATGGCCGGGGCCACGATCGTCGCCCTGGGTATCGGACTCGTACGCATGTTCGTTACCGAGAAGGCCGACCAGCGCCCCGAGGTCGCGGACAGCGACGCGGCCACCAAGAAGCGCCGCCGCCCCACCCCGCCCCGCAAACCGGAGGACGGCGAGCGCAAGCGCCGCCCGGAGGAGCGCAAACCCCGGGGCGAGGGCGGTCGGCCGAGCCGCGGCGAGCGCGAGCGGCCGGAGCGCGCCGAGCGCGGACGCGCGCAGGCGCCGGGACGCCCCCGCCGGGAGGAGCCGCCGCGACGCGGCGAGCCGCCCCGGCGAGGCGAAGCCGCGCCGGGCAGGCCGCGCGGAGCGGAAGGCCGACCGGAGCGCGCAGTGCCGCCGCGGCGGGGCGCAGCCCCGCGGCAGGCGCCGGGACGGCCGCGGGCGGCGGAGCCGCCGCAGGGCGAGCCGCCCAGGCGAGCCCGGAGGCCGCGACGCGACGAGCGGTTCGGGTAGGGCAGCAAAAAGGGGCACCCCGTCGGGTGCCCCTTTTCAGTGCTCGGGTCAGCGGACGCTGCGGGGCTTGTCCGGGTTGTCGTCCAGGTCCTTGCGGAGCTCCCGCGGCAGGGCGAAGGTGACCTTCTCGTTGGCCGTGGTGACCTCGTCCACCTGGTTCCAGCCGCGCTCCGCCAGGTGGTCCAGGACCTGCATGACCAGCACGTCCGGCACCGAGGCACCGCTGGTCACGCCGACCGTGGTGACCCCGTCCAGCCAGGCCTCGTCGATCTGGGAGGCGAAGTCCACCAGGTGCGCGTCCGACGCGCCCGCCTGCAGGGCCACCTCGACCAGGCGCTTGGAGTTCGAGGAGTTCTGCGAGCCCACCACGATCACCAGGTCGCACTCCGGGGCCATCGCCTTCACCGCGTGCTGGCGGTTGGAGGTGGCGTAGCAGATGTCGTCGCTCGGCGGCGCCTGCAGGTCCGGGAACCGCTCCTTGAGCTGGTCCACCCGCTCCATCGTCTCGTCCACGCTGAGCGTGGTCTGCGACAGCCACACGACCTTGCTCGGGTCGCGCACCTCGACCTTGTCGACGTCCTCGGGCTTGTCGACCAGCTGCACGCGGTCCGGCGCCTCACCGGCGGTGCCCTCGACCTCCTCGTGGCCCTCGTGGCCGATCAGCAGGATGTCGTAGTCCTCGCGGGCGAACCGGTGGACCTCCTTGTGCACCTTGGTGACCAGCGGGCAGGTCGCGTCGATGGTGCGCAGGTTGCGCCGGGCGGCCTCCTCGTGGACCGCCGGGGACACGCCGTGCGCCGAGAACACCACGAGCGCGCCCTCGGGCACCTCGTCGGTCTCGTCCACGAAGATCACGCCGCGCTCGGACAGCGTCTCCACCACGTGCCGGTTGTGCACGATCTCCTTGCGCACGTAGATCGGCGCGCCGTAGGTCTCGAGGGCTTTCTCGACGGTGACCACCGCGCGGTCGACACCTGCGCAGTACCCACGCGGCTTGGCCAGCAGGACTCGCTTGGTCCGCCCGGCGTCCTGGTCAACGAGGTCAGTGGCCTCGGGCGAGGTCGTCATGCCCCCAAGGGTACGGACCTGGTCCGCCGCGCTCAGCCTCGCGCCCGGTCCGCCGACGCGGATCACGTTCCCGGACCCGCGGGTCTGATCACAGTAGTGCGGTGAGGTGATGGCTTCCCGGGGTGAAGTGCGGCAGGCTGGGCGCATGTCATCGTTCCCGCTGCCGGTCCGGGTAGCCGCCGGGTTGGCGGCCACCGCCGTCGAACAGGCCCGCCGACTGCCGACCACGCTGCTCGGGCTGCCCGTCACCGTGGCCAGCCAGGCCCTGCAGGCGTCGATGCGGGTCCAGCAGCAGATCACCGAGCTGGCGATCAAGGGCGACGAGGCGCTCGCCGTGCTGCGCACCCCTGAAGAGCAGCCCGCCTGGGCGACCTTCGACGAGGACGAACCGGAGGAGCCGGAGGCCCCTGCCGAGGAGCGCTCGGTGGTCGCCGAGTACGAGGAGCTCACGCTGCCCCAGCTGCGCGGCAGGCTCCGCTCGTTCACCGAGGACGACCTGGCCGAGCTGCTCGCCCACGAGCAGCGCCACGGCCAGCGCCCGGAGTTCCTCCGCATGCTCCAGAACCGCCTCGACCGCCTCCGCGACCAGTGACGCCCACCTCCGGCGCTGGCGCGGCGAACCCGGCCCGCCCGCCGCGAGATCCGCAGTTTCAACTGAAACTGCACCACCTGACGACATCCGAGGAGTCCAGCTGACCTCTCCGACGAGCCCCGAGGAGCCGTGGCCGGTACGCACCGTCGCGTGCAAGATCGCCGAGTGGATCAACCGCCTCGGCTCGATCTGGGTCGAGGGCCAGATCACCCAGATCTCGCTGCGCCCGGGCGCCGCCACCGCGTTCCTGCAGCTGCGCGACCCGTCCGCCGACGTGTCGCTGACGCTGACCTGCTCGGCCGCCATGATCCGCAAGATGGACCCGCCGCTGACCGACGGCAGCCGGGTCGTGGTGCACGGCAAGCCGACGTTCTTCGTCGGCCGCGGCACGCTGAGCCTGCGGGTCGACGAGATCCGCGCGGTCGGCATCGGTGAGCTGCTCGCCCGCATCGAGCGGCTGCGCCAGCTGCTCAAGGCCGAGGGCCTGTTCGACCCGGCCCGCAAGCGGCCGCTGCCGTTCCTGCCGAACCGGGTCGGGCTGATCACCGGTCGCGCCTCCGCCGCCGAGCACGACGTGCTGACCAACGCCCAGCTGCGCTGGCCCGCCGTGCAGTTCGAGATCCGCAACGTCGCCGTGCAGGGCTCGACCGCGGTGCCGCAGATCCTGGAGGCGCTGCAGGAGCTCGACAAGATGCCCGAGGTCGACGTGATCGTGCTGGCCCGCGGCGGCGGCAGCGTCGAGGACCTGCTGCCGTTCTCCGACGAGGCGCTGTGCCGCGCGGTGTCGGCGTGTCGGACGCCGGTGGTCAGCGCCATCGGGCACGAACCGGACTCACCGCTGGTCGACCACGTGGCGGACGTGCGCTGCTCGACGCCGACCGGGGCGGGCAAGCGGGTGGTCCCGGACGTGGCCGAGGAGACCCAGCGCATCCACCAGCTGCGCGACCGCGCCCGCCGCGCCCTGCACGGGTGGGTCGACCGCGAGCGGCGGCTGCTCGACGCGCTCCGCAGCCGACCGGTGCTGGCCGACCCGCTCGGGCCGCTGGCGCAGCGGGCCGAGCAGGTCGGCGTGCTGCGCGACCGGGCCCGCCGGGCGATGACGACCGCGCTCACCACCGAGCAGCACGCGCTGACCGCGACCCGATCTCGCTTGACGACCCTGGGCCCGGCGGCCACGCTGGCTCGTGGATACGCGATCGTGCAGCGCATCGAGGACGGTGCGGACGGAGTGCTCCGATCGGTCGACGACGCCCCGCCGGGAACTCGACTGCGAGTGCGGGTCGTTGACGGTGCGATCCAGGCGGTCGTGCCGGATCGAGCAGGCTGAACAGGACGGAGACCGTGCACCCCGAGCAGGACCCCTCGTTCCTCCCGCTGACCGTCGGCGTCGCCCGGTCGGCGGCGACCGGTTCCCGGCGGGCCGGTGAGGTGCAGCGCTGCGCCGAGGCGGCGGACGCCACCGCGGCCGGGTGCTGGGCCGCGCTGCTGGGCGGCTGCCAGTCCGCCGAGCGCCGGGACCTGCCGTCCCGGCTGCGCGCGCTGGTCGAGGCCACCTCCGGTTACGTGGGGACCGGGTGGTGGGCGGTGTCCGCGCACCGACGTAGGGTCGCGGAAGCGCAGTTGCGCATCAACGACGCGGTGCGCGAAGGCGACGGCGCCGAGTTCGCCGAGGCGTTCGTCGGCTACGACCAGGCGATCGCCACTGCGGTGGTGTCCGTGCAGAACGACGTGGAGAGCCCTACCCCGTGACCGCGAACGAGCAGCAGGACGAGCACTTCGACCCGGTGGCCGAGCACCCGGAGGTCGCCGAGCTCGGCTACGAGCAGGCCCGCGACCAGCTGGCCGAGGTGGTCAAGCAGCTGGAGGCGGGCGGTCTGTCCCTGGAGGACTCCCTGGCGCTGTGGGAGCGGGGCGAAGCGCTGGCGGCGGTGTGCGAGCGCCACCTCGCGGGCGCCCGCGAGCGCGTCGAGCGCGCCCTCGCCTCCGTCGAGCAGGAGTGACCCCGGCAATTTCGATCTTGGAACCGCCGCGCGCGGATCTGCAGCTTCACCTGAAACTGCGGTCCCGCGGCGTGTCGGGCGCCTGACACGCCCGGGCGCGGGGGAACTTCCGCGATTTCAATGGAAATCAGAGGTCTGATTTCCATTGAACTTGTTCATCCTGCCAGTGGACCGCAGCTGCGAAGGGCGACCGGCACCGGTCCGCAGGTGTCGCATGCGCCGCTAGGCGCATAGCCCACCCTCGCAACTCGCACCGCCGCGGGTTCTCAGCGTTCGCCTGGCGAGGACGGCCCTGACGCCGTGTATCGCGGGTCATACACAAGTCAGGGACCCCGCAGTCCAGGCGGGCGCTGAGGTTCCGCCACCGGCACCGCCACGCAGAACGAGGCTGGAAAACCTCATTGAAATCGTGACGTCAGGGACGTGCCGGGGCCTTCAGGGCGGCTTCGGCGAGGGTGCGGAACTCGGGTTCGGTCGCGTTGCCCGCGATCAGGACGCGGACGCCGTTGCGGTCCGTCGCCCAGGCCTCCTCGCCTTCCACGCTCCGGTAGCGGACCCACTGCTGACCGCCCGCCTCGACGGTGCCGAGCGCCTGCGGCGGCTGGCGGGTGTCCGCGGTGACCAGCTCCTCCTCGGTCGCAGTCGACTGGGAGAAGCGCAGGTAGTGGCCGTCGCCGGTCAGCCAGCCGACGCGCACGACCTCCGCGTGCGAGCGCAGCGTCAGCACGTTCACCGAGTTGGCCCGCCAGTTCGCGGGCAGCTGCGGGTCGGCGAGCGGGAAGTCCACCCGCCTGGACGCCCGGTCCAGCTCGGCGGGCACGTCCACGGTCGGCACCTGCACCTGCGGACCGCCGGGGTTGAACGAGCACTGCCCCAGCAGACCTGCCATCCCGAAGGCGATCAGGACCAGCGGGAGGATCGCGAACACCATCGCCGAGACGGTCCGGGGCGGGCGGGACGGCGCCGGTTGCTGGTTGCTGGGTTCGGCCACGCCCCCCATGCTCTCACCAGCGGCGTCCCGGCCGACCGGGCAGGCGCGACCGGAGTGGGCTGGCCCACGCGAGGCCTCCGACCAGGCCGCCGATCTGCGAAGATCGGAGCCAACGAGCCTGAGCGCGGGTCGGGTCCCGCCGAACTCGGGCAGTCGAACCCGAAGAATGCTCACCACCGGGAGGCGCGATGAGCTCCAGCACCGAACGACACCGCGAAGCACCGGACCGCAACCTCGCCATGGAACTCGTCCGCGTGACCGAGGCCGCCGCGATGGCCGCCGGTCGCTGGGTCGGCCGCGGCGACAAGAACGCCGGTGACGGCGCGGCGGTGGACGCGATGCGCAAGCTCATCGGCACCGTGTCGATGCGGGGCGTCGTGGTCATCGGCGAGGGCGAGAAGGACGAAGCCCCGATGCTCTACAACGGCGAGGAGGTCGGCAACGGCGAAGGCCCCGAGTGCGACGTGGCCGTCGACCCGATCGACGGGACGACGCTGCTGAGCAAGGGCATGCCGAACGCGCTGGCGGTGCTCGCGGTCTCCGAGCGGGGCACCATGTTCGACCCGTCCGCGGTGTTCTACATGGAGAAGATGGCCGTCGGGCCGGAGGCCGCCGGGGCGGTCGACCTGGAGGCGCCGATCGCGGAGAACGTCCGCCGGGTCGCCAAGGCCAAGCAGATCGACGTCTCCGACGTGACGGTGTGCATCCTGGACCGCCCGCGCCACGAGCAGATCGTCAAGGAGGTCCGCGAGGCGGGCGCGCGCATCCAGTTCATCTCCGACGGCGACGTGGCGGGCGCGATCGCGGCGGCGCGGCCGGGCAGCGGTGTGGACATGCTGCTGGGCATCGGCGGGACCCCGGAGGGGATCATCGCCGCGTGCGCGCTGAAGTGCCTCGACGGCGAGATCCAGACCCGGCTCTGGCCGCGCGACGACGCCGAGCGCGCGAAGCTGCGCGAGGCCGGGCACGACGTGAACCAGGTGCTGACCACCTCGGACCTGGTGCGCGGCGACAACATGTTCTTCTGCGCCACCGGCATCACCGACGGGGCGCTGCTCAAGGGCGTGCACTACCGCGCGAACCGGTGCACCACGCAGTCGATCGTGATGCGCTCGAAGTCCGGCACGGTGCGCATCATCGAGGGCCAGCACCGGATGGCGAAGCTGCGCGAGTACGCCGACGTGGACTACGGCGACGACTCGGCGCGCCACGGGCTGCTGCCCTGACGGTTCCGGGAAACTGGGAAATATCCCCGGCATCCAGAAGTGGGACCGGAAATCGAGCGGTGACCTGCTGTTTCGCAGCGGGTCACCGCTTCGTCATCGTCGGCCTACTCCCTTAGTGGGTACGTCGTCAGAGCGAATCCTCTTACTGTCTGTGCCCATCCGGCCAGCGGTGCCGGGAACCCGGGAGGATTCGACGGAAATGCGCAAGCGTTCGGTTCTCATCGCGGCCATCGCAGCCGTCGGCGCGCTCGGCGCTCTGGGCATGCCCGCGGCCGCCCAGCCCGACGACGTCACCCCGTACATCGTCGGCGGCCACGACGCCACCGAGGAGTACTCGTTCATGGTGTCGCTGCAGCAGCAGGGCCGGCACGGCTGCGGCGGTTCGCTGATCAAGCCCGACTGGGTGGTGACCGCGGCGCACTGCGTGCAGGGCGGCGGCCAGTTCTCCGTGCGGGTCGGCAGCAACGACCACACCAGCGGTGGCGAGGAGGCCAACGTCACGAACGTGCAGACGCACCCCTCCGGCGACATCGCGGTGCTGCAGCTGGACCGCCAGCTGCAGGCGACCCCGATCAAGATCGCCGCCGACTCCGGCCCCGCGGGCACCGCGACGCGGATCATCGGCTGGGGTCAGACCTGCGCCCAGCCCGGCTGCGGCCCGGCCCCGCAGTACCTACAGGAGCTGGACACCCAGATCGTCGACGACTCGGGCTGCACGGGCATCGACGGCCAGGGCGAGATCTGCACGGACAACCCGAACGGCAACTCCGGTGCCTGCTACGGCGACTCGGGCGGCCCGCAGATCAAGGGCACCCCGGGCAACTGGGAGCTGATCGGCGCGACGAGCCGCTCCGGCAACGGTGACTCGACCTGCGCCACCGGGCCGTCGATCTACACCGACGTGGTCGCCTACGCGGACTGGATCAACCAGAACACCGGCGGCTGATCGCCCCTCGCACCGAGAACGCGCAACCGGGCCCCACACCGGTTGCGCGTTCTCGTCCGCATCGGAGCAGGGTGACCGTCAGGGGAGGTTGGAGGAGTGGCCCGGGAAGAGGTGGGCTTCCGGGTTGAGCTCCACCGCGATGTTGTTCACCGCCGTCGCCGCCTCGCCGAAGCCCGTCGCGATCAGCTTGACCTTGCCCGGGTAGGCCGCGACGTCGCCCGCCGCGTACACCCGGGGCCGGTTCGTCCGCATCGTGGTGTCCACCAGGATCGCCCGCTTCTCCAGCTCCAGGCCCCACCCCTCGATCGGCCCCAGGTCGGCGGTGAAGCCCAGCGCGGCGACCACGGTCTGCGCGGGCAGCACCCGGCGCTCCGCCCCGCCGACCTCGATCTCCACCTCGCGCACGGTGTCCTCGCCGCGGATCGCCACCACCTCGGCCGGGGTGATCAGCGGGACGCCCAGGTCCTCGACCTTGCTGACCAGGCCCGGGTGCGCGCGGAACCGCGCCCGGCGGTGCACCAGCGAGACGCTGCGCGCCACCGGGTGCAGCGCCAGCGCCCAGTCGAACGCGGAGTCGCCGCCCCCGACCACCACCACGTCGCGTCCACTGTGCACGGACAGCTCGGGGATGAAGTGCACGACGCCGCGGCCGGTCCAGTCACCACCGGCGGGCAGCGGTCGCGGGCTGAACTCGCCGATGCCCGCGGTGACCAGCACCGCGCCCGCGCGCACCGCCTCGTCGCCGCCGACCCCGACCAGCAGGCCGCCCTCCACATCGGACAGCTCGACCGCGTGCCTGCCGAGCAGGTAGTGCGGCGCGTACTGGTCGGCCTGCTCCACCAGCGCGGCAACCAGATCCCGGCCGCGCACCTCGGGGAACCCGGCCACGTCGAAGATCATCTTCTCCGGGTACATCGCGGTCACCTGGCCGCCGGGCTCGGGCAGGGCGTCCACCAGGGCCACCGACATCCCGCGAAAACCCGCGTAGTACGCGGCGAACAGCCCGGTCGGACCTGCGCCGACGATCAGCAGGTCGACCTCGTGCGACACCGCGGTCATGCCACCCACCTCGCCATCGATCGTGCGTGGACGCCCCCAGGCTAGCCCGATCCGCCCCCGATGTCCGCGTTACCGGCGCGAAGCTGCGCCACTCCGCCGAAGGCGCTGCGGCACTCGGCGGTACCCGCCCCGTGACCACGCCCATACGTTCACCGGAAAGGGGATCTTCATCGGGGAGGAGAATCGTGAAGAAGCGATCCATGCTGCTCGCGGGCATCGCCGCGATCGCGCTGGGCGCGGGCGCGGCACCGGCCGCGACGGCCGACGACAACCCGGGCGCGCTGATCGTCGGCGGCCACGACGCCACCGAGCAGTACGACTGGATGGCCTCGCTGCAGCGGGGCGGCAACCACAGCTGCGGCGCCTCGCTGATCGACGAGCAGTGGGTGCTGACCGCCGCGCACTGCGTGCAGGGGGCGGCCCCGGCGGACCTGGGCCTGCGCATCGGCAGCCCGAACCACACCACCGGCGGCACCGAGGCGGGCGTGGCCGAGATCGTGGTGCACCCCGACTACGAGACCAACAACCCCAACGGGGACATCGCGCTGCTGAAGCTGGACCGGGCGGTGTCCGAGACGCCGGTCGAGATCGCCGACGCCTCCGGCCCGGAAGGCACCCCGTCGCGCATCATCGGCTGGGGCGTGACCTGCCCGATCCGCGGCTGCGGCCAGCCCCCGGAGCAGCTGCAGGAGCTGGAGACCCAGGTGGTCGCCGACGCCCAGTGCTCGCTGAGCGGCATCGACGCCGAGACCGAGATCTGCACCGGCAGCTCGGAGCTGCTGGCCAACGCCTGCTTCGGCGACTCGGGCGGCCCGCAGCTGGAGGGCCAGCCGGGCGACTGGAAGCTCACCGGCGTCACCAGCCGCCTGGGCAGCCTGATCCCGGTCTGCGGCACGGCCCCGTCCATCTACACCGACGCCACGGCCTACAAGACCTGGATCAACGACACCATCGGCTGATCTCGCGCGACGCGAAGGGCGCCTCCTGCCCCGGGAGGCGCCCTTCGCGTTCGTGCGAGATGCGGCACCTTCATCGGTCCAGAAGGGACGTTTCCGCTGCTTCCGGCCGCGCGCGGCGCGCCGAGTGGGACGGCCCACGCTGACCCGGTGGTCACCGCGGCGGGACACTTCTGTCATGGCTGAACAGGACTACCGGATCGAACACGACACGATGGGCGAGGTGCGGGTGCCCGCCGACGCCCTGTACCGGGCGCAGACGCAGCGGGCCGTGGAGAACTTCCCGATCTCCGGGCGGGGCCTGGAGCGCGCCCAGATCCGCGCGCTCGGCCTGCTCAAGGCCGCCGCCGCCCGGGTCAACGGTCGACTCGGGGTGCTCGACGCCGAGGTCGCCGAGGCGATCGCCGCCGCGGCCGACGAGGTCGCCGAGGGCGCGCACGACGCGCACTTCCCCATCGACGTGTTCCAGACCGGCTCCGGCACGTCGTCGAACATGAACGCCAACGAGGTCATCGCGACCCTGGCGTCGCGCCGGCTGGGCCGCGACGTGCACCCGAACGACCACGTCAACGCCTCCCAGTCGTCCAACGACACGTTCCCGACGACCATCCACGTCGCCGCCACCGAAGCGGTGCTCACCGACGTGATCCCGGCCCTGGAGCACCTGGCGGGCACCATCGAGGGCCGCGCCGCCGAGTGGACCGAGGTGGTCAAGTCCGGCCGCACGCACCTGATGGACGCGGTGCCGATCACCCTCGCCCAGGAGGCCGGGGCGTGGGCGTCGCAGGTGCGCTACGGCGTCGAGCGGCTGCGCAGCGGCCTGCCGCGGCTGGGCGAGCTGCCGATCGGCGGCACCGCCGTGGGCTCCGGCCTCAACGCGCCGGAGGGCTTCGGCGAGGCGGTGTCCGCGGAGCTGGCGGAGGTCACCGGCCTGCCGCTGACCGAGGCGCGCGACCACTTCGAGGCCCAGGCCGCGCAGGACGCCGTGGTGGAGACCTCCGGCCACCTGCGCACCGTCGCGGTGAGCCTGACCAAGATCGCCAACGACCTGCGCTGGCTGGGCTCCGGCCCGCGCACCGGCCTGGCCGAGCTGGCGCTGCCGGACCTGCAGCCGGGCTCGTCGATCATGCCGGGCAAGGTCAACCCGGTGATCCCGGAGGCCACCCTGCAGGTGGTCGCGCAGGTGATCGGCAACGACGCGGCGGTGGCGTTCGCCGGTTCGCAGGGCAACTTCCAGCTCAACGTGATGCTGCCGGTGATCGCCCGCAACGTGCTCGAGTCGGCGCGGCTGCTGGCCGCGGTGTCGCGCCTGCTGGCCGACAAGGTCTTCGCCGGGGTGCAGGTCAACGTCGAGCAGGCGCGCGCCTACGCCGAGGGCTCGCCGTCGATCGTCACGCCGCTGAACCGCTACATCGGCTACGAGGAGGCCGCGGCGGTCGCCAAGCAGGCCCTCAAGGAGCGCAAGACGATCCGCGAGGTGGTCCTGGAGCGCGGCCACGTCGACTCCGGCAAGCTCACCCTGGAGCAGCTGGACGAAGCGCTCGACGTCCTCCGCATGGCCACCGGCAAGTGACGAGCAGGTGCCTCCCCAGCTCTCCCCGGGGAGGCACCTCGTCCAGCGCCGCTACGGCCCGCAAGGCAGTTCCTGCACGTCGTCGCGCGCCAAACCGGCGGGCACGTCCGCCCGGTAGTGCACCGCGACGCGGGTGTAGCTCGTCAGGTTCAGCCCGCAGGACCGCGGCTGGTCCAGGACGACCCGCACCGGGTAGGCCAGGTCGACGCCCTCGGCGCAGCTCGGCTCGCAGGAGTTGACCACAGCGGTCCCGTCGGCCTCCGCGACCGCGCCGCCCCAGCTGCTCCACCGCAGGTCCTCGACGACGTAGTTGGCGTCGGCGCAGGCCAGCGTCAGGCTGGTCGGCCGGACGCCGACCTCGACGCAGTTGACCAGCCCCGCCGAGCGGATCACCACATCGCTGCCCGCTCCGCTGGCGGCGAGCAGCGCGCCGCTGCGCGGGTCGAAGGTCAGCCGGTCGTCGCCGTGCCCGACCGTCACCCGCTCCGGGGTCTCCTCGACCGGTTCCACCCCCGGCACCCCGGCCAGCACCCGGTACAGCGCCGCCCGCAGGTCCCCGGGCACGCCCGGCGCGACCATCAGCTGCCGCACCGAGTCGAAGAGGTCCTGCTCCGGGGCCAGCCGCCGGAGGCGATCGGTCAGCGCGGCCGGGTCGGTCGGCAGGTCGCCCAGCTCCTCGAAGTCGAGCTGCGCGCCGCCGACCCGGTACACGACCGGACCGCTGGACTCGCCACCGCCGGCCGTACCGGGCAGCTGCGGCCGCCCCTCGCGCACCCACCGCTCGTGGCCCGCGGGGTCGGCGAACACCGGAGCACCGACGGTCGTCGCGGTGGTCGCGTAGCCGTCCGGGGCGACCCTGGTCGCCACCTCGGTGTCCACCGAGTACCGGAATCCGCGCTCCTGGAAGGACTTCGTGGTCACCACCTGCTGGTAGGCCGCCCGCCCGACCGGGATCTCCCGGTAGGTGGAGCTCGCACCGGCCGCCCGCTCCAGCAGCTCCGCGGCCGACGCCTGCGTGGGCAGGCTCAACACCGCGCTGACCACGACCACCGCCGCGGCCGCTGACGCCGACACCGCGAGCACCCAGCGGCGCACCGGAGGCCTGGTCGGCCGCGTGCGCGGCGTCGCCACGATCCGGTCGAACAGCGCCCGCTGACCGGAGATGTCCACATCGGACTCCTGGACGGGGTTGGCCGCGCGCAGCGCCCGGACCGCCCGGTCCGCGCGGCCGGGACGACGCGTGCTCACGAGACCTCCTGCACGTCTCGGGCGAACGAGGGCATGCGCATCATTCGACCTCCTCCGAGAGTTCCGCCAGCACCCGACCGAGGCGCTTGCGGGCCCGGTGCAACCTCAACCGCGCGCTCGCCCGGGTGCAGCCGAGGACTTCCGCGATGCGCTCCACCGGCAAGTCCTCCCAAGCGTGCAGCATCAGGACCTCCCGATCCCGTTCGGACAACGAGCGCAGCGCGGCCACCGCGTCGACCACCTCGGCGCCGTCGTGCCGGGTCCACTGCGGGGTGTGCGCGGCGACCTTCTGCTGCAGCGCGTCCTGCCGCGCGTGCGCCCGCCGGTGGTTCGAGAGGGTCCGCCGGGCCACCCCGAGCAACCACGGCAGCGACTCCTCCGGCACGTCGGCCAGCCGCCGCCACGCCACCAGGAAGGTCTCGGACAGCACGTCCTGCGCGGTCTGCTCGTCGGTCCGCCGCAGCAGGTAGCCCAGCACGGAGCGGTAGTTCGCGTGGTAGATCCGCTCGAACGCGTCCCCGGCCGTGTCCTCCGCCAACTCGGCAACCGCCTCCCGCCGCTCGATCGGGGTCGGCCCGGCCCCCGACTCCGGGCCGCCCCCGATGCCCCGGTGCACAACCGCTCCGGCTCGCTGCTCGATCACCTGCGCGCGGGCAGCTCGTAGCTCGTGCCATCGTCGAGCACGGCCCGGGTGAACGCGCGGTCAGCGGGCCGGTCGAGCACGACCCGCACCCGCTGAGCCGTCCGGCCGCCCGTGGCGCAGTCGGGCTCGCAGGTGGCGACGTCGGCGACGCCGATCCCCTCGGCCCGCTGCGCGTCCCAGGACGACCAGGACAGGTCGTGCACGACGGCACCGGCATCAGCGCAGGTCAGCACGATCTCCTCGGGCTCGACCTGGGCCGCGCCGAGGCAGTCCCGGACCGCGGTCTCCGCGGGCAGCGCCGTCGCGACACCGGTTCCGACCAGACCCACCGCGGCCAGTCCCGCGGCGATGAACCCCAACTTCACAGCAGATCTCCCCTCTGCGATGCCTTCCACCCCAGAGCTGTCCGGCAACATCAGCGCCGTTTCACCCTGTGCCCCGGAACACATCCGGAGCTCCGGTGCCCCGAGCGCATGCCGACCGTCAGTGGGCGGGCGCACCATGAGCGCATGGTGCTGCTCGCGGACGTGGTGACGACCTCGCACGAGGTCTCGGTGACGCGGTCCCGCAAGGCGAAGACCGCGGCCATCGCCGGACTGCTCGGGCGCCTCGACCCCGCGGAGGTCCGCCCGGCGACCGCGCTGCTGGCCGGTGAGCTGCCCGGCGGGCGGGCCGGGGTCGGCTGGTCGACGCTCGCCGCGCTGGCCGTGGCACCCGCGCCGGACCCGTCGCTGACGATCAGCGCGGTCGACGCCGCGATCGGCGAGGTCCGGCTGATCAAGGGCTCGGGCTCTGCGCAGCGGCGGACGGCGGCGCTGACCGCGCTGCTCGCGCAGGCCACCGCCGACGAGCAGCAGTTCCTGGTACGCCTGCTCGGCGGCGAGCTCCGCCAAGGAGCGCTGGAAGGCGTGATGGTCGAGGCGATCGCCACCGCCGCCGGAGTCCCCACCGACGCAGTCCGGCGGGCGTTCATGCTCTCCGGTCGCCTGCCCGCGACCGCCGAAGCGGCGTTGCGCGGCGGCGAGCCCGCGCTGGCCGAGTTCGGCCTGGAGCTCGGCCGCCCGGTGCGACCGATGCTCGCGTCCCCGGCGGAGGACCTGGAATCGGCGCTGGTCGGCGAGGTGACCGTCGAGTACAAGTTGGACGGTGCGCGCATCCAGGTGCACCGCGACGGCGACGAGGTGCACGTCTACACCCGGACGCTGCGCGAGATCACCCGCAGCGTCCCGGAACTCGTGGACCTGGTGCGCGGCCTGGACTGCCGATCGGTGGTCCTGGACGGCGAGACCCTCGCCCTCGACGACGGCGGTCGGCCGCGACCGTTCCAGGAGACGATGAGCCGGTTCGGCGCGCAGAACTCGCGAGAACTGCTGCTGCACCCGTACTTCTTCGACTGCCTGCACCTCGACGGCGCGGACCTGGTGGACCTGCCGCTGCGCGACCGCCTCGACGCGCTCGCGAAAGTCGCGCCGCAGCACCGGATCCCCGCCGCCGTCACCCCGACCGCCGAACGCGCGGCGGAGCTGTTCGACGAAGCGCTGGCCGCCGGGCACGAAGGAGTCGTGGTCAAGGACCTCGACTCCGGCTACGCCGCCGGTCGGCGCGGCCGGGCGTGGCGGAAGGTCAAACCCGAGCACACCCTGGACCTCGTGGTGCTCGCCGCCGAGTGGGGCCACGGTCGGCGCCGCGGCTACCTGTCCAACCTGCACCTCGGCGCGCGCGACCCGGACGGCGGCCCGCCGATCATGGTCGGCAAGACCTTCAAGGGCCTGACCGACGAGCGGCTGGCCTGGCAGACCGAGGAGTTCCAGCGCCGGGAGACCCACCGCGACGACTGGACCGTGCACATCGCACCGGACCTGGTGGTGGAGATCGAGCTCGACGGCGTGCAGACCAGCCCCCGCTACCCCGGCGGCGTCGCGCTGCGCTTCGCCCGCGTGCTGCGCTACCGGCCGGACAAGGACGCGGCGTCGGCCGACAGCATCGAGGCGGTGCGCGCCCTGCTCCCCGGCGGGTGAGATCCTGGGGGCATGAGCGGCAACGACTTCGACGCGATCGGCTCGATCAACATCGGCCCCATCGACCCGCGCGAGCTCCAGCAGGACGAGAGCGCCGTGGAGCTGGACCACTACGTCGCGGTCCTGCTCCTGGAGGCCACGTCGGACGCCGCCGACCACGAGCCGCTGTACGAGGAGTCCTTCGTCCTGCTCAAGGCCGAGTCCGAGGAGGAGGCCGCGGAGAAGGCGGCCGACCACGGCAAGCAGCAGGAGACCAGCTACCAGAACGAGAACCACGAGCTGATCACCTGGAAGCTGAAGCAGGTCGTCGAGGTGAAACCCCTGGAGGACGCGACCTTCGACGACGGCACGGAGCTCTACAGCCGCTTCTTCCGCAATTACCAGGCCTACAAGTCCTTCGAACCCCTGACGGAAGAAGAAGCGTAAAAAACGCAGAGGCCGGGGTCCCACAATACAGCGGGCACACCCGGCGTACTTCCACGCCCCAACAGAGCGCAGCTGCGGAGAAGCTACCAAGGACGAATTCGGAATCACCTTCGGGTGTAAGGATTTGATCTCGAACTTCAGTTCCCGCTTCACTACGGAACCGTGTTCGTCCACGCCTACGTCGACGAGTCCTACGACCTCACCATCGGCGTCTACATCCTCACGGCCACCATCGTCGACCTGCCCGACGCCGATGACTTCCGCTACTTGCTGCGGAGCCTCCAGCAAGGAGGCGAGAAGCTGCACTGGCGCAAAGAGCCACCGAGTCGACGCACTGAAATAACAAAGGCTATCGCTGGCACTGACATGCTGGCGATATCCGTACACGGTCACGCGGGAGCCCTACGACCCGAGCGAGCTCGACGTAAGTGCATGGAGGCGCTGCTACCCGAACTGGAGCGAGCAGGGGTCAGCATCGTTCAGTTCGAAGCCCGCCAAGCTCAGCACAACAAGCATGACAGTGAGATGGTCGTCTCCTGCCGCAACAAGCGATTGATCACCGGCAAACTATCCATCGACTTCGCACCTGGCGTATTTGAACCGCTGTTGTGGCTTCCCGATGCCGTCTGCGGCGCAATGCTGGCCGCCCAGAGGGGAGACCACAGTTACGCGAACCAGCTACTCGGTCAGACCCAGCTGATCCATATCGACGCAAGCTGAAAGTCCCCTTGAAACGCAGAGGCCGGGGTCCCACCTCCGGCGGGTACACCCGGCGTACTTCCACGTACCTCGGTACGCAGCCACCGCAAGGATAGCAAACGGATCGGGGCTTGCCCCAACTCGAAACCATCAACCGATCCGGTGATCTTGAATTGCGGCCCCCAGGAGCGCAGAGGCCGGGGTCCCGGCTTACTTCCACACCCCAGCAGAGCATGGCTTCGATCAACTTAGCGCGTCCGCTGTGCGGAGGCGACTGCGGGGCGTTGAGGCCGTATGGTGGGCAGACGTGCAGTTCTTGAACGGGCAGCAGCCCACCACCGACCTGACCTACGACGACGTCTTCCTGGCGCCGCGGCGCTCCGGCGTCGAGTCCCGCTTCGACGTGGACCTGGCCACCAGCGACGGCACCGGGGCCACCCTGCCGATCGTCGTCGCCAACATGACCGCCGTGGCCGGTCGCCGGATGGCCGAGACCGTCGCCCGGCGCGGCGGGCTCGTCGTGCTCCCGCAGGACGTCGCCCCGTCCGCGGTCGCCGAGATCGTCTCCTGGGTCAAGGCCCGCCACCCGGTCTGGGACACCCCGCTGGTGTTGCACGCCGACGACGCCGTGGCCGACGCGCTCAACCTCCTGCCCAAGCGCGCCCACGGCGCCCTGGTCGTCGTGGACGACGACAACCGGCCGGTCGGCGTCGTCGACGAGGCCGCCTGCACCGGCGTCGACCGGTTCGCGCGGGTCGGCGAGGTCGCCGACCGGCACCCGGTCGTGCTGCCGCTGGAGACCGAGCCGCGCGAGGTGTTCGAGCAGCTCGACAAGCAGGCCCGCAACGTCGCGATCGCGGTCGACGCGGACGGTCGGCTGGCCGGGATCATGACCCACCGCGGCGCGCTGCGCGCCGAGATCTACACCCCGGCGCTGGACGGCGAGGGGCGGCTGCGGGTCGCCGCGGCGGTCGGGGTCAACGGCGACGTCGCGGCCAAGGCCGCCGCGCTGCTGGAGTCCGGGGTGGACACGCTCGTCGTGGACACCGCGCACGGCCACCAGGAGAAGATGATCGCCGCGCTGAAGGCGGTCCGCTCGGTGTCGCCGCAGGTGCCGGTGGTGGCCGGGAACGTGGTGACCGCCGAAGGTGTGCGCGACCTCGTCGAGGCCGGGGCCGACGTGATCAAGGTCGGCGTCGGGCCGGGCGCGATGTGCACGACGCGGATGATGACCGGCGTCGGCCGCCCGCAGTTCTCCGCCGTCGCCGAGTGCGCGGCCGAGGCCCGCAAGCTCGGCAAGCACGTCTGGGCCGACGGCGGCGTCCGCCACCCGCGCGACGTCGCGCTGGCGCTCGCCGCGGGCGCGGCGTCGGTGATGGTCGGCTCCTGGTTCGCGGGCACCTACGAGTCCCCCGGCGACCTGCAGCGCGACGAGCACGGCCGGGCCTACAAGGAGTCCTTCGGCATGGCGTCCAAGCGCGCGGTGTCCGCCCGGACCCGCACCGACAACGCCTACGACCAGGCCCGCAAGGCGCTGTTCGAGGAGGGCATCTCCAGCTCCCGGATGCGCCTGGACCCGCAGCGCCCCGGCGTCGAGGACCTGCTGGACCAGATCACCTCCGGCCTGCGCTCGTCCTGCACCTACGCGGGCGCCCGCACCCTGGAGGAGTTCTACGACCGCGCGCTGGTCGGCATCCAGTCCGCGGCGGGCTTCGCCGAGGGCCGCCCCCTCCCCACCGGCTGGTGACGCGTGCGGGGCACCTCCGCGGAGGTGCCCCGCACCGCTTCCGTCACGGGGTGAACTCGCCCTCCAGGAGCTCGGTGACCAGGGCCGCGATCGGCGACCGCTCCGAGCGGGTCAGGGTGACGTGGGCGAACAGCGGGTGCCCCTTGAGCTTCTCGATCACCGCTGCCACCCCGTCGTGGCGGCCCACCCGGAGGTTGTCGCGCTGCGCCACGTCGTGGGTCAGCACCACCCGGGAGTTCGCGCCCAGCCGCGAGAGCACCGTCAGCAGCACGTTGCGCTCCAGCGACTGCGCCTCGTCGACGATGACGAACGAGTCGTGCAGCGAGCGGCCGCGGATGTGGGTCAGCGGCAGGACCTCCAGCATGCCCCGGTCCATCACCTCGTCCAGGACGTTCTCGCTGGCCAGCGCGCCGAGGGTGTCGAACACCGCCTGCGCCCACGGCGCCATCTTCTCGTTCTCGGTGCCCGGCAGGTAGCCCAGCTCCTGACCGCCGACCGCGTACACCGGGCGGAACACCACGACCTTGCGGTGCTGCTGGCGCTCCAGCACGGACTCCAGCCCGGCGCACAGCGCGAGCGCGGACTTGCCGGTCCCGGCGCGCCCGCCCAGCGACACGATGCCGACCTCCGGGTCGAGCAGCAGCTCCAGCGCGATCCGCTGCTCCGCGGACCGGCCGTGCAGCCCGAACGCCTCCCGGTCGCCGCGCACCAGCCGGACCTGCTTGTCCGGGGTCACCCGGCCCAGCGCGCTCTGCGACCCGGCCAGCAACCGCACACCCGTGTTCGGCGGCAGGTCCCGCGCCTCGTCGAGGTCGGCGATGCCGTCCTTGAACAGCGCGTCCACCGAGCCGCCCGGCACCTCCACGTCGGCCATGCCGGTCCAGCCGGACGGGACGACGTCCTGCGCGCGGTACTCCTCGGCCTCCAGGGCGACCGCGGCGGCCTTGACCCGCAGCGGCATGTCCTTGGTGACCAGCGTGACCCGGTGGCCCTCGGCCGCCAGGTTCAGCGCGCAGGCCAGGATGCGGGCGTCGTTGGAGTCGGTGCGGAACCCGGGCGGCAGCACCTGCGGGTCGGAGTGGTTGAGCTCCACGTGCAGGTGTCCGCCCGAGGTCCCGACCGGAACCGGCTGGTCCAGCCGTCCGTGCTGGATCCGGAGGTCGTCGAGCGCGCGGAGGGCTTCCCGGGCGAACCAGCCGAGCTCGGGGTGGTGTCGCTTGCCCTCGAGCTCGCCGATCACCACCACCGGGAGCACCACGTCGTGCTCGGCGAAGCGGGACATCGCCCACGGATCGGACAGCAGCACCGAGGTGTCCAGGACGTAGGTGCGGACTTCGGTGCCACCGGTTTGCACGGTGCGCGCGGAATCGCCGCTAAGGGCTCGGGTTTCCGCTTCTGGCTGGGAACGTCGTGCGGTCACGGCTACTCCCTCGCGGGCGTGGCGTCCACACCCGCTCGTCGGCGGGCCGGGCCTGCCCCCGTCGTGCGCCGGCCGGACCGCCTCGTCCGCCGTGGCCGCAGGGCCTGGCACCGGCCCATCGCGACCAAGGTGGACGGGGTAACCGTCCGCTCCAGCCAACAGCCACGATCAGGGCCTCCCGGACGGGCCGCGTACGGACTTGCAGGAGAGAACGGCCCGTCAACAGCGCACGCTACCTGCGTGATCGCGTCTCGGCAGGCAGCCACACAGGTGATTCAGCGAATCGTCGTTTCCCCTTCATCTGCCGGGGAAAACCGCGCTGGTCACGGCCCGTCCCAACGCGACTCGGGAGGCGACCGCAGCAGGTCAGACCGGTGCGCCACCCCGGCAGCGGGTCAGCACTGCCGGTGAGCGACGCTGCTCCGCTCGGGTGAATTCCGGGCTCACACCCGGGTGGCGAGCTCGGCGCGCACAGCTGCGGGGACCAGCGGCTCGTCAAGCAAGCGCCGGTAACGATCGGCGCTCGATGTGCTCGCGGGGCGCTCGTCCAGCCACCGCCGCAGCAGCCGATGGCCCTCGACGTAGGTCGTGGTGTAGGCGCGCCAGAGCGGATCCCGCATGAACCGCACCAGGTGCCGGGCCCGCCGCTCCGGCATCAGCAGCCAGCGCTGCAGGTGCGCGATGACGTCGGCCTCGTCCGCGCCGTCGCGGTGCAGCATCAGCAGCGCGTCCTGGCGGACCGGCAGCAGGCGGAGCAGCACCGCGTCGACCCGCTCCGCCAGCTCGCCGTCCAGCCGGATGCCCAGGTCGGCGAAGATCTCGGCCGCCCA
The DNA here is from genome assembly GCF_008630535.1 of Saccharopolyspora hirsuta. Taxonomy (GTDB): domain Bacteria; phylum Actinomycetota; class Actinomycetes; order Mycobacteriales; family Pseudonocardiaceae; genus Saccharopolyspora; species Saccharopolyspora hirsuta. The sequence goes on along the minus strand of NZ_VWPH01000002.1, from coordinate 266,117 downwards.
CGGCCCCCAGCCGGGCCCGACCGCGGCGTGCAGCCCCAGGTCGGCGAGGCCTTCGGCGAGCACGCACTGCGGGGTGTTGATCAGGAAGACGGTGTGCTCGACCTGCTGGTCCCGCTGCACCAGCCCGGCCTCCTTGCGGCAGTGCTCGGTGTGGTGACCGGGGTAGGCCTCGTGCGCGACGAGCTGCGGCAGGGTCGAGGCGCGGTGCCCGACGTCGGCGTTGACCGCGACCTTCGAGCGGAAACCGCCGAGGTAGTGGTTGAACCCGCTCCACGGCTGGTCCGACACGATCCGGTACTCGACGGTCTCGCCCATCGGCAGCTCGAACCGGGCGCGCACGCGGTCGCGCAGCGCGCTGGAGACCGCTCGGACGGCCACTTCGAGCCGCTCGGCCGGAACCTGGTCGAGGCGGCGCAGATCGCGCAGCCGCTCGGCCAGCGATCCGCGCCCGGGCAGCAGCGCGGCCAGTTCCCGGTGCACCCTCCGGTACTCGTCGGGATCCCCCGGCGTCGGCGTCACCTGGAAGCACGCCTCGACCTCGTCGACGAACGGCACCCGCTCCCCGGCCATCTTGCGACCGGAGCACTCCAGCGCGGTCAGCTGCGCGGCGAGGAACTGGCGGCGCGGTTCGGCGAGCTCGGCGGTGGCGACGTCGGCGCGCAGGCGATGCGCGTCGGCGGCCAGCCGGGCGGGGTCCGGCGGCGGCTCGGCGGCGACCTGGCGCCGCAGCGCCGGATCACCGGTGTAGGAGTCGACGAAACCCCGGACCAGCCGGTCGAATCGCAGCCCGAGGAGGACGTATTCGGCCGCGAGCGCTTCGGAGTCCACGAGCGGACACTACGCCTGCCCGAAGCGGGGTCGGATCGTCGGGCGGGTTTGCGATGAATTTGCCGGGGCAACGATAAGCCCGGCAGGCTCGAACAAATAAATCACACAATGGTGTTAACGAGGTATGTTTCGGCGGTTTCGATGTATATGTTTCACGCCGAGCGTTCTCCCTTCGGCTAAGTATGGGGTGCGTAGCCGAGGGACGGAGGGAGCGCTCGCGTCATCCCATCCAACAAGGAGCAACGAAGTGCTGAAGAAAGCTGCGATTGTTGCCGGTGCCGCTGCCGGTCTGCTCGCCCTGGCTCCCGTCGCCAACGCCGACAGCGCGGACAACGACGGCATCAACATCCTGAACGACAACAACCTGAGCGTGCTGCCGGTTCAGGCGTGCGGCAACAACGTCGCCGTGCTCGGTGCGGTCGTGCCGATCCTGTCCCCGCAGCTCAACGGCTGCGTCAACGCTCCGATCGTCGACCACCCCAAGGGCTGACGAGGCTGGCGGTTCACCAGGAACCGCTGCGCGGAATCTGGTGGTGAAAAGGGCGTCGGGCCTCCACCCGACGCTCCTTTTTGCGCGCCTTTCCACGGAGCGTGCAGCACACCGCCAATTCATCCGTCGCGCACTGAACTTCCGATCACACAATCGGGTTAACAAGCTTCGGTGTCCGGCATGCCGCGACGAATTCTCGGCAGTGGGGACACCACACTCGGTGGCCGCCGCCGCGGGTTTGCGAACCCGCCGGTGCGCTCCGAATCCCGCGGTATTCGAAGGAGAGTGAACCAATGCTGAAGAAGGCAGCTGTTGTCGCCGGTGCCGCCGCCGGTCTGCTGGCCCTGGCCCCCGTCGCCAACGCCGACAGCGCGGACAACGACGGCATCAACATCCTGAACGACAACAACGCCAGCGTCCTGCCGATCCAGGCCTGCGGCAACAACGTCGCGGTGCTCGGCGCGGTCGTGCCGATCCTGTCCCCGCAGCTCAACCACTGCGTGAACGCCCCGGTCGTCGACCACCCCAAGGGCTGAGCGGCACAGTCCCACGCGGAAGGGCCAGGTCCTCGCGACCTGGCCCTTCCGCTGCTCGGGGCAGGGCGCGCCCGCGCTTCAGCCGCCGAAGCGGCGGTGGCGCACCGCGTAGTCGCGGAGGGCGCGGAGGAAGTCGACGCGGCGGAAGGCGGGCCAGTAGGCCTCGGTGAACCAGAACTCGGAGTGCGCGGACTGCCACAGCATGAAACCGGACAGCCGCTGCTCGCCGGAGGTGCGGATCAGCAGGTCGGGATCGGGTTGGCCGGAGGTGTAGAGATGTTCGGCGATGTGGTCGACCGTCAGCACCTCGGCCAGTTCTTCGATGGTGGTGCCCGCCTCGGCGTGCTGCTGCAGCAGCTTGCGCACCGCGTCGGCGATCTCCCGGCGCCCGCCGTAGCCGACCGCCACGTTGACCTGCATGCCCGTGCGGCCCTTGGTGCGCAGCGCGGCGGCGGACAGCCGAGCCGCGGTCTCGGTGGGCAGCACGTCGAGAGCTCCGACGATCCGCACCCGCCAGGGCGTCTCCGGGGCGGTGAGCTCGTCGACCACCCCGGCGATGATCTCCATCAGGGCTTTGAGCTCGTCGGGGGTGCGGTTGAGGTTGTCGGTGGACAGCAGCCACAGCGTGACGACCTCCACCTCGGCCTCTTGGCACCAGCCGAGCAGCTCGGCGATCTTGCGGGCCCCGGCGCGGTGGCCGTGCGCGGCGTCCAGCCCGGCTTCCTTCGCCCACCTGCGGTTCCCGTCCAAGATGACGCCGACGTGCCGCGGATGCTGCACACCGTCCAGCTTCCGGCGCAGCCGGCGCTCGTAGACGCCGTACATGAGTTCTTTCAACCGAACCTTGAACGCCACGCCAGCTGAGCCTACGCGGATCCGGTGAGTCCTGATGCCCGGGTCGCCCTGAGCGCACGGCCGGGTGCAGTGCGGATCACCCTGGACCAGAACCTACGGTCCCGTAACCTCGGGGTGTGACTAGCGCCCTCTCCGCTCGCCGCCCGACCGCGTTCGTCAAACCGCGGATGCGCGGTTGGATCCACTTCTGGTCGCTCGTGGTGTCGGTCGCCGCCGGTGCCACGCTGATCGCGCTCGCCGCCGCGACCGTGTCCACCGCCGCCGCGGTCGGCACCTCGATCTACGTGGCCACCGTGCTCGGCCTGTTCGGCGTCAGCGCCCTCTACCACCGCAAGACGTGGAAGACGGTCGGCGCCCGCACCTGGATGCGGCGGCTCGACCACTCGATGATCTTCCTGTTCATCGCCGGTACGTACACCCCGTTCGCGATGGTCGCGATGCAGCCGACGACGGGCGCGGTGGTGCTGGCGGTCGTCTGGGGCGGGGCGCTGGGCGGGGTGGTCCTCAAGCTCGCCTGGCCCAACGCGCCGCGCTGGGTCGGGGTGCCGGTGTACATCGCGCTGGGCTGGGTCGCCGTGTTCGTGCTGCCCGACCTGCTGGAGAACGCCGGGATCGCCGCGCTGGTCCTGCTGGTGGTGGGCGGTCTGCTCTACACCGCGGGCGCGGTCTTCTACGCGACCCGCTGGCCGGACCCGTGGCCCAAGACCTTCGGCTACCACGAGTTCTTCCACTCGGCGGTCTCGCTGGCCGCGATCTGCCACCACATCGCGATCTGGCTGGCCCTCTACGCCTGAGACCTGTTCCGAACTCGTTTTGCGTAGCGGTGCCGGTAGCGGGACCTCATCGCCCGCTTGGACTCCGGGTGCCCTGACTTGTGCATGACCAGGTCCTCCGTCGCTCACGACGGTCTGACGGCTCGGCGCATGCAGATGCGCTTGGCCGGGTCGAGGCCGAGCTCGGCCTCGTGGGCGACGAGCGCGGCCAGCTCCGGCGCGGTGCTCTCGATCTCCTGGAACCCGAGGCGCGCGTAGTACGGGCCGTTCCACGGCACCGACCGGAACGTGGTCAGCGTCAGCGCGGGGAGGCCGCGGTCCCGGGCCCACGACTCGACGTGGTCAAGCAGGGCGCGGCCGATGCCCCGGCGCGCGTGGTCGGCGTGCACGCTGACCTGCGCGATGTGGGCGTTGCCGTCGATCAGCTCGACCAGGACGTAGGCCACCACCTCGCCGCCGACCTCGGCGACCCAGGCCCGCCCGGCCCGCTGGTACTCGGCCAGCACGTCGATCGCCGGCGGCGGGTCGTCGGCGATCTCGGGCATGCCGACCGCCCGGAACACCTCCCCCGCCGAGACCTCGATCTCCTGCAGCCGCCCCAGGTCGGCTTCCCCGACGTTCCGGATCCTCACCCGCACAGTGGATCAAACCCGGCAGCTCCCGGGCCACGGGTTTTCCACCGCGGCCCGGCGAGCGGTCAGAGCGGGAGGTCGTCGGGCTCGGTGACCGGCCGGTCGCAGACGTAGCCGCGGCAGACGTACGCCGCCGCCGCGCCGCCGACCAGCGGCCGCCCCGCCAGCAGCGGCACGCCGGTCGCCTCCGGCTCCCCGGCCACCACCGCCGCTCCGCCCGGCGCGCGCCGCCGCGCCGCGGCGAGCAGCGCCGCCCGGTCGGCGTCGTCGGCTGCGCCGACGACCGCGACCTGCAGCGGCCCGTGGGCGCGCGCTTCCGCCGCGCTGAGCCAGTGCCCCGCGAAGCGGGGGGCTCGCTGCGCGAGCAGCCCGGCGCGCGACAGCGCCTGCTCCGCCGCGCTGCGGTAGCGCGCGGTGCTCTCCGGGCCGCCGAGGGCGGCGGCGGTGAGCAGGGCGGAGGTGAGCGCGGAGGCCCCGGAGGGGCTGGCGTTGTCGGTCGGGTCGGAGGGGCGGCGGACCAGCGCTTCCGCGTCGGCCGCGGTGTCGTGGAAGGTGCCCGGGTGGTCGGCGTCGGCGAACTGGTCCAGCGCCGTGTCGAGCAGCGCGCAGGCCGCTTCCAGCCAGCGCGGTTCGGCCGTGGCCTGGTGCAGCGAGAGCAGGCCGTCGGCGAAGCAGCCGTAGTCCTCGAGCACGCCGTCGGCGGTGCCGACCTCGCCGTTGCGCGAGGTCCGGCGCAGGCGGCCGTCCACCAGGTGGCGGGAGAGCAGCAGGTCGGCGGCGGTCTCGGCCGCTTCCAGCCAGCTCGGTTCGTCGAGCGCCGCAGCGGCTTCCACCAGCGCGGTGATGGCCATGCCGTTCCAGGCGGTGACGACCTTGTCGTCCTTGCCGGGCTGGGGTCGGCGGTCGCGGGCTTCGCGGAGGCTGTCGCGGACGCGCCGCCAGCGGGCCGCGTCGTCCGGGTCGCGCTTGAGCTGCAGGGTCGAGGTGCCGTGCTCGAAGGTGCCCGCCTCGGTCACTTCCAGCAGGTCCGCCGCCCAGTCGCCGTCCTCCGGGCCGAGCACCTCGCGCAGCTGGTCGGGCGTCCACACGTAGGTCAGCCCTTCGACGCCTTCGGTGTCGGCGTCCAGCGATGCCGCGAAGCCGCCTTCCGGCGTGCGCAGGTCGGTCAGCAGGAACTCGGCCGTCTCGCGGGCGACGCGCTCGCCGAGCGGGTCGCCGAGCCGCGCCAAGTGCGCGTACGCGCGGAGCAGCAGCGCGTTGTCGTAGAGCATCTTCTCGAAGTGCGGGACCACCCAGGCGTTGTCGACGCTGTAGCGGGCGAAGCCGCCCGCGAGCTGGTCGTAGATGCCGCCGCGGGCCATCGCCTCGCAGGTGTCCTTGGCCAGTTCCAGCGCGGAGTGCCCGCTGCCCGGTTCGCCGAGCCGCTCGTGGTGGCGCAGCAGGAACTCCAGCACCATCGACGGCGGGAACTTCGGCGCCCCGCCGAACCCGCCGCGGTCGGCGTCGAACTCGGCGTGCAGCCGGGACACCGCCCCGGCCAGCACCTCGTCGTCCAAGATGGACTCCGGGAGCGGCGCGCGCTGCGCGGACAGCTGCTCGACCACCCGCGCCGCGGCCGCGCGGACCTCCGCGCCGCGGCCGTTCCAGGCCTGCGCCACGGCGTGCAGCAGCTGGCGGAACGACGGCATCCCGGACATCGGGGCGGGCGGGTAGTAGGTGCCGCAGTGGAACGGCTCGCCCTCCGGGGTGAGGAAGCAGGTCATCGGCCAGCCGCCCTGCCCGGTCATGGCCTGGGTGGCCTCCATGTAGACCGCGTCGATGTCCGGCCGCTCCTCGCGGTCCACCTTGACGTTGACGAACTGCTCGTTCATCACCCGAGCGGTCTCGGCGTCCTCGAAGGACTCGTGCGCCATCACGTGGCACCAGTGGCAGGCGGCGTACCCGACGGACAGCAGCACCGGCACGTCGCGCCGCTTCGCCTCGGCGAACGCCTCGGGCGACCACGGCCACCAGTCGACCGGGTTGTCGGCGTGCTGGAGCAGGTACGGGCTGGTCGCGCCCGCGAGCCGGTTAGCCATGCGCCCAGCCTCTCACCGGGCCCCGGCCGCGGACCAGCGGGCGGGGCCGGTCGCGCTCCCGACGCGACCGGACCCGCCGACCGGAAGACGTCCCGGGGCCGCGGTGGTTGCCGGTGTCCACCGATCGGACGGGGGCTGAACCCGAGGTCGTTGCCGGGACGTGCTTGAGTACGACGAGGACTTCTCAGAAAATGTGTTAACAAGAGATCGACCTCGGGAGCGGTTTTGACGTCGAAGACGATGCGCGCCTCCGTGCTGCGCGGCGTGCGGGACATCGCGCTGGTGGAGCGCCCGGTGCCCGAGCCCGGGCCGCGCGAGGTGCTCGTGCAGGTCACCTCGGTGGGCACCTGCGGCTCCGACGCGCACTACTACGAGCACGGCCGCATCGGTCCGTTCGTCGTCGAGGCGCCGCTGATCCTCGGGCACGAGGCCGGGGGTGTCGTGGTCGCGTGCGGCGCGGAGGTCACCCGGCACGCGCCGGGCCAGCGGGTCGCCGTCGAGCCGGGCGTGCCCTGCTTCGTCTGCGACCAGTGCCGCGGCGGCCGGTACAACCTGTGCCCGGACATGCGGTTCTACGCCACCCCGCCGGTCGACGGGGCGTTCTGCGAGTACGTCGCGGTGCACGAGGAGTTCGCTCACGCGGTGCCGGACGCGATCTCCGACGACGCGGCGGGCCTGCTCGAACCGCTGTCGGTCGGGATCTGGGCCTGCCGCAAGGGGCGGGTCGCGCCGGGCTCGCGGGTGCTGATCACCGGTGCCGGGCCGATCGGCCTGGTCGCCGCGCAGACCGCCCGTGCCTTCGGTGCGACCGAGGTCGTGGTCACCGACGTCAACCCGCGACGGCTGGCGCTGGCCGCGGAGCTCGGGGCGACCGGCACCATCGACGCCCGGCAGACCTCGCCCGCGGAGTCCGGGTACCAGCCCGACGTGCTGCTGGAGTGCTCCGGGGTGCCGTCCGCGGCGGTCGGCGGCATCCGCGCGGTCGGGCGCGCCGGGCGCGCGGTGCTGGTCGGGATGGGCGGCGACGAGCTGGCGCTGCCGCTGTCCCACGTGCAGAACTTCGAGATCGAGCTGACCGGCACCTTCCGGTACGCCAACACCTGGCCGACCGCCATCGCGCTCGCCTCGTCCGGTGCGGTGGACCTGGACCGGCTGGTCACGCACCGGTTCGGGCTCGCCGAGGTGGAGCAGGCGCTGACCGTCCCGACCCGCGACGAAGCGGCGGTCAAGGCCGTCGTGCGGCCGCAGGAGTAGCCGTGGGGGGCAGGGCGCGGCCGCCGGACGCCGTGGTCGAGCAGCGGCGGCAGGACGTGCTGCGGCAGGTCATCGAGCACGGCGAGGTCCGGATCACCGACCTCGCCGGGCACTTCGGGGTCAGCCTGATGACGATGCACCGCGACCTCGACGCGCTGGTCGACCGGCGGCTGGTGCGCAAGCTGCGCGGCCGGGTCACGGCGTACCCGTCGCTGACGCTGGAGACCGCGACGCGCTTCCGGGTCGGGCTGCAGGTCGCCGAGAAGGAGGCGCTGGCCGCCGCGGCCGCCGCCGAGGTCGAGCCGGGCATGACGCTGCTGGTGGACGACTCCAGCACGGTGTTCCCGCTGGCCCGCCGGATCGCCGAGGTCGCGGCGCTGCGGGTGTTCACCAACTCGCTCACCGTCGCGCAGATCCTCGCCGGGGCCGGGCACGAGGTGGGCCTGCTCGGCGGCCGCTACCGCGCCGAGTTCGACTCGTGCACCGGTCCGGAGGTGCTCAAGGCGCTGGACGGCCTGCACGCCGACGTGTCGTTCGTGTCGGCCGCGGCGGTCACCGAGGGCCACCTGTTCCACCCGGTCCGGGACTACGCCGAGATCAAGCAGCGGATCGTCGGGCGCGCGGAGCGCACCGTGCTGCTGGTCGACCACTCGAAGTTCGGCAAGAGCGCCCCGTTCGCGCACGGCGACGTGGGTGCCTACGACCTGGTGTTCACCGACGCCGCCGCGCCGGCGCCGGAACTCGACGCGATCCGCGGCCTCGGCACCGAGGTGCGCGTCGTGCCCGTACCCGAGCCAGACAGGGGAACCGATGCCATCAGTTGACAGCCCGGGCCTGGTCGCCGGGGTCGACTCCTCCACCCAGTCCACCAAGGTCGTGGTGTGCGACGGCGAGACCGGCCGGGTGGTGCGGGAGGGACGCGCCCCGCACCCGGACGGCACGGTCGCCGACCCCGCGGACTGGTGGCGCGCGCTCACCACCGCCACCGACGGTCTGCTCGACGACGTGGTCGGCATCGGCGTCGCGGCGCAGCAGCACGGCCTGGTCGCGCTGGACGAGCGCGGCGAGGTGGTCCGCCCGGCGCTGCTGTGGAACGACAACCGCTCCGCGCAGGCCGCGCTCGACCTGACCGAGGAGCTCGGCGGCGCGCAGGCCTGCGCCGACGCGGTCGGCTTGGTGCCGGTCGCCAGCTTCACGATCAGCAAGCTGCGGTGGATGGCCGAGCACGAGCCGCAGCTGGCCGACCGGGTCACCGACGTCCTGCTCCCGCACGACTGGCTGACCTGGCGGCTGACCGGCGAGATGGTCACCGACCGCGGCGACGCCTCCGGCACCGGCTACTGGTCGCCCCGCGAGGGCCGGTACCGGCCGGACGTGTTGGCCACCGCCTTCGGCGGCCGCACCCCGCGCACGCCCCGCGTCCTCGACCCGGCCGAACCGGCCGGGCGCACCCCGGACGGCAAGCTGGTGTCGGCGGGGACCGGGGACAACATGGGCGCCGCGCTGGGCCTGGCGATCGGTCCCGGCGACGTCGTGGTGTCCCTCGGCACCAGCGGCACGGTGTTCGCCTCGGCGGAGCAACCGAGCGCCGACGCCACCGGCACGATCGCCGGATTCGCCGACGCCACCGGGAGGTTCCTGCCGCTGGTGTGCACGCTCAACGCGGCCCGCGTGCTCACCTCGACGGCCGCGCTGCTGGGCGTGGAGATGGCCGAGTTCGACCGGCTGGCCTGCCAGGCCGCGCCGGGCGCGGACGACCTGGTCCTGCTGCCGTACCTGGACGGCGAGCGCACCCCGACCCTCCCGGACGCCAGCGGCACCCTCCTCGGCCTGCGCCGCGACAACATGACCCCGCAGAACCTGGCCCGCGCAGCGGTCGAGGGAATGCTCTGCGGCCTCGCAGCGGGCGTCGACGCGCTGCGCGAACAGGGCGTCGAGGTGCGCCGGGTGCTGCTGATCGGCGGCGCGGCGCAGTCGAAGGCGGTGCAGGTCGCGGCGCCGCAGGTGTTCGGAGTCCCGGTGACGGTGCCCGCCCCAGCGGAGTACGTCGCCCTCGGCGCGGCGCGCCAAGCCGCCTGGGCCCTGACCGGCCAGCAGCCGGACTGGGCGCTGACCGGCGCGACGGAGCTGGAGGTCACCGACGAGTCGGCGGGCGAGCGAATCCGCCGCCACCACCACGAGGCCTTCGCCCAGGTCCACGGCGGCTGACGGGACCGGGTGCGCAGGTGTGCCTGCGCACCCGCGAACGTGCCCGAAAGACGGCCGTCGCGGTACCCGAATCCACTACGGTTCCAGCGGAAGTTGATCGACCAGGGGGATCTCCGTTGCAACCAGGGCACCCGCAGTTCCAACCGAATCCGCGCCCGGCAGGACCGCCGCCCGGCATGCCACCAGGGCCGCCACCCGCCCGGCCCTCGATGCCACCGCGCCCCACCGCGCCGTCACCTCCACCACCGGTCGCGGAAGCGACGCAGGTCATCCGCACCGAGCCGAAGCCCGAAGAGCCGATCGACATGTTCGCCCTCGCTGGCATCGGCGATCCGCTCCGGTTCGACCTGAGCAAGATCTGGCAGCCGCGGGATGTCGACCAGCGCTACCGAGTTCCCATCGGCTTGGACGAGAACCAGCAGCCGCTGCTGCTCGACCTGCTCGGGTCCAAGACCGCGGTCGGCATCTTCAGCGGCGCCGAGCAGGGCAGTTCCCAGCTCCTGCACAGCATCCTGTTCGGGATGGCCGCAACGCACTCCCCGGCGGAGATCAACTTTATTTGCGTGGGCGACAGCTACAGCGACCCGACCTGGAACTCGATCGGCGACCTTCCGCACGCCGCAGCGATCCAGGCGATCGGCGCGAACGCCTCCGACGAACACCGGATCACCACCGCGCTGGAAGGCGAGCTGGAGAGGCGAGCCAGCCTCCTCTCCGCGCTGTCCACGCAGAAGTTCACCGACTACCAGATGATCCAGCCGCAGACCCAGCTCGATCCGATGCCGATGCTGGTGGTGGCGATCAACCGCCTCTCCCACTTCCTCGAAGCAGCTCCCGGCTTCGACCAGACGCTGAGAAGGCTGATGTCTGCGGGCGATCTGGGGATCAGACTGCTCTTCAGCTCTTACACCTCGAAACTGCCCGATCACCTCATCGGCATGTTCGAGCAGGTAGTGCTGAAGTTCTTGTCCAAGCGCACTTCCCAGGCGCTGCTGGGAAACGACCGAGCGGCGCAGCTACCCCTCGGCCACGGCTACCTGGGGGCGCAACCGTTCCGCACCGCCCGTGCGGATCTGCCGCACCCGTCGAGTTCCCCCGACTACCCCGTCCCGGCCTACAAGCTGTTCGCGGACCGGGTGCGAAACCAAGCGCGACCGGCTCGGCAGCTCGTTCTGCCACCACCCGGGCAAGAACAGCCGTCCGGCGTGGACGCCCCGCTGCCCCGGCTGACCACCAGCGAGGACCGCGGCTTCGGCGCCGAGACCGCATCGCCGCCTGCCGTCACCATCGGAACTGTCGACAACCCGCGTGAACACCGGCAGGACCCACTGCGCCTGGACTTCACCGGCGCCGAAAGCAGGCTCGCGATCGTCGGGCGCCCCGGCAGCGGCAAGACGACCGCGGTGCTGACCACGCTGATGGCGCTGGCCCTGACCAGCACCCCGACCGAAGTCCGCTTCCACTGCCTGGCTTTCGGCGGCAACGGCCTGCTGCCGCTGCGGAACCTCCCGCACAGCAGAGCCGTCGCGCCCAGCTTCGACCGCGAGCAGGTCGACCAGGTCCTGGCGCACCTCGAATCCACTTTGGACCGGAGGATCCGGTGCTTCGCCTCGGAGGAGATCGACTCCACCGCCGACTTCCGCCGCAGGCGCGCCGAAGCCGATCTCGGCGAAGAGGCCACCGATCACTTCCTGGTCGTCGACGAATGGCCGGAAGTGCACCAGCACCCCGGCCTCGCCGACCGCGTGCTGCGCCTGGCCCGGCGCGGACCGGAGCACGGCATCCACCTGGTCGTCACCGCCAACCGCTGGGACGACCTGCCGCGCGAACTGCGTGAACTCACCCGCGGCCGGATCGAGCTGCGGCTCACCGATCCGCGCGAGTCGCTGGTCTCCACCCCGGCGGCGGAAAGGCTCCCGGACGAAGCCGGGCACTGCCTGCACCGCGGGCTGTGGGGCACGATCAACCTGCCCGTGCTGGACGACGACCTGCCCAGCTACTTCGAGCTCCTCGAACACGGGCTGCCGGACGACCTGCCCGCCAAGACCCGAGCCCTCGTCACCCGCATCGACGAGTCCTGGCAGGGTCCCCGCTTCAGCCAGCTCGGCCACGAGCGGACACCGGCCGACGACGGCTGAAGGATTCCGGAGACCCATCGCTGAAAACGGAAGCGGGGCCGCCCGGAAATCCAGGACGGCCCCGCTCCTCCTGTCGGCTACGAGCCTTCGCCCTTGTCGGGCTTCGGCTCCTCCTTCTCGTTCGCTTCGGCTTCCGCCTTCGCGGCCTCCGCTTCGCGGGCCGCTTCGGCGCGCTTCACCTTCGCCGGGGCCGCTGCGGCGGCCTTCTCCTCGTCGAAGACCACCGGCAGCTTGCGCAGGTGCTTGGTCATCGAGCGGATCAGGAACACCACCGCCACCGCGAACAGGATCAGCAGCACCAGGCCGACCGGGGAGGACTTGCCGAAGTCCTCGCCCTGCCCGCCCGGGTCGTTCGGCGGTGCCGGGGCCTGCGCGAGCACGTGGGCCGCGGTTTCCAGGGCAGTCATGCGCACACCTTCTCCTGCACGCCGGAGAACAGGTCGTCCTCCGGCAACGTGGTGTCGACCAGGGACCGGACCAGCTCGTAGTCCTCGGTCGGCCACAGCTCCTGCTGGACGTCCAGCGGCACCGCGAACCACCGGCTGTTCGGGTCGATCTGGGTGGCGTGGGCGCGCAACGCGTCATCGCGCTGCGGGAAGTACTCGGCGCACTCGACCCGCGTGGTGACCCGGTCGTCGGGGTCCGGGCGCGAGGAGTCCCACTTCGCCAGCCACTCGCCGTAGGGCGACTCCATGCCCCGCGCCAGCAGCGCCTCGTGGAACAGGTGCATGCGCTTCCGGGAGAAGCCGTGCGAATAGTACAGCTTCAGCGGCTGCCAGGGCTCCCCGGCGTCCTGGTACAGGTCGGGGTCACCGGCCGCGTCGAAGGCCGCCACCGAGATCTCGTGGCACCGGATGTGGTCCGGGTGCGGGTAGCCGCCGTTCTCGTCGTAGGTGATCACCACGTGCGGGCGGAACTCCCGGATCACCTTGACCAGCTCGCGGGTGGACACCTCCAGCGGGGTGGTGGCGAACACGCCCTCCGGCAGCGGCGGGGGCGGGTCGCCCTCCGGCAGGCCGGAGTCCACGAAGCCCAGCCAGCGGTGCTGCACGCCGAGGATCTCGGCCGCCTTCGCCATCTCCTCGCGGCGGATCTCCGAGAGGTTCTCGACGACCTCGGGCCGGTCCATGGCCGGGTTGAGGATGCTGCCCGCTTCACCCCCCGTGCAGGTGACCACCATCACCTCGTGCCCGTCGGCCACGTAGCGCGCAGTGGTCGCGGCACCCTTGCTGGACTCGTCATCCGGGTGCGCGTGCACCGTCATCAGCCGCAGCTTGTCCGCCATCGCCCGGTAGTCCCCTCCTGCTATGCAGCATCTCTCCTGAACACGGCCCCGCTGACAGGCCGCAGGACACCCCAGGGATACTTAACGTGGATGTCGGGCCCCATTGTTCCCGGTGGGTCCGATGGACCGAGCGCCAGCCCCCGCCAGCGGGGGCGGCAAGACCGCAGGCGAAAGGCTTCCCGAGCCGGTGACGCACCCGCAGATCCCGCAGGACCGGTACGGGTCGCGCGCGAAGGCGACGCGACCGCGGCCGGGCCGCCGCTGGTTGCTCTACGCGGTCGTGCTCGTCGCCCTGGTGGGCGTGTCGATCATCGGCTACCGGAACCTCGGCAGCGCTCCCATCGAGGGCAAGCAGGTCGCCTTCGAGATCATCGACGACAGCTCCGTGCGCATCGTGGTCGAGGTCGAGCGCGACGAACCGCAGCGCCCCGCCGTGTGCGTGGTGCGCTCCCGGGCCAAGTCCGGCGAGGAGATCGGCCGCAAGGAAGTCCTCATCCAGCCTGCGGATGGTGTGACCAGGCAGGAGACTGTGTTGCGCACGTCCCCCCAACCGGCCACCGGGGAGGTGTACGGCTGCACTTACAACGTTCCTGAATATTTGTCCACCCACACGCGGCCAACCGGGTGAAGACAGGCGTTCCACGCCGGGCGCTGGGAAAATGCAGCCCCTCGGCGTGTAGGTTCGTGCTATCGTCGAGCACAGCACGGCCCCGCGCGGGCCGTGTTTTTCCGTTACTTGGCCATCAGCCGAGAAATGAGCGCGGAAATGCAATTGGCCCGCGGGGAGTCGCGGGACGCAGTCGACGAGGAGTGGTGACCGTGAGCGAGACCCAGGTGACCTGGCTGACCCAGGATGCTTACGACCGGCTCAAGGGTGAGCTGGACGAGCTCGTGGCCAACCGCCCGGTGATCGCCGCGAAGATCAACGAGGCCCGCGAGGAGGGCGACCTCCGGGAGAACGGCGGTTACCACGCTGCCCGCGAGGAGCAGGGCCAGATCGAGGCCCGCATCCGCCAGCTGCAGGAGCTGCTGCGCACCGCCAAGGTCGGCGACGTGCCCACCGAGTCCGGTGTGGCCCGCCCCGGTTCGGTGCTGACCGTCCGCTACGACGGCGAGGACGAGACCGAGAAGTTCCTGCTGGCCACCCGCGAGGAGGGTGCGCACGGCGAGCTGGAGGTCTACTCCCCGAGCTCGCCGCTGGGCCAGGCGCTCCTGGACGCCAAGGAGGGCGAGACCCGCGAGTACGAGCTGCCCAACGGCGGCACGATGAAGGTCACCCTGGTCAAGGCCGAGCCCTTCACCGGCTGATCAGAAGCAGCCGCGCCGGCTGAGCACGAAAAGGCCTCCGCACCGCGGGCGCTCTGTTGGGCGCCCGCGGTGCTTTCTATTCCGCTGTTTTCGCCAGGCGTTCCAGGAGGGGGCGGACTCTGGGGGCCACCGGGGTGGACAGGGCGATGGACGTCGAGGTGCGGCGGACCCCGGTGACGCCGACGATCTCGTCGATCACCCGCTGCAGGTCCGCGTTGGAGCGGGCCACCATGCGGACGAACAGGTCGCCCTGGCCGGTCGTCGCGTGCACCTCGCACACCTCGTCGATCGCGGCCAGCTGCTCGGCCACCAGCGCCCGGTGGCCCTGGGCGATCTCCAGGACCGCGAAGGCCGTCAGGCCGTAGCCCATCGCCGCCAGGTCCAGCTCCGGCGGGAACCCCAGCAGGACGCCGCGCTGCACCAGCCGGTCCATCCGGGCCTGCACGGTGCCGCGCGCCACGCCCAGCCTGCGTGAGCACTCCAGCACGCCCAGGCGGGGCTCGTCGGACAGCAACAGCAGCAGGCGCGCGTCCAGCGCGTCCAGGGCCTCGGCGTTCGCAGCCACGTCTCATCCTCTGCTCGGGTTGACCGATCCATCCAGCGGATCCGATCGAATGCTGAACAGATTGCCCAGATAAATCAACCGCTGTTGCCCAGGGTGACCGGCCCGCGCACGCTGAGCTCATCAGCACCGGAGCCAACCGCGGGGGGGACATCGTGACCGGCACCGTGAACCAGAGGAATCAGCCCGAGCAGCTCGACGACGTGACCTTCGACCAGATGCGGCGGCTCGTCGGGCTCGTCGAGCACGACGACACCAAGGACCCGTTCCCGGTCCGGGCGCTCGACGCCGTGGTGTTCGTCGTCGGCAACGCCACCCAGAGCGCGCTGTTCTACCAGGTGGCGTTCGGCATGGAACTGGTCGCCTACTCCGGCCCGGAGAACGGCAACCGCGACCACAAGGCGTTCGTGCTCAAGTCCGGCTCGGCGCGCTTCGTGCTCAAGGGCGCCGTCGACCCGGACAGCCCGCTGGCCGACCACCACCGGCGGCACGGCGACGGCGTGGTCGACCTCGCCCTGGACGTGCTCGACGTCGACAAGTGCGTGGCGCACGCGCGGGCGCAGGGGGCGACCGTGCTGGACGAGCCGCACGACGTGTCCGACGAGCACGGCACGGTCCGCACCGCGGCGATCGCCACCTACGGCGAAACCCGGCACACGCTGCTCGACCGCAGCCGCTACACCGGCCCCTACCTGCCCGGGTACGTCGCGCAGCGGGGCAGCTACGTCAAGCCCGCGGACGCGCCCAAGCGGCTGTTCCAGGCCGTCGACCACTGCGTGGGCAACGTCGAGCTCGGCCAGATGGACCGGTGGGTGGAGTTCTACAACCGGGTGATGGGCTTCGTGAACCTGGCCGAGTTCATCGGCGACGACATCGCCACCGACTACTCGGCGCTGATGAGCAAGGTGGTCGCCAACGGCAACCACCGGGTGAAGTTCCCGCTCAACGAGCCAGCGGTGGGCAAGCGCAAGTCGCAGATCGACGAGTACCTGGAGTTCTACCGGGGTCCCGGCTGCCAGCACATCGCGCTGGCCACCGGCGACATCATCAGGACGGTCACCGCGATGCGGGCCGCCGGGGTGGAGTTCCTGGGAGCGCCGGACTCCTACTACGACGACCCGGAGCTGCGGGCGCGCATCGGCGAGGTGCGGGTGCCGATCGAGACGCTGAAGGAGCACGGCATCCTGGTCGACCGCGACGAGGACGGCTACCTCCTGCAGATCTTCAGCAAACCGATCGGCGACCGCCCGACGATGTTCTACGAGCTGATCGAGCGCCACGGCTCCCTGGGCTTCGGCAAGGGCAACTTCAAAGCCCTCTTCGAAGCCATCGAGCGGGAGCAGGAACGCCGCGGAAACCTCTGATCCCCGATCAGCGGTCGGCGAGGACGGTGAAACCGGCGGCCCGGAGTTCGCGGACCACGCGTTCGCGGTGCTCCGGGCCCCGGGTCTCCAGAGAGATCTCCACCTCCACCTCGCCGAGGGCCAGCGCGCCGGAGATCCGCGAGTGCTCGATGTCCAGGACGTTGGCGGTCAGCTCGCCGAGCTTGGCCAGCAGACCCGCCAGGGAGCCCGGCCGGTCCGGCAGCCGGATGCGCAGCGACAGGTAGCGGCCCGCCGCGGTCATGCCGTGCTGGATCAGCTGGAGCAGCAGCAGCGGGTCGATGTTGCCGCCGGACAGCACCGCAACCGCCGGGGCGACGACCTGCTCCGGGTGCTCCAGCAGCGCCGCGACCGCCGCCGCACCCGCGGGCTCGACCACCAGCTTCGCCCGCTCCAGGCACAGCAGCAGCGCCCGCGACAAGGCCTCCTCGCTGACCGTGAACACCCCGTCGACCAGCTCCGCGACGTGCGCGAACGGCACCGGACCGGGCTCGGCGACGGCGATGCCGTCGGCCACCGTCTGGGTCTCGGCCAGCCGCACCGGCTTGCCCGCCGCCAGCGAGACCGGCCAGGCCGCGGCCTGCTCCGCCTGCACCGCCAGCACCTTGACCTGCGGGTGCTCGGCCTTCACCGCGGCGGCCACGCCAGCGACCAGGCCACCGCCGCCGGTGGGCACGACGATGCTGCGGACCTCCGGCAGCTGCTCCAGGATCTCCAGGCCGACCGTGCCCTGACCGGCGACGATGTCCGGGTGGTCGTAGGGGTGGATGAACTCCGCACCGGTGTCGCGAGCGTGCTCGCGGGCCGCTGCCAGGGTCTCCTCGAGCACCGCGCCGCGCAGCCGGACGTCGGCGCCGTAGGCCTTGGTGGCCGCCAGCTTCGGCAGCGGAACCTGCTCCGGCATGAACACCGTCGCGTGGATGCCGAGCAGCGACGCGGCCAGCGCGACGCCCTGCGCGTGGTTCCCGGCGCTGGCCGCGACGACACCGGCCGCGCGCTGAGCCTCGTCGAGCGCCCGCAGCCGCACGTAAGCGCCGCGGAGCTTGAACGAGCCCGTGCGCTGGAGGTTCTCGCACTTCAGGTAGACATCGCCCGCGCAGTGCGCGCCCAGCACGCGGGAGTGCTCGAGCGGGGTCCGCCGCGCGATCCCGGCGAGCTCCGCGTCCGCGGCCCGGATCCGGTCCAGGTCGACCAGCCGCATGCGCCAATCGTGCCACCGCGAACCGGGGGTCACTCGAGCAACACGTTGGGTACCCTCGAAGGAGCGGCTGGTCGCGGAGGGGGCGACGCGCGCGACCGCCGAGCACTTCCGGCGGTGGGCACCGCGCACCGGGGCCGCCGCCCAGATCATGGGGAGGGAGCATGTCGAAGCTGACGTCGAACCGCGCCCTCCCGCTGGTCACGGGCGTGGTCACGGCGGCCGCGCTGTCCGGCGCGGCGGTCTTCGCGGTGCTGCAGTCCGGGTGCGAGAACCCCGGCTCCTACCTGGTCCGGGACGACGTGGTCGAGCTGATCGGCGGCTGCCTGCAGCCCGACGACCTCCCGGTCACCCCGCGTCCCCCGGCCGAGGGCCTGGGCAGCAGCGACCCCGCCCAAGCGCGGTGAGATCACCGATCCCGGCAGGGATCAACCTCCGCAGCAGTGCGCTTCGCTAGCTCCGCCCGGGTGGACGCAATTTCAATGAGGTTTTTCCAACCTCGTTCTGCGTGGCGGTGCCGGTGGCGGAACCTCAGCGCCCGCCTGGACTGCGGGTGCCCTGACTGATGTATGACCGATACACGGCGTCAGGGCCGTCCTCGCCAGGCGAACGCTGAGAACCCGCGGCGGTGCGAGCTGCGAGGGTGGGTTATGCGCCTGCGGCGCGTGCGCCCCTCGCCGATCGGTGCCGGTCGCCCTTCGCAGGTGCGGTCCACGGGCAGGATGAAAAAGGCTCAATGGAAATCGGACGTCCGATTTCCATTGAAATTGCGCAAGTTCTGCACACCCAGGACGACCTTGCCGGACAAAGTCCCGAGCCCCACCCAACCGCACCTCAGGGGACCGTGACGCAACCCAGCCACAAGAAACCCGGAAACCGCGACCTCACCCCCCAAACGCAACCACCACTGTGAATCGCGGAGAGGCGGCACTGTCAACCCAGGGCCTGGAGGATGTCCTCGACCAGGTCGTCGGCCTCCTCGATGCCCACCGAGAGGCGGACCAGCTCGGCCGGGACCTGGAGCATCGAGCCCGCCGTGCTGGCGTGCGTCATGCGGCCCGGGTGCTCGATCAGGGACTCCACCCCGCCCAGCGACTCGGCCAGCGTGAACAGCCGGGTGCGCGCGCAGACCTGCAGCGCGGCCTCCTCGCCGTCGGCGTGCAGGAACGAGATCATGCCGCCGAAGTGCCGCATCTGCTTCACCGCGACCTCGTGGCCGGGGTGCTCCGGCAGACCCGGGTAGAGGACCTTCGCGACCTTCGGGTGACCGGCCAGCGCGGCGGCGATCCGCTCGGCGTTGGCGCTGTGCCGCTCCATGCGGATCGCGAGGGTCTTGGCGCCGCGCAGCGTGAGGAACGCGTCGAACGGGCCCGGGACCGCGCCCGCGCCGTTCTGCAGGAACGCGATCTGCTCGGCCAGCTCGTCGTCGGAGGTGATCACGGCACCGCCGACGACGTCCGAGTGGCCGCCCAGGTACTTGGTCGTCGAGTGCACCACGACGTTCGCGCCGAGCTCCAGCGGCTGCTGCAGGAACGGCGAGGCGAAGGTGTTGTCCACCACCAGCTTCGTGCCCGCCCCGCGGGAGACCTGCGCCAGCGCGGCGATGTCGGCGATGTTGAGCAGCGGGTTGGTGGGCGTCTCGACCCAGATCACCTTGGTGTTCGGCTGGATCGCCGCCCGCACCGCGTCCACATCGGACACCGGAGCCGGGGTGTACTCCACGCCCCACCCGGTGAGCACCTTGTCGATCAGCCGGAACGTGCCGCCGTAGGCGTCGTCCGGGATGACCAGGTGGTCGCCCGGCCGCAGCGTCGCCCGCAGCACCGCGTCGGTGGCGGCCATGCCCGAGGCGAACGCCCGCCCGTGGCGGCCGCCCTCCAGCTCCGCCAGGCACTGCTCCAGCGCGGTGCGGGTCGGGTTGCCGGTGCGCGAGTACTCGTACCCCCCGCGCATGCCGCCCACCCCGTCCTGGGCGTAGGTCGACGTGGCGTGGATCGGCACGATCACCGAACCGGTCGTCGGATCCGCCTCCTGCCCCGCGTGGATCGCGCGGGTAGCAAAGCCATCACTCATGTGGAGCAGCGTACGACCAACCGACCGGTTCGCCGACTCGGCCCCGGAACGCGGAGCGGCCCCCGACCGGGCTGGTCGAGGGCCGCTCCGCTCGAGCTCAACGTGTCACCACTGCGGCGGCTGCTGGCCACCGGGCGGCGGGTAGCCGCCGGGCTGACCCGGCTGGCCGGGCTGGCCGAACTGCTGCGGCTGCTGGCCGTACGGCGACTGGCCCGGCTGGCCGAAGCCCTGCGGCGCGCCGAAGCCACCGGCAACCGGGGCCTGCGCACCGGCAGCGGCCCAGTCGCGGGTGCCCGGCAGGAACGCCAGCACCGCGAGGGCGATGCCGAAGAGCAGACCGAAGTAACCCTGGAAGCCAGCCGGGTACATGATGATCCCGATCAGGCTCGACAGAGCACCGACGGCCGCAGCACCGCCGACCAGCAGCGGGCCGATCGGCTTGCGCTTCAGCAGCAGGATGCCGCCGACGAGGTACGCGATGGCGGCGATGATGCTGACGATCACCATCACGTACGCCAGGCCCATCGACGGGACCTCGACGTCGTACTGCGAGGCCAGGCTCGACGCAGCAGCCAGACCGAGGATGCCGATGATGCCGAACAGGATGCCCAGCGAACCGAAGACGATGCCGAGGATGGCGACGGTCTTGGCCAGACCCGGGTTGCCCGGGCCCTGGGGGGCCACCTGGCCGTAGGCAGCCTGGGGCGGCTGGGCGCCGAAGCCCGGCTGGGCCTGCGGGGCCGGGAAGCCGCCGCTGGGGGTGCCGGGCTGCTGCGGCTGGGCCGGGAAGCCGCCCGGCTGGCTCTGGGTGCCGGGCTGCTGGTACATCGGCTGCGGGGGCTGCGCCGACGGCGGCACCATCGCAGTCGCCTCAGCGCCGCTCTGGCCGCTCAGGCCGGGCTGCTGGTACATCGGCTGCGGGGGCTGCATCGACGGCGGTACGACCTGCGTCGAGTCGGACGGCGGCTGCTGCGGCTGTCCCTGCGACTGCACGGGCTTCACGACCTGAGTCGCGTCGCTGCCAGCCTGGTTGGGGTCCTGCGGGTCCATCCGGTTCGAGATGGGGTCCGAACCCTGCTGACCGCCGTCCGGCGGCTGCGGAGAGCTCATCGGGTTGTCCTACTCCCTCGGGGCGTAATGCGAAAGCCTGGGCATTCGACGACACACGCTATCTGATGGACGGGCAGCGTAGTGCCATTCCGTAACAAGTCGTCATCGACCGGCGATGAATCCAAGCACATCTTGTCGGGTGACCACCCCGGCGGGCTTGCCGTCGATCAGCACCATCGCCCCGTCGGCCCCGGCCAGCGCGGTCATCGCGGCGCTGACCTCCTCGCCCGCGCCGATGGTCGGCAGCGGCGGGGACATGTGCGCCTCGACCCGGTCGGCGAGGTTCGCGCGACCGGCGAACAGCGCGTCCAGCAGGTCGCGCTCGTTGACCGCGCCCGCCACCTCGGCGGCCATGATCGGCGGCTCCGCGCGCACCACCGGCATCTGCGACACGCCGAACTCGCGCATGATCGCCACCGCCTCCGCGACGGTCTCGTTCGGGTGAACGTGGACCAGGTCCGGGATGGTGCCGTCCTTGCGGCGCAGCACGTCGCCGACCGAACCACCGGCGTGGTCCGGCGACAGGAAGCCGTAGGAGGCCATCCAGGAGTCGTTGAACACCTTGGTCAGGTAGCCGCGGCCGCCGTCGGGCAGCAGCACCACGATCACGTCGTCCGGGTCCGCGGTCTCCGCGATCCGCAGCGCCGCCGCGACCGCCATCCCGCAGGAACCGCCGACCAGCAGCGCCTCCTCGCGGGCCAGCCGCCGGGTCATCTCGAACGAGTCGGCGTCGGAGACCGCGACGATCTCGTCGCAGATCTCCCGGTCGTAGGTGGTCGGCCAGAAGTCCTCGCCGACGCCCTCCACCAGGTACGGCCGACCGTTGCCGCCGGAG
This sequence comes from Saccharopolyspora hirsuta, assembly GCF_008630535.1. Taxonomy (GTDB): domain Bacteria; phylum Actinomycetota; class Actinomycetes; order Mycobacteriales; family Pseudonocardiaceae; genus Saccharopolyspora; species Saccharopolyspora hirsuta. The sequence goes on along the minus strand of NZ_VWPH01000002.1, from coordinate 244,572 downwards.
TAGACCGAGCCCTCCGGGTCGGCGCCGATGATCCGCACCCGCCCGTCGGAGACCTTCTTCAGGTACTGCCCGGTGCCGGAGATGGTGCCGCCGGTGCCGATGCCGGCGACGAAGTGCGTCACCTTGCCCTCGGTCTGCGCCCAGATCTCCGGGCCGGTGGAGTGCACGTGGGACTCCGGGTTGGCCGGGTTGGAGTACTGGTCCGGCTTCCAGGCGCCCTCGATCTCCTCGACCAGGCGGTCGGAGACGCTGTAGTAGGAGTCCGGGTGCTCCGGGGGGACCGCGGTCGGGCAGACCACGACCTCCGCGCCGTAGGCCTTGAGGACGTTGCGCTTGTCCTCGCTGACCTTGTCCGGGCAGACGAAGACGCAGCGGTACCCCTTGCGCTGGGCGACCATGGCCAGGCCGACGCCGGTGTTGCCGGAGGTCGGCTCCACGATGGTCCCGCCGGGTCGCAGCTCGCCGGATTCCTCGGCGGCCTCGATCATGCGCAGCGCGATGCGGTCCTTCACGCTGCCACCGGGGTTGAGGTATTCGACCTTGGCAAGCACCGGGGCCTTGCCGGTTGCCACCGCGTTCAACCGCACCAGGGGGGTGTTGCCCACCAGGTCGGTGACGTGCTCGACGTAGTCCACGTCAGGTCCTCGATCCTTCCCAGACTGCTGTGCTCCGTCGAGCCTAATCTGCTGGTCACCGGCCAACTCACCGAGGCTTTCCAACGGCGCTGCGATCACGATCACCGGAGCGGGTGAAACTCCGCGGACCTCGCGCGCGACACACCGTTGGGGGAACGAATTCACGTTCTCCGACGTCTTGCCGATGACGGGAGCGCTCGCCTCGCGGGCGGGGCGGCGCGGGGCGACCATGACCCATCCCGTTCGACGCGGCCGCCCGGTGATCTCGGGCGGTCCGGACCGGTTCAGGAGGGCCGCATGATCGCAGCGAAGGCACTCCGGCTCGCCCTGCTGGCGGCGGGCACCGCGGGCGGGCTCTCCGGCGCCGCGTACGGGCTGCTCAACGGGCAGTCCAAGTACGCGCGGCGGGTGATCGGCCCACCGGCCAGCGAGCCGCTGCGCGCCGACGGCGTCCACCTGCCCGACGGCACCGGGCCGGTGCCGCGGCGGGAGCTGCCGGACGGGGTCGAGCCGCTGGAGTTCGCGGTGCTCGGCGATTCCGCCGCGGCCGGGCTGGGCGTGGACTTCCCGGCCGAGCTGCCCGGGGTGCGGATGGCGCGCGGGCTCGCCGAGGAGCTGGACCGCCCGGTCGCGCTGACCACCCGCGCCATCGTCGGCACCACCTCGCAGGAGCTGGCGGCGCAGGTCGACGCCGCGCTGGTGCGGCCGCCGCGGCTGGCGCTGATCATCGTCGGGGCCAACGACGTCACCTCGAAGCTGCCGGTCTCGGCGTGCGCCGACCTGCTCGGCGATGCGGTGCGGCGGCTGGTCGAGGCCGACGTGGCGGTGGTCGTCGGCACCTGCCCGGACCTGGGTGCGATCCGGCCGATCCCGCAGCCGCTGCGGTCGATCGCGCGGCACTGGAGCCTGGCGCTCGGGCGCGCGCAGCGGCGGGTGGTGGAGTCCGCCGGTGGGCACGCCGTGCCGCTGGCCGACCTGCTGTCGCCGGAGTTCCTGGCCCGGCCGAGCGAGTTCTTCAGCCCGGACCGGTTCCACCCGTCGGCGGCCGGGTACGAGGCGGCGACGGCGATCCTGCTGCCCGCGATGTGCGCGGCGATCGGCGAGTGGGAGGGCGGTCCGCTGCCGACCGCGCCGACCCGGTCCGAGGCGGCCGAGGCGCGCCGCCCGACCAGCCGCATCGTCGCCGGGCTGAACCGCCGTCTGCACCACCGCTCCCGCTGATCCGACGGTCGTGAGCGCGTAACAGTGTTCGAACACCGTTACGCGCTCACGACTTCCGGACGACGTACCAACTGGTCGGTTTCACCCTTGTCCGGTGACTGCCGTCACCGCCAAGATGGGGTCACCGGCTCTAAAGTGACCGACCAGTAGGTCAAGTCGCGCGGGCCGTGCGCGGCGGATCGCCGCTTCGCGCGCCCACGACCGCGAACGAAGGAGTTCCCATGCCCGAAGCAGTCATCGTCGCCACCGCGCGATCCCCCATCGGCCGGGCCGGCAAGGGGTCGCTGAAGGACCTCCGCCCGGACGACCTCACCGCCCAGATCATCCGCGCCGCGCTGGACAAGGTGCCCGAGCTCGACCCGGCCGAGATCGACGACCTGATGCTCGGCTGCGGCCTGCCCGGCGGCGAGCAGGGCTACAACATGGCGCGCGCGGTCGCGGTGCTGCTCGGCTACGACCAGCTGCCCGGCACCACCATCACCCGCTACTGCTCGTCGAGCCTGCAGACCACCCGGATGGCGCTGCACGCGATCAAGGCCGGCGAGGGCGACGTGTTCATCAGCGCCGGCGTGGAGATGGTCTCCCGGTTCGCCAAGGGCAACTCCGACTCGCTCGAGGACACCAAGAACCCGCTGTTCGCCGACGCCCAGGCGCGCACCCAGCAGGTCGCCGAGCAGGGCGCGGACTCCTGGACCGACCCGCGCACCCTGGACCTGGTGCCGGACGTCTACATCCCGATGGGCCAGACCGCGGAGAACCTGGCGCGGGTCAAGGGCATCAGCCGCGACGAGATGGACGACTTCGGGGTCCGCTCGCAGAACCTGGCGGAGAAGGCCATCGCCAACGGCTTCTGGGCCCGCGAGATCACCCCTGTCACCACCCCGGACGGCAAGGTCGTCGACGCCGACGACGGCCCGCGCGCGGGCGTGACCAAGGAGGGCGTGTCCGGGCTCAAGCCGGTGTTCCGCCCGGACGGCCGGATCACCGCGGGCAACTGCTGCCCGCTCAACGACGGCGCCGCCGCCCTGGTGATCATGAGCGACACCAAGGCCAAGCAGCTGGGTCTGACGCCGCTGGCGCGGATCGTGTCCACCGGCGTGTCCGGCCTGTCGCCGGAGATCATGGGCCTCGGCCCGGTCGAGGCGTCGAAGCAGGCGCTCAAGCGCGCGGGCATGAGCATCGGCGACATCGACCTGGTGGAGATCAACGAGGCGTTCGCCGCCCAGGTGATCCCGTCCTACCAGGACCTGGGCATCCCGCTGGAGAAGCTGAACGTCAACGGCGGCGCGATCGCGGTCGGCCACCCGTTCGGCATGACCGGCGCCCGCATCACCACGACGCTGATCAACTCCCTCCAGTGGCACGACAAGCAGTTCGGCCTGGAGACGATGTGCGTCGGCGGCGGCCAGGGCATGGCCATGGTCCTCGAGCGCCTCAGCTGACCTGCGGGAACTCTTCGCCGTTCAACGCAACGGGGCCCTGCCGTCCACGATGGGCGGCAGGGCCCCGTTCGTCGTTCTGCTGGGGGTCACTCGCGGTTGAAGTAGTACAGCAGGCGGAGGATCTCCAGGTAGAGCCAGACCAGGGTGGTCATCAGGCCGAAGGCGATGTACCAGGAGAACTTGGCGTCCACCCCGCCCTTGATCGCCTGGTCAGCGGCGTCGAAGTCGAGCAGGAAGCTGAACGCCGCGATGCCGATGCAGACCAGGCTGAAGATGATGGCGATCGGACCGCCGTCGCGCAGCCCGAGGCCGCCCGCGGTGAAGAAGCTGGCGATCAGGTTCACCAGCATCAGGACCGCCACACCGGCAGCCGCACCGATGATCCACTTGGTCAGCTTCGGGGTGACGCGGATCGCGCCCGTCTTGTAGACCACCAGCATGGCCGCGAAGACACCGATGGTGCCCGCGATGGCCTGCAGGATGATGCCCGCGCCGAGGTTCGGGACCAGGGAGGCGAACAGGTAGCTGATGCCGCCGAGGAACACGCCCTCGACGGCCGAGTAGGCGATGACCAGCCCGGGGCTGACCTTCTTCTTGAAGATCAGGACCAGCGAGATGACCAGGCCGATGATCGCGGCGGGCAGCGCCAGCGCGACGGCCGGCGGACCGACCAGGTAGGTCAGCGTGCCGGTGATCACCGCCAGGCCGAGGGTGATCGCGGTCTTGGTGACCACGTCGTCGATCGTCATCGGACGCGAGGTCTGCGGCGGGGCGACCGTCGCCTCGCCGAAGGGCGAAGCGGGCTGCCCCTGGCCGTAGTTGAAGTTCGCGTAACCGCCGGTCGTCGGCAGGTTGCGGAACGCGGGGTTGCTCGTTGTGCGCAACTCATCCTCCTGGGCGTGCTTGCGCCGTCACTCGGAACAACGCTCGGCAGCGCTGACCGGTTCCCGGTTCGGTAAAAGCGACTTTACCCGCCGATCCGGGGTGTCCCCACCGCCCCTGGAAACTACTCGGTATCGATTTTTCCGCGATAACGATCACGTCCCGTCGCCAACCTTTCCGCGCCAATGCACCGGGTCACCGAAATCGCGTGAGCGCCACCACTCCGCTCGGCTCAACGGGTGACCATCGCGTGCCTTGCGCCTGCGATCTTCGACGCGGAGTGATCGGCAACGTCAACCGGATGACCTCTTGTTGCCACGCTCCGTGATCGGAAGTATCGCGTCGGGCGCTCGCGCGGTTCCTGGTCGGGGTTCAGCAGAACGAACACGCGACGCCGCATCACCTCCACCACCGGAACTGGAGCTCGCATGCGCATGTTCAAGAAGTGGGCCGCGGCGGTGCTGGGCACCGCCGCGCTCGCCGGGGGGAGCCTGCTGGCCCTCCCCGGTGCCGCCAGCGCCGACCCGCAGGAAGCGGTCGGCCACGAGACCCGGCCCGGGCAGCCGTACCGGGGCAACCCGGAACCGGACCGCGACTGGCTCGGCTCCTACCTCGTCAACGGCCAGCAGGTGTGGTGCGTGCAGTTCGCGCTGACCGCACCGGACAGCGACGAGGAGTACCAGCCGGGCGACGAGCTCAAGACCAAGTGGGGCACCGCGATCCCCGACGACACCGCCGCCGACATCTCCTACCTGCTGCTGCGCTACGGCAACACCCAGTCGCCCGACCAGGCCGCCGCGCTCGCGCACCTGCTGCACTCGTGGACCGCCGCGCCGCGCAGCGCGGCCGACCTCGACCCGGACAACGACTTCAAGCGGATCGCCTACGACGTCGACGCCCACTACGCCAAGCTCCCCCAGGGCGCCAAGGACGCCGTGGAGTCGCTCAAGGCGGAGGCCAGCAAGAACCGCGGCCCGTGGGAGGCCGAGCTGACCGCCCCTGAGGGCGAGCAGACCATCGGCCAGGCCGCCGAGTGGACCCTGACCGTGCAGCGCGCCGACGGCCAGGGCATCGGCGGGGTGCCGGTGCAGCTCTCCCCCACCGACGCCGAGGTCGAGGGCGTCGCCGAGGACGGCACCGTCACCACGCCGGAGGACGGCAGCCCGCTGGTGCTGAAGGTGACCCCGACCGGGCCGAACCCGAAGATCACCGGCAAGCTGTCCGCCCCGGCCGACCGGCCGTACGTGCGGCAGGCCGTCAACCAGCCCGACACCACCCAGCGCGTGGTGTCCACCGGCGGCGAGCAGGAGCTCTCCGTCGAGGCCGCGACCACCGCGGTGACCGCGCCGGGCGTGGTGAAGGTCGGCAAGACCGACTCGGAGAGCCAGGCGGGCATCGCCGGCGTCTCGCTGCGCGTGACCGCCGCGGACGGCTCGCCAGCGGTGCGCCAGGACGGCACCCCGCTGGTCGGCGAGGACGGCCAGCCCGTCGTGGTCGTGACCGGCGCGGACGGCACCGTCGAGGTCCCCGACCTGCGCACCCCGCAGGAGGTCAGGATCACCGAGGTCAAGCCCGCCCCCGGCTACGAGGAGGCCTTCGACGGGGCCAACCCGCCGTCGGTGACCGGCACCGTCGAGGCCGGGCAGACGCTGGAGCTGAGCCTGGTCAACAAGCCGAACACGCCGACCGTGCCGATCCGCATCCCGGCCGGTGACCCGACCGAGGAGGGCGTGCCCGCCGGGCTGCTCGGCCTGGCCGGGCTGACCGCGGTGACCGTGATCGGCGGAGCCGGGTTCGCGCTGCGCCGGCGGATCGGGGCGCGGAAGCAGTGACAGCTCGGCGCCGTTCCCTGTTCGTCGTGGTGGCGGTCGCGGTGATCGCCCTGGTCGCGGTGGCCGTCGTGGTCGCCTGGAACCTGCTCACCGCGCCCGCCACCAGCACCGCCGCGGACCGGCCCGCGCCGCCGCGCGAAGCGGCCGCGGCGGCTCCGCAAGCACTGCCCGCGCAGCCGGTGCACGTCCCGGCCGGTCAGCCGCCGGGCACCGTCCGGCTGCCGCAGGGCGGCACGGCCGAGCTCGTGCGCAAGGAGATCGACCGGTCCGGCACGCTGCCGGTGCCCGACGGCGTCGACGAGGCGACCTGGTGGGGTGCCGGGCTCGACGCCCCGAAGGGTGCGACGGTGCTGGCCGGGCACGTCAACTGGAAGGGCTCGGTCGGGCCGTTCGAGGAGCTCTGGCGGTCCGAACCCGGTCAGCCCGTGACCGTCGTCGACGACGGCGGCAAGGAGTGGCGGTACCAGGTGTCCGAGGTCATCACGGTGGACAAGGACGACCTGCCCGCCCGGGCCCGCGACCTGTTCGGGCAGGGCGGTGAGCACCGCCTGGTGCTGGTGACCTGCGGCGGCCGCTACGTCGGCGGCGACCTGGGTTACGACGAGAACCGCATCGTCATCGCCACCCCGGCCTGATCCGGGGACAGCAGGAGGGGCCGGTGGATCCGTCCACCGGCCCCTTCGCACATTCGCGGTTTCAGTTGAAACTGCAGAACTCACGCACCCGGAATCGCAGTTTCAACTGAGCCTTTTTCATCCTGCCCGTGGACCGCAGCCGCGAAGGGCGACCGGCACCGATCGGCGAGGGTCGCATGCGCCGCAGGCGCATAACCCACCCTCGCAACTCGCACCGCCGCGGGTTCTCAGCGTTCGCCTGGCGAGGACGGCCCAACTGCCGTGTATTGGCATACATAAAGTTGGGCACCCGGAGTCCAGGCGGGCGCTGAGGTTCCGCCACCGGCACCGCCACGCAGAACGAGGCTGGAAAAACCTCACTGAAACTGCGGTTCGGACGACGGGACCGGGCGATCGACGCCGGTCCGTCGCCGGGTCACCGTCGTTTCTTGCCCTTCTTGGCCGAGGCCGCCTGCTTGCCCGGCCGGTTCTTCTTGGTCCCCGGACGACCGCCCGGCCGCTGGCCGTTGTTGTTCTTCGGCTTGCCGGAGGTCGCGGTGGCGGTCGCGGTGGAGGCGGACTCCTCGTCGGCGCTCTTGCCGTCCTGGCGCACCGGCTTCTGGCCCGGCTTCGGCCGCGGGGCGGACTTCTTGGCCTCGATCTCCTTGGCCTTCTCCCGCTCCTGCTCGCGGTCGATCTTCTTGGTCAGGAAGTGCTGCTGGCCCAGGGTCCAGACGTTGTTGGCCAGCCAGTACAGCAGGACCGCGATCGGCAGGAACCAACCGGAGATGATCGCGCCGATCGGCGCGACGTACATCATGAACTTGGCCATCATCGCCGACTGCGGGTTGGCCATCGCCGCATCGGTCTGCTTCTTCACCGACAGGCGCATGGTGAAGAAGGTGGCCACCGACGCGATGATCATCAGCGGGATGCCGACGATCATCATCGAGGTGCGGTCGGTGCCGAACAGCGCCAGCTCCGCCTCGGGCTGGGTGATCCAGTTCGACAGCTTCGCGCCGAAGATGTCGGCGTTGATGAACGAGTCGACGCCGGCCTTGTCGAAGATGAAGTTGCTCTCCGCACCCGGGTGGAAGTTGCGGAGCACGTGGAACAGGCTCAGGAAGACCGGGATCTGCAGCAGCGCGGGCAGGCAGCCGCCGAGCGGGTTCACCCCGTGCTCGGACTGCAGCTTCTGCATCTCCTGCGCCATGCGCTGGCGGTCGTTCTTGTACTTCTCGCGCAGCTTCTGGATGTGCGGGGCGAACTTCGCCATCTTGCGCCCGGCCCGCATCTGGCTGATGGCGGGCTTGAGCAGCACCACACGCAGCGTGAAGACCAGGAAGAACACCGCGAGCGCCCAGGCGAACCCGTTGTCCTCGCCGAGCACGGCGCCGAAGATCTTGTGCCAGAACCACAAGATCGCCGACACCGGGTAGAGGATGAAGGAGAAGAAGCTTTCCACTCAGTCACTCCTGATCTTGGGCCACTCCTGGACATGGCCCGCCTGTCCGGCGCTGCCGGGGCGTACGCGGCCGGCCGAACCGCGCAGGATCGGCCCTCCCAAGGGTGCCATGCCGGATCGCGCACCAACCGTCGCCCCCCGAAAGGGGGACATATAGCACAGAGAGTCACTGGGCGGATCATGCCGCCCCCGCCTAGCGTGTTCGCCATCTCAGGCGACGTCGAGGGGTGGCCGATGGCTGACGCGGAAAAGGGTGGCGAGAGCACGCTGACGGTGCTGGTGGCGCTGGGCATCAACCTCGCCATCGCGGCGATGAAGGCGGTCGCCGGGGCGATCACCGGGTCGGCCGCGATGCTCGCCGAGGCCGGTCACTCGGTGGCCGACACCTGCACCGAGGTGTTCCTGCTGACCGCGCTACGGCGCTCCGGCAAGCCCGCCGACGCCCGCCACCCCTTCGGCTACGGCAAAGAGCGGTACTTCTGGTCGCTGATCGCGGCGATCAGCATCTTCGTCTCCGGCGCGGTGTTCGCCCTGGTCGAGGGCTTCCGGACACTGTTCGGCGAGCCGCAGGAGCAGACCCAGCCGCTGGTCGGCTACCTCGTGCTCGCGCTGGCCTTCGCGATGGAGGCGGTGTCCTGGCTGCGCGCGATGCGCCAGGTGCGGGCCGAGGCCGCCGAGAACGGCGACACGATCCTGCACCACCTGCGGGTCTCCGACGACCCGACGGTCAAGACGGTGCTGCTGGAGGACAGCGCGGCGCTGGCCGGTCTGCTGCTGGCCTTCGCCGGGCTCGGGCTGCACGACCTCACCGGGTCGAGCGCGTGGGACGGGCTGGCCTCGATCGCGATCGGCGTCCTGCTCGCGCTGGTCGCCTACACGATGGCCCGCACCAACCTCGCCCTGCTGATCGGGCAGCAGGCGGACCGCAGGCTGCTGGTGGCCGTGCACCGCAGGCTGGGCGAGCAGCCGGAGGTGGACAGCGTGGTGGACCTGCTGTCCATGAACGTCGGGACCGACCGGGTGCTGTGCTGCGCCCGGGTGGACTTCGCCGCCTCGCTGGACTCCACCGAGCTGGAGCGCGCGGTGGTGCGCATCGACGGGACGCTGCGCGAGGAGTTCCCGGAGCTGGACGAGGTGTTCCTGGAACCGGTGCCGCGCAACGACCCGGACCTGCGCGCCCGAGTGCTCGCCCGCTACGGCCATCCGCTGTGAGCACTCCGCGCGGCCGCGGAGTGCTCACAGCCGATCAGCGCTTCAGCGCGCGGGCGACGATGCGGCCGCCGAACAGGTAGATCAGCGCCGCGAGGCCGTAGTTGAGCACCACGCCGATCGTCGCGTCCCCGGGCTGGAACACGTCGCCCAGGCCGAACACGAAGAACTTCGCGGTCCCGTAGGTGAAGGACACGAAGCCGTTGTCCTGGTTGGCACCGGTGACCACGAAGATGATGTGCAGCAGGAAGATCAGCGCGATCAGGCCGGTGAACACGCCGATCAGGCGGCCGATGGTGTCCGCGCTGGGACCGCTGAACCGGGGCTCGCGGTCGTCGTAGCGGTCCTCCCGGGGCGCCCGCTCGCGACGCCGCTCGCGGGGCGGTTCGTCCCGGTAGCGGTCGTCGTGGTCGTCCTGGTAGCGGTCGTCGCGCCGCTGGTCGTAGTGGTCGTAGTACGCGTCCCGGTAGCCCTCGTCGTAGGCGTCGCGGTACCGCGCCTCGTCGCGGCGGCCGTCGGCGTACGGGTCCCGGCGGTCGGCGTCCGGGTCGCGCAGCGTGCCGGACTCTCGGTAGGGGGCGGGCTCGTCGAGCCCGTCCAAGCGCTGCTGGACCCGCGTCGCCGGGTACTGGTTCGGCGGCGGCCCCTGCGGCGGTTGCCGCCCGCCGGGCGGCGGGGCCTGCGGAGCCACGCCGGGCGGGCCTTGGGGAGCCGCGCCCGGTGGCGGGCCTTGGGGAGCGCCGGGCGGAGGCCCCTGCTGGGGCGCACCAGGAGGTGGACCTTGCGGAGCTGCGCCGGGCGGAGGTGCACCGGGGACGCCAGGGCGGGGACCGCCCGGTGGCATCGGGCCAGCTCCAGGCGGTGGACCCGGCTGAGCCGCACCGGGCGGCACCGGTGCCTGCGGGACCGCACCGGGCGGTGGGCCTGCCGGGGCTGCGGCCGCTGGGCCGACCGTTCCCGTCTTCCGCGTCTCCTGGGCCTGCGGCGGTTGCCCCTCCGGTGGCACCGGTCCCTGGCGGGGCGGTCCGGGCGGCACCTGCCCGGGCGGCGCCTGCGGCGGCCGGCCCGGCGGCACCGGTCCCTGCGGCGATCCGTCCTGCGGACGCCCCGGCGGCGGCCCGGACGGTCCGGGGCCCGGCCGACCGGCTGGGGGCTCTGCACGCTCATTGGCCATGGCAGCGCATTGTCTCGGGTGATCCACCCCCGGCGAAACCCCCACCCCCGACGCCGCCCGTGGCGCGCACCACAGTTCCCCCGAACGGCCTCGCTGACCTGCGCAGATCTCAGGCGTACCGCGCGGATCAGGAGCGGACGGCCCAGGCGTTCACCGCCAGCCGCCCGGTGGTGCCCAGATCGATCCCGCCGTCCGGCTCGACGACCTGCGCCGGTTCGCCCGCCGCGGGAGCGATCTCCAGGTAGCTGCCGTCGACGGCGGGCGCGGTCGAGTCCGTCACGTCGTTGCGCCACAGGACCCGCGCGGTCACCTGGTCGCCGGGCCGCAGCGTGACCGGCGCGGGCGGCACGTCGTAGCTGTCCGGCGAGCTGACCGGCTCCGACCCGTTGCCGACCACGACGTCCAGCGGCTGCCGGTCCGCGCCCAGCACCCGGACCACCGGGAACCCGTTCGCGGTGTAGTCCGCGGTCCCGCAGTTGGTCAGGACGACGCCCATCGCCCGCAACCCCATCGCGGCGTCCACCGGACCAGCGGTGATCGCCACACCGGACTCCGGGCACCCCGCGACCTCGCTGGTCGTGGGCGTCGGCGGCGGTGGCGGCGGCGCGGGCTCGGGCCCGGTGCAAGCGGCGAGCACGACGACACCGGCGACCACCACGCCGGAAAGCACTGCAGGAGTTGACTTCACGAGCTGAGCTTTCCACACCCGCCACCGGAGACGGCCCTGTGTGCGTTCTGCGAGCGCGGCCCTGGAGCCTCCGCCCCATGGCGAAACTCGTCATCAGCAGCAGCGCCGCCCTGCTGTCCACCGGCGTGCTGTCCGGTGAAGTCGCGCCGGGCTGCCCGGGGGCGTCTCAGCTCTCCCGCGGGGCGATGAGGGCGGCTGCTACTCGGGGGAAGATCTCCGTGAACAGGGTGCCCATGTTCGGGTCGGTGTTGCTGAAGACCGCTCGCTCCAGCTCCGCGTCGTAGATCGCGATCAGGGCTCGGACCGCGTCACGGGTGTCCACCTCCGCTCGCATGCCCATCTCGTCGAGGGCGTGCTGCATCAGCTCCGCCACCGCTTCGGTGACCTGGACCAGGTACTCCCCCGCTCGCATGCGCAGTTCCGGGCTGCGCAGGGCGTGCGCGCGGAACTCCGTCAGCAGCAGGTACCAGGTCTTGTCCGCGACCAGCGACTCCGCGCACGCCGCACCGATCTTGACGATCGCCTCGTGCACCGAGCGCTCCTCGCCGGTGGGCGCGATCGCCTTCTCGATGATCTCCCGGGTCTGGTCGATGCGGGCGGCCATCTCCTCCTCGTAGACGGCGAGGAACAGGTCCTCCTTCGTCGCGAAGTTGGAGTAGAAGGCGCCGCGGCTGAACCCGGCCGCCTCGCAGATCAGCTCCACCGGCGTGTCTCGGATGCTGTGCTCGAGGAACACGTCCCGAGCAGCGGCGATCAACCGTCGACGGGTCTCCGCGCGGCGACGGGTCTCGCGTCGTTGCGGCTGCTCGGTCATGACCTTGAGTCTCCTGCCCAGTGTTTCGCCTCACAGTTTCCCCCGCGAGGTGGCCGCCGGGGATCTCGGGAAATATACAGTGTGAATCGAATACATCGTGTATCGCATGCATCGCGTATCGCATGCGCCGTGTATCGGTTCTTCGCTGCGGGAGTGTTCCGGTTGTCGTCTTTGCTGTACCGACTCGGGCGGGCCGTGGTCCGCGCCAGGACCTGGGTGCTGGTCGGGTGGCTCGCACTGCTCGCCGTGCTGGGCGGGGGCGCGTTCTTCCTGCAGCAGGGCATGGAGACCAGCCTCGAGATCCCCGGCGCCGAATCGCAGGAGGCGCTGGACCACCTCAACAACGTCTTCCCGCAGATGACGGGCTCGCGCGCGCAGCTGGTGTTCACCGTGCCCGAGGGCGAGCAGGTGGACTCGCCGCAGGTCCGGGCGGCCTTCGAAGGGCTCATCGACCGCGTCTCGGCGTGGGACGGCGTGCAAGCGGTGATGAGCCCGCTGGACGAGCTGGTGGGCAACCAGGTCTCCGAGGACCGCAGCACCGGTCTGATCAACATGCAGTTCGACTTCCCGCCGCTGGACGTCCCGGACCAGGTGAAGAACGACCTGCTCAGCGAGGCCAACGCCCTGGAGCAGCAGCTCGGCGCGGGTGCCTCGGTGCACGTCGGCGGCGACATCTTCGCCAACAACATGCCCGCGCTGGGCGCCACCGAGGCGGTCGGCGTGGTCGTCGCGCTGCTGGTGCTGCTGCTGTTGCTGCGCTCGCTGATCGCTGCGGTGATGCCGCTGGTCACCGCGCTCGTGGGCGTCGGCGTGTCGATGACGATCGTGCTGCTGACCACCGCGTTCACCGAGGTCTCCTCGGCCGCGCCGATGCTCGGCGTGATGCTGGGCCTGGCCGTCGGCATCGACTACTCGCTGTTCATCGTGTCCCGGCACCGCGAGCAGCTCGCCGCCGGGGTCGGCGTCACCGAGTCCATCGCGCGCTCCGTGGCCACCGCGGGCTCGGCGGTGATCTTCGCCGGGGTCACCGTGATCATCGCGCTGCTGGCGCTGGCGGTCCCCGGGATCACCTTCCTGACCACGATGGGCGTGCTGGCCGGTGTCGCGATCGCGATCGGCGTCGCGGTGGCGCTGACCATGATCCCGGCGCTGCTCAGCTTCGCCGGCGAGCGGCTGCGGCCGGTCAAGGTGCGGCGTCGGCGCGCCGCCAAGCCGCGGCGCGAGCGCCGCTCGTTCGCGCTGACCTGGGTGCGGGCGGTCACCAAGGCGCCGCTGGTCACCATCGTCGTGGTCGTCGCCGGTCTCGGCGTGTGCGCGCTGCCGATGGCGCACCTGAAGCTGTCGGTGCCCGACGCGGGCGCGCAGGCCGTCGGGACCCCGGCGCGCGACACCTACGACCACATCGCCGAGAAGTTCGGCCCCGGCTTCAACAGCCCGCTGATGATCACCACCGACATCATCGGCAGCAAGGACCCGCTCGGCGTGGTCAACGGCATCGCCGACGAGATCCGGGCGATGCCCGGGGTGGCCGCGGTGCCGATGGCCACCCCGAACCCGACCATCGACACCGGCATCATCCAGGTGGTGCCGACCACCGGCGGCGAGTCCGAGGAGACCGCCGACCTGGTGCACCGGCTGCGCGCGATGAGCCCGCACTTCGCGGAGAAGTACGGCTCGGGCATCGCGGTGACCGGCGTGACGGCGATCGGCATCGACCTGTCCGAGAAGCTCTTCGACGCGCTGCTGCCGTTCGCGGTCATCGTGGTGGGCCTGACCCTGGTGCTGCTGGCGATGGTGTTCCGGTCGGTGTGGGTGCCGGTCAAGGCCGCGCTCGGCTACCTGCTGTCAGTCGGCGCCACCTTCGGCGCGGTGGCGTTCGTGTTCAACCAGGGGCACCTGGCCGGACCGCTGAACGTGGCGCACGTCGGCGGGGTCATCAGCTTCATGCCGATCCTGCTGATGGCGATCCTGTTCGGGCTGGCCATGGACTACGAGGTGTTCCTGGTCTCCCGGATGCGCGAGGAGTACACCCACCACGGCGACGCGAAGCGGGCCATCGAGGCCGGTTTCACCAACGTCGCCCCGGTCGTGGTCGCGGCCGCGGTCATCATGATCTCGGTGTTCGCCGCGTTCGTCCCGCACGGCGACTCCAACATCAAGCCCATCGCGTTCGGGCTCGCCGTCGGCGTGTTCGTCGACGCCTTCCTGGTCCGGATGACGCTGGTGCCCGCGGTGATGGCGCTGCTCGGCGACAAGGCCTGGTGGCTGCCGCGCTGGCTGGCCCGCCGGTTGCCCGCGCTGGACGTGGAGGGCGAGGCGCTGCAGCACGAGCTGCGGCTGGCCGACTGGCCGGGCAACGACGAGGTGGTCAGCGCCCGCGACCTGAGCATCCACGACGACCGCGGCGACCAGGTCCTCGGCGGGGTGCGGATCAACCTGCGGCCCGGCGGGGTGCTCGCGGTGGAGGGCGACGACGCGGACACCTCCGCGCTGCTGCACGCGCTCGGCGGCCGGGTCCGCACCGTGCGGGGCGACCTGCGGGTGACCGGGCTGCTGCTGCCGCAGCGGGCGCGGGCGGTGCGCTCGCGCACCGCGCTGGTCCAGTGCCGGACCAGCGCCGAGCCCGCCGCCGAGGTCCGGCAGGCGGTGGCCGAGGGCGTGCGGCTGGTGCTGCTGGACGAGGCCGACGCGATCGCCGACACCGACCAGCGCCGCCAGCTGGCCGCCCTGCTCCCCGGAACGTCCACTTCGGACGGTTCGCCGGTGAGCTTCGTCGTGACGTACCAGAACCCGAGCCTGGTCTCCGACCTGCTGCCGGAGCACCGGGTCGACGTTCTGCGGCTTTCCGCGCGCCCGGGCGCGCTCGCGGGCCGCCTCCAGGAGGTGTGAGGGCAATGAGGAACCCGTTCACGCAGGCCACCCGGCGCGCCGGGGGCTCGGTCGGACGCCGCACCTGGATCGGGCTCGCCCTGGTCCCGGTGCTCGTCGTCGGCGTGCTGGCCTGGGCCTTCTGGGCGCCGATGAGCCAGCACGGCGCGGCCAAGGTCGCGGTGGTCAACGCCGACGAACCGACCACCATCAACGGGCAGATGGCCCCGCTGGGCCGGGAGATGGCCGCGAAGCTGGTCAACAGCACCGATTCCGGCTACGTCTGGCAGATCACCTCGGCCGAGGACGCCGACGAGGGCTTGGCGGACGGCCGCTACGCAGCGGCGGTGACCATCCCCGAGGCGTTCTCCCGCAACACCGCGT
Organism: Saccharopolyspora hirsuta; assembly: GCF_008630535.1. Lineage (GTDB taxonomy): Bacteria > Actinomycetota > Actinomycetes > Mycobacteriales > Pseudonocardiaceae > Saccharopolyspora > Saccharopolyspora hirsuta. The sequence continues at coordinate 229,344 of NZ_VWPH01000002.1, read as the reverse complement.
CGGTGATGACCGGCGAGCCGATGGACGCCACGCGCGCCGGGATCACCGTGGAGACCTCGCCGGTGGCGGCCCCGGCCGACGCGGCGGCGGTGGAAGCCGCGGCGCGGCAGAGCGTTTCGGTGTTCAACCAGCAGATCCTGGAGATGCTGCTCGACGGCTTCTACGGCGGTTTCTCGGAGATGCACGGCCAGCTGGGCACCGCCGCCGACGGCGCGCGGCAGCTGGCCGACGGCAGCGGGCAGCTCGCCGACGGCACCAAGCAGCTGGCCGACGGTGTCGGTCAGCTGTCCGGCGGGGTGGGCGAGCTGGCGGGTGGCGTGCCGCAGCTGGCCGACGGCGGCGCGCAGCTCGCCGACGGCGCGAAGCAGCTGTCCGGCGGCCTGAACCAGCTGCACCAGCAGGTGTCGCAGATGCCCGCGCAGACCCGGCAGCTGGCCGACGGCGCGGAGCAGGTCGCGGCGGGCAACCGCGCGATGGCCGACCAGTTCGTCCCGCTCGCCGACCAGATCCTGGCCGCCACCGACCAGATCCCCGACTCCCCGAAGCTGGACGGGCTCGCCGAGTTCGCCGAGCAGTGCCCCGTCGACGGCGTGACCGCCGACTTCTGCACCCGGCTGCGCGAGCAGATCGACCAGCTGAACCAGCAGCAGGGTTTGCTGGACGGCCTCAAGGAGAAGATCCAGCAACCGGTGAAGCAGGCCCGGGACGGTTTCGAAGGCCTCGCCTACGGTTCCGAGCAGGTCGCGATGGGCACCCGGATGCTCGCCGACTCCTCCGGCGAGCTGGTCGGCGGGATCGGTCAGCTGGCCGACGGCGGCGCGCGGCTCAGCGACGGCGCGCAGCAGCTGTCCGGCGGCCTGAACCAGCTCAACGGCGGTGTCCAGGCGCTCAACGGGGGCGTGCAGGAGCTCGACGGCGGTGTCGGCCAGCTGGTCTCCGGCGCCCAGCAGGTCGCCGACGGCAACCGGCAGTTCGCCGACCAGATCGCCCCGGCCGTCGACAAGCTGCCCAACTACACCGACGAGGAGCGCGCGCACCTCAAGACGGTGGCGGCCAGCCCGGCCGCGCTGCAGTCCGACCTGCCGGGCTTCGGCAAGTCGCTGATCGCGCTGCTGATCGCGATCGCGTTCTGGACGGCGGCGCTGGGCGTCTACGCGGTGACCAGGGCGGTCCCGGAGGACGCGGCGAGCTCGCGCCGCTCCACCTGGCGCCTGGTCCTCGGCTCGCTGCTGCCGGGTGCGCTGATCGCGACGATCGGCGCGGTCGTGGTCAGCGCGGCGCTGGCCCCGTTCCTGGGCCTGTCGTTCGGCTCCTGGGCGGCCTTCGCCGGGGTGACGCTCTTGGCGGCCCTGGCCTTCGTGGCGCTCAACCAGGCGCTGGTCGCCCTGCTCGGCAGCACCGGCCGCATCGTCGGGATCGCGGTCCTGGTGCTGGCCGCGGCCACCGGGGTGGTCTCCACGATCCCCGGCTTCCTGCAGAGCGCGAGCGCCTTCCTCCCGACCCACGGGGTGGTCCAGGCCCTGTCCGCGATCATCACCGGGGCGGGCGGCGCGGCCAGCGGTGTCCTCCAGCTGGTGGTCTGGCTGGTCGCCGGGGTCCTGGTCAGCGTCCTGGCGGTCGACCGGGCCCGCGTGGTCCCGGCCAGGCAGCTCCGCCGCCGCCCGGCGTGACCTGACGCGGTCGTGAGTGCGCACCGGTGTTGGAGCACCGGTGCGCACTCACGACATCAACGTCGCGCATCGATCTCGCTCCGGCGGTGTCCAGATCTCGTCAGCAGCGCCGCTCACCCCGCCGCGCCGGGTGTGCACTGGCGGCGAACCGGTGCGACGAGACGACGGGAGCGTGGCGGACATGCCGGACATCGCCTGGGCGATCTTGCTCATCGGCAGCTTCCTCGGCCTGGCCTTGATCCTGCGCGTGCTGCAGAGGTCGTCATGACACAGCGCTGTCCGGAGTGCGGATCGGCGCTCGATCCCCCGCGCATCCTCGTCACGCTCGATGCGGACGGATCGTCGTGGGCCTTGGGGAGCGTCGACAACGGCGCCTGGCACCCGCAGGCGACCAAACCGGCGAGCGCGCGCGGGACGGCCACGCCGCAAGAGCACGCCGAGCGCGACGCGCTGGCCCGGTGGGCCGCCGCCGAGCTCGGCGCGAAGACCGTCCACCTGCGGTTGGCGGCGAACTTCCCCCGGGTCACCTGGCGCGTCGCCGTGCAGCAGGTGTCGTAGCGATATATTCTTTGACACGAACATTCTCCGTGGCGAATACTCCAACGTCATGGACGCACCGATCCTCGCCGCGCTGGCCGACCCGGCTCGTTGGCGGCTCGTCAGGCTGCTGGCCGAGCGACCGCGCTCGGTCGGCGTCCTGGCGCAGCTCGCCGAGGCTCGGCAGCCGCAGACCACCAAGCACCTGCAGACCCTCGAGCGCGCTGGCGTCGTCACCTCCCAGCGCACCGGTCAGCGCCGGATCTACGCGCTCCAACCAGGTCCGCTGCGGGACCTGGCCGTCGAGCTGAACCAGCTCGCCGACACCGCGGACCGGGCCGGTGCGACCTTCCACCGCTACGGGTCCGGTCTCGACGCGGAGCGGCGCGCCGCCGCAGCGCCGGGCTGGGCCGACGACCGCTCGTTCCGGTTCCACCGGTCGCTGCCCGGGCAGCCCGACCTGGTCTGGCGCCACCTGACCGACCCGGCGCTGCTCGCCACCTGGTGGACCCCCGACGACCTGCGCGTTTCCGAGCTCGTCTTCGAGGCCCGCCCGGGCGGGCGGATCGTCCACGAGTACCGCGACGTCGAGGACGCCGACGCCTCGGAGCCGGTCGCCGGGCGCGCGGAGGGAGCTGTCGAGGAGGTGCGCCCCGGCGAGCGCCTCGCCTACCGGCTCTCCCCGCTGCTCCCCGACGGCGGCACCGCCTTCACCGCGCACGTCGACCTGAGCCTGCGCACCACCGGCACCGGGACGGAGCTCGACGCCAGCTGGCGCATCACCGACAGCACCGTCGACTCCGCCGACTTCATCGCGGGCATGGAGATCGGCTTCGGCCAGAGCCTCGACAAGCTCGCCGCGACCCTCGCACCCGGAACAAGGAGCTCCTCGTGGGACGACTGATCGTCAACGTCGCCGTGACCGTCAACGGCGCCTTCGAAGCACCGGCGCCCGAACCGCAGGGCTGGCTGGTCACCGACCCGGACAGCGTGCAGGCCGGGCTGGAGATGTGGCAGGCGGCCGACGCCATGGTGCTCGGGCGCAAGACCTACGAGGGCCTGTCCGCGGTCTGGCCGCAGCTCGTGGACGTCCCGGGATTCGAGGCCTACGCGGCCCGGATGAACGGCATGCCCAAGTACGTCGCGTCCCGGTCGCTGACCGGACCGCTGGAGTGGAACGCCGCGCTGCTGGAGGGCGACCTCGCCGAGAGCGTCCGCCGCATCAAGGCCGATCACGACGGCAACCTGATCGCGCCCTGCGCCGGGGAGCTGACCCGCGAGCTCATCGCCCACGGCCTGGTCGACGAGTTCTGGTTCAACGTCAGCCCCTACCTGTGGGCGACCGGACCGCGCATCTTCGACGACCTCGGCCCGGTCCGCCTGGAACTGGTGAGCACGACGACCTTCCCCTCCGGCGTGGTCCGCCTCTGCTACCGCCCCGCCCCGGCCGAGTCCTGAGCCCACGACCGCGGCGGACGTCTAGCGCTGGTCGCCTCCTTCGCCCGAGTTCAGCAGGTCGATCAGCGCCTCGGCGGGGTGGGGCGTCGGGGCGCCTGTCAGGCTCCAACCGCTCCCATCGGCGCGGAACAGGTACCAGCGCTCGTCCTCGCCGAACCTGAGCTGCGCCCCGCAGGAGGTCAGCGTCAGCCGGTTGCGCCAGTGCCGCACTTCCGGCGGTTCGCCCAACCCCGCGTCCGCCCAGGCTTCGGCGATCTCCGCGCGGGCACGGCGCACGACCTCCCCCGGTGGCGACCACGAACCTTCCAGCACCGACAGCCCCTGCTGCCCGGCCACCTCCCACGCCCGCACCGCGCGGGCGAAGTCCGCGGGACGGCCGGAAAACCGCCCGGCCCGCGAGGTCAGCTCGTCGCGACCCGCGCGGGCCGCGAGCCGCACGGCGTCGGTCCACCGGTCCGCCGGTCTGTCCACACCGGACAGCAGACCGCGGGCGCGGTCCGCCGCGTCGGCGGCCAGCGCGGCGAGCGCAGCGGTGTCGACCGGAGCTTCCCCGACCTCGACGTCCGCCAGCAGCGGCGCCAGCTCCAGCGGCTCGACCAGCACCGGACCGGGCCCCTCCGGCAGCGGTGGCACCGGAGCCGCCCACGCCTCGGCGGCCGGGGTGCCCGGCTCCCGCTCGTCGACCTCCGCGCTCTGCCGCGCGTTCCGCCGGTGCAACTCCTCGGTCAGCTCGTCCTCGCCGCGACCGCGCAACAGCAGCAGGACGAACGGATCCCGGTCCAGCAGCCAGGAGACCTGGTAGGCCAGTGCCGCGGCGTGCTTGCACGGGTTGTCCCAGTCCGGGCAGTCGCACTCCGGTTCCAGGTCGCCGTAGCTCGGCAGCAGGCGCACACCGGCGTCCTCGGCGGCGCCGACCAGGTCGGGCGGCATGTCCCGGTCGAGCAGCGCGGCGATGTGCCCGGCCCGCCCGGCCACCCGGTCCAGGAACCGGTCCCAAGCCGAGTCGCGCAGCTCGGCGAAGTGGACCTCGGTGCGGTAGGGCTGGTCGGGGTCGCCGTCGTGCACGGGCGCGAGGATGCGACCGGGGCTGACCGTGATCGCCCCGACCTGCCCGGCGAAGGCGTACTTGCGCCCCTTCTTCAGCTGGTCCGGGTCGAGCGCGGCGTACTCCACCGCCTCGATCCACGCGTTGCCCCACCACGTGTCGGCGAACTTCTTGCCGTACCGCTTCCCCGGCGGGAAGGCCGGGAAGGTCACCGCGCGCACCGGTTCGTCGAACTCCCAGGCCATCTCAGACCCCCCTCAGTTCCACCAGGCGGCGCAGTTCGGCGTTGGAGAGCTCGCTCAGCGCCGCCTCACCTCCGCCGATCACCGCCTCGGCCAGCTCCTGCTTGTGCGCCAGCAGTTCGGCGATGCGCTCCTCCACGGTGCCCTGCGCGATCAACCGGTGCACCTGCACCGGTTTGTCCTGGCCGATCCGGTGCGCCCGGTCCGTGGCCTGCTCCTCGACGGCCGGGTTCCACCAGCGGTCGTAGTGCACCACGTGGTCGGCCCGGGTCAGGTTCAGCCCGGTCCCGGCCGCCTTGAGCGACAGCAGGAACACGGGCACCTCGCCCGCCTGGAAGCGGCGCACCATCTCGTCGCGCTTGGCCACCGGAGTCCCTCCGTGCAGCAGCTGGGCGGGAACCCCGCGGTCGGCCAAATGCTTCGCCAGCAGCCGGGCCATCTGCACGTACTGCGTGAAGACCAGCACCGCACCGCCTTCAGCGAGGATGGTGCCGAGCAGTTCGTCGAGCGCCTGCAACTTCTCCGAACGCCCGGCCGCCGCCGAGGGCTCCTTGAGGTAGTGCGCCGGGTGGTTGCACACCTGCTTGAGCCCGACCAGCAGCTTCAGCACCGATCCCCGCCGTGCGATCTCCGTGGTGCTGCCCGAGATCTCGGCCATCACGTCCCGGACCACCCGCTGGTACAGGTCGATCTGCTCGGCGGTGAGCGGGACCAGGTGGTCGGTCTCGGTCTTGGGCGGCAGTTCCGGCGCGATGCCCGGATCGTTCTTGCGACGCCGCAACAGGAATGGCCGCACCAGGCGGGAGAACCGCTGCGCGGTCGCGATGTCGCGGTCCTCCTCCACCGCCCGCCCCCACTCGGCGCGGAACTCCCGCATCCGGCCGAGCAACCCCGGCGTGGTCCAGTCCAAGATCGCCCACAGCTCGCTCAGGTCGTTCTCCACCGGCGTCCCGGTCATCGCCACGCGCACGTCCGCCGGGATCGAGCGCAGTGCTTTCGCCGTGTCGCTCAAGCGGTTCTTGACGTGCTGGGCCTCGTCAGCGACGACCATCCCCCAGCGGTGCGCAGCGAGCGCCGCCGAGTCAACGCGCATCGTGCCGTAGGTGGTGAGCACGAAACCGCTGTCGGCCAACGAGCGCGCCGAGCCGTGGAAGCGGCGCACCGGTGTGCCGGGCGCGAACTTCGCGATCTCGCGCTCCCAGTTGCTCAGCAGCGAAGCCGGGCACACGACCAGCGTCGGCCCCGCCGCACGCCGCAGGTGCAGCGCGATCAGCGTGATCGTCTTGCCCAGCCCCATGTCGTCGGCCAGGCAGCCACCGAACCCCAGCGAGGTCATCCGCTCCAGCCAGCGCAGGCCGCGCCGCTGGTAGTCGCGCAGCGTCGCGGCCAGCTCGGCGGGCTGCCCCAACGGCTCCGGGCCCGCGTCGGGCTCGGCGATCCGGTCCACCAGGTCGCCCAGCCAGCCCTCCCCGACGGCTTCGAAGCGCGAACCTCCGACGACCGCGCTGCCGACCAGCACCGCTCCCAGCGCCGGGTACGCCGGGAGCGGCGGCAGCGCGCGCTCCCGCGCTTTGCGCGCCAGCTCGGGTCCGACCAGCAGCCACCGGTCGCGCAGCCGGACCACCGGGCGGGACTTGGCGACCAGGTCCATCTCGTCGTCGCTGAGCGGTTCACCGTCGAGGACCAGCTGCCAGGACACCGGAAGCGGACCGGATTCCCGGAAGAAGGCGGCAACGTCGTCCGGCTGAGCGCCCGGCGCGGACACCGCGACCCGGGCGCCGAGCTCGCGGGAGAGCTCGGGCGGCCAATCGACGTCGACCCCCATCGCCGCCAGTCGCGCCTCGCCACCGCCGAGCAGGTCCACCACGTCCTCGTCGACCAGCTCCAGCTCGACCGGTTCTGCTTCCGCCAGCAGGCTTTCCAGCGGGGACCAGGCGCGAGCGGCCCGGCGCAGCGCGAGCACGGCCTCGAACGTCGCGCGGTCGCCGAACCCGTGCGATTCCCCCGCCCACAGGGCTTCGGCGTCGACCACCTGCGTCGGATCGGCGAGGTTGCGCAGCCGGACCACGGCGGTGAACGGCGTCGCCGCGGGATCGCCGCGCAACTCCAGGCGCAAGCCGACCCGCAGGCCTTCGTCAACGCCAGCGGCGACCTGCTGCGCCCACTCCGCGAGCTCGCCGTCGGCCGCGGTGCGCTCCTGGTCCGCGTACCGCGGATCACCGGTCAACCAGACCGCTCCGGGGGTGCGCGGCAACGTGTCGGCGACGCCGTCGAAGAACTCGCGCAGCAGCGCCTCGGCATCGGGCAGCACCAACTGGTCGGCATCCGCGTCCACCGGAACCGAACGCGCACTCGCCGGGGCGGCAGCGGCCAACGCGCGCAGCCGCTCGACGTCGACCACGTCGAACGGCCCCGCACGCCAGGCGTCAACACCGCTCTCGTGGACACCCGGCAGCACCCGACCGCGCGCCACCACGTGCAGCGCGAGCTTCGCGGCCGCGCCCCAGAAAGCCGCAGCCGGATGCGCTTCCCGACCGTCCAGCGAAGCCAGCTGGGGCAACAACCGGTTCAGCGGAACCCGCTGCGCCGGAACTCGCCGCGAGACGACCTCACCGCCCTCCAGCAGCGTGACCACGGGTTCCGCGGCCTCCCCCAGCGAGATCTCCGGCGGCAGCGGCCCGCCGGACGGGTCGTGCACGAGGAACGCTCCCGCACGCGGCACATCTCCGGGCTCGAACACCACCGCGCACCGACTCAGCCCCACCCGCACCTCCAGATCCGTTGAACGTACATAGTACGGTACCTCTAACGGATCAGGCGGCGGCGATGTTCCCCGCCCGGCCAGCGCAGGGGTTCCAGGTCGGAGTCCTGGCGGAGGACAGGCGGGCGGGTGACGATCGCCGCGGCCACCGATGCCGGATCGGTCGGCGGTGGCTGGGCAGTGCGCGGCGACCTCGAACAGCACGTACGCCAACCCCCAGCGGCTGCAGCCCCCACTGCGCTGCCCGCTCGTGGAACAGCGCCCGTCGCCGCGCTGGTGACGACCTGCACGTCACCAGCCAGGAACTCCGTGATGCGCCGGTTGAAGTCGGCCGCGGGCGCCCGGTACCCGACAGGGGTCGCGATGTCGTCGATGCCCCAGCAGAAGTAGTACGTCCACCGAAACGGGCGGTCGTCGGCGGCGCCGCGCCCGCCGAGCAGATCCATCACGAACAGCAGCGGATTGCCGAGCGCGTACAACCGCCCGCTGCGCGCGATCACCACTCCGTTCGTGAGCGGCGATGGCGGCAAGAGCGACCATCACCGCTCACGACGACCCCTTCGCGCGTCAGAGCTCCACCAGCACCTTTCCGCGCTTTGCCGCACCCCCGGAGAAAACGCTCTGGTAGGCCGCCGGGATCGCGTCGATGCCGTGGTGGACGGTCTGGTCGTAGCGGATCTCCCCGCGCCGGATCAGGCCGCCGAGCTCCTCGTGCAGGGCGTTCCAGTTCGACTCGGTGAACCACTCGATGACGTAGATGCCGCGAATGGTGGTCTGCGGGTACATGATGTGCTGCAGCAGGCGCGGCCCGACCTCGTCGCCGCAGACCTGGTTGCCCCACTGCCAGCACACCGCGACCTGGCTGTGCCGGTTGAGCCAGGTGAACACGGCGTCGGTGATCGAACCGCCGAGGTTGTCGAAGTACTTGTCGATGCCGTCCGGCGCCGCCTCCCGAACGGCGGCGCGCACCTCGTCCACCGGGTCGCCGTGCCGGTACTCCAGCACCGCGTCGAAGCCGAGCTCGGCCATGTAGGCCTTCTTCTCCGGCGAGGTGGTCGTGCCGACGACGCGGGCACCGGCGCGCTTGGCGAGCTGCCCGACCAGCGACCCGAGACTGCCGGAGGCACCGCTGATCAGCACCGTGTCACCGGGCTCCACGGTCAGGAACTTCGTCAGGGTGCCCCACGCCGTCATGCCGGTGCTGCCCATGACCCCCAGCGCCGTCGAGAGCGGGAGCACGTCGTCGTAGTTCCGCGGGTCCAGCTTGCGGAACGGCGGAACGACCAGCGGGAACCTGCCCTCCCACAACGGCCCGCCTTCCCCGTTGCTGACCAGGTGGGTCCGCCAACCGCCCCAGCCCTGCACCAGGTCGCCCACCTGGAAGCGCGCACGCGGCCCGGCCTGCACGACCTCCATGATCGAGTCCGCACCCGCCACCTCCCCGACCTGCATGTTCAGCGTGATGCCCTGCAAGTGGGGTTCGAGCGAGAGGTACCGGACCTCCAGCAGCATCTCGTCGTCGGCGAGGTCGACCTCGACGTCCTCCACCACCTTCTCGTAGATCCGCCCCACGTCCGGCACGCCCTCGACGTGCTCCCGGATGACCCACTTCTCGATCTTCACTCCGGCTCCTCTCCTCGGTCCGACCACCGGCGCCCCGGGTGGAGCCGGTGGCCGTCGGATCACCTCTGCGGCTCGATCGTGAACACCCGTGAAGACGAGTCCTCCCGGTTGCGCGTCCACAAGCGACTGGAAAGCACGGCCGGTGCGCGGTCAGCCGAGCTTGCCGTAGTCGGTGGTGCTCCAGTGCTCGGGGCGCATCCGAACGACGACGTAGTCCATCGCGATCCCTCGAGTGCTCTCCAGGTACTTCTCCACGTCCGCCGGTTCGAGGTAGCGGCGCGCCATCGCCTCGCGCACTCCGGAATCGATGTTCTCGTGGATGGCGACCACCGGCCCCTCCACGCTCACGTACCGCGGTGGCAAGGCCGGATCCTGCGCGCACAAGGTGAATCTCCCGGACTCGCGGATGAAGCGGACCTTCAGGCTCGCCTGCCCGGTGATCACCGCGACCTCCCCACCAGGCCGGTAGTCGTACCAGACCGGGGTCTGCAGCGGAGCTCGGCCACCACGCGAGTCGCGGACCGCGAGCACCCCGATCCGCGGTTCGGCGAGAAAGGCTTCTCGTTCGGCAGCTGACATGGCGACGTCCACGCGAACCCTCCTTGCGCGCCCGGCCCGGGCCGGGCGAACAGCACGAGCCACTCACCGAACTGCCTACCGCGCACGAGGTTCTGCTGCAGTCCCAACCGAACAAAGCACCCACCCGGGGACTCCGGTTTCAGCGAGCCCCGCCCAGCCGGGCGACGAGGACCCCGCGTGCGGCCGAGAGGTCCTCTCCGACTCGCACGGGGCCTCGGCGGCGAATGCCGCAGTCCCCGCGCCCTATTCGTCCATTGTGGATTCCGACGGCTCCGGTCGGGTCCGCTGACCGCGCCAGGTGGTGACCATCGCGACCACCGATGCCGAGAACACCACGGCGAGCAGCAAGATCGCCGGGTTCACGAAGGCGGGCACCGATTCGTGGCCACGGCAGCCGGTGTCGCTCAGCGGCCAGTCGATGATCGGGTGGTTGTCCAGGCGGTCGTCGCTGAGAGTGCACGGGTCGTCGGCGTCCAACCTGAAGGAGGTCGCCATCCTGGTCATCCCGTAGCCGACGGTCGCCGCGCAGAGGAGTGCGGAGCCGACGCCGAGCCGCGCCCAGAGTCCGGGCAGGCGCCCGGCGCCCGGGGATTCCCGGACGGCGGTGACGACGACGCTGATGACGTAGCCGACACCGATGGGGAGCAGCAGCCACCAGGTGCTCACGAGGAGGAGGGCGGCGACGAGCGCGACTGCCAGAACAGCTTCCATGTTCAGCAAGCTATCCGGCATCACGGACACCGCGGGCCCGAACGAGAGCAGTCGCTGCCGCAGTCCGCATGCGCGGCCCACCCGCCCGCGACGCGGAAGATCCCGGCGAAACCACGCCTGCTACGAGCGAAACACCTGTTCAGGAAGGCCGGTGGTGCCCCCGGTCGGGTTCGAACCGACACTCTGACGATTTTAAGTCGTCTGCCTCTGCCAGTTGGGCTACGGGGGCCTGGTGGTCGGCGTGGGCCGACCGCATCAGTACGACGCAGGGTGTCCCGGATCGGTTCCCGGTTCGGGGAATTCGCACCTGGTCGGTTGGTTCACCAACGGCCCCACCTTCCGGTGGCCGCCGCGGTCAGCTCCTGGAAGCGGGTTCGGACCCAGTCGTGGACCGCCGTCGACACCGCGTCGGACTCCGCCCGGTGCTCGAACCAGCGCCAGTCGCAGTTGACGTTGACCTCGAGGAACACCCAGTCGTCGCCGACGCCGAGCAGGTCGAAGCCCGCCACGCTCAGGCCCCAGTTCCGGCACAGCTCCAGCAGCCGCTCGGACAGCTGCTCGGGGACCTCGACCGGTTCGACCACCACCGACTCCGGGTCGACCCACAGCTGCGCCGGGTCCAGCTTCTGCACCCGGAAGCCGATCGTGCGGTCGCCGACCACGAACACCCGCAGCTCGCGGTCCGCGTCGAGGTACTGCTGGACCAGCACCGGGGCCGGTTCGCGGGTCTCGCCGGAGCGGCGGATGTCCAGCGGTTGCGGGAACAGCCCGCGCAGCGCGCCGGGTTCGGGTTCGAGGAGGTGGTGACCGGCCGTCTTGACGATGCAGCGCCCACCGCCGGGGCGGCTGCGGCCGGGCATGGTGGTCACCGCGGTGCGGGGCACCCGCAGGCCGACCGCGGCCGCGTCCTGCAGCTGCGTCAGGCGGTCTAGGTGCTCGCTCACGCGCACCGAGTTCACCCGGTCCCAGTCGTTGCGGCAGGACAGCCAGTTGGCCACCGCCCGCCACTGCTCGCGGACGTAGGCGCCGTGCACGGTGGTCGGGTCGGCCGGGACCGCGTCGATGTCGAAGTGCCGCCGCCAGACCAGCACCGGGCGCAGCAGCCAGCGGTGGAACTCGATCAGCGGGGTGTCGGTGTAGATGGTGAGCGGCAGGTCCAGGCAGCGGTCCGCGTCGATGCGCACCATGCGGATGTCGTGCTCGGCCAGCGCCAGCGAGAGCTCGTTCATCTCCATGTCCGCAGCGCGGGCCAGCACCAGCACGCACGGCACCGGGTCGCCCGGCTCGTCGGCCACCAGGTCCGCGCCGAACATCCGCTCCTGGAAGTCCAGCGGGGTGTCGGGGGCGCGGAAGAAGTAGTCCTGCCCCTGCAGCAGCATCGGCGTGGGGCGCAGCGACGGCTCGGAGACATCCCCGGCCTCAGCGGGCTGTCCCTCGGCCGATGGCATCGTCAGTCGTCCTTCTTCCGGAAGACCTTGGCCGCTTCGCGGTAGTCGGCCGCGAACTCGGCGAGCGGACCTTCCTCGACCGCGCCGCTGCGCAGCAGCGCAGCCAGTTCCTTCAGCGTCAAGGGATTCACCCCTTCCCCCGCACGACGCACCCGTTCAGGTGAATACCTCGGCTCAGTCTTCGATTACTCGCTACGGGCTGTCAAGGATAGCTGATCATAAAGTAGCCCGCACGGAGCAGAACTGCGGCGCAAGAAAGCCGCGTGCCGGTGCGACACGCGGCTTCGTCGCTGTTGCCCCGACCAGGACCGATAGAGCTGTCGGCGAAGCCGTCCGCGCCTTTGGAAGCGGCGCCAGCCGCTTGCATCCACCTGCGCGAGGTGACCACCGGCGGGTTCTGAGAGGTTTCCCGGCGAGGACGGCCCCTCCGCCGTGTATTGGACATACATCAGGAGGGGCACCCGCAGTCCAGGGAAGCTCTCAGGTTCCGCTAGGCGACCACGCACGCAGCGCAACCACCAACAGGCTGTCAGCTTTCAGCGGCCCGCTCGAAGGCGGCGCGCGGGTTCTGGATCTGGCCCATGGACACGACCTCCCGCTTGAACAGGAACGCCAGCGTCCAGTCGATGATGATGCGCAGCTTGCGGTTGAACGTGGGCATCCGGCTCACGTGGTACGAGCGGTGCATGAACCACGCGATGAAGCCCTTGGCCTTGAAGCCGTAGACGTCGGCGACGCCCTTGTACAGGCCCATGCCCGCGACCGAACCGGCGTAGGCGTGCCGGTACTCCTTGGTCTGCTTCCCGCGCAGCGAGGCCAGCACGTTCTTGGCCAGCTGGTTGGCCTGCCGGACCGCGTGCTGAGCCGACGGCGCGCAGGTGGCGCCGGGGTTCTCGTCGGTCTTGGACAGGTCCGGCACCGCGGCGCAGTCACCGGCGGCCCAGACGCCCGGCAGGCCCTCGACCTGCAGGTGCGCGCTGGCCTTGACCCGGCCGCGCTCGTCGAGCGGCAGGTCGCTGTTCTTCAGCACCGGGTTGGCCTTGACGCCCGCGTTCCACACCAGGGTGTCGGTGTCGAACTCGGTGCCGTCGGACAGGACCGCGTGACCGCCCTCGACCGACTTCAGGAAGGTGTTCAGGTACACCTTGATGCCGCGCTCTTCGAGGGCGTTGACGACGTAGACACCCATCTTCTCGCTGACCTCGGGCATCACCCGGCCAGCGGCCTCGACGAGCACCCAGGACATGTCGTCGGGCTTGATGTTGTCGTAGTAGCGGGTCGCGAAGCGGGCCATGTCCTCCAGCTCCGCGAGCGCCTCGACACCCGCGAAGCCGCCGCCGACGAAGGTGAAGGTCAGCAGCCGCTTGCGCAGCTCCTCGTCGTCGGTGTTGGCCGCGGCGTCCATCTTGCCCAGCACGTGGTTGCGCAGGTAGGTGGCCTCGCCGACGGTCTTGAGCCCGATGCCCTCCTCGGCGAGGCCGGGGATCGGCAGCAGTCGGGAGACCGAGCCCAGCGCCACGACGAGCACGTCGTAGGCGATCTGCTCGGTGCCGGTCTGCGGGTTGTCGACCGTGACGACCTTCTGGTCGTGATTGATCTCGGTGACGGCGGCGGTGACCACGTGGCACCGCTTCAACACTCGTCGCAGTGGCGCTACCACGTGGCGGGGCTCAACGTTGCCCGCGGCCGCTTCCGGGAGGAAGGGCTGGTAGGTCATGTGCGGCTGAGGGTCGACGACCGTCACGGAGGCCTCCCGGCGCCCCAGCTTCTTCTGCAGCTGAAGTGCCGTGTACATGCCGACGTAACCGCCGCCGAGGATGAGAATCCGCGTGGGATCGGATTTACCAGCCATGGTTCACATGGTCGCACCACGTACCGTGTTCGCGCTGCGCCGACCCCCCTTAATGTGACGCCAGTCGCGAGTGGCTTCGATCACGATCAACGCGCAGTACGCGGTCGAACGCGCTGTGTACGCACCCAGGAGGGGTGGTGAGCGGTGGTGTCACGATGACGCCACCGAGGTGTCATGGGGGCTGGTTCTGGCCACCATACCGAATCTTGGACCGCGATGCCCAAACCCGAGGAGATCTGCCCGATTTCCCCGAATCCGTTCACGCGACGTTCACCGGAATCCGCTCAGCGCTAGACGTGGCGGACGACCACTCGTTCGTGCTTCGGTCGTTCCGGTTCGTCGACCAGTTGATTCAGGTCGTCCGGGTCGCTGGTCAAGATCACCACCGGGCGCGCGAGGTCCAGAGCCGTCGCCGCGACGACCGCGTCGATCGCGCAGCGATGGCCCGACAGCCCCGTCGCCCCGAGGAGCTCTCCGGCCGCGCGGGCGATTTCGGCCGATACGGGCACGATGGCGATGCGCGAGAGCACTCGGTGCACCAACACGTCCCCGGCTCCGCCGCGAAGCACTTCGGTCAGCGTTATCGCGCTCACCACCACCCGGGCCCGCCGCCCCCGCGCGATCTCCAGGTACGACCGGGCCCGCGCATCCCCGCTCACGAGCTTCGACAACCCCTCGCTGTCCAGGACCAGCGTGCCGTCGCCCGCTACTCGACGTCCGGCCATGCCGCCCGCGCTTCCGCCAGGAACTCCTCCGGAACCGGCCCGTGCTCCGCATCGAGCAGGCCGGACAGTTCGGCCAACAGGTCCAGTTCGAGCTGCCTTGACACCGCATCCGTCACGTACTGGCTGAACGCGCCCCGGCCCACGCGGCGTTGCACCGCAGCAGTCAGCTCCTCGGGCATCGACACGCTGACCTTCCGCGCGCGCCCGAGCGACCGCACGTTGCCCGACGAGCCCGCCGCCACGACATCGTCCTGCTCGGGCTCGCCGAATTCGCGGTACTGGCTCAGCAGCAGGGCCAACCGCTCGGTGAAGTCCCTCCCCCGCTCACTCCCGCCCGGGGGATCGTTCGGCAACGCACTCATGGACAAGATGCTACCGCCGGTGGTAACACGTTCGCCACCTGCAAAAACACCGCAGGACCAAGTTCACTCCAGCGTGTTGTCGCTCAGGCCTGGCCGGCTTCCTCCGCGACGCGCTCCAGGCGGGCTCGGTAGGCCTTCCACCAGGCCTCGTCGACCGGGGGGACGTTGTCGTTGCCGCTGGTCATGCCGACCTCGCCGTCGATGAGCTCGCGGACGACGTCCGCGTGTCCGGCGTGCCGGTCGGTCTCGGCGATCACGTGCACCAGGGTGCGGTGCAGCGTCACCTCCTTCTTGTCTGCTCGCCACCACGGCACGCTCCCCGGCGCATCCAGGTCCAGGGCGTCGATCGTGGCGTCCGAGTGCGCCCACGCCCGGCGGTAGAAGTCGACGACCCACTCGCGCGACTGGTCGGCGGTGGCCCACATGTCCGCGTTGATCTCGGCACCGTCGGCCAGCCACGGCATCGGCTCCGGGAACGGCCGGTCGAACACGACCCCGAAGTACCCGGCCTCCATGCTCGCGACGTGCTTGACCAGGCCGAGCAGGTTGGTCCCGGTCGGCGTCAGCGGACGGCGGAGGTCGTACTCGGAGAGCCCGTCGAGCTTCCACAGCAGCGCTTCGCGCCCGGCCTTCAGGTAGAGCTTCAGGTCGGCCTTCGGATCAGATCCCGTCATGCCCCGGAATCTCCCACGCCGCACCGACAACCGTGAGGCGCAGATCACCTTCCGCCCGGAACGGCCCGGACCTCGCCGACGCGAGCCCCAGCGGCGGTCGTGCGTCATCCCGCCATCGCGTTCCCGGCGTCCCGAGAGCGCCCCAGCTTGACATGCAGCCGATTGGCTGCCTATCGTCGTTGTCATGCAGCCATCCGGCTGCATGTTTGGTGGGAGCTGTGGACGAAGTCTTCAAGGCGCTGGCCGACCCGAACCGGCGTCGGCTCCTCGACAGCCTCAACGCCCGGAACGGGCAGCGGCTGCGCGAGCTGTGCGAGGGGCTGGACATGGCCCGGCAGTCGGTGAGCAAGCACCTCGCGGTGCTCGAGGAGGCGAACCTGGTCACCACCGTCCGCCGGGGCCGGGAGAAGTTGCACTACCTGAACGCCGCACCGATCAACGCGATCGCCGACCGCTGGATGCACCAGTACGACCGGCGGCGCGCCGAAGCACTGGCCGATCTCAAGCAGGCACTGGAGTCCGCACCGATGAGCGAGAACGCGTTCGCCTACACGACTTTCATCAAGACCACCCCGGAGCAGCTGTGGCAGGCCCTCACCGATCCGGCGTTCACCCGCCGGTACTGGGGAGTCGCCTTCGAGACCGACTGGCGCCCGGGATCGCCGATGGTCTGGGAGGAGAACGGTCACCGCACGGTCGACCCGGAGCAGGTGGTGCTGGAGGCCGAGCCGTACCGCCGGCTCTCCTACACCTGGCACACGCCGACCCCGGAGTGGGCGGCAGCGGCCGGTATCGACGACGAGACGCTCAAGGCGCTCGCCGCGGAGTCCCGGTCGAAGGTCACGTTCGAGATCGAACCGTTCGGGCAGACGGTCAAGCTCACCGTCGTCCACGACGACTTCCCGGACGGCAGCACGATGCGGCAGATGGTCAGCACCGGCTGGCCGCACCTGCTCTCCGACCTGAAGACCTTCCTGGAGACCGGCGAAACCCTCCCCCCGGCGCCCGACGAGGCCTGGCAGTCCTGACCGCGAGAGGATCAGCGACTGCCGTTCA
The DNA here is from genome assembly GCF_008630535.1 of Saccharopolyspora hirsuta. GTDB lineage: Bacteria > Actinomycetota > Actinomycetes > Mycobacteriales > Pseudonocardiaceae > Saccharopolyspora > Saccharopolyspora hirsuta. Next base: position 212,601 of record NZ_VWPH01000002.1, on the reverse strand, counting down.
GGCGTCGGAGCAGGAGGAAGGCGAAGCCGAGCACGCCCCGGTAGCCGCGCAGCCAGCCGGTGCGGTGTTCGCGCGCCGCTGCGATCGCCGCTTCGGCGTCCGGGTGGCCTGGGTGGTCCAGCGCCCATCGGGTCAGCGATCCGGTCCAGGACCACTCGTAGTCGTCCCACTCGTCGGGGCTGCTGACGTGTCCGTGCACCGGGGTCCACCCGGCCTTCTCGACTGCGTCCACCGTGCTTGCGAGGTCCCGGAAGTCGTCGGGGGACGCACCGAGCGCCTCCAGCGTCGGCTGGTCCGGGGTGCGTTCCCAGAACCCCTCGCCGATGAGGACCGTGCCGCCAGGCGCGACGTGCTCACCGACCGCGCGCAACGTGTCCTCCAAACCGCCGAAGGCGTGCGTCGCGCCTACGCACATCACGAGGTCGCACGCCTTCGGCGGCTGGTACTCCCGGGCGTCGCCGCGCACGTAGGTCACGCGGTCGCTGAGCCCACGATCCCGTGCGGTGTCCTCGGCTCGCCGCAGCGCCTCCTCCGACATGTCCACCGCGAAGGCGCGGGCGGTCGGGTACTGCTGGAGGGCGCGCAATGTCCACTCCCCCGGTCCGCAACCGAGATCGAGCACCCGGGCGTCCGGCGGGCACTCGGCTCGCTGGATCAGCTTCTCCACGTTCGCCGGGCTCACCGGTGCGGCGATGGGGTGATCGGTGTGGGCCAGCGCGCTCAACAGGTAGCGATCCACCCGGCCAGCATGACCGGCGGACCGCGGGATCACACCCGAATTTCGCGACAATCCCCCTGGGACCACGTGATTCCGCGTTCCGCCCCCAGCCGTCCCCGAGGGGCCAGCAGCCTGCCCGCCACGACGGCGGAGCGGACGCGCCCCACTCGAAGCAGATGCGCCGTTGCCGGACGCTGCACCGACCGGCCCGCTCTTTCCTCCGACCGATCGGACCTCATCGCACCCCGGCCAGCTCCTTCGCACGTTCCAAGACCCCGCGCAGCATCGCCGGGGTCAGCTTGCCGGTGAAGGTGTTCTGCTGGCTGACGTGGTAGCAGCCGAGGAGGTGGAGGGGGGCTCCTCCGTCGGTGGCCCGGAGTTGCGCGTGGGCTTCGTGGCCGAACTTCGGGCGGGGGCGCGGGACCTCCCACACCGCGTCCGCCAGCACCGGCAGCAGGGCCTGCCAGCCGAAGGCGCCGAGGACCACCACCGCGCGCAGGGTGGGGCGGAGCAGGTCCAGCTCGCGGACCAGCCACGGGCGGCAGGTGTCGCGCTCCTCCGGGGTCGGCTTGTTGGCCGGTGGGGCGCAGTGCACCGGCGCCGTGATCCTGGTGCGGAACAGCTCCAGGCCGTCGTCGAGGTGGTGGGCTTCGGGCTGGGAGGCGAGGCCGACGTCGTAGAGCGCCTGGAACAGGACGTCGCCGCTGCGGTCGCCGGTGAAGATCCGGCCGGTGCGGTTGCCGCCGTGCGCCGCCGGAGCCAGGCCGACGATGCCGATCGCGGCGTCCGGCGGGCCGAAGCCCGGCACCGGGCGTCCCCAGTACTCCTCGTCGCGGAACGCCGCGCGCTTGACCTCGGCCACCTCCTCGCGCCAGGACACCAGGCGCGGGCAGGCCGTGCAGCGGGTGATCAGCCGGTCCAGCTCGGCCAGCCGAGCGGCGGTCGGGGCGGCGGAGGCCGGGTCGCCGACCGGGTCGGCGACCAGCTTGGAGGGCGTGGTGGGCACCTCCCAAAAATTGCAGAAAAGCGCTGCGGCGGCACGTAATGTGGTCGGCATGGCAGCCAGCGCGGACAAGACCGACGAGAGCAAGGAAACGACCACCCCGGCGGAGCCGGCCGACGATCTGGTCAGCACGCACCACACGATCGAGGTGGACGGCGGGGAGCTGTCCTACACCGCCACCACCGGGCGGGTCGTGCTGCGCGAAGAGGTGCACACCGACGGCAAGTTCGAGGGGTTCAAGGCCAAGGCCGAGGTCTTCCTGACCTCCTACGTGGTCGACGCCGAGCCCGGGACCACCCGTCCGGTGACCTTCGCGTTCAACGGCGGCCCTGGGTCCTCGAGCGTGTGGCTGCACCTCGGCCTGCTCGGCCCGCGGCGGGTCCTCTCCGGCGACGCCGGTGACCTCGCCCCGCCGCCCTACGGGCTGGCCGACAACCCGGAGACCCTGCTGGCGCACAGCGACCTGGTGTTCATCGACCCGGTGTCCACCGGGTACTCGCGGGCCGTCGAGGGCGGCACCCCGGGCGACTTCCACGGCTACCAGCGCGACATCGAGTCCATCGCCGAGGTGATCCGGCTGTGGACCACCCGCAACGGGCGGTGGATGTCGCCGAAGTACCTGGCCGGCGAGTCCTACGGCACGCTGCGCGCGGCGGCGCTGGCCGAGCACCTGCAGTCCCGGTACGGGCTCTACCCGAACGGCCTGCTGCTGATCTCCTCGGTGCTGGACATGGGCACGATCCGGTTCACCGACGGCAACGACCTGCCGTACGCGCTCTACCTGCCGACCTACGCGGCGATCGCGCACCACCACGGCAAGCACGGCGACCGGCCGCTGCGCGAGGTGCTCGACGAGGCGGAGAAGTTCGCCGCCGAGGACTACCCGTGGGCGCTGGCGCGCGGTGCGCGGCTGACCGCCGAGGAGCGGGCGGACGTGGTGCGCCGGGTCGCGGAGCTGTCCGGGCTGTCCGAGGACTACGTGGACCGCGCGAACATGCGCATCGAGCACATCCGGTTCTTCACCGAGCTGCTGCGCGACCGGCGGCAGACCGTGGGCCGGATGGACGGCCGGTTCACCGGCTGGGAGCCGGACGCGGCGGGCGAGCGCTTCACCGACGACCCGAGCATCTCCGGCATCCTCGGGGCCTACGCGGCGGCGATCAACCACTACCTGCGCGAAGAGCTCGACTACACCAACGACCTGCCGTACGAGATGCTCTCCAGCCGCGTGCAGCCCTGGTCGTACAAGGAGTTCGAGGGTGCGAGCGTGTCCGTCGTGGACAAGCTCGGCGCGGCCATCCAGGCCAACCCGCACCTGCGGGTGCACGTCGGCTGCGGCTACACCGACGGCGCGACGCCGTACTTCGCGGCCGAGCACGTCCTGGCGCGGCTGCCGATCCCGGCGGAGCTGCGGGAGAACATCGACGTCCGCTACTACCCGGCGGGCCACATGATGTACGTGCACGAGCCCTCGCGGTTGGAGCAGTCCGCGCACCTCGCGGAGTTCGTCCGCGTCCGTCCTTAGTGGACTTTGCCGAGGCCCCGCTCCCGACCGGGCGCGGGGCCTCGGTCGTCGCTCCGCCGCGCGGAAGGGCCGGTCAGCGCGCGAGCCACTCCCGGTAGGTCGTCCCGGCGATGACGGCGTCGTCCTCGGCGATCAGGGCGTCGCCGGAAACGGCGGCGAACATGCCAGCGCTGTTGTCCGTGACGACGGCGCGGTGGTCGCCCCGGGCCGCGAGGGTGATCCGGCCCAGCTCGTCGAGCGCGAAGACCTCGGGCCCGGCCACGTTGCGCGTGCCCTGCAGCGGCTCACCCGCGGCGACATCGGCCACTGCTCGGGCGACGTCGGCCGCGGCCATCGGCTGGACGCGCGTGGCGGGCAAGCGGACTTCGTTCTCGTCGGCGGTCCAGGACAGCACCGCGTCCACGAACTCGAAGAACTGGGTGGCCCGCACGATCGAGCAGGGCACCGGACCGGCCTTGAGGACGTCCTCCTGCAGCACCTTGGCGCGGTAGTAGGCCAGGTCCGGCACCCGGTCGGCGCCCACGATCGACAGGACGACCGCGTGACCGGTACCGGCCGCCCCGGCGGCCGCCACCAGGTTGTCCGTGGTCTTCCGGAAGAACTCGAGCGAGGACTCGTCGAAGGTCGGCGAGTTCGTCAGGTTGACGACGACGTCGGCCCCGTCCAGCGCTTCGCGCAAGCCCTGCCCGCTGAGCAGGTCCAGTCCGGTGGACGGCGAGTGCGGCACCGCCTCGTGCCCGCTCGCGTTCAGGATCTCGACCACCTGCGATCCGATGCGCCCGGTCCCACCGATGACAGCGATCTTCATGTGGTCGCCCCCCCTCGTTCTCGGAGCTCTGAGGTCGCGGTCGGCCGGTTTCAGGATGCCCTCGGCGGCGGGCTTCAACCGGGGGCTTTGGTCCTCCGCAACCGGAGCAGCTCGTGCTGGGGGTCAGCTGCGGCGGGCTTCGACCAGCCAGGCCGCCGAGTCGTAGTACACGCCGCGCTCGGTCTGGTGCTCGGCCAGGTTCGCGCGGAGGTCGGCGATCGCGCGAGCCTTCTCGTCCGCGGTGAGGTCGTCGAGCAGCGAGGCGTGCTGGTCGGTGACGAAGTCGCAGGCGTCGTCGACGTCTCGGCCGAAGTACATCGGCTCGGCGAGGCCCGCCAGCTGGACGTCGGCGAACCCGGCGGCGGTCAGCAGTTCGCGGACCACGTCGGGGTCGCTCAGCGACCAGGGGTTCGGGCCGCTCGACGGCGGTTTCGGCACTTCACCGGTCAGCAGGGTGCGGAACGCGACGATCCACTCGATGCGCTCCACCGGCTGCCAGGTCAGCAGGGCCAGGCGTCCGCCGGGGCGCACCGCCCGCGCGATGTTGCGGAACGCCGCGAGCGGGTCCCCGAAGAACATCACCCCGTGGCGGCTGACCGCGACGTCGAAGTGCGCCTCCGGGAAGTCGTGCACCTGCGCGTCGACCTGCTCGAACGCGACGTTGGACAGCTCCTCCCGCGCGGCCAGCTCGCGGGCCAGCTCGATCATGCGGGAGGACAGGTCCACGCCCAGCACCGAACCGTCCGCCGCCCGCCGGGCCGCGTCCCGCGCCGTCTGCCCGCTGCCGCAGCCGATGTCGAGCACCTTCGACGCGCGGTCGATCTCCGCGGCGTCGAGGAGCTTGCGCTGGTAACCGGCGACTCCCTCGTCGAACCGCTCAGCTCGGGCGGTCCAGAGGTCCCCCTGGTTCCCGTCCCACGCGCGCAGCTGCTCCACATTGGACGGATCGACTGGTGCGGCCACGGAATCCCCCTCGTCTGAATGCGCAGCGGGCAACTCTACTCCACACTCCGATGAGAGCAACCGGTTTTCCGCCACCGGGTGATCCCACCGGAGCCGTGACCGGCTCTCACGACCCCTCCGGGTGCGTCAGCAGGAAGACCTTCGGCGCGACGCGCTCCATGCTGCCGTCCCGCGCCACGACCATCCCCGCCGCGAAGTCGACCAGCTGTCTGGCCTCGGCGTTGGACAGGGCCGACAGGTCCATCAGCACGGAGTTGCCCTGCCGGAAGTAGTCGCCGACGTGGTAGACGTCGGCGTAGTTCTGCGGGTGCAGCGTCTTGACCACGCCCCTCAGTCTTGCCCGCTGCGGCGGGAAGTCAACTGCAAGCACGTCTCCCCAGCTCAACCTCGCCGGACGAGCCACCAGGTCCTTGCCGGAGCAATCGCCCGCTGCTCACCGCGGCGGCGTCAGCGGGGCCAGCGCGGTGGGGCGCACCGCGCCTGCGGCGGCCGAGCCGAGCAGCAGGTCGGCCAGGTCGTGGGGCGGCGACTTCTCGTCGGTCGGCGTCGCCGTCGCGATCCGGTCCAGCCGGAAGCCCCGGCCAGCTCGCCGCTCGCGGCACCAGGCGATGAGGTACCAGCTGCCGCCAGCGGTGAGCAGCCCGGCGGGTTCCACCGCGCGATCGCTCCTCCGCCCCGATTCGTCTACGTAGGACAGCAGCAGCACCGTGCCGGTGGTGAGGGCGTGTTCCACTGCGGACCGGACCGATCCGGCGGTCCGGTCCGGCAGCGCGACGATCCGCGCGGCGAGCCCCTGCGCCGCATCGGCCGCGGGGCCGGTCATCGAGGCTGCGATCTTCTGAGCTGCTGTGCGAGCCGCGTCGGCGTAGGGAGCGTCGGCCACCGCGAGCGCCGCGACCAGCGCCGAGGCCTCGTCGGCGGTGAAGCGGATCGGCGGAAGCGTCATCGCCGGATCGATCGACCAGCCCCCACCACGCCCGGACGTGGTGCGCACCGGGACGCCCGTCTCCAGCAACGCCTGGAGATCGCGCTGCACAGTGCGGGTGCTGACCTCGAACCGCGCCGCGAGGGAAGCCACGGTCAGCGGTCGCGGGGCCGCTGCGCGCAACTCCTCCACCAGCGCGTAGAGCCGATCAGTCCGGTTCACGGGCTCGACGCTACGCGCCCGCCAGGAAGTCCCGCTCGCGCTGCTTCTCCCGCTCGGTGATGGTCAGCGGGAACAGGGTGAAACCGTGCATCGCGCCTGCGACGACGCCGAGCTGCACGGGCGCCTGCCACCGCGCCGCGAGGAAGAGCGAGTCGTCCAGCAGCGGGTCTTCGGTGCCGACCACGATCCGGGCGGGCGGCAGCCCGGTCAGGTCGGCGAACAGCGGCGAGATCTCCGGGTCGCGGCGGGCTTCCGGCCCCATCCCCGGTGTGAAGAGCTCGTAGCTGCGCCGCAGCGAGTCGGTGTTGCTCAGCAGCGGCCGGGAACCGAACGAGCGCTGGCTCGGTGTCATCGACAGGTCGTACGGGCCGAAGGTCAGCTGGGCCGCCTGGTACGCGCCGGTGATGCCGTGCCGGTCGCGGAGGCGCAGCAGCGTCAGGACGCTCAGGTGGGCCCCGGCCGATTCACCGCCGATCAGCAGTCTTCGGGTGCCGAACTCGGTGGCGGCGTGGTCCACCAGCCACCGGGCGACGGCTTCGCAGTCGTCGGGCCCGGCCGGGAACGGGTTCTCCGGCGCCAAGCGGTATTCCACGCTCACCACGGCCAACCGCGCCTCGACGGCCAGCTGCCACAACTTCTCGTCCTGCCCGTCCGCCGTGCCGAACGCCCAGCCACCGCCGTGGATGTGCAGGTACACGCCGTCGACGCGGTCCGGCACGAACGCCCGGACCGGCACACCCGCGACGACGCGGTCCTGCCCCTGCGGCAGGCGCACCGGCGGCGCGTCACCGCCGACCCGGTTGCGCCGCAGGAGTTCCAGCGACTTCGGCACCTCGCCGCGAGACGCCTCGAACCGGTCGTTGAACGCCGAGGTCTCGGCGAGGCAGTCCGCATCAGTGATCGTCATGCGCCGACGGTCGCACTCGCGCGCGACACCCCCGTGTCACCCTTCGCAGGTGAACTGGATCACGGGAGGGTGTTGCGGGCGGTGCGGTGAGTGGTGGGGAGTGCGCACCGCCCGCAACGCTCGTGGTCAGGGCAGGTCGCGGCGGGCCGCTCGCGCTGCGCTGACCAGGTTCTCCAGGGCCGGTTCGACCTCCGCGTAGCCCCGGGTCTTCAGACCGCAGTCCGGGTTGACCCACAGGCGGTCCGCGGGCACCGAGCGCAGGGCCGCGCGGAGCAGGTCGGTCATCTCCGCCGCGTCCGGCACGCGCGGCGAGTGGATGTCGTACACCCCCGGCCCCACGCCCCGGGCGAAGCCGACCGCGTTGAGGTCGTCGAGCACCTCCATCCGGGAGCGGGCGGCTTCGATGCTGGTGACGTCGGCGTCCAGCGCGACGATCGCGTCGATCACGTCGCCGAACTCCGAGTAGCACAGGTGGGTGTGGATCTGGGTGGAGTCGGCGACCCCGGAGGTGGCCAGGCGGAACGCCGACACCGCCCACCGCAGGTACGGCCCGTGCTGGGCCGCGCGCAGCGGCAGGAGTTCGCGCAGCGCGGGCTCGTCGACCTGGATCACCCGGATACCGGCCGCTTCGAGGTCCTGCACCTCGTCGCGGATGGCCATCGCGACCTGCGCGGCGGTGTCCGCCAGCGGCTGGTCGTCGCGGACGAACGACCAGGCCAGGATGGTGACCGGCCCGGTGAGCATGCCCTTGACCGGCTTCGCGGTGAGCTTCTGCGCGCAGGTCGCCCACTCCACCGTCATCGGTGCGGGCCGGAACACGTCGCCGTAGAGGATCGGCGGCCGCACGCACCGGGACCCGTAGGACTGCACCCAGCCGTTCGCGGTGCTGATGAACCCGTCCAGGTGCTCGGCGAAGTACTGCACCATGTCGTTGCGCTCCGGTTCGCCGTGCACCAGCACGTCGAGCCCGATCGCTTCCTGCAGCTCGACCACGCGCCGGATCTCGTCGCGCATCCGCTGGTGGTAGCTGGCCCGGTCGATGCGCCCGGCCCGGAACGCCGCGCGCGCCTTGCGGACGTCGCTGGTCTGCGGGAACGAACCGATCGTCGTGGTGGGCAGCGGCGGCAGCTTCAGGGACTTCTGCTGCGCCTCCCGCCGCTTCCGGTAGTCGCCGCGCTGCGAGTGCTCGGGTCGCAGCGAATCGAGCCGGGCGCGGACGCGGTTGTTGCGCACGCGCGCCGCCCCGGCCCGGTCGGCGATGGCGGCGCGGGCGGCGTCGAGCTCGTCGGCCACCGAGTCCCGGCCTTCCTTCAGCGCGCGCCCGAGCACTACGACCTCGCGGACCTTCTGCGCGGCGAAGGCCAGCCAGGACTTGATCTGCGGGTCGATGTCCTCGGTCTCGACGTCGTAGGGCACGTGCAGCAGCGAGCACGAGGTGCTCACGGCGACCTCTCCGGCCAGCCCCAGCAGCGTGGCCGCTGTGGTGAGCGCGCGGTCCAGGTCGGTGCGCCAGACGTTGCGCCCGTCCACGAGCCCGGCCACCAGCGTCTTGTCCCGCAGCCCCGGCACCCCGGACAGCGAATCCACAGCGGACGGCTCGGTCACCAGGTCCGCGCCGATCGCCTCCACCGGGGTGGCCGCCAGCACCCGCAGCGCCTCGCCGAAGTCCCCGAAGTACCCCGCCACCAGCAGTTCCGGCCGCGCGGACAACCCGCCCAGCTGCCGGTAGGCGTCGCCGAGCGCCTGCAGCTGCTCAGGCGTGCGGTCCGCGGCGAAGGCGGGCTCGTCGAGCTGCACCCACTCGGCCCCGGCGCGGTGCAGCTCGCGCAGCAGCTCGGCGTAGGCGTCGAGCAGTTCGGGCAGCTTGTCCAGCGGGCGAAAGGGTTCCGGCGCGCCCGGCGCCGGTTTGGCCAGCAGCAGGAAGGTCAGCGGACCGACCAGCACCGGGCGCGTGGTCACCCCGGCCTCCAGCGCCTCGCGGTACTGCTCGACGGGCGTGCGGTCGGCCAGCGAGAACCGCGTGTCCGGGCCGATCTCCGGCACCAGGTAGTGGTAGTTGGTGTCGAACCACTTCGTCATCTCCAGCGGCGGCACCGCGGAAGCGCCGCGCGCCATCGCGAAGTAGGTGTCCAGCGGCCCGAGCCCCAGTTCGGCGTAGCGCGGCGGCACCGCGCCGAAGGTGACCGCGGTGTCGAGCACCTGGTCGTAGTAGGAGAACGTGTTGCCGGGCACCGAGTCCAGCCCGGCGTCGCGCAGCTGCCGCCAGGTGTCGATGCGCAACTCCCGGGCGGTTTCGCGCAGTTCCGCTTCGGTGGAGCGGTCGGCCCAGTAGCTCTCCAGCGCGCGCTTCAGCTCCCGCTTCGGCCCGATCCGGGGATATCCGAGCGCGGTCGATCCGATCTTGCCGGTCAAGTCCCTCACCTCGCGAGCTCGACATCAGGTGTGCCGAGGTCGTGCGGGCGCGGGCCAGCGGGCAGGCAGCAGCCGCTCGTCGGCCAGGTCCTCCCGCGAGACCTCGGACCGCGCCCACCGGTCGGCGGGCGCACCGGTGGCAGGTCTTCGGACTCGCGGGCGTTCTCCTGCTCGGAGGCTCCTACTGGCCGTCGCTTCCCAGGCCCTCCGGCCCAGTGCTCGATGACGGCGGTCGTTCCCGCTCACCGCTGCGGGGCAGTCCCGGATTCGCACCGGGTTCCCTCTTGCCTCGCCCACCCCCGCAGGGGGCGGACGAACCACCAGCACGGCCAAGGCTATCGACCAGGACCCCGTTGGCAAGGCCCGTCCGACGTCCGGCCCCCGGCCACGGCCGGTGAAGTCGATCTACGCCGCGCTGAGATCCGCCCCACACCCGAACGGCCGAGATCAGGTACAGCGGGGAAGTCGAGAGGCCAATTGCGTTCTTCGACGGTGCCGCTGAGTTCGTCCGCCCGTTCTCACCCAGCGCCTCCAGCGCCACATCGCGCAAATTCGTACCCAGCGTGGGGCGGTGGGCCGGGCGCGGGGAGGGGCGACGCCCGGCCCACCGGGAGGTCCGGCGCCCGCGAGGTCGGGGGCAATCGGGCACCGGACCACTTCAGGAGTCCGACCGGAGGCGGCCTGCTGTTGTCGCTCGGTCTCGACCTCCTCGATCAGCTGCCAGACGTTGAGCGCCCCATCACCAGCACCGCCGTGCTGCACCCGCGGCGGGCGGATCAGCAGCATGCTCGCGATCAGCACGTTGACAAGCACCAGCGTGCTCACCTGAAGCCAGAACATCCCTGGTCACCCCTTGTTCGCTGAAGGTCGTGTTTGTGCAGGTCAGGTGTCGTGAGTGCGTAAACCGGCTCCAGCCGGTCTTTGCACTCACGACCACCGGGCGCTGATCCGCCGCCAGCAGTCCATGCAGGTGTCCTCGCGGATCCACTCCGACTCCGGCGCAAGCCGCTGCACCTGCCACGCCTCCACCTCCACCCCGCAGAGTCGAAGATCAGAAAGATCGAGCTCGGGGCCGTGCCGACCAAACGGGCCGAGCTCGACGCCTTGCTGCGGTTCTACGAGGCGTCGCAGGAGGACATCGACGAGATCAAAACCCTTGCGAAGGGCGCAAATCAGCGTGGCCAGTGGCAGGCTTTCCTACGCCACGTCAAGGACGGCGTACTCGACCGGTAACGGTGAAGGGCACCCCCGACCAGCGGTCGGGGGTGCCCTTCACCGTGAGAACTCCCCGTCAGGACACGACGTGGGGGCGCTCCTCGGCGAAGTGGCACGCCGAGGGGTGGTCGCCCAGGCGGACCTCCAGCTGCGGGACCTCCTCCGCGCAGCGGTCCTGGGCCTTCCAGCAGCGGGTGCGGAAGCGGCAGCCCGAGGGCGGGTTCGCCGGGCTCGGCACGTCGCCGGTCAGGCGGATGACCTCGCGCTTGCCGCGCAGGGTCGGGTCCGGGACCGGCACCGAGGACAGCAGCGCCTGGGTGTACGGGTGCTGCGGGTGCTCGTAGATCTGCTCGTCGGTGCCGACCTCCACCATCTTGCCCAGGTACATCACCGCCACCCGGTCGGACAGGTGGCGCACCACCCCGAGGTCGTGGGCGATGAAGATGTACGACAGGCCGAACTCCTTCTGGAGGTCGCCGAGCAGGTTCATCACCTGCGCCTGGATGGAGACGTCCAGCGCGGACACCGGCTCGTCGCAGACGATCACCTTCGGCCGCAGCGCCAGCGCCCGCGCGATGCCGATGCGCTGCCGCTGACCGCCGGAGAACTGGTGCGGGTAGCGCTGGATGTGCTCGGGGTTGAGCCCCACCACCTCCAGCAGCTCCTGCACCTTGCGCCGCCGCTCGCCCTTCGGCGCCACCTCGGGGTGGATCTCGAAGGGCTCGCCGACGATGTCGCCGACGGTGCGCCGCGGGTTCAGCGAGGTGTACGGGTCCTGCAGCACGATCTGCAGGTCGCGCCGCAGCTTGCGCAGCTCCGACCCGCGCATCTTGAACATGTCGCGGCCCTCGAACAGCGCGCTGCCGCTGGTCGGCTTCTCCAGCCGCATCAGCACCTGCGCCAGGGTCGACTTGCCGCAACCCGACTCGCCGACCACGCCGAGGGTCTCGCCCTTGTTCAGGTCGAACGACACGCCGTCGACGGCCCGCACGTGCCCGATGGTGCGCTTGAACAGCACGCCGCGCGTCACCGGGAAGTGCTTGACCAGGTCCTTCACCTGGAGGATCGGCTCAGCCACGGCTCATCATCTCCTCCGCGAAGTGGCAGGCGCTGATCCGCCCCAACCCCAGCTGGTGGTACTCCGGGACCTCGGTGCCGCACCGCTCCTCGGCGCGCGGGCAGCGCGGGTGGAACGGGCAGCCCGGCGGTACCGCCAGCAGGTTCGGCGGCAGGCCCTTGATGGTCTCCAGCTCCTGGCCCTTGAGGTCCAGCCGCGGGATCGACCTCATCAGCCCCTCGGTGTAGGGGTGGCCCGGCTGCTTGTACAGCGAGTACGCGTCGGAGGACTCCACGATCCGCCCCGCGTACATCACCACGATCCGGTCCGCGACCTCGGCGACCACGCCCAGGTCGTGGGTGATCAGGATCAAACCCATGCCGCGCTCGCGGCGCAGCTCGTCGAGCAGGTCCATGATCTGCGCCTGCACCGTAACGTCCAGCGCGGTGGTCGGCTCGTCGGCGATCAGCAGGTCCGGGTCCAGGGCCAGCGACATCGCGATCATGGCGCGCTGCCGCATGCCGCCGGAGAACTGGTGCGGGAACTCCTTCACGCGCTGCTTGGCGTTCGGGATCTTCACCTGGTCGAGCAGCTCGACCGCCTTCTTCGTGGCGTCCTTGCGGGACATGCCGCGCCGCAGCCGGAGCTGCTCGGCGATCTGGAAGCCGACCGTGTACACCGGGTTCAGCGCCGACAGCGCGTCCTGGAAGATCATCGCCATCGACTCGCCGCGCAGCTCGCGCCGCCGGTTGTCGGAGGCCGCGAGGAGGTCCTCACCGCGGTAGCGGATCGAGCCCCCGGTGACCGCGCCCGGCGGGATGTCCAGGATGCCCATGATGGTCTGGGCGGTGACGCTCTTGCCGGAACCGGACTCCCCCAGCACGGCCAGGGTCTCCCCGGCGTCGACGTGGTAGCTGACGCCGTTGAGGACCTTGGCCACCCCGTCGCGGGTGCGGAACTCCACGTGCAGGTCCTCGACCTCCAGCAGGTGCTCCCCCGCGGTCTTCTCGTCCACAGTAGACAAAGGGTTTCTCCTACTTCTGCTTCGGGTCGAGCGCGTCGCGCACGGCGTCCCCGAGCATCACGAACGCCAGCACCGTGACCACCAGGAACGCCGCCGGGAAGATCAGCAGGTGCGGCGAGGTCTGGATGTACTGGCGCGAGTCGGCGATCATCACGCCCCAGGACACCACCGGCGACCGCAGCCCCAGGCCGAGGAACGACAGCGTCGCCTCGACGGCGATGAACGACCCGAGCGCGATCGTGGCGTACACCAGGACCGGCGCCAGGCAGTTCGGCAGCATGTGCCGCAGGATGATCCGCACCGGCCCCGCCCCCAGGGCGCGCGCGGCCTTGACGTAGTCCTGGTTGCGCGCCGAGATCGCCGCGGACCGCATGATCCGCATCGAGATCGGCCAGGACAGGATCGAGATCGACAGGATCACCAGCGAGGTGATCTTGAAGGCGTCGGGGACCTCGGTGGCCGGGTTCAGCGTGGTCAGGATGACGATCGCACCCAGCACGAACGGCAGGCCCAGGAAGATCTCGCCGAACCGGGACAGCAGGCTGTCCAGCCAGCCGCCGAAGTAACCGGCGATCAGGCCGAAGATCGAACCGATCAGCACCGTCAGCACGGTCGCCATGACGCCGACGATGATCGAGGCGCGAGCGCCGTAGATGGACCGGGCGAAGATGTCGCGGCCCTGGGTGTCGTAGCCGAACCAGGCCTCCGCCGACGGCGTCTGCCGGGCCCGGGACAGGTCCATGTGGTTGGGGTCCACCGAGGTGAACAGCTGCGGGAAGAACGACATCACCAGCAGCACGAAGATGATCGCCATCGAGACCAGGAAGATCGGCCGGCGGCGCAGGTCGCGCCAGGCGTCGCCCCACAGCCCGCGCGGCTTCTGGTTCTTCTCGGCGGGCTTGGCCGCTGCGGTCTCCGGCCCGGGCGGAGTCGGCTCCGACGTCAGGCTGGCTGCGCTTTGTTCAGTCATATCGGATCCTCGGGTCGAGAACCGCGTAGAGCAGGTCCACGAGCAGGTTCATCAGCAGGTACACCAGGACCAGCAGGGTCACGATGCCGACCACCGTGGTGCCCTCCTTGGTGAGGATGGCCTTGTAGACCAGTCCGCCGATGCCGCGGATGTTGAAGATGCCCTCGGTGACGATGGCACCGCCCATGAGCGCGCCGAGCTCGGTGCCCAGGAACGTGATCACCGGGATCAGCGAGTTGCGCAGCAGGTGCACGCCGACGACCCGCTTGGGCTCGAGCCCCTTGGCCACCGCGGTGCGCACGTAGTCGGCCCGCTTGTTCTCCATCAGGCTGGTCCGGGTCAGCCGCGCCACGTAGGCCATCGAGGTGCTGCCCAGCACGAAGCCCGGCACGATCAGCTCGCCCCAGGTGGCCCGGGAGCTGACGCTCGGCGTGATGATGCCGAGCTCGGTGCCCAGCACGACCTGCAGGATGAAACCGGTGACGAACACCGGCAGCGAGATCAGGAACAGGGTGGACATCAGCACGAGGTTGTCCATGAACCCGCGCCCGCGCAGACCGGTCAGGATGCCCGCGCCGATGCCGATCAGCGCGGCGAAGGCCAGCGCGACGATGGCCAGCCGCAGGGTGATCGGGTAGGCGTCGGCCACCAGCTGGTTGACCTCGATGCCGGCGAAGGTCTCGCCGAAGTCACCCGTGAGGATCTGACCCAGGTACTTGAAGTACTGAACGATCACCGGGTCGTTCAGGTTGTACTTCTCGGTCATCTCCGCGATGTAGGCGGGCGGGCACGGCCGGTCCCCGCAGCGGCCGGCGAACGGGTCGCCGGGCAACGCCCAGATCAGGGCGTAGATGATGAAGGTCGTCCCGATGAATACCGGGATCAGCTGCAGCAGCCGCCGCAGCACGTAGCGTCCCACGTGAACCTCCTCCAGGACGCAAGCCGGGCCCGGCCCGCACTGGTCGGGCCGGACCCGGACTTACCCGATCAGGACTTCAGCTTGACGGTCTCGAAGTTCAGGTTCCGGTCAAAGGTCACCGTCGCACCTTCCAGCCGGTCGGACCAGCCGACGGAGGCCTTCTGGTTCCAAAGCGGGATGGACGGCATGTCCCTGGCCAGGATCTTCTCCGCCTCGCCGTAGAGCTTGTTGGCCTCCTCCTCGGTGGGCGCCTGGTCCGCGCGGTCCATCGCCGCGTCGAACTCGGGGCTGGAGTAGCGCATGTAGTTCGACGACGCACCGGTGCGGTAGATCTTGCCGAGGAAGGTCTCGGCCGCCGGGTAGTCACCCAGCCAGCCGAAGCGGAACGGCCCGTTGTGCGCGTTCTCCTTGTGCATCTTCAGGAACTCGGCGAAGGTCGGGACCGGGTTGAAGACGCAGTCCACGCCCAGGTTGTTCTTGATCTGGCCGCAGATGGCCTCGATCCACTCCTTGTGACCGCCGTCGGAGTTCGAGGTGATGGTCACCGGGCCCTGGAAGTTGGCCTCGGCCAGCAGCTGCTTGGCCTTCTCCGGGTTGAACTCGCAGAACTCGCCGCAGCCGCCGTCCTGGTAGCCCGGGATGACGCCGCCCGGCACCCAGCCGTTGGCCGGCTCGTAGGTGTTCTGGAAGACCGTCGAGGTGATCTGCTTGCGGTCGATGGCCATCGAGATGGCCTGCCGCACCTTCGGGTCCTGGTACTTCGGGTCGTACAGCGGCACCTGCAGCGCGTTGTTGCTCAGGATCGGCTTGGCCTCACCGCGGTCCTGCAGGTCGGTCTTCCACTTGTCGCCGACCATCGCCGACGGCGGCAGCTGGTCGACGAAGTCGAGGTTGCCCGAGACCAGGTCCTGGTAGGCGGTCTCCAGCTCGTTGTAGATGCGGAACTCGATGCCGTTGATCTGCGGCTTGTTCTTGCCCGCGTACTGGTCGTACTTGGTGAGCTTGATGAACGCGTTCGGCTGGCGCGAGTCGAACTTGAACGGCCCGTTGCCGATCGGGTGCTCCTCGAACGCCTTCGGGTCGGCGAAGAAGCTCTCCGGCATCGGGGAGAACGCGGTGTAGCCGAGCATGACCGGGAAGGTGGTGAACGGCGCGTCGAGGGTGACCTCGAAGTTCAGGTCGTCGATCACCTTCAGGCCGGACATCTCCTTGGCGGACGGAGGCGGGCCCTCGCCGTCCTCGCCACCCGGGTTGACCTGGTCGTAGCCCTCGATGTGCTCGAAGAAGGACGTGGTGGACTGGCCGTTGGGCCCGTAGGCGGCGTAGTTCCAGGCCTTCACGAAGCTGTTCGCGGTGACCGGGCTGCCGTCGTGGAAGGTCCAACCCGGCTTGAGCTTGATCTTGTAGACCTTGTTGTCGGTCGTGTCGATCGACTCGGCGACCTCGTTGTACGGCTCGGAGGTCTTCTCGTCGTAGGAGACCAGACCGCTGAACATCGCCTTCAGCACGTTGCCACCACCGGTCTCGGTGGTGTTGCTCGGCACCAGCGGGTTCTCGGGCTCGGTGTGGTTGACCGTGACGATGCCGTCCTCGGCCGCCCCTCCGCCGCCACCGCCGCAGCCGCTGGCGAGCAGCCCCACGGCGAGTGGGGCCGCAACCCAAGCGACCAAGCGTCGTTTCCGCATTTAGCGTCCTCCTGTTTCCACGCGCTCCCCGGGCGTTCATTCCCAAGGCACCACGCGCGGCGGATCATTCACCGCCGCGTCAGACGAGCGTAAACATAAGGGAGAACCAGATCACGCCGGTGCACTGTCACAAAGCCGTCACTTTCTGATTCGATCAAGACCAGTTGTCACCCAAAAGTTGGAATAAAATTTCCACATCGTGAGAACTAGCTGATAGACAGGGCTATACCATCGAGGATGTCGTGCTCACTGACAGTTACCCCGGTGATCCCCGCGCGCTCCGCCAATTCCTCGGCGAGGACCTTCACCACCAGCGCACCACCGCCGATGACATCCACCCGCCCCGGATGCATCGAACCGATTGCGGAGCGTTCCTCGTGCGTCATGCCGAGTAGTTCTTCGGTGATTCGTTCGACCTTGCTCTGGGAAATACGGGAAAGATGAATTGCCGCCGGATCGTATTCCGGGAGGTCCTGCGCGATCGCGGACAGCGTGGTGACGGTTCCCGCGACGCCGACCCAGGTCCTCGCGCCCGAGCAGTCCACCGCGGCGAAGGCCTCGTCCAGCACCTGCCGGGCCACCTTCTCGGCCTCCCGCACCTCCTCGTCGGTGGGCGGGTCGGTGCGCAGGCAGCGCTCGGTCAGCCGCACGCAGCCCACGTCCGCCGAGTGCGCGGCCGCGATGTCGGCGCGCACGCCGTCCCAGGTGCCGACCACGACCTCGGTGGACCCGCCGCCGACGTCGGTGACCACGAACGGCCCGTCCAGCGGGTCGAGGTCGCCGACGGCGCCGGTGAACGACAGCCGGGCCTCCTCGTCGCCGCTGATCACCTCGGCGTCCACGCCGAGCGTGTCCCGCACCATGGCGAAGAAGTCCTCGCGGTTGGCCGCGTCCCGGGTCGCCGAGGTCGCCACCATGCGCACCTTCTCGACGCCCTTGCGGACGGCCATCGCGGCGTAGTCGGCCAGCGCCGCCCGGGTCCGCTCCAGCGCCTCGTCGGCGAGCCGCCCGGTGGCGTCCACGCCCTGGCCGAGGCGGACGATCCGCATCCCGCGGTACACGTCGCGCAGGTCGCGCCGACCGTCGTCGTGCACCGTCACATCGGCCACCAGCAACCGGATCGAGTTCGTCCCGCAGTCGATCGCCGCAACCCGTGGCATCCCAGTCCTCCTCCGCTCGGCGCAGCCCCGAGGTCCACGCTACTTCCCCGGTCCACCCGCCCCGGCAGGACCTGCGGAGCTCAGCGCGGAGGAGTGGGAATTCCCGTTGTGCAGGTCGCGAAGGTGCCCGGAGCGCCGTTCTGGACGTAGACCTCCTGGCCCGGAACGAGGGCTGAGGGATCGCCGGTGCCCGGCCCGATCGCGGTGCCCGGAGCGGGTTGTTCGGGCGAGAACTCGCCCCGGCCCAGCACGGCCGGATCGCAGGTTCCGAGCGCCTCGACGGGCGCCGGAGCGGGGTCCCCCGTTTCGGGCAACGTCACCGGCGGAGCGGTGACGGACGGTGGCGTCGGCGCAACGCCCGAAGGGGTCTCCGACGGCGGCGCGCCGGGCCCCGGCGGAGGCGTCTCGGAGGGCGGTGCCGGGGTCGGCGACGGGGTGCCCGGTTCCGGCGGAGGCGTCGTGGACGGCGGTGCTGGGGTCGGCGACGGAGCGCCGGGCTCCGGCTTCGCCTCGGGCGGCGGGGTGCCCGGGGTTCCGGTGGGCGGCGGCGGTGGCGGGACTCCGGGACCCGTCGTGGACGGCGGTGCCCCGGGCGTGGACGGGGCGGACGACGGCGGCGCGGAGGTTCCGGGCGCGGTCGGGCCCGGGGTCAGGTTCGGCGGCGTCGGCTCCGGGATCGTCGGCGGTGCGACGCTCACCTCGCCGGGGTGCGGCAGCGCTCCCCCGGGCTGCGGCGGCACCTCCGCGGACGGCGCCGGGGGCTCGCCGGACGGGACCGGCTGCGCGGACGGCGGCGGGGCCGGTGCCGGTGGCGCGGCGACCGGTGCTGCGGGCATGGCCAGGACCGCGGGGCCGTCGGGCAGGCGCTCACCGGCGAGCACGTCGTCGACCTCGGGCGCCAGCTCCGTCGGCGTCGGCGTCACGCCCTTCGCGTAGGCGGCCGCCCAGATCAGCACCGTGCGCACGTAGCTCTCGGAGTGGTTGTAGCGGAACACCGCCGCCGCCAGGTCGCGCGGTTCGCGCAGGTCACCGGCACCGCTGCAGAGGTACTGGCCCGCGGCGGCCGCCGCGTCGTGGATGTTGTGCGGGCTGGCCGCGCCGTCGGCGTTGCCGTCCACCGCGAACTTCCGCCAGGTCGACGGGATGAACTGCATCGGCCCGACCGCGCGGTCCCACACCGGGTCGCCGTCGAACGTGCCGCCGTCGGTGTCCGGGATCGCCGCGACCCCCGGGCCGCCGGACAGCCGGGGGCCGAGGATGGCGCGGACCGTGGTGCCCAGCAGGTCGACGCTGCCGGAGCGCGCGTGCCCCGATTCGATGCGGCCGATCGACGCCAGCACCGACCAGTGCAGCCCGCAGTTCGGGTTGCGCTCGTTCGCCGCGTCCGCGGCCTGGCGGTAGGCGGTCAGCGCGACCTCGGGAATGCCGAGCGCCCCGGTGGGCAGCTCGATCGGCCGTTCGGCGCCCTCCGCCAGCTCGCGCGGATCACCGGCCTGCCCGAGCAGCTCTTGGCCGGGTTGCGGGGCCTGCGGCAGGTGCCCGGTGACGCCCAGCTCGCGCGGATCCGACCGCGGCGGGCCCTGCGGCGCCGCCAGGAAGGAGCTCGACGCTCCGACCAGCGTCAGCGGGAGCAGCAGCGCCGGGGTCAGCGCGGTGACCGCGACCCACCTCCGCGCCCGGTGCCCCGCCACCCCGCCGAACCGCGGAGCCGTCTTCCACATGTGCTTGCCGTGGCGCTTGCTGCGAGCCGTCACTAGTCCATCCCCCGACGTGGACCGCCAACCCCGAAAAACGAATGGCCTCCTGGATACACCACCGGGTGGACGATCGCCGGATGGCGGGCCGACACGTCACCCGGACGACTGGCCGGTCTCGAACAGGACAGCGGCGGGTAGCGCCAGCTCGGAGGGCTGGCGCTGCTCCGTCCGGGCGGTGCGGTCCGCCGAGCTCCCGCCGGACGGGCGGGAGCTGCCTACGCTCCGGGCATGACGCTCACCGACGAGCCCCGCGTGTTCGGCACCCACCGGGTGACCAACCAGCCACCACCGCTGTCCGGATTCGACCCGCTGGCCTGCGACCCCGCGCTGGGCTCGGCGCTGACCCGCTACGCCGTCGGGGACCTGACCGCGCTGGCCGAGGAGGCCGGTTCGGCGGAGGCCCGCGAGCACGGCCGCCTCGCCAACGAGCACCCGCCGCAGCTGCGCACGCACGACCGCTACGGCAACCGGATCGACGAGGTCGAGTTCCACCCGTCCTGGCACTGGCTGATGTCGCGCGCCGTCGAGCACGGCCTGCACGCCGCGCCGTGGACGCGCGGACCCGGCGCGCACCTGCGGCGCGCGGCGGGCTTCTACCTGTGGTCGCAGGTGGAGCCGGGGCACAGCTGCCCGATCTCGATGACGTACTCGGCGGTGCCCGCGCTGCGCTACAACCCCGAGCTGGCCGCCCAGCACGTGCCGAAGCTCGCCGCCACGGAGTACGACTTCGGGCTGCGCCCGCCCGCGGAGAAGACCGCGCTGCTGGCCGGGATGTCGATGACCGAGAAGCAGGGCGGCTCGGACGTGCGCGCCAACACCACGACCGCCGAACCGCTCGCCGACGGCAGCTACCGGCTGGTCGGGCACAAGTGGTTCACCTCGGCACCGATGAACGACCTGTTCCTCACCCTGGCGCAGGCGCCCGGCGGGCTGAGCTGCTTCCTGGTGCCGCGGGTGCTGCCGGACGGCAGCCGCAACGAGATCCGGGTGCAGCGGCTCAAGGACAAGCTGGGCAACAAGTCCAACGCGTCGGCGGAGATCGAGTACACCGGGGCGATCGGCCACCTGATCGGCGAGGAGGGGCGCGGCGTCCGCTGCATCATCGAGATGGTGTCGATGACCAGGCTGGACTGCGTGCTGGGCTCGGCGGCGAACATCCGCGTCGCGCTGTCCGAGGCGGCCCACCACGTGCAGCACCGAAGCGCCTTCGGCGAGCGCCTGGTGGACCTACCGCTGATGCAGAACGTGCTGGCCGACCTGGCGCTGGAGTCCGAAGCGGCGACCACGCTGGCGATGCGCCTGGCCGCTGCGGTGGAGCAGGGCGAGCACGACCTGTTGCGCCTGGCGCTCCCGGCGGCGAAGTTCTACGTCTGCAAGCGCGCCCCCGCGGTGGTGGCGGAAGCGCTGGAATGCCTGGGCGGCAACGGTTACGTCGAGGAGTCCGGCATGCCCCGCCTGTACCGCGAGGCGCCGCTGATGTCGATCTGGGAGGGCTCGGGCAACGTCACCGCCCTCGACCTCCTGCGCGCCCTGGCGAAACAACCGTCCACAAAGGACGTCCTGGTCGCGGAGCTGGACGCGGCGGCGGGCGCGAACGCCCACTACGACGCGGCCCTGCACCGGCTCCGGGCGGAACTGGACTCCCCCGCGCCGGAGAGGGCCCGAGCCCTGGCCGAACTCCTGGCCCTGACCCTGCAGTCGTCGCTCCTGCTCCGCTGCGCCCCGACCCACGTCGCGGAGGCGTTCGCGGCCACCAGGCTCGCCGACGCGGGCCGCACCTTCGGCTCGACCCCGATCCCCGGCGCCCGCACCCTGGTCGACCGCATCGCCCCGACCCGCTGAACGCGATTTCAATGGAAATCAGACGTCCGACTTCAAGGGAACTCGCGGATCGTCGGCGTGTCGGGACCTGACACGCCGACACCGGTGGACGACCCCCGCGATTTCAATGGAAATCGGACACGCGATTTCCATTGAGCCTTTTTCATCCTGCCCGTGGACCGCAGCCGCGAAGGGCGACCGGCACCGATCGGCAGGTGTCGCATGCGCCGCCAGGCGCATAGCCCACCCTCGCAACCGGTACCGCCGCGGGTTCTCAGCGTTCGCCTGGCGAGGACGGCCCTGACGCCGTGTATCGGGCAATACATAAGTCAGGGCACCCGGAGTCCAGGCGGACGCTGAGGTTCCGCCACCGGCACCGCCACTCAGAACGAGGCTGGAAAAACCCCATTGAAATCGCGCCTCCGCGGAGGCCGTCCGCCGGTGTCAGCGGTTGAGGAGGTAGCGGTGCTCCGGCCAGCGGTCGGCGATCAGGTCGATCGCCTCGTCGCCGAAGGGGTTCACCCCGGGGCCCTTGGCCAGGGCGTGGGCGATGTGGACGTGCAGGCACTTCACGCGGTCCGGCATGCCGCCCGCGCTGACGTCGGTGCCCAGGGACTCCAGCTCGTCGCGCTCCGCCAGGTAGGACTCGTGGGCCCGGCGGTACCGGGCCGCCAGGTCCTCGTCGGTGGCCAGGCGGTCCTGCATCTCGCGCATCAGGCCCTCCGCCTCGAAGGTCGAGGCGTGCGAGACCAGCTGCGGCGCGGTCAGGTAGTACAGGGTCGGGAAGGGGGTGCCGTCCTCCAGCCGCGGCCAGGTCTGCACCACCGTCGGCTCACCGGCCGCGTCGCGCGCCGCGATCGCGCGCAGGCCGCGCGGCGGACGGCCGAGCTGCCGGCGGACGCATTCCCGATCGGCGTCGCTGATCACCGGCGCACCCGAGTTCAACGTCAAGATTCCTTCCCCATGACCGAGTTCCAGAGCTCTTCGTACCACGGCAGCCCGTCGTCGGCGGACTCCGCGGGAGGCGGCGGCGCGGCCGGTGCCGTGGGCACCTCCACGATGTAAGGCGTCTCGCCGGGTCGGACGTAACCGAGCCGGGCCCGCGCCTCGGCCTCCAGCTGGGCCGGGTCGGAGAGCTCCTCCTTGCGCTTCTCCAGTTCGCTGACCTGCTGCGTCAGCTCGGCCCGCTGCTGCTCCTGCGCGTTCAGCTCGGCGCGCTGGCTCAGGTAGGTGCGCAGCGGCACCGAAACGCTCAGCGCCATCACACAGAACAGCATCGCCAGGCCAGCGGCCCGCCGGGTCGAGGAGAGCTTGAACGCACCCCCGGTGCTCGACCTCGGGCGGGGCCGGGACGACGGCTGCCGCCCCGGCCGCTTGCCCGACGTCGTGCCGGTCTTGCGGCGGGCGCGCTCGGCCCGGCGCTGCGCCGGGGTCTCCCCCTGGCGGCGCCGCCGCGGGTCCGATGCGCGCCCGACCGGCATGGCTCAGCTCTCCGGGGTGAACCGCGGGAAGGCCAGCTCGCCCGCGTACCGGGCCGCGTCGCCGAGGGCCTCCTCGATGCGCAGCAGCTGGTTGTACTTGGCGACCCGCTCGCTGCGCGCCGGGGCACCGGTCTTGATCTGGCCGCAGCCGGTGGCCACCGCCAGGTCGGCGATCGTGGTGTCCTCGGTCTCGCCGGAGCGGTGGCTCATCATGCTCTTGTAGCCGCACGAGGTCGCCAGGTTGACCGCGTCCAGGGTCTCCGACAGGGTGCCGATCTGGTTGACCTTGACCAGCAGCGCGTTGGCCGCGCCCCGCGAGATGCCCTCGTCCAAGCGTTCCGGGTTGGTCACGAACAGGTCGTCGCCGACCAGCTGGACCTGGTCGCCGACCTGCTCGGTCAGGCTGGTCCAGCCGTCCCAGTCGTCCTCGGACAGCGGGTCCTCGATGGAGACCAGCGGGTAGGCGCCGATGAGCTCCTTGTAGTAGTCCGCCATCTGGTCGGCGGTGCGCTTGGCGCCCTCGAAGGTGTAGGTGCCGTCGGCGAAGAACTCGGTGGCGGCGACGTCCAGCGCCAGCACGATGTCGCGGCCCAGCTTGTACCCGGCCTTCTCGATCGCGGAGGCGATCAGGTCCAGCGCCTCGCGGTTGTTCGGCAGGTCGGGGGCGAACCCGCCCTCGTCGCCGAGACCGGTGGCCAGGCCCTTGGCCTTGAGCACCGACTTCAGCGCGTGGTAGGTCTCCGCGCCCCAGCGCAGCGCCTCGGAGAAGGTGTCCGCACCGATCGGCGCGATCATGAACTCCTGGATGTCGACGCCGGTGTCGGCGTGCGCACCACCGTTGAGGATGTTCATCATCGGCACCGGCAGCACGTGCGCGTTCGGCCCGCCGACGTAGCGGAACAGCTCCAGCCCGGAGGTCTCCGCGGCGGCCTTGGCCGTCGCCAGCGAGACGCCGAGGATCGCGTTGGCCCCCAGCCGGGACTTGTCCGGGGTGCCGTCCAGGTCGACCAGCCGCTGGTCGACGACGCGCTGCTCGGTGGCGTCCAACCCGACCAGTTCCGGCCCGATCTCGTCCAGCACCGCCGCGACCGCGTTCTCCACGCCCTTGCCGCCGTAGCGCCCGGCGTCGCCGTCGCGCAGCTCGACGGCCTCGTGCTCGCCGGTCGAAGCGCCCGAGGGGACCGCGGCGCGGCTGAGCGTGCCGTCCTCCAATGCCACCTCGACCTCGACGGTGGGGTTACCGCGGGAGTCCAGGATCTCGCGGGCACCGACCTGCTCGATGATCGCCACGTGTGCTCCTAACCAGCCTTTGAACTATGGACGAAGCGGGCCGCCCCGGCGTTCCCGCGCGCGGCGAAACCGGCCGAACGCCCGACGACCGCCTACGAGCCTAACCGGGCCGGTAGCACGGCCGCCGGAGACTCGCACGCCTCGCGATCGAGGTGCCCGTTTCGCCCCCGTCCGGCCACCCGCCGTTCGTCCGCCGTTCGCCCTGCGCGACCCCCGAAGACCATCCGGTCGGACGCATCGGAACACCGGATCGGCACGTAACGTTGTGCCCGCCATGACGACCGAAGGCACCGTCGAAGCGTTCCGCCGGGCGGAGGAACTGCTCGCGCAACGCCGTCCGCTCGAGGCGCTCCGCGTCCTCGAGCCGGTGCTCGACGTCGACGCCGACAAGCCGAGCGTCCAGTTGCTCCTCGGCCGCGCGTACTACTTCTCCGCCCAGCTGCGCCGCGCGGAGCGCGCCTTCCTGCGGGTGCTGGAGTTCGACCCGTCCGACCACTACGCGCGGCTGGTGCTGGGCCGCACCCTGCAGCGGTTGGGACGGCTCCACGAGGCGCGGGCCCAGCTCAGGCTGGCCGCGATGATGCACCCGTCACCGGCCTACCAGGAAGCGCTCGGCGAGATCAACGCGCACATCGCCACCCGCAGCTGAGCTCGGCCGCGGCCGGTAGAGGCCCGCGAGTACTTTCCGGGGCCATAGCCCCACAAAGTGCTCACGGCACATGAGCTGCCAAACAACCCCCACACCAAGACATCGCCAGCCCGGCGCTGAGCTCAGCGGCCGGTGTCGATGACGCAGAACCGGTTGCCCTCGGTGTCCGCGAGCACGACGAAGTCGGGGTCGTCCGGGTAGCTGTCCCACGCCACGCGCTCGGCGCCGAGCGCGACCAGCCGCTCGACCTCGGCGGCCTGGTCCGCGGCGTCGCGGGCGTAGAGGTCCAGGTGGACGCGCGGGTGGTCCTGGACGGGGGTGTCGCTGAGCCCGAGCGCCAGACCGGGGCCCGTTCCGCTCGCGGGGACCAGCACCGCCCAGTCCTCCTCGATCTCGTCCCGGGGGACGTACCCCAGGGCCTGCCCCCAGAAGGCCGCGGCGCGGTGGACGTCGGCCGCTCCCAGCACGATCGTTCCGATGCTCAGCATCTCCCGAGCGTAGGGGCTCAGCGGCGGCGGTTGCCCGCTTCGGCGTAGGACTCGGCGAGGGCGAAGACCTTCTGGGCGTACTCCACCGAGTTGTTGTAGGACATCACCCCGGCCCACCAGCCCGCGCCGGTGGTCATGTCGCGGCCACCGGCGCAGAGGTAGCGGGCGGCGGACACCGCGGCGTCGTCCAGGTTCTGCGGGTCGCCGATCCCGTCGCCGCTGCCGTCGGTGGCCCACTTCCGCCAGGTCGACGGGATGAACTGCATCGGACCGACCGCCCGGTCGTGCACCGGGTCGCCGTCGAGCAGGCCGCCGTCGGTGTCCGGGATCTCGCGGATGCCGGGCGCGCCGTTGAGCGGCACGCCGATGATCGGGCTGGACGGTCGGCCGTCCTCGCGCAGGATCCGCCCGGCGAAGCGGCCGTGGTTGGACTCGACGCGCCCGATGCCCGCCAGCGTCGCCCAGGAGATCCGGCAGCCCGGCTGGTACTGGCGCATCGCCAGGTCGGCGTTGACGTAGGAGACGATCGCGCGCGCCGGGATGTCCACCACCGTCGCCACCTCGTCGGCCCACTTGCGCACCGGGTCCGCGCCCGGTTCGAGCTGGCCCGGGTCGACGCCCGGGATGGCCTGCGGCAGCGGCTCCTCCACCGGCGGTGCGGTCGAGCCCGGCAGCACCGGTGCGGGCTCGGGTTCCCGCTCCACCGGCGGTCCCGCCCACGGCGCGGACGGCGGTGCGCCGAGGACGTTGATCAGGCCGACCCCGACGACCATCGCGGCGAGCAGCCCGAACGCGGTGGCCAACCGCCCGAGGGCGGCGAACACGTCGGAAGTGGTCCTGATCACCCGGACAGGCTACTCAACAGTAGGCCGGACCATCCAGCCTCCGAACGATGCCTTCCGGCCATCCCCGGGCCACCGGCCGATCACCCCACCGCCACCGCTCCCCGCGCCGCGGGCAACCGCAGTTTCAACTGAAACTGCGGAGTCCACGCACGGCGGATCGCAGTTTCAATTGAAACTGCGATCTCACGGCGTGTCGGGCGACGACACGCCGGAGCATGCGGACAGGTCGTCCGGGCTGCGCGGAACTCCCGCGATTTCAATGGAAATCAGACCTCCGATTTCCATTGAACTTGTTCATCCCTGTCTGTGGACCGCAGCCGCGAAGGGCGACCGGCACCGATCGGCAGGTGCCGCATGCGCCGCAGGCGCATAACCCACCCCCCGCAACTCGCACCGCCGCGGGTTCTCAGCGTCCGCCTGGCGAGGACGGCCCTGACGCCGTGTATCGGACATACATCAGTCAGGGCACCCACAGCCAGGCGGGCGCTGAGGTTCCGCCACCCGCACCGCCACGCAGAACGAGGCTGGAAAAACCTCACTGAAATCGCACTCCCCCGCGGACGGCGGGATCAGCTGCCGCTGGCGACGGCGGGGATGTCGTGGCTGGACCTGCCGTAGTGGTCGGCCCAGTCCAGGACCTCCTGCCCGTAGCTGCGGCTCTGGTTGTAGGTCAGCAGCGCGTTCCAGAACACGTCCACGTCGCGCAGGTCGCCGCCCGCGCTGCACAGGTAGCGGCCCGCCGCCAGCGCCGCGTCGTCGATGTCCTGCGGGTCGGCCACGCCGTCGCCGTCGGCGTCGATCTGCCACTCGTTCCAGGTGGTGGGGATGAACTGCAGCGGTCCGACCGCCCGGTCCCACTCGACGTCGCCGTCGAGCGCGCCGCCGTCGGTGTCGGGGATCCGCTTCACCCCGTCGCTGCCGTCCAGCGGCAGCCCGATGATCGGGGTACTGGGGCGGCCGGTCTCGTCCAGCCGCGCCCCGCCGTGCCTGCCGTGGCTCGACTCGACCGCGCCGATCCCGGCTAGCAGCGTCCAGCTGAGGCGGCACTCCGGGGCGCTCTCCTCCATGTACCGCTGCGCGTAGCCGTAGGCCTGCAGCGCGGCGCGGGGGATGTTGAGCTCGTCGGCCATCGACTCGGACCAGTCGACCAGCTGGTTCTGCGGTCGTTCCGACGGGGGCAGCGGGGGTCCGCCCGGCTGGAGCAGCTGCACTTCGGGCGGGTCGATGCCGGGGTCCGGCGGGGCGGTCGCCGGGGGCGGGGCGAACGGCGTCTGCTCCACCCGCGGGGGCGCGGGGGGCGCGCACGACGCCACCAGGGTGAGCGCAGGGCATAACAGCAGCCAGAGCCGACGCGACACCAAAGTTCCTCCCTCGCGCACCTGGACACTTCAGGGCGTCGAACCCAGCAGACCGCCCACCCGTGGATGAATCGCCGTGATCTCGCGTCGTCAGCCGACGCACCCGCGGCAAGTGTGCGTCACGACTCGGCGCGCACGGCCACCGGGTCAGACAATTCCGACATCAGCGCGCGCCACTCGTCCGCAGCCAGCTCCGCCGGTTCCCGGCCGGACTCCCGCGCCCGCCGCTCGGCCGCGCGGATCCGCTCGGCGAAGGACAGCGCGACCGCGCGCAGCTCGTCCTCCGGGTCGCCACCGGCGAGCTTGGCCCGCGCGGCGATGTCGAACAGCGCCTCGCCGGGGGCCTCGCCGCGCGGCATCGCCTCCGCCGGGATCCCGGCGCGGGCGGCGCGCTGCACCAGCTTGGCGGCGAGCGCCACCGCGGGCTGCGCCAGCGCCACGCCGTCCACAATGGATTCGCGCTGCTTCTCCCGCTGCTTCAGCTCTTCCCAGCGGGCGTGCTGCGACTCGGCGTCCAGCAGCGCTTCCGCGTCGGCGAACACGTTGGGGTGCCGCGACACGAGCTTGCTGACCAGACCCGCGGCGACCGCGTCGATGTCGAACGGATCGGCCGCGTCCTCGGCGGCGACCCGCGCGTGGAACAGCACCTGCAGCAGCACGTCGCCGAGCTCCTCGCGCAGCGCCTCGCGGTCGCCGTCGGCGATGGCGTCGAGCAGCTCGTAGGTCTCCTCGACGAGGTACTTGCGCAGCGTGTCGTGGTCCTGCTCGGCGTCCCACGGGCAACCGCCCGGCGAGCGCAGGCGG
This sequence comes from Saccharopolyspora hirsuta, assembly GCF_008630535.1. Classification (GTDB taxonomy): domain Bacteria; phylum Actinomycetota; class Actinomycetes; order Mycobacteriales; family Pseudonocardiaceae; genus Saccharopolyspora; species Saccharopolyspora hirsuta. The sequence continues at coordinate 184,595 of NZ_VWPH01000002.1, read as the reverse complement.
TCCATCACGGTCACCGCGTCCAGCAGCTCCACCCCGGGCGGGGCGGGCGCGCTGATCACCCGGGCACCGGCGGCGCGCAGCGCTTCGGCGTCGGCGCAGCCGAGGTCGCCGACGAACAGCACAACCGGTCCGCGCGCGGCCTGCGCCAGCAGGTCGGCGGGCGGTTCCGGCGCGCCGAGCGCCTCGCGCGCAGCGGGCGCGAGGCCGGGCTCAGCGTAGGCGGTGGCGCGGCGCAGCAGCGGGACTGCCGCGGCAGGCACGACTTCACCGAGGCGGTCGTCGACCAGGACCACCGCCGAACCTTCCGCCACCCGCACCTCGTTCATGCTCCGATTGTCCCAAGCCCGCACACGCCCCGTGGCCACATCCACCGAGTCCTTGGTCACCATCGGGCGGTCAGGACTGCGGGGCGTGCTCCGGGAAGCGGAAACCCGTGGTCTCGCCCTCGCTCGGCACCGCCGCGAGGCCCACCGGGTCCCAGACGCCGTAGCGCGGGCTGAGCTGCACCCCGGCGCGGTCGGCCGTCGCGCCGAGCAGGTACGTCCCGAACTGCTGCAGCACCTGGTCGTCCGCGCCGTTGGCCAGCTGGGCCGGGGCGGCGGGGTCGACCTGGCGGTCCTTGATCCGCACGACCAGCCACTGGCCGTTGTTCGGCGTCCGCTCGAAGGCCATCACCGTGCCGGGTTCGGCGCCGAAGAGCGGCGTGGTGGTCGCGAGCTCCGGGGTGTCCACCGGGCGCGCCCGCTGGTCGGCACCGGCCAGCAGCCCGGCCGCCGCGTCCTCGGCGACCAGCGCCGCCGACTCCTGCGGGCCGCGCGCCATCCGCCGGGCCTTCTCCTCGGCCTCCCGGCGGGTGCTCGCCTGGGTGAGGTCGAAGGTGATCACCAGCCGGTCGATGTACTTGCGCCCGAGCTCCGCCGTCAGCAGCTGGGTTCGGACCATCTCACCGGCTTCCCGCGGGCCGTAGATCATGCCCTCGGTGGCCGCCTCCGGTCCGCCCAGCTGGCCGATCCGCTCCGCGACCTGCTGATCGGTGACGGTCAACCGCTCCTCGCGCGCGGCCTGCTCGACCAGCTCCTGGCGGACCAGCTGCGAAGCCAGCTGGCGCCCGACGTCGTCGAGCGCGCCCTGCTCCTTCGCCTGCGGCTTGATGTCCGGCTGCCGCTCGAAGAGCTCGGTGAACCAGGACTGCACGTCGGCGACCGGGATCCGGGTGTCGCCGACGATCGCGGCGGCACCGACCTGGCTGGGCCCGGAACCGCAACCGGCGAGCAGCAATCCGGCCGCGGCGATCGAAGCGAGAAGGCGCCCGTGGCGCGTGCGGAAGCTCACAGCCGCACCCTCTCACGAGATCAACGCCCGGTGAAGCCACTTCAGTGGTTCCAGTGGCTGAATTCCACGGCACCGGGAGGCGCTGATCGCCGCACCCGGGGATCGTTTCGGCAGGACATGGCACGTGCGCACTTTCTGGTGCTGCAGCCCCGGAAAGTGCGCACGGAACCCCGCCAGACCCAACGCCCGGCCGGAGCCGGTCAGCGACCGAGCGGCCCGGCCGCCATGTTGACGATCACCTTCTCGCCCTCGACCAGGACCTCGTAGTCGACGCTCTGGGCCAGGCCGATGGTCAGCTCGCCGGTGCCGTGCGAGTTGTCGTTGACCACCGCGCTGCTCGCGAGGCGCTGGTCGAAGCTCTCCGGGCCCGCCGTGCGGCGCTCCGGATCCGCCACCTCCACGTAGATGTGCAGGAACGCCTTGCCGGTGATGCCCTCGACCGGTTCGCCGGAGCCACCCCAGACCGGGGCCTGCTCGTTCAGCTCGTGCTTCATCACCTTGATGCCGTCGACGCCCTTCAGGCCGCTGAAGTCGAAGACCACGCGCTCCTCGTTGCCGTGCACGCCGGCGCGGATGTCCGGCTTGTCGGTGGAGACCGGCGCCTGGAAGGTGCTCGCCTGCTCGGAGCTCCCGGACTGCAGGGGCTGCACCTGCTGCGGCGCGTCCGCGGGACGCGGGGCTTCCGGCTGCGCGCCCGCCGAGCACCCGGCCGCTGCCAGCGCGGACAGCGCGATCGATCCGGCCGCCAGGATCAGCTTGCTGCGCGAGAACATCGGTAGAACCTCTCAACCACGGGGACTTTCCCCTACAGACGCGCAGCACTGCGCCAGGTTCCCGCCGGGGCAGAACTGATCTCCGGCACATTTCGCGCCGCTCCGGGGAATCCGGCGATCACCGGTCGCTGTTAGTCCTCTGTGGACACGAACCGATCGGCGCGCGGGTGATGAAGCGGAGCGCGTCGGCGAGGCGTTCCCGGTGCTCGCCCAGGACTTCCGGGTCGACACCTTCCGCCGTGATGGCCACCAGTTCGTCGGTCGCCGCCCGCAGCGCCGCGCTCACGGCCGCGGCCTGCATGCGGACCTCGAGCGCATCGCTCGGCACACCCAGCCGCTCGGCGAGGACGTCGACGAAGGTGGGCTCCGCGCGCTCCCGCAGCACGAGGTACGCCGCGCGCAGCGCCGGTTCGTCGTGCGTCATCCGGATGACCGCGAGGACAGCTTCGACGTCGGACCACTCGGGTGCGAGCGTGTAGGCCGCGCGCAGGTGCTCGGCCAGCTCCAGCTCGGGCGGCCAGCTGCGCAGGACGTCCTGGAAGGCGTCGAGCGTCTTGGTCAGCAGCGGCTCGACGCAGCTCTCCTTGCTGCGGAAGTAGCGCCACAGCGTGCGCTCGGAAACCCCGGCCGCCTTCGCGATCTGCTCGCCCGACGTCGCCGCCACCCCCTGCTCGCGGAACAGCCGCACCGCGTGGCGGGAGATGTCGAGCCGCTGCTGCTGGCGCTGCTCCTCGCTCACCGGCGGGCGCCCGCGGCGAGCGGTCCGCTGGACCATCAGCACCTCCACCGGGCGATCGGGCGTTGACACACCTTAACCGACCCGAACATTATTGGCAGTGTCTGCCAATAATGATCCGGGAGAAGCCATGAGCGTTGCCGCCGAACGCCTGCAGTTGCCCTTCCCGAGGCCGAACGTCCTCGACCTCGCCCCGCTGTACGAGGTGCTCCGCCGCGAAGCACCGATCACCCCGGTCACCACCCCGGCCGGGGACCCCGCCTGGCTGGTCACCCGCTACGACGAGGTCAAGGCGCTGCTCGGCGACAAGCGGCTCGGCCGCTCCCACCCCGAGCCCGAGCGCGCCTCGCGGATCACCACGGCCGCGGTGCAGGACGGTCCCACCGGCAGCTACGAGACCGAGGAGGCCGACCACGCGCGGATGCGCCGACTGCTCACCCCGGCGTTCTCCGCCAAGCGGATGCGGATGCTCTCCCAGCACGTGCAGGACCTAGTCGACGGCTACCTGGACCAGCTGATCGCCGAGCGCGCGACGCCCGACGACGTCGTCGACCTGCACTCCGGCCTGGCCTTCCCGCTGCCGGTCGCGGTCATCTGCCGACTGCTGGGCGTGCCCGAGAGCGACCGCGAGCACTTCCACGCGCTGTCCGAGCGCATGGCCAGCCCGTCCGCCGGGGGCGAGGCGCACCAGGCGCGCGAGGAGTTCAGCCGCTACATGGTGGGGCTCGCCGAGGCCAAGCGCGACCAGCTGGGCGAGGACGTGATCTCCGACCTGGTGCGCGCCCAGAGCGCCGACGAGGCTTTCGACTACGACGAGATGATCCGGCTGTGCGTCGGGCTGCTCTTCGCCGGGCACGAGACCACGGTCAACCGCATCGGGCTGGGCGTGCTGTTCCTGATGACCCGCCCGGAGCAGTGGGCGGCGCTGACCGCCGACCCCGACGGGCGGGTGGACGCCACCGTCGAGGAGATCATGCGGCTGGGCGCGCCCGGCGACCTCGGCCTGCTGCGCTACGCGCACACCGATCTCGACGTCGCGGGCACCACGATCCGCACCGGGGACGCCGTCATCCTGTCGGTCAACTCCGCCAACCGCGACCAGGCCGCCTACGCCGACGCCGAGACCTTCGACCCGGACCGCGCCGAGCGCACCCACCTCGGCTTCGGGCACGGCGCGCACTTCTGCATCGGCGCGAGCCTCGCCCGCACCGAGCTGCGCATCGTCTTCGCCACCCTCGCCCGGCGGCTGCCCGGCCTGCGGCTGGCGAAGGGCGTGGACGAGCTGCCGGTGCGCCCGACCATCACCGGCGGCGTCGCGGAACTCCCGGTGACCTGGTGAACGAGGAGGAAGACGTGAAGGTGACAATCGACCAGGACAGGTGCGTCGGATCCGGCCAGTGCGTGCTGACCGCCGAGGCGGTGTTCGACCAGCGCGACGAGGACGGCATCGTCGTCCTGCTGAACGCCACCCCGCCCGCGGAGCTCGCCGCCGAGGTCCGCCACGCGGCCGAGATGTGCCCGGCCGCGGCCATCACCGTCGAGGAGTGACCTCGTGAGCGGCGGTGATCGCCGCCACCGCCGCTCACGACCTGGGTTCGCCGTGGTCTTCCACGGGCCCGACCTCCAACTGGAACTCGCCGCCGTGGCGCTCGGTGCCCGCGATGACCGCCTGCTCCAGCACCTGCGCGCCCTTCTCCCCGCGCTGCATCATCGGGTCCTCGCGCAGGTCCTTCAGCAACGCCACGCACAGCAGCACCATCACCACCGCGAAGGGCGCCGAGGCGAGGAACGTCAGGTTCTGGATGCCGCTGAGCGCGTCCTCGCCGCCGACGACGAGCATGATCGCGGCCACCGCACCGGTCGCGGCACCCCAGAACACCACGATCCACCGCTTCGGATCGATCGAACCGCGCTGGGACAGCGTGCCCATCACCACCGAAGCCGCGTCCGCGCCCGAGACGAAGAAGATCGCCACCAGGACCATCACCAGCACCGTGGTGATCGCCGTCAGCGGCAGCGTCTCCAGCACCCGGAACGTCTGCGCCTCCTCGCCGCCGCTGCGGAAGACGTCCGCCCCGCTCTGCTGCACCTTGATCGCGCTGCCGCCGAAGATCGCGAACCACACCAGGCTGACCACGCTGGGCACCAGGATCACCCCGCCGACGAACTGGCGAATGGTGCGGCCGCGGCTGATGCGGGCGATGAACATGCCGACGAACGGCGTCCAGGAGATCCACCACGCCCAGTAGAAGATCGTCCAGCTGGACAGCCAGTCGTTCATCGCCGCCCCGCCGGTCGCGCCGGAGCGGGACGCCATCGAACCGAAGTCGCGCAGGTAGACGCCGATCGAGGTGGGCAGCAGGTCCAGGACGAACACCGTCGGGCCGACCACGAACACGAAGATCGCCAGCAGCGCCGCCAGCACCATGTTGATGTTGGACAGCCACTGGATGCCCTTGGCCACGCCCGACACCGCGGAGGCGATGAAGCACACGGTCAGCACCACGATGATCAGCACCAGCACGGTGTTGCCGACCGCGCCGATCCACCCGGCCGCCTGCATGCCGCTGCGGATCTGCAGCGTGCCCAGCCCGAGCGAGGCGGCCGAGCCGAACAGCGTCGCGAACAGCGCGAGGATGTCGATCAGCTTGCCGGCCGGGCCCTCCGCCCCGCGCTTGCCGATCAGCGGCGTGAACACCGCGCTGATCAGCTGCTTGCGGCCGCGGCGGAAGCTGCAGTAGGCGATGGACAGGCCGACCACCGCGTAGATCGCCCACGGGTGCAGCGTCCAGTGGAACAGCGAGGTGGCCATCGCGGTCTCCACGGCCGCGTCGCTGAGCGGCGCCACGGTGCCCGGCGGCGGCTCCACGAAGTGCGCCAGCGGCTCGGCGACGCCGAAGAACATCAGCCCGATGCCCATGCCCGCGCTGAACATCATCGCGATCCAGGACACGGTGCGGAACTCCGGCTCCTCGTCGTCCTCGCCGAGCGGGATCGCGCCGTAGCGGCTGAACGCCAGCCACAGCGCGAAGACCACGAAGCCGGTGGACGCGAGCACGAACCCCCAGCCGATGTTGGTCACCAACCAGGACAGCAGCGAGCTGGACACCGCGGCCAGCGTCTGGGTGGAGAACACGCCCCAGCCGACGAAGACCACCGTGATGACCGCGGTGACCCCGAAGACCAGCAGGTCGGTGCGGTGCGCGGCGGCGAAGGCTTCCGGCGACCGCGGGATGTCCGTGCCGGTTTGGTTCGGTTCAGAGGCCTTCCTGGTCATGATCCGCGCCTCCTCGTGACCGATGCGGAGCCGGATCAACGGTCACGCCACCTGCGGATCTCGGCAACTCAGGACGAGATCCGCAGGTGGCGACCGGCCCGGTTCCCGCCGGTGGCGGCCCGTGAGCGCCTTGCGGGGCTATGGCACCAGAACGTGCTCACGGGACCTGACCTGCGGAAACGGAGCCTCAGCGGTCAGGCGACGGGGGCCGGGGCCGTGGTGAGGTCCGCGAGGAACTTGGTGCACCACTCCAGGAGGGCGTCGTCGCGCAGCGGCGGGGCGCCCATGCGGCCTCCGGCCGCGCCCTCCGTCGGGCGCGGGACCGACACCGTGCGGACCGCGGGCTTGTAGACCGCCTTCGGGTACAGGCGCTTGAGGCGGACCTGTTTGGAGTCGGCCAGCTCCAGCGGGGCCAACCGCAGCGACGCGCCCTGCAGCGTCACCTCGCGGACCCCGTGCTCCCGGCAGCGCTGCCGGAACCGCGCCACCTTCAGCAGCCGCTCCACCGGCTCCGGCAGCGGGCCGTACCGGTCGACCAGCTCGGCGCGCACCGCCTCCAGCGCCTCCTCGTCGGCCGCCGCGGCGAGCTTGCGGTAGGCCTCCAGGCGCAGCCGCTCCCCCGGCACGTAGTCGTGCGGGATGTGCGCGTCGATCGGCAGGTCCACCCGGACCTCGGTGAGCTCCTCCTCCGCCTCGCCGGGCTCGGCCCCGGCGTGCTTGCGGAAGGCTTCTACGGCCTCGCCGACCAGCCGCACGTACAGGTCGAAGCCCACCCCCGCGATGTGCCCGGACTGCTCGGCGCCGAGGATGTTGCCCGCGCCGCGGATCTCCAGGTCCTTCATCGCCACGGCCATGCCCGCGCCCAGCTCGGAGTTCTGCGCGATGGTCGCCAGCCGGTCGTGCGCGGTGTCGGTCAGCGGCTTCTCCGGCGGGTACAGGAAGTACGCGTAGCCCCGCTCCCGCGCGCGCCCGACCCGGCCGCGCAGCTGGTGCAGCTGGGCGAGGCCGAGCATGTCCGAGCGGTCCACGATCAGCGTGTTGGCGTTGGAGATGTCCAGGCCGGTCTCCACGATCGTGGTGCACACCAGCACGTCGTGCTCGCGCTCCCAGAACCCCTGGATGATCTTCTCCAGCCGGTCCTCGTTCATCTGCCCGTGCGCGGTGACCACCCGCGCCTCCGGCACCAGCTCGCGCAACTGCCGCGCCACCTTCTCGATGTCGTGCACCCGGTTGTGCACGAAGAACACCTGGCCGTCGCGCAGCAGCTCGCGGCGGATCGCGGCGGCGACCTGCTTCTGGTCGTAGGCGCCGACGTAGGTCAGGATCGGGTGCCGCTCCTCGGGCGGGGTGAGGATGGTCGACATCTCGCGGATGCCCGCCATGCTCATCTCCAGCGTCCGCGGGATCGGCGTCGCGGACATGGTCAGCACGTCCACGTGCGTGCGCAGGGCCTTGATGTGCTCCTTGTGCTCGACGCCGAAGCGCTGCTCCTCGTCGACGATCACCAGCCCCAGGTCCTTGTAGCGGATGCCGGTCTGCAGCAGCCGGTGGGTGCCGATCACGATGTCGACCTCGCCGTCGGCCAGGCCCTTGATCGTCTGCTCGGACTCCATCGGGTCGGTGAACCGGGACAGGCCCTTGATGGTCACCGGGAACGAGCGCATCCGGTCGGTGAAGGTGTTCAGGTGCTGCTGGGCCAGCAGCGTGGTCGGCACCAGCACGGCGACCTGCTTGCCGTCCTGCACCGCCTTGAACGCCGCGCGCACCGCGATCTCGGTCTTGCCGTAGCCGACGTCGCCGCAGATCACCCGGTCCATCGGCACCGGCCGCTGCATGTCCGCCTTGACCTCGTCGATGGCGGCCAGCTGGTCGCCGGTCTCGGTGTAGGGGAAGGCGTCCTCCAGCTCCCGCTGCCACGGGGTGTCCGGGCCGAAGGCGTGCCCCGGCGAGGACTGCCGGGCGGCGTAGAGCTGCACCAGCTCGGCGGCGATCTCCTTGACCGCCTTGCGGGCCTTGGCCTTGGTGTTCTTCCAGTCCGAGCCGCCGAGCTTGTTCAGCGTCGGCGTCTCGCCGCCGACGTAGCGGCTGACCTCGTCGAGCTGGTCGGTGGGCACGAAGAGTCTGTCGCCGGGCTGGCCGCGCTTGCTCGCCGCGTACTCCAGCACCAGGTACTCGCGAGTGGCGCCGCCGACGGTGCGCTGCACCATCTCCACGTACTTGCCGATGCCGTGCTGCTCGTGCACCACGAAGTCACCGGTCTTGAGCGCCAGCGGGTCGACCGCGTTGCGCCGCCGCGACGGCATCCGCCGCATGTCCCGGGTGGACGTCCCGCCGCGACCGCCGGTCAGGTCGGCCTCGGTGAGCACCACCAGCGCGATGCCGGGCGCGGCGAAGCCGTCCTCCAGACCGCCGCGCACCACCGTGACGACCCCGGCCTCCGGCTCGGTCTCCAGCCCGTCCTCGGCGAGCCGCGCGGGCAGCTCGGCCTCGCGCAGCTGCTGCACGGCCCGCTGCGCGGTGCCCGCACCCGCCACCACCAGCAGCGCCGCGCCGCCCGAGGCGGTGTGCGCGCGCAGGTCCGCGAAGGCCCGCTCGATCTCGCCGCGGTAGGCGTCCACCTGCTTGAGGACCAGGCGGACGACCTCGTCGTCGTCCTCGCCCTCCTCGCTGGTCAGCTGGGTCAGCGGCCACCAGGGCAGCCCGATGGACACGGTGTGCTCGGCGACCTCGGCCAGGCTGCGGTAGGCCGACGCGCCGAGGTCGATCGGCGCCTTGCCGCCGTCCGCGGCGACCATCCAGGACGCCTCCAGGAACTCCTGGCCGGTGCGCACCAGGTCCGCGGCGCGGGCGTGGATCTTCTCCGGATCGGCCAGCAGCACGTGCGTGCCGGTGGGCAGCAGATCCGTCAGCAGCTGCATCTCGCCTTCGCACAGCGCCGGGATCAGCGCCTCCATGCCCTCCACCGGAGCGCCACCGGCGATCTTGCCGAGCATCTCCGCGAGGTGGGTGTCGGTCTGGTGCTGCTCGGCGAGCTTGGCGGCGCGCTCCGCGACCTGGTCGTCGATCAGCAGCTCCCGGCAGGCCGGGGCGAACAGCTCGGTGTCCTGCGCGTCCGGCAGCGAGCGCTGGTCGGCCACCGCGAACGGGCGGATCTCGGTGACCTCGTCGCCCCAGAACTCCACCCGCAGCGGGTGCTCCTCGGTCGGCGGGAACACGTCGACGATGCCGCCGCGCACCGCGAACTCGCCGCGCTTCTCCACCATGTCGACCCGGTCGTAGGCCAGCTCGGCGAGCCGGTCCACCAGCTCCTCGAAGTCGTGCTCGACGCCGACCGACAGCCGCACCGGGCGGAGCTCCCCCAGCCCCGGCGCGATCGGCTGGATCAGGCTGCGCACGGTGGTCACCAGCACCCGGATCGGGCCGTCCGCGTGCTCTTCGGGGTGCGCGAGGCGGCGCAGCACCGACAGCCGTCGGCCGACCGTGTCCGCGCGCGGCGAAAGCCGTTCGTGCGGCAGGGTCTCCCAGGACGGGAACACCGCCACGCCGCCCGGTCCGAGCAGGTCGGAGACCGCGGCGGCGGCTTCCTCGGCCTCCCGGCCGGTGGCGGTGACCAGCAGCACCGGGCGGGCGGCGCCGTCGGCGGCGGCCAGCGACGCGGCGGTCAGCGAACGCGCCGCAGCCGGGCCCTCCAGCACCAGGCGCGGCCGACCCGCAGCCCCGACGACCTGCTGGAAAGCGGGATCGCGCAGCACGACTTGGAGCAGTCCGCGCAGGGGACCGGCCTGGCTCATGGAGCTACCTCGCAGCAGAGATCGCGAAATGCGGACACACCCCTGCCCGGGACGAACGCCACGCCGGGAGGGGCGACGGCACCCAGACTACGACTCGGCACCGACGCGAACACCGCGGCCCGAGCACGCAGCGTCGCAATCCGTGTCCGGTGTCACACTGATCCCATGCACGTGCGCCGGTTCGTCGCGTTGGTCCTGGTTCTCGTCCTCGCGGGCTGCGGCGCGAACGGTGCGAGCCGCCCCACCCCGGCCAGCACGCCACCACCGGCGCCCGACGCGGAGCTGCGCGTCGAGGTGATCGCCGACGGGCTCGAACACCCCTGGGACATCGGCTTCCTGCCGGACGGCACCGCCCTGGTCAGCCAGCGGCCCGGCCGGATCGCGCTGCTCGCCGACCACCGCCCCGGCGCGCTGGTGCACCCGGTCCGGGCTGATCTCGGCGACGTGCTGGTGGCCGGTGAGGGCGGCCTGATGGGGCTGCTGGTGCACCCGGACTTCGCGAACGACCGGCGGTTCATCACCTGCCAGACGCACCAGGTCGGCGGCGACGCGGTGGACGTCCGGCTGGTCACCTGGCGGCTCGCCGAGGACGGCTCGCGCGCGGACCGGGTCGGCGACCTGCTCACCGGGCTGCCGGTGAACCCCAGCGGTCGGCACTCCGGCTGCCGCCTCGCGCTCGCCGCGGACGGCGCGCTGCTGGTCGGCACCGGCGACACCGCGCGGCCCGCCGACCCGCAGGACCGGACGTCGCTGGGCGGCAAGGTGCTGCGGATGAACGTCGACACCGGAGCACCGCTGCCGGACAACCCGTTCATCGCCTCGCCCGACGCGCGCGAGCGGCTGGTCCTCAGCTTCGGGCACCGCAACGTGCAGGGCATCGCGCTGCACCCCGACGGGCGGGTGTTCACCGCCGAGCACGGCCCGGCCAACGACGACGAGGTCAACCTGCTGCGGCCGGGCGCGAACTACGGCTGGGACCCGTCGCGGGGCGGCGTCTCCAGCAGCTACGACGAGTCGGTGCCGATGACCGACCAGCACCGCTTCCCGGACGCGGTCAAGGCGGTGTGGACCTCCGGCGACGAGCGCCTGGCCCCGAGCGGCGCGACGTTCCTGACCGGCCCGCAGTGGGGGCGCCTCGACGGCGTCCTGGCCGTAGCCACGCTCCGCGGCAGCAAGCTCCTCCTGCTCCGCACCGAACCCGACGGCGCGGTCCGCGAGGTCCTGATCCCGGCGGAGCTGGACGGGACCTTCGGCCGCCTCCGAGCGGCCCGCCAGGGCCCCGGCGGAGCCCTCTACCTCTCCACCTCCAACGGCCAGAACGACAAGATCCTCCGCATCACCGCCCCCTGACCCCGCACGCCGCGGAGGCCCGCGGTTTCAATTGACACTGCGGACGGCCACGCACGGCGGATCACAGTTTCAATTGAAACCGCAAGTCGACCGACCACCGACAACCGGTCACCACGACGGGACCCGATGCGACGATCCACCGGCGTGCCGGACACCGACACCCCGGCTCCGGTCGACGACTCCCGCGATTTCAATGGAAATCAGACGTCCGATTTCCATTGAAATCGCGCCCGACCGGGGGCGCGGGCCGCGATCACTTCGTCGAGAGGCGGGGTTTGTGCTCCAGGTGGGAGAGGCCGTTCCAGGCGAGGTTGACCAGGTGCGCGGCCACCTCCTCCTTCTTCGGCTTGTGCGCTTCGAGCCACCACTGGCCGGTCAGCGCGACCATGCCCACCAGCGCCTGGCTGTAGAGCGGGGCCAGCTTCGCGTCGTAGCCGCGGGCGCTGAACTGCAGCGCGAGGATGTGCTCGACCTGGCTGGCGATGTCGTTGAGCAGGCTGGAGAAGGTGCCGCTGTTGCTGGCCACCGGCGAGTCCCGGACCAGCACGCGGAAGCCGTCGGTGTTGTTGTCGATGTAGTCCAGCAGCGCCCGGGCCGCCTGCTCCAGCAGGTCGCGCGGGTGCCCGGCGGACAGCGCGGAGACGACCAGGTCCAGCAGGGTGCGCATCTCGCGGTCGACCACGACCGCGTACACGCCCTCCTTGCCGCCGAAGTGCTCGTACACCACGGGCTTGGACACCCCGGCGCGGTGCGCTATCTCCTCGATCGAGGTGCCGTCGAAGCCCTTCTCCGCGAACAGCGCGCGGGCCACGTCGAGCAGCTGCTGCCGACGTTCCTTGCCCGTCATCCGGACCCGCGCGGTGCGCCCCGAAGGATTTGCTCCCGGTTCGGGCGCGTTCCGCCCGCGTCGCCGTGATACCACTCGCACCACCCTAGGCGGCAAGACCGGCATCCGTGTGCCGACCCGTGCGAAAAAAATTACCGCTCGGCAACCGCCGAACGGGCACTTCTCGATTCCGACCCACGACTGACGCGGTGTCGGGCAAGCGGCGCCAGCCGCTTTCGGAGGTGAACAGCTACCGCGAAGGGCGACCGGCGCCGGCGGTCAGGTGCCGCATGCGCCGCAGGCGCACAACCCACCCTCGCCACCGGCACCGCCGCGGGTTCTCAGAGGCCGCCTGGCGAGGACAGCCCGTTCGCCGTGTATTGGGCCATACACAAGAACGGGATCCCGCAGCCAGGCGGCCTCTGAGGTTCCGCTACCGGCACCGCCGCGCAGGGCGACCACCGGAACCGGAAAGGGTCAGCCCTTGTACTCGGTGACCGCGATCCGGGCGAGGCGCTTCTCGTTGGGCCAGCGGACCTTCCAGGCCCAGCCGACCTTCTCGAAGAACCAGATCACCCGCGCCGAGATGTCCAGCTGACCGCGCAGCACGCCGTGCCGGGCGCAGGTCGGGTCGGCGTGGTGGGAGTTGTGCCACGACTCGCCGAAGGACAGGATCGCCAGCGGCCAGAAGTTCGCCGCCTTGTCCCGGCTCTTGAACGGGCGCTCGCCGATCATGTGGCAGATCGAGTTCACCGACCACGTGATGTGGTGCAGGAAGGACACGCGCACCAGGCCCGCCCAGAAGAAGGCCGTCACCGCGCCCCACAGGGACCAGCTGATCAGTCCGCCCAGCAGCGCGGGCAGCAGGAAGCTGAGGGCCGTCCACAGCGGGAACAGCCGGTTCAGCACGACCAGCTCGCGGTCCTTGAGCAGGTCCGGGGCGAACCGGTCCTCGTTGGTCATCTCCCGGTTGAACATCCAGCCCATGTGGGAGTGCCAGAAGCCCTTGGTCAGCGCCACCGCCGAGGTGCCGAACAGCCAAGGCGAGTGCGGGTCGCCCTCGCGGTCGGAGAAGGCGTGGTGCCTGCGGTGATCGGCGACCCAGGTGATCACCGGCCCCTGGACGGCCATCATCCCGGCGATGGCCAGGGCGATCTTCACCCCGCGGTTGGCCTTGAACGAGCCGTGCGTGAAGTACCGGTGGAAGCCGACGGTGACTCCGAGACCGCTGATCACCCAGAAGGCCACGGCCAAGCCGATGTCGAGCGGCCCCACGCCCCAGCCCCAGAGCACCGGGATCGAGGCGATCAGCGCAGCCATCGGAATCAGCAAGAACGCATACACGAGGGACGAACGTCCAGCGGACTGCGGCCCCGTGGTCAGCGGCTTAGGTCCGGATTCGGTCTTCGGGGAGGCAACGCGCTCGGATACTGCGGTCATACTCAAATACCTCAGATGACATTGGGGAGGTGCGAAAACAGCGTCCTGCGCCGGGCAGCCCGGCCCCGCAACACCTCCACCTACGGGACCGTAACCTACGCAAGCGTAAGTTGTCCGATGCGGAATCGTCACCCCCCAGCGGCAAATTCACGGCGTGTCACACTCTTCCGGGCGTGTCCGGTTTGCTCGCGTTCACCTGATCGGACTGATCAACTGCGCAACCCGACGCCGTCCGGATGCGTCCCACCTCCGTGCCAGCACGCCCCGGAACCCCCGACTCCGCAAGCCCGACGCCGTCCCGCCCCGAGCGCCATGTCACGATGTCGGCCGGGCACCACCGCCTGTCGCCCCGGGCCGGTAAGCTCGGGCAGCGGTGCCGGGCGTCACAGATCGGCTCCGCGGGCCGACGACGCCCGATCCGCCGTGGTGTAAAGGCAGCACCTCGGATTTTGGTTCCGATGGTCCAGGTTCGAATCCTGGCGGCGGAGCGAGCGGTCCTCCCGGATCCGACGCGGCGCGCGGCGACGCGCACCGTCCGGGAGGCAGGGTGAACAGGGGGTGTGCGCCGCTGCGCGACGACACGACCGCCGTGCGCGAAGAACCGGCGACCACGCTGAGCGAGGTGTCCGACGCGTGGTTGGTCGGACGCGCACGCGAACTGAACGCAGTCGGCCAGCACAGCGACCCGGCCGGACAGCGCAGCACCATCCGCGAGGCGGACAACCTGCTCGCCGAGGCCCAGCGGCGCGGTGAACCCCGGATCGTCGCCCAGCTCCTCCGGCACTGCGCCTCGATGCGGCTGGCCACCCCCGGTCTGGTGGACAGCGCCGACCCGCTGCTCGACGAACTGCTCATCCACTCCCGCCGCCACGGCCTGGACGTGCTGCAGGCCGACGCGCGCGCCCTCCGCGGCCGACGCGCGCTGCTGGGCGGCAGCGAGGACATCGCGCTGACCGAGATCGCCCACGGGCTGGCGATGCTCGACGAGGAGCTGGTGCCCGACCGCACGCTCGGCCGCCGCTCGTGGGAGCGGCTGCTGGCGACCGCGCTGATCGACATCGGCCTGGTGCTCACCCAGCTCGGCGTCTACGAGATGGCCGACGAGGTGATGGCCCGCGCCCACCAGCGGATCCGGGAGAGCGGCGGCCCGCACGAGATCGCGGTGCACATGATCAACCGGTGCCGGATGCTGCTCGGCTGGGGGCTGCGGCTGGAGCGCATAGGGCAGGACGAGGAGGCCGCCGCCCGGTTCGCCACCGCGTCGGCCATCGCGGTGGCCGTCGAGGGCCCCTGGCGCGAGTCGCTGTTCCCCCGCGTGTCCGACCGCCCGGCCGCCGAGCAGATGCCGGTGCTCGGCGCCGCGCACGCGCTCGCGCAGCCGCACGCCGAGCACATCGACCGCCTGGAGGTGCTGCGCACCCTGGACCGCGCGATCCACCCGCGGGAGAAGATCATCGTGGCGATCGCGCTCTCCCGCTGCCTGACCCGCGCCGACCAGGGCGAGCGCGCGGTGCAGGTGCTCTCGGAGACCAGGGCCGAGCTGGACGCGGACACCTCCGAGCCGACGCTGCGCATCTCGCTGGCCCGCGAGTACGCGCACCTGACCGACCTGGACAGCGCCGACGTGCACGAGGCGCTGCGCGAGTACGCGCTGGAGCTGGAGACCGAGCTGTGGACCATGCGCCAGGCGCGGCTGTCCACTTTGGTCACCCGGCTGGAGAACTCGCGGCTGAGCCACAAGCACGACGCGATCACCCGGCAGGCCCTGCAGGACCCGCTGACCGGCCTGTCCAACCGCCGCGCCCTGGACGACCGGCTGGAGGCGCTGCTCAACGAGCCCGACGCCGATCCGCTGGCGGTGGCGCTGGTCGACCTCGACGGGTTCAAGGGCGTCAACGACCGCTGCTCGCACGCGGAGGGCGACGACGTGCTGCGCACCGTCGCGGTGACCTTGCGCGACACGCTGCGCACCGACGACTTCGTCGCGCGCTACGGCGGCGACGAGTTCGTCGTGCTGCTGCCGGGCGCGACGCTGGGCGCGGCGGAGGCCGCGCTGCAGCGCGCGGTCGAAGCGGTGGACCGGCTGCCCGCCGAGCTCATCCACGGGGTGACGCTGTCGATCGGCGTGGTCGCGATGCGCCCGCAGGAGTCCGCGGCGCAGGTGCTGGCCCGCGCGGACGCCGCGATGTACCAGGCCAAGCGCGGCGGCGGCAACCGCGTCGCGGCGCTGGCGGGCGGCGCGATCCCCCCACCGGACCAGCCCGCCGAGGATCACTCCGTGTGGATCCCGCCGGACGCGCTCTAATCCGATCGAGTTGCGCACAACGGACACCCCCGACCGACCAGCTCGACGGAAGGTGCCCGCGACCCGTCCCGCGGAAGAGTGGGACCGATCACCCCGCACCGCCGCGGATCGTGCATCGAAGATCACATTTGCCCAGCTCGGACCGTATGTCTGAGCTCATCGCTGGACCGTTCGGCGGTACCATCACTCGCGCCGGAAGTCCTGCAGGGGCGCTGGACCGGCAGTCGCACCGGTCCGGTTACCCTTCACCCGCTTGGACGCAACAGGCACTGCCGGCCACATCGAGCCGCACAGAGATCAAGGGAGAGCGCTGATGCTCCAGGGCGACACCGCCCCGCCCTCCTCCCGCCGCGCTGACGCACATCCGGAACCGGTCAGCACCATCGTGCTCGCCGCGGGCGAGGGCACCAGGATGCGCTCGGCCACCCCGAAGGTGCTGCACCGGCTCGCGGGCAGGCCGCTGGTCGAGCACGCGGTGCGCGCCGCGGCCGGGGTCGAGCCCGACTCGCTGGTGGTCGTGCTGGGGCACGGCCGCGACGCGGTCGCCGAGCACCTCGACGGCGTGGCCCGCGCGCTGGACCGCCCGATCAGCACCGCGGTCCAGGAGGAGCAGCTGGGCACCGGGCACGCGGTGTCCTGCGGGCTCAGCGCCCTGCCGTCCGGGCTCACCGGCACGGTCCTGGTCAGCTACGGCGACGTGCCGCTGCTGGACAGCGACACCCTGCGCGGGCTGCTCGCCGAGCACACCGGCTCCGGCAACGCGGTCACGGTGCTCACCGCCGTGGTCGACGAGCCCACCGGCTACGGCCGGATGCTGCGCGACGCCGACGGCAACGTCACCGGGATCGTCGAGCAGAAGGACGCCACCCCGGAGCAGGCGGAGATCACCGAGATCAACTCCGGGGTCTACGCCTTCGACGCGGAGGTGCTCACCGACGCGCTCAAGCGGCTGTCCACCGACAACGCGCAGGGCGAGCTCTACCTGACCGACGTGCTGTCCATCGCGCGCGCCGACGGCCGCCCGGTGGGCGCGCTGGTGTGCGCCGACCCGTGGCTGGTCGAGGGCGTCAACGACCGGGTGCAGCTGGCCCGGCTCGGCGCCGAGCTCAACCGCCGCCTGCTGCTGCGCTGGATGCGCGAGGGCGTCACGATCACCGACCCCGGGTCGGTGTGGCTGGACTGCGACGTGCAGCTGGACCGCGACGTGCTGATCGAACCGGGCGTGCAGCTGCGCGCCGGGACCACCGTCGGCGAGGGCGCGACCATCGGCCCGGACACCACGCTGGCCGGGTGCACCGTGCACCCCGGCGCGTCCGTGGTGCGCACCCACGGCGAGGGCGCGGAGATCGGGCCGGGCGCCAAGGTCGGGCCGTTCGCGTTCCTGCGCCCCGGCACCCGGCTCGCCGCGAAGGGCAAGATCGGCACCTTCGTGGAGACCAAGAACGCCGAGATCGGCGAGGGCACCAAGGTCCCGCACCTGACCTACGTGGGCGACGCGACGATCGGTGCGGGCACCAACATCGGCGCGGCCACGATCTTCGTCAACTACGACGGGGTGAACAAGCACCGCACCGTGATCGGGTCGCACGCCCGGACCGGCGCGGACAACACCTTCGTCGCCCCGGTCGAGATCGGCGACGGCGCCTACACCGCCGCCGGTTCGACGATCACCCAGGATGTCCCGCCGGGGGCGATGGCCGTCGCCCGCGGCAGGCAACGCAACGTCGAGGGCTGGGTGGCCAGGCGCCGCCCCGGCACCCCGGCGGACGAGGCCGCACAGCAGGCCTTGGCGAAGGAACCGACCACCAATCCGACGGAAGACGCCCAACGACGGACGTCGAACGGGGAGGGACGATGACCGTGAGTGCCATGTCTGCGACCCCGAAGAAGAGCCTCAAGCTCTTCTCCGGTAGCAGTCACCCGGAACTTGCCGAGGAGGTGGCCAAGCAGCTCGACGTAACGGTCACGCCCCAGGCTGCCTACAAGTTCGCCAACGGCGAGATCTTCGTGCGCTACGACGAGTCGGTGCGCGGTTGCGACGCGTTCGTCATCCAGTCGCACTGCAACCCGCTCAACGACGCCATCATGGAGCAGCTGATCATGGTGGACGCGCTCAAGCGCGCCAGCGCCAAGCGCATCACCGTGGTCATGCCGTTCTACGGCTACGCCCGGCAGGACAAGAAGCACAAGGGCCGCGAGCCGATCTCGGCGCGGCTGATCGCGGACCTGTTCAAGACCGCCGGTGCCGACCGCATCATGGCCATCGACCTGCACACCGACCAGATCCAGGGCTTCTTCGACGGTCCGGTGGACCACCTGATGGCGCAGAAGCTGCTGGCCAGCTACATCCGCGACACCTACGCGGACGAGCAGATCACCGTGGTCTCCCCCGACTCCGGCCGCGTCCGGGTGGCGGAGAAGTGGGCCGACGACCTGGGCGGCACCCCGCTGGCGTTCATCCACAAGACCCGCGACCCCAGCAAGCCCAACCAGGTGGTCGCCAACCGCGTCGTGGGTGACGTCGAGGGTCGGCTGTGCGTGCTGGTGGACGACATGATCGACACCGGCGGCACGATCACCAAGGCCACCGAGCAGCTGCTGGCCGCGGGCGCCAAGGACGTGATCATCGCGGCGACGCACGCGGTGCTGTCCGGCCCGGCGGTGGAGCGCCTGTCCTCCTGCGGCGCGAAGGAGGTCGTGCTGACCAACACGCTGCCGATCCCGGAGGAGCGCCGCTTCCCGAACCTCACGGTCCTGTCGATCGCCCCGCTCGTCGCCGAGGCGATCCACCAGGTCTTCGAGGACGGCTCGGTCACCAGCCTCTTCGACGGCCGCGCCTGATCCCAGAGCGCAGAACGGCCCCGGTCCACTTCGGTGGGTCCGGGGCCGTTTCGCGTTCCGGTGCGATTTCAATGGAAATCAGGCACGCGATTTCCACTGAAATCGCGGAGGTCGTCCGCACCCGTCGGCGTGTCAGGCCCCGACACGCCGACGGAACGCAACTTCAAGGGAAATCGGACGTCCGATTTCCCTTGAAATCGGGTCAGACGGTGGTGACGACCTCGTCGTAGTCCAAGCGGGGCAGGCGGTCGAACCAGGCGTTCTCGGCGGGCTTGCCGATGTTGACCACCACCAGGACCTGCTGCTTGCCGTCCGGGAAGAACTCCTGGTTGATGCCCGCCGCGTCGAAGCCGGTCATCGGGCCCGCGGCCAGGCCCGCCGCGCGCACGCCGAGGATGAAGTAGGCGACCTGCAGGCTCGCGTTGAGCTTCGCGTTCTGCGCGCGGAACTCGTCGTCGGCGAAGATGTCCTTGGCGTTCGGGTTGTGCGGGAACACCCGCGGCAGGTTCTCGTGGAAGTCGGTGTCGGCGGCCAGGACCGCCACCAGCGGGGCCTGCTCGGTCTTGGCCCGGTTGCCCTCCATCAGGTGCGGCAGCAGGCGCTGCCTGCCCTCGTCGGAGCGCACCAGCACGATCCGCAGCGGCTGCTGGTTCATCGAGGTCGGGGCCCACTTGACCAGGTCGTAGATGGCCTGGACCTGCTCGTCGGACACCGGCTCGTCGGTGAACGCGTTCGCGGTGCGGGCCTCGCGGAACAGCAGGTCCTGCGCCTCGGCGCCGAGCACGAGCTGCGCCTGGTCGGTAGCGGTCATGGTGTCCTCTCCCAAGGGGTCGGGTCGCGGTGGGACCGCCCCGGGCGGCGATCCCACCTCCGACAACCTCATTGAACCTTCAAGTATTCCCGGTTCAGGAGAAGACCCCGACCAGCTCGTTGAACGCCACGCCGACGAACAGCGCCAGGCACAGGACCAGCATCGTGTTCGACAGCCACCGCGACCGGTGCTCGGCGGGCATCATCGACTTCGAGTTCAGCAGCACCAGCAGGGTGCCCGCCAGGAACGGCATGAACAGCGCGCCCAGCACGCCGTACACCACGGTCAGCTGGAACGGCTTGCCCAGGAACAGCAGCAGCATCGGCGGGAAGGTCAACCACAGCAGGTAGACCCGGTACGCGGTGCTGTTCATCCCGGCCTTGTGGTCGTAGTCGGCCGCGGTCTCCGGCGGCGCCTCCTTGGGCAGCCGCCAGGTGCGCCACCAGTCGGCGAACAGCAGGCTGACGCCGTTCCACACGCCGATCACCGAGCTGAACGCGACCGCGAAGAAGCCCACCAGGAACGGGATCCGGGCCCACTGCCCGTAGTCCGCCGCCAGCGTGTCGCCCAGCTGCAGCAGGCCCTTGTCCCCGCTGGTCAGGTCGTGCCCGAGCAGGATCTCCGCGCCGACCACCAGCATCGCCACCACGAAGATCCCGGTGGTGATGTAGCCGACGGCGTTGTCCGCGCGCATGAACGGCATCCAGCTCGGCGCCCGCCACCCCTTGGCGAAGGTCCAGTAGCCGTAGGCGGCCATCGTGATCGTGCCGCCGACGCCGCCCATCAGGCCGAGGACGTAGGCGACCGAGCCGTCCGGCAGCGTCGGCACCAGCCCCTCGCCCAGCTCCAGCAGGTTCGGGCCGACCATGACCGCGGTGCCCACCACGGTCACGAACATGACCCCGACCAGCACCGTCATGATCTTCTCGAGCAGCGCGTAGCGGCCGAACCAGACCAGCGCCAGCCCGAGCAGACCGCAGATGATCGCCCACCCGGCGACCGGCAGCACCGGGAACAGCGCGTTCAGCGGCAGCGCCGAGGCGGACATCGCGGTGGCGCCGTAGACGAAGCCCCACACCACCGCGTAGGCGCCGAAGTAGCCGACCGCCCAGCGCCCCATGGTCCGCCAGCCGGCCAGCATGGTGCGCCCGGAGGCCAGGTGCCAGCGCCCCACGGCCTCGCCGAGCGCCAGCTTGAAGAGCGTGCCCAGCACCACCGCCCAGAACAGGGTGTACCCGTAGCGGGACCCGGCGACGAGGGTGGCGACCAGGTCGCCGGCACCGACACCGGTCGCCGCGGCCATGATGCCGGGCCCGACCTGCTTGAGCCTGGCCTTCCAGGTCGCTTCGGGGGCGGTGGCGCCCGTGGTGTTCGCGTCAGCAGCCATGCCGGGGAAGCTAACCCGAAATTCCGGGCATTATCGATCCCGGCGACCGAACCGTGACGTCACCGATCAGTACCCGACGGTGAAGCGCTGCCTCCGGTGCGCGGGCTCCTCCAGCTCGTCGACGAACGCGATCGCGTAGTCGTCGCCGCCGATCGCGGAGTTGCCGTCGGCGTCGGTGACCAGCACCTCGCCGCCGAGCCGGTAGGTGCCGGTGCGCTCGCCCGGCGCGTAGGCGCCGAAGGTGCCCGCGGGGCTGAGGTAGAACCAGTCCACCCCCTCCGGGGCCTCGCGCAGCGCCGCCAGCACCTCGGCGTGCGCGCTCGCCTCCGGCTTGAACTCCGCCGGGAACTCCGGGGTGTCGATCACCCGCGGCCCGTCCTCGGACACCCGCAGGCTGCCCGCGCCGCCGACCACGCCGATCCGGACGCCGTGCCGCTCGGCAGCGGCGAACAGGGTGGGCAGCGCGTCGAGCAGCTTCGTGCCGTCGGGCATCGGGCGGCCGGGGATCGCCACGACCACCGCGTCCGCCCCGGCGGTCACGTCGAGCACGAAGTCCGCGTCGTGCAGCGAACCCGCCGCCTTCGGCTCCGGCAGCGCACCGGCGTTCCGGGCGATCCCGAGCACCTCGTGCCCGCGCCGCACCGCTTCCTCCCGGATCCGGCCGCCCGCGTAACCGGTGGCGCCGAACAGAACCAGTCGCATCACAATCCTCCTTGGATAAGTCCTGGTCAGCGACGATAACCACTGGTTACCGGTGACTTCAAAGTGCGCCGCGCACCTGGCGGTAACCATCGAGGTGAACGGCCCGCCCGGCGGCGCCGCAGCGGCGGGGTCACCCGTGCGAAAACGACTATGCGAGCACCGTTTAGACTATTCGGGTTGCCTCGGCGAGGTCGGGACGTTCGCCCGGCGTGATCGGCGCGGTGGCACGGTGGCCGCCGACCCACTCGGTTGGCGCACTGATGTCGCTCGTACCCCGGGGTGCCGTTTCGCGGCACCGCGTCGATTCGCTCCAGTAGCGCGCCCCACCGCCGCAGGCCAGCGACCAATTCACGTTCGCCCGACGTCATGAGGAGTGCACCACCGTGTCCGAGGTACGTATCGCCGTCGAACAGCGCACCGAGTTCGGCAAGGGTGCGGCCCGCCGCACCCGTCGCGCCGGCAAGATCCCCGCGGTCCTCTACGGCCACGGCTCCGACCCGAAGCACCTGTCCCTGCCGACCGTGGAGTTCGCCCGCGCCATCCGCGAGAACGGGCACAACGCGGTCCTCACGCTCGACGTGGCCGGCGGTGACAGCGAGCTCGCGCTGACCAAGACCATCACCAGCCACCCGATCAAGGGCTACATCGAGCACGTCGACCTGCTGCTGGTCAAGCGCGGCGAGAAGGTCACCGTCGCGGTGCCGGTCGTGCTCAGCGGCGAAGCCGGCCCCGGCAGCCTGGTCAGCCAGGAGACCACCGAGGTCGAGGTGGAGGCCGAGGCCCTGCACATCCCGGAGCAGCTGGAGCTGTCCATCGCCGGTGCCGAGGTCGGCACCCAGCTGCACGCCTCCGACATCCAGCTGCCGTCGGGCGTGACCCTGCAGTCCGACCCGGAGACCCTGGTCGTCAACATCACCGAGGCCGCCGCGGCGATGGCCGAGGAGCCCGCCGCCGAGGAGGCCGCCGAGGGCGAGGCCGCGGAGGCCTGATCCCCCGGACGTCGGGCGCACGGCGCGCTGCTCCGCTCCGGCGGGGCAGCGCGCAGCGTGTCCGTTGACGGGTGAGCAGAATGGGGTGCGGCCTGCGCCGTCGTCGCACACCCAGGTAGAGCAGGAGACTTCCCGTGACTTCCCCGGACGCGGTTTCGCTGATCGTCGGGCTCGGCAACCCCGGCCCGCGCTACGTCGGCAACCGGCACAACATCGGTTTCCTGGTCGCCGACGAGCTCGCCGACCGGGTCGGCGGGAAGTTCAAGGCGCACAAGTCCGGCGCCGAGGTCGTCGAAGGACGCCTCGGCGGGGCGCGCGCCGTGCTGGTCAAGCCCCGGTCGTTCATGAACCTCTCCGGCGGGCCGGTGGCCGGCGCGGTGAAGTTCTACAAGGTGCCGCCGGAATCGCTGATCGTGATCCACGACGAGCTGGACCTGCCGTTCGGCACCATCCGCCTCAAGCGCGGCGGCGGCGAGAACGGCCACAACGGCCTGCGCTCGATCACCAAGTCCCTCGGCACCCGCGACTACGTGCGGGTGCGCTTCGGCATCGGCCGCCCGCCCGGCCGGATGGACCCGGCCGACTACGTGCTGAAGGACTTCGCCACCGTCGAGCGCAAGGAACTGGCGTACTTCATCGACGTCTGCGCCGACGCCGTGGAGGCGGTGGCCACCAAGGGCCTCGAAGCCGCCCAGAACCAGTTCCACTGACCAAAGAGCTTTCCCGGCTCGTTCTGCGTGGCGGTGCCGGTAGCGGTGCCAGCTGCGGGGGCGGGCTATGCGCCTGCGGCGCGTGCGACATCTCCCGGAACGGGGCACGTTGATTGTCGCGGCTGCGGCCACCACCCGAGGTGCAAAGGCTCACCGGCCCCGCGCGACACGCCCGGGCGCGCGGGAAACTCCGCGATTTCAATGGAAATCGGACCTCTGATTTCCATTGAAATCGCGTGTCGACGCCGTCAGTCGGACGGGACGAGGGAGGCGGTGGCCGCTCGGCGGAGCTTGCCGGAGGGGGTCTTGGGCAGCGAGCCCGGCGCGAGCACCACGACCGCCGACGGCCGGACGCCGACCGCGTCGACCACGCGGGCCGCGACCTCCTTGCGCAGCGCCTTCTCCGCCGCTTCGTCACCGGCCAGGCGGGACTCCAGCACCACCGCGAACCGCTCGCGGCGGCTGCCCGCCTCCTGCCGGACCGCGGCGGCGTTGCCCGCGCGCACCCCTTCGACCTCGCAGGCGGCCCGCTCGATGTCGATCGGGTAGATGTTGCGGCCGCCCATGATGATCACGTCCTTGCGCCGACCGCAGATCACCACCTGCCCGTCGACCAGGTAGCCGTCGTCCCCGGTGTCCAGCCAGCCGTCACCGTCCTGCGTGGACAGCGGGCCGTCGACGGTGAGGTAGCCCGGCGTCACCGCGGCCCCGCGGATCCGCAGCCGCCCGACCTCCCGCTCCCCCAGCCGCCGCCCGGCGTCGTCCACGACGTCGACCTCCAGGCCCGGCAGCGGTCCGCCGAGCAGCGCGAACTGCCGCGCCCGCGCGGAATCCGGCGGCACCGGCTCGGCCCGCCGCTGCTGCTCCAGCGCGTCGGCGTCGACCACGTCGACCTCCAGACCGCGCCCGAGCGGCGCGAAGGAGACCGCCAGCGTCGCCTCCGCCATGCCGAAGGCGCACACCATGCTGGTCGGGCTGAGCCCGAAGCGGGTGCCCGCCTCGGTGAAGGTCCGCACCGCCGCCGGGTCGATCGGCTCCGCGCCGTTGAGCGTGAAGCGGACGCTGGACAGGTCGAAGTCGCCGTCGTCGGCGCGGGCCATCCGGCGGCCGACGATCGCGTAGGCGAAGTTCGGCGCCGCCGTCACGGTGCCGCGGTACTTGGTGATCAGCTCGGGCCACAGCAGCGGCCGGGCCAGGAAGTCCGCCGGGGTGACCTTGACCGCCGACATGCCGATGGCCATCGGCACGGTCAGGCAGCCGACCATCCCCATGTCGTGGAACAGCGGCAGCCAGGACACCGCCACATCGCGCTCGGCGTCCAGCTCGGCGGCCTCGACCATCGCCAGCAGGTTCGCGTGCAGGTTGCCGTGGGTGATCCGCACCGCCTTGGGATCGGCGGTGGACCCGCTGGTCAGCTGCAGCAGCGCGGTGACGTCCTCACCCACCTCGACCGGTCCGGCCAGCGGCGCGGCATCGGCCGCGGCGAGCTCGGCCAGGTCCCGGTGCGCGATCGAGTTCTCCTCCAGCAACCCGGACAGCTCCTCGAACGGCGGCCCCAGCAGCACCAGCCGAGCGCCGATCATCTTCAGCACCCGCAGCGTGTCCTCGGCCCAGTGCGCGAGATCGGTCCGCGGCGTCGGCTGGTGCAGCATGGTCACGCTGCCGCCGCCGAGCCACACCGCCTGCACCGCAGGCGCGATCAGCCCCGGATCAGCGGCCAGGATCGCAACGGCCGAACCGGGCGTGAGGTCGTCCCCGAGCGCCCCGGCGATCCGCAGCGCCTCGGCGTGCACCTGCCCCCAAGTCCGGAACAACGGCTGCTCGGGCTCGCCCGTGGTGAGCCCCCGCCCGCTCCCGCCGGAGTTCCGCTGCGCCGACGCCACGAGCGTCTCCACGAACCGACTCATGTGACGCAGCTTACGATCCGTACGATCACCCGCACAAAAGACGCGCTCAACAACTCCGCCGTCACCACGCGCCCCGGATCACCCCAGTTGGTCGGCGAGTTCCATCCAGCGGGCTTCGACGTCTTCCTTCTCCTGGTGCAGTGCGCGCAGCTCGCTGTTCAGCTCCGCCAGCCGCTCCGGCTCCGTCGCGGCCTCCGCGAGCTTCTCGTGCAACTTCTGCTCGCGCTCCGCGAGCTTGTCGAGCTGCCGCTCGCAGCGCGCGAGCTCCTTGCGCGCCGCGTGCTCCTCCGCGCCCGACAGGCCTCGCGGCTTCGCCGCGTCGGTCGCCTGCTTGCCGACGCTGGTCTCCGCCGCCAGCAGGGACTCCCGGCGCTCCAGGTACTCGTCGATGCCGCCCGGCAGGTGCGTCAGCCGACCGTCGCCGAACAGCGCGTACACGCTGTCGCACACCCGCTCCACCAGGTACCGGTCGTGCGAGACGACCACCAGCGTGCCCGGCCAGCCGTCGAGCAGGTCCTCCAGCTGCTGCAGGGTGTCGATGTCCAGGTCGTTGGTGGGCTCGTCCAGGACCAGCACGTTCGGCTCGGCCATCAGCAGCCGCGCCAGCTGCAGCCGACGGCGCTCACCGCCGGAGAGGTCCTCGACCGGCGTCCACTGGCGGCCCTTGCCGAACCCGAACCGCTCCCCCAGCTGCGAGGCGGACAGCTCGTACTTGCCGAGGGTGACCCGCTCGGCGACGTTCTCGATCGCCTCCCGCACCCGCCAGTGGCCGGGCAGGTCGTGCAGCTCCTGGGTGAGGTGCGCCAGGCGCACCGTCTTGCCCTCGATCCGCTTGCCCGCGTCCGGTTCGCGCTCCCCGGCGAGCAGCTTCAGCAGCGTCGTCTTCCCGGAGCCGTTGACGCCGACCAGGCCCAGCCGGTCGCCGGGGCCGATCCGCCAGGTCACGCCGTCCAGCAGGGTCCGGTCGGCGACCCGGAGGTCGACGTCCTCCAGCTCCAGCACGGTCTTGCCCAGCCGCCGCTTGGCGAAGGCGACCAGCTCCGCGGAGTCGCGCGGTTCCGGCACGTCGGAGATCAGCGCCTCGGCCGCCTCCACCCGGTAGCGCGGCTTGGACGTGCGGGCCTTGGCGCCGCGCTGCAGCCAGGCGAGCTCCTTGCGCGCGAGGTTCTGCCGCTTCTCCTCGGCGGCCTGCGCGATGCGGGCGCGCTCGGCGCGGGCGAAGATCCAGTCCGCGTAGCCGCCCTCGTACTGCTCGACGCGGCCGTCGACGACCTCCCAGGTCCGGTTGCAGACGGTGTCCAGGAACCAGCGGTCGTGGGTGACGACCACCAGCGCGCACTTGCGCTCCAGCAGGTGGTCGGCCAGCCAGCGCACGCCTTCGACGTCGAGGTGGTTGGTCGGCTCGTCCAGCACCAGCAGGTCGATGTCGCGGACCAGCGCGGCGGCCAGCGCGACCCGGCGCCGCTCGCCGCCGGAGAAGTCCTTGACCGGGGTGTCCAGCCCGAGCTTGGTCATGCCGAGCCCGCTGAGCACGGAGCGCACCTTCGCGTCGGCGGCCCACTCGTGCTCGGCGGTGAAGCCGTGCGGGTCGAGCACCGCGTTGCGCACGGTCGCGTCCTCGGGGAGCTCGGTGCGCTGGGTGACCACGGCCATCCGCAGGTCGCGCGACTGGCTCACCCGGCCGTCGTCCGGTTCGGCGAGACCGGCGAGCACCTCCAGCAGCGTCGTCTTGCCGCCGCCGTTGAGCCCGACGACCCCGATCCGCTCGCCCGCCGACACGCCCAGGGACACGCCGTCCAGCAGCGGGCGCACGCCGTAGCTCTTGTGGACCGATTCGAGATTGACCAGGTTCACCATCGAGTGCTCGTCTACTCCATCAACTGCGTTGCGTGGTCACGGGAAACCACAGTTTCAATTGAAACTGTGAACCGCCGCGGGTGGTGACCGCAGTTTCAATGGAAACTGCGGATCGGACGCTCGGGTGCCGCACCCGTCGGGCGGTCACCTAGGCGTGGACCTGAGGCGGGGTGGGGCGGTGGGCCGGTTCCTCGGACACGAGCTTCGCGCCCGGCACCGGGCCGTGGGCCACGCGGACCGTCCGGCAGACGCCCGCGCCGGAGAGCTCCGCGGCCACGCGCACCGCCGCGTCCGCGTCCGTGCACAGGAACGCGCAGGTCGGCCCGGAACCGGAGACAATCCCGGCGAGCGCGCCCGCCTGCACGCCCGCGCGCAGCGTCCGGCGCAGGCCGGGGCGCAGCGAGACCGCGGCGGCCTGCAGGTCGTTGCCCAGCAGCAGCGCGAGCTGGCGGGGATCGCCGGACGCCAGCGCCTCCAGCAGCGGCTCGACCTCGCCCACCCGGTTCGGCCGGGACTCGGCGCGCAGCCGGTCCAGCTCGGTGTAGGCGGCGGGAGTGCTCAGCCCGCGCCGGTCGAGCGCGATCACCCAGTGGAAGGTGTGCCGGGCCAGCACCGGGACCAGCCGCTCACCGCGGCCCGTGCCCAGCGCGGTGCCGCCCTGCAGGGAGAACGGGACGTCGCTGCCCAGCTTCGCGGCGAACTCGCTGAGCTCGTCGCGCCCCAGCTCCAGCCGCCAGAGCTGGTTGAGCGCCAGCAGCGTGGCGGCCGCGTCCGCGCTGCCCCCGGCCATGCCCCCGGCGACCGGGATGCCCTTGTTGATCGACAGCCGCACGCCGGGTTCCTCCGGGTCCCGACCGCTGTGCTCGGCGAGCAGCTGCACCGCCTTCCACGCCAGGTTGCTGGCGCCGGTGGGCACCGAGTCGGCGCCCTCGCCGTGCACGTCGATGCCGGGTTCCTCGGCGGCCAGCACGGTCACCTCGTCGGTCAACGACAGCGCCTGGAAGACGGTGACCAGCTCGTGGTAGCCGTCCGGCCGGGCATCCCCGACCGAGAGGTGCAGGTTCACCTTGGCCGGTACGCGAACGGTGATGGGGGTAGGAACCACGGAGAGCACACTTAGAGCGTACGTGCCCGAGGAACCCCACCGCCGACTATGTGTCCGTCCTGGCTCACCTTTCTCAGCGAGGAAACAGCGGAGGGCACCGCCCGGGCCGCAGCCCGGAGGGTGCCCTCCGCCGAACGCCGCCGGTCAGGCGGCCGGGATGACGGCCACGCCGCCCCACTTCTGGTTGATGAAGTCCTTGACCTGCTGCGAGCGCAGCAGCTCGGCCAGCTTCAAGATCCGCGGGTCCTTCGCCAGCGCCGGGGTGGTCACCAGGCCGTTGGCGTACGGGTTGCCCTCCGGGCTCTCCACGACCACCGGGTTCTGCAGGTTGGCCTTGATCGCGTAGTTGCCGTTGACCACCGCGGCGGCGGCGTCGTCCACCGAGCGCGGCAGCTGGTCCGGCGAGAGGTCCTTGAAGTCGATGTTCTTCGGGTTCTCCGCGATCGCGGACGCCAGCCGGGTGCCGACCGCGGCCTCCGGCTTGAGCTTGATCAGCCCGCCCTGCTCCAGCAGCTTCAGGCCGCGGAACTGGTTGGCCGGGTCGTTGGACAGCGTGACGGTCGCGCCGTTCGGGATCTCCTGCAGCGACTTGAACTGCTTGGAGTACACCGCCAGCGGCTCCAGGTGCACCGGCGCGACCCACTCGAAGTCACCGCCGCGCTGCTTGCGGTACTCCTCCAGGTACGGGACGTGCTGGAAGTAGTTGGCCTCCAGCTCGCCGTGCGCCACCGCCTCGTTCGGCCGGTTGTAGTCGTCGAACTTGACGATCTCGATGTCGATCCCGGCCTGCTCCGCCAGGTTGTCCTTGACGTACTCGAGGATCTCGCCGTGCGGCGTCGGGTTGACCCCGACCCGGATCGGGGCGTTGGGGTCGTCGGCGGCCGACGAGCCGCCACCGCACGCGGTCAACGCCAGACCGGCGGCGGCCACCAGGGCAGCGAAGCGCAAACGCATCAGGAAATGTCCTTTCTGGACGTCAGAACGGGAACGCGTTCCCGAACGAGGGGGGATCGCGGGATCCGAAGATCGTCGAAGCTCGGTTTTGCCTTTGAAGCGGCGAAGCCGCTTAGCCCACCTGCGCCACCGGCACCGCTAGGCAAAACGAGCCGGGAACAGGCCGTCAGCCAGCCGCGGTGCGGCGGCGGTCGACCAGCTTGGCCGCGAGGTCGGTGATCAGCTGCATCCCGAACGCCAGGATCGCCAGGACCACGACCGAGCCGTACAGCAGGCGGTCGTCGTAGCCCTGGTAGCCGTCCTGGATCGCGGTGGTGCCCAGGCCGCCACCGCCGATGGCGCCCGCCATCGCGGCGTAGCCGATCAGCGCCACCGCGGTGACGCCGACCGCGCCGACCAGCGCGGCCCGCGCCTCGCCGAGCAGCACCGTCCACACGATCCGCAGACGGCTCGATCCCGTGGTGATGGCCGCTTCCACGACGGTGAAGCTGACCTCGCGCAACGCGTTCTGCGTCAGCCGCGCGAAGAACGGGACCGCGCCGATGGTCAGCGGCACGATCACCGCCGTGTTGCCGATCGACGTGCCGATCAGCAACCGGGTGAACGACGCCAGCACCACCAGCAGCACCACGAACGGCACCGAGCGCACGACGTCGACCACGACGCCGAGCACCCGGTACAGCGCGGGCTTCGGGTTCAGCCCGACCGGCGAGCTCAGGTGCAGCAGAACACCGAGCGGCAGGCCTCCGAGCACTGCCAGCAGGGTGGACACCAACACCATGTAGAGCGTGCCGAGCGTTGCCTCACCGAGGATTTCGAAGACCTCCGACCAGGGGGTCACATCAGTCACGCAGCAACTCCGTCAACGCACACCGGGGCGCGTCGCACGTGCGCGTCCCGCTCGACCATCCACTTCAGCGCAGCCTCCGCGCGCTCGCCGCTCAGGCCGACCTTGAACTTCGCCACCGGCGTGTCGCCGAGGCGGGTCAGCCCACCGCCGAGGATCGCCAGTTCGACGCCGAACCGGCTGGCCGCCTCCGGCAGCAGCGCCCCGACCGCGGCGAAGCCGACCAGCACGACCTCGGCGACCACGTCGTGGCGGCCGTCGGTCGGGCGCAGCGGCTCGGCCTGGTCGGTGGCGGGCAGCAGCGTCGAGCTGACCCGGCTGCCGGGCTCGGCGACCAGGTCGAGCACCTTGCCGTGCTCGACCACGCGGCCGCCGTCCAGCACCGCGACGTCGTCGGCGATCTTGCGCACCACGGCCATGTCGTGGGTGACCACCAGGACGGTGACGCCGAGTTCGGCGCGGGCGCGGTCCAGCACGGTCAGCACCGAGTCGGTGGTGCCGGGGTCCAGCGCGGAGGTCGGTTCGTCGGCCAGCAGCACCGACGGCTTGGCGGCCAGCGCGCGGGCGACCGCGATCCGCTGCCGCTGCCCGCCGGAGAGCTGGTCGGGGTAGACCGAGGCCTTGTCGGTCAGGCCGACGAGGTCCAGCAGCTCGCCGACGCGGCTGCGCCGCTGCGGGCCGGACATGCCGGCCGCCTCCAGCGGCAGCGCGACGTTGCCCGCGGCGGTGCGCTGCCGCAGCAGCGAATCCCCTTGCGGCACAACGCCGATCTGCCGACGGGCGGCGCGCAGCGCCTTGCCGTCGAGGGAGACCAGGTCGGTGCCGTCGACCCGGATGGCGCCCGCGTCCGGCTTCTCCAGCAGGGCGATGCAGCGCGCCAGGGTGGACTTGCCGGCGCCGCTGGGACCGACCACGCCGCACACCGCGCCGGCCGGGACCTCCATGGTGACGCCGTCGAGGGCGCGCACGGTGCCGTTGTTGTGCTGGAAGGACTTGGTCAGGTTCTCGACTGTGATCACGATCGGCTCCACATCAGCTCGCGACGGCCGCGCTCCGCGCAGGAGCAGCTGGCCAGGGAACTTCGGAAAGGGAGGAAGGGCTGGGTCACATCTCGCGACGACAGGCGGTGGTGGTGCGCCGCCCGTGGTCGATGACGCGACGCTGCGTCAGCAGCCTCCGGATGTGGCTTTGCGATGACCGGGCCGGCAGCGACCGGGTGTGCTCCGCGGGCGGGCCGACTAACAGCGCGTTGGAATCCACAGCTACTCCATCGGTCCTGGCGTTAGCACCTGCCCGTCGGGTGGTTGCTGCGGCGTCTGGGAGCCAGGTCTCTCGGCCGCTCGGGATGGATTTCCCGAATAGTAGAACCCACTGGCGGATTCCAGCGCAAGTTGATAGTCGTCACTTTCCGGAATCGTTCGCCAAATCACACACCCGGACGAGCGGGAATTTTCCCGTCGCGCCAGGTGTTACCGGTGACTCCCAGTAGCGACTCGATTCCAGATGGCAAGCGCCCGGACGGGTGGTTCAGCGGCTGCCCGCGACCTCGGCGATGCGCGCGAAGTCGGCGATCTGCAGCTGCTCCCCGCGCGCCGTCGGGTCGACCCCCGCGGCCCGCAGCAGCTCCTCCGCCCGCGCGGCGGACCCGGCCCAGCCGGACAGCGCGCCGCGCAACGTCTTCCGCCGCTGCGCGAAAGCCGCGTCCACCACGCGGAAGACGTCCTCGCGCGCGGCGTTCGACGGCGGGTCGACGCGCCGGAACGACACCAGCCCGGAGTCCACATTGGGCACCGGCCAGAACACCTTGCGCGGCACCGGTCCCGCGCGCCGCACGTCGGCGAACCACGCGGCCTTCACGCTGGGCACGCCGTAGACCCGGCTGCCGGGCTGCGCGGACATCCGGTCGGCGACCTCGGCCTGCACCATGACCAGCCCGTGCTCCAGGCTCGGCAGCTCGGCCAGCAGGTGCAGCACGACCGGCACGGCGACGTTGTAGGGCAGGTTGGCGACCAGCGCGGTGGGCGGCGCGGGGAAGTCGGCGGCGCGGACGCGCAGCGCATCGGCTTCGATCACGGTGAGCCGCTCGGCCAGCGCCGGGGCGAACTCGGCGGCGGTGCGCGGCAACCGGGCGGCCAGCACCGGGTCGATCTCCACGGCGGTCACCGCGCCCGCGGCGGGCAGCAGGGCGAGCGTCAGCGAGCCGAGCCCGGGGCCGACCTCCAGGACGACGTCGTCGGCGGTGACCGACGCCGAGGACACGATGCGCCGCACCGTGTTCGGGTCGTGCACGAAGTTCTGCCCGAGCTTCTTCGTCGGCCGGATGTCCAGCTCCTCGGCCAGCCGACGCACGTCGGCCGGGCCGAGCAGCGCCGCCTGCTGGTCGTCCACAACCAAAACGTACCCGCAGCCCACCCAACACCCGGGACCAGGTGCATCGACGCAAGCCGAGCTCGCGAACCGGGCATCGTCAGGCAAGCAGCGACGCTGCTTTCGGCGGTGAACAGGGACCGCGACGGGCGACCGGCACCGATCGACGAGGGTCGCATGCGCCGCCAGGCGCATAACCCACCCCCGCAACCGGCACCGCCGCGGGTTCTCAGCGTTCGCCTGGCGAGGACGGCCCTGACGCCGTGTATCGGGTCATACACAAGTCAGGGCACCCACAACCAGGCGGGCGCTGAGGTTCCGCTACCGGCACCGCCACGCAAGGACGTGCGCTTCGTCAGCTGAGGCCGAGCTTGGAGGAGCAGCCTGGCCAGGCGCCGTAGCCGCCGCCTCGGGCCGCGCGGACCTTCTCCGCGACCGCGATCTGCTGTTCGCGGCTGGCCTGGTGGGGGTACGGGGCGTACTGGTCGCCGCCGTAGGCGTCCCAGGTGGACTTGTTGAACTGCAGGCCGCCGTAGTAGCCGTTGCCGCTGTTGATGGCCCAGTTGCCGCCGGACTCGCACTGCGCCAGCTTGTCCCAGACCCCGCTGGTCGGCGGCTGCTTGCCACCGACGCGCACGACCTTCTCCTGCGCTTCCTTGGTGACCTTCTCGCCGACCGTCTCCCGGTTGATCTCCTCGCCGTTGCGGGTGGTCACGCGGGTGGTCACGATCTTCTCGCCGGGCACGCCGGGGAACTCGACCCGCTCCTCGCCCTTGAACATCGTGTTGTCGACGATCTCGCGCACCGGCGGCTCGATCGGCATGGTCACGTTGACCACCGTGCTGCCGGTGCGGACGATGCGCACCTCGGCGCCGGTGACCAGCCGCTGGTCGCCGCCCGGGGTGATGGTGTCCTCGGCGCCGAGCTGGAGGTTCTGCTCCTTGAGCAGCTCATCGATGTTGGCGGCGGTGGTGGTCAGCTGCCGCGGCGCACCCGCGCCGTCGATGAGGGTGATGTCCTTGCTGGTCTTGATGACCAGCTCCATGCCTTCGCTCGGCACGGCCATGTTGCGGTCGGCGGAGAGCCAGGCGCCGTCGGTGGGCACGCCGAGCTGCTGCAGCGCCTGCCCGACGGTGACCGAGCGGACCCACTCCTCGCGGACCTCGCCGTCCACGTTGAGCTTGAGCAGGCGGCCGCGGTCGAGCGTGATGGTGTCGCCGTGGCCGACCTTGGCCTGCGGGGACGGGCTCAGCGCGTCGTGCTGGCCGATCGCGATGCCCTCGTCCTCGAGGACCTCGGCGACGGTGCTCTCGTAGGTGTTGATGGTGCGCTCGTGGCCGTCGATCTCGACGGTCACCGACTTGTCCATCGCGGCGGCCGCGCCGCCGGTGCCGGTGAGGGTGAGCAGCACGCCGGCCACCGCGCCCTTGAGGAAGCGCCGCTTCCAGACGGTGATCGCCTCGACCGCCTCCGGCGACGGGGCGTCGCCCGCCTCGGCCTCCGGCAGCGCGTCCGGGATGACCAGCGGCGGCAGGACGGTGGTCTCGGCGTTGATCAGCCGGATGACCTCGTCGACGTCGATCTCGGCGGTCGCGAGCATGTCCTCGGCGTCCGGGCCGAGGGCCTCGTAGATGTCCGCCGGGGTGATGTCCAGGGCGCCCGGCGGGAAGCTGGGGTGGTCATCGGCCGGGTAGCGCTCGTACTCGGGTCGGTCCAGCAGACCGACCGCGGTGTGCTGCTCAGCGGCCTGCACCGGGGTGAACCAGTCCGTCGCAGAGTCGAAGGAATCGGCCCAGTAGCCCTCGGCCTGATGGCCGGGATAGCTGGGCTCGCCGCGTCCGTTCACAGGGTCGTTACCTCCCGAAGGCGGAAGTCGCGCTGATGCGGGACGGGCGTTGCGTCGGGCGAGACCATGTCGTCGCTCAACTCCCTCGCTCCCAGCAGGCGCACAACCTTCGTGCTTCGTGTCTGTATCCGACTCCCGCAAGCCAACTGCCGTCCTAGCCGACCGGGGCGCCCTTGCCCGCGGCCCGCTTCCCCGACGTACACCGGCGAGACTAACGGGCGTTCCCCATGACTGGTTGTCATCGGTTACGAGGCCGAGACTCTAGCGTGATCAACCGGTGCAGCCAAGCACCCGGTTCTCGCATGTGATCTGCGTTACGCCGGTTTGCCAGGCAACCAACCACGATCAGTAAGCAAGATCGCCCGAATTTGCCCCGTTCGGAGGTACCGAACCCGGTGCGTTAACTGATTTCCCGCGGACCTGGGTGATGTAACACACGAGGCCGTCAACGCAGCGGATCGGCCGTTTTCCGGCCGGACGACGCGAGCCCGGCCCGAGCGCGCTGCGTGCTCGGGCCAGGCTCCCCTCCCCTCACCGTGGGAACTGCGTCCCAGGGCGAGCCGTTCACGTCATCTCGGCAGTCCCAGCTTCCGCGCGCACGCGGGCCAGGCCCCGTAGCCGCCCCGCTCCGCGCGCAGCACCTCGGCGATGGCGATCTGCTGCTCGCGCGTGGCCCGGTGCGGGTACCGGTGGAACCGCTCGCCGCCGTGCGCCGCCCAGGTCGAACGGCTGAACTGCAGGCCGCCGTAGTAGCCGTTGCCGGTGTTGATCGCCCAGTTCCCGCCGGACTCGCACTGCGCCAGCCGGTCCCAGACACCGGCGGCCTCCGCGGTGCCCGGCGACACCGCCGCCGCCGACGCCGCGCCCGAGAGCACGATGGCCGCCGCAGCGGTCGCCTTCGCGAAAATACCGAACTTCATCGCAATCCTGACTGCTGTGCCTCCGGGCAGGAGGGCCTCCGCCAGACAGCGGCGGAGTTCGGGGGATGCCCTCCACCCCGGCTTCCAAAGTGGACGGTAAGGACGGCGCAGCGGACTGCAAGCGGGCGTGCGCGGACGCCCAATATCAAAATGCGGCGAGTGAAGGAACGCGGCCCGGGGTTACACCTGATCGAGGGCGAAGAGCCGCTCGGCGGTGGCGGTTGTCGCTACCACGAGTTCTTCCAGGGTCATGCCACGGAGTTCGGCAAGATCCCGGAGGGTGTAATTAACGCAGTAGGGCTCGTTCGGCTGGCCCCGGAACGGGTGCGGGGTGAGGAACGGCGCGTCGGTCTCCACCACCATCTGCTCCAGCGGCACCAGCTGCGCCGCCTCGCGCAGCCCCCTGGCGTTGGCGTTGCGGAAGGTCGCCGTCCCGGCGAACGAGAGCACGTACCCGGCGTCCACGCAGGCCCGCGCGAACTCGGCGTCGCCGGAGAAGCAGTGGAACACCACCTTCTCCGGGGCGCCCTCCTCGGCGAGGATGCGCAGGATGTCCTGGTGCGCGTCGCGGTCGTGGATCATCAGCGGCTTGCCGCTGCGCTTGGCCAGGTCGATGTGCCAGCGGAACGCCTCCTGCTGCGGTTCCGGCGGCGAGTAGTCCCAGTAGTAGTCGAGGCCGGTCTCGCCGACCGCGACCACCCGCGGGTGCTCGACCAGCTTCTCCAGCGTGCCGCGGTCGGCGTCGTCGAAGTCCTTGGTGCGGGTGGGGTGCAGCGCGACCGCGGCGAACACCCGGTCGTCCCAGGTGGCCGCCTCGACCGCCCACTGCGCCGAGGAGATGTCGTCGGCGACGGTCACCACCCGGCCGATCCCGGCGGACTCCGCGCGGTCCACGACGGCCCGCACCTCGTCGGGGGTCTTCGCCCCGCAGGCGTCCAGGTGGGTGTGCGCGTCCACCGCAGGCGCCGGCAGCGCCTCCGGCACCGGCGGCAGCTCCCGCTTCCGGTCCCGCTTGCTCATCGCACCTCTCCAACGCGGGTGAGGGGCACCCGCGGTCGACGGATGCCCCTCAGCTCGCAGTGCTCAGCTCTCGATCGGGGCCCACTCGGGGCCGGTCTCGGCCAGCTTCGGGTCCAGCTTGGCGAACAGCGGCGTCGGCTTGCTCAGCGGCCGACCGACCTCGATGTCGGTGGAGCGCCACGCCGCCTGCTCGGCCGCGTACTCGCCCATCAGCACCGGGTACTCGACGCTCGCGTCGTCCAGGTCCGGCACCTCGCGGATCTCCGGCTGCGCCGACCAGACCCCGGTGCCGCCCAGCAGCTCGTGCACCTTCTGCGCCGAGTGCGGCAGGAACGGGGTGAGCAGCGTGTTGGCGTCCGAGACCACCTGCAGCGCGGTGTGCAGGACGGCGTCGCGCCGGTCCGGGTCCTCCCTGAGCTTCCACGGCTCCTGGTCGGACAGGTACTTGTTCGCCGCCGACACCACGCGCATCGCCTCCTGCGCGGCGGCCTTGAAACGGGACCGCTCCAGGTGCCCGCCGACGGTCTCGAAGGCGTTGCGGGACAACGCCTTCAGCTCCTCGTCCGCGGCCTGCGGCGCGGTCGGGGCGGGCACCGCGCCGTTGTTCTTCGCGGCCATCGAGATCGAGCGGTTGACCAGGTTGCCCCACTCGTTGGCCAGCTCGAAGTTGGTGCGGCGGACGAACTCGTCCCAGGTGAAGTCGGTGTCCTGGTTCTCCGGACCGGCCACCGAGATGAAGTACCGCAGGGTGTCCGGGCCGAACTCGCGCAGGAAGTCCCGCACGTAGATCACCGTGCCGCGGGAGGTGGAGAACTTCGACCCGCTCATGGTGAGGAACTCGCTGGAGACGATCTCGTCCGGCAGGTTCAGCTCGCCGAACGGGCCGACCGAGCCGCCCTTGTCGCCCTGGCCGTTGTGGCCCATCAGCAGGGTCGGCCAGATCTGGGCGTGGAAGGTGATGTTGTCCTTGCCCATGAAGTAGTAGGCCTTGGCCGACGGGTCGGTCCACCACTGCTTCCAGGCGTCCGCGTCGCCGGTCCGGCGGGCCCACTCGACGCTGGCCGACAGGTAGCCGATCACCGCGTCGAACCACACGTAGAACCGCTTCATCGGCTGGTCGCGCCAGCCGTCCAGCGGGATCGGCACGCCCCAGTCCAGGTCGCGGCTGATCGCGCGCGGCCGCATGTCCTCGACCAGGTTCTGCGCGAACTTGAGCACGTTCGGGCGCCAGCCGGTGCGGGTGGACAGCCACTTGCCCAGCGACTCGGTGAACGCGGGCAGGTCCAGGAACAGGTGCTCGGTCTCCACGAACTCCGGCGTCTCGCCGTTGATCCGGGACACCGGGTTGATCAGGTCGGCCGGGTCGAGCTGGTTGCCGCAGTTGTCGCACTGGTCACCGCGGGCACCGTCGTAACCGCAGATCGGGCAGGTGCCCTCGATGTAGCGGTCCGGCAGCGTGCGGCCGGTGGACGGGCTGATCGCGCCGGTGGTGGTCTTGGGCACCACGTAGCCGTTGCGGTGCAGCGCGAGGAAGATCTGCTGGACGACCTCGTAGTGGTTGCCGGTGGTGGTGCGGGTGAACAGGTCGTAGGACAGGCCGAGGCCCTGCAAGTCCTCGGCGATGACCCGGTTGTACTTGTCGGCGAGCTGCCGGGTGGTCAGGCCTTCCTTCTCCGCCTGCACCGAGATGGGGGTGCCGTGCTCGTCCGTGCCGGACACCATGAGCACCTGGTTGCCCGCCATTCGCTGGTAGCGCGAGAAGACGTCCGAGGGCACACCGAAGCCGGAGACGTGGCCGATGTGCCGCGGACCGTTGGCGTAGGGCCAAGCCACAGCGGTCAACACAGAGGCACTCATGCCGACCAGACTACGGTTCGAAGCCACGTGACCTCGAACGGGTTCCTGGTTCCCGGGGCCGGCTGGCGGAGGTCCGCAATTTCAATGGAAATCGACTATCCGAGTTCCATTGAAATTGCGTAACCACCGAAGCGGGGACAGCGGTTCAGCAGCGGACGGGTTGGGCGTGGGCCGGGTCGAGGGCGTTGAGGACCAGGCGGGCGACGTTGGGGTTGAAGGCCACCGCGACGTGCTCGGAGAAGTCGTTCGGGCAGACGTCCTGCAGGACGATGTTGGTCGCGCCGTCCAGGTGGCCGCTGGTGTACGGGGTGACCAGCTGGTCGTACTTGGTCATGATCGTCGTGTACTCGATGCCGGGCACCGCGGCGCCGTCGGCGTTGAGCTTCTTCATGAAGTCGGAGTCCTTGAAGAACTGGCGGCACGAGCCGCACAGCTCGTCCGGGATCTCGCCGACCACCGGGATCTCCTCGGCGAGCCGGTCGAGCAGCTCCGAGGTGCTGTGCAGCGTGGTGCCGTCGTAGAGCGGTGTGATCGCCACGTAGCGCTGCACCTTGTCGGCGCCGCCGAGGAACTTCAGGTAGTACTGCGGCATCACGGTGCCCTCGGAGTGGCCGACCAGGTCGACCTGCTCCGCGCCGGTCGCGGCCAGCACCTCGTCGACGAACTCGGCCAGCTCGGGCGCGCTCTCCTCCATCGGCGAGAAACCACCGGTGATCGGCGGCACCAGCGGCGGCTGGCCGTAGGTCAGCGCGTACACGCAGTAGCCCTCGCTGACCAGCTTCGGGCCCATGTAGGCCCAGTTCGTGGGGGCGGAACCGCCGAGGCCGTGCACCAGGACCACGGGCGTGGGGTGCTCCTCGCTCGGCTGGCAGCTCCAGTCGTTGACCCCGGGGGGTGCGGGTTCGACGTTCGCCGGTTCGGCGGTCGCCGGGGTCGCCGCCGCGGTGACCGCGAGCAGCGCCGCCAATCCGGCCAGGGCACCTCTGATCCGCATGTTCCGACCTCACCTCGTCGTGGGGTTTTGCGAAGCACAACGGGCTCGGAACGCGAAGGTGACGCGCCCCGGCGATCAGTTCACCCGGACGCGCGGCGGTCAGGCGAGGTCGGCGCGGAAGAGGTCGACGTTGTACGGGCCCCACCGGGTCAGGGTGAAGTGGATCGCCGGGCGGTCCGCCGACCACGGGTGCTGGAAGCCGCCGTAGAGCCCCGGGTAGCGGGTGCCCGGCACCAGGACCTCACCGCCGGTCCACGGACCGGTCAGCTCCGGGGCGGTGCGCAGCACGATCGCCGCGCGGTGCTCGTCCAGGTGCACCGCGAACCACCGGCCGAAGTGGTGGTTGAACTGCACCGACAGCTCCGCCACCGGGGCGCTGAGCACCGGCTCCGCGGCGCGCTCGTCGCGGCTCCACCCGGTGCCCGTCCAGTACTCGTACGCCGCAGGTTCCAGCAGGTCGTCGGCGCCGACGCGGGCCAGGTGCCCGGCGCCGAACCGGCCGCTCGGGGTGCCCAGCAGGTGCACCCGGCCGTCCAGCACCCCGGCGAAGGCGATCATCTGGAACGGGTGCCCGCCCGGGTCGCGCCGCCGGAACCGGCTCCACCAGCGCTGCCCGCGGTTCGGCCACACCGCGGTCGCCGACTTGGTCCAGGTGCGGCCGCCGTCGTCGGAGTGCGCCAGGGCCCCGTAGTTGGTGTGCCACACGCCGGGCATCCCCCAGCGGCGCACCGACATGTAGTGCAGGTAGTTGCGGTCGCCGATGGCGATGCCCGAGGTCGGGATGACGGTGTGCTCGCGCACGCCGGTCCGGTCGGCGGGCAGGAACTGGCCCGCGGAACCGTCCTCGCGCGGCAGCACCCAGTCGAACTCCAGCCCGGCGTCGAGGTCGGTGCTGGTGGACCGGGCGATGACGTTGAACCGCCAGTCGGCGTGCTTCGGACCGGCGCCGTGCCCGCCCCACCCCTCGCCGTAGGTGTCGCCGAACGCGACCAGGACACCGCCGCGGCCGTCGTCCCACATGATCCCCAGATCCGTCGCGGTGATCCCGAACCGGCTGGCGGTGCGGTTGCAGGAGTCCTCGCCGGTGATCCGGGTGAGCCTCGTCGCACCCAACACGCGCACCATGCCGACACCGTACGCGGAAATGATGTTCCCGCAGGCCAGCAAGGCTGTCGGCGGTGGTCGGGCGGGATGTTCCGCAGGTCATACTGGCGCCGTGCCGGTATTCACCCAGTCGATTGACGGGGCGGCGAGCGCCGAGCAGGTGCTGCGCCGCTTGGCGGTCCGCGCGCGCCGCCGCGGGCTGCCGCCGCCCGCCGCGCTGACCGGCGACTGGTTCGGCGGCTCCGCGGTGCTCGCGCCGTCGGTGCGGGTCGACGCCACACCGCCCGAGCGCGCCTTCACGACGGTGGACACCGCGACGGGGCACGGCGAGCCTGGCCCGGTCGGCGGCGGCTGGATCGGCTACCTCGGCTACGGCCTCACCGACCCCGGTCAGCACCCGCGACCTCGGCGGTTGCCCACCGCCGCGTGGGGTTGGGCCGACCACGTGCTGCGGCGCGACGCGAGCGGGCAGTGGTGGTTCGAGGCGCTGGGCGAGGTGTCGTCCGAGCTGATCGCTGAGCTCGCCGACGTGGTCTCGGCGGAGGATCCGCCGCCTGCGGAGTGGACGGCCGGGCCGGTCCGGCGGCCGGATGCCGACGAGCACGCCAAGGCGGTGCGGGGCTGCGTCGAGGAGATCGGCGCGGGCGAGATCTTCCAGGCCAACATCTGCAGCCGGTTCGAGGTGCCGTTCCGGGGCGACCCGCTGGAGGTGTTCGCCGCGGGCAGCGCGCGGTTCCGGCCCGCTCGGGCCGCGTACGTGGCCGGGTCGTGGGGCGCGGTGGCGTCGTTGTCCCCGGAGCTGTTCCTGACCCGGCGCGGGCGCGTGGTGCACTCCAGCCCGATCAAGGGCACGCTGCCGCGCCGGGGACCGCAGGACGACGGCAACGCGGACCTGCTGCGCTCGTCCGCGAAGGACGTCGCGGAGAACGTGATGATCGTGGACATGGCGCGCAACGACCTGGGCCGGGTGGCCGAGGTCGGACGGGTCACCGTGCCGCGGCTGCTGGACGTGCAACCGCACCCGGGCGTGTGGCACCTGGTCTCGGACGTGCGGGCGGAGGTGCCCGCGGAGCTGCCGAACTCGGCGCTGCTGGCCGCGGCGTTCCCGCCCGCGTCGGTGACCGGCGCGCCGAAGGTGCGCGCGCTGGAGGTCATCGCCGAGCTGGAGTCGCAGCCGCGCGACGTCTACTGCGGCGCGGTCGGCATGGTCTCGCCGGTCGCGGGCCTGGAGCTCAACGTGGCCATCCGGACCCTGGAGCACGCCGACGGCGTGTTCCACCTGGGCGTCGGCGGCGGCATCACCGCGGACTCGGACCCGGACCGGGAATGGCTGGAGGTCCTGGCCAAAGCCGCCCCGGCCCTCAGCCTCCTCGCCCCCGAACCCTAGGGTCCCGCCGCGATTTCAATGGAAATCGGAGGTGCGATTTCCATTGAAATTGTTCATCCCCGTCCGTGGACCGCAGCTGCGAAGGGCGAACGGCACCGACCGGCATGGCGAACGGCACCGACCGGCATGTCGCATGCGCCGCAGGCGCATAGCCCACCCTCGCAACCGGCACCGCCGCTGGTTCACGGTGCCCACCCCTCTGGGGTTCCTTCCGGCGAGGACGGCCCTGACGCCGTGTACCGGGTCATACATCAGTCAGGGCACCCGGAGTCCAGGCGGGCGCTGAGGTTCCGCCACTTGCACCGCCACGCAGAACGAGGCTGGAAAACCCTCGTTGAAATCTCGGATCAGCGGCGGGCTTCGAGGACGGCGTCGTAGAGCTCCTTCTTGCGGACGCCCGCGAGCTCCGCGACCTCGGCCACCGCGTCCTTCAGGCGGACGCCCTCGGCCGCGCGCTGCTCCACCTGCTCCACCAGGTCCGCCGGGTCGGCCGCCTCCGGCTCGGCTCCGCCGAGCACCACGGTGATCTCGCCGCGCACGCCTTCGGCGGCCCAGGCCGCCAGCTCCGCGAGGCTGCCGCGGCGGATCTCCTCGTAGGTCTTGGTCAGCTCGCGGCAGACCGCCGCTCGCCGCTGCCCGCCGAGCACGTCGACCGCGTCGGCCAGCGCGTCGGCGAGGCGGTGCGGCGCTTCGAAGAACACGCAGGTGCGCTCCTCCGCCGCCAACCGGCCGAACCAGCGGCGCCGCTCCCCCTGCTTGCGCGGCGGGAAGCCGTCGAAGCAGAAGCGGTCGGAGGGCAGCCCGGACAGCGCCAGCGCGGTGGTGACCGCGGACGGACCCGGCAAGCAGGTCACCGGCAGCTGCTCGGCGATGCAGGCCGTCACCAGCCGGTACCCGGGGTCGGACACGCTGGGCATGCCCGCGTCGGTGACCAGCAGCACGGTGCGGCCCTCGCGCAGCGCGTCGAGCAGCATCGGGGCGCGCGCCGACTCGACGCCCTCGTAGTAGCTGACCACCTTGCCGGTCGGCACCACGTCGAGCGCGCTGGCCAGCGCCCGCACCCGGCGGGTGTCCTCGGCGGCGACGACGTCGGCCGAGCCGAGCGCCTCGATCAGCCGCGCGGAGGCGTCGCGGACGTCGCCGAGCGGGGTGGCGGCGAGCAGGAGCGTGCCGGAGTCCATGACGGCCAAGCCTAATGACGGCCGCGCCCCCGGTCCGGGCCGCCTGTCGCGCAGTTTCAGCTGAAACTGCGAGTTCCCCGCCCGGCCGATCACAGTTTCAATTGAAACTGCAGATCCCCGCGGGTGGTGATCCGCACCGTCGGCGGACCGGGAACGCCGCCGGTCTCCTACGATCGGGGGTCGTGAGCGTCCTCGTCCCCAATCCCGGTGGCCGCAGCGCCGACGACCTCGTCCACGTCGGCCGCACACCACCGGCGCGGCAACCGGGCGAGAGCGATCCGCTCCCCCTGCTGGACGTGACGATGCCGACCGACCGCCTCCGCGGCTGGCTGGTCACCCTCGCGGTCGCGCTGATCGCCGGGGTCGTGCGGCTGTGGGACCTCGGCCGCGCGACCAACGAGGGCACGCCGGTCTTCGACGAGAAGCACTACGTGCCGCAGGCGTGGCAGATGCTGCGCAACGGCGGCTACGAGGACAACCCCGGCTACGAGCTCGTCGCGCACCCGCCGGTGGGCAAGCAGCTGATCGCGATCGGCGAGTGGCTGCTGGGCTACAACCCGTGGGGCTGGCGGATCGCGGCCGCGCTGTCCGGCACGCTGATGGTGCTGCTGATCGTGCGCATCGCCCGGCGGATGACCCGGTCCACGCTGCTCGGCGCGCTCGCCGGGATCCTGCTGATCTGCGACGGCGTCAGCCACGTGCAGTCCCGCGTCGGGATGCTCGACATCTTCCAGGCGATGTTCCTGCTGGCCGCGTTCGCCTGCCTGCTGGTGGACCGGGACCAGGTGCGCAGCCGGATGTGGCAGGTCTGCGTCGAGGGCAGGCTGGGCGACAGCCGCTGGGGGCCGCGGCTGGGGTTCCGCTGGTGGCGGTTCGGGGCCGGGCTGATGCTCGGGCTGGCCTGCGGCGTCAAGTGGAACGGCATCTACTACATCATGGCGTTCGGCCTGCTCAGCGTGATCTGGGACGCGCTGGCCCGCCGGGCGGCCGGGGTGCCGCGCCCGTGGCGGGCCGCGCTGCTGCGCGACACCGCGCCCGCGCTGTGGTCGCTGGTGGCCATCCCGCTGCTGGTGTACTTCGGGACCTGGGCGCTCTGGTTCGCCAGCGAGACCGCCACCGACCGGCACGCCGTGCTCCTCCACGACGACGTGGGCTTCGGGGTCCTGCCGGACCCGCTGCGGTCGCTGCTCTTCTACCAGCTCAACGTGCTGGACTTCCACACCCACCTGGTGACGCCGAAGGAGCCGCACCCGTGGGAGTCGAAGCCGTGGGCGTGGCCGATGGGCATGCGCCCGATGCTCTACTACTACGAGTCCGGGCTGCCGGGCTGCGGTCGGGCCAGCTGCATCGAGGCGACGATGCTGATCGGCACCCCGGCGATGTGGTGGCTGGCGCTGCCGGTCGCGGGCTGGGCGGTCTGGCGGGCGACGAGCCGGATGGACTGGCGCTACGCCGCGGTGCTGGTCGGCTACGGCGCGGGCTACCTGCCGTGGTTCCTCAACCTGGACCGGCAGATGTACTACTTCTACGCGACGCCGCTGGCGCCGTTCCTGGTGCTGGGGATCGTGCTGGTGCTGGGCGAGGTGCTGGGGGCCAGCCGGGACCACTTCGAGCGCCGCCGCACCGGGCTGCTGGCGGTGGCGCTGTACGTGGGTCTGGTGGTGGCCAACTTCATCTGGCTGTGGCCGATCCTCAACGGCGAGCCGATCACCCCGGAGCGCTGGCAGGCCGAGCTCTGGCTGCCCTCCTGGCGCTGAGCGGCCGGTTCTCGCTGGCGGCCTCGTTTCCGCAGGTGGGGCCCGTGAGTACTTCGTGTAGTGATAGCCCCGCAAAGTACTCACGGGAGCGGAGGCGGAGCTCCTGCCACTGCCGTCAGGCGCGCGGTTCCCAGCGGAACCAGGTGCGCGCGAGGACGGTCAGGACGACGGTCCAGGCCAGCAGGGCGCCGGTGGCGGGGAGGGCCGCGAGGAGGGACTCGCCGGTCATCGCCACGCGGACCAGGTCCATCACCCCGCCGCTGGGCACCAGGTAGGTCAGCGGCGTGATCTCGCCGCTCATCGACACCCACACCGCGCCGCCGATCAGCACCAGGAACCACGGCATGGTGGTGATCTGCGCCTGCTCCGAGCTCGCGGTCCAGGCGCTGGTGGCC
The DNA here is from genome assembly GCF_008630535.1 of Saccharopolyspora hirsuta. Taxonomy (GTDB): domain Bacteria; phylum Actinomycetota; class Actinomycetes; order Mycobacteriales; family Pseudonocardiaceae; genus Saccharopolyspora; species Saccharopolyspora hirsuta. Next base: position 139,827 of record NZ_VWPH01000002.1, on the reverse strand, counting down.
GCGCCCGCGGCCATCGACATCGCGGCGCCGAGCAGCACCGCCAGCACCAGCGGCACCGGGTTGACCGGCGCCGGTGCGCCGACGGCCAGCGCGATGCCGACCACCACGACCGTCTGGACCAGCCCGAGCAGGACCACCGGCAGCAGCAGCCCGCTCAGGATCGCCGCGTCCGAGACCTCGCCGCTGCGCAGGCGCTTGAGGTACCGGTCCTCGCGGCGGCTGGCCAGCGTCGCGGTCGTGGTGAAGTAGAGGGTGAACCCCTGCACGGCCAGCAGCTGCATGCCCAGGACCACCGACCAGGCGGCCGGTCCGGCTCCGGCGGGGATGTTGTTGGCCAGCACGAACCCGAGCAGCAGCGGCACCAGCGTCGCGCTGATCAGCACTGCCTTGTTCCGCGAGAGCAGCTTCCACTCGGTTCGCCCCAGGGCGAGAACAGCCGAACTCATGCGACCAGTGCCTCCTCCCGGACGCCCTGGAAGACGTCCTCCAGCGATGCGTGGTGCGCGCGCAGACCGCTCAGCTCCACGCGGCCGTCCGCCCACGACAGCAGCGCGTGCAGGTCCCGCTGCAGGTCGGGGGTCCGGATCTCGACGTGCGTGCCGGTCACCTCAGCGGTCCCGGCCAGCGGCGGGAGCGCCACGTCGCGTCCGGCGTCGAAGCTGATCCGCGCGCGGTGCGCGGCCAGCACGTCGACCAGCCGCCCGGACACCGCGATCCGCCCCTCGTGCATGATCGCCAGCCGGTGCGCGAGCCGTTCCGCCTCCTCCAGGTAGTGCGTGGTCAGCAGGACGGTGGTGCCGCGCGCGAGCAGCCCGCGCACCAGGTCCCAGGTGGCGCGGCGGGATTCCGGGTCCATCCCGGTGGTCGGTTCGTCGAGGAACAGCAGGTCCGGTTCGCCGAGCAGCGCCAGCGCCAGGTCGAGGCGGCGGCGCTCGCCGCCGGAGAGCTGCCGGACGCGCACCTCGCGCCGCCCGGCCAGCCCGACCGCCGCCAGCGATTCGTCCACATCGGACGGGCGCGCGGTCAGCGCGCGGCCCAGCTCCGCGGTCTCGCGCACCGTCAGGTCCCCGGCGAAGCCGCCCTCCTGCAGCATGATGCCGATCCGGCGGCGGATCGAGCGGTCCTGCAGCGGGTCCCGCCCGAATACCCGCACCACCCCGCCGCTCGGCTCCCGGTGGCCCTCGATGGTCTCCAGCGTGGTCGTCTTGCCCGCGCCGTTGGTGCCGAGCAGGGCGAACAGCTCACCGGCCTGCACCTCGAGGTCGATCCCGCGGACCGCTTCGAACTCGCCGTACCGGCAGCGCAGGCCCTGCACGCCGATCACTGGTGTCGTCATGGATCCCAGCCTCGCCGGGGCGAGCGCGGGCCGGTAGCGCGTTCCGTCAGCGGTGCGGCGGCGTTCTGTCAGGGATATCGATGACAGTTGTCATGCGGTGCGCGGATCCGAGGTCCGGTGCCCGATGCTGGACCGGTGAGCGTTGCCGAGTTCGATCCCCGCCGCATCAGGCGCCTGCGCACCTACACGTGGTGGTCGCTCGTGCCGCTGCAACCGTTCTACGCGTTGTTCCCGCTGCTGAACCTGGTGACCGGCGTCCGGTCGGGTTTCTACGGCACCGTCGAGGTCGTGGTGCTGGCGCTGGTCCTGCTGGCCACCGTGCTCGACGGCCTCCAGCTGTCCACCAGCCTGATGGAGGGGCTGGGGCGCGGCAGGCACCGGCCGCTGCGGAACGGGGCGGTCTTCGCGATCGCTCTCGGTGCGATGGCCTACGCGCTGACGCAGAACCCCACCGGGGTGCTGTGGTCGATGCCCGTCGGCGGCCTCGCCGGGATCCACGTCCCGGCCGCGCCGTACCGGCTGCGCTGGCCGCTGACGATCGGCACGGCGCTGCTGACCGGCGCGGTCGCCACCTTCGCCAGCTCGCCGACCAACCCGCTGCCCGGTCTGGCCGTCGGCCTGTACGCGACGTTCATCGTCTCGATGTCCATCTTCGTGATCGTCATCGCGGTGTGGTTCTGGGACATCGTGCTCGGCCTGGACCGGGCGCGGGCGGTCAGCGCCGATCTGGCGGTGGCCAACGAACGCCTCCGGTTCGCCGCCGACCTGCACGACGTCCAGGGGCACCACCTGCAGGTGATCGCGTTGAAGGGGGAGCTGGCCGAGCGGCTGATCGGCCGCGACGACGAGGCGGCCCGCGCGCTGGCCGCCGAGATCGCCGAACTCGCCCGCACGGCGCTGAAGGACACCCGCGACGTGGTGCACGGGTACCGCCACACCAAGCTCACCACCGAGCTGGAGAACGCCCGGGAGATCCTGGAAGCCGCCGGAGTGCGGACCACTGTGGACGGTGATGCGGCGACCGTGCCACCTCCGCTGCAGCCGCTCTTCGGTGCGCTGGTGCGCGAGGGCACGACGAACATCCTGCGGCACTCGCGCGCGGAGAACTGCTCGCTGAGCATCGCCGTCGAAGGTCCGCGCACCAGCCTCGTGCTGCGCAACGACCGGGCGAACCCACCGAACGGCGAGGCGGGTTCGGGCATCGAGGGGCTGCGCCAGCGGTTCAGCGCCGTGGGCGGTCACGTCGAAGGACGTCTGGTGGACGATTGGTTCGAGCTGCGCGGAGCCGCCACCGAGCTGGGGAGGACATCGTGATCCGAGTGGTGCTGGCCGACGACGAGGACCTGATCCGCGGCGCCCTCGCGGCGCTGCTGGACCTGGAGCCGGACCTGTCGGTCGTCGCCCAGTGCAGCAACGGCGCCGAGGCGGTCCGCGCGGTCCGCGAGCACGCGCCGGACATCGCGGTGTTCGACCTGGAGATGCCCGAGGTCGACGGGGTGCAGGCCGCCCGGGAGGTCGGCGCGGAGGTGCCGGTCGTGCTGGTCACCCGGCACGCGCGCCCGGGTGTCCTGAAGCGCGCGCTGGAGGCGGGGATCCGCGGTTTCGTCCCGAAGACCACGCCCGCGTCCCGCCTGGCGGCGATCCTGCGCGACGTGCACGACGGCGGCCGCTACATCGACCCGGAGATCGCGGCCAGCGCGCTGACCAGCGGCGCCTGCCCGCTCACCGACCGGGAGCTGGAGCTGCTCGCGCACACCCTGCAGGGCGGCACGATCGCCACCATCGCGACGGCGGTCCACCTGGCCCCGGGCACGGTGCGCAACTACCTGTCCTCGGCGATGACGAAGCTGGGCGTGGCGACCCGCCACGAAGCGGCCCGCCGCGCCTGGCAGGAGGGCTGGATCTGACCTCCCGGCGGAGCCGCAATTTCCATTGAAATCGAAGATCCGATTTCCATTGAAATTGTTCATCCTGCCCGTGGACCGCAGCTGCGAAGGGCAAACTGCACCGGCCGTCAGGTGTCGCATGCGCCGCAGGCGCATAGCCCACCCTCGCAGCTTGCACCGCCGCGGGTTCACGGTGCCCACCCCTCGGGGGTTCCTTCCGGCGAGGACGGCCCTGACGCCGTGTATTGGCATACATCAGTCAGGGCACCCGGAGTCCAGGCGGGCGCTGAGGTTCCGCCACCCGCACCGCCCCCCAGAACGAGGCTGGAAAACCTCAACGAAATCGCGGCACGGGGTCGGGTCAGGTGAGGTCGGCGAGGGTCTTGCGGAGGGCCGCGACCGCGTCGACCAGCTCCTCCGGGCGGGCCGAGAGCGGCGGGCGGGCGCGCAGGGAGTCCGGACCCGACGGGAGGAAGAGGGTGCGGTAGCTGTCCCGGGCGACCGCCAGGGCCCGGTCCCGGTCGGCCGGGTCGTGGAAGCTGATCGCGCACATCAGGCCGCGGCCGCGCGGGGCCTTCACCAGCGACGGGAACTCCACCGCCAGGTCGCGCAGCTCGCCGAGCAGCAGCTCGCCCATCTGGCGGCTGTGCTCGAACAGGCCCTCGGCCTCGACGACCTCCAGGATCCTGGTCGCGCGCACCATGTCGACCAGCGAGCCGCCCCAGGTGGAGCTGATCCGGCTGGCCTCGCGGAACGCGTTGTCGGCGATCTCCAGCACCCGCCGACCGCCCATCACGCCGCACACCTGCAGGCGCTTGCCGAACGCCACCAGGTCCGGCTCCAGGCCGAGCGCCTGGTGCGCCCACGCCTGCCCGGTCAGCATGCCGGTCTGCACCTCGTCGGCGACGGTGAGCACGTCGTGCTCGCGGCACAGCTCCTGCACGGCCTGCAGGAACCGGGGCCGCAGGTGGCGGTCGCCGCCCTCGCCCTGGATCGGCTCGTACACGAAGCAGGCGATCTCCCGGCCGTAGCGGCGCAGCGCGGCGCGCGCGACGTCGAGCGCGGCCACCTCCTCCGGCAGCAGGTCCGGGCTGTCCCACCGCTCGCCCGGATCGACCGCCGGGCTGGGGATGCGCGGCCAGTCGAACATCGGGTAGTCGCGGATCTTCGCCGGGTCGGTGTTGGTCAGCGACATCGTGTAGCCGCTGCGCCCGTGGAAGGCCTTCTCCAGGTGCAGCACGCGGGAGCCCCGGGCGGCGATGCCGTTGCGGGCGTTGAGCTTGGTCTTCCAGTCGAAGGCGACCTTCAGCGCGTTCTCCACCGCGAGGGTGCCGCCGTCGATGAAGAACAGCAGCGGCAGCTCGTCGATGCCGACCACGCGCCGGAACGTCTCGGCGAAGCGGGCCTGCTCGACGGTGGCGAAGTCCGGGTTCGACGGCTTCACCCGACCGGCGCGCACCAGCGCGGCCTCGAACTCGGCGGTGCGCAGGCCGGGGTGGCCGTGCCCGAGCGGCGCCGAGCTGAAGAACATCGTCAGGTCCAGGTACTCGGTGCCGTCGCGGACGTCGCGCAGCCGGCAGCCGTCGCCCGCGTCGAGGTCCACGACGATGTCCATCAGGTCGCCGGTGACCTGCGCCTTCAGCGCCGCCACGACGTCGGTCGCGGCCTCCCTCGGAGCGGGTACGTCGGTCGGTGCCACATCGCGAACGGTCTCGTGCTGAGCGGTCATCTTCGGCCTCCCGGACCCGTGTCACGCATCACTTGTCAAGAAGAATTACATCAGAGACTCGTGAACAAGCAACATCCTTCCGACAAGACTGCGCAAAGGCGAAAGATTTTCTTTCGCTGGAGATCGCGCAGAACCCGGCCGGAAAAGGGGTCCGAACACACCTGAGCCCCCAGGCCGGAACGCGCTGGGGGCTGCGACGGTGGTGGTGCGGTCAGTCGGCGAGGAGGTGCTCGCGGCCGAACATGGTGGCCGCGGCCCGCGCGCTGGGGGTGCCCGCGTCCAGGTCGGCCCCGGCTTCGCGGAGGACCTCCACCACTTCTTCCTCGCCCTTGAACAGGGCTCCCGCGATGGGCGACTGGTCGCGGTCGTTGCGCAGGTCCGGGCTCGCGCCGCGGTCCAGCAGCGCGCGGACCGTCGCGGCGTGGCCGTGGTAGGCCGCCAGCATGAGCAGGCTGTTGCCCGCCGGGTCGGTCACGTCGACCGGGAGGCCGTGGTCGACGAACTCCGCGAGCTCGTCGGTGCGGCCCTCGCGGGCCAGGTCCATGGCGATCGCCACGACGCGCTCGGTCTGCTCCGGGGTCAGTCCATCGCTCATGGTGGTTCTTCCTGATCTCGTTCGGAAACGGGGACGGGGCGGCGGTCGCGCGACCGCCGCCCCGCTACGAGGTCGTCAACCTCGGGTCAGCCTCAGAGGTTGCCCGCGGCCAGCGCCTCGATCGCCTTGCGGACGCCCTCGCCGTAGGCCGGGTCCGCCTTGGTGCAGTTGGCGATGTGCCGCTCGATGGTCGCCTGCGAAGCGCCGTTGATGGCGCGCGCGGTGTTCTCGAACAGCGCCTGCTGCTGCTCCGCCGACATGCTGCGGAACAGGTTGCCCGGCTGCTCGTAGTAGTTGTCGTCGTCCTCGCGGTAGTTGAACCGGTCGGCGACGGCACCCACGGCCAGGGCCGGGTCGCGGTAGGCGGGCTGCTCCTGCCAGCGGCCGTACGAGTTCGGCTCGATGCCCGGGGTCGCACCCTGGTTGCCGTCGACGCGCATCGCACCGTCGCGGTGGAAGGAGTTCACCGGGCACTTCGGCGAGTTGACCGGGATCTGGTGGTGGTTCACGCCCAGGCGGTAGCGCTGCGCGTCACCGTAGGAGAACAGCCGGCCCTGCAGCATGCGGTCGGGCGAGAAGCTGATGCCCGGGACCACGTTCGCCGGGTTGAAGGCGGCCTGCTCGACGTCGGCGTGGTAGTTGGCCGGGTTGCGGTTAAGCTCCCACTCGCCGACCTCGATCAGCGGGTAGTCCTTCTTGGACCAGACCTTGGTCAGGTCGAAGGGGTGGAAGCGGTAGGTCTCCGCGTCCGCCTCCGGCATGATCTGCACGTACAGCTTCCACTTCGGGAAGTCGCCGCGCTCGATCGCCTCGAACAGGTCGCGCTGGTGCGACTCGCGGTCCTTGCCGATCAGGGCCTCGGCCTCGGCGTCGGTCAGGTTCTTGATGCCCTGCTGGGTGCGGTGGTGGAACTTGACCCAGAACCGCTCGCCCTCGGCGTTGATGAAGCTGTAGGTGTGCGAGCCGAAGCCGTGCATGTGGCGGTAGGACGCCGGGATGCCGCGGTCCGACATCACGATGGTGACCTGGTGCAGCGCCTCGGGGAGGTTGGTCCAGAAGTCCCAGTTGTTCTCCGGGTTGCGCATGTTGGTGTACGGGTCGCGCTTCACCGCGTGGTTGAGGTCCGGGAACTTCAGCGGGTCGCGGAAGAAGAACACCGGGGTGTTGTTGCCGACGAGGTCCCAGTTGCCCTCCTCGGTGTAGAACTTCACCGCGAAGCCGCGGATGTCGCGCTCGGCGTCGGCCGCGCCGCGCTCACCGGCGACGGTGGAGAACCGCACGAACAGGTCGGTCTTCTTGCCGACCTCGGAGAAGATCTTCGCGCTGGTGTACCGGGTGATGTCGTTGGTCACCGTGAAGGTGCCGAACGCACCGGAACCCTTGGCGTGCATCCGGCGCTCCGGGATGACCTCGCGGTCGAAGTGCGCCAGCTTCTCCAGGAACCAGACGTCCTGCAGCAGCATCGGGCCGCGCGGCCCGGCGGTCAGGGAGTTCTGGTTGTCCGGGACCGGGGCACCGGCCACCGTGGTCAACGGTTTCTGGTTGTTCTCGGGCAAAACTCGCTCCTCGGTGGGATCTTCAGTCAATCGCTCGTCCGGCGCCGCGGCAGTCGGGGCACACGCCCCAGAAGGTCACCTCGGCCTCGTCGAGCAGGTATCCGCGCGGGTCCTCGGCGTGGAGGCACGGGGCCTCCCCCACCGCGCAACTGACGTCGGCGATGGCACCGCAGTCGCGGCACACCAGGTGGTGGTGGTTGTCGCCCACGCGGGTCTCGAACCGGGCGGGCGAGCCGGCCGGTTCGATGCGACGGACCAGGCCCGCCTCGGTGAGCGCGCGCAGGACGTCGTAGACCGCCTGGGTGGACACCGACCCCAGATCGCGGCGGACGGCCGTCGCGATGGTGTCGGCGTCGGAATGGGGGTTCTCCGAAACCATCGCGAGCACGGCGACCCGAGGACGGGTCACGCGCAACGACGCCCCCCTGAGCAGGGCGGCGGCATCGATGGACGGCATGGGCACATAGCTATCAGCTTTTCTGGAATGAGTCAAATAAAGACCGCCGCCCGCGCGCCCCTCCCGACCGGACATCGGAACCGGGAAACCACAGGTCAGAGCCCTGGACGAGCAGCCAGAGCCGGCAACACCCGCCACTCCGGACACCGGAACAACCCCGACCGGGTGATCCCGCTCATCCCCCTCGATCAGCCGGTCCCGGACTCGCCCCTGCCGCGCAGCAGCAGCGAGATCAGCACCGACAGCGCCAGGAACCCGCCGACGACGACGAACACCGTGCTCAGCGAGGACGCCATCGCGGCCAGGACCGGTTGGGCCAGCCGGTCGTCGACCTGGGCGAGGAACGAGGTGTCGTCGAGGTCGACGGTCCCGCGCTCCCGCAGCTGCTCGACCACCGCGGCGTTGGCCGGATCGGCCATCGCCACCGGGTCGGCGAGCACCGCCCGGACCTGCGGGCCCGCGGCGTCGAACTGCTCCCCCACCCGGTCCCCGGCGATGCCGAACAGCACCGAGACGAACACCGCGGTACCGGCGACACCGCCGATCTGCCGGGAGAAGTTGTACAGACCGCTGGCCAGCCCGATGTCGGTCTTCGGCACGCTGCCCTGGATGGCGATGAGGATCACCTGGAAGAACACGCCCATGCCGGTGCCGAGCGCGGTGACCAGCAGCACGGTGATCCACAGCGGAGTGCCGAGCCCGACCTGGCCCAGCAGCGCGAACACCGCCGTCATCAGCACCATGCCGCCCGCCAGCACCGGCCGGTGGCCGAAGCGCTTCACCAGCGGGCTGGAGATCCGCGCGCCGAAGGTGGTGGCCAGCGACTGCGGCAGCAGCAGGAGCCCGGCCGCGGTGGGCGACATGCCCTTGACGATCTGCAGGTAGAGCGGCAACAGCGCCAGCCCCGCGAAAACTCCGATCCCGCCCAGGAAGTTCACCGCGTTGACCATCGAGAACGACGGGTTGCGGAAGAGCCTGCCGGGCAGCAGGGCGCTGTCCCCGACCCGCCGCTCCACCAGGACGAACAGCACCAGCCCGATCCCGCCGAGAGCGAACAGCGCGATCGACTGCGGCGAGCTCCAGCCCCACTCGCGGCCGCTCTCGGCGACGACCAGCAGCGGGAACACGCACAGCACCAGGGCGGCCGCGCCGCCGAAGTCGACGCGGTGCGGGATGCGCTTGGCCGGGACGTTCAGCAGCAGCGCGACCAGCGCGCAGGCCACCAGGCCGATCGGCACGTTGATCAGGAAGATCCAGCGCCAGCCCGCCACGCCCAGCAACTCGGCGGTACCGGCGAAGAACCCGCCCAGCACCGGCCCGGCCACGCTGGCGACCGCGAACACCGCGCCGAGGTTGGCCTGGTACCGCGACCGCTCCTCCTCCGGCGCGATGTCGGCGATCACCGCGAGCGCCAGCGAGGTGAGGCCGCCCGCGCCGAGCCCCTGCACCGCGCGGGCGGCGGCGAGCTGGTACATCGACTGCGCGAGCCCGCACAGCAGCGATCCGACGACGAACAGCAGGATCGCGGCCAGGTACAGCGGCCTGCGCCCGCGGATGTCCGAGAGCTTCCCGTACAACGGCGCGGAAGCGGTCATCGTCACCAGGTAGGCGGTGGTCACCCACGCCTGCAGGGTCAGCCCGTGCAGCTGGTCGGCGACCGTCCGCAGCGCCGACGCCATGATCATCGTGTCCAGCGCGCCCAGGAACATGCCCAGCCCGAGCGCGATCAGGATCGCGATCAGCGCGCCGCGGGCCGGCGGCCGGGATCCCGCCTCGGACGTGACCTCCGCTGCCCCGGTCACAGCCCGTCACCCGCCGCGCAGCGCGTGGCCACCTGGAACTCGGTCGACATCATCCGCAAACACCCCCGGGAAGCAGGAAGAACCGGCGGCCAAGCCTGCAACCTCGAGTGCTCTTGAGGTCAATCCCGCCGACGTGGAAGCGCTCCAGCACGCTCGTGCGTCGGCGAAGCAGCTGCTCGAACCCCCGCTCCTCGACGGCGCGGGCTGGCTCAGCGCTGGACCGGGTCGCCTCCAGCAGCCAGGAAGGCCTCGAGCTCGGCGGGGGTCGGGGCGACCTCCCAGTCGCCGGGGGCCGTGCACATCACGGCACCGCAGGCGTTCGCCCGGGCGAGCTTCTCCTCGGCGCTCCAGCCCTGCACGTCGCCGCTGAGGTATCCGGCCACGAACGCATCCCCCGCGCCCACCGTGTCGACGACGTCGACGCGATGGCCAGCCGCGTGGACCGCAGCACCCCCGACGTACGCCGAAGCACCGTCGGCGCCCCGCTTGACGACGATCTCGCGCGCGCCCGCGGGGTCGAGGGCGCGGGCCAGCTCGTCGATCGCCGCAGGAGCCTCCGCCACGCCGCCGGGGACCACGTACGCCAGTTCTTCAGGGGACCCGAACACCAGGTCCGCCTCCGCGACGAGCTCGCCCAGCACCTTCGAGGCGACGTCCGCCGGAGCGAGCGTCGACCGGTAGTTCACGTCGACGCTCACGCGCACCCCGGCGGCCCGCGCCCGCCTCGCGACGGAAAGGCACGCCTCGCGCGCGGAGTCCGAAAGCAGCGGCGTGATGCCGGTGAGGTGCACCAATCCGACGCTCTCGACCAGACCACCGGGCACGTCCGCGGCCGCCAGCCGCGAACCGGCGGAACCCGCGCGGTAGTAGTGCACCCGCGACGTCCCCAGCCCGGTGATCTCCTTGAGCATGAGACCGGTCGGCGCCTCCGGGTCGACCTGCGCCCGCACGTCCACGCCCTCGCCGCGGATCTCGCGCACCACCCGCCTGCCCAGCGAGTCGTCCCCGACCCGGCCGATCCAGGTGACCGGAACCCCGAGCCTGCTCAGGCTGACGGCGACGTTCGTCTCCGCGCCGCCGATCCCCACGTGCGCTTCGGACACGTGGGCGAACGATCCGATGCGCCCGCCGGTGAGCAGGCCCATCGTCTCGCCCAGCGTCAGGACCTGGGAGGCCGTCATTCGGTTCCACTCCCCGCGCACACCTCGGCGAACCGCCGCGCCCGCTGCGCGAGCGCACCGAGATCCCCGCCCCTCATCGCATCTCCGAGCAGCGGACCGCCGACGCTCACCGCCGCCGCACCGGCCGCGAGCCACGCCCGCGCCGATTCGAGGTCCACCCCGCCGGACGGGATGGCGGACAGGTCCGGGAACGGACCGCGCAGGTCCTTCAGGTACCCCGGCCCCACCTGGCCCGCCGGGAACACCTTCACCGCGGCGACCCCGCGGTCCCAGGTGGAGAACAGCTCCGTGGGGGTGAGGCCGCCCGGGACGATCGCGATGCCCCGTTCGAGGGCCCGGTCGACGACGGCGAGGTCGGAGACCGGCGTGACGACGTAGTGCGCTCCGCCGTCGGCAGCGGCGTCCACGTCGCCGGGCCGCGTCACCGTGCCGATGCCGATGTCGGCCGTCTCCGCGTACCGCCCGACGATCCCGGGCAGCGCGGCGAGCGTCCCGGGAGTCGTGAGGGTGAGCTCGAAGCTCCGCACCCCCGCCTCGACCATCGTGTCGACGACCGGCACGTAGTCCTCGGCGCGCTCGCCGCGGATCACCACGACGAGCCGGGAGGCGGCGGTCCTCGGCGGCAGGGCCTGGCGCAGGCTCATGGCGTCCGTCCTCTCTCGACTCACCAGTCGTGCACGGTGCCGTCGAGCAGGCGGTTCACCGGGAGGTAGGCGGCGGTGTACGGGTGGCGCGCGGCGAGCTCCTCGTCGAGCTCCACGCCGAGTCCCGGGTTGTCGCCGGGGTGGAGGAAGCCGCGGTCGAACGTGTACGACGTGCGGAAGGTCTCCAGCGTCAGCTCGTTGTGCGGCATGTACTCCTGGATGCCGAAGTTGTGGATCGCCAGGTCGATGTGCAGCGCGGCCGCCATGCCGATCGGCGAGACGTCGGTCGGGCCGTGGATGCCGGAGCGGATCCCGTAGATGCCCGCGAAGTCGAGGAGCTTCTTCATCCCGGTGACACCGCCGGTGTGCGTGGGCGCCGACCGCACGTAGTCGATGAGCCGCTCGGTGATGAGCGTCCGGTAGTCGTGCACCGAGTTGAAGACCTCGCCGGTGGCCAGCGGGGTCGTGCTGTGCTGCCGGACGAGCCGGAACGCCTCCTGGTCCTCGCCGGGCGTCACGTCCTCGAGCCAGAACAGGTCGTAGGGTTCGAGCGACTTCGCCAGCCGGGCCGCTTCGATCGGCGACATGCGGTGGTGCGCGTCGTGGAGCAGCCGGAGCTCCGGCCCGAACTCCTCGCGCACCTTCTCGAAGATCGACGGGACGTGCCGCAGGTACGCGGGCGTGTCCCAGTCCTCCTCCTCGGGCCGCGTCGCGGCGCTGCCGTCGGCCGCCCGGTGCGCGGGCTCGTAGTCGTACCGCTCCCCCGGCTTCGCCGTGTCCGAGACGCCGTACACCCGGTTGAGGCCGGGAACGCCCGTCTGGATGCGCACCGCGGTGTAGCCCTCGTCCACGTACCCGCGGATGGCCCGGGCCAGCGTCTCGTAGTCGTTGCCGGAGGCGTGCGCGTACACCCGGAGCTTGTCCCGGCTCGCTCCGCCGAGCAGCTGGTACAGCGGAACGCCCGCCTTCTTCGCCTTGATGTCCCACAGCGCCATGTCCACGGCGGCGATCGCCGCCATCGTCACCGGCCCGCGACGCCAGTACGCGCCGCGGTACAGGTACTGCCAGGTGTCCTCGATGCGGTCCTCGTCCCGGCCGACGAGGGTGCTCGCGAGGTGGTCCCGCAGGTAGGACGCGACCGAGAGCTCCCGCCCGTTGAGCGTCGCGTCGCCCCACCCCACGATCCCGTCGGACGTGACGATCTTGAGGGTGACGAAGTTGCGTCCGGGACTCGTGACGATGACGTCGGCGGTCGAGATGCTCACGGTGCTCGATTCCTTCCGGTGTGTGTCGACAGTGGACGGTGCTCAGACCGCGTTGCGCGGGTCCCGCAGGTCGCGCCCGGCGACCTCGGGCATGAGGAACGTCCCGATGAGCGGGCAGGCGGTGAAGATGCCGAGCATGATCGCGATCGGGACCCACGACCCGGTCGCAGCGGCCACCCAGGCCGCCACCACGACGGGGCCGATGCCGGTGGCGATCATCGCGGCGACCTCCCGGACCACGCCGGTCGCGGCGTACCGGTGCCGGGAGCCGAAGAGCTCCGGCAGCGTGAGGTTCTCCAGCGAGGCGAGCGCCATGACCGACACGTTGTGCATCACGATGTAGCCGAGGAACACCTTCGGGACCTCCGCCCCGGCGATCGCCATCATCGTCGGCACGATGAGGATCAGCGAGATCACGCTCATCACCTGGTACATCCGGCGGCGGCCGAACTTGTCGCCGAGCGCGCCGACGATCGGCACCGTGACGAACGCGCACAGCGAGGAGACCATCACGACGCTGGTGCCCACCGAGGCCGACATCGCGAGCGTGACGGTGATGAACGAGACCATGTAGGTCTGCAGGATCCCCGAGTTGCCCGCCTGCCCGAACCGCAGCAGGAACGCGGGGACGAGCGCGCGCCACTTCTTCTGCTCGAGCGCTTCGAGCATCGGGGTGTCGTTCTCCCGCTCGGCCTTCGCCCGGATCTCGTCCGCCGTGAGCGCCACGCCGTCGTTGACGTGGGAGCTCTCCTCGAACACCGGGCTCTCCTTGAGCCGGAACCGGATCCACACGGCGAACAGCAGGATCACGGCGCTGCCCAGGAACGGGATGCGCCAGCCCCACGCGAGGAGCTGCTCCTCGGAGAGCACCGCGACGAGGACGCCCCAGATCGCCGACGCACCGAGGGTGCCGCAGTTCGTGCCGAGCGCGACGAGCGACGCGACGATGCCGCGGCGCTTGGCCGGGGCGTACTCGGCGAGCATGACGCCCGCACCGGAGATCTCGGCACCGGCGCCGAAGCCCTGCACGAGGCGCAGCACCGCGAGCAGGATGGGCGCGAGGATGCCGATGGAGTGGACGGTCGGCAGGGCGCCGATGAGCGTTGTCGCACCGCCCATGAGGGCGATGGTGAGGAACAGGACCTTGGTGCGGCCCACCCGGTCGCCGAGCCGCCCGAAGTACCACGCGCCCACGGGGCGGGCGAGGTAGCCGACCGCGTACGTCGCCATCGCGGACACGACCGCGAGCGCGGGGCTCTCGCCCGCGAAGAACAGCTGGCCGAAGACGAGCCCGGCCGCGAGCGAGTACAGCTGGAAGTCCATGAACTCGAGCGCGGTGCCGAGCCATCCGGACATCGCGGCGCGGGCGAGATCGCCGGTGCTGCGCTCGACCTGACCGTCCTTCGCGGTGCCCGTGTCGGGCGGCGGAGCTGAAGTGGACATCGTTGTACCTTCTTCGGTTGCCGACGGGGTGGGGGGGATCAGAACGCAATGAGGACCTTGCCGGAGGCAGCGGAGTCCTTCGCCGTCTCGAACGCTCCGACCGCTTCGGCTGCGGGGAACACGTGCGTGACGACCTGGGAGATCGAGGGGTTGGTCGCGAGCAGGTCGACGGCCTCGTCGATCTCCGTCGAGAAGCGGAAGGTGCCGCGCAGCTGCACTTCCTTCGACACCAGCGGCGCGAGGTTCACGCCGATCGCGGCGTCGGCGAGCATGCCGACCTGGACGACCACGCCCGCGCGGGACGCCGACGCAACGGCTTGCGTCAGCGACGCGGGCGCACCCGAGCACTCGAACACGACCGGGTAGGAGGTCGTCGGGACCTCGTCGCGTCCGATGTGGAACGTCTCGTGCGCGCCCAGCGCGCGAGCCCGGTCGAGGGCGGCCTCCTGGATGTCCCCGACGGCCACGTGCTCGACGCCGCGCGCGGCGAGCGCCGCGACGATCAGCAGGCCGACGGGACCGGCGCCGAGCACGAGCGCGCGATCACCGAGGTCACCGGCGACCGTGAGCGCGTGCAGCGCGACGCCGAGCGGCTCGGCGAGCGCTGCGTCCCGCAGCGACAGGCCTTCCGGCAGCCCGCGGAGCATGGGCTTCTCGACCACCACGTACTCCGCGGCAGCGCCCTGGCGGTGCGGGAAGTCCGCGGCGCTGCCGAGGTAGTCGCCGCCGGGCCACAGGTGCGGCCGGTCCCCGATGCCGTCCACCGGGGTGCCGTACCGCGCGGGGTGCACGGTCACCGGCGTGCCCTTCGCCCACTCACCGCTCGGGTCGGCCTCGACCGTCGCGGAGAGCTCGTGGCCGGGGGCGAAGGGCTCGCGAACGACGTTCTCCCCGTTCTTGCCGTGGAAGTAGTAGTGCAGGTCCGAACCGCAGATGCCGACGTACCGCACGCGCAGCAGCACCTCGCCGTCGGCGGGTTCGGGGGTCGTGACGTCCTCGAGGCGCATGTCCTGGGCGCCGTGGATGAACAGGCCTTTCAACGAAGATCAGCTCCAGGGGTGGCTCAGCGGGAAGTGGCGACGTCGGCGGCCGCGGCGCGCGCACCGCCGCGGACGATGGCGGTGAGCAGGTCGGCGACCCGGGCGGTGAAGGCGTCCTGCTCGGCGAGGGCGACCGGGAAGAAACCGCCGTGCATGATCCGGCGCACGTGGTCGGGAACGGTCGTCGCGCCGTCCACGGCGGCGGCTAGCCGGTCGCGGGCGGGTTCGACGACGCGCTCGGCGAGCGGCCCCGGGGTGAACCCTGCGGGCGGGGCGACGCACGCGATCCACGCGGCGGTGCACAGCGCGAGGTGGTGCGGCACTTCGCCGCGCCGGAGGTGGAAGAGCGCCGCGTCGGGGATGCGCTGGAGGAGCTTGACGGACCCGTCGGTGCCCACCTGCGTGGTCGCGTGCCCGATGAGCGGGTTGCGCCACCGCGCGTCCAGTTCGGACACGTACGCGTCGACGTCGAACCCGGTGGGCGGGGTGAACGTCGGCAGGTAGTCGCCGGCGATCCCGCCCAGGACCGCCTCGCGCACGAAGTCCTGCCCCCACGCGGCGTCGATCGTCGGCGCCCCGGACAGGATCCCGAGGTAGGCGATGAGCGAGTGCGATCCGTTGAGCAGGCGCAGCTTGACCATCTCGTACGCCGCGAGCTCGTCCGAGAACGTCGCGCCCGCCAGGTCCCAGGCGGGACGCCCGCCCGCGAAGTCGTCCTCGAGGACCCACATGGTGAAGTCCTCGGCCGGGACGGGGCACCGGTCCTCGACGCCGAGCAGCTCCGCGACGCGGCGGGAGTGCTCCTCGGTCGTCTTCGGCACGATGCGGTCCACCATCGCGTTCGGGAACGAGACCGAGGAGTCCACGAAGGACAGCACGTCCTCGCTCGCACCCGCCGCCTGCAGGAACTCCTCGACCACGGCGCGCGTGACCTCGCCGGAGGACTGGAGGTTGTCGCAGGACAGGACGGCGAACGGCTCACCCGAGGCGGCGCGCTTCTCGATGCCGCGGGCGATCATGCCCACCGCGGTGCGCGGCGTCGCCCCCGCTGCGAGGTCCGCGGCGACGTCGGGGGCGTCGAGCGCCAGCCTGCCGGTCGCGGGGTCGCGCGTGTACCCCACCTCGGAGACGGTGAGCGTGACGATGCGGTGCGCCGGGTCCGCGATCGCGTCCACCACGGCGGCGGGGTCCTGGGCGGCCACGCCGGTGTTGCGGTGGACGTCGACCACGCCCGCCTCAGCACCGTGCTCGGTGAGCTGGAGGATCGAGTAGACGTTGTCCTGAGCTCGCATCGGAGCGACCACGCGGTCCGACGAGTGCGCGAAACCGCGGATGCCCCAATCCCCACCGGCGGCCGCCATCGCCTGCGCGGTGTAGACCGCGCCGTGCGCGCGGTGGAAGTTCCCGAGGCCGAGGTGGACGATTCCCGTCCGATCCGGCGCGGAGGCCCCGATGAGCGATCCCGCGGGCACGCTCTTCCGGCCCAGTGGCTGTGTCATGACGTCCTCGTCCCTCCACGACGCGCGGGCGGAGCGTTTCACATCGCGAACCGACCGTTTTGCATCTCGGACCACAAGCTAAACTCACGGTGACCGCGACGCAATATCGCCCCGGACGAGAATGGAGCCATGGAGACCGAAGCCACACCGGAGACGCCGCCCGTCACCAGCCTCGACCGCGCGCTCGTCGTGCTCGAGACGGTCGCGGCAGCGGGCCCCGAGGGGCTCGCGCTCGGCGAGATCGCGGCGCGCACGGGGATCAACAAGGGGTCGGTCCACCGGCTGCTCCGCGGCCTCGCGCACCGCGAGTACGTGGCGCGCGACGGCGACGACCGCAACTACGTCCTCGGCGAGGCGCTCCGGCGGCTGGTGCGGACCTTCGGTGCGGGCGACAACCTGCCGCTGCTGTTCCGGCCGCTGCTGCTCGAACTGTCGCGCCGGACGGAGGAGCTCGTCCACCTCGGCGTGCTCGACGGCCGCCGCGTCGTCTACCTCGACAAGATCGAGCCGGAGCGCTCCGTCCGCGTGTGGTCCCGCGTCGGTCGGCGCACGCACATCGCGACCACGGCGCTCGGCCGCGCGCTCATCGCCGCAGCTCCCCCGAACGACGCGCTCATGACCAGCTACCTCAGGGAAGCCGAGCCCGACCACGCGCACCCCGCGCTCGGCGACCGGTTCCGCGACGCGGTGGCCGCCGCGCGCAGGCGGGGGTGGGCGGTCGAGAACCAGGAGAACGAAGCCGGGATCGCCTGCGTCGGCATCGCCCTCACGTCCACGACCTCGCAGGACGTCGCCATCAGCGTCACCGGCCCCGCCGAGCGCATGACCACCGACCGCCTCGCCGAGATCGGCGCCCTGCTCCGCGAGCTCGCCGCCGAACTCGCCCCGGAGGAGTACACCCTCGCACCGGCGACGGGGTGACGCCCCGGATCACCCGACGACGTCGAGGACGTCGACCTGGCCCGCCGGGGTGAGCTCCAGGATCGGGATCCGCCGCCCCACCGCGTCGCCGGTCACCGGGTCGAACTGGAAGCTGCCGCCCGCGCCGGTCACCACGTGCTCCGGATCGTTCATCAGGTACAGCTGCGGCAGGACGTCGGTCGGGGCGGGCAGGTGCAGCCCCTGCCCGATCGCGGTGCGGGACGCCTGCGCGGCGGCCAGGACCGCGTCGTGCTGCATGATCGCCCAGCCGTTGCGCAGGTCCGCCTCGGGGAACCCGTTGTTCCGGAACTCGGCCTCGAAGCGCTGGTACTGGTCCAGCGTCGGGTTCCAGCGCGGGTCCTTCAGCGCCTTCGGCTCGGCCAGCCCGGTGTAGATCACCGAGACCGGGGAGTCGTTCGGCCCTGGCTCGCCCAGCGCGACCTGGAGGTCGCTGGCGTCGGAGGCCGTCACCACCGTGACCGGGCGGTCGGTGACGCAGCCGCGCTGCCGGAGCTGGGCGACGAAGTCCGGCAGCAGGATGGCGCGACCCGCGTAGAAGAACACGTCGGGCGGGTTGTCGCCGCAGAGCCGACCGGCGATGGAGTTGAACTGGGCGACGATCCCGGGCGTCCGCGGGGCGCCGGAGTAGGGCATCCACGACGGCCGGGGACCGTCCCAGTAGGCGCCGAAGTGCCGCTCGAACCCCTCGCGGAGCGTCCGGGTGTAGAAGTCCGCCGGGTTGGTGTCCGCGACGACCAGGGCCTTGCGCAGGTCCGGCCGGTTGCGGGGGAGGAACTCGGCGAGCGCGGCGAGCTGGTCGTCGTTGCTGGAGTTGACCCGGACCAGCCCGTACGCGCCGGTGCCGGTGGTGTTCAGGCCGTCGGCGGTGATCACCGAGCCGATCGAGGGGATTCCCGCCGCGGCCAGCGCCCGGGCGCCGTCGACGGTCTGCTGCACGCTGACGCCGAGACCGGTCACCGCGACCAGCGGCTGCGGGTGGCGGACCAGCCGCTCCAGCTCGCCGACCACCGGTTGCCAGGCCTGCTCGCGACTCCCCTCGTTCGCCAGCACCAACCGGACCTTCAGGTCGTATCGGTTCGCCTGGACCTGGGCGACGTGCGCGCCTTCCAGCAGCGCGCGGATCTGGTCGGTGGACAGCAGGCCGTTCGGCGGCTGGCCGCTCTCGCTCGGCAGCGGGATCGGCACCAGCACCGCGATGGTGATGCCGCGCTGACCGGCCACCCGCTGGTTCTCCGCCCAGATCTTCGCGGCCACGGCGTCGAATTCCGGGTGGAAGGAGGTGGAACCGTCGCTGATGCCGACGCATTCGCCGCCGTCGTCCCACAGCTCCCCGCCGCACGGGACCGCCAGCGGGAAGATCAGCCCGCCGAGCACGGCCACCGCGGCCACCGCCGAGGCGATCAGCTTGATCCGCCGTCGGCGCCGCCCGCGGGTGGAGAGCCCGGCCGCGATCCGCTTGGTGCCGTTCCGCCGTCGTGGCGCGGGGTTCTGCTGGATGAGCACGACACATCTCCTCGGGTCTCGGTCAGCGGATCTGCTCGGCGTCGCGGCGGTACTTCTGGCCGTCCTCCAGCAGCGCCGCCATGTCGTCGGAATGCGGTGCGATGCGGTCGTAGGCGTCGGCGATGGTCAGCTTCAGCAGCCGCAGCCCGTCCTCGAGCAGCGGATCGTTCTCCAGCCAGCGGGCGGGCACGAGCTTGGCGAGCGAGGCCAGCGGCTCGTCCAGACCTCGGGCCCACGCGGACAGCTCCTGGACGTGGCGCAGCGGCGGGATCGCGGGATCGACCCGGTTCGGCGCGGACACGGTGGTTTCCAGCACAGCGCGCCAATCGGCCACCGACAGCTCAGGACCGCGGAGCAGCTCGGCCAGCTGTCGCGTGACCGCTTCCACCTCGCCGATCGCCAGCGCGTGGTGCAGCGCCTTCGCCCCGGCACCGGTCTCGCGGAAGAACCCGTGCACCTTCGCCCAGGACGCCGGGTGCTCCGCCGGACGCCCCGCGAGCTGCCGGACCAGCAGTCGGCGCAGCACGCGCGGCAGCACCGCCGGTCCGCCCGGCGCGTTCTGGAACCACAGCGACGGCGCGAAGACCTCGTCCCGCTCGGCGGTGGCGACCAGCAGCCCGCTCGCCGCGCCGAGACGCCGCGCCTGCTCCAGATCCGGGGCCGCAGCGCAGGTCACCAGGTCCGCTCGCGCGGCAGCGGAGAGGTTCGCCAGGAACAGGTCCAGCAACCGGTCCTCGACGCTGCGGTGATCCGGCGGGCTCGTCGATTCCAGCAGGGCGTGCAGTTCGAGACGTCGTTCCGCGTCCGCGAACGCCGTGAGCAGCAGGTCGGTGGAGCCGGGGTGGCCGTCGGTGAACCGGTGCACGGCGGCGGCGATGCCGCGGTGATCGCGCATGCCCGCGTCGGCCACCAGCCGCACCACCTCGTTCCGGGTGAAGTTGCGCAGCTGCACCGGATACCAGTTCCGCTCGACCCCGACACCGCCGTGCCACTGGGTGTAGTCCTCGTAGCTCGCGTCCTCGGCGGTCGGCAGCGAGGGGATGTTCGCCCAGGTCTGGGTGCTGCTGCGGCTGGTCGCCACCACCGTCAGCGGATCCGCGAGGTCGCCGCCGGTGAGCGGTTCCTCCTCGCGCATGCTGTCGCGCGCCCGGACCAGCCCGTCGAGGAAGCCGCGACCGGCCGGGCTGTCGATGTTGTCGAGCAGGACCGCGCAGTTGAGCGTCCGCCGGTCCGCGTACCTGCTGCGGCGGAACTCCGCCCGCAGGTCGGCGAGGAACGCCGACCACAGCAGCTCCTCGGCGTCCAGGCGTTCCCGGTCGTCGTTCGGCCGGTGCGTCATCTGGTTGAGGTCGACCAGCTCGTCGATCGGGTCGCGGTCGAGCTGCCGGTCCTGGTGCCCGTACCAGTGCTGACCGGTGCCGAGCACCACGCGGCGCCCCCAGCGCCACGCGGTCAGCCCGCTGATCACGAAGTTCGGCAGGAGCTGCCCGACGGCGCCGGGCACCGGCACGGGCCCGAGCAGCCCGGCGGCGGCGACGTCCGCGAGGATCTGCCCGAGCGTCAACCGGAGCTGGTCGACGTTGCGGTGCGCTTCCAGCGCCTGCACGACCTGCGCGCGGGCCCGGTCGCGGTCGTGGCGGTTGAGCTGCTGCGCGATCACGAGCTGCCCGGTGATGAACCGGGGGAACCCCAGCCGCCCGAACCGGCCGCGCTCCCGGCTGAGTTCGAAGACCAGCGCGGACAACCGCTGCCAGGTGGACATCTCCGGGGCGACCTCGAGGTCCTGGCGGGCGTGCGGGATGTCGAGCGCGGCTTCGAGCTCGCCGAGCAGCCGCGTCTTGCTGCTGCTGCGCGGACCGGTGAAGACCAGCACGGGCACCCACCGGCTCCGCGGCACGCCCCGGTGGTCCTCGGGCCGGGCCAGGAACTCCTCGACCAGCTCTACCTCGTGCTGCATGGTGGTCTCCGCTCGCTCGGCGCTGGTGCCGAGCGAAGCGGATGCGGTACCGGGACCACCAGTCCGCCGAACTGTTCCGAACCCTCCGGTCCCTCCGGAAAGCCGTTCGGAACAGGCATTTTCGCTGTTCGCGGCCGTTGGGCCCCGAGACGGCGCTACCGTGTCCGACAAGCACCCGGCCCGTTCGCCGAACGCTGTCGAACGGCTTCGGATGGAGTGGGGAGGCCCCAGCAGTGCAGGATGTCGGCGAGGAATCCGAGCCACTGGACCCCGACCGCAGCACGACCCGCGACGAGTTCACCGAGCTGCTGAACGCCGCGCGGAACCGCGCGGGCCTGTCCTACGCGGGTGTGGAACGCGCGGCCAAACGCCTCCCGCCGCGGAGCGGCCACCAGCCGAGCCTGGCCCGCAGCACCCTCAGCGACATGCTCACCGGAAAGCGCGCCCCGAACAAGACGAACCTGGAGATCTACCTGCTGGTCTGCGGGATCGCCGAGGAGGACCTGCCGCGCTGGATGGAAGCCCGCAAGCGGGTCTGGGAAACAGCCCCGAAACCGGAACCGAAGGCCCCGCCGAAGTACCGCCTCCGCACGGTCCTGATCACCTCGGCCAGCGCCCTGGCCCTCGGCGCGGCAGCGGGCGCGACGGCCGTGCTCCTCCTGACCCCCGACCCCGCCAGGGGAACCGGAGAACCACTGGTCCCGCTCCAGGTGGCGACCTACAACTGGACCCACTGGACCCCGGACCCGCTGGCCGAAACCCGAGCGGGCGAGATCTGGCCCGGAACCCACGCAGTCGCCTGCTGGACGACAGGAGTCCGCTACACCTGGATCGACGAAGCGGGAACCACCCGGGGAACCAGCGACACCTGGCTCCGCCTGGCAACGGACTACTACGGCAACAGAAACGTCTACATCAGCGACCTGATGCTCGCCCCAACCCCGAAACCCGCCCAATCCCTGCTCCCCAGGTGCCCCTGACCCCACCCCGGGCAAGCACGGAGGGCAGCACCGAGCGATCAGCGGGCAGTCAGCATCAACCCCAGGAGCTCAGCGGTGATACCGGGTGGGGTTGGCGAGGAGCGGTGCTGTTTGGGTGCGGGGTTGCTCAGGGTTCAAAGCGGTAGGTGGTCGCCTTGCGGGATGCGATTTCAATCGAAATCGGCGCTGTTGCGCTGCGACGGAACCTGCGGTGGCGACATCCGCCAATTTCAATCGAAATCGCAACCGTCCCCACCCCTCCCCAGGAGGTGGTGAGACGTCGCCGCACCCGGTCCCGCACCACCCCTGGGCTGGACGTCCGAAGCGCTCCCGGAGGAGCTGGTCCCCACCCAGGCCTAGAACCCACCCGCGCGAGGAGCCGACGAAAAGCAACCACCGCACCGTGGGGGCCGCGGGGGCTCGGCCCCCGCGATAGACACGCGGAACGCAAAAAGGCTCGCGCTCTCCGCGAGCACGAGCCTCCCATTGCGTGGAGCTGAGGGGAATCGAACCCCTGACCTTCTCGATGCGAACGAGACGCGCTACCAACTGCGCTACAGCCCCTTGCCTCGAGGTTTTCGGCCTCTCGGCTTTGTTGTTGTCAGTACTCTAGCAAGGCCCGAATCGGGGGTTCGCAGCACCCCCCTCCACGGGGTCGGGATCACTCCCCGGCCGCTCGGCGGTAGGGCTCCCAGGTGCGTTCGTCCAGCTCGTCGAACATCGGGTCCTCGTCGTCGATCTCGACGCGGACCGCGCGGGTGGTCTGGCGGGTGTCACGGCGCTCGACGACCTCGTCCTCGGCCGCGTCGTCGTACTCGTCGTCGTGGAGGTCCTCGTCGTACTCGTCGGCGTACTCGACCTCGTCGCGCTCGCCGTTCATGCGGGCGAGGCGGCGGGAGCGGATGTCCTCCTCGATGCGGACCTGGCGGCGCAGGTACGTGAGGTAGCCGACGATCACCAGGTCGATGATGCCGTGCAGCCACCACAGGACCGGCCACAGCAGTCCCGCCAGCAGCGCCGTCACGACCGCGGCCGCGAGCATGGCGACCACGATCCGCTGCCGCCGGGCGTACTTGGCGCGGGCCGCCAGCGCGGCGGCCTCCGGGTCGAACCCGCCGCGGCCGGGCCGGTAGCGGCGACCGGCGCGGACGTCGTCGCCGTTCACCCGGCGCCACGAGTTGTCGTCGGTGTCGTGCTCCTCGACCGCGTCGTCCAGCTCGGTGTCAGACATCCCGGCCTCCTCCACCCTGTCGGTTGTCGCGGCTCCGGGCGTTGCCGGACGCCGACCGCTGCCGCGGCGGACCACCCTCGCGGCGAGCGCGGAATCGGTGGTCTTGGACACTTCCTGGCGGCGGCGGGCGAACATCGGCGCCAGCACCACCAGCCACGCCGCCGCCAGTGCAGCGAAGATCAACGAACTGGGCATGCCTCGCCACCTCCCCCTGGCCACCGGCAGCACACGAGTCTGCGATCGCCACGCTAGTCACATCTGTCACTCCCGTGTTGGAGCCACGCCGAACACGGTAGGTTCCCCGCGGCCCAGAAAACCCCACGTTCAGCGGAGTCAGCGGCAACATCGACATCGGCGTGTCGGTCTCCACACCGCCGAATGCGTCTGATCATGCGTCCGTTCGGTGCAATTTCCGCGAAATCCCGCCGCGCCAGCGGTGACGGTGCGTGATCAAGATCTCCCGCCGGTTCGGCCGTCAGGGGCGGCTGGCCCCGCCGCCGCGGACCAGCCGCGCGACCGCGCCCTCCGGGACCTCCTCCGCGGTCAGCGCGTACACGTAGTGGTCCCGCCAGTCCCCGGCCACGTCCAGGTAGCGCCGGAACAGCCCCTCGCGGCGGAACCCGGACTTCTCCAGAACCCGGACGCTGGGCAGGTTCTCGGGCCGCACGGTGGCTTCCAGCCGGTGCAGCCCGACCGGGCCGAAGCAGTGGTCGACGGCGAGCGCGACCCCGGCGGTGGCCACGCCACCACCGGCCAGCCGCTCGGCGACCCAGTAGCCGATCCACCCGGAGCGCAGCGCGCCCCGCACGATGTTGCCGATGGTCAGCTGGCCGGCGAACTCGCCGTCCACGGTGATGCTGAACGGCAGCGCCTGGCCGCGGCGGGCCATGCCGCGCAGCGCCGCCCACTGCGCGGGCCACGCCGTCGCGGCGTTGCGCTCCTGCCAGCCGCCGACGGCCGTGGGCTCCCACTGCTGCAGGTAGGTCCGGTCGTGCAGCCGGGTGCGGCTCCACGCCGACGCGTCGCGCAGGCGCGGCGGGCGCAGCGCGACCGCACCGCGCGCGGTGACCAGCGGCCCGAGCCTGGCCGGCCAGCCGGGGTGGCGGCCGACCGGGAACCCATCAGCGTCGGTGGGCTGCATCGGCGGCTCAGGCGCGCTGCGACAGGAAGCGGACCTGGACCTCTTCTCCCGCGCCGATCTCGGTGACCTCCTCGTCCACCACCACCAGGCAGTTCGCCTCGGCCAGCGAGGCGAGCAGGTGCGATCCCGAGGTGCCCAGCGGTTGCACCAGGTAGGAGCCGTTCTTCGGGTCGCGCAGCAGCTGGCCGCGCAGGAAGCCCCGCCGCCCCTCGGTGGAGGTGATCGGCGAGAGCAGCTCGGCGGTCACGGTGCGGCGGTGCGGGTTGGGCTTGCCGAGGGCGGCGCGGATCAGCGGTCGCACCAGCACCTCGAACACCACCAGCGCGCTCACCGGGTTGCTGGGCAGCATGAAGGTGGGGATCTCGTCGGGCCCCAGGCGTCCGAAGCCCTGCACCGACCCGGGTTGCATCGCGACCCTGGTCACGTCGAGCTCACCGAGGTCGGACAGCGCCGCCCGGACCTCGGCCCCGGCCGCACCGCCGACGCCACCGGCGACCACGACGATCTCCGAGAGCAGCAGCCGCCCCTCCACGACCTCGCGCAACCGGCGCGGATCGCTGCTCATGATGCCGACGCGGGTGACCTCGGCGCCCGCGTCCCGAGCGGCCGCGGACAGCGCGTAGGAGTTCACGTCGTAGACCTGGCCCTGGCCGGGCGTGCGGTCCACGTCCACCAGCTCCTCGCCGACGGAGATCACCGACACCCGCGGCCGCGGGTGCACCAGCACCTTGTCGCGGCCCACCGCGGCCAGCAGCCCGACCTGCGCGGACCCGATCGGCGCCCCGCGGCGCACCGCCACGTCGCCGGTCTGCACGTCCTCGCCGGTGCGGCGGACGAACGCCGCCGAGGGCACCGGGCGGCGCACGGTGACCTTGGCCGGGTGCTCGTCGGTGTAGTCCAGCGGGACGACGGCGTCGGCCAGCGTCGGCAGCGGCGCCCCGGTGTCCACCCGGACCGCCTGGCCGGGCTGCAGCCGTCGGGGCTGCCGGGAGCCGACCGGGATCTCGCCGACGACCGGCAGCACGGTCGACTCGTCTGCGGCGGCCTGCACGTCCACGCTGCGCACCGCGTACCCGTCCACTGCGGCCTGGTCGAACCCGGGCAGCGCCTGCTCGGCGACGACCTCCTCCGCGCACAGCAGGCCCTGCGCCTCGGAGATCGCCACCCGGACCGGTGCGGGCCGGACAGCCGCCGTGAGCACGCGTGCGAGTTGCTCGTCCACTGACCTCATGGCTGTCGTCCTCTTCCCGCGCACCGAGCCGCCGCCCGGCGTGGCTGTCATCACGTCCTGTCCCGGCGGAGGCGGCGAGCGCTCGGGCCGTTCAGGACACCCCGTCGTTCTCCGCGATCCGCTCGACGAGCCAGGACCGCAGGTCCGGCCCGTACTCGGGATCCTTCAGCGCGAAGTCCACCGCAGCTTTGAGGAAACCGCCAGGATTTCCCAAGTCGTGTCGCCCACCGCGATGGACCACCACGTGCACCGGGTGTCCTTCGGAGATCAGCAACGCTACGGCATCGGTGAGCTGCAGCTCACCTCCGGCACCGGGCTCGATGCGGCGCAGCGCGTCGAAGACGGCGCGGTCCAGCAGGTAGCGACCGGCCGCGGCGAAGGTGGACGGGGCCTGCTCCGGCGCCGGCTTCTCGACCATGCCCCGGACCTGCTTGACGTCCTCGTCGTCGGTGTCGGTGACGTCGAACACGCCGTAGGCGGAGATCTGCTCGCGCGGCACGTCGAAGGCGCACAGCACGCTGCCGCCGTGCCGGGCGCGGACCTCGGCCATCCGCCGCAGCACGCCGGTGGGCAGCACCAGGTCGTCGGGCAGCAGCACGGCGACCGCGTCGTCGGCGTCGGTCAGGTTCGGCTCCGCGCAGCCCACGGCGTGGCCGAGCCCGAGGGCCTGCTCCTGCGTCGCGGTCTCGGCGGAGAGCAGGCCGGGCGCGCGGCGGACCTTCTCCAGCAGCGCGTCCTTGCCGCGCTCCTCGAGCGTCCGCTCGAGCTCGGGCTGCGGTGTGAAGTAGTCGGCGACCGCGCCCTTGTCCGGCGAGGTCACGATGATCAGGCGTTGTGCGCCCGCCTCGGCCGCTTCGGCGGCGACCAGTTCGATCCCGGGGGTGTCCACGACCGGGAGCAACTCCTTGGGCACCGCCTTCGTGGTCGGCAGGAACCGGGTTCCCAGGCCGGCTGCGGGCACGATGGCGGTCCGGAACGCGATGGGCGTGCTCGTCGGGCTGCTCATGGCCAGGGAGCCTATCGGGCAAACCTACAGTGGAACCGTGAGCTCGCTGGACGAATCGTGTACGACGAAGGCCGAGTGGCGCCGCAGGCTGTTGCAGCAGCGCCGTGACATGGACGAAACCACCCGCTCGGCCGAGGCCAGGGCGCTGCAGGAGGCCGCGCTCGCCTGGCTGGCCGAGCACCCGGTCCGGACCGTCGCGGCCTACGTGCCGGTCGGCGGCGAGCCGGGCTCACCGGACCTGCTGGAGGCTCTGCGCGCGGCGGGGCTGCGGGTGCTGCTGCCGGTGGTGAACCGCCGCCAGCCGCTGGAGTGGGCCGACTACACCGGCCCGGACTCGCTGCGCGAGGCGGGTTTCAACCTGCTGGAACCCGCAGGTCAGCGGCTCGGCGCCGCCGCCGTCGGCGAGGCCGGGGCGCTGCTGGTCCCGGCGCTGGCCGTGGACCGGCGGGGCGTGCGGCTGGGGCGCGGCGCGGGCTACTACGACCGGTCGCTGCCGATGGCCGATCCGGCGGCGCCGCTGATCGCGGTGGTCCGGGACGAGGAGTTCGTGCCCGAGCTGCCCGGGGAGCCGCACGACGTGCGGATGACCGGGGTGCTGACCCCGCAGCGCGGTGTCGTGTCGCTACCCGTGTGACACAGGCCTGTTTGCGCTGGACACCTCTTCTGAAGCATTATCGGGTTAGCACTCTTGTAGTTCGAGTGCCAGGACGAGATGCCGGAGGTTCGCGGCCGTGCCCACTTACCAGTACGCCTGCACCGAGTGTGACCACCGTTTCGAGCAGGTGCAGTCGTTCAGCGAGGACTCCCTCACCGAGTGCCCGAAGTGCACCGGTCGGCTCCGGAAGCTGTTCAACGCCGTGGGCATCGTGTTCAAGGGCTCCGGCTTCTACCGCACCGACAACCGGTCGTCGAACTCGTCGAGCTCGACCAGCAGCAGCTCGACCTCGTCGAGCAGCTCGTCGTCCGACTCGTCGTCGAGCAGCTCCTCGGCCACGACGGCCGCCGCTTCCTGAGCCCACCGATCTCCGCTCGCCGACCGCCCCGCCGCGGTCGGCGATTTTCGTGTGCGCGGCGAGTGATCACCGGAATTTCGTTCGAGTGATCCGAGTTGTCCACAACGGACCGGTTTGTGCACAGATTTTCGAATCCCCCTCCCGCAGCGGCGAAAAGCTCCCTAACTTCGGACGAGTTCGATCCCCCCGGAGAAGCGGAGCCGACCATGACGCCGAAAGACCGCCTCAGCGCGAGGCCGCACGACCGCATCGCCGCCCTCTTCCGCGCCCGGCGCGGGGTCCTGCTGCTGCGCAGATCCGCCGCAGTCGCCCTGCTGCTGCTCGCGGCCGCGCTGGCCGTCCAGCACCACGGTCCGCCGCAGGCCGGGGTGCCGGTGCTCGTCGCCGCGCGCGACCTGCCGCCCGGCCGCGCCCTGTCCGAAGTGGACGTGACGCGCCGCGAGCTGCCGGTCGAGCTGGTGCCGGACGGGGCGCTGCGGGACTCCCCCGCCGCGCTCGGCCGGGTGCTCAGCGCCGCCGCCCGGCGCGGTGAACCGCTGACCGACGCGCGCTTCAACGGGCCGACCGCGGCCTCCGGCGGCGGGACGGTGTCCGCGCCGATCCGGCTCGCCGATCCGGAGGTGGCCGACTTCCTCGCCCCCGGCAGGCGGGTGGACATCGTCACAGCCGCCGCCCGGTCGGAGGGCGGTTCGGTGCTCGCCGAGAACACCCCGGTGATCGCGGTCCAACCCGAGCAGGACCGCCGCGACCAGGGCAGACTCGTCTTCGTCGGACTTCCGGAGCGGCTCGCGGGCGAGGTGGCCGCAGCATCCCTCAACCAGACGGTCACCGTTACGCTGCGCTGAGTAGCATCCTTACGCCGATTACCCCATCGATTCGGCGTTCATCCGTCCGTGAGCGTCGGATCACCCCTGACTTCGAGAGGAGCATCAAGCGTGTTCAAGGGCTTCAAGGACTTCCTGATGCGCGGCAACGTGATCGACCTGGCCGTCGCCGTCGTGGTCGGCAGCGCCTTCACCGCACTGGTCACGTCCTTCACCAGCAGCATCATCAAGCCGATCATCGCGGCCACCGGCGGCGGCAACGTCACCGGCCTGAGCATCCAGCTACGCGAGGGCAACCAGGCGTCGATCATCGACTTCGCCGCGGTGATCAACGCGGTGATCACCTTCCTCATCACCGCCGCGGTGGTGTACTTCCTGTTCGTGCTGCCCATGAAGACGATCAACGAGCGGCGCAAGAAGGGCAAGGAGGAGACCCCGGAGGACCCGACCGACGTCGAGCTGCTGCTGGAGATCCGCGACCTGCTGCGCCGCGAGCAGGGCCTGCCCGCGGTCAAGGGCCTGGCCAGCCAGCTGGAGAAGGCCAAGGTCTCCGGCGACGGCCACAAGAAGTAGGCAGCAGCACGGCCCTGCGGCCGCCAGCGCCCCGGCGGATCAGCGCGGGTCGTGGTGCGGTGGCCGGTTCTCGCGGTACCAGCGCTCGTCGTCCTCGGCGGGCGTCCGGTCCGGCCGGTCGTCCGAGGTGGTCTCCGGCAGGACGTCGCCGAAGATCTCCGCGAGCTTGCGCCGCCGCTCCCGCTCGTCCCGACCTGTGTCGCCGTTCAACTCCAGTCCTCCCGCCGGCTCCGCGCCCGATCTTCGCAGGTGGCGCACCTCCATCATCCCGCACTCGGGGAGCCGGGCGGGGATACCGCCGACCTCGGGTGTGATGTCGACTACAGTTGAGGGCACGAGGTCCGCAATGCCGCGGGAGCGGCGCCAGGCGTTGGCTCACCGGGCGTCAGCCGCGGGAGGCGAGAAGATGGGATTCCTGGACAAGGCCAAGGAACTGGCGAACCAGGCCAGGGGCAAGGCGGAGGAGCTCGCCGAGAAGGCGGGTCCGAGCGCTGCGAAGGGACTCGACGCCGCAAAGTCGAGCCTGGACAAGGCGACCGGCGGCAAGTACCACGACAAGATCGAGACCGTCAGCGGCAAGGTCGAGGGCATGCTCAAGCGCGACCACCACGACGGCCAACCGCCGAAGGCCACCGACGACAAGGGCCCGGAGCAGCCCGGTTCCCCCGAGGACAAGGGCCCCGGCGAGACCGGCCAGCCACCGAAGACCCCCTGACCGAACAAGAAGCGGTGGCGGCTCCGCCCGGAGCCGCCACCGCTTCTTGTTGTCGGGTCAGCACCGAGTCATGCCGCGCCAGCGACGTCCAACCGCTGGAGGATCCGCCCGTAGTAGTCACCGGCCACCCACTGGACCGATTGCGGCCGCTGGCCCCCGCTCCGGCAGAAATCGCGCAGCGCTTCACGCGCCTGCTCGAAATCGATGACCGTGAACCGGTCGTGGAAGTGCTCGGTGTCGTAGTCGCTGGCCAACAGCGGCGCCTCGAGCGGGGACTCCGGGTTGAACGTGACCCACAAGTGCTGGGCCAGTTCATCGTCATCAGCTTCCTCGGGGGCCACGTTGATGAACCACAGCAACGCAGCGCAGCCCGCGTCGGGATCGGCCACCACTCGCAGCTGGAAGTCCCCGGGCTCGCCGGTCTCGAGATCCCGACCGACCTGCAACCACCCCGGCGTATTTCGATCTCCCCTGTCCAGCGCGGCACCGATCATGCTCTCCACCTCGGCCCACGAGGCGGCATGGCGCCACCCATCGCCGCCGTAAGCAGGCAGATCAGCGCTGAGCATCGTCATGATGTCGGGCTCCCTCCGTGCAGCTCGCATGGTACGGCGGCACCGGGTACCCATACCGTGATCGAGTGCCCACGCGGCAGGATAGCCCGAACAGCCGGAATGCATCCCCAATCACCGCGGCAGATCCCTCGCGGATTGTTGATCACCAGGGTGATGTGCCTGATGCCTCGTTTGCGCATCTCCATCGCGACCTTCATCTCAACGTGGGCAGCTGCAGCTACCGGTACATCCGGTCGACGCTGCTTCGGAAAGTCCGGGCTGTCCCGCAGGAATCGATCGATCTCACGAGCCTCGCCGTCCTGCTTGCTCCGCAGATCGCGATCGGCCAGCGCTCGTCTCCCCTCCTCATCGAATGCAAGACCCACTGTCGGCTTGAGGTGCGCGATTTCCACTGAGGTTTTTCCAACCTCGTTCTGGGTGGCGGTGCCGGTGCCCTTCGCAGCTGCGGTCCACGGCCAGGATGAAAAAGGCTCACTCGTACCGAATCGGCCCATTGAGCAGTGTTGAAGTCGTCCGGGGATAGCTCGTCAACAGGCTTCGAGCGCACGAGCGGAAGGCGGCCACTTTCGCACTGGCCCCCATCCCCCGGGGCACTCGTCCCAGCAACCGACTGACGCCACCCCAGAACGATCTCTCGGACCCTCTCCAGCGCTTGGTGAGCCAGAACGAGATCGTTCGCTGCCTGATCCGCGCAGGGCAGGGCGGACCGAGCAGCATCGTCGACGGAGCCGAGGAGGACTCCCGGGCCCGCTGGTTGTCCCGCTTCATCCAAGCACTCGTGAGCTTGAACGACTCTGTCCTGACCTGCCCTGAGCTTCTCGAGCGCCTCGTCCACGCGCGCGAGGACGAGGCGCTACGGCCGAGACCATCGAACCAGCCTCTTAACTGACCGCAGATCAATCATGACTGTCAGTATTCGCCGGGGTGCAGACAAAAGCGGTGGCGGCTCCGCCCGGAGCCGCCACCGCTTCTTGTTGTCGGGTCAGGCCGTTTCGAGGCCGGACAGCTGTTCGATCACGTGGGTCACCAGGGGCGTCAGGGTGGCCATGCCGTCGCGGATCGACGCACGCGAGCCCGCGAGGTTGACCACCAGCGTGCTGCCGGAGACCCCGACCAGGCCTCGCGAGACACCCGCCTCGACCGCGCCCGCCGCCAGGCCGGAGGCCCGCAGGGCTTCCGCGATGCCCGGGATCGGCCGGTCCAGGACACCGGCCGTGGCGTCCGGGGTGACGTCCCGCGGCGACACACCGGTGCCGCCGACGGTGATCACCACGTCCACGCCGCCGATCACCGCGGTGTTCAGCGCGTTGCGGATGTCCACCGTTTCACCGGCCACCGCGACGGTGCCGTCGACGATGAAGCCGGCCTCCTCCAACAACTCGGTCACCAGCGGACCGATGTTGTCCTCCTGCTCGCCCTGTGCGACCCGGTCGTCCACCACGACCACCAGGGCCCGTCCCAAACGCTGCGCGCTGCGTTCCATGCCGGTAACCGTAGTCCCCAGGGGCGGGCCGGTCAGATCCAGCGAGCCGGTGAGTTCGGCCAACCGGCGCCGCTGCACCACGCCTGTTCCGTCGGACATGTTCCTCCTCATCACGAAGAAGCCGAGCTCCGGCGGGGATTCCCGCCCCGCCCTCGCGAGCTGCAACCGCCACGCAAGTCCAAGCTTCCCGCCGTCGACCGCTCCGGGGGCGCGGAGGGGGCAGGGCCAGCCCGGTGGGCGGCCGACGGCGGGGAACGCGGCCCGGCGGTGCCGGGCCGCGCGTCCGGTCACCCCTGCCCGGCGAGCGTGGCGTCCACGGTGCGATCCCCGCCGCTCCCGCTGATGGTGATCGTGACGCGGTCGCCCGGAGCGTGCGAGCGGACCGCGGCCACCAGCGAATCGGGATCCAGGATCGGCCGGGTGTCCACCTTGGTGATCAGGTCACCGGTGCGGATCCCGGCCTGTTCGGCGGGGCCACCGGGCACGACGTTGCGAACCAGTGCTCCCGGCTGGTTGCCGACGCCGATCAGCACGCCGAGGGTGGTCTGGGTGGCCGAACCTCGGTCCTTGAGCTCGGTGGCGATGCGCCGGGCCTGGTCGATCGGGATCGCGAACCCGAGACCGACCGAACCCGCCTGCCCCTGCCCGTTGCCGGGGCTGTAGATCGCCGAGTTGATGCCGACCACGTTGCCGTCCATGTCGACCAGCGGACCGCCGGAGTTGCCCGGGTTGATCGCCGCGTCGGTCTGCAGCGCGTTGAGCACGGTGTCCTCGCTGCCGGACTCGCCGCCCGCGCGCACCGGGCGGTCCTTGGCGCTGACGATCCCGCTGGTCACGGTGCCGGACAGGCCGAACGGCGAACCGATGGCCACCACCGGGGCGCCGACCGGCAGGTCGTCGCTGCGGCCCAGCTCGGCCGGGGTCAGCCCGGTGATGTCGGCCTTGACCACCGCGAGGTCGGACTTCGGGTCGGTGCCGATCACCCGGACCGGCGCGGAGCGGCCGTCCTGGAACTGCGCGGTGATCTGGCCGCGCGAACCGCCGCCGTCCACCACGTGGTTGTTGGTCAGGATGTAGCCGTCGCTGCTCAGCACGATGCCGGAGCCCTCGCCGGACCCGCGCGCGGTGACCAGCTGCAGCTGGACGACGCTGGGCAGCACCCGCTCGGCGACCTGCTGCACCGAGCCCTGCGGCGCGGTGCTGACGCTGCGCGCCGGGCGCGACTCGTCCAGCGAGGTGACGCCGGGCGCCCGGTCCCCGAACTGGTAACCCACGTACCCGCCGACCCCGCCGCCGACCAGACCGCACACCAGGGCGAGCGCGGCCACGCCCGCGACGAGCCCGCCGCGGCGCCCGTGCGACTGCTGCTGCGTCGGCGGCACGGCGGTGTGCCCGCCCGCCGACGGCCAAGGTGCGTGCGGGAACTGCTGCGTCGAATGCGGCTGCGCTCCCTGCGCCGCGTACGACTGCTGCCCCTCCGACTGGGCCGCGTACGGGTGCGGTGCCTCGGACGGCCTCGCGTACGGCTGCTGCCCCTCGGCCGCGGCGAACGACTGCTGGCCCTCGGACTGCTGCGCCGCGTACGGCTGCGCCGGATCGGGCTGCTGCGCCTGCTGGGACTGCTGCGGCGACACCCCGGCTGGTGGCGTGTCGCCGGTGCCCGCCGGGGTGCCTTCCGGCCGCGGCGTCGGTTCTTCCGGCTGGTTGCCGGAACCCGGGGTGTGATCGGTCATGTCCCCACTCTGCTCCACGCGGCTGAGAACCGCCTGAGACCCCCCTGTGGAGCCACCAATCAAAACCCGCCAGGCCTGTGACCTTCACCGCACAACCGAAGGTCGGTCCGCTGACCTGGCGATGGGTGGCGAGACCGGGGGCGGCCTTGCGATCGGTGGCGAGACCGGGGCGACCCGGCGATCGGTGGTGAGACCGGGGCGGCCTTGCGAGGAGGGGTGACGTTGCGTGGGGGGTTGCTTTTGGGTTCAAAGCGGTGGGTGGTTGCTTTGCGCGGTGTTGCAATTTCAATCGAAATTGCCGTCGTTCTCGACGGAACCTCCAGTGGCGAGGTGAGGCAATTTCAATCGAAATTGCGGACGTCACCACCCCTCGCACGGCCGTGGTCGCGGCGGCGCGGGGGGCGTGGTGAGCCGCCACCGTCAGGCAAGCGGCGCCAGCCGCTGGAGCTCAGGTACTCCGGAGGCGGTCGGCGATTTGTTCCGGGGTTACGTCGTTGATCCAGACGCCCATTCCTGACTCCGAGCCCGCGAGGTACTTCAGCTTGTCCGCGGAGCGGCGGACCGAGAAGACCTCCAGGCGCAGCCAGGACAGGTCGCGTCCTACTCGGACCGGGGCTTGGTGCCAGGCCGCGATGTAGGGGAGGGGGCGTTCGTAGAGGCCGTCCAGGCGGCGCAGGACGTCGAGGTAGGTCTGCGCGAAGTCGTCGCGCTCGGTGTCGGTGAGGGCCGCGATGTCCGGGACCTTGCGGTGCGGCACGAGGTGGACTTCGACCGGCCAGCGCGCGGCGGCCGGGACGTACGCCGTCCAGTGCTCCGAGTCGACGACCACGCGCCGCCCGGCCGCTCGTTCGGCCGCCAGCACGTCGCCCTGCACGTGGCGGCCGTGCTGGGCGAGGTACTCCTCCGCGACCCGCAGCATCTTCCCGGTCTTCGGCGTGACGAACGGGTAGCCGTAGATCTGGCCGTGCGGGTGGTGCAGCGTGACGCCGATCTCCTCGCCGCGGTTCTCGAAGCAGAAGACCTGCTCCACGCCGGGGGTTTCGGCCAGCGCGGCGGTCCGGTCCGCCCAGACGTCCACGACGCTGCGGGCCTGGGCCGGGCTCAGCGCGCTGAACGAGGAGTTGTGGTCGGAGGTGAAGCAGACGACCTCGCACCGGCCGCGCGCGGGCGCGGACGGCACCATCGGCACGCCCTCCACCGCGGAGTCCTCGCCGGGGATCCCCTGCGCGAACGACGGGAACTGGTTCTCGAAGACCACCACGTCGTAGTCGGCTTCCGGGATCTCGGTGGGCCGCCCCGGGGTGCTGGGGCACAGCGGGCAGAGCTCGGCCGGGGGCTTGTAGGTGCGCGACTGCCGGTGCGCGGCGATCGCCACCCACTCGCCGGTCAGCGGGTCCCGCCGCATCTCCGAGGCCGGTGCCTGCGGCGGCAGCTCGCGGGTGTCCTCGGCCTCCCGGACCTTCGCCGGGTCGGCGTCGAAATAGATGATCTCCCGGCCATCGGCCAGCTTCCGCGCTGTGCGCTTCGCTGTTCCGCCTCTCCGCGATTCACGGTGGTGGCCGCGTTCGGCGTTCATCTCGTGCTTCGAGGTTTCTCGTGGCTGAGCTGCGTCGCGGTCCCCTGAGGCGCGGTTGAGATGTGCTGGGGTTGAGTCGAAAGAATCGCGCATCAGTCCTCCTCAGCGCCTTCCTGATCCGCGAGCAGCAGCTCTACGTGCTCGCCCAGCAGCTGCCGGGCTTCGGCGGGCAGGCCCTGGTCGCTGATCAGCAGATCGACCTCGTCGAAGTCGACGATCGTGGAGATCCCGACGGTCGACCACTTGGAGCTGTCGGCGACCACCACCAACCGACCGGCCGCCTCGGCCAGCGCCCGGTTCGTCTCGCCCTCGTTGAGGTTGGGCGTGGTGAAGCCCGCGCGGGGCGCCATCCCGTGCACGCCGAGGAACACCATGTCCAGGTGCAGCGAGCGCAGCGCCTGCACCGCGACCGGTCCGACCAGCGCGTCCGACGGGGTCCGCACACCGCCGGTGAGCACCACCGTGCGGTCGGTGCGCCCGCGCCGCTGCAGGGCGTCGGCGACGCGGACCGAGTTGGTCACCGCGGTCAGGTCCGCGACGTCGTCGAGGTGGCGGGCCAGCGTCCAGGTGGTGGTGCCCGCGGACAGCCCGATCGCGGTCCCCGGCCGGACCTGCTGGGCGGCGAGCGCGGCGATGGCCTCCTTCTCGGCGAGCTGGCGCACCGACTTGGCCTCGAAGCCCGGCTCGTCGGTGCTGCGGCCGACCACCGAGGTCGCGCCGCCGTAGACCTTCTCCACCAGGCCGCGGCGGGACAGCGCGTCGAGGTCGCGGCGGATGGTCATGTCCGAGACGCCCAGGCGCAGCACCAGGTCGCCGACCTGCACCGCACCGGTGCGCCGCACTTCGTCGAGGATCACTTCCTGGCGTTGCCGTGCGAGCACACTCGTCCCCTCAGATCAGCGAAGCGAACAAGAACCAACACTACCCGAACGGGTGATACGCAGAAGTGTGGCGCACGCCTACCACTTTTGGCGCATGGTGTTCATTGCTGTTCGGTTTGCGGAGTGCTGCCCGGGAGGGACATGCGCAGCAGTGCGCCGCCCTCCGGTGCTTCACCCGCCCACACCGATCCGCCGTGCCGCTCCGCGACCTGCTTGACGATCGACAGGCCCAGCCCGGAGCCCGGCAGCGTCCGGGCGTCCGAGGACCGGTAGAAGCGCTCGAAGACGTACGGGCGGTCCACCGGCGCGATGCCGGGGCCGCTGTCGGCGACCTCCAGGAGGATCTGCCCGGAACCGGGGTCCGGCACCAGGTCCACCCGCACCCGGCCCCCGTCCGGGCTCCACTTCGCGGCGTTGTCCAGCAGGTTCAGCACCGCCCGCTCCAGCGCGGTGGCGTCGCCCATCATCACCCAGGGCTGCAGCCGCACGTCGAACTCGATGCGCGGGGCGCGCCGCCGCGCCCGGCTCAGCGCGCGCTCCACCACGTCCACCAGGTCCACCGGCTCGTGCACCGCCTGCGGGGTGTCCTCCCTGGCCAGCTCCACCAGGTCGCCGACCAGCGCGGACAGCTCGGTGACCTGCGCCTGGACGTCGGCGAACATCTCCCGCCGGTCCTCCTCGGCCAGGTTCGGCGCGTCCGGCCGGGCCGAGGCCATCAGCAGCTCCAGGTTGGTGCGCAGCGAGGTCAGCGGGGTGCGCAGCTCGTGCCCGGCGTCGGCGACCAGCCGCCGCTGCCGCTCCTGCGACTCGGCCAGCGCGCTGAGCATGCCGTTGAAGCTGGTCGTCAGGCGGGAGAGCTCGTCGTCGCCGTCGACCGGGATCGGCCGCAGGTCACCGGTCAGCGCCACGCGCTCGGTCGCGGCGGTCAGCCGCTGCACCGGGCGCAGCCCGGCCCGCGCCACCGCCGTCCCGGCCGCCGCGGCGAGCAGGATCCCGGCGCCGCCCATCACCACCAGCACCACGCTGAGCTGGGCGAGCGTGCGCTGGGTGGGGTCCAGCGAGGTGGACATCACCAGCGCGGCGTTCTGCCCGGTCGGCACCGCCACCACGCGGCTGTTGGTGCGCTGGTCGGTGCGCCGCGACTGCGGCACGTCGCCGCGCGCCACCGCGAGTTCCGCGTAGCTCAGCGGCGGCCGCTGGTCCTTCGGGCCGAACTCGGAGCCGTCCGCGCCCAGCACGCTGATCTTGAAGTTCGTCGCGGTGAAGAACGCCACCGGCACCTGCTGCAGGTCGGCGGTGCGCACCAGCGGGCCCTCGGCGGCCTCCACCGCGCGTTCGGTCAGGCTGTCGTCCAGCTGCTGGTAGAGGCTGTCGCGCACGGTGACGAACGCCGCGACCGACACCAGCGCGACCGCACCCGCCACGCAGATCGCGGCCAGCCAGGTGACGCGGTTGCGCAGCGAGACCCGCTGGAACCTGCCCCGGGGGCGGGGCGGGCCCAGGTCCGGCGGGGGCGGAGCGGGGACCGTCACGGCGGGGTCTCCCGGAGCACGTAGCCGACGCCGCGGACCGTGTGGATCAGCCGCGGCTCACCCTCGGCCTCGGTCTTGCGGCGCAGGTAGCCGATGTAGACCTCCAGGGCGTTGCCCGAGGTCGGGAAGTCGTAGCCCCACACGTCCTCCAGCAGGCGGCTGCGGGTCAGCACCTGCTTGGGGTGCGCCATCAGCAGTTCGAGCAGGGCGAACTCGGTGCGGGTGAGGCTGATCGGGCGCTCGCCGCGGCGGACCTCGCGGGTGCCGGGGTCCAGCTCCAGGT
Source organism: Saccharopolyspora hirsuta (assembly GCF_008630535.1). Lineage (GTDB taxonomy): Bacteria > Actinomycetota > Actinomycetes > Mycobacteriales > Pseudonocardiaceae > Saccharopolyspora > Saccharopolyspora hirsuta. Next base: position 102,215 of record NZ_VWPH01000002.1, on the reverse strand, counting down.
CGGCGAAGCGCAGCGCGGCCGGGTGCTCGTCCGGACCGGCCTCCGGCGGGCTGGCGCGGCGCAGCAGCGCGCGCAGCCGGGCGAGCAGCTCCTCCAGCGCGAAGGGCTTGGGCAGGTAGTCGTCGGCGCCCGCGTCGAGCCCGGCGACCCGGTCGGAGACCGCGTCGCGGGCGGTGAGCACCAGGATCGGCAGGTCGTCGCCGGTGCTGCGGAGCCGCCGGGCGACCTCCAGCCCGTCGAGCCGGGGCATCATCACGTCGAGCACCATGGCGTCGGGGCGGCTGGCGGCCAGCTGGTCCAGGGCCTGTTGACCGTCCGCGGCGAGCTCCACCTGGTACCCGTTGAACTGCAAGGACCGGCGCAGGGATTCCCGCACGGCACGATCGTCGTCGACGACGAGGATGCGCATGAGCACAGTCTTACCCGCGGCCCTGAGAACGAGCTGAGAACCTCACCCGTCGTCGCGGACCACCGTGACGACGGTCTCACCTCCGGGCGCGGGCTGATCACCGCGGGTGATCGGCCCGCGCCGAACGGGTCACCGCTGGTGGAAGTGCCGGATGAGGGCGCGCGGCACCAGCTGGCGCTTCCCGTCCACGACGATCGGCACCAGGTCCGGCGCCGCCGCCTTCCACTGCGACCTCCGGTGCCGCGTGTTGGCCCGCGACATCTTCCGCTTCGGGACTGCCATTCCTCGAACTCCTCCTTCGTCGGGGCGGGATCAGCGGGTGCGACCGCCGTAGCGGCGGCGGAACTTCTCCACCCGGCCCTGGGTGTCGAGCACCCGCTGGTTGCCGGTCCAGAACGGGTGCGAGTACGCCGTCACGTCGATCACGATCAGCGGGTAGGAGTTGCCGTCCTCCCACTCGATGCGCGCGTCGGACGTCGCGGTGGACCTGGTCAGGAAGCTCTGCCCGGTGGTGCGGTCCTGGAACACGACCGGCCGGTACTCGGGGTGGATTCCGGGTTTCACGATGTCTCCTCGCGGTGTCGGGGTCGTGCGCTCACGACCGGTTGCCCCGCTCGCCCGCGGCGTCGGCGGAGCGCTCCGCCGGGTCGTCGCCGCAGGGATCGGTGTGCCACTCGCCGAACGGGTCGGCGTACTGCGCCCAGACCTGCTCGCCGGCGGCGAGCTCGTCGTCGGTGAGCAGGGCGCGGCGGAGGGCGCTGACGATGTGCTGCGGGTCGGCCTCGTGGGCGATCACGACCAGCTCCTGCATCCGGTCGCCGTAGTAGTCGTCCCAGTTCAGCGAGGCCCTGACCTGGCGCTCCGGGGAGATCTCGGCCCACTGCTCGGGCGCCAGCGAGGCCAACCACGGGCCGCCGTGCGCGACGCCGAGCCCACCCCCGGCGGACTCGACCCACAGCGCCACGTCGGGCTGGCTGGCCACCCAGACCCGGCCGCGGGTGCGCACCACGCCGTCCAGCAGCACGTCGATGGCCTCGTGCAGGCGTTCCGGGTGGAACGGCCGCCGCTCCTCGAACAGCACCGTCGACACCCCGGCGTCGGTGTCCAGCGACGGCTGGCCGCGCAGCAGCTGGCCGTGCGGCCCGTCGATCTCGCCGCGCCGCGCCCCGGCGGGAATGCGGGCCAGCAGCGCCGGGACGTCCAGGTCGTCGAACCGCGCGGTCGGCGCGGTCGCGGTCAGCCTGGCGATCACGGCCTCGGTGCGCACCTGCGTCCAGCGGTCCTCGGCCTCGCCCAGCAGCACGATCGCGTCGGCGAACTCGACCTGGCCGACCGCGACCTGGGCCACCGTGCGCTCGTCGTCGGGGCTGCCGCCGATGCCGCGCTCGACCAGCTCGTCCTCGCCGGTCGCGTCGGCCAGCCAGCTCGCCGCGTCGACCGCGGTGATCACGGCCTCGACGCGGACGTCGGCGGTGAGCGGGCGGCCGTCCACCTCGACGTGCTGCAGCGCCCAGCAGATCGTGTCCGGTTCCAGGGCCTGGTCGAGCTGCACGACCACCCCGGTCACGTCCGGCGCGGCGGTCAGCCTGCGCAGCAGCGGCAGCAGGTCCTCCCGCAGGGTGCAGGACACGCAACCGTGCGCCAGCTCCAGCACCTCGACCTGCTCGGTGCCGCCGTGGCGGATCAGCCGCCGGACCACGCCCTGGGCGACTTCGCGCAGGTCGTGGTGCACGAGCGCGGTGCCCGCCGGATCGCTGCGCCGGACCGCCTCGGCGGTCGACGCGACCTGGTCCGCGCGGATCCCGGCCACCATGATCAGCGGCATCGCGGACGACTCGGTTTCCATCCCCACCTCAATCGACAACGGTTTTCATCTACGCCGGGCACACGGTACCCTCGGTCGCGTCGTTTTGAAAATGGATGTCATTATCGAGAGGTAGGTCATGTCCATCCGATGCCAGGTGACCGGGATGCAGCCCGGTTACGGCAACCAGGTCTCCCACTCGAACCACCGCACCCGGCGCCGCTGGCTGCCCAACGTCCAGCGCAAGCGCTACTGGCTGCCCTCCGAGGGCCGCTGGGTCCGGCTGCGGGTGTCGACGAAGGGGATGAAGACGATCGAGAAGCGCGGCATCGAGGCGGTCGTCGCCGAGATGCGCGCCCGGGGGGAGCGGTTCTGATGGCCAAGAGCACCGACACCCGGCCGGTGATCAAGCTGCGCTCCACCGCGGGCACCGGCTTCACCTACGTGACGACCAAGAACCGCCGCAACGACCCGGACCGGCTGGTCCTGCGCAAGTACGACCCGGTCGCGCGCAAGCACGTGGAGTTCCGCGAGGAGCGCTGATCGGTCGGCGCTCGTTTCCGCAGCTCAGGAGTCGTGAGTGTGTTGCGGCGCCAGAGCACCCGAAAACACTCACGGGCACCTGCCAGGCAAAACGAGCCCACCGCGGATCGCTTCCCCGTTCTCCTGGAACACGAGAGGAAAGGCCCAGTGGCCAAGAAGTCCAAGATCGCCCGCAACGAGCAGCGGAGGGCGGTCGTCGCCCGGTACGCCGAGCGGCGGGCGGAGCTGAAGAAGATCATCGCCGCTCCGGGCAGCAGCCCGGAGGAGCGCAGCGCGGCCCAGCTCGAGCTGCAGCGCCAGCCGCGCGACGCGAGCCCGGTCCGGGTGCGCAACCGGGACGCCGTCGACGGGCGGCCCCGCGGGTACTTCCGCAAGTTCGGCGTCTCCCGGGTGCGGCTGCGCGAGCTGGCGCACTCCGGTGAGCTGCCCGGCGTGACGAAGTCGAGCTGGTGAGCCGTGCCGAACACCGACCGCCGCAACTTCCGGCGCAAGCCCAACCTGCTCCAGCGCGAAGGAGTCGTCCAGGTGGACTGGAAGGACACCGCGCTGCTGCGCAAGTTCCTGTCCGACCGGGGCAAGATCCGGTCCCGCCGGGTCACCGGCCTGACCGTGCAGGAGCAGCGCGAGGTCGCCAAGGCGATCAAGAACGCCCGCGAGATGGCGCTGCTGCCGTACCCGAGCAACGGCCGCAAGTGAGCCACCGGGGCGGCGGTTCCGCGCGAAAACCGCCGCCCCGGCCGCTCTCCTCACCCTGCCCGCCGCCGCACCGGCCCGGCGGGCAGGATGGACGGCGATGACGATCGCCGGAACCTCCAAGTTGACCGACACCGCCCCCGCCGCCGACCTCTACGAGGTGATCAACCGACGCCGCGACGTGCGCCGCGAGTTCACCGGCGCCGAGATCCCCGAGCCGGTGCTGCGCCGGGTGCTCACCGCCGCGCACAGCGCGCCCAGCGTCGGGCTGTCCCAGCCCTGGGACTTCGTGCTGGTCCGCGACGAGGCCACCCGCCGCGCCTTCCGCGAGCACGTGCTCGCCGAGCGCAGCGTGTTCGCCTCCCAGCTCGACGGGGAGCGCGCCGGGACGTTCGCCAAGATCAAGGTCGAGGGCATCGCGGAGTCCACGCTCGGCATCGCCGTCACCTACGACCCCGGACGCGGCGCGCCGCAGGTGCTCGGCCGCCACGCGATCGCCGACGCCGGGCTGTACTCGGTGTGCCTGGCCATCCAGAACCTGTGGCTGGCGGCCACCGCCGAGGGCCTGGGCGTGGGCTGGGTCAGCTTCTACCGCGAGGAGTTCCTGCGCCGCCTGCTCGGCATCCCGAGCGGGGTGCGCCCGGTCGCCTGGCTGTGCGTGGGCCCGGTGCGCTCGCTGGCCGACGTGCCCGACCTGGAGCGGCACGGCTGGCGGCAGCGGCTGCCGCTGGACGACGTCCTGCACTACGACAAGTACGGGAACGGCCGCAGCCGGTAGCCTGTAGCGCGACAAGACCGCCCGCTCGCGGTTCCACGACGAGGTGCGCCCCCTGCGAGGAAGCGGTGCAGCACGATGACCCGCTGATGGTCGGCCACATCCCGGCCCAGGACCGCCAGGTGCGGTCCCTGCTGGACTCCGGCCGCTTCACCGAGGCCGAGGCGGCTTTCGAGGAGCTGGTCTCGACCGGGGCGAACCGGGTCTCGGAGCAGTGGAACCGCTCCGCGGTGCTGGTGCACCGGGCGTCCCTGGCCTGGCGCTTGAAGCACATCCCGGTCGCGCTGGAGCTGCTCGCCGAGGGCTGGACCGACCTGGACGTGGACCGGCCCGAGGGGGCGGCGGCCGCGCACACCGTCAGCATGCTCGGCTACCTGCTGGAGACCATCGGCCACCGCGGCCCGGCGCTGGAGATGATGGCGCTGTCGGTGCAGCTGGCCCGCGACTGCGACGACACGGCGGCGCTGGCGCACTGCCTGTGCCGCGAGGGCAACGCCCGGATCTTCCGCGCCGCGACGCTGCCGGAGGACGAGCGGTTCGTGCAGTTCTCCCTGGCCCGCGACCTGTTCGAGGAGGCGCGGACGCTGGCCTGGCCGGGCCAGGTGAAGCGCTCGGCGATGGCGGGGCTGGCACGGGCGCTGGTCGGCATCGGCCGCCGGGACGCCGCCGAGCACGTCGCGCAGGAGGCCCTCGCGCTGGCCCGCGCGGCGGACGACTGGTTCACCTCGTCGGTGGCGAACTGGGTGCTGGCGGTGGTGCGCCGCCAGCAGAACCGGCTGGAGGAGGCCCGGACGCTGGCCAGCCGGGCGCTCGACGCCGCGGAGACCATCCGCGACACGATGCTGATGATGCAGTTCTCCCTCGACCTGGCGGCGATCTGCGAGGCGCTGTCCGACCCGGTGGGTGAGTCCGCCGCGCTGCGCCGGACGGTCTCGGCGAGCCGGATGGCGGTCGACGCGCTGCGCGAAGGGCTGGGCCAGGCTCTGGAGCAGCGCCGCGTCGCGGTGCAGGCCCAGCGGATGGCGATGGCCGCCCGCGAGGCCGCGCTCCGCGACCCGCTGACCGGCCTCACCAACCGCCTCGGCTTGGAGCGCCGCGCGCCCCTGCTGCTGGAGCAGACCGCGTCCGCAGGACGGGTGCCGTGGCTGGTGCTGCTGGACGTCGACTGGTTCAAGGACGTCAACGACCTGGCCGGGCACACGGCGGGCGACGTCGTGCTCCAGGAGGTGGCGCACCTGCTGCGCCGCGAGTGCCGCGCCGACGACCTGATCTGCCGCTGGGCCGGGGACGAGTTCGTGGTCCTGCTGGTCGGCTCCAGCGAGGAGTCCCGCGACGCCGGGCCGGTGGTCGCCGAGCGCATCCGCGCGGCGGTGCACAACCACGACTGGCGCCTGGTGCTGGGCCGGATCACCAAAGCGCCGACGGTGAGCATCGGCGTCGCGGCTGGCCCGGCGAACCTGGAGCACCTGTTCGCGGCCGCGGACATCGCCCTGTACCGGGCGAAACGAGCTGGCCGCAACCGCGTGGAGATAGACGAGAGCCCGGCGACGGACCCGTCGACCACGGCGTGAGCGCCCCCGGTACCGGCGCCGCCGCGTACTAGGATGGACCGTCATGCGCACCGCGCGAGAGCACCACCGGGACCCGGGAGAACCCGACCTGACCAGCTACAACGAGCCCGGAAGCCCGGAAGCCCGGAAGCCCGGAAGCCCGGAAGCCCGGAAGCCCGGAAGCCCGGAAGCCCGGAAGCCCGGAAGCCCGGAAGCGGCGGAGCGCGCCGGTCGCTGGGACAGCGCGCCGATCGAGCGACGGGTGCTGGGCGTCGTCCGCACCCTGACGGCGCTGGACCGCCTGCTCGACGTCCTCCCGCTGCTGGCCGACGACATGCGCGTGGAAACCCGCTTCGCGGTCGCGGCCGGATCCGAGTTCGCGGCGAACCTCACCGAACAGCTGCACCTGACCGGAGCCCAGGTGGTCGACTGGGAGACCGCCCTCGGCAAGGACTTCGACTTCGCCGTCTCCCCCAGCGGCAACGGCCCCCTGCACGAGCTCGAAATGCCCGTCCTGACGCTCCCGCACGGCGCTGGCCACAACAAGCTGCGAGCCACCGAATCCGGCGTCGCCGCAGAGGTTTCCGGCCTCTCCCGCACCCAGCTGGTGCACGAGGACCGGGTCGTCCCGGCGGTCGTCGGCCTGTCCCACCCGAGCCAGCTCGCCCAGCTCCGGAGCCAGTGCCCGGAAGCGGCACCGCGCGCCGAGGTGATCGGCGACCCCTGCTACGCGCGCCTGCGCGCCAGCCTGCCGATGCGCGAGCAGTACCGCAGCGCCCTGGCCGGTGACCGCGAGCTGGTGGTGGTGGCGTCGACGTGGGGCCCGGAGTCGCTGTTCGCCAGGTGGGGCGACCTGCCGAAGCGGCTGACCGCCGAACTGCCGGACCACCGGATCGCCCTGGTCCTGCACCCGAACATCTGGCAGAAGTACGAAAGCCTGCAACTGGAAACCTGGCTCAGCACGGCCCTGCACAACGACCTGATCCTGGTCCCCCGCCTGCGGAAGTGGCAGGCAGCCCTGGTCGCCGCGGACGTCGTGATCACCGACCACGGCTCCCTGGCCCTCTACGCCGCAGCCCTGGGAAAACCCCTGCTGCTAGCGGCATTCGGCAACACCGAGGTGGTCCCGAACTCCCCGATGGCGCTCCTCGGCGCCCGAGCCCGACGCCTGGACCCGACAGCCGACATCCGCCCCCAGGTCGAAGCGGCAACCCCGCTCCCGGACCACCAACAACTAGCCGACCTGACCTTCGAGACCAACCCCCACGAACGCCTCCGAGGACTGATCTACCGCCACCTGGAACTCCCCGAACCCCCGTGGCCAGCCCGCCCAGAACCGGTGGAGCTGTTCACCCCTCGCTGAGCTTCCGCCGCACCCGGTCGGCCTTGGGGCTTTGGGCCTGTTCGTAGATCTCCAGGGCTTCTTCGAGGCATTCCCGCGCGCCCGGGCGGCGGAGGGCGGTCAGGGAATCCGCCAGCAGTTCCAGGGGTTCTGCCAGGTCGAAGGACGAGCGCTCGCGCGTTGCCGAGATCGCCTCGCGGAGCAGGGAGACCGCCTGGTCGTGCTGGTCGAGCGCTTGGTGGGCGCGGGCCGCGGCGACGCGGATGCGGCTCGGCGTGCGCTTGTCCTCGGGGAATCCGGCGATGCGGTCCAGCGCTTCGGCCAGCACCTGCAGCGCCTCGTCGTGCCGACCGAGCGCGGAGAGCGATTTGCCGATCAGGTACTCCTGCAACGCCATGCCGCGCTGACGTCCCAGTTCCTCGTTGAGCTGGCGCGCCCGCTCGAAGTTCCCGAGGGCCGCGTCGAACTCCCCGCTGGCGTGCAGTGCCTTGCCCTGGAACTCCAGCGCTGACGCCAGGATCCGCCGGTGCCCGGCGCGTTCGGCGACCGCGACGGCCTCCGCGCACTCCGCGCGCGCTTCGTCCAGCTCACCGCACTCCACCAGCAGGTGGCCGCGCAGGCTGCGCATGCGGGCTTCGGCGACCAGGTCTTCGATCGCCACCGCCGAGGCGATCGCCGCCACCAGGGCGGCCAGGGTGTCGGAGTAGTGCTTGTCCTGGTTGTGCAGCGCCCACAGTGGACCGTCGCAGAGCGCGATCACGTCGACGTGCCAACCGCTCTCGGCGGCCAGCCGGACCATGCCGAGCAGGTTGACGCGCTCGCTGCGCAGCCACTCCAGCGCCCGCTCACGGGTGAACGGGTTCTCCCCGGCGAGGTCGTCGTCGACGACGCGGAGGCGGCTCGGCTCCATCACCGCCCGGTCCGCGAACGCGCCCTGCTGCCGGTACCACGCGACGAGGCGCCTAACCGCGTCGTCGGACGACACGTCGGACATGCCGAGGGTTTCGGCGGCGTGCTCGGCCACCAGGTCGTGGAGCAGGAACTGCTCCTGATCGTTCTCTTCCACCAGACAAATCCTGTGCAGCTGTTCGAGATGGTCTTCGGCGTCGAGCTCGGTGAGGTCGGCTAACGCCGCGACCGCCCCGACAGGCAGCGCCAGCGCGACCCGCCCGAGCAGTCCGTACACCTGCGCTTCGGCCCGCGTCAGCTGTTCGACGGCCAGGTCCAGCTCGGCGAACGCCTTGCGGAAGTGCTTCCGCCGCCTGCGCTTCTCGGACAGCTCCTGCACGGCACGCGCGATGGTCCACGACGTCCGGGTCTTCAGCAGGCCGACCATCACGTTGAGCGCGATCGGGAACCCGCCGGTCCTGGCCACCAGCTCCGCCGCGGCCTCGGGCTCGGCGTCCACGCGTTCCCGCAGGTCTTCCCGCCGCAGGCAGTCGATGGCGTGCTCCGATTCGAGCGGTGTCAACCTGATCGGCTGAGCTCCGTCCGCCGCGAGCTCAGCCCCGTCCTGATGGCTCGTGCACAGCACGACGCTCGCGCCGGAGGCAGGCACCAGCTCCAGGACGTGGTCCAGCACAGCCACGTTCTCGAAGATGAACAGCTGCCTGCGGTCCTTCGTCCAGGTCCGCAGCATCGCCACCTTGTCACCGGTCGCCGGTGGGATCCATTCCGGCTCGACGCCGATCGAGCGCAAGCAGTGCTCTGCGGCGTCACCCAGGCTCCGCTCGCCGCGTTCGAAGTCGAACACGATCTGCCCGTCCGGGAACCTCTGCTGGACCTGATGCGACCACTGCGCGATCAACGCGCTCTTCCCGATGCCGCTGGCCCCGCTGATCACCGCCAGCCCGGCCCGCCCCACCCGGGGCTCGTCGAGCAGATCGTTCAGCACGTCCACCGCAGGATCCCGGTCGACGAAGTGGTCGGAGACGGCGAGCAGCTGCCCCGGAACCTTGAGCAGCTTCTGCTGCGGCGCAGCTTCCGCGTAGAAGTGAATGCCGCCGTGCACCGCCCCGGCCTGCACCAGCTTGTCCGCAGACCCGTGGTTCTCGTTGCCCATACCCACCCCAGTGGCGCCGAACGGTAACGATCACCTGACGATACGCGACGACCCCGACCACCGACCGGTGCCGACGCGCCCCGACCGGCCAGGTACGCTCCAACCAGGCCCTCGTAGCTCAGGGGATAGAGCACCGCTCTCCTAAAGCGGGTGTCGCAGGTTCGAATCCTGCCGGGGGCGCCACCATCGACAGCCGTTCCGGCCTGCGGAAACGCACTGCTTCCGCGTCGGGACCCGGCGGGCGAACTCCTTTCTGGATCAGGCCCGGTGACCGGCAGTAGCGTGTGCGCCGGGAGGCGAACATGCGTCATGAGAGCACCGTGGTGATCTCCGCGTCACCGGGCGAGGTGTGGGCCGTGCTGGCCGACGTGCCCGGCTGGCCCGGGTGGACACCCACCGTCAGCTCGGTCGCGGCGTTGGACGGGGAGCTCCGGGTCGGGCACCGGTTCCGGGTCAAGCAGCCCGGGGTGGCCGCGGCCGTGTGGGACGTGGTCGAGGTCGAGCCCGGCTCGTCGTTCAGCTGGGCCACCCGCTTCGCGGGCGGCCGGATGGTCGCCTCGCACTGGATCCGCCCCGCCGACAGCGGCAGCGAAGTCCGCTTGCAGATCGACTACTCCGGCGGCCTCGCCCCGCTGCTCACGCCCCTGGTGTCGGGCCGCATCCGACGGTTCGTCGAGGCGGAGGCCGCAGCCCTGAAGCGAGAATGCGAATCGCCGACCAGGAACGATCGCTGACACCGGTACCCGGGACCGCGTCGTCTGCTGGACCGTTGGAGAAGCAGGTCAGCGGGAAGATGGTCGGGCAGTCCGAGCGGTGCGAGCTGACCGCTGGTGACGACCGGCTCGGGCTGACCGTCACCTCCGTCGAGGGCAGCAACGTCGACGACGTGCCGATGCCGTGACTCCGGGGTTGCCGGGCGGGAGGTCGCTCGGCGATCATGCCGGGGTGGCAGAGCACGGGCCGGATCCGCTGGTCGAGATGGACGTCGAGTCGCCGAACGCGGCGCGGATGTACGACTACTACCTCGGCGGGAACGCGAACTTCGCGGCCGACCGGGAGGCCGCCGAGCGGTTCCTCGCCGTCGTGCCCACCGGTCGGCAGTGGGCCTACGCCAACCGCTCGTTCCTCGGGCGCGCGGTGCGGTTCATGATCTCGCAGGGCGTGGACCAGTTCCTCGACCTCGGGTCGGGCATCCCGACCGTCGGCAACGTGCACGAGATCGCCCACGACGCCGATCCGAACGCACGCGTCGCCTACGTGGACCGCGAGCCGGTCGCGGTCGCGCACGCCCAGGCGCTGCTCGCCGACACCCCGCGGGTGACCATCACGCAGGCCGACATCCGCGACCCCGAGGCCGTGCTGAGCGCCCCAGGGGTCGCCGGGCTGCTGGACTTCACCCGCCCGGTCGGCGTGCTGGCCGTGGCGATCCTGCACTTCGTGCCCGACGAGGACGACCCGGTGGGCATCATGGGCCGCTACCGCGCGGCGTGCGTCCCGGGCAGCTACCTGGCGCTGTCGCACCTGTCCCCGGTGACCTTCACCGACGACCAGCTCAGCGGCGGCCACGAGATCTACAACCGCACCTCCACGCCCGGCACCCTGCGCCCCCGCGACCAGATCGCCGACCTGCTCACCGGCTACGACCTCGTCGACCCGGGCCTGGTCCTGCTCCCCGACTGGCGCCCGGACGACCCGGTCGACCCCGACGACGCAGCCCGCACCAACAGCTACGCCGCCGTCGGCGTGCTGAGGCAGTGACCGCCCCGCGGCGCCCGTGCGGCGGCCACGACTGATCCCGGCGGACCGGGGATCACCGATTCGAGGAACCGCACTGCGTCGCGGGAACCGCGGTGATCTGGGTGATCGCGAACCGGTCAGGTGAGGTCGACGACGACCTTGACGTCGTCGGTTCGGCGGTCGAGGGCGGCGGGCCAGTTCGCGAGCGGGACCCGGCGGTTGAGCAGCCGGTGGAGCCAGTCCTGGTCCGCTGCGGCGAGGGCGGCACCGGCCTGCTCGTAGTGACGGCGCGCGGCGTTCACCGAGCCGAGGACGACCCCGTTCCGCAGGACCAGCCGGTTGTTCAGCTCATCGCCGGGCAGGACTGCGCGGGTGCCGGTGCTGATCCCGGTCAAGCAGATCACCGCGTTGGGCGCGACCAGGTTCACCAGGTCCGCTAGCAGGCTCGCCGCCCCGGTGGCTTCCACGACCGCGTCGGGGCGCACGGGCAGGTCGCTCGCCTCACCGCAGTGGTACGTGCCGCCCAGGGCTCGCACCAGGTCGGGCTTGGTGCCGCCTTCGACGCGGTCGTAGACGTGGGTCTCGTAACCGCGCTGCACGGCCAGCAGCGCTGCGAGCAGGCCGATCGGCCCGGCACCGGTGATCAGCGCGGTGCGGCCGTCGTGACCGCTGCGGCCGCGGATGTGGTCGATCTGCTCCCACGCCTTGGCCACGACGCTGGTGGGTTCCAGCAGCACCCCGGTGTCCGCGAGGTCCGGGGCGACGCGGACCAGGTACTCGGCCGGGGCCCGCCACCGCTCGCTGCCGTAGCCGTGCGCGCCCTCGATACCGCGCTCCAGGTAGTTCCCGGTGCGGCAGAAGTCCCAGTTGCCCGCCCGGCAGCAGGAGCAGTCGTCGGGGCGCCGGACGATGCCGACCACCAGGTCGCCGACGGCGATGTCGCCGTCCGGCGCCGACAGCACGCGGCCGAGGGATTCGTGGCCCAGCACCAGGTTCCGCTGCCCCGGCGGCGGGCTGCCGTGCCCGCCGCGCACGATCTCCCGGTCGGTCGCGCAGATCCCGACCGCGAGACCTTCGACCAGCACGTCGCCGTCGTCCGCACCGGGCTCGGGCAGCCAGCTGGTGGCCGCGGTGTCGGGCCGACCGGGTACGACCGTCATCGCCTGCACAGGAGCTCTCCTCTCGTCGTCGGGCCGTGGTCGTGAGTGCGTAACAGTGTTCGAACGCTGTTACGCACTCACGACCACCTAGTACCGCGCGGCGTAGCGGGTCGGGGTTTCGCCGAACAGGGCCTTGAAGTCGCGGACGAGATGCGCCTGGTCGGCGTAGCCGAGTTCGGCCGCCAGCGCCGCCCAGTCCAGCTCCGCTCCGGTCGCCATCCGCTCGGTGACCTCGTGCAGGCGGTAGCGGCGGATCACCCACTTCGGGCCGATGCCCACGTACTCCGCGAACAGCCGCTGCAGCTGCCGGACGCTGGTGCCGAGCTCGGCCGCCAGCGCATCGACCCTGGTGATCTCGGGTTTCGCGGCGATCAGCGCGACGACGTCCGCGGCCTGCTCCGCCTTCGGATCGGGCTCCGGCGCGTGCTCCCGGAGCAGCCGCTCCACGGCCGGGACGTCGGGTGCCTCCGGCAAGGCCGGGCCGAAGACCTCGCGGGCGTCGATCGACCGGTCCGTGATGGACGAGACCGGAGCGCGCAGGAACGGGCGGAAGCAGCCGGGCCGGAACGCCACGCCGAACACGCCGCCGCGCCCCGACAGCACCCGCACCTGGTGCCCGCTGGAGACGCCGGTGATCGTCGCGCGCCCGTCCTGGAAGGTCAGGTGCACGTTCGGGTAAGGCACGATCAGCTGCCGGTACGGCTCCGGGTAGTCCCACGAGACCACCCAGTAGCGGGCCGCGTACCGGGCCAGGTCCGGTGAGGGCTGCGGGAAGGAGTGGCGCTGGAAACGCCGCCAAGCCCCGCCGACCTCCCGAACGTCCCTGGACACGGTCGGAGTGTATGTCGCGTTCGTTCAAGACACCGGCGTCGCGCGGTGGTTGGCTGCGCACCATGTCCGAAGCACAGCACCTGAACCGCGCGGCCTCCGCCCTGGCCGGGATCGTCGAAGGCATCGCCCCCGACCAGCTCGCCGCGCCCACCCCGTGCACCGAGTACGCGGTGCGCGACCTGCTGAACCACCTGCTGTTCTGGGGCCCGTCCCTGGAAGCCGCGGCCCGCAAGGAAGCGGTCCCACCACCGGCCGCCGCCGAATCGGACGTGACCCTCCCCGACGACTGGAAGCACGACCTCGCCCAACAGCTGGACCGCACGACGCGAGCCTGGAGCACGCCGGACGCGTGGACCGGCACCACGCACATGGGCGGCCCGACCGAAATGCCCTCGCCCCTGGTCGGCGGCATGGTCGTGCTCGAGTACGCGGTACACGCCTGGGACCTGGCACGAGCGACCGGCCAACCCCTGCACCTCGACGAAAACCTCCTCGAATTCGCCCGCGGCGAAGCCGCGAAAACGGCGGAGCAAGGCCGCGCGATGGGTGTCTTCGCCGCCGAGGTGCCGGTCCCGAACACCGCCCCACCCCTGCACCGCCTCCTGGCCCTGACAGGCCGAAACCCCACCTGGACGCCCTAACACCCCAGACCACGACCACAACTGTCCGAGGGGCGATCAGGGTTCCCGACCGTGCGTCGTGGTGCGTCAGCTTTGCCGCCCCGGAACACCTGGCCAGTTACAGCCAAAACTGGCGCACCACCCCACGACTGAACCGCGCGCGTACAAGATGACCACCCCCGCGCACGACGAAGAGCCGCACCTGCGGACCCACGCCGGTCACGAATGGCCCTACGTGCTGCGCGGACGGCTCCGGGTGAAGCTCGGCGACCACGACTTCGTGATGGGAGCGGGCGAAGCGGCGGAGTTCGACTGCCAGATCCCGCACTGGTTCGGCGCCGCCGGGCGCGGCAGCGTCGAAGTCCTCAGCCTCTTCGGCAAGCAGGGCGAACGCATCCACCTCCGCACCTTGCGACGGTGATCCCCGGGCCGTCCCGGATGCTGATCGCCAGGCCGTTCCTGGAGATTCTGTCGTCCGGGCTCGTGAGTGTTTTCTGGGTCTATAACCCCACAAAACACTCACGAGCGCACGCTCAAAGCTCCAGCGCCGTCTGCACGCCCGCCGCGTTGCGCCGCTCGAAGTCCAGCAGGCTCCGCTTGCGCTCGATCCCGCCGCCGTAGCCGGTCAGGTCCCCGTTGGAACCGACGACGCGGTGGCACGGCACGATGATGCTGATCGGGTTCTTGCCGTTGGCCAGCCCGACCGCCCGCGACGCGCTGGGCCGCCCGATCCGCTCGGCCAGCTCGCCGTAGGAAACCGTTTCGCCGTACGGGATCTCGCGCAGCGCGGTCCACACCCGCTGCTGGAACGGGGTGCCGACGAGATCCAGCGGCAGCTCGAACTCGGTGAGCCGCCCGGCGAAGTACTCGGCCAGCTGCTCGATCACCGCACCAAACGGCGAGGCGTCGAGCTCCCCGAACTCCTCCTCCGGCGGCCGGTGCCGCTGCTTCTCCATGTAGACGCCGGTCAGCGCACCGCCGACGGCGACCAGGGTCAGCGGACCGACGGGACTATCGACGATGGTCTTCACCGGCTGCACTGGAACATCCTCTCCTCCACCGGCGGCCGAGCGGCCACCGCATACGGCACCAGCATCGCCCCTGGTCCAGGGACGGCGCTGGCGGAAATCCGACATCGCCAGGAGAGGCCGTGGGTGCCGGAGATCCCGGCGGCGACCAGAGCGCGCCGCCTGTGCTCGATCGCCGCGGAAACGGCGGGCACGGCCGGACCGCCCAACGCAGCCAGGGCCTTGATCCGCGACCGGTGCTTCCGCAGCTCGCCGACAAGTACTCGTGAGCGGCGATGGCCGCCCTTACGGCCATCCCCGCTCACGAACCCTGACCAGCCACACCAAGAAAAAGGAGCACCAACCCTCATGCTCTGGATCCAGCTCAGCACCTTCGTCCTGTTCAACGTCCTGCTCCTCGCGATGATCGCCACCCAGGTCCCGTTCAGAGGTCTGAGATTCGCAGCGGGTCAACACGCGGGAACAGGAGACGGCGAATACACCGTCTGGCACCTCATCGCCGACATCGAAAACGAACGCACCACCGCCGCCGCCACCTCCGCAGGTGAAAGAGGTCGTGAGTGCATAAACCGCCTCCAACCGGTTTACGCACTCACGACCCACCCACCACCCAACGCCAGCCGAACCCAGCGAGCTGACCTGGGCTGACGAGCCACTGGATCAGGCGTGTATTGACCGGTGGTATGCGAGGTACTCGACGTCGATCCGGTGGCTGACGTCCACGCGCAGTTGAACATCTTTCCCGTTGCGGGAAACCGTGAGGTCATCTGCGATCAAGATCGCACCCTTGTCGAAGAGGACGTGGCAGTTCGCGCAGAGGCACAGGATGTTCTCCGGAACGTCGGGCCCGTTGTGCGGAGTTCCCAGCGGCTTGATGTGCGCTCCTTCTGCATAGGCGTAGGCCCCGATCTCCAATCGCACTGCACAGACCTGGCACCGATAGTCGTGGATCTTCTTGACACCTTCCGCAACTCGGGTCGACCGAACGATCCGCTGCTGCTTGATTAGGCGCCGTCCAGGGCTTTCATTGCCCTTCGGCAGTTCTCCCGAGACAGACGTCTCGAGATCCGCCACCGACGAGTCGCTGCCACACTTCTCCAAGCGATAGCGGCAAATTCGGTACCCGCGGACTCCCTCTCCTAGCCACGCGTCCACTACGTTGAACAGCCCGTCGTACCGGTACCCCTCCGCCTTGCTCCCGCGGATCACCCGTACTGGTTCGCCGGTGAACGCGCTGGTGCGCAAAGCAGCGTTCTTCGTGTCTTCGAAGCTCTGGTGACCGGTTTGCCGCCCTTTGCTGTCCTGCGCCCCACGACCGGTATAGATGATGACGGTGCCGTGGTCCTCGTCATCCTCGTAACCTCCGGAGAGGACGATGGACTCCGCGCCTCGATCCTTGGTGCCCACGATCCCGTCCTGCAGTGCCCGGTGCACGCCAGCGTCGTACAGCTCCCGCCGGTCCGCGAAAACTCGGCCTTCTTCGACCCCGGTGACCTCACCGAAGTTGGCCGCGTCGACCAAAGCCCTGGCCACCGTCGGTTGGACGGCCGTCAGGCCGAACGAGCGCATCAGTTCCGCCATCCCCGCCTCACGCGCGGAGAGCTGCTTCGAGTCGACCGGGGATCCGGTGATGATCTGGTGCGCACCCGCGACGATCGAGGCGACGTCGTAGAGATTGCGGCCTTCGACGATCGCCAGTTCATTCGAAGGCTTGACGTCGTACTTCCGGCAGAACTTCCGCTTCCCCAGCTCATCGTGTTCCGCCATCGCGGCGACGACGGCGTCCCTGGTCAGATCGCGAAGCCCCATGCCCTCACCTTAAAGAGCGAACGCCTCAAACGGGTGGAATTGGGCCAGCCTGGCAACGCCGGCATGCCGCATTCCAGGGTCATCCCGCGGGTTGGCTTGGTGGCGATCACCAGGAGCCCCTTGATGTTCCGGCAAAAAGCTCACACCTTCTCTGCTGAGCCTGCCTTGCCAGGTAGGACGAACGACGCAACCAGAGCTGCTGCCGAGATCACTGTCGCGACGACCAGGGCCGTGGTGAAGCCGGCGGGGTCCGACGCTCCGTCGGGGGTGCCTTTGGCTACTAGGCCGGAGAGGATTCCGATGCCTACGGAGGCTCCGAGGTTGAACATCGTGGCGTTCAGGCCTGGGAGGATTCCGGGCGATTCCTTCGGGGCGTAGATGACTCCCATGCCGTTCAGGGCCGTTGCTGCGCAGGCTGCGTACGACACGCCCATCAGGGCTACCAGCGCGAACAGGAGCCAGGGCGAGCTGACCGCGAAGGTCGTTGCTGCGATCAGCAGCAGGTTGCCCACCAGGCCGATCCTCAGCATGTTTCGGTAGCCGATCCGAGGTGCCCAGGACCCCGCCAGCGGGGCGAGGATCCAGCCCGCTAGGGCGTAGGGCATCAGGAACATCAGGGCCGTTGTTGTTCCGTCGTAGGCGAAGCCTGCCGTTGCGTGTTGGGCGAGGGTTGGGTAGACGAAGGTCAGGACCGCGAAGATCGAGGCCATCGTGCAGAACGTCGTCAGCAGGAGGCCCCAGACTCCCCTGCTGCGCAGGGCTCGGAGGGGCAGCAGGGGGTCCGGCTGGTTTCGCTCCACCAGCCAGAAGGCCGGGAGCAGCGCCGCGCCCACCACCAGGCACGCCAGGGGCCAGCCGGTGAACCAGCCCATCGTCGGGCCGAGGGTCAGCCAGGCGTTGATGCCCAGCAGGGCCAGGCAGATCACCGCCGCTCCCCGCCAGTCCATGCGGGCGCCGGTGCGCGCCGAGTCCGGGACCCAGGCTCCGATCATCACCACCGCGATCACCTCCAGGACGAAGGTGAGGCCGAAGATCCCCCGGAAGCCGATGGTGTCCGTGATGAGGCCGCCGAGGAGGGTGTCCACGCCCGCCACGCCGCTGTTCACCGCCGTCAGGATTCCCAGGTAGCGGCCGAACTGCTCGGTCGGGAGGATGTCGCGCAGCGTGAGGATGCCCAGCGAGATCGTGGCGCCGCAGGCCCCTTGGAGGGCTCGGCCGACCATCAGGACCTCGACGTTCGGGGCCAGGGTGGCGATCAGGCTGCCCGTCGCCATCACCGCGATCGAGCCGAACAGGACCCGGCGGCGGCCGATGATGTCGCTGTAGCGGGGCAGGACCACGCCCGCCAGGCCCGCCACGAACAGGAACACCGTGGCGCTCAGGCCGATCGTGCCCACGTCCGTGCTCAGGGACTTGGCCATGTCGTCGATGGCGGGCGACAGCATGGTCGCGTTCATCTGGAAGCTGGCCACCGCGACCAGCAGGGCGGTCAGCACCAGGGGCGGGCGCACCCGCGGGGCAGTCAGGGTCACGCCATCTCCCGGACCGGGGTCGTCGGGGTCGCCAGGAGGTTCTTGATGTAGGCGTAGAACGCCGGGGCGTCGATCTCCTCGATCACCGTCGCGTTCGGCTCCAGGCCGTGCACTCCCCAGGACATCGCCGCGTAGCCGCGGGTCAGCTCGCCCGCCGTTTCCACGTCCACGTGGTAGCGGGCGCTGCGGGTGACCAGCTCGGGGTGCAGGAGGACCGCCGCGGTCAGCGAGTCCGGGTGGGTGGTGCCGTCGATGCCGACGCTGCGGTCGAACTCCAGGGTCGCCGCGCAGACCTTGGTGAAGAAGTCGGCCAGCGGGGTGGCCAGGGCCGCGATCTCGTCCAGCTTCGGCTGGTCGAACACCGCCTGGTCGAGGGTCAGCGGGGCCCACGGGACCACCACGATCTCGAAACCGGCCGCGAACACCGTCTTCGCCGCCTCCGGGTCCACGTAGAAGTTGAACTCCGCCGCCGCGGTGATGTTGCCGCGGGCGTTGTTGGAGCCGCCCATCACGTAGAGCGTCTTGACGTTGCGGACGAAGTCCGGGTCCTTGACCACCGCGGTCGCGATGTTGGTCAGCGGGCCGATCGCCACGATCGACAGCTCGCCGGGGTTCTCCGCGGCCAGCCGGATCAGCGCGTCCACCGCGTGCTCGGGCTCCGGTTCGCAGCCGGTCAGGTCCATCGTCAGGCCGCCCGCGCCGTCGCCGTGCACGTTCTCCGCGCTCTCCCACGGGCGCACCATCGGGCGGCGGCAGCCCAGGTGGATCGGCACCTCGCCGAGGCGGCCCGCGACGTTGCAGGTCAGGTGGGCGTTGCGGACCTGGTGGTCGAAGTCGACGTTGCCCGCCACCATCGTCACGGCGCGCAGGTCGGCGCGCGGGTCGAGCAGGCCCGCGAGCAGGGCGATGCAGTCGTCCTGCGCCGTGTCGGTGTCGATCACCAGCGGGGTGGTTTCGGGCATCGCATCTCCTGCACGACGGCATATGTTCATTGATTTGTCCACTCAGTGGAGCCGCACGTACTGTAAGTCGACCCAGATAGGGCGTCAATCGAGGCATTCAGCGCGAGGTTGCGCAGGCCACATATGTACACTGTTGTACATCCAGGGAGGTGCCATGCGGATCGCTGTTGTGGGCAGCTACGGCACGGGCATGACGATGCGGGCCGACCGGATTCCCGGCCGCGGCGAGACGCTGGGCGGGGCCACCTTCTCGCTCGGGCCGGGCGGCAAGGGGTCCAACCAGGCCATCGGCGCGGCGCGGCTCGGCGCCGAGGTCGCGCTGCTGACCGCGGTCGGCGACGACGTGCTCGGCGCGCAGGGCCGGGAACTCTGGCAGCGCGAAGGCGTGGACGCCAGCGCGGTGGCCACTGTGGACGCTCCGACCATGACCGGCGTGATCCTGGTCGAGCAGGACGGGGAGAACCGGATCATCGTCGCGCCCGGCGCGCTGGACCTGCTCACCCCGGCGCACGTCGCCGGGTTCGCCGAGGTCATCGCGGCCGCCGACCTGCTGATGGTGTGCAACGAGATCCCCGCCGACACCGTCGCCGCCGCGCTGCGCACCGCCGCCGAGCACGGCACGCCGACCCTGTTCAACCCGGCTCCCGCCCGCGACCTGCCGCAGGACGTGGCGGCGCTCGTCGACGTCCTCACCCCGAACCTCACCGAGGCCCAGGTGCTGACCGGGTTGGACGCCACCGACCCCGACGTCCTGCTGGACGCGCTGCGCCGCCGGTTCGCCGCGAAGATCGTGCTGACCTGCGGAACCGACGGCGCGCACGTCGACGACGGCGTCGAGCGCGCGCACATCCCGCCGGTGCGCGCCGCGCAGGTCGTGGACACCACGGGCGCGGGCGACGCGTTCAACGCCGCGTTCGCCGTCGCCTGGTGCCGCGATCGGGACCTGCGCCGCGCGGCCCGGTACGCGGCGGCGGCCGGTGCCTTCGCCGTGGCCCACCACGAGGTGGTCCCCGGCCTCCCCCGCTCCGAAGACCTCGAAGAAAGGTGATCGACGTGTCCGCTTACTCGGCCGCCGAACCGGCCTCGCTCGCCCCGTTCATCCAGCACACCGCCATCGAGATCGGCCTCACCCGCGAGGACTTGGTCCGGCACTGCGAGGAGGCCGTGCAGTTCGGCTTCAACGCCGCGATGGTCCCGGCCTCCTGGGTGCCGCTGGTCGCCGAGCGATTGCGCGGCAGCGGGGTGCAGGTCGCCAGCGCGCTGGACTTCCCCACCGTCGGCTCGATGACCACGGCGGGCAAGGCCGCCGAGGCGCGGGCGATCGCCGAGGCCGGTGCCGACCAGCTCGACATGGGTGTGCAGGTGGGGTGGCTGCGCAGCGGCATGGAGCAGGAGTTCCGCGATGACATCGCCGCCGTGGTGGAGGCCGCCGGGATCCCGGTGAAGGTCATGCTGGAGCTGCCGAAGTTCACCCCGGCCGAGCGGGAGCGCGCGGTGCAGCTGGCGATGGACGCCGGGGCGGCGTACCTGAAGAACGCCAGCAGCGGCGCGGTCGAGGTCGCCAACCCGGACAGCATCGCCTACCTCGTCGAACGCGCCCGCCCGGGCGTGCGGGTGAAGGCGTCTGGTGGGATCAAGACCGCTGAGCAGGCCGTGGCGCTGCTCGACGCGGGGGCGTCGCTGCTGGGCACCAGCGCGGGCATCGCGATCGTGACCGGCGGCGCGGCGGCTTCGTCGTACTGACCGCAGCGCGGTCGTGAGTGCGTAACAGTGTTCGAACACTGTTACGCACTCACGACCCGCAGAACCCGAAGGGGGCCAGGTGGCAGCGCGGATCTCGCGGGACGCTCCGGAGCCGCTGCACGTGCAGATCGCGGCGTCCTTCCGCGAGGACATCCTCGGCGGGCGCTGGCCCGCGCACTACAAGCTGCCGCCCGAACCCGCGCTGGCCGAGCAGCTGGGGGTCAGCCGCGGGACGCTGCGCAAGGCGCTGGCGGTGCTCATAGAGGAAGGGCTGCTGGTGCAGACCCGCGGTCGCGGCACGTTCGTGACCGCGGGCGTGCTGGAGCCGCGGATCGCCCAACGCCTGCACTCGCTGTCCGAGGACTTCCGCGCGCAGGGGTACGCGCTGGACGTCCAGGTCGTCAGCGCCCGGCTGGAAGGGCTGCAGATGGCGGTGCAGGCGCTGCTCGGCGCCCCGCCGGGAACTCCCGGACTGCGGCTGGTCCGGGTGTTCCGGGGCGCGCAGGGACCGCTGGCGTACCTGGTGAACTGGGTGCGGGCGGATCTGTGCCCGGGGATCGAGGACGTCGACTTCGAGCGGAACTCGCTGTTCGACGTGCTGGAGAAGTCCTACGGGCTGCCGGTGACCGAGGGACGTCGGACGTTCAGCGCCGCCCCCGCCCGCGAGGACGTCGCGGAGGCGCTGGAGGTCCCCACCGGGACGCCGGTGCTCTACCTGGAGCAGGTGACCTACACCCGCGACGGGCAGGCCGTGGAGTACTCCGACGTCTGGATCAACAGCACCGCCGTGAAGGTCACCTCGCTGCTGACCCGCTGAGGCCCCAGGCGAACGGTTCGAGCTGCTCGTCCAGCGGCGCGTCGACGAGCCGGTTGGCCAGGGTGGACGTGGTGTAGGCGCCGATGCCCAGGACCACCTCCAACGCGTTCTGCTTGGTGAAGCCGTGCGCGAGGAATGCTTGCAGGTCTTGGGTTTCCACCGCCCCCGCGTGTTCCACGAGCTGCAGCGCGAAGATGCGGATCGCTTCGAGGCGCTGGTCGTCCAGCGGTCGCTGGTCGCGCAATGCCGCTATGAGCTCGGGAGACGCGTTCAACCCGGCGAGCTTCGCGGAGTGCATCGCGACGCAGACGTGGCACCCGTTGCGGGTCGCGATCGCCATGATGACGACTTCACGGGCTAGCGGGTCCAGGGTGGTCGCCTCGAACATGGCGCTGAGCTTGAGGAATCCGTCGAGCAGGTGCGGTGATTCGGCGAGCCGCGCGACGGGCGCGGGCAGGTAGCCGAGCCGGTCGGCGGTGGCTCGCATGGCGCGGCGGGACGCTTCGGGGGCGGTCTCGGTGGTGTGGTCGACGAACAACGGGGTCTCCTAGAATCGACAACGTGGTTGACGAAAAAGTAAACGAGGTTGTCGAAATTGGCAAGGGCTTCGAGCTGCCGCTGCTGCTGTTCGCGGGCTTCCGGTCGTTGATCGACCAGCTGCACGCCGAGCTCGCCGAGCAGGGCCACCCCGACGTGCGCCCGGCGTACGGGTTCGCGATGCAGGCCATCGGCCCGGACGGCGCGACCGCCAGCGAGCTGGGCCGACGGCTCGGGATCTCCAAGCAGGCGGCCGGGAAGACCGCCGACCGCCTGGAGAAGCTGGGCTACGTCGAACGCGCCGACGACCCCGGCGACGCCCGGCGCAAGCTGCTCCGGCTCACGGACCGGGGCGTCGACGCGCTGGCCCGGTCCGCGGCGATCTTCGACGACCTGCGCGCGCGGTGGGCGGAATCGCTGGGCGCGAACCGGCTGCGCGACCTGGAGACCGGCCTGCGCGAAATGACCCCGAACAGCTCCTTCCGCCTGGACGCCCCGGGCTGGTTCGGCACCTCTTCGTAGGTCGCCCCGCTTGTGGACAGATCCTGTCCTGAAGGGCCTCTATGGTCGAGCGCAGATCGACCGAGGAGGAGTTGGATATGGCGAACTACGTGCTGGTTCCGGGCGCTTGCCACGGTGGTTGGTGGTACGAGCAGATCGCGGCGGAGCTGCGCGCCGCTGGCCACAGCGCGCACCCCGTGACGCTGAGCGGACTGGGCCCCGGGGAATCCGCCGCGGGCATCAACCTGGACACCCACATCGACGACGTGGTGCGGTTGCTGGAATCCGAGGACCTGCGCGACGTCGTCCTCTGCGGGCACAGCTACGCGGGCATGGTGATCACCGGCGTCGCCGACCGGGCACCGGAGCGGATCGCGACGCTGCTCCACGTCGACGCATTCGCCCCCGAGGACGGCGAATCGGTCTGGTCGCTGACCGACGACTACTGGCACGAGTGGTACGCGGGCGGAGCGGGCGCCGACGGGTTCGCGTTCGCCCCGCTGCCGGTCCTGGACGAGCGCGCGGTCCCGCACCCGCTGGCCACGATCACCCAGCAGATCCGCCTGACCGGAGCGCACCGCCAGGTGCCGCGCCGCGAGTACGTCTACTGCTCGGCGTTCGAGAACTCCCCGTTCACCGCGACCTACGAGCGACTGAAGGACGACCCGAACTGGCACGTCCGCGCGCTGCCGATCGGGCACAACATCGTCCGGGAAGCCTTCGACGACTTCCGCAAGATCCTCCTCGACGCCGCCTGATCTCGCGCGAGGTCGACCATCACCCGGTGAGCATGTCCGTCTACTTGGGACTGTAAGCGCGGAGGAAGGCCCGGACCCCGGCCGCGACGATGTCGTCCAGCTCCGCCTCGTCGAGCGGCTGCGCGCCGTAGTAGGTGCGGAGCTGGGCCTCCGCGCTCACCAGCGCGATGAAGTGCATGGCCACGCGGTGCGGGTCGTCGACCGCGAGCAGTCCGCGCTCGCCGAGCTCGGCCATCCGGTGCGCGAGCGCCTCGTGCACGCGGCGCGGCCCCACCTCCTGCCAGGCCTCCAGGACGTCGGCCGGGATGTGGCCGACGTCGGCGTTGATCTGCCGCACCAGCGCGAAGTGCGCGCCGAAGTCGCTCGCCGTCAGGACGAACGCGCGGCCGAGGTCGGCCAGGTCCGACTCCAGGTCCGCGATCTTGCCCAGGTGCCTGTCCAGATCGGACAGCTGGGCCTCGCGGACCTCCGCCGCGCTCTCCAGGACCACTTCGCGGAACAGCTCCGCCTTGTCCGCGAAGTGGTTGTAGATGGTGCGCGTCGACACCTCGGCCACCTTGGCGATGGCGTCGATGCTGGCGCGGGTGTAGCCGTCGCGCCCGAACACCTCCCGCGCCCCTTCGAGGATGGCCCGCCGCTTCTCCACCCCTCGACGCGAGGCGTTCTCCCTGCTCACAGCACTCTCCCAAAATTAAGTACAACGATCATTGCACTAAGTGCATTACACGTTGTACTTTACCTCGCGTCCACCTCCGCACGCATCCGAGGAGCGAAGATGTCCGCACTGCGACTGGCCGTGATCATCGGGAGCACCCGGGAGGGCCGCTTCGGGCCGACCGTCGCCAGCTGGTTCGCCGAGCAGGCGGCGCAGTTCGGCGACGTCGACGTCATCGACCTGGCCGAGATCCCGCTGCCCACCACCATCGACTTCGGCGCCCCGCCCGACCCGCACGTCACCGCGCTGGCCGGGCGGCTGGCCGCGGCCGACGCCTACGTCGTCGTCACGCCCGAGTACAACCACAGCTTCCCCGCCGCGCTGAAGAACGCGATCGACCTCTACCGCGCGGAGTGGCAGGCCAAGCCGGTCGGTTTCGTCTCCTACGGCGGGATGGGCGGCGGCCTGCGCGCCGTCGAGCAGCTGCGGCTGGTCTTCGCCGAACTGCACGCGACGACCGTCCGCGACACCGTCAGCTTCCACAACGCCTGGGACCGCTTCGACGAGCGCGGCGCCCCGCTGGACGAGGGCTGCAACGCCGCGGCGAAGGGAATGCTGACCCAGCTCTCCTGGTGGGCTCGCGCGCTGCGCACCGCGCGGACCGCCGAGCCTTACGCCGCATAGGAGAACGACCGTGAAGAACAAGCTGACCCTGCTGTTCGTGCTGCTCGGCTACCTGCTGCTGCCGATGTCCATGTCCGGCACCACCGGTGCGCTGCCGCAGATCGGGACCGCGCTGAACGCCTCCGGCGGCGCGCTGCAGTGGGTGGTGACCGGGTACTTCCTCACCGCTTCGTCGTTCATGCTCGTCGCCGGGTCGACCGGCGACCTGCTCGGGCGGCGGCGGATCTACCGCTTCGGCGCGGCGACGTTCGCGGTCGGCAGCCTGGTCGCCGCGCTGACGCCGAGCATCCTGGTGCTGGACGCGGCCCGCACGGTGACCGGTGTCGGCGCCGCCGGGGTGATGGCCGGTGGCGGCGCCATCCTGGCGACCACGTTCAGCGGTGCCGAGCGGACCAGGGCGTTCGCCGCGATGGGCACCACGGCGGGCGTCGGGCTCGCGATCGGTCCGACGCTGGCCGGGTGGCTGGTCGGCGCGCTCGGCTGGCGGGCCACCTTCGGCGTCTTCGCCGCGGGCGGAATCCTGCTGCTGGCGGGCACTTTCGCGATGACCGAGTCGCGCGCCGCGCAGCGACCGCGTGCCGACCGGCTCGGCGCGGTGACCTTCATCGGCGGGCTCGCCGCGGCGATGTTCGCCATCACCCAGAGCTCCCGGGCGGGCTGGACGAGCCCGCTCGTGCTCGGCCTGCTCGCCGCCGGTGCCGGGCTGCTGATCGCGTTCGCGCTCGTCGAGCGGCGCAGCGCGCACCCGGTGCTGGACCTGTCCCTGCTGCGCAACCGGCAGTTCGTCGGCTGGGTGCTCGCCGGGGTGGTGATGGTGCTGGGCTTCGGCGGGGTGACCTCGTTCCTGCCCACCTACCTGCAGGGCGCGAACGGGCTGTCGGCCCGCGATTCCGGTCTGGTCATGCTGATGTCCACGGCACCCATGCTGGTCCTGCCGCTGCTGGGCGGACGTCTGGTGAACCGGGGCGCCTCGCCGCGGCTGCTGATCGTCACCGGGTTGCTGCTGATCTCGGCGGGCAACGCGTGGTTGACCTCGCTGCACCAGGGCATCGGGGCGTGGCAGCTGCTCGGGCCGCTGCTGACCACCGGCATCGGGGTCGGGTTGGCCAGCGGGCTGATCGACGCGCAGGCGATGAACCAGGTGGACCAGTCGCGCGCCGGGATGGCCGCCGGACTGCTCAACACCGTGCGCGGCGGTTCCCAGACGCTGGTGCTGGCGCTGTTCGGATCGGTCCTGATCAGCCTGCTGACCGGGCGGATCGGCGCGGAGCGGGCCGGTCAGGTGGCGACCGGGAAGCTCGCCGGGCCCGGGCACGACGTCCTGGCCGGGCACCTCACCGAGTCCTGGCAGATCCTGCTCTGGGCGATCGCGGCCCTGACCGCGCTCGGCGCGGTGGCCGTGGCGGCCCTGCTCAGCCCGAGCCGGACGCCCTGCCCGCAGCGCGCGCCAGCGGTCCCGGCCGCAGCCTGAGGTGGTCGTGAGTGCGTAACGGTGTTCGAACACTGTTACGCACTCACGACCCCCGGGAGACCATGCAACTCGCACTGCTTCAGCAGCCCCACTGTGCATTACGCCCACTGACGATGGGTTGACCAGGGCTTACGGTGTCCGCCAACCGCCTGAGCCAACCCGAGGAGCTCGTCATGGCTTCATCCGTCGGGGTCGACGACTACGCGCTGACCAGAGTGCCCGACCGCGCCCGCTACTCCTGGTGGTCGGTGGCCGTGCAGCGGTTCGGCCAGATCTCCGCGCTGAGCCAGTTCCTGCTCGGCGCCACGCTCGGCTTCGGCATGAGCTTCTGGGACGCCTTCCTCGCGCTGACCTTCGGCGCCGTGATCCTGGAGGTCGTGGCGATCTTCGTCGGCATCATGGGCGCCCGCGAGGGCCTGTCCACCTCGATGCTGGCGCGCTGGACGGGCTTCGGCCGCGCCGGGTCGGCGCTGATCGGGCTCGCCATCGCGATCAGCCTGATCGGCTGGTTCGGCATCCAGTCCGCGGTGTCGGCCAAGGGCCTGGTCGCGCTGATCGGCGGGCTGCCCGAGTGGGGCTGGTCGCTGCTGTTCGGCCTGCTGGTCACCGCGATCGTGCTGCGCGGCTTCCGCTCGATGGCCTGGGTCGCCTACGTGTCCGTGCCCGCCTTCCTGGTGCTGGTCGGCTGGTCGATCGGGGTGGAGCTGACGCAGCACGACCTCGGCGCGCTGATGGCCTCCGCACCGCCCGGACCGCAGCTGTCGCTGCTGGAGGGCACCACGCTGGTCGCGGGCGGGTTCATCACCGGCGCGGTGATCACGCCCGACATGACCCGCTTCAACCGCACCGTCGGCGACGTGGTCAAGCAGACGCTGGTCGGCATCACCCTCGGCGAGTACGTGATCGGCCTGGCCGGGGTGCTGCTCGCGCACGCCGTGCGCTCGGCCGACATCACCACCATCGTCACCTCGTCGGTCGGCTGGGTCGGCATCCTGGTCATCGTCGCGGGCACCCTGAAGATCAACGACTGGAACCTGTACTCCTCCGGGCTGGGCCTGGTGAACTTCGTCGGCACGGTGTTCGGCAAGAAGCTCAACCGCGGCGTCGCGACCGCGGTGTTCGGCCTGATCGGCAGCGTGCTGGCCGCGGTCGGCATCCTCGACCAGTTCACCGACTTCCTCACCGTGCTCGGGGTGGCGTTCCCGCCGATCGGCGGGATCATGGTCGCCGAGTACTTCATCGTGCGGCGCTGGCGCGGCGAGCTCGACGCCTCGCGGGCGCGGGGCGAGATCCCCGCCTCCTCGCCGAACTGGGTGCCCGCGACGCTGGTCATCTGGCTGGTGGCGGCGCTGGTCGGCGGATTCGTGGAGATCGGCCTGCCGAGCATCAACTCGCTGGTCCTCGCGTTCGCGCTCTACGTCGTCGCCGGGAAGCTCGGCCTGGTCCGCGGCGTCGGCAGCACCAACCCGGCAACCGACGTCGTGAGCGCGAGAAGTCTTTGAGGCCACGATGGGAAATGGCTTCACCGAGTTCTCCTCGGCTACCGCAGCCGCGACGCGCGACCGGCACCGACCTGGCAGGCGCATAACCCACCCCCGCAACCGGCACCGCCGCGGGTTCTCAGCGTCCGCCTGGCGAGGACGGCCCAGCCGCCGTGTATTGGCATACATAAGGCTGGGCATCCGCAGTCCAGGCGGGCGCTGAGGTTCCGCCACCCGCACCGCCACGCAAAACGAGCGTGGAAAACCTCGCTCTCGAAAGGAGCTCCGCCTTGCGCATCGGCATCGATGTCGGTGGCACCAACACCGACGCCGTCCTGCTGGACGGCACGAAGGTGCTCGCCGCCGTCAAGATGAGCACCACCAGCGACGTCACGTCCGGGATCGTCGCCGCCATCGACGGTCTCCAGCAGCAGCACGCGTTCGACCCGGCCGGGGTGCGCGCGGTGATGATCGGCACCACGCACTTCATCAACGCGCTCGTCGAGGCCCGCCGCCTCGCCCCGACCGCCGCGGTGCGGCTGAGCCTGCCCGCCGGGGCGTCGCTGCCGCCGATGGTGGACTGGCCGCAGCGGCTGGTCGACGCGGTGTCCGGGCGCAGCTACCTGTGCCACGGCGGGCACGAGTTCGACGGTCGGCACATCGCCGAGCTGGACGAGGCCGAACTGCGCAAGGCCATCGACGACATGGGCCGCAACGGGGTGCGCAGCGTCGCGATCACCTCGGTGTTCTCCCCGGTCAACCACGACTTCGAGCAGCGCGCGGCGGAGCTGATCGCCGCCGAGCTGCCGGACGTGGCCATCTCGCTGTCCCACGAGATCGGCCGGATCGGCCTGCTGGAGCGGGAGAACGCCACGGTCATCAACGCCGCGCTGCGGGAGCTGGCGGCCAACATCGTGGACGGCCTGGCCGCGTCGGTGACCGGGGCGGGCATCACCGCGCCGCTGTACCTGAGCCAGAACGACGGCACCCTGATGGACGTCGACTTCGCCCGCCGCTACCCGGTGGCGACCTTCGCCTCCGGCCCGACCAACTCGATGCGGGGCGCCGCCGTGCTGTCCGGCCTGGACACCTGCGCGGTGATCGACGTCGGCGGCACCACCAGCGACGTCGGCGTGCTCAACCAGGGCTTCCCGCGCGAGGCGACGACCGCGGTCAGCGTCGCCGGGATCCGCACCAACTTCCGGATGCCGGACGTGCTGTCCATCGGCATCGGCGGCGGCAGCCTGGTGCGCGGCGAGCCGGTGGCCGTCGGCCCGGAGTCGGTGGGCTACCAGCTGACCTCGAAGGCCCTGGTGTTCGGCGGCGACACGCTGACCGCGACGGACATCGCGGTGGCCGCCGGGCGCGCCGAGATCGGCGATCCCTCCCTGGTCGCGCACCTCGACAAGGACATGGTGCGGGCCGCGCTGGAGCGCATCGCCGCGGACAACGCGGACGCCGTCGAGCGGATGCGGACCTCCGCCGAGCCGCTGCCGGTGGTCGCCGTCGGCGGCGGTTCGGTGCTGCTGCCGGACGAGCTGGGCGACGCGGGCGAGGTGCACCGGCCGGAGAACTACGCGGTGGCCAACGCCATCGGGGCCGCGATCGCGCAGATCGGCGGCGAGGTGGACCGGGTGTACGCGATCGAGCCGGGCCGCCGCGAGTCGGTGGTCGACGAGGCCAAGCAGGAGGCGGTGGACCGGGCGGTGGCCGCGGGCGCGAGTCCGTCCACGGTGGACATCGTGGACTTCGACGAGGTGCCCATCCCGTACCTGCCGGGCAACGCGACCCGGATCCGGGTGAAGGCCGTCGGCGACCTGCAGCTGGAGGCGTGAGCATGCGCGAGATCGCACTGTCCGACCTGGACGACATCGCCCGCGGCGCGGCCGTCCTGGGCACCGGCGGTGGCGGCGACCCGCACATCGGCCGGCTGCTGGCCAGCGCCTCGCTGCGCGAGCACGGCCCGGTCTCCCTGACGCCGCTGGACGAGGTGCCGCCGGACGCCGCGGTGCTGCCGGTGGCGATGATGGGCGCGCCGACCGTGATGGTCGAGAAGCTGCCGTCGATCGAGCAGATCGGGCTGGCCGCCCGCACCCTCGCCGACTACCTCGGCCGCGAGCTCACGCACATCGCGTGCGCCGAGGCGGGCGGGGTCAACTCGCTGATCCCGGTCGCCGCCGCGGCGCAGCTGGGCCTGCCGCTGATCGACGGCGACGGCATGGGGCGCGCGTTCCCGGAGATCCAGATGGTGCTGCCGACGCTGTACGGCGTGCGGGCCACGCCGATGGCCATCGCCGACGAGAAGGGCAACCGCGGGGTGCTGGACACCGTGGACAACCACTGGGCGGAGCGGTTGGCCCGCAGCGCCACCATCGACATGGGCTGCTCGGCGATGATCAGCAGCTTCGCGATGACCGGCGAGCAGGCCCGCGATTCCCTGGTGCCGGGCACCCTGACGCTGTGCGCGGAGCTGGGGCGCCTGGTGCGCACCGCGCAGGCCGAGCACCGCGATCCGGTGGACGCCGTGGTCGAGCGGCTGGGCGGCCGTCGGCTGTTCACCGGCAAGGTCGTCGACGTCTCGCGGCGCACCGTGTCCGGGTTCGCCCGCGGTGACGCGCGGCTGGTCGGCATGGACGGCGACAGCGGTTCCGAGCTGGTGCTGCGGTTCCAGAACGAGCACCTCGTCGCCGAGCGCGACGGGACCGTGCTGGCCTCGGTGCCGGATCTGATCTGCGCCCTGGACCGGGAGTCCGGCGAAGCGATCACCACCGAGGCGATGCGCTTCGGCCAGCGGGTGGCGATCATCGCCGCGCCCGCCGATCCGCGCTGGCACAGCCCGGAGGGGCTGGAGCTGGCCGGACCGCGCTACTTCGGCTACGACATCGATCCGGTGGGGGTCCGGCAGTGAGCTGGCAGCTGACCGAGGAGCACCTGACCGACCTGGCCCGCGGCGCGGCCGTGCTGGGCACCGGGGGCGGCGGCGACCCGTACGTGGGGCGGTTGCTGGTGCAGCAGGCGATCCGCGAGTTCGGACCGATCACCGTGCTCGATCCGTCCGAAGTGGACGACGAGGCGCTGGTGATCCCGACCGCGCAGATGGGCGCGCCCACGGTGGTGCACGAGAAGATCCCCAGCGGCGAGGAGCCGGTGACCGCGCTGCGCGCGCTGGAGTCCCACCTCGGTGCGCGGGCGAGCGCCACGATGCCGATCGAGTGCGGCGGGATCAACTCGATGATCCCGCTGGTGGTGGCCGCCCGCACCGGGCTGCCGGTGGTGGACGCCGACGGCATGGGCCGCGCGTTCCCGGAGCTGCAGATGGAGACCTTCGGGGTCTACGGCGTGACCGGCTCGCCGATGGCGGTGGCCGGGGAGCGCGGCGAGACCGCGGTGATCGACGCGGGCACCGACAACGCGCGGATGGAGTGGCTGGCGCGCGGCGTCACCATCCGGCTGGGCGGGGTCGCGCACATCGCCGAGTACTCGATGAGCGGGGCGGACGTGAAGCGCACCGCCATCCCGCGCACCCTCACGCTGGCGCACACCGTCGGCCGGGCCATCCGCGAGGCGCGCGAGCGCAACGCCGACCCGGTCGCGCACCTCGGCGAGGTCTTGAAGGGCACCTTGTACGGGAACCTGCGGGTGCTGTTCCGGGGCAAGGTCTCCGACGTCGAGCGGCGCACCGAGGCCGGGTTCGCGCGCGGGCGCGCGGCGGCGGTGTCCTTCGACGGCGAGCACAAGCTCGACCTGGAGTTCCAGAACGAGAACCTGGTCGCGCTGGTCGACGGCGAGGTGCGGTGCGTGGTCCCGGACCTGGTGTGCGTGCTGGACGCCGAGCAGGCGGAGCCGATCACCACCGAATCCCTGCGCTACGGCCAGCGGATCACGGTCGTCGGCATCTCCACCCCGGACCTGATGCGCACCCCGGAAGCCCTGGCGGTCTTCGGGCCGAAGGCCTTCGGCCTCCCCCACGACTTCCGCCCCGTCGAGGAGCTCAACTGACCCTCGCGGGTGGCGGTGGCGCTCCCCTGCCACCCGCGAGCACCGAACTCGCCCTTGACTCGGGCTGGCGGTCGAGCCACCCTGACTGAACCCGAATTGTCTTCATGTTTTAACACGTGGAGGAGCGGTTCATGACGGGCTTCCCACCGGACTTCACCTGGGGCGTGGCCGCCTCGGCCTACCAGGTCGAGGGCGCGGCCAGCGAGGACGGGCGCACCCCGTCGATCTGGGACTCCTTCGCCCCCACCGCGGACGGCTCCACCGGCGACGTCGCGTGCGACCACTACCACCGGTTCGCCGAGGACGTGGCGCTGATGGCCGAGCTCGGAATCGACTCCTACCGGCTGTCGGTGTCCTGGTCGCGGGTCGTCCCCGACGCCTCCGGGAAGCCGAACCCGGCCGGGCTGGACTTCTACGACCGGTTGCTGGACGCCTTGGCGGACAACGGGATCAGCCCGGCGGTGAACCTCTTCCACTGGGACCTGCCGCAGTGGGCGCAGGACGCGGGCGGCTGGCAGCAGCGGGACACCGTCGCGCGGTTCGCCGAGTACGCGGAGGTCGTCGTCCGGCGGCTGGGCGACCGGGTCGGCACCTGGTCCACGATCAACGAGATGTTCGAGCACTTCGCGCTCGGGCACGTCACCGGCGAGCACGCGCCGGGGCTGTCCCTGCCGCTCGACCGGGCCGCCGCGGTCGCGCACAACCTGCTGCTGGCCAGCGGCCGCGCCGCGCAGGTGCTCCGCGAACACGGCCGCCTGATGGGGATCACCAGCTACGCCCCGGCGCGCCCGCACACCGACTCGGACGCCGACCGCGAGGCGGCCGCGCTCTACGACGTCCTGCAGAACCGGCTGTTCACCGACCCGGTGCTGCTCGGCCGGTACCCCGCTGAGGTCGAACCGCTCGTCGAACCGTTCATCGCGGAGGGCGACCTGGCGGTCATCAACACACCGCCGGACCTGTGGGGCGTCAACTACTACTCGATCAACTCCGTCCGGGCCACCGGGGGCGAGGTCCCCCTCGAAGTCCTGGCGCCGGAGGGGTTCCCGCGCACCGCGTTCGGCTGGGCCGTCGCCCCGGAGGGGCTCACCGAGGTCCTGACGACGCTGCACGAGCGCTACGCCGAACACCTCCCACCGCTGGTGATCACCGAGAACGGTTGCGCCTACGACGACACCGTCGACGCCGAAGGCCGGTGCGACGACCTGGAACGCGTCGTGTACCTGGACGAGCACCTGAACGCGGTGCGCGCGGCGATGAACGCCGGGGTGGACGTGCGCGGGTACTACGTGTGGTCGTTGCTGGACAACTTCGAGTGGGCGGAGGGCTGCACCAAGCGGTTCGGGCTGGTGCACGTCGACTTCGAAACCCAGCGGCGCACCCCCAAGACGTCGTTCGGCTGGTACCGCGACCGGATCGCCGCATCGCGATGACCCCGGACGGCCTCGGCGAACCGACCGAACCGGTGCCGACCCGCTGGGTGCTCGCGTTCTCGCTGGCAACCGCGGGCACGTTCGTCGGCTGGTACGGGCCGTTGCAGATCCTGCTGGCGAAGCAGGCCGACGCGTTCTCGCCCGGCTCCAAGGAAGCCGTGCTCGCGGTCGCGGCCGGGGTCGGCGCGCTGTGCTCGATGCTGGCCAACCCGGTCTGGGGCGCGCTCTCGGACCGCACCGCTTCCCGCTTCGGCAGGAGGATCCCGTGGGTCGCGGTGGGCACGCTCGGCGGAGTCGCCGGGCTGCTGCTGATGGCCGCGGCGCGGGACGTGGTGGGCATGATCGCCGGGTGGTGCCTGGTGCAGACCGCGCTGAACGCGCCGTTCGCCGCGCTGTCGGCCGCCGTCCCGGACCAGGTCCCGCAGCGGCAGCGCGGCACCGCGGCCGGTTGTTTCGGCGTCGCGCAGACGATCGGGATCATGGCCGGTACCGGGCTCGCGGTCGCGGGCGGCGGGATCGTCGGCGGATATCTCGCGTGCGCGGTGTTCGTCCTGCTCGCGCCGGTGCCGTACGTGCTGCTGCGGCGGGACCGGGTGCTGCCCGCGGAACTGCGCCCGCCGTGGAGCTGGCGCGCATTCTTCGCCGGGTTCTGGCTCGATCCGCGGCGCCACCGCGACTTCGGGTGGGCGTGGCTGACCCGGTTCCTGATCAACCTGAGCAACTCGATCACGCTGCTGTACCTGCTGTTCTACCTCCAGGACGCGGTGGGCCTGCCCGATCCGGACGGGGGCGTGCTGGTCCTGACCGCGATCAACGCGGTGACCGTGCTGATCTCGGTGCTGGTCGCCGGGATCTGGTCGGACCGGATCGCCAACCGGCGCGCCTTCGTGGCCTGGTCCGGCGGAATCATGGCCGCCGCCGGGTTCCTGCTCGCCGGTTGGCAGACCTGGCCGAGCGCGGTCGTCGCGGCGCTCGTGCTCGGGGTCGGGTTCGGCGCGTACACGTCCGTCGACTTCGCGCTGATCACCCAGGTGCTCCCGGAGGCGCTGGACCGGGGCAAGGACCTCGGCGTCATCAACATCGCCAACTCGCTCCCCCAGGTGCTGGCACCGGCCGTCGCCGCGCCGATCGTCGCGCACCTCGGCGGCTACGCCGCCCTGTACATCACCGCCTCCGCCATCGCGCTCGTCGGCGGGGCGCTGGTCTACCGGGTCAAGAGCGTTCGCTGAGCCCGTCCGCGCCTGGTTTGCGCTGATGGGGCAGGCTGTGGGCGTGCAGATCGGTCTTGCGGACGTGCCCGCGCTGGAGCGGGGCGTTTCGCTGCTCGGATCCGGTGGTGGCGGCGACACCGTCACCGCCGCCGCGCTGCTGCGCGGGCGGCTCGCCGCTGGCGACCGGGCCGCGATCACGCCGGTCAGCGCGTTGGCCCGCGATGCTCAGGTCCTGCCGATCGGCGTGATCGGGGCGACCGCGGTGTTCGCCGAGAAGCTGCCCAGCGGTGCGGAGTTCCGAGCCGCCATCGCCGCGGTCGAGCGGTGGACCGGGTGCCGCACCGATGCGCTGGTCTCGATCGAGGTCGGCGGGCTCAACGGGGTCGTGCCGCTGGTCGTGGGTGGTCAGCTCGGCCTGCCGGTGGTGGACGCGGACCTGTCCGGGCGCGGTGTGCCCCGGCTCGACCAGCTCTCCGTCGCCGCCGCGGGCAAGGGGCTGACCCCGCTCGTGCTGGCCGAGCCCGGCGGGCAGGTGCTGGTCCTCGCCGAGGCGACGGCGACCGAGGTCGAGCGCACCGCGCGCGCCTTCCTCGCCGGTTCCAGCGGCTCGGCGGTCCTCGCGCTGGCGCCGATCCCCGCGTCCGAGCTGCCGGACTGCGCGATCCCGGACTCCATGAGCTCCGCGCTCTCCCTCGGCAGGCAAGCACTTTCGGCCGACGCCGAGGAGCTCGCCGATTCCACCGGCGGCCGGGTGCTCGGGCTGGGCCGCGTGGTCGAGGTGTCGCGGCGGCCGGGGCCCGGTGAGCACGGCCGGATCGGGTTCGCGCGCGGCAGCGCGACGGTCCGGGACCACCGGTCCCGATCGCTGCTCCGGCTGGAGATGGAGAACGAGTACCTGTTCGCGATGCGCGACGGCGAACCGGTCGCGTCCACACCGGACGTCCTCGCGGTGCTCGACAACCGCACCGGCGTGCCGATCCACTGCGACGTCGTCCGCCAGGGCATCGAGGTCGCCGTCCTGCAGCTGCCCGCCGCCGGGTTCTGGACCGACCCGCGCCGCCTTCCGGTGCTCGCGCCGCGCGCCTTCGGCATCGACTGCGACCCGGTCCTGCTGGAGGTGCGGCGATGAGCACCAGCGTGCGCCGCCTGCTCGCGGTACCGGAGTGGCGCGACTCGGTGCGGGTGCTGGCGGGCGACGTCGACCGCGTCGTGCACCTGGTCCGAGCGATGGCCGACCGCACCGTCGAACCCGGCGAGCTCGTCGTGGTGGTGCAGCCGATCCCGGCCACCGACTGGCGCATCGACGCGCTGCTCCGCCGGGTCGCCGACGCCGGTGGCGCCGGGGTGCTGCTGCCGGAGGGCGGCCTGCTGGAGACGACCCGCCTGCTCGCCGAACGGCTCGACGTCCCGCTGCTGGCCGCCACCGCTCCCCCGCTGGACCTGCTGATCTCGGCCCGGCTGCTGCTGGCCGCCCCGGGGCTCGACCGCGCGGACCTGGTGCTGGCCACCCACGACGCGCTCGGCCCGCGCATCCGACCGCCGGAGGAGATCGTCACGACCTTGCGCGGACTGCTGGACGCACCGGTCGCCCTGCTCGACGACAGCGGCGCGCTGATCGCCGGAGAACTCCCGCACGCCACCGAAGTCCGCACGCACGAACCAGTTCCGCAACGTGCCGAGCTCGACGACGGCGTGCTCCTCGCGCACCCGGTGCTGCTGGACGCGCCCCGCCCGACGCTGTGGCTGGCCACCGAGCTGCCCGGCCGCAGCGCGGCGCGCGCCGACGTCGTGCCGCAGGCGCTCTCGGTCGCCGCAGCAGCGGTGCAGCGCTGGCTGCTCGCCAACCGGCTGGAGCTGGAGCGCGACGCCCGGTCCCGGGCCGCGCTGCTGGGCGATCTCCTGCGCCTGGACGACGAACCGACCGCCGACCTGCGCCGCCGCGCGGCCGACGCGGGCTGGAGCCTCGGCGGCTGGCACGTCGGCATCCGGATCGGCGCGCAGTCCGCAGTGGACACCGTGGCGCGCAGCCGGGAGGTCGAGCGGGTGCTGCGCGCCGAGGGCGTCGATGCGGTGGTGGTCGAGCACGGCGACGGCTGGACCGGCTGGGTGACCTCCGAGCAGGAGCCGACCGCCGACCGGGTGCGGTCGCTGGCCGCGCAGCTGCGCGCCGCCACGCGCGAGCTCCGGCGAACCCTGGACGTGCACGTGGGCGTCGGCCGCCCGCACCCGCAGGCGGACGGGCTGGCGACCACCATCGCCGAGGCCACCGACGCCGCGCGGATGGCCCGGACCCGCCCCGAATCCGGCCGCTTCCTGCACGTCGACCAGCTCGGCATGGCCCAGCTGCTGCTGGAGTGGACCCGCACGGACACCTTCGAGCCCGCGGCCCGCACCCTCATCGCCCCGCTGCGCGGCCAGCCCGGCGACCTGGTCCGCACTCTCGCCGCGTACCTGGACGCGGAGTCGTCGATCGCGGAGACCGCGGCGGTGCTCGGCGTGCACCGCAACACGGTCGCGGCCCGCATCGAGCGGATCGAGCGCCTCCTCGCGGTCGACCTGGGCCACCGCGACGAGCGCTTGGCGCTGCACCTCGCCTGCCGCGCGGTCACCCTCGCCGAGGACCAGCCGTGAGCGTTTTCCGGTGCCATAGCCCCACAAAACGCTCACGGGCCGCCACCTGCGGAAATGTCCCGGGCCACCCGAGCGGCACCACCAGGGTGGGCGGTCTGGCTCCCCGTGATCGGCCGGGCACGCGCGCGGTGGAAAACTACCCGCGGAAAGCCGTTCAACCGGACAAGGATGCCTATGACGACCGCAAGCAGTGTCCGCGCCGATGCGGTGCTGTCCGTGCTTCGACCGGACGTGCGCGAGCTGACCGCGAACGTCGACGCCGCGGTGCTCCGCCCGGCCGAATCCGCCCTGGACCGGGCCGACCGCGCCCGGATCGCGCTCCGCGTCGCGCTGGTGAACGACCAGCCGGACGACGAGCTCGCGGCGGAGCTCGACGCGCTGGTCGGCGACGGTGCCGCCGACGTCGTCCGGGACACCGACCGCTGGGACGAGCTGTCCGAGGCGCAGCAGGCGCTGCTCGCGCACTGCGAGCTGGTCGCGCTCGACCCGGCCGACGTGACCGTCGCCGAGATCGGCGAGCTGCGGGCGCAGGGCTTCAGCACCGCGCAGATCGTCGCGGCCGCCCAGGTGGTGGCGGCCACCAGCTTCCGCATCCGGTTGCTGCGCGGGCTGCAGCTGGTCGCCGAGCCCGACACCACCCCGGATGCGGAACCGGCGAACACCATCGCGGTCGGGGCCACAGCGGACGGCTGCGAGCTGCCGACGCCGGACGAGGCGTTCCCGCAGATGCGCTGGGTGCCGTGGGTGGAGGCGGACTCCTTCGACGAGGCGCTGCAGCACGACCCGGAAGCCCTGGAGGCGTGCAGCGCGCTCTACAACGCGATCATGACCGACCCGGGCGAGCTGGCCACCGCCGAGCGGGAGCTGGCCGCGCTCGCCGCGTCCCTGCGCACCGGCTGCGAGCTCTCCTCGGGCGTGCACGGCCGCCGCCAGGTCGAGCTGTCCGACGACCGGGTGACCTCGGTGGCCCTGGCGGAAGCCGGTCCGGCGGCGGTGCCCGACCAGCGCCAGCGCGCCATCGTCGACGCGGCCGCCGCGCTCGCCCCCACCCCGACGGCCCTGACCTCGGCGCACATCGGCCGCCTCCGCGCCGCTGGCGTCAGCGCCGAAGGCATCCGCGACCTGATCGCGGTCGCGGCCATGACGGCCTGGACCAACCGCCTGGCGATGACCCTCGGCAACGCGACCACCCGCGACACGGACTGGTGACCGCCGGACCCGCGATTTCGACGAGGCTCTTCCAACCCCGTCCTGCGTGGCGGTGCGGGTAGCGGAACCTCAGCGCCCGCCTGGCTGTGGTGCGAGCCGTCCTCGCCAGGCGAACGCTGAGAACCCACCGCGGCGCCAGCTGCGCAGGTGGGCTCTGCGCCTGCGACACCTGACGATCGGTGCCGGTCACCCTTCGCGGCTGCTGCCCGCAGACAGGATGAACAAGTTCAATGGAAATCGGAGGTCCGATTTCCATTGAAATCGCGGGTCCGCTCCAATCCTCCGAAGCGGCTGATCTCGCGGGGCCCCGTCCTCCGGCGGACAGTGGGGGGTGGACGCCCGGCGTGTCGGGTTCCGCGCGCCGGGGTAGCCGGAGCTTGCGGAACTCGAGGAGGCTCACATGGTTCAAGTCGCGACCGAGCCGGTGATCGTCAAGACCCCCGGGGGCGACCTCGAAGGGGATCTCGTCGTGCCACCGCCTGCCCGGGCGGTGGTTCTGTTCGCGCACGGTTCCGGGAGTTCCCGGCACAGCCCCCGCAACCGCGCCGTCGCGGAATCGCTGCAGAACGCCGGGTTCGGCACCATGCTGCTCGACCTGCTCACCCCCGAGGAGGCCAAGCGCGACCAGCGGACCCACGAACTGCGCTTCGACATCGACCTGCTCGCCGACCGCCTGGTGCCCGCGATCGACGAGCTCGGCGCCTGGTCGGCGACCCGCGGCATGCCGGTCGGGCTGTTCGGCGCCAGCACCGGTGCCGCCGCCGCGCTGAAGGCGGCCGGGCGCCGACCGGACCGCGTCGCCGCCGTGGTGTCGCGCGGCGGACGCCCCGACCTGGCCGGGGACGGGATGGACTCGGTGCAGGCCCCGACGCTGCTGATCGTCGGCGGCGACGACCGCGAGGTGCTCAACCTCAACCGCCAGGCGGTCGAGCTGCTCACCGCGCTGCCGCTGACCGACGTCAAGATCGAGATCGTGCCGCACGCCGGTCACCTGTTCGAGGAACCCGGCGCGCTGGAGCGGGTCGCGGAACTGGCCGCCGACTGGTTCCGC
Source organism: Saccharopolyspora hirsuta (assembly GCF_008630535.1). GTDB lineage: Bacteria > Actinomycetota > Actinomycetes > Mycobacteriales > Pseudonocardiaceae > Saccharopolyspora > Saccharopolyspora hirsuta. Next base: position 63,177 of record NZ_VWPH01000002.1, on the reverse strand, counting down.
ACCTACCTCGGCGCGGGTGTCGAGCACCCGACCGGCCCGGACGGCGGTCACTGGAAACCGCCGGAACCCCGCCGCCGACCGCCGACGTAGTCCTGCACAGCTGAATAGCCCGGAACACCGGACGCCACCGGCGAACCGTCGCGCACGGCGCGCGCGGCAGTCACCGCGCCGTGCAGGGCGGCGCGGTAGAGCAGCGAGCCCGTGCTCACCCTCCGGACGCCGAGCGCGGCGAGTTCGCCGATGCGCTGCCCCGGCTGGAAGAGGACGTTGACCGGAACGAGGACCGCGTCCACCACGGCGCGGATGTCGTCGACGGCGGTCATCCCGGGCACGAAGACGCCGTCCGCACCAGCCGCCGCGTAGCGCACCACGCGGTCGATCGTGTCCTCCAGCGACGGCGCCTCGCCGAGCCAGTAGGTGTCGGTGCGCGCGTTGAGGAACAGATCCGGTGCGCGCCGCTTCACCTCGGCGATGACCTCCTCCTGGTGGGCGGTGTCCCCGAGGCCGTCCTCCAGGTTGATTCCGGCCACCCCCAGCTCGGCGAGCTCGGCGGCGATCCCGCCCGGATCGCCGAACCCCGCCTCCACGTCGACGCTGATCGGCCGAGGCAACTCGACCAGACGAGCGGCGAGCTCAACAGTCTGCGCCCGAGTACACCCCTCCCCGTCCAGCTCGCCGTGCGCGGCAGCCACCCCGAGACTGGTCGTCCCGATCGCGGCGAAACCCTCCGCAACGAGCGCTGCGGCGGACGCGAAGTCCCAAGCGTTCGGCAGCAGCAACGGCGCCTCAGCCCGGTGAAGTGCGTGGAATTCTCCCGACATGCCGCCACGGTAGAACCACAACGCTTCGGCACCCACCGAAGTGTCCTCGACGCAGAATGACTACGACACCCCCTCGTGTCGAGTCCTGCTCAACCGCACCTCAGGGGACCGTGATGCAACCCAGCCACCGGAAACCGCGAAACGCGAGATCAATCCCCAACGCAACCACCACTGTGAATCGCGGAGAGGCGGTACTGCTGCTGGACGGGCGGGCGTGGACGGCGACCGAACTCGCCGGGCACGCGGGCGTCGCGGCCTCGACGGCCAGCGAACACCTGAACCGGCTGGTCGAGGGCGGCCTGCTCGCCGAGCGCCGCCAGGGGCGGCACCGCTACGTGCAGCTGGCGAACGAGCAGGCGGCCGACCTCCTCGAAGCGTTCATCAGCCACCTGGGCCCGCCCCAGCGCCCGGTGACCGGGCTCCGCACGGTCAGCGCCTCGGTGGCGCTGGCCCGCGGCCGCACCTGCTACGACCATCTCGCGGGCCGCCTCGGCGTGGCGATCACCGACGGCATGACCGCGGCCGGACTGCTCGACCAGACCGACGGGTTCGCCATCACCGACACCGGCCTCACCTGGCTGACCGACGGCCTGGGCATCGCCGAATCGGACCTCCGCAGCACCCGGCGCCCGCTGGCGCGCGCCTGCCTGGACTGGACCGAGCGCCGCTCCCACCTGGCTGGCTCTGCGGGCGCGCACCTGCTGCGCAGCTTCCTCGCCAACGGCTGGATCAAGCGCATCGGAACCGGCCGCGCGGTCCGCCTCACCCAGACCGGAACCACCGCCCTCCGCGACCACCTCGCCGTCGACGCCCACGACCTGACCTGACCGCAGTTTCAATTGAAACCGCGGTCCGTGCCGCGTGGAATCCGCGAGTTTCAATTGAAACTGTGCGTCCTCCGTCGCATCGAACGCCCGACACGCCGGAGGTGTGGACAGCTCGTCCGCCCTGCGGCGAACCTTCCGCGATTTCAATGGAAATCAGACCTCCGATTTCCATTGAAATCGCGGCACCCCGGTCGCGACTAGCGGGGCATGCGGCGCCAGATGGGCTGCGGGACCAGGCGCATCGCCGCGAACACCCAGCGCAGGATCGGCGGCACCCACACCACGCGGCGGCCTCGCCGCAGCGCCGCGACGGTCGCGTCCGCGACCTGGTCGGGCGTGCTGGACCACGGGGCCGGGCTCATGCCCTTGGTCATCCGCCCGATGACGAAGCCCGGCCGCACGATCAGCAGCTCCACACCGCTGCCGACCAGCGCGTCCGACAACCCGTTGGCGAACCCGTCGAGCCCGGCCTTCGCCGACCCGTACACGTAGTTCGCGCGGCGCACCCGCACCCCGGCCACCGAGGAGAACACCACGATCCGGCCGCTCCCCTGCTCCCGCAGCAGGTTCGCCAGGTGCGTCAGCACGCTGATGTGCGCGACGTAGTCGGTGTGCACGATCTCGATCGCGTGCGCCGCATCGCGCTCCGCGCGCGCTTGGTCGCCGAGCAGCCCGAAGGCGGTCACCGCCACGTCGATCGGGCCGTGCTCGTCGACGATGCCGCGCAGCAGCTCGGCGTGGCTGCTCACGTCGTCCGCGTCGAACTCCGCCCGCACCACGTCGGTCGCGCCCACCTGGCGGAGCAGCGCCTCCTCGGCGTCGAGGTCCGCGGACCGCCGCGCCGCCAGCACCACCTTGCCGCGCCCCTGCTTGACGAGGCGCTCCGCCACCGCCACGCCGATCTCACTGCGGCCCCCGAGGACCAGTACCGCTCCGCTCATCGCGGCAAGTCTGCCACCGCCGCACGTCGGTGCGCGCACGTACTGTCTCGAAGACGGCAAAGGACCGACGACGCCCTGTGTCGAGTCCTGCTCAACCGCACCTCAGGGGACCGTGATGCAACCCAGCCACAAGAAACCGCGAAACGCGAGATCCCTCTCGGGCGCAGTCACCACTGTGAATCCCGGAGAGGCGGACTGGTGACCGTCCTGACCCAGCGCCAGCTCAACCGCGCGACGCTGCACCGCCAGCTCCTGCTGCGCCGATCGGAGATGTCCGCGCTGGAGGCGGTGGAGCACCTGGTCGGGATGCAGGCGCAGGCGCCGTTCCCGCCGTACTTCGGGCTGTGGACGCGGCTCGCCACCTTCCGCCCGGACGACCTGGCCGACCGGCTGCTGGACCGCAGCGCGGTCCGCATCGTGCTGATGCGCGGCACGGTGCACCTCGTCTCCGCCGAGGACTGCTTGCTGCTGCGGCCGTTGATGCAGCCGTTCCTGACCCGGACCGTGCTCAGCAACACCCAGCACCGCGACGAGCTCACCGGCCTCGACCAGGACGAGCTCACCGCCTTCGGCCGGAAGCTCCTGGACGAGCAGCCCCGCACCGCGGCCCAACTGCGCCCGCTGCTCGCCGAGCGGTGGCCCGACCGGTCCCCGGCGGCGCTGGCCTTCGCAGTGCGGAACCTGCTGCCGCTGGTGCAGATCCCACCGCGCGCGATCTGGGGCCGCAGCGGCCAACCGGTCTACGCGACAGCCGAGACCTGGCTCGACCGCCCGCTCGCCACCGAACCGTCGCCGGGCGACGTGCTGCGCCGCTACCTCGCCGCGTTCGGCCCGGCCACCGTCGCGGACATGCAGACCTGGTCGGGGCTGCGCGGGCTCAAGGAGGTCGTGCGCGAGATGGACCTGCGCAGCTTCCGCGACGAGAACGGGCGCGAACTGCTCGACCTGCCGGACGCCCCGCTGCCGGACCCGGACCTGCCGAGCCCGCCGCGCTTCCTCCCGCCGTTCGACAACATCCTGCTCTCCCACCAGGACCGATCCCGCGTGATGTCCGCGGAGGACCGGAAGCGGTTGTTCAGCGCGAAGAACGCGGTGCTGCCCGGCACGGTCCTGGTGGACGGCTTCCTGCACGGCACCTGGCAGATCACCCGAAAGCGGGACGTCGGAACGCTGGACGTCACCGCTTACCAGGCGCTGTCCAGCGCGGACGAGGAGGCGATCGCGCAGGAAGGCCGCCGCTTGCTGGCCTTCGCCGAGCCCGATGCCGCCGAGCACGCCGTGCAGATCACCGAAGCCGAGCGGTAACGGGTGTTTACCCGATCAACCCCGGGACATACCCTGAGCTAGATCGTTTCCCCCGGACCGAGCGGACCACGCCATGGCAGATGTTGACCGGCCGCAGATCGACACCACCAAGCCCAGCATCGCGCGGGTCTACGACGCATTCGTCGGCGGCAAGGACAACTTCGAGGTGGACCGCCAGGTCCTCCGGCAGATCCAGCAGATCGCCCCGGAGGCCATCGAGGTCGGTCGGCTGTGCCGGGCCTGGCTGATCCGGGTGGTCCGCTTCCTGGCCGGCAGCGCCGAGATCGACCAGTTCCTCGACCTGGGATCCGGCCTGCCCACCGCGGAGAACACCCACCAGGCGGCGCAGCGGCTCAACGCCGAGGCCAAGGTCGTCTACGTGGACAACGACCCGTCGGTGGCCGCGCACGGCCGCGCGCTGCTGGAGGAGAACGAGTACACCCACTTCGTGATGGGCGACCTCCGCGACCCGGCGGCGATCCTGAGCGACCCGCTGGTCACCAAGCACCTGGACCTGACCCGCCCGGTCGCGCTGATCCAGTGCAACACGCTGCACCACGTCACCGACGAGGAAGACCCGCAGCAGCTCATGCAGACCTACGTCGACGCGCTGGCCCCGGGCTCCTACGTCGCGATCTCGCACCTGTACAACCCGGACGACGGCAGCGCCCACGCGAAGCTCGCGGTGGAGTCCCAGGCGCGCTTCAACGAGATGATGGGCAGCTGCTACTACCGCCGCCGGGAGGAGATCGCCGCCCTCTTCCGCGACCTGGAGATGGTCGAACCGGGCTTGGCCTACCTCTTCGACTGGTGGCCCGACGGCCCCCGCCTGCGCGAACCCAGCGCCGAAGCCCACAACCTCCTCGGCGGGGTGGCCCGAAAGCCCTGATCGTGAGTGCGCAACACCCTTGTGCACTCACGACCCCGGACACGCGAAACGGCCTGCGCACCGGAGTGCGCAGGCCGTTCTCGTCGCAGCGCGCAGATCAGCCCATCTGGCGCGAAGTCCAGTGGCGCATCGCGTGCTCCACCAGCGCGATCAGCGTGCGCTTGGTGGATTCGCGGTCCCGGGCGTCGCACGGGCCGATCGGCACGTCCGGGCCGATCGCCATCGCCTCGCGGACCTGGTCGATGGAGTGCAGCATCTTCCCGTCGAAGAGGTTCACCCCGACCAGGTAGGGCAGCCCGCGGTCCTCGAAGAAGTCGATCGCCGAGAACGAGTCGGCCAGCCGCCGGGTGTCCACCAGCACGACCGCGCCGATCGCGCCCTTCACCAGGTCGTCCCACATGAACCAGAACCGCTGCTGGCCCGGGGTGCCGAACAGGTACAGGATCAGGTCGGAGGCCAGCGTGATGCGGCCGAAGTCCATCGCCACCGTGGTGGTCGCCTTGTTCGGCGTCGCGCCCAGGTCGTCCACGCCGCGGCTCGCCTCGGTCATCACCGCCTCGGTGGTCAGCGGCACGATCTCCGACACCGAACCGACAAAGGTCGTCTTGCCGACGCCGAAACCACCGGCCACCACGATCTTCGCCGAGGTCGACGTGGTGCCGGCGCGATTCGCGGGCTGCGGCGGGGAGCCGGGCCGGGGCGCGCTATAGCCGACGGAGTCCACTCAAAACCCTTTCCATCAACACCATGTGTGGTGCGCTACCGCTTTCGCTCACCGTCTGGTGCACGGTGATCAACCCCAGTTCGGCCATGTCCGCCAGCAGCACGCGGGCCACCCCGATCGGCACCGACAACAGCGCCCCGACTTCCGCGACCGACCGGGGTTGCTGGCACAGCTCGGCGATCGACTGGTGCTCCAGCCGCACCGCAGTGCCCGGCCGGTAGCCCTCTCCGACCGAAACGAGGGTCTCCAGTTCCAAATTGTGGGTGGACCGGGTGCGCCCACCGGTCCAGGTGTAGGAGCGGATGCTCGACGCGGCCGGCGCAGCGGGCTCCTCCACCGGGTCGTCCACGTAGGACTCCTCGGGGGCCTCGTACCGCTCGTCCCGCGGGTCATCGTACCGCTCGGCCTCGTCGCGCCCCTTGCGCTTGCGCTTGCCGCTGCCGAAGGTGAACCCGTTGACGACGTCGGCGAAGCCGTTGTCCCCGCTGCTGTCGCGTCTTCGCCCCCGCGCCGGGTACTCCGATCTCCTGCTCATCGCATCCTCACACGAGTGCGCCGGTCGAGCCCTGCAGCTGCGAGCGGATCTCCGGGGTCAGCATCTGCCCGACGCGCTCCACGAGCATGGTCATCTCGTAGGCGATCAGCCCCATGTCGCACTGCGGGGCGGCGAGCACGGTCAGGCAGGAACCGTCGCTGATGCCCATCTGCAGCAGCGTGCCGCGCTCCATCTCCACGATGGTCTGGACGACACGACCGGCCTCGAAGCACTTCGCCGAACCCTGCGTGAGGCTCAGCAGACCCGACGCGACGGCCGCCAGCTGGTCGGCCCGGTCCCGGGGCAGCGTCGCCGAAGCGGTCAGCACCAGTCCATCGGCGGAGACCACGATCGCGTGCGCCACACCGGCCACGCGCTCGGTGAAGTCGGTGATCAGCCAGCCGAACCTGCGGGAAATCATCTGAGCAGTCATGCAACCTCCTGTTCGTCGCCGAGGTGATCACGCCTTCGCGCTGCGGACACCATGTCAATCCTCGTCGGTTGCTCGGTGCCGACCACGGCTGACACCGCTCTGGAAGTCGGCCAGCCGACCGCGGAGCTTGTCCGCGTCGCGCTGGAACGTCCCGGTGCTGGTCGGCTCGGAATTCGCCACGCTACCCGGAACCAGGTGCGCCTTCGGGGTGCGGCGCGGCAGCCCGGCCTGCGTGAACGAGCTGGGCTGCGGGTTGGCTGCGGCCTCGGCCGCCTCGCGCGCCTTGTCGGCGGCGAAGTTCCACGCGCTGTCGGCCCCGGGGTCGTGCGACGTCCACGGCTCGGGTTCCGACGCCGGTTCGACCGGGTTGAGCCGGGAGTCGGTGGATCCGCCGAACTGCACCCCGTTCTGGGCCAGCTGGCGGCTGATGTCCTCCGCGCTCCGGGACGGCTTGGCCTCCGGTTCGGTCGCGCCGCGCGGTGTGCGGCGCGGCAGCCCGGCGTCGGTGAGCGGCGGGGCTTCCGGTTGCGCGGCCGGCGGTTCCGGTTCCCGGGGGAATCCGTCCGCCTCGTCCTCCGCGCCGGGCCAGCTGAACTCGCCGGTGTCGGACTGCGCCTTCAGGTACGGGTTCTCACTCGCTGGTTGGAACCACTGGGTGGAGACTTCCTCGAAGATGGGCGACTCCTCCTCCGGCCGTTCGGCGGGCGGTTCGACGCCTGGCCAGTCGAATTCGCCGGGAATCGCCCGCGGTTGCTGCGGGATGTCCAGCGGCGCGTCGAACAGGTGCGCCGTCGGCGATTCCTCCGGTTCCGGGGTGTGCGACTCGAACAGGCTCGACGACCCCGGCTCCTGCCAGGGCGACTTCTCCGCCGGGGTCCGGCGCGGCAGCTCACCGGACGTCGGCAGCTCGGTGTGCGCGTGGCCGTTGCGGCGGCTGGGCTGCGGTGCGGCGGGCAGCACCGGCCCGGACTCGACCGACACCACGTGCTCGGCCGGGATCATGACGGTCGCGCGGACGCCCTCCACGTCCGGGCCGCCGTGCAGCTCGACGCCGACGCCGTGCCGCACCGCCAGGCGACCGGCCACGAACAGCCCCATCCGCCGGGAGGTGGCGAGGTCGTCCTCGTCGACCGTGGCCAGGCGCTCGTTGGCCCGCGCCAGCTCCGCCTCGCCCATGCCGATGCCCTGGTCGAGGACGTCGAGCACCACCGTGCCGTCCCCGGCCTGGTAGCTGGACACCGTCACCGTGGTGTCCGGGGCGGAGAAGTTGGCCGCGTTGTCCAGCAGCTCGGCCACCAGGCGCACCAGGTCGCTGGCGGTGTGGCCGCGCAGCTTCACCGCGGGCGGCGGCTGCACCACCACGCGCGGGTACTGCTCGATCTCGGAGACCGCGGCCCGCAGCACGTCGGCCAGGTCGGTGGGCTGGGTGAAGCGCCGCGCCAGGTCCTGGCCGGAGAGCACCATCAGGTTCTCGTTGTTGCGGCGCATCCGGGTGGCCAGGTGGTCCAGCTGGAACAACCGGGCGAGCTGGTCCGGGTCCTCCTCGTCCTGCTCCAGCTCCTCGAACAGCCGCAGCTGCCGCTCCAGCAGGCTCTGGCTGCGCCGGGACACGCTGACGAACATGTCGTTGTAGCCGCGCCGCAGGTCGGCCTGCTCGACCGCGAGCCGCAGCGCCTGCTCGTTCACCTCGTCGAAGGCGCGGGCCACCTGCCCGACCTCGTCGGTGGTGTCCACCGGGACCGGGCTGACCGCGGCGTCGGCCCGCTTGCCCCGCCGGATCGCCTCGACCGCCGCGGGCAGCTCGTAGTCGGCGGCGTCGAGCGCGCTGTCGCGCAGTTCGCTCAGCGAGCTGAGCAGCTGGCGGGCGATCATGATGATGATCGCGGCGGCGACGATCAGCGCCGACAGCAGCAGCACCGAGTCCCAGCCCGCGGTGTCGCTGGCCTCGTCCTCCAGCTGCGCCGCGATCGACCGCACCTCGCCGGCGAGCTCGTCGCGACCGCCGTTGATCGTCTGGACCGATGCGTCGCTGCCGCGGTTCCACTCGTCCCGCGTGACCGAGTAGCCGCCGCTGTAGATGTTGTCGGTGCTCTCCTTCAGCAGCAGGGCCACCATCCGGTTGCGTTCCACGATCGGCGGGGTGACCAGCGTGTCGTCCAACCGCTTCACCCAGCGCTCGCCGACCGTGGCGCGGGCGTCGGCGATCTTGCCGAGCAGCCGGGCGTGCGAACCCTGCAGGCTGCTCAGCGCCTGCGTGGAGAGGCTGCCCTCGCTCAGACCGGTCAGCACCCACACCTGCTGCAGCCGGACCTCTTCGATCAGGGCCAGCATGTCCTGCATCGCGAACGCCGTGCTGGACAGGCTCCGGTCGGCGACGCTGCCGGTCAGCGCGCGGTTCAGCGACATCACCGAGCTGATCACGTCGCTGTAGGCGCCGATGGCCTGGTCCGCCCGCAGCTGGTGGTTCTGCACCTGCTGGCGCAGACCGGCGAGCCCGTCGAGCTTCGGCCGGAGCTCCCGGTAGCGGTCGGCGACGATCGGCCCGAAGTCCTCGGACGAGGCGACGAGCCCGCCGAGCTCGTCGGCCGACCGGTGCACCACGGCGATCTCCCGCTCGAGGGCACCGATGTCGCCGTCACCGACCAGGAACTCGACGGCGCTGTTGCGCTCCCGCTGCAAACCGTCGACCAGCGGCTCGATCCGGTCCACCGCGTCGAGCACTTCCGCGACGCGGCCGAACTCCGCGGCCCGGTCGACCTGCCAGCGGATCTGCCCGATGCCGAGCGTGATCGCGAAGATGACCGGGACCAGGACGACGGCGCCGAGCTTGACCGGCAGGGACCAGTTGCGCCACTGGACCACGGCGCTGCGCAGACGCCCGAACCTCCCCTCGCTCACGGGCGCCCTCCTGGCGTCGAGCTCGGGACTCCGCGCTGGTCAGTCGCGGTACGGAGCCTCTCGGGCGAACAATGGGTGGGCGAACGGCGCATGCGTGCGGTCCCGCAATCGTCGTCTGGGCGGTCGGGGGCGAAATCCAGCTGCGGTCGGGGGGCTCCGGGCGACAGGAAACACCATGCGGTACTGCGCTGTACCGATGGGACTCCGGTGGCACTCAGCGTCACCATTAGCATCTCCGGCCGGCGCATTCGCGACACCGGTACCGAACCGTTACCTTTCCCGTTGAGCCGCTGTCTTTCGGTGCCCAAGCACTATAAGCCCCTGGTGACGGGATAGCACCGGGGCTTTTTCCCATTCGACTACGCCAAACAGGCCATGTCACGCCGAGTGGTCGAAGTCGGCGAAGAACCGCCACCGATTTCACTCGTTCAGCCCAACGCGGGGCGGATCTCTCCGCCGGATCCGGGGCGAAAGGCCAGGTCGATCCTCGGCAACCAGGCATATCGGGCCGCTGACCTGGCAGTACCAGACAGTAACCACGATTCGCGGGGAACCCGCCGACGGCCGCCGAACGGCACCTGAGACCCTGGAAATCAACGGCCCGCGTGGTGATCACCACACTGTTGATCCGGCGCGGGAAGTGGTTAGAATTCCCCGCCTCCGCCGGCCCGCGCGCGCCCGGCGGGCCCACCGCGAAGTCCCAGGAAGGATGCATGAGCAACGCAACGCAATCCGCGCTGCGCGGCAGCCCAGGTGACCAGCCCGGAAATCCGCGGTCGGCCTTCGGCGGAATCGACAAGAGCGCGGTTCGCGCCACCCCGGAACGCCTCGATTTCACCGCTATCGAGCAGAGCGAGGAATTCCGCTCGCTGCGCCGGCGGCTGAAATGGTTCGTTTTCCCGGCGACCGCGTTTTTCCTGATCTGGTACATCGGCTACGTGGCGGTCGCCGCCTACGCCCGGGAATTCATGGCCCGCCCGCTGATCGGCGAGGTCAACGTGGGCCTGGTCCTGGGCGTCGCCCAGTTCGTCACCACGGTCGGGCTGACCACGCTCTACCTGCGGTTCGCCCGCCGCCGCATCGACCCGAAGGTCGACGAGATCCGACAGGACGCGGGAGAGCTCCAGCGATGAACGACCAGCAGCTGATCCCCGCCGACAACTCGATCATCAACACCGCCGTCTTCGCGGCGTTCGTGCTGGTCACGCTGTTCATCGTGTACCGGGTGAGCAGCCGCGGCAGCTCCAGCGACTACTTCGTCGCGGGCAGCTCGTTCAGCGGTGCGCAGAACGGCATCGCGCTGTCCGGCGACTACCTGTCGGCGGCGTCCTTCCTGGGCATCGCCGGGGCCATCGCGGTCTACGGCTACGACGGCTTCCTGTACTCCATCGGCTTCCTGGTCGCCTGGCTGATCAACCTGCTGCTGGTGGCCGAGCGGATGCGCAACACCGGCCGCTTCACCATGGGCGACGTGCTCAGCTTCCGGATGCGGCAGCGCCCGGTGCGCGCGGCGGCGGCCGCCTCCACGCTGGCCATCACGATCATCTACATGATCGCCCAGATGGCCGGTGCGGGCGGTCTGGTCGCCCTGCTGCTGGACGTGCACAGCGGGTTCGGCCAGGCGCTGGTGATCGCCGTGGTCGGCCTGGTGATGATGGTCTACGTGCTGGTCGGCGGCATGAAGGGCACCACCTGGGTGCAGATCATCAAGGCCGCGATGCTGCTGCTGTGCGTGGCGCTGATCACGATCTTCCTGCTCGGCAAGTTCGGCTACAGCATGACCGACCTGCTGCTGCGGGCCGCGGAGAACAACCCGCACGGCCGGGAGATCTTCGCCCCGGGCGTGCAGTACGGGAAGTCGGAGCTGACCCAGCTGGACTTCGTGTCGCTGTCGTTGGCGCTGGTGCTGGGCGTCGGCGGTCTGCCCCACGTGCTGATGCGGTTCTACACCGTGCCCAACGCCCGCGAGGCGCGCCGCTCGGTGGCGTGGGCGATCTGGGTGGTCGCGGCGTTCTACATCTGCACGCTGATCATCGGCTACGGCGCGGCCGCGCTGGTGGGCACCGAGGCCATCCAGTCCGCGCCGGGTGCGGAGAACTCGGCGGCGCCGCTGCTGGCCTACCGCATCGGCGGCACCGTGCTGCTGGGCATCGTCGCCGCGGTCGCCTTCGCCACCATCCTGGCCGTGGTGGCCGGGCTGACGCTGACCGCCTCGGCGTCGTTCGCGCACGACATCTACGCCAACGTGATCCGCCGCGGCGACGTCGACTCCGACGACGTGGTGAAGGTGGCCCGGGTGACCGCGCTGGTGATCGGCGGGGCGTCGATCCTGGGCGGCATCCTGGTCAACGGCCAGAACATCGCGTTCCTGGTCGGCCTGGCGTTCGCCTTCGCCGCCTCGGCGAACCTGTCCACGCTGCTGTACTCGCTGTTCTGGAAGCGGTTCAACACCACGGGCACGCTGTGGGGCATCTACGGCGGCCTGGGCTCCTGCCTGCTGCTGGTGATCTTCTCCCCGGTGGTCTCCGGGGCGTCGGACTCGATCCTGCCGAGCGTGGACTTCGCGTTCTTCCCGCTGAAGAACCCGGGCATCGTGTCCATCCCGATCTCGTTCATCTGCGGCATCATCGGCACCTTCCTGGGCCGCCGCGACGAGGTGGACGAGGAGCGCCGGGCGGAGATGGAGGTCCGGTCGCTGACCGGGATCGGCTCGCGGCTCGGCTGACGCACATCCCTGCGAGGCCCCGGGACGAGCAGTCCCGGGGCCTCCGCCGTTTCCGGCACGCACCGCGTCGAGCGCGCACCGCGGCTCCCCCACATGTGGTGCGCGGCGGCCTGACGCCGTCGCGGACCGTCACCGGCCGTCCGACCGCCGCGCACGAATTCGCTCTACCCAATCGGATACTGCCGGGCCCCCGGAATTCTCCATAAAATGGAGGTGCACCCGCCGAAAAAAGATCGCCCCCGCAAAAGCAGGGGGAAATGGGGCGATCCGGCTGGCGCAGTGGGGGGACACGATGCGCACCGCCATTCGCAATGCGCTGCTGAGCGCGTTCTTCGCCGCCGCCCTGCCGCTGTCCGGGCTGGGCGCGCACCTGGGCACGATCGCCGCCGGTATCAAGGACGCGCTGGCCAAGACCGCTGATCAGACGCAGGTCAGGGACTTCGCGGAGCCCGGTGTGCTGATCCGCTCGGCACCCAGCACGGCCGCCGCCGCGCGCGGATCCGGAGCCCCCGGCGACCGCGTCTCGGTCCGCGGCTCGGCACCCGGGGAAACCATTCGCTGCGCGGACGGGTCGAACAATTCCGAATGGTTCGAAATCACGAATCGGCGCACCTCGGTCAGCGGTTTCGTCAGCGCGTGCTACCTCTGATTCCGGACCCGTTCGCGCCGAGAGCCCCGCCCGGGGGCCGCCGCTCGCTCAGAAGTCCTGGTCGGAGCCCCGCAGCCCCGGCGGGCGCAGCCGCCGCAGGTGCACGAACCGGCTCAGCCGGATCACCGGGCGGATCGCCAGCTCGCAGCTGCCGAGCAGGAACAGCCACGTCCCGGCGGTCGCGGTGGAGTCGTGGAAGAACAGCAGGCTGCCGATGATGAACCAGAGCGCGATGAGGAAGTCGTTGACGATGCCGACCACTTCGTAGCGCTGCCGGACCACCAGCTCCTCGTGCCCGATCCGCAGCACCCACGGGCCCGACTCGGCGGGATCGCTCATCGCCCGATTGTCGGCCCCGGGCGCGGAACCCGCAGGGCCCGCCGCCGGGCTCGCCAGGCGGCGAAGTCCACCCGGTCGGGGTGTATCCAGCTTATCTGCTGGCATTCCGATCCGGACTTCGGGAATCTTGTTCCCAGCAGGCCGAATCCGGCCGCAATCTCCTGATTTTCCCAGCAAGGAAGGATTTTCGCATGTCTTCGTTCAGCACCACCGCCCCGAACCGGCTCGGCGCGCGCTCGCCCTGGGGCCTGCGGGCGGTCCTCGCCGCACTGCTGGCGGTGGCCGCCGTGCTGCTCGGCGCCAACCACGCGCACGCCGCCGCGCCACCGGAAAACCCGTGCCCGGACGGCAACTTCTGCGTGTGGACCGAGCAGAACCACGCCGGGGAGCGGCACGACGTCAGCATCCACAACTCCACCTTCGAGATGGAGCGTTGCGTCGCGCTGGAGCACCCGGGCGAGGCACTGTCCTTTGTGAACAACACGGGCCACCAGGTCACCGCGTACCAGGACCCGCACTGCGACACCGAGGCCGACTTCGCGACCTACCCACCCGGGGCGCAGGCACCGCAGTCGACGTTCGTGGTCCGCGCCATCAAGGTCTGGTCGCACTGAGGGAGCGGTTCAGGACGCGGTGCGAGACCCTCCTGGCCGGGCAACCCCGATGCCTCGCCGCGAGCCAGCACCGCAGCTCGGGAACCACTCACGCAGTCGCTCAGCGGACCAGGTCCCGCATCAGCTCGAGCAGCCGTCGGGCGGAGTTGTTCCAGGTGAACTCCGCCGCCTGACCGCGAGCGGCGGCCACCAGGTCCGCGCGCACCCGGTCGTCCTCCACCCGGCGCACCGCAGCGGCGAAGTCCTTCGACGACCCCGGGTCGAAGAACTCCGCGTGGCCACCGGTGACCTCGTGGAAGATCTCCAGGTCGCTGCAGACCACCGGCGTCCCCGCGTTCATCGCCTCGATGATCGGCAGTCCGAACCCCTCGTCCCGAGAAGCGGTGACCAGCGCGCTGGCCCGACCGAGCAGCCGCTGGTAGTCGCTCTCCCCGATACCCCGCCAGAAGACCACGTCCGCGCCCGGCGGCAGCTGCGCCCGCAGCTCCGCTTCCCGCTGCGGCGCGATCCGGCTGACCAGGTGCAGCCGGTACCCGGGAAGGAGAGCCATGCCCGAGATCAGGGTTTCCACGTTCTTGTACGGCATGAACGAACCCATGTACACAAGTTCCCGAGGGCCGCCCTCGGCCGCTCCGGCCGCGTCCGGCCCGTCGCCCTCCGGCAGCGGTGACGGTGCATTGTGGACGACCGTGACCGGGCGCCGGGTGAGCCGGTGCTCGGCGATGAGCTTCCGCGTCGTCTCGCTGACCGTGACCACCGCGTCGGCCCGGTTCAGCATGACGCGCTGCGGCCAGAACGCCTTGTGGTACAGCCGCCACGCGATGCGGACCGGCAGCGGCAGGAACCCCGGCGGCTCCGGGTGCCGGTAGTAGATCAGGTCGTGCAGCGTGAGGACCAGCCGGTACTTGCGGCGGAACCCCCCGATCACCTGCAGCGGGCTGAACACCACGTCCGCGCCGAGCCGGTTCAGCGTGCGCGAGAGCCACAGCTCGCGCGGCGAGAACGGGCTGTTGACCTTCAGGTGCGGAACACCCTCCGGCAGCAACCGCAGCTGCCGCTCGTCGTGGATCAACATCGTCACCGGATGGAGGTGGTGCAATGCTTCGATCAGGCTCGCCCCGTAGCGGCTGATCCCGTCGTGCTGATCGGTGCGCGTCCAACGCGCGTCGACCACAATGTTCATCGTCCCGGCCTCGTCGGCACGCCGCTCGGCGGTGCCTGCTGCCCGTCCCCTGCCCGCGTCGCTCATGGCGTTCCCAGGAAGCGCTGGATCGCTTCGGCCGCCGGACCCGGTGTTTCGTAGTGCACCAGGTGCCCGACGCCCGGGATCACCACGAGCTCGGCGTCGGACATCCGGGCGGCCAGGGCCCGCTGGCCCGCCAGCGGTGCGATCTCGTCGGACTCCCCGGCGATGAGCAGCGTCGGCAGGTGGATGTCGTCGGCGTGCTCGGTGACGGTGTGCGCCGTCGACGCGTCGAAGGTCTCGCTGACCAGGGCGGGGCTGTGGAAGCGGCTGAAGTGGCGCAGGTGGTTGGCGTCGATGAACTCGCGCAGCTGCTTGTCCTTGGTGCGCGTCATCGCCCGGCTCGCCGCCAGCACCACCCAGCGATTGCTCAGCAGCGAGTGCCCGGCCCGGAGCGGCAACCGCTTGCCCAGCGTGTAGTAGGCGGAGGTCAACCCGGACAGCAGCACGCGCGGCCCGCGCAGCGCCGGGGTGGCGATCGGGTTGACCAGCACCAGCCTGCGGACGAGCTCGGGCGCGGTGGCGGCCACCCGGGCCGCGATGATCGAGCCGAACGAGTGCCCGAGCAGCACGACCGGCCGCTGGCCGCCGACCTGCTCGATCAGCTCGGTGATCACCTTCGCGTAACCGGCCACGTCGTGGCGCTGCCCGGTCATCGGCCCGGAGTCCCCGAACCCGGGCAGGTCCGGGATGACCACGCGGTGGTCGGGCAGGCCTGCGGCGATGAGCTCCAAGCCGTGGTGCGTACCGCGCAGCCCGTGCACCATCAGCACCGTGTCGGCGCCGACCGCTCCGTCCTGCGCATCGGCACCGGCGGCGAGGTCGTCGCGGTAGGTCCAGTAGTGCACGTCAGCGCCGCTGATCCGCGCCACCCGCTCGGCGGGGTGGAGTTCCGGGGTGACCACGGCGGCTCAGCTCGCCAGCTCGGTGCGGATCTCGTCGAGCTCCACAGCGCCCTCCGGGTCGATCACGTGGTGGTAGATCGACTCGAACCGGCCGAGGATCTCGTCGATGTCGTGCCGGGAGACCAACCGCTCGCTGGCCCGGCCCATCCGGTCGATCGTGGCGCGGTCGACCAGCACGTCGTCGATGGCCCGGGCCAGCGCGTGCACGTCGCGCGGCGGGTAGAGCCAGCCGTTCTGGCCCGGCTGCACGAGGTGCGGCAGCGCCATGGCGTTGGCCAGCACGACCGGGGTGCCCGCCGACATGGCCTCCATGGTGGCCAAGCTCTGCAGCTCGGCGATGCTGGGCATGCAGAACAGGTCGGCGCGGGCGTAGGCCGCCAGCAGCTCCTCCTCGCTGAGGTAGCCGTGGAAGTGCACCTGGTCGGCGATCCCGAGCTCGGCGGCGAGCTGCTCGAAGGCGGCGCGGCGGCTGCCGTTGCCCACGATCTCCAGCCGGGTCGGGGCCTTGGTGCGCAGCAGCGACATCGCGCGGAGCAGGTCGTCGATGTGCTTCTCCTCGTCGAGGCGTCCGACGAAGAGCACGGTCCGGGTCTCCGGGTCCGGGTTCTGCGCGCGGTAGCGCTCGGCGGGCCGCCGGTACCGCTCGACGTCGATCCCGCAGGAGACCGGGAGCGCCACGTCGGTGAACCCGTTGTCCTGCAGCAGCTGGACGGCGCGGGGGGTCGGCGCGGTGACCAGCTGCGCCTTGCTGTAGTGCTTGACCAGGTTGCGCCACAGCAGGCGACCGGCCGCGTCCTGCAGCGCCTGCGGGACCTTGATGTAGCCGAAGATGTTCTCCGGCATGAAGTGGTTGGTGGCCACCAGCGGGAGCTCGCGCTGCCGGGCCGAGTTGATCAGCCCGCGGCAGATGAAGAAGTGCGACTGCACGTGCACGACGTCGGGCTGGATGTCGGCCAGCAGCTGGTCGGCGCGGCGGGCCTGCCACGGCATGATGCCGCGGATCGACGGGTGGAACGGCGAGCCGTAGGAGGGCACCCGGTGCACCGTCACGCCGTCCTCGACCTCGATGTGCTCGGTGCGGTCGGACGAGTGGCAGACGACGTGCACGTCGTGGCCGCGGGCGGACAGCCCGGTCGCCAACCGGTGCCCGAAGTTCGCCGCGCCGTTCACGTGGGGCGGGTAGGTGGTCGCACCGACCACGATCCGCAGCGGTCGGCTGTGCGGTTGCGAAGTCAAGAGGAACTCCCGTCAGGACGATCTGTCGAACTCGGTCCGGCAAGATCACTGCTGCCGGTCACCGGAGCGGGCACGCGCCGCTCCTGGGTGTCGGGGTGGTAGCGCGCGAGCGCGAACACCCCGATGCAGGCCACCACCGCGCAGAGGGCCTGACCGGTGGCGGTCCAGGCGCTGACCTGGTCGGCCTCGCCGAGCAGGCCGATGCCCAGGCCGACCGCGACGATCGGGTCGATCACGGTCAGGCAGGCCACCACGAGGTCCGGTGGGCCGCTGGCGTAGCCGTGCTGCAGCAGCCAGCCGCCCACGACCATCGCCACGGCGATGCCGAGCAGTGGAAGGGGGTTGATGTCCAGCAGGTCGGTGGTGCCGAGCTGCTGCGCGACGGCGCGCATCAGCAGCGACACGTACCCGTAGGCGATGGCGCACCCGGCGGCGAAGAGGATGCAGCGCACCTTCGACCGGGTCAGCACGGCCAGCACGCCCACCGCCAGCACGGCGGCGGCGACCAGCTGGGTGGCCAGCAGCTGCACGTCCCCGGCCACCGGGGTGGCGGTCGCGCTGCCGGCGGCGAGGAAGACGAACGCGGCGACACCGCCGGTGGCCGCGGTCACCGCGAGCAGGACGTTGGGGCTCAGGTCGCGGACCCGGGTGCCCTGCTGGCGGACGTTCAGCAGCACGGTGATCGGCAGGGCCAGCACGCCGATCGGCTGGACCACGCTGAGCGGGGCGAGGCCGAGCGCGCAGGCGTGCAGCACCGCACCGGTGCCGAGCGAGGCGAGGCCGACCAGCCAGCGCGGGTTGCGGACGAGCTTCGACTGGACCCGCAGGCCCAGGCCGGAGCCGTCCATCGTGTCGTGGACCGCGGCGTGCTGCATCCGCGCCCCGACCGCGTTCCCGAGGGCCCCCAGGGCAGCGAGCAACACCGCGAGCGCAGTCATCGCGGACCACGCCCAGTCGTCGGGTTCGGGTGGAGCTGCACGACCGGGTCAGTCCTCTTCAGCAGGCTGCGGGAACGTTCGACTACCGAACACCCTAGTCGGCGACCCATGTCACGTCCCGCTGTCGAGCCTCGCGGCGTCCGCCGCTCCGGCCTGCTGCCCGCGTCGGGATCCGCCCCCGGCGGTTCCCGCCTCCGCTGTCCGTCCACACCGCTCAATCTCGCGCTTCGCGGGCCCGACTCACATCCGGGGTCGGACCCCCAATTTCCCTGAGACGTTCCAGGCTCGCACTTCGCGGCGCCGAGCGCGCCACTGGGCCGCTGCGCCAGGTGAACGCCTCAACGGCCGTCGCTGACCAGGCGAAACGCGATTCCCGTCCGCGTCCCTGAGCACCTCCGGGGATCTCCGTGCCCACCCTGACCCGAGCACTCGCCGATGCGCTGCGAAACGCTATTGCAGCGCTCCGTGAAACACCGGTCGAATAAGCGTGAACCGAGCCGGTGAACGAAAGCCGACGGCTCGACGAATCGAGCGGAAAGAACCGCGCGGGGTCCGGAATCGCTTCGCCCGCGCACGGTCGAGCTGCGCCGGGCGCGCCCCCCGCGTGCGCTTCTGCGCTGGCCGCCGGATACACGTGGTCGACTCTAGAACAACGATGCTGAGGACATTGTCAGCAACACAACCCGGCCGGGCCCGGCGTCCGCGCGGATTGCCGGACCGGCAAACCCGGCTAATCGAGACCAACCGAGAAAACACCTCGCGAACTGGGAAATCACCCAATTCGAAGATCAACTATTCAGCGCGCGGGCGGTGACCGAGACTACACATCGCCAACATCACCCCGCACCGGCGAACTCGCGCACCGAAACAATTCGGTCACGACCGGTGATCGGCTTCGGTGCCCGCTCCGGATTCACCGCTCGTCCGGGTGAGACGATGCATCCGTGGCCGCCGATTCTGATGCCGTTGCCCGGTCGAAACGACCCGCGGAACCGGATCGCCCCAGCGGCGCCGGAGAACGCGGCGCCACCGGCGCGAAGACCGCCGTGGTGCTCGCCCTCGTCGGCGGCGCCCTGCTGGCCACCCTGATCACCACCGCTTACACCGCGGTGGGCACCATCCCCGGACTGCCCGACCCGCCGACGCTGGTGCGCTTCGGCCTGCCCGCCGCGCGGGTCGTGCTCGACCTGGCCGCGCTGGCCACGGTCGGCCTGAGCATGTTGCCGAAGCTGCTGGGCTTCGACCGCCCGAAGCAGACCGAACCGATCATGGCGCTGGCCCGGCGCGCCACCGTGATCACCGCGCTGCTCTGGATGCTCGCCGCCCTGGTGTCCCTGGTCCTGCAGGCCGCGGAGCTGAGCCCGGACCGCGCGGTGACCTTCCAGCTGATCGTCGACTACGTGGCGAACGTCCCGGCCGGTCCGGGCCTGCTCGCCAGCGCCGGGGCCGGTCTGGCGTGCGCGGTGCTGGGCCTGCTGGCCATCCGGTTCGGCGAGTCGGTGCCCGCCGAGCTGCGCACCATCGTCGCCCTGCTGGGCCTGCTGCCGATCCCGCTGACCGGCCACGCCACGGACTGGCGGTACCACGACTTCAGCATGATCTCGATGGAGCTGCACGTGATCGGTGCGGCGATGTGGACCGGCGGGCTGGCCGCGGTCGCGGTGTTCGTCGCGCCGCGGCGCGGGCTGCTGGCGGAAGCGCTGCCGCGGTTCTCCAAGCTCGCCACCATCGCGTTCGTCGTGGTCGGCGCCTCGGGCCTGTTCAACGGCCTGATGACGCTGCTCATCACGCCGAACGTCGGCCTGCTCGGCCTGGTCACCACCGGTTACGGCCAGATCATCGTGGCGAAGGCGATCTGCCTGGTGGCGCTGGGCGCGGTGGCGGCGCAGATGCGCTTCCGCCTGCTGCCCCGCATCGCCCGCCACCAGCGCACCGCGCTCCTCGCCTGGGCCGCCGCCGAGGTCGCGGTGATGGGCGTGGCCTACGGCCTGGGCGTGGTGCTCTCCCGCGCCCCGGTCGTCGTCTGACCCCGCGAGACGAGCCGCTGCCACACCCCGGTGTCGAGCAGGAACTGCAAGAACCACCACAGCCCGGCGAACAGCACCACCACGTACACCGCCGACCAGTAGTCCGACGGCGGCGCGGCCAGGTAGGTCTGCTGCAGCGACAGCGCCGCGTAGGAAACCGCGGTCACGGCCACCGCGCCGACCAGCGGCCGGATCCGCGCCGCCAGCTGGAACGACAGGTCGATCGCCACCGCCCCGGCCAGCAGGAAGAACGGCACGGTCGAGATCGGGAAGTCGGCGGCGGCCAGCAGCCCCCAAGCCACGCAGCGGAACGCCAGGTAACCGGCGGCGATGGTGGTGGCGGTCCACCTGCTCCCGACCAGCCGCCGCGCCAGCAGCAGCGTGCCGAGCCCGGTGAGCACCGCCCACGACGGGTACACCCAGTCCGGCACCGGCAGCGTGAAGTGCTCGACGGCGACCCGGTCCAGCGGCCGCCCCAGGTCGTCGGCGGCGAACTGCAGCAGGATGTCCTCGGCGTAAGGCGTGCCGCGGTCCCACGCGGCCAGCCCGAGCACGCCGTACTCCTGGTGCTGGTTCAGGAACAGGAAGTTGTCCAGCACCGTGAACCACAGGAAGCAGGTGATCGGGTGGAAGTACCGGTCGCCGCGACCGTGCTGCGCCCAGCCGCGGATCAGCCCGATGCTCATCAGCCCGGTGCCGATGTAGAGCAGCGCGTGCGACGGGCTCCACGCGGTGATGTCCAGCCCGTTGACCCGGTGGTTGATCACGTCCAGCGGGGCGGCCACCAGGAAGATGCCGAGCCCCCACTGCATCCAGCGCAGCGTGGCGCGGTCGACGCCGATCCCGGTGTAGGTGTGGAAGACGACCAGGCCCACCACGATCACGGTGCCGACGGTGTTGATCAGGTGCGGGGGCGCGAGGTCGTCGCGCAGCCACTTGAAGTGCCAGCAGATGTCCCAGGTCGCGCCCGCGATCTTGAAGGCCATCGCGACGACCCACCAGCGGTAGAGCGCGACCACGAGCTCTGAGGGTGCGTCCCGGCCCGGCTCACCGCGCGTCCAGTGGCCGCGGACCAGCTCCGCCATCCCCGCCATCGCGTTCACCTCCGTCTCGCGACGTTCACGCGAAGACGGTAGTGGGGATCCGATCAGCGGAGCCGGTCATCGACGTACCCGGCAGTAACGGTTTGGCAAACGCCGCCGTCAGCGCGGGATCTTCAGCACCTGGCCGACGTAGATCAGGTCCGGGTTGGAGATCCCGTTGACCCGCGCGATCTCCCGCCAGTCCACACCGAGCTTCGCGCCGATCTCGGACAGCGTGTCGCCCGGCTGCACCACGTAGGTCTCCTCCGGCGGCGCCGGCGGCGGGGGCGGCGGCGCGCCCGCCCCGGTGAGCACCTCCAGCGGCACCATCGAGACGTTCAGGTCGGTGTTGCCGCCGATGCCCGGCACCTGCCCGTCGGACGCGTGCTGGTGGATCACCACGCGGTCGGTCAGGTAGCCCGGTTCGCCCGGCGGGCGGCCGTAGTGCGCGACCCACAGGAACACCCCGGGGTCCACCCAGGTGTCGGTGGCCAGCTTGTCCTGGAACCAGGACGCCGAGGCGTACACGACGACCTCGTGGCGGCCGGTGTGCCCGCGGATGGCGTCGATGAAGCCCTTCACCCAGGCGCCGAGGTTCGGCGCGTCGGTCTCGATGTCCAGGCACGGCGGCAGGTTCCCGGCCGCGCTGGAGTTCAGCCGCGCCAGCTGACCGGCGAAATCGGCCGCGTCCTGCTGCGGGGAATTCGTGTCCGGGCGGGCGAAGTGGTAGAGCCCGGTGACCATGCCCGCGCCGCGGGCCCCGGCCAGCTGGGCGTCCAGCGTCGGACTCACGTACCCGACGCCTTCCGTCGCCTTGATGTAGCTGAAGACGTATCCGGCGCCGCGAACCGCTCCCCAATCCGGTTCCCCCTGATATCGCGCCACATCAATGCCGGGAATGCGTTCGGCCATGATCAAACCCCCTGAGCTCGGCCTGCTGCGGTGCCCAAAGATATCGAAGTCGTAGGAACCCGCAGTCCCGCCGTTCAGGTCAAGACAACCACCCGATCGGGGTATCTCAAAACGAGAACCTCCGAATTCTCGAATCGGTAATTGCACGACCGGGTAACCCCACCGGCTGGAATGCACCCGATCAGCCGATCGCGGGCGGAGCGGTGTTCAGCCCCGCGGAGCAACGGCCGACCACGCACCGCACGGCCCCCGAAGGGCGGAGGATGGGGGCGGGAGGCAACCCCTTCGCCGACCGGACGTCTTCAGAACAGCAGAGCAGTGACCGACGGACCCCGCCGACGCGCGGCGGGAACGGGAGGTGGTCGTCGTGACCGCGCACCGACTGCGAACCATCGGACTGCGGACGCTCCAGGCGTCCGGAGCCCTGCTGATCGCGGGGCTGATGACCGGCTGTGGCCAGGCCGCCCAGACCGGCAAGGTCATCACCGAACCCGCCTCGAACCCCCAGCCACCGGCAGCGGCCCTGGAGCTGCAACCGCCCGCCGAGCTGCCCCAACCGCCCGCCACCGAGACCCCCAGCAGCCCTGAGAGCACCGCCGCCCAGGCACCGCCGGAGACGCCGAAGCAGCAGGCCAGCAAGGTGACCCGCTGCCACACCTCGATGCTCACCGGCTCGCTGCAGAACCCGGAGGCCGGGGCCGGGCAGCGCTACGCCGAGCTGACCCTGACCAACAGCAGCGGCGAGACCTGCACCCTGTACGGCTACGGCGGGCTGCAGCTGGTCGACGCCTCCGGCCGCGCGCTGCCGACCGACGCCAAGCGCACCCCGAACCCCGGCCCGTCGCTGATCAGGCTGGCCCCGGGCGAGTCGGCCAGCGCCACGCTGCACTGGACGGCCGTCCCGCACGAGGGCGAACCGACCGACGGACCGTGCGCGCCCACCGCGGCCCGCCTCGAGGTCATCCCGCCCGACGAGACCGACCCGCTGTCGGTCACCTGGAACTCCGGCCCGGTCTGCGGCTTCGGCTCCATCGACGGCACCGCCTACCACCGGTGACCCCGTCGCCGGGCGTGCCGCACCGAGCGCGCCCGGTCCGGCGCGTCGTCGCCGAAACACGGCGCGGCATTTGGCTCGATCGGATGAGTTGTGCTGTGGTGGCAGCATGATCGAGCCAACGGATCGAGAGATCACCGGACGTCACGGCAACCTGGTGGTGCGGGAGTGGGCCGCGACCAACCCCGGCTGGATCGCGCTGATCGCGCACGGTTACGGCGAGCACTCCGGCCGCTACCAGTGGGTCGCCGAGCAGCTGGTGGCCGCCCGCGCCCAGGTCTACGCGCCGGACCACGTCGGGCACGGGCGCTCGGACGGCGAGCGGGTCCGCTTCTCCGACGCCGAGACGATCGTGGCCGATCTGGAGACGCTGCGGCAGCAGGTCGCCGCCGAGCACCCCGGCCTCCCCGTCGTCCTCATCGGACACTCGATGGGCGGCATGCTCGCCGCCCGCTACGCGCAGGAGCACCAGGAGCACCTGGCGGCGGTGGTGCTCTCCGCCCCGGTGCTGGGCACCTGGCACGTGCTGGACCTGCTGGAGCACGACGAGATCCCGGACACCCCGATCGACCCGTCGACGCTGTCCCGCGACCCCGAGGTCGGCGCGGCCTACGTGGCCGACCCGCTGGTCTGGCACGGCCCGTTCAAGCGCCCCACGCTGCAGGCCATCGACAACTGCCTGCTGGCCATCAACGAGGGCCCGACGCTGGACAAGCCGACCCTGTGGGTGCACGGCGAGGACGACGAGCTGGTGCCGGAAGCCGACACCAGGACCGGCATCGACCGCATCCGCGGCCACGAGTTCCACGAGCACATCTACCCGGGCGGCCGCCACGAGCTGTTCAACGAGACGAACAAGGAAGAGGTAATGGGCGACGTACTAACCTTCATCGCCCGCGAGCTGAACTCCTAGTTTTTCGTCGTTGATTCCAGGCTCGTCTTGCTTAGCGGTGCCGGTAGCGGAACCTCAGCGCCCGCCTGGACTGCGGTGTCCCTGACTGATGTATGACCAATACACGGCGTCAGGGCCGTCCTCGCCAGGCGAACGCTGAGAACCCGCGGCGGTGCGAGTTGACAGCGTGGGTTATGCGCCTGGCGGCGCATGCGACGACCTAGCGATCGGTGCCGGTCGCCCGTCGCGGTCGCTGTCTACCGCCGAAAGCGGCTTCGCCGCTTGCCTGACGACGGCCGATCTGCGGAGCCCCCTCGCCACTCTTGCTCGCCTTGCGGCTGCACTCCTGCTCGCCTTGCGGCTGCCGGTTCTGGCCGTGGTCGGTGCTCGTGCGCTCACCTCGCCACCGCTGCTTTGGTCGTGGGGGTTGTTTTGGCTGGTCATGGGTCGTGAGTGCTTTTCGGGGTCAGAGCACCGGAAAGCACTCACGAGTCCTGAGCAGGCTGAACCGTTGCTTTGGCCGTGCGATCAGTGGCGGGCTTGGTGTTGCTGTCGCCCGTCGGGGTCGGCTGGGGTTTTGGCAGCCGGTCTTGATCGCCGGGTTCGCCTGGCTGTCGCGGGTTCCGGTGGGCTGACGCGGGGTGCCAGTTTTGCCTAAAACTGGCACGCCACCACGCTCGGAGCGGCCGGTCAGTTACCGGCAAAACTGGCGCTCCGTCCTTGGGCAGGACTGCTTTGCCGAGGCTCCGCTCTGGTGGGGTTGGGGTATTTCTGGTTGCTATTAACATCCAGAGGTTTGAATCTCGATCATTACTCGATCGGGTGAGGCGTGTCGCTTGCGAAGTTGCAGGTCGGGCGTGGGGCGGGAAGCTTGGGGTGCTGACTGGCGTCGGCCCGCGGGGCGGACCTCCCGCCCGGCCGGGGGTGGATCGAGTGAGGCAGCCATGGACGTCGAGCGCGCTCAGGACCTGATCGGCACACCGGTGTTCGACCGCAACGGCAACCGGGTCGGGCGGGTCGGCAACGTCTACGTCGACGACGTGACGCAACAACCGGAGTGGGTCACCGTCCGGATCGGGCTGCTCGGGGTGCGGGAGACCTTCGTCCCGCTCACCGGTGCGACCACCGAGGAGAACCGGCTCGACCTCGACGTGGACAAGGACCGGGTGAAGAACGCCCCGCGCGTCGAGGCCGAGCACGGCCACCTCACCCCGGAGGAGGGCCGCGACCTCTACCACTACTACGGCGTCGACCAGGGCAGCGCCGAGCAGCCCTCGGAGTAGCGCTTGGTCCGGACGGTCGAATCGCCTTGACCCGCAGCTGATTCCAGCGACGCGGCGGCGCTCGGAACAGCACCGCTATGACGCCGGACACAGCCGCTCGGAGATGATCGCCGCTCGCCCAACCGGTCGGCGGTGCGGGACAATTCACCCGCGATGAAGAACAACAACGAGCTCGAGCTGCTGATCACCGTGGTCGTCGGGGCCGATGACGAGCGTTCGGCGCGCGCCGCCTGCCGCGACCTGGTGCAGACCGTGGGCGGCCGGGTCGTGGCCTCCGGCGACTGCTCCGACGAGGAGCCGGGCTGCTGGTCGGTCACCATCAGCCGGGACTGCGCGGAGACCGGGCAGCACGTGGCCGGGCTCTCCCGCGCGGTGCGCAACTTCCTGCGCGAGCTGGGTCCCGACTACGCCCGCCACCGGGTGGCCTGCGAGCCGCCGACGGCGTGGACCGTGGTGGACCACCCCGAGCTGGTCGGCGCCCTGGTGCGCGGCGGCGAGCGGCTGCTGGTCGAGGCGTGGGCCGGTGGCTCGCTGCTGTTCGGCCGCGCCGAGCCCGTCGACCCGGACGAACCTCCCGCGCCGACCCCGCCGGTGGTCGGCGAGCTCGACGAGCACGGCCGACCGCGGCTCCGGCTGGCGCTGGTGGTGGACGTCGTGACCGACCGCCGCGCGGGCGCGGAGTGGCCCGCGCGCGCCGTCGCCAGCCGCCTGTCCCGCACCGCCGACATCGCCGGGTACTCCGTCGAGCCGCCGGTGGTGCGGGTTTCGCTGGACCTCGGGCCCGCGGTGGGAGAACCGGCGGAGATCGTCCACGGCGCGATGTCGGTCCTCGGCGGGAACGGCTGGTCCCGCGTGTCGACCGGCGCGGGCGGCGCGACCGCCCGGTGGGCCGCGGCGCCGATGCCGCCGTCGGGCGTCGCCGCGATCGAGGTCACCGCGAACTCCACAGTGGACGCCGCCGACCGCTCCTGACCCGAGGCTCCGCGATTTCAATGAGGTTTTTCCAACCTCATTCTGAGCGACGGTGCCGGTGGCGGAACCTCAGCGCCCGCCTGGACTCCGGGGTCCCTGACCTATGTATGACCCGATACACGGCGTCAGGGCCGTCCTCTCCGGAAGGAACCCCAGAGGGGTGGGCACCGTGAACCCGCGGCGGTGCGAGTTGCGAGGGTGGGCTATGCGCCTGGCGGCGCATGCGACACCTGCCGGTCGGTGCCGTTCGCCCTTCGCAGCTGCGGTCCACCGACAGGATGCGATTTCAATGGAAATCGGAGGTCTGATTTCCATTGAAATCGCAAGGGAATGTGGAAGCCGCTCGGGTTTCGTCGCCCCCTCGGGTGATCAACGGTCCAGGTGATCACGCACCGCGATCAGGCCGTGATCAACTTCATGCCCCTGCCTGCGCCCCCGGTCGAGCGGGCAGCTAACTTGTGGACCGTTACAGCACCGCCCACCCCGGAGGACCGGACCCACATGGCAGGCGTGGAAGAAGTTCGCGCAGGCATTTCGTTGGCCAACCAGAAGATGCAGGAGGGCATCGCCGCCCTGCAACAGGCGAACCTCGTGCTGGAAGAGGCCCAATCCGCGCTCGTCTCCGCCACCCAGGGCAGCGCTCAGGAGGACATGCAGCACGCGCACGGCATGCTGGCCGAGGTGATGCAGGCGATCAACGGCGCGCAGGGCCAGATCCAGGCCACGATGTCCTCCGCCGAGGCCTACGCGGGTCGGCTGTAGCACCGTGTCCGCCCTCGAGGAGCTCGCCCAGGCGCTCGGTGTCGTCGAACAGCACCTGACCGACGCCGGTGCCCACCTGGGCACCACCCGGACGTCCCTGGGCGAGGCCGAGAAAGCGCTGGTCAAGCTCGACCCGGAGCACCCGGAGACGGTGGTGCCGCCGAGCCTGCACCGCGCGGATGACCAGATCGAGCGAGCTCAGGACATGCTCAACCAGGTCCTGAACACGCTGCGCGATTTCATCACCCGCCTGTAGAGCCTGTCCGGCGAGCTCATCTCGCGCCGCGGTGCCGGTACGCACCCAGGTGCGGAAAACCTGTTCGGCGGTTGGTTTCCGGCTCGGTGGATGCGTCAGATGGGTTCTGCCCGGTCATCTGCCGGGTGGTACGTTGATCACGGTCAGTAACTCTGCTTCCGAGGTGGGGTGTGGGTAAACGCAACGAGCGGCGGAGCCGCGTCGAAGCAGCCTTCGAGCGCCTGCGCTCCAGCATCGCCACCGCGCTCGGCGCCGCCGACAACGAGCGCGCCCGCGTCCTCGCCGAATGCGCGCAGCAGGAGTTCGCGCTCCGCATCGCGCAGGCCGGGACCGCGGCCGCGGAGCGCGACCCGCAGGAGATCGGCGACCCGGCCGACCCCGCCTTCCGGGCCGCCATGCGGGAAGCGCTGGACCAGCGCGCCGAGATCTACGCCGAGTGGACCGACGGCGGTCCGGAGCAGCTCGCGCAGCTGGTGGCCGAGGTCGCGCCCGGTTCGGCCGGGCTGCCCTGGTCGGAGTGGCTCGGCCAGGTCGGGGCGCGGGAGTCGTCCGCCCCGCCGCCCGAGCTGTGGCGCCTCGGCACCGCGATCGTGCCGGACTCGCCGGACCCGCAGCCCTTCCCCGCCGCCGTCCCGCTGCTCGACGAGTCGCACCTGCGGATCACCACCGACGGCAACCCGGAAGCGGCCGAAACCCTGGTGCAGAACCTGCTGCTGCGGCTGCTCAGCCACTTCCAGCCGGGCGCGGTGCGCCTCCACGTCTGGGACGTCGCGCAGCTGACCGGCACGCTGCCCGGGCTGTACCCGCTGACCCGCGCCGGACTGCTCACCGCGCACGACCCGACGCGGCTGGACGAGATGCTGGACGCGCTGTCCGACCACATCCGCCGGATCCACACCAGCGCGCTGCTCGGCGGGCACACCTCGCTGCGGGCGCTGGCCGACGAGAAGGGGCACCGCTCCGAGCCGTGGCGCATCGGGGTGCTGTTCGGCAACGGCGAGCCGCTGCGCGAGGAACAGCAGCAGCAGTTGCAGCGGATCGCCCGCAGCGGACCGGCCTGCGGCATCCACCTGATCGTCGTGGACCTGTCCCTGTCGGTGAACAGCGCGATCGAGTCGGTCCGGCTGATCGGCGACGACCGCGCGCGCACCAGCACCACCGGCCCGGAAGCCGTGGTGCAGCTGGACGAATCGCCCTCGCGCAACGAGGTCACCAAGGCGTGCTCGGCGATCGCGGAGGCGTTCCTGGCCCGCCGCGCGCGGGTGCGGACCTTCGAGGACCTGGTGCCGGAGCAGTACTGGGCGCACAGCTCGCGGTCCGGGCTGCAGGCGCCGGTCGGGTTCAACGAGGGCGAGCCGGTGTGGGTCACGCTCGGCGACAGCAGCCCGCACACCCTGATCGGCGGGCCGAGCGGGTCCGGCAAGACGAACTTCCTGTACGGCATGCTCGGCGGGCTCGCCGCCCGGTACTCGCCGGACGAGCTGGAGCTCTACCTGCTGGACTTCAAGGAGGGCGTGTCCTTCGCCCAGTTCACCCCGGGCAAGCGGGATCCGAGCTGGCTGCCGCACGCGCAGCTGGTCGGGGTGAACGTCAACACCGACCGCGAGTTCGGCCTGGCGCTGCTGCGTTTCCTGGCCGACGAGATGCGGCGGCGCGCGGCGGCGGCGAAGGAGCACGAGGTCACCAAGCTCGAAGAGCTGCGCGCCGAGGACCCGGGCGGCCGGTGGCCGCGGATCGTCGCGGTGATCGACGAGTTCCAGTACCTGTTCGCCGAGCGCGACAACGTCACCGCGCAGGCCACCGCGCTGCTGGAGGACGTGGCGCGGCGGGGCCGCTCGCAGGGCATCCACCTGGTGCTGGCCAGCCAGGACGTGTCCGGGATCGAGGCGTTCTGGGGCAAGCCGGCGATCTTCGAGCAGTTCATCCTGCGGATCGCGCTGCCCAAGGCGCGCCGGGTGCTGGCCGAGCAGAACCTGGCCGCGATGGAGCTGCCGCGCTGGCACGCGGTGGTCAACCACGAGTCCGGCGTCAAGCACGGCAACGAGATCGCCCGCATCCCGGACGCCACCGCGCGCAACACCTTCGACGCGCTGCAGCTGGAGCTGTGGAAGCAGCTGGACGAGTCGGCCGTGCCACCGCGCCTGTTCGACGGCTCGATCCTGCCCGCGCTGTCCACTCTGGACGACTACCGGCAGCTGTCCGCACCGGTGTCCACGCCGAAGGTGCTGCTCGGCCAGATCATCGACGTGGCCGGGACCGCCGCCGCGGTCCGCCTGAGCCGCTCGCCGGGGCGCAACATCGCGGTGATCGGCTCGGTCCGGGTGGACGCGGTGAGCGTGCTCGGGGCGGCGGCGCTCTCCCTCGCGCGCCAGCACGTTCCGGGTGACATCAAGTTCACGATCGCGGGTCTGCTGGACGACGTCGATGACGACGTCCGGCGCGTCTTCGACGAGCTGCGCGCGACCGGCCACGATGTCGACCTCGTCGGGCTGGACGGCATCGCGGAGGCGCTGTCCGCGGCGGCCACCTCGATCGACGGCCGGTCCGGCGCCGACGTGCCGCACTGCCTGGTGCTCTACGCGGCGGACGCGGCGCAGACGACCTTGGAGCGCAAGGAGCCGGGACACCCCAGCGGCCTGGACAACCTGCGGAAGATCCTCAAGCAGGGCCCGGAATCCCGGGTGCACGTGATCGGCTGGTGGCGCAGCGTCCAGCGGGTGAAGAACACGCTCGGCATGGGCCCGGTGGACGACATCGGCGCGTGGGTGGCCTTCGACGTGCACGGCCAGGAGCTGGCCACCTTCGCCGCCGGGCAGGTGGTCAGCTGGTCGCCGCGGGCCCGGCGAGGCCTCTTCTTCGACCGAGCGGTGCACTCCCGCCCCGAGGTGATCCTCCCGTTCGACCTCGGCGAACCGGACACCCCGCAGGTCCCGCAGCAGCGAGCCGCCGAGCACGTCGAGGTCTGGGAGGAAGCCGGTGACTGACCAGGTTCCGGCGTCGATCCGGTACAAGGAGCTGACCGCCCTGGCGACCACCGCGGCCCAACAGCTCCGCAAGCACGAGCGAGCCCGAGCGGCCGAGCTCGGCGAAGCGGTCGCAGCAAGCCAACAGCGCAAGGACGAGGCGGAGGAACGGCGCCAGCAGGTCGTCGAAGACGTCCGAGTGCGCTGGAAGGCCGCGATGGAAGCCCTCTGGGACGAGCGCTGGATGCAGGTCAAGGGCATGCCCGAACCCGACCGCTCGGCCCCGCCCGCAACCCCGGAGGAGTCCCGCCGAGACCTCCAGGACGCGTTCATGGACCTCTACAACGCCCTGGAGAAACCCCGCTTCGGCGCAGGCCTCCTCCCCCGCCGCAAGAAGTCCTCCTGATTTCTGCTCAACGACCGGGTTTTTCGCGTCCGAACCACTTCTGCAGCTGGTCGCGCAGGTCCTGCTGGTCGTCGCCGACCCACGCCACGTGGCCGTCCGGGCGCAGCAGGACGGCGGGGACGTCGAGCTCGTCGCTGACGTCCACGACGTGGTCGACGCGGTCCGCGGCCCCGGGGCCGTGGACATCAGCTCGACCTGCGCGCGGGTGTTGGTCAGCACGTCGGCGGCCACCGGGTGCCGTTCGGCGTGGTAGCTGTCCAGCAGCCCCTCCGGCGCCCAGCCGTCGATCTCGGCGGCCAGCTTCCAGCCCAGGTTGACCGCGTCCTGGACGCCGAGGTTGAGGCCCTGCCCGCCGGTCGGCGGGTGGACGTGCGCCGCGTCGCCCGCCAGCAGCGCGCGGCCGGGCCACGGCTTGTCGATCCCGGCGAAGTAGCCACTCCTCACGTGCTTCCGGCCCCGCGCGAGGAAGCGGTCCAGCAGACCGCGCTGGTCCATCAGCTCGATGCTGCGCACGTGCAGGCCGCCCGCGCGGACGATCTCGGACGGCACCACGTCCCGCTCCAGCACGACCACGTCCACGTCGTGCAGTCGCAGTTCGGCGGCCAGCGTCGATCCGGTCGGCCCAGCGCCGACCACGATCACGTCGATCATTCGCAGAACACCCCGTCCGAGGAGAGCCGGTCCAGGCACCGCACCCCGGCCCTCGAATGCTCCTGCGGTTTCGAGGGCGCGGGTTTTCGCTGGTCCTGGCTTCGGACGAGGATTATGCGGCACGCCAGGGGTCTTGCCGCAAGCCCCGTGGCGCGCTATACCTTGAAAAGGGCGGGGAGAATTCCGCGTTCTCCGTCCTGATTGGACGCCTCAGTCCCCCAGCAACGACTCCGCGATGGCCTTGGCCCGGTGGGCCGGGGCTGCTGTGCGCTCGCGGAGGGCCGTGACGTTGGCGCCGTCGATCAGGAGCATCAGCTGCTCCGCCAGCTCGCGGTGCCGCGCTTTCCCCTCCGCCGCCAGGAGACCGTCCAGGTAGTCGATGACCTTCTCCTTGTGCTCGGCTGCGACCTGGTGCGCCGGGCTGCTCGGGTCGGCCATCTCCACCATCGTGTTGATCGAGGCGCAGCCCCGGAAGTCCTCGGCCTCGAAGCGGTCGGCGAGCGCGTCGAACACCGCCAGCGCGTTGCCGCCGCGGGCTTCGACCGCCTCCGCCAGCCAGGTGCGGAAGCGCTCGTCGTAGCCGCGCAGCATGGTCACCACCAGGTCGTCCTTGCTGGTGAAGTGCCGGTAGAACGAGGCGCGGCCGACCCCGGAGACGGCGACCAGGCGTTCGACGCCGACCGCCCGGATGCCCTCGCCGTAGAAGAGCTGCTCCGCGGCCTCGACGAGGCGTTCCCGAGCACGTGTGGCCATGCCGACACGGTATCCCACCTTGCGCCAAAACGGAAACGATCGGTACCGTCCACCAACATGGAAACGATCGGTACCGTTTTGGGGAGTCCCGTTGACCACGACCGCTGAACCCGCCACCCGCGTCCCGTTCCGGGTGGCGGTGCTGGCGCTGGGCACCTTCGCAGTGGGCACCGACGCCTTCGTCGTCGCCGGGGTGCTGCCCGAGATCTCGACCGACCTCGGCGTCGGCATCGCCCAAGCGGGCCAGCTGGTGACCGTCTTCGCCATCGCCTACGCCGTGCTCTCCCCGATCCTCGCGACGCTCACCGGCACCTGGTCGCGGCGCGCCGTCCTGCTCACCGCGCTCGCCGTCTTCGTGCTCGGCAACATCGCCACCGCGCTCGCGCCGAGCTACGCCGCCGTGCTGGCCACGCGGGTGATCGCCGCCGCCGGGGCGTCGATGTTCACCCCGATCGCCGGGGCCGCCGCCGCCTCGCTGGCCCCGGAATCCCAACGGGCGCGCGCGATCTCGCTGGTCGTCCTGGGCCTGACCGTCTCGACCGCGCTCGGCGTCCCGCTGGGCACGCTGCTCGGGTCGGTCACCAGCTGGCGCGGCACGATGTGGTTCGTGGCCGCGCTCGGCGCCGCCGCCGGGGTCGGGGTCGCCCTGCTGCTCCCGACCATCCCGGCACCGCCCGCGGCGGGCCTGCGCGAACGCCTCGCCCCGCTGCGCAACGGGAAGATCACCGCGATCCTGCTGACCACGGTCGCGTTCTTCATCGGCATCTTCATCGTGAACACCTACATCAGCGTGATCGTCAAGCCCGCCACCGGCGACGACGGCGCGCTGCTCGCGGTGCTGCTGTTCCTGTCCGGCGTCGCGGGCACCGTCGGCAACCTCGTCAGCGGCGGTTGGACCGACAGGTTCGGCGCGCGGCGGGTGATCGCGGTCGCGATGGTGCTCGCCCTCGTCAACTGCCTGCTGATGCCCATCACCGCGGAGACGATGGTCGGCGCCGTCCCCGCGGTGCTGCTGTTCGGGCTGACCGCGTGGAGCGTGACCGTGCCGCAGCAGCACCGGCTGATCGAAGCCGCGCCCTCGGCGACCTCGCTGGTCATCTCGCTCAACGCTTCCGGCGGATACCTGGGGTCATCGCTGGCCGGGGTGATCGGCGCCGCCGCCCTGGAGGTCTCCCCCACCGCGCTGCCGCTGGTGGCGGCGGTGTTCATCGTCATCGGCCTGGCCGCGTCGGAGCTGGCGCAGCGGATCGGAGCGCGCTCATGACCTCCGCGGTGGACACCGCCCCGAGCCGGTGGGCGGTCCCGGTGCTCGGCTTCGGCACCTTCGCCGTGGGCACCTGCGAGTTCCTGCTCGCCGGACTGTTGCCGCAGCTCAGCAATGCCCTTGGCGTGTCGATCGGCACCGCCGGGCAGGTGGTCACCGCGTTCGCGCTGACCTGCGCCCTGCTCGCACCGGTGCTCGCGACCGCCACCGCGAGCTGGCCGCGGCGCCGGGTGCTGCTGCTCGCGACCGGCGTCCACCTGCTCGGCAACGTCGCGACCGCGCTCGCGCCGTCGTTCCCGCTGGTGGTCGCCTCGCAGGTGGTCGCGGCGGCGGGCGCCGGGCTGTTCGTGCCGACCGCCGCGGTCACCGCCTCCGCCCTGGTCCCGAAGGACCGGCGCGGGCGGGCGATCGCCGCCGTGACAACGGGTTTCACCGCTGCCACCGCGATGGGCGCGCCGCTGGGCACCGCGCTGGGGGCGGTGTTCGGCTGGCGGGTCACGATGTGGTTCGTCGCCGGGCTGGCGGTGCTGGGCCTGCTCGGGGTCGCCCGGCTGGTCCCGGCCCGGGTCGCGACCCCGGCGGTGGAGGGGCTGCGCCAGCGGCTGGCCCCGCTCGCCGACCGGCGGGTGCTGGTGGTGCTGGCGACCACGCTCATCGCGTTCACCGCCGTCTACCTGCCCTACACCTACATCGGCGCGGTGTTCGGCCCGGCGACGGGCGGCAGCGGGGTCCGGCTCGCGGTGCTGATGTTCCTGCTGGGGGTCATCGGCACCGTCGGCAACTACCTCGCCGGGATGCTCGCCGACCGGTTCGGCAGCGGCCGGGTGGTGGCCTTCGCGCTGGTCTGGCTGGTGGTCGGCCTGCTGGTGCTGCCGCTGACCACCGGCGAGTTCGGCTGGGCGGTGGCCGAGATCGCGTTCTACGGCATCGCCGCCTTCGCGATCACCACCCCGCAGCAGCACCGCCTGATCACCCTGGCGCCGGAGTCGGCCCCGGTCCTGGTGTCGCTCAACGCCGCGATCCTCTACCTGGCGATCGCGCTCTCCGGCGTCCTCGGCGCGGCGGGCATCGCCTGGTGGGGCCCGCAGCTGCTCGGCCCGATCGCGGCCGCCTTCGCGGCCACCGCCCTCCTCCTGTCCACCCGAACCCGCTGACCGGTGCGGCGAAGTCATCCGACCGGTGGAGACCTTCCGCGATTTCAATGGAAATCAGACCTCCGATTTCCATTGAGGTTTTTCCAACCTCGTTCTGCGTGGCGGTGCCGGTGGCGGAACCTCAGCGCCCGCCTGGACTCCGGGTGCCCTGACTTGTGTATGACCAATACACGGCGTCAGGGCCGTCCTCGCCAGGCGAACGCTGAGAACCCGCGGCGGTGCGAGCTGCGAGGGTGGGCTATGCGCCTAACGGCGCATGCGACACCTGCCGACCGGTGCAGTTCGCCCTTCGCAGCTGCGGTCCACGGGCAGGATGAAAAAGGCTCATTGAAATCGCGTGGTCCCCGCCGGGCGACGCGGGGTGAGCGCGTGGTCCGGTCCGGTGGTGAGCATGCTGCACGTCACGGGAAATTCACTTCCCGGCACCACCCCGGCCGGGCACCATCGGTGCATGCGAGAGCTCCGTTCCGCCACCGATGTCGGCAACGCCACCGATGACCTGCTGGTCCGCTGGGCCGCGCAGGCGCTGGTCGCGGGCTACCCGCACCCCGGCGGGGCCGCTTGGCAGCACCGCAGCGCGGTCGCGGTGCACGCGCCGAAGCTCAGCCGCAACGACCGCGTGGTCTTCAGCGGTTCGGCCGACGACTGTGCCGAACTGCTCGCCGAGGTGCTGCCGACGCTGCGCGGCGAGAAGCTGCGCCCGCTGGCCCGGACCGCGCTGGCGCACCGGGTCGCCAACCGCCTGGGCCTGGAGGTGCGGGCGACGTTCGGCTGGATGGAGCTGTCCGCGGCACCGCCGACCGCGCCGACGCCGAACGCCGGGTGGCTCGACGACGACCAGGCCGTCGAGAGCCTGCTGCGCAAGGCGAACCCGCGCGCGTACCTGTTCCCCGACGACCCCGGGGCCCGCCGCTGGGCGGGCATCCGGGGGACCGACGGGACGGTGCTCTCGGTGGGCGGCGACTGCTGGGCGGCGCCGGGCGTGCGCTTCATCTCCGGCGTCGCCACCCACCCCGACCACCGCGGTGCGGGGCTGGCCGCGGAGGTCTGCGCGTTCCTGACCCGCGAGCTCGCCCGCGAGGGGGACGTGGCGCTGATGGTCGATGCGGACAACGAGCCCGCGCTCAAGGTGTACCGCAGGCTCGGCTACCGCTACCACTCGGTCAGCGCGCTGGCCGGATGAGCTTGCCGGGGTTGAGGATCCCGGTCGGGTCCACCGCCTGCTTGGCCGCGGCCAGCACCGATTCGCCGACCTCGCCGATCTCGTCGACCAGCCACGGCAGGTGGTCGGCGCCGACGGCGTGGTGGTGGCTGATGGTGCCGCGCCCGGCGATGGCGTCCGACGCCGCCTGCTTGGCCCGCTGCCACTGACCGAGCGGGTCCTGCGCGCTGCGCGTCGCCAGGACCGTGAAGTACAGCGAGGCACCGGTCTCGTAGGCGTGCGAGATGTGACACATCACGATCGGCTTCTTGCCGCCGGACCGCAGGCTGCGCACCAGCGCGTTGCGGACCGCGGAGCGCAGCTCGCTGATCCCGGTCCAGTGCGTCGCGGTCTCCAGCGTCTCCACGCACACCCCGCGGTCCAGCAGCGCGTCGCGCTGGCGGGGCCCGGAGAACCGGTGCGACCGCCAGGACTCGCCGACGGCGCGGCCCAGCCGCACCGCCCGCGTGCCGCGCAGCACCCGCAGGGTCGCCTTGCGGCGCTGGTCGAGCTCCGCCCGCGAGCCCGCGTCCCAGCCCAGGACGAGCAGGCATGGCTGGCGGATCCCCCTGCTGCGCAGCAGGAACTGCAGGGCCTTGACCTTCAGCGCCCCGGCCAGCTCGAACTGCACCTCGGTCTCGTCCACATCGGACAGCCGGGTCACGTCGGCGAGCACGCGGTTCTGCGCGAGCGCCTGCACCGCGTCGACCCCGCCCTGCCAGCCGTCGACCACGAACGCCTCGTAGCGGCTGCGCACCGGCACCGGCCGGACCCGCACCGCCACTTCGGTGATCACGCCGAGCGCGCCCTCGCTGCCGACCGCGAGCTGGCGCAGGTCGGGGCCCGCCGCCGACGCCGGGGCGACGCCGAGCCGCCACTCCCCGGCCGGGGTGGCCAGCCGGACCCCGGCCACCATGTCCTCGAAGCGGCCGTAGCCGGAGGAGGCCTGCCCGGCGGACCGGGTGGCGGCGAACCCGCCGATGGTGGCCCGCTCGAAGGACTGCGGGAAGTGCCCGAGCGTGAAACCCTGCGCGGCCAGCAGCGATTCGGCCTCGACCGCGCGCATCCCCGCCTGCAGCACGGCGATCCGCGAGCTCGGGTCGAGCGAGACCAGCCGGTCCAGGCGGGCGAGGTCCAGCGACACCACCGCGTCCTTGGACCCGCGCAACGCGTCGACGCCGCCGACCACCGAGGTGCCGCCGCCGAACGGGACCACCGCGACGTCGTGCCGCACGCAGATCTCCAGAACGGCCTGCACCATCTCGGGGTCGGCGGGCAGCAGCACGGCGTCCGGCACCGCGAGCTCGGCGGCGCTGCGGCGGCGCATCAGGTCGGTGTAGGACATGCCGCCCGCGCGTCCCAGCCTCGCGGCGGGGTCGGTCAGCACGTGCTCCGCGCCGAGCAGCGCCACGAGCTCCTCGCGGGCCGCGTCCGGCAGGGCGCTGTCCGGGACCTCCAGCAGCGACGCCGGGACGGCCGGGGTCGTGGTCTCGGCGAGCCCGATGCGCGCCCGCAACCAGCGCAGAGCTCGGGGGGACAACGGCGCGGCGGAGGCCCCCGATGGGGTCCAGGTGCCGCGCAGGGTGTGTTCGATCAGCCCGCTCACCAGTACAGTGTTACACATGACGTCGCAATGTCACAGCGACTCGCACGGCACGCGAGCGCGCTCCGCCCCGAACCGGGTCGGCGATGCCGAGCTGCTGCGCGCGGCCCGGGAGTGCGTGCTCGCCCACGGCGTGCGGCGGACCACGCTGACCGAGATCGCCCGCCGCGCCGGGGTCAGCCGGATGACCCTGTACCGCCGGTTCCCGGACGTCGACAGCGTGGTCACCGCGCTGATGACCGTGGAGTTCGGCGAGATCCTGCACCTGGCGCGCGCGGCGGAGCGGACCGGCAACGTCCGGCAGCGGCTGGTCAGCGCGACCGTCCACGGCGTGCAGCTGCTGCAGACCGCACCGCTGCTGCAACGCGTCCTGGAAGCCGACGCCGAACTGCTGCTCCCCTACCTCGTGCAGCGGTTGGGCAGCACGCAGCTGGCCGCCGAGGGATTCCTCCGCGAGTACCTCGTCGCGGGTCACGCGGACGGCTCGATCCGGCCCGGCGACCCGGCGGTCCAGGCGCGGTCGCTGCTGCTGCTCGTGCAGTCGTTCGTCGTCACCGCCGGGCCCGCCACCAGCGACATCAGCGCCGACGCCCTCACCGCGGAACTCACCAAGCTCCTCGACGGAGCCCTCCGCCCGGAGCCCGCCGATGCCTGACCTCCGCCCGGCAATCCCGCAGTTTCAATTGAAACTGCGGACCACCGATCTCCCGCCGAACCACTCGGAGTTGCGATGATCACCACACCGTTGCCCGCCGGTTCGCTGCGCGCGACCTCGCTGAACGCCGCGCGCCGGGCCGCCGATCTGTCCGAAGTGGCCGAGACCGAGCTCGACCTGCTGGTGGTCGGCGGCGGGGTCACCGGGGCCGGGACCGCGCTCGACGCCGCCGCCCGCGGGCTGTCCGTCGCGCTGGTCGAGGCCGAGGACCTCGCCTGGGGAACCTCCCGCTGGTCCAGCAAGCTCGTGCACGGAGGCCTCCGCTACCTCGCGCACGGCGACGTGGCGTTGGCGCACGAGAGCGCCGTCGAGCGCAACGTGCTGATGACCCGCACCGCGCCGCACCTGGTGCGCACTATGCCGCAGCTGATCCCCCTGCACCGCAACGTCTCCCGCCGCTCCGAGCTGGTGCTGACTGCGGGCCTGCACGCGGGTGACGCGCTGCGCCGCGCCGCGCGCACACCGTCGGACGTCCTCCCGCCACCCAGGCGCATCCCCACCCCGGAAGCCCTCGCCCTGGTGCCGGGACTGCGCACCACCGGGCTGCGCGGCGGGCTGCTCGGCTACGACGGCCAGCTGATCGACGACGCGCGGCTCGTCGTCGCGCTGGCGCGCACCGCGGCGGGCTTCGGCGCGCGCGTGCTCACGCACGTGCGCGCGCAGCAGCTCGACGGCAACGGCGCCGACGTCGTGGACCAGCGCACCGGCGAGTCGCTGCGGATCCGCGCCCGCTCGGTGGTCAACGCGGCCGGGGTCTGGGCGGGCGAGCTCTCGCCGGACGTCAAGCTGCGGCCGTCGCGCGGATCGCACCTGGTGGTCGACGCCGACGCGGCGGGCATCGCCGGAACAGCGCTGGTCGCGCCGATGCCGGGCACCTCCGGCCGGTTCCTCCTGCTGCTGCCGCAGGCGGACGGCCGCGCCCTGCTCGGGCTGACCGACGAGCCGGTGCCCGGGCCGATCCCGTCGGTGCCCGAGGTCCCGGAGCCCGATGTGGACTTCCTGCTGGCCGGGGTCCGCGACGTCCTCGGCCAACCGCTGGGGCGCGAGCACGTGCTCGGTTCCTTCGCCGGGTTGCGCCCGCTGCTGGAGCAGGCGCGGCGCAAGGAGTCGGCCGACCTGTCCCGCAAGCACGCCGTGCTGACCTCGCCGGAGGGCGTGGTGACGGTGGTCGGCGGCAAGCTCACCACCTACCGGAAGATGGCCGCCGAAGCCGTCGACGCCGCGGTGCGCGCGGGCGGCCTGTCCGCCGGGCCGTCCAAGACCTCCGCCGTCGCGCTGGTCGGCGCTGCGCCCCGGCGCCACCTGACCGATGTGGAGGCCCCGGCCCGCCTGATCGCGAAGTACGGCACCGAGGCCGCGCGCCTCGCCGCGCTGGCGGAGTTCGACCCGGACCTGGCGGAACCCGTCGCCGAGGGCACCTCGCTCACCGCTGCCGAAGTGCTGTGGGCGGTGCGGCACGAAGGTGCGCTCGACGCCGACGACGTCCTGGACCGGCGCAGCCGGATCGGCCTGAACCCCGCCGAGCGAGCAACAGCACAGCCCGCAGTCGCCGAACTCGTGGGCCGAGCGCTGGAAGGTGTGCTGAAGTAGACGCACTGGGGGACGGCTGAGCATCTGCGAACGCAGTTTGGTTCTCGTCTTTGAAGCGGCGCAGCCGCTTGGCCCACCCTCGCAGCTGGCACCGCCGCGGGTTCACGGTGCCCACCCCGCTGGGGTTCCTTCCGGCGAGGACGGCCCTGACGCCGTGTATTGGACATGCACAAGTCAGGGCACCCGCAGCCAGGCGGGCGCTGAGGTTCCGCCACCGGCACCGCCAGGCAAGACGAGCTCGTCAGACAGAGAAGGGGGCGATCGGTGACTGATCGCGTGCTGGAGGTCGATCGGATCTCCAAACGCTACGGCGATGTCACGGCGCTGCAGGAGATGACGTTCAGCGTTCGCGCGGGCGAGATGTTCGGCTTCGTCGGCAGCAACGGCGCCGGGAAGACCACCACGATGCGGATCGCCCTCGGCGTGCTGGCGGCCGATTCCGGCCAGGTGCGCTGGAACGGAGCGCCGCTGGACCTCACCACCCGTCGCCGCATCGGCTACATGCCGGAGGAGCGCGGCCTGTACCCCAAGATGAAGGTCGCGGAGCAGCTCGCCTACCTCGGCGAGCTGCACGGCATGTCCGCCGCCGACGCCCGGGCCGCCGCGACGCGCTGGACCGAGCGGCTCGGCCTGGCCGAGCGCCGCGACGAGGAGGTGCAGAAGCTCAGCCTCGGCAACCAGCAGCGGGTGCAGCTGGCCGCCGCGCTGGTGCACGACCCGGAGGTGCTGATCCTCGACGAGCCGTTCTCCGGGCTGGACCCGGTCGCGGTCGACGTGATGAGCGCGGTGCTGCGGGAGAAGTGCGACTCCGGGGCGCCGGTGGTGTTCTCCAGCCACCAGCTCGACCTGGTGCAGCGGCTGTGCGACCGCGTCGGCATCGTCCGCAGTGGACGGATGGTGGCCACCGGCACGGTCGCCGAGCTGCGCGACCAGGGGCCGGTGACGCTGGTCGTCGACGCGCCCGACGCCGCGCCCGGCTGGGCCGACGACGTGCCCGGCGCGCAGGTCGTGTCGGTCGACGGCAGCCGCACCACCCTCCAGCTGGCCGAGGACGCCGACGACCAGGCGGTGCTGAAGGCCGCGCTGGTCACCGGTCCGGTCCGGGAGTTCTCCCGGCACCGGCCCAGCCTCACCGAGCTGTTCCGCAACGTCGTCACCGAGGAGGCCGCCGGATGAGCCCCTTCTGGTTGGTCGCCCGCCGCGAGATCCGCACCCGGGTGCGCACCCGCGGATTCGTCATCGGCACCCTCGCCATCATCGCGATCATGGGCGGGTACGCCGCGCTGATGGCGTTCATCGGCCAGCAGGCCAGCACCACCAAGCTCGGCGTCGCGCCGGAGGTGGCGGCCATCGGCGAACCGCTGCGGGCGGCGGGCTCGGCCTACGGCCAGTCGTTCCAGATCAGCACCGTGCCGGTCCCGGCGGGTGAGCAGCAGGTGCGCGACGGCGACCTGGACGCGCTGGTCACCGGCACGCCCGAGGAGCCGCGCCTGGTCGTCAAGCGGTCGCCGGACAGCTCGGTCGAGGCCGCGCTGAACGCGATCGTGCAGCAGCAGGTGCTGGACACCGAGCTCGCGCGCTCCGGCTTGGACCCCGCCGCGGTCCGGGCGGCGGCCGGGAACGCCCACGTCGCCGTCACCAGCCTGGAGATCGACGACCCGCACCGCGGGGAGCGGATCGGGCTGGCCATCGCGGCCGGGATCGTGCTCTACATGTTCCTGATCATGGGCGGGCAGATGATCGCGCAGGGCGTGGTGGAGGAGAAGTCCAGCCGCGTCGTCGAGCTGCTGCTGTCCACCATCAAACCGGCCCAGCTGCTCGCCGGGAAGGTGGTCGGCATCGGCCTGACGAACCTGCTGCAGCTGGTGGTGATCGCCGGGGCGGCGCTGGCCGCGGCGGGCTTCGGCGGGGTGCTGACGCTGCCGTCGG
The DNA here is from genome assembly GCF_008630535.1 of Saccharopolyspora hirsuta. Taxonomy (GTDB): domain Bacteria; phylum Actinomycetota; class Actinomycetes; order Mycobacteriales; family Pseudonocardiaceae; genus Saccharopolyspora; species Saccharopolyspora hirsuta. The sequence continues at coordinate 21,686 of NZ_VWPH01000002.1, read as the reverse complement.
CGGCGCTGACCAGCACGCTGGTGTGGGCGCTGGTGTGGTTCCTGCTCGGCTTCTTCACCTACGCGACGGTGCTCGCCGCGGCGGCCTCGCTGGTGTCCCGCCAGGAGGACCTGCAGAACGTGATCAGCCCGGTGATCATGCTGCTGGTGGTGCCGTTCGTCATCGGCGTCTCGCTGCTGCCGGGCTCGCCGGACAACGCCCTGGCCGGGATCCTGTCGATGGTCCCGGGCTTCTCCCCGACGCTGATGCCGATGCGGATCGCCCTCGGCGTGGCGGCCCCGTGGGAGATCGCGGTGTCGCTGGTCCTGAGCGCCCTGGCCTTCGCGCTGCTGCTCCGCCTCGGCGGCCGCATCTACTCCAACGCGGTGCTCCGCACGGGCTCCCGCGTCAAGCTCCGCGACGCCCTCCGCGCCGCCTGAGCAGGACAGCAAAAGGCCCGTGAGCACTTCGTAGCGATGTCACACCACGAAGTTGTTCACGGGCCTTGATCCCGCGCCACCGATGCAGGAGCGGCGAACCGAGCTCAGCGCGGCCCCACCGTCAGGCGGCGGTAAGCAGCTATCGCGACGGGCGACCGGCGCCGATCGCAAGGTGTCGCATGCGCCGCCAGGCGCATAGCCCGCCCTCGCAGCTTGCACCGCCGCGGGTTCTCAGAGGTTTTCTCGCGAGGACAGCCCGTTTGCCGTGTATTGGTCATACGCAAAAACGGGATCCCGCAGCGAGAAAGCCTCTGAGGTTCCGCTACCGGCACCGCCGTGCAAGGCGACCACGTGCCCCCTAAAAAGGATTCAGGTTTCGATTCAGCGCTCGTTGATCGGCTGGTAGGCGCGCTCCGGGGAACCGGTGTACACCTGCCGCGGGCGGCTGATCTTGCGGGCCGGGTCCTCCAGCATCTCCCGCCAGTGCGCGATCCAGCCGGGCAGCCGGCCGAGCGCGAACAGGACGGTGAAGTACTTCGTCGGGAAGCCCATGGCCTTGTAGATCAGGCCGGTGTAGAAGTCGACGTTCGGGTAGAGCTTGCGCTCGATGAAGTAGTCGTCGGCGAGCGCCTTCTCCTCCAGCTTCAGCGCGATGTCCAGCAGCGGGTCGTTCGCACCCAGCTTGCCGAGCACCTCGTCGGCGGTCTTCTTGATGATCGCCGCGCGCGGGTCGTAGTTCTTGTAGACCCGGTGGCCGAAGCCCATCAGCCGGACGCCGGGCTCCTTGTTCTTGACCCGGTTGACGAACGAGTCGACGTCGCCGCCGTTGGCCTGGATGCCCTCGAGCATCTCCAGCACCGCGCTGTTCGCGCCGCCGTGCAGCGGGCCGAACAGGGCGTTGATGCCCGCCGAGATGCTGGCGAACAGGTTGGTCTCGGCCGAGCCGACCATCCGCACGGTCGAGGTCGAGCAGTTCTGCTCGTGGTCGGCGTGCAGGATGAACAGCAGGTCCAGGGCGCGGGCCAGGGTGGGGTCGACCTCGTAGGGCTCGGCGGGGAAGCCGAAGGTCATCCGGAGGAAGTTCTCCACCAGGCCCAGCGAGTTGTCCGGGTACAGGAAGGGCTGGCCGACCGACTTCTTGTAGGCGTAGGCCGCGATGGTGGGCAGCTTGGCCAGCAGCCGGACGGTGGACAGCTCCACCTGGTCCTTGTCGAAGGGGTTGAGGCTGTCCTGGTAGAAGGTGGACAGCGCGGACACCGCGGAGGACAGCACCGGCATCGGGTGCGCGTCGCGCGGGAAGCCGTCGAAGAACTGCTTGAGGTCTTCGTGCAGCAGGGTGTGCCGCCGGATCCGGTCGGCGAAGTCGTCGTACTGCTGCTGGGTGGGCAGCTCGCCGTAGATCAGCAGGTAGCTGACCTCGATGAAGTTCGACTTGGCCGCCAGCTCCTCGATCGGGTAGCCGCGGTAGCGGAGGATACCGGCGTCACCGTCGATGTAGGTGATGTCGGAAAGGCAGGCCGCCGTATTGACGAAGCCCGGGTCCAACGTCACCAAACCGGTCTGGGCCAACAACTTGCCGAGGTCCACGCCAGGCGCACCCTCGGTCGGCTGCGTCACCTGCATCTCGTGCTCGCCGGCGTCATAGCGCAGCGCGACGGTACGTTTGGCGGTCACGTCGTCGGGCATTCGGGAACCTCTCGCGCTCGTCGGGGTGCGTGTGGTGACGACCGCGGGTGCCCGGCCGAGCGGCAGGGCTGCGTGTGTCGCCCGCGCGCGGCCCGGGGTGTCCGAACCGCCGCAGCACCACCCCGTTGGGGTCCTGTCAGTAGTCACGCTAGACCGCAGTGGGCCCCCGGCGCAGCAATCGCGTTTCGGCTTTTTGGCAGGTGGGACCACGATCACATCACATCGGGCGGCTTTCGCCGGAGATTTTTCGACGCTCCGGAGCCGGACGGGCCGGTCATAGTGACCAACCGGGCCATCCGGACGGCGCAGCGGCGGTTCGGCCGACCGGATGGTGGGCGGTTGAGCTCACAGGGTGTCCTCGGGCACGTCCGCCCAGTTCAATCGGTCGGCAGCTCGCCGATCCACGGCGGTTCGGCGCCCGGCCGGGACACGGTGATCGCGGCGGCGGCCGCGGCGAACCGCAGCGCCCGCTCCCACTGCTCGCGGTCGAGCCCGCGCACGCCCGCGGCGGAGAGCGCGTCGTTGCGGTGCAGCCACGCCAGCAGCGCGGCCTGCACGGTGTCGCCCGCGCCGATGGTGTCGGCCACCTCCACTCGTTCACCCGGCACGGTGACCTCGCCGTCGGCGGTCACCGCGGTCAGCCCGTCCGCGCCGCGGGTCAGCACCACCGCGGCCGGGCCCTGGCGCTGCCAGTCGCGGGCCGCGGCGAGCACGTCGCCGCCGTCGGCGAGCCATTCGGCGTCGTCGTCGGAGACCTTCAGCAGCCCCACCGAGGGCAGCCAGGAGCGGAACCGGGCCCGGTAGGCGTCGGCGTCGGTGATCAGGTCGGCGCGGATGTTCGGGTCCAGCGCGATGAACCGGCCGCGCCCGGCTTCCCGGAACAGCGCCTCCTCGTACACCGAGGCGCCGGGTTCCAGCACCATGCCGAGGGTGCCCAGGCAGAGCGCGGTGGTGCGCTCGGGCAGCTCCCGCGCGGTGACGAAGCGGGTCGCGGTGCCCTCGGTGTGGAAGCTGTACCGCGCCGAGCCGTCCTCGGCGAGCCCGACGACGGCGAGCGTCGTCGGCTCCGGGCCGCGCTGCACCAGCTCGACGTCGACGTCGGAGGCCAGCAGCCGCTCGACCAGCTTGTCCCCGAACTGGTCGGTGGACACCTTGGCGTAGAACGCGGCCGGGACGCCGAGCCGCCCCAGGGCGATGGCCACGTTGTACGGCCCGCCGCCCAGCAGCGGGTGCAGCGGCCCGAGCTCGCCCTCCCCCGTGGCGGGGTCCGGGACGAGGTCGACCAGGGCCTCACCGCCGATGACGATCACTTCTCCTCCTCGGTTCTCTCCGGCGCGGCGGCGAGTCCGCCGAGCAGGAACTGCGAGAGCTCGGCGAACGCGGCCGCGTCCGAGAGCCCGGTCCGCTCGCCGATCTCACCGCGCTGGATGCCTGCGATGGCGTGGCCGACCAGCTCGCCGACGAATCCCGCGTGCACCTCCCGGAACACGCCCTGCCGCACGCCCTCGCCGATGAAGCCGCGGATGCGGTCGGCGGCGGCGTGCGCGTTGGCCTCGTAGGTGGCGCGGGTGGACAGGTTGGCGGCCATGTCGTCGATGAACTCCCGGGACGCCGGGCGCAGCGCTTCCGCCGCGGCGTCCAGGTAGACCCGGACCTTCTCCCGCACGTCGGGGACCGCTTCGACCCGCTGCTCGATGCTCCGGGTCGCACACTTGAAGTAGTGCGCCACCACGCGGACGGCGAGCTGCTCCTTGCTGCTGGCCAGCGTGTACAGCGTCGACTTCGAGCAGTGCAGCCGGGCCACCAGGTCGTCGAGCGTGAAGTGCGCGAACCCTTCCGCGAGGAACAGGTCGCGCAGCTGGTCCAGCAGCTCGGCCCGCCGCGCGTTGGCCGGTCGGCGGCTTTGGGAGGTGGTCATCGCTGGAAGCCTGCCACAGGGCTCTCGGGTGGTTGTGCGGGTTCTCCCCCGCTGAGACTTCCACAGTACTGAAGTACGTCCTACAGTACTGGCGACAGTACTACCGGCAGTTGTCACACCGGCATCAGGAGCGCGATCCGCCATGTCCGTCCAACGCCTGCTCCCCACCCCCGAGGCCACCGATCTGCTCGCGCTGACCAGGGAGATCGCCCGCGACGAGCTCGCCGCGCGCGCCGCTGGTGACGAGGCCGCGGAGAAGTTCCCGCGCGACGTCTTCCGCCTGCTCGGCGAGTCGGGCTTCCTCGGCCTGCCCTACGCCGAGGAGCACGGCGGCGGCGCGCAGCCGTACGAGGTCTACCTCCAGGTGCTGGAGGAGCTGAGCAGCGCGTGGATGACCGTCGGCGTCGGCCTGTCGGTGCACACCATGAGCTGCTTCCCGCTGGCCCACTTCGGCACCCCGGAACAGCGCTCCCGCTGGCTGCCGGACATGCTCGGCGGCGACCTGCTCGGCGCCTACGCGCTCTCCGAGCCGCACGCGGGTTCTGACGCGGCCTCGCTGAGCACGCGTGCTGTGCGCGAGGAGGACGCCTACGCCGTCACCGGCGCCAAGGCGTGGATCACGCACGGCAACGTCGCGGACTTCTACACGCTCATGGCCCGCACCTCCGACGACGGCCCGCGCGGCATCAGCTGCTTCCTCGTCGACGGATCGACCTCGGGGCTCTCGGCAGGCCCGCCGGAGCACAAGATGGGCCTGACCGGCTCGCCCACCACGCCGCTGTACTTCGAGGACGCCCGGGTCCCCGCGGACCGGCTCATCGGCGAGGAGGGCGACGGCCTGAAGATCGCGCTCTGCGCCCTGGACTCCGGTCGGCTGGGCATCGCCGCCTGCGCGGTCGGACTGGCCCAGGCCGCCCTGGACCTGGCGGTGGACTACGCCAAGCAGCGGACCCAGTTCGGGCGGCCGATCATCGAGTTCCAGGGCCTGGAGTTCCTGCTCGCCGACATGGCGGCGGCGGTGCAGTCGGCCCGCGCGAGCTACCTCGACGGGGCCCGCCGCCGCGACGCGGGCCTGCCCTTCGGCCAGCAGGCGTCGGTGGCGAAGCTGGTGGCGACGGACGCGGCGATGAAGGTGACCACCGACGCCGTCCAGGTCCTCGGCGGAGCGGGCTACACCAGGGACTTCCCGGCGGAGCGCTACATGCGCGAGGCCAAGATCCTCCAGATCTTCGAGGGCACCAACCAGATCCAGCGCATGCTCATCGCCCGAGGCTTGAAGCAGGGATCGGCCTGAGGTGGGGAGCCCGCCTCACGTTGCGCAGGCGGCCCGTGAGCACCTTCTGGTGCCATAGCCCCACCACATGCTCACGGGACCGCACCAGGCAAAACCTGATCGCAGTCCGGGCACCGGCTCAGACCGGGCTGAGGCCCCAGTGGGCGATCCAGGTCTCGCCGGGGTGGAGGGTCAGCAGGTCGGTGCCGGTGTTGAGGGCGTTCGGCGGGCAGGTCATCGGTTCGATCGCGATCGCGCGGCCGCGCCCGGGGAAGTCGTCGGGCGTGTAGACCTGCACCCACTTGAACACCGGGTCCGCCCACAGCTGGACGCCGCTGCCGTCCGGACCGGTGAGGGTGTGCCGGACGAACTCGTCGCCGGGCGCCGGGGCCGCGCCGCCGAAGGCGGTGTCCAGCAGCAGCCCGGCCAGCGGGCGCCCGGTGCGGAAGTCGAGCTCGTCGCCCTGCAGCGCGCGCGGCGGGCGCACCGGGACCATCCGGTCGGCGTCCACCGGCAGCAGCGTCGACGCCGACAGCCGGAGCGAGCAGTCGTCGGTCGCCGCAGCACCCGCGCGCGGGTACGGGTGCACGCCGAGCCCGAAGGGCGTGGCCCGCGACCCCAGGTTCTCCATCGTGTGCGTCACGGTGAGCCCGCCAGCACCCACGGAGTAGCCGACCGACGTCAGCAGCGGCACCGGCCACCCCGGCTGCGCGGCCACCATCGCCTGCAGGACCACTGTGGACTCGGCGTGCTCGACCACGGTCCACGCGGTGTGCCGCAGCAGGCCGTGGATCGCGTTGTGCCGCGCGGGTTCGGTCAGCGGGAGCTGCTGCGGTTCCCCGTCGAGCACCCACTGCCCGTCCGCCACGCGGTTCGGCCAGGGCACCAGCACCGCACCCGCGCCGCCCGGCGGCAGCCGGTCCGGGTCGTAGGTCTCGACGTGCGGCACCCCGTCGACGTCGAAGGCCCGCAGGGCCGCCCCCACCTCGGTGACCACAGCGCGCATCGGACCGGACGAGATCTCGAACTGCCGACCGGTCGCGGGAACAGGTTCGTGCACCAGGCCACCTTAGAGCCTGTCGGCGAAGCCGTCCTCGCTTGTGCAAGCGGCGCCAGCCGCTTCGAGTAGTCATGCAGGGTGACCACCGGCGGGTTCTGAGCGGTTTCCCGGCGAGGACGGCCCCTCCGCCGTGCATTGGACATACATCAGGAGGGGCACCCGCAGTCCGGGGACGCGCTCAGGTTCCGCCAAGCGACCACCTGAGCAACGCAACCACCCACAGGCTTCTAGAAGCAGGAAGCCCCTCGTGCCGCTGGTTCCGGCACGAGGGGCTCCCGCTCAGGGGGTCACTTCCCCAGCTTGGCGGCGTCGAACTCCTTCTGGCCGCCGAACAGGAAGTTAATGCCCCAGAAGATCACGCCGATGCCCAGCAGGATCCCGGCGATGATGTACTCCGTGGCCGGTCGCCCGGACAGCGGGCTGGCGAAGAACGCGCAGGTCAGCGCGCCCAGCACGGGGACCCAGGTGGGCGCCTTGAAGTGCTCGTGCTCGACCTTGTCCTTGCGCAGGACCAGGACCGCCACGTTGACCACCGCGAACACCACCAGCAGCAGCAGCGAGGTGGTGCTGCCCAGGTCGGAGATCTCCAGCGAGCTCACCAGGACCACCGCGATGAGGCTGGTGAACAGGATCGACACCCACGGGGTGCGGCGGGTGCGGTGCACCAGGCCGAACTGCTTCGGGACGATGTTCTCCTGCGACATGCCGTAGACCAGGCGGCTGGCCATCAGCATGTTGATCAGCGCGGTGTTGGTCACCGCGAACAGCGCGATCAGCGAGAACAGGATCGGCGGGAACCACGGGGCGGCGGCCTGCACGACCAGCAGCAGCGGGCCGTCGGACTCGGCCAGCTTGTCCGTGGGCACCAGCGTCGAGGTGATCAGCGCGATCACCAGGTAGATCGAGGCGGTGATGGCCATGCCCAGCAGCAGGGCGCGGGGGAAGGTCTTGGTCGGGTTCTTGGTCTCCTCGGCCATGTTCACCGAGTCCTCGAAGCCCACCATCGCGAAGAAGGCCAGCGCGGTCGCCGAGGTGATCGCGACCAGCGGCGTGGAGTCGGTGTTGAACTCCAGCAACCGGCTCGGGTCCGGGTCGACGTCGGCGCTGTGCGTGCCGGAGACCAGCGCGAAGAGGCCGAAGAAGATGACGATGGCCAACCCGGTGAGCTCCACGCAGGTCAGCACCACGTTCATCTTCACCGACTCGCCGACGCCCCGGAAGTTGACCGCGGCCAGCAGCAGCAGGAAGCCGATCGCCACCACCCAGGCCCACGGGGCGATGCCCTCGCCGACGATGGCCTCCAGGTAGTCACCGCTGAAGGCCTGCGCGGCCGACGAGGCGGAAGTGATGCCCGAGCACATCACCGCGAAGGCGATGATGAAGGTCAGGAAGTGCACGCCGAACGCCTTGTGCACGTACAGCGGGGCGCCGCCCGCCTTGGGGTACTTCCCGACCAGCTCCAGGTAGCTGAACGCAGTCAGGAAGGCGACCACGAACGCGACCAGGAAGGGAACCCACAGCGCGCCGCCGACCTTGCCGGCGACCTTGCCGGTCAACGAGTAGATCGTGGTCCCGAGGATGTCCCCGACCACGAAGAAGAGCAGCAGTTTCGGGCCCATCACCTTCTTGAGGCCAGGCTCCTGCGCACCGCCGGGCGCGTTGTCGTTCACGGTCGTTTCGTTGGCCATAGCTGGAAAGTGTGCAGGGTGGTTCGGAGGCCCGTCTGCCCACCCCTGGTCGAACCGCACTGCACCGAGCGGGGTAGGCGTGGCGAACTGCACAATCCGGGAGCTCAGCCGTCGTCGGAAGTGGGGGCGCGGTACCGCCAGAAGGCGGGCAGCAGGGCCGCCGAGACCACCGCGCCGACGACCACCAGCACCCCACCGGCCACCACCGACGTCGTGGTGCCCACCGCGGCACCGGCCAGGCCGTGCACCGTGTCCGCCAGCCTCGGCCCACCGGCCACGACCACGGTGAACACGCCCTGGACGCGCCCGCGCATCTCGTCGGTCGCCGCCGCCTGCATGATCGAGCTGCGGTAGACCGCGCTCACCAGGTCCGCCCCGCCGCCCAGCGCCAGGAAGAGCACCGCCAGCCAGAGCGAGTCCGCCAGCCCGAAGCCGATCACCGCGAAGCCCCAGGCGATCACGGCCACCGTGACGCCCACGCCGTGCCGGGCGATCCGGTGCAGCCACCCGGAGAACACGCCGAAGACGAACGCGCCGAGCGGGATCGCGGCGAACAGCCACCCCAGCGAGGCCCCGCCGCCCGGCGGGTCGCCGAAGGTCCGCTCGGCCATCTCCGGGAACAGCGCGCGCGGCATGCCGAACACCATCGCGACGATGTCCAGCACGAACGACGCCAGCAGCACGGAGTGCAGGGCCAGGTAGCGGAACCCGTCCAGCACGGTGCGCAGACCGGCCTTCTTCGGCGCGCCTTCCTGCGGCGGCAGCGGCGGCAGCCGGAGCACCGCCCAGAGCGCGGCGCACAGCGCCACCGCGTCGACCAGGTACAGCAGCGAGAGCCCGGCCACCGGCAGCAGCACGCCCGCCAGCAGCGGCCCGGCGATCGACCCGAGCTGGAACACGGTGCTGCCCAGCGCCTGCGCGGACGGCAGCAGGTGCGCCGGGATCAGCCGGGCGATGGCGGCGCCGCGGGTGGGCATGTTGACCGCGAAGAACGTCTGCTGCGCGGCGAAGAGCACCAGCACCAGCCACACCGACCGGATGCCGGAGGCGGCGACCAGCCACAGCAGGACGGAGGTGATCGCCAAGCCGCCGTTGGTGACCAGCAGCAGTCGGCGGCGGTCGACGGTGTCGGCGATCGCACCGCCCCACAGCCCGAACACCAGCAGCGGCACCAGGCCGAAGATCCCGGCGAGGCCGACGTAGGCGGACGAGCCGGTGATGTCGTAGAGCTGCTTGGGCACCGCGACGGCGGCGAACTGCGCGCCCACGGAGGTGACGATGTTGGACAGCCACAACCGGCGGTAGGCCGGGTACTGCAGCGGCCGGGTGTCCAGGAAGACCTTGCTCAGCAGGGACTTCAAGGATCGACGGTTCGCTGTCGGAGTTCCGCTGCTGGGCCGCACGAGAGCCAGAGCCTAGCCGTTAGCACCCCTAACAGCACTCGAAAAAACCGCCGTGTGACCGAAGTCAACCAGCAACGCGGGCCGAACGAGCGAATCCCCGACCGAGCAACGACCGCTCCGCCAACCCCGACCACCGGAACGGCGAAAACCCCTGCCGCGCGCGGAGCCGGGACGGGCGATCACGGGGCGAGGCGCTCGACCGTCCAGGACGCGTCGGTGCGGCGGAAGCGGAGCCGGTCGTGGAGGCGGTCCGGGCGGCCCTGCCAGAACTCCACCGAGTCCGGCCGGATCCGCCAGCCGCCCCAGTGCGGCGGCACCGGAACCTTCTCCGCGTCGGCGAACCGGCGCTCGATGCCGCTCAGCGAGGACTTCAGCGCATCCCGGTTGGCCACTACCCGGGACTGCGGCGACGCCCAGGCGCCGAGCTGCGAGCCGCGCGGGCGGACCTCCCAGTACTCCGCGGTCTCGGCCGGGGACACCTTCTCCACGGTGCCGCGCACGTTGACCTGGCGCTGCAGGCCCAGCCACGGGAACGTGGCCGCGGCGACCCGGGTGGACTTCAGGTCGTGGCTCTTGGCCGAGGTGTAGTTGGTGAAGAACACCACGCCCCGCTCGTCGAAGCCCTTGCACAGGACCGTGCGCGAGGACGGGATCCCGTCGGCGTCGGCAGTGGCCAGCACCATCGCGTTCGGCTCGACCAGGTCGGCCTGCACGGCTTCGTCGAACCACAGCTGCAGCTGCTCGTGCCAGGTGGCCGCGAGCGAGGACTCGTCCAGCGCTCCGGCCTCGTATGACACCCGCATCGACGGCAGCGCGACGTTGGCCTCCGACATCCTCTTCCTCCCTGACTCGCCCGGCAGCGGCACGACTCGAACTTCTCCGGCTGCGCGAGCCGGACGGTACGGGTTGGACCGGCCGGCGCGACAGGACCAGGTGGCGCCAGCCACGTACGACGGTAAACGGGATCGGAACGGACGCCGAATCGGCGGTGCTTCGCAATCGATTCCGCAACCGATGCAGTGATCGTTCCCACACCCGTTCGGACGCGAGCCGGTCACCCTTCCTCGTGAAACACCACCAACCGTGCGCAAAGACCATACCGGCCAGAGCGCCGCAAACCAGGCCCGCGATCCGGCGGGATCACGGGCGGGCGGTCCCGGTGCGGTGCAGCCGGTGCAGGTCGGCGGTCCACATCGCCAGCACGAACGGGAACGTCGTCGGCACCAGCCCCAGCGCCTCGACCCCGCCCTGCAGGAGCAGCACCGCCGGGACCGCGACCAGGCAGGACCGCCAGGTGCGCCCGGTGGTCAGCAGGCCCACGACGACCAGCGCGGCGTTGAAGCCGTACACGCCGCTGGCGACGTCCGGCGGGGTGTGCGGCAGCAGCTCGACCGCGGCGAGCGCCACCGCCGCGCCGCAGAACGCGCCCACCGCCAGCCGGAACCGCACGATCGCCAGCCCGATCAGCATCACCAGCCCCGGCAGCCAGCCGCTCATCAGGAACACCTCGGCCTCCGCGCTGAACAGGGCGAGCGGATCGCCGTCCAGCCCGAGCACCGGCGACACCGGGCTCGGCGACGCGCGGATCCAGTCGAAGTGGTGTCCGATGTAGACGATCAGCCAGTAGGTGAGCACGAACGGGGCGGTGCGGGCAGGAACCGTGAGGAGAAGGTCCGCGACGCGCGCCAGCACCGTCGCGACGACCGCCCCCGCGATTCCGACCAGCAACGCCGGGCCGAGCGGCTGGAAGGACGCCACCGTCCCCAGCACCACCAGCGTGGCGTTGAAGCCGAACAGGCCCTGGGATATTCGCTCCCGGGGCACGCGCAGCGCGGTCGCGGTGAGCACCCCGACCGCGCTGCCGACCAGGCCCGCGAGCGCGAACTCCGGACCGGCCAGCGCGAGCGCGACCAGGAACGCGATCCCGGCCGGCACGCTTTCCTGCAGGTACACCTGCGAGACGCCCGCGGGCACGGCGCGCAGCAGCTCCAGCGCGCCGTGCCGCACCGGCGGCGACTTTGCCGCTGCGGTGTCGTTCACCAGCTCCGAACCTCTAGTTCCTTCGCATCCGGGTGGTGCGAAACGGCCTCGGCGAGCCGCCGCTCGGCGGCCACCGCGTCGTCGGCCACGGCGGTGGCCAGCGCCCCGCCCGCGGCCAGCGGCGCCAGCGACCACCAGTCGCCGCTGCTCGGCTCGACCGGATCGCTGTCCCACACCACGGTTTCGGTGACCAGCACCCGCGCCCCGGCCAGGTAGCTGGCGCTCGCGGTGAGCCGCTCGTCACCGATGTCCAACCGCTGCCGCAGCAGCGGGATGCCGCCTCGCACCACGTGCGTCGTGGTGGCCAGCCGCCCCGCCCGCTCGCCGTACCGGCCGAGCACCAGCGTCTCCCGGCAGCGCAGCCGCGCGCCCTCGCCGAGGACGACCGACATCTCCGCCTGGTGGTCGGCCCGCGAGCTGATCACGGTGGCCTCGGGCAGGTACTCGACCGTCCCGCCGTCGGCGACCTCGATGTGCACGGTGGACCGGCTGTGCCCGGCGTGCTGCCCCGGCAGCGCCACGGTCGCGGCGGTGCCGCGCAGCAGCAGCCGCGCGCCGGGGCCGACGTGCACGCGCAGGTCGACCAGGTCACCGCCGACCGGGGTGGCCGCCGAACCGACGAGGTGCACGACCGCGGTGCCGTCGGCGCTGGTGGCGGCGGCCCGGCGGGGCACCATCGTCATCGGGGACTGCGACCGCAGCTCCCGGACGACGCTGCGCCCGCCGCGCCCGAGCTCAACGCTCAGCAGTGCACTCGCGCGCACGCCGCACCACCTCCCGCCGAGCGCAGTTTCAATCGAAACTGCGAACGCGAAGCCACGGCGGACCGCAGTTTCAATCGAAACTGCACGTCACGCACCGACGCCGACCTTGAGCTGCTCGCACACCCAGGCCGACACGTCGGGCGCGTTGGGGGTGCGGGTCAGGGACTGGGTGATCACCGGCAGCTCGCCGCGCATCCGGTGCGCGTCGGAGACCATGACCTCCATGTCCGCCCCGACCAGCTCGGCCAGGTCGATCTTGTTGATCACCAGCAGGTCCGCGGTGGTCACGCCCGGCCCGCCCTTGCGCGGCACCTTGTCGCCGCCCGCGACGTCGACCACGAAGATCTGCTTGTCCGCCAGGCCGCGGCTGAACACCGCGGTCAGGTTGTCCCCGCCGCTCTCCACGATGACCAGCTCCAGGCCGGGGTGGCGCTCGCTGAGCCGGTCGACGGCGTCGAGGTTGGCGGTGATGTCGTCGCGGATCGCGGTGTGCGGGCAGGCGCCGGTCTGCACCGCCTCGATCCGGTCGGTGTCCAGCACGCCGTTGCGGCGCAGGAAGTCGGCGTCCTCGGTGGTGTAGATGTCGTTGGTCACCACGGCGAGGTTGATCTCCTGGCCCAGCGCGCGGCACAGCGCGGCGGTCAGCGCCGTCTTCCCGCTGCCGACCGGGCCGCCGATGCCGAGGCGGAACGGCCGCCCGTGCTGGGGTTCGGCGGTGAACGGGTCGGGTTCGGTGGCGGTCGGGTCGAAGTTGACCGGATGCGTGTGCCCGTGACCGTGTCCGTGGCCGTGTTCAGGAAGCAAAGAGACGCACCTCTTCCCGGTGATGACGATCGTGCGCTTCGGCGAGCAGGTCCAGCACCGGGGCACCGGGGGCGGGCAGGTCGGCCGGGTCGAGCCCGGCGGTCGCCGCCGCCTCGGCGGCGATCCGGTCCAGGTCGTCGGACAGTTCGGTGACCACGGCGTTGGCCGCGAACGGGTCCATGCCGAGCAGCCGGACCACCGCGGAGGACGGCCCGCTCACGGACAGGTACCCGGCGATCAGCGCCGCTTCCTGCGGCCCGGCACCGGCTGTCGCGGCCAGCACGCCGAGCACGATCGGGTGGTGTGGCCGCGGGTTCGCGGCCACCAGTTCGGCTAGCACCGGCGACGGCCAGGCCGCCTTGCCGGCGCGGATCATCCCCTTCCCCTGCGCGCGCGAGGCCTCCCGCTGCGCCGGGGACGGGGTTCGGGCGTCGAGCTCGACGTCCAGCTCCCGCCAGTGTCCGCTCCGGACCCGGCGGGTGGCGGCGTGCGCCGCGGCGGCGGCGAACACCGCCTGCAGGGCACCTGCGGCGCGCAGCCGCCCGTGCAGGAATTCGCGCAGGTCGCCGATCCCGGTGATCAGCCCCCGCGCGGCGGCCTCCTCGACGCCGCCGGAGTGCACGTGCCCCCCGCCGGGGAACCGGGAATCGGCCAGTGCCAGCACCGCCAGACCGGCTCGCACCGCACTCCCCCCTTCCGAACAGGCGATCTCCGCCCGTTCCAGCGATGTGTCCGCGATTTCAATGGAAATCAGACCTCCGATTTCCGTTGAAATCGCGCTGACTCCGGTGCCCCGGCGGCTCAGAACAGGAAGTAGCGCTGCGCCATCGGGACCTCGGCGACCGGGTCGGGCTCGACCAGCTCGCCGTCGATGTGCACGGCGAAGCTGTCCGGGTCCACCCGGATGTCCGGGGTGGCGTCGTTGAGCCGCATGTCCGCCTTGCCGACGTTGCGGGTGTCCTCGACCGCGACCATCCGCGAGCTCAGCTGCAGCTGCTCCGGCAGCTGCGCGTCCAGCGCCACCGGCGCCACGAAGAACACGCTGCTCGCCGCCGCCGCGCGCGGCTGCGCGCCGAAGCTGGGCCGCGCGATGTAGGGCTGCGGCGTGGGGATCGACGCGTTCGCGTCGCCCATCGCCGCCCACGCCGCGAACCCGCCCTTGAGCACGATGTGCGGCCGGACCCCGAAGAACTTCGGGTCCCACAGCACCAGGTCGGCCATCTTGCCGACCTCCACCGAACCCACGTGGTGCGAGATGCCGTGCGCGATCGCCGGGTTGATCGTGTACTTCGCGACGTAGCGCTGCGCGCGGTGGTTGTCCGCGCGGCCGTCGCCGGGCAGCGGGCCGCGGCGGCGCTTCATCACGTGCGCGGTCTGCCAGGTGCGCATGATGACCTCGCCGATGCGGCCCATCGCCTGAGCGTCCGAGCTCATCATCGAGATGGCGCCGATGTCGTGCAGGATGTCCTCGGCGGCGATGGTCGACGGCCGGATGCGGCTCTCGGCGAATGCCAGGTCCTCGGGCACCGCCGGGTTCAGGTGGTGGCAGACCATCACCATGTCGAGGTGCTCGTCGATGGTGTTCACCGTGTGCGGCCGGGTCGGGTTGGTCGACGAGGGCAGCACGTTGTCGTGCTGGGCCAGCCGGATGATGTCCGGGGCGTGCCCGCCGCCCGCGCCCTCGACGTGGAACGCGCTGATCGAGCGCCCGTTGATCGCCTCCAGCGTGGACTCGTAGAACCCGGCTTCGTTGAGCGTGTCGGCGTGCAGCGCGATCTGGACGCCGGACTCCTCGGCGACGCGCAGCGCGCTGTCCAGCACCGCCGGGGTCGCGCCCCAGTCCTCGTGGATCTTGAAGCCGCCCGCGCCCGCGCGCAGCTGCTCCCACAGCGCTTCGCGGCGCATGGTGCTGCCCTTGCCGAGCAGCAGCACGTTGACCGGCATGTAGTCCACCGACTGCATGACCATCCGCAGGTTCCAGGCACCGGGCGTGACCGTGGTGGCCTTGCTGCCCTCGCCCGGCCCGGTGCCGCCGCCGATCAGCGTGGTCAGCCCGGAGGCCAGCGCGGTGTCCACCTCCTGCGGGCAGATGAAGTGCACGTGCGAGTCGATGCCACCGGCGGTGAGGATCTTTCCGTTGCCCGCGATGACCTCGGTGGACGGGCCGATCACCAGCGAGCTGTCCACGTCGTTGTTGGCGCTGGGGTTGCCGGCCTTGCCGATGCCGACGATGCGGCCGTCGCGGATGCCGACGTCGGCCTTGATCACGCCCCAGTGGTCCAGGATCACCGCACCCGTGATCACCACGTCCGGCGTGCCCTCGGCGCGGATCGCGGCGGACTGGCCCATCGACTCCCGGATCACCTTGCCGCCGCCGAAGACGACCTCGTCGCCGGAGCCGGTGGGCCCCTGGCTGCGGTCCTCGGTGACCTCGATCAGCAGGTCGGTGTCGGCCAGCCGGATCCGGTCGCCGGTGGTCGGGCCGAACAGCTCGACGTACTGGGAACGGTCAATGGACGATGTGCTCACCGTGGTGTCCCTCGCCTTTCTCGCCGTAGGTGAACGGGGTGGGTTCGTGGTCGCGGGCGTCGAGCTCGCCCGCGTACTCCAGGCGCAGGCCGCGCACCAGTCGGCTGCCGCCGACCGGCACCAGGTCGACCTCGCGCGCCACGCCCGGCTCGAACCGCACGGCGGTGCCCGAGGGCACGTCCAACCGGTGGCCCCAAGCAGCGGCCCGGTCGAACTCGAGACCGGGGTTGACCGCGGCGAAGTGGTAGTGCGAGCCGACCTGCACGGCGCGGTCGGCTCGGTTGACGACGGTGATGCGGATCCGGTCTCGCCCCGGGTTCAGCGGGATCGGGTCCTCGGCGGTGATGATCTCCCCAGGACGCATGGACAACTCCCCAAACGATGTGTGTTGAGCGGGTCGAGCCCGCGGGTGGCGCCAGATCGCTCAGGTGATCGGGTCGTGGACGGTGACGAGCTTGGTGCCGTCCGGGAAGGTCGCCTCGACCTGCACGTCGTGGATCATCTCGGCGATGCCGTCCATCACCTGGTCGGCCCGCAGCACCTGGCGGCCGCTCTGCATGAGCTCGGCCACCGTCCGGCCGTCCCGGGCGCCTTCCACGACGTGGTCGGTGATCAGCGCGACCGCTTCCGGGTAGTTGAGCTTCAAACCGCGATCCAGCCGTTCGCGCGCCAGCCCGGCCGCCACGTGGACGAGCAGCTTGTCGCGCTCGTGAGGAGCAAGATGCATGAAACTTCTTTAACACACCCGTTTTGGGAACGCCCGGGCTGCCTGCGGTTTTAATGTTGTCTAATTGCCCTGTTGCAACCATTTTTCCGGACTTTTACGCGACTAACGGATTTTTTGAAACTGCTGTGATGCAGTTCATGATGTGACCTTTACCGGCGGCGGGATTGTGCGCCGTCGCGGGCGGGTGCACTGTGGTCCGGACGCCCTGCACCCCGCCACGTCCCGCGCGTCCGCGCACCCGCGCGCACGCGACCTGCGATCGAGACGAGGCAAACATGAGCAGTGCAGCTCAGTCCGAGTTCCGCCCCGGCCTGGAGGGCGTGGTCGCCTTCCGCACCGAGATCGCCGAGCCCGACCGCGACGGCGGCGCGCTGCGCTACCGCGGCGTCGACATCGAGGACCTGGTGGGCACGGCCTCCTACGGCGACGTGTGGGCGTTGCTGGTGGACGGCCGCTTCGGCGACGGCCTGCCCGCAGCCGACGGCACCCCGGTACCGGTCCGCACCGGCGACGTGCGCGCGGATGCGCAGGCGTCCCTGGCGATGCTCGCGCCCGCCCTCGGCTTCGCGCCGCTGCTCGACGTCGACGAGGCCCAGGCCCGCGACCAGCTCGCGCGCGCCTGCGCGCTCGGGCTCTCCTTCGTCGCGCAGTCCGCGCGCGGCGACCAGCCGCCGGTCCCGCAGTCGCGGATCGCCGAAGCGACCACCGCCACCGAGCAGTTCCTGGTGCGCTGGCGCGGCGAACCCGACCCCGCGCACGTCCGGGCCCTCGACGCGTACTGGGTGTCCGCCGCCGAGCACGGCCTGAACGCCTCCACCTTCACGGCACGGGTGATCGCCTCCACCGGCGCCGACGTGGCGGCCTGCCTGTCCGGTGCGGTGGGCGCGATGTCCGGGCCGCTGCACGGCGGCGCCCCGGCCCGCGTGCTGCCGATGATCGAGGAGGTCGAGCGCGTCGGCGACGCCCGCCGCGTGGTGGAGTCGATCCTGGACCGCGGCGACCGGCTGATGGGCTTCGGGCACCGCGTCTACCGCGCCGAGGACCCGCGGGCCCGGGTGCTGCGCAACACCTGCGACCAGCTCGGCGCCCCGCGCTTCGAGGTGGCCCGCGAGCTGGAGCAGGCGGCGCTGGCCGTGCTGCGGGAGCGGCGCCCGGACCGGCAGATCGAGACCAACGTGGAGTTCTGGGCCGCGGTGGTGCTGGACTTCGCCGAGGTGCCCACCGCGATGATGCCCGCGATGTTCACCTGCGCCCGGCTGGCGGGCTGGTCGGCGCACATCCTGGAGGAGAAGCGCACCGGCCGGCTGGTGCGGCCGTCCGCCCAGTACATCGGCCCGGACCCCCGCTCCCCGCAGGACGTCCCGGGCTGGGGCCAGCTGAACCAGCTCATCGCCCCGGTGTGACGCAGGTGGAAGTGCCCCGCCGCCCGGTTCCACGCACCTCTTCCCGGCGTCTCGGCGGGGCATCGACACGGACGATAGCGTGGAGTGGTGGCAGCTCCACCCACCGAAGCCCGACGACGCCAGCTGAACATCGAGTACGCCGAGGCGCTCGAAGCCGACGCGGAGATCAGCGGCCAGCGCTGCGACGACCTCGTGGAGGCGGCGGGGTACTGGCACTTCGCGGAGGAGCACGAACGCGAGGAGCAGGCGCTGGCCACGGCCGCCGAGATCGACGACGGGCACAACGTGCTCAGCGGACGGGCCGCGTACGCCTCGTTCCTGCTGACCCATGGCCGCCTCGAAGAGGGCGAGCGCGCCATGGCGCAGCTGATGCGCGAAGGCTCGGAATGCCCGTGGGCGTACGGGGAAGCCGCCGCGGGGTATCACGCGATCGGCGCTCAGCAGGAAGCGCTGCGCTGGCTCAACATCGGCGTCCAGCGGTTCATCCCGGACGTCGATGCCGCCGTGGAGGTGGGCGATCCCGGCTTCGAGCTGCTCCGCGAACGCGCTGAGCTGCGCCGCGAGCTCGGCCTCCCCCAGGACCAGTACGACGAGCTGCACGCCCGGTCCCAGGAGCGCTCCCACGAGGTCTACGCCCAGATCGAGGAGGTCAGCAGGCAGCGGCAGGCGGCCACGGCGGTCCTCTACTGGCCCGAGGCGGAGTTCGCCGAGGTCCAGCGCCGGTACCCGACCTGGTACCCGGACACCGCGCACGTCGAGCACCGTCGGGAGGTCCAGCGGTCACTCGGGCACCACCCGGGCGCAGTGATCGCCACCGGGGAGCTGGACGCCCTGCTCGCCTTCGCCGAGTCCCGCGAGCGCCCGCCGGACGAGCCGTCGACCCGCGCGGAGTTCGCCGCCGAAGCCGCCCGGCTCGGGCGGACCGTCCCGTGGCCGCCGGGCCGCAACGACCACTGCTGGTGCGGCGCGGGCCGCAAGTACAAGAAGTGCTGCGGCGCCCCGGGCTTCGCCTGAACCTCCCGACCTGCGGTGATCGTGGAACCGCCGCGCAGCGGCCCCCGAACCCGGTGCTGGCCAACCGGCGCGAGCCGCAGTAAGTTGCGGTGCGGCTGTTCGCAGCAGGTACCCGTCACCTGCCGGAAACCCTGCTGCAACACTGGAGCCGAACCGGCAACGGCGCCGGTCAGCAGGCCACTGGCGCGCGGGGGCGAGGTCTTGTCCCCGCACGATCACCACGACAACGCCCGGAGGCGCCGGCATGACGCAGGCCGAGACCATCGACCCGACGACCCTGAAGCTGCCCGACGAGTTCAAGCCCGCCGACGGCCGGTTCGGCTGCGGCCCGTCCAAGGTGCGCAGCGAGCAGCTGGCCCGCCTGGCCGGTGAAGGTGCTGCCGTGATGGGCACCTCGCACCGCCAGAAGCCGGTGAAGTCCCTGGTCGGTCGGGTCCGCGAAGGGCTGCGCGAGCTGTTCTCGCTGCCCGACGGCTACGAGGTCGTGCTCGGCGTCGGCGGCACCACGGCGTTCTGGGACGCGGCGACCTTCGGCCTGATCCGCGAGCGCTCCCTGCACCTGACCTACGGCGAGTTCTCCTCGAAGTTCGCCAAGGCCGCCAAGACCGCCCCGTTCGTGGGCGACCCGGTGGTCGTCTCGGCCGAGCCGGGCGACGCGCCGGAGCCGGTGTCGGACCCGAGCGTCGACCTGATCGGCTGGGCGCACAACGAGACCTCCACCGGCGTGATGCTCGCGCCGACCCGCCCGGCGGGCTCGGAGCACGCGCTGATCGCGGTGGACGCGACCTCCGGCGCGGGCGGCCTGCCGTTCGACGCCGCGGACGTCGACGTCTACTACTTCGCGCCGCAGAAGTGCTTCGCCGCCGACGGCGGGCTGTGGCTGGCCGCGATGAGCCCGGCCGCCATCGAGCGGATCGGCGAGATCGGCTCCTCGGACCGCTGGGTGCCGGAGTTCCTGTCGCTGCCCACCGCGCTGGACAACTCCCGCAAGGACCAGACCTACAACACCCCCGCGGTGGCCACCCTGTTCCTGCTCGCCGACCAGATCGAGTGGATGAACGGCCAGGGCGGTCTGGACTGGTGCGTGCAGCGCACCCGCGAGTCCTCGCGGCGCCTGTACGAGTGGGCCGAGGCCTCGGAGTACGCGACGCCGTTCGTGACCGACCCGGCGAAGCGCTCCCAGGTGGTCGGCACCGTCGACTTCGCCGACTCGGTGGACGCCGCCGCGGTGGCCAAGGCCCTGCGCGCCAACGGCATCGTGGACACCGAGCCGTACCGCAAGCTGGGCCGCAACCAGCTGCGCATCGGCATGTTCCCGGCGATCGAGCCGGACGACGTCACCGCGCTGACGAAGTCCATCGACTGGGTGGTTTCTCAGCTCTCCTGACGACGCAGCGCTGCCGGGGTCCGCACGGGCCCCGGCGGCACCGCTCCGAACACCACAACACCGAGTGAAAATCAACCACTCTCGGTGATATTCACCGAATATGAGTGGTTTTACTCGTTCGCTCGGGCAGCACCTTTCCGGCAAGATCGAAGCCGGGAGGAACGACCAACAGACACGACGTGCCCGGCGTGCCTCCCGCGTCAAGGCGGCGCGCCGGGTTACCGTCACAGCTTGGTGACATGTAGGTCGGTGGGAGGCACGCGTATGCGAGCGCTGCGAGTGGTCGGGCTCGACGAGGACGGTGAATCCGTCATCTGCGAGGACCCGGAGAACGGCGAGCGCTTCACCGTGCCCGCCGACGAACGACTGCGTGCCGCGGCCCGCGGTGACCTCACCCGGCTCGGCCAGGTCCAGATCGAGATGGAATCCCAGATGCGGCCGCGCGAGATCCAGGCCCGCATCCGCTCCGGCGCGTCCGTCCAGCAGATCGCCGAGTCCTCCGGCATCCCCGAGCACCGCGTCGAGCGCTACGCCTACCCGGTCCTGCTCGAACGCCGCCAGATCGCCGAGATGGCCCAGCGCGCGCACCCGGTCCGCGAGGACGGCCCCGACGTGCAGACCCTCGGCGAGGTCGTCGCGCACACCTTCGGCATGCGCGGCCACGACTACGCCGAAGCCGACTGGGACGCCTGGCGCGGCGAGGACGGCAAGTGGGTCGTGCAGCTGACCTGGCAGGCGGGCCGCTCCGAGAACCTCGCCCACTGGGTGTTCCACCCCGGCGCGCACGGCGGCACCGTCGCGGCCCTCGATGACCACGCGGCCGACCTCCTCGACCCGTCGCCCAACCGCCCGCTCCGCACGGTCCGCCCGGTCACCGAGCTGGCGCGCGAAGCGCTCCAGCTCGACCACCAGGAACGGCCCGAGGAACCGCCAGCGGCCCCGACGCCGCCGGAGGCCCCGGTGGCGGCAGCGCCGCCGCTCGCGGAAGCACCGACGCTCGACCTGGACACCGGAGCACCGGAGCGACCGGCGGAGCCGGGAGCCCCGGACACCGAGCAGCCCGCGGCGGAGAGCGCCGAAGGCGCGACCGCCGAGGAGGCGGAGGACGACGCGGCGCGCAAGGCGGAGCCGCGCCGCGGGCGGAAGAGCCACCCGATCGTCCCGTCGTGGGAGGACGTCCTCCTCGGAGTCCGCTCCCACCGCTGACCGCAAGACCCGACGAGGCCGGGGCGAGCACCACGCTCACCCCGGCCTTTCGCTGTCCGCACCCCACCGTGTCACCGCACCCCACCACAGGCGCCGAGGCCCACCACAGGGTTCCGAGGCCCTGGTCGTACACAGTTTCAATTGAAACTGTGGTTCCTCCGGGGTGTCGGAACCCGACATGCCGGAGGCTGCGGGGAACTTCCGCAATTTCAATGGAAATCGGACCTCCGATTTCCATTGAGCCTTTTTCATCTTGTTTCGTGTTGGAGGGTGAGGATGGCTTGGGCGAGGGTGCTGACTTGGTGTGGGCAGCAGCGGACGCGGTCGAGGACGTGCCAGTTTTTGAGGGTGGCGAAGCCGCGTTC
>NZ_VWPH01000019.1 GCF_008630535.1 Saccharopolyspora hirsuta | reverse complement strand
ACCTCACGGTCACCATCGACTACAACGACCTCCAGCAGCAGGTTCAAGCCGCCCACACCACCGCCCCCGGTGGTGCGGGCATGCTGGACGGCACCGGCCAGTACCTCAGCCCGCAGACCATTCGCCGCATCGCCTGCGACTGCGACGTGCTCCCCATCGTGCTGGGCGGCGACAGCCTCCCCCTGGATGTGGGTGCCAGCCAGCGCACCGCCCCGGCCTACCTTCGGGCAGCACTGCTGGCCCGCGACGGAGCATGCGCGTTCCCCGGCTGCGACCACCCGCCGGGAACCCCGCAGGCACACCACATCCAGCACTGGATCGACGGCGGCCCCACCGCACTGCACAACATGGTCATGCTCTGCGCCCACCACCACCGCACCATCCACAACCAACACTGGCGGATCGCCTTGCACAGGGGAAGGCCACTATTCACCCCGCCCGAGCGGGTGGACCCGACACGCACACCCCGGCCCGGCGGAACAGCACAACCCGCCGCACACCAACACGCCCTCCACCGGCTCATCCCCACACCACGCCCACCGGAGGACACCCCATAACCCCACCCCACCCCGAGGTGGGGCACCCCACCCTGCCCACACGCCGCACGACATCAGACATCGCCCTACGTCACGTCACACAACGGATCACCACACACCACCGGCACACCAACGAGAAACCCACCACCGCCAGACACCATCACATACGAGCCACCCACTACCCCGCCTCACACGACCAAACGACAACGAATCCCGCGACCGCCAAACAACACACCCCCACACACAACCAACCAGCAACCCCCCACCAGACCCAGACAACAGAAATCAACCCCACGCCGCCAGGCGACCCCTATCCACCACCAACACCCCAGCAGCCCACCACCACACGACAGAAACCCCGCAACCCCACATCAACCCACAAAGGAACCCACCGATGACACCGAACACCGCACGACACAACCTCCGCACGGTCCCGGCCCCCCGCCAACCGCCACGCAGCCTCACCACACCGGGGTCCGTCCCACACCGGGTCATCCCCGTGACATCAAGCCAAAACCGGGGCTGTGGGCTGGATGTCAAGCCTGAAACCCCGCAGGGGCGGCCGCCAGGCCGGGCTTGACATCCGGACCACAGCCCCCACAATCCCATCAAACACGGGGATGACCCCACCCAACGACACAACCGACACCAGCGTCAAGCACCTTGAAAACCCAACAGCGGAAACAAAAACCGACCACCGACGGACGGCCGAGCAAGGGCTCCAAACTGGACAGATGCATGAGCCGCCAACAGTCCGAAATACCGGCAAACCAGCCTCAGACGACGACAACATCAACACCAGAAAGAGCACGAAACGGAGCAAGTGCCTCCTCCGTAGCGCCGAGGTCAGTCACGAGGGTCCAGTGAGGCGGCAAGGGTGCCCAAGCGTTGAACGGCGCAACGCCGAGCTTGCTGCTGTCGGCCAGCACGAACAGTTCCCGCGACTGAACCATCATCTGCTCCTTCAGCCGGGTCTGACACAGGCTGGCCTCGCAGATGCCGAGACGAGGATCCAACCCGTCAGCACCGAGGAACGCCTTGTCCGCAGTGAGCCGGGAGAGGGTGAGTTCGGCCAACGGCCCCACGAAACCCTGGCTGATGTGGCGAACTTCGCCCGCCAAGGCAATCAGCCGCACGGCGTCGGCATCGGCGAGCTCGGTCAGCGTGGTGATGCCGTTGGTGATCACCGTCAGGCCCGCGCGGTCCCGGAGGTGGTGGGCGAGGCGCCCGGTGGTCGTTCCGGCATCCAGGATCACCGTCTCAGCCGCACCGACCTGCTCCGCCGCCCACCTCGCTATTCGATCCTTCTCCGCTGTTGCGAGCGTGGTGCGCTGGCCGAGGGACTGCTCGGGCGTGGTGGCGGGCATCGCACCTCCGTAGGTGCGGGCCAGCTTGCCCTGCTCCGTCAGCAGCGAGAGGTCTCGACGAATCGTCGACTGGGTGACCGCCAAGGAGTCCGCAAGCTCCTCCACCTGCACCGCGCCGCGTTCGGCGACCAGCCGCTCTATCAGGGCACGACGCTGTCCGGCGGTCATCCGCTGCCCGGTATCCGTGCTCACCTCGGCACCTCCCGCCTCAGGAATGGCGTGCGGTGGGGACCCGTCGGCCGCATCGGTCACCGCTTCTTCCGCGGACACCCCGGCTCACCAGGCATCCCTCCTGGAACGGGCCGCGGTGACCGCCCGGTGCAACGTCTCCGGCGTGCCGAAGCCACCGGCCTTGGTGATCACGTATCCCGGCTGCGGTTCGGTGCGCGCCAGCACCACACCTGGTTCGAGTTCGTTCAGCAACCGCAGTCCGGTGACTCCGCGTCGGCTCAGCACCGCTCTGGCGGTTTCGCCGCCGGTGAGCACCAGCAGTGCCGCACCGCTGGTGGCGGGGGCGCACACCTCGGCGAGCGCGGTGTTCAGTCGGCGGGCGACGCTGACGTCCACCGGGCCGTCCAGGGTGACCACGACGTCGCCCGTCTCCAGGGCGTCGCGGACCTGTTCGGACATTCGCGCTAGCGCCGCGGCGTTGGCATCGAGCAGGTTCCGCACCGATAACCGACGGGTGTGCGGGAAGTGCTCGGCCAGGAACTCCGCCTGCTCGCGGGAGACCCCGTTGGCGCTGCCGACCACGGCGAGCGCGTGGCCGTTGACCGGTGGCGGCGGTTCCACCTCCCGCCCCGGTCGCAGCTGCTCGGCCAGTGCGTCGGCCAGGCCCGCCGAACCCACCCAGCAGGGCTGGTTCGGGGCTACCATGCCGGCGGCCGCGACCGCCCGCAGGTCGCTTTCCGCCACCGCGTCGCAGACCACGACGTCGACTTCGGCGAGCAGCTCGGCCAGGCGGGCTCGCAACGCCGCGGCGTCGCCTCGAACCGAGGCGAGTGCCACGTGCTTCACCGAAAGCGGCTTGAGCGCTGAGGCGATGTCCACCGGGGGCTCGGCCGGTTCCGCCGCCCATGCCTCGGTGTGGTGCAGCGGGATTCCGTCGATGTGGACGACACCGCCGAGAACGGTTCGCCCCGTCGCCGGGGACGCCGGGCACACCAGCACTCCCGCACCATCGGCGTGCGCCACGATCGCGCCGATCTCGGCCGCCAGGTTGCCGCGCAGCGTCGAGTCGATCTTCTTGAACACCACCCGCCCGTCGGCGTGGCCGCGCAAGGCCGCAGCCACCCGCTCCGCCGCCTGTTCGGGAGCCACGTGCCTGCTGTCCGTGTCGGCAACGAAGACCTCGGCGTCCCCGGCATCGTCCAGCGCCAGCAGCGTGCGCATTTCGCGCAACGCGAAGGGAACACCGGAGTCACCGGCACCACTGAGGTCGTCCGCCACAACCAGCACTCGCGATCCCATGGTCACCTGCTTTTCTGTTCGCCACAGCCCAATTCGGCCACCCGCCACTCCCCCACCGCGGCAACGGGATCACCATAGACACGCTTGCGCGATTCGCGCAATACTGCGCATTCCAGCGTTCGGAACACGCAACGGAATCGGGGCTGGCCAGGACCTCCGAACGGTTGCGGTAGGCTGTCGCACTCGGCGGTGGGCCTTTCCAGCGCGGCACCTGCCCACCCGCCCAGTTCGAGGTTCCGCCGAACCTCCGGCCGCGATAGCCGACAGGAAGAGCTTCCACCAGTCCCCAACTGCGCCCGCCGTGGACGTGCACCACGCCTCCCGGTCCCGCGGCGCACCGCCCTGTCCTTCCTGTTCGGACGCCGCGCGCCGACTGCGCGCGCCCG
This sequence comes from Saccharopolyspora hirsuta, assembly GCF_008630535.1. Taxonomy (GTDB): domain Bacteria; phylum Actinomycetota; class Actinomycetes; order Mycobacteriales; family Pseudonocardiaceae; genus Saccharopolyspora; species Saccharopolyspora hirsuta. The sequence continues at coordinate 138,545 of NZ_VWPH01000019.1, read as the reverse complement.
GAGCAGGGAGCCCAGCTTCCACTGGAGTTCCATTCATGGCGCAAGCCAACTCACCATCGTCCCCGCCCGACCGGCTGGGCTCGGTCTTCTACACGTCGGTGGCGCTGTGCGCGCTGTTCGTGCTGTGGGCCACCCTGTTCACCGACAGCCTCGACACCGTCACCAAAGCAGCGCTGAACTGGATCACCGGCTCCTTCGGCTGGGTGTACCTGGGGGCGAGCCTGGCCATGCTCGGCTTCCTGGCGCTGCTGGCGTTCAGCCGCTTCGGGCGCATCCGGCTGGGCGCGGACGACGACCGCCCGGAGTTCAGCACGATCAGCTGGCTGGCGATGATCCTGGCCGCCGTGATGGGCATCGGCCTGGTCTCCTACGGCGTGTCCGAACCCATCGCGCACTTCGCCGACCCGCCGCACGACCTGGCCCCGCCGGGCACCAAGCACGCCGCCGTGGTGGCGATGCAGTACTCCTTCTTCGACTGGGGCCTGCACGCCTGGGCGATCTTCGCGGTGTTCGGCATCGCGCTCGGCTACTCGACCCACCGCAAGGGGCGCAAGGGCCTGATCAGCCCGATGCTGCGGCCGCTGCTGGGCGACCGCGTCGAGGGCCCGCTCGGCAAGGCCATCGACGTGCTGGCGATCTTCGCGACGCTGTTCGGCACGACCACGTCGCTCGGCCTGGGCGCGCTGCAGATCAACGGCGGCCTGGCCCGGGTGTTCGGCGCGTCCGGCGGCACCGGCACCCAGGTCGTGATCATCGCGGTGGTCACGCTGCTGTTCACGATCTCCGCGATCACCGGCCTGCACAAGGGCATCCGCTTCCTCAGCGAGACGAGCATGGGCCTGACCGTGGTGCTGTTCGGCTTCGTGCTGGTGCTCGGGCCGACCGGGTTCGTGTTCAACCTCCTGGCGGAGTCGCTGGGCCAGTACTTCGGCGACTTCATCCCGATGAGCCTGCGCACCGGGACCTTCGGCGAGCTGGGCTGGATGCAGAGCTGGACCTACTTCATGCTCGCCTGGTGGATCTCGTGGGGCGCCTTCGTCGGGGTGTTCCTGGCCCGCATCTCCAAGGGGCGCACCATCCGGGAGTTCGTGCTGGCGGTGCTCGGGGTGCCCAGCGCGGTGTTCTTCCTCTGGTTCACCGCCTTCGGCGGGTCGGCGATCTTCCACGACGCGTTTCGCGGCGGGCACATCGCGCAGGCCGCGGCGGAGGACTCCAACAACGCGATCTTCGCCATGCTGGAGACGCTGCCGTGGCCGACGGTGACGTCGGTGATCGCGATGGCGCTGGTGCTGCTGTTCTTCGTCTCCGGCGCCGACGCCAACACCTTCGTGCTGAGCATGCTGTCCTCCGACGGCGCGGCCCGGCCCCGGACGTCGGTGCTGACCTTGTGGGGCGCGCTCACCGGGGTGACCGCGATCGTCCTGCTGATCGCAGGCGGGTTGGACGCCCTGCAGAACACGGTGATCGTCACGGCGGCACCGTTCGTGCTGGTGATGATCGCGCTGGCGGTGTCGTTGTGGCGGGAGTTGCAGCAGGATCCGCTGTTCTCCCCGGAGGTCGAGCCGGAGCTGGCCGCAACAGGGTCGAAGGACCCGAAAATGTGATTTCCGCCGACTTCTGCGGGCCGGGTGGGGTGCGCAACCGCCCCACCCGGCGCAGTGGTTCACGGCAGCCCCGCCCGTGCTCGACGGTGCAGCGCCACCCCCTTCCACCTGCGGTTATCGTGTTCGGATACAGCCTGCGAGCAATCGACGTTGGGAGCCGCCATGGCTGAGCCGCACGGCATCGACCACTTCGACGCGACCTTCGCGCGCGACCTCGCGTGGGCGCAGCGGTTCCGCGAGCAGCTCGCGGAGCTGCCCACCGCCCCCTGCGAGGAGCCCGAGCAGGTCGACTGAGCGCCCCTCACCCGGGCTCGGGCGGCTCCTCGTCGGCGACGCGACTGGCAGGCAGGTGCTCGGAGAGCAGCTCCAGCAGCTTGTTCACGTCGACGGGCTTGGTCATGCACTCGGTGGCACCGGCCGCGATGCTCTGCTCCCGGTCGCCCTTCATCGCCTTCGCGGTGACCGCGATGATCGCCAGGTCCCGGTAGCGCGGCATCTCCCGGATGATCCGGATCGTGGCGTTGCCGTCCATCTCGGGCATCATCACGTCCATCAGCACGATCGCGACGTCCCCGTGCTGCTGCAGCGCGCTGAGCCCGGCCACCGCGTTGTCGGCGTGCACCACCTGCAGGCCGTGCTGCTCCAGGAGCGTCTTGATCGCCTGCACGCTGCGGAAGTCGTCGTCGACCACCAGCACCTTCTCACCGTTGAACCGCAGTGACGTGTGCTCCTCGGGCTCGTCGGCGGCCCGCAGGTGCTGGTGGCCCTCCTGCCGGATCAGCTCGGTGGGGCGCATCGGCGGATCGATCCCCTCCGCGGACACGTCCAGGCTGCTCTCCGCCTCGCTCGGCGGGTGGGTGCGGGCGACCCCGCGCTCCGGCTCCACAGCCACCGCGGACTTGGTCTCCACCGGCAGGTAGAGCGTGAAGGTGCTGCCCTGGCCGGGTTCGCTGCGCACCTGCAGCTCCCCGCCGAGCAGCGCGGTCAGCTCGCGGCTGATCGACAGGCCCAGTCCGGTGCCGCCGTATTTGCGGACCGTGGTGCCGTCCACCTGCTGGAACGCCTCGAAGATCAGGCTCAGCTTGTCGGCCGGGATGCCGATGCCGGTGTCGCGGACCGAGAACGCCAGCCGCTGGTCGGCGCGCCGCAGGCCCTGCGTGGTGACCTCGGTGGGCTGGGCCGGGCGGACCTGCAGCTCGACCCGGCCCTTGTCGGTGAACTTGACGGCGTTGGACAGCAGGTTGCGGACGATCTGCTCGAGCCGGTTGCGGTCGGTGCGCACGGTCGGCGGCACCGAGGGGGCCACGACGACGTCGAAGTCCAGCCCCTTGTCCGCCGCCAGCGGCCGGTACAGCGACTCGACGTGCGCGGCCAGGTCGGCCAGCTCCACGTCCTCCAGCAGCAGGTGCATCTGCCCGGCTTCCACTTTGGACAGGTCGAGCACGTCGTTGATCAGCTGCAGCAGGTCGGTGCCGGCCTGGTGCACGGTCTTGGCCAGGTCGATCTGCTGCGGGGTCAGGTTCCCCTCCATGTTGTCGGCCAGCAGCTTGGCCAGGATCAGCACGCTGTTGAGCGGGGTCCGCAGCTCGTGGGACATGTTGGCCAGGAACTCCGACTTGTAGGCCGAGGCCTGGGAGAGCTGCCGGGCCCGCTCCTCGAGTTCCTGCCGGGCCTGCTCGATCTCGATGTTCTTGAGCTCGATGTCGCGGTTGCGGCTGGCCAGCAGCGCGGCCTTCTCCTCCAGTTCGGTGTTGGAGCGCTGGAGCTCGGTCTGCTGCTGCTGCAGCTGCTCGGAGCGGGCCTGCAGTTCCTTGGCGAGGTGCTGGGACTCGTCCAGCAGCGACTCGGTGCGCGAGTTGACCACGATGGTGTTGACGTCGACGCCGATGGTCTCCTTCAACTGCTCCAGCAGGTCCAGGTGGGCCGGGGTGAACTCGGTGACCGAGGCGAGTTCGATGACCGCGAGGACCTCGCCTTCGAACAGCACCGGCACGACCGCCACGTTCGTCGGGGTCATCTCGCCGAGCCCGGTGCCGATCCGGATGTGGCCGGGCGGTGCGTTGTTCACCACGATCGACTTGCGGTCGACCGCCACCTGCCCGACGAGCGATTCGCCCAGTTCGAAGCGCAGCGCCCGGCCGTTGCCGGGTGGGCGGCCGTAGCAGGCGGTGCGCTCCAGAACGGCGCGCCCGTCCTCCCCGGCCCGGCGCAGGAAGAACGCGCCGTACTGCGCCGAGACCAGCGGTGCCAGCTCGCTCATGATCAGCTGCGCGAGCGCGTCCAGGTCGTGCTGGCCCTGCATCAGCGCCGACATCCGGGCCAGGTTGGTCTTGAGCCAGTCCTGCTCCTGGTTGGCCCGGGTGGTCTCCTTCAGGTTGTTGATCATGGCGTTGATGTTGTCCTTGAGCTCGGCGACCTCGCCGGAGGCGTCCACGGTGATCTGCCTGGTCAGATCGCCTTCGGTGACCGCGGTGGCCACCTGCGCGATGGCGCGGACCTGGGTGGTGAGGTTGCCGGCGAGCCGGTTGACGCTCTCGGTGAGCCGCCGCCAGGTGCCGGAGACGTCGGCGACCTCGGCCTGGCCGCCGAGCTTGCCCTCGGTGCCGACCTCGCGGGCCACCCGGGTGACTTCGGAGGCGAAGGCGGACAGCTGGTCGACCATCGTGTTGATGGTGGTCTTGAGCTCGAGGATCTCGCCGCGGGCGTCGACGTCGATCTTCTTCGACAGGTCGCCGCGCGCGACCGCGGTGGTCACCTGGGCGATGTTGCGCACCTGGTTGGTCAGGTTGCGAGCCATGATGTTGACGTTGTCGGTCAGGTCCTTCCAGGTACCGGCGACGTTGGGCACCCTGGCCTGGCCGCCGAGGCTGCCCTCGGTGCCGACCTCGCGGGCCACGAGGGTGACCTGCTCGGCGAACGCGCGCAGCGTCTCGACCATCCCGTTGATGGTCTCGGCCAGCGCGGCGACCTCGCCCTTTGCCTCCACGGTGATCTTCTTCGACAGGTCTCCCCCGGCGACCGCGGTGGCCACCTGGGCGATGCTGCGCACCTGGCTGGTCAGGTTGTCGGCCATGATGTTGACGTTGTCGGTCAGGTCCTTCCAGGTACCGGCCACCCCGTGCACCCGGGCCTGCCCGCCGAGCTTGCCCTCGGTGCCCACCTCGCGGGCCACCCGGGTGACCTCGTCGGCGAAGGCGGACAACTGGTCGACCATCGTGTTGATCGTGTTCTTCAGCTCCAGGATCTCGCCGCGCGCGTCGACGTCGATCTTCTTCGACAGGTCGCCGCGCGCCACCGCGGTGGCCACCTGGGCGATGCTGCGCACCTGGTTGGTCAGGTTGCGGGCCATGAAGTTGACCGAGTCGGTCAGGCCGCGCCAGGTCCCGGCCGCTCCGGGCACCTCCGCCTGGCCGCCCAGCCGCCCCTCGTTGGCCACTTCGCGGGCCAGCCGGGTGACCTCGTCGGCGAAGGCGGACAGCTGGTCGACCATCGAGTTGATGGTCTCCTTCAGCTCCCGCGTCTCGCCGGAGACCTCGACGGTGATCTTGCGGCTGAGGTCACCGGCCGCGACGGCCTTGGCGACGTGGGAGATGTCGCGCAGCTGCCCGGTGAGGTCGGCGGCCATGCCGTTGACCGCGTCGGCCAGGTCCCGCCAGGTGCCCATCAGCCCGGGCACCTCGGCCTGGCCGCCGAGCTTGCCCTCGGTGCCGATCTCCCGCGCCACGCGGGTGATCTCCTGGGCGAACAGCGAGAGCTGGTCGAGCATCTGGTTGACCGCGGTGCTCAGCCCGGCCATCTCGCCGGGCAGCTGCCCGTCGGACTCGCGGCGCGGCATCCGCTGGGTGAGGTCGCCGCGGGTGAGCGCGTCCAGCACGCGGTTGAGCTCGGCCACCGGTGCCAGCAGGCTGCGCAGCATGCCGTTGACCGCGTTCCCCGCAGCCGCCCAACCGCCCTGCCCGGCGCCGTCGAAGTCGACGAGTTCGATGGGCCAATCGCCGCGTTCGGCGGCGGCGCTGACCCGCTGCAGTTCGCCGACCAGCAGCTGGTTCCGCTCGGCCAGTTCGTTGAACACGGTGGCGATCTCGGAGACCAGGCCGCCGCCGGAGGGCACCAGGCGGCGCCGGAAGTTGCCGTCCCGCAGTTCCCTCAGGGCCATCGCGAGCCTGGTCAGCATCGCGTCTTCGCTCACCCGCGGCGCAGCCACCAGTTCCGCGGCCGCGACGTCCGGCGGTCGTGACGACATGACGGCCTCCCCGCCGCACCCTGCTCAGCGCTTGTTGCGCGAGTCCCGGTCGAGTCGCAGTTCGGTGGCCAGCACGGCCGCTTCGCTGCGGTGCCGCATGGCCAGCTTGGCCAGCATCTGGGACACGTAGTTCTTGATGGTCTTCTCGGCGAGGAACATGCGCTTGGCGATCTCGCGGTTGGTGAGCCCTTCACCGATCAGCTCCAGCACCTGCCGTTCGCGCGCGGTCAGCACCCGCAGCGGATCGGCCTCCTCCTGCTCCCTGCGCAGCCAGGTCAGCATCGCCTCGGTCTTCTGCTGGCTCAGCAGCGACCGCCCGGCCCCGGCGGTGCGGATGGCGCTGATGAGCTCCTGGCTGACCACGCCCTTGAGCACGAAACCGGCCGCACCGGCCATGATCGCGTCCATCAGCGCGTCGTGGTCGTCGAAGGACGTCAGCATCAGGCAGCGCAGCCCGGGCAGCTGCGACTGAAGTTCCCGGCACAGCTCCACGCCGTTGCCGTCGGGGAGCCGCACGTCCAGCACCGCGACGTGCGGGTCGGCTTTGGGCACCCAGGCCAGTGCTTCGGCGACGCCGGCGGCCTCGCCGACCAGTTCCAGGTCCTCCTCGGCACCGATCAGCGCAGCGATCCCGCGGCGGATCACGTCGTGGTCGTCGACCACGAACACCCGTGTCGTCATCCGCTCCGCCCCCTTCGCCCCTGGCTCCTCAGGGAGGGCACTGACCAGCATAGATAGCGCGCCGGGCGGCCGCTTCCCGGAGCGCAGCGCTCAGCACCCGGCGGCGGGAGCCGGGTGCCGGCGGGAGCGCTCATCTGGCCGCGTAGACGCTTTCCACGAAGTGCGCCAGCTGCTCGTCGGTGAGGTGGCGGGCCAGGTCGGCTTCGCTGATCATGCCGACCAGCTGGTGCTCGGCGATCACCGGCACCCGGCGGATCTGGTGCTGCTCCATCATGGACAGCACCTTGCTCACGTCGGATCCGGCGTCGACCCAGTACGGCTTTCCCTGGGCGAGCTCACCGGCCTTCACCTCGGCCGGGTCACGGCCTTCGGCGCAGCAGCGCAGCACGATGTCGCGGTCGGTGATGATGCCGTGCAGCCGGTTGTCCCGCCCGCAGATCGGCAGCGAACCGACCTCGAGGTCGCGCATCATCTGCGCGGCCGTGTACAAGCTGTCGTCCTCGTTGATGCACTTGGCCCCTGCATGCATGATGTCGCGCGCCGTGGTCATGGCTGGTCCTTTCGACAGCGGTGCTGGTTGTCCTCGCAATACCCCGCACCGCCGGGGGCCGAAACGAGGTGGTCAGAACCGGTCCGGCGACATGAACTCCCAGCGCGGGTCGGCGGTTCCGGACAGCACGTCCGCCACTGCGGCGGCGACGCCGGGGGCGTACTTGAAGCCGCGCCCGGAGTGCCCGGTGGTGACCGCGATGCGGTTTCCGACGCGCCCGACGAGCGGGCGCTCGTCGGCGGTGTAGAGGTCGGTGAAGGCGTCGGTGCGGATCGGCTCCGGGTGCAGGCCGGGCAGGAATTTCCCCACCGCGTCGGAGATCTGGCGAATTTCGGCCGCGCTGTGCCGCCGTTCGACGGCTTCCGGCGCGGGCACGGGGTGCGCGGTGACCGCACCGGCGACCTTGACCATCACGTCGTCCACCGTGGGCGTGCCGTAGACGTGCTGGCCGTCGCGGTGGTGGATGAAGATCGGGAACCGGTCGGAACGGTAGGAGTCGATGTCGTCGGTGCCGAACCAGGTGAGCAGCACCCGGCGCGACTCGACCGCGCTGGCCAGTTGCGGCGGCAGGAAGCGGGCGGCCCACGAACCGGCGGCCACCACCACCTGCGCGACCCGATATGACGATCCGTCGGCGGTGCGCACCAGAACGCTGTCGTCGCCCTCGACGAGTTCGGTGACCTCGGTGTGGCGCAGCACCTCGGCCCCGGCGCGTTCGGCGACGCGCGCGGCGCTGAGCACCGCCTGCTCGCAGCGAAGGTAACCGGCCTGCTCGTCGAGCACCGCGACCTCACCGTCGTGGAGTCCGTGCTGCGGGTAGCGCTCGGCGACTTCAGCGGTGGACAGGACTTCGACCGGAACCGCGGTGTCCCGCGCGCTGGCGAGCAGCCCGGCGATGTAGTCGCCATCGGGGTCGCCGATCGACAGTCCCCCGCACTGCGTCAGGATGTTGGTGCTGGCCTCGTCCTCCAGTTCCCGCCACAGCCGCAGGGAGTCCCGCAGCAGCGGAACGTACTGCTGCCCTTCGGCGTAGGCCAGCCGGAACAGCCGGGTTTCGCCGCCGACGGCTCCTCGGTCGTGCCCCGGTGAGAACTGCTCGAACGCCAGCACCTGCACGCCGCGTCGCGCGAGCTGCCAGGCGAGCATGCTGCCCATGGTGCCGGTGCCGACGATGCCGACTCGGGCGTCCAGTTCCGCTGCTGTCATGTCCCGCGCCCCAATCCCGATCACAGCTGGCGCACCACTGTTACCCGAGGGGCGGGAGGGAGGCAAGGAGCCGATCGAATCCTTTGTGGACAGAACAGTCAGAACTCGCGCATGAACCGGTCGAAGGCGGCGTTGGCCGCCGCCCACTCCTGGGTCAGCAGTTCGGTCGGCACGTCCGCGCTCGCCTCGGCGTCGACGGTGACCACGAACCCCGGTTCGGAGATCCGGCGGCGCAGCTGCACCAGGCGCCCACCGGCGGAGCGGCCCAGCCGCTCGCCGTTGTCCTTGGACTCGATCTGGCCCGGCTCCAGGTCGGACGCGTTGAACTCCGCCATGCCCCTGTTGTAACCCAATCGGCCCGCCGGGGCACCTGCCGCTACTTCAGCGGCGCGCTGGCGACCGCGCTGCGGAAGGTCCGCAGCCGGAGGCTGTTGGTGACGACGAAGACGGAGCTGAAGGCCATCGCCGCCCCGGCGATCATGGGGTTGAGCAGCCCGGCGGCGGCCAGCGGGAGCGCGGCGACGTTGTAGGCGAAGGCCCAGAACAGGTTGCCCTTGATGGTGCGCAGGGTGCGGCGGGAGAGCCGGATGGCGTCGGCCGCGGCGCGCAGGTCGCCGCGGACCAGGGTCAGGTCGCTGGCCTCGATGGCGACGTCGGTGCCGGTGCCCATCGCCAGCCCGAGGTCGGCCTGGGCGAGCGCGGCGGCGTCGTTCACGCCGTCGCCGACCATGGCCACCACCTTGCCCTCGGCCTGCAGCCGCTTGACGACGTCGACCTTGTCCTGCGGCAGGACCTCGGCGATGACCTCGTCGATGCCGACCTCGGCGGCCACCGACCGGGCCACGGACTGGTTGTCGCCGGTGAGCAGGACCGGCGTGAGCCCCAGCTCGCGCAGCTGGGCGACGGCTTCGGCCGAAGTGGGTTTGATGGTGTCGGCCACCACCAGGACCCCGCGGACCTGCCCGTCCCAGGCGACGACGACCGCGGTCTTGCCGCCCTCCTCGGCCGACGCCTTGGCCTCGGCCAGTTCTCCGGGCAGGTGCAGCTCGTCCAGCAACGCCGAGCGCCCGACGAGCACCGCACGTCCGTCGACGGTGCCCCGCACGCCGAGCCCCTCCACGTTGGTGAAGCCCTCGACGGCTGGCAGCTCGCCGACCTGCTCCTGCGCGCCGCGGGCGATGGCCCGGGCGATCGGGTGCTCGGAGGCGTGCTCCAGCGCACCGGCCACCCGCAGCACTTCCGCGTCGTCGGCGCCGTCGGCCGCGCGCACCCCGACCAGGGCCATCTGCCCGGTCGTGACGGTGCCGGTCTTGTCCAGCACGACGGTGTCGATGCGGCGGGTGGATTCCAGCACTTCGGGGCCCTTGATCAGGATGCCCAGCTGGGCGCCGCGCCCGGTGCCCACCAGCAGCGCGGTCGGCGTGGCCAGTCCCAGCGCGCACGGGCAGGCGATGATCAGCACCGCCACCGCCGCGGTGAACGCCGCCGCTGCACCGCCGCCCGAGACCAGCCAGAAGCCGAGGGTCGCGACCGCGAGTGCGATCACGACGGGCACGAAGACCGCGGAAACGCGGTCGGCCAGCCGCTGGATCTCGGCCTTGCCGGTCTGGGCGTCCTCGACCAGCTTGGCCATCTGCGCCAGCTGGGTGTCCGACCCGACCCGCGTGGCCCGCACTACCAGGCGGCCACCGGCGTTGACCGTCGCCCCGACGACGCTGTCGCCGGGTCCGACCTCCACCGGCACCGACTCGCCGGTCAGCATGCTCGCGTCGACCGCCGAGCTGCCCTCGTCGACCACGCCGTCGGTGGCGATCTTCTCGCCGGGGCGGGCCACGAACAGGTCCCCGACCGCCAGCTGGCCGACCGGGATCCGCACTTCACGACCGTCCCGGAGCACCGCGACGTCCTTGGCGCCCAGTTCCAGCAGCGCCCGCAGCGCCGCTCCGGCGCGGCGCTTGGACCGCGCCTCGAAGTAGCGCCCGGCCAGGATGAACGTCGTCACGCCCGCCGCGACCTCGAGGTAGATCGATCCGTCGCCGCTCATCGGCTGGATCGTCAGCTCGAAGGGGTGCGTCATGCCCGGCACCCCGGCGGTGCCGAACAGCAGCGCGTACAGCGACCACAGGAACGCCGCCAGGGTTCCCATCGACACCAGCGTGTCCATGGTGGCCGCGCCGTGCCGCAGGTTCGCCCAGGCAGCCCGGTGGAACGGCAGCGCACCCCACAGCACCACCGGGGACGCCAGGACCAGCGAGAGCCACTGCCAGTAGGCGAACTGCAGCGCCGGGACCATCGCCATCGCGATCACCGGCACTGACAGCACCGCCGACACCACCAGCCGCCGCCCCAGCGAACGCGCCGAGTCCTCGGGCTCCTCGACCGCTTCCGGCTCGGGCAGGCTGGCGCCGTACCCGGCGGCTTCGACGGTGTCCACCAGCCGCTGCGGGTCGAGCCCGTCCGGGCAGGTGACCTTCGCCCGCTCCGTCGCGTAGTTCACGGTGGCCGCGACGCCGTCGAGCTTGTTCAGCTTCCGCTCGATGCGCGCCGCGCAGGAAGCGCAGGTCATCCCGCTGATCGCCAGTTCGACCTGCGCCCCGGCGAGCGGGGCCGGGTCGTGCACGTCGGTCATCTCCGCCAGTCACTTCCTCCCGAGCAGCGGCCGCGGGTCACGAGGCCAGCTGGTACCCGGCCTCTTCCACCGCGGCGCGCACCTGGTCGACGCCGATCTCCTGGTCGCTGGTGACGGTGACCGCCCCGGTCGGCAGGTCGACCCGGACACCGGTCACGCCGTCGATCTCGCCGACCTCCTCGGTCACCGACCGCACGCAGTGCTCGCAGGTCATGCCGGTCACGGTGTAGGTCGCCTCGCTCATCTGCGTCCACCTCTCCACGCTGCCGCGCCCCAGGGGCATTTCGACACCCTTTATACCCTTAGGGGGTATGGGGGTCAACACGCGGGGTGTGACACGGGTCTCGACCGGAGCGTCCGGCGAGCGCGGACCGCCGTCGGCATGCTGAGCTCGATCTGCGATCGCCGACCGGCGACGCACCACCGGTCCACGGAGGACGACATTGAGCACCGAATCCGAGCGCTCGACGACCGGCGACGCCGAGTCGGGCAAGCACCGCCACGCCGCGCCGGAAGGCGCCGCCGTGCACCCGCTGATCGACCTGTCCCGCGACCCGCACCCGGGGGTGCCGGACCACGCCAAGCCGGACGAGGACTGAGCAGCCTCGGCACCCGCGCCGACCGGCAGGCCCGGTGCGCGGGTGCCGGCTAGGCCTCCACCCAGCCGTGCCGGACGGCCACCTGGGTGAGCTTCTGGCGCACCTGCAGGATCTGCTCGGCGGTCATCGTCGGCGACGCGCTCAGCAGCGACTCGGTGATCAGCTCGTGGAACTCCTTCGCCGAGAGCACGTCGAAGAGCTCCTCCTCGGGCAGCTGAGCGGCGGTCTCCCCGGCCTGCGCCGAGGCCTGCCGCACGATCCGCACGTTGGACGCCTTCGGACCGCGGTCGCTCTCCTCCAGGTCGAACTCCACCACCACGCCCGGAGCGACCAGCCGCTTGTCGAAGGTCAGGTCGTTGACGTGGATGAACACGTCCTCGCCGCCCACCTCGGGGGCCACGAAACCGTAACCGCGGATCTCGTCGAACCGAACGACCTTGCCCGTAACCATCAACCAGTTCCCACTTTCACCACGAACCCCGCACCCCATTCGCGGGGACCGGCATTGTACCGCCCGCCACCGCGCCGGCGCCAATCAGTCCACAGAGGACCAGATACCGCTCGATCGGCGGATCCGGACACCGGTGACGGGCGAACAGAATGCGCTACCGACCCATCCCGGAGTGCGGGGAGCTGCGCATGGACTCCTTCGACGTCGTCGTCATCGGTGCCGGGTTCGCCGGGCTCGTCGCGGCCCGCGAGCTGGCCCTGCGCGGGCACGCGGTGGTGGTGCTCGAAGCCCGCGACCGCATCGGCGGGCGGACCTGGACCGACGAGCGCCTGGGCCGCCGGCTGGAGATGGGCGGCACCTGGGTGCACTGGTTGCAGCCGCACGTCTGGAGCGAGATCACCCGCTACGGCCAGCGCATCGAGCCGAGCCCGAGTTCGCAGGCGGTCCACTGGATTTCCGGCGGCAGCGCGCACCGCGGCAGCCCGGAGGAGTTCGACGCCCTGATCTCACGCGGCATGGACCAGCTGGCGCGGGACAGCCGCACCTGGTTCCCGCTCCCCTACGAGCCGCTGCACCGGACCGACCTCGACCAGGTCGACCACCTCTCGGTCGCCGACTACTTCGCCGGGCTCGACCTGGAACCCGCCGAGCGCGAGGTGACCGAGGGCGTGTGGGCCGAGCACTTCAACGGCCCGGCCGCGGTCTCCGGGTACACCCAGGCCATGCGCTGGTGCGCCGCGGCCTCCGGCGACTGGCAGCTGCTGCACCAGGCCACCTCGGGTTACCGGCTCACCGACGGCACCGCCGCGCTGGCCGGGGCGATCGCCGCCGACGGAGGCGCTGAGCTCCGCCTCGGCTCGGTGGTCGCGAGCGTCTCGCAGGACACCGGCGGCGCGACCGTCACCACCGCCGACGGCACCGGAGTCCGGGCCCGGCAGGTGATCTGCACGCTCCCGCTCAACGTGCTGGGCACGATCGACTTCCAGCCCGCGCTCCCGGCAGCCAAGCTGGCCGCCAGCGCCGAGCGCACCGCCTCGCAGGGGCTGAAGACCTGGATCCGGGTGCGCGGCGAAGTTCCGCCGTTCACCGCCTACGCGCCCGACACCCACGACCTGACCTTCGTGCGGCCCGAGTACACAGTGGAGGGCGACACGCTGCTGGTCGCCTTCGGCACCCGCGCCGCCGATCTCGCCCCCGACGACGTCGGCGGGGTCGCCCGGGCGCTGCGGGCGTGGCGCGACGACCTGGAGGTGCTCGACGTCAGCGGCCACGACTGGATGACCGACGACTTCTCCCGCGAGACCTGGCCCATGCAGCGGCCGAAGCAGCTGACCCGGTACCTGGCCGCGCTGCAGGAGCCGCACGGGGCTGTGCGCTTCGCCGGGTCGGACATCGCCACCGGCTGGGCGGGCTTCATCGACGGCGCGATCGAGAGCGGCCTGCGCGCCTCCAGGGCCGTGCAGGACGCCCTGCGCGGCCCCCGAGGCTGACCGGCTCACACGCGCGGGAGCGGGATGTTGGGGCGTTCCGAACGCGTGGGCCCGTGCTCGACGTAGTCGGCGGCGAACCGCATGCCCGCCTGGTACGCCTCGACCCGCGCCCGGCCGATCTCGGCTTCGATGTCCTCGGGGTTGAGTTCCTCGGCCAACGAACGCACCTCCGTCAGGCGACGGTTGGTCACCTCATCCATGTCCGCTCCTGTCCTTCCGCATCGGCTCACCCCTGATCCTCGCCACTCTGCGCCAGGTTTGCACGATCGGGTGGCTGAAAAGCCCCGGACCAGCCCCGATGTCACACCGAGCGCAACAACTCGACTGCGTTCCGTCACCACTGGGCGGTAGCCCGCTCGCGTCGCCGACCGGCGTTGGCTGGAGCACATCGCCTCGTTCCCGGGCGGGGTGCTCGGCCAGGATGAGATCGGATCGGACCGGGCGGCACCGCGCGTGCCCAGGGAGCAACGGAGCGACTAGTCGATGAGCAGCGCCAAGGGCAGGCTGGACCTGGACGTCGTCGGGCACACCGCGTGGATCACCATCGACCACCCGGACCGGCGCAACGCGATGACCGCGAGCATGTGGCGGCAGGTCCCCGAGCTGCTTGGCGCGGTCGCCGAGGACCCCGCGGCGCGCGTCGTCGTGCTGACCGGCGCCGGTGGCACGTTCTGCGCCGGAGCGGACATCTCGGAGCTGCACGCGATCGAGGGCGCCGAGGAGAACCCGACCGTGGCCGCCGAGCGCGCCCTGGTCGACTTCCCGCTGCCCACGATCGCGCTGATCAACGGGCTGTGCATCGGCGGCGGCTGCCAGCTGGCCGCGGCCTGCGACATCCGGGTGTCGGCGGCTTCGGCGACGTTCGGCATCACCCCGGCCAAGCTCGGCATCGTCTACCCGCCGTCCAGCGTCGCCCGCCTCACCGAGCTGGTCGGGCCCTCGGCGGCGAAGCTGCTGCTGTTCTCGGCGGACTTCTTCGACGCCGCGCACGCGCTGCGGATGCGCCTGGTGGACGAGGTGGTCGACGACCCGCGGGCGCGCGTGAGCGAGCTGGCGGCGACCATCGCCTCGCGCTCCCAGCTCACGGTTCGCGCTTCCAAGGAGCTCGTCGACCTCGCGCACCGCGGGCTGCCCCTGGGCGAGCGGGCCGAGCAGTGGCAGCGGACGTCGGCCGAGACCGGCGAGAGCGCCGAGGGCGTCGCTGCCTTCTTGGAGCGCCGCTCGCCGGAGTTCCCCTACGGAAACCGCTGAAGTCCACATCGGACCGGTCCGCCCGGAGGTACATTGACCGCGGACCGGCGGCTACGTCGAGGGGAGTAGGCGGATGTCCGCTTCCGAGCCGACTCCCTCCGGGACCGGGTCGGCGAGAATCCACCGCATGTCGACGTTGCGATCGTGGAGCTCGGACGCGGCCCTCGCCGTCGCGATCACCCTCGTCGGGCTGGTCGGCACCACCATCGCGAACCGGTGGTCGGAGACCGCGCTCCGGCCGTTGGACGCACTCGGGCTCGCCCTGGTGGCCGCCGCGGGCTTGAGCCTGGTGCTGCGGCGCTGGCAGCCCGAGATCACCGCCGGGGCGGTCGCGCTGCTGACCTCCGCCTACCTGGTGCTGGGCTACACATACGGCCCGATCCTGCTGTCGCTGCTCGTCGCGGTCTACTCGCTGGCCCGGCACCGGCCGCTGGCCACCTCGGTGCCGGTCGCGCTGGGCGTGCTCGCGGTGCTGCTGGTGCACGTGTTCACCACCAGCTCCGGGCTGCCGGGGCTGCTCGGGGTGATCCCCGGTTCGGCGTGGGTCGCGGTGCCGTTCGCCGTGGGCAGCGTCGTGCGGGTGCAGCGCGAGGCGGTGGCGCGGGACCGGGCCGAGCAGCTGCGGCAGCGCCTGGACGACGAGCGGCTGCGCATCGCGCAGGAGGTGCACGACGTCGTCGGGCACGGGCTGGCGGCGATCAAGATGCAGGCCGACGTCGCGCTGCACGTGCTGGCGAAGAAGCCCGAGCAGGCGGAGGTGGCTCTGGAGGCGATCAGCCGGACCAGCAGCGATGCGCTCGACGAGCTGCGCGCGACGCTGGCGGTGGTGCGCCGGTCCAGCGCGCAGGCACCGGGCCTGGCCCGGCTCGACGACCTGCTGCAGCGGATGCGCGAGGCCGGTGTGTCGGTGGAGCTGAGCACCGTCGGCGAGGCGCGGCAGCTGCCGCCGGTGGTCGACCTGACCAGCTACCGGATCCTGCAGGAGTCGCTGACCAACGTGCTGCGCCACAGCGGCGACAAGCGCGCCGAGGTGACCGTCGAGTACGCCGCGGACGCCGTGGTGCTCACCGTGGCCAACCCGCTGTCCGGCTCGACCGGCGGCGGTGGCGGGCTCGGCCTGCCCGGCATGCGGCAGCGGGTCGCGTCGCTGGGCGGCGAGTTCGAGGCCGGGCCCACCGCCGACCGCAGGTTCACCGTCCACGCCCGCCTGCCCACCGGAGGAACCCCGTGATCTCCGTGCTGATCGTCGACGACCAGGACCTGGTGCGCATCGGACTGCGCACCCTCATCGACAGCGAGGACGACCTGACCTGCGCCGGGGAGGCCGCCGACGGGCTGGCCGCGGTGGCCGCGGCGCGCGAGCACCGGCCGGACGTGGTGCTGATGGACGTGCGGATGGCCGGGGTCGACGGGCTGGAGGCCACCCGGCGCATCTCCGCCGATCCCGACCTGGCCGCGACCCGGGTGATCGTGCTGACCACCTTCGAGATCGACGAGTACGTCTTCAGCGCGCTGCGCGCCGGGGCCAGCGGCTTCCTGCTCAAGGACACCAAACCGGTCGACCTGCTGCGCGCGATCCGCCTGGTCGCCGGTGGCGATGCGCTGCTCGCCCCGTCGGCCACGCGCCAGCTGGTCCGCGAGTTCGTCTCGATGCAGCCGCGGGCGCGCCGCCCGCACCCGCAGCTGCACACGCTGACCGAGCGCGAGCGGGAGGTGCTGGGCCTGGTCGCCGAAGGGCTCAACAACGAGGAGATCGCCGAGCGGCTGGTGGTCAGCCCGGCCACCGCCCGCACCCACGTGAGCCGGGCGATGGTCAAGCTGGGCGCGCGCGACCGGGCCCAGCTGGTCGTGTTCGCCTACCAGTCCGGGCTGGCCGACTGAGCCGGACCGTCCTCCCCGGCCCTCGACAATCCACTGTGGACATCGAAGGGGGGCGGGCGGGGATTGGTTCCGTCGGAAAACGGCTGCGGCGCGGCGGTCTCGAATGCCAGAATCCCGATGTGTTCGTCACCGTCACCACCACGCACCGACCGGCGACCGACCTGGGCTTCCTGCTGCACAAGCATCCGGACAAGGCGCAGGCGTTCCCGGTGGCGGGCGGCACCGCGCACGTCTTCTACCCGACCGCCGGGCCGGACGAGTGCACCGCCGCGCTGCTGCTGGACGTCGACCCGGTCGGTCTGGTGCGCGGCAAGCACAACGACTCCTTCGCGCTCGGCCAGTACGTCAACGACCGGCCCTACGCAGCCGGGTCGCTGCTCGCGGTGGCGTTGGGGTCGGTGTTCCGGACGGCGCTGAACGGGCGCTGCGACGCCCGGCCGGAGCTGGCCGCGACCCCGATCCCGCTGCGGATCAGGATTCCCGCGCTGCCCTGCCGCGGCGGGACCGATCTGGCGGCGCGGCTGTTCGAGCCGCTGGGCTGGCAGGTCGAGGCGGTGCCGGTCCCGCTGGATCCGCAGCTGCCGGGCGCGGGCGACTCGCGGTACGTGGACCTGCGGCTGTCCGGGAACCTCCGGGTGTCCGACGCGCTCAAGCACCTGTACGTGCTGATCCCGGTGCTGGACAACGCGAAGCACTACTGGGTCAGCGGTGACGAGGTGGACAAGCTGCTGCGCGCCGGGGACGGCTGGTTGGCCGAGCACCCGGAGCGGGAGCTGATCAGCAACCGCTACCTCGCGCACCGCAAGTCCTACGTCCGCTCCGCGCTGGCGCAGCTGGCCGAGTCCGGCGATCCCGAGACCGAACTGGACAACGCGCTGGCCGAACCGGTGGTCGCGGAAGCTCCCGAAGCCGACGTGCCGCTGGCGGTGCAGCGGCGCGGGAGCGTGCTCGCGGTGCTCAAGGCCAGCGGTGCGCGCCGCGTGCTGGACCTGGGCTGCGGTGGCGGGGCGCTGCTGGCGGATCTGGTGAAGGAGCCCTCGTTCACCGAGATCGTCGGTGTGGACGTTTCGACGCGGGCCCTGGAGCTGGCCGAGCGCCGTTTCCAGCGGTTGCCGGAGCGCCAGCGCGACCGGCTCGTGCTGCGCCAGTCCGCGCTGACCTACGTCGACGCCGAGCTCGCCGGTTACGACGCCGCGGTGCTGATGGAAGTCGTCGAACACGTCGACCCGACCCGGCTGCCCGCGCTGGAGCACGCGGTGTTCGCCGCCGCCCGGCCGGGAACCGTCGTGGTGACCACCCCGAACGTGGAGTACAACGTGCGATTCGAAGGCCTGCCCGCCGGGCGGTTCCGGCACCCCGACCACCGGTTCGAGTGGACCCGGGCGCAGTTCCGGGAGTGGACCGGCGGCGTCGCCGAGCGGCACGGCTACGCCGTCGAGCACCTGCCCGTCGGCCCGGTGGACCCGCAGGTCGGCCCGCCGACCCAGCTGGCCGTGCTCACCAGGGCGGAGGTGTCCTGATGCGACTGTCCATCCCGGACATGTCCCTGGTGGTGCTGATCGGTGCCTCCGGTTCGGGCAAGTCGACGTTCGCCCGCACCCACTTCGCGCCGACCCAGGTGCTCTCCAGCGACTTCTTCCGCGGTCTGGTCGCCGACGACGAGAACGACCAGTCGGCCAGCGCGGCCGCCTTCGACGCGCTGCACCACATCGCGGGCAAGCGGCTGGCCGCCGGTCGGATGACCGTGATCGACGCGACGAACGTGCAGCGCAGCGCGCGGTCCACGTTGGTCGAGCTGGCCAGGAAGCACCACGTGCTGCCGGTGGCGATCGTGCTCGACCTGCCCGAGTCGGTGTGCCGGGCGCGCAACGCCGAACGTCCGGACCGGAACTTCGGGCCGGGCGTCGTGCGCAAGCACCGGGCCGAGCTGCGAAGTTCGCTGAAGTCCTTGCAGCGCGAGGGATTCCGGCGGGTGCACGTGCTGCGCAGCGTCGAGGACGTCGAGGCGGCCAGCATCGAGGTGGAGCCGCTGCTCAACGACAAGCGCGCCGAGACCGGGCCGTTCGACGTGATCGGCGACGTGCACGGCTGCCGGGCCGAGCTGGAGGACCTGCTTGGCGAGCTGGGCTACGACATCGAGCGCGACGCCGAGCGGCGGGCGATCGGCGCGCACCACCCGGCGGGTCGGCGCGCGGTGTTCGTCGGCGACCTGGTGGACCGCGGGCCGGACACCCCCGGCGTGCTGCGGCTGGTCATGGGCATGGTCGCCGCCGGTGACGCCTTGGTGGTGTGCGGCAACCACGACGACAAGCTGGCCCGCGCGCTGCGCGGGCGCAAGGTCACGATCGCGCACGGCCTCGCCGAGTCCCTGGCGCAGCTGTCGGCCGAGCCGGAGGACTTCCGCAAGCAGGTCGAGGAGTTCTGCGGCGGGCTGGTCGCGCACTACGTGCTCGACGGCGGCAAGCTCGTGGTCGCCCACGCCGGGCTGCCCGAGCGCTACCACCGCCGGGCGTCGGGCACCGTGCGCAGCTTCGCGCTGTACGGCGAGACCACCGGTGAGACCGACGAGTTCGGCCTGCCGGTGCGCTACCCGTGGGCCGAGGACTACCGGGGCTCGGCGATGGTGCTCTACGGCCACACGCCGACCCCCGAGGTCGAGTGGATCAACCGCACGATGTGCCTGGACACCGGCTGCGTGTTCGGCGGCAAGCTGACCGCGCTGCGCTACCCGGAGCGCGAGGTGGTGTCGGTGCCCGCGCAGCGCGTCTGGTACGAGCCGTCGCGGCCGTTCCTGCCGCCCGGCGAGCTCCCGGAGCCCGCCGCCCGCCGCGAGCCGGACGTGCTCAACCTCGACGACGTCGCCGGGCGGCGGAGCGTGGAGACCCGGCACCACGGGCGGATCGCGGTCCAGCCCGAGCGCGCGGCCGCGGCGCTGGAGGTGATGAGCCGGTTCGCGATCGACCCGAGGTGGCTGGTCTACCTGCCGCCGACGATGGCCCCGGTCGCCACCTCGAAGCGGCCCGACGTGCTGGAGCACCCGGAGGAGGCGTTCTCCGGCTACCGCGCGGCCGGGGTGCAGGACGTGCTGTGCGAGGAGAAGCACATGGGTTCCCGCGCGGTCGTCCTCGTCCGCCGCGAGGACTCGGCGGGCCGGTTCGGCATCGAGGGCCCCGGGGCGGTGCACACCCGGACCGGGCGGCCGTTCTTCGCGCCCGAGCAGGAGGCGGAACTGCTCGCCGGGGTCCGCGCGGCGGCGACGTCGGCCGGGTTGTGGGACGAGCTGGACAGCGACTGGCTGCTGCTGGACGCCGAGCTGATGCCGTGGAGCGCGAAGGCGGGGGCGCTGATCACCGAGCAGTACGCCTCGGTCGGAGCGGCTGCGGAAGCGGTGCTCCCACCAGCGCTGGAGGCGTTGACCGCGGCGGCCGAACGCGGCGTCGACGTGTCCGAGGTGCTGGCGAGGACCAGCGCACGAGCGGGCAACGCCGGTGCCTACCGGGACGCCTACCGCCGGTACTGCTGGCCCACCGAGGGCTTGCGCGGTGTCCGGCTGGCGCCGTTCCAGCTGCTGGCGACCGAGGGCCGGACCTACCACGACCGCGCGCACGAGTGGCACCTCGCGCTCGCGGACCGGCTCGTGCGGGCCGACCCGGAGCTGTTCGCCACCACCCGCCGGTTCGCGGTGGACACCACCGACCCGGCCTCCACCGCCGCTGGCGTCGCCTGGTGGGAGGAGCTGACCGGGGGCGGCGGCGAAGGCATGGTCGTCAAGCCCGCCGCCAACCTCACCAGGGGTCAGCGCGGTCTCGTGCAGCCGGGCGTGAAGGTGCGCGGACGCGAGTACCTGCGGATCATCTACGGCCCCGACTACACCGAGCCGGACAACCTCGACCGGCTGCGCCAGCGGGGCCTGGGTCGCAAGCGCGGCTTGGCGAACCGCGAGTACGCCCTCGGCCTGGAAGCGCTGGACCGGCTGGCCCGCGGTGAGCCGCTCTGGCGGGTGCACGAGTGCGTCTTCGCCGTGCTGGCCCTGGAATCCGAGCCGGTGGACCCGCGGCTGTAAAAATCTGCTTCCGGGCTCATCTTGCGTAGGTGGTGCTTAGCGGAACCTCAGCGCCCGCCTGGCTGTGGGTGCCCAGCCTGATGTATGTCCACGAAGACCGGATCTGTAGCTGCTCACCGCAGGTCGCGCAGCAGGCGCTTGAGGATCTTCCCGGACGGGTTGCGCGGCAGATCGGTGCGGAACTCGACCTGCCGGGGCCGCTTGTAGTTCGCCAAGCGGTCCCGGCAGTGCGCCAGGACGTCCTCGGCGGACAGCTCCGAGCTGCCGACCACGAACGCCTTGCCGACCTCGCCGAGGCGTTCGTCGGGCACGCCCACCACGGCCACCTCCACGACACCGTCCAACCGGGCCAGCACCTGCTCGACCTCGGCCGGGTAGACGTTGAAACCGCCGCAGATGTACATGTCCTTGAGCCGGTCGGTGATGGTCAGGTAACCGCGCTCGTCGAGGGTTCCGACGTCGCCGGTGCGCAACCAGCCGTCGGGGCCGATGGCCTGCTCGGTCGCGGCCTCGTCGTCGAGGTAGCCCAGCATGACGTTGGGTCCGCGCACCTGGACCTCCCCCGCCTCCCCCGCGGGTTTCGGGGTGCCGTCCGGACCGGCGATCCGGACCTCGAACCCGGCCGCGGCGCGCCCGCAGGTGCGGGCCACCGTTTCGTCGTCGTCCTCCGGCAGGCACATCGTCGCCACCACCGCCTCGGTGAGCCCGTAGGCGGTGAGCACGGTGTCGAAGCTCAGCTCCCGCTGCATCCGCTCGACCAGGACCACCGGGACGGTGGCCGCGCCGGTGACCGCCAGCCGCAGGCCGGACAGGTCGCGGTGCGCGCGGTCGGGGTGGTCGAGCATCGACTGGTAGATGGTGGGCGGACCGGGCAGCACCGTGACCCGGTCTTCCTCGACGCGCCGGAGCACTTCGGCGACGTCGAAGGTCGGTTGCGGCAGCACGGCGGCGCCGCGCAGCAGGCAGGCCAGGATCCCGGCCTTGTAGCCGAAGCTGTGGAAGAACGGGTTGATCACCAGGTAGCGGTCGGCGGTGGTCAGCTCGCCGTGCTCGGCCCAGGCCCGGGCGACCCCGAGCGCTTGGCGGTGCGCGCTCATCGCGCCCTTGCTGCGCCCGGTCGTGCCGGAGGTGAACAGGATGTCGCTGACGTCGTCGGGCGCCACCGCGGCCGCCACCGCGTCGGCCTGCGACTCGGGGACCGCGGCCGCCAGGTCGTCCAGGTCGCTCCAGCGGCGGGTGCCCGCCACCGGTTCCAGCTCGCCTTCGACCGGGATGCGGATGGTGGTGCGCAGCTGGTCGAGCGGCCCGCCGTTGGCGGCGTTCAGCTGAGCGAGCCGGTCGACACCCAGGAACTCCCCGGCGATGACCAGCGCCCGGGCCCGCGACCGCCGGATCACGTCGAGGTTCTCCGCCCCGGTGAACCTCGTGTTGACCGGCACCAGGGTCGCGCCCGCGTAGAGCGCGCCGAGCGCGGCCAGCACCCAGTGGTGGGTGTTCGGCGAGCACAGCGCGACCCGGTCGCCGGGCCGGATGCCTTCGGCGATGAGGGCGCGCGCCACGGTCCGCACCCGCTCCAGCAGCTGGGCGAAGCTGATCCGCACCGGCCCGTCCAGCAGCGCGTCGGAGTCCGGGAAGCGTTGCGCGGCAACGCCGACCGCGGCGGGGATGGTGAGCGGCTCGCTCCCTGACACGCGACCACCTCCAAGCGAGTGCTTGGTAAGCTAACCTCCCGAGCGCTTGCTTGGCCAGCCGCGGCAGACGATTACCCGGAACGGCCTACTGGCCGATCGGCACGAAGTCGGACCAGGGCGTCTCGCTGATCTTGACCCCGGCGTCCCAGAGCTCGACCTTGAAGTGCACCCGGCCCTTCTCCCGCAGGTCGAAGTTGCAGTCCACCGGGTCGCCCTTGGAGTTGAGGTCCTTGCACTCGACCACCCGGCCGTAGTCGGTCTCGGCGACCGCCTTGATCCACATGCCGTCCTTGTCGGTGTCGTGCGCGAACAGGTGGTCGCCGATCGCCTCGAAGCACCCGGTGCCGCGCTCCCGCCCCTGGTAGCTGAGCTCCTGGCACCACTTGGTCTGCACCGGTTGGGCCGGTGCCGTCTCCGGGTCCCCGCCCGGCTCGACCTCCTCGGACACCGGCTGCTCCGACGAGGCCGGCTCGGACGCCGGGTCGGCCGGCTCGTTCAGCGAGGTCGGCGGGTCGATCGGGATGGCCTGCCCCGGCTCGGTGCGCATGGTGGTCGCGAAGGCCACCACCCCCGCGACCACGGCGAGCACTCCCGCGCCCGCGGCCGCGTACGGCCAGCGGGCCCGCCGCGACGGCGCGGCGGTCACCGGCGCGAACGCGCCCGGGACGGCGGTCACGCTGGTCAGCGCCTGGCGGGCGGCCCGCGCCAGCTCACCGGCGCTGGCGTAGCGGTCGGCCGGGTTCTTCGCCATGCCGCGGGCGATGATGTGGTCGAACTCCCGCGGGATGTCACCGCGGGTGGCCGTGGGCAGCGGCGGCGGGTGGTTGAGGTGGGCGTTGATCAGCGAGGCGGCCGTCTCGCCGACGAAGGGCTTCGCACCGGTCAGGCACTGGTAGAGCACGCAGGCCAGCGAGTACACGTCCACCCGGTGGTCCACCGGGCCGTCCTCGAAGCGCTCCGGGGCCATGTAGGCGAGGGTGCCCACGGCGTAGCCGGTGGAGGTCAGGTTCCCCGAGGCCCGCAGCGAAGCGGCGATGCCGAAGTCGACCAGGTAGGCGAAGCCGTTGTCGCCGACCAGGATGTTGGACGGCTTGACGTCGCGGTGCACCAGGCCTTCCGCGTGCGCGGCGTCCAGCGCCTGCGCGATCTGCTCCAGGACGACCACCGCGTCGGCCGGGCGCATCGGGCCGTTCGCCGCCAGCAGCGAACCGACGTCGCTGCCCTCGACCAGCCGCATGTCCAGGTAGAGCCGACCGTCGATCTCGCCGTAGGCGTGGATCGGGATGACGTGCGGCTCCCGCAGCCGACCGGCCGCGTGCGCCTCCCGCTTGAAGCGGTCGCGGAACTCCTCGTCGGCGGCGAGGTTCGCGGCGAGGAGCTTCAGCGCGACGACCCGGTCGTGGCGGGTGTCGTAGGCGCGCAGGATCTCACCCATGCCGCCGCGCGCGATCAAACCCTCCACGCGGTAGGGGCCGAACTGCCACTTCACGGTGCGCAACTCCTCAAACCGACGTTCGGGTCATCCTATTGGGTGACGCACGGCACGCGGCACGCCCCGATCGCCACCGCGCACCGACACCGCCGGTGAACATTCCACTACGAAACCCCCGCACCCGGTTCACCCGCCGCGCCCGGCCTGCTAGAAGAAGTGGATCATGCTTTGGCGTCCGGATGCGGAAAGGACCGGTCCCCCGATGTCGACCGACGCACGCAAGATCGATCGCGGTGAGGAGCTGGGCGGGTGCCCGGTCAGCCGGGGCGCCGACGGGGTCTGGCTGGTCCGGGGCCACGCCGCCGCGCGCGCCGCGCTGCGCAGCACCGACACCGTCCAGGCCGGGCTCGGGGTGGAGACCGTGGAGAAGATGCCGGGCAAGATCCGGCGCCCGGTCCTCTACCGGGACGGCCCCGAGCACCGCGAGCACCGGCGGCAGACCGCCAAGTACTTCACGCCGCGCCGGGTGGACGAGGCCTACCGGGGCATCATGGAGCGGGTCTCCGACGAGCAGCTGGCCAAGCTGCGCCACACCGGTCACGCGCAGCTGTCGGAGCTGAGCTTCAACCTCTCCATCGACGTGGCGTGCGCGGTGATCGGGCTGACCGAGAGCCGCCCCGGTCTGGCGCAGCGGCTGGAGCGGTTCTTCCCGGAGGAGTTCGGCGAACCGGGCTTCACCAGCATCAACGGGCTGTACTGGGTGTGGCGGCAGGCCCGGAACTGGTCGAGCATCTTCTTCAACGACGTGCGCCCGGCCGTGCGCGCGCGGCGCGCGCAGCGCCGCGACGACCTGATCTCGCACCTGCTCGACGAGGGCTGCACGTCGGCCGAGATCCTCGGCGAGTGCATCACCTTCGCCGCCGCGGGCATGATCACCACGCGGGAGTTCATCAACCTGTCGGCTTGGCACCTGTTCACCGACGACGCGCTGCGCGAGCGCTACCGCGCCGCAGAGGAGACCGAGCGGATCGCGATCCTGCACGAGCTGCTGCGGCTGGAGCCCGTGGTCGGGCACCTCAAGCGGCGGGCCACCGCGCCGGTCGAGCTGCCCGGCGAGGACGGCGAGACCGTCACCGTCCCGGCCGGTGAGGTGATCGACGTCCAGGTCAGCGCGACCAACACCGACCGGCGCGCGGTCGGCGAGGACCCGCTGGCGGTGTGCCCGGCCCGCCCGCTCACCGACGCCACCGCGCCGGGGATGTCCTTCGGCGACGGAGCGCACAAGTGCCCGGGCGCCCACGTCGCGATCCTGGAGACCGACGTCTTCCTCTCCAAGCTGTTCGCCCTGCCCGGGGTCGCGATGCGAACGCCGCCGCGGGTCTCGATGAACGAGGCGATCGGCGGCTACGAGCTCCGCGGCATGGTCGTCGAGCTCCAGTAGGCGGCGCGCCTCAGGGCGCGGGGAGGATCCGGCCGGTCACCTCGCCGAAGCCGATGCGGCTGCCGTCGGCGCCGGGTGCGGTGGCGGTGATGGTGACCTCGTCGCCGTCTTCGAGGAACGTGCGCTCCTGGTCGCCGAGGCGCACGGGTTCCCTGCCGCCCCAGGTGAGTTCGATGAACGCGCCGCGCTGGTGCTTGTCCGGACCGGAGATGGTGCCCGAGGCGTAGAGGTCGCCGGTGCGCGTGGTGGCGCCGTTGACCGTCATGTGCGCGAGCATCTGCGCCGGGGACCAGTACATCTCGCGGTACGGCGGGCGGGAGACCTCGTGGCCGTTCCAGGACACCGAGAGGTCGATGTCCAGTCCCCACGGCTGTGGTTCCTTCAGGTACGGCAGCGGTTCGGGGACCTGCGCCGGGGTTGCCACGCGCGCCTGCTCCAGAGCGAGCAGCGGGACCACCCACGGCGAGATCGAGGTGGCGAAGCTCTTGCCGAGGAACGGGCCCAGCGGCACGTACTCCCAGGCCTGGATGTCGCGGGCCGACCAGTCGTTGACCAGCACCGCGCCGAACACCCGGGTGGCGAACTCCCCCGTCGGCACCGCGGTGCCCAGCTCGGAGCCGGTGCCGACGACGAACCCGAGCTCGGCCTCGATGTCCAGGCGGCGGCACGGGCCGAACGTCGGGGCGTCCTCGCCCGGCGCCTTGCGCTGCCCGCGGGGGCGGACGATGTCCGTCCCCGACACCACAACCGTTCCACCACGCCCGTGGTAGCCGACCGGGAGGTGCTTCCAGTTCGGCATCAGCGGTTCGGAGTCCGGGCGGAACAGCCGACCGAGGTTGGTCGCGTGGTGCTCGGAGGCGTAGAAGTCGACGTAGTCGGCGACCTCGATCGGCAGGTGCGTGCGCACCTCGGCCACCGGGTGCACCGCGCCGTCCGGCACCTCGCCCGCGACCAGCTCGGTGATCTGCTGCCGCACCTGCACCCAGCGGTCGTGCCCCTGGGCCATGAAGGCGTTCAGCGTCGGCTGCGCGAACACCTCGTCGCCCAGCGCCGCTGCCAGGTCCACGACGGAATCGCCCACCCGGACGCCGACGCGCGGCCCGGCCCCGGGGGTGGAGAAGACGCCGTAGGGCAGGTTGGCGAGACCGAACAGCGAGCCGTCCGGGATGTCGATCACTCGGGTCCTCCTCCGCTGAGCACCTCGGCCGGGACCAGGCCGAGGTCGACCAGTTCGGTCAGGGGTTCGGCGATGCTGCAGGTGCCGAAGGACAGGAAGCGGTCGCGCGCCGCCGCGACCCGCACCCGGTCCAGGTTCGCGACCCGCTCGGCGACCTCGCGCGCGTCCCGCTCGGCCAGCACCGCGGCGATCTCCCGCTCGTCGGCGAAGTCCACCGCGGCGTCGGTGGCCAGCAGCAGGTTCAGGTAGCCGTGCTGCTCGAAACCCGTTGCGGGATCGGTGTTGCGGACCGCGTGGTGCAGGCCCGCGGTGGCTTTGAACGGGACCCCGGCATCGACCACCGCGCGGATCGCGGCGGCCAGCTCCGCGTCGTCGGGGTACAGCTCGGCCTTCACGCCGCCGGTGCGGAACTTCGCCCGGTGGCGGGTAGCAGCACAGGTGCCGATGATCTCCGGGCGGCGCTCGTCGCGGGGCACTTCCACGAACACCGCCACGTCCTCGTCCACGTCCACCGCGTCGAGCGCGTCGAAGAACTCCGCGGGTGTTTGCCAGTCGGGGACCGCGACTTCCAGCGCGCGCAGCCGGACCGGCAGGGACTTCACCGCGTTGAGCGCGGCCGGGAGCTGTGCCGGGCCTTTCGGGGCGGCGATGGCGAGGTCGAGCTGATTCCCGGGCTCGACCAGCCCGGGCAGCTCCGTCAGCGCTGGTGCGGCGAGCACCAGCGGTCCGACCAGCTCGGCGTACGGAGATGCGGTGTGCCGCAGGTGCGCGGCCACGGCGTCGGGCAGCGGGGAGAGGCCGGGCGGGAAGACCGCCGCGTCGTCGCACAGGCCCTTGGCGAAGTTCGGGATGCTCACCCCCGCGGCCCCCGCCCCGCCCAGGTCCAGGCGTAGCCCGGGTCCTCGGCGGCCCGGCCGCCCTCGCCCAGCTCCAGCGGGCGGAAGGTGTCGACCATGACCGCGAGCTCGTCGAAGAACTCCACGCCGATGCTGCGCTCGTAGGCGCCGGGCTGCGGGCCGTGCGAGTGCCCGCCGGGGTGCAGCGAGATCGAGCCCTGGCCGATGCCGGAGCCCTTGCGCGCCTCGTAGTCCCCGCCGCAGTAGAACATCACCTCGTCGGAGTCCACGTTGGAGTGGTAGTAGGGCACCGGGATGGACAGCGGGTGGTAGTCCACCTTGCGCGGCACGAAGTTGCACACCACGAAGTTCTGGCCCTCGAAGACCTGGTGCACCGGCGGCGGCTGGTGCACCCGGCCGGTGATCGGTTCGAAGTCGGCGACGTTGAAGGTGTGCGGGTACAGGCAGCCGTCCCAGCCGACCACGTCGAACGGGTGCTCCGGGTAGACGAACCGGGTGCCCACGATGCCGCGGCTGCCCCGGTGCTTGACCAGCACCTCCACGTCGGTGCCCTCGGCCAGCAGCGGTTCGGCGGGACCGTGCAGGTCGCGCTCGCAGTAGGGCGAGTGCTCCAGCAGCTGGCCGAACTTCGACAGGTAGCGACGCGGTGGGGTGATGTGCGAGTTGGCCTCGATGCAGTACGCGCGCACCGGATCCGCGCCCCGCGGCACCCAGCGGTGCGTGGTCGAGCGCGGCAGGAGCACGTAATCGCCCTGCCGGAACGGCAGCGCCCCGAACACGGTCTCGACCACGCCCTCGCCGGATTCGACGTAGACGCACTCGTCGCCGATCGCGTTGCGGTACAGCGGGGAGGTCTCGCCCGCGACGACGTAGGAGATCCGCACGTCGGCGTTGCCCAGGACCAGCCTGCGACCGGTGACCACGTCGTGGCGCTTCCACTCCTGCCCGCCGAACAGGTCGTGCAGCTTCAGGTGCCGCGGGCGCAGCGGGTGGTTGGGCTCGGTCTCCAGGTCCGGCAGTTCCCAGACGGTGGAGTCGACCAGCGCCGAGGGGAGGTTGCGGTGGTAGAGCAGCGAGGAGTCGCTGGAGAAGCCCTCCTCCCCCATCAGCTCCTCGTAGTACAGACCTCCGTCGGGCCTGCGGTGCTGGGTGTGCCGTTTCGGCGGAACCTCGCCGACCTGCCGGTAGTACGCCATCGACCTCGCCTCCTCGCAGCGGCCTGGGGCTTCGGCTCCCCGGCGCGACTGGTCAATGTATTAACCACATCCACGCACCGCAACAGCCTCGGCACCGTCAGTTGCGACCGCGGATGTCGAACTGGTCGCGGTTGGTGATCAGCTTGTTCAGCAGCATGACCAGGATGCGCTGCTCGGCCTCGGTGAGCACGCTGGTCCACTCGTGCTCGCGCTCGTTCTGCGCCCGGAACACCTCGACCATCTCCCGCTGCCCGCGCTCGGTCAGCGACAGCAGGACCGAGCGGCCGTCGTGCTCGCCCGGCGCGCGGTCCAGCAGCCCGTCGGCCACCAGGGTCTTGGTCAGGTTCGAGACCGCGGCTCGGCTCATCCCGGTCAGCTCGGCGGCCTTCTTCGCCTCCAGCGGCCCGGCCAGCCAGGTGACGAACAGCAGCCGGAAGCCCGACCAGGAGCGGCCGCGCGGGCGGTGCACCGCCGCCTCCAGGTCGTAGGTCACGATGTTGGACGCCCGGTTGAGGGCCAGCAGCACCTCGGTGGCCAGCTGGTGCCGGAACCCGTGCTCCGCGGCCAACCGGTCGTTGGCCAGCTCCACGAAGGACCAGAAGTCCAGCTCGTCCGCCGCCATCGCACCTCCCGAGAAAGTAAATGCTTTGACTATCTCAGGCGGTGTTCCGGGGTACCAGCTGAGGCCGCTCTCAGCGTCTCAGCGTTATCTCAGCGCACATCGGTCACGCTGGGCGCAGGACTCGACAGGAGGACTCGATGAAGCGCAGAAATGTGGTGCTCGCCGCGACCGCCGGAACCGCGGCCGGGGTGCTGGGCCTGACCGCGCTGGCGCTGCCCGCCGGCGCCGGCGCGGCCCCGGCGCTGCCGCCGGTGGCACCGGAACAGCTCGTGGAGTCGGTGATGCGCGCCGAGCCACCGGCGCTCACCGGCACGGTGTCGGTGGACAACGCCCTCGGCCTGCCCGCCCTGCCCGGCGGCGAGGCCACGCAGCTGCTCGCCGACGGGACCAGCCGGTTCCAGGTGTGGGCCGACGGCCAGGGCCGCCACCGCGTGTCGGTGCCCTCGCACAGCGGCGAGCTGACCGTGGTCGACGACGGCCGGACCGCCTGGAAGTGGGACTCCGGCGAGCAGACCGCGACCCGCACCGAACACCCGGAGCGCGCCGGGCACGACGCTCCCGCCGACCCGGCCGCCGCCGCGCGCGGCATCATCGGCGAGCTCCGCAAGACCAGCGAGGTCTCGGTGGACGGCACGGCCAGCGTCGCGGGCCGCGACGCCTACGAACTCGTCCTGACCCCGAAGCCGACCGAGCGCACGCTGCTGCGCCAGGTGCGGGTCGCGGTCGACGCCGAGAAGCGCGTTCCGCTGGAGCTCTCGGTGCTCACCAACGGCTCCGCCGACCCGGCGCTGAAGATCGGCTTCACCAGCGTGGACATGACGGCGCCGGACCCCGGCCTGTTCCAGTTCTCTCCCCCTGCGGGCGCGAAGGTCGAGGACGGCGAGCAGCGCGCACCGCGGCCCGACCAGCACGCGCCGCAGCCCGGCGAGCACGCGGTTCCCGAGCACCAGGTCGTCGGCGACGGCTGGGACTCGGTGCTGGTCGCCGAGTTCCCGGCGAACCCCGAGCTGCGCCAGGTCGCGGAGCGGACCGGCAAGCCGATCAGCGGCCCGTGGGGCAGCGGCTGGGTCCTCGGCACCGCGGCGGGCAACGCCCTGCTGACCGAGGACGGCCGGGTCGCGGTCGGCGCCGTGCCCGAGCAGGTGCTCACCGCTGCGCTCGGCGAGGTGCGATGACCAGCGCGGTTGGCACGGCGAGGTCGTCGTCCGCGATCGCGGGCGGCGACCTCGCCGCCCGCACCACCGGGCTCCGCAAGACCTACGGGCGGACCGTCGCGGTGGCCGGGGTCGACCTCGCCGTGCCGCGGGGCGGCGTGGTCGGCGTGCTCGGCCCCAACGGGTCGGGCAAGACCACCACGATCCGGATGCTGCTCGGGCTCACCGCGCCGAGCTCGGGGACCGTGGAGCTGCTCGGCCACCAGCTGCCCGAGCACGCGGGCCGCGTGCTGCCCCGGGTCGGCGCGCTGGTCGAGGGACCGGGGTTCCACCCGTTCCTGTCCGGCCGGGAGAACCTGCTGCGCTGCGCGGCGATGGAACCGGCCCTGCGCGGTCCGGAGATCCGCGAGGTCGTCGAGCAGGCGTTGGAGCGGGTCGGGTTGAGCGCCGCAGCGGGCCGCCGGTACCGGGGGTACTCGCTGGGCATGAAGCAGCGGCTCGGGCTGGCGGCGGCGCTGCTGGTGCCGCGCGACCTGGTGGTGCTCGACGAGCCGACCAACGGGCTGGACCCGGCGGGCACCCGGGAGATCCGCCGGATCATCGCCGAGCTGCACGCCTCGGGCACCACGGTGCTGGTCTCCTCCCACCTGCTGTCCGAGATCGAGGCGACCTGCACCCACGTCGCGGTCCTGCACCGCGGTTCGCTGGTGGCGCAGGGCGAGCTGGCGGGCATGCTGGAAGCCGGTGCGCCGCACCTGCTGGTGTCCACTTCGGACACCGAAGGCGCGGTGCGCGCGCTGCGCGACAAGGGGCTGCAGGCCCGCGAGGAGAGCGGCTTGATCCGGGTGGAGCTGTCCGGAGCGGAATCCGACGAGGTGATCGCGCTGCTCGTGCACGCCGGGGTGCCGGTGCGCGAGGCGCGCCGGTCCCGGACCGGGCTGGAGGACCTCTTCGCGCGACTGACGGAGGAAGACCTGTGACCGCGATCGACCTGCCGGTGCGGACGTCTGCTCCCCTGGTCCGGCAGCTGCTGGCCGAGGTGCGGTGGGTGCTGCGCCGCCCGCGCAACCTGCTCGCCCTGCTGATGCTGGCCGCGCTGCCGGTGCTGCTGGGCACCGCGATCGCGCTCACCAGCGGCCCCGGTGGTGGCCGGGGCGGGCCGTCGGTCCTGGCGGCGGTGGCGGGCAACGGGCTGGTGCTGCCGGTGGCGGCCCTGGTGCTCGCCCAGTCGCTGCTGCTGCCGCTGGTCGTGGCGATGGTCGCCGCCGATGCCCTGGCGGGCGAATCGGCGCACGGCACGCTGCGCGGCCTGCTGCTGGCCCCGGTCGGCCGGGTGCGCCTGGTCGGCGTCAAGGCGTTCGGCGTGCTGGTGATGGCCGTGCTCGCCGTGTCCGTCGTGGCGCTCAGCGGGGTGCTCACCGGGCTGGTCGTCGTCGGCGGTGGTGATCTGGTGACCTTGTCGGGCTCGACGGTGCCGTTCGGTTCCGCGCTGGGCCGGGTGGCGCTGGCGGTCGCCTGGTCGGCGGTGCAGATGGCCGCCGTCGGTGCGATCGCGCTGGCGCTCTCCGCGCTGACCGAGCACCCGCTGGTGGTCGTGGTCGCCACGATGGGCGCGCTGATCACCTTCGGCGTGCTGGGCACCATCCAGGCGCTGGACTGGTTGCAGCCGGTCCTGATCACCACCGACTGGTCGGCGGTGCTGGGCGTGCTGCGCGATCCGATCGGCTGGGACGAGATGACGACCGGCTTGCTGCGCGCGGGCTGCTACCTGGTCATCGGGGTGTCCGCGACCGTGGTCCGCATGGTCACCAAGGACGCCTGAAGTTCAGCGCAGCACTGCGCAGAGCTCCATCCATGCTGCTCTCAGCAGGAGACGGGTCGTGCTCGGTTGCTGCCACGATGTCCTCGTCGAGCGCAGCCGGTGTAGGCGCACGTGAAACCTTCCGCTCGCTGGGTCGGGCGCTGCGGCGCTCGACCCGTTCCCCGACGCCTGGCAAGACCCCGTTGTCCCGCCAGGCCGCACCCGGCCGGGATCGCGTCCCGCCCGTTCCGTGCGACCGATACCTTGCCCGGTTCCGCCCGACCGGGCAAGGGAGTTCTTCGGGGCACCGCCGGTCGGGGGCTTGAGAATGCCTCGCCACGCCGTGCATGCTCGGCTGAGCGTTCGACCGCCTCACCCGGGCCGAGCACGGCGAGAGCACCGCCGAGGCAGAGGAGTGCGACCGGATGGACGAGGACCGCCCGCAGTACGACGCCGTGGTCATCGGCGCCGGGTTCGCCGGGATGTACATGCTCAAGACGTTGCGCGACGCGGGATTCCGGGTGCGCGCGTTCGAGCGGGGCGGGGACGTCGGCGGCACCTGGTACTGGAACCGGTATCCCGGCGCGCGCTGCGACATCGAAAGCCTCTACTACTGCTACTCGTTCTCCGAGGAGCTGCAGCAGGAGTGGCGGTGGACCGAGCGCTACCCGTCGCAACCGGAGCTGCTGCGCTACGCCCGCCACGTCGCCGAGCGCTTCGACCTGCGCCGCGACATCTCCTTCCGGACGGAGGTGCGCGCGGCGAGCTACGACGAGGCGCACGACCGCTGGGCGGTGCGCACCGACGACGCCGAGCTGACCGCACGGTTCCTGATCACCGCCGTCGGCTGCCTGTCGGCCACCAGCACCCCCGACTTCCCGGGCATCGACACCTTCCGGGGCGAGGCCTTCCACACCGGCCGCTGGCCGCACGAGGAGGTCGACTTCACCGGCAAGCGGGTCGGCGTCATCGGCACCGGGTCCTCCGGGATCCAGGCCATCCCGGTCATCGCCGAGCAGGCCGACCACCTCACCGTCTTCCAGCGCGCCGCCCAGTTCAGCGTCCCCGCGCACAACCACCCGCTCAGCGACCAGGAGCAGCGCCGGGTCAAGGCCGACTACGCGAGGCTGCGCGCCGAGGCGCGGATGTCGCCGAGCGGGATTCTCTGCGAACGGCTCGAGGTGAACGCCGTGGACGTGCCCCGCGAGGAGCTGCGGGCCGAGCTGGAGCGGCGGTGGCGCATCGGCGGGACGACGTTCTGCGCGGCCTACCCGGACACGCTGCGCGACCTGGCCGCCAACGAGCTGTCCGCGGAGTTCGTGCGCGAGAAGATCCGTGCCACCGTGCGGGATCCGGAGACCGCCGAGCTGCTGTGCCCCCGAGATCACCCGATCGGCACCAAGCGGATCTGCGTGGACACCGACTACTACGCCACCTACAACCGGCCGAACGTGTCGCTGGTCGACCTCCGCAAGCACCCCATCGCGGCGATCACCCCGGCCGGGTTGCGCGCCGGCGACCGGGAGTTCGAGCTCGACGCCATCGTGTTCGCCACCGGCTACGACGCGATGACCGGGCCGCTGAACCGCATCGACATCCGCGGCACCGGCGGGCGGCGGCTCGCCGACGAGTGGGCCGCCGGGCCCCGGACCTACCTCGGCCTGGCCTGCGTGGGTTTCCCGAACCTGTTCACCATCACCGGACCGGGCAGCCCCTCGGTGCTCAGCAACATGATCGTGTCCATCGAGCAGCACGTGGAGTGGATCGGCGCGCACCTGGTGCACCTGCGCGAGCACGGCGTCCGGCGCAGCGAAGCCGACGCGGAGGCCCAGCGCGAGTGGGGTGAGCACGTCGACGAGGTGGCCGCCGCGACGCTCTACCCGCGCGCCGCGTCGTGGTACACGGGTGCCAACGTGCCGGGCAAGCCCCGGGTCTTCATGCCCTACATCGGCGGGGTGGGCACCTACCGGGAGATCTGCGACGGCGTGGCCGCCGACGGCTACCGCGGATTCCGCCTGACCACCGGCTGATCCGGTTGCCCGGCCCCGCCCCCGGTGTTGCACTCGCCACCGAGGGGGGCGATGACTTTGACCGAACCGGTGTTCGACAACCTGCGCGCGCTGTTCATCAACTGCACGCTCAAGCGGTCACCCGAGCGCAGCAACACCGAGGGGCTCGTCGAGCTCAGCGCCGGGATCATGCGGCGCAGCGGTGTCGAGGTGGACCACATCCGGGCGATCGACCACGACATCGCCACCGGGGTGTGGCCGGACATGACCGAGCACGGGTGGGCGACCGACGAGTGGCCGCAGCTCTACGAGCGCGTGCTGGCGGCCAACATCCTGGTGCTGGCCGGGCCGATCTGGCTGGGCGACAACAGCTCGGTGACCAAGCGCGTGGTGGAACGGCTCTACGGCTGCTCGTCGCTGCTCAACTCCTCCGGCCAGTACGCCTACTACGGCCGGGTCGGCGGCTGCCTGATCACCGGCAACGAGGACGGCGTCAAGCACTGCGCGATGAACCTGCTCTACAGCCTGCAGCACCTGGGCTTCACCATCCCGCCGCAGGCCGACGCGGGCTGGATCGGCTCGATCGGCCCGGGACCGTCCTACTTGGACCCCGGATCGGGCGGGCCGGACAACGACTTCACCAACCGCAACACCACGTTCATGACCTACAACCTGATGCACCTCGCCGCGATGCTCGACCGGGCCGGTGGCGTGCCCGCGCACGGCAACCAGCGCACCGAGTGGGACGCGGGCTGCCGCCCGCACTTCGACAACCCGGAGCACCGCTGACCCTGGCACCCGGGTCGGCGGCTGCCTAGGGTTGGCCGGGAGGAGGTGCGCATGACCGAGCGACCGACGCCCCCGGTGTTCACCCGGGTGCTGCCGCTGCTGACGGCCGCGCCGGAACACCCGGACCTCGAGCGCGGCTACCTGGACCTGCTCGGCGGTCGGCCTGAGGCGCCGTCCGGGCCGATCCAGTCGTTCTGGGAGACCGGGTTCGGCTCGACCCTCTACGACCACGCGCAGTCGATCGCCCGCCGGGTGGCCCCGGGCTGGTACCGGCTGCCCCCGCGGGCCCGCCCGCCGGTCGGCGGCCGGGTGCTCGACATCGGCTGCGGTCCGGGCAACTTCACCGCGGTGCTGGGCCGCCAGGTCGGCCCGGCCGGGCTCGCCGTCGGCCTGGACGTCTCCGGCCCCATGCTGGCCCGCGCGGCGCGCACCCAGACCTCCGACAACGTCGGCTTCATCCGCGCCGACGCGCGCGAGCTGCCGTTCCCGGACGGCACCTTCGACCTGGTCACCAGCCTCGCCGCGCTGCAGCTGATCCCGGCGCCGGAGGACGTGCTGGCCGCGGCGTGCCGCGCGCTGGTCCCCAGTGGCTGGCTGGCCGTGATGGTCCCGACGCCGCACGACGGGCTGCTGCACGTGGTCTCGCGGCTCTCCGGCGACCGCACCGGGCTGGCCTTCTTCGACGCCGACGACCTCGCCGAGCAGCTGGACGCCGCCGGGATGCGGACGGTGCACACCCGCCGGACCGGTCCGGTGCTCTGGATCAGCGCCCAGCGCCCGGCCTGACCGTCACGACCGGCGGAGGTTGGGCCGGGCCTTGGTCAGGTAGTCGTCGATGGCCGAGAGGTGGGCGGTCAGCGACTCGATCCGCTGCTGGATCTTCGCCCGCTCCCGCTCCAGGTTGGCCAGCATCTCCGGGGCCACCACGCGCATGTGGATGGCGCCGGGCTGGTCCAGGCAGGGCAGGATGTCGCGGATGATCCGGGTGGGGATCCCGGAGTCCAGCAGGCCGCGGATCTTGTGCACCCGGTCCACCGACCCGTCCCCGTAGCTGCGGTGCCCGAGCTCGTCCCGCGCCGGCCGGATCAGGTCCTGCTCCTCGTAGTAGCGCAGCAGCCGGACGGACACCCCGGTCCGCTCGGCGAGTTCACCGATCCGCATGCCGCCATTATCCCGACCGGTCCGCGTGCGCCAGATCACGCGGCCCGCGCTTGCCCTCACACCGGTGTGAGGTCCGCAGGGTTGGGCGCATGACAACGGATCTCGGATCGCAGCGCACCGCGCGGCTGCCGCTAGGTGCGCTGCTGGCCTTCGCCACGGTGGTGCTGCTCGGCTGCCTCACCGAAACCCTGCCCGCCGGGGTGCTGCTGCCGATGAGCACCGACCTGCGGGTGTCGGAGTCGCAGGCCGGTCAGCTGGTCGCGGTCTACGCGATCAGCACCGCCGCGACCTCGGTCCCGCTGACCGCGCTGACCCGGCGGCTGCCGCGCCGCGCCCTGCTGCTCGGGCTGATCGCCGGGTTCGCGGTGGTCAACGCCGTCACCGCGGTCTCGCCGTGGTACCCGCTGACGCTGCTGGCCCGCGTGCTGGCCGGGGCGGTGTCCGGCGTGATGTGGGCGATGATCGCCGGGTACGCCATGCGGATCGTGCCCGCCGAGCGGGCCGGGCGGGCGCTGGCGATCGCGATGGCGGGCACCCCGATCGGCTTCGCCGTCGGAGTTCCGGCCGGGACGCTGCTGGGCGAGCTGCTCGGCTGGCGCTACGCCTTCGGCGCGATGGCGCTGATCGCCGTCGCCCTGGTCGGCTGGGTGCTCTGGCAGGTCCCGCCGCTGCGCGGCCAGTCGGCGCAACAGCGCACCGGCGCCGGGGAAGTCCTGGCCACACCGGGGTTCCGCATCGTGCTGATCACCACGTTCGCGCTGGCTCTGGGGCACAACGTGCTCTACACCTACATCGGTCCGGTGCTCGCCGCCGCCGGGCGGGTCGAGCTGCTCAGCACCGCGCTGCTGGTCTTCGGGATCGCCTCCGTGCTGGGGCTGTGGATCGTCGGCTCGTTCGTCGACCGCCGGTTGCGGCTGCTGGTCCGCTGCTCGACGTCGCTGGTCGCCGTCGCGGCCGCGGTGATCGGCGGTGCCGCGGCGTGGCCGGTGGCGCTGCTGCTCGCGGTGGCCGTGTGGGGCGTGGCTTTCGGCGGTGCCCCAACGATGTTCCCCGCCGCAGCGGCGCGGGTCGCGGGGCGCGATGCCGACCTGGCGCAGTCGCTGACGATCACCGTCTGGAACGTGGCCATCGCGGCGGGCGCGTACCTCGGCGGCGCGGCCCTCGACCTCGCCGGGGACGCGGCACCGCTCCCCTGGCTCGCAGCGGCCCTCGCCGCCGCGGCGTTCGGGATGACCGCTCGGCGGAGCGCGTTCTGATGCCTTCAGTCCTCGAGCGCGCTGTACCGCTCGATCAGCCGTTGCAGCACTGCGCGGGCGTCGGGACCTTCGAGCGAGGCCTCCAGCAGCACGTCGAAGAGCCGGTGGAAGCGGTCCAGGTCGTCGGCGTCGGTGACGGTCATCTCCGTGTTGACCGTTTCCACCAGGGCCATGTCGTCGATGATGACGAAACCGTGCTGCGGCACCGCGCTCAGCCGCACGTCCATCGGCAGCACCGCCAGGCGCAGCGTCGACATTCCCGCCAGCGCCAGCAGCCGGTCGAGCTGCCCCACCATGACCTGCGGAGGGGCGATCGGGTGCCGCAAACCAGCTTCCGAGCACACGATCTGCACCTCGGTGCGCGGCCGGTAGAGGACCTCCTGCCGGGCCATCCGCCGCTCGACCGACTCTGCGACGTCCAGCCGGTTCTGGTGCAGCACCGCGACGGCTTCGAACATGTGCCGGGCGTACTCGGCGGTCTGCACCAGGCCGGGCACCATCGCGATCTCGAACAGCCGGATCCGCTCCGCGTCCTGCTCGAGCTGCTTGCCGTACTCCTGCCGGGCGCTGTTGCCGGTGCGCAGCTGGCGCTTCCAGCTCGCCGCCTCCAGCCGGATCTCGCGCAGCTCCTGCCGCAGCTCGGCCTCGACCTCGTCGCCGGCCCCGGTCAACCGGCAGTAGACCACCACGTCGGAATCGGCGACCGACTGGTTCGCGGTCTCCATCCGCGAGACCTTCGACGGGGTCCACCCGGCCCGCTGCGCGAACTGCTTGCCGGACAACCCCGCTTCCACGCGCAACCGCCGCAGCGCGTCGCCGAACGCCAGGCGGCGGGTGTCGAAGTCACTCACCGGCGCCTCCCGATCAGATCGTGCCGGTAGGCGAGCAACGGCACCGCGTGCTCGCACGCGGTGCCCCACCAGTTCCGGTACCTGGTCACCTCCCCCGGGCTGGCGATGATCTCGGTGCCAGCGAACTGCTGGTCCTCGAAGTGCATCAGCGCCACCCGCGCCTCGTCGAAGAGCCAGAAGTCGTGCGCGGGCAGGCCCAGCGCCCGCGCCCGCGACTCGGTGAGCACCCGCACGTCCTCGCCCGCCGCGACGTTGGCCCGGCCGACGTCGAGCTGCCACAGCTGGTACTCGGTCGGCGGCTCCTGGAAGACGCGGACCCGGGCGACCAACCGCCCCGCCCGGGTCGCCGCGGCCACCTGGTCCAGCCAGGGCCGCAGCCAGGTCAGGTCGTCCGGTTCACCGGCCCGCCAGCGCCGCCAGGGTTCGGCCTCGGCCGGTTGGCGGTAGGTGCCCTGGCACTCCCACCGCCACGCCCGGTGCCGGAACGAGCGCAGGAGCTCCTCGAACTCCGCGCCCGGTAACACCCAGGAACTCACGGTGCCGCCTTCGGCACGAAGACGTCGAGCAAGGCGGCCGGTACCTCCACCGCCGTCTCGTGGTCGGGCAGGCCCCGCTCTCGCAACGCGGCCAGCGCCTCCGGATCGGTGACCTTGTAGCCCTGAACGACGTAAGTGCCCTGGTCGGTGCTGTAGAGCGTGGGGCAGGTACCGGCGTGGGACGTCGTTCCCCGGAAGGTCAACTTCACCTGGTCCTCCTCTTTCGGAAGATTCCTGCATCGTCCGTGCAATACGTGCATTCGGTCAAGGGTCGGAGCGCACCGCAACTCGGACAGCCGATCCGGGTGACGCGCGTTCGCCGTGATCCACTCGGCCGTTCGGTGGGAATTCCGGAATGATTGCGCGAATTGCTTGAAATGCGCCCGCGCAGCTTCCCATACTCGATGGCAACCGGGGGCGACAGGA
Organism: Saccharopolyspora hirsuta; assembly: GCF_008630535.1. Taxonomy (GTDB): domain Bacteria; phylum Actinomycetota; class Actinomycetes; order Mycobacteriales; family Pseudonocardiaceae; genus Saccharopolyspora; species Saccharopolyspora hirsuta. The sequence goes on along the minus strand of NZ_VWPH01000019.1, from coordinate 99,498 downwards.
GACCGAGAGGCGGGCGAGCACGTGAACATCAGCCGGTTCCCGATGGGCACGATCCCCCTCCCGCCCGCCTCTCGCCCGGCCCCGGCTTCCCGAGGAGCGGCGGCGTGATCGGGCTGCAGCAGACCGAGCGGCACTACTGGTTGCCCGCCCCGCACCCGGAAACGGGCGTCTTCGAGCGGCACGCCTTCCACGGCCGCCGCTGGGAGGGCCAGCCGTCCGACGTCGCCGCGTGCGGCACCGAGGTGGCGATGGCCGTGCCCAGCGAGATGGACTGGCGCACCGCGCCGACCTGCATGCGGTGCAACGAGTTCCTGAAGAACCGGCGGACCGCGCCCTGACGCGGACCACGAACCTCCGGCCCGGTGCTGAACCCCGACTCGCACCGGGCCGGACCCATTTCCCTCCACAGTGGACAGCAGCGGGGGCGTGGCGCTTCCGGGCGAGTGACAAACCCGCGCGAGAACCGGAAACTGGCTGGAGCTGGCGCGTTTCGGCCAGCCCCGCCAGAGGGAGGTCCGATGCGCCGCGGTCGACCGCCGACGTTCGGCGTCGAGGAGGAGTTCCTGCTGCTGCACCCGGGGACGGGCCGTCCGGTGCCGCGCGCCCCGGAAGTCCTGGGCGAGGTCGCCGCGAACGGCCGCCGCTTCACCGCCGAGCTGACCGCGTTCCAGCTGGAGTCCAACACGCCGGTCTGCCGGACCGCCGACGAGGCGCAGCGCGCGCTGGTCGCGGCGCGGCACGAGCTCGCCGCTGCCGCGGACCGGCACGACTCGCTGCTGGTGGCCACCGGGTTCTCCCCGCTGGCGCTGCCCGATTCGCTGCCGCTGACCGACAAACCGCGGTACCACCGCATCCGGGACCGGTTCGGCCAGCTGCTCGACTCGCACACCGCCGCCGGGTGCCACGTGCACGTCGGGATGCCCGACCTGGCCACCGGCCTGGCGGTGTCCGACCACCTGCGCCCGCACCTGCCCGCGCTGCTGGCGCTGACCGCGAACTCGCCGTTCTGCGGCGGTCGCGACACCGGTCACGCGAGCTGGCGGAGCGTGGTGTGGTCGCGGCTGCCGTCGGCCGGACCGCCGCCGCTGCACCGCAACCCCGATTCCTACCAGCGATCCGTGCAACTGCTGCTGAACAGCGGAGCGGCGCTGGACCGCGCGATGGTCTACTGGCTGGTCCGACCGGCGGTACATCTGTCCACACTGGAGTTCCGGATCTCCGACGCGGCGGGCACCGCCGAGGAGTCCTTGCTGCTGGCACTGCTGATCCGCGCGCTGGCGTCGACCGCGCTGCAGGACGTCGCCGACGGCCGCCCGGCGCCCGAGCTCCCCGACCAGCGGCTGCGGCTCGCGCTCTGGCGAGCGGCGCACGACGGCCTGGAGGGCAGCGGACTGGACGCCGACGGGGATCTGGTCCCGGCCCGGACGTTGCTGGAGAAGCTGCTGGCTGCGGCCCGACCGGCGCTGGAGGCCAGCGGCGACGCCGAGCTCGTCGACGACATCCTCGGCCGCGTGCTCCGGCACGGCAGCGGCGCGCACCGCCAACGACGGGCGCACGACCGCCGCCACGACATGGCCGAAGTCCTCGCCCTGCTCGCCGAGCAGACCCGGACCGCGCTGCCGGACTAGGTTCCACCGTTCGACGCGCACAGGTCCCAGCGCCGGACCGGATCGAGTTCCCCACGCCGATGAGCTCAGGGGGAATCCGCGAGCCGCACCGGGTTTTCAGCATCCCAGGACACGGGAGGACCGCGATCGCCAGCTGCGACCGCGGCCCGATCCCCCCTTGTCCCCCAGGGGCACTTCTAATGCGTAGAACGCCCGATATGGATTAGACCAGCTGCCTTCGCCCAGGTCAAGGACTCCACTACCATCGGCAGCATGAAACCGCGCCTGCCGCTGATCGGTGAGCCGCTGGCCGTCGACCTGGTCAACACCAGGGCGGTCGTCCCGAGCGGTCCGGTCGACATGATGGCCACCCCCGCGGAGCTGTGGGAGTGGCTGACGCGCCAGGCCGACCGGATGACGATGCCCACCCGCGCGGAGCGGACCTCGCTCGACGAGGCCGACCTGGCGGCCGTGCACGAGGTCCGCGAGCACACCGCGCGAACGCTGTCCGCCATCCGGCGCGGGAAGCGCCCACCGGCCGACGCGCTGCGCGGCCTCAACGAGGCGCAGCGCGCCGCTCCGGGCATCCGCAAGCTCAGCTGGCGCGGCGGCGCGCTGGTCGGCACCGTCGACCGGCCCGGGAAGCTGGGCCTGCGGGTGGCCGCCAGCCTGGCCGAGGCCGCCGCCGACCTGCTCACCGACCCGCTCGTCGAGGCGCTGCGCGAGTGCGAGGAGCAGAACTGCGTGATGCTCTTCGTCGCGACGAACCCGCGGCGGCGCTGGTGCTCAGCGGCGATCTGCGGCAACCGGGTGCGCGTCGCCCGCTACTACAAGCGCCACAAGGCCACCGCCTGACCCGATCCGTCCACTGTGGCCTGACGGCGGCTCACGGCGCGAACGCGCGCAGGAATGTGTCGACGGCCGACGCGGCGACCTCGCGCAGCTCGGCGTCCGGGACCTCCCGCGTGCCGAAGCGAGCCCGCGCCTCCATCGGGCCGGTGAGCAGCGCGGTGAACTGCTCGGCGGCCTCCCCCGGATCGCAGCTGCGCAGGCGACCGGCCAGCACGAGCCGCGCCAGCCGATCGGCGAGCGCTTCGGTGACGCGGTCGGCGGCCCGGCCCCGGACGATGTCGATCAGGTCCGGAAACCGGCCGAGCTCGGCGTGGAGCAGTCGGCGCAGCACCCAAGAGCGTTCGTCGCAGTAGCACTCCAGCAGCCGGAAACCGACCTCCTCCAGCACCGGGCGCAGGTCCCCGTCGGCGCGCAGCTGCTCGACGACGGCCAGGTTGCGCTCGAGCGCCCGGTCCGCGTCGGCCGCGACGGCCTCCCGGAAGAGGGTCTGCTTGTCACCGAAGTGGTTGTACACGGTGGGTTTGGCCACGCCCGCCTCGGCGGCGATCACCTCCACCCCGGCCTGGGCGTAGCCCTCGCGGGCGAACACCTGCATCGCCGCGCCCAGGATCGCCTGCCGCTTGTCGATCCGGCCGCGCGCGGTGCTCCTGCTCGATGTGTCCACGACGCGCATCCTACCCGCACTTGAACCAGCCGGTTCATTTCCCTGAACCTTGCGCCGCTACCCGATCGGCATCTAATTTGAACTCACTAGTTCAATCTTTGATCCACGGGAGTTGCATTGCGGACGTTCGCCATCACCGGCGGCACCGACGGCATGGGCAGAGCGCTCGCGCTCGCCCTCCTCGAACGGGGCCACCACGTCGCGGTCCTCGGGCGCAGCCCGGCGAAGGGCGCGGAGCTGCTCGACGCGGCAGCGCAGCTGGGCGCCGGGAACCGCGCCCGGTTCATCCCCGCCGACCTGAGCCTCATCAGCGGAAACCGCGCGGCGATCGCCGCGATCCGCGACGAGTTCAGCGAGCTCGACGGGCTGGTGCTCGCCGCCCGGTACTACCGGTCCGACCGGGTGGTCACCGCGGAGGGCTTCGAGAGCACCTTCGCGCTGTCCTACTTGAGCCGGTTCGTGCTGAGCTACGAGCTCTCCGACCTCCTCGACACCGCCACCGCCCCGGTGATCCTCAACATCTGCGGGCCCGGCTCCGGCAGCGAGATCCACTGGGACGACCTGGGGTTGGCCGCCAACTACCACGGCCAGACCGCGCTCTCGCAGAGCGGGCCGCTCAACGACCTGCTCGGCGTCGGCTACGCCGAATCGTCCCGCCGGACGCGCTACGTCCTGTTCGGCCCCGGGCTGGTCAACACCGCGTTCGCCGGGCAGTACGACGCGGCGACCGCCGCGCAGATCGAGGCCATGCGCGCCCGAGCCACACCGGTCGCCGAAGCCATCGCCCCGATGCTCGCGATCCTGGACAACCCACCGGCAGCACCGCTGAGCGCGTACTCGCTCGGACGACCGCTGAGCCTGGACGGACCGAGCTTCGACCCCGATGCGGCACAGCGCCTGCACCGCACGACGCAGGCGCTGCTGGCCGACCTCACCACGCACGAGCAGGAGCGGACGGCATGACATCAGGGGTTTCCCCGGCGAGGCTGGCGGAACTGCTGGACTCCCGGGTCTTCGGGATCGTCGCGACGGTCCAACCGGACGGCAGCCCGCAGCAGACCGTGGTCTGGGTGGCGCGCGAGGGCGAGGACGTCCTGTTCATGTGCGCGATCGGCAGCCGCAAGGAGCGCAACCTGCGCCGCGACCCCCGGGTCACCGTGCTGGTCACCCCGGCCGAGGCACCGCACACCTACGCGGCCGTCCACGGCACCGCGACCTTCGAACCGGAGCGCGCCGAGCAGCTGCGCGAACAGCTGGTGCGCAAGTACATCGGCAAGAGCTGGGCCCAGCACATCGCCGACACCCCGGAGGCCGGGGCCGACCGCCGACCGATCACCGCGGTCCGGATCTCACCGCGAAAGGTCGTCGGACGCCTGTGAAGCGGCCGAGCGGGAAGTAGGCTGCGCCGAACGGGACGGATCAGGGGGAGCTGATGTCCACGAGCGCCACCACCGGGTTCGACGGTGCCACCACCGATCGGCTCCCCCGCCCGGCGCCGCCCTTCGCCCGGGTTCCGGTGCTGGTGCTCGCCGGGCTGGTCCTCGCGCTGCTGGTGGCGCTGGCCCCGCGCTACGACCTGGTCACCGACGAGCTCTACTTCCTGGCCGCCGGGAAGTTCCACCCCGCCTGGGGCTACATGGACCAGCAGCCGCTGGTGCCGCTGCTGGCCGCCTTCCTGGACACCGCGTTCCCGGGGTCGCTGGTGGCGTTCCGGCTGCCCGCGGCGCTGGCCACCGCGCTGGGGGTGGTGCTCACCGCCCTGATCGCCCGCGAGTTCGGCGGACACCGCAAAGCCCAGGTGCTGGCCGCGGCGGCGTACCCGCTCTCGCCGTGGTTGCTGGTCAACGGCCACTGGCTCACCGCGTCCACGATGGAACCGCTGCAGTGGACGGCGATGCTCTGGCTGCTGGTGCGGTGGGTCCGGCTGCACGGCCACGGCGTGCACCGGGATCGCCTGCTCATCGGCATCGGGGTGGTCGCCGCCCTCGCCGTGCAGACCAAGTTCCAGGTGGTGGTGCTGTGCGCGGTGCTGCTGGTGAGCATCGCCGTCACCGGACCGCGAGCGGTGCTCGCCCGCCCTGCGCTGTGGGCGGCGGTGGCGATCCCCCTGGTGACGGCCGTTCCCACGCTGTGGTGGCAGGCCGCCAACGGCTGGCCCGCGCTGGAGATGGGCATCGCGGTCGACGGCGAGAACGACCGCCTCCTGCTCGTTCCCACCGCGCTGTTCTACGCAGGTGTCGTGGTCGGTGCGGTGTTCTGCTGCTACGGCCTGGTGGTGCTCCTGCGGTCACCGCTGCTGCGGCCGTACCGGTTCCTGGGCTGGACGGTCCTGGGCGTGCTGGCGTTCTTCATCGCCGCGGGCGGACGCCCGAACTACGTGGCCGGGCTGTTCGGCGTCCTGTTCGCCGCGGCCGCGGTCGGGTTCCAGCACCGCAGCGGCAAGCTGTTGTGGCCGGTGTGCGCGATCTCCGCGGTGCTCCCGCTGGCGATGCTGCCGGTCTTCCCGCTGGAGCTGCTGGCCCGCCACCCCGAGATCCCCAACTACCCGCGGCTCTACGAGACCGGCTGGCCGGAGCTGACCGACGCGGTCGCCCGCGCCTACCGCGCGCTACCGCCCGAGCAGCAGCGCCGGGCGGTGATCGTCGCCGAGAACTACTACCTGGCGGGTGCGCTCGAGGTGCGAGGTCGGGCGGCGGGCCTGCCCGGGGTGCACAGCCCGCACCGGGGTTACTGGTTCTTCGGCGCGCCGCCCGAGAACGCCGACGTCGTGCTCTACGTCGGCAAGCGGTCGCTGGCCGACCACTTCGGACGGTCGCAGCGGCTCGGGGAGGTGGAGTCGGACCTGGTGAACATGGTCCGCGGCAACGAGATCACGCTCTACCAGGATCCGCTCCAGCCGTGGTCCGAGCTCTGGCCCCGGCTGCGCACCACCTGACCGCTCAGCGCGGCGGCCAAGGACCGCCGGGCCGCGGACCGCCCGGTCCCGGCGGCTGCGGCGGACGCCCCGGCGGGCGGTGCGCGGCGGGCGGCTGCGGCGGCTGCTGCCCGGGCGGGGCCTGCGGCGGGCGCTGTCCCGGCTGCGGCGGGCGCTGCCCGGCCGGTGGCGTCGGCGGGCGCTGCTGGTAGGTCGGCAGCTGCGCCAGCTCCGCGGGCAGCTTGAAGAAACCGGACTGCTCCTGGCGCGGCGCCCACGGCGGCGGCGGGGCCTGCGGCATCCGCCGGAAGAAGGCGTCGCGGGCCATCCGCATCAACGACAGGATCGCCTCCCGCCGCGCGAAGAACTTGTCCGGCGGGATGGTCGCCTTCTCGGCGTGCGCGTGCAGGAGCGCGAGCTCGGTCGCGGCCAGCTGGTAGTCGCCCATCGCGCGCGCTCCGATCGTGCCCGCCTGCGTCCGCGCCCAGTGCCGCGCCTGGCGGCGCCCGGACATGCTGCCCAGCATCTGCACGTCGTTGGGCTGCACCAGCCCGCTCGGGATGTAGGCGGGCAGGTACCTGCCGATCAGGTGCACCAGCCGCTTGCGGTCCTTGACCAGCACGACCACCAGGACGATCAGCACCGCCAGCTCGATCAGGTAGGCGAGCACCATGCCGGGGAAGCCGAGCAGCGTCAGGCTGCCGTTCCACGTCGCGTGCAGCAGGACGCCGCCGATCCAGCCGCCGATCACGGCGAACACCCGCCCGGAGCCGCTGTGGGTGGCGGCGTAGGCGACGCCGAGCCCGATGATCGAGGTGTAGAGCGGGTGGCCCAGCGGCGAGACCACGCCGCGCAGCACCACCATGAACGCCAGCGAGCCGTCGTCGATGCCGCGCATGTAGTAGAGGACGTTCTCCACCATCGCGAAGCCCAGCCCGCACATGCTGGCGTAGACGATGCCGTCGGTCGGTCCGTCGATCTCGTGCCGCCGCACCAGCAGCAGGTACAGCAGCAGAGCGCCCTTGAAGCTCTCCTCGACCACCGGCGCCACCACCGAGGCGGTGACCCCGTCGGCGGCCTCCGGCCCCAGCGACGGGACCAGCAGCGCGCCGGTCACCGAGTTCACGATCAGCGCGCCGATGATGGCCACGCCCGCGCCCCAGCCGAAGGCCAGCACCAGGTTGATCCGCGGCTCCGGTTCCAACCGGTCGACGAGCAGGATCAGCGCGACCAGCACGATCGCCGTGGGCAGCGCCAGCATCGTGCCGACGACGACGTTCACCGGCCCGCCGGTCAGCAGGTAGAAGGCCACCGCCAGCAGCAGGCAGACGCCGGAGATCACCAAACCGACGATCAGCGGCACCGGGGTCCGGTTCGAGCTGTGGCCGTCCAGGACCGATTGGGGTTTGAGCACGGACATGCGGGTGAGCGTAGGAGATCACCGGCTGCCGCATCCGCGGTTCGGCCCATTCGTCGGCTGGATCACCCACGAGTGCCTGATTCGCGCGGAATCCGCTCAGACAGGAGGTCGCGTGCCCGCCAGGATCCCGTCTCCGCCGCACTGGGGGCAGCCTCGCCACTCGGCCAGCGTCATGCCGGTCATCAGCTCCTCGGTCGCCTGGATCATGTACAGGCGCGGGTCGCTGATCTTCTTGAACCCCCCGCAGGTGAAGCAGATCGCGTTCGGGCCGGCGTCGAACACCGGCGGCTGGCCCTGCTCGGTCATGCCTCGATCCTCACCTCGGCGGTGGCCAGGGGTGGCGCTGGCGGCCCGGCGTCGCCCGGCAGTGCCGACAACGCGTCCAGCCCACGGCGGTGCAGCTCTCGCCGGTGTCCACCGAGAAGAACCCGCGCGGCACCCGAACCTGGCCCCGGCCCTTGCAACCCCGGCAGATGCCACCCGGCTCGGACTCAGCGGTCACGTCCGCCTCCCGAACTCGCGAACCGGGCATGTCCCCACCATCGTATCGGCCGAGCGCCCACCCCGGTCGGCCGGGTTTTCAACCGCGATCACCGCTCGTCGAGGTCCACTTCGCCGCGGAGGATGCTGTAGAGGGCGCAGTCGCGCCAGCGGCCGTTGCGGAAGGTGTAGCCGCGCAGCACGCCTTCCCTGGTGAAACCGGCCTTCTCCAGGGACCGCTGCTCGGCGGCGTTGTCCAGCTCGGTACCGGCTTCGAGGCGGTTGACCTGCGTGTGCGCGAACAGGTAGCGGACCAGCTGGCGCTGCGCTTCGGTGCCGTAGCCGTGACCGCGCGCGTCGGGTCGCAGGTTGATGCCGATCTCGAAGCAGTGCGAGGCGGGGCCGGTCTCGACGCGGTGCCAGGACACGAACCCGACCAGCTCGTGCTCGGCGTCCACCAGCAGCACGCCGTGCTCGTCGCCGAGCAGCCCGGACTCCTCCCAGCGCCGGGTCATCCGGTCCGGTTTGCGCCACCCCCACCAGTTGTGCGGGGCGGTGGTCTCCGGTTCGTTGATCAGCTGCTCCAGGGCTGGCAGGTCGTCCTCGCGGACCGGTCTCAGCGCCACGTCTCCCATACCGGCGAGCCTAATCGGCGGTGTCGGGGAGCCCTCCGCGGCGAACTCCCCGACATCGCCGAACGTCAGCTGCTCTGCGGGAACCCGAGGTCGACGCCGCCGTGGGAGGGGTCCGGCCAGCGCGTGGTGACCACCTTGGTGCGGGTGTAGAACTGGATTCCGTCCGGGCCGTAGGCGTGCGCGTCGCCGAACAGCGAGTCCTTCCAGCCGCCGAAGGAGTAGTACGAGACCGGCACCGGGATCGGGACGTTCACCCCGACCATGCCGACCTCCACCTCCTCGCAGTACTGGCGCGCCGCGCCACCGCTCTCGGTGAAGATCGCGGTGCCGTTGCCGTACGGGTTGGCGTTGAGCACCTCGATCGCCGCGTCGTAGCTGGGCACCCGCAGCACGGAGAGCACCGGACCGAAGATCTCGTCGGTGTAGATGGACATGTCGGTGCCGACGTGGTCGAACAGGGTCGGGCCGAGCCAGAAGCCGTCGGCGCCGCCGTCGACCCGCACCCCGCGGCCGTCCACCACCAGCTCCGCCCCGGCGGCGACCCCGGCGTCCACGTAGGACGTCACGCGGTCCCGGTGGGCGGCGGTGACCAGCGGCCCCATGTCGCAGCCGCGACGCCCGTCGCCGACGTTGAGCTTGCCCATCCGCTCGGCGATCTTGGCCACCAGCTCGTCGCCGACCGGGTCGACCGCGACGACCGCGGAGATCGCCATGCACCGCTCCCCCGCCGAGCCGAACCCGGCCGAGACCGCGGCGTCGGCGGCCAGGTCCAGGTCCGCGTCGGGCAGCACCACCATGTGGTTCTTGGCGCCGCCGAGGGCCTGCACCCGCTTGCCGTGGCTGGTGCCGGTCTCGTAGACGTAGCGCGCCACGGGCGTGGAGCCGACGAACGACACCGCCTTGACCGCCGGGTGCGCCAGCAGCGCGTCGACGGCGACCTTGTCCCCGTGGACCACGTTGAGCACGCCGTCGGGCAGCCCCGCCTCCTGCCAGAGCCGGGCGATGAAGTTGGCCGCCGACGGGTCCTTCTCGCTGGGCTTGAGCACCACGGTGTTGCCGCAGGCGATCGCGTTGGGCACGAACCACAGCGGGACCATGGCCGGGAAGTTGAACGGCGAGATCACCCCGACGACCCCGACCGGCTGGCGCACCGAGTGCACGTCGACGCTGGTCGAGGCGTTCTCCGAGAACCCGCCGCGCAGCAGGTTCGGGATGCCGCAGGCGTACTCGACGTTCTCCAGGCCGCGCTGGACCTCGCCCGCGGCGTCGGAGAGCACCTTGCCGTGCTCGGCGGTGATGATCTCGGCCAGCTCGGACTTGTGCTGGTTGAGCAGCTCGCGGAAGGCGAACAGCACGTTCGTCCGCTTCGCCAGCGAGGTGCGCCGCCAGGTCTTCAGCGCCTCGGCGGCCTCCGCCACCGCGGCGTCCACATCGGACTCGGTCGCGAACGCGACGTGCTTGGCCACCGCACCGGTGGCGGGGTCGAAGACCTCGCCGGTGCGCTGCGGGACCGCGTCGTCGAACTCGCCCGCGATCCAGTGCCTGATCAGTTCTGTCATCGGTGGAGCTCCTGCTCGGCCAGCGAGGTGGTTTCGGTGATGATCTGCAGCGCCTGCCCCGCCTCGTCCTCGGTCAGGGTCATCGGCGGCGCCAGGCGCAGGACGTTGCCGTACAGCCCGCCCTTGCCCAGCAGCAGGCCGCGCTCCTTGGCCAGTTCCATCACCCGGCCAGCAGCCGCGGCGGAAGGCGTGCGGGTGCCCGGTTCGACCAGCTCGACGCCGATCATCAGGCCCTTGCCCCGCACGTCGCCGATCAGGCCGCAGCGCTCGGCGTGCGCGCGCAGCCCGTCCAGCAACCGGCCGCCGAGCTTGGCGGCGTTGCCCTGGAGGTCGTTGTCCAGCAGGTACTCCAGCGCCGCCGCGGCGCCGCCGGTGGAGATCGGGTTGCCGCCGAAGGTGGAGATGGAGTTGGCGGTCAGGCAGTCCATCAGCTCGGCCTCGGCGACCACGCCGCCGATGGCCAGCCCGTTGCCCAGCCCCTTGGCGAAGGTCATCGCCGCCGGGGTGACGCCGTGCGCCTGGATGCCCCAGAAGTGCTCGCCGGTGCGGCCCCAGCCGGTCTGCACCTCGTCGGAGATCAGCAGGATGCCGTACTCCTCGAGCACCTCGGCGAACGCGCCGAACAGCCCGTCGGGCGGGGTGGCGAAACCGCCGACGCCCTGGATCGGCTCGGCGATCATGCAGGCCACGTCGCCGGAGGTGGTGGTCTCGATCACCTCGCGCAGGTCCTCGACGCAGGCGGCGATGTAGTCGGCGTCGGAGAGGTTCCGGAACGGGCTGCGGTAGCGGTAGCCGCCCTGCACGTAGCTGACCTCGAACGGCGACAGCGCGCTGGCCGACCAACCGCGGTTGCCGGTGACGCCGAGGGCCCCGAAACCCCGGCCGTGGTAGGAGTTGCGCAGCGCGAGCACCTGGTGGCTGCGCCGGTACTGGGTGGCCAGCATCAGCGCGGTCTCGTTGGCCTCGGTGCCGGAGTTGGTGAAGAACACCTTCGGGTTGGCCATCCCGGACAGCTCGCCGATCCGCTCGGCCAGCTCCACCTGCTTGCGGATCAGGTACAGCGTGGAGGTGTGCAGGACGCCGCTGTCGACCTGGCGGCGGATCGCGTCGCTGATCTCGGCGATGTCGTAGCCGATCGCGTTGGTCAGGACCCCGGCGAAGAAGTCCAGGTAGGTGTTGCCCGCCGAGTCGGTGACGTGCCGCCCCCGGCCGCTGACGATCTCGATGGGTTCGTCGTAGTAGAGCGCCAGCCAGCTGGGCATGGCCGCGCGGTGGCGGGCCAACAACGATTCCGACATAGCTCCCCGTTCCGTCGTGGGCGATGCGGCCAGTCTCGCCCGCCGGGCGCACCGCCACCTACGGGCAACCTGTACAGACCTGCCCCGGTTGGCCGTACGGTGTGTGCACCGAGGAGGTGCGATGGAGCTGATGTCGCCGGACGTGCTGGCGCTGCCGACCGTGTCCGAGGTGCTCGACCTGCCGGTGCTGCGGCGCGGCAAGCCCCGGGTGATCGCCGGGGCGTCGGGGCTGGACGGCCGGGTGCGGTGGGTGCACGTCGCCGAGATCGCCGACATCGCGGCGCTGCTCAGCGGTGGGGAGCTGGTGCTGACCACCGGCATCGCGCTGCCCGAGGAGCCCGGCGAGCTGGCCCGCTACGTCGACGGGCTCGCCGCGGCCGGGGCGTGCGGGCTGGTCGTGGAGCTGGTGCGCCGCTGGCGCGACCGGGTGCCGGGCGCGCTCGTGGACGCGGCGCACCGGCACGACCTGCCGCTGGTGACGCTGTCGGAGGAGACCAAGTTCGTCAGCGTCACCGAGGCCGTGGTGGCTCGAATCCGCGACGCGCAGCTGGCCGAGCTGCGCGCCACGCACGCGATCCACGAGACCTTCACCGCGCTGACCACCTCGGGCGCCGAACCGGCGTCCGTGCTGCGCGAGGCGGCACGCATCCTCGAACGGCCGGTGGTGCTGGAGACGATGGCGCACCAGGTGCTGGCCTACGACGCCGCCGGGCAGGACCCTGTCGCGCTGCTGTCGGAGTGGTCGGAGCGCTCCCGCGCGGTGGTGCAGTCCGGCCGGACCTCCTACGACCCGGACCACCGGTGGCTGACCACCGTGGTCGGGGCCCGCGGCGACGACTGGGGGCGGCTGGTGGTGCTCGGGCCCGAACCCGCGCACCGGCACGTGGTGGTCGCCGAGCGGGCCGCCTCGGCGCTGGCGGTGAACCGGCTGGTCACGCGGGACCGGGAGAGCCTGGAGCGCCAGACCCACCGCACGCTCATCACCGAACTCCTCGCGGGCAGCACCGCAACCGCGGACCTGGCCGCCCGTGCCGCCGGGCTCGGTGTGCCGCTGGACGGCCCGCTGGTGGGCATCGCGGTGCGGCCGCACACCACCACTACCCCGGCTCCAGCGCTGGAGACCCAGCAGGCGCTGCGCGATCTGGCCGAGGCGACCGCGCTGGCCGCGCGCAAGGCGAAGCTGCCGGTGCTGGTCGGGGTGGTCGACGACCTCACCGTGCACGCCGTGGTGGCGCTGTCCGGGGTCGACCTGGACACCGCGCTGCACCGCCTCGCCGCGGACATCCGCCGCTCCGCCGCGCTGCCCCTGGTGGTGGCCGTCGGCACCGCCGTGGGGTCGATCTCCGGGGCGCGCCGGACGCTCACCGAGGCCGCGCAGGTCGCGGAGGCGGCGCTGCACGTCGACGACGGCACGCGCGACTTCCACCGGCTCGACGACGTGCGCCTGCGCGGGCTGCTGCACCTGCTGCGCGGCGACGAGCGGCTGACCGCGTTCGCCGAGCGGGAGCTGGGCCCGATCCGGGACAACGAGCGGCTGCTCGACGCGTTGCGCTCGTTGTGCCGCCACGGCGGCAACAAGTCCGCTGCCGCGGCCGCGGCGCACCTGTCGCGCACGGCGTACTACGGCCAGCTGGCGCGCGTCGAGCAGCTGCTCGGCGTCTCCCTCGACAGCCCGGAGTCCTTGGTGTCCCTGCACGTCGCACTGCTCGCCTGGGACATGCACCGGGATTGAGGGCGGGTTACTGCGCCTGCTTCGCGAGCGCCTCGCCGATGATGCGCGCACCGTCGGGGAACGCACCGGGGTTCGGGCCCGCGTAGTTGATCCGCAGGTGGGGGCCGGTGGGCTCGGCGGGGAACCACTCGTCGCCCGGGGCGATGATGACCCCGGCGGCCTCGCAGTCCCGGACCAGCCGGGGCAGGTCCGTCGCGTCCGGCAGCCGGACCCAGAGGTTCAGCCCGCCCTGCGGCACCGCTTCCAGGTGCGCATCGGGGACGTGTTCCCGCAGCGCGGCGACGAGGAGGTCGCGGCGGGCGGCCAGCTGGTGGTGCAGGTTGCGCAGGTGCGTGCGCCAGGCCGGTTGGGTGACCACGTCGAGCGCGACGGCCTGCAGCACCCCGCTGATGTACATGGATTCGGCGTGGGCGTCGACGAGGATGCGCTCGCGGGCCGGGCCGCGGGCGATGATCCCGGCGATGCGCACGGCCGGGGACACGCTCTTGGTCAGCGAGCGCAGGTAGACGACGTGCCCGCTGCCGTCGCGGGTGGCCAGGGGCGCCGGGTCGGTGTCGATGCCGAAGTCGTGCGCCGAGTCGTCCTCGATCAGGAACGCCCCGTGGCGGCGCACCACCTCCAGCACCTCCTCGCCCAGGGCGGGCGACCACTGCGCGCCGGTCGGGTTGGCGAAGTTCGGCTGCGCGTAGAAGGCCCGCGCCCCGGTCCGCTGGAACGCGCGGGCCAGCTCGTCCGGGTCCGGGCCGCGGATGCCGCTGGGCACCGGGACCAGCTGGACGCCCGTCTGCGCGGCGGCGAGGATCGCGCCCCAGTAGGTCGGCGATTCCACCAGGAGCGGCCGCCCGGCGCCGACCAGCGCGCGGAAGGCGGTGCTGAGCCCGCTCTGGATCCCCGGCACGATCACCGCGTCGCTCGGCGCCGGTGGCGCGACGTCGACCGGCGTGGCCGTGCCGAGCTCGGTCACGAACCAGGCCTGCAGCTCCGGCAGCCCCGCAGCCGGGGGTCTGCTGACCGCCGCCTCGCTGCGCGCGGCTCGGGCGAACGCGGCCCGCACCAGGCGCTCCGGTAGCAGTTCGCGATCGGGGTAGCCCGCGTGCAGCGCCATCGCGTCGTTCGGCGCGGTGCGCAGCGCGGTGGACAGCTGCCGGATGCGGTGCTGCGGCGCGCCGAGGGCCGCGGTCTGCCACCCGTAGTCGTTCGGGCGGGCGACGCGGACCGCCCGGACGAAAGTACCGACACCGGGCCGACTCTCGACCACTCCTTGCGAGGTCAAGGTCCGCAGCGCCTTCTGCACCGTCACCGGACTCGCCCCGTGCTGCGCGACCAGCGCACGCGTCGACGGCAGCTTCGCCCCCGGCGGGGCCGTCGCGATCCACTCGCGGAGTTCGGCGACGATGCGCGAACTGCTATCGTTCGACATGAGACTACAGAGTAGCGCTACTCTTCCCGACGCACCAGCGCTATCCACGTCCCGGGCCGGTCTCGGCTGGGGCCTGCTCGGCGTGGGCGCCTTCTCCTTCACCGTCCCGTTCACCCGCGTCGCCGTCGCGGGCGGCGGGATGTCCCCGCTTTTCACCGGCTCCGCCCGCGCCGTCATCGCCGCCCTGCTCGCAGCCGCCGCGCTGGCGATCACCAGGCAGCGGCTGCCGCGCGGCGTCCAGTGGGTGCGGGTCGCGGTCGTCGCCGGTGGCGTGGTCGTGGGCTTCCCCGTGCTGACCTCCTTCGCGCTCACCACCGCCCCGGCCAGCCACGGCGCCGTGGTGATCGCGGTGCTGCCCGCCGCGACCGCGGTGGTGGCCGTGCTCCGCGGGCACGAGCGTCCCCCGAAGTCGTTCTGGATCATGGCGGCCGTCGGTGCTGCCGCGGCCGTGGTGTTCGCCGCGCTGCAGGGCGGCGGCCTCAGCGGGTTGCACTGGTCCGATCTGCTGCTGTTCGGCTCGGTGCTGGCCGCCGCGGTCGGCTACGCGGAGGGCGGGCTGCTCGCCCGCGAGCTCGGCGCCTGGCAGACCGTGTCCTGGGCGCTCGTGCTCGCCGCGCCGCTGATGATCGCGCTCACCGGCGTCTCGATGGCCCAGCAGCCCCCGAGCGGGACGGCGGTGGAGTGGGCCGCGTTCGCCTACCTGGCCGTGGTGAGCATGTACCTCGGTTTCTTCGCCTGGTACCGGGGCCTGGCGATCGGCCCGATGGCGCAGGTCAGCCAGGTCCAGCTCACCCAGCCGGTGATGAGCATCTGCTGGGCCGCGCTGCTGCTGGGCGAAGACCTCACCTGGCCCACCGTGCTGGGCGGCCTGGCCGTCATCGGCTGCGCCGCCACCGCCGTCCGCACCCGGCTCGGCCGCCCGGCCCGCTAGCCGCGCGAGGAGGCGGTTCCGCGGTTGACGTTCACCCGGGTGCCGGTCGATCTCTCGCGAGATCGCGCCCAACCCGGGTGAACGACCCGGCGGTGGTCGGCTGATCGGGTTGTTCGGCGGGAATCGTGGTGGCGCTCATAGCGGCGGGCCGGGTCGGTCGGAATGCTGAGCGGCCATGTCCAGCCCCGACCTTCCCGCAGCCCCCGTCCGCTCGCCGTTCCCGGACTCCGACTACCCCGCGGCTCCCTATCCCGGTGCGCGGCCCGGCTTCTCGTTCGTCCACCTCGACGGCGTCGGCCGGGCGCTGACGCCGGACTCCTCCGTCCCCTCCGGTTGGCGCGTCAGCGGCGACGGTCCCGACGGGGGTTGCCTGGACGACTGGCTCGCCGAGCGCGGTGCCGCGCCGATGCGAGGTCGGCAGCTCGTGCTGGCCTACGGGTCGAACGCCTGCCCGTCCAAGATCACCTGGCTGCGCACCGAGCTGGGGCTGTCCGGGCCGGTGGTGGTGCTCACTGCCCGCTGCACCGGCCTGTCCGCGGTGTGGGCCGCGGGCCTGCGCGTCCACGACGGCCAGCGACCGGCCGTGCTGGTGGCCGCGCCCGGCGTGGTGGAGGAGCACGCGCTCTGGTTCGCCACCCCGGAGCAGCGCCGGGTGCTCGACCGGTGCGAGGGCCGCGGCGTCCGGTACCGGCTGGTCCACCTGCACGGGGACGAGCGGGTCCGGCTGGCCGACGGCAGCGAACCGCGGCGCGTGCTGGCCTACGCCGCCGCTGGCCCGCAGCGCGCCCCGCTGCTGGTCGACGGCCGCCCGGTCCGCTGCCTGGACGTCGACCAGCTCGCCGCCCGGGCGCTGCTCGGCACGCCCTCCGACGGCGACGGGCTGGTCTGCACCGAGATCACCGGCGAGCCCGACTGGTGATCACCGGCGCTGCTGGCGGAGCACGAAGCGCTGGATCTTGCCGCTCGGCGTCTTGGGCAGCTGCTCGACGAAGTGCACCGACCGCGGGTAGGCGTGCGCGGCGAACTTGCGCTTGACCAGCTGCTGCAGCTCGGTCACCAGCTCGTCGCCGCCGCTGGCCCCCGGGCGCAGCACCACGAACGCCTCCAGGACCTCGCCGCGCAGCTCGTCGGGGACGCCGATCACCGCCGCTTCGGCGACCGACTCGTGCTGGACCAGCACGCTCTCCACGTCGAACGGCCCGATCCGGTACCCGGCCATGATGATCACGTCGTCGTCCCGGGAGGAGAAGAAGAACGCACCGTCGGCGTCGCGGGACCCGGCATCGCCGGTCACGTACCAGCGGCCGTCGGCGGTGAACCGCTCCGCGGTCTTCTCCGGCGCGCCGGTGTAGCCGGTGAACCACATCAGCGGGCTGGTGGCGACCTCGATCGCGATCCGCCCGGCGGTGCCTGCGGGCGCCGGGTCGTCGCGGTCGTCGTAGAGCACCTCGGCCGACCAGCCGGGCAGCGCCGCGCCCATCGACCCCGGCTTGATCTCGTCGCGGACCCCGTCGGCCCAGGCGTTGACGATCATCATGCCGTGCTCGGTCTGCCCGTAGTGGTCGCGCACGGTCACGCCCAGCTCGCGCTCGGACCAGGACACCACCTCCGGGGTCAGCGGCTCGCCCGCCGAGGAGGCGCGGCGGAGCCGGATCCCGGCGGGGTCGGCCGAGGTGTCGGTGCGCAGGCTGCGGTAGACGGTCGGCGCAGCGGCGAAGTTGGTGACCCCGAACTCGCGCATCACCTGCCAGGTCCGCGCCGGGGAGAAGCCCGCGTGCAGCAGGATGCTGCGCCGACCGGCGGCCAGCGGACCGAGGATCGCGTAGTACAGGCCGTAGGCCCAGCCCGGGTCCGCGGCGTTCCAGAACACGTCGTCGGCCCGGACGTCCAGCCCGAACTCCAGGTACGCCTGGAAGGAGGCCAGCGCGCGGATCGGCACCGGAACACCCTTCGGGGTGCCGGTGGTGCCCGAGGTGAACAGCTGCACCAGCAGCCCGTCCCCGCCCAGCGGCACGGCCTGCCCGCCCGGCTCGTCGCCGGTGTAGCGGTCCAGCAGCGCGGTGAGCGACTGCTCGTCCGCGGAGTCACCGGCCACAATGGTCCGCCACGGCGCGTCGGCCGGGATGTCCTCGCTCGGCGCGAGTTTCGCGCGCTGGTCGGCGTCGACCACCACGACCTTCGCGCCGCTGGCCTGCAGCCGCAGTGCGATGGCCGGTGGCGCGAACGCGGTGAACAGCGGCACGTGGACCGCGCCGCGGCGCCAGATCCCCAGCAGCGCCACCACGAGGTCGGCGGACTTGCCCATCAGCACCGCGACCGCGTCGCCGGGGGCCACGCCCAGGTCGGCCAGCGCGGCGGCGAACTTCGCCGAGTCGCGCCGCAACCGGCCGTAGGTGATGTCCTGACTGGACAGATCCGGTTCGACGACGGTGAAGGCGACCGCGTCGGCGGGGTGGCCGTCGCAGAGCAGGTCGGCCGCGCAGGCGTCCGGGGTGTCGAACCGGGCGAGCAGTTCGGCCACGCGGGCCTCTGGCGCGGTGTTCGGCGTGGTGCTCAGCTCAGTGCTCACGGTCGGCCCCTTTCCCGGCTTCTTTGCCCCGGCGCTGCCGGGCGTTATGCTCCGCGCCACACAGCAGTCCCGGCTACCCCCGGAAAGGGGTGGATGTGCGAACCGGCGGTGACGCGCTCTTGCGCCCGGACGACGGCGACGCCTTCCGCCAGGCCGTCCGCGCGGTGCGGCAGCGGGCGGACATGCCCGTGTCCTTCGGCGGGCAGGCCGCCGAGGGCGCGCTGCACCTGTCGGAGCTCGCCGGGGTGCGCACCAACATGCTGAAAGGACTCCAGGTCCGGGCGGCGGCCGGGCTCGGCGGCCGGGTGCTGGCGCGGGGCAGGCCGGACGCGGTCAGCGACTACGCCACCGCGCTGACGATCAGCCACGACTACGACGCGCCGGTGCTCGCCGAAGGGATCAGCTCCGTGGTGGCCGCACCGGTACTGGTCGGCGGCGCGGTGCGCGGGGTGCTCTACGGCGCGGCGCGCGGTGCGGCCCGGTTGGGCGACCGGGCGATCGACGTCGTGGTGGGCGTGACCCGTCGGCTGGCCGACGAGCTCGCCGTGCGCGACGAGGTCGACCGCCGCCTGCGGCTGCTGCGCGCGGCGGAGACCACCGCGCCCCGGGAGCAGGTGGCGCTGGAGGAGGTGCGGGAGCTGCACGCGGAGTTCCGCGCCATCGCCCAGGGTCTCGACGACTCCGCCCTCCGCGACCGCCTGCACCAGGCCTGCGACCGGCTGGCGGGCCTGGCCTCGCCGTCCGGGGAAGCCCGGACGGCGAACCTGACGCCGCGCGAGCTCGACGTCCTCTCCCAGGTCGCCCTGGGCTGCACCAACGCCGAAACCGGCAACCGCCTCTCCCTGCGGCCGGAGACGGTCAAGGCCTACCTGCGCAGCGCCATGCACAAGCTGGACGTCCACAACCGGCACGAAGCGGTGGTGGCCGCCCGCCGCCAAGGCCTGCTCCCCTGACCTGCCGCGCCACCGGTCGAGGACACCTCGTGTCCGCCACCGCTCCGCGACTGCCGAACGTAATTGCGAAGAAACACTCCGCTACCGAAAATGTGGCGCTCGATACGCCCGAAATCGCCGGGTGCCCCCTTGCACAACGGCCGAACAACCCGCAGGCTTTTAACGGCACGCCCGCTGACCTGCGAGAACGGCAGGCGTGCTCGCCGGGTGGAGCGTCGGGGGTTTCACCCGGCATTCGGGGAACGGGTGGGCGGCGGTCGGGGCCGCCCACCCACCGGAAAACGAATACCCGCGACTCAGGGCTTGGCCGAATCGGTGCCGGGGTGCGGGGTGCGCCAGCGGCCCCGGGTGAAGTCCGGGAAGTCGACCGGGGCGCTGTTCTGCTCGATGGACCGCGCGCTGAGGGCGAACGGGGCGCTCCAGGTGGCCGAGTCGTAGACGTCGATGTCCGGCGGCAGGCCCAGGTGCATGGTCTGCGCGAGGCGGTAGAGCATCAGGTAGTCCATGCCGCCGTGGCCGCCCGGGCCGGGACCGACCTCCTTCCACAGCCAGTGGTCGTGCTCGGCGTAGTCGTCCCAGTTGCCCCACTCGTGCGGGGTCCCGGTGGGCTCCAGGTAGATCCGCGGCGGGTAGTCCTCGAACACGCCTTTGGTGCCCTGCAGCTGGTTCAACCGGCTGTAGGGGCGACCGTTGGAGACGTCGTGCACGAGGTGGATGACGCGGCCCTGCTCGGTCTGGATCAGGCTCATCGTCGCGTCGCCCTTGGCGTAGCGCTCCTGCCAGGCCGGGTCGTCCGGCGGCAGGTGCTCCTGCCGGTAGGCCGCCAGCCCCAGCGCCGGGGTGCTCATGGAGGTGATCCGCACCAGCCGGTCCCCGCGGTTGACGTCCAGGTAGGCCGCGACCGGGCCGAGCCCGTGCGTCGGGTAGAGGTCGGCGTTGAGCTTGGTGTGCCAGGCCCGCCGCCACTGCCCCGCGTAGTAGGTCTTGGAGAACAGCAGTTCCCGGAGGTCGTGCAGGTAGGCCCCCGCGCCGTGGAGCAGGTCGCCGAACATGCCGTCGTGGGCCATGCGCAGCACCCGCAGCTCGTTCTGCCCGTAGCAGCAGTTCTCCAGCTGGATGCAGTGCCGCCGGGTCTGCTCGGAGACGTCGACCAGCTCCCACAGCTCGTCGACGGTGACGCCGAGCGGGCACTCGACGCCGACGTGCTTGCCGTTGCGCATCGCGACGACGGCCATCGGCGTGTGCCACTCCCACGGCGTGGCGATGTAGGCGAAGTCCACGTCGTCCCGGGCGAGCAGGTTCTCGAAGTCGTGCTCGCCCGCGCTGTACTTGGCCGGTTCCGGCCTGCCCTGCTCGACCACCGCGCGCGCCGCGCGCTCCACCGCCTCGGCGCTGGTGTCGCACACCGCGGTGATCGCGACACCGTCCAGCTCCAGGAACAGCGGCAGCATGCTCGAACCCCGGTTGCCGACACCGATGATCCCGACGCGCACCACCTCGTGCGCCTCGAACGGCACGCCCATCATGGTTTCGCCCTTGGCCGCGGGCCACGCGTCCTGCGCGGCGGCCGCCCCGGGGGCCAGCCCGGCGAGTCCGAGACCTGCCCCCGCCGCCGCGCCGGAGCGCAGCAGGGTCCGCCGGGACAGGGCACTGCGCGGAAGCTCGACCATCATTCCTCCTGCGTGAAACTGCGTGTATTCACGTGAGTTCACGCACAATCGCACACCAGAGGTCGGGCCAGTACCGACGCGCGGCGGCTTCCCAGCTGATCCGTTCGGCGGCACGCCGGGCGGACCGGCGCGGGCGCTCGTAGTAGGTTGCCTGCGAACTGCGCGGAGGGGACTGCAATGAACCGGCACGAACGGCTGAGCAAACTGCTGGACATCGTCGGCCAGCGCGAACGCGCCGACGTCGAGGAGCTGGCCGCCGAGCTCGACGTCTCCGCCGCCACCATCCGGCGCGACCTCGACCACCTCGCCGAGCAGCAGCTGCTGGCCCGCACCCGCGGTGGCGCGGTGGCCACCAGCATCGCCTACGACCTGCCGCTGCGGCACAAAGCGGCCCGGCACGCGCCGGAGAAGCAGCGGATCAGCGCCGCGGCCGCGCGGCTGGTGCAGCCGGGCATGGTGATCGGGCTCAACGGCGGCACCACGACCACCGAGGTCGCGCGCAGCCTGGCCACCCGGCCCGACCTCGGCGAGCACGGCGACCCGGGGATCACCGTGGTCACCAACGCGCTCAACATCGCCAACGAGCTCGTGGTGCGCCCGCACGTCAAGATCGTGGTCACCGGCGGCGTGGCGCGCCAGCAGTCCTTCGAGCTCACCGGCCCGCTGGCCACCCACATCCTGCAGGAGATCACCCTGGACCTGCTGTTCCTCGGGGTCGACGCGATCGATCCGGAGCACGGCGCCTACGCCCACCACGAGGGCGAGGCCAGCATCAACCGGCTGATGGCCTCGCGCGCGGCGCGGGTGGTCGTGGTCGCCGACAGCTCCAAGCTGAACCGGCGCGCCTTCGCCCAGATCTGCGCCACCGACACCATCGACACGCTGATCACCAACACCGGGGTCGACGCCGAGGTGGTGCAGGCCTTCGAGGCGGCGGGGACCACCGTGCTGACCGCCTGAGGTGTTCAATTTTGATCGAATGGAGCATTGCTCCATCATTTTCGATCACCCTAAGCTCGCGCTGTTTCATCCGCCGACGGTCCGGAGGAACGCGCGATGGCGCAGTCGTCCACCCTGTCCGAGATCACCAGCCAGCCCGGGTGCTGGCGGCGCGCCGCCGAGCTCGCCGAGACGGTCCGCGACGTGCTGCCGCGACCGGGCGAGCGCGTCGCCGCGATCGGCTGCGGGACGTCCTGGTTCATGGCGCAGTCCTACGCCGCGCTGCGGGAGCAGGCGGGCCTGGGCATCACCGACGCCTTCGCCGCTTCGGAGATGCCGAGGTCTCGGCGCTACGACCGGATCGTGGCCCTCACGCGCTCCGGCACCACCACCGAGGTCCACCAGCTCCTGGCCGCGGTGCGCGGCACATCGCCGACCGTCGTGCTGACCGCAACCCCGGCCGAAGTGCGCGGTGCCGCCGACGAAGTGGTCGACCTGTCGTTCTGCGACGAGCGGTCGGTCGTGCAAACCCGTTTCGCCACAAGCACTCTCGCACTGCTGCGCACGCACCTGGGTCACCGCATCACCGAAGCCGCTGACCAGGCGGAAGCCGTCCTCAGTGCGCAGCTGCCCGCAGAACTGCTGGAAGCTCAGCAGTTCACCTTCCTGGGCACCGGGTGGTCAGCGGGCATCGCGCACGAGGCGGCGCTCAAGCTCCGCGAGGCGGCCGGGGTGTGGACCGAGTCCTACCCGGCGCTGGAGTACCGGCACGGGCCGGTGAGCATCGCCGAACCCGGGCGCGCGACGTGGCTGTTCGGCGGCGAACCACCCGGGCTCGCCGAGGAGATCCGCCGCACCGGCGCCGCGTTCGTGCACCACGCCGCCGATCCGATGGCCGAGCTGGTCCGCGCCCAGCTGCTCGCGGTCGGGCTGGCGGAGCGGCGCGGCATCGACCCCGACCGCCCGCGCAACCTCAGCCGATCCGTCGTGCTGCCCTGAAACCCGTTCTGGCGCAGCGCCTCTCGGAAACGTTCCCCCAGAAGCAGACCGCACAAGGAGGGTGTCATGTCCGGAGCCTCCCCCGCGCTGGGCGTCACCTCGCCGCTGGCGCTGCGGATCGTCGTGGCCGCGGCGACGATCGGCGTCATCTACGGCTACGACATCGGCAACATCTCCGGTGCCCTGCTGTTCATCACCGAGGAGATGGACCTCTCCCCGGCGCTGCAGGGCAGCGTGACCACCGTGCTGGTGGCGGGCAACATCGTCGGCGCGCTGCTGGCCGGGAAGCTGGCGACCGCGATCGGGCGCAAGGCGACCATGCTGGTCGTGGTGGCCGGGTACGCGGTGTTCGCCGTCTGGTCCGGGCTGGTCTCCGACATCCTGTGGCTGGACGTCTCGCGCTTCTTCCTCGGCATCAGCATCGGGTTGTCGCTGGTGGTGACGCCGATCTTCCTGGCCGAGTCGGCACCGGCGGCGATCCGCGGCGCACTGGTCGTCGGCTACCAGGTCGCCACCGTGACCGGCGTGCTCCTGGCCTACCTGGTGGACTGGAGCCTGGCCGAGTCCGGGAACTGGCGGCTGATGCTCGCGCTGTCCGCGGTGCCGTCGGTGCTGGTGATGTTCCTGCTGGTGAAGCTGCCCGACACAGCGCGCTGGTACGTCCTCAAAGGACGCCACGAGGAGGCGCGGCGCACCCTGCGGCTGGTCGATCCCGGCGCAGACGTCGACCGCGAGCTGGCCGAGATCCGCGCGGACATCGAGACCACGAGCAGCGGGCGGCTGGCCGAGATGTTCCGCAAGCCGTACGCGACGGCCACCCTGTTCGTGCTCGGCCTCGGGTTCCTGGTCCAGATCACCGGGATCAACGCGATCACCTACTACAGCCCGATCATCTTCGAGGAGATGGGTTTCCAGGGCAACGCCACGGTGATCGGGCTGCCCGCGATCGTGCAGGGCGCGGCGCTGCTGGCCACCATCGGTTCGCTGTTCGTGGTGGACCGGGTGGGGCGGCGGCCGATCCTGCTGGGCGGGATCAGCGCGATGATCGCCTCCAGCCTGGCCATGATCCTGGTGTTCGCCACCGGTTCGCTGGACTCCGGCGGCTCCTGGTGGGGCTTCGCGGCGATCCTGGTGTTCACCGCCGGGTTCAACTTCGGCTTCGGCTCGCTGGTGTGGGTGTTCGCCTCGGAGAGCTTCCCGGCGCGCCTGCGCGCTCTCGGCGCGTCGCTGATGCTGACCGCCGATCTGGTGGCGAACCTGATCGTGGCGCAGTTCTTCCTGCCGCTCATGGACGGGCTGGGCGGGGCCGCCACGTTCGGCATCTTCCTGGCGCTGTCGGCGATCTCCTGGGTCTTCGTGCACCGCTTCGCCCCGGAGACCAAGGGCCGTTCGCTGGAGAGCATCGGCACCTACTGGGAGAACGGCGCCCGCTGGCCCACCGCCGCGCGGGACTGACGGCCGCCCCGGCGCGGGACGGCCGCCGCGGGCCTCTCAGGCGGTGGCCCCGCCGTCGATCACCAGCTCGTGCCCGATCACGTGCGCCGCGTCGTCGGAAGCCAGCCACAGCACGGCCGAAGCGACCTCCGCCGGGGTGCTGACGCGCCCGGACGGCACCGCCGCCGCGAACCGCGCATCGCGCGCCGCGCGGTCCTCCCCCGGCAGGAAGGACATCGAGGTGTCGGTGCCGCCGGGGCTGACGACGTTGATGCGCACTCCGTCGGCGATGTGCTCGCGCGCCGCGGTGCGGGTCAGCGCCGTGACGCCCGCCTTGCTCGCGGCGTAGGCACCGACCCCCGGGCGGCGCTGCTGCGTCCCGATGTTGGATCCGATGTTGACCACGGCACCGCCGCCGTGCGCGCGCATGTGCGCGATCTCGTGCTTCATCGACAGGAACACCCCGGTGAGGTTCACCGCCAGCACCTGCGACCAGGTCTCGTCCGGCAGGTCGGCCACCGGGGCGGCGTC
Source organism: Saccharopolyspora hirsuta (assembly GCF_008630535.1). Taxonomy (GTDB): domain Bacteria; phylum Actinomycetota; class Actinomycetes; order Mycobacteriales; family Pseudonocardiaceae; genus Saccharopolyspora; species Saccharopolyspora hirsuta. The sequence continues at coordinate 74,891 of NZ_VWPH01000019.1, read as the reverse complement.
GCCGAGGATCCCGGCGGCGTTGCAGGCCACGTGCAGCCCACCGTGCCGCTCGACCACCGTGCTGACCATCCGCGCGGCCGATTCCGGATCGGAGACGTCGGCGACGACGTGGTCGGCGCGACCTCCGGCGCCGGTGATCTCCCGCACCACCTCGGCGAGCGGGTCGGCGCTGCGCCCGCTGACCACCACTGTCGCCCCTTCGCGGGCGAACGCGGCTGCGGTGACGCGGGCGATGCCGCCCGCACCTCCGGTGACCAACACGACCTTGCCGTCGAACCGGGCGACCATGGGAGCTCCTGTATATGGACTGATCGATCTCGTATTGCGGCGAACTTCGCCTCACGTCGAGCAGGAACGTTAGACCATTCGAGATCGATCAGTCAACAATGGTCCGCTCACCCCAGCAGGGCACGCATCTGGGCGGCCGCATCGCGGATCCGGTCGGCGTCGGCGGGCGCGCGGCCCATCACCTGAATCCCCTGGAAGAACACCAGAAGCATCCGGGCGAGCGCCCGCGGGTCCCGGTCCGCCGGGAGATCGCCCTCGGCGCGGGCGCGGGCCAGCACCGAGGTCAGCGACGCCTCCAGGAACGACCAGCTCGCCTCCACCAGGCGCTGCACGTCGGCGTCCCGCGCAGCCGACTCCACGGCCGCGTTGACGACCATGCAGCCGACCCGGTCGACGTCCCCGGCCGCCTTCGCCGCGTACCGGTCGATGAGCCGGTGCACGCCGTCCAGCGCGGACCCCGCGGACAGCGCTTCGACGACCGACTCGTCGGTGATCCGCAGGTAGCGCTCCAGCGCCTTGAGGTAGAGCTGCCGCTTGTCGCCGAAGGTGGCGTAGATGCTGGCCCGCGCCACGCCCAGGTGGGCCACCAGCTCCGCGGTCGAGGTGGCTTCGTAGCCGCGTTCCCAGAACAGCTCCAAGGCGCGCTGCAGCGCCACGTCCGGGTCGAACTCCTTGGTCCTGGCCATCCCCGGACGGTACCTCTTTCCAGACCGACCGATCAAATACAACCGGGTCGTCGACTTGCACAGCGCACCGCGGAGCGGACGCTGGGCCCCGGGAGCCGCACCGGCTCCCGGACACCAGCGGAAGAGGGGTGAGCACGATGACCGAGGAGCTGCGCGGGCGCCGGGTGGCCATCCTCGCCGCCGACGGGGTCGAGCAGGTCGAGCTGGACCAGCCGCGCGCGGCGCTGGAGGACGCCGGGGCGCGGGTGGAGCTGCTCTCGACGCACCGCGGCGAGATCCAGGCCATGAACCACGACATCGACAAGGGCGACCGGTACCCCGTCGAGCGCGAGGTCGCCGACGCCGCGGTGGACGACTACGACGCGCTGGTGCTGCCGGGCGGCACGATCAACCCGGACAACCTGCGCCGCGACGCCGCAGCGGTCGGCTTCGTCCGGGACTTCGTCGGCTCCGGCAGGCCGGTCGGCGCGATCTGCCACGGCCCGTGGACCCTGGTGGAGGCCGACGTGGTGCGCGGCCGGCGGCTGACCTCGTTCTTCAGCATCCGCACGGACCTCCGCAACGCCGGTGGCGAGGTGCTCGACGAGGAGGTGGTCGTCGACGGCAACCTGGTGACCAGCCGCCAGCCGGGGGACCTGCCCGCGTTCACCGGGAAGCTGGTCGAGCTGATCGCGGCGGCCGAACCGGCTGCGCGCACCTGATCCCCCAGCGCCCGTCCCGGCCCCGGCGACGGCCAGAATGGGGCGGGTCGGGAGGAGCGCACGTGCATCAGGAGCGGGGCGTGGTGGCCGCGCTGGAACGCCACCAGGTCGGGATCTACCTCGCCGCGATGGTGCTCGGTGCGCTGCTGGGCCGGGCGGCGCCCGCGGTGGGCAGCGGTCTCGAACCGCTGATCAACCCGGTGCTGGGCGCCCTGCTTTACGTGACGTTCCTGCAGGTTCCGGCGGCGGAGCTGGCGCGTTCGCTGCGCGCCGGGCGGTTCCTCGCCGCCGTGCTGGTGGTGAACTTCGTCGTGGTGCCGCTGGTCGTGGCGGTGCTGTTCGCGTTCCTGCCCGCCGATCTGGCCGTGCGGCTGGGCGTGCTGCTGGTCCTGCTCACGCCGTGCGTGGACTACGTGATCGTCTTCTCCGGGCTGGCGGGCGGCAGCAGTCGGCGGCTGCTGGCGGCCACTCCCCTGCTGCTGCTCGCCCAGATGCTCCTGCTCCCGGTGTTCCTGCTGGTGTTCCTGGGGCGTGAGCTCTCGGACGTGGTGGCGGTCGGACCGTTCCTCGAAGCTTTCCTGGTGCTCATCGTCATCCCGCTCGCACTGGCCTGGGCCACGCAGGCCTGGGCGGCGCGGCGGCCCGCCGGGCGGAAGGTCGCCGAGGCCGCAAGCACCGCGATGGTCCCGCTGATGGCGATGACGTTGCTGACCGTGGTCGCCTCGCAGGTCCCGGCGCTCGACGGCCGGGTCGCGGACGTGGCGCTGGTGGTGCCGCACTACGTGGTGTTCCTGGTGGTGATGCCGTTCGCCGGGATGGCCGTAGCCCGTCTGCTCCGACTGGACACCTCGGACGGACGGGCGGTGGTGTTCACCGGGGCGACGCGCAATTCGCTGGTGGTCCTGCCGCTGGCCCTCGCCCTGCCGGACCACCTGGCCGTCGCCGCGGTCGTCGTGGTCGCCCAGACCCTGGTCGAGGTCGTCGGCATGGTGATCTACGTGCGCGCCGTCCCGCGCCTGCTGCCGACGCGCTGACCGCTGCGCGCGGCGCGCGGCGCGCACCGGACGCACCCTGGTGGTACCCACACTCCGACGGGGCCGCCCATGTCGTACCGAACCTGTTCACGGCGGGAGTTCCTGGCCGCGGCCGCGGCGCTGTCGCTGCTCACCGCGTGCGAGCGGCCACCGCCGAATCCCCCGCTGCCCGACTGGATGCTCACCCCTGACGCGGCGGATCCCGAGCTGTGGCGCGACGCGCTGGTCGTCCAGGACCTCCTGGTGCGCCACCGGGAGATCCGGCGCGAGGTGGAGCACTACTCGTACGGCATCCGCGCGACCACCACGAGCCCGGCGGCCGACCTGGCCGAGCAGATCCGCGTGCACGTCGCGCAGATGCAGTCGCGGCTGCAGCGCGGCGCGGCGATCCGGCAGGACGATCCGCTGTTCGCCGCCATCTTCGCGCACCACCGGCAGGTGGACCTGCGGGTGGAACGGCTTCCGGACGGCGTGCGGGTGACCAGCACGTCCGCGGACCCGGTGGTGGTGATGCTGCTGCGGCAGCACGCGGTGCACGCCGTGTCGGAGTTCGTCGCCGACGGGGTGGAGCGCGCGCGGCGACCGACCCCGCTCCCGCCTGGCTACCCTGGCTGAGACGGCCCCGGCGGATTCGACTGAGCGCACCCCCGCGGAAGGTGCACCGACGTGCCCCCGCCACCGCCGGTGCGGCGTCGTCATCGCCCCTCCACGAGGGGTTCGGCATCGAAATGGGATGGCAGGTCAACACGTGTTCGAACACCGATCGGCAGCAATGGTGCACGCCGGGCGGACAATGGCAGGAGCGAGCAATCCGGACTCGGCCGGAGGCGTGCCCGACATCAGCGCGGAGTGGTACCGCGACGTGGTGGGTTTCGCCGCCGACGCTCCGGGCTGGTTGCAGGGCTTCGCCGCTTTCTTCACCGAGGCAGCGCTGGTGCTGCTCTTCGGCTTCTTGCTGCTCGCCTGCTGGCGAGCACGGCGGATGCCCGCGCGAGCGCTGGGGATCGCGCTGCTCGGCGTGGTGGGCGTGGGGGTCGCCTACTCGCTGAGCGAGCTGTTCAAGGTGCTGGTCGCGGAGGAGCGGCCGTGCCGCGCGATGCAGGTGAGCACCATCGTCGCGTGCCCGCCACCGGGCGACTGGTCCTTCCCCAGCAACCACTCGGTCATCGCCGGTGCGGCCGCTCTCGGCGTTTTCGCGGCCTGGCGGGCGCTGGGAATCCCGGCGCTGCTCCTCGGGATGGGCACGGCGTTCTCCCGGGTCTTCGTCGGCGCCCACTACCCGCACGACGTGCTGGTCGGATTCCTGTTCGGCGCGCTCGTCTCGACGGTGCTGGTGCTGCTGCTGTCCCGGACGGCGACGCAGCTGGTCGAGAAACTGCCGATGTACCGGGCGAAACCCGCCGCGGTCAGCGCGGCCGAGCAGCCGACGGTGCGGATTCCGCGCCTCTGACACCGATTGCGCCGCGGGGCGGGCCGGTTTCCGGTCCGCCCCGCTTCTGCACCGGTTCGCCGGACGCGGCCGGTGACCGGCGCCGCTAAGATCCGGCGACAACGCCGGACCTGGAGGGGGTGAGCATGCTCGGCACCCACTTCTCCCGGTACTGGTTGTCGGCGTTCCTCAGCGATTTCGGCGACGGGGTCCGCCTGGCCGCGTTCCCGCTGCTGGCGTTGCAGGTCACCGATGCACCGGCCGCGGTGGTCGCCGTGACGGCCGTGCAGCAGGTCCCGTGGCTGCTGGCCGGGCCGGGGGTCGGCGCCGTCGTCGACCGCTACGACCTGCGGCGGATCATGGTCGCGGTCGACGTGGTCCGCGCGCTGGCGATCGCCGTGCTGTCGGTGTCGGTGGTGGCGGGCGCGGTGAACCTGCCGCTGATCTACCTGACCGCGTTCATCACCGGCTCGGGCGAGCTGGTGCGCGACACCGCAGCGGCGACGGCCGCGCCGCGGCTGGTCGACCCGAACGGCCTGGAACGCGCCAACGGACGGCTGATGGCCGGTCGGCTGGTCGGCAACGAACTGGCCGGACCGGCGGTCGGGGGCTGGGCCTTCGGCGTCGCGGCCGCGCTGCCGTTCGGGCTCAACGCGGGCGGGCTCGGCCTGTCCGCCCTGCTCCTGCTGACCCTGCCGTCGGTGTTCGCCGCCCGGCCGCGCCAGCCCGGTGCGGTCGGCGTGGTTCGGGATCTGCGCGAAGGTTTCCGCTGGCTGCGCGGCGACCGCCCGGTCCGGAACATGGTCCTGGCCGTCGGCCTGGTCGCCGTCGCCGACGGCGCGCTCCTGGCGCTGCTGGTGCTGTACGTGACGCGGGTGCTCGGACTCGGCGCCGAGGTCTACGGCCTGCTGCTGGCCTTCGGCGCGCTGGGCGGGGTCGTGGCCGGTGCGTTCTGCGCGCGGGTGTCGGCCAGGCTCGGGCCGCTGCGCGTGCTGAGCGCGACCGTGCTCATCATGACCTCCGCGCACCTCGTGCTCGGGCTGACCAGCAACGTGTACTGGACCGCTGCGGCGCTGGTGCTCAGCAGCGGCGCCTTCGCCATGTTCAACGTGACCTCGTTGACCCTCCGTCAACGCCGCTCCCCCGCGGAGATGCTCGGCCGCGTGAACAGCACCTACCTCACGGTCGGGCGCGCGGCCGAAGCGCTGGGCGCGCTCGCCGGTGGAGCGCTGGCGACCGTCGCGGGCATCCAGGTCCCGATCCTCGCCGGGGTGCTGCCGCTGGTGGTCGCGGCGGTGCTCATCGCCCGCGCCCACCCGTTCCGGCAACCGGCCTGATCGCGCCGAAAACCAGTTGCCCTCCGCTGCCGACTCCTGCTGCACTGTCCGGGCCCGATTCGACGAGGGAGGAGCACAGCATGCGCACAGCCACGTCCTGCCCGCAGGTCATCACCACCTACGCAGAGGACGTGGAACTTCGTGCGCACGTTGAACTTGGGGATCCTGGCCCACGTCGACGCCGGTAAGACGAGCCTCACCGAGCGGCTGCTGCACGCGGCCGGGGTCACCGACCGGCTCGGCAGCGTCGACCGCGGCGACACCCGGACCGATTCCCTCGCCCTGGAACGGCAGCGGGGCATCACCATCAAGTCGGCGGTGGTCTCCTTCGTCGTCGCCGACGTCGCGGTCAACCTGATCGACACCCCCGGTCACCCGGACTTCATCGCCGAGGTGGAGCGGGTGCTCGGCGTCCTCGACGGTGCGGTGCTGGTGATCTCCGCCGTCGAAGGCGTCCAGGCGCAGACCCGGGTGCTGATGCGGACCCTCCAGCGCCTGCAAATCCCGACGCTGGTCTTCGTCAACAAGATCGACCGGAGCGGGGCCCGGGTCGACCAGGTGCTGCGCGACGTCGCGGCGAAGCTGACACCGGCGATCGTCCCGATGACCAGCGCTGTCGATGCCGGAACCCGCGATGCGGCGGTCTCCTCGGACGTCGCGGTCGCGGTGGACGTGCTCGCAGAGCACGACGAGGCGTTGCTGGCCGCCTACGTCGGCGACGAACCGATACCGCCCTCGCAACTCCGAAATGCGTTGGTGCAGCAGGCCAAGCGGGCGCTGGTGCACCCGGTTTACTGCGGCTCGGCGACCACGGGTGCCGGTGTCGCGGAGTTGATCGCGGGCATCGCGGAACTGCTCCCGGCCGCTGAAGGCGATGCGGACGGTCCTGCCTCCGGGACCGTGTTCAAGGTCGAGCGCGGTCCCGCCGGGGAGAAGATCGCCTACGCCCGCATGTTCTCCGGCACCCTGCGCACCCGCGATCGGCTGCCCGGCCGCAGCGGTGCGGAGCAGAAGGTCACCGCGATCAGCGTCTTCGACCGCGGCGGGACGACGCACTGCGACTCGGTGAGCGCAGGGCGGATCGGCAAGCTGTGGGGGCTCGGCGAGGTCCGCATCGGTGATGCGATCGGCACGCCGCGCCGCGGCCCCGACCAGCACTTCGCGCCGCCGACGCTGGAGGCCGTGGTCGTCCCCCGCCGCCGCGCGGACCGGGGCGCGCTGCACGTCGCGCTCACCCAGCTCGCCGAGCAGGACCCGCTGATCGACCTGCGGCAGGACGACGTCCGGCAGGAGATCTCCGTCTCGCTGTACGGCGAGGTGCAGAAGGAGGTCGTCCAGGCGACGCTGGCCGCGGAGTACGGCATCGACGTCGACTTCCGGGACACGGTCACCATCTGCGTGGAACGCCCCCTCGGCGCTGGAACCGCGGTGGAGGTGATCGGCGAGCCGCACAACCCGTTCCTGGCCACCGTGGGGCTGCGCGTCGAGCCCGCGACCAGCGGCGCCGGGGTGGACTTCCGGTTGGGCGTGGAGCTCGGTTCGATGCCGCCCGCCTTCTTCAAGGCGGTCGAGGAGGCGGTGCTGAGCACGCTGCGCCAGGGGCTGCGCGGGTGGCAGGTCGGCGACTGCGTGGTGACCATGACGCACTCCGGCTACTGGGCGCGGCAGAGCCGGGCGCACGGCACGTTCGACAAGAGCATGTCGAGCACGGCGGGCGACTTCCGGAACCTCACCCCGCTGGTGCTGATGACGGCGCTGCGCCGGGCCGGAACGGCGGTGCACGAACCCGTGCACCACTTCCGCCTCGACATCCCCGCGGATGCGCTCAGCGCGGTGGCCCCCGCGGTGGCCCGGTCGCAGGGGGTGCCGCAGGCGACCACCACGCGCGGTGCGTCGACCGTGGTGGAGGGCGAACTGCCCGCTGCCCGCGTGCACGAGCTGCAGCAGAGGCTGCCCGGCCTCACCCGCGGCGAAGGCGTGCTGGAGACCTGGTTCGCCCGCTACGCGCCGGTGCGCGGGGAGCCACCGGTCCGGCCGCGCGCCGACCACAACCCGCTCGACCGGGAGGAGTACCTGCTGCGGGTGGCCCGGCGCACCGGCTGACCGCCCGGCGGGCGGCCCCGGCCGGACCTACACTCCGTGGAGCGATGGGGGTTCGGCTCGGCTCCGCAGGCGATTACCTACTCGTTTCCTGGAGCGACCGATGGCTGAGCAAGGGCAACGCCGTCACGGCTACCGAGAAGGGCTCGGGGGCGAACTGCTCGCCGAGTTCCTGGGCACGTTCGTCCTGATCCTGCTGGGCTGCGCCTCGGTGGCGGTCGCGGTCGCCGGGCTGCCCGGGTCCGGCCGCCAGTCCGACGCGTTCGGGCCCGCGAACTGGCTGATCATCGCCTTCGGCTGGGGCTTCGCGGTGGTGTTCGGCGTCTACGTGGCGGGCGGGGTGAGCGGCGCGCACATCAACCCCGCCGTGACGCTGGCCTTCGCGGTGCGGCGGGCCTTCCCGTGGCGGAAGGTCGTGCCGTACGTGTTCGCCCAGCTGGTCGGCGCGTTCGTCGCCGCGGCCCTGGTGTTCGCCACCTACAGCTGGGCGATCGACGCGTTCAACGCCAAGGCCGGGCTGTCCCGGAACCAGTCGCTGGACACCTTCGCCATCTTCGCCACCTTCCCGGCCAAGTACTTCGCCGGGTCGTGGTGGGGACCGCTGCTGGACCAGGTCGTGGGCACCGCGGTGCTGGTGCTGCTGATCTTCGCGCTCATCGACGCGCGCAACACGGCACCGGCGGCCAACCTGGGCCCGTTCCTGATCGGCATGGCGGTCACCGCCATCGGCCTGACCTTCGGCCCCAACGCCGGTTACGCGATCAACCCGGCGCGCGACCTGGGACCGCGGCTGTGGACGTTCCTGACCGGCTGGGGTGATATCGCGCTGCCCGGCAGCTACCAGTGGTTCAGCTGGTACTTCTGGATCCCCATCGTCGGCCCGCTGGTCGGCGCGGTGATCGGCGCGGTGGTCTACGACCTGTTCATCGGCCACGTGGTCGCCGCCCGCACCGCACCGGAACCCGGCCGCACGAGCGACCAGCCGCCGCCCGCGGAGTGATCGGCACCGGTTAGCCGCAGCCGGGCGCGGGTACTCGCGCGGTGTGCTTCCGAGTCTCTTCGCCAAGGAGGGCACCATGACCAGCTTGTTGCCGCGGCCGAGCATGGGGTTGGCGGACATCTTCCAGATGTTCGAGAGCGAATGGCCCTTCGGCGAGCGCCACGCGATGCGCGTGGAGACCTTCACCGAGGGCGACGAGTTCGTGATCCGCTGCGAACTGCCGGGCGTGAACCCGGACGAGGACATCCACATCAACGTCGAGGGCAACCAGCTCAAGATCAACGCCGAGCGCAAGCACGAGGAGCGCACCGAACGGCACAGCGAGTTCTACTACGGCACCTACAGCCGCAGCATGCTGCTGCCGATGAGCTGCAACACCGACGAGATCAAGGCCGAGTACGAAGCGGGCATCCTCACCATCCGCATGCCCCGGAGGGAAACCGAGGTCAGCAAGGAGATCCCGGTATCCCGCAAGGGCAAGTAACCACCCACCACCCGGGGCGGCGCAACTCCCGCGCCACCCCGGATGACCCGATTCCCCCTGCGCCACAAGCCATCTGAACCGCCGCAACGCCCGAGCGAGCTCCGGCGGCCATCGCAAAGTGTCCGATGTGGACTTCCGTAGACCTCGCTCGGGTCATGAGTGCGTAACGGTGTTCGAACGCTGTTACGCACTCACGACCAGTTAGCCGAGCAGGGACTCTCGCTGGGCCGAGAAGAAGCCGGTCGTCAGCATACGGGCGTCCCGCGATGCGCTGGACTGCACGCGTGGAGAAGTCCAGCCAGCCTTCTGCCGCGCAGCGCCAGAACTGCGCTGGAGCGGGACGCTCGCGGCGCGGACGGTGCACCCACGGTGTCGCCGAGCGCGGAGTACTCGCTCTCCGAGCTCGGGCGGGGGTTGCTCGTGCCGCTGTCCGCGGTGGCCGACTGGGCTGACCAGCACGGCTCCGAGATCGACGCCCGCGCGGGGTCGGCGGGGTTGATCAGCCAAACCGATTAGGTGCGGGTCACGGGCTCGTCAATGTGACGAATTGAGGCTGTCCATTCCGGGCTCGGGGCCTTACTCTGTGGACGTCTCGAACGCTCCGAGCGCGGCGCACCCGGCACGCCTGCGCGGCAGCGTGCGAACGTCGATCAGGACAGGAGTTGCAAGTTGAGCGAGCCGACGTACTACGCCCCCGAGGGTGGCCTGCCGTCGCAGACGACGCTGCTGACCGACCGCGCCATCGTGAAGGAGGCGTACACCGTCATCCCTCGCGGTGTCCTCCGCGACATCGTCACCAGCAACCTGCCGGGGTGGGACAACACCCGCTCGTGGATCCTCGCCCGCCCCATCGCCGGGTTCGCCACCACGTTCGCGCAGTACATCGTCGAGGTCGGACCGGGCGGCGGGAGCGCGCAGCCGGAGCCGGAGAGCGGCGTGGAGTCGGTGCTGTTCCTGCTCACCGGCAACCTCGACGTGGTCATCGAGGGCGAGAAGCACCAGCTGACCCCGGGCGGGTACGCCTTCCTGCCGCCGGGCGCGAACTGGTCGGTGGCCAACACCTCCGACGCGGTGGCGACCTTCCAGTGGGTGCGCAAGGCCTACGAGTTCGTCGAGGGCATCCCGACGCCGAAGGCCTTCGCGGTGCAGGAGCAGGACATCGAGCCGACTCCGATGCCCGACACCGACGGCCGGTGGGCGACCACGCGGTTCGTCGACCCGAACGACCTCTCGCACGACATGCACGTCAACATCGTGACGTTCGAGCCGGGTGCGGCGATCCCGTTCGCCGAGACGCACGTGATGGAGCACGGGCTCTACGTGCTCGAGGGCAAGGCCGTCTACCGGCTCAACGACGACTGGGTGGAGGTCGAGGCCGGTGACTTCATGTGGCTGCGCGCCTTCTGCCCGCAGGCCTGCTACGCCGGTGGCCCCGGCAAGTTCCGCTACCTGCTGTACAAGGACGTCAACCGCCAGATCAAGCTGACCTGATCGAAGTGGTGGCCCGGCGGCGCGATCCGCCGGGCCGGTCCAAGAGCTCGGCCAGCGCACTGCGCGCACGAGCCGCGTACCTGTCCGGGTGCAGGTGCGCCATGCCCAGCAACCACACCACGGCTTCCAGCTCACGCGCCCGGCGAAACGGGGCGAGATCCGTTGTCCGGCAAGGACTTTCTCCGATCACCTCGGCGTATGCGCGGAGTGCGGCGGGAGCGTCGGAGGTGAAGTTCCCGGCCAGCACGGCGAGATCCCACTCCCGGGGACCGCGGCAGGACTCCTCGAAGTCCGCCCACCGCCACCGCCCGTCCGCCAGCAGCAGGTTCCCCGGATGGGCATCGCCGTGCAGGACCGCAGCCGGACCGCCGATGCCGTCCACCTCGGCGAGCACCGCCTCGTGCCGCACCCGCAGGGCTTTCAGCTCGGCTGAAGACAGCACGTGCTCGCGCTCCAGCGCCGCGAGACCGTCCTGGATCTGGTCCCGGACCGGGGTCAACCACGGCAGCTCGTCCGGGTAATCGGCCAGCGCGAGGTGCAACCGGGCCAGGGACTCGCCGCAGGACTCGGCATCCGCCCGCTGCGGCGAGCACGGCAGGTAGGTCCAGAAGCTCACCCAGAACCCGTCGCGCTGGTGCGGCCCCGGATCCACGCCCGGCGCGGGCGGGATGACCGCTGCTCCTCGCCGGGCCGCGTGCGCGGCGACGGAGACCTCCCGCGCCAACCAGGCCGACGGGTCGCTGCGGGTCCACGCGGTCGAGGTGGCGACCCGGGCGACGACGGGCTCCGGTGCCAGGTGCACGACCAGGTTGCCCCGCTCGGAGACGACCTGCGGGTCCGCGGTCGGCAGACCCGCGCCGCGCGCGGCGGCCACCGCCGCGGCCAGCCCCCTCCTGGTGCGGGTTCGGTGGTCGTCCGGGGTCACCGCTCCAGTATCCGGTGGCCCGCAACCGGATTTCGGCGCGACTTCGGGAACTGGGCTGCACGTCATCCCGCCTTCTCCTAGAGCGCGCCTTGACCGTGACCATGCGCCCGATCACCGGGCGCGACGAGCTCGAACTGTTCTCCCGGCTGCCCTGCACGCTCAACGAGGAGCTGGCCGACGACCGGAGTCGATGTGGGTCGCGCTGCGCGGCGACCGGATGCTGGCCCGCGTGGCCTGGTGGAGCCGACCGGGCGACGCCACACCGAGGATCCTCGACGTGGTCGACCTCGACAACGCGCCTCCCGCCGCGCCGGGTACGTCGAGTTCCAGCGCGAGATCAAGATGACCTGGCGCTGACCTCCCGGACCCCGGCGAACAGGTCGTGCTCGGGGACCTCGGTGGGCACCGACGACCTGGCGAGGTGGTAGTCCTCGGTGGGCCAGATCTCCCGCTCGATCTCCCTGGGGTGGGCGAAGAACGGGCTGTCCGGGCCCATCTGGGTGGCGTGCGCGAGCGCGGCGCGGTCCCTGGTCTCGAAGTGCTCGGGGCAGTGCACGCGGGTGGTGACCTCCAGTTCCGGGGCGTCGTCGGGCCATTCGTCGAGCACCGGCCCCATCAGCGAGTCGACGCCCCGGTGCAGCATCGCCTCGTGCAGGGCCTGGAACCACTTCCGGGACAGCGCGACCTGGTAGTAGAGCTTGAGCGGCTGCCACGCCGTTCCGGCGTCCGGGCAGCGCTTCGGGTCCCCTGCCGCGTCGAAGGCCGCGACCGCGACCTCGTGGGTCTTGATGTGGTCCGGGTGCGGGTAGCCGCCGGACTCGTCGTAGGTGATGACCACGTGCGGTCGGAACTCCCGGATGACCGCCACCAGCGCGGCGGCCGCGACCTCGGTGGGCTCCAGCGCGAAGCACCCGGCGGGCAGCTGCTCGCCCGCCGCGGGCAGCCCGGAGTCGGTGAACCCGAGGAACTGCTGCCGCACGCCGAGGATCTCGGCCGCCGCCGCCATCTCCTGCCGGCGGATCTCGGCGATGTTCTCCCGGATCTCCGGACGGTCCAGAGCTCCGTTGAGCACATCACCGCGCTCACCGCCGGTGCAGGTGACGACGAGGACCTCCACCCCCTCGGCGGCGTAGCGGGCCAGGGTCGCGGCGCCCTTGCTGGACTCGTCGTCGGGGTGGGCGTGCACGCTCATCAGGCGCAAGGTCATGTCGATTCCCCTTCTCGGGACGGGAACAGGAAGGCGGGGACGAGGCTCAGCGCGGTGAGGCCGAAGGCCCACCAGAACGTGTCGCCGAACGCCGCCGCCGGATTCGGGTCGCCGTTCTGCAGCACGACGACCAGCAGCGCTGTGCCGAGCGAACCGCCGACCCGGTTGAGCACGTTCAGCGCGCTCGCCGCTCGCGGCGCCTCGTGGCGGGCCACGCTGCGGTAGACCGCGGTCATGCCGGGCGCCATGGTCAGGCCCATCCCGATGCCGCGGAGCACCAGGGACGCGGTCAGCAGCCAGCCCGGTGGTCCGGCCGCGAGCTGGGTGAAGGCCAGCGTCCCCGCCAGGGCTGCGCCGATGCCGGTGAGCAGCAGCGGGCGCGGTCCGAGCCGGTCGGTCAGCCGCCCGGCCAGGTAGGTGGTGATCGCCGTGCCGAACGCCTGCGGGGCCAGCAGCAGTCCGGCCGCCAGCGCGCTGACCTGCTGGACCTGCTGGTAGTACAGCGGGATCAGCAGCATCGAGCTGTACAGCGAAGCCCCGAGCAGGAACGAGTTGCCGGTGGCGGCGGCGAATCCCCGCCTGGCGAAGAACCGCAGGTCGATCAGCGGCACCTCAGCACCGCGCAGTGCGTGCACCGCGTAGGCGACCAGCAGCGCCGCCCCGAGCAGCAGCGGCGCGAGCGTTCCGGGCGCGGTGAAGCCGCCCGCCTCCCCCGCCGCGGTGAACCCGTAGACCAGCGCCGCCAGGCCCGGCGAGATCAGCACGAGCCCGCGCAGGTCCAGCCGGTTCTGCGGGGTCCGGGCGCCGATCGACGGCAGCCAGCGCACCGCGACCAGCAGCACGGCCGCGCCGATCGGCAGGTTGACCAGGAACATCCACCGCCAGTCCAGGCCCTGCACGATCAGCCCGCCGAGCACCGGGCCGAGCACCGGCGCGAACATCACCGGCACCGAGGTCACGGCCATGACCCGCCCCATCCGGGAAGGTCCGGCGGCTTGGGCCACCATCGCCTGGCCGACCGGCTGCATCATCCCGCCGCCGATGCCCTGCACCACGCGGAACGCGATCAGCGCCGGGGCCGACCAGGCGAGCCCGCACAGCGCCGACCCGCCGACGAACACCGCCACCGAGAACAGCCACGTCCGCTTGGCGCCGAACCGCTCCGAGACCCAGCCGGAGATCGGCATCACCACCGACACCGCGAGCAGGTATCCGGTCATCACCCACTGCACGGTGCTCAGCGGCGCACCGAGGTCCCGCGCGACCGCGTCGATGCCGACGTTGACGATCGTCGCGTCCAGCCCGGCCAGGACGGCGGCGCAGAGCAAGATCCCCGCGGCGCGCCACATCTCGGCGTCCGCCCGTTCGGTCGAACGCGCCGCGCGGGCGCTCACCGGAGCCGTCATGGTCACCTCCTCCCGTTCGAAAGACCGAACGAAACTTATGTCGAACCCACTAATTAGGTCAAGCCTAATTTCTGGGTCTGGTCTAAACTGGGTGTCATGAGCACGACGGGGTTGCGGGACCGGCGCAAGCGGCAGACGCGGCAGGAGATCTCCGACATCGCCACCCGGCTGTTCACCGAGCGCGGGTTCGAGGACGTGACGATCGCGCAGGTGGCCGCGGCCGCCGGGGTGGCGAAGATGACCGTCACCAACCACTTCCCGCGCAAGGAGGACCTGGTCCTCGACATCCACGAGGAGTTCGTCGCGCGCCTCGGCGAGGTCGTCGCCGGTCGCCGCGACGGCGAATCACCGCTGGCCGCGCTGCGCCGCGCCTACTTCGCGGACCTGGCCCGCCGCGATGCGATGCTCGGGTTCGCCGGTCCGGACTTCGTCCGCCTGATCACCGGGAGCCCCACCCTGCTGGCCAGGCTCCGGGAGATCCACGAGGAGCGGGAAGCCCCGCTGGCGGCCGCGCTGACCGACGAGTTCGACGAGTTCACCGCCGAACTGGTCGCCGCGCACGTCGTCGCCGTGCACCGGACGTTGTTCCGCGAGGTGCAGCGGCGCACGCTCGCCGAGCAGGACCACGACGAGATCGCCGCCGCGGTCGAACCCCTGGCGGCGCGAGCCTTCGACGCGCTGCAGCGACTGCTCGACGCCGACTAGGCGCGGTCCGGCGCCGGTGCGGCGTCCAGGTGCTCGGCGACCAGGTCGAGCAGGGCGTCGACCTCGTCGGGGTCGTACCCGCCCGCCTCGGCCTCGCGGAACTCCGCGGAGCGCACCTCGTCGGCGGTCAGCGCGTCGACCCCGCGCAGGGTCGCCGCCACGCGGTCGAGCAGGGCGTCGACCTCGTCCACGTCGTAGCCGCGCTCCCCCGCCGTCGCCTCGCTGAACACCACGCTGCCGATCGCTTCCGCGGTCAGCTTCGGGGTGCTGGGCATCCGGCGGAAGGCCTGGGCGATCGGCATCCGCTGCGCCGGGATGGCCCGTTCGCGCGGCGCCAGGTGCTTGAGGCTGGCCGACACCATCACCAGGAACGCCACCACACCCGCCTCCTGGTAGCCGGGGTGGCCGGGCTTCGGCGGGTTGAACCGGGCGGTCAGCAGGTCCTGCGCGGTCAGGGTGTCGGCTCCGCGCAGCGTCGCCGCGACGCGGTCCACGAACGCGTCCACCTCGGCCTTGTCCACCGCGGGCTGCTGCGGTCCGGCCTGGTCGAAGCCGGGGTGGGCCACCAGCTCGGCCTGCTTCGGCTCCTCGCTGCGCCGCACGATCTCGGTCTTCGGCTGGGGGCGGGGCTTCGGCTCGGCGCGCCGCGTCACCGGTCGTTTCCGGTCCTCGCGGACCTCGCGCTTCATCAAGGTGAGCGCGATCTGGTCCAGGAAGGCGTCGACCTGCGTCTTCTTGTAAGCCCTCGAACCGCGCTTGCGCGGGCTGAACCGGACCGTCAGCACGTCGCGCGCGGTCACCACCGGCTTGCCGCGCAAGGTCGCCACGACGCGTTCGAGGAACGCGTCCACCTCGGCCTCGTCGTAGCCGCGTTCGCGGCGCCAGGCCCTGGCGAAGACCACGTTGCGCACGTCGTCGGGGGTGAGCATCGGCGTGCCTCCAGGCGAGCGGGTTCCACCGGACGCATCCCCGGCCACCGCGCCGGGCCCCGACTCGCCCGTTCTGCGCCGCACAGCTTGCCCAAGCCGACCCGCGAGATCAAGCCCCTGCGCCACCGGACCCGGTCCAGCTGCGCCGAACGGCGCAGCGTCAGGCGGCGTGGTGGCTGACCGGGCGGAGGTGCCTGCGCTCGGTCTCGCCGTCCTGGTCCGGCGGTTCGGCGGCCCGCTCGGTGCTCGCCCGGTGCCCGGGCGGTTCGGCAGCACCGGGCTTCGGGGCGTTGCGGTGGTCGCGGCGCACCACGATCAGCAGGACCAGGCCCGCGACGAGGAACCCGTGCGAGAGCAGCCGCGCGGCGGGGACCGCGTCGTTGAGCAGGTCGACCACGCTGAACCCGGTCAGCACCACCAGGAAGGCCGAAAGCACCGGCAGCAGGCCGGAGGCCGTCCGCGGCCGCAGCGCGCTCAGCAGCAGTCCCACGCCCAGCGCCAGGTTCCAGGCCGTGCTCTCGTTGAACAGGTGCTCGCTCAGGTGACCGCCGTGGCCGAGGTCGACCAGGCCGGTCGCCTGCACCAGCCCGACCAGCAGCTGGCACAGCGCCACGCAGGCGAGCAGCAGCCGCGGCCAGCGCCGCCGGTGGGGCCGCGCCGCCAGCACGCCGCCGACCAGGTCCGGCGCCGGTTCGGCCGGGCGGACGCGCAGCCGCCGGGTCAGCTCGACCGCGCCGCGCTGCCACTCCCGGCAGTCCGCGCAGCCCGCCAGGTGCTCGTCGAGCTCCGCCGCGGGCATCGGCGGGTCCTCGCCGTCCAGCCGCGCTGAGATCCCCTCGCGAAAGTGCGCACAGTCCACGTCCATCCAGTCGTCGCCCGCATTCCCGTAGTTCCCGGTCTCACCCGATTTCCTCGGATCGGCGCCGACGGTCCCCCAGCAGGTCCTCCCGCGCTCGCGCGACCCTGGAGCGCACGGTACCGACCGGGCAGCCGCACACCTCGGCGGTCTCCTGGTAGGACAACCCCAGGACCTGGGTGAGCAGCAGCGCCTCGCGCCGCTCCGGGTCCAGGTCGTCGAGCATGACGGTGAGCTCCACGAGCTCCTCGAACCCGCGCCGCGGACTGTCCACTGTGGCCGCATCGACCGGGGACACCGGTCGCGCGCGCTCGTAGCGCACCTGGTCGACCGCCACCCGGCGGGCGATCGAGAGCAGCCAGGTCCGCGCCGAGGAGCGCCCTTCGAAGCGGGGCAGGCTGCGCAGCGCCCGCAGGTAGGTCTCCTGGGCCAGGTCGTCGGCGCTGCGGGCGTCGGCGAGGTGGGCCAGGAAGCGCCACACGTCGCGTTGCGTGGCGCGGACGAACGCCTCCAGTGCGGCCCGGTCGCCGCGCCCCGCGGCGAACGCGAGGTCGGTCAGCCGGGTGTCGTCGACCGCGGAGCTGCTCATGATCACGCAGGCTACCGCCGGACCGCGCCGACGAGAACGCTTGTCCACGAGGCGTTCTCACTCCCTGGACGGGAATCCGCGAAAACCCCGGGGAACCGGAGCGGCCTCCGGCACGACTGCTACTGCGACGACGCCGAACGGGGCAAGGAGCAGCATGTCAGTCGAGGAGTCCACCGCCCGGGAACCGGCGGCGCCACCGCAGCGGTCCGACGAGCCGTGGTGGCCCGCGCTGCGACCGCTGGTGCGGCGCCTGCACTTCTACGCCGGGGTCTTCGTCGGCCCGTTCCTGGTCGTGACCGCGCTCACCGGGCTGCTCTACATCTTCTCCCCGCAGCTGGAGCAGGTCGTCTACGACCACGAGCTGCACGTGCCGCCGGGGCCGACCACGCAGTCGCTGGCGACCCAGATCGACGTCGCCCGCGATGCGCTGCCCGGCGCGGAGCTGACCGCGGTGCGCCCGGCACCGACTCCCACCGACACCACGCGGGTCATCTTCGACAACCCCGACGTGGACGGCAGCTACTACCGCACGGTGTTCGTCGACCCGCACACCGCCGAGGTCCGCGGGGTGCTGGAGACCTACGGCAGCAGCCAGTCGCTGCCGGTGCGCACCTGGCTCGCCCAGCTGCACCGCAACCTGCACCTCGGCGAGGCAGGCCGGATCTACAGCGAGCTGGCCGCCAGCTGGCTGTGGGTGGTGGCGCTCGGCGGGCTGCTGATGTGGGTGCGCCGCAAGCGCAGCAGCGCCCGGTCGCTGGTGGCGCCCCAGTTGCGCGCCAAGGGCCGCCGACGGGTGCTGTCCTGGCACGGTTCAGTGGGCCTGTGGGCGTGCGCGGGTCTGCTGTTCCTGTCCGCGACCGGTCTGACCTGGTCGCTGTTCGCGGGCGAGAACGTCACGCAGCTGCGCTCCGCGCTGTCGTGGGAAACGCCGACGGTGTCCACCGACCTGCCGCGGCCGCCCAGCGGCGACGTCGGCTTCGACCAGGTCCACGCCGCCGCGATCGCGCACGGGGTGACCGGGCCGGTGGAGATCAGCGCGCCCGGCGACGGCGCCTACAAGGTCGAGCAGACCGAGCGGCACTGGCCCACCCAGCTGGACGCCGTCGCGGTGGACCCGGGCAGCGGGCAGGTCGTCTCGGAGCTGCGCTTCGCCGACCACTCGCTGATGGCCAAGCTCGCCCGGTGGGGCGTCGACGCGCACATGGGGCTGCTGTTCGGCCTGCCGAACCAGCTGGTGCTCGCCGCGCTGACCATCGGGCTGACCAGCATGGTCTTCATGGCTTACCGGATGTGGTGGCTGCGCAGACCGACGCGCGGCTTCGGCGCACCGCCGGAGCGCGGCGCCTGGCGGCGGGTCCCCGGGCGGGTGCTGGCGCCGATCATCCTGGCCGCCGCGTTCATCGGGTACGCGCTGCCGATGCTCGGCGCTTCCCTGCTGCTGTTCCTGGCCATCGACGTCGCACTGGGCGCGCGCCGCACGACGGGAGTCTGACCGTGGTGGAATCACTGCTGCTCCGCTGGATCCTGACCGCGCTGTTCACCGCTTCCGCGCTCTGGGGCCTGCACCGGCTGGTCCGGGCGGAGCCGATCTCGCCGGTCTGGCCCCGGGGCGTCGAGGACCAGGACGTCCCGGGAACCCCGGCGGTGCGGATCAGCGCCGCCGGGCACGTCGTCATGAGCGCGGCGATGATCGCGATGTGCTGGCCGTGGGGCATGGCGATCCCCGTCGCCCCGCAGCTGGTGGTGTTCGGGACCATGGTCGTCTGGTTCCTGGCGCTGACCGCCAACGTCCGCTGGTGCACCGGGCACCGCCGGTGGCAGCAGGCGCACCACGCGGTGATGGCGGCGGGGATGTGCTGGATGCTGGCCGCGATGCCCGCCCTGATGTCGCACCAGCCGACCGGGTCCGACCACGTCCACCACCACTCGATGGGCGCCGGGGTCCTGGCCTCGGCACCGGGCACCGCCCCGGCGAGCGCAGTCGCCGTCGTGTGCCTGGCGCTCGGCGGCTACTTCGTGCTGACCTCGCTGCCGTGGCTGTCCGCGGCGGTGGACATCGGCAGGAACGCCCGGACCCGACCGCAGCGCGCGGCCGCCTACGAAGCGGCCTGCCACGCCGGGATGGCCGTCGGCATGGGGGCGATGCTGCTGGCCGTGGCGTGAGAACCCCACGTCCTCAGTGGACTGTCAAGCGGCGCGCAGGACCGCGACCGGGCAGGGCGCGCGGTTCACGGCCGCGTGGCTCACCGAACCGAGGAAGCTGCGCCGGAACCGCCCCCGGCCGTGGCTGCCCACGACCAGCAGGCTCGCCCGCTCCGCTTCCCGCAGCAGCGCCTGCGTGGGCTTCTCCGGCGTGACCACCCGCCGGACCGCCACGTCCGGGTACTGCTCGGCCCAGCCCGCCAGCGATTCCGCGAGCACCTCCTCGGCCGCCTCGCGGACCTCCGACCAGGGCAGCTCCCACTGCGACACCCGCTCGAACGGGTCCAGCGGCAGATCGCTCCAGGCGTGCGCGGCCACCAGGTCGCAGCGGTTGCGGGAGGCGAAGTCGAAGGCGAAGGCGATCGCGGCCCGGCTGGTCGCCGACCCGTCCACGCCCACCACCACCGGCGCCCCGTCCGGCTCCTCGCGGCCCCCGCGGACCACCACGACCGGGGCACCACCGCGCCTGGCCAGCAGCTCCGCCGAGGTCGCGCCCACCCCGACCGACGGTTCCAGCCGCGGCCCGCCGAGCACCAGCAGCTCGGCGTCGGCGGCCAGCCCGCCGAGCACCTGGACCGGATCGCCGAACGGCAGCTCGCTGCGCACCGGCAGGTCCGGATCGATCCGCTGGCACTCCTCGGCGAGGTCGGCGAGCTCGCGCCGCAACGCCTGCTGCAGGGGTTCGGACACGTCGCCCTCCCCCGGCACCCGGATCGCCGTGTGCTCCTCGAACGGCCAGGTCAGCACGTGCACCAGCAGCAGCGGCCGACCGCGACCGGCGGCTTCCCGCGCCGCCCACCGCACCGCGCGCCGGGACGCCTCCCCCAGGTCGAAGCCCACCACGACCTCCTTGCCGCCCGCCTCGGACATGCCGCCCCCTTCCGCCGAGCTCCGTTCCAGGCTGCGCCACCGCGGCACCGGGTGGTCAGAGCACTTCGTCACCGGCGGCCGGGGCAGTGACCATCGGCTCTACCTCCGCCCGCGATCGCGCCGACAGGCTGGAAGAGCAGCGCGGCGACGGAGGGGCCACGATGAACACGACCATCACGCCAGTGGGCGGCCTGACCGCCGCCGAGGTCCGGGACGCCCTCGTCGCGGCCACCGCCGCACCGTCGCTGCACAACTCCCAGCCCTGGCGGTTCCACTGCACGCCGAGCGCGATCGAGCTGCACGCCGACACCTCGCGGGCGATGGACGTCGCCGACCCCGATCACCGCGAGCTGGTGCTGGCCTGCGGCGCGGCCCTGCTGAACCTGCGCCTGGCCATCCGCGCCAGCGGAACCATCCCGGACGTCCGCCCGTTCCCCGAGCAGTCGCACCCCGACCTGCTGGCGTCCGTGCGCCCGTCGGCGCGGCGCCCCGCCACGCCGGTGGAGCGGGAGCTGGCCGCGGCGATCCCGCGGCGCCGGACCAACCGCAAGCCCTTCCACCACGACCCGGTGCCCACCGAGCTCCAAGCGCAGCTCCGGCAGGCGGCCGAGGTCGAGCGGGGCTGGCTGGCCGTCCTGGACCCGCCGCAGCGCCAGGTGTTGCGCGAGCTGAGCAGGCGAGCGCACCAGGTGCAGGTCGACGACCCGGACTTCGTGGCCGAGTGGCAGCGCTGGACCGGCCGCGCCGAGGGCATCCGCGAAGGTGTCCCGGCCCGCAGCAGCGGCCCGGCCCCGGAACCGCAGGACGAGTTCGTGCTGCGCGACTTCAGCGGCGGCACCGCGCGCACCCGCGTGGCGGGCAAGGACTTCGAACCCGAGCCGCTGATCTGCGTGCTCGGCTCCTTCCAGGACTCGCGGCACGCGCAGCTGCAGGCGGGGATGGCCATGCAGCGGGTCCTGCTGACCGCGACGGCGCACGGGCTGGCCAGCTCGTTCCTCTCGCAGGTGGTCGAGGTCCCGGCCACCCGCCGGGAGCTACGCGAGCTGATCGGCGGCGGCCTGTGGCCGCAGATCGTGCTGCGCATCGGCTACGGCTCCCCCGTGCCCGCCACCCCGCGGCACCCCCTGGAGGACGTCGTGACCGGCGAACTCGCGCCGAACCACAGCGGCTGAAGTCCTAAGTGGACGCCAACGCGCGGCACCTGCGTTGACGCCCCGCGGAGCATCGCTGGTACCGTTTTAAGTCAGTCACCTGATTTAATCGGGCCGATCGCCGCCGTGAGAAGGGCCAGCATGTCGACGCTCCCCCCGCCGCAACTCCCCGCCGAACTCGACTTCGACCCCGATGCCCTGCGCGAGCGCTACCGCGCGGAACGCCAGCGCCGGGTCCGCCCCGACGGCAGTCGGCAGTACCAGCGCGCCGAGGGCCGGTTCGGCTACTACGCCGAGGACCCCTACGTCGAACCGGGGTTCACCAGGGACCCGATCCGGGACCGGGTGGACGCCGTGGTGGTCGGCGGCGGCTTCGGCGGCCTGCTGGCCGGGGCGCGGCTGCGCCAGGCGGGGCTGGAGCGGATCCGGATCATCGAGAAGGGCGGTGACTTCGGCGGCACCTGGTACTGGAACCGCTACCCGGGCATCCACTGCGACATCGAGTCCTACGTCTACCTCCCGCTGCTGGAGGAGGTGGGCACCGTCCCGGAGTGGAAGTACTCGCCGGGCGAGGAGATCCGCCAGCACGCGATGGCCATCGGCCGCACCTTCGACCTCTACCGCGACGCCTGCTTCCAGACCGCGGTGCGCGAGCTGCGCTGGGACGACGACGAGTGGGTGGTGCGCACCGACCGCGACGACGAGGTGCGCGCGACGTACGTGGTCATCTCCAACGGGACCCTCGACCACCCCAAGCTGCCCGGCATCCCCGGCATCGAGACCTTCACCGGGCACACCTTCCACACCAGCCGCTGGGACTACCGCTACACCGGCGGCGGCCCGGACGGCGGCCTCACCGGCCTGGCCGACAAGCGGGTCGCGGTGATCGGCACCGGCGCCACGGCCGTCCAGATCGTCCCGCACGTGGGCCGCGACGCCGAGCACCTCTACGTCTTCCAGCGCACGCCGTCGTCGGTGGACGTGCGCGGCAACCGGCGCACCGACCCGGCCTGGGCGGCCTCGCTCGAACCCGGCTGGCACGCCCGGCGCCGGGAGAACTTCCAGGCCGCGGTCACCGGGCACGAGGTGGCCGAGGACCTGGTGTCCGACGCCTGGACGGCCAGCGGGCACGTGCTGGGCAAGATCATCGCCACCGACGCCCGCTCGCACCTCCCGCGCGACGAGTGGGAGCGCATCGAGGAGATCCTCGACTTCCAGAAGATGAACCAGCTGCGCGCCCGCGTCGACGAGATCGTCGAGGACCCGGCGACCGCGGAGCTGCTCAAGCCCTGGTACCGCTACGGCTGCAAGCGCCCGACCTTCAGCGACGAGTACCTGCAGACCTTCAACCGCCCCAACGTCACCCTCGTCGACACCGCCGACCACGGCGGCGTCGAGCGCATCACCGAACGCGCGATCGTGGTCGGCGGCGCGGAGTACGAGGTGGACTGCATCATCTTCGCCACCGGGTTCGAGGTCGGGAGGTCCGACGCGATGACCGGGCGGCTGCCCGTGCACGGCAGGGACGGGATCGGGCTCCTGCAGTCGTGGGCGACCGAGGGCGTGCGCACGCTGCACGGCTTCTGCAGCAACGGCTTCCCGAACCTGTTCCACCTGGGCCCGCTGCAGAACGCCCCGTCGGTGAACTTCGTGCACGTGCTGGACGAGCAGGCGATCCACGTCGGCGCGGTCGTCGCCGAGGCACGCAAGCGCGGGGTCAAGCACATCGAGCCGACCCGGGAGGCCGAGACCGCCTGGGTGGAGACGATCCGGGCCACCTCGCCGGACCAGGAGCGCTTCGCGGCCGAGTGCACTCCCGGCTACTACAACAACGAGGGCGCCGCGCGCGGCCCCCGCCAGACCTACGGACTCGGCCCGGCGGCCTTTCACCGGCTGCTGCGCGAATGGCGCGAGGGCGGGGGGATCAACGAGGTGCTCGGCGATGCGCGCTGAACCGGGGCGGTACGGAGCTGCCGGGCGGCCGAGCAGCGAGCGGTGGCGGATCGAGCGGCTCACCGGGGCCAATCCGCTGTGGGGTTCCAACGGCATCGCGTTCGGGCCGGACGGGCGGCTCTACGTCGCGCAGTACGTGGCCGGGCGCATCAGCGCCGTGGACCTCGGGTCCGGGGACGTCGAGGTGGTGGTGGACCTGGACGGCCCGGTCCAGTCGCCCGACGACCTCGCCTTCGGCGCCGACGGGTCGATGTACATCACCGACCTCACCCCCGGCCGGGTGTGGCGGCGCGCGCCGGACGGCGCGTTCACGCTGGTCACCGACGAGGTCGCGGTGCCGAACGGCATCGCGTGCGTCGGTGATCGCGTGTTCGTCAACGAGATGCGGCCGGGCGGTCGCGTGCTCGAGGTGACGCCCGGCGCCGAGCCGGTGGTGCTCGCCGACGGGCTGGCGATGGGCAACGCGATGCAGCTCGGCCCGGACGGCTGCCTGTACTACCCGCACATGCTCACCGGCGAGGTCCACCGCGTGCCGCTGGGCGGTGGCGAGCCGGAGCTGGTCGCCGAGGACGTGCACGCGCCGGTGGCGGTCCGGTTCGACCGGGGCGGGGTGCTCACCGTGCTGTCGCGCGGCGAGGAGGGCATCGTCACCCGGATCGACCTGTTCGGCACGGGCGACCGCGCGGTCGTGCCGGGCGAGGTGTCCGGAATGGACAACGCCGCGTTCGACGCCGAGAACCGCATGTTCGTGTCCAGCTTCGCGACGGGCGGGATCGCCGAGCTCGCGCCGGACGGCAGGGCGCGCGAGGTGGTGCCGACCGGGCTCGTCGGCCCGTTCGGGGTGGCGGTGCACCGCTCCGGCACCGTGTTCACCGGCGACAACTACCGGTTGGCCAGCCTGGACGACGGCGAGGTCAGCACGCGCGAGCTGCTCGTGTTCAGCCACGGCGTCGCCGCCGACGACCGCGGGCGGGTGCACGTCACCTCGCAGTTCGGCGAGGTGCGCAGCTACGAACCGGACGACCGGGAGCTCACGACGCGCGCCCGGGATCTGTCGCGGCCGACCGGTGTCGCCGCACGCGCGGACGGCAGTCTCGTGGTGGCCGAGACCGGCGCCGGGCGCGTGGTCGCCCTCTCCGAGGACGACGTCCTGACCGTCCTGGCCGAGGGCTTCGACTCCCCGGTCGACGTCGCCGTCGACGAGCAGGACCGCTGCTTCGTGACCGACGAGCGGCGCGGCACCGTCGCGCTGATCGGTGGCGGCGGAATCGCAGTCGTGGCCGAGGGTCTCGACGCGCCGCAGGGGATCGCCGCGCTCGGCGAGGAGTTGTTCGTCGTCGAAACCGGTCGGCGCAGGTTGCTCGCGATCGACCCGGCGACCGGCGAACAGCGCGTCGAGGCGCAGGACCTCGCCGTCGGCCTGCCGCCGGGCACGGCACGTCCGCAGCCCGAGCTGTTCAACTGCGGGCTGCCCGGCGTGCCGGTGCCGTTCGCGGGTGTGGCCGCCGGAGCCGACGGTTCGCTCTACGTCTCGGCCAACGGCGAGGGCAGCGTGCTGCGCCTTCGCCGCTGAGGTCGGCGAAACACCCGCTCTGGTCCGCCTTTCGGGGGATGCTGCGTCGTTCGGCCCAGTGCTGCTGCGACTTCCGCACCGATCGCCGCCTCGTCGGCAGGCACAGTTCGGATCTAGCACACCGGTCGTTCACCGCCGGATGATTCGGTGATCGAAACCGGGCGTGCCGGATTTCCGAGGAAGGCGGTCGATGATGCCCCTTGCCGAGCTTGGGCGCCGGAGGGCGCTGAGCACTGCGGTCGCGGTCGGAGCGCTGCTGCTGTCCGCACCGGCGGCCACGGCTGCCGAATCGCTGCGCACCGACACGCAGCTGGCGCCCGGGGTGACCTACCGGTCCTTCGAGATGTCCACAGCGCACGGTCCGGTGGTCGGTTACCTGCTCACCGCCGATCTGCGCGTGCCGAGCGTCGAGCTCGACCTGCTGCACCCCGGCGAGG
Source organism: Saccharopolyspora hirsuta (assembly GCF_008630535.1). Taxonomy (GTDB): domain Bacteria; phylum Actinomycetota; class Actinomycetes; order Mycobacteriales; family Pseudonocardiaceae; genus Saccharopolyspora; species Saccharopolyspora hirsuta. The sequence continues at coordinate 49,538 of NZ_VWPH01000019.1, read as the reverse complement.
TCGCCGCGCGCGACGAGATCCCGGACATGACCAACGCCCGGGGCGCGATCGCCGGGGTCAACGGGGACTTCTTCCACATCAGCGAGGAGCACGAGGGCGTCCCGGCCACCGGGTCCTCGGTGGGACCGGCGATCGCCGACGGCCACGACCTCAAGGCGGCGGTGCCCGACGGCCAGCGCTTCGGCCCCGCGCTGCCCGCCGGAACGTCCACCGAGGACGTCTTCGGCGTCGGCGTCGACCGGCGGGCGCGGGTGTCCAGCCTCGAACTCGACGGGATGCTCCGCAGCGGCGGCCGGACCGCCGAGATCTCCGGGCTGAACCAGTACGCGCTGCCGGTGGACGGCATCGGCGTCTACAACGCCGACTGGGGCGAGGTCTCGCGCGCGCGGGCGGTGTGCGGGACCGACGACGACCGCTCGGCGCCGTGCAGCGAGCAGACCGAGGAGGTCGTGGTCCGCGACGGCGTGGTGACCGCCGCGCAGGACCGCCCCGGCGCCGGGGACATCCCGACCGGGACCGTGGTGCTGGTGGGCCGCGAGGGCGGTGCGGCCGAGCTGGAGAAGCTCGAGGTCGGTGATCGCGTCGTGGTCGAGACCCACCTGTCGGCGGCGGACGGCCCGCTGGACTTCGCCGTCGGCGGCTTCCCGATCCTGCGCGACGGGCGCCCGCTGCCCGGGCTCGACACCGGCGAGCTGGCCCCGCGCACGGCGGCCGGGGTCAGCGCGGACGGCCGGACGGCGTACCTGCTGGTCGTGGACGGGCGGTCGGCGGCCAGCACCGGCCTGAGCGTGCGCGAGACGGCCGACCTCCTGCGCTCCTTCGGCGCGGTCGACGGGATGAACCTCGACGGCGGCGGCTCCTCGACCGTGGCGGTGCGCGAACCGGGCCAAGACCTGGCGACGGTGCGGAACGTGCCCTCCGACGGCGTCCTGCGGCCGGTCGCCAACGGAGTGGGCATCTTCTCCCGCTGATCGCCTAGCGGAACGTGCGGTTGACGTACTCGGCGGCCTTCTTGGCCCCGTTGGCCTTGCGAGCGATCTTGTGGTTGGCGCCGAGCAGGAGCCGGAGCTGGTAGGCGCTCTCCAGGCGGAACGCCTGCCACGGGGAGACGTGCCAGGCGCGCTGGAACAGGCGCTTGGTCGCGGCCACCGCGTCCGGGGAGCGGGTCGCGAGCTGCTCGGCGAGCTTCAGCGCCGCCGCGTGCGGATCGTCGTCGACCTCGGTGACCAGCCCGAGCTCGCCCGCCTTGGCCCCGTCGAAGACCTCCGCGGTCATGGCCAGGCGCTTGGCGACGTCCATCGGCAGCAGTTCGCGCAGCGTCGCGGTACCGCTCATGTCCGGCACCAGCCCCCACTTCGCCTCCATCACGGAGAACTGGGCGTCCGGCGCGGCGAACCGGAAGTCGGCACCCAGGGCGAGCTGGAGCGCCCCGCCGAAGCAGTGCCCGCGGATCACCGCCAGGACCGGGACCGGCAGCCGCCGCCAGGCCCAGCACGCCTCCTGGTAGAGGTTGGTGGAGCGCCACGGGGGCCGGAGGAAGTTGAGCATCATCTGGCCCTGCTTCTCGCCCACCGAGGCGAAGTCGAGCCCGGCCGAGAACGAGCGCCCGGCACCGCTGAGGACGACCGCGCGCACCGATCGGTCGGCGCGCACCTGCGCGGCGGCGTCGATGAGCCCGCGCAGCATGGCCAGGTCGAGCCCGTTGAGCCGGTCCTCCCTGGTCATGGTGACGTGGGCCAGCGGCCCGTCGATCTCGACCGACACGCGATCCGGCATCTGCGACTCCTCGGGTTCAGCGGGGGACCACCCGAATCCTACTGGTCGGTAACATCTCCGACCAGCGGCCCCGATCAACGACGCGCGGTCACCGCGACGTGTTCTGCGTCGCCCTTCCGCTGTAGCGCCGTCGCGGAGTTGACAACGGAACGTGTTCGATTCACGCTTCATGGCGTGAACCTGTCTGACAGCCGGACAGCTGGGCCCGGGGTCCAGCGGGTCAGCGCGATGGAAGCTGTGCTCGCCCACCTCCGCGACGCCATCGCGCGCGGTGAGTACGCGGTCGGCGCCAAGCTGCCCTCCGAAGCCGCCCTCGGCAAGGAGTTCGAGGTCAGCCGGTCGGTGGTGCGCGAGGCGCTGCGCGGCCTGCAGGCCCTCGGGCTCACCGTGTCGCGGACCGGCAAGGGCACCTTCGTCGTCGCCGACGAACCCGTCGACAACCCGCGGTTCGGCTCCTACTCGGCGCGGGACCTGCTCGAGGTGCGCCGCCACGTCGAGATCCCGGCCGCCGGGTACGCCGCGCTGCGGCACACCGCCGACGACCTCGGGCTGCTCACCGACCTGCTGGAGCGGATGGCCCGCGAGACCGACGACACCGCCTGGGTCGCGCTGGACTCGCTGTTCCACATCACCGTCGCCCAGGCCTCGGGCAACCCGGTGTTCGGCAAGGTCATCGAGGAGATCCGGGACGCCCTGGCCAGGCAGTCGGCGTTCCTGAACCAGCGCGGCGACCGCCGCGCGGAGTCCGACGCCGAGCACCGCAGGCTCGTCGACGCCATCGCCGGCGGGCAGCAGGACGCCGCGACCGAGGCGATGGCCCACCACCTGGCCAACGTCGAGCACGCGCTCAGCGACATCGTCGGACGCCCCCGCTGACCCGGGGCGCGAACAGAGTTCCGACCACGGTTTCCGAGGAGGATCCCGAGATATGAACCCCGCTCCCCCGGTCGGGGTGCCCGCGCACGCCCCGCTGGTGCACGTCCTGCGCGACGGCATGGTGGAGAGCGTGCACCACGGCTCGGTCGTGGTGCTGGGCCCGGACGGCTCGACGCTGTTCCAGGCCGGTGACGTCGACACCGCCTGCTACCCGCGCTCGGCGGCCAAGCCGATGCAGGCGGTGGCCATGACCCGGCTCGGCCTGTCGCTGCCGCCCGAACTGCTGGCGCTGACCGCCGCTAGCCACTCCGGCGAGCAGATCCACCTCGACGGGGCCCAGCGCGTGCTGGCCGCGAGCGGGTCCACCGAGGACGACCTCGGCAACCCGGCGGACCTGCCGTTCGACCCGGTCGAGCGGGACCGCTGGATCGCGGCGGGCCGACCGGCGCGCAAGCTGGCGCACAACTGCTCCGGCAAGCACGCGTCGATGCTGTGGACCGCGCGCGAGAACGGCTGGTCGACCGAGGACTACCTGGACCCGGCCCATCCGCTCCAGCGCGAGATCGCGGCGACCGTCGAGGAGCTCACCGGGCAGCGGATCGCCCGCGTGGCCGCGGACGGCTGCGGCGCACCGCTGTTCGCGGTCTCGCTGCGCGGCCTCGCCGCAGCGGCCGGGCGGATCGCCAGCGCGCCGCAGGGTTCGCCGGAAAGCGTTGTCGCGCAAGCGATCCGCACGCACCCGGAGATGGTCGCCGGAACCCGCCGCGACGCCACCGCGCTGATGAAGGCGGTGCCGGGGCTGATCGCCAAGGACGGCTTCGAAGCGGTGCAGATCGCCGCCCTGCCCGACGGGACCGCGATCGCCGCGAAGATCGCCGACGGCGCCGACCGCGCCCGGCTCCCGGTCGCGCTGGCAGCCCTGGCCCGCGCCGGAGTCGCGCCGGAAGCCCTCGAACCGTTCGCCGACCCGCGGCTCGCCGTGGCCGCCGAGCTGGCGCCCCGGCAGCGCGCCGCCTGACCCCGCAGTCCACATCGGACGGCCTGGCGCGTCGGCCGGTCATCGTTAATTCGGTGGCATCGCGCGGAGAAGCGCGCGATCATCGTCGGGTCGCAGGGCAACGAGGGAAGGAAGACCATGCACACGGCAGTCGACGGCGCCAGGGTGCCGATCCGGATGTGGGCGGATCCGCAGTCCGTTGAGGACGCCGCGATGCGCCAACTGCACAACGTCGCGAACCTGCCGTGGGTGCAGGGACTGGCCGTGATGCCCGACGTGCACTACGGCAAGGGTGCCACGGTCGGCAGCGTCATCGCGATGCGCGATGCGGTGTCCCCGGCCGCGGTGGGCGTGGACATCGGGTGCGGGATGAGCGCGGTGCGCACCTCGCTGACCGCGACCGACCTGCCGGACGACCTGGGCGTGCTGCGGCGGCGGATCGAGTCCGCCGTGCCGGTCGGCTTCGCCGTGCACCGCACCCCGGTCAACCCGGCCCGGGTGCCGGGCACCGGTGGCTGGCAGCAGTTCTGGTCCGGTTTCGGGGACCTGCACCCGGGGGTGCAGAACCTGCGGGACCGGGCGCGGGCGCAGCTGGGCACTCTCGGCGGCGGCAACCACTTCATCGAGGTCTGCCTGGAGCAGGGCGGCCCGGACGCCGACCGCGTGTGGCTGATGCTGCACTCCGGTTCCCGGGGCATCGGCAACGAGCTGGCCAAGCGGCACATCGACATCGCCCGGAAGCTGCCGCACAACGCCGACCTGCCGGACCCCGACCTCGCGGTGTTCGTGGCCGGAACGCCGGAGATGCAGGCCTACCGGCGCGACCTGTTCTGGGCGCAGGACTACGCGGCGCGCAACCGCGCGACGATGCTGTCCCTGGTCCAGCTGGCGCTGGCCGACACGGTGCCCGGAACCCGCTTCGACACGCCCATCAGCTGCCACCACAACTACGTGGCGGAGGAGGTCCACGACGGGGTCGAGGTGCTGGTGACCCGCAAGGGCGCGATCCGCGCCGGGTCGGGCGACCTGGGCATCATCCCGGGCAGCATGGGCACCGGCTCCTACGTCGTGCGCGGTCTGGGCAACCCCCGGTCCTTCGAATCGGCCTCGCACGGTGCGGGGCGGCGGATGTCGCGGACGAAGGCCCGCAAGACCTTCACCGAGGCGGACCTGGCGGCGCAGACCGCGGGCGTGGAGTGCCGCAAGGACGGCGGGGTCGTCGACGAGATCCCGGCGGCGTACAAGGACATCGAGTCGGTGATCGCGGCCCAGACCGACCTGGTCGAGGTCGTCACGCACCTGAAGCAGGTCATCTGCGTCAAGGGCTGATCACCGGTGGCGGCTGCGCCGTGGCCATCGGCCGCGGCGCAGCCGCGCGTCCGGGCACCTGCGGCGAGAATTCGTTTGCCCGATTGGTTCGGCTTGCCCAGAATTCCACGTCGTGCCGAGAGTGATCGTGATCGGCGGCGGGCAGTCCGGGATCGCCGCGGCCAAGGCCCTGCTGGAGCTCGGGGCGCGGCCGCTGGTGCTGGAGGCGGGTGCGGAGGCGACCGGCTCCTGGCCGCACTACTACGACAGCCTGAAGCTGTTCACCCCGGCCTGGTTCAACGCGCTGCCGGGCGCGGCTATGCCCGGCGACCCGAACCGCTACCCCACCCGCGCGGAGGTCGCCGACTACCTGCGCGGCTGCGCCGAGCGCCTGGACTGCGAGATCCGCACCGGCCACCGGGTCACCTCGGTCACCCGCGATGCGGGCGGTTTCCTGGTGCGCACCGAGCACGGCGCGGAGCTGACCGGCACGTCGGTCGTGGCGGCCACCGGCGTGTTCGCCAACCCGCACCGGCCGGAGCTTCCCGCGCTCGCGGGCTACACCGGTGCGGTTCGGCACGCCGCCGACTACCGCTCGCCGCAGCAGTTCGCCGGTCAGCGCGTCGTCGTGGTGGGGGCGGGCAACTCGGCGGTGCAGATCGCCGTGGAGCTGGCCGAGCGCGCCGAGGTCACGCTGGCCACCCGCAAGCCGATCCAGTACGCCACGAACCAGCCGATCCCCGGCGATTCCCGCTTCTGGTCGGCACTCTCAGCCGCGGCGCGACTCCCGCTCGGGCCGCTGCTCGGCCACGGGGCGATCCCGGTGGTCGACATCGCGGGCTACAAGGAGGCGATCGACGCGGGCGAACCGGACCGCCGGGACATGTTCACCGCCGCGGACGGCACCTCGCTGCGCTGGCCCGACGGCACGACCGAGCACGTCGACACCGTCGTCCTGGCGACCGGGTACCGACCGGCGCTGGACTACCTGCGCCCGCTGGGCGCCCTGGACGAGGCGGGCAGGCCCAGGCAGCGCAACGGGATCTCCCGCACCCACCCGGGTTTGACCTTCGTCGGCCTGGAGCACCAGCGGACCATCCTGTCCGGCACCATGCACGGCGCGGGCCGCGACGCCCGCCACGTCGCGCGCAGGCTCACCGCTCGACGCCGGTGACCCTAATTGATAATGATTATCGTTCCCGTCTATGCTCGGTCCCGGGCCCACCGCCATCGGGCCCGGGAAGGAACGCACGTGAAGGTCCGAGCATCGATCAAGTCCCTGAAGAACAAGGAGGGCTCCCAGGTGGTCCGCCGCAGGGGCAAGATCTACGTCGTGAACAAGCGGAACCCGCGCTGGAAGGCCCGCCAGGGCTGAGCCGTGCGGCGGCGCCGGGTGCGCCGCCGCACTACTTCCGGGCCTTCGGCGCGTTGGCCTTGGTCAGCGCCGGGTCCCGGACGACGACCGGGTCCAGCACCTCGTCGATCGCGGCCAGCAGGTCGGCGTCGAGCCGCGCCCCGGCCGCCTTGGCGTTCTCCACGACCTGCTCCGGGCGGGAAGCGCCCATGATGGCCGCGGAGACGCCGGGGTTCTGCAGCACCCACGCCACCGCCAGCTGCGCGGGCGAGAGCCCCGCCTGCTCGGCCAGCGGCCGGAGCTGCTCGACGCGGGCCAGGACGTCCTCGCGCAGCCAGCGGGCGACGAAGTTCGCGCCGGTCTCGTCGGTGGCCCTGCTGCCCGCGGGCGGCGGCGTTCCCGGCCGGTACTTCCCGGTGAGCACGCCTTGCGCGATCGGGGACCACACGATCTGCCCGATCCCGAGCTCCGCGCTGGTGGGCACCACCTCGTCCTCGATGACCCGCCAGAGCATCGAGTACTGCGGCTGGTTCGACACCAGCGGGATCCGCAGCTCGCGGGCGAGCCCGTGCGCGGCGCGGATCTGCTCGGCGGTCCACTCCGACACCCCGATGTAGAGCGCCTTGCCCGCCCGGACCACGTCGGCGAACGCCGTCATGGTCTCCTCCAGCGGCGTCTCCGGGTCGTAGCGGTGCGCCTGGTAGAGGTCGATGTAGTCGGTCTGCAGCCGCCGCAAGGAGCCGTCGATGGATTCGGCGATGTGCTTGCGGGAGAGCCCGCGGTCGTTGCGCCCCGGCCCGACCGGGAAGTAGACCTTGGTGCAGATCTCCAGCCCCGCCCGGCGCTCGCCCCGCAGCGCCCGCCCGAGGACCTCCTCGGCCCGCCCCTCGGCGTAGACGTCGGCGGTGTCGAACGTGGTGATCCCGGCGTCCAGCGCGGCGCGGATGCACGCCGCCGCGGCCTCCTCCTCGACCTGGGAACCGTGGGTCAACCAGTTCCCGTATGCGATCTCGCTGATCACCAGCCCGCTGCGGCCCAGGTGGCGGAATTCCATGGCTGCTCCCGGCTCCTCGACGAACTCCAGGTGGAGTATGGCCCGCGGGGGAGGTCTGCGCGGCTCAGGAGATGCTCTTCTCCATCAGCTGGACGTAGCGGTCCACCGCGTGGTCGCGGATGCCGTCGGCGGCGGGGGCGAACGGGTCGCTGGTGAACCCCTTGACGCGGTCGGCGGCGCCGCCGAGGACGGTCATCTTCTCCCGCAGGTTCCCGTCGGCGTCGAAGTAGCGGATGTCCTCCACGTGGTGGAACGGTTCGGGCGGGAGCTGGGGCGACCACGTCGTTGTTGTTGACGAACCGGAACACCTTGGCGGTGAACGCCTCGTTGTACGGCTCGGCCAGGAACCGGTCGCAGGTGCGCGGCTGGCCGAAGGTGTACACGCCGTCGGGCAGCAGCTCGGGGTCCTCGAAGTACATCCGCGCGGAGGCGAGCATGGCCAGCGCTCCGCCGAGGCTGTGGCCGGTGAACCACAGCGTCTGCTCGCGGCCCCGGAACCGCTCCACCGCCTCGCGCACCTGCGGGTAGACCGAGTCGAGCGCCCGGCTGAACCCCTGGTGCACCAAGCCCTTTCCGGCCGGTCCCGGGGCGATCAGCGCGTTGGCGTCGGACAGCCAGTCCTTGATCTTCGCCGGTTCGGTGCCGCGGAAGGCCACCACGATCATCCGGTCGCTGCCCGCCGCGAACCCCTGGGTGTCCTCGATGGGGAACGAGGCGTCGAGCTCGGCGTGGAAGTACTCGAACTGGTCGAAGCCCCAGTCCTCGGCGGTCTTGCGGATCGTCGGTTCGTCGGAGTAGGCGAGCTTGGCCGCCCTGGCCAGCCAGTACGCGTGCGGCAGCTGGTAGTCGGTCACGGTGTGGTCGAACGCGGACACCGGCATCGTGGGCCCTCCCGAGCAGGTCGTGGGATCAGCGCCCCAGCGCCGGGGCGCCTTTCGCGACTATGGCAAGGAGAACCGCTCGACGTCCGGCCGGTCACCGGAAGGAATGTCGCGGACCACCCGTCCGCGAGGTCAGGAGGCGGCTTCGCGGGCGAAGGTGGCGAGCAGGAGATCGTTGAGCAGCTGCGCGTCCGCGTCGAGGGCGACGTGCGCGTTGGGTTCGGCCTTCGCGTGCGGCCGCGTGTCGATGACGGTGCGCCCCACCGTGAGCGGGCTCGCGGTCTCGACCACGACGGGCAGGTGCTGGGTGGAGATCACCTCGGGTGCGACGAGGTAGGCGGTGCACACCACGTCGTGCACCGGTGCGGCGCCGACCGCGGTCTGCTCGTAGGCCCCGATCCGGCGCGCGATGAACCGCGCCGCGGCCGTCCCCGCCGGGGTGCCGAGCGCGTCGAGCGCATCGCAGGTCCGCTGCGGGACCAACGCCCGGTGGGTCGCGTCGAGCGTCACGAGCGTGCGGCGGGTGAAGTCGGCGGACAGCACGACGTTCGCCGCTTCCGGGTCGGCCCAGATGTTGAACTCGGCGGATGCGGTCACGTTGGTGACGGTGTGGCCGCCGCCCATCACGACCAGCTCGTCCACCGCCCCGGCGACGGTCGGGTCGACCGCGAGCGCGGTCGCGATGTTGCTCAGCGGTCCGACCGGCACCAGGGTGATCGGCTCGGTGGTCGCGCGCAGGGTTTCCACCAGGTACTCGACCGCTCCGGTGTCGCGCGCCGCGGTGCGCGGGGCCGGGATCGGCAGCGCGGTGCCGTGCGGGTCGTGCTCGTCGTCGGTGTCGAAGTGCCTGCCCCCGGGGAAGCCGAACAAGGCGATCGGGTGCGGCACGCCCGGGTGCACCGGGACGTCCGGGCAGCCGATCCAGTCCAGCACGCGCAGCGTGTTGTCCGTGGTGTTCTCCAGCGGGACGTTGCCGTTGACCGTGGTCACGCCGAGGAGGTCCAGCTCGGGGTGCAGGGCGGCGAACATGATCGCCACCGCGTCATCGGTTCCGGTGTCTACGTCGAGGATGACCTTGCGACCCATGCCGGGCTTCCTTTCCGCTCGCCTGGCGAGCTCCGCGATGTCGTCGGGGACACCTGCGGTCACGGGGTGAACTTGGCGACGTAGCGCTTCTGCCAAGGGGTTTCGACCGCGCGGCGGTCGTAGTGGGCGCGGACGTAGGCGACCGCGTCGGCCGCGGGGACTCCGTCGAGGACGGCCAGGCAGGCCAGCGCGGTGCCGGTCCGGCCGCGGCCCCCGGCGCAGGCGATCTCGACCCGCTCGTGCTCGGCGCGCTCCCAGGCTTCGCGGAACGCCCGGCGCGCGTCGGCGCGGTCGGCGGGCAGCCGGAAGTCCGGCCAGCGCAACCACCGGCTCGCCCACTCGGTCTGCGGAGGCTGCTTGCCGAGCAGGTACAGGGCGAAGTCCGGGCGCGGTCCCTCCGGCAGCGGGTTGCGCAACCCTCGTCCGCGAACAGTTCGACCGGAGGGGAGCTGCAGCACTCCGGTCGCACCCGCGTCCCACAACTCGATCATGACGCCAGCCTACGCGCGGACGGGTTCCCGCCCAACCCGGTTGAGCGGCGGGCAGTGGCGGTGCGGCACCCTGGATCCGGACGATCCGGCGACGAAGGGATGGCGGGCATGGACCAGGTGCCGGGCGCGGACGGTCTGGCGGGCAAGGTCGCGCTGGTGACCGGCGCGAGCGGCGGTATCGGCAGCGGCATCGCGCGCCGGTTCGCGCAGGCCGGAGCCCGGGTGGTGGTCCAGTACCACCGCGACGAGGCCGGTGCGGCCGAGGTCGTGCGCGACATCGAGTCGACCGGCGGCAGCGCGGTGGCCGTGCAGGCCGACCTCCGCTCCCCCGACGACGCCGACCGCGTCGTGCGAACAGCGCTGGAGACCTTCGGCCAGCTCGACGCCGCGGTGCTCAACGCCGGGATCCAGCCCCTGCAACCGCTGGCCGAGATGTCCCTGGCCGACTTCCGCGCGGTCCAGGAATCCAATGTGGACGCTACGTTCCTCGCCCTGCAGGCAACCCACCGAGCGATGTCCGAACAGGACAGCGGCGGCGCCGTGGTCGCCATCGGCTCGATCGTCGGCACCCAACCCAAACCGGGATCGGCCCACTACGCGGTGTCCAAAGCAGCGGTCGGCATGCTGGTGCGCGCGGCGGCCCTGGAGTACGCCCGCGACGGTATCCGGGTCAACCTGGTCTCCCCCGGCCTGATGGACCGCCCCACGATCCGCACGGACTGGCCGGAGGGCGTGGAGGCATGGCAGCAGGGCAACCCCATCAACCGACTCGGCCAACCAACCGACGTCGCAGACGCGTGCCTGTTCCTCTGCGGCCCGGCCACCAGCTGGATAACCGGCCAAGAGCTGGTAGTAGACGGCGGAGCCTCGGTCCGCCCCACCTGGTAACCAGCAACAAACCCGCTGACCAGCAAAGACCCCCTGCCCAACCGCACCTCGGGGGACCGTGACGCAACCCAGCCACAAGAAACCACGAAAACGCAAGATCACACCACAACGCAACCACCACTGAAAATCGCGGAGAGGCGGAACAGTGCAACTCGGTGTTCCCGGTGGGGACGATCCGGCGGTCGGGCGGGCCCTGGTCGAGCGGCTCGGGCTGGAACCGCTCGAGGGCGAGGGCGGTCACGTGCGGCGGATGTACGCCGACGGCAACATGTCCTCGGCGATCTACCTGATGATCGCGCCGGACTTCTCCGCCCTGCACCGGCTGGACACCCCCGAGGTCTACCACTGGCAGGGCGGCGCACCGGCCCGGATGCTGGTGCTGGAGGCCGACGGCTCCAGCCGCCGGGTGGTGCTGGGGCCCGACCTCGACGCCGGTCAGGTGCTACAGACCGTGGTCCCGGCCGGTGCTTGGCAGGGGTCTCGCCCGGACGGCGCGTGGTCGCTGGTGGGCCTGACCCTCGCACCGCCGTTCCGGTTCGACGGTTTCGCCCTCGGCGACCGCGCCGAGCTCCGGCGCGGCTGGCCGGATGCCGCCGCCGAGATCGACGAGCTCACCCGCGGCTGACCGTCACAGGCGGACCTCGCCCTGGATGCGGGTGACCGCCGCACCGCCGACCCAGATTGCGCCGTGCTCGTCGCGGTCGACCGAGACCCGGCCGTCCGCGCCGACCGCGGTGCCCTGCCTCGCCACGTAGTGCTCGGGTGCCGCGCCGGTGCCGATGAGCCACTGCGCGATGCCCGCGTTGAGGCTGCCGGTGACCGGGTCCTCGATCATCTGGCCGCCGCCGGGGAAGAACGCCCGGACCTCGAACTGGTGCGCCGAGCCCGGCGGGTGCGGGCCCACCACGCCCAGCGGCGGGAGCGTCGCGGGCGGGGTGGGCACCTGCAGCACGGTGTCCGCGCTGTCGACCAGCACCGCCACCCAGCCCGGCCCGTTGTCCACCCAGTGGGCATCGCGCAGCTGCCCCGGTGCCAGTCCGAGCCCGCTCGCCAGCTCAGCGCGCAGCTGGTCGTCCACCGGCCCCTGGCGGGTCAGCGGCGGCGCGGCGAAGGCGTACCGGCCGCTGTCCGCGCGCAGCTCGACGAGACCGGCCGCGCACTCCTGGACGATCCGCGCGCCGACCTGGTTCGGCTGCTGGGACAGCCAGGCGTGGCAGCTGCCGAGCGTGGGGTGCCCGGCGAAGGGCAGCTCGCCGGACCCGGTGAAGATCCGCACCCGGTAGTCGGCCTCCGGCCGGGTCGGCGGCAGCAGGAACGTGGTCTCGGAGAGGTTGGTCCACCGCGCGAACCGCTGCATCGACTCGTCGGACAGCCCTTCGGCGTCCAGCACCACGGCGAGCGCGTTGCCGCTGCAGGGGCCCGATCCGAACACGTCGACCTGGGCGAAGCGGCGGGGAGCAGATGTCGTCACCGCTCCATGCTCGCAAGCGCCCCCGGTCGGCGGGCAAGGTCCAATCGCGACCGGATGGCAGCGGTGCGGAAAAACCGGTGGCCCGGCCGCAGCGTCGCCCACTAGCCTCCGGCCGGTGATCTACGAGCACCCGTTGGCCTACCTGCTCGGGCTCGAGGGCGTGGCGCTGCTGCGCAGCTTCACCGGGGAGCACGACCGGGAATTCGTGACCGCGCGGATCGCCGAGGTCCGCCGCCTGCTCGACGACGAGTCGCTGGCCGACGCCGCGGTGGAGGTCGAGCGGGTCGACCCGGTGACCGGCTACCGGGCCTGGTCGCGGACCTACGACGACGGCCGCAACTCGGCGTTCGACTTCGACGAACCGGTGGTCGGCGAGATCCTCGACGGGCTGCCGACCGGGGTGGCGGTGGACGCCGCGTGCGGGACCGGGCGGTTCGCCGAGATCCTGGCCGGGCGCGGCCACCGGGTGATCGGCGTGGACAGCTCGCCGGAGATGCTCGCGCGGGCGCGCGAGCGCGTGCCCGCGGGTGAGTTCGCGGTCGGCGAGCTCACCGGGATGCCGGTCGGCGACGCCGCGGCGGACCTGGTGGTCTGCGCGCTGGCGCTGACGCACGTGCCGTCGTTGGAGCCGGTTTTCGCCGAGTTCGCCCGGGTGCTGCGCCCCGGCGGGCACCTGGTCATCTCCGACATGCATCCCGGGCGGGTGATGTTCGGTTCGATCCCGCCGGTGCGCGACGCGGACGGCCGACCGGGTCGGCTGGTCAGCCACCGCCACGAGCTCGGCGACTACCTGCGCACCGCGCTGCCGCTGGGCCTGCAGCTGCGCCACTACGACGAGCCGCCCCTGCCCGCGAACCCCGTCCCGCCCGGCCCGGCTCCGGCCGAACCGGGGCCGTGGGACTGCTGGCCGTGGTCGCTGGCCGCGATGGTCCCCGAGGCGACCGCCGCGGCCAGCGCGGGGATGCCCGCGACGATGATCTGGCACTTCCAGCTGCCCGGGCGGAGCTGACCGGACCGGCCACAGTGGACCCCGCGTTTGGTGATCAGCGCTGCGGGCCAACCACCAGCTGTGGGTGCTTCCGGCGCTGACGGGGTTCCCCGCGGTCTGCGCGTCGCGGCCGCGGTGGGCTGGCGGCTGCTCGTGCTGGTCGCCGTGCTGTGGGTCGCGTGGCAGGTCTTCGACGCGCTCTACGGCGAGGTCATGGCGGTCGCGGTGGCCGCCCTGCTCGCCGCGCTGATGACCCCGGCGGTGAACTGGCTGGTGCGCAGAGGGGTGCACCGCACGCTGGCCGCCGCGCTCGTGCTCGTCGGCGGGCTCTGCGCGCTCGGCGCGGTGCTGACGGTCGTGATCAACACGCTGGTGGCCGGGCTGTCCGGGCTCACCGAGCAGCTCCTCGCCAGCTTCGAGCAGATCCGCAGCTGGCTCCTCCGCGGCCCGCTGCGGCTGGACCAGCACCAGCTCAACGAGGTGTTCCGGCAGCTCACGCAGGCGCTGCGGATCGACCAGACCGGGCTGCCGACGACCGCGCTGGCCACCACCGGCACGCTGCTGCGGTTCCTGGCCGGGGTGCTGCTCGGGTTGTTCACGCTGTTCTTCTTCCTCCGCGACGGCGGCCGGATCTGGTCGTTCGTGGTCCGCGTGACGGTGCCGGGAGCTGCGCGCGACCGCGTGCACGTCGCCGGCAAGCGCGGCTTCGCGACGCTGGTGGCCTACGTGCGGGCGACGGCGGCGGTGGCGTTCACCGATGCGGCGCTGATCGGCATCGGGGCCGTCGCGCTCGGCGTTCCGCTGCCGTTCGTGCTGGCCGTGGTGATCTTCCTCGGCGCCTTCGTGCCCTACGTCGGCGCGGTGGTCACCGGCGGGCTGGCGGTGCTGGTGGCGCTGGCCGCCAACGGGTTCGTCACGGCGCTGATCCTGCTGGCCGTGGTGGTGTGCGTGATGCAGCTGGAGGGCCACGTGCTGCAGCCGCTGCTGCTCGGGCACGCCGTGCGGCTGCACCCGCTCGCCGTGGTGCTCAGCGTGGCTTCGGGCTTCACCGCCGCCGGGGTGGGCGGAGCCGTCCTGGCCGTGCCGCTGGTGGCCACGGCGAACACCGTCGTGCGGTCGCTGGTGGCCGATTCGCGCCCCCCGCCGGGCAGCAGCCCGAACGGGCAGCACCCGTGACGGCCGCGGGTCAGGCCCGGAACTGCGCCAGCCGGTGCTCCAGCTCGTCGCCGGCGTTCGGCATGCGGAACGCCGGGGGCAGCATCAGGCCCGGGCTGCCGCCGCGGACCGCCTCGCCCAGGAAGTCCCGCACCACCTCCGCGCCAGGCAGGATGTCGCCGCCCAGGAACTGCAGCGCGGTGGTGTCGCCGGTGCCGTCGGTCTCCACCCGCAGCGCCCAGCCGCTGACCTCGTCCCAGGTCAGCAGCAGCGGGAGCTCCAGCAGCGTCGGCACGTGCGAGCGCACCAGGATGATCGCGGTGGCCAGCCCGTCGTCGAAGTCGACGTCCACCTCCGCCACGTCGTCCCCCAGCGCGTCCGCCACGGAGCGGATGTAGTCGACCAGGCCGCTGGCCGCCGGGCTCCTCGTGTCCATCGCCGTCCCCCCTCGGTCTTCGGACATCGCACCCCACGGGTATCCACGCCGCACGCGGCGCAGACGTCCCGATGGCGTGAACCGTCCGCTGTGGACCTGCCGGTGCCGTCGGCACCTCAGCAGCAACAGCAGCACCGCCGGGCCCCACCCGCAACCGCCGCACCCGGCCGGGGAATGCGCCGGCGGAACCACGGGTAGCCACGGGGTCACCGATCGGACGGAAGGGAGTACCACCATGGGGATCCTCAGCTGGATACTCTTCGGGCTGATCGCCGGTGCGATCGCCAAGTTCATCCTCCCCGGCCGCGATCCGGGCGGGATCATCGTGACAATCCTGCTGGGCATCGTCGGCGGGTTCCTCGGCGGCTGGATCGGCTCGCAGGTCACCGGCGGCGGGGTCACCGGCTTCAACCTGATGAGCTTCGTGTGGGCCGTCGTCGGCTCGGTGATCCTGCTGGCGATCTACCGGCTGATCTTCCACCGCAGCCACGCCTGATCGGCGCCCACCGGGCGAACACCATCAGCCGAACGGGCAAGTCGCTCCTTCGCGGGAGGTGAAAACCTGCACCGCTGAGCGGGATCTGCCAGAGTTTGGGCAACCGCGATCAGTCCTCCGGTCGCGATCCGACCGAGCAACGCGCGATGCCCCGTCCGTGCCGACCCCGTCCGGCCCCACGCTTCCCGGAGGTCCTCATGGCATCCCCGTTCCCCCGCTCCGAGACCCGCCGAGTGCACCTGGTCGGTTCGCTGCCGCGCAGCGTCGCCCCCGACGTCGCGTCGGGCATGCGCTGGGTGCTCGACCACGTCGGATCCGCCCAGGTCGGGGCGCTGCCCTGCGACGTGGACCCGAACTGGATCATCGACTACCTGCTGTCGCGCGCCGAGGTCCCGGCGTTCGAGGTCGCCAGGCCCGGCGACGGCAGCTGCTACGCGGAGATGCCGGTCTACCGGGTCCGCACCGGGCACCGGCTGACCGTCGACGACGTCGCGCTGGGGCGCCCGCGCGAGATCGCCGCGGCGGTCCGGGCGCGGCGCGAGCTGGGCGCCGCCCCGCCCGTGCAGGTCAGCGTTCCGTCCTCTTTGGACCTCTCGGTCTTCACCGTGGGATTGGCGCAGATGCCGCGCGTGCACGCCGTTTTCGAGCAGATGATCGTCGGCGAGGTCACCCGGATCGCGCAGCGCCACGGCGCCGAGGTGACCTTCCAGCTGGAATCACCTGCGGTCCTCTACGCGCTGCAGCGGGTGCCGCCCGCGGCGCGCCCGGCGACCGCGCGGCTGCTCGCGCACCAGCTGGCCCGGATCATCACCGCCACGCCGCGGTCCGCGCAGTGGACGCTGCACCCGTGCTACGGCGATCTCGGGCACCGCGCGCTGTTCCGGCCAGCGGGGCTGCGGCACGCGGTGCTGGTGATCAACTCGCTGGCGGCGCGGCTGCGGACCGTCGGGCACCCCGTTCCGGCCGTGCACATCCCGATGGCCCACGGCGACCAACCGCCGCCCTCGGCCGCCTCGGCCTACGTGCCGCTGCGCGATCTCGCCCGGGGTGTCGAGGTGATCGCGGGCTGCGTCGACGAGCGCCACCCGGAGCTGTCCGCGCGAGCCCTCCGGTACACCGAAGCCGCGCTCGGGCAGCCGGTCGCCGGTGTCGCCGCCGCGTGCGGGCACGGCCGCCGGACCGCGGACGAGGCCCGGCTCAACCTCGAGCTCTCCGAGCAGCTCGCGCAGACGAGCCGACTCCCGGCCGGTGTCAGGTGAGCTCGTCGAGCAGGGCCGCGGCGCTCGCGACGTCCCCGGACAGCGGGCGGTCCCGCAGGTCCGGGTCGAGCCGGTGGCGCGCCCGCTCGTAGAACTCCCGGATCGGCGGGGCCAGCTCGGTGCCGAGCATCCGGTGCGCGCGCACCGCGGCCACCAGTTCGCAGGCCAGCACGAGGCGGTAGGCGTCGGTGGCCCGCTTGGTCTGCCGCGCTGCTTGGGGGGCGAAGCCCGCGTGGTCCTCGACGCCCCTGGACAGGACCGCGTGACCCAACGTCACGGGGAACGCGGCGGCGCGCAGCTCGGCCAGCGCCGAGCTTGCGTCGTACTCCAGCAGCATCATCCCCAAGCAGCATCATCCCCGAACTCCCCGGCGGGCCCGCGGCGAGGAAGGGGCGGAGCCCCGTGCGGTCCGGATCGGCGAGCAGGGCGAGCCTGGCCGCGGACAGCTGCGCGGTGGCCAGCACGGCGAGGCGCAGCCGGTCCAGGGCGAGGGCGAGCTGGGCGGTGTGGAAACCGCCGTGGTGGAGCGCCCGGTCCGGGGTGATCAGCGGGTTCTCGGCGGCGGAGTTCATCTCCGCGGCCAGCACCGCCTCGGCGTCGGCCGCCGCTTCCAGCGCCGGTCCGTGCACCTGGGGGAAGCAGCGCAACCCGAACGGGTCCTGGATGCACCGTCCCGGGGCCACCTCGCCGCCCAGCAACGCGAGCACGTCGGCGGCCACCCGCATCGATCCGGCGTGCGGGCGGTTGCGGTGCACTTCCGGCGCGAACGGTTCGGTCGACCCGCCCACCGCGCTCAGCGTCAGAGCGGCAACGCGCACTGAGCCGTTCAGGAGCGTGCAGGTCGCGGCCACGGCCAGGGCGGCTTGGCCGATCGTGAGCGCGTTGCTGCTGATCAGCGCCAGGGCGTCGCCGGGGTGGAAGGCGACCGGGGTCGGCGGCGGTCCGCTCCACCGGCCCTCCCCGGCCATGGCGAGGCCGAGCTCGGCCAGCGGCCCGAGGTCTCCGGTGCCGACCGAACCGTGCTCGTGCACCTGCGGGTGGGCGGCGGTGTTCAGCGCAGTCACCATCGCCTCGGCGATGGCGGGTTGCAGGCCTGAGCCGCCGCGCAGCACCTGGTTCAACCGCACCGCCAGCATCGCGCGCACCTCCCGTTCGGGGACCGGATCCCCGATCGCCCCGGCATGGCTGCGCAGCAGCCGCATCCCGTGCTCGGCGGAGTCCGGCACCGGCTCGCCGCAGTTGCTCCCGACACCGGTGGTGCGGCCGTACACCGGCTGCGCCAGTTCCCGGGCCGCCAGCCAACCGCGCCGCAGGCGTTCGGTGCCGCCGAGCGCGACCTGCGCCGTGCCGTCGGCGATGCGCCGGAGGTCCGCAGTGGACAGCGCGGTGTCGCCGAGGACCACCGTCCGGGCGGCGTCCATCGCTCCTCCCGAACCGGATCAGTGCGAGGAGTTCGCGAAATCGCCGACCGGCCGCAGCTCGTCGGCGTAGGAGACGGAGATGCGCCGGAGCACGCCGTCGACCATCGCGTACTGCCCCATCCGCCACAGCGGTGGCGAGTAGGCGTGGATCGACACGCTCTCGGACGCTCTGCCGGTCAGCCGGTGGATGTGCTCGGGGCCGGAGCCGTACACGTGACCGGCCGGGACCTCCGTCCGCACGCTGCGCCCGGCGGCGGTCGGGTTGTGCTCGGTCAGCGCGCCCCGGGCCACCGCGACCGCGAACGAGGAGACGTCGTGGTCGTGCCACCCGGTGTCGTTCACCGGGGTCCAGCACAGCAACCACACGTCGACGTGGTCGTCGCGGTGCAACGAGGCGTAGTGCCGCTTCTCGTCGCGGAACGCGACGTGCTGCTCCCACCGCTCCGGCCGCAGCGCCAGGTCCGAGACCACACCGCGCAGCTCGTCGGGGGTGAGGATGCGGCCGGGGAGCGCGTCGATCGTCCACTCGCCGAGAGATCGGGCCACCGGGAGCATTCGCCGCGCGGGCACCGCGATCGGTTCGCTGAACACGGTTGCCTCCTCCCGGAGCGGCGCCCGGTCCGGGCACGCCGCGCCGACCGGCGCCGCCATCTCGTGAAGCGTTTCAGTGAACGGCTTCAGTGAACCGCATCACCGATGCCCCGGTCAAGCCGGTCCGGTGCTGTGCAGAACGAGCCCGGAACCAATCCTTTAGGCTTTTCGGGTGCCACGCCGCAAGCGCCCCACCATCAAGGACATCGCCGCGGAAACGGGGCTCTCCCCCGCTGCGGTGTCCTACGCGCTGCGCGGCCTGCAGGTGCCCCCGGAGACCCAGCAGCGCGTGCGGGAGGCCGCCGACCGGCTCGGTTACGAGGCCAACCCCGTCGCCCGCGCGCTGGCCAGCGGCCGCACCGGCATGATCGGCGTGCTGTGCAGCTCGCTGGAGGACCTGTGGCAGCAGAAGTTCGCCACCACGCTGGGCCGCAGCTTCCTCGCCGCGGACCGCAACGCGCTGTTCATGGACTCCGCCGCCGATCCGGAGCGGGAAGTCCTGCTGACCAAGAACCTGCTGGACCAGCGGGTCGACGCGCTGGTCACGATCCCGGTCGACCCGACGTCCCGGCACTGGGCGCACGCCACCGAGCACACCATGCTCGTGGCCATCGGCGACCCGTTGCCGGGCGCCCCCACCGCAGCCGAAGTCGTCTTCGACAACGCCCTGGGCGTCACCCACGCGCTGAACACCCTCGCCGACGCTGGTCACCGCGACGTGCTGGTGCTCACGCCGGGTCCTCGGCTGCTGCGGCAGCGCCCCGCCGAGAAGATCGTCGAGGACGTCGCGCGCGACCTCGGCATGGACCTGCGCGTGGTGGCGTGCCCGAACGACCTCACCGAGGCGGCCGAGACGGCGCGCGGGGCGCTGGCCGAACCACCCCGGCCGACCGCGGTGTTCTGCCTGACCGACTCGATGGCCTACGGCGTCTACGAAGCCGCGCGCGACCTCGGTCTGGCCATCCCCGCCGACCTGTCGGTGCTCGGCTACGACGACCACCCGGTGTCCCGCCTGCTGACCCCGGCGCTGTCCACCTACCGCTGGGACGTGCAGGCGGTGGTGGACGCGGTGGTGCAGCGCGTGCTCAAGGCGGTCGACGAGAACCGCCGCAGCCGCCGCAAGCTGATCGCCCCCGAGCCGAAGGTCCGGGGCTCGGTCGCCGCACCGCGCCGCCGCCCCCGTCGGCGGTGAGCGCTAGCGGCGCAGGCTGATCATGGTGTGGCCGGTCTCCTCGTCCGGTCGCCGCCCCTGCTCGGTGAAGCCGACCAGCTCGTAGAAGCGCCGAGCCCGCAGGTTCTGCTCGTAGACCTCCAACGTGACCTCGCCGTGCAGGCTCACCGCGTGTTCCACGAGCGCCCGGCCGACGCCGCGGCCCTGCGCCTCCGGCGCGACGAAGAGGCCGCCGATCTCGGCGCCGAGCAGGCCGAGCAGCCCGACGACCCGCCCCGAGGCCTCCGCCACCCAGTTGTCCGCTTCGACCAGGTAGACCTCGCGCATCTTGCGAGCCCGCTCGCCCTCGCCCTCCCCCTCGATGAACGGGTGCGCGATCTTGACGGCGCGCGACCACAGGTCGACCACCGCTTCCTCGTCAGCCGGCCGGTACCGCCGGATGATCACCTTCTGCTCCACGGCGTCAACCGTAGGAACAACGTGCCCGGGTACCAACCGATTTTTCGGCCACCGGCTACGGCGCGGACCGGTCGCGCTGCAGCATCTCCCCGGCGCACTTCCGGCACCGCCGCGCGGCCGCCTACCGGGCCTTCTACGAGCACCTGCCGCTGTCGCTGGACGCGCTGCCGGAAGGCCCGGACGGCCGGGTGCACCGGCGCTTCGACGTCGGATCGCTGGCGCGGTTCAACGTCCTGGACACCCGGCAGCACCGCGACCCGGTTCCCGCCGACCCCGCCGAGCAGCACGCCGAGGCGCGCACGATGCTCGGCCGCGAGCAGGAGGAGTGGCTCTACGGCGGGATGTCCGGTTCCCCGGCGACGTGGAACTTCGTGGCCAACGGCGTCGCGGTCGCCGCGATCACCGAAGATCGCGTTGGCCAGTGGGACGGCTACCCGGCCGCGCGGCGGCGGCTCATCGAGGCGATGCAGCGCACCAGCAACCCGGTGGTGCTCACCGGGGACATCCACAAGCACGTCGCCGCCGAGCTCAAGGCCGACTTCGCCGACCCGGCCTCGCGCACCGTCGGGGTCGAGCTGATCTGCACCTCGATCGCCTCCGACGGCGACGGCGCGCCGACCGACGACTACACCGAGGACTGGTTGCAGCACCCGTGCGTCAAGCTCTACGACGGCCGCCGCGGCTACGTGCGCTGCGCGCTCACCCCGGACGAGCTGGTGTCCGACTTCAAGGTCGTGCCGTGGATCCAGGCGGACGCGGACGCCCCGGCCCGGACCGCCGCCCGCTTCAGCACCCCGGCCGGGGACCCCGGTCTGCACAGGAAGGCCTGATCCCGCCATGCACACCGCTCTCCCGCCCGCTGCCACCGGTGTGCGCGGGCCGGGGCGAACTCGCCCGCATCGTCCTCGACTGGGAACCGGTACGGCTTCGATCCGCTGTCCGGTGTGGACTGACGAATTGCGGTCAAGCGCTGGCCCGGAGCAGGTCCGGTGCGGTCGAATGTGGTCCTCGCACCACCGCACCAAGGAGGACTCACGTGCGTCCACCGGTCCGCCGCAGCATCGCCTGCGCGATCGCCTCGGCAAGCCTCGCGCTGCTCGCCCCAGTCCCGGCGCAGGCAGCTCCCGATTGCGCCGATCCGACCCGCCCGCTGACCGTCGAGGAGCAACGGCTCCCCGGGCCCGTGCCGCAGGAACTGCTGGCCAGGGGCGGGTTCGCCGACGTCGCCCCGGCGTTCGCGGCGGCGCTGTGCGAGGTCGGCGACCTGGCCGCCGCCGAGCGGCTGATCAGCTCCAGCGGCGACCAGCTCTGGGACCGCGCGGTGGCCCGCGCCCAGGGGCGCGGCACCGGTGACCTGCCGACCTTCGACGACCGCCCGCTGTACTGGGCGAGGTTGGGCATGACCACGGCGCTGCGCCGGTGGACGCCGTCGTTCGAGCTCTCCGACGAGCAGCGCGACCAGCTGCTGTGGAGCTTGGAGCGCCACTCGCGCGGGCAGACCTCCGTGCGCTTCCCCCGCGGCGACGGCATCAAGCGCGTGCTGGTCAGCGGTTTCGACCCGTTCCAGCTGGACGGCGACATCCGCCGCAGCAACCCCTCCGGCGCGTCCGCGCTCGCCCTCGACGGCGCGGTGCTCAACACCGGGTCCGGGCCGGTCCAGGTCGAGGCGGCGATGTTCCCGGTGCTGTGGAAGCCCTTCGAGCGGGGCATGGTCGAGCAGACCTTCCTGCCGCACCTGCGGCCCGGGCCCGACCAGGTCGACGTGTTCGCCACCGTCAGCCAGGGCCGCCCGGAGCAGTTCGACGTCGAGCACTGGAACGGCCGCTGGCACACCGGGGTGGACAACAACGGCGAGCAGCGCGACGGCGTCACCGAAATCCCGCCGGGCGTCCCGACCGTCGAACCGCCGCCGGAGTTCGTGCCGACGACCCAGGCCTACGCGGCCATCGTGCGCGCCGAGACCGGCCGCTACCCGGTGTTCCACAACACCGAGGTGACCGAGATCCCGGCCGGGCAGACCGAGCCCGTGGTGCGCCCGGACGGCCCGACCCCGGGCTCGGCGGCGCGCGCGGGCGGTGGCGGCAGCTACCTGTCCAACGAGATCGCCTACCGCACGACCCTGCTGCGCGACGCGGTCGGCGCGGACCTGCGCGGCGGGCACGTGCACACCCCGGTGCTCGCCTTCGCCCCGGACAACGGCGACGCGGTCGTGGACCCGGTCTTCACCCGCGACCTGCAGGACATCGTCACCCAGGTCAGGGCGATCGTGGCGGTCGCGGCCACGGCGGAGGACGACCCCACCGGCCCCGTGGCGAGGACCCCGCGCGACCGCACCGGCCGCGTCCCCGCACCGTCGATGTGATCCCCCGGGGCGGGGTGGTGATCCCGGCCCGCCACCCCGCCCCGGAATCCGCCGAACAGCCGCCGGAACGGTGGTCCGTTCAGCCGAAATCGCGTTCCTCCCCACCAAACCCGTTGTCGCTTCGCGGCTTTCACCGGGTCGGCGAGCTCTCCGAATGTCGGAGGTCTCGGCTACCTTGATCAACAATGCCCGTGATCTTCGGGCAGGTGACGATGGAGGACACCAGCAATGGTCGAGAAATTACGGGTGCCGCGGTCGCGCAAGCGGACCGCGGCGTTGGCGGCGGTGGCCGCGGTCGGCGCATTCGCCAGCTTCGGCACGGCGCACGCCGATCAGCCCGAGGGCGGTGTGACGCCCTACATCATCGGCGGTTCCCCCGCCGACCAGACCTACTCGTTCATGACCTCGCTGCAGTACGAGCGCGACGGGAACCCGGACTCCCACCGCTGCGGCGGCGCGCTGATCAGCCCCGAGTGGGTCGTGACCGCGGCGCACTGCGTCACGCAGGAAAGCCCGGACGGCAAGCCGGTCGTGCTGGACCCGGCGATGTTCCACGTGCGGATCGGTTCCACCGACCGCACCACCGGCGGCAGCGTGGCCAAGATCCGGGAGATCGTGGTGCACCCGGACTACCAGGCGCTGCCGGATCGCTCCGAGGGCGACGACGTCGCGCTGATGCGCCTGGACGCGCCGAGCGACCAGGCACCCGCGCCGATGGCCGACGAGCTCACCGAGCCGGGCACCGCGGTCCGCCAGATCGGTTGGGGCTACATCTCCAACGACGACAAGGGCGACCCGAACAAGCTCCCGACCCAGCTCCAGCAGCTGGACACCGCGATCATCCCGCCCAGCACGCCGAAGTGCGCGGCCGACGCGGGCGACGACTCGTGGGGCATCCGCGACGGCGACGTCTGCACCGACAACCCGGAGGGCGTCCGCGGCCCGTGCGGCGGCGACTCGGGTTCGCCGCTGCTGGCCCGGGAGGGCGACGGCTGGCAGGTCGTCGGCGTGGACAGCCGCGGCGTCGGCTCGGTCTGCGGCGAGTCCCCCGACATCTACACCAGCGTCGGGCACTTCCGCGGCTGGATCGACAGCGTGATCGGCTGATCCACCTCCGGTCCCCGTCCGCGCGCGGGCGGGGACCGGTCGACCTGCGGGTTTCCCCGCACCCGCGACCAGACCAATCCTCTGTGGACACCTCGTGCCCTGCTGCGATCTCGGAACCAGTTCCACCAATCCGCCGAAGCGGACCGGCCGGTTGCTCTAAGCTCGCCCCGGTCTCAAGATTTGGGGGCTCGCGGTGGGCATTCACGGTCGGGACGAGTCGCTGCGGCTGCTCGCCAACGCTGCGGCCGCCGCGCAGGACGGGTGCGGCCGCCTCGTCGTGGTGCGCGCCGATCCCGGCCTCGGCCTGTCCACCCTGCTGGACGCCCACCTGGCGCAGATGCGGGCCGCCGGGCTGCCGACGAAGCGGATCGCCGTGCTGCCACCGCACGGCCGCACAGCGCTGTCCGTCGGGACGCCGGAGTGGCCGGAGGCCGGTGTGGTCGTCATCGACGACCTGCACCTGGCCGACGACGCGACGGTGCTGGCGCTGCACGACCTCGCCGACGAGCTGGACGGCCGGTCCTTGCTGGTCGTCGCCGGACGACATCCCGGCGCAGTGCCAGCGCGATTCGCCCGCCTCGACCGGCTCGCCACCACGCACGACCTGCCGCCGCTGGACGGCAGCGCGGTCGACGCCGTGCTCGCCGAGCTGGCGGGCGGGCCCCCACCGGAGTCGTTGCGGCAGCTCGCCGCGGGCGCGGGCGGCAATCCGCGGCTCCTGTCGCTGCTCGCCGCGGACGACCGCGCCTCAGCGGTGACCGCGTGGGTGACCGAGCTGGCCGGGGAGGACGCCGCGCTGCTGCGCTTCGCCGCTGTTCTCGGCGATCCCGCTTCGGTGGAGGAACTGGCCGCCGCGGCCGGATCAGACCCGGTGGACGTGCTGACCGGTGTCGAGCGGCTGGCCGCGCTCGGACTCGCTGCGGAGGAGCACGGGCTGGTGAGCCTTCGGCACGCAGTGGTGCGCCAAGCGCTGGCAGCGAAATCGGCGGGACTTCGCGGCTCCGCGGCCCGCGCGCTGATCGACCGGGGCGCGCCTCCGGAAGTCGTTGCCGAACAGCTCGTGCACACGCCGGTGGAGCCGTGGACCGCCGCGTGGCTCTGCGAACACGCCGAGCAGCTGTCCGGCAAGCCGACGCCCGCCGTGGTGGACCTGCTGGAGCGCGCGGTTTCCCGGCCCTCGCCCGGCGATCCGAGCCTGCACCCGCTGCGCGCCGCGCTCGCCGAAGCGCAGCTGTGGTCGGGACAGCTCGACGCCGCGCAGCGCACCGCCACCGGCGGTCTGATCGCAGACCCGGAACCACCGGTCCGGCACCGGTTCCGGGCGGTGCTCACCCTGATCCGCATCGGCGAGATGGACCTCACCGGAGCGGCCGCGATCCTGGACGCCGAGCGCGAGCACGGTGAGCTGCCCCCGCGACTGGCGGTGCTCGCCGCCACCGCCTGCCTGCTCTCCGGCGACCTGGCCGGGGCGGAGAGCGCGGTCCAGGCGGTCGACCCGGACGGCGCCACCCACCCCGTCGTGGCGCAGTGCCTGCTCAACATCGACGCCACCCGCCGAATGGTGCTGCGGGACCTCACCGGCGCGCTGGAGCAGCTGGACCGGGTCGACGCGCTGCTGGAGACCGAGTTCGCCGAGAACGGCCAGTGGATCATGTCGCGCATGCTGCGCGCGGTCGTCCAGGACCTGCGCCACGATCCGGCCGCGCTGGACACCGTCGAGCAGGCCCGGCCGCTCGCCCGCGAGCTGGGGGTGGGCATCGTGGTCTGGTTGCACACCATCGCGGCGCTGGCCCTGTTCAACAACGGGCGCTGGGACGAGGCCCTCGGCGAAATCGAGGCCGCCACCGAGCTGCCCGACCTGCACAGCTTCGAGGGCCCGCTGCACGGCATCGCGGCCACGATCCTGGTGCACCGCGGCGACCTGCCCGCCGCCCGCGCGCACATCGAGCTCGCCGAAGGCGTGGCACCTCGCGGGATCGCCCTGTTCTACGAGCAGATCACCGCGCTGGCGCAAGCGTTCCTCGCCGATGCCGAGGGCGATTCGCAGCGCTCCCTGGAGATCGTGCGCAAGCTCGCCAACGGTGAGGTGGGCGTGCACCACTCGCACGCGGTCGCCACCGTCGGCACCCGGCTGGTGCGCATCGCGATGGCCGGTGGCGACCGGGAGCTCGCCGAACGGCTGGTGGCGCAGATGCGGGAGCTCAGCGCCGGGGACTCGCTCGGCGAACGCGGCGCCCTCATGTACTGCCAGGGCCTGATCGACAGCGACGTCGACGTGCTGCTGGCCGCGGCCCAGGAGTTCGCCGAGGACGGTCTCCGGATCATCGCCGCCAGGGCGGCGGAGGACGCGGCGAAGGTGCTCGCCGCTTCCGGCAGGTCGGCCGACGCCCGAGCCGCCTACCGGACCGCGATCGAGCGCTATACGGCGCTGACCGCCACCGGCGAGATCCAGCGCGCCGACGCCGAGCTGCGCGCCTTCGGCGTCCGCCGCGGAGCGACCGGACCACGCCGCAGGCCCAAGCACGGCTGGGACAGCCTCACCGCGGCCGAGCACCGCGTCGCCGAACTGGTCGCGCAGGGCCTGACCAACCGGGAGGTCGCCGAGCGGCTGATCGTGTCGGTCCGCACGGTCGACTCCCACGTGTCGAAGATCCTCGCCAAGCTCGGCTACGCCTCCCGCGTCGAGATCGTCCTCGGCTTCGACCGCCGCACCTGAGCGGGCTCCGACAGCGGCCCGTCATACGTAGGGCGATGACCTCGCCACTCGATCAGCCGTCCGCAAGGGCGGCGTTTCGCCCGTTTCATCCCGTCGCCGATTTCGATCTTCGCAGGTCAGCGCGGTTTCACCGAAACATCAGCAATGTTGCGGATGATTCGCGACCGCTGTTCTGGTGATCTTGGGCGGGTGTCCGCTCCTGGGGGAAGCGGGCACCTGCCGGGCCCTCCGGCCCGCAGCACCGCGCCCCCGCACAACTCGTTGGTCGGCGCATCTCGGGGGTGCGCCGCTCTGGGAGGCAGAAAACCGCAGATGAGCGACGAAGCGAACCTGATCGACACGGCATCGGCCGGGGTGCAGGACCTGGCCGCTGCCGCCACCTCCGCGCTGGCGCAGGCCGGTCCCGCCGGAGCGCTGATGGTGCCGGTCGTGGACGCCCTGCGCAACGTCTGGGAGGGCTACTTCGGATCGCCGATCCCGCCCGACGGCACCAACTGGAACGCCTACTCGCACGAAGAGCTCTACCAGATGCTGTGGCAGCACGCCGACGTCGGCGAGGTCAGCTCGATGGCCGCCGAGTGGGGGCAGCACAGCACCGAGCTGGCCGACCACGCGGAATCCATGCGGCAGCAGCGCACCGCCATGCAGGCGAACTGGAGCAGCGAGTCCGCCGGGCTGGCCTCGACCCAGCTCGGCGAGCTCGGCGAGCGCACCTCCGGGATCAGCGACCGCGCGAGCACCGTGCAGGGCGCGACCCAGGAGGCGGGCGACGCGCTCGCGGTGGCGCGCAACACGATGCCCCCGCCGCCGGGCGACCCGACCGGGGCGGCGCTGTCCAGCGCGGTCGCCGGAGCCGGAGCCGGTGCGGTCATCGGCGGGATCGTCGGTGCGGGTGCCGGTGGTGTCGGCGCTGGCCCCGGTGCCGCGATGGGCGCCGCCATCGGCGCGGTGGCCGCGGGCGGCGGCAGCCTGTTCCTGTCCAACGTCGCCGCCGCGCAGAAGAAGGCCGAGGCGGTGCACGTCATGCAGCAGTACGAGGCGAGCCTGCGCAACAGCAGCCAGGCGATCGCGCCTCCCGGCTCCACCGAAGCCGCCGCGTTCAACTCGCCCGCGTCGACCGTCGCCGCCGGTTTCGGCGGAGGTGCGGGCGGCAGCGGCAGCGGTGGCGTGCCCTGGGGCCGCTTGGTCGGCGCGGACCAGCTGGGGGCCGGACCGCGCAGCGGCGTCGGCGCGCTGGACGCGGCTCTGGCGCGCTCCGGTGGCCTCGGCGCACTTGCCGGACGCGGCGCGGGCAGCGGCGGCATGATGCCCGGGGCCGGGGCGCGGCGCGGCCAGGAGGACGACGAGCAGGTGCACGAGAACCGCCTGCCCACCATCGACCAGAAACTCTTCGACGACGACCGACCGGCCAGCGCCCCGGTCATCGGCTGACACAGGAGCGAACGTTGACTTCCGAAGCAGCGGCGGGGCACGGCTACCAGGTCGCCCCGCAGGGACTTTCCGCGCAGGTCGAAGCGCTCTCCGGGCTCCGCGAGCGCACCACCGGGCTGGCCGGTTCGGCCGGTCGGCTGGCCGAGCGGCTGCCGCAGCTGGGCACCGCGCCACCGGCGATCCACCTGGCGATGCGGCTGCGCGAGGCCGGGGGCCGGTCCGGGCTCAGCGGCGAGATCAGCGCGGCCGACACCGAGCTGAACAACTTCCGCACCGCGCTGGGCGAAACCGTCACCGGCTACCTGGCCACCGACGACGACGCCGCGCAGGCGTTGCGCAACACCGGCGGGGACCGGGCATGACCGCGGCGGCGGCGCGGCGCACCCCCGCGCCCATCCACTTCGGACAGGTCGAGCTGGACCTGCTGGCCACGCACGCCGGGGTGCCGATGCCGTTCCCGCTGCGCGTGCCGTCCTTCGGCCGCATCGCCGGGGAGCGCGAGGTGCTGCTGGCCACTGCCGGGCACACGCTCCGGCTGCGCGGGTTCGCCGACGAGGACGGACCGGCCGGGGCCGCCGCGGAGCTGGTCACCGCCCTGCGCCAGCACCGCGGGACGGTCGACCTGGTGCTGGTCGGCGAATCGGGGGCGACGGCGGTGGTGGCCGTCGTCTACCGGTCGTGGGCGCTGATCTGCGTGCAGCCGCTGGACGGCGATCCGGCGCAGCCGGTGCGGATCCACCGGGTCCCGGCGGACTCGCTCACCGACGAGCTGCTCGCCCTGGTGCCCGACGTGCCACCGGCCCGGACGATGCCGATCACGCTGCCCGAGCGCGCGGTGGCCACCGCTGCCCAGCTGGTCGGCGAGATCGAGGACGACCGGGAGAAGGAGCAGCGGCTGCGCGAGCTGGTCCGCGACTGCGGCGGCGACCCGGGCGCGCTGGACCAGCTCGCCGGGCTGCTGCCGGTGCTGACCGGGCGCGGGCAGGTCGGGGCGACCCGGCGCGACGGAGGCGGGAGCACCCGGGCCGGGACCGAGCTGTCCTGGTTGGACGGTCCGCGCGGGCGGGTGCGGGTGGTCCCGGCCAAGCACGGCTGGGTGAGCATCAACCCGATGCGGCAGAACGACGTGCGGTTCGCGGTCGAGGACCTGGCCAGGATCGCCCGCGAGCCGCGGTGAGCGGCGCGGACACTTCGGAGGATTATCAGGTGGAATCAGCAGCGCAGTGGCTGGCCGGGTACGACGAGCGGCTCGCGCGGGCCGCGGCGGACGCCAAGGCCGCGACCGAGAGCCTGCGCCAGATGAGCGGGACGGCGACCTCGCCGCGCGGGGAGATCACCGTCCAGGTCGGACCCAGCGGCGCGATGGAGGACATCCGGCTCACGCCCGCGGCCCGGGCGATGGAGGCCGAGCAGCTGGCGCAGCTCATCCTGGCGACCGCGCAGGAAGCGCAGCGCACCGTCGGGGCGCAGGTCGTGGAGATCATGACCGAGTACGTCGGCGACGGCCCGGCGCTGGACTTCGTCAAGGAGAACATGCCGCCCGCCGCCGGGGTCGCGACCGGTCCCCGCCGGGCCGACGACGATGACGACGACTACTTCGCCAACCCGGTGGTGATCGTCTGATGGACCTGCAGGTCGATCCCGCCCAGATCCGGGCGCACGCCAGCACCGTCGGCGGACTCGCCAGCGGGCTCTCCGACGCGGCCGGTGCGGTGCCGGAGGGCCCGGCGGAGAACTCGCTCGGCACGTTCCTGCAGTTCCTCACCGCCGGGCTCGGCTCGGCCATGGCCCAGACCGGGCAGGCCATCGCCCAGGCCTCGTCCGCGGTGGAGGCGGTCAGCTCGGCGCTGGTGCAAACCGCCGAGGACTACGAGCGCACCGACGACGACAACGCGGTGCGGCTGCTCCGGGAGGACTCGCGATGACGGTGCAGATCACGATCGGCGCGACGCGACCGGAGGAGCTCGAACAGCTGAAGTCGACGATCGCGGCGGTCCGCGACCGCGGCTGGCTGGCTGGCGGCCTCAGCGGCGGCAACCCCGGGGCGGCCTCCCCCGGCGAGCCGAGCAGCCCGCTGTCGGCGCTGTCGGACTCCGGGTTCGGCTTCATCACCGCGTCGGTGTCGTTCCTCGACGAACCGCTGCAGCAGCTGGCGGGCGACCCCAGCACGATCTCCGCCGGTTCGCAGGGCTTCCAGGACACCGGGCGCAACGTCTCCGCGATCGCCGACTCCTACCAGCGGTCGGTCGGCCCGGAGACCAGCGGGTGGTCCGGCGAGGCCGCGGCCGGGTACCTCAAGACCGGGGCGGAGCTGGTGGACGGCATCGCCGGGCTCGGCGACGCGAGCGTGGCGCTGGCCGAAGCGGCGACCGGCGCGGGCGAAGCAGCCGCGAAGGCGCTGCAGGAGGTCACGGCGCTGGTCTCCGAAGCCACCGGCAAGATCATCATGATCCTCAACCAGGCGATGGCCGCCGCGGCGGCGACCTTCGGCGCCAGCGTGGCGGCTGCGATCCCGCAGGCGGTGCAGGTCGCGGCCGAGTACGGCGGGCGGATCGTGGCGGTCATGCAGCAGCTGCTCTCCAGCGCCCAGAACCTGATGCAGCACGTGGCGACGACGACGAAGGCGGTCAGCGCCCTCACCGACTCGATCTCCGCGATCAGCGAGCTGGTGCAGCAGTCGACCGGAACGTCGAGCACCGGGCCGACCTCGGGCACCACGCCGACGTCGGGCTCGCTGCCCACCTCGGGCAGCACAGCAACATCGAGCACGTTCCCCGCCTCGGGAAGGACACCGGCGTCGAGCGCGCTGCCGACGGCTGGCAACACCTCGATGTCCGGCAGCATCCCGGTGTCCGGCGAGGACAGCACCCCGTCGGCGCCGGGCATCACGTTCACGGCGACCATCACGCCGCCGTCCTGGTCCGACGAGCCGGCGGATCCGCCCGGCCGCGCCTGATCCCGCAACGACGTGCCACCGCCCCGGCGGCGGCACGTCGTTGCGCGTGCCGGGTGAAACGCGCCTCCGCCGGGTCGCCGGTCCACTACGGTGGGTGCGGTGGGTTCGTGGTCGACGGGACGAACATTGACTGGCTGGGCGAGGAACACCGCAGAACCGCTGACCGACGCCGAGCGCCGGTTCGACGAGCTGCTGGCGCAGGGCAGGACGGCGGAGTCGACCGCCGACCAGGTGCAGCCCGCGGGCGTTCCCGGTGCCGAGCAGGAGATCCGCGGCGAGTACCTCGCGTCCCGGCTGATCGAGTCGCTGGAGGAGGGCGGGCGGCTGTTCGCCCGGCGCGGCGCGCAGCCGCTGGTGATCGTCGTGGAGCACGCCTCGATCACCGGGCAGCTGGACCTGCGCAACGTGGATCTCCCCCACCTGCTGGAGTTCGTCGGCTGCCGCTTCGAGAACGCGCCCGACCTGCGGCAGGCCAGGCTGGCCGGGCTGGTGCTGTGGAGCTGCCGGTTCCCGGGCCTGCACGCGCGCAACCTCGCGGTCGGCAACGACGTGGTGCTGCGCGACTGCGCCAGCGTCGGCGGCATCCTCGACCTGGCCGACGCCGACCTCGGCGGCTCGCTGCTGCTCAACGACAGCGAACTGCGCAATCCCGGGCAGCGCTGCGTCTACGCCGACCGCCTGGCGGTCTCCGGCGCGCTGCTCGGGATCCGGTTGCGGACCGCCGGTGAGATCCGCATCCCCGGCGCCAAGATCGGCGGCAACCTGACGCTGTCCGGCGGTGCGCTGCGCAACCGCGGCCGGAACGCGATCAACGCCACCGGCATCCGCATCGGCGGCTCGCTGCGGCTGGACGTCGACCCGGCGACCGGCCGGGCGTTCACCGCCGCTGGCACGCTGCGCCTGCCCAGCGCGCAGATCTCCGGCGACCTGCGATTGCGGGACGCCGTGCTGGAACCCGGTGCCCGACCGCCGCGGCGCGGCGACTCCGACCACGACGACCCCACCGCGTCGCTGATCGCCGACCGCTGCGAGATCCGCGGGGACGTGCAGCTCGACCAGGACTTCCGCAGCGGCGGCACGCTGCGCCTGGTCAGCGCCGTCGTGGGCGGAAACCTGCGGATGGCCGGGGCCGCCGTGGACGTGGGCTGGCTGCGCTCCCCCGCCGAGTCGGTGCTGCAGCCGGTGCGCGCGGTGAACCTGGACGGGGCGCGGGTGTCCGGCAACCTCGACGCGGGGGCCGTCGCGGTGCGCGGGCAGTGGCGGATGACCGACGTCCAGGTCGGCGGCAGCATCCAGCTCACCCGGGCGCAGCTGACCGGGCCGCGCACCGACGTCCTGGTGGGCAGCAGGCTCTCGGTGGGCAGCAACCTGGAGCTCCGGGCCGCCGAGGTCGTCGGCTCGCTGCAGCTGCCGGGCGCGCAGATCGGCGCGAACATCGACCTGCGCGGCGCGCAGCTGACCAAGCCCGCCTGGCACCACCACCGCAACACCTACAAGCCGTCGCTGGACCTGCGCGCGGCGCGCATCGAGCGCGACCTGATCTGCGCGGAGGGCGAGCAGGCGTTCCTCGCCGAGGGGACCGTGCAGCTTCGGTGGTCGCAGATCGGGCGGCACGTCAACTTCTCGGGCTGCGAGCTCGGCGATGGTGCGTCGCGGACCGCGTTCAACGCCTCCGGGGTGCAGACCCAGGAGCTCACTCTGCTGCCGCGGACCCCGCCGCGCGGCCGGGTCACGTTGCGGCAGGCGCAGTGCGAGCTGCTCGCCGACAACTCGGCGGTGTGGGAGTCCAGCCGCGGGGTGGACTGCGAGGACTTCTCCTACCAGAACTTCGCGGAGCCCTTCGAGCTCGACGACCAGCAGCGGGTGCGCCAGCGCCTGGGCTGGCTGCGCGCCACCGCCGACGGCGCCTACCAGCCGGGCCCCTACGACCAGCTCGCCGAGGTCTTCCGCAGCAACGGGCTGGAGGAGCACGCGGTCTCGGTGCTGATCGAGAAGCAGCGGCACCGCTACGCGGCGATCGCCCGCACCGCGCGCCCCGGGCTGCGCTGGCCGGTCCAGCTGTGGAGCTGGCTGCAGCGGGCCACCGTCGGCTACGGGTACCGGCCGATGCGGGCGGTGGGGTGGCTGGTCGCGTTCGCGGTGGTGGGCACCGCCTGGTTCAGCTTCCACCCGCTGATCCCGGTCAACGAGCAGGACCGCCCGGTGTGGAACCCGCTGCTGTACACGTTGGACCAGATGCTGCCGGTGGTGAGCCTCGGCCACGACGACATGTGGCAGGCCCGCGGCGTCTCCCAGTGGGTCACGGTGGCCCTGGTGGCCGCGGGCTGGACCCTCGCCACCACGGTCGCCGCGGGCATCAGCCGCGCCCTCCACCGCGAACGCTGACCGGCGATCCGGGTTCGCGGTCGTCACGGTCCGCTAGCCCGGGCGCAGCGTGGGCGACAGGTTCTCGAAAGGTCGGCCCGCTAGCGTCTGCGCACCCGCAGTTGCCCGCTTGCGCGAAGGAGCCCCATGTCGCTGCGACGCATCGTGGTCGCGTTGGTGACCACGTGCTGCACCACGGCGTTGACCGTCCCAACCGCGTTCGCCGATCCGGGCGACCACTACGGCCCTGGTGGTTTCGACCTGCAGGCCCACCGGGGCGGGCTCGGGCTGGTCGTGGAGAGCACGCTCGACTCGTTCTCCAACGGGCTCGCGGTAGGGGTGAGCACGCTGGAGCTCGACGTCCAGATCACCGAGGACCACCACGCCGTGGTCACCCACGACCGGAAGATCTCGGGCGCGAAGTGCCTCGACACCGCACCGGCCTTCCCCGGGGACCCGGAGTTCCCCTACGTCGGCAAGTACGTCGTCGACCTGACCCTGGCGCAGGTGCGCACCCTCGACTGCGGATCCCAGACCCTGCCGCAGCACCCGGCGCAGCGCCCCAGCCCGGGTGCCCGCATGCCGCTGCTGACCGAGGTGTTCGACCTGGTCGAGGAGCGTGACGCCGACGACGTGCGGCTCAACGTCGAGACGAAGGTCGAGGCCGCAGCGCCCCAGGAAACCGCTCCCCGCGAGGAGTTCGTGCAGATCGTGGCCCGCCAGGTGCGCGAATCGGGCCTCGCCGACCGCGTCTCGATCCAGAGCTTCGACTGGGGCGCGCTGATGCGCATGCGGGAAGTCGCCCCGGAGCTGCCCATCGTCGCGCTGACCAACGGCGACCAGTTCCTGCAGCCGGGCCGCCCCGGCGCCTCTCCGTGGCTGGGCGGCATCGACATCGACGACTTCGGCGGTGACCTCGTCGCCGCCGTCGCCTCCTTCGGCGCCGACGGCCTCTCCCCGGTGCACGGAGACCCCCAGGACGGCGAGGTCACGGATCCGGACTACCGGCCGTACACGACCAAGCAGCTGGTCAAGCGCGCGCACCGGGCGTGGATCGCGGTCATCCCCTGGACCGTCGACGACGAAGCGACCATGCACAAGCTGATCGACGACGGCGTCGACGGGATCATCACCGACTACCCCGACCGGCTCCGCGAGGTCATGCGCCAGCGCGGGTTCGAGCTGCCCGAGCAGTACTAGGTGAGCAGTCTGCGGAGGGCGAGGGCCGTGCTGGCGCAGGCCGCCGCCGTGGCCAGGCTGAACGCCGCGGCGGGCGAGACCAGATCCAGCAGCGTGCCCGCCGCAGCGGATCCCAGGGCGTTGCCGACGCCGAACGAGGTGATCATCCAGGCGTGCGCTTCGGTCAGCGTGCCTTCCGGGGCCATGCGCGCGATCAGGGCGAAGGCCGACGCCAGCACCGCGGGCAGCGCGCAGCCGCTCAGGAGCGCGAACACCGCCATCACCGGGATGTTCAGCACCAGCACCAGCGGCAGGTACCCGAGCGCGAGCAGGGCCAGCAGCAACAGCAGTCGGCGGTCCTCGCGGTGCGCGACGGGGACCGCGGTGTAGGCGAGCCCGCCGACCAGCGCACCGGCCGCGTTGAGCGCGATCAGCCAGCCAGCCGCTGACGGATTCCCCGCCACCTCGGCGTATCCCGTGATGCCCACGGTGAAAGCGCCGATGGTGGCGCCGACACACACCAGCGCGGCGAACAACCGGAGAACACCCGCACCGCGCAGCGGTCCCGCCCAGTGCCGCTCCACGCGCGTACCTCGCCAGGCCCGCGCCGGGCGGGCGGTGGCGAACCACACCGCGCCGAGCAGTCCCACCGCGGCCGCCGCGATCAGGCCCGCGGACGGCCCGCCGAAGGCGGTCGCACCGAGGACCACCAGCGGCCCGCACACGAAGATCAGCTCTTGCGTGGCCGCGTCCAGCGAGAACGCCGCACGGACGTGGTGCTCGCCCACCACGACGTGCTCCCAGAGCACCCGCAGGCACGGTTCCAGCTGCGGAGTCGCCGCGCCCGCGACCACGGCGGCGACCGCCCCGACCGCCACCGAGCGCACCGGGTCGACCAGGCCCAGCACCAGGAACGCCGCGGTCGAGGTCGCCGCGCTGGCCAGCAGCACCGGGGCCTGGCGGGTCCGGTCGATCAGCCGCCCCAGCACCGGTCCGCACACCGCGGCGCTCCCGGCGTACAGGGCGGCGAGCAGACCGGCCAAGCGGTAGTCGCCGCCGTGCTCGCGGACGGTCAGCAGGATCGCCAGCGGCGCCATGCCGGTCGGCAACCGACCGATCAGCGAGGCCGACAGGAGCCTTGGCACGTAACGGGATCGCAGGACCGCCACGACCGAGCCCTGGCTCGCGCTCACCTCCGCGCCCGCGCTCACCGGCTCTCCCCCGTCGCGTGCTCGATCGCCGCGCGCAAGGACGTGACGACCGGGACGCCCTGCTCCGCCAGGACTTCGGTCGCGTGCAGACCGCTGGCGTAGAGCACGCACCGCGTTCCGACTTCCTTGGCCGCGACCGCATCGTCGACGCTGTCGCCGATCAGCAGCACGACGTCACCCGCCAGTCGCAGCTGCGACAGGTGCTCGGCCAGGTGCGCGCGCTTGAAACCGCGGTCCGGGCCGCGCTGGCCGTCGATGCGCGCGAAGTGCCCGGTGATGCCGAATCCGTCGACCAGCGAGGTCAAGCGGTCGTGCGGGTGCATCGACAGCAGCGACTGCGACAGCCCCCGCGCGGCGATCGCGCCCAGCACCTCGCGGGCTTCCGCCGCCAGCGACAACGTCGGCCTGCGCCGCGAGTAGGCCTCGTGGAACGCCGCGTGCAGCGCGCTCCGCAGGTCCGGGGGCACCGGGGCGCCGAAGAGCCGGTCGTAGAACAGGTCGATCGGTTGGGTGTGCTGCCTGCGGTACTGCTCGACGGTGACCGGTGGCAGCCCGGTCACCTCGAACGCCTCGATGGTGGACTGGATCAGCGCGTCGGCGTCGTCGAACAACGTCCCGTTCCAGTCCCACACGACGTGCGCGACCTCCGCCCGCACCCCGGCCTCGCTGACCGCCACGGTCTCCCTCCTCGGTGTCCGGCTGCTCCGCAGTCAACCGGACGGCCGCGCGGGAGGACCAGGGCAACAACCGGGCATCCGCCGGGCGGGGTCAGCTGTGCGGGTCGAACGGGATGCCCTCCGGCTTGGCCTTGGCCAGGTTGTCCGCGAAGGCGCCGTCGGAGATCGCCAGGCTGGCCTTTCCGAAGTCGGCCGAGGTCAGCTTGTCCCGGATGCCCGCCGGGTAGTTCTCCCAGCCCACGAGCGTCGGGTACTGCCAGGTCCCGCGGTGGTTCTCCGGCTGCTCGTCGGGGTTGGCGAAGCGGAAGGCGTGCGTGCTGGCCCCGTCCTTGTGGTAGACGATCTTCGGGTGGGTGCCCTCCCAGGACACCTCGTCGGCGGGGCGGGTCGAGTAGTCGCCGTGCGCGGAGGTGGAGACGTACTCCGCCCGGTCCTGGTGCACCCACACCACGACGTGCTCGATGTCGTGCCGGTGCCCGAAGATGTCGTCCACCCCGTCGAGCGCCTGGTCCTTCTCGAAGTACAGGTCGTAGAGGTAGGCGCACCAGCCGCTCGGATCGCACTCGGCGCGGGAGTAGGAGTTGGTGTTGTCCAGGTCGGACTCGTCGTGGCAGTCGCCGCTGAGCGAGCCGGACGGCTTGAGCCCTTCGGCCACCGCGCCGTCCGGTCCGATCGCCGGGGTCGGGTAGCAGCCGTCCCCGTCGTAGTCGAACGCGGGCTGCCACTTGAGGTCGGCCTCCGGGGCGGAGCCCGGCAGCGCCTCCGGCGGTTCGGCCAACGCCGATCCCGGTGGCAGCGCGAACACCAGCACCGATGCGCCGACCAGCGCCCGCGCGGCGAATCCGCTGGTCGATTTCCGCCGCGCAGCAGCCATGTCGACAGCACCTCCCGGTCGGCGCGCGAAGATCAGCCCGACCCTACGCACACCGCCGGAAATGCCGGAACACCGCTGGCGACTTCTCGCCGACGGCGCGCAGCGGGCCGGATCTGCGCGGTGGCAGAATCACCCAAGATGGACTCCGCAGACCCGCTGGCGCGCCAGCGCGAACTCCAGACCGAGGCCGACCTCGTGCACACCGATCTCCGGCTCGGCGAACTGCTGGGCGCGCTGGGCGAACCGGTGCGGGTGGGCAGCGCCGCGCTGGGGCTGATGGTGCGCCGGGACCTGGACATCACGGTGATCTGCCCGCGGCTGGACCCGGCCGCGAAGTCGGCCGTGGCCGGGGTCGGCGCCGAACTCGCCGTCCACGACCGGGTTCGCCAGGTCCGCTTCCGCGACGACACCGGGTGCTGGAACACCGATCCGCGCTATCCCGACGGCCTCTACCTCGGCGTCGAGTACCGCTGCCCGAGCGGGCAGGAGTGGACGCTGGACATCTGGTTCGTCGACGAGCCGGACCGCCAGCCCGACCTCGAGCACCTGCGCACCCTGCCCCCGCGGCTCACCGACGACCACCGCCGCGCGATCCTGCGCATCAAGTCCGCGCTGCCCGGGGTTCCCGGCTACGAGGTGTACCGGGCCGTGCTGGACCGCGGCATCACCACCGCGGAGCAGTTCGAGCGGCAGGCCCAATCATCCACAATGGACAACTAACTGCGGTGACGTGCTGAGAACCGCGTTCACCGGCGGCAGGGACCGTTCCGGGCGCGCGTCGGCCCGCTGAGCCAGTCGGGTGGGGAATCTGGGGCGGGGGCCGCTCGCCCGTTATGGTCGGTACACCCCGCGGGGACGCCCTGTTCACCTTCGCACGTCCGGACCGAGGTCGCTCGGCCGGAATTCGGCAGAGAGAAAGGGGTCTGATGATGGAATCCGCTGCTGCGCGCCCGGAGCTCGTCGCCTGGGAGACACCGGACTTCGAAGACGTCGGCTGCGCCGCCGAAGTGACGATGTACGTGGCGCAGATGGAGGACTAGCGACTGCACCGCGGGTGCCGGCTGCGCGGTCCGGTGCCCGCCCGGACTTCCAGCGAGGAGCGTCGGAATGTGGTTGCGGGTGCTCGGTTCGGCGGCCGGTGGCGGTTTTCCGCAGTGGAACTGCGGCTGCCCGAACTGCCGCGCGGTGCGCACGGGTGCTCGCCCCGCGCTGCCCCGCACCCAGTCGTCGATCGCGGTGAGCGCTGACCGCCAGCGGTGGTTCCTGTTCAACGCCTCGCCGGACATCCGCACCCAGGTCGAGTCCTTCCCCGCGCTGCGCCCGGGTGCGGGGCGGGCCACGCCGCTGCAGGCGGTGCTGCTCACCGATGCCGAGCTGGACCACACCCTCGGCCTGCTGCTGCTCCGCGAGGCGAAGTCCGTCGAGCTGCACGCCACCGCCGCGGTGCGGGAAACCCTCTGCCGCGCAACGGCGATCCTGTGCACCCTGGAGGCCTACTGCGCGGTGACCTGGCGGGAGGTCGTGCCCGGCGCGGACACACCGCTGGGCGGCGGGTTGTCCTACCGGGCCTTCGACGTGCCGACCAGCAAGCGCAACCGGTTCGGCCCCGGCCGGGAGCACGGCCGGGTGGTCGGCTACCGGTTGACCGACGAGACCACCGGCCGCACCGCGGTGTACCTGCCCGGCGTGCAGGAGCTCACCCCGGCGGTGCTGGCCGAGCTGGCGGACGGCGACTGCCTGCTGGTCGACGGGACCTGCTGGCACGACGACGAGATGATCCGGCTCGGGCTGGCCGGGAAGACCTCGCGGGACATGGGCCACCTGCCCATCTCCGGTCCGGACGGCAGCCTGCGGCGGCTGGCCGCGCTGCCCGCCGAGCGCAAGATCTACGTTCACATCAACAACACCAACCCGGTCCTGCTCGACGACTCGCCCGAGCGGCGCACCGTCGAGCAGCACGGCGTCGAAGTGGCGAACGACGGATTGGAGGTGCGGTTGACATCGTGACCGCGCTCACCGACAGCTTCACCGCGGCGTTGCGGGCCCAGTCGCAGCGATACCACCACCAGCACCCGTTCCACGTGCGGATGAACGAGGGGCGGCTCGACCCGCGGCAGATCCGGGGCTGGGTGGCCAACCGCTTCTACTACCAGGAGAACATCCCCCGCAAGGACGCCGCGATCCTGGCCAACTGCCCGGACCGGGAGGTCCGCCGGAGGTGGGTCCAGCGCATCCTCGACCACGACGGCGCGGCGGGCGAGGACGGCGGCATCGAGGCCTGGCTGCGGCTGTCCGAGGCGGTCGGGCTGACCCGCGCCGAGGTGCTCGACGAGCGGCACGTGGTGCCCGGGGTCCGCTTCGCCGTCGACGCCTACGTGAACTTCGCCCGCACCCGTCCGTGGGTCGAGGCGGTGGCCTCGTCGCTGACCGAGCTGTTCGCCCCGGACCTGATGGCCGAGCGCCTGGCGGCCTTCGAGCGCCACTACCCGTGGATCGACCGCGACGGTCTGGCCTACTTCCGGGCTCGCCTCACCCAGGCCCCGCGCGACGCCGAGCACGCGATGGAAGTGGTGACCGAGCACTGCCGCACCGCCGAGGAGCAGGCTCGCGCGGTGGACGCGCTGTCGTTCAAG
The DNA here is from genome assembly GCF_008630535.1 of Saccharopolyspora hirsuta. Lineage (GTDB taxonomy): Bacteria > Actinomycetota > Actinomycetes > Mycobacteriales > Pseudonocardiaceae > Saccharopolyspora > Saccharopolyspora hirsuta. The sequence continues at coordinate 9,870 of NZ_VWPH01000019.1, read as the reverse complement.
TGCGACGTGCTCTGGAGCGTCCTCGACGCCATCGACCAGGCCTATCCAGAGCAGGTGTGATGGACGAGTCCAGCCGCCCGGAGCTGACCCCGCACGTGCGCGTGACCTTCGACCGCGTGCGCGAGCAGCACCTGCTGCTGGCACCGGAAGCGGTGTCGGTGCTCAACCCGACCGGCGCGGCGGTCCTCGAACTGTGCGACGGGCGGCGCAGCGTCGCCGAGATCGTCGAGGAGCTGCGCGGGCGCTACGAGCACGTGCCGCCCGACGAGGTGGCGCAGTTCCTCGCCCGCCTGGTCGGAAAGCGGTACCTGGAGGTCCGGGATGCCTAGTCCGTTCGGCCTGCTCGCCGAGCTCACCTACGCCTGCCCGCTGCACTGCCCGTACTGCTCCAACCCGCTCGACATGGCCGCCTACCGGGACGAGCTGGACACCGGGCAGTGGCAGCGGGTGCTGGCCGAGGCCCGCGAGCTGGGCGTGCTGCAGCTGCACCTGTCCGGTGGCGAACCGCTGCAGCGCCGCGACGTGGTGGACATCGTGCGCAGCGCCCACGACCTCGGCATGTACACCAACCTCATCACCAGCGCCCTGGGCCTGTCCGCGCAGCGGGCCGAGCAGCTGCGGGCCGCCGGGCTCGACCACGTCCAGATCAGCCTCCAGGCCCACGAAGCGGGTGCCTCGGACCGCATCGCGGGCACCACGTCCTTCCAGCGCAAGATCGCGGGCGCGCACCTGGTGAAGGAACTGGGCTGGCCGTTGACGCTGAACGTGGTGCTGCACCGGCTGAACATCGACGGCATCGCCGACGTCCTCGCCCTGGCCGAACGCCTCGGTGCCGACCGCATCGAGCTGGCCAACACCCAGTACTACGGCTGGGCGCGGCGCAACCGCGACGCCCTGCTGCCCAGCCGGGAGCAGCTGGACCGGGCGGAGGTGGTGGTGCGCGCCGCGCGCGAGCGGCTGGCCGGGCGGATGGAGATCATCTACGTCCTGCCCGACTACTACGGCCAGCCCCCCAAGCCCTGCATGGGCGGCTGGGGCCACCGGCAGCTCACGGTCGCGCCGAACGGCGACGTGCTCCCCTGCCCCGCCGCGCAGGAACTGCCGCTGCCGCGCGCCAACGTGCAGGAGCACCCGCTGTCCTGGATCTGGTCGGAATCCCCGGTGTTCCAGCGCTTCCGCGGCACCGACTGGATGGGCGAACCGTGCCGCAGCTGCGCCCGCCGGGACGTGGACTTCGGCGGCTGCCGCTGCCAGGCGTTCCTGCTCACCGGCGACGCGAGCCGCACCGACCCGGTCTGCACCCTGTCCCCCGACCACGAGCTGGTCGCCGAGGCGGTCCGGGCCGCCAACTCCGACCAGCCCGTCGAAGCGGTCCTGACCCCGCGCCCGCACCCGCGCGACACCGCGTCCCGGGCGGACGACTAGCTCGCGCACCACACCAGCCCCTCCCGGAACCGCAGCTCAGATCCGCATCGCCGCGGGGTGAGGGGTGTGCTACCAGTCGGGTCACGTCGCCCCCGGGCCGCGCAGCCCGGACCGATCTGCTCCGGGAGGACGCCGTGATCGCGAAGACGCTGGTGACACCGCTGCTCGGCGTGCTCGTCCTGACCGCCGGGACCGCCTCCGCCGGACCGGAGTGGGCGGCCGCGTCCACCGCGGCGGTGCACCCGGGGGTGCGGACCGCGACCGGCTCCGCCCAGTGCACCTCGAACTTCGTCTTCGAGAGCGGGTCGAAGGTCTACCTCGGGCAGGCCGCGCACTGCGCGACCACCGGCACCGAGGGGCAGACCAACGGCTGCACCACCCCGTCGATGCCCGTCGGCACCAAGGTCCGCGTGACCGGGGCGAGCCGGGAGGGCGTGCTGGCCTACAGCTCGTGGCTGGCCATGCAGGCCGCCGGGGAGACCGACGCCAACGCCTGCGCGCACAACGACTTCGCGCTGGTCGAGCTGGATCGGGCGGACGTCGCGAAGGTCAACCCGAGCCTGCCGAGCTGGGGCGGGCCGACCGGGCTGAACACCGCGGGCCTCCAGGAGGGCGACGAGGTCGTGACCTACGGCAGCGCGCAGCTGCGCACCGGTCCCGCCGACCTCAACGCCAAGCGGGGCCGATCGCTCGGCGACAGCGGCGGGGGCTGGAACCACACCATCCGCACCTCGATGCCGGGCGTCCCCGGCGATTCCGGCAGCGCGGTGCTCGACTCCGCAGGACGCGCGGTCGGCGTCCTGGCCACGCTGAACGTCTCGCCGGACTTCGGCAGCAACGGCGCGGGCGACCTCGCGCGCGAGCTGGAGTACCTGCGCACCCACTCGTCGCTGCGCGACGTCCGCCTGGTGACCGGGACCCAGGGCTTCCGGGCCCAGCAGTAGCCCGCGTGGCCAGCGCCACCTGGACCGCGGCCGGATCGCGCGGGTAGTTTCTCCCGGCGCCGACCTGGCGCGACGGGCACGAGGAGCAACTGGGACGTCCATGACGAGCAGCAACCGGTACGTCCAGCTCGGGCTCATCGCCGCGATGCAGGTGCTGGCGATGGCGATGTGGTTCTCCGCCTCCGCGGTCGTGCCCGGCCTGCGCGCGGCCTGGCACATCAGCGATCTGCAGGCCGTCTGGCTCACCGCGTCGGTGCAGGTGGGCTTCGTGCTGGGGGCGGTCACCTCGGCCGCGCTCAACCTGCCCGACCGGTTCCCGCCGCAGCGCGTCGCCGCGCTCTCCGCGCTCGGCGCGGCCGCCGCGACCGCAGCGGTCCCGCTGCTCGCCGACGGGTTCTGGCCCGCGGTGCTGTGCCGGTTGTGCACCGGGTTCTTCCTGGCCGGGGTCTACCCGGTGGGGATGAAGCTGATGGCCTCCTGGTTCGGTTCGACCGGCCGCGGGCTCGCGCTCGGCGTCCTCATCGGCGCGCTCACCGCCGGGTCCGCGCTGCCGCACCTGATCAACGGGCTCGGCACGCTCGCCTGGCAGGGCGTGCTCCTCACCGCGGCGGCCATCGGCGTCGCGGCCGCGGTGCTGGCGGCAGCCCTGGTCCGGCCGGGACCGCACCTGTCGGGCGGTGCCGCGCACCACCGGCCCAGGTACGCGCTGGAGATGTTCCGCGAGCGCGGGCCGCGGCTGGCCAACCTCGGCTACTTCGGGCACATGTGGGAGCTCTACGCCCTGTGGACCTGGCTCCCGGCGTTCGTCGGCGCCAGCACCGGCAGCGCCCAAAGCACCGTCGGGCTCCTGTCCTTCGCCGCCATCGGCATCGCCGGGGTGGTCGGCTGCCTGCTCGCCGGGTGGGGTGCCGACCGCTTCGGCCGCGCGCCCGCCGCCGGGGCGGCCCTCGTGGTCAGCGGCGCGTGCTGCGTGCTGTCGCCGCTGGTCTTCGGCGCGTCCTGGCCGCTCCTGGTCGGCTTGCTCCTGGTCTGGGGCGCGGCGGTGATCGCGGATTCCGGGGTGTTCTCCACCGCGCTCAGCGAGGTCGCCGACGCCCGCTACATCGGCACCGCGCTGACCGCGCAGACCGCGATCGGCTTCCTGATCACGGTGGTCACGATCAACCTGGTGCCGGTGATCGCCGGGCTCACCGGCTGGCGCTACGCCTTCCTGGTGCTGGCCCCGGGTCCGCTGCTCGGCGCGCTCGCGATGCGCGCGCTGGGCTCCCGGCGCGCCCGCTGAACCGTCCACAGTGCGCGATCAACACAGCCGCCGGAAAATTGATCGATCGACGATTGTCGAGATCGGTAAATAATGGACCGATCATTTTCCCGGGGCCTTGATCGCAATTCCCGGGGATCTGGATCAGCGCACGCCTGATCGAATTCGAACCCCCGGTGACCACAAAGGGGGATTGCCGCACAATTCGATCTACCGGACCGCGCGAACAACCACCCCCACTCGAGACTCGATGTGACGATCCGTAACTATGTCACCCGATTCAGATCGACAAATGTCGACAACTCGCCTCGCGATCGTCTCGTTTTCGACCTTGTGTTCACGATCAGTGATGTTCAATCCCGATTGGACACATCAACTACTCCCCGATCGTATGATCATGTATTCCTGCGGCTGCCGATCGCGAAATGGGTGCTTACCGTACGAACAGCCTCCTTTCAAATCTCGCGAGGCGATCTGGAAATGATTTTGAGCGAGGAATTCCCACTCAACTGATCAAAAGGAGGTTCAGGTGTCCGCAAAGCTTGTACGCATCGGCGGCATCGCCGCCTTTGTGCTGGGCGCGTCGTTCAGCCTGACCCCACTGGCCGCCGGTGCGGCACCTGGCCAGGCACCGTCACCGGTGCTCGCCGTGGACCAGGACCAGGACCAGGGTCAAGACCAGACGCAGGACCAGGACCAGGACCAGAAGCCGGACCACGGCCAGTGCTCACCGGGGGACCACAACTGCACGCCTCCGCCGAACTGCAAGCCGGAGGAATGCCCGCCGCCACCGCCCTGCAAGCCGGGTGAGTGCGAGGAGGTGGCGCCGCCACCGGCCGTCGCGCCTCCGCCCGAGGTCGCGCCGCCGCCGGTCGCGCCGCCGCCGGTCGCACCACCGCCTCAGCAGCAGCAACCGCAGCAGCAGCGGCCCGAGCAGCGGCCGACGGTGAGCCCGACGCAGGCCCGGCCGACCCAGGTTCCGACGGCCAAACCGCAGGCCCCGATGCCGACCCAGCGGCCGCAGGTCGAGCAGAAGCCGGTGGGCGGCGTCCAAGCGGGCGGCGGGGCCATGGCGCAGGAGCAGAAGACCGACGGCTCCGGCCCGCTGCTGGCCGCGGGCGGGCTGGCGCTCACCGCGCTGGCCGCCGGTGGTGCCTACCTGCACCGCCGTCGCCACGCCGAGCAGCGCAACTGATTCCGAACGGGGTCGGTGGTGCGCGCCCCAGAGGTGCGCACCACCAACCCGTTCCGGCCGTCGACGAGGTGAACGGGCTGGAGGTGCGCCGTGCGAACCGCGATCCTGCTGGTGTGGTCGGTCGTGCTGATGACCGTCGCGGTCGCCGCCGACCCCCACCCCGTCGACGCCCGCTCCGCACCCCCGCCAGCGCCCGCCAGCGCCGAGGCCACCGGCCCGGTCCCGGGTGATCCGCGCCCGCTGGCCATCAGCATCCCCGGCATCCGCGTCCAGTCGACACTGGTGCCGCTCGGGCTCAACCCCGACGGCTCCGCCGAGGTTCCCCCGATCGAGAAGCCCGAGCAGGCGGGCTGGTTCCGGCTCGGCCCCGGGGCGGGCGAGGTCGGCCCCTTCGTCGTGCTGGGCCACGTCGACTCCTACACCGCGGCGGGCGTCTTCTACCGGCTGCGCGACCTCCGCCCCGGCGATCCGGTCACCGTGGAGCGCGCGGACGGCTCTCGGGTGACCTACGTGGTCGACCGCGTGGAGACCGCGCCGAAGGACCGGTTCCCCACCCAGGCCGTCTACGGCGACGTGCCGCGCCCCGAGATCCGCCTGATCACCTGCGGCGGATCCTTCGACGAGGCGCAGCGCAGCTACGAGGACAACGTGATCGTCTACGGCCACCTCCGCTGACTCCCCGCTCCGATGTGGACGCCGGTCCGCGATCCGCCGGGCGACCCCTTGCGATTCCGGTGTTCCGGACGTCAGGATGGCAGGACGAATTGCGGACCGAACGGGGTCCGGAAATCGGACCGCGGGGAGGCAGGATGACCGGCTCGGCGGCCCGCCGCCCGGTGATCGCCGGGCTGGGCATCACCGAGATGGGCAAGGTCTACGGTCGCAGCGCGGCCCGGTTCGCCGCCGACGCGGTGCGGCTCGCGGTGGCCGACGCCGGGCTCGATCTGTCCGATGTGGACGGCCTGCTCACCAATTCCGGCACCACCGGCGAGGTCGGCGTCGACCTGCAGTCCCAGCTGCAGCTCCAGGACCTGCGCCTGCTGTCGGAGATCCAGGCCTTCGGCGCCTCGGCCGGTGCGATGGTCTCCCACGCGTCGCTGGCGATCCAGGCCGGGATGGCCGACGTGGTGGTGTGCGTGTTCGCCGACGCACCGCTGCGCGAGGGCGAGGGCAGCGCGGCCGCCTACTCCGGCCGACGGCCGCCGACCGGCTTCACCGGGATGATCCCGGCGGCCGGGTTGACCAGCGTCAACGCCATGTACGCGCTGGCCGCCCGGCGGCACATGGAGACCTACGGCACCACCTCCGAGCAGCTCGGCGCGATCGCGGTCGCGCAGCGGGCCTGGGCCGCGATGAACCCGCTGGCGCAGCTGCGCGAGCCGATCACCATCGCCGACCACCAGGCGTCCCGCTGGATCGCCGAACCGCTGCACCTGCTGGACTGCTGCCTGGTCAGCAACGGCGGGATCGCCGTGGTGGTCACCTCCGCGGACCGCGCCGCCCAGCTGCGCCAGCCCCCGGTGCACGTGCTCGGCTTCGCGCAGGCCCACGTGGGCTACCCGAACGCCCGAGACGGCCGGTTCGGCCTGGTCAGCGGTGCGGCCCAAGCCGGTCCCGCGGCGCTGAAGATGGCCGGGCTGGACATCTCCGACGTGGACGTGGCCGAGCTGTACGACTGCTACACCTACACCGCGCTGCTGACCCTGGAGGACTACGGGTTCTGCGCCAAGGGGGAAGGTGGTCCGTTCGCGGCCAGCGGTGCGCTGGCCCCCGGTGGTTCGCTCGCGGTCAACACCGGTGGCGGTCAGCTGTCGTCCTACTACATGTGGGGCATGACGCCGCTGTCCGAAGCGATCATCCAGGCGCGCGGGCACGGCGGGCCGCGGCAGGCGCCGCGCAACGACGTCGTGCTGGTCAGCGGGAACGGCGGTCTGCTGTCCCACCACGCCACGCTCGTCCTCAGCCCCCACCCGCACAGCTGACCCCGCGAACGAGAGGAACGCCGAGTGCCGATCGTCCCGGTCGCCCGCGACGCCGAGTCCGCCCCCTTCTACGACGGCACCGCCCGCGGCGAGCTGCTGCTGCGGCGCTGCGAGGACTGCTCGTCGGTCAGCGCCCCGAACGCCGAGAGCTGCTCGGCCTGCAGTTGCGCCCGGCTCGCCTGGGTTCCCGCGCTCGGCACCGCGAAGCTGGTCACCTGGACCGTGGTGCACGGCCGCTCCCCCGCCGACGGCGAGCCCGTGCGCATCGTCGCCGGGCTGGTCGAGGTGACCGAGGGGCCGTGGCTGTACGCCAGGATCGTCGACATCGCCCCCGAGGACGTGACCTCGGGCCTCGCGCTCGTGGTCGGCTTCGACCACGCCGAGGGCAGTGAGACCGTGCCCGTCTTCCGCCCGGCCTGAACCACCAGGAGCACGCATGCCCGACAACCCCGTCCTGGCCGATCTGCGCGCCGAGAGCGCGGAGCTCGACGCGCTCGTGGCGGGCCTCGACGCCGAGCAGTGGGCCGTGCCGACACCCGCCGAGGGGTGGACGATCGCGCACCAGATCGCCCACCTGGCGTGGACGGATGCCAAAGCGCACCGCGCGGTGACCGATCCCGGCGGATTCCGCGAGGAACTCCGCACTGCCGAGGTCCCGCTCGGCGAGGCGGTCGACGAAGGTGCTGCCGAAGGCGCCCGGCTGGCCCCGCAGGAGCTGCTGGAGCGCTGGCGGGCCGGGCGGGCGGACTTGGAGCGCGCCCTGGTCGCGGCGCCGGAGGACCTCCGCGTGCCGTGGTTCGGCCCGCCCATGAAGGTCCCGTCCATGGCGACCGCGCGGATCATGGAGACCTGGGCGCACGGCCAGGACGTGGTCGACGCGCTCGGCCTGCACCGCGAGCCCACCGCCCGGCTGCGGCACGTCGCCCACCTCGGGGTCCGCACGCTGGGGTTCGCGTTCGCGCTGCGCGGTCTGCCCGTCCCGGCCGAACCGGTGCGGGTGGAGCTGACCGCGCCGGACGGCGAGCTGTGGACCTGGGGGCCGCCGGAGGCCCCGGACCGGGTCACCGGGCCCGCCCTGGACTTCTGCCTGCTCGTCACCCAGCGCCGCCACCGCGACGACCTGTCGGTCACCGCCACCGGGCGCACCGCTGAGCGGTGGCTGCCCATCGCCCAGGCCTTCGCGGGCGATCCCGGTCCGGGCCGCCAGCCCAGCCGGACGAGTTGAGAGCAGCCGGGGCGCTGCCCACCGCAGGTGCGGCGGGCAGCGCCCCGAACGAAACTCCGCGTCAGCGCACGTGCGTCGTGTCGCGGACGGTGCCGACGTATTCCTCGACGAGGTCTTCCATCGCGACGACGCCGACGGGGGTGCCGGTGGTGTCGACGGCGGTGGCGAGGTGGCTGCCCGAGCGCCGCAAGGACGCGAGGGCCTCGTCCAGCCGAGCATCCGCCGGAACCGTGGGCAACCGCCGGATGCAGGCGGGAGCCACCGGTGTCGAGTTCTCGTGCCCGATCTGGTCGAGGACGTCCTTGATGTGCAGGTAGCCGCGCAGTCGGCCGTCGTCGCCCCGGACCGGGAACCTGGAGAACCCGGTCTCGCCGACCACGCGTTCCACGTCGCCCAGCGTGGGGCGGGCGGGCAGCGTGGTGAGCTCGGTCATCGGCACGAGGACGTCGGTGACGGTGTGTTGGAGGGAGTTGAGGGTTTGGGTGAGTCGGCGGTGTTCGGAGTGGTCGATGAGTCCTTCGCGGCGGGATTCGACGAGGAGTTCGGCGAGTTCGGCGGAGGTGTAGGCGGTGTCGAGTTCGTCCTTGGGTTCCACGCGCATCAGGCGCAGGACGGTGTTGGCCATCATGTTGAACAGGGCGATGAGCGGGCGGGCGAGTTTGACGAACCCGACCAGCGGCGGCACCAGCCACAGGGCGACTTTCTCCGGTTCGGCCAGGGCCAGGTTCTTGGGGACCATTTCGCCGATGAGCACGTGCAGCACGACCACCAGTGCCAGCGCGATGGCGAAGGCCACCGCGTGGGTCACCGGCTCGGGGATCCCCAGCGCGCTGAAGGGGACTTGGAGCTGGTGGGCCACGGCGGGCTCGCCCAGGCGTCCGAGGCCCAGGGAGCACAGGGTGATGCCCAGCTGGGCGGAGGCGAGCATGAGCGAGCCCTGCTGGCTGGCGTTGATCACCAGCCGGGCGCGGGTTTTGCCTTGTGCGGCCAGGGCTTCCAGCCGGTCGCGCCGGGAGGACAGCAGCGAGAACTCCGCCCCCACGAAGAACGCGTTCAGCAACAGCAGCACAACACCCAGCAGAATCGCGAAACCATCACTCATCGCGCTTCCTCCTCGGCGTCGGCCGGTCGGCCGCTGAGGCGGAGCTCGGCGATGCGGTTGCGGTCCATCTTGGACACCGTCAATTCCCAGCCGTCACCGGTGATCTCATCACCCACGGTGGGAATCCGACCCAGCTCGCTCAGCACGTACCCGGCGACGGTCTCGTAATCCCCGTCGGGCATGGCGAGACCGGTGGCCTCGGTCAGCTCGTCCGGTCGCAGCAACCCGGAGACCAGCCACGTGCGGTCGCCGATCCGCCGCACCGTGGGAAGTTCGCCCCGGTCGTGCTCGTCGCGGACGTCGCCGATGATCTCCTCGACCACGTCCTCCAGGGTCACGATGCCCGCAGACCCGCCGTACTCGTCGACCACGACGGCCAGCTGCAGACCCGATCCGCGCAGGGTCTCCAGCAGAGCATCACCGTCCAATGTCTCCGGCACCGTGGGAACGGGCTGGGTGAGCGAACCGACGAGAACGCGTTCGCGTTCCTCGGCTGGCAGCCCGAAAGCCTTCTTGACGTGGACGACGCCGTGGATGTCGTCGAGGTCGCCGCCGTGGACGGGGAATCGGGAGAAGCCCGTGCGGCGGGCCAGCTCCAGCAGGTCCAGAACACTGTCACCGACCTGCAGCGACTCCACCCGCACCCGCGGCGTCATGAGCTCCTCAGCGGTGCGCTCACCGAACCGCAACGACCGGTCCATCAACTCCGCCGTGGACTCATCCAACGTCCCGTGCT
>NZ_VWPH01000018.1 GCF_008630535.1 Saccharopolyspora hirsuta | reverse complement strand
GAACGCGGCTTCGCCACCCTCAAAAACTGGCACGTCCTCGACCGCGTCCGCTGCTGCCCACACCAAGTCAGCACCCTCGCCCAAGCCATCCTCACCCTCCAACACGAAACAAGATGAAAAAGGCTCATTGAAATCGCGGTCGACCAACCCCTCCGGGGGACGTGCGGGTGTGTCGGTCCCGGCCGTCAGCACCCCGGTTGATCAGGGTCGATCCGGCCGCGCCGGGTGCGCGGGCGATGGGGTTGCGCACTAGTGCGAACGATTATCAGTTCGAACTGGCACGATGTCCGGGTGACCGAGATCGCCGATCCGCCGCGCACGCGGCGCCCCGTGATCACCTCGATGGAGGTGCTCTGCGTCCTGCTCGTGCTCGCTGCGCTGTTCCAGTCGCAGCTGACCGCGCTGCTGGACGTCCCCGCGCTGCGCACCGGATCGACCGTGTTCGTCGCGGTGTGCGTGCAGGCCATGCCGTTCCTGGTGCTCGGCGTGCTGGTCAGCGGGCTGATCGCGGCGTTCGTGCCGCCGGACGCGCTGCGCCGGGTGCTGCCCGCCAACGCCGGGGCGGCGGTGCCGGTCGCGGGTGCTGCCGGTCTCGCGCTGCCGGGGTGCGAGTGCGCGTCGGTGCCGGTGGCGCGCCGGTTGATGCAGCAGGGCGTCGCGCCCGCCGCCGCGCTGGCGTTCCTGCTGGCCGCACCGGCGATCAACCCGATCGTCCTGGTGTCCACCGCGGTCGCCTTCCCCGGCGAGCCCCGGATGGTGCTGGCCAGGTTCCTCGGCTCGCTGCTGACGGCCTGCGCGATGGGCTGGCTGTGGGCCAGGCTGGGCCGGACCGAGTGGCTCGCCGAGCGCGCGCTGCGCCGCATCGAAGCCCGGCAGGGCGGTAGCCGCTGGGTCGTGTTCGCCGAGTCCGCGCGGCACGACCTGGTGGAGGCCGGTGGCTTCCTGGTCCTCGGCGGACTGACGTCGGCGGTGTTCAACGTCCTCGTGCCCACCGAGTGGCTGGAGTCGCTGGGCGGTCAGCTCGTGCTCGGCGTGCTGGTGATGGCCGTGCTCGCGGTGGTGCTGGCGCTGTGCAGCGAGGCCGATGCGTTCGTGGTGGCCTCGATGCCGGGGCTGCCGCTGATCCCCAAGCTGGTGTTCCTGGTCGTGGGCCCGGCGGTGGACCTGAAGCTGATCGCGCTGCAGTCGGGGGCGTTCGGGCGCGGGTTCGCGGCCCGCTTCGCCCCGGTGACGTTCGTGGTCGCGATCGCCTGCGCCGTCGCGGTCGGGGCCGTGCTGCTGGGAGGTTCGTGATGCGCCGGGAGACCCAGAACCTGCTGTTGCTGCTGCTCGGCGGTGCCCTGCTCAAGATCGCGCTGGGCGGCAGCTACCTGCGCTACGTCAAGCCGTCGCTGTTCCCGTGGCTGCTGCTGTCCGGGCTGGTCATGGTCGGGCTCGCGGCGTTCGCCATCATCCGCGACATCCGCGCGAGCGGAGCCGCGCACCACGACCACGGCTCGCGCAGCCCGTGGCTGTTGCTGCTGCCGGTGTTCGCGATCTTCCTGGTGGCCCCGCCCGCCCTGGGCTCGGACTCGGTCACCCGCGACCGCGTCGCGGCCCCGCAGGCCCCGAAGGAATCGCTGTTCCCGGAGCTGCCCCCGGACCGGGCGCCGCTGCTGAGCACCTCGGAGTTCATCACCCGCGTGGTCTGGGACGACAGCGGCGCGCTCGACGGCCGGGCGATCCGCCTCCAGGGCTTCGTCGTGCACCCGACGCCGGAGACCACCCAGCTCGCGCGCATGCGCATCACCTGCTGCGCGGCCGACGCGGCACCGGTGAAGATCGACCTGGCGGGTGCCCCGGGAGCGACCGAACTCCCGGCGGACACCTGGATCGAGGTGACGGCCCGCCTCCGCCCGGGCACGGCCACGGAGGCCAACGACTACGTCCCCACGGTGGACGTCCTGGACCTCCGCACCATCCCAGCCCCCCAGGACACCTACGAGTACTGACGCCGCGGGCGCTACCGGCACGCGGGACGGCCCGTGATCCTCAGCCGGTGCAGTCGGGGCAGGTGCCGATGATCTCGACCGTGTGGCTGACGTCGGTGAAGCCGTGCTCCTGGCCGATGCGCTCCGCCCAGTTCTCCACCGGGGGGTCGGCCACCTCGACGGTGCGGCCGCAGTGGCGGCACACCAGGTGATGGTGGTGGTGGCTGGAGCACCGCCGGTACACGGCCTCGCCCGACGGGTTGCGCAGCACGTCGACCTCGCCTGCGTCGGCCAGGGTCTGCAGGGTTCGGTAGACCGTGGTCAGGCCGATTCCCTCGCCCTGCCGCCGCAGCTCCTCGTGCAGCTCCTGCGCCGAGCGGAAGTCGTCGATCTGGTCGAGCAGGTTCGACACCGCCGCTCGCTGCTTGGTGGCCCGCAGTCCCGGTACCCCGACCGCGGGGCCTTCACCGGTGGTCACGCTGTCTCCGTCTCCTGTCCGCCGTCGGGTTCGATGGAGCGCGCCGTTCCGCGCGCCCGGGCAGCGGAGGTCTCCTCCGCGTGCGCGGCGGCGTCCACCACGATGTGCGCCAAGTGCTCGTCGACGAGCCGGTAGACGACCTCGCGCCCGTGCCGCTCGCCGTGCACCACCCCGGCCGACTTCAGCACCCGCAGGTGCTGGCTGATCAGCGGCTGGGCGACGCCGAGCGCGTCGACCAGCTCGTGCACGCAGCGCTCGGAGGTCCGCAGCTGCAGGACGATCGCGATCCGCACCGGGGCGGCCAGGGCCCGCAGCAGCTCACCGGCCTCCACCAGGACCTGCTGATCCCGCAGCGGAGCCGGGCGCGCCGCCCGGTCCGGGGAGTGCACGTGGTCCTCGGGGCGGTCCAGGCCGGGCCCCGCAGTCGGCTGGGCCGGCTCGGCATCCGGGCTGATCGCGGGCATCGCTTCCTCTCCGAGGCGTCGGGGCGCGGGGCCGTCGAGCTGCGGTGCCATCGCGCAGTGACGCTCCACGCACCCATCCTACGGGTAACCCCCGGAAGGACGATCGCAAAGACACCACGGCCCGGGCGAACGCGCGCCGCGCCGGGATCGGTACGCTGGGAAACTCCAGCCCGACCAGCTGGTTCGACTCATTCAGCGAACGATTTCCGGAGTTAACGTGCCCGCCGACCAGATCGACACGATCGTCAATCTCTGCAAGCGCCGTGGTTTCGTCTACCCGTCCGGTGAGATCTACGGCGGTACCAGGTCGGCCTGGGACTACGGTCCGCTGGGCGTCGAGCTCAAGGACAACATCAAGCGCCAGTGGTGGAAGTCGATGGTGCAGGGCCGCGACGACGTCGTGGGCCTGGACTCCTCGGTGATCCTGCCCCGCCCGGTCTGGGAGGCCTCCGGGCACGTCACCGCGTTCCACGACCCGCTGGTGGAGTGCACGTCCTGCCACCACCGCTTCCGCGCCGACCAGCTCGCCGAGGAGTACTCCGAGCGCACCGGCAAGGAGATCGCCGAGGACGACCTGTCCGACGTCCCGTGCCCGAACTGCGGCACCCGCGGCCAGTACACCGAGCCGCGCGAGTTCAACATGATGCTCAAGACCTTCCTGGGGCCGGTCGAGAGCGAGGAGGGGATGCACTACCTGCGCCCCGAGACCGCGCAGGGCATCTTCGTCAACTTCGCCAACGTGATGACCACGGCGCGCAAGAAGCCGCCGTTCGGCATCGGGCAGATCGGCAAGTCGTTCCGCAACGAGATCACCCCGGGCAACTTCATCTTCCGGACCCGCGAGTTCGAGCAGATGGAGATGGAGTTCTTCGTCGAGCCGGGCGAGGACGAGCAGTGGCACCAGTACTGGATCGACCAGCGCATGGCCTGGTACACCGACCTGGGCATCAGCAGCGACAACCTGCGGGAGTACGAGCACCCGAAGGAGAAGCTGTCGCACTACTCCAAGCGCACCGTGGACATCGAGTACCGGTTCCGCTTCGGCGGCCAGGAGTGGGGTGAGCTCGAGGGCATCGCTAACCGCACCGACTTCGACCTGACCACCCACTCCAACCACTCCGGGGTGGACCTGTCCTACTTCGACCAGGCCAGCAACTCCCGCTACCGGCCGTACGTGATCGAGCCGGCGGCCGGGGTGGGCCGTCCGATGATGGCGTTCCTGATCGACGCCTACCACGAGGACGAGGCGCCCAACGCCAAGGGCGGCGTGGACAAGCGCGTGGTGCTGAAGCTGGACCGCAGGCTGGCCCCGGTGAAGGTGGCGGTGCTGCCGCTGTCCCGCAACGCCGAGCTGTCGCCGAAGGCCCGCGACATCGCCGCGACGCTGCGCCGCAACTGGAACGTCGACTTCGACGACGCCGGTGCGATCGGCCGCCGCTACCGCCGCCAGGACGAGATCGGCACCCCGTTCTGCGTGACGGTCGACTTCGACACGCTGTCCGACCACGCGGTCACGGTTCGCGAGCGCGACACCATGAGCCAGGAGCGGGTGGCGATCGACAAGCTGGAGGAGTACCTGGCAGTCCGCCTCATCGGCTGCTGAAGCGGTTCCACCCCGCTCGGGGAGTCCCGAGCGGAGATGCCGAACGTCCGGGCCCGCCCCGCGGGCCCGGACCCGAGGTCCTGCGAGGTTGTGCCAGCGTGAGCCCCCACCGCGCCGCCCACCGGCCCCGTTCCGGGCGGATGCTGACCCGGGTCGTGGTCGGCGCGCTGCTGGTGGCCGCGCTGGTCGTCGGCGGCACCGCGTTCCGGGTGTGGCAGGTGGCGCGGACCGACGACCGGCGCCCGGTGGACATCGCGGTCGTGCTCGGTGCCGCGCAGTACCACGGCAAGCCCTCCGACGTGCTGGAAGCGCGGCTCAACCAGGCGTTGAAGCTGTACCGGGCGGGGTTGACGGAGTATGTCGTCACCGTCGGCGGGCGGCAGTCCGGTGACGCCTACACCGAGGCCCAGGCGGGCAAGAAGTGGCTGACCGGGAACGGGGTGCCCGCCGACCGCATCGTCGAGGTCGACGTCGGCGAGGACACCCTGGGCAGCATGAAGGCGGTGGCGGACCTGGCCGCGGACCGCGGCTGGGACAGCGCCCTGATCGTCAGCGACCCGTGGCACTCGCTGCGCGCCCGCACGATGGCCAACGACTTCGGGCTGGAGTCCTACACCTCGCCAGCCCGCTCGGGCCCGGTCGTGCAGACCCGAGAGTTCCAGTTCAAGTACATCGTCCGCGAGACGGGCGCCCTGCTCTACTACCGCCTGACCCACGCCCCGGCCGAGCTCAAGGGCGACGGCCTGGGCTGACGCCCACCCGGTGGGCACCGGCGCGAAACGCCTGCGGGCTGCGGCGTTGTGTCGGGTTCCGGCCGTAGTCTGAAGCGCGATGGAGACCACGCCCGGCTATCACGCGCACGACCTGCAACGGCTGCTCCCCGAGCCGCCGAAGCTCGCCGTGCCCGAGGGTGCGCGCTCGGACGACCGCTCGCCGTTCGCCCGCGACCGGGCGCGCGTGCTGCACTCGGCGGCGCTGCGGCGGCTGGCGGGCAAGACGCAGGTGGTCGGCCCGGAGGAGGGCGACGTGCCGCGCACCCGGCTGACGCACTCGCTGGAGGTCGCGCAGATCGGGCGGGGCATCGCCGCGGCGCTGGGCGCCGATCCGGACCTCGTCGACACGGCTGGGCTCGCGCACGACATCGGCCACCCGCCCTTCGGGCACAACGGCGAGCGCGCGCTCAACGACCTGGCCGGGACCTGCGGCGGCTTCGAGGGCAACGCGCAGACCCTGCGGATCCTCACCCGGCTGGAACCGAAGTTGGCCGAATCCGGTGAGGTCGGCCGCGGGCTGAACCTGACCCGGGCGTGCCTGGACGCGGCCACCAAGTACCCGTGGCCGAAGCGGCCCGGCGAGGCCAAGTTCGGGGTGTACCCGGACGACGTGGCGGTCTTCGACTGGTTCCGGCAGGACGCGCCGCCGCAGCGCCGCTGCCTGGAGGCCCAGGTGATGGACTGGGCCGACGACGTGGCGTACTCGGTGCACGACGTCGAGGACGGGGTGCTGTCCGGGCGGATCTCGCTGCGCTCGCTGACCAGCGGCGACGAGCGCGCGGAGATCGTCCGGATGGCCGCGAAGTACTTCAGCGGTGATGGTTCCGGCGACACCTCGGGGCTGCTGGAGCACGCCGCGGCGGAGCTGGTGCGGTGGCCGGTGGTGGCGGCGGTGCTGGACTACGACGGCACCTTCACCGCGCAGGTGGCGCTCAAGCGGCTCACCAGCGAGCTGGTGGGGCGCTTCGTGGCCGCCGCGGTGACCGGCACGCTGGAGCGTTTCGGACCGGGGCCGCTCACCCGGTACCGCGCTGACCTGGTCGTTCCCGAGCCGGTGGTGGCCGAGGTCGCGGTGCTCAAGGCGGTCGCGCTGCGGTACGTGATGAGCGATCCGCAGCGGTTGCGGATGCAGGAGCGGCAGCGGGCGATGCTGGCGGAGCTGGTGGGCGCGCTGGCCGAGCGGGCCCCGGAGTCGCTGGACCCGGCGATGGCGGCGGTCTGGCGGCGGGCCGGGGACGATGCCGCGCGGCTGCGGGTGGTGCTGGACCAGGTGGCGTCGCTGACCGATGCGCAGGCATTGCGCTGGCATCGAAAGCATGTACGGAACGTGGCTGAATCCGTGTGACGTTCATCCGAAAGGGGCGAGTTGATCTGGGATTCTCCGCGATGCTTACGCAGAGTGTTGGCCGGCGGGTCCCGACCGCCGGTGGCACCCGACCCCCGAACACGCCAGCGGCCCGGTCCCCGAAACCGCCGGGTCGCGAGGAGACCCCGATGCGCAACCGGCACTACATCCAGAAGCTCGTCGTCGGCGGCGAGCCGTACGTCAACACCGACAACCTGGCCGACTGGGTCAACGACCTGCACTGGCAGGACCCCGCCGCCCAGCGCGCGGCCAGCTTCATCGCCCAGGAGCTCCGCCTGATGGGCCTCTCCGACATCGAGGAATCCCTCCGCTGACCGCGCCCCGCGCGGCGGTCGCCCGCGATTTCAATGGAAATCGGACGTCCGATTTCCATTGAGGTTTTTCCAGCCTCGTTCTGCGTGGCGGTGCCGGTGGCGGAACCTCAGCGCCCGCCTGGACTGCGGGTGCCCAACTTTATGTATGCCAATACACGGCAGTTGGGCCGTCCTCGCCAGGCGAACGCTGAGAACCCGCGGCGGTGCAAGCTGCGAGGGTGGGCTATGCGCCTGGCGGCGCATGCGACCCTCGCCGATCGGTGCCGGTCGCCCTTCGCAGCTGCGGTCCACGGGCAGGATGAAAAAGGCTCATTGAAATCGCACCGGGACACCCCGGAGGGCTTCGGAGACCCGACCACGGTTTCAGTTGAAACTGTGGTTCGGAGACGGCCAAGTCTCCCGGTCGGCTGGCAGACTCGGGATCAGCCCGGAGTCAGCCGACGCGGAAACGGAGCCCAGCGGCCGTGAGCGAACACCTCGACTTCAGCCTGTCCCTGCACCGCCAGCTCGCCCCGTCGCCGGACGAGCAGTTCTGCTGGTCGCCGTACTCGGTGTCCAGCGCGCTCGGCCTGGCCGCCAGCGCGACCGGCGGCCGAACCCGGAACGAGCTGGTCACAGCCCTGCGGTCGGAGCCGACCGCGCTGCTCGACGTGCTCGGCGGCGCGGCCGAGCTGGCCCAGGGCGGTGCCGCCGAACCACCGGTGCTGGCGGTGGCCAACACGCTGTGGGCGCACGAGGACCTGCACATCGAGGAGTCCTACCTGCGCGCGCTGAAGGACTGGCCGGGCAGCGAGGTGCGCAACGCGCCGTTCCGCACCGACCCGGAGAAGTCCCGGCAGCTGATCAACACCGACGTCGCGGAGACCACCCGGGACCTGATCCCGGAGCTGCTTCCCGCGGGCTCGGTGCGCACGGACACGGTCGCCGCGCTGGTCAACGCGCTCTACCTGAAGGTTTCGTGGCGCGAGGCGTTCGACGAGAAGGCCACCACCGCGCGCACCTTCCACGCCCCGGCGGGCTCCCGCGAGGTGCCGACGATGCACGTCACGCGGCGTTTCGGCTACGCCGCGGCGGACGGCTGGCAGGTGGTCAGCCTGCCCGCAGCCGGGGGAGTCGAGGCGGTGGTGCTGCTCCCGGACGACGGCCTGGAGCAGGCCGAGCCCGGTCTCGACGCGGCGCGCCTGAGCAGGCTCCTGGGTGCGGTGAAGCAGGAGCGGGTGGAGCTGCTCCTGCCGAAGTTCGACGTCACCGGTGATGCCGAGCTGACCGCGCCGCTGGGCGCCCTCGGCGTCCACGACCTGTTCACCCCGGCCGCGGACTTCTCCCCGCTGACCGACCGGTCGCTGCGGGTCTCGGCGGTCCTGCACCAGTCGGTGCTGGAGGTCGACGAGAAGGGTCTGGAGGGCGCGGCGGCGACGGCGGTGATGATGCGGCTGACGGCGATCGTCCGCGAACCGGACCCGATCCGCGTCGAGGTGGACCGCCCCTTCCTGTTCCTGGTCCGCCACCAGACCACCGGCGCCCTCTACTTCCTCGCCCGGATCACCGACCCGAGCTGACCGCGGTTCACCGCGGGACGCGGGTGAGCTTGTCCGGGTTGACCACGTCGAAGAGCGCCGCCGGCCGGCCGTCGCGGATCGCCAGGGTGAACACGCGGGGTGCGACCTCGGCGGTGCCGGGCAGGAAGACGCCGAGGTCGCCGTTGACCTGCACCATGCGGAGGTCGTCCAGCAGCGCGTCGTCGTACTTCTGCACGAGCCCGACGATGAACCGCGCCACCTTGTCGATGCCCACGACCGGGCGCCGTGCGGTGCGGGCCTTGCCGCCGCTGTCGCCGTACACGACGACTGCGGGGTGCAGCGCGCGGGTGACCGCGTCGATGTCCTTCGACGCCACCGCCGCGAGGAACTCCTCCACCACCTGCTGCTGCTCGGGCAGCGGCACCCGCGGCGGCGGGTCGGCCTCGGCCATCGCCCGCCGCGCCCGCGAGGCGTGCTGCCGGGCGGCGACGACGCTACAGCCGAGCACCTCGGCGATCTCGGCGAACGGCACGTCGAAGCCGTCGTGCAGGACGAAGGCCAGCCGCTGGTCGGGCGGCAGCTCGTGCAGCACGCGCAGCGCGGCCATCCGCAGGTCGTCCTGACCGGCCACGATGTCGCCCGGGTCGTCGTCGAGCGAGGTCACCAGCGGTTCCGGCAGCCACGGGCCGACGTACTGCTCGCGCTGCACCGCCGCCGAGCGCATCCGGTCCAGGCACAACCGGCTCACCACGGTGGTCAGCCAGGCCCCCAGGTCGCGGATGCCCGCGCGGTCGACCGACGCCAGCCGCAGCCAGGCGTCCTGGACGGCGTCCTCGGCGTCGGCGATCCGACCGGTGAGCCGGTAGCCGAGGCCGATCAACCGGTTCCGGTGCTGGTCGAATTCCGCGGCGAGCGCGGTGCTGCTGGCGGTCACGCCGCCGATTCTGCCGCACGGGGCTCGGCGAACCACGTGCAACGGAGAGCCACCCGGACGGTGACGATCACATTGCCCCTAGACTGGTCCGCGTGGCAGGCAGGATCCGGGAGAGCGACATCGCCGAGGTGCGCGATCGCAACCGGATCGACGACGTGGTCGGCGAATACGTCGCCCTGCGCAACGCCGGGGGCGGCGCGCAGAAGGGCCTGTGCCCGTTCCACGACGAGAAGACCCCGTCGTTCAACGTGCGCCCCAGCCACGGCACCTTCCACTGCTTCGGCTGCGGCGAGGGCGGCGACGTCATTGCCTTCCTGATGAAGATCGAGCACCTCGGCTTCGTGGAATCGGTCGAGCGGCTGGCCGACCGGGTCGGCATCCAGCTGCAGTACGAGGGCGGCACCCCGGGGCCGAAGCGCGACCGCGGCACGCGGGCGCGGATGGTCGAGGCGCACCGCATCGCCGCCGAGTTCTACGCCGAGCAGCTGCGCTCTCCGGAGGCGCTGAAGGCCCGCGAGTACCTGTCCGAGCGCGGTTTCGACGAGGCGGCGGCCCAGCGCTTCGGCTGCGGCTTCGCGCCCGCGGGCTGGGACAAGCTGACGAAGCTGTTGCTGGGCAAGGGTTTCGAGATCGACGAGCTGATCAAGTGCGGGCTGTCGAAGGAAGGCCGCCGCGGCCCGATCGACCGGTTCCACCGGCGGCTGCTGTGGCCGCTGAAGGACCTCGGCGGTGACGTGGTCGGGTTCGGCGCCCGTCGGCTGTTCGACGACGACCCGATCCAGGCCAAGTACGTCAACACCTCGGCGACGCCGATCTTCAACAAGTCGCAGGTGCTGTTCGGCATCGACCTGGCCAAGCGGGAGATCGCCAAGCGCCGCCAGGCGGTGGTGGTCGAGGGCTACACCGACGTGATGGCGATGCACCTGGCCGGTGTGCCGACGGCGGTGGCCTCCTGCGGCACGGCCTTCGGCGACGAGCACATCTCGGTGCTGCGCCGGTTGATGATGGACGACGACGCGTTCCGCGGCGAGGTCATCTTCACCTTCGACGGCGACGAGGCGGGGCAGAAGGCGGCGCTGAAGGCCTTCGACGGCGAGCAGCAGTTCGCCGGGCAGACCTACGTGGCGATCACCCCGGACGGCATGGACCCGTGCGAGCTGCGCGAGGCGAAGGGCGACGCGGCGGTGCGCGACCTGGTGGCCCGGCGGCGGCCGCTGTTCGAGTTCGCCATCCGCAGCCTGCTGACCGAGTACGACCTGGACTCGGTGGACGGCCGGGTCGCGGCGCTGAAGCGCACCGTGCCGCTGGTCGCGCAGATCAAGGACCCGGCCAGCCGGGACGGCTACGCGGCCCGGCTCGCCTGGTGGGCGGGCTGGAACGACGAGAACCAGGTGGTGCGCCGGGTCCGGCAGAGCTCGGGAGCCCCGCAGCGCACCAAGCGCCGCCCGCAGCGCGACAAGGCGCAGCAGTCGCTCGGCATGGACGTCGACCTGCC
This sequence comes from Saccharopolyspora hirsuta, assembly GCF_008630535.1. GTDB lineage: Bacteria > Actinomycetota > Actinomycetes > Mycobacteriales > Pseudonocardiaceae > Saccharopolyspora > Saccharopolyspora hirsuta. The sequence continues at coordinate 143,638 of NZ_VWPH01000018.1, read as the reverse complement.
CAAGCGCCCGCAGCGCCACGACCCGCGGTGGGTGGAGCGCGAGCTGCTGAAGGCGGCCCTGCAGGAACCCGCGCTGGCCGGGCCGATGTACGACGCCCTGCCCGAGGAGGCGTTCACCGAGCCGGTTTACGCCGAGCTGCACCGCGCGATGCTTGCCGCGGGCGGTTCCACCTCCGGCCTGAGCGGGGCGGCGCTGGTGGACGCGGTGTCGCAGCAGTGCGAGAACCAGGTCACGCGGGGGCTGCTCACCGAACTGGCGGTGGAGCAGCTGGAATCGCGGACCGAGGAGGGCCCGCGCTACATCTCCGGGCTGGTCGTCCGGCTGCAGGAGCGCCTGGTCAGCAGGCAGATCGCGGACATCAAGTCGAAGGTGCAGCGGATGTCGCCGCTGGAGGACGCCGAGGAGTACAACGCGCTGTTCGGCGACATGATCGCGCTGGAGGGCTACCGGAAGGCCCTGCTCGAGCAGCTTATGGGGACGATGTGATCGCCTGGCTGCGACGCCTGGCCGCCCGCTTGAGCGGCACGGCCGAGCTGCCCGCCGACTTCACCGGCGAGCTCGCCGCGGACGAGCACGTGCTCGCGGTGGCGAAGACCGCCGAGGGTTCTCTCGTCGCCACCCACCTGGGCCTGTGGCTGCCGGAGGGGCGCCGCGTCGGCTGGCACCTGCTGAGCAAGGCCACCTGGAAGGACGGCGTGCTCACCGTGATCGAGGCGGAGGAGTCCGGCGATGCGGGTGGCGCCGTGCTGCTGCGCGACCAGCCGGGGCGTCGGCTGCAGCTGACCGAGCCCAGGCGCCTGCCGGACGTCGTGCACGAGCGCGTGAACCAGTCCATCCGCTCCCGCCACCACCGCGACCTGCCCGGCGGGGGAGCCTGGTTCGTGCAGCGCAAGGTGCCCGGCCGGGACGGGATCGTGCTCCAGGTGCGGCCGGACCAGGGCGCGGACGAGGCGGCGGTCGCGGAGTTCGCCGCCACCGTCGCCGAGCAGCTGCACCGGGCGAAAGAGCGCTGACGCTCGACAACTGCGCGCCTCCAGGAATACAGTACGAGCGTACTGCTAGGAGGTGCGGCATGTGGGATCCGCAGAAGTACCTGTCCTTCAGCGAGCAGCGGGACCGCCCGGCCCACGATCTGGTGACCCGGGTCGGAGCTGAGCGGGCGCGCCGCGTGGTCGACCTCGGCTGCGGCGCGGGCAACCTGACGTCGCTGCTCACCGACCGCTGGCCGGAGGCGGAGGTCGAGGCCACCGATTCGTCCCCGGAGATGGTCGAAGCGGCGCGAGCCCGCGGAGTCCCCGCGCGCCTCGAGGACGTCCGAGACTGGAAACCGTTGCCGGACACCGATGTCGTGCTGTGCAACGCGGTCCTGCAGTGGGTGCCCGAGCACGTGGAGCTGCTGCAGCGCTGGATGCCGGAGCTGCCGAAGGGCGCGTGGTTCGCCTTCCAGGTCCCGGGCAACTTCGAATCGCCGTCCTACGTGGCGATCCGCGAACTGCTCGCCGAACCGCGCTGGCGCGACCGAGCGGGAGTCCTGCGCACGGACTCGGTGCTCACCCCGGTCGGCTACGCCGACGCCCTCGCCGATCTCGGCGTCGCGGTCGACGCCTGGGAGACGACCTACGTCCACGCCCTGCACGGCCAGGACCCGATCCTGGAGTGGGTGACGGGCACGGCGCTCCGCCCGGTCCGAGCAGCGCTGAGCGACGAAGAGTGGACGGAGTTCCGCGCCCAACTGGCACCCCGTCTGGCGGAGGCGTACCCGCAACGCCCCGATGGTGTGACCTGGTTCCCGTTCCGCCGCCTCTTCGTGGTCGCACACCGACTCTGACCTGCGAAAACACCCCGTGGATCAATTAATGGGCCCCCCGGTGAAAGGCCCGCGGAGGATGCGCTAGAGTAGTCCATGTCAGCGAGACGAGCTGACGAAACAAAAGAACATTCCTCCGTAGCTCAATTGGCAGAGCATTCGGCTGTTAACCGAAGGGTTACTGGTTCGAGTCCAGTCGGAGGAGCGCAAAGCCCAGGTCACAAGGCCTGGGCTTCTTTGTTTTCCGATTGTCGATCGCGGAATCCGCGTCCCAGCGGTGTTCGTCGGTGATCGCTGGCAGGGTTCGGAGTCATGGACGCTCCGGTGATTCGGCGCTCGCTGGCCCTGCACTCCTCGCTTCGGCGCAAGCCGCACGACCTGTTGCGGCAGTGGGCCGATCTGGTCGGTCCGGACACCTCGCCGGAGGAACCGGTGGCCCGGCTGGAGGCCCGGATCGCCGAACTGCTGGGTGCTCCGGCCGCGCTGTTCTTCCCGACCGGTGCGATGGCCCAGCAGGTGGCGTTGCGGGTGCACGCCGAGCGGCGGGGGCGGTGGACCTTGGCCGGGCATCCGCACCTGCACCTGGACAACTGGGATCTGCAGGGCTACAACGCGGTGCACGGCCTGCTGTTCCTCCGGGTCGGCGACCGGAATGAACTGCTGGGCGAGGCTGATCTGGCCGCGATCGGTGAACCGCTGGCAGCGGTGGTGTGGGAGCTGCCGCAGCGGGATCTCGGCGGATTGCTGCCGGAGTGGGACCAGCTGCGCGCGCAGGTCGACCTGGTCCGGTCGCGCGGGGCGGCGGTGCACCTCGACGGCGGCCGGATCTTCGAGGCCCAGCCGTTCTACGACCGCCCGCACGAGGAGATCGCCGGGCTCTTCGACACCGCGTACATCTTGCCCGACGAGGTGGTGGAACTCGTGCGAGACCTGGTGAAGCGCGCGCGAACCAGCTGATCGCGGTGAGCCTGCGCCCACGGGGCGAGGTTTCGGCGATGGCTCAACCCCGGTGAGCTGGAGAATGACCTGCTCGCCGCGGAACTGTCCGAGTTTCAGCGCAACTCGTCTGACGGCATCGAGAGCGAGTGCGCTCGTCTGAAGGAGCTGGCCGATCGCCTCGAGACGACTGGTCGGAGCATCTCGTCGCTCCGCGCCGACAGCTGGGACGGCTGCGCGCGGGATCGATTCGACGACGTACGGCTCGCCATGGGGAAGAACTGGCTGCACGCGGCGGATGCCCATCGCAAGGCCGCGGGCAAGCTGCACCAGTACCGGATCACGCTCGAGGACGTGCAGCTGTTCTCCGACTCCGCCATCGCGGATGCGCGTGAGCGCGGTTTCGCCCCGGCTGCTGTCGAGAACACCAGGCTGCTCATCGCGCGATGGCAGAACCAAGCTCGACGAAATCGCTCTTGTGGCCGCGACCGCCATCAGGGCGGCCAGCGAGTCGCTCGTCTCCCTGTTGCGAGTGCTGCGAGGACTGGATCCGGCAATCTCGCAGCCCCTGGGCGTCAGGCTCGTCGCCTCGCTGCCGGAATCCCGTCCGCGGCCCAGCAACGATGTGGACCTGCCCAGCCCCCACAGTGCCGTCGAGAACCCGATCGCCTACCGCCGACAGTGCGCTCAACGCTGCGGTGCTCGATTCCTGGCGCGCTTGACGTTCTCATTCCCTTGCAGCGGGCGCGGCCGTCGTGGGGTTAGTCGTTTAGGTAGTGGGTTACGAGAGTTTTTGCGGTTTCTCGGGTTGCCTCGGTGGTTGGCCAGCGGCCTGCGACGGTTGTGCAGGCCGTTCGGAAGCGGGCTAGAGCTTCTTCGACGACTTCGGGGGTGACGGCTGCTGAGGGGGCTTGGTTGTCTCCTCGGTAGAAGAGCAGGCGTTGGGCTGCTGCTTCGTAGAAGGCGCGCTTGATCTCCTTGTTCGCCGGGACGAACTGGAACAGGGTGTCTGAGCCGACTACTTCGATCAAGCATCTGCTGATCTCCTTGAGGGGCAACGGTTTTGCTGGTAGCAATGGAGGGATCACGGAGACTGAAGCGAGTCGTGCGAATCCGACCGTGCCGTCCTTCGAACTGCCCGCTCTGCAACGCGAAATCCTCGGAATCGCCGCGCGTTGCGGCGACGTCCGGTCGGCGTGGGCCTTCGCCTGCTGGGCCGAGCGGGTCCTCGCCGACACCAGCGCGGCAGCGGTCGCGCTCCGGATTCCGCCGATTTCCCCGCTCTCGGCGGTGCTCTGGCGAGCGTGATTGCATGTCTACGCGCGCACCTGGTTGCTCGTCGCCGCTGCCGGGGCGTTCGGGATGCCGCTCCTGATCCTCCGGAGTCGGCGGACGCGGAACGGTCACCGCCACCTGGTGAACGTCGAACGGGACCGCCACCCCCCGACGTGCGGCGGTCCCGTGCGCAGAAGACGTTCACCTTCCGCTTGGTGGACGGCGAATTCCTCCGCCGGGCTCGAAGTTAGCAGCGGGATCGCGGGGTCGCCCGAGTTGCGCGGGGCGGTTCGCCCCGGCGTTCACCGGATCGTGCACCGGGCTGCTCGCGCAGGTGCGCCGACCGGCGCGGAGCCGGTCGGCGCACCCTTGGCTCAGGTGAGGACCGCGGGCGTCAGTTGTTGCCCGCCGCGGAGAAGGCGTCGCCGCCGATGCCCGCGCCGCCGTTGCCCGCGGAGGCGTTGCCGCCGTCACCGCTGGACAGAGCGCTGATGCCGCTCAGGACGTTGACGCCGACGCCACCGTTGCCACCGACACCGTTGCCGCCCTGGGCGTACGAGCCCGCGTTGTCGCCGTGGTGCCCGCTGGCGAAGGCGGGCGAGCCGATGGCCAGGGCGGCGGCGCAGGCAGCGGTGACACCGAGAAGACGAAGCGAAGTGCGCATTGCTTGAACTCCCATCCGTTGTTCGTCGCCGGGTCGGCGGCTGTCCCGGATTTCCGGGACCTGGGGGGTGCGCGCCGATCGGCAAGATGTACGGTGCACGGGTTCGGGGCCATGCGCCTTCGCAGCCACACCAAAGGGAATGATCCGCCACTCGGGCGGATGACTGCGCTGCTCATTTCCGGTGGAAGTGCGGGAAGATCGCCGCGGCAGTTGTGAAAGTCAACCTGCAGCAGGGGATTTCACGACATCGCGCCGTGCTGAACCCCCTTCGGATTCCTCGCCGGATCAGCGCTCCGCGTCGTCGGGGACCCAGCGCAGGACGTCTCCGGGTTGGCAGTCGAGCGTGCGGCAGATCGCGTCGAGGGTGGTGAACCGGACGGCCTTCGCCCGGCCGTTCTTCAGCACCGCGATGTTGGCGGGCGTGATGCCGACGGCCTCGGCGAACTCGCCGACCGACAGGCCGCGCTTGGCGAGCTGGACGTCGAGGTCGACGACGATCGCCATCAGATCACCCCGGCGATCTCGGCGACGATGCAGATCCGGAGTGCGGTGGTGATGAATGGGTGCACATATCGATTATCGATCGATATCTGTCGAGAATCAATAGATCATCTTTCGATGGGCCTGCCGACCTGGTCGAAAAGGGGGGCAGCGTTGGAGCGGCGGGAGTGCCACAATCCGCCGCGTGGATCTGATCGGGTCGCTCCCCGCCTTCCTGCTGGCCGTCCTGCTCATCTCGGCGTCCCCCGGTCCCGCCATGGCGCTGATCTTCCGCCGGGCCGCGCTGCGCGGGTTCAGGTCGGCGGTCGGCACCGTGCTCGGTCTGGAAGCGGGCCTCTACATCTGGGCGATCGCCGCCGGGGCCGGTTTGACCGCCCTCGTGGCGGCTTCGGAGACCGCGTACCTCGTGCTGCGCCTGGCGGGCGCCGCGTTCCTCGTCTACCTCGGGATCCGCTCGTGGATCGCGGTGTTCCGGGGAGGCGTCGAGGCGCCGGTCCCCGCCGGAGATCCCGGCGGCCGGTCCTTCGCCCGCGCGGTGGGGGAGGGAGTGGTCGTGCAGCTGGCGAACCCGAAGGCCGCGATCTTCATGTTCGCCTTCTACCCGCAGTTCATCCCGGAGAACTGGCCGTTGCTGAGCACCACCGCGGTGCTCGCGCTGGTCCAGGTGACGGTGGAAACCGCCCTGTACCTCGCGCTGGCCGCCAGCGTCGCTCGCGCGGGGGCGTGGTTCCGGAAGGCCAAGATCCGGCGGCGGATCGAAGCGATCACCGGGACCGTCCTGATCGCGCTCGGCCTGCGCGTCGCGGTGAGCAGCCAGTAGATTCCGCCGTTCGCCCGCGCGGACCGCTTCGACCGGGAACACTGGGCGGCATGTTCAAGAAGCTGTTGGCCGCCGTCGGAGTGGGTGGCGCTGAGGTGGACACCGTGCTGGACACCCCGGGCGTGCAGCCCGGCGGCGTCGTGCGCGGGACCGTTCGGCTGCGGGGCGGGGAGGTCCAGCAGCCCTTGGACGGCGTGTTCGTCGAGTTCGTCACGCACGTCAAGGAGAAGGTCCCGGACCGCCTCCCGCACGACCACGACGAACGCCGCCGGCGCCGCGAGCTCTACCCCGACGGGAAGCGGGAGGTGACGCGCGGCTTCGGGCGGACCGACGTGCAGCGCGGCGTCGTCCTGCAGCCCGGGCAGGTCGTGGAGATCCCGTTCGAGGCCCCGGTGCCGTTCGAAACACCCATCACGCACTACAAGCACGGCCCGATGCCCGGCATGTTCGTCGCGGTGCGCACCCAGCTGGAGATCAAGGGGTCGTTCGACTCGACCGACACCGACCCGATCGGCATCGGCGCGCTGCCCGCGCAGCACGTGCTGCTGGAGGCGGTGGAGGCGCTCGGGTTCCGGCTGCACCACGCCGACGTGGAGATGGGCCGGTTCCGCCGGACCCGGCAGGAGCTGCCGTTCCACCAGGAGATCGAGTTCAGCGGATCGCCGAGGTACGGGCAGATCAACGAGCTCGAGGTGTCCTTCTTCGCCGGGCCGGACGGCATGGACGTGGTCCTGGAGGCGAACCGCAAGGTCCTGGTGGTCGGCGACCGCGACGTCAAGGACGTCCTGCACGTCGACTACGCAACCGTGGGCCAGGTCGACTGGCCCGCTGAGCTGCACCAACGTCTGGAGAAGCTCGGCGCGGGCTGGGTGTGAAGCTCGTGGGTGCGCCACGGTGTTCGAACACCGTGGCGCACCCACGAGGGTCAGGTGACGACGAACGTCCGGGTGGTGCCGGTGAAGGCCGTGATCTCGCCGTTCCAGCCGTTCTTCCAGTTGCCGTGGTGCACGATGCGGTAGCGGCCCGCCGGGGTGTTGGGCGGGATGTCCCAGGTGATGGTCGCGGTCGAGGTCGCCGGGCCGCTGCGCGCCCAGCGGTACTTCGTCGACCAGTGGCGGTCGTCGGCCACCCGCCGCCACTCGCCGTTCACCTGGCGCTGGACCTCGGCGAAGGTGCCGCCGCGCCGCAGGTCGTTCTTCGGGTGGCCGGTCACGAACGCCGTGCTGGCCTGCTCGCCGCGGCGGTAGCGGCTGGCCGGTTCGGTGAGCACGTCGCCGAACTCGCGGCCCGGCGGCTTGTCGTCGAAGACCACGCCCGGCTGGAAGTTGATCAGCTTGCCGCGCAGGTCGCGCGGTGTCGGACCCGGCGGCACCTCGGTCCCGGAGCGCATCGCCGCGGCCAGCCGGGCGAACTCCTGCTGGTAGGCGGGCAGCGTGTACTGGCCGAACAGCGTTGACGCACCTTCGTACTGCTGCGCGTCGTACTCCTCCGGCGTGGTCACGTACTGGCTGTAGGCGTTGGCGTAGCCCTGCAGCAGCACGTTCTCCAGCGGTACGCCCAGCTCCTCGGCGACCGAGCGGCGGATCCGCAGCCCGGCCACGATGGTGCACTCGGCGGGCACCGCCACCAGGTGCAGCTGGCCGATGCGGATCAGCTGCAGCGGCAGCACTTCCGGGCACCACGGGTACGGCTGCATCGCGCCGAACGGCACCGCGACCGGCTTCGGCGCCTGCGCGTCGGCCAGCCAGTCCGGGATCGGCACGTCCGCGCCGCCCAGCCAGTCGAGGAACGGGTTGCGGACGCCTTCCGGGATCGGCAGGCCGGGTCCGTCCTCGCGGCTCCCGGCCAGCATGGACACCCCGATCGCCGCGGTGCACGTGGCGTGCTGCTGGCCGTCCGGGGTGAACCGACCGTCCACAGTGACCTTCGACATGTCGACGAAGCACATCCGGTGGTCCACCGCGCCGGTGATCTGCTCCCGCGCGGCGTCGAAAGCGCGCTTGGCGGCGCGGAACTGGCGGTCGCCGATGATCCGGGTGTTCTCGAACTCGTCCTCGGTCGGCCCGGAACCGGGCGACAGGTTCAGGTTCGGCGACATGTCACCGGCGTTGGTCTGCGCGAAGCAGGCGACGAAGTCCGGGTCCAGCTGCTCCCAGGCGAACGCGGCGTAGCCCTTGTTGTCCGAGCTGATCAGCCGGTTGGTGTTGGTCATCGAGGTGCCGTGGGTGGCGAACCAGGTGATCGCGCCGACGTCCCGGTCGCCCTGCGCGAACCGCAGCACGGTCACCGCCGGGTCGATGGCCAGCGGGAAGTGGTCCTTGTCGGCCCGGGGGTTGAGGTCGAACGCGCTGCGCGACCGGTTCGCGCTGGCGTCGGTCAGCACCGCCCGGCCCAGGTGCAGGGTGCCGGGCTTGAGGTCGGCGTGCGCTCGGGAGATGGCCTCGGTGATGCCGTCGACGACGGCGTTGTAGGTCTGCTCCTGGAAGCCGAGGATCGACAGGTCGTAGGCGGCGTAGTGCGAGTCGCCGCCGCACGCGGCGTGCGTGTGCGTGGCGTTGAGCAGGACGTTCTGCTCGGTGTAGCGGTCGCCGTGGGTTTCCCGGAGCTTGCGCAGAACTCCTTGGTGCACCGACTGGAACAGCGCGCCGAGCTCGGCGGTCACGAACACGACGCGCTGCTCGCCGTCGTCGACGACGAACGCGCGCGCGAGGGTGCGCAGGTGGATGCCCGCGGTCTGCTGCTGGGGCATCGAGTAGCCCATCATGCCGTTCTCGGCGGCCGGGCCGGTGACGTCGGCGATGCCGCGACCGACCAGGTATTCCCCGGTTCCTGCGGTGGTTCCGGCTGCGGCGGCGGGGCCGCCGAGCGCCGAAGCGACCAGCGGTGCTGCCGCCGCAGCCGCCAGCACCTGCCTCCTGGCAACGGGCATGGGCCTGCACTCCTCGATGAATGCGAACCAATTTCACGTTCTTGGGTGACAGGAGGCTACGTGATTCAGTTCACCGTGCCAAGGGGGCGAGCGCCCGTGCTCAAGACCTGCTGCGCACTCGCGTCACCTGTGCCGCGCCGCGTCGTGAGTGCGAAAACCGGCTGGAGCCGGTCTTCGCACTCACGACCTCAGGGCTTGCGGCCGATGCCGCCGATGTGCATGGCGTGGGCCGGGCTGGTCGGCTCGGGCATGTCCGGGCCCGCGCGCCACTGGTTGTGCGGGACCAGGCCGGGCTCGACCAGCTCCAGGCCGTCGAAGTAGCGGATCTGCTCGTCCCAGGTGCGGAAGCAGCGGGTGCCCATGCCGCTCTCGGCGAAGACCCGGGACAGCTCCAGGGCGCGCGGCTCGCCGTTGTCGCAGGTGTTGGACACCATCAGGAAACCGCCGGAGGGCAGCCGGTCGCGGATCCCGGCCGCCACGCCCTCGGGGTCCTCCTCGTCCTCCAGGTGCATCAGGACGCCGCCCAGCAGCACGGCGAACGGTTCCGCCTGGTCGATCAGCCGCCCGGTCTCCGGGTGCGCGAAGATCGCCTCGGGTTCGCGCAGGTCCGCGTTGAGGAAGGCGGTCCGGTCGTTGGCGGCCAGCAGGGCGCGGCCGTGGGCGAGCACGATCGGGTCGTTGTCCACGTAGACGACGCGCGTCTCGGGGGCGATCTCCTGCGCGATCTCGTGCACGTTGCCCGCGGTGGGCAGCCCGGACCCGATGTCGACGATCTGCCGGATCCCGGCCTCGCCCACCAGGTAGCGCACGGCCTGGCGCAGGAAGTACCGGTTCGCCTTGGCCAGCAGCATGGCCTCCGGGACCACCGCGGTCATCGCCTCGGCCGCGGCCCGGTCCACCGCGAAGTTGTCCTTGCCGCCGAGCGCGAAGTCGTAGATGCGCGCGATCGAGACCTTCTCGGTGTTGATCTCCGCGGGCACGTGGTCCGCCCCGGCTTCGGAGGCGACCAGCCGTTCCAGCGGTCCCGGGGTTTCCGTCATCGTGGCTGTCCCCTCGTGCGCGGGCCAAGATCGACCCCAAGGTACAGCACCTGATCGGCATCGGTCCGCGATTGGCGCGGATTCCCGGAGAGGCCTTTCTCTGGAATATTCCAGCGGAATTGGGTCTGCCGGTTTTCCCGTTATCCGGTCGGCATCGCGATCACGTCGAGGAGCCGTCCCGGCCAGGCCGCGTCGACGGCGCTGATCCGGTCGCGGTCGGATGCGGTGGGCACCAGGAGGATCTCGCCGGTCACCACCGTGCTGCCGGGCGACGCCAGCTGGTCGAGGAACCGCTCCACCTCCGGGACGGACCGGACGAGCGCGCCGCGGTGGGCGGCGATCTCCCGCGCCCGGCCCGCCATGCGGCCGAGGTTGGTGCGCGCCCGCCACTCCGCGAGCTCCGCGCCGTACCGCGCGGCCTGCACGGCGCCCTCGGGGGTGGAGATCACCGGGAAGGCGTCCGGGCGGTCGTCCCGGTCGACCTCGACGATCACCAGCTCGCCGCAGGTGATGCGCGCGGCGAAGGTGTCGATGCCGAGCATCGCGGCCGCGCGCTCGTAGCGGGACGTCGTGGCGTTGACGACCTCCTCGCCGTGCACCGTGGTCCGCCACCGGAGGTGGCCGGGGCAGCGGTCGGTACCGCGCAGCCGCCGGCGCCAGCACTGGCCGCCCCGCCCGCAGTCCTCCCAGCTGGGGTGCACGACGCCGGTGACGAAGACGTTGAGGTCGGCGATGTCGCGGCGCTCGTTCCGGGCCGGGCGGATCAGCCGCACGCAGGGCACGTCGCGCGCCGGGCGGGCACCGGCGCGGCGGACCTGGACGGGCAGGGCGAAGCGGGTGCCGTCCGGGCACTCGAACCGCAGGGCGGAGCCCCGGCGCGCGTTCCCGGCCCGGTCGAAGGCCACCGCGGTCCGGGCGCGCAGCATCTTGCGCACCTGCTGCTCCGACGGCTCCGCCGGGATGCCGCGCGAGCAGGTGCGCCCGGCCAGGTGCGCCCAGTGGAAGTCGTTGCCAGCTCCGGGATTGCGCTTCAGGTAGACGGGGTGGCGTTCGATGCAGCGCGCGAAGCGCCGGTGGGCGGGCGTTCGGCGCTGGTGGAAGCGCTCGCGGTGGAACTTCCCGGGATGCCCCAGGTCCGGTCGGCGCGCATCCAGCTCGTGCTCGTGCTCATCGTCGGAGAACGCGATCACAGTCACGGCTGCTCCCCAGTGTTTCCGGCTCGCACCCCATGGTGCCGTCCGCGCGGAAGCACCCGCCCGAACCGGGGATCGCGCCGGGTGAGCAGGACTGCGGCACCCGTGTCGCGGCGGCCGCCGGACGGGGGCGGCAGCGGCATCGCGGTGGCGGACCGTCGCCGAACGCGCGGCGTGGCCGTCGCCGGACCGGGGCAGTCCTGGGCTGGCCGGGCGAATTCGGTTCAGCCGTGCTCGTGCGCACTTTCTGGGGCTATGGCACCAGAAAGTGCGCACGGACCCCTACCGCAACTCCGACGGCAGCCCGAAGGCCGTGAAGTGCTCGGCGCCGACGAACGCCGTGATCTCCCGGATCAGGCCGTCGTGCAGCGTGAGCACGTTGATCGCCCAAGCCCGGTGCGCGGTCTCGCCGTCGCGGCGGAGGTAGCAGGCCACCGCGGGCTGGCCGTTGGCGCTGGTCGGGAGGTGCCGCCAGGACCCGCACGAGGTCAGCGGGACCCGGACGGCGAAGTCCATCACCGCCTCGACGCCGCGGTACCAGTGCGGCAGCGGCGGCATCGACCAGGTGACGTCCTCGGTGAGCAGCGCGAGCAGGGAATCGGCGTCGCCCCGCTCCAGCGCGGTGGAGAAGTCCGCGACGATCGCCCGCACCCGCTCGTGCGCGAGCTGCCGCAACGTCCGCTGCTGGCTGCGGTCCGGGACCTTCTCGGTCACGATCCGGCGGGCGCGCTGCAGGGCGCTGTTCACCGACGCGGTCGAGGTGCCCATCGCCTCGGCGATCTCGGCGGCGGAGAAGCCCAGCACCTCGAACATCAGCAGCGCCGCCCGCTGGTTGCCGGGCAGGTGCTGGAGCGCGGCGACGAAGGCGAGCTCGACGGCCTCGCGCTGCTCGTAGCGCGCCTCCGGCGCAGCGCGACCGCTGCTGAGCCCGGCGTCCGGGTACGGGCCCAGCCACGCGACGTCGGTGAGCGGGGCGTCGCCGATCACCGCGCGTTCGCTGGACGGCCCGAGGTCGACGGGCAGGGCCCGCTTGCCGCGGCTCTCGATGGTGTCCAGGCAGGTGCGGGTGGCGATGGTGTGCAGCCAGGTGCGGACGGAGCTGCGGCCCTCGAACCGCGCCAGTCCGCGCCACGCCCGCACCAGGGCGTCCTGCAGGGCGTCGTCGGCGTCGTGCACGGAGCCGAGCATGCGGTAGCAGTGCGCGTGCAGCTCCCGGCGCAGCGGTGCGACGAGCCGGTTGAACGCGGCGTCGTCGCCCTCGCGCGCCAGGGCGAGGTCGCGGTCGTCCACCGCGCTGGAAGAAATCTCGCTCACAGCGATGATTCTGCCCCCGCTGCGGCGGTCACCACCGGTGAACCGCTTGCGAGGAGGAAAGTCATGACCAACGTGCCCACCACCGGCCTGCTCCGGGTGCCCGACGGCCGACTGCACTACGAGGTGCGCGGGCGAGGTCCGCTCGTGGTGCTGGTCGGCGCACCGATGGACGCCAGGTCGTTCGAGGGGCTGGCCGACCGGCTCGCCGTCGACCACGCGGTGCTCACCACCGACCCGCGCGGCATCAACCGCAGCCCGCTGGACGACCCGGAGCAGGACTCGACGCCCGAGCTGCGCGCCGACGACCTCGCCCGCCTCATCGCCCACGTCGGCGAGGGACCGGCGGCGGTGTTCGGTTCCAGCGGGGGAGCGGTCAGCGCGCTGGCCCTGGTGCAGGCGCGGCCCGACCTGGTCAGCACGGTGGTGGCGCACGAGCCGCCGCTGTGCGAGCTGCTGCCGGACCGCGAGCAGCTGCGCGCGAGCACCGAGGACGTCATCGCCACCCACCTGTCCGGCGACCACGTGGGCGGCTGGCGGAAGTTCCTGGCCATGGCCAACATCGACATGCCGCCGGAGGTGGTCGGGGAGATCTTCGGCGCCGAGCGCGACGAGCAGCAGATCGCCGACGACCACTACCAGCACGCGCACATGCTCCGCGCCACCGGGCACTGGGTGCCCGACCTCAAGGCGCTGCGCGCGGCGCCGACCCGCATCGTGGTCGGCATCGGCGAGGAGTCGGGCGGGCAGCTGTGCGAGCGCGCCTCGAAGGCGCTGGCCGCGGAGCTGGGCGTGGACCCGGTGCTGTTCCCCGGAGATCACATCGGCTTCGCCCACGACCCGGCGGCCTTCGAGCCCCGGCTCCGCGAGGTCCTGCCGAACTAGCCGCCGAGGGCGACGCCGAGGGAGAAGATCACCAGGTCGGCGACGAAGTGCAGCGGCCAGTTCCAGCAGAAGCCGCGCGTCTGCGCGACGGCGATCGCCAGGACCAGGCCGAAGCCGCCGCCGAGCAGGACCCCGGCCAGGCCGCCCGGCGTGCCGTTGAGGTGCGTGATCCCGAAGTACGCCGTGGTCAGCGCGATCAGCGCGGTGCGGCCGAGGAGCGGGGCTGCGACGGCGTTGACGCCGTGGCGGAACAGGAGCTCCTCGGCCGCGGAGTTGATCAGCGCCGCCAGCGCGCACACCGGCAGCCACCGGGCGGCGGCGCGCAGCCCGTCGGCGTCGAGCAGCTCGGCACTGGCGAGGACCGGACCGCCGACCAGCAGGACGGCGACGGCGGTACCGGTCCACCGCCAGTCCAGCGCCCGCCCGGCCACGCGGAGCCCGGTCGCCGCCCGCGGGTCGCCGAACCGCAGCGCGGAGTCCTCGACGCGCGGGCGGTGGACGACCAGCACGAGCGCGACCAGGGCCACCGGAACCAGCTTCGCGCCGTTGACCACGAGGATGCCGACGGCGATCGGCTGCGAGCTCAGCCACGGCCCGAGCCGCTCCGCGACGACGGTGATCGCGTACAACCCGGCCACCGTCGCGGCCAGCACGAGCAGCACGGGGCGGAGCTTCCGCCCGCTGAACGCGAGGACCAGCAGCACCGCGAGCACGATCGGCGGGAGCACCAGGCGTCCGGCGGCCCAGCCCGCCGCGACGGCCAGCGACGCGGGCAGTCCGGGGGCGAGGCCGACCACGGCGACCCACAGGACGGCCGTTTGCGCTCGGGTCACCGGGCGCGCGCGTGGTTCCGCTCGGCGAGGAGCAGCGCTCCGGCGCCCAGCGCGGCCAGTGCCAGGTTCACCCAGGGCTGGGCCGCGGGCACGAGGTTGACCAGGAAGAAGCTCTCGGTCGGGTCGTTGCCGAAGGCGCTCTGCGCCAGCGGTGCGAGGCCTTGCAGCAGCAGCACGACACCGACGATCCACAGCAGCGTTCGCATCAGCGGCTCCTCTGATTTGGTACAGGTGTGCTGAATAGTATCCGGTACAGCTGTGCTATAAAAGCCGCATGCCGAAGATCGTGGACCACGAAGAGCGCCGACTGCGCATCGCCGAGGCGTTGTGGCAGGTGGCCCGGCGCGACGGGATCCACGCGGTGTCGGTGCGGACGGTGGCGGCGCAGGCGCAGATGTCGCCGACCTCGCTGCGCTACTTCTTCACCACGCAGGACGAGCTGCTGGAGTTCGCCATGCACGCGGTGGCCGACCGCGTGGCGGTCCGCGCCCGGGCGCGCCTCGAGGACGCCGGAACCCCCGAGGGCGTTCGCCGCCTCCTGGAGGAGCTCATCCCGCTCGACGCCGACCGGCGCCTGGAGCAGGGCGTCTACCTGGCCTTCCTGGTGCGCGCGCAGACGCACCCGGGATTGCGCGCGGTGGGGGAGAAGGTGGAGTCGCAGCTCGCCGACCTGGTCCGCCACGCGGTGGAGGTCCTGCACGCCACGGGCGGCCTCGGCGAAGGGCGCTCGATCGACAGCGCGGCCCGCAGCACGTACGCGCTGCTGGACGGGCTCGCGTTCCAGGGCGCTCTCTGGCCGGACAAGCACCAGCCCAAGAAGCTCAAGCAGATCTTGCGCGACCACCTGGCCGAGCTGGCCTCGCCGAGCGCCGGGAGCTGACGTCCTCTCCGCACAGTGGACGCCGGGTGTCCGAAGCGGACGTCGCCGGGTGATCGCGATAACACGTGCCGCGTCGCGGGTGCCGCGCTGGCGTTCGCTAAGATCGGTGGTGGGTACTTCGGTACCGCAATCGGGGTGATCGGCAGCGAACGCGGACGCGGGAAGCGGTGCGCTGAAGCGGTTTTCGCAGTTGCAACATCCGGACGGGACTGCCGCGACGTCGTGGTCGCGGCGACAGTGGTTCACCTGTCCGGGCGACTCGGGGTCGGGATGGATAACAATCCCGGATCAGTGCGCGATCACGTCCTTGCTCGACTCGCGGTCAACGGCGTCGGCGCAGATGATTTGTGCGAGCCGCGTGACCCGCGGACCGACGACCGACCACGCTGGTTGATCCGCCCGATTGCTGACCGAAACGAACTCGTGATGCGTTTCGCGCAACGGATTGCCGTTGTGCTTCGTCTCTCTAGCAGTGGTCCGAGGGGACTGACTACAGGACGGGGGAAGTCAGGATGTCCGCACCAGGGATCGGCAAGAACTCGCACCTCTCGCTGCCCGACCTGGCTTCGGTGACCAAGTTGCCGAAGCCGATCAAGGCGCTCGTCTACCTGGTGATGCTGGCGGTGCTGACCGTCGCCGGGATCGCCGCGCTGATGGCCGCGATGGTGGTCATCGGCCAGCTCACCGGCGCGTTCGACGTCTTCAGCTTCCTGAGCTGACGGGTCGCGACCGAACCGGGCGGCGCACCGCGGTGCGCCGCCCTTTCTCATGCCCGGCCGAGCCCGCTAGTCCGGTCGGCGCAGCGCCGTGCGCAGCGCATTCGACCGGTCCGACCAATCGGCCGGTAGGCCGCTCGGCGGGTCCACCCGAAGGTCGCAACCCCCCGGCACCTCGCTACGATCGCCAGTGTTGCCAACACCACGGGGGCAGTAGCTCAGCAGGTCAGAGCAGCGGACTCATAATCCGTCAGGTCGTGGGTTCAAGTCCCACCTGCCCCACTCCTTCTGCAGGTGAGAACAGTTCTGCCTGATCAAGGTCGAGATCGTCCCCCTGCATTTCCCATACGTTTCGTTCGATCGCCCTTGCTGGGCAGCTTCTCCAGGGCTTTCGCGGTCCTGCGGCTGATGGTCCGTCGCTGCATGCAAGTGTCCTGCGTGATGCTCGGCCGGGGTGCCACAGGTGCGCGGCGATCAGGCGGGCCGACACCCCCGACTCGTCCAACAGCCTCGTGACCGTCCGGCGGAATGTGCGGAAGGTCAGCCAATCATCGTATCCGTGGTTGGTGCGGAACTTTCGCCAGGACCGGTTGGTGTTGTGGATGTCCCGTTGTTTGCCGACCGAGTGGGGGCGGGCCACCGGCCCACGATGGCGTCGGGATCGGCGCGTCGTCTTCGTCCCGGCCGAGGCGGCGGTCACCTGGGCTGGTGGGTGCGGGATAAATTCAGAGTGTCAACTTTGCGGCCGTAGAGGCTGAAGTTTATTGGCGTGGCTGCGCCTGGGTCAATTTCTAGCCTCCCGCCCCAGAACTTCTTGCTTGGGGCAGGAATTTCCTTGCTTCTATGTGATGATGGTCGGCGCGAGGTGTGATGTGATTGCCTCCTGGGCCGTAATTCGGACCTGCATTTCCTGTTGGCGATTTCCTGTGCTTCCCGCGATGCGCTCTTTCGGGGTGTCGAAAAAGAGCTCCCCTGGCGTTGGATTGTCAAGGAGAGGGGTTTCTTCATTTTCAGTCGCGAAGGTGGAACCAGATCAGGAAGATTCCTCCAGCGACAAGAGCGATCACGGCGAAAACCGCGGCCGCTGGGAAAAAGATCTCCGGGGCGGCGAGGTAGAGGATGAGCGATACCAGGCCGAACGCGATGATGACCGGCCAGGCGACCTTGTCCGGGATCTTGGGCTGCTGGGACAAGGCCATCACCCGCTGTTCGCAAACCTGCGGAGCTTGAGCATGTTGCCGGCCAGGGCGTTCAAGGTCGCACCTGCCCTGACCGAGTGCGCCAGGCCGTTGTAGACGAGTGCCCACAATTCCCGGTTCGCTTCGAGGCTTCCGATGTAAACGCGGACCTTCCTGCCGTCTGCATCGTGCAGAACCAGGGTCCAGCCAAAGACGATGCCGTAGAGGTGGATTTTCGTGATCCTGTATGTGTCAACCCATTTGCGGTTGACGCGCAGCCAGTCGGCGCCTGCCGTGAGGTGAACGTTCCACCCCGACACCAGCATGATCAGCCCGGCCAGCCCGACGATGCCCAACATCACCGGGTCCGACATCCACTCGAAGCTACCGCGTTGCAGGCTGGCCCCGATTATGATGACGCCCATCACGATCAAGGACCCGAGCAGAACCGTTCGCTTGTCCTGGATGAAGACGTCCAGTGCTGGTCCCCGCTCGTCGGGAGTCTGGCCGGCCTTGTCGAGGTTCTTGGTTGGCGCGGGTCCCATCTTGCCGAGGGCAAGCGGTGCCTCTGGCGGCCTGGGTTCACCGGTACGGGGGTCGGGCTTCACCGGGAGGTCTGCAAACATCGAGTGTGTCACCGCGTCATCTTCGGATTGATCTCTTCGAGCCGCTTGCCCGTCTCGCAAATCCCATCTTTGACATCGTCGTAGTGGTGGTCAACAACGTAACCGACGCCAGCGGTCAAGATGGTGCCGACAACCAAGGTGTATTGCTGTGCGGAAATGCGGGTTCAGGGGAGGAGGAATTCGCTCGGCAGGGTTGTGCCGCTCTTGACCGTGTCCAGCAGGAACATCGTGTCGTAGCGGCGGATGTTGTCGTCGGTCTTGAACAGGGCGTCGCTCAGGTCTCGGAGGGCTCGGATCGAGGTGGCCGTGAGCAGGACGGCGTAGTCCCACCGGCCGGAGAGGGCGTAGCACTGCTGGACCTCCGGTTGCGCGCGGAGCCGGTCGGCGATGCGCCGGTGGTGCTCGGGGGACTCCTCTACCAGGGTCAGCAGCACGAGCGCCTGGGTCAGGGACGGGGTTCGGTCGGTGTTGACGACGGCGACGGTGCGCAGGAGTCCGGTGGTCTTGTAGCCCGTGATGCGGCGCTGGACCGCGCTGGGGGACAGGCCGACCTCGTCGCCGAGCTCGCGGAGGGTTCGATCCGCGTCGGCCTGGAGGAGGTCCAGCAGTTGCGCGTCGATCTCGTCCAGCGGTCGCTGCTTGGCGGGCATGCGCAAAAATATTGCGTCCCGGCGCAAACAACGCAAGCGCGTACCGGACCGGGTTGCCTAGCGTTCGAGGCATGGATCAGCCCAACGCGCTCATCGCGAAGGCGAGAGCCGTCATTCCCCCGTGCTTCCTCGACACCCCGCAGTACGAGGACGAACTGCTCAACGAGGCCCTCGGGCGCAGCGTCACCGTCAAGGTGGAGACCGCGAACCCCATCCGCAGCTTCAAGGGACGCGGTGTGGCCGTCGCCCTCGCCGACGTGCCCGCTGGCGAGACGGTCGTGTGCGCTTCGTCGGGCAACTTCGGGCAGGCGGTGGCGCACATCGGCCGCGCTCGCGGCCTGCGCGTCGTGGTCTGCACGTCCACCGACATCAACCCGGTCAAGCGCGCGCGGATGACGGCCTTCGGGGCGCAGGTCGTCGAGGTCGAGGGCGGCGCGGAAGCGGCGAGCCGCGCCGCTGCGTCCTCGGCCGCGGAGACCGGAGCGCATCTGGTGGTCGACGGCGTTCACCCGGGGATCGCCGAAGGGGCGGCCACGATCGCCGAGGAGCTGGCCCGCGACGGCGAGTTCGACGCGGTGGTCGCGCCCATCGGCGACGGCAGCCTGATCAGCGGGCTCGCGCTCTGGCTGCGCGAGCACGCGCCCCGCACCCGCATCATCGGCGTCAACGCGACGGCCGCGCCCGCGATGCAGCGCAGCGTCCAGGCCGGTCATCCGGTCACCGTCGCACCGACGAGCAGCTTCGCCGAGGGCATCACGATCCCGCGCCCGCACCCCGAGGCGGTCGCTCGGGTGCGCGACCTGGTCGACGAGATCGTGCTGGTCGACGACGGCGAACTCCGCGACGCGATGGGGCTCGTCGCGGAGCACCTCTCCGTGCTGGCGGAACCGGCCGGTGCGGCCGGGATCGCGGCGATCGCCGCGGGCCGGATCCCGCACCGCAGGATCGCCACGCTCATCACCGGAGCCAACCCGCGACCCGCGCTGGAGCGCTCATGATCATCGGCATCATCGGAACCGGATCCATCGCCCGGGACATCGTGGACGGGCTCGCGCCCGAGGGCCCGACGGTGCACCTCTCGCCGCGCAACGCGCGGATCGCGAACGAGCTGGCACGCCGGTACCCCGACGTCCACGTCCGCGCGGACAACCAGTCGGTCGTCGATGCGGCGCCGCTGATCCTCCTCGCTGTCCGGCCCGACAACGTGCGCGAGGCCCTCGCCGGGCTGCGCGTGCCGGGCGATCGGGTCGTCATCAGTGCGGTCGCGGGGTGGTCCGTCGAAGCGCTGAGCGCGCTGCTCGGCGACGGCGTGACGGTGGTCCGGTCGATCCCGCTGCCCGCGGTGCGGGAGCGGCGCGGCATCACCGCCGTGCACCCGGCGCACCCGGCCGCGGAGGAGCTGTTCGACCGGCTCGGCGGCGCGCTCGTGGTCGAGGAACCCACCACCTTCGACGCGCTTTCCGCCGCCACGGCATCGATCTCCAGCTACCTGCACTACCTGGACGCCGTCGCCGCCTGGATCGCGCGCCAAGGCATGGCGGCCGACGCGGCGGAGAGCTACGTGCGCAGCATGTTCTCGGGCATCAGCGTCGCCGACCAGAGCACCAGCCTGTCCGAACTGGCCCGAGCGCACGAAACTCCCGGCGGCAACAACGAAGCCCTGCGGGAGAGGTGGTTCAACCCGCAGAACAGGGCCGCGCTCGACGATGCGCTGGAGCACATCCGCCGACGCGTCGCCGCCAGCACGAGCGAGTGGGCCCGGTGATCTGTGCACAGTGGACACCCATGTTTCCGCTAGGAACTCGCCGCGGTGGCCGCCACCACCCGATTCCACGCCGCCGAACTGGGTGTTCGACGCGAGCAACTCATTTCGGGTCGCGCCACATGGGTTGGAGGCGGGGGCCGTCCGGGAGGTCGATCGGGTTGGCTGTCGGGCGGAATCCGTGGCGGGCGTAGAGGTGCGTGCTGCGCGGGGTGCTGGCTTCTAGGTACGTCGGTCGGTGCTCGGCGTCGGCTCGGGTGAGGCGGTGGCGCAGCATCGCGGTTCCCGCGCCGGAGCCGCGGAACTCGGGTACCACCGCCATGGCCGACAGGTAGAGGTGCGATTCCTCCGGGTGCTGGTCGGCTGTGCGGCGGAGGACGGTGGCCGTTCGCCGGAGGGCGGGTTCGGCAGCGTCCGCGAGTTCGGCCGCCGTGCTGCGCAGGCGCGTGGCCGACATCGTCTCCGACCACACCGACAGGCCCGCGATGGTGCCGTCCGGGTGCTCGGCGAGCAGGACCTCGTCCTCGCGCAGGGCCGCGGCCACGGACTGCTGGAAGAACTCCGCGAGGTCGGACTCGGCGGCGTTCGGCACGACCCACGCGACCACCGCCTCATCGGCGAAGGCGGCCGCGTAGGCCGGGGTGATGCGGGCGAGTTCCGACGGGGTGGCCGCGCGGACGGTGATCATGGTCTGCTCCGGTGTCGTACGGGCGTTGCGAGCACCAGCATTCCGGCGGCTGCTGCCGGTTTCGAGTAGTTTCGTCACGGAACGTGTTGTGACGAAAAGGGGTGCGGATGCGGTGCGCCCAGTGCGGTGCGGAGCTGCCGGTCGCGGGTCGGGGCAGGCCTCGCCGCTACTGCGGGAGGGCTTGCCAGGCGCGGGCGTACCGGGCCCGCAAGGACGGCGTGCTCAACCGGCGCTCGGCACCCAAGCCTCGACCTGCGGTTGGGGTCGACCGCGTCGGCGTGGTGCGGGCCGCGATCCGGCTGGCTGACGCGGAGGGGATGTCGGCGGTGTCGATGCAGCGCGTCGCCGCGCAGCTCGGCGTCGCCGCGATGACGTTGTACCGGCACGTGCGGAGCAAGGACGAGCTGGTCACCGCGATGGTCGAAGCCGTGTTCGCCGAGCACTCGTCATCGCCGCGGTCCGCGGACTGGCGAGCGCAGCTGGAACACCAGGCCCGCCAGGAGTGGCAGCTCTACCAGCGGCGCCCGTGGGTGCTGGCGGTCCTGGCGAGCACCCGCCCGCCGCTGGCGGGTGCGGTGCTCGCCTCCGTCGACCGGTCGATGACCGCGCTGACCGGCCGCGGCCTCGACCCCCGCGCAGCGCTGTCCACGTACCTGCTGGTGAGCGGATACGTGCAGGGCATGGCGCTGCTCGTGGTCGCGGAGTCGCAGGCGCTGCGGGACACCGGGGTGCGCGCCGGGACGTGGTGGTCCAGCGGCCGGCTCGCGGGGCTGGTCGACTCGGGCCGGTACCCGTGGTTGACCGAGCTGGCCACCGGCGAGCTCCCCGGGCCGGAAGCGGTGGACGGCTGGTTCGAGTTCGGGTTGCAGCGGGTCCTCGACGGCGTGGCCGTCTTCCTGGATGTCCATAGTGGACACCCAGGGGAGTCGGTGGATCAGCGCAGCTGGAGCGCTTCGGACAGCGCGCGGTAGGCGGGCGCCGGGTCGCCGAGGACCTGGACGGCCACGTGGTCGGCCCCGGCCCGGAGGTGGGCGTCGATGCCCTCGGCGATCTGCTCGGCGGTGCCGTGCAGGGCCAGGGCGTCGATCAGCCGGTCGCTCCCCGGCGGCGTGACGTCCTCGGCCGTGTAGCCGTGGCGCTCCAGGTTGCGGGTGTAGTTGGCCAGGTTCAGGTACATGCCGACCGTCTCGCGGCCGGTCGCGCGGGCGCGCTCCGGATCGGTGTCGACGACGACCTTCTGCTCCGGTGCGAGCAGCGCATCGCCGAGGATCTCCCTGGCGCTGCGGGTGTGCTCGGGCGTGGTCAGGTACGGGTGGGCTCCGGCCGCGCGGTCGTGCGCGAGCTGGAGCACCTTCGGGCCGAGGGCGGCCAGCACCCGCTGAGACTTCGGGACCTCGGCGGCGTCGAGCACGTCGAGGTAGTCGACCAGCGCCTGGTACGGCTTCCGGTAGTCGGTGTTCATCTCCCGGTGCCCGGCGCCGATGCCCAGCACGAAGCGGCCCGGGTGCTTGGCGTCGATCCGGTGGAACGACTCGGCGACGGCCTCGGCGGGGGAGCTCCAGATGTTCACGATCCCGGTGGCCACGGTGATCTCCCGGGTCGCGTCCAGCAGCTGCTCGACGACGGCCAGGTCCGCGGGCGGCGAGCCGCCCACCCAGATCGTGCCGTAGCCGAGCTGCTCGATCTCCGCCGCGAGCTCCGCGTCCAGCTGCGTGGCGACCCGCCAGATGCCGATCTTGCCGAGTGAAGGGCTCATGCCTCGGCCAACACCGCGGACCGGACCGGCATTCCCGGTCAGCCGTCCTTTCGCCAGACGTAGGCGGCGGAGATCGGGTGGTTGCGGAACCGCTCCCACTTCGGCTTCACCGCGAGCCAGGCGTCGTCGATCAGCCCCTCGTGCAGCTCGGCCAGCCGCCACCCGGCCGCCAGCGCGGCGGAGACGTGGTCGCTGATCAGGTGCACGTTGGTGGTGATCGCCACCGGCTCCCCGGCGTCGTTGGTGAAGTGGGTGGGCATGCCGGAGGTCATGATGAAGTGCGGGTGGAAGGCGACCAGCACGAACGCGGCCTTCGGCGCGGCGATCCGCCAGGCCTCCCGGTAGAACGGCGCCAGGTCGGCGAGGTGCTCGTCGACCAGCGAGGAGATCACCAGGTCGTAGGCGCCCTCGTCCAGCCCGGTGGCGGTGACGTCGGCCTCGGTGAGCTGGTCGTGCGCCCCGCGCCGCCGGGCCAGCGCGAGCATCTCCGGGGTCAGGTCGACGCCGTCGATCGCGGGAACGCCCTTGCCCCGCAACCACTGCCCGGTCCGCCCGGTCCCGCAGCCGAGGTCGGCGGCGCGCCCCACAGCGGCCCACTCGGGCTCCCGCAGCCGCTCCAGCAGCGCGAGGTCCATGACGTCCTCGACGGTGTCCTCGTACTTGCCGACCCACTCCCCGTACCCGGTCCGGACGTCGACGGTCCGGTACCCGCGCGCATCAAACCCGCTGAACTCCATGCCGCCGATTCTTCCCGCCGGGCCGCCCGCGCCGAAACCGGTTTTTCGCCGCTGCGGTGGAAATTCGGCTGCGCGGTCGGTTTGGCGTCGTACTCTGCCGGGGCATCCCAGAGCGGGATGGCGGCACCTCGCGGGGTGCCGGACGTCGGAAAGGAAGCCCCAACTGACGCGCACTCCATCGCCCCCGAGGATCGGGGGCTGACGTGGATCTCGGAATCGTGCTGGCGTTCATCGGCGCGGCAGCGGTGATCTCGCTGGTGCCCGGCCCGGACATGATGTACATCCTGGCCAACGGCATCTCCACCGGGCCGCGCGGAGGTGTGGTGGCCGCGGTGGGCATGTCCACCGGCGTGCTGGTGCACACCGTTGCGGCGGCCCTCGGCCTGACTGCCGTCTTCCAGGCGGTGCCCGCCGCGCTGGAAGTCGTCCGGATCGCCGGGGTCGTGTTCCTGCTCTACCTCGCGGTGCAGTCGCTGCGGTCGTCGGCGCTGCCGGACGTGCGGGGAGCACCGGCCCGGTCGCTGGGCCGGATCTACGGCATGGCCGTGCTGACCAACGTGTCCAACCCCAAGGTGATCCTGTTCTACCTGGCGTTCGTCCCGCAGTTCGTCTCGCTGGACGCGCCCTGGCCGGTCCCGGTGCAGCTGCTCGCCCTCGGCGGGCTGCTCCTCGTGGTCGGCATCTGCGTGGACGCCGCGGTCGGCGTGAGCTCCGGCTGGCTGTCGAACGTGCTGGTCCGCCACCGCGGCGTCCAGCGCTGGCTGGACCGCGCGGCAGCGCTCCTCTTCGGCGGCCTGGCGCTGCGCCTCGCCACCGAAGACCTCCGCTAGGAAAGCGCGAAGGGCACCTCCGCGGGAGGTGCCCTTCGCCTCGACCGGTCAGCAGCAGCGGGAGCCGGGGGTGGCGTCCTGGCGGTCGACGTGGCGGCGCCAGAACTCCCGCTCCCCGAGCGGCTCCTCGCCCGGGTGGTTGCGGCGGTGGTGGTCGAGGTAGCGCTCGTAGGCGTTCTCGCCGACCACCCCGCGCACGATCTGCCAGGCCGCGCGGACCGTGCCGCGCAGCCTGGTCAGGATCGCGGTCGTCATGTGCCCGCTCCGGCCTTCTCCGCCTCCAGCTCCTTCTGGACGCGGCGTTCCTCAGCGGTCGGGATCAGGCCGGACGGGGCCCACAGCTCCGACTTGACGTACGGGGCTTCGGTGGTGGGCAGCGGCTCGGTGGCGCGCAGCGCCTTGATCCAGACGCGGACCGCGTCCACCAGCACGATCAGGATCAGCACCGCGAACAGGATGCTCAGCACGCCGTCCACGGTGGAGTTGACGACGACCTTCTGCATCTCCTCGACGGTGTGCGCGGTGCCCTTGCTGGTCTCCCCGGCGTCCAGGGCCGCCTGGTAGGCGGCGCGCTGCGCGAAGAAGCCGATCTTCGGGTCGGCGGAGAAGATCTTCTGCCAGCTCGCGGTCAACGTGACCGCCGCGTCCCAGGCCAGCGGGATCAGCGTGACCCACGCGTACTTCGCCCGCCCCGACTTGATCAGCAGCGTGGTGGCCACCGCCAGCGCCACCGCCGCCAGCAGCTGGTTGGCGATGCCGAACAGCGGGAACAGCTGGTTGATGCCGCCCAGCGGGTCGTTCACGCCCGCCCACAGGAAGTAGCCCCAGGCGCCGACGATCACCGCGCTGGCGATCCAGTTGCCGGGCTTCCAGCTCACGTCGCCGAAGCGCTTCCAGACGTTGCCCACGGTGTCCTGCAGCATGAACCGGCCGACCCGGGTCCCGGCGTCCACCGTGGTCAGGATGAACAGCGCCTCGAACATCACCGCGAAGTGGTACCAGAACGCCTTCATCGCGTCCCCGCCGATGACCTGCGAGAACACCTCGGACAGGCCGACGGCGAGGGTGGGGGCGCCGCCGCTGCGGCCGACCAGCGTCTCCTCGTCCACCGCCGCGGCGGCCGCGGCCAGCTGCTCGGGCGAGATCTGGAAGCCCAGCCCGGCCACCGCCTGCGACGCCGACTCCAGCGTGTCGCCCAGCGCGGTGGCGGGCATGTTCATCGCGAAGTACAGGCCGGGGTCGATGATGCACGCCGCGGCCAGCGCCATGATCGCCACGAACGACTCGGTGAGCATGCCGCCGTAGCCGATGACCCGGACCTGCGACTCCTTCTCCAGCATCTTCGGCGTGGTGCCCGAGGAGACCAGCGCGTGGAAGCCGGAGAGCGCACCGCAGGCGATCGTGATGAACACGAACGGGAACAGCGAACCGGAGAACACCGGTCCCTCGCCGTTGAGCGCGAACTCGGTGATCGCCTCGGTCTTCATCGCCGGCAGCGCGATCAGGATCGACACCGCCAGCATCACCACGACGCCGACCTTCATGAAGGTGCTCAGGTAGTCGCGCGGCGCCAGCAGCATCCACACCGGCAGCACCGAGGCGATGAACCCGTAGATGATCAGCGCGAAGGTCAGCTCGTTGCCGGAGAGGGTGAAGAACCCGGCCAGCGCCGAGTCGGCCACCCAGCTGCCCGCGACGATGCTCAGCAGCAGCAGGGCGACGCCGATCACCGAGGTCTCGACGATCTTGCCCGGCCGCAGGTACCGCAGGTAGAAGCCCATGAACAGGGCGATCGGGATGGTCATGCCGATGGAGAAGGTGCCCCACGGCGAGCCCTTCAGCGCGCCGACCACGACCAGCGCAAGCACCGCCAGCAGGATGATCATGATGGCCAGCACCGCGATCAGCGCCGCGATGCCGCCGATCGGACCGATCTCCTCGCGGGCCATCTGCCCGAGGCTGCGGCCGTTGCGGCGGGTGGAGAAGAACAGCACCACCATGTCCTGCACGGCACCGGCGAAGATGACGCCGACGATGATCCAGATGGTGCCCGGCAGGTAGCCCATCTGCGCGGCCAGCACCGGGCCGACCAGCGGACCGGCCCCGGCGATCGCGGCGAAGTGGTGCCCGAACAGCACCCGCCGGTCGGTGGGCTGGAAGTCGGTGCCGTTGTTCAACCGCTCGGCCGGGGTCGCGCGGGTGTCATCGGCCTTGAGCACCTTGTAGGTGAGGAACCGCGCGTAGAAGCGGTATCCGATCGCGTAGGACGCGAGGGCTGCGAAGACCAGCCAGGCCGCGGAGATCTCCTCGCCCCGGCTCAGCGCGATGACGCCCCAGGCGACCGCGCCGACGATCGCCACCAGGACCCAGATGGCGATCTCCTTGGGCGTCATCCTGCGTTTCCGAGCTGTCCCACCGCTCGGCACCGTGTTCGTTGCCACCGTCCTCGGACTCCATTCCTGCGGATGCGCGCTGCGCGAGACAACAGGTGCGCAGCAGAGACGAGGATCTGCTCGCAAGGGCGGAATGTCCAGCCCGTGGCACGGAAGTAACCAGGATGTAAGAAGTTCTCCGGTCGTCCCGGCGTTGTGCCCTGCCGCGAGTTCCGTTGAAATCGGAGGTCCGATTTCAACGGAACTCGCGTTCAGCGCAGGCGGGCGGCGAGCTCGGCCAGCTCGTCGAGGATGCGGAGGGTGTCGTCGCGGCCCCGGGTGGGCAGCAGGAACAGGGTGCGGTCGATGTCGGCCGCGGCGTAGGACTCGATGACCGCCGGGTCGCGCGGCGCCCCGTACACCGAGACCGGCACCCGCCAGCCCGCCCGGTCGCGCACCTGCGGCACGAGCTCGACCAGGTTCTCCGCGGCACCGCGCGGCAGCCAGCCGCCGCCGTACTCGGCGACCCGCGCGATCGCCCGCTCGCTCTCCCCGCCGACGTAGATGGGCGGGTGCGGCTGCTGGACCGGCTTCGGCCACGAGTAGATCGGGTCGAAGTCGACGTGCGTGCCGTGGAACTCCGCGGCCTCCTCGGTCCAGATCGCGCGCATCGCCCGGATCCGCTCGTCCATCAGCGCACCGCGGGTGGCCGGGTCCGTGCCGTGGTTGCGCATCTCCTCGCGGTTCCACCCGGCGCCCACCCCGAACAGGAACCGGCCGCCCGAGACCAGGTCCAGGCTGGCCACCTCCTTGGCGGTGGTGATCGGGTCGCGCTCCACGACGAGGGCGATCCCGGTGGCCACCAGCAGCCGCTCGGTGACCGCCGCGGCCGCGGTCAGCGCGACGAACGGGTCCAGCGTCCGGTAGTAGATCCGCGGCAGGTCGCCGCCCATCGGGTAGGGCGTCTCCCGGCTCGCCGGGATGTGCGTGTGCTCGGCGACGAACAGCGCGTCGAAGCCCCGCTCCTCCAGGGCCCGGCCGAGGTCGGCCGGGCCGATGCCCTCGTCGGTGATGAACGCGGAAACGCCGAACTGCATCGGGCCCTCCTCCGGGAGCTTGGACCGGCCGCGGTAGACGGTAGTGCGGCCCGGCGGAGTCGGCATGAGCCATCCGGGTGCGGGTACCTGCGCAAAAGCGCCACGAGATGATCATCGGTGTCTGCATCGGTAAACTCCGCCGCCGGCTGGGTGGCACCGATCGATTACGAGTGGAATCCGGTCGCAACCACGGAGGGGGTCTTGCGCGTCGTGCAGAGATGTGACGGTGTCGATCGCATTGCCCGTGACCGCCTGGCCGGGCGACGGGCTGGCGGCAATGGATGAACTGACGAGCAAGCTCACCGACCTCTACCAGGAGCATTACAAGCAGCTGCTGCGCATCGCCGTCCTGTTGGTCGACGACCGGGCCTCCGCGGAGGACATCGTGCAGGACGCCTACGTGCGGGTGTTCGACTCGCGCACCAGGTTGCGCGACCCGGACAAGGCGCTGGCGTTCCTGCGGCAGGCGGTGCTCAACCGGGCTCGCTCGATGCTGCGGCGGCGCCTGGTCGCCAAGAAGTACCAGCCCAAGCTCGCCACCGAGGACAGCCAACCCGACGACACCGGGCGCGGCGTCGACCGAGCCGTGCTGGCGGCGGCGCTGGCTAAGCTGCCGCGCCGACAGCGGGAGGCCGTCGTGCTGCGCTACTACGCCGACCTCAGCGAGTCCCGCACCGCGGAGGTGATGGGATGCAGCCAGGGAGCGGTGAAGTCGTACTGCTCGCGAGGCGTCTCGCGACTGTCTGAGCTGCTGGGGGAGCGGGTGTGAAGGACGGCAACAGCACGTGGGACGTGGAAGTGGTGCGCGCGCAGCTGCACCGGTTGGTGGACGACGTCGAGCCCAGCCCCGACGCGCTGCCCAAGATGCTCGCCGCCGCGCGGCGGCGGAAGCCGAGCCGCCGCCCGCTGTTCGCGGCGATCGGCGCGGTGGCCGCGGCGGCGGTGGCGCTCGTCGTGGCGGTCGCGGTCCTGCCCGGTCAGCAGCAGCCCACGCCGGTCAGCGCGCAGCCCAACAGCTACCTGGCGGCACCCGAGCCCGGCGTGATCGCCTCGTTCGACATCTACTCCGGTCGGCAGAACGGCGTGCTCTCCGACATCCCCGGCGCCGACCCGGAGGTGCTGGCCACCGACCGGAACCGGGTGCTCGCGGTGGCCACCACGTCCGACGGCAGGCAGCTCGTGGAGGTGGCCGCGGACGGCGCCAAGCACGTGCTGCCGGTGCCGGTCGGCGACGCGCGGCTGCTGACCGCGGGCGGCGGGCGGATCGCCTACCAGGACGGCGATTCCGTCGTGGTGCTGCGCGGCGAGCAGCAGCGCATCGCGCTCCCGGCCGGGATGCGGGTGGACGACCTCGCCCTGTCCGACGACGGCCGGTTGGCGCTGCTGGCCGCCGAACCCGGCCGCGACCGGGCGTCCGTGCTGGTGCTCGCCCCCGAGGCGACCTCGCTGGCCGACCACGTCGAGGCGACCTCCGACGCCTGCGGACCGGTGGCGATCGCCTGGTCGGGGCACGACGTCGCCGCGCTGGAGCCACCGGCCTGCGGTGCCGGGCAGGCGCGGGTGGCCACCTTCGCCGCGAACAGCGGTCGCAAGCTCGGCGCTGGCGTGCCGTTCCGGACCCCGGAGCTGACCGCCGGTACCGCCCGGTTGTCCGCCGATCCGCTCGGGCGGTTCCTGGTCTCCACCGACGGGCGCGGGCAGTGGCTGGTCGACGGCTCCGAGGTGCGCCCGCTGCCGCCCGCCTGCACCACCAGCGGGGCCTGCGCCTCCGGCCCGGGCACCTTCTGGAGCTGACCGCGCCCCGCAACACGCCCCCGATCTGATCAATCCCGACCCTGCGACCCCTGCTGGCCGACCATCGTTTCCGCCGCCGACATCGAGGACAGGGGTGGATGTGCAAGCGCGACAACGGGAACTGGCGCGGTTGTACCGGGCAGCGCTGGACCGCCCCCGATGGCAGCAGGTGCTGGCCTTCGCCGTGTCGCTGTGGACGCTGGTCTGGATCGTCGGCCAGTTCACCACCCGGCCGGACAGCCCCAGCGCCCTGGACGTCCTCGGCCACTTCCTCGCCCGGCTCGGCATGACCACCGGCTCCTGGGCCGAGCGCCTGTCGGAGGCGTGGCAGAGCGGTGGCGGCGGGCTCGCGGTGCTCGGCGGCCTGCTGTGGGCGGCGACCACCGAGCGCGGCCAGCTCCCCGCGCTGCTCGGCTGGGTCGCGGTGATGCTCGGCGCGGAGCGCCTCGGCTACCAGCCCGCGGTGCTGCTGGCGCTGGGGACGATGGTGTGCTTCGTGGTCGTCCTCTGGCTGGCGGCGGTGACCAGCAACCGCTTCGTCGACCGGGGAGCGGTGCTGCTGCCGCGCGACGTCCTGCGGGCCGGGGTGACGGCGGCGGCGCTGTCGGCGGTGGTCCCGCTGTTCGCCCCGGCGTTCTTCCTGAACCGCCTGGGACGCCCGTACGTCACGAAGCCCCCGCGCCGCATATTCCCCGACCGCGCGGCCATCCCCGAACAAGCGCCCCCGGAAAAAGCCCGAGAACCCGAACGCCCCTGACCGGTCAGGGGCGGGGGGTGAGGCGGAGGGCGCGTTCGGCGAGGGCGCGGAGGGCGACGTCGTCCGGGGTGGAGGAGCGGTGGCGCCAGACAGTCTGCACGATCCGGACCTCGGTGCCGCTCTGCTGGGCGACCTGGGCCGCGTCGTCGAAGCCGTCCGGTCCGCCCGGCCAGCCCCGGCCCTCGGCCACCAGGTCGGTGATCCCGCCGGTCCCGGCTTCGGCGGCCAGGTTCCGCAGCTCCCGCGCGGACTGCTCGTCCGGCAGCTCGACGATCGCGACCGACACCGCGGCGGGCTTGCCCTCCACCCGGGTCTCGAACACCGCGCGCGTCAGGTTCCGGCAGGGCTGCTGCTCGAACCAGCGCTGGACGTCGCCGAAGGAGTGCGTGACGCAGGTCTGCTCGCGGTCGGTCACCCGCTGCGCGAACTCCACGCCGTCGACCCGCTGGACCGGCGGCGCGGGCGGCGCGGTGCTGGCGGCCGGGCGGCCGAACGCGAGCCACCCGACCAGCGCGGCGCACAGCAGCACCAGCGCTGAAGCGACCGCGATCAGGGCGGTCCGGCGGGAGAACCGGCCCGCGGCCGGAGGATCGGTGAACTTCGGGATCAGCATCGTGTCCGCGGTGGCCAGGTCGGTGTCCGCGGACTCCGGGAAGCCCTCCTCGACCAGGTCGGCGGCGCTGACCCGGCAATCCTCGTCGAGCACCTCCAGCAGCCGCTGTGCGGGTTCGACCGGGCAGGACCGCTCGTAGGTCGCCAGCTCGCGGGCGGCGGCCAGGATCGCGGTGGTGTTCGGCGCGACGACCCGGACGCCGCGGTGCAGGTCCGTCGTGGGTTGGGTGACCTGCCCGGCGTACGGGCCGACGACCACGACGGCGGCGACCGGCAGCGGTTCCAGCCCGCGCGACTGCAGGCTGCGGGCCAGTGCGGCGGCGGACTCGAGGCCCTCCAACCCGGGGTTGACCGCGCCCTCGGTGCGCACCAGCGGCCAACCGTCCACTGTCCACGGTGTCCGCAGCGGGGCCTCCACCTTCAGCGCCGGTTCGGGCAGATCCACCCCGAGCACCACGACCACGCCGCGCGGCAGCACGATCACCGCGTCCAGCGCGCGGGGCGCGCCCGGCGGTCGGCAGCCGAGCACGGCGACACCGCCCAGCACCGAGCGGCCGGCGCCCCACGCGGAGATCGCCGCCCGGATGTCGGCACCGACCTTGGTCGGCTCCGCACCGAGCCGCACGAGTCGCATGAGGACCTCCCCTTCCCGCAGCCCGGCGAGCGCACCTTCTCCGGGCCCTGACGTTAGTCGGGCGGTCCGGGGGTTGTCGCGGAGATCCAATATTCGTCCGATCGAGTGGTATCCACCACTCGCTCGACGCTGGCCGATTGGTGCTTCTGAGCGTTGGTGGGACGCGTGTGCACCCCTGGGATCTGCGGTTTCGCCTGATCGGAGCAGTCAGCGCCGCGCGGCGCTCCGCAACCCGGGACGCCGCGGTGCCGCGGTGGAACACGGCGTTCTGGTGGCGGAGCGCGCGACGGGCGATGCAGAATGACGCCGCATCTGTTGATCGTCGTGCTCGCGAGGTCGTAGGGGAAGACGTCCCTCGTCGAACAGCGGAGGTCAGCAGTGAGCACCCGTGGCAGCGACCGTGGCCACACCGCTGGTGTGGTCTACGTCCACTCGTCGCCGTCTGCGGTCTGCCCGCACGTCGAGTGGGCGATCTCTGGCGCACTCGGCATGCGGACGGAACTCCGCTGGACGGCCCAACCGGCAGCCCCAGGGCAACTCCGAGCGGAGTGCAACTGGACGGGCGAGCCGGGTACCGGCGCACGCCTCGTCACCGCACTGCGCGCGTGGCCGATGCTGCGCTTCGAAGTCACCGAGGACCCCAGCCCCGGGGTGGACGGGCAGCGGTTCTGCCACGCCCCCGGCCTGGGACTGTGGCGCGCCTGCACCAGCGCCAACGGCGACATCGTGGTCAGCGAGGACCAGCTGCGCACCCTCGCGGCCAACGCCAAGGGGCCGGAGGCCTTCGCACACCGGGTGGACCAGCTGCTGGGCGCGGCGTGGGACGACGCGCTCGAACCGTTCCGCCGCGCCGGCGACGGGGCCCCGGTCACCTGGCTGCACCGCGTCGGCTGAGCCGCGGACCGACCGGAAACGGCCGTGCCGCTGATCGAGGTGTGGGAAGCTTGGGGCCGTGCGTTCCTGGGTGAAGTGGGGTCTGCCGGTCTCGGTCGTCGTGCTGCTGGCGGGTGCCGGTGGTGGTGCGGTGCTGGCCGAGCAGGTCTACCGCGAACCGGCGCGGACGAACGCGCCGTTGCACCCGGAGGGTGAGCCGGTCGAGTCGGTCAAGAGCGTGGAGGGCGTGGTCTACACGCCGGGCGCGGTCCAGCACCCCGACCAGCGCGAGGTCCAGAAGCTGCTGGACAACCACTTCCGGTCGATCAACACCCGGGACTACGACCTGTGGAAGTCCACAGTGGTCCCGAGCAAGTGGGACGAGCTGCCCCGGGACAAGTGGTCCCAGGCCTACGACTCCACGGACGACATCGACATCGTCGTGCACCGGATCGACCCCGGCCCGGACGGCTCGCTGCTGGCGCTGCTGACCTTCAAGAGCCTCCAGGACCCGCAGGACGCGCCGCCGGACATGCCGTACCACTGCCTGGAGTGGAACCTGGTGTACCCGATGGTCGTCACCGACTCGGGGCGGTCACTGCGCCTGGACACCAGCAAGCTCCCCAACAGCGCGCTGCGCCGCCCCTGCGAGCAGTGACCCGCGCCGGTACTCCTGCGGGCTCGTGCCGTACCGCCGCTTGAAGGCGTTGCTGAGCGCGAACGCGCTGCCGTAGCCGACCTGGCGGGGCTCATTGAAATCGCGAAGGTTGGACGGCCGATTATGGGATGTGGATTTTCGGCTATGGGGCGTCCAGCGGGCTGGGGCTTGACTGGGGCCATGTCCGACAACGAACAGAAGCCAGTGCTCGTCCTCGGCGCCACCGGCCGGACCGGTCGCCGCGTCCTCGAGCGCCTCACGTCCCTGGGACGACCGGTCCGCGCCGGTTCCCGCTCGGCGACGCCGCCCTTCGACTGGGCCGACCCCGCCACCTGGCCCGCCGTGCTGTCCGGCGTCGGTGCGGTGTACGTGTCCTACCAGCCGGACCTGGCCGTTCCGGGGGCCGCTGAGGCGGTCGGCGAGATCGCCGCCGCCGCGGGCCGGGACGTCGCCTTCTCGTCGATCAGCCCCGAGCAGTACCGGGCGGCGATGGCAGAGCACGGCGTGCCGCCCGAGGTGGTGTCGATGGTGGAGCACCTGTTCGCCGAGGTCCTCGACGGCCGCAACGCGCACCTGAGCGACGGCGTTCGGAGGGCGCTGGGCCGCGAACCCCGCGACTTCGCCGACTACGCCCGGCGCACCGCTCCCACCGGAGTCTGGAACCCGCTCACCTGAGCACGTGCTTCCGCAGTTTCAATTGAAACTGCGGTTCCCGCCCACGACGGTTCACAGCTTCAATTGAAACTGCTGGGCGGTGCGGAAAAGCAGGAAGCGGGCTGAGCCGTGCTCAGCCCGCTTCCCGGTGCCTGCGGTCAGGCCTTCGCGAAGGCGAGGGCCACGTTGTGCCCGCCGAAGCCGAAGGCGTTGTTGATCGCGGCGGTCTGCTCCACGTGGCGCGGCTTGTCGGCGACCACGTCGAGCTCGACCTTCGGGTCCAGCTTCTCCAGGTTCCGGGTCGCCGGGATGACGCCGTGCTGCAGGGAGAGGATCGTGACGATGCTCTCCACCGCACCGGCCCCGCCGACCAGGTGGCCGAGGGAGCCCTTCGGCGCGGTCACCACCGCGCCCTCGCCGATGGCCTGGCGCACCGAGTTGGCCTCGCCGACGTCACCGACCACGGTCGAGGTCGCGTGCGCGTTGACGTGCCCGATGTCCGACGGCTCCAGGCCGCCGCTGCGCAGCGCCTTGCGCATCGCCCCGATCTGGCCGCGGCCGTCCGGGTGGCTGCCGGTGATGTGGTAGGCGTCGGACGTGATGCCGGTGCCCGCCAGCCGGGCGTAGATCCGCGCGCCGCGCGCCTTGGCGTGCTCCGCGCTCTCCAGGACGATCACCCCGGCGCCCTCGCCCATCACGAACCCGTCGCGGTCGACGTCGAACGGGCGGGAGGCCCGGTCCGGCTCATCGTTGCGGGTGCTCAGGGTCCGGGCCTGGGCGAACCCGGCGATGGTGATCGGGTGGATGCAGGCTTCCGCACCACCGGCCACCACGACGTCCGCGTGCCCCTGCTGGATCATCTCGAAGCCCTTGGCCAGGCCTTCGGCGCCCGACGCGCAGGCCGACGCGGGGGAGTGCACCCCGGCGCGGGCCCGCAGGTCCAGGCTGACCATCGCGGCCGGGCCGTTGGGCATCAGCATCGGGACGGTCAGCGGCGAGACCTTCCGCAGCCCCTGGGTCTCCAGCAGGTCGTCCTGCTGCAGCAGGGTCAGCGGGCCGCCGATGCCGGTGCCCAGCGCGACCCCGAGCCGGTCCGGGTCGACCGGCTCGGACTCGTCGGACGGCAGCTCGAAGCCGGCGTCCGCCCACGCCTCCCGGGCGGCGATGACGGCGATCGCCTCGCAGCGGTCCATCCGGCGCAGCTGCACCCGGGGCAGCACGTCGGCGGGCTCCACCGCCAGCGGCGCGCCGATCTTGGCGGGCAGCTCGAAGCGGTCGAGCCACTCCTCCTCGAGGCGCTTGATGCCGGTGGCGCCGTTCAGCACTCCGTCCCAAGTGGACGCGACGTCGCCGCCCAGCGGCGTCGTCGCGCCCAGCCCGGTGATGACGACTTCGGTCGTCATGCGTTCTTGGTGATGTAGTCCACCGCATCACCGACGGTCTTGAGGTTGGCCAGCTCGTCGTCCGGGATCTTCACGCCGAACTTGTCCTCGGCCTGCACGGCGATCTCGACCATGGACAGGGAGTCGATGTCGAGGTCGTCGACGAAGGACTTGTCGACGGACACCTCTTCGGCGTCGACACCGGCGACCTCTTCGACGATCGCGGCCAGACCCTTGGTGATTTCCTCGTTGGACACGGTGTTCCTTCCTGGTGCTTGCGTTCCTCACCGCGGGCTTGCGGCCCGCGGCAGCTTGGGGGTCAGGGGCAGACGGCGACCTGGGCGGAGTACGACAGCCCGGCCCCGAAGCCCACGAGCAGCATCACGTCACCGCTGGAGATCTCCCCAGCACCCCGCATGTGGTCGATGGACAGCGGGATGGACGCCGACGACGTGTTGCCGGAGTAGACGATGTCACGCGCGACCACGAGGTCGTCACGCGCACCCTGGCTCTGCAGCTTCTTGGCGATGGCCTCCACGATCCGCAGGTTCGCCTGGTGCGGCACCAGGACGTCCACATCGGACAGCTGGAGCCCGGCCGCCTCGACCGCGCGGGCCGCGACCGGGGCGATCTGGGTGGTGGCCCACCGGAAGACCGCCTGGCCCTCCTGGTAGATGTACTTGCCGTCGCGCAGGTAGATGGTGTCGACCAGGTCGCCCGCGCTGCCCAGCACGCTGGGCCCGATCTCGGGCTCCTCGGCCGGACCGACCACCGCGGCGCCCGCGCCGTCGGCGAAGATGATGCAGTTCGCGCGGTCCTGCCAGTCCAGCCACTCCTGGAACCGCTCGGAGCCGATGACCAGCACGTTCCGGGCCGAACCGGAGCGCACCGCGTCCGAGGCCGCGGACAGCGCGTAGACGAACCCGGCGCAGGCGGCGTTGACGTCGAAGGCGCCCCGGGCCTTGATGCCGATCTGGTCGGCGACCTGGGCCGCGGCGTTCGGGATGCCGCCCGGCATGGTGCAGGTGGCCACGATCACCTGGTCGATGTCCGACGGGGACAGGCCGGAGTCGGCGACCGCCTTGGCCCCGGCCTCGACCGCCATGCTGACCACGGTCTGGCTCTCGTCGCCGAGGCGGCGGTGGACGATCCCGACGCGCTGACGGATCCACTCGTCGTTGGTGTCGACGATCTTGGCCAGGTCGTCGTTGGTGACGATCCGGTTGCCCTGGGTGCTGCCGAAGCCGAGCAGCCGGGTGCCCGCCGGGATCGGGTTCTGGGCGATGCGGGGCTTGGTCACTCGTCGCTCCCGAGCAGTTCGGCGACCTTGTCCAGGTCGGCGGGGGTCTTCAGAGCGACGGTCTTGACGCCCTTGAGTTCGCGGCGCACCAGGCCGCTGAGGGTGCCCGCGGGCGGGAGCTCCACGACGGCCTCGACACCGCGCTCGGCCAGGGCCGCCATGCAGCTGTCCCAGCGCACCGGGTTGGTCACCTGGGAGACCAGGCGGCGCACGATCTCGGCCGAGTCGGTGACGACCGCGCCGTCGGCGTTGGACAGCAGCGGCAGTGCGGCGTCGCTCGCGCTGACCTGCTCGGCGTGCTTGGCCAGGGTCTCCTGCGCGGGCGCCATGAAGCGGGTGTGGAAGGCACCGGCGACCGGCAGCGGGCGGACGCGGGCACCGGCCGGAGGTTCGGCGGCGAGCTGCTCGAGCGCGGGCAGCCGCCCGGCGGCGACGATCTGACCAGCGCCGTTGCGGTTGGCCGGGTCCAGGCCGAGCTGCTCCAGGTGGGTCACCACGTCGTCGGCCTCACCGCCGAGCACGGCGGACATGCCGGTGGGCTCCAGCGCGCACGCCGCGGCCATCTCGCGGCCTCGGACCGCGGCCAGGGCCACCGCGTCGTCGGCGCTCAGCGCACCGGCGACCGCTGCGGCGGCCAGCTCGCCGACGGAGTGCCCGGCGACCGGGGTGCCGTCCGGCACGGTCACGCGGCGGCGCAGCTCCTCGGCGGCGATCAGCGACAGCGCCACGACCAGCGGCTGGGTGACCGCGGTGTCCTTGATCTCCTCCGCCTCGGCGGTGGTGCCGAGGCGGACCAGGTCCAGGCCGGTCAGCTCGGACCAGGCGCCCAGTCGCTCGGCGACGCCGTCCAGCTCGAGCCACGGGTTGAACATCCCTGGGGTCTGCGACCCCTGTCCGGGGGCTAGAAGCGCGATCACCCTTGCTACTGAACACGTCGCGGTGCGCTCGGAGTGATGTCGAGACGGACGAAGTCCGGAGCGCAAACTTGTGGGGTGTCTACAAGCCGGTCCCGCGCCGGGGCGGGCAGGAGGGTGATTCGTTGTCGGCTGTGTCCGGTCGGTGACACATCGGTGAACAACGGTAATGCCCTGGTACCGGACGTGGCGGCTGTGCTCACCAGAGGCCGCGCGCCTTGGCCAACCTGCCGACCGCCAGCCCCACCCGCAGCACGTGCGCGTCGCGGGCGTTGGACGGGGTGCGGCCCGTGAGTTCCGCCACCCTGCGCAGCCGGTACCGGACGGTGTTGGGGTGCACGTACAGCTGCCGGGCGCAGTTCTCCAGCACGCCGCCGACCTCGAGGTAGGTGTCGACGGTCTCCATCAGCGACCCGCCGGCGTCGACCAGCGGCAGCACGATCCGCTCGACCAGCTGCCGCTCGGCCTCCGGGTCACCGGCCAGCGCCCGCTCCGGCAGCAGGTCACCGGCGGGCACCGGGCGGGGTGCGGTCGGCCAGGCCACCACGGCGCGCAGCGCGGACATCGCGTCCGCGGCCGACCGGTGCGCCTCGGCCAGGTTGGACACGGTCGGGCCGACGACCACCGGGCCCTCGTCGAACGCCTCGGTCAGCCGCACCGCGGCTTCTTCGTCGGAGCGCTCCTCGCCGGAGCTGCCGAAGACGACCACCAGCCTGCTGCCCTGCACCCCGAGCAGCACCGGGCAGCCGAGCCGCGCCGCGCGGCTGCGCACCTGGTAGACGATGGTCGGCGGATCGTCGGACGGGGCGTTGCCGACCAGCACGGTCGCCTCCGAGGAGGGCTCCCAGCCCAGCGCCGCGGCGCGGGACAGCAGCGATTCCTCGGCGTCGCCGCGCACGATCCCGTCGACCACCAGCGCTTCCAGCCGCGCGTCCCACGCGCCGCGCGCCTCCGCGGCGGCCGCGTAGGAGGTCGCCGCGGCGAAGGCGATCTCGCGGGTGTAGCGCAGGATCGACTCGGTCAGCAGGGTGCGCTCGTGCTGCTGGTCGGCCAGCTCCGGGAGCTGCTGCTCGAACACGTCGATGGCGACCCGCACCAGCTCCAGGGTCTGCCGCAGGCTGACCCAGCGGGACAGGTCGCGCGGGGCGGCGCGGAACGCCTCGGCGGTCAACCGGATCGCCTCGGTCGGGTCCTGCAGCCAGGCCACGAAGTTGGAGACGCCGGTCTGGGTCACCAGCAGCACGCTGGCGCGCTGGTCGGCGGGCAGCCGGCGGAACCACGGCAGCCGCTGCTCCATCGCGCTGATGCTGGACCCGGCCAGCCCGCCCGAAGCGCGTTCCAGGCGGCGGAGCGTGGGGGCGGAGATCTGCCGTTGCGCCCCGCTGTCCCGCTCACCTGCGCGTTCGGTACTCATGGTTCCAGAATCGCACGCCGCCGATCAGCTCCGGCGGGCACCGGTTGGCGGGTGCGGGCGGGCTCACACCGAGCCGGGAAAAGGTGCATTCCGGCCGGTGCTGACCCGACGTGATTTCACTTAATCCGTTCGGGGAAGCAATTCGCCCGTTCGAGGCGGGCTTTCGGTTTGTCGATCAGTCGAATAGCAGAAACGATCACCCATCAAACGTCGCCGTTCGGCTTTTCCGAGGTGAAATCGTGGATACCCTGCAAACCGGATTGGCCCAGGCCTGGGCCGCCATCGCCACATTCGTGCCCAAGCTCGTCATGTTCCTGGTCATCCTGCTGATCGGCTGGTTGATCGCCAAGGCCGTCTCGAAGGCCATCCAGGTGCTCTTCGTTCGGCTCGGGTTCACCCGGCTGCTCAAGCGCGCCGGGCTGGCCGACATGGCGGCAAAGACGCAGGTCGACCTCGGCGGGCTGCTGATCAAGGTCGTCTACTACTTCATCCTGCTGATCTTCCTGCAGCTCGCGCTCGGCGCCTTCGGCCCGAACCCGGTCAAGGACCTGATCGACCAGATCGTGCTGTTCCTGCCGCGCGTGCTGGTCGCGATCGTGCTGGTGCTGGTGGCCGCCGCGGTGGGCCGCGTGGTCGCCGACCTGGTGCGCGGCGCGCTGGGCGGCCGCCCGGTCGGCGGCGTGCTGAGCAAGATCACCTTCGGCTTCATCGTGGCCCTCGGCGTGATCGCCGCGCTGAACCAGATGGGCATCGCGCTCACCGTGACCACCCCGATCCTGATCACCGTGCTGGCCACCGTCGGCGGCGTGATCGTGGTCGGCGTCGGCGGCGGCCTGATCGGGCCGATGCAGCAGCGCTGGTCGAAGTGGCTGACCGGGGTGGAGTCCCAGTTCAGCACGAAGAACGGCACCAAGAACGGGGCGGAACCGACCCCGGAGCCGACCAACCCGAACACCGGGACCAGCGGGCTCTGAATCACTGGATGGACGGATGGTCGAGGCTCACCCGTTGGGTGGGTCTCGACCATTTTCACGCACTTGGCCGTGGTCGCTCGCACCCGATCGCGACACCATGAGGGAACGGATCAAGCCGGGAGAGTGATCAGGTTGGCATTGCCC
The DNA here is from genome assembly GCF_008630535.1 of Saccharopolyspora hirsuta. GTDB lineage: Bacteria > Actinomycetota > Actinomycetes > Mycobacteriales > Pseudonocardiaceae > Saccharopolyspora > Saccharopolyspora hirsuta. The sequence continues at coordinate 104,041 of NZ_VWPH01000018.1, read as the reverse complement.
CTCGTCTGGCTGGCGGACGCATTGCGCGCGGCCGGGCTGACGGTGGTCGAGACCGACGGCTGGCGGGAGCGCACCGCCACCTCGGGGCCGCAGCCAGCACCGGTCGGGGTGCTCGAGCACCACACCGCCACGCCCGCGTCCTACGACAACCCGGCGCCCAGCGTCCAGCTGTGCATCGACGGCCGCCCGGACCTCGCCGGACCGCTCTGCCACGCGGTGATCGGCTTCGACGGGGTGGTGCACATGATCGCCGCGGGCCGCGCCAACCACGCGGGCGAGGCGAAGGCGTCCGGCCCGAACCCGGGCGGCGACGGCAACACCCTCTACGTCGGCTTCGAGTGGGACTACCAGGGCGTCGACCAGGGCCCGAGCCCGGAGCAGTACGCGGCCGCGCTGAAGGCGACCCGGGTGGTGCTCGAGCGGTTGGGGCGCCCGATGGACGCCGCGCGCGGCCACAAGGAGACCAGCGTCACCGGCAAGATCGACCCCGGTCACGTGGACATGGACCGGTTCCGCGCCGAACTCGGGAACAAGGACCAGGAGGACCAGATGACCCCGGAACAGGACGCGATCCTGCGGCGCCTGGAGCACGAGCTGCTCGGTCCCCGCGGGCCGAACGGCGAGATCCAGGGCTGGCACACCGAGGTCGGGCCGCGCACCATCGTCGCGATGCTCGTCGACCTGGTGAACAAGGTGGTGGCCAACCAGCAGGCGCCGAACATCCCGGCGCAGGCCGGTGCGGGGGACCCGGAGGCGATCAAGAAGGCCTTCCAGGCGCTGCCGCCGGACCAGGCGGCACCGCTGCTGGCCGAGCTGGTCCGCATCCAGCAGGGCCGCCAGCTCACCCCGGAGCAGTACGCCGAGCGTTCCCAGCAGTGAGCCCGTTCTCCGAGAGCCCCGTGGCACCAGGTGCTGCGGGGCTCTCGTCCTGGCGGAATCCCCGCGGTCGGCCGGTCGCGATGTGCGGGCCGTCGTCCGCTCCGCGCTGCAGTTTCAATTGAAACTGCGATCCGCCGTGGGGGGTGATCGCAGTTTCAGTTGAAACTGCGGTTCTCGGGCGCGGTACGGCGAAGTGGGGGCGTCAGGCGTCGCGGGCGGCGCGGCGCTGGGCGCGCTGGTCGCGGCGGTCCAGCAGGCGCTTGACCAGGGCCGGTTGCTGCTTCAGGGCTTCGGGTTCGTCCAGCAGGCGGTTCAGCCGCTGGTAGTAGCGGTTCGGGGAGAAGCCGAAGCGCTCCTGGATGATCCGCTCCTTGTTGCCCTGGTACTGCCAGTGCTCGAGCTCGAAGGCGAGGATCGCGTGATCGGTGTCGTTCATCAGGCGTCCCCCTCCACGACGAGCTGCTGATCGAGTCTACCGGTGGGGGCACGCCTGTTCGATCGGCCGTCCGGAGGGTGTTGCTCACACCGCCGATTCCGCGCGGGACCGCGACGTCACAGGCGTGCGAAAACGGCACCTCGGCGGATCGCCACGAGATGCCTGATCAGCGCCGCGCCCGCGAGCAGCGCCACCAGACCGCACACCCCCGGCCAGCCGAAGTGCGCGAAAGCCCGCACCCCGAGCCAGGACCCGGCGCTGCCGCCGAGGAAGGCGCAGGTCATGTAGGCCGTGTTGAGCCTGCTGCGGACTTCCGGGCGCAACGCGTAGATCCGCACCTGGTTGGCGACCATGCCCGACTGCATGGTCACGTCGAGCAGCAGCGTGCCCAGCACGAGGAGCACCAACCCCGGCACTCCGCCGAAGGTGCCGCCGACGAGCACCGCGGCCGCGGCGATCGTGCCGATCATGCACGCGAGGTTGACGACGTCCGGGCCCCGCCGATCCGCCTGGCGACCGGCGATCGGGGTGCAGATCATGGTCGCCGCGCCGACCACCGCCAGCGCACCGACGGCTGGCGCGCCGAGCCCGTAGGTCGGGCTGGTGAGCAGCAGCGCCACCCCGGTCCAGACGGCGGTGAAACCGGCGAACACCATCGCCTGGTAGAAGCACGAGCGCCGCAGCTCCGGCTCAGTGCGCAGCAGCCGCAGCGATTCGCCGAGCAGCGCCGGGTAGCGCTGCGCCGACGACGGCGCCGTGCTCGGCACCGCGAACGCCAGGACCGCGGCGATGATCAGGAGGAGCGCGGCGGCCACCAGGTACGGCGCCCGCCATCCGAGCCATTCACCGAGCGAACCGCCGAATGCGCGGGACAGCAGCATCCCGCCGATCGACCCGCTCAGCAGCATCCCGATGACCGCGCCGCGGCGATCCTCGCCCACCAACCCCGCGGCCATCGGGCTGACCAGTGGCGCGATCACGGTCGTGGTGCCGATCAACGCGCTGGCAGCCACGAGCGGTGGGAGCGAGGGAGCTGCCGCTGCGGCGAGCAGTCCCAGGCCGGTGGCGACGAGCAGGCCCGTGATCAGCGGTCGGTACGGCACCCGGTCGCCGAGCGGGACCAGCAGGAAGATGCCGACCGCGTAACCGAGCTGCACGGCCGTGGCGACCAGCGCGGCCGCGTCGGGCGGCACGTCCAGACCGACCGCGACCAGCGGGCTGATCGCCTGCGGGAAGTAGATGTTTCCCACGCTGATCCCGCAGGTCAGCGACAGCAGCAGGACGAGCAGGCGGCTCACCGGTCGCGCTCGCGCAGGTCGGGGGAACCGGGCATGGAAGCAAGATCCAGCGCGCGCGGGCGGCGGCGCAACCGGTTTTCGAGCCGGGGGTGTGATCCGACCCACGTCCGCTCCCGGGAACAGATCGGCCGGCGCACGATGTTGCGCAGAACGAACGAAGTCGTGCGCTCCGGGGCTCGGTGAAAATCCGAACCGGCGGTGACAGTCCGCGAACCGGCACCTCCCGGCGAGGTGTCGGCCGATCCGGTGGAATTCCGGAACCGACGGTGAAAGTCCGGATGAGAGGCAGCGCACGGGTGGCCGGGGCAGGACTGCACCTGCAGGCAGGGGTCCCCTCGTGCTGCTCGCGCACCCCGGCGTGCACGTCGCGGGTGGGAGGAGCGGGCGTGCGGACTGTCGCGGAATGGTTGCTCGGCAACGGGATCACCGTGCTGGGCCAGCAGATCTCGTGGGCGGAACTCGTCGGGCAGCTGTGCGCCCTGGCCGTGGTCTTCCTCGCCCAGCGCAGAACCCTGGCGACCTGGCCGGTCCAGGTCTCGGCGACGGTCCTGCTGTTCGCGGTCTACGCCTCGGCGCACCTGGGCGGTCTGGCCGTCCGGCAGGTGATGATCCTGCTGATCTCCATCTACGGCTGGTGGGCCTGGAGCCGCCGCAGCGACCCCGTCTACGGCGTCGCCGTGCGCAAGGCCAGCGGGGTGGAACGCCTCGTGCTGGTCGGGGCGCTGGCCCTCGGCACCTCCGCGTTCGCGATGCTGCTGTCCGCATTGGACGCCTCCTGGGCACCGTGGCCGGACGCCTGGATCTTCATCGGCACGCTGGTCGCCTTCTGGGCTCAGGGCCGCGGGCTGGTCGAGTTCTGGTTGGTGTGGTTGGCCGTGGACGCGGTGGGTGTGCCGCTGCAGATCGCATCCGGCCTGCACTTCAGCGCAGCGATCTACGTGGTGTTCGCGGCCCTGGTGATCCACGGCTGGTGGAGCTGGAACCGCACGGCGCGCGTTCAGCGGGCGCGGGAAGGTGCTGCTGTCAAGGCTTGACTCCGGCCGTTCGGCGATGGTGTATACGCATGATCACAATCGCCGAAAGGGGTCGAAATGGGGCGTCTCGCGCGAAGCGCGGTGGTTCCGCTGGCCGTCTGCACCTTGCTGGTGGCGCCGACGGCGTCCGCCCAGGAGCGGGCCGCTGCACCGACGACGGGTTTCGAGCAGACCGACGGCAAGAGGTGGACGACGCCGGAGGAGGAGACCGAGTTCCTGCAGGCCGTTGACGAGGCGAGCGATGCCGTCTCGATCGAGGAGGTCGGCAGGAGCACGCAGGACCGCCCGCTGCGCCTGGTCCGCGTCGGCGCCCGGTCGGCGCGCACGACCGTGCTGTTCACCTGCTCGCAGCACGGCGACGAGCCGTCCGGTCGCGAGGCCTGCCTCAGCAGCATCCGCGACCTCGGCCTCGCCGAAGACCCGCAGACGCGCGATTTCCTGCGCACCACGAGCGTCCTGTTCGTGCCCAACGCCAACCCGGACGGCAACGTCGCCAACACCCGCGAGAACGCCGACGGCGTGGACATCAACCGCGACCACCTCGCGCTGAAGTCGCCCGAAGCGCGGGCCATCGCGCGGGTGGTGCGCGACGAGCGGCCCGACGTCGTGCACGACCTGCACGAGTACGGCGCCAAACCGCCGTACTACGTGAAGGACTTCCTCGCGCTGTGGCCGCGCAACCTCAACACCGCGGAAGGCGTGCACGGCGAGTCGGAGCGGCTGTCCGAGGAGTACGTCCGGCCTGCGGTCGAGGACGCCGGGTTCTCCACCGGCATCTACGGCATCTGGACCGACCCGGAGACCGGTGAGCCGATCAAGCAGGTCGCCGGTGACGGGCAGGAGCGGATCCTGCGCAACACCATCGGCGTCAAGAACGCCCTCGGCCTGCTGGTGGAGACCCGCGTCGACCCGCTGACCGAGGAGGAGCAGGCGGACCCGGCGGTGAACAACCACCGCCGCGTCGACTCCCAGCTGGCCGGGGTCGGTGCGACGCTGCGGATGATGTCCGAGCGCCGCGGCGAGATCGCGACCGCGACCGCGCAAGCCCGGCTGGCGGGCCTGCGCGACCAGGGCCCGATCTACTTCGGCGGTGCCGACAACGAACCGCCCGCCCCGGAGCAGGTCGACGAGAACCCGCCGTGCGGCTACCGCCTGACGGCCGACCAGTTCGGCGAGGTGCGCGACGAGCTCGACCTGCACGGCGTGCGCAGCATCCCCGGCCCGGACGGCTCGCGCGTGGTCCCGATGCGCCAGGAGGCCCGTTCCCTGGTCGCCCTGCTGCTCGACTCCCGCGCCGAGTTCCGCATCGCCGACGGGGAACCGCTGTCCTGCTGATCCGCAGTTGTGAGCGGCGATGGTGGCAAGGGCGACCATCGCCGCTCACGAGTCAGAGGCGGTCGATGACCGCTCGGGTCACGCCGTCGGTGCCGCACTCGGGGGTGCCGTCCGGTCGGAGCCGGACGGCACCTTCGGCGTAGGCGGCCGTCACCGCCGACTCGATCCGCTGCGCGGTGGCGGTGGCTCCGACGTGCTCCAGCAGCATCGCGGCGCTGCGGATCTGCGAGGTCGGGTTGGCCCGGCCGGTCCCGGCCAGCGACGGGGCGCTGCCGTGCACGGGCTCGAAGTACGCCGCGGTGTCGCCGATGTTGCCCGACGGGCACATGCCCAGCCCGCCGACCGTCGCCGCACCCAGATCGCTGAGCATGTCGCCGACGAAGTTCTCGGTGACCACCACGTCGAAGTGCCCCGGGTCGGCGACCAGGTCGTGGGCGGCGGCGTCGGTGTAGCGGTAGTCCGCCTCGACGTCCGGGTACTGCGCGGCGACCTCGTCGAAGATCGCGCAGAAGAACGCGAAGCTGCGCAGCACGTTGCTCTTGTCCACGCAGGTCACCCGCCGCACGCCGTCCTTCGGCGCCCCGGCGCGCTTGCGCGCCAGCTCGAAGGCGAACCGGGCGATCCGCTCGACCCCGACGCGGGTCATCAGCAGCTGGTCGCTGGCCGCGTGGGCGTTGCGGACCCCGCTGCCGCGCGAGAGGTACAGGCCCTCGGTGTTCTCGCGCACGATGACGTAGTCGATCGGTGAGCTGGCCTCCCGCACGCCGGGCAGCAGCCGGACCGGCCGCACGTTGGCGTAGGTGTCCAGACCGTTGCGCAGCACGCCGCCGAGAACGCCTGCCTCGGTGCCGTCCGGGTGCCGCACCTCGGGCAGCCCGACCGGACCTTTCAGCACGGCGTCGTAAGTGGTCCGGAAGCGCTCCAGCGCCCCTTCGGCCAACGGCGCACCGGTCTCGGTGAAGGTCCGCGCACCGCCGGGCTCGTCGGCGAACTCGATCGCGATCCCGTCGGCGTCCGCTGCCGCGGCGAGGACCTGCCGAGCGCTGCCCACCAGTTCGGGGCCGATCCCGTCGCCGTCGATGCACGCCACCAGCACCCGGGCATTATGGATCAATCGCGCCGCACTGTTCACCCAGCGGCCATGCGGGAGCGCCCGGCAGTTCGACCGCGCCGATGAAGATCATGCCGACCGCCGTTCGCCGTGAGGAGCCGAGGTGCCCGGAAAATCCCTGTCCCGCCGGTCGGTTCTGGTCGGCGGCGCGGTGCTCGCCGCCGCTGCGCCCGCGATCCCCGCCGCCGCTTCGGAGCTCCGCGGCGTCGGCCGACCGGTGCGCCCCGGCCAGCTGTTCACGCTCGGCGTCGCGTCCGGCGAGCCGCTCCCGCACGGCGTGGTGCTGTGGACCCGGCTGGCCCGCGATCCGCTGGCCGAGGACGGTCGCGGCGGGATGCCGGACCAGGAGATCAAGGTCGACTGGGAGATGGCGACCGACGAGCGGTTCAAGCACGTCGTGCAGCGCGGGCGGGCCGAGGCTGCACCGCGCGCGGCGCACAGCGTGCACGTCGAGGTCAACGGCCTGCGGCCCGGCACGGAGTACTTCTACCGGTTCCGCGCGCGGGGCGAGCTCTCGCCGGTCGGCCGCACCCGCACCGCCCCGGAGCCGGGTTCGCTCGGTGCGCTGACCATGTGCTTCGCCTCCTGCGCGCACTACGGCGAGGGCTTCTTCACCGCCTACCGGCGCATGGCCGAGGACGAGCCGGGCCTGATCCTGCACCTGGGCGACTACCAGTACGAGTACGCCGCCAGCACGAGCAAGGACGTGCGCGAGGTGCACGGCCCCGAGACCGTCACGCTGGCCAACTACCGGCAGCGGCACGCGCAGTACAAGACCGACCCGGACCTGCAGCTGGCGCACGCCACCGCGCCCTGGCTGGTCGTCCTCGACGACCACGAGGTGGAGAACAACTGGGCCGCCGACGTCCCGGAGGCGAAGTCCGAGACGCCGGGGCGGGCGTTCCTCGAGCGGCGCCGGGCCGCCTTCCAGGCGTACTACGAGAACATGCCGCTGCGGTGGGAGTCGGTGCCGCACGGCGACTCCATGCGGCTCTACCGGCGCCGCGCGTGGGGGTCGCTGGCGAACTTCTACATGCTCGACACCCGCCAGTACCGCGACGACCAGGCCTACGGCGACGGCAACAAGCCGGACGGCCCGGACCTGCACGTCCCTGGGCGCACCATCACCGGCAAGGACCAGGAGGTGTGGTTGCTGGACGGGCTGCGCGAGTCGCGGGCGCGGTGGGACGTGCTCGGCCAGCAGGTCTGGTTCGCCCAGATGGACCACGACCCGGGTCCGGCGAAGATCCTGCCGATGGACGCCTGGGACGGCTACCAGGCGTCGCGGCAGCGGATCAAGGCCGGTTTCGACACCGCCCGCAACGTCGTGGTGCTCACCGGTGACGTGCACTCGCACTGGGCGGCCGACCTCAAGGACGACTTCGACGACTCGCGGTCGCGCACCGTCGCCGTGGAGCTGACCACCACCTCCATCACGTCCGGCGGCGACGGCTCGGACACCAGCGAGGGCGGCGACAAGCTCAAGGCCGCCAACGAGCACGTGCACTTCTACAGCGCCCGCCGCGGCTACGTGCGCACCCGGATCACCCCGGACCTGGTCCGCGCCGACTACCGGGTGCTGCCGCACGTCTCGAAGCCCGGCGCCCCGGCGACGACGGCGGCCAGCTTCGTCACCCAGGACCGCGACCCCGGCCTCCACGCGGTCTGACCAGCCGCAGGCACCGGGTGATCCGCGATTTCAATGAGGTTTATCCAACCTCGTTCTGCGTGGCGGTGCCGGTGGCGGAACCTCAGCGCCCGCCTGGACTCCGGGGTCCCTGACTTATGTATGACCCGATACACGGCGTCAGGGCCGTCCTCGCCAGGCGAACGCTGAGAACCCGCGGCGGTGCGAGTTGCGAGGGTGGGTTATGCGCCTGCGGCGCATGCGACACCTGCCGACCGGTGCAGTTCGCCCTTCGCAGCTGCGGTCCACGGACAGGATGAAAAAGGCTCAATGGAAATCGGACATGCGATTTCCATTGAAATCGCGGTCGGACCTCCACCGGCACGCCGTGGGACCGCAGTTTCAGTTGAAACTGCTCCTCGACGGAAGCGAGGGGTACCTCCCGGCCGGAGGTACCCCTCGCGCACTGCTCGGTCAGGCGACGCCGGGGTCCGAGGTCTGCGGCCCGGCGGCCTGGACGTCGTCCAGGCGGTAGCGGCGGGTCGCCTCGACGACCTGGGACTGGTCCACCAGACCGGCCCGCGCCAGCGCGGCCAGCGTCGCGACCACAGTGGACTCCGCGTCGACCAGGAACACCCGCCGCGCGGCCGGGCGGGTGTCGGAGAACCCGAACCCGTCCGCACCGAGGCTGACCATCTCGCCCGGCACCCACGGCCGGATCAGGTCCGGCACCGCGCGCATCCAGTCGCTGACCGCGACCACCGGCCCCTCGGCGTGCGCCAGCGCCCGCGTCACGTGCGGGACCTGCGGTTCGGCCTCCGGGTGCAGCAGGTTGTGCCGGTCGGCGGCCTCGGCCTCGCGCCGCAGCTGCGACCAGGACGTCGCCGACCACACGTCGGCCTGCACGCCCCACTCCTCGGCGAGCATCTGCTGCGCCTTCAGCGCCAGCGGCATGCTCACGCCCGAGGTGAGGATCTGCGCCTTCGGCCCCGACCCGCCGGGCGCCGCCTGGTAGCGGTACAGACCGCGCAGCAGCGCGTCGACGTCGAGGTCGGCCGGTTCGGCGGGCTGCTGGTAGGGCTCGTTGTAGACGGTCAGGTAGTAGAAGACGTTCTCGGCGTCCTCCCCGTACATCCGCCGCAGGCCGTCCTTGACGATGTGCGCCACCTCGAACGCCCACGCCGGGTCGTAGGCGACCACCGCCGGGTTCGTCGCGGCGATCAGCTGCGAGTGCCCGTCGGCGTGCTGCAGGCCCTCACCGGTCAGCGTGGTCCGCCCGGCGGTCGCGCCGAGCACGAAGCCGCGGGCCATCTGGTCGGCGGCGGCCCAGAAGCCGTCGCCGGTGCGCTGGAAGCCGAACATCGAGTAGAAGATGTAGATCGGGATCATCGGCTCGCCGTGCGTGGCGTAGCTGGTGCCCGCCGCGGTGAACGACGCGGTCGACCCGGCCTCGTTGATGCCCTCGTGCAGGATCTGCCCCTGCTCGCTCTCCCGGTAGGCCAGCATCAGCTGGTAGTCCACCGGCGTGTAGAGCTGGCCGAGCGGGTTGTAGATCTTCTGCGACGGGAACATCGAGTCCATGCCGAACGTCCGCGCCTCGTCCGGGATGATCGGCACGATCCGCGGCCCGATCTCCTTGTCCTTGGCGAGGTCCTTGAGCAGCCGGACGAACGCCATCGTGGTGGCGACCTCCTGCTTGCCCGAGCCCTTCCGGATCACGTCGTAGACCTTGTCGCCGGGCAGCACCAGCGGCTTGGCCTTGGCCCGCCGCTCCGGCAGGTACCCGCCCAGCTGGCGGCGCCGGTCCTGCAGGTACTGGATCTCCGGCGCGTCCTGGCCGGGGTGGTAGTACGGCGGCAGGTAGGGGTCGAGCTGGTCGTCGTCGATCGGGATCCGCAGGCTGTCCCGGAACAGCTTCAGGTCGTCCAGGGTCAGCTTCTTCATCTGGTGGGTGGCGTTGCGGCCCTCGAAGTGCGGGCCGAGGCCGTAGCCCTTGATCGTCTTCGCCAGGATGACGGTCGGCTGGCCGTGGTGCTCGGTGGCCGCCTTGTACGCCGCGTAGATCTTGCGGTAGTCGTGCCCGCCGCGGCGCAGGCCCCAGATCTCGTCGTCGGAGAGGTGCTTGACCATCTCCTTGGTGCGCGGGTCGCGGCCGAAGAAGTGCTCCCGGACGAAGGCGCCGTCGTTGGCCTTGTAGGTCTGGTAGTCGCCGTCCGGGGTGGTGTTCATCAGGTTGACCAGCGCGCCGTCGCGGTCGGCGTGCAGCAGGGCGTCCCACTCGCGGCCCCAGATCACCTTGATCACGTTCCACCCGGCGCCGCGGAAGAACGCCTCCAGCTCCTGGATGATCTTGCCGTTGCCGCGCACCGGCCCGTCCAGCTGCTGCAGGTTGCAGTTGATCACGAAGGTGAGGTTGTCCAGCCCGTCGTTGGCGGCGACCTGGAGCAGCCCGCGCGACTCCGGCTCGTTCATCTCACCGTCGCCGAGGAACGCCCACACCCGCTGCTGGCTGGTGTCCTTGATGCCGCGATCGTGCAGGTAGCGGTCGAACCGGGCCTGGTAGATCGCGTTCATCGGGCCCAGCCCCATGGAAACGGTGGGGAACTCCCAGAAGTCCGGCATCAGCCGCGGGTGCGGGTAGGACGGCAGCCCGCCGCCGGGACCGGCGTGCGAGTACTCCTGGCGGAACCCGTCGAGCTGCTGGGCGGACAACCGGCCCTCGAGGAACGCGCGGGCGTAGATGCCGGGGGAGGCGTGGCCCTGGATGTAGAGGTGGTCACCGCCGCCGGGGTGGTCCTTGCCCCGGAAGAACCAGTTGAACCCGACCTCGTAGAGGCTGGCGGAGGACGCGAACGACGAGATGTGGCCGCCCACGCCGACCCCCGGCCGCTGCGCCCGGTGCACCATCATCGCCGCGTTCCAGCGCATCCAGGCGCGGTAGCGGCGCTCGGTCTCCTCGTCGCCGGGGAACCAGGGCTCCTGCTCGGTGGGGATGCTGTTGACGTAGTCGGTGCTGGTCAGCGAGGGGACGCCGACGCCGCTCTCGCGGGCGCGCTGCAGCAGCCGGAGCATCAGGTAGCGCGCGCGCTGCTGCCCGTGGCCGGACAGCACCGAGTCGAAGGACTGCAGCCACTCCTCGGTCTCCTCCGGATCGATGTCCGGCAGGTGGGAGGCGAGACCGTCCCGGATGACCCGAACCCGCTGGGTGGGGGCGGCACCGGCGTCGTTGTTGAGCGGGGACAAGGCGAACTCCTCGACTGCGTCGTGGCTGTGGCAGGGCGTTCGAACAGTGATGTCGAACACTGTCATCGTCCCCCATTTCGGCCACGGATGCGTGCACCGTCGACGGCCGCGCCGCCGACCAGGCTGTTGGTGGGGGGTTTCCCGGTCTACAGTCATGGCCTGACCGCTGCTGCGGCGTGTCGTGCCGTCAGCAGTTGCGCCGGTGGCGGTCGGCAGTGTTCGCTATCGGCCATATCTGGAAGGTGTGCGGCGCCGCGGGTGCCGCACCGGTGCATTGGAGGAGTGAGCAAACCGTGGTCGCCGCGGGAGACGCCGGTAAAGGCGAAGCCGACGTCGCCGAGAGGCTCGACATCGAGCCCGAGATGGTTGTCCAGGAAATCGGCTGGGACGAGGATGTCGATGATGATGTCCGGGCCGCGATCGAGGAGCGTTGCGGGAGCGATCTGCTCGACGAAGATGCCGACGAAGTGGTCGATGTCGTGCTGCTCTGGTGGCGCGAAGACGACGGTGACCTGACGGACACGCTTCTCGACGTCATGACGCCGCTGTCCGACGAGGGGGTCATCTGGGTGCTGACCCCGAAGACCGGCCGGGACGGGTCCGTCGACCCGGCCGACATCACGGAAGCGGCATCGACGGCGAACCTGGCCCAGACGGCCAACGTCACCGTCAGCGACGGGTGGAAGGGCACCCGCCTGGCCTACCGCTCGACGAAGGCCAAGCGCTGACGTCGACGACATCCAGCGACGTGGGCACCGGTGATCAACGCCGGTGCCCACGTCGCTGTTCGGGCGGTTGATCGGCCCGGCTCCCGGAGTCCACCTGGTGAGCTCATCGGTGCCCCGGTCGGCCCGGTCGGTGTAGGTTCGGCGATGACAAGGTCACGTGGAACAGGAGGGTTCGCCCATGACGGTCGAGGTCGGTGCGCAGGCGCCGGACTTCACGCTGCCGGACTACAACAAGGAGAAGGTCTCGCTGGCCGACTTCCGCGGCAAGAAGAACGTCCTGCTGGTCTTCTACCCGTTCGCGTTCAGCGGGATCTGCCAGGGCGAGCTCTGCCAGGTCCGGGACGACCTCAGCGACTTCCAGAACGACGACGTCCAGGTCCTGGGCGTGTCGGTGGACTCCCCGTTCGCGCTGAAGGCGTGGGCGGACAAGGAGGGCTACACCTTCCCGCTGCTGTCGGACTTCTGGCCGCACGGCGAGGTCGCCAAGGCCTACGGCGTGTTCAACGAGGCGGCTGGCATGGCCAACCGCGGCACCTTCCTGATCGACACCGAGGGCAAGGTCCGCTTCGCCGAGGTGAACCAGCCGGGCGAGGCCCGCGACCAGGACGTCTGGAAGAAGGCCCTGGCCGGGCTCAAGGCCTGACCCAGCACGCAGCAGGTGGCCGACCGGGTGTCCGGATCGCCCCGACCCGGAGGTAAGGTGTCGGCGGTGATCAGCCGAGCCCCCGGCCCGGCCACCACCCAGGGCGCATAGCTCAGCGGAAGAGCACTTGCCTTACAAGCAAGGGGTCGTAGGTTCGAACCCTACTGCGCCCACCGCATATGCCCTGACCTGCGAAGATATGGGAAGCCTGCGATCTGGGGGCCGCTGCTCCGGACGCGGCGGTCGGCCGTGCGCCAGCATCGGCCGCGCGGTGCCTGCGTCGAGCGGCTGCTCGACCGGGGCGGGCGCTGCGGGCAGCAGATGATCACGATGCCGCACGCTCCCGATCGGCGCGGATCAGGTGGAGGCACCGCATGCTCGCTGGAATGCGGTGCTCGAAGCGGGAGGTGGCCGTCGCCGCAGCGGTTTCCGTCGGCGCAGTGCTGGTCGTCGCGGTGATCGGATCGATCGCCGCGGCCACGTCCGCCGAGCAGTGCGCCGCGCTGCGACTACCGCGATGGGTCCCGCCGCCGTGGCTGTTCGGTCCGGTGTGGACGGTCTTGTGCGCCTTGCTGGCGGTCGCGGGATGGCGTGCCTGGTCGCAGGGCCAGGGCGGTCGCGCGGTCTCGCGATGGCTTGGTACGGCGTGAACCTGGTGCTGAACGCGGCGTGGACGCTGTTCGCCACGGTGCTCAACGTGGCGATCGTCGTGCTGGACTGATCGCCGGTGTCACGGTTTTCCGCGGCTGGCGCGGAACTGCGCGTTGGCCGCGTCGACGTCGACGACAGGAGCGGGGTAGCCGAGGCGGGCGAGGTCGGCGGGGTCCAGGAGCTGCGGATCGTGCAGCACCTCCGCGGGCAGGGTGCGCAGTTCCGGGACGTAGCGGCGGATGTACTCGCCGGTCGGGTCGTACCGCTGGGCTTGGCGGACCGGGTTGAGCACCCGGTTGGGGCGGGTGTCGGTGCCGGTGCCCGCCATCCACTGCCAGTTCATGCTGTTGTTGGCGACGTCGCCGTCCACCAGCAGGTCGAGGAAGTGCTGGGCGCCCAGGCGCCAGTCGAGGTGGAGCGTCTTCGCCAGGAAGCTGGCAGTGATCATCCGCGCCCGGTTGTGCATCCAGCCCTCCGCCGCGAGCTGGCGCATCCCGGCGTCCACGAGGGGAACGCCGGTTCGGCCCTCGCGCCACGCCCGGAACGCTTCCGGATCGTCGCGCCACCGATCGCCCCTCGGGCGGTAGTCGCGGTGGCTGGACTCGGGGCGAGCGGCGAGCACCTGGTGGTGGAAGTCCCGCCAGGCGAGTTGGCGGACGAACGCGCGCTCGGACGTGCTGTTCCCGGCGCGGTGGACGAGTTCGACCGGGGACACGCAGCCGAAGTGCAAGTACGGGGACAGCCGCGACGTCGCGTCGTCGGCGAGGTCGTCGTGCCCGCTCTCGTACTCCGCGATTCCGCCGGTGAACCACTGCTGCGCGAGCTGCCGTCCTGCGGACTCCCCGCCGGTCGGCAGCTCCGGCGACAGGTCACCGGGGCAGAGCTCCTCGCGGGCGGGAAGCCTTCCGGTCCGCACCTGCGGCACCCGCAGCGCCTCGGGCACGTCCGCGGTGCGCCGCACGGGTGCGGCGGCCCAGCGGCGGAAGTACGGGGTGAACACGGCGAAGTGGTCCTTGCCACCCGGGACGAGTTCGCCCGGTGGCTGCGCGGTCACCACGGAGTCGTGGACGTGCAGCGCGCACCCGCGGGTGCTCAGGGCTCGCCGCAGGCTGACCTCGCGGGCTCGCGCGTAGGCGCTGACATCGGCGGCCACGTGGACTTCGGCCGCGCCGACCTCGTCCGCCAGCCTCGCGACCTCGGTTGCGGGAGTGCCCGTTCGCACGACCAGACCGCCGCCGAGCTCGCCGAGCGAAGCACGGAGGTCCCGGAGGCAGTCCAGCAGGAAAGCGGTGCGGTTGGGGCGGGTGAAGGGGCCCCGGAGCACCACTTCGTCGAGCACGAAGAGGGGGACCACCTGATCGGCCCGTGCAGCCTGCTGCAGGACCGGGTTGTCGCGGATCCGCAGGTCGCGGGTGAACAGGCAGATCGTCGTGCGCAAATGATTTTCCGCCCTCGTGCCAGGGAGTTCGTTCGAGGCTATCAGCCTGCGAAGTCGTGAGCCCCCGCCGAGGAACGGAGTGCCGGAGGCCCCCCGATCGGGGCGCGAGGTCTGCTTGGCAGGTGCGGAGCCGGGGTATCCGGTGCGGATGGGAATCGAGGGATCGAGGTTGTGCGTGGTGACCGGAGCTACCGGTTACGTGGGCGGGCGGCTCGTGCCGCGGCTGCTGGCCAGCGGGTACCGGGTGCGCTGCCTGGTGCGGACTCCGGAGAAGCTCCGCGACGTGCCGTGGCGCGATCAGGTCGAGGTGGTGCGCGGGGATCTGCTCGACGACGGTGCGGTGCGCGCGGCGTGCGACGGCGCGGACGTCCTGTACTACCTGGTGCACTCCTTGCAGCAGAAGGAATTCGGCGATCTGGACCGGCGGGCGGCGACCATCGCGGGGCGGGCCGCGCGGCAGGCCGGGGTGACGCGGATCGTGTACCTCGGCGGAGTGCACCCGAGGACCGGGCAGCTGTCCGAGCACCTGCGGTCGCGGGCCGAGGTGGGGGAGACGTTGCTGCGCAGCGGGGTGCCGACCGCCGTGCTGCAGGCCGCGGTGATCATCGGCTCGGGCTCGGCCAGCTTCGAGATGCTGCGCTACCTCACCGAGCGCTTGCCGGCGATGGTCACGCCCCGCTGGGTGAGCAACCGGGTCCAGCCGATCGCCGTGCGGGACGTGCTGCACTACCTGGTCGGTGCGGCGGAGTTGCCCACCGAGGTCAGCCGCCCCTTCGACATCGGCGGGCCGGACGTCCTGACCTATGCGGAGATGATGCGCACCTACGCCGCGGTGGCCGGATTGCCGCGGCGGCTGATGCTGCCGGTCAGCGTCCTGTCGCCCGAGCTGAGCTCGCTGTGGATCAACATCGTCACCCCGGTGCCCCGCAGCATCGGGATGCCGCTCATCGAGTCGCTGATCAACGAGGCGGTCTGCGCCGAGCACGACATCGACGAGCACATCCCGCACCCCGAGGGCGGGCTGACGGGCTTCCGGGACGCCGTCGCGCTGGCGCTGCGCAAGATCCAGCGCGGTGAGGTCGAGACGCGGTGGTCGGACGCCTCACCGGTCAGCGCCCCGTGGGAGCCGCTGCCGTCCGACCCCGAGTGGTCCGGGGGCACGGTCTACCGGGATGTGCGCGAGCGGGTCACCGGCGCGTCCCCCGAAGCCGTCTGGCGGGTCGTCGAAGGGATCGGGGGGCGAAACGGCTGGTACTCCTTCCCGCTGGCCTGGGCGGTGCGGGGGTGGATCGACAGGCTGCTGGGTGGCGTCGGGCTGCGTCGCGGACGGCGCGATCCGCAGCGGCTGCGGACGGGCGAGGCGCTCGACTGGTGGCGGGTCGAGGAGTTGGCGGAGGGGCGCTTCCTCCGGCTGCGGGCCGAGATGAGGGTGCCGGGCCAGGCGTGGTTGGAGCTGTCCGTGGAGCCCGCGAACGGGGGAGCGAGGTACCGGCAGCGCGCGGTGTTCATCCCGCGCGGCCTGCTGGGGCACCTCTACTGGTGGGCGGTGGCTCCGTTGCACGGGCTGGTCTTCGGCGGCATGGCGCCGAGGATCCTCGGCGCCGCCGAGGGGCGCGTGGTCACCTCGGCAGGTTCGCGGTGAAGGCGCTGAACTGCGCCTGCTGCTCGGGAGCCATCAGGTCCTTGGGGATGGTCAGGGCCTGGGCCTTGCCGAACATCGCGTACCAGACCTCGGGCGTTTCGACGACGCGGTCGAGGCCTTGCCAGCGGAAGCGGGACTCCACCAGGGGGTAGCTCACCTGGGCCCACTCGTCGGTCAGGGACAGGTGGTAGCCCTGCTTGACGGCCGCGGACTGCATGCGCATCCCCGATGCCACCGTTATCGGGACGACGGCGAACAGCAGGGCCAAGCCGCCTGCGGTGATGCCGTAGCCCGCGGGTGAGGTCAGGTCGAGCGCGATGAGCGCTGCTCCCAGGACGACGAAGGCCACGCCCAGGATGCGGTAGGGCTTCATCTGGCGGTTGGCGAGGAAGCGCAGGGTGCGTCGCAGGCGCTGTTCGTCGTAGGGGACCGAGATCGAGATCTGCACCCGTGCAGCTTAGAGCTCCGAAGGCCCCGGGAGTGCGATGTTCTCGCAGCGCACGGATGTTCCGCGAACGGGAGCGCGTGTTCGGGCCGCGGGCGCGGATGATGTGTGCATGCGCGAGCGGGATGAGCTTCTTGCGGTGGCCGAGGGGATCGAGCGGCTTGCTGGGGTTTCCACCGGTGGGGATTGGCGGGGCGGGGGGTTGCTCGCCACTCGACCGGATGTCGTCGCGCGCTTCCCCGACGGTTCGGCCGAGCACGTGGCTGAGGCTCGGGCGAGGAGCGCTCGGTGGATCGCCGCCTTCTCGCCTTCTGTTGCGGCGCCGCTGGTCGCGTGGTTGCGGTCGGCTGCGCAGGCCGAGGACGTCGATCCGGCCGCTCTGGAGTTCGCGCGGGTTTTGGGGGAGCGGTTGGGCTGATCGTCAACTCGTGGTTGACGCGGCGGCTGCGTCAACCTATGGTTGACGGTATGGATGAGTTGAAGATTTCCGACCACGTTTCGCTGGACGAGTTGATCGCCGCCATCAAGAAGGTGCACGGGGACGAGCTGGAGCAGCTGGCCAGCGCCGTCGTCGCCGGGGAGCACCTCGGGGAGGTCGCCGATCACTTGATCGGGCACTTCGTCGACCAGGCGCGGCGGTCCGGCGCTTCGTGGACCGACATCGGCAAGAGCATGGGCGTCAGCAAGCAGGCCGCGCAGAAGCGGTTCGTGCCCAAGGGGCCGGGCGAGGTCTCCGACCTCGATCCGAGCCAGGGGTTCAGCCGGTTCACGCCGCGGGCCCGCAACATCGTCGTGCTGTCGCAGAAGGAGGCCCGGGACGCCGGGAACGCCGAGATCCGACCGGAGCACCTGGTGCTCGGGCTGGTCGAGGAGTCCGACGGGTTGGGGGCCAAGGCCATCGTCGCGCAGGGCGTTTCGCTGGAGGCCGTTCGGCAGGCCGCTGTCGAGGCGCTGCCCGCCGCCGTCGGCGAGGTGCCGCACCTCATCCCGTTCGACGGTGCCGCGAAGAAGGTGCTGGAGCTGACGTTCCGGGAGGCGCTGCGGCTCGGGCACAACTACATCGGGACCGAGCACGTCCTGCTGGCGCTGCTGGAGCACGAGGCCGGTACCGGGGTGCTCTCCGGCCTCGGGATCGAGAAGGCCGCCACCGAGGAGAAGGTCTCCGCGGCGCTGGCCGAGATCACCGCGAAGCTCGCGGAGTGACCTGATCGAGTTGTGCTCCCCGGCGCCGAAGTCGAGCATCAGCTGCGGAAACCTCGGGGGAGGAGCGGCGATGGGCGGTGCGGATCCGGCCACCCGGGCGCGGTTGGCGGAGGAGATCCGCTCGCTGCGCGCCCGGCGGAAGCGCCTGGTGGACGAGCTGGTGCAGAGCTCCGGGCCGGGGGACAGCGGTGACGCCTCGCAGGAGCTGCAGGGCGGGGACGAGGTCGTCGCCATCGACGACCGCATCGCCGAGCTGGAGAACCTGCTGGTCGGCGGGATCGACGTGCAGGGCGTGGCGCCGGGCACCGAGGTGGTGCTGCGCTCGTCGGACGGGGCGACGCAGACCTACAAGGTCGTGGCGATCCCCGAGGAGGTCCTGGCCGGGGAGGAGGACTTCACGGTGACCTCCGACAGCCCGCTGGGGCTGGCCCTGGCGCACTGCCAGCAGGGCGAGACCGTTCGCTACCCGACGCCGGACGGGCAGGCCGAAGCCGAAGTGCTCAGCATCCGCCGACCGAGCTGAACCGACCGAGGACCGGGGTTCCCGGATGCGATTTCAATGGAAATCGGACCTCTGATTTCCATTGAAATCGCGGGAACCCCGGTCCGCGTCTCAGGCCGCGCCGACCCGATCCGGCGTCGACGACCTGAGCAGCTCGGACTGCTTCTTCCGGTAGGTCTCGACGTTGGCCAGCTTGATCTCCTCGTAGCCGCGGATCACGTCCGGCAGCTCGGCCAGCTCCAGCAGCGCCGGGTGGTCGGCGGCCAGCGCCTGCTCGACGACCTCGCGGTACTGCTCGACCAGTTCGCGCTCCACGCGGCGGACCTTGGCGTAGCCGAACGGGTCCAGGCGGGTGCCGCGCACCTTGCGCATCGCGCGCAGCAGCTTGAACACGTGGCGGAACCACGGGCCGAGGCTGATCTTGCGGTTCATGCCCAGCGCGCGCAGCACCGGCGGGTGCAGGCGGAACGAGTAGCGGGACCCCGCGCCGAACTGGGCCTCGATGTCGGCCTGCAGCCGCTCGTCCAGGGACAGCCGGGCGACCTCGTACTCGTCCTTGTAGGCCATCAGCTTGTGCAGGTTGCGGGCCACCGCTTCGGCCACCGCCGCCGAGCTGCCGCGCCGCACCCGTTCGACGAACTCCGCGTAGCTGCGGGCGTAGTCCTCGTCCTGGTACTCGACCAGGTCCGGGATGCGGATGTCCAGCAGCCGCGCCAGTTCCGAGCCCTCGGGGGCCTCGACCAGCGCCCGCACCCGCTGCGCGGCCGGGCTCGGCGCCGGTGGTTCGACCGGGGCCGGGGTGATCTCGGCCTGCAGCGCGTCCGGGTCGGCGATGGCCTGGCGGCCGCGGCGGAACGCCTGGATGTTGGCCGCCACCGCCGCGCCGTTGAGCTCGATCGCCCGCTCGATGCTCTCCGCCGACAGCTGCAGCGCACCGCACTGGTAGGCCGCGCCGAGCTGGAGGATGTTGGCGAACTGGTCGTCGTCGAACAGCTCCTCGGCCAGGCCGCGCGCGTCCAGGTAGAACGCCCGGGCGGTGGCGTCGTCGAGGGTCGAGCGGATGCCGGATTGCGCTGGGAAGGAGACCTCGGTGTCCACCACCATCCGGCCGGTCGGGACCTCGGTGGTGGACACCACCGCGGTCGTCCGGGCCGGGTCGGCCGCCGCCAGGTGCACCGGGTCGGCGGCCACCAGCAGGTCGCAGCCCAGGTAGAGGTCGCACTCGCCGGCGGCCAGCTTCGGCGCCTGCTCGACCGGGGCGGAGGTGATCTTGAGGTCGGAGACCACCGCGCCGCCCTTCTGCGCCAGGCCGATCTGGTCCAGGGTGCGCACCTGGCGGCCGTCGATCACCGCGGCCGTGGCCAGGACCTGCGTCACCGTGACCACGCCGGTGCCGCCGACGCCGGTGATGCGGACGGTGAAGTCGTCGTCGCCGCGCTCCGGTTCGGGCAGCTCGGACGCGGGCAGCTCGCTGATCTCGCGGCGCCGCCTGCGGCCGCTGGGCACCACGGTCAGGAACGACGGGCAGTCCCCGGCCAGGCAGGAGTAGTCGACGTTGCAGGACGACTGGTGGATGCGGGTCTTGCGGCCGAACTCGGTGGACACCGGCTGCACCGACAGGCAGTTGGACTTCGCGCCGCAGTCCCCGCAGCCCTCGCACACCCGCTCGTTGATCAGCACCTTCTCCGCCGGGGTCGGCTGCTTGCCGCGGCGGCGCTTGCGGCGCTTCTCCGCCGCGCACTCCTGGTCGTGGATGAGCACCGTGACACCGGGTACCTCGGCCAGTTCCGCTTGTGCGGCGAGGAGTTCGTCGCGGTGGCGGACGGTCACGCCGCGGGGGAGCTTGCCGCGCAACCGCTTCGGCGCGTCGCTGGTGACGACGACCTTCGAAGCGCCTTCCAGCAGCAGGAGTTCGGCGATCTTGCCGACCGGCAGCGCGCCGACCGCGTCCTGCCCGCCGGTCATCGCCACCGCCGAGTTGTGCAGCAGCTTGTAGGTGATGTTCACCCCGGCCGCGACCGCGGCGCGTACCGCCAGGCTGCCGGAGTGGGTGAAGGTGCCGTCGCCGATGTTCTGCACGAAGTGCTCGGTGCTGACGAACGGCGCCATGCCGATCCACTGCGCGCCCTCGCCGCCCATCTGCGTGATGCCGACGACGTCGCCGACCTGGTCGGGGTCCATGAACAGCGCCATCGTGTGGCAGCCGATGCCCGCGCCGACCACGGTCCCGTCGGGCACCTTCGTCGAGGAGTTGTGGGGGCAGCCGGAGCAGAAGTACGGCGTGCGGGCCAGCAGCGGGACCGAGATCCGCTCGCGGCGGCGGCGCTGGCGCCAGGCGTCGACCTGCGGGACCTCGCCGTGCGCGGTCAGCCGGTCGGCCAGGCCGCGGGCGATGCGGTCCGGGTCGAGCTCGCCGAGCTCGGTGAACAGGGTCCGGCCGTCGGGCGTCTTCTTGCCGTGCACCTGCGGTGCGTCCGGGCGGCCGTAGAGGATCTCCTTGATCACCGGTTCCAGGAACGCCCGCTTCTCCTCGACCACCACGATCTCGGCCAGCCCCTCGGCGAACTCCCGGATGATGCCGGGTTCGACCGGGTGGATCGCGCCGAGCTTGAGCAGCCGGATGCCGAAGCGCGCGAGGTCGGACTCGTCCAGGCCGAGGGTGCGCAGCGCCTGGCGCAGGTCCAGGTAGGACTTCCCGGCGGCGACGATGCCGATCCGGTCCGCGCTGCCGGAGTGCGTGATCCGGTTGACGCCGCTGGCCCGCAGGTACTCCAGCGCCAGCGGGATCCGGATGTTGTACAGGCTGCTCTCCAGCCCGGCGAGCTCCGCGCCCAGCAACCGGGCGCTGGGGCGGTGCGAGTACGCCTCCGGGCGCATCTCCGGCGGGGTCCAGTCCGGGGTGACGGTCGCGGTCCCGGCCGCGTCCGCGACGTTGGCGACCACCTTCAGCGCCGACCACAGCCCGCTGGCCCGGGACAGCTCGACCGCGTGCCGCCCGAAGTCCAGCAGGTCCTGGGAATCCG
The DNA here is from genome assembly GCF_008630535.1 of Saccharopolyspora hirsuta. Taxonomy (GTDB): domain Bacteria; phylum Actinomycetota; class Actinomycetes; order Mycobacteriales; family Pseudonocardiaceae; genus Saccharopolyspora; species Saccharopolyspora hirsuta. The sequence continues at coordinate 82,803 of NZ_VWPH01000018.1, read as the reverse complement.
CCGGGAAGAACGTCGGGATGTGCAGGTCGGCGAGGGCGGCCTCGGACGCGGCCGGGACGGTGGAGGACTTGGCGTTCGGGTCGTCGCCGACCAGCGCGACCGCGCCGCCGCGCGGGTCGGCGCCGGCGAGGTTGGCGTGGCGCAGGGCGTCCCCGGCCCGGTCCAGGCCGGGGGCCTTGCCGTACCAGACGCCGAGCACGCCGTCCGGGCGCTGGGTGCCGAGCCGCTCGGCGAGCTGGCTGCCGAGCACGGAGGTCGCGGCCAGCTCCTCGTTCAAGCCGGGCCGGTGGACCACGTCGTGCTCGTCGAGCAGCTTCGCGCGGCGCGCCAGCTCCAGGTCGAACCCGGCCAGCGGCGAGCCCTCGTAGCCGGAGACGAACGCCGCGGTGCTCGCGCCCGCGCGCCGGTCCAGCCGGATCCGGTCGAACAGCACCCGCACCAGGGCCTGCACCCCGGTCACGTAGACCGTGCCCGCATCCCGGAGGTAGCGGTCGTCCAGCGTGAACGCGGCCATGTCGAACTCCTTCTCTCCGGCGCGCATCGTGATCGACGCCACTTCAGCTCAAAACGATGTGGCGCACAACACCGCGCCCCGAAACGGTGAAGAGCGCGCAAACTTCGGTCGTTCCAGCCCTTCCGCGCCGCTGAATTTTGCGTACCATCCCTGCGCATGGCCGACCAGACGCTCGATGCGACGGATCACGAGATCCTGGCGCTGCTGCGCGAGGACGCTCGCCGCACGCTGTCGGACATCGCGACCCGCGTGACCCTGTCCACGGCCGCGGTGAAGCGGCGGATCGACCGCCTGCAGGAGATGGGCGTGATCCTCGGCTACACCGTCCAGCTCGACCACGCCAAGCTCGGCTCGGCGGTGGAGGCCTTCATCGAGCTGCGCTTCCTGGGCACCAGCGGCGTGGACGAGATCGTCCAGACCACCACCCGGATGCCGGAGGCGCAGGCGGTGTTCACCATCGCCGGGGACCCGGACGCGCTGGTCTGGCTGCGGGTCCGGGACATGGCGCACCTGCAGCGCACCATCGACGAGATCCGCCGCAGCCACCGCGTGACCAGCACCAAGACGCTGATCGCCCTGGACTCCTGGCAGCGCGGCCGCAAATCTCCGTGACTCGGCAGGACAAAGCGGTCGGGAGCGGACATGCTGGTCGGCATGGTCGGTGATCTGGAGTTGGCCGCGGTCCCGGCGCTGCTGCCCGCCGGTCCGCCGGGGGTGGAGATCCGGTTGGACGGGCTCGTGGTGGGGGAGCTGGAGCTGCGGGTCTGCCACGCCTGCCGGGTCGCCGTGCTCGACCACGTCCGCATCGACCGGCGGTGCCGCCGCCGCGGGCTGGCCACGCTCGCCCTCGGGCTGCTGCGCGAGTCCTGGTCGGACTACCGGTGGAGCGCCGGGCCGTTCGAGCCGACCACCGAGGCGCTCGGGTTCTGGCACTCCCTGACCGGTCTGCGCGCCGAACCCGACGAGTGCGAGCACCTGCGGGCTTGACTTCCAGTGCGCTCGAATCGCCAGGCTGGGGGCATGGCAGAGCAGGCGAAGGACGAATGGCGGATCGAGGCGGTCGACCTCGACGGTTACCTGGAGCGGATCGGGCACCCGGCGGTGGCGGGGCCGTCGGCGGCGGTGCTGCGCTCGCTGCACGAGGCGCACGTCCAGGCCATCCCGTTCGAGAACATCGACGTGGCCCTCGGGCAGCACCCCGGGATCGAACTGGCCACCATCTACGACAAGCTCGTCCGCCGACGGCGCGGCGGGTACTGCTTCGAGCACGCGCTGCTGTTCGCGGCGGTGCTGGAGCAGCTGGGGTTCGACGTCGAGCGGCGGATGGCGCGGGTGCAGCCCGACGGCTCCGGCTACCGGACGCACATGATGCTCCGGGTTCGCGCTGACGGGGCGGACTACTTGGCGGACGTGGGCTTCGGCGCGGGGGTGCTGTCGCCGATGCCGTTCGAGGACGGTGCGGTGGTGGACCAGGCCGGTTGGCGGCACCGGCTGGTCCGGCGCGGTCCACTGTGGAATCTGGAGCGGGCGGGGACGGACGGCTGGGAGGTGCTGCACGCCTCCGACGAGCAGCCGCAGCGCTTCGCCGACTACGAGGTCGCGCACCACTACGTCGCCACCCACCCGCACTCGCCGTTCATCGGCAAGCCGGTGGTGTTCCGGCTGGCCCCCGGGGTGAGCCGGAAGCTGGTCGGCGACGAGCTGACCGTGCTGCGGCCGTCGGGCGAGCCCGAGGTGACGAAGGTGGCTCCGGAGCAGCTCGCGGACGTGCTGGCCGGGCTGGACCTCGCGTTGTCGGAGGGGGAGCTCGACGAACTCCGGAAACTCCTGGGAACCAGCGCGGATTCGTCCTTGACCTAGAGTAATGTCGAAGTTCCATGATGGTCGCCGGAAGCCGATCAGCATGGGAGGAAGCAGATGTTCGAGGACCGGCTGCGCGTGGGCATCATCGTCGGCAGCACCCGGGAGGGGCGGTTCGCCCGGACCGTCGCCGACTGGTTCGCCGACCAGGCCTGGCAGCACCCGGAGCTGGAGGTCGACCTCATCGACCTGGCCGAGCTCGACCTGCCCGCGGTGATGCCCGCGGCGGAAACCCCGCAGCTGCGCGAGTTCACCGCCCGGCTGGGCGCCGCGGACGGCTTCGCGGTGGTCACGCCGGAGTACAACCACGGCTACCCGGCGGCGCTGAAGGGCGCGATCGACCTGGCGTACGCGGAGTGGCAGACCAAACCCGTCGGATTCGTCAGCTACGGCGGCATTTCCGGCGGGCTGCGGGCGGTGGAGCAGCTGCGGCAGGTCTTCGCCGAGCTGCACGCGGTGACCGTCCGCGACACGGTGAGCTTCCACGGTGCGGGCGAGTGCTTCGACGAGGAGGGCAATCCCCGGGACACCACCGGTCCGGCCGCGGCGGCGAAGGTGCTGCTGGACCAGCTCGTGTGGTGGGCGCGGGCGACGGCCGAAGCGCGACGCCGACGTCCGTACAGCTGACGCGGTGGTCGGAAATGACTCGGTTCGGCCCCTTGTCGGCGCCGTTGCAGCGGGTGAAGCTACCCGGCAGCGGACTGCACCGCTGGGGGAGGGGCCATGTGGTGGTTGCGCTTGCTCGGCACGGTGGTGGCCGTCGGCGCCGTGCTGCTCGGCGGTTTGGCCCTGCAGCCGACCGGAACCCGGTCGGTGCCGATCGCGGAATCGCCACCACCGCCGCCGCCGGAACCGCCGCCCGCGCCGCCGCCGGTCGGGCCACCGGTGCTCGCGGTGAAGGTGGACAACTCGCCACCGGCCCGCCCGCCGACCGGGATCGGGGCGGCGGACGTCGTGTACGTGGAACCGGTGGAGGCCGGGATCAGCAGGCTGGTGGCGGTTTTCGGGACCCGGCGGCCGCCCGTGGTCGGACCGGTGCGCAGCGCCCGGCAGACCGATCTGCGCCTGCTGCCGCAGTTCGGCCGCCCCGCGCTGGCGTTCTCCGGTGCGGCGCCGGAACTCCTGCCGGAGATCGACCGGGCGCCGGTGGTCAGCGCTTCGCCGACCGCGGTGCCCGGCGCGTTCTACCGCGGTCCGGGGCGGGCGCCGCACAACCTCTACGTGCGCCCGTCCCGGCTTCCCGCGGGGGAGGGGTGGTCGCCGAACGCCGCGCTGACGTTCGGCCCGGCGCCGCCCGGCGGGGTCCCGACGAGCGGTGAGGTGGTCGGGTACCGGTCGGCGCGGGTCGGGTTCACCTGGTCGCCGGGCGAGCAGCGGTGGCTGGTGTCGATGGACGGGCGGCCGCACGTGGCGACCGACAGCGGACGTCTCGCCGCGAGCACCGTTGTGCTGCAAGAAGTTCCGGTGTCGGACTCGCCGTTCCAGGACGTGGTGGGCAACCCGTCGCCGTTCGCGGAGACCGTCGGCACCGGCCGCGCGGTGGTGCTCCGCGACGGCGCGGCGTTCGACGGCCGCTGGCACCGCCCCGCCCCGGAGCTCGGCACCACCTACACCACCCCGGCCGGGGACCCGATCCCCTTCGCCCCCGGCCAGGTCTGGATCGTCCTCGTTCCCGCGCCGTAGCGGGACCGTGAGCACTTTCTGGTGCTGTAGCACCACGAAGTGCTCACGGGCCTCGATCAGCGGAGAAGCTCAGACCAGGTCGACCAGGGCCTGGACCGGGAAGTGGTCGGACGGGAAGTAGCCGTCGCGGCGGAAGGTGTTGATCGCCGCTGCGCGCACCGCGACGCGGTCGTTGTGCAGGATCCAGTCGATCCGGTCCTCGCCCTCGACGGGCTCCTCGTAGCCGCCGAAGGTGCCCCATGCGGGCGTGAGCTGCCGGTCCGCGGTCGTCCAGGTGTCGGCCAGGCCGCCGCCGGTGAGGATCCGGTAGGACTCCGAGCTGCCCGCGGGGGTGTTGAAGTCACCGGTGAGCACCACCGGCAGCCCGGCGTCGAACCCGGCGATCCGCTGGCCCACCAGCTGCGCGCTGCGCTGGCGGGACGGCTCCGACCGGTGGTCGAAGTGCGTGTTGACGTGGGTGAACTCGCGGCCGCTGCGGCGGTCGTGGAAGCGCACCCAGGTGACCATCCGGACCACGTCGTTGCCCCAGGACTTGGAGCCGATCAGCGACGGGGTGTCGGACAGCCAGAAGTGGTCGTAGTCCAGCGGCTCCAGCCGTCGGGTGTCGTAGTAGATCGACATGAACTCGCCGCGGCCACCGCCTTCGCGGCCCAGCCCGATCCAGTCGTAGAACGGCGGGACGTCCTGCAACACCTCCTTGACCTGGGTGAACAGCGCCTCCTGCACGCCGAGCACGGTGGGCTGCTCGGTGCCGAGCAGTTCGGCGAGGATCGGGCGGCGGATGCGCCACGAGTCCGGGTTCGGCGGCACCGCCTTCGAGTCCATGCGGATGTTGAAGCTCATGACGTGCAGCTGCTCGCCCTTGGCGGGACCGATCAACGCCTCGCCAGCCGGTGCGGCCGACGCCTGCCCGGTGCCGAGTGCACCGGCGACCGCTGCCGCGCCCGCCAGGCCGAGCGCACCTCGTCGGGAAATTCCAGACACAACGCCTCCTTCTCCTGCTCGGAGATCCTCACGCGCGCCGGACCGGTTCTGGTTGACCGGAGGGCGAACTCTGCCGGAACTTCCCGGCCCGCTGTCGGTGGGCGGGACTAGGCTCGACGACATGAACGATCGTCGTCTTCTGCTGGTGCACGCCCATCCCGATGACGAGGCGACCGCCACCGGCGCCACGATGGCCCGCTACTGCGCGGAGGGGGCCGCGGTCGCGCTGGTCACCTGCACCAGCGGTGAGCTCGGCGAGGTCGTCGCCGACGATCTCGCGCACCTGCGCGGGGACCCGGAGGCGCTCGGCGAGCACCGGCGCGGCGAGATCCGCGCTGCGCTGGCCGAGTTCGGCGAGGTCCGGCACCACTGGCTGGGCGGCCCGGGCCGCTTCCGGGACAGCGGGATGGCCGGTGCGGACGGCAACACCGCGCCGGGCGCGTTCGCCGCGGCCGACCCGGCCGAGGTCACCCGGGCCATGGTGGAGATCCTGCGCGCGGAGCGCCCGCACGTGGTGGTGACCTACGACGAGCACGGCGGGTACGGGCACCCGGACCACATCGCCGCGCACCGCGCCGTCATGACCTCCCTAGACCCGGCCGCCGACCCGGACTACGCCCCGGAGCTCGGCGAGGCGTGGCAGGTGCCGAAGGTGTACTGGACGACGCTGCCGCGCTCGATCCTCAAGCAGGTCGAGGAAGCGGGCGTGGAGGGCTTCGAGCCGTACACGGTGCCGGACGAGGAGCTGACCGCGATGGTCGACGGCCGCGACTTCCACCAGGCCAAGATCGCGGCGCTGCGCCACTACCGGAGCCAGGTCAACCTCGACGACGGCGAGTTCTTCGCGAACATGGTCCTGCGCCCGGAGTTCGCCCTGGAGCACTACCTCCTGGTCCGGGGCGACCGAGGCCCCGGAACCGGCCCGAACAACTGGGAACCGGACCTCTTCGCAGGCCTCGGCTGATCGCCGGAGGCGACCCGACCGGCGCGGTGGTCCCGCGCCGTGGAAACCGCAGTCTCAGTTGAAACTGCGGTCCAGCGCCGGGCAGCGGCCCGGCTCAGCCGGTGCGGCGCTGGGCCGGGATCGGTTCCGGGTGCGGCGGCCACGGGCCCAGTTCCGGGAGCGGGCCGTCCGGCGTGCGCTGCGGGGTCCGGCCCGCCAGCCAGGCCGCGAGGTCGTGGGCCCGGCCGCTGATCTCAGCGGCGCCGGTCGACCAGGTGCGGTCACCGTCGGTCTCCCGGAGCACGAACCCCTCGGGCAGGCGCGGGAGCAGGAATTCGATGGCGTGGCCGGAGAACTCCGCGCTCCACCGCTCGGGGCCGACGCCGACGTCCAGGTCCACCAGGTGGATCCAGACCTCCCGCCAGCGCATCCGCACGATCCCGGCGAGGTCGCCGTTGCGGAACCGCACCGGGCGGTCCCAGTCCGATTCGGCCGCCTGCGACCAGACCGCCTCCAGCGCCGCGCTGTGCCGGGCGAGCCGGGCCCGGTGCTCCTCAGCGCTGTCCCCGGCGAGCCCTTCGATGATCGCGTCGCGCTCCGCCTGCCCGCCGTCGTAGGCGTCGACGAGCTCACCGCGCAGCGCGTGCGCGGAGACCCGGGCGAAAGCCCGCGCGTTGTCCGTCAGGTGGGCGAGCACGTGCCCGCGGGTCCAGCCGGGGAGCAGCGACGGCGCGGCGACCTGCTCGTCGGTCAGGGTGGAGATGGCTTCGCGGAGGTACTGGTGACCTTCGAGGACGGCATGCAGCGGAACTCTCACGCGCGGCGATCCTAGCCCTCGCCGCCGACGGCCGGGATCACTCCGGCGTGTAGCTGCGGTAGGCGGCGACGAGCTGGGCCTCGGCGGCGTCGAAGTAGCCCTCCAGGCGGTCGGCCGCGTCCTGCACCCGACCGGCGCTGATCAGGTCCGAGATCTCCCGGTGCGGCTTCAGGTAGGGCTCGTGGAGCTCGCGCGGCCGGGACATCCGGTGGAACGCCAGCCGCAGCTCGGCGAGCAGCCGCCGCATCGTCTCGTTCACCCGCGGGCTCTCGGCCAGCGCCGCCAGAGCCTCGTGGAAGCGCATGTTCGCGGTCCCCACGTCCCACCAGCGCTCGTCCACCGCCGCGCGCTCGCCCTCGGTGACGGCCTGGTCCACCGCCGCGACCAGCTCCGCCGGGGCGCGACCGGCCCGGCGCACCGCGCTGATCTCCAGCAACCGGCGGATCCGGTAGAGGTCGATGACGTCCTCGTCGCTGAGCACCCGGACGAACACCCCGCGGTGGAACTCGTGCACCAGCAGCCGCTCGTGCACCAGCAGCCGGAACGCCTCGCGGAGCGTGTTGCGCGACACGGCCAGCGCGCGGCCCGCGCTCTCCTCGGACAGCCGGGTGCCCGGCGCCAGCGCCCCGTCGATGACCCGCTGGCGCAGCAGGTCGGCGACCCGTTCGGCCGTGCTCGTGCGGTCGAGCAGCGACCGGTCGGCCGCCAGGAGGTCCGCCCACGGGTCCGCGGTCAATCCAGCTCCCCACGCTCGCAGTTGATCTCGAGTGTAACGAGAAAGTTCCACGCGGGGTATTGCAGGATTGTTCAACAATTCTCTATGTTGACCCGAACCGCCTGCTAGTGCGGCCCCAAGTCGACGTTCCCCTCACCGGCCTCCGGTCGGTGCCCAGCTGATCGGAGTGCCATGGCTGAACCGACCACGGCCGAGAAGGGATCCTCGGCCGCCAAGCGGAGCACGCTGCTCGGCGCGGTGTTCCTGATGGCCACCAGCGCGATCGGGCCCGGCTTCATCACCCAGACCACCGAGTTCACCATCCAGCTCGGCGCCGCGTTCGCCTTCGCGATCCTGGTGTCGATCGTGGTCGACATCGCCGTGCAGCTGAACGTCTGGCGGGTCATCGGCGTCTCCGGCATGCGGGCGCAGGACCTGGGCAACAAGGTGGTCCCCGGCCTCGGCTACGTGATGGCCGCGCTGGTCGTCTTCGGCGGGCTGGTGTTCAACGTCGGCAACATCGCGGGCACCTCGCTCGGCCTGGACGCGATGGTCGGCCTGGACGCCAAGATCGGCGGCACGCTGTCCGCGGTCATCGCCATCGGCATCTTCCTGAGCAAGAAGGCCGGGGTGGCGATGGACCGCATCGTCGTGGTGCTCGGCGTGGTGATGATCCTGCTGACCGCGTTCGTCGCGTTCTCCTCCGCCCCGCCGGTCGGGCAGGCGCTGGTGCAGGCGGTGTGGCCCAGCGAGGTCGACTTCCTGGCCATCACCACGCTCATCGGCGGCACCGTCGGCGGCTACATCACCTACGCCGGGGCGCACCGCCTGGTCGACGCCGGGGTGACCGGCCCGGAGCGCGTCGTCGACGTCAGCCGCAGCTCGGTGGTCTCGCTGCTGGTGACCGGCCTGATGCGGCTGGTGCTGTTCCTCGCGGTGCTCGGCGTGGTGGCCGGTGGCGTGGCGCTGACCTCGGCCAACCCGACCGCCGAGGCGTTCCAGCACGCCACCGGCGAGATCGGCATGCGGCTGTTCGGCATGATCCTCTGGGCGGCCAGCATCACCTCGGTCGTCGGCGCCGCCTACACCTCGGTGTCGTTCCTGGTGACCTTCTCGCCGAAGCTGGCGCGCGCCCGCAACTGGCTCGTGGTGGCCTTCGTGGGGATCTCCGCCGCGGTGTTCCTGCTGCTCGACAAGGCCCCGACGACGCTGCTGGTGCTGGCGGGGGCGCTCAACGGGCTGATCCTGCCGGTCGGCTTCGGCGTGCTGATGTTCGTCGCCGCCAAGCGCCGCGACCTGCTCGGGGGATACCGCTACCCGCGGTGGTTGCTGATCGTGGGTGTGGTCGCCTGGCTGCTGACCGTGTACCTGGGAGTCAACTCGCTCGGCGGCATCGCCGCGCTGTGGAAGTGAGGTGGGCATGGACCTCAACTCGGACCTCGCGGAAGGCTTCGGGCGCTGGGAGCTCAGCGACGACGAGGCGCTGCTGCAAATCGTGACCAGCGCGAACGTCGCCTGCGGTTACCACGCCGGGGATGCCACGGTGATCCGCGACGCGGTCGAGCAGGCCGCCAAGCGGGGCGTGGTGGTCGGCGCGCAGGTGAGCTACCGCGACCTGGCCGGGTTCGGCCGCCGGTTCATCGACGTGCCGCCGCGCGAGCTGACCAACGACGTGATCTACCAGATCGGCGCGCTGGCCGGGTTCGCCCGCATCGCCGGGACCGAGGTCGCCTACGTCAAGCCGCACGGCGCGCTCTACAACGCGATCGTGCACCACGCCGACCAGGCCGCCGCCGTGGTCGAGGCGGTGCGCGCCTACGACCCGTCGCTGGCGGTGCTCGGGCTGCCCGGCTCGCAGTGGCTGGAGCAGGCCGAGCGGGCGGGGCTGCGGGTGTTCCGCGAGGCCTTCGCCGACCGCGCCTACACCCCGGAGGGCACGCTGGTGTCGCGGCGCGAGCCCGGTGCGGTGCTGCACGACCCCGAGCTGATCGCGGAGCGCTGCCTGCGGCTGGCGGCCGGGGAGCCGATCGAGGCCGTCGACGGTTCGCAGATCCGCGTCGAGGCGGACTCGATCTGCGTGCACGGGGACAGCCCCGGCGCGGTGGCCATCGCCGGATCCGTGCGGGACCACCTGGTCGCCGGTGGTGTTCAGCTGAAGCCGTTCGCGGCGCGAGGGCTGTGATGCGGTTCCTGCGGTGCGCTGACTCGGGCCTGCTCGTCGAACTGGCCGACCTCGAAGCCGTGCAGGCGCTTTACACCGCGCTGGCCGAGGCGCCGCCCGAGGGGGTCACGGACCTGGTCCCGGCAGCGCGGACGTTGCTGCTGCACCTGGATCCCAAGCGCGCCAACGCCGCGGCGATCGAGGCCGCGGTGCGCGAGGTCGAGCCGCGCCGAACCGCCGACGGCGACGGAGCCCTGGTGGAGGTGCCGGTCGTCTACGACGGTGCGGACCTCGCGGAGGTGGCGAAGCTGACCGGGCTCTCCGAGCGGGAGGTGGTGCACCGGCACACCAGTGCTGAGTGGACGGTCGCCTTCGGCGGCTTCGCACCGGGATTCGGCTACCTCGCCGGAGGTCCGCCGGAGCTCGCGGTACCGCGCCGGGCCGAGTCGCGGACCAGGGTGCCGCCCGGGTCGGTCGGGCTCGCCGGGGCGTTCAGCGGCATCTACCCGCGCGAATCCCCCGGCGGCTGGCAGCTGATCGGGCGCACCGACCTGGAGATCTGGCGGGTGGACCGGGATCCGCCCGCGCTGCTGCGGCCGGGCGTGCGGGTGAGTTTCCAGGAGGTCCGATGAGCTTGGAGGTGCTGGCCACCGGGCCGCTCTCGACCGTCCAGGACCTGGGGCGGCCGGGGCTGGCGGGGATCGGCGTCGGTCCCTCGGGCGCGGCGGACGGCGGTGCGTTCCGGTTGGCAAACCGGTTGGTGGGCAACGACGAGTGCGCGGCGGCGATCGAGGTCACCTTCGGCGGGCTCGCGGTGCGCGCCACCCGGGACCTGACCGCAGCGGTGACCGGGGCGCCCTGTCCGATCACTGTGGACGGTCGTGCCGCCGCGGTGAACTCGGTGCTGCGGATCCCGGCGGGCGCGGTCGTGCGGCTGGGCATGCCCGACCGGGGCCTGCGCAGCTACCTCGCGGTGCGCGGCGGTATCGCCGTGGAACCGGTGCTGGGTTCGCGGGCGACCGACGTGCTCGCCGGGCTGGGGCCGGACCCGCTGGCGCCGGGCTCGGTGCTGCCGGTGGGGCCGCCGCCGCAGCGGTTCCCGCAGGTGGACCTGGCGCCGGTGGCGGCGTGCGAGGCCGACGAGATCACGCTGCGCGTGACGTTCGGGCCGCGGCACGACTGGTTCACCGAGGACGCGCTGACCGCGCTGGTCAGCAGCTCCTACGAGGTCACTGCGGACAGCAACCGGGTCGGCATGCGGTTGTCCGGACCGGCGCTGGAGCGCTGCCGCACCGACGAGCTGCCCAGCGAGGGCATGGTCGCCGGGGCCCTGCAGGTCCCGCCGTCGGCGCGGCCGACGCTGTTCCTCGCCGACCACCCGGTGACCGGCGGCTACCCGGTGATCGCCGTGGTGGTCGCCGCAGACCTGGACAAGGCGGCCCAAGCCCGCCCCGGCCAGCGAATCCGCTTCCGCCGCAAGGGCTGAGGGATCGTGAGTGCAAAAGCCGGTTCCAGCCGGTTTTCGCACTCACGACGATGATGAGGAGTTCTGCCATGACCGATCCGCAGGAGATGTCCCCGGAGCAGGCCCGCGCCGCGTTCCGGGCCGGGCTGCGCGTGCCCACCTCGGGCTACAGCGCCGGGTGGACGCAGGCCAACCTGATCTCCCTGCCGCGCGAGTTCGCCTACGACTTCCTGCTCTTCGCGCAGCGCAACCCGCGCTCCTGCCCGGTGCTGGACGTGACCGAGCCCGGCGGGACCAGCGCCGGGATCTTCGCGGGCGACCTGCGCACCGACCTGCCCGCCTACACCGTCTACCGGGACGGCGAGCTGGTCGAGGAGCGGACCGAGGTCACCGACCTGTGGCGGGACGACCTGGTGTCGTTCCTGGTCGGCTGCAGCTTCACCTTCGAGGCCGCGCTGCTGGAGGCCGAGGTCCCGGTGCGGCACATCGAGGCGGGCAGCAACGTGCCGATGTACCGGACGAACCGGGAGTGCCGCCCGGCCGGTCGGCTGTCCGGGCCGCTGGTGGTGTCGATGCGCCCGGTCCCGGCCGAGCTCGTCCCCACCGCCGTCCGGGTCACCTCCCGCTACCCGTCCGTGCACGGCGCCCCGGTGCACGTCGGAGCTCCGGAAGCGCTGGGCATCGCCGACGTCGACCGGCCGGACTTCGGTGACGCGGTGGAGATCCGCCCGGGTGAGATCCCGGTGTTCTGGGCGTGCGGGGTGACGCCGCAGGCAGCGGTGATGCAGTCCAAGCCGCCGTTCGCCATCGGCCACGCGCCGGGCCACATGGCCATCACCGACTCCCGCGACAGCCGCTACCTGGTCCCGTAGCGACGCGCGGAGGCGTCGACCTGCGCGAGCCGCCGCAGCGCGAGCAGCAGCGGCTCGACCAGCACGGTGCCCAGCACCATGTAGCGCACGGCCGCCTCCGTCGATTCCACCGGGACACCGGCGACTTCGCGCTCGGCGATCTCGCGCATCGCGTGCGCGTAGGAGATCACGTCGTCCTCGGGCAGCGGGAAGTCCGCTGCTTCGAGGGCGGCCAGCGCGGCGGCGAGCTGCCGGACGGCCTGCCGGTCGGCGCCCTGCACCCGCCAGCCGAGGCGTTCGAGCACCGACTCGGCAGCACGCGTGTCCACTTCCTCGTCGACCGCCGGGCCCAGCGAGCGGTGCGCGGCACCGAGCAGGTCGTGCGTGGATTCCGGCGGGTTGTCCAGCTGGTCCAGCACTTCTCGGGTGGCCGCGACGCTGAGGCCGCCGACGCCGATGAGCGCGCGCACCAGCCGGAGCCGCGCCACGTGGCTCTCGTCGTACTGCGCCTGGGTCGCCGAGGTCAGCTGGCCTTCGTGGAGCAGTCCTTCCCGCAGGTAGTACTTGATCGTCGCGACCGCGACCCCGCTGGTGCGGCTGAGCTCCGAGATGCGCACGCTCGACTCCTTGAACTGGATAGCAGCACTATCCTATATTGGATAGCGTCGCTCTCCAAAATTGCCGAAGGGGACGCTCGAGTGGAACCGCTCATCACCCTCGTCGTCGTGACCGCACTGCTGCTCGTGGCCGGTGCTGCCGGAGCGCGGCGGTTGCGCCCCTGGCCGGTGGCCGTCCGCGGCGGGCTCGCCGCCATGTTCGTGCTGACCGGCGTCGTCCACTTCATCTACCTGCGGGAAGAGCTGATCGCGATGGTCCCGCCAGCGCTGCCCGCACCGGGCCTGCTCGTGACCATCACCGGCGTGCTCGAACTGCTCGGCGCGGCGGGGCTGCTCCTGCGGCGGACCGCGCCGTGGGCCGCGGCCGGGCTCGCCGCGCTGCTGGTGGTGATGTTCCCCGCGAACGTCCACGAAGAGCTCACCGACCCGGCCGGTTCGCTGCTGGGACGAACGCTGATGCAGATCGTCTTCCTGGCGGCGGCGATCTCGGTCGTCGTGCACCACCTCCGCGATCGTCCGAACAGGACGGCCGAAACGCCCCGCTGACACCGGGATTCGGCCGAATACCGCGTTTCCGGCCGCGCGAGGTTCGTGCATTCTGCGGTGTGGCGGCCGCCGTTCCGGCTGTTGACTCCAGCTCGGAGTTGGCAGGCGGAACGAGGAGGCGCGCGTGGGGGCGCATTCGGGTCGATCGAGCAGGGTGCTGGCGGTCGCGGCGGCCGCGCTGGTCGCGGGCACCGGGGTGGTGGCGCCCGTCGCGGCCGAACCGGCCGGGGCGAAGCCGGTTTCCTGGAAGAAGTGCGCTCCAGCGGACCTGGAAGGAGTTCCGGTCACGCAGCGGTACCTCTTCCGCTGCGCCACCTACCCGGTGCCGATCGACCACGACGACCCGAGCAAGGGCACCGTCGGCCTGGCGATGATGCGGCGGGAGGCGACGAACCCGGACGAGCGCATCGGCTCGCTCTTCCTCAACCCGGGCGGCCCCGGCGGCAGCGGGTACAACCGGCCCACGACGGCGGCCGACCGCTTCGACCCCGAGGTGCTGGAGCGCTTCGACATCATCGGCTTCGACCCGCGCGGGGTGAACCGGAGCGACCCGCTGCGCTGCTTCAAGTCGGCGAAGCAGGCCGAGGACGTGCTGGGCCGGATCTCGTCGGTGCCGGTCACCGAGGAGCAGATCGACACCACCCTGGACGCCTACCAGGAGTACGGCGAGTCCTGCGAGAAGAACGCCGGTGAGCTGCTGCGGCACATGTCCACTAAGGACGTCGCGCGGGACCTCGACCTGATGCGGCAGGGCGTGGGCGATGACAAGCTCAACTACGTCGGCTTCTCCTACGGCACCCTGCTCGGCGCGACCTACGTCAACCTGTTCCCGGAGCGCAGCCGCGCGATCGTGCTCGACGGCAACGTCGACCCGGCGCTGCGGACCGCCGACGGCGTCCAGTACGACCGCGAACGCGCGCAGGGCTTCGAGCTGGCGCTGGACGGATTCCTGCAGCGCTGCGCGGAGAACCCGACGAAGTGCGCCTTCGCCGAGGGCGACCCGCGGGCGAAGTTCGACGAGATCCGCGACCGGCTGCGGGAGGGTCCGATCACCATGCCGGACGGCACGGAGATCACCCTCGACCAGTTCACCGACAGCACCGGCAGCGCGCTCTACGACCCGGAGAAGTACCGGCAGCTCGCCACCGACCTGCAGGCGCTGCACCGCCAGCTGCACCCGAAGCCCGGACTGGTCCCGGAACTGCTGACGCTGCTGAACGTGCCGACCTCGCTCGGCCGCCTCGACGCCGACTCCGGCTACGTCGACGACAGCTACTTCGCGGTGAACTGCACGGACAAGCCGATCCCGCACGATCCCGAGCGGGTCGCGGACATCGCGGCGGAGTGGGAGGCCGAGTCGCCGACCTTCGGCCGCTCGCAGGCCTTCAGCGACGTGGCGGGTTGCTCGATGTGGCCGAAGACCAACCCGGACGTGCACCGCGGGCCGTGGGCGCACCAGGCGGAGAACCCGGTCCTGCTGTTCGGCAACCGCTTCGACCCGGCGACGCAGTACGAGTTCTCCCGCCGGATGGAGCAGCAGCTGGGCAACGCCCGCCTGGTCACCGTCGACGCGCACGGCCACTGCATCCTGGGCCGCAGCTCCTGCGCGGACACGATCACGACGAACTACCTGGTGGACCTGCAAGTCCCGCAGCCGGGCCAGACCTGCCAACCGGACCAGCAACCGTTCAACTGAGGAACCGAAAAGACCCCCGCCCGAGGAGAAGGGCGGGGGTCTTCTTCCGTTGGGGTCGACACGCCGGTCGCCTCTGCGGCGAGTGGCGCGACGCGGCTCCAGCCGGACGGTATTCCGCGAAGGCAATAGTTGAGGCCCGGGGGACACGGGCGCATCGACCAGACTGTTCAACGGGTGGGTGCGGGCCGGTGTTCCGAGATCTGGTGTGAGCCGCCCCTCACTCGATCGAGATCCCGTCCCGACACGCGACGGTTCGGCGCTTGACTGCAGGGGTTGCGCCGCTCCCGGTCTTAGCTTCGAGACATGGATTTCCACAACGAGATTCGAGTCGGACAGCACACCTACGGGATCAGCGCGAAGGGCGAGCCCGCCAGCGAGGACCAACCGGCCAGCGTGGCGGTGGAGTTCACCGGAGCGGACGCCGACGGTCGCGTGGTGGCGGAGGGCAACCTCGTGATCGCCGTCGACGGGCTCGGCGACGCCAGCGCCTTCCTCACCCGGACCTTGGACGGCCTGGCGGCGCTGCACGCGCCGTGGGCGAGCGGGCGCGGGCGACCACGCCCGCCGAACGCCGGGCGGCCGTGGACCGAAGCCGACGGCGAGCTGCTGCGGGAGCGGTGGCTGAGCGCGCTCGGCGAGTCGGCGGGGCGCCTGGCCGGGGAGCTCGCCGAGGAGCTCGGGCGCACCCGGGCCGCGG
Organism: Saccharopolyspora hirsuta; assembly: GCF_008630535.1. Taxonomy (GTDB): domain Bacteria; phylum Actinomycetota; class Actinomycetes; order Mycobacteriales; family Pseudonocardiaceae; genus Saccharopolyspora; species Saccharopolyspora hirsuta. The sequence continues at coordinate 67,254 of NZ_VWPH01000018.1, read as the reverse complement.
TGCGCGCCCAGCTGCCCAGGCTGGGGTGCGACCCGGACGTGCCGGGGCGGCCCCTCGGGCAGTCCTGACGTCGGCGCAGGTCGCGGCCGGTCCTGCTGAATTCCGGAGAAACGCGGTTCGCGATTCGGGAAAAGGTCGAATGGCGCGGCGAAATCCGGGTTTGCGGCGAGCCGAAAAAGCGAATTGGTGAATCGGAACGAGCATTTTGGTCGCGGTGTTCGGATCGGGTTTTGGATTTTCCCGGGAAAGGAGGTAGTGTTCCGGATCGGAGAAGGGGAGTAGTCCGCAATACCGCGGTCGACATGCTGGTGCCCGTTCGGTGCGCACCCGGTCGCGGAGCCTTGGATTCGAGGTGGGCGAGACCTTCGGAACCGGCAATGGCATGCCGGGCCGAAGTTGCTGCGCGCCTTCGTCCTGGCCGTGATCGGAAGAGGTGGCATTCGTCGTGCTGGGCAGTCTTGCGCTGAGTTCGGTGGCGATCTTCGTGGCCGAGCTCGGGGACAAATCCCAATTGATGGCGATGACCTTCGCGACCCGCTACCGCGCGTGGCAGGTGCTGCTCGGCATCACCGTCGCCACCACCCTGGTGCACGCGGTTTCGGTCGCGCTGGGCTTCGGGATGGGCGAACTGCTGCCGACCGAGTGGATCGCCCTCATCGCGGGAGTCGCGTTCCTCGGGTTCGCCGCGTGGACGCTGCGCGGTGATCACCTGACCGAGGAGGAGAAGCGGAAGGCCTCGCAGCGCGTCGGCTCGGCGGTGCTGGTGGTGACCGTCGCCTTCTTCCTCGCGGAGCTGGGCGACAAGACGATGCTGGCCACGGTCACGCTCGCCACCCACCACGACTGGCTCGGCACCTGGATCGGCTCGACGATCGGCATGGTGGTGGCCGACGCGCTGGCCATCGGAGTGGGCCTGCTGCTCGGCAAGCACCTGCCGGAGCGGGCGATCCGCTACGGAGCGGCGGCCCTCTTCGCCATCTTCGGCACCTGGCTCATCGTCGACGCGGCCCTCGCCCTGGCGTGACCGCGGCGGAACGAAGGAGCGGGTGCGATCCCAGAAGGAATCGCACCCGCTCCGCGGTTCGCACCGGCGCTCAGTTTCCGCGCCGCCGCGCAAACCAGCCGCTGGAACTATCGAAGAATCGTCAGCACTTCTCGAAGGTGGCGGAGGCGGAGCGGTAGGTGGCCCCGGTGGAGCTGACCGTTTCCGTGTAGACCTCGACCGTGCCGCCGGTGTTGCACGGGGCCTTGGCGGTCAGGTTGATCTCGGTGCCGCTCTGGGCCAGTTCGCCGATGACCTTGGGGGTCGCGTCCTTCTGGGCCACGACGATGCGGACGTTGACCGTCGCCGTGTTCAGGCAGCCGGTGCGCCCGCCGTTGGCGACCAGCGTGTTGCCCTCGCGCGTCGGTTGGTAGGCGAAGAGCGCGCACGCCGGGGATTGTTCGGGGGTGGCGGCGATCGCCGGGACAGCGGGCGCGAGCGCGAACGCGGTGAGCGCGGCCGCAACGCCGAACAGGACGGGTGAACGTCGCATTCCGATGCCTTCTTTCCGTCTGCCGAATTGCCAACAGGGGCATCGGAAGTCGATCACCCGGCCTGATCGCTGTCAATTCGGGGTCGAGAGGGGGAGAATTTTTCACCCGGCCGAGTAGCTCCATTCGGCGTGTCGGCCGCGTTTGCATTCCGCGCATTTCTCCGCGGGACCGATGGAATATGAACCCGAATCATGTATCGGCCATGCAATATGTGCAATGGGTCTGTTAATCTTGCGCCTCGGTCGAGGGGGTGCGCATGTCCAAGACGGTCGCCAAGGCGGTCCACGTGCTCCGGTCCCTCGCCGAGGCGCCCAAGACCATCGCCGAGCTGGCGCGGGAGCTGGGCGTGCACAGCTCGTCCGCGCTGCGCATGGTGCAGCCGCTCGTCGACGGCGGGTTGATCGCCCGCGGTCCGGACGGCCGGTACCGGCTCGGGCTCCGGCTGGTCGAACTCGGCCAGCAGGTGCTCGACGAGATGGACCTGCGGGTGGTGGCCCGACCGCACCTGGTCGCGCTCGCCGATGCGACCGGCGCGACGGTGCACCTGGCCCAGCTGGTGGACGACCAGATCGTCTACGTGGACAAGATCGAGGGCGCGGCGACGATCCGCACCTGGTCGCGCATCGGCCGGGCGGTGCCGCTGCACACCGCGGCCGTCAGCAAGGTGATCCTGGCCGCGCTGCCCGCGCCGCACCGCGACCGCCTGCTGGCCGCGCACACCTTCACCCGCTTCACCGAGCGCACCATCACCGACCCGGCCGAGTTCCGCGAGCACCTCGAAGCGGTCGCGCGCCTCGGCTACGCCACCGACCGGGCCGAGTTCGAGCCGCTGGTGCACTGCACCGGCGTCGCGATCCCGGACGCGACCGGCCAGCTGGGGGCGGCGATCTCGCTGACCACCGTCCGCGCCGCGGCCGACCAGCCCGCGGCGGACAACCCGCTCCACCGGTTGCGGGAGGCGGCCAACGCGATCGCCACCGCGCTCGGCCGCCCGCTGCGCTGACCGCTCGGGTGATCGACGGAACTCCTGGCAACCCGTGACCCCGCCAACGGGTGTTCGTTAGCAGGATGTTCGGTCGTACCCGGAGAGGATCGCGATGACCTGGATGATCTACGGCGCGAGCGGCTACACCGGTCGGCTGGTCGCGGACCTGGCGATCGACCGCGGCGAACGCCCGGTGCTGGCCGGTCGGGACCCGGCGAAGGTCGCCGCGGTGGCCACCCCGCGCGGCCTGCCGCACCGGACCTTCGACCTGGCCGACCCCGACGCGGTGGACGCGGGCCTGCGGGGCATCGACGTCGTCGCGCACTGCGCCGGGCCGTTCTCCGCCACCTCGGCGGCGATGGTCGACGGCTGCCTGCGGGCCGGTGCGCACTACCTGGACATCACCGGCGAGATCGACGTGTTCGAGTCGGTGTTCGCGCGCCACGAGGAAGCCCGCAGCGCGGGCTCGGTGCTGCTGCCCGGCGCCGGTTTCGACGTGGTGCCGACCGACTGCCTGGCCGCGATGGTCGCCGCCGAGCTGCCCACCGCGACCCATCTGGACCTGGCCTTCCAGGCCAGCGGCGGGATCAGCGGCGGCACCTTGAAGAGCGCGCTGGAGGGTGCGGCGGTGGGCGGCCGGGCCCGCATCGACGGCGAGGTGCGGGTGGTGCCGCTGGCGTGGCGGCGCCGGGAGGTGCCGTTCCCGTCCGGTCCGCGGCGGGTGACCTCGCTGCCCTGGGGCGATGTGAGCACGGCCTACCGCAGCACCGGGATCGGCAACATCACCACGTTCGCCCACCTGCCCGGCCTGGACCGGGTGGGTCACCGGTCGAGCCGGTTGTCCCAAGCGCTGATGCGCACGCACGTGGTGCAGCGGCTGGGCAAGGCGGCGATCGGCGCGGTCGTGCGCGGTCCGGGCCACGCCGCCCGCTCGCGCAGCTGGGTCGAGGTGTACGCCGAGGCCACCGACGACTCCGGGCGCAGCGTCTCAGCGGCGCTGATCGGCCCGGACACCTACGACCTCACGGCGGACTCCGTCCTGCGCGCGGTCAACGCCCTGCAGTCCGCACCGCCGACCCCCGGCGCCCACACGCCGTCCACGGCGTTCGGCGCGGACTTCGTCCGCCGCCTCCACGGAGTCCGCATCATCGAACCCGCCCGCCGCTGACGACCGGCCGCGGCACTCGAGGCCGCAGTTTCAACTGAAACTGCGGTTCGTTCCCCACGGGATTTGCAGTTTCAATTGAAACTGCGGTTGGTGGGCCGACGGCCTCGGTGGTCATTCGGCGAGGAGGCGGAGGCGGCCTCCGGGGTCGGATTCCGCGGCGAGGAACTCCAGGTGGGGGCCTTCGCCGGAGGTCGGGTGCAGGGCGGAGAACTCGGGGCTGTCGCCGGTGAGGTCCATGCCGGTGATCTCGGCCCAGCTGCGGGCCAGCGCGCGCGGGTCCGGGGTGTCGACCACGACCGCGGCGACCGGGCCGGTGCGCTCGTAGACCTTGCGGGGTTCGAGCACGCACAGCTCGTTGCCCTCGATGTCGGCCATCACCACCCAGGGCACGTCGCTGCTCTGGTCGATGTCGGCGAACCGGGCACCGGCGTTGAACAGCCGCTCGACGATCTTGTTCTGGTCGTCGTGCGATCCGCTGCGCAGGTCCAGGTGCACGCCGTTCTTGCCGGTCTTGGCCGTCGCGCCCGGCACGAACCGCAGCTCGACGCCCGGGCCGACGGGACGCACGGTGGTCCCCGACCCGGCGTCGAGGTCCCAGTCGAGCGCGTCGGCCCACCACCGCGCGAGCCGCTGCGGCTCCTGCGCCGAGAACTCCACGACCACCGGTGCCATAGTCGAAAACTACCCCAATCGCCCGATCGGGACCGGTGGAGAGAACTGGCGCGCGGTCGTCCCGGTGGGCGAAGCTACTGGTCGTGCGAGTGCGTGACGCTGATCCTCGGGACTGGCCGTCGATCTGGCCCTTCATGCGGGACATCGCGGCGGCGGGGGAGACCTTCTCCTGGGACCGCGACATCTCCGAGCAGCGGGCCCGGCAGCGCTGGTTCCCGGCGCCGCCGGGCCGCACGGTGGTGGCGGTGGACGGCGGCACCGTGCTCGGCACCGCGGTGTCCGGGCCGAACCACGAGGGCCCGGCCGGGCACGTCGCGACCGCGAGCTTCATGGTCGACCCGGCGCACGCCGGGCGAGGTGTCGGTCGCGCGCTGGGGCAGCACGTGCTGGACCGGGCGCGGGCCGACGGGTTCCGCGCCATGCAGTTCAACGCCGTGGTGGAGACCAACACCCGGGCGGTCGCGCTGTGGCGCTCGCTGGGCATGGAGATCGTCGCCACGCTGCCGCAGGCCTTCCGCCACCCGGAGCACGGCTACGTCGGCCTGCACGTCATGTACCAGCTGCTGTGAGCCCGGCCCGGAGGTCGGCGAGGAGCGCCGGCAGCACGACCTCCTCCTCGACGGCGCGCGCCGCGGTGGACATGAGCTCGGCCAGCGCCGGATCCCACGGAGTCCCCACCGGAGCGCCGACGAGGTTCGGCAGGTCGGTGCGGTCCGCGGCCGCCCGGTCGAGCGCCTCGCGGTAGTCCCCGGCCGACATCCGCCACGGCCGGACGCCGTGGTGCTCCCAGAGCGATCGGGTGATGCCGACACCGGCCCAGTCGAAGTCCCCGTGGTGGTGCAGCGTCGCGCCGTCGGCGACCAGCCGGTCCAGCAGGGTCAGCGCGACGGTCGTCGGATGGCCGGACAAGCACACCACGGGGTGCTCGATGCGCTCCTCGGCGGCGGACTCCAGCACTCGCGGGTTCTCGCACACGGCGACGGCGGTACCGGGCTCGACCAACCGCGCCGGAGCGGTGCGCAGGTCGAGGTGGGTCAGGTGCGCCGGGAGCCCGATCGCGAACCGCTGCCGGACGCTGCGCGACCAGTCATCGGAACCGGCCAGCGGCAGAGCCCAGCAGAGCACGGTCGCGGAAACAGCGTCGAGCGTGACCCCGCAGCGCTCCCACAAAGCCCGCCGCTCCCGCTCGTTGCCGGGCGATTCGACACCGTGGGCCAACGCAGCGGCCTTGAGCACGACCCGGCTCAACGTCGTGCCGTTGTCGAGCTGGTGCGCTCCACCAACCCTCGCGGCGAGCTCGCCGCGCGAGATCCACGTCTCGGGCGCGCGGTCCAGGGCGAGCGCGGACAGGACTCCGGCGGCGCGCCGCGCGATGGTGGGCAGTTCGTCGGCCGCGACCCGCCCGTACTGGTGGATCCACTGCATCCACGGCGCGGCCCAATCCGCATCGGCGAGCCCGCGCTCCGCCAGCGCCGAGCGCAGCGTCTCGACCGTCGGATCCTGCTGCTCGTCGGCCGAACCGGACTCGCGTTGTCCCACCGGCCGCCCGTGCAGGATCTCCAGAACTTCTGCGAGCTCCAACCCGAACCGGCTCCCGCGCACTGCGGAGTCCAATTTGGACACGCTGATCCGAGTCCCCTGTCCCCACATCGGCCGCCCGTAGACCTCGCCGACGAGCCTTCGAGCTTCGTCGTCGGGCAACTCCAACCGAAACGTCGCCGGAGGCTTAGGTGACTCCAACGCCTCTCGTGCCTTCTCCCACAACCCGCGCAGGGCCTCGACTCCCCACACAGCGCGAACGTCGTCCGCAACGCCCACCTGACAACCTCCCCGCTCGCCGTTGTTCCCGAAGCATCATGGGCGAACGCTTTCTCGCGCCCGCCAAGGGGTTCGGGCCGTGCGCCGTGACCGGACCATCGGTGGTGATACCGGGTGGAGTTGGTGCGGAGGGGTGCCGCGGGGTGCGGGGTTGCTTTCGGGTTCGAAGCGGTAGGGGGTTGCGTTGGGTGACGCAATTTCAATCGAAATTGGCACCGTTGCGTTTTCGGCGGAACCCGCGGTGGTGAGGTGCGCCAATTTCAATCGAAATCACGGCCCTCACCGCCGCTCCGAAGGAGGTGATATCCGGTTCCCGGTGGGATCGGGGCGTCGCCTTGGGAGCAGTCGAGGCTCCGATCGCACGGTCTGGGGTCCGCCGGTAGCGTCGGTACCAGGGGTGCCGCCAGCGGACATCACCACCGACCGCCGCCCGCCGAGCGCGAAGTGGTGACGACTGCAATTTCGATTGAAATTGCCCACCTCGGCACCGCAGGTTGCGTCGGGAACGGTGCAATTTCGATTGAAATTGCGTCACCCCGAGCCGAGCACCCACCGCTTTGAACCCGACGTGACCCGGCACCCAACGGCACCTCTCCGCGCCAACCCCACCCCGGTATCACCGCTGCGCCCCAAGCCGCACCACAGCGCCGCTGATCCTTGGGGTCCCGCGTTGCGCCGATTTCGCACGAAATCGGCGCAACGTCGCGTCAGGCGTCCGTGCGGTGGAGGGCCGTGCCCGTCCAGGTCGTGTGGGTGCAGGCGATGCCGTGGCCGCTGCGGGGGCGGAGGACGTCGTAGATGTGCATCTTCGGGATCTTCGGCGAGACTCCCCAGCCGCTGGGCCAGGTGATCAGCCAGTCCATGTCCAGGTCGACCAGCAGGCCCAGCATGCGCGCGATCGTCGGGTCGTCCAGGCGCTCGAACGCCTCGTCCAGCAGCACCAGGCGCAGCGGGCCGCGGCCGTCCGAGGAGACGCTGACCGCGTCGTAGAACGCCGCCGCTGCCGCGAACAGCGTCACGTACGAGATCAGGCGCGTTTCGCCGGAGGACAGCTGGCGCAGGCGCCGCACCCGGGGTTTGCCGTCCGGGCCGGTGTCGCGGACCCGCACGGTGAACGCGAACCAGGAGCGGTAGTCCAGCGCTCGGGCCAGGATCTCCGCGTAGCCGCCGGACGTGCTGTCCCGCTCGGCCTCGATGAGGTCGGTGAACACCCGGCGCAGCAGGCTGTCCTGGTCGTCGCTGCGGTCCGCGAACGGGGTGCGCACCAGGTCGATCGCCTGCTTGATGTCGTCGCCCAGCGCCGCCGACGGCTGCCAGTCCAGCTGGACGTGCACGCCCTGGCTGGAGCGGGCGCCGTCGAGCACCTCGTTCATCCGCTTGCACAGGTCCTCGGCGATGGACATCTGCCCGCGCAGGCGCTCCGCCAGGTCGCGGATCAGGTAGTCGGCGAAGATCGACTGGTAGCGCTCGTTGAGGTAGCCCCGCTGCTCGCCGAGCCGCTCGCCGACCCGGCGCGCCGCCTCGGCCACCGGCTGCGGCCCCTCCTCGCCGGTGACGGTCACCGTGAGCAGGCCGTGCTGGTCGGCGGCGGTGATGTCGTAGTTGCCGCTCAGCGAGTGCTGCAGGGTCTGCAGCCGGTTGAGCACGGTGGCCTCCGACGATCCGCGCCGCTCAGCGGAGGTGAGCAGCGCGGCGGCTTCGTCGAGCTCGGCGGGCAGCTCCTCGGCGACCTCGGCGGCCGACCACAGGCCGGGGATGCGCAGTGCCTGCTGGAAGGTCTCGGTCGCCGACGACGCGTCCTGCTCGCGGCCCGCCAGCTGCGACTGCTTGTTCTCCAGCTGGGTCTCCAGCCGCGCCGCGGCCTCGCGCAGCGAGCTGATCTGCTCCCGCGCCTGCGGCAGCTGCTTGCGCAGCTCGGCGCGCTCGCGCTCGAAAGCGCTCACCTTGTCCGAGATCTCCTGCGCCTCGCCGCCGACGGCCGAGGTCAGCTCGGCCAGCCCGGTGGCCTGCTCGGCGTACGCGGCACAGCGCTGCTCGGCCTGCGACTCGGCTTCCATCCGGTCGGCGATGGCGACGTCGTGGTGCAGGGAGATCTCCTGCAGGTCGGCCAGCGTCGGCAGGCAGCGCGACTCGATCGCCTCGCGCAGCGCGTCGATCCCGCTGCGGGCGTCGATGGCGGCCCGGTGCGCGGCGTCGAGCGCCCGCGTGTCGGCGGGCAGGTCCGCCTCGCCCGCCGAGCGCACCAGCTCGGCGTGCGCCGCCTGCCAGCGCTGGTCGGCGCTCTCGTGCTGCTCGCGCAGCTGCACCACCTTCTGCTCGCTGTCCGCGGCGGCCTCGATCGCGGTGGTCAGCTTCGCGTGCGCGGTGAGCAGGTCGCCGTCGTCCGGGTAGGACTCCAGGTGCTGCTCCAGCTCCGCCGCGTGCCCGGACGCCTCGCGGTGCCGCCGCTCGGCTTCGCCGATCTCGGCGCGCAGCCGCGCGAGGTCCTCCTCCAGCTCCGCGATGCGCCGCGCGCGGGCCGCTTCGCGGGCGCCCGCTCCGACGTACTCCGCGGCGTCCTTGCGCCATGCGCCGGACAGCACTCCGGCGCGCCAGGTTCCGTCGACCGACACCGAAAGCCCCGCACCGCCGTCGGTGGACACCGCGGCGAGCAGCGCGGCGACCCGCTCCGGTGGGACCGGGCAGTCCGTCACGGCGGCGGGGGAGAGCAGGTCGGCGAGCGTGCCGCCGGTGCTCGGGTCCGCGGGTTCGGCGAGCAGGTCGGCCAGGCCGGGCACCGCGCCGTCGGCGGTGACCCACGCGTTGAGCAGGCCGCTGGACTGCAGCGCCGCCTCCAGCCCCGCCCGGTCCTCCGGGCTCACCGACGGCTGGAAGTCGACCAGCTCGTAGAAGGCGCGGCCGCGGTTCGGGTCCCGCTCGGCGTCCGCCCAGCCGGGCCGGGCCGGGTGCTGCTCGTGACCGGCGCGGAGTTCGGCCAGCTCCTGCTCCCGGGTGCGGGATTCCGCGCGCAGCTCGGAGATCTCCTGCTCGACGGCGGACACCTGGCGGCGCGCTTCGTGCAGCTGCGGTCGCGCCCAGCGCCGCGCCTGCTCGCGGGCCTGCCGGGTCGCGGTGCGGTCCTCGGCGATCTCGTCGGCGGCGGGCGGTTCCGGCGCCGGGTCCTCCGCAGTGGACGGCCATGCGGCGGCCCACTTCTGCGCCCGCTCCACCCAGACCGCGGCCGCGTCGGAGAGCTCCTGCTGGGCCTGGTTGCGCCGCCCGGCCGCTTCGGTCGCGGTCAGCTGCGCCTGCCGGGCCAGCCGCTGCAGCTCGGAGACCTTGTCCTGCTCGGCGTCCAGCTCCACGGCCTGCTGGTGCAGCGCGAGCGTCAGCGCCGAGCGCTGCCGGGCGGCGGCGGCGATCTGCTGCGAATTCGCCACCACAGCGCGGAATTCCGCGGCGAGCGACTCGGCGTCCAGCTGCGGTGCGACGGCGCGCTGCACCGCCTCCGGCACGGCATCCGGCTCCGGCGAGGTGCGCACCTCGGCCTGCTCGGCGCGCAGCTCCGCGGCCGGGATCGCCGGTGGTCGCGGCACCAGCGATCCGTCCAGACCCGCGGTGGACAGCTGCTGCGCGGCTCGCGCGGCCGCCTGACCGGCTGCCTCGGTGTCACCGGACAACCGCCGCAGCACGCCCACGAGCGACTCCGCCGACCGGTGCTCCTGCGCGCGGTGCTTGGCCGCGGTGTCCAGCGCGGACACCGCCGAGCTGCGGGCGCTCTCCACCAGCTGCTCGCGGTCGCGCAGGTTCTGCAGCTCGGAGTAGGCGGGGTGGGAGCGCAGGGCGTCGATGCTGGACTCCAGCTCGGCCTCGCGCTGCTCCAGCTCGGCGATCGTCCGCTCCGCGGTCTCCCGGTCCTGCTGCTTGTCGGCGACCTGCTTCTCCAAGCTGGAGAGCTCCTTGCGCAGCGCCCGCAGCTTCTGCTGGGCGGTGCGCATCGCCTCGGCCCGGTCGCGCAGCGCGCCGAACGCGTAGCCGGAGTAGGTGGACAGGAACGCCGTCAGCGCCTTGTCCGCTCCGGTCAGCCGGACGATGTTCTCCCGGATCGACTCCAGGTCGTCGAAGGAGGTGGCCAGCCGCTCGATCAGACCGGCGTCCAGCGGCGGGAGGGCGTCGGAGAGGATCTGCTCCAGCTGCCCCTCCAGCACCTTCAGCCCGACGTCGGGGTTGCGCAGCGTGCGCTGCAGGTGCAGCAGGTCGCCGTAGCGGGCGGCGGGCACGCCGTAGACGGTGGCCGCGACCTTGGCGCGGAACGCCTGGTCGTCCAGCACGCAGTCGGCGCCGAGCAGGTCGCGCAGCTGCGCCGAACCCAGCGGCACCCGGTCCGCGCCGACCAGGTGCAGGTTGATGCCCACCCGGCGGCTGGTGATGAACCGCCACGAGTCGCTGATCGACTGCGAGGTCTTGGAGGCCTTCACCCCGACCCCGCAGGTCAGGAATTCCTCGCCGCCGTCGGGGTTCTCCCGGCGCAGCTCGATCCAGGCGTAGCCGATCCGGTTCGGCCCGCCCGGGTACTCGTCGAGCATCAGCCGCCGGATGCTGACCGTGTCGAAGCCCTTGGACCCCAGCTGCCGCAGATCGCCGTCCAGGCACAGCGGCAGCAGCAGCTCCAGGGTGCGGGACTTGCCGGAACCGTTGGTGCCCTGGAAGATCGCCCGCCCGCCGTCGAGGTCGAAGGTCGTCTCGGCGTACTGCCAGATGTTGACGATCCCGCCGCGGTGCAGCCGCCAGCGGTTCGCCGCGGCCCCCGTGCTCTCCTGGCTCACCGCTGTTCCCCCTGCTCCTCGTCCAACACCATCTCGTCAAACAGCGACCAGCCCGGTGGCTCCGGCGCGGGCGGCTCCGGCTCCCGGTTCGGCGCCGGGGTGGCGTCCGGCTGCGGCAGCCAGCGGTGCGCGGCCGGACCGAGCAGCCAGCTCCCGCCGGCGTCCTGCAGCAGGCCGAGCCGACGCAGCAGCGCCACCACGGAGTGCACCAGCTCCTGGTGGTCCTCGGTGGCCGCCCGGGACCACGCGGCAGGGTAGGCGTCGACCAGCTCCTGGCACACGTCGGTGAGATCCTGCCAGGTCACCGGGTGCTTCCCGGCGGCGTCCGGATCGGACCGGGACAGCAGCTCCGGCAGCGCCAGCAGCGCGATGCGGGCCACCGTGCCGGGTCCCGGGAAGGCCACGTCGGTCAGGTAGTCCTCCGGGTCGCAGACCACCACGCCCTCGGCGCGGCACTCGCTGACCAGCCCGAAGAACCGCTCCAACCGGCGGGATTCGCCGGTCACGTGCTCGCGCAGCCAGCTCGCCTGCTCGGCCGGGAGATCGCTGTAGAGCACCACCGGGTCCTCGACCAGCCGCCGCCGCACCGCGTGCTCGATGTTGCGGGGCCCGGCCGCTCCGGCCAGCTCGATCAGCTGCGCGGGGCTGTCGGCCTCGGCGAGCGGTCCGGCGACGAGCTGCCCGAGCAGGTCGGTGTCGATGGTGATCAGCGCTTCCGCGGACGACTCGGCGGTGACCGAGCCCTCGGTCTCGGTGATCACGCCCAGCGCCACCAGCTGCCGCAGCGCGGCGGTGAGCGCGCGCCGGTCCGCCGGGTCGTCGACCACGCTGATCTCGGCTTCCGCCGCGGCGGCGCGGACGTCGCTGACCAGCCGCGAGAGCAGCACCTGGCGGCCGATGCCGGTCAGCGCGGCCAGCGTCAGCGCCAGGTAGGCGTAGCCGCGCGGGCTCAGCGACGCCTCGCCGCGGGTGGTGTCCTCGCCCGCGCCCGACTTGTACAGCCGGGCGAAGCGCCGCTCCACCACCAGCCGGTAGCCCAGCAGCGAGGAGAACACCTCCTGCAGCACCGCGCGCTGCCGGTAGATCATCGGCAGCAGGTCGCCGTCCGGGCCACCGGCGCGCAGCAGCGGGCGGCGCAGCAGCACCCGCGCGCAGCGGACGACGTTCGCCGCGTCGATGTCGGGCAGCTCGTCGAAGGTCGTGGTCATCGGGCGGCCCCCTGCTCCTGCGGGATCGCGCCGTCCCCGCTGAGTTCCAGCACCGTGTCGCGCAGCGTCAGCACACCCGCCGCGCTGGCGATCTCGGTGTGCTGCCCGGCCACCGGCCGCACGGTGACGCGCAGGCGGTGCACCGGGTCGAGCGCGGTGCCCTGCTCGTCGGAACCTTCGCGCTGCGCCATCGCCAGGGTCAGCAGCTCGCACAGCACGCCGAGCGCGTCGGGGGACAGCTGCTCCTCGCCCAGCCGCGGACCGGCCGCCGCGAGTTCCGCGACCGCTGCGCTGCGCTTCTGGTCGGCCTCGCGCGCTTGGGCGAGCAGGGTTTCCTCGGTCATCGGGTCGTCGAGCACCCGCGAGGTCCGGCCCCGCGCGCCGCGGTCGCCGCGGCTGCGCACGCTGACCGTGACGTCGAGGACCGGGCCGTCGCGCCAGGACACCTTGTCGTTGTCGGTGTCGTAGTCCGGCGCGGGCTGCAGGTGGCGGGCCGAGTGCAGGCCGAACGCGGCCGAGTACAGCTGGTGCGCGGTGGCGTCGTCGGCGCCGTCGAACCACTTCGCCAGCTTCAGCAGCTCGCCGCGGCGCCCCGGCACCAGCCCGCCGCCGGAGGTGGCCCGCTTCACGCTGGCCAGCAGCGAGCCGATGGCCCGCGCGGTGGCCTCCCGCAGCGCGGCGACCTGGCTGGGGCGACCCGGGGAGTCCACGAACCAGTCGGTGAGCTCCTGCCAGTCCGCCGCGGTGCGCCCGCGCGCCCGCTCCACGTCGGTGCCCAGCTGGTCGGCCGGGCCGAGCAGGCGCAGCAGCTCGCCGCGGACCCCGGCCAGGCCCGCCAGCGAACCGGCGATGGTCTCGGTGTGCCGCAGCACGTCCTCGACGACCATCTGGATGTACTCGACCAGCAGGTTCCGGAACCCGGAGATCTCCTCCGGCGCCAGCTGGTGGCGGGTCACCACCTGGCCCAGGTAGGCGTAGAAGTCGCGGACCGTGGCGGCCAGCTCCGCGTGCTGCAGGAACACCGTGGTGACCTGCTCGGCGAGCCGCTCCCGGGCCTGCCGCGCGGCCTTGGCCCGCGGGTCGCGGCCCTCGGCGGCCAGCGCCTCGGACAGCGCGCTGCCGATCCCGGCCAGCCCGCGGTCGATGGCGGGCAGCAGCTCACGGGACACCTCGCGCGCGCCCTCCGGCACCCGCAGCAGCGCGTCGACGTCCCGCTGGACGCGGACCGCGAGCTTGCTGACCTGGTAGCGCACGCTGCCGTGCTGGAATTCGGCGATGCTCGACGCGATCGTCTCGCGCCGACCCACCACCAGGTTGCCCCACTTCACCAGCCGCTTGAGCCGGTCGATGACGGTGTCCACATCGGACTCGCCGGGCGCCACCCGGCCCTCCCGCTCGGCGGCGGCCAGCGCGGCGCCCACCTCGCCCGCGGACAGGTCCGCCAGCAGCGTCGAGGTGAACAGCCGCATGATCGCCAGGTAGGTGCGGTGCTCGGGCGCCTGCAGGTAGGCGAACAGCTGCAGGCGCTGCCCGTCGTCGCGGGTGTCGTCGAGCGCGTGCGCAGGCACGTCCGCCGCGGTACCCGCGACGCCCGCGCGCAGCACATCGGCTTCGTGGTCCGGGGCCGTCACGGTCCGCCACGATATCCCGTGGGCCGGACACGGCCGGTCACCTGGCCATGCGGTGACCGGCCGCACCGGCCTCGGGGGTAGCGTTTCGGGGCAGCTTCGCGCGCGGGGGAGGCCCCGGCAGATCGATCTGGAGGAACGGCACCGGTGAGCGCGGGACGGGCGGTCGGACTCTTACTCGGCGTGGCCGCGGACGCGGCGCTCGGCGACCCGCAGCGCGGACACCCGGTCGCGGTCTTCGGCAAGGCGGCGCAGGCCGCCGAGCGCGTGCTGCACCGCGACCAGCGGTTCGCCGGGGTGATCTACACCGGGGTGCTGGTCGGCGGCACGGTCGGGCTGGGGGTGCTCGCGCAGCGGCTGTCGAAGCGCAGCCCGGTGCTGGAAGCGGCCGCGACCGGCCTGGTGACCTGGGTGGTGCTCGGCGGGTCCTCGCTGGCCGACGAGGGCACCGCGATGGCCCGGCTGCTCGACGCGGGTGAGATCGACGCGGCCCGCGACCGGCTGCGCAACCTGTGCGGCCGCGACTCCGCCGTGCTGGACGGCCAGGGGCTGGCCCGCGCCACTGTCGAGTCGGTGGCGGAGAACACCTCCGACGCCGTGGTCGCGCCCCTGGTGTGGGGTGCGGTCGCAGGCATCCCCGGGCTGGTCGCCTACCGCGCGGCGAACACCCTCGACGCGATGGTCGGCCACCGCTCGCCCCGCTACCGCAACTTCGGCTGGGCCTCCGCGCGGCTGGACGACCTGCTCAACCTGGTGCCCTCCCGCCTGGCGGCGGTGCTGACCTCGGCGTGCGCGCCGGTGGTCGGCGGCTCGGCCAAGGGTGCGTGGCGCACCTGGCGCCGGGACGCCTCGGCGCACCCGAGCCCCAACGCCGGGCAGATCGAGGCGGCCTTCGCCGGGGCGCTCCAGATCCGCCTCGGCGGCCGGACGGTGTACGGGCACGTCGTGGAGCAGCGCCCGGTGCTCGGCGAGGGCCGCACGGCGGACGCCGGTGACGTGACCCGCAGCGTCGAGCTCTCCCGTGTGATCGGCACCGTGACCGGTGTCCTGGCGGCGGGCTTCGCCCTGACCCGAGCCCTCCGCCGCAACCGCCGCTGACCCCCGTCTCAACCCCACCTGCTCCGACCTCCAGCCAGGACCCATGCGATTTCAATGAGGTTTTTCCAACCTCGTTCTGGGTGGCGGTGCCGGTGGCGGAACCTCAGCGCCCGCCTGGACTGCGGGTGCCCGGCTTTATGTATGCCAATACACGGCAGCCGGGCCGTCCTCGCCAGGCGAACGCTGAGAACCCGCGGCGGTGCGAGCTGCGAGGGTGGGTTATGCGCCTGCGGCGCATGCGACACCTGCCGACCGGTGCCGGTCGCCCTTCGCAGCTGCGGTCCACGGACAGGATGAAAAAGGCTCATTGAAATCGCATGAGTGGCCCGCAGCCGTCGGCGTGTCAGGCCACGACACGCCGTGAGGGGCGCAGTTTCAACTGAAACTGTGATCTGGCCTGCGGGACATCCGCGGTTTCAGTTGAAACTGTGGTCCGGCCTGCGGGGAACCTGCGGTTCCAATTGAGACTGTGGATGGACGGGACGTCCTCGGACGGGCGTGACCGGGTTGGTCAGGGCCTGTTGCTCGGTTCCGCGTCGGAGGTGTTCGTGGCTTCGCGCTCGCGGCGTTCGGCTTCTTCTCGCTCTCGGCGCTCGTCCTCGGCGATCGCTTCGGCCACCGACATCTTCTTGCGGCGGACCGGCTTCTCGCCCTCCGCGGGCTCGGCGCCCTCGCGCCAGGCCGGGCGGGCGCCGGGGCGCAGCTCCGAGTAGATCAGGTAGGCGATGGCGATGATCGCCATGATGCCGAAGGCGATCCACTGCAGCGCGTAGGAGAAGTACGGTCCCGATTCCAGGCGGGGCAGCGGCAGCGCGCCGAGCACGCCGGGCTGGCCCTCGTTGAGGGCGAAGTAGCCGGGGCGCAGGTCGATGCCGGTGCCCTCGGAGATGGTCCGGGAGTTCAGCGCGTAGGCCCAGCGGTGCCCGTCGTGCTCGAACAGCGGGCGCTGCTTGCTGTCGTGCTCATCGGTGCGGACGCGCGCGGTGAGGGTCACCTCGCCGGTCGGCGGCGCGGCGTAGGCCGGGG
Organism: Saccharopolyspora hirsuta; assembly: GCF_008630535.1. GTDB lineage: Bacteria > Actinomycetota > Actinomycetes > Mycobacteriales > Pseudonocardiaceae > Saccharopolyspora > Saccharopolyspora hirsuta. Next base: position 51,310 of record NZ_VWPH01000018.1, on the reverse strand, counting down.
TCCGGGTGCCGTCCACGGGCCGGATGTACCCGCGGTTGACCAGCACCGTCGTGCCGTCGTCCAGCCGGAACGGGGTCAGCACCTCGAACGCGGGCTCGCCCAGCACGGTGCGCTGCCACCCCAGCGTCTCGCCCCCGGGCAGGTACTGGCCGCGCAGCAGCACCTGCGTCCACTCGGTGCGCTGGTCCGGAACCTGACCGGCGGGCAGCACCTCGGCGAGCGGGCGCGGTGGGGTGTGGAACGACTCGGAGATCGCGTTGTTGCGGGCCTGAGCCTCGTCGCTGCGGCTGAACTGCCAGGGTGCCAGCAGGGTGAAGCACAGCGTGGTGAAGACCGCGACCAGCGCGATCAGGCCGAGCCAACCAGGTCGCAGCAAGAACTTCAGACGCACGCCCCCTACCGTAGCTGAGCTACTCTGACCTGCGGTTTTCGGCTGCCCCCGGGGCCTTGAGCACGTGCGTCTTAGCAGGTCAGCTCGCGCGCGCGATGTCCGAATGGGGCTGTTGGTCCGGGTTTCACCCGGTGATGTGGCGCAGGTAGAGGTCGGGGTCGGTCAGGTAGCGGCGCCAGTGGTCGACCAGGTCGAGCTCGTCCCACTTCGCGCGGCGGGTGCCGTGCTCGCCGACCTCGATGATGTCCGCGCCGGGGGTGGCGGCCAGGATCGGCGAGTGCGTCGCGCACACCACCTGCGCGCCGGTTCCGGCGAGCTGGTGCATCAGCCCCACCAGCTTGAGGCAGGACTCGAACGACAGGGCGGCCTCGGGCTCGTCCATGACGTAGAACCCGCGCTCGCGGAACATCGCGCCGAACACGGTCAGGAACCCCTCGCCGTGCGACATCTCCGCGGTGTCCTCGTCCCAGTACCCGTACTTGCCGCTGACCGCGTTGAGCAGTCCGAACGCGGTCTCGGCGCGCAGGAAGAACCCCTTGCGCCGCGACCGCGGCCCGGTGAGCATCCGGCTGCCCGCCGGGGTGGTCTCCAGCTCGATGACCTCCCCGAGCGGGGTCTTCGGCCGGTCGTTGACGTACTTGCGGCCCGCGCGCCCGCCGTGCGAATCGAGCTTGAAGCCCTCCGCGATCGCCTCGACCAGCGTGGACTTCCCGGACCCGTTCTCACCGACCAGCATGGTCACCGGCGCCGTGAACGTCAGGCCCCGCCCGGCGAGCTCGGCCACGCACGGCACCGTGTAGGGCCAGGCGTCGAACGACTCCGGGCGCTGCGCGTCGGGGATGTAAGCGCGGCGGACGAGCATCTTCCCCCATCAGTTGAAGTAACGAACGCCACGAGCGTGGCACGTGCCTCAGCCCGCGCGGAGGGCGGAGCGGGCGGCGCTGGCGGCTTGGGCGGCGTAGCCGCCGCCGAAGAGGACCGCGTGCACCAGGAGCGGGAACAGCTGGTGGAGGGCGATGCGGTCGCGCCAGCCGTCCGCCAGCGGGCGGGTCTCGTGGTAGGCCGCCACGACGCGTTCCAGGTGGGGGCAGCCGAACAGGTGCAGCATCGCCAGGTCGGTCTCGCGGTGGCCCCCGTGCGCCGCCGGGTCGATGAGCCAGGCCTGATCCGCGGCCCAGTGCACATTGCCGCTCCACAGGTCGCCGTGCAGGCGGGCAGGTGGTTCGGGCGGGCCCGCCAGCCTGTCGATGGCCGCGCAGACCTGCGAGATCCCCTCGCCGTCCCGAGCGCTGAGCGCACCGGAGTCCACTGCTCGCCGGAGGTAGGGCTCGATCCGGTGGTGGGCGTAGAAGGTCGGCCAGTCGGGTGCGGGTTCGTTGCGCATCGGCGCGAGGCCGATCCAGGCGTCGGCCGGACCGCCCGGTGGCGGGGAGCCGAACGCCGGTGCCCCGGCCGCGTGCAGCTCGGCGAGGCCTCGCCCGAGCCGCTCCGCCGCTGCTGCGGTGGGGGCGGATTCCGCGATGTGCTCGGTGACCAGCCAGCGCTCGGAGCACCCGAACACCTCGGGCACCGCGACCGCCCCTGGCTCGGCGAGCCAGGACAGGGACGCGGCTTCCGCCGCGATCGCGCCCGGCATCGTCTCCGGCGCGGTCTTGGCGAACACCGCCGTGCCGTCGTCGAGGCGCACCGCGAACGCCGCCGCGGTGTCCCCGCCGCCGAGCTGCCGGACCTCCACCGGTGCGCGGCCGGTGATCGCCGCCACCGCCGCTCGGGCTTCGTCGTGCATCGCGGTCACAGCCGTTCGCGCACCCAGTCGAGCAGCCCGGGAGTCGCGGCCTCGACCATGGCCAGCACGTCGTCGAAACCGCTCGGACCGCCGTAGTACGGGTCCGGGACCTCGGCGCCCTCGTCGGCAGCGGGGTCGAAGGAACGCATCAAGCGCACCTTCGACGGGTCGTCGGCGAGGCGGCGCACCGCGTGCAGGTGCCCGGCGTCCATCGCCAGCAGCAGGTCGGCGCCCAGGTGGTGGTCGTCGATCTGCGCCGCGACGTGCTCGGTCGGGTAGCCGTGGTCGGCCAGGACCTTCGCGGTCCGCGGATCGGCGGGTTCGCCCACGTGCCAGGGTCCGGTCCCGGCGCTGGAGACCTCGACCTGCCCGTCCAGCCCGGCCCGGCGCAGCTCTTCCCGGAACACCAGCGCGGCCATCGGGGACCGGCAGATGTTGCCGGAGCAGATGAAGGAGATGTGCACGTCCACCGAGGGTACGGGCCGCGCCCACCGCCGGTCCGGGGCGGCGGGCGCGGACGGAGATCACGGATGGGCTTCGGGGCGCACGGCCGGTGGTTCCGTCCTGGTTAGACTTCCGGCGATGAGCAGCGGGCACGAGCAGGATTTGTTGCGCCACCACGGCGATGTGGACGCCGAGAGCGGACTGCTCGACTTCGCGGTCAACGTCCGGCTGGACCGCCCGCCCGCGTGGCTGCGCCAGCGTCTCGCGGCGGCGCTGGACGGCCTCGGCCGCTACCCGTCGGCCGCCGACGACCTCGCCGCTCGCGCGGCTGCCGCCGCCCGCCACGGCCGCGACGCGACCGAGGTGCTGCTGCTCGCGGGCGCGGCGGAGGGCTTCGCGCTCCTGCCGTCGCTGCGCCCCCGCCTGGCCGCGCTGGTGCACCCGTCGTTCACCGAGCCGGAGCTGGCGCTGCGCAACGCCGGGGTCGAGGTCACCCGGGTCCAGCTGGACCCGGCCGACGGCTACCGGCTGGACGCCGACGCGGTGCCCGAGCAGGCGGACCTCGTGGTGCTGGGCAACCCGACCAACCCGACGTCCGTGCTGCACCCGGCGGCGGAGATCAAGCGGTTGCTGCGGCCGGGGCGGGTCGTGGTCGTGGACGAGGCGTTCAGCGACACCGTGCCGGGCGAGCCGGAGTCGCTGGCCGGGTGCCGGGAGCCGGGGCTGCTGGTGCTGCGCAGCCTGACCAAGATGTGGGGGCTGCCCGGCCTGCGCGCGGGGTACGCGCTGGGCGCGCCGGACCTGCTCGCCGAGCTCGGCCGGACCCGCCCGCACTGGCCGATCAGCTCGCTGGTGCTGGAAGCGGTGATCGCCTGCTGCGAGCCGTCCGCGCTGGCCGAGTCGGAGCGGGCCGCGGTCGAGTTCGAGGAGCACCGGGCCGGGCTGGTCGCCGAGCTGAGCGCGATCCCGGGCCTGCGGGTCGCGCTGCCCGCGCGGGCGCCGTTCCTGCTGCTGCGGGTGGACGGGGGCGAGCAGGTCCGGGCGGAGCTGAGGGCGCGGGGCGTGGCCGTGCGGCGCGGCGACACGTTCCCCGGCCTGGGTGCTGACCACCTCCGGGTCGCGGTGCGCGACCCGGAGCAGAACGCCTTGCTGATCAAGGCTTTTCACGATGTTCTGGGACGGGGGTGAACCGGTGGCGGTTCGGATTCGGGACGTGGTCGGGGCGCTGGAGGCGGCCTACCCGGCCGGTCTGGCGGAGGACTGGGACGCGGTCGGGCTGGCCTGCGGCGACCCGGACGCCGTGGTGCAGCGGGTGCTGTTCTGCGTCGACCCGGTCGAGGCCACTGTGGACGAAGCGGTGGATTTCGGTGCGCAGCTGCTGGTTTCGCACCACCCGCTGCTGCTGCGCGGGGTGCACGGGGTGCCTGCCGACGACCCCAAGGGGCGCATCGTGCACCGGCTGATCCGCGCGGGCATCGGCCTGTACTGCGCGCACACCAACGCCGACAGCGCCGTGCAGGGCGTGTCCGACGCGCTGGCCGAAGCGATCGGCCTGACCGTGACGCGCCCGCTGGCGCCGCACGCCGAGGGGACGCGCACCGGGCTCGGGCGCATCGGCGAGCTGCCCGAGGCCGAGCCGTTCCGCGACTTCGTCGCCCGCGTGGCGCACAACCTGCCCACCACGGCGTGGGGCGTGCGCGGCGCCGGTGACCCGGAGCGCCCGATCCGCACCGTGGCGGTGTGCGGCGGCGCGGGCGACTCGTACCTGGCCACCGCCGCGGCGGCCGGGGTCGACGCCTACGTGACCGCTGACCTGCGGCACCACCCGGCGGGTGAGCACATCGCGCGCGCCGACGTGCCGGGCACCGAGGTGCCCGCGCTGGTGGACGTGGCGCACTGGGCCAGCGAGTGGCCGTGGTGCCAGCAGGCCGCGGACATCGTGGCCGCCGCGTTGCCGGATACAGTCGAAGTCCTCGTTTCCACCCGCCGGACCGACCCGTGGACGCTCCACGCCGGTGCGGCATCCGACCCAGGGAGGGCGCTGGCGTGAAAGCCGACCCCGCCGTGCAACGACGGCTGCTCGATCTCGCGGACGCGGACGCGGAGCTCAACCGCGTCCAGCACCGTCGGCGGTCGCTGCCCGAGCTGGACCAGATCGGCGAGGCCGAGCGCGAGGTGCGGGCCAAGCGCGACGAGCTGGTGGTCGCCGAGACCGCGTTCAGCGACCTCGACCGCGAGGTCAAGCGGCTGGAGAACGAGGTCGAGCAGGTGCGCAAGCGGGAGCAGCGCGACCGCGACCTGATGGCCTCGGGAGCCTCCGCCAAGCAGCTGGAGGACCTGGAGCACGAGCTGCAGACCCTGGCGCGGCGCCAGGGCGTCCTGGAGGACGAGCAGCTCGAGGTCATGGAGCAGCGCGAAGCGCTGGAGACCAACGTGACCAAGTCCCGCGAGGCGCTGACCGAGGCCGAGGCGCGGCTGACCGAGGTGCAGGAGCGCCGCGACGAAGCCCTCGCGGGGCTGGAGTCGTCGCAGGCCCGGCTCCAGGGCGAGCGCGACCTGATCGCCAAGTCGCTCCCGGAGAACCTCCTCGCGCTCTACGAGCGCATCCGGGCGAAGGGCGGGGTCGCGGCCGGGCTGCTGCAGGGCGCCCGCTGCGGCGCGTGCCGGATCGAGCTGGACCGGACGGCGCTGAACGAGGTGCGCGAGGCGGCCGACGACGACGTGGTCCGCTGCGAGGAGTGCGGCGCGATCCTGGTGCGCACCGGGGAGAGCCGGTGAGCTCGGCGGTCCTGGTCGAGGCCGACGGCGGTTCGCGCGGCAACCCCGGGCCCGCGGGCTGCGGGGCGGTCGTGCGCGACGCCGCGTCCGGCGCGGTGCTGGCGGAGCGCTCGATCGGCCTGGGCATCGCGACCAACAACGTCGCGGAGTACCAGGGCCTGATCGCCGGGCTGCGCGCGGCCGCCGAGCTGGGCGCCGCCGAGGTCGACGTGCGGATGGACTCCAAGCTGGTCATCGAGCAGATGGCGGGCCGCTGGAAGGTCAAGCACGCGAACCTGCAGCCGCTGGCCGCCGAGGCCCGCAGCCTGGTCGCCGAGTTCGAGCGGGTCGGCTTCGAGTGGGTGCCGCGAGCGGCGAACGCGCACGCGGACCGGCTGGCGAACGAGGCGATGGACCAGCAGGAGGGCGGTTCGGCCGACCCCGCGCCCGGCGCACGCATCCAACCGGCCGGGTGGCTCGGCGCCGACGGCACGCCCACGAAGATGCTGCTGCTCAGGCACGGCCAGACCCCGCTGTCGGTGGAGCGCCGCTACTCCGGGCGCGGCGACGTCGCGCTGACCGAGCTGGGCGAGCGCCAGGTGCGGGCGGCGGGCAAGCGGCTGGCGGCGATGGACGGCGTGATCACCCCGGACGGGGTGGCGCCGGTGATCGCGTCGCCGCTGACCCGCACCCGGCAGACCGCGCAGGCGGTGGTCGACGCCACCGGCGGCGAGCTGCACTTCCACGACGGCCTGCTGGAGACCGACTTCGGCGACTGGGAGGGCCTGTCCTTCCAGGAGGCCTCCGAGCAGTTCCCGAAGCTGCACGGCGAATGGCTCGGCGACCCGAGCGTCGTGCCCCCGGGCGGCGAGAGCCTCGACGAGGTCTACCGGAGGGTCGCGGCGGCGCGCGACGACCTGGTGGCCGAGTACGCGGGCCGGACGATCATCGTGGTGAGCCACGTGACCCCGATCAAGGCGCTGCTGCGCCTGGCATTGGGGGTGGGGCCGGAGATGTTCTACAGCCTCCACCTGGACCTGGCGTCGTTGTCCATCGTGGAGTTCTACCCGGACGGGAATTCGTCGGTGCGGTTGGTGAACGACATCTCGCACTGGCAGTCCTGACCCCGCTCCGGCCGGGGATTCGACGGAGCTAGCGGGGCACCACCGCCCGGGGTTGGCGGTGGTGCCCCGTTTGCTTTGCGAGGGCTTGGGGGTCAGTGAGGTTTTTCCAGCCTCGTTCTGAGTGGCGGTGCCGGTGGCGGAACCTAAGCGCCCGCCTGGACTCCGGGTGCCCAACTTTATGTATGCCAATACACGGCAGTTGGGCCGTCCTCGCTAGGCGAACGCTGAGAACCCGCGGCGGTGCAAGCTGCGAGGGTGGGCTATGCGCCTGCGGCGCACGCGACACCTGCCGACCGGTGCCGGACGCCCTTCGCAGCTGCGGTCCACGGACAGGATGAAAAAGGCTCAGTGGTGATACCGGGGTGGGTTGGTGCGGAGAGGCGCCGTTGGGCGCGGGGTTGCTTTTGAGTTCGAAGCGGTGGGTGGTCGGTTTGGGGTGATGCAATTTCAATCGAAATTGCGTCGTCACCACTTCGGCGTAGGCGGTGATACCTGCCGGGTTTCGAGGGTTTCTGCTGCCATCGCAAGGGGGTCTTGCGCGTCCGGGGTCGGGCGTCCGGTCTGGTGCAGACCATTGACATGTGTGAGGTGGGTTACTAGCGTCCCTGAAACCGTATGGGAAGTTAACGGATAGGGGTGCTGGTGGCTCGGGAGTCGGGCGGGGCGCGGGACGGGAGTCCGCGGCTGCTGCGGGAGATCAACGATCGGGCGGCGATCGAGGCGATGCTGGGTCGTGGCGCGCTCACCCGGGCCGAGCTCGAGGCCGCCATCGGGCTTTCCAAGCCCGCGACCGTTTCGCTGCTCGCCAGGTTGGAGAAGGCCGGGATGGTGCGGCGGGGCGAGCTGCGCGGCGGGAACCGCGGGCCCGCTGCGCAGATGTGGTCCGTCAACGGCGATCTCGCGCACGTCGCCGGGGTGAGCCTGGTGCCCGGGGAGGTCGACGTGGTGATCGCCGACATCACCGGGGAGGTGCGGGTCGAGCACCGCGGCGCTCTGCCGTCCGGGGGCGATGCGCCCGAGGGGTTCGCCGCGGTGATGGTCGAGGCCGCCGGGCGAGCCGGGTTGCGGACCGATCAGCTGGCCAAGGTCGTCGTCGGTGCTCAGGGCGGGGTCGATCCGGCGACCGGGCACCTCGGGTTCGCCCCGCACCTGCCCGGCTGGGAGGGCTTCGACGTGCCCGGCAGGTTGCGCGAGGTGCTGGGCACCGACGTCGTCGTGGACAACGACGTCAACCTCGTCGCCCTGGTGGAGATGACCACCGGCCGCGCTCGGGACGTGCGCGACTTCGTGCTGGTCTGGCTCGGAGACGGGCTCGGCGCCGCGGTGGTGATCGACCGCGTGCTGCACCGCGGGGCGACCGGTGGCGCGGGCGAGATCGACTGGATCCGGGTGCCCGACCGGGCGCGCCGGGACACCGGTGTCGACCGCAGCGGCGCGCGCCTCGGGCAGCTCCTCAGCTACCGCTCGATCAACAAGCTCGCCCGGGCGCACGGCATCAGGGCCCGCAACGCCGTCGCCGCGGTTCGGGCGGCGCGCACCGGCGGCGCCGCCGGGCAGGCGTTCCTGGCGGACCTGGCGCGCCGGGTCGCCACCGGCGTGGCCGGGGTGGTCAGCGTCCTCGACCCCGAGCTGGTGCTGCTGACCGCCGAGATCGCGCAGGTCGGCGGCCCGGAGCTCACCGACCTGGTGACCGCGGAGCTGCACCGCCTGGTGGTGCCGCGGACCCCGGTCGAACCCGCGCAGTGCACCGACGACGCGGTGCGCGCCGGTGCGCTGCAGGTCGCTCTCGGGTTGGCCCGGGAGCAGGTCTTCGGACTGCCCGTCACCGCGGTGGGGGTCCGGTCCGTCCCGCACGACGAGCAAGTCGAGGAGGGCCCGTGAGCCGGTCCCGGCTCGCGAGCCCGACCTGTCCCGGAAGGCACTGAGGAGGAGGCGCGATGAGATCGAGGTTCCAAGTCAGACGCGGGCTGTTAGCCCTCTCGACCGCGACCGCGGCGCTGGTGGCGGCGTCCTGCACCGCCGGGTCCACATCGGACGGTCCGCAGCCCGCGCCGGGCCCGGACGAGCAGGTCACCATCACGGTGTCCAGCCAGTTCACCGACCGCGAGCTGGACGTGCTCAACCGGGTGCTCGACGGCTTCCACGCCCAGCACCCCAACATCACCATCAACAGCCAGGGCAACCAGGACGACGACAAGATCACCCAGGCCATCCGCGGCGGCAACCCGCCGGACGTGGCGATCTCGGCGGAGACCATCAACCTCGGCCAGTTCTGCTCCAGCGGAGCCTGGCAGGACCTCGGCCCCTACCTGCAGCGCGACCAGGTCGACATGACCCAGATCGTGGACGTCGCCCAGCAGTACACGCAGTTCGAGGGCAAGCGCTGCGCGATGCCGCTGCTGGCCGACGTCTACGGCCTCTACTACAACGCCGACGCCTTCGCCCGCGCGGGCATCACCGCGCCGCCGAAGACCATGTCCGAGCTCACCGACATGGCCAAGCGCCTCACCGAGTTCAACCCGGACGGCTCGATCAAGGTCGCCGGGTTCCTGCCGGTGCTCGGCTCGCAGGCCAACCACCCGTGGAACTGGGCGCCGCACTTCGGCGCGGAGTGGATGGACGAGCAGGGCAGGTCCGTGCTGGGCAAGGACCCCGCCTGGCAGGAGATGTACCGCTGGCAGAAGGAGCTCGTCGACTTCTACGGCTGGGACAAGCTGGTGCAGTTCACCGCCGGGCTCGGCCAGCAGTACTCCGCCGACAACGCCTTCCAGCGCGGCAAGATCGCGATGATGATCGACGGCGAGTACCGCACCGGCTTCATCGAGGACGACGCGCCGGAGCTGCGCTACGGCACCGCGCCGTTCCCGGTCGCCGACTCCGAGCCCGAGCTCTACGGGACCGGGTTCGTCACGGGCACCATCATCGGCATCCCGCGCGGCGCGGAGAACGCCGGTGCGGCCTGGGAGCTGGTCCGCTACCTGACCACCGACACCAACGCGCTGGTCGAGCTGGCCAACGGGCTGAAGAACGTGCCCACCACCAAGGAGGCCCTGCACGACCCGCGGGTGGAGCGCAACGAGCAGTACCAGACCTTCCTCGACCTGTTCGACAACCCGCAGCTGGTGCCCAGCCCGCCGAGCCCGAACGGCGCTGCCTACATGAAGTCCACTGAGGACTTCTCGGTGAAGTGGCAGAGCGGCCAGGTCGGCGACCTCGGTGCCGCGCTGCGCGAGCTGGACGCCCAGATCGACGCCGCCAAGGCGCTGGGCGGCAACTGATGACCGCGACGCTGGAGAGGACGGAGCCGGGGCGCGCCGCCCCGGCCCGCACCCGCAGGGCACGCCGCAAGCGCCTGCAGGTGCTGGCCTTCATGTCGCCGTGGATCATCGGGTTCAGCCTGTTCTTCGCGTACCCGCTGCTGGCCACCGGGTACTTCTCGCTCACCAGCTACGACCTGCTCAGCCCGCCGGACTGGGTCGGCCTGCGCAACTACGCGTACCTGCTGTTCGGCGACCCGGTGGTGCGCATCGCGGCGGCGAACACGCTGTGGCTGGTGCTGGTCCTCACCGCGCTGCGCGTGGTGTTCGCCCTCGGCGTGGCCGCGGTGATCGCCCGGCTGCGCCGCGGGGTGGGGCTGGTCCGCACGCTGTGCTACCTGCCCGCCCTGGCGCCGCCGGTCGCGGCCACGCTGGCGTTCACCTTCCTGTTCAACCCCGGGACCGGGCCGGTGAACGGGCTGCTCGGCCTGCTGGGCATCGACGGTCCGCTGTGGTTCAACGACCCGGCGTGGGCCAAACCGGCGCTGACCCTGCTGACGCTGTGGGGCAGCGGCGAGCTGATGATCATCATGCTGGCCGCGCTGCTCGACGTGCCCCAGGAGCTGCACGAGGCGGCGGCGCTGGACGGCGCCGGTCCGATCGGCCGCTTCTGGCACGTCACGATCCCGTCGATCGCGCCGGTGCTGCTGTTCGGCGTGGTCAACTCGATCATCTTCTCGCTGCAGTACTTCACGCAGGCCGTGGTGGCCGGGGCGGTGGCCTCCGGGCAGGCCGAGGTGGTGGGCAGCAGCAAGGTCCTGGGCTTCCCGGACAACGCGACGCTGACCTTCCCGGCCTGGCTCTACCAACAGGGGTTCCACTACTACAACATGGGTTACGCCGCGGCGATGGCCGTCGTGCTGTTCGCGTTCTCCCTCGGTTTCACCGCCCTGCTGATCCGCCGCATGCGCGGCGGCACGAACGCCGAGGAGGTGGCATGAACAGCCGTGTGCCAACCCCAGGCCCGCGCGACCGCACCTCAGGGGAACGTGACGCAACCCGGCCACGAGAAACCGCGAAACGCGAGATCGACCTCAAACGCAACCACCACTGTGAATCGCGGAGAGGCGGAACTGCGCGAAACCGGCGGAATCAGCGCCTGCACTGGATCGCGGTGCACAGCCTCGGGCTCGCCCTCGGGGTGATGTTCCTGCTGCCGCTGGTGTTCGTCCTCCTCACCGCGGTGATGTCCGACCAGCAGGCGCTGACCGCGAACCTCTGGCCGCAGGAGTGGCACTGGGAGAACTTCGCCGCGGTCTTCACCCAGGCGCCGATGCTGCGCTTCCTGCTCAACAGCCTGCTGTACTCGACGCTGGCCACCGCCTTCATGCTGATCTCCAGCATCCCGGTGGCCTACGCGCTGGCCAAGCTGCGCTGGCGCGGCCGCGGCGTGTCGTTCGTGCTGGTGATCGCGGCGATGATGCTGCCGCCGCAGGTCACCGCGGTGCCGCTGTACATCCTGTGGACCCGCTTCGAGCTGACCGGCACGCTGTGGCCGCTGATCATCCCGCACCTGTTCGGCGACGCCTTCAGCATCTTCCTGCTGCGGCAGTTCTTCCTGACCATCCCGCGGTCCTACGTGGACGCGGCGAAGGTGGACGGCTGCTCGGAGTTCACCGCGATGCTGCGGATCGTGCTGCCGATGGCCCGGCCGGGCATCGCCGCCGCGGCGATGTTCTGCTTCCTCTACACCTGGAACGACTTCTTCGGCCCGCTGCTCTACGCCGGGGAGAACCAGCAGTCCTGGACGCTGTCCATCGGGCTGGCCTCGTTCCGCGGCATGCACCGCGTGGAGTGGAACCTGACGATGGCCGCCACGGTCCTGGTCATGCTGCCGGTCATCGTGCTCTTCCTGTTCGCCCAGCGCGCTTTCGTCCGCGGCATCACCTTCACCGGAGTCAAGGGGTGACCATGAAACTGACCGTGGTGGGCGGGGGTTCCACCTACACGCCCGAGCTGATCGACGGCCTGGCCCGGCGCCGCGAACCGGCGGTCGAGGAGATCGTGCTGGTCGACCCGGACGCGGAGCGGCTGGACGTGGTGGCCGAGTTCTGCCGCCGGTTGCTGCGCGAGGCCGGGCACCCGGCGCGGCTGCGCACCACGCCCGACGTGGTGGAGGCGGCCACCGGGGCGGCGGCGGTCCTGCTGCAGCTGCGCGTCGGCGGCCAGCAGGCCCGGTACGGCGACGAGACGTTCCCGCTGGAGTGCGGCTGCGTCGGCCAGGAGACCACCGGCGCGGGCGGCCTGGCCAAGGCGCTGCGCACGGTGCCGGTGGTGCTCGACATCGCCGAGCACGTGCGGGCGGTCGCGCCGCAGGCGTGGATCGTCAACTTCACCAACCCGGTCGGCATCGTCACCCGCGCACTGCTCGCCGAGGGGCACCGCGCGGTGGGGCTGTGCAACGTCGCGATCACCTTCAGCCGCTGGATCGCGGACCTGCTCGACGTCGCGCCGGACTCGGTGCGCCTGGAGCACACCGGGCTCAACCACCTCACCTGGGTGCGCGGGGTGCAGGTCGGCGGGCGCGACGTCCTGCCGGACCTGCTCGGCGAGCACGCCGGGGCGATGTCCGAGCACATCGGGCTGCCGCCGGAGCTGTTCCGGCGGCTGGGGGCGGTGCCGTCGTACTACCTGAAGTACTTCTACGCGCACGACGAGGTCGTCGCCGAGCAGCGCACCGCACCGCCCCGGGCGACCGTGGTCGCCGACGTGGAGCGGGACCTGCTCAAGCGCTACGCGGACCCGGAGCTCAGGACCAAGCCGGAGGAGCTGTCCAAGCGCGGCGGCGCGTACTACTCGGAGGCCGCGGTGCAGCTCGTGCACGCGCTGACCTCCGGCGGACCGGAGGAGCACGTCGTCAACGTGCGCAACGACGGCGCGCTGCCGTTCCTGCCGGACGACATGGTGGTCGAGACGAACTCCACTGTGGACTCCGACGGCGCCCGGCCGCTGCCGGTGCGCCCGGTGGAGCCCGCGCTGGCCGGGCTGATCGGCCACGTCGCCGGTTACGAGCAGCTGGCGCTGGACGCGGCGCTGCGCGGCGGCCGGGACCGCGTCGCCGACGCCCTGCTCGCGCACCCGCTGGTCGGCCAGCACGCGCTCGCCGACCAGCTGGCCGACGAGCTCGTGCGGCGCAACGCCCAGTACCTGCCGTGGGCCCGATGAAGCCCGCGGTGCTGGCCGTCGACGGCGGCAACAGCAAGACCGACGTCCTGCTCGTCGCCGACGACGGCTCGGTGCTGGCCTCGGTGCGCGGCCCCGGAGCGTCCCCGCAGCACGTCGGCGTCGAGCGCTGCATGGACGCCCTAGCCGCGCTCGCCGCCGAGGCCACCGCCCGGGCCGGGCTGCCCGCCGGACCGCCGTTCGCCCGGCACACCGCGGCCTGCCTGGCCGGGGCGGACCTGCCGCGCGAGGAGGAGGAGCTGTACCGGGCCATCGCCGAACGCGGCTGGTCGGAGACCCTGTCGGTGGACAACGACACCTTCGCGCTGCTGCGCGCCGGGACCGACGACGGGGTCGGGGTGGCGGTGGTGTGCGGGGCGGGCATCAACAGCGTCGGCGTCGCCGCCGACGGCCGCACCTCCCGCTTCCCGGCGATCGGCCGGATCTCCGGGGACTGGGGCGGCGGGGCGTTCCTCGGGCAGGAAGCCCTCTGGTGGGCGGTGCGGGCCGAGGACGGTCGCGGGGCGCCCACCGAGCTGCTGCCCGCCGTCGTGGCCCACTTCGGGACGCGCAGCGCCGCCGAGGTGGTCGAGGCGCTGCACTTCGGCGAGCTCGACCACGCGGTCCTGCACGAGCTGTGCCCGCTGCTGTTCGAGGTCGCCGAGGCCGGGGACGCGATCGCCACCGAGCTCGTCGACCGGCAGGCCGAGGAGATCGGGCTGATGGCCTCGGTGACGCTGCGCCGCCTGGACCTGCTCGACGCGCCGACCGTCGTGCTCGGCGGCGGCGTGCTGGCCGGGGCCGGTCGGCGGCTGCTGCCCGACATCCGCCGCCGGTGCGCGAAGGTCGCCCCCGAGGTGCAGGTCCGCCTGGTCGAAGCACCCCCGGTGATCGGCGCCGGGCTGCTCGGCCTGGACCGCATCGGCGCCGACCGGGCCGCCCGCGAACGCCTGAGCCGGGCAGCGCTGTGACCAGGTGCGTGCCGGGGCCGGACCCCGGCGCGCACCCCCGGCGTTCTAGACTTGACGGGCGGATGAGTCGGCTGGGTGACCGCGGCGGGAGCGATCCCGTCGAGGAAAGTCCGGACTCCACAGGGCAGGGTGGTTGCTAACGGCAACCCGGGGCGACCCGCGGGACAGTGCCACAGAGAGCAGACCGCCCGGCGGACACCGCCGGGTAAGGGTGAAACGGTGGTGTAAGAGACCACCAGCACCCCGGGTGACCGGGGTGGCTAGGTAAACCCCACCCGGAGCAAGGCCAAGAGGACGCCCGACCAGGCGTCTGCGCGGACGATCGAGGGCGGCCCGCCCGAGTCCGCGGGTAGGCCGCACGAGCCCGTCGGCGACGGCGGGTCGAGATGGATGGTCACCGAAGGGACGGCCGCGAGGCCCCCGGAACAGAATCCGGCTTACAGGCCGACTCATCCGCCCCGTACCGAGTTGTTCCAGCGGCTGGTTTGCGTTGCCGGTGGCGCCACGACGCGAACGTTCCTGCTCGATCCTCCGGGAGCGGGTTTCGGCAGGTGGATCGTCCACTGTGCACTTCCCGGTTCGCTCCTGCGGTGGCCCTGCCCGTCGGTCGCTGTACACGGGCCGCTACGCTGAGGCAGCGCGTCTAGATCACCTCAGCCCGATCCCGCTCCGCGAGTTCACATTCGCGTGATCCGGTCGGGTGCATCATGACGCGATGTGCGGAAATCCACTGGATGACCGAGTCGTGCACGGTGCGTTACGAAGGGGTTCGCAAGCGGGTGAACAGCCACGAGATTCCAGGCGGGAACCGACCTGGTGAGCGCGTTTTTCCCGGTGGTGCGCCGAAAGCGGCAACCCCGAACGGCCTATTCGCGGCGTGACGGCAACCGGTCGGCAGTGCCGTACCCCGCCACACCCGAACTCGCAACCACTACTTCTGGTGACCATGTCATGTTCTACTCGTACCTGCGTGCCGGATCACTCCCGGCGCGCTGAGGTACCGGCCCGACGACACTCCGCGCACTCAGGGGTAAAGAGATGATCGCCACGTCGCTGGACACACTGGCGCAACTGGACGTACTGGCGCAGCAACCGGGACAGCTGGGCACCGGCGGGATTCAGGGCTGGATCCTCGAGAACCTGCTCCCGCTGCTGCTGCTGACCGTCGCGATCCTGCTGCTGTGGCTGGGCGGCGGCAAGGGCGACAACGCCGGCGTGATGCGGCGCGTCGGCGGTGTCATCGTCGCGCTGGCGATCATCGGCCTGGCGGTCACCACCAACGCCGGGGTCAACATCGGCACGTTCATCGCCGGCCTGTTCAGCTCCGGGGGCTGACCAGTGCGAATACGCACCGACGACGAGATCTACCGGGTCGACGCGGTCTGGCTCGGGCCGCCGAAAGCGACCTTCCCGTGGCGGGCGCGCTACGTCGCCTGGGGCGTGGGCATCGTGGTGTTCCTGATCGTGCTCGCGGTGGAGCGCCGGATGAACATCGGCTTCGGCTTCTTCTCCACCGCCTGGGCGGTGATCATCACCGTCGTGCTCACCCGGATCATCTGCGCCAAGATCGGGCACGAACGACCGCTGGGCGCGGTCATGGTGATGTGGCTGCGCGAGCTCACCGCTCCCCGGGCGAAGACCTCCGGCAGGGGCGGGGCGGCCAGCGCGGCCCGGATCAGGGTCCGGGCGCAGCGACCCCGCCCCAAGCAGAAGGCCGCCAACCGGAGGAAGGCGCCGGAGCAGCAGGCCCACCGCGGCCACCCCCAGCGGCAGCAGCGGCCCGCCCGGTCCGGGAAACCGGCGGCCCGCAACACGGTTCCCAGCAGGCGCGCGCGTAGCAAGGAGGTTCGCGGTGTTCGGTCGCCGGCGAGGCCGTGAGCGCAACACGCAACAGGTCCCGGGCCCCCGCGGTTCGCACGGCAAGGCCCGCAGTGCCAAGGGCAACCCCGGCAAACGCGGTCGGACCCCGGGTGACGAGCAGTCGATCCCGACCTACACGCCGTCCATCGCGGCGCGGTCCATCGACGGCCACCTGCTGCGCACCGGCCAGGACGTGTTCGCCTGGTACCGGCTCTCCCCGCAGCGCTGGTCGTTCCGCTCGGACTCCCAGCGCCAGGACCTGATCGCCGCGATCGCCGGCCAGTACGCCGAGCTGCAGGGCCGCTGGCTGCACCTGCGCGTGACCAACCGGCCCTACCCGATCCGGATGTGGGCCGAGGCGCACGTGCACAACGCGCGCAACCCCATCCCGGACACCCCCGGCGCGCTGAGCTTCGACGACTACATGGTCGGCGAGCAGCAGCAGCTGATGGGCCGCTCGATGGCGGAGAAGGAGGTCTACCTGGGGGTCCAGGTGCAGACCCGCAACGTGGTGGACCGCGCCGTCGAGCGCGCCGCGCCGCTGCTGCGCAAGGTCTTCCCGGAAGCGGTGGACGCCGAGCTGATCGCCCTGGACAGCGAGATCGAGCACCTCGACCAGGTCATCGGCTCGGCCGGGCTGGACGGCCGCCCGGTCACCGCCGAGGAGATCTCCTGGCTGATGCACCGCTCCTGCTCGCTGGGCCTGCCCGCACCGCGCAACCTGCCCGCGGTGCCCGGCGCCCCGTGGGAGCCGGAAGACCTCGCGTCGTTCACCGACGCCTCCGACATGCACCAGGACCCGTACGCGCCGACCGTGACGGTCCGCGGCCGCACCGGGTCCAACGCGGGCGTCGTCCGGCACCTCGCGGTGCTCACCGTCGGCCAGACCCACGGCCTGCAGATCCCCGAGATCGACGACCCGTGGATGCAGCACTCCGACCGGATGCCCGCGCCGGTGGAGTGGTCCGCGCGGATCTACGTGCGCCGCCCCGAGGACGTCGGCGGCGAGCTGCAGCGCCAGATGAACAAGGTGCGCTCGCAGGTCCGGCACTACACCGAGGAGCACGGCCTGGAGCCGCCGACCTCGCTGGCCCGGCAGGCCAACCGGGTGCTGGAGGTCGACGACGAGATGACCTCCGGGTTCACCGCGCTGGCCACCCGGGTCAAGTCCTGGTGGCGGCTCGCGGTGTCCGGCCCGACCGAGCGCGACGCGCTGCGCCTGGCCCAGCAGATCCTCGACCTGTACAAGCCGAAGATCGCCATCGAGCACCCCGAGGCCCAGTACGCGCTGGCCCGCGAGTTCATCCCCGGCGAGCCGCTGGCCAACAGCGCCTACCTGCGGCGCGGCTCGGTGGTGTGGGCGGCCTCGGCGGTCCCGCAGGCCACCGCGGAGGTCGGCGACCGGCGCGGCATCCTGCTCGGCGAGACCTGCACCGCCACCCGGCGCCCGGTCGCCTGGGACCCGTGGATGGCCCAGGAGGTCCGCGACGCCTCCGGCCTGACGGCCATCGTCGCCGGTCTGGGCGGCGGCAAGTCGTTCCTCGGCGGCGGCACCGTCTACAAGACGCTGCGGTCCGGGGCGAACTGGACGCTGCTGGACCCCTCCGGCCCGCTGGCAGCGCTGTGCGAGCTGCCGGAGCTGCGGCCCTACGCCCGGCCGATCAACCTGCTCAACGCCCAGCCCGGCATCCTCAACCCGTACCGGGTGGTCGCCGAACCGGAGCTGGAGCACTTCGTCGACGAGGACGACCCGGAGCGCAGCTGGCGCCGGGAGCGCGCGCTGGCCGCCGCGACCCGCCGTCGCCTGGTGCTCGACGTGCTGACCGGGCTGCTGCCCTACGAGGTGGCGCGCCTGCCGCAGACCCGGATCGTGCTGCTGCGCGCGGTCCGCGCGGTCGGCGGTCGGCCCGACGCGCACCCGGGCATGGTCTTCGAGGCGCTGCGCCGCGACGCCAGCGAGCACCACGAGCACGCCGTCGTGGTCGCCGACTTCCTGGACGAGATCCGGGAGCGGATGTCGCTGCTGATCCCGGAGGCCGACGCCGACCCGTACTCCGAGCGCCGCGAGGACCGGCTCACCGTGCTGACCATGGCCGGGCTGGCGCTGCCCAAGGACGGCGTGGGCCGGGAGCACTGGACCGACGCCGAGGCCCTCGGCGTGGAGATGCTCAACCTGGCCGCCTGGCTGACCCAGCGGTCGATCTACGAGCGGCCCAAGAACGAGCGCAAGGGCGTCTGGATCGACGAGGCGTTCTTCCTCTCCGAGGTGCCGACCGGCCGGGTGCTGATGAACCGGTTCGCCCGCGACTCCCGGAAGTGGAACGTCCGGGTCCTGCTGTCCAGCCAGATCCCGGCCGACTTCCTGCGCATCCAGGGCTTCGTGTCGCTGCTGGACTCGGTGTTCATCGGGCGGCTGGACGACGAGGACGCCCAGGCCGACGCGCTGCGCCTGCTCAAGGTGCCGGTCGGTGCCGGGTACGAGCAGGTGGTGGCCGCCCTCGGCCGCCGACCGGGCCCGGCGCGCAACAGCACCGAGCGGGACCGCTCGCCGCGGCAGTTCATCTTCGGCGACGGCGCCGGCGGGGTGGAGAAGATCCGCATCGACTTCTCCGGCCCGCACCTGGAGCACCTGCGCAACGCGCTGGACACCACCCCCGCCGTGGACGAGGACGTGGAACCGCGCGCGCTGCAACCGGCCGACGGAGCCAACTCCGACTCCGCCGCGCCCGCGCTGCGGTCGTCCGACGACTACCCGGAAGACCTCGACGAGACCTTCGACGAGTTCGAGCTCGAAACCGTCGGCATCGGATACGGCGATGACGGCAGCGACCGCTCGACCCCCGCGGGCGAGCGGGGAGGGGATGACGCCCGGTGACCGGCGCGCTGCTGGCGGTCGCGCTGGCCGCGGTGATCGGCGCGGTGCTGCTGCGGCGGCGCCGGGGGAGGCGTGAGCGCGCGAAGCGCCGGGCGTTCGCGGTGGTCGCCGGGCTGCTGGCGATCCAGGCGCTGATCGGCGCCCCGGCCTTCGGCCAGCCCTTCGACTGCAAGGAGGCCCCGAACCCCGAACGCCCCGGCTCCGGCATGGTCGGCGCCCTGGACCCGGGTTCGCTCGGCACCGGGTACCCGGGCAGCGCCTACAACGAGGTCGGCTACGCCGGTCTGGTCTGGCACACCTACGACCTCGGCTGCGGCCCGCAGGGCGTGACCAACCCGAACGCCACGGTCGACACGTGGGTGGGCAACGAGCTGTTCAACGTCGCCAAGAACCTCGTCGGCGCCACCAACGGCCTGCACTACGCGCTGCTCAACGGGAACCTGCTCGCGCCGCTGGACGAGCTGGTGTCGACCGGCACCATCGCGCTCTACGACAGCGTGTTCACCCCGTGGTTCGGCCTGGTCGCGCTGGTGCTGGCGATAGTGCTCTTCCGCTACATCTGGACCGGTGACCTGGCGGCCATCGGCAAGCGGGGGATGTGGGCGCTGGCCGGGCTCTGGTTCGCCTCCGCGACCTACCTGACCCCGCTGGTCTACACGCACGCGCTCGACGACGTGCTGATCACCGGCACCTCGGCGGTGCAGGCCGGGTTCCTGCAGGAGGTGGGCGTCGACGAGCGCCACGCGCTGCCGACCCTGCTGCACGACCAGGTCATCTACCGCAACTGGCTGCAGGGCGAGTTCGGCTCGGCCGACTCGCCGCAGGCCAAGGAGATGGGCCGCGACCTGCTGCGCGCCCAGTCGTGGACCCGCCAGGAGGTCAACGACGGCGTCGACGCCGGTTCGGCGGAGCCGAAGAAGCAGGCGTTCCAGGACGTCGCGGGTCGGCTCAGCGGCACCAGCGCCTACGGCTACTTCCAGGGCGTGGACGGCAGCCGCGTCGGTGCCGGGGTGCTGGCCACCGTGCAGGCCTTCGCCTACGCCTCGTTCCAGCTGCTGGCCAAGGCCACCATCCTGCTCGCGCAGGTGCTGCTGCGGGTGCTGATCCTGGCCGGACCGCTGATCGGCCTGGTCGCGCTGGTCTACCACCAGGTCCTGCGCACCATCGGCCGCGTCGCCGGGGCCGCGGTGCTCAACGTGGTGATGATCGCGGCGATGGCGGGCCTGCACACCCTGATCCTGACCTGGATCTTCGACCCGCTGCGCGGGTTCAACCCGCTGGTCCAGATCCTGCTCGCCGCGCTGGTCACCGTGGTGTTCCTGATGGTGGCCAAGCCGGTGCGGCGGATCGGGCAGATGGTCGAGCTGTCCGTGGGCACCGTCGGACGGGCGGTGCCGCGCGCACCGCAGGGCATCTTCTCGCGGTTCCGGCGGGGGCGGCCCCAGGACGAGGAGGAGGGCAGCTTCTGGGAGCGGGCGCGGGGCATGGACCCGGACGCCGAGCACGCCGAGGCACCGCGGGAGCGGCGGCGCAGCCGCCCGGAGGCCCAGCACCCGTCCGTCGCCGCCACCGCGCAGCGGCTGGACCGCGAGGCGCCCGCGGCGGTGACGGCCGGGGCCGGTACAGCGCTGTCCAGCGGGGCGCCGCGCCGACCGGGTGGCATGCCCGCGCTGCCGGAGGCGCGGAGCACCAGCCGCGTCGTCGACACCAACCCGGTGGCGGACGCCAAGTGGGACGGCGTCGACGAGGACCCGGTGCTGATCCCGTCCCGCACGGCCGGGTCCCCGATCTCCGGCCCGCCGGAACCCGCGGGTCCGCGCCGCGCCGAGATGGAGGTCGTCGCGGGCCGCCCGGTCTACGTGATCTACCGGCCCTCCAGGGGCCTGGAGGTGGCCGATGGCTGAGATCCGGACACCGGGTGAGAACCGCTTAGAGGACAGCCGGAAGAAGGGGGCCTGATGCCGATCCGGACGCACCGCGGGCGCGCTGCGGTGTACCGCAGGTTGTGGGGCTGGCCGCTGCGCTCGCCCAGGCACCTGGCCGCGGCGGTGGTCGCGCTCGCCGCCGTGGCGACGTTGATCGGTTTCGTGCTCCCCGAACCGCCGCCGAGCGAGAACCTGGCCGAGCCTGCCCCCGGCCAACCACCCGCGCACTCCGCGGTGGTGCCGCGGCCGACGAAGGCCCCGCCGACGATCTCGGTGCCCGCGGACCCGCCCCCGCAGACCGCCCCGGACCCGGCCGGGCTGGCGGTCGTCGAGGAGTGGGGCAAGGCGTGGGTGGACCACCCGGTGGGCGCCGACCGCGCGCAGTGGCTGGCGAAGCTGAAGCCCTTCACCACCGACGAGTTCATCACCGAGATGGCCTCGGTGGACCCGGTCAACGCGGGCAACGTGATCACCGGCGCCGCGACCGCGATCAGCTCGACCGGGGGCGCGATGCTGGTGCGCCTGCCCACCGACATCGGCGTGCTGCAGGTGACCGTGACCAAGACCGAGGCCGGTTGGCGAGTGGCCCAGTACGACAAGGAAGGCTGACATGCGGAAGCTCGTGGTTGCGTTCGTCGTGCTCGCGGGTTTCGCAGGTCTGGTGGGCATCGGCGCGGTCACCGTGCTGCTGTCCGGCGGCGGGGGCCGGGCTGGCTGGTCCAGCTGCAGCTCGGACCTCGGCCCGTGGGGGGACGGGCAGGAGCGCGGCGAGCGCGACGCCGCGACGCTGAGCGACGATTCGGTCCGCATCGCCCAGCGCATCATCGAGATCGGCCAGCAGCGCGGGCTGCCGCCGCGGGCCTGGCAGATCGCGATCCAGGCGGGCAAGACCGAGTCGAACCTGGCCAACGTCAACTACGGCGACCGCGACTCGCTGGGCATCTTCCAGATGCGCCCGTCCATGGGCTGGGGCAGCCCGCAGCAGGTCACCGACGTGGACTACGCGATCAACAAGTTCTACGACGTGCTCCTCGAGGTGCCCGGCTGGGAGGAGATGCGGCCCGGCACCGCCGCGCAGAAGGTGGAGCGCTCGGCGTTCCCGCTGCGCTACCACAAGTGGGAGGCGATGGCCGCGCACCTGGTCAGCACCGAGGGCGACGTCGCGGGCATCAGCGGCTGCGAGGACCTGCCGAGCGCGGGCGTGCTGGCCGAGCAGGCCCTCAAGTACGCGCACGCGCAGCTGGGCAAGCCGTACGTGTGGGGCGCCGCCGGGCCGGACACCTTCGACTGCTCGGGGCTGACCCAGCAGGCGTGGAAGGCCGCCGGGGTGGACATCCCGAAGTACTCGCAGACGCAGTACTTCCAGGGCGGCGTGCACGTGCCGCTGAACCAGGCGCAGCCCGGCGACCTGGTCTTCTGGGGCAGCGGCCGGGACCCGAAGGGCATCCACCACGTGGCGCTGTACCTGGGCGACGAGCAGGTCCTGCACGCGCCGCAGCCCGGTGAGTCCGTCGAGGTGGAGAAGCTGTGGGACGGCGGCGAGCTGCTGCCCATGGTGGTCCGACCGGCCGCCGACACGCCCCCGAAGGAGGCTGCTGCTCCTGCCGCGGGCGGCCAGCGTTAGGTAAGAATGGCGGGGGCCTGCTGACGTTGAGAGCGCGCGGCTCGGCGTGGTCCCCGGAACCCGAGGGCCCGTCGAGGTGGTGGGGCGGCTGCGCCGCTCTTCCGCGTCCGCGCGACTTCTCGGAAAGGGTGCACGATGTTCACGCCAGACCCGATTCCGCGGCCGTCCGGTCCGCCCGCGTCGAGCACGCCGCTGGGCGACTACCTCGGCCAGCCGCGTCCCGGGGTGGACGCCGGGTACGCGGTGCTGCCGCGCTCGTTGGCCGAGGCGATGCCGCTGCCGTGGCAGCAGCAGATGAGCAACCTGCTGGCCGAGTTCCACCAGGCGTTCGGGCACCTGCAGTGGCCGATCTACCGGGTCGTGCCGTCCCGCTACGAGCGGCTGGTGGACCTCGACGACGACCAGCTCGCCGAGGTCGGCTGCACCGTGGAGGTCGACGACAACGGCGAGCTCGAGTACCGGCTCCGCGACGGGCGCCGGGTGGAGAACCCGGAGACCCAGCAGGTGCTGGTGTCGTGCCTGGACCCGATCCCGAAGCAGGGCCCGGGCGGCCCGCAGCCGACCCCGGCCGCCCCGCCGCCACCAGCGTGGTGACCGGATCTCATTCGGACATCCCGGTCGAGTCGGGGCTCGGTGCGTGACAGGTGCGCGGAGTCGTGCGAGGCTCGGTGCATGCCTCGCGGACGCTGGTACTTCTGCTTGAAGCATCGGCAGGTCGAGCCGAAGGCCGGCTGCCGAGCCGCTGACCGCTTGGGGCCGTACCCGGACCAGGAGACCGCGGCCCGCGCGCTGGAGATAGCCAGGGAGCGCACCAAGGCGGCCGACGAGGCCGACGTGCGCTGGAAAGACGACGAGGACTGAGCCTCGTGTCGGCGGCGGTGGGTCCACCGTGTGGCACCGGAGTTGCCGCTGCCGCACAGGACTTCTCGGCGATCCGCAGCGAGCTGGGCCTGCCCGCGGACTACCCGCCGGCCGCGCTGGCCGAGGTCGAGCAGACCGTGGCGCAGCCGGTGCCCACCGGTTCCCGGGCGGACGCCACCGACCTGCCGCTGGTCACCGTCGACCCGCCGGGCGCCAAGGACCTCGACCAGGCGGTGCTGGTCCGCCGCCGTCACCGCGGCTACCGGATCCACTACGCGATCGCCGACGTGGCCGCGTTCGTGGTCCCCGGCGGCGCTCTCGACGTGGAGGCCCGCCGCCGCGGCCAGACCCTCTACCTGCCCGACGGCAACGTCCCGCTGCACCCGACGCGGTTGTCCGAGGACGCCGCGAGCCTGCTGCCGGGCCAGGTGCGCGCAGCCGTGCTGTGGACCATCGACCTGGACCTGGACGGGCTGCCGGTGCGGGTCGACGTCCGCCGCGCGCTGGTCCGGTCGGTGGCGCAGCTGGACTACGACGGGGTGCAGCGCTCGCTGGAGCTGGGCGCCCCGCACCCGTCGATCGCGCTGCTGCCCGACGTCGGGCGGTTGCGCCGGGAGCAGGCGATGCGGCGCGGCGCGATCGAGCTCGGGCTGCCCGAGCAGCAGGTGGAGTCCGACGGGGCGGGCGGCTGGCGGCTGGTGCTGCGGCCGCGGCTGGTGGTCGAGGCCTGGAACGCGGAGATCTCGCTGCTCACCGGCATGTGCGCGGCGGAGATGATGCTCTCCGCCGGGATCGGGGTGCTGCGCACGGTGCCGGACCCGGAGCCGGAGACGGTCGCCGGGCTGCGCCGCTCGGCCGCGCGGTTGGGGGTGGACTGGCCGGTGGACCTGCCGCCCGCGGTCGCGCTGGCCGAGCTGGACCCGATCCGGCCCGAAGCGCTCGCCGTGCACGTCGCGGCGACGCGGCTGCTGCGCGGGGCCGGGTACACCGCCTTCGGCGACGGCGCGCCCGCGAAGGCCAACCACGCGGGCATCGGTGCGTCGTACGCGCACGTCACGGCTCCGCTGCGGCGCCTGGTGGACCGCTACAGCGCGGAGGTGTGCCTGGCGGTGGCCGGGGACCGGCAGGTGCCCGGGTGGGTGCTGGAGGCGCTGGCGCAGCTGCCGTCGGCGATGGGCAGCTCGGACCGGATCGCGGGTCAGGTGGAGCGGGCCTGCATAGCGCAAGCTCAGGCGTGGTCGCTGGTCTCGCGGGTGGGGGAGGACTTCCCGGCGACCGTGCTGCGCGCGTCGAACGGCGTGGCGGGCGAGGTGTTCGTGGCCGATCCGCCGGTCATCGCCCGCTGCACCGGGGACGGGCTCGGCGAGGGCCAGCAGGTTCGGGTGCGGCTGGTGGTGGCCGACTCGGCCCGCCGCGAGGTCGCCTTCGAAGTGGCCTGACGCACACCCCCTTGGCGGATTTCGGCGCGCCGGTCGATCGTTGATGTGAGGGAATCGACGGTGACGAGAGGGGCCAGAGGTGGCTGACGTGCGGGAGATGACCATCGGGGTCCTGGGCGGGACCGGGGCGCAGGGCCGCGGGCTGGCGATCCGGTGGGCGCGGGCGGGGCTGAAGGTCGTCATCGGCTCGCGCAGCGCCGACCGGGCCGAGCAGGCGGCGAAGGAGATCGTCGAGGTCGCGGGCGGTGACGTCACCGGTCAGGACAACGCGGGTTGTGCGGCGGCGGCCGACATCGTGCTGGCGGCGGTGCCGTGGGACGGCCACGCGGAGCTGCTGAAGTCCTTGCAGCCGCAGCTGGCGGGCAAGATCGTGATCGACTGCGTGAACCCGCTGGGCTTCGACAAGAAGGGCCCGTACGCGCTGCCGGTGCCGGAGGGCAGCGCGGCGCAGCAGGCCGAGCAGCTGCTGCCGGAGTCGCGGGTGACCGCGGCGTTCCACCACGTCTCGGCGGTGACCCTGGCCGACCTGGGCGTCGAGCACGTCGACCTGGACGTCCTGGTGCTCGGCGACGACCGCGAGGCCACCGACGTGGTCCGCGCCCTGGCGGACACGATCCCCGGCGTGCGCGGCATCTACGGCGGCCGCCTGCGCAACGCCCACCAGGTGGAGGCCTTCACCGCGAACCTCATCGCGATCAACCGCCGCTACAAGGCCCACGCCGGACTCCGCATCACCGACGTCTGACGACTCCGAGCGGCTCCCGCATCCTCGGCACCCGGGAGCGGGTGGTGCCGATTTCGCGCGAAATTGACCGTCACCCGGGTGAACGGCGATTTCGTGCGAAATTGCGCGCTCCCGGGTGACGGCGTTGTCGGGGGTTGGTCGCGGCGGCACCCTGGGCGGCGGAGGTGGTGGCGGTGCTGCCGGAGGAAGCGAGTTCCTGGAGCGACGACGAGCGGGAGCGGGCCGACGCCCTGCTCGACGGCCACACCGTGGTGGTCAACGTCCGCAAGGGCGGCCCGCACAAGCACCTGGTGCCGTGGCTGGAGGAGTCCGGCCTGCTGACCTACGTGGGGCACTCCGGGCCGCGGCACTCCTGGCCGGAGTCGGAGTTCGCCAGCCCCTTCCTCAAGGAGGCCAAGGTCGACCGCGAGGCGATGGTGCGGCACTACGAGCAGTGGCTCGACGAGCAGCCGAACCTGCTGGCGAAGCTCCGCGGCGGTGAGCTGTCCGGCCGGGCCCTGGGCTGCTGGTGCGCGCCGAAGCCCTGCCACGCCGACGTCCTCGCCAAGCGCGCGGGCTGAGCGGGCCGCACCACCGCGGAGCGGGCGGTCACATCTCGGCGCGGCGGCCGCCGTCCACCGTCCAGGCCGCTCCGGTGACGTAGGAGGCCCGGGGCGAGAGCAGGAAGACCGCGACGTCCGCGAGTTCGGACGGGTCGCCGGAGCGGCGCAGCGCCGCCGCCTGCTCGGCGGCTTCCTGGGCCTTCGGGTTGCCCGCGACGAGTTCGCGGGCGCGTTCGGTGTCGAAGCGGCCCGGCAGCAGGGCGTTCACCCGGACGCCGCGCGGGCCGACCTCGTTGGCCAGGTCCTTGACGAAGCCCTGGGTGGCCGGGCGGGCGACGTTCGAGCTGGCCAGGCCGGTCAGCGGCTCCGCCCCCGAGGTGGAGGTCAGGACCACGACCGAGCCGCCGTCGCCGAGCTCGGCGGCGACGTCGCGGGCCATCCGGATCGGCGCGATGGTGGCGATCTCCAGGCCGCGGCGCAGCGTGTCGTCGTCGAGCCCGCTCGGCATCCCGGCGGGCGGCCCGCCGTGGCTGACGAAGAGCCCGTCCAGCCGCCCGAACTGCTCCCGCGCGCAGTCGATCAACCGACGTGGCGCGGTGGGGTCGGTCAGGTCGGCGGCGAGCCCGCGGGCCCGGTCGCCGAGCGCGGCGACCGCAGCGGCGGTGTTCTCCTCCGACGAGGACGAGACGACGACGTTGGCGCCCTCGTCGACCAGCGCCCGGGCGGTGGCGAAGCCGAGCCCCTTGCTGGCGCCGGTGACGATGAAGCAGCGCCCGGAGAGATCCAGATCCATGCCCGGCACCCTAAGCCGCCGCGGCCCCGCCGGGAAGGTCACGCCGCTGCCACGCGCGCCACGCGAGGAGGCCGAACGCCACCACCATCAGCAGGTCGGCGAGGTAGGCGATCCAGTCGACGCGGAGGACCCGGGCCAGCGGGAAGAAGATCGCGGCGAGGCAGATCAGGACCGAGACCCAGCGCGGTGCCAACCGGGTCCACCCGAGCATCGCGCCGAAGGCCAGCAGCGCCAGCGGGAAGCCCGGCCCCGGCAGCAGCAGCACGAACAGGCTGTGCGGCGGGTAGTCCTCGAACGCCGCCAGCGAAGCCCGCCCGGTGATGCCGAAAACCCCTTCGAAGAACCCCTGCAGCCCGAAGGCGATGCTGCCGAACATCCCGATCAGCAGCAGCAACAACCACAGCCCGGCCAGGGTGGGCAGGCGCTCGCGCAGCCGCTCGTACTCGCCGATCAGCCCGTACACCCACGGCACCGCGGACAGCGCGATCAGCGCGCCGCCGGTGACCCCGTAGTGGCCGTCGATCCAGAAGAACGGCGAGATCGCGAAGACCACCGGTCCCAGCAGGAGCGCAACCGCCTGCAGTCGCTGCACCACCATGACCGGAGGCTAGGGACGCCCCCACCATCCCGCTAGCCGGGAATCCGGACGAACGGCGGCGCGCGGGCCTAGGGTGGCGGCATGGCTGAGGCGCAGTTCGGGGCGGAGACGTCGAAGCGCGGCGAGTGGGTGCGGCAGGCGAACCGGTTCACCGACCGGATCACCGCCGACGGCTCCTCCGGGTGGCCGGTGGAGCCGGGCCGGTACCGGCTGGTGGTGAGCCTGGCCTGCCCGTGGGCGCACCGGTCGGTGATCGTGCGCCGGTTGCTGGGGTTGGAGGACGTGCTGTCGCTGGGCGTGGTGGACCCGATCCGGGACGAGGCGGGCTGGCGGTTCGGCCTCGACCCGGACGGCCGCGACCCGGTCACCGGGATCTCCCACCTGTCCGAGGCGTACCTGGCCGCCGACCCGGAGTTCGCCGGGCGGTACACGGTCCCGGCGATCCTGGACGTCGCCGAGCGCAAGGTCGTCACCAACGACTACCCGCAGATCACCCTCGACCTGTCCACCCAGTGGGCCGCGCACCACCGCGAGGGCGCCCCGCAGCTCTACCCCGAGCACCTGCGCGCGGAGATCGACGAGGTCAACGCCGAGGTGTACGCCGACGTCAACAACGGCGTGTACCGCTGCGGCTTCGCCACCTCGCAGCAGGCCTACGAGGAGGCCTTCGAGCGGCTCTTCGCCCGCCTGGACCGGTTGTCCGAGCGGCTGGCCGACCAGCGCTACCTCGTCGGCGACACGATCACCGAGGCCGACGTCCGGCTGTTCACCACGCTGGTCCGGTTCGACGCGGTCTACCACGGCCACTTCAAGTGCAACCGGCAGAAGCTGACCGAGCTGCCGGTGCTGTGGGCCTACGCCCGCGACCTGTTCCAGACCCCGGGCTTCGGCGACACGGTCGACTTCGACCACATCAAGCGGCACTACTACGCCACCCACCACCAGATCAACCCGACCGGCATCGTCCCGGCCGGCCCGGACCTGTCCGGCTGGCGCACCCCGCACGGCCGGGAATCCCTGGGCGGCAGGCCCTTCGGCGACGGCACCCCGCCCGCCTAGCGGCCGTTCTCGACCGGGCTGGGGCGCTGGCACCTGCGGGTCTTCGACGGTCGCGAGCAGCTGGGGATGGTGGAGCCGCTGCCGGGGAGCGCTGGGGTACATCGCGGATCCCGGGCGGTTGGACGAGGTCCTGGAGCAGCTCGAAGCGGTCCACCGAACCACCGGGGAACCGTGGGCGCGGTTGGCCTGCGGTTGAGGCGCGGAAGTCGGACGTGGTCCCGCCGCCTCACCGGTTTTCAGAGCGCGGGCCGGAGGTGCGCGTACGCCCAGGCCGCGAGCGTGGTCGGTGTGGTGGTGAGGATGCTGCGCTCGTCCTCGGGGGTGAAGCCGTCGCGCTGCCCGACCGACATGCCGACGATGCCCTCGACCTGCCCGCTGCTCAGACCAGCTGAGCGCAGTGCGGCGCGGAACTCGTCGTCGGAGATCCGCACAGCGCGCACCTCGTTCCCCACGGCCCGGCTCACGATCTCGGCCACCCGCGAGAACGTCAGGTCCTCCGGACCGTGCACGGCCTGCACACCGGCGCCCGACCAGCTGTCCGAGAGCAGTCTCGCGGCCGCGACCTCGCCGATGTCGCGGGGATCGACCCAGGGCATCGAGAAGTCGAGGGGCCACGGGGTGCGGAGCACGCCGCTGCGCAGGTCCGCGAGGTCCATGAGCAGGTTGGTGAAGAAGTAGCCGCAGCGCAGGTGCAGCACGCTGGCCCCGGTGGCGTTCAGCATCTCCTCGGTCCTGGCCAGCCCGTCGATCTCCCCGGCGCCGTGGCGCTTCTCCGCGCCGATGCTGCTGAGGAACACGGTGCGGGGGATGTCGTTCTCCCGAACTGCCCGCGCTGCGTTGGCGCCCATGCGGGCATAACCGGCGGCCGGGTCGTCGTCCGCCGTGGGCGGGTCCACCCAGAAGAGGCAGTCAGCGCCCCGCGTCGCGCGGACGACGGCGTCCGCATCTCCCTGATCGCACTGCACGACGTCCACCCGGTCGCGCGTGGCCGCGTCGAGCTTCTCCGGCGCTCGCAGCAGCAGCGTCGGGCGCACGCCCGCTTGCAGGAGCAGCTGCACGACTCGCGAGCCCACGTGTCCGGTGGGCGTGGTGACGACGATCTTCCTGGGTTCGTGTTGCATGCCCGGAACGCTACGGTCGATCGCGGCCGGGTTCTGACCGCGATTGCGGGGGCTCCCGGAGCGGGAGCCCCCGCCGCCCGGTCAGCGGAAGGAGTGCTCCGCGGCGGGGAAGGCGCGGCCGCGGACGTCCTCGGCGAAGCGGGTGGCCGCGTCGGCGAGGATGCCGCCCACGTCGGCGTAGCGCTTGACGAAGCGCGCCGTGCGGCCGGTGTTCATGCCCGACATGTCGGTCCACACCAGCACCTGCGCGTCGCAGTCCGGCCCGGCGCCGATGCCGACCGTCGGGATGCGCAGCTCGCCGGTGACCTGCTTGGCCGCCTCCGCGGTCACCATCTCCAGCACCACGGCGAACGCACCGGCCTCCTGCACCGCCAGCGCGTCGGCCAGCAGCTCCTCGGCCGCGTCGCCGCGGCCCTGCACCCGGTACCCGCCGAGGCCGTGCTCGCTCTGCGGGGTGAAGCCGATGTGCGCCATCACCGGGATACCGGCCGAGACCAGCGCCTCGATCTGCGGGGCGTAGCGCCGCCCGCCCTCCAGCTTGACCGCGTGCGCGCGGCCCTCCTTCATGAACCGCGTCGCGGTGGCCAGCGCCTGCTCCGGCGAGGCCTGGTAGGAGCCGAACGGCAGGTCGGCCACCACCAGCGCGCGCTCGGCGGAGCGGGTCACGGCGCGCACCAGCGGCAGCAGCTCGTCCACGGTCACCGGCAGCGAGGACTCGTAGCCGTAGACGTTGTTGGCCGCCGAGTCGCCGACCAGCAGCACCGGGATCCCGGCCTGGTCGAAGATCCGCGCGGTGTACATGTCGTAGGAGGTGAGCATCGGCCAGGGTTCGCCGCGCTCCTTCAGCTGCTGCAGGTGGTGGATGCGGACCCGCCGCTTGGTGGGGGTCGAGCCGTACGGGGCAGCTGTTTCGCCCTGGTTCTGGGCAGCAGTCATCGTTGACCGTCCTGTTCCCTCGAGGCCTGCTCGGCAGGTCCCCGGGTAGTTGCGGATGGTTGCACCGGAAAGCGTCGCACGCTCCGGCGGCCGCGCCGAGACCTGGCGGAGCAACGTCACACCGGGAGCCTTTCGCCCCTGGCCCGCTCCAGCGGTGCGGGCGGAGCATGCGGGGGCGGGAGGGATCGGCGATGCGCAACCAGGACACCCACCGCAAGCTGCACGAGCTGTTCAACGAGCGCCAGCTCGACGAGATGGACCACCACGTCGGCGCCGAGTTCGCCTACATCGACCACCCCCGCCGCGGCACCATGCACACGCTGGCCCAGTTCAAGGAGTGGCTGGGGGAGTGGATCAGCGCGTTCTCGGACGCGCGCGTGATCGGCGCGTCCTACGTCGACGGCCCCGGCTTCTCGGTGGCCTACTTCCACGGCCGCGGCGAGAACGACGGCCCGCTCGGCAAGCACGAGCCGACCGGTCGCCAGATGGACATGGCGTTCTGCGAGACGCTGCGCTACGACGAGCACGGCCGGGTCATCGGCGGCGAGGTCTACTACGACCAGCTGACCCTGCTGGCCCAGCTGGGCCTGGTCGAGCAGGCGGCCACCCGGCGCGCCTGAGCGGTCAGCCGATCCAGGGCTCGGAGATCCGCGCGTAGGTGCCGTCGTGCATCGCGAGGTTGAGCCACTGGTCGACGTACTGCTGGAACACCACGTCGCCCTTCGGCAGCAGGTAGGCCTTCTCGCTGAAGGTGAACGGCTGGTCGGGGTGCACCGAGCACAGCTCGGGGTGCTGCTTGGCCTGCCAGCGGGTCTCGGCGGCGTCGGTCATCATCAGGTCGGCCTCGCCGTCGATGATCTGCTGGAAGATCGTGTTGTTGTCCGGGTGGTCGACGATGGTGGCCCGCTTGAGGTTGGCCCGGGCGAACTTCTCGTTGGTGCCGCCGGGGTTGACCACCGCCCGGACGCCGGGCTGGTCGATCTGCTCCAGCGTCTGGAACCGCGCGGCGTTCTCGCAGCGGGTGATCGGCGTCTTGCCGTCCACGACGTAGGCGCGGCTGAAGAACGCCTCCCGGGCGCGCTCCAGCGTGATCGACACCCCGCCGACGGCGATGTCGCACTTGGCGGTGAAGTCCTCGACCAGCGTCTTCCAGGTGGTGGGCACGATGGTGGCCCGCACCCCGAGCTCACCGGCCAGGTCGTGCGCCATGTCGATGTCGATGCCGCTCCACTGCCCGGCCTGGTCCCGGTAGGTGAACGGCCGGTAGTCCCCGGTGCTGCACACCCGCAGCTCACCGCGCTGCACGACCTCGTCCAGCCGGTTCGCGGCGGCCGCGGGCTCCGGCGCCGGGGTGCACGACGCGCTCACCGCGACGACCCCGGCCACGACCAACCCGACCCCGAACCGCTTCCACCGCATGACGCCCGCCTTTCGATCTTCGCCGCACATGCATAACCCGTCGGCCCGCCGAAATCCAGTGCGCGGACGCCGGGATCCGTGCGACGTCCTGCGCGGAGGTGGGCCGCGGCGTGCTCGGCTGACACCGATTAGTTCTGCCGCGCCCGCGGGTCTACCCGTGCAGCGCTGAGGAGGCTGCCATGGATGAGACGTTCACCGCCGAGCTGCGGAAGAGCCCCAAGCCGGGCGGTTGGACCTACGTGGTCTGGCCGCGATCGGCGGAGTACTTCGGCACCCGCGGTCTGGTGAAGGTGCGCGGCACGATCGACGGCGAACCGTTCCAGAGCTCCTTCATGGCCCTGGGCGACGGCACGCACAAGCTCCCGGTGAGGGCGGCGATCCGGGAGAAGCTGGGCAAGCAGCCCGGCGACGAGGTCGTCGTCCGCCTCCTGGAACGCCTCTGACCAGCGTTCTCGGCGGTGGGAAAAACGGTGAAAAGGAGGCTGCAACCAAACGCCGACCCCGACGTCTAATGAGCGGGGAGCGCGTGGGACCGCGGGAGGGAGGGTTCTGGGGGTACCTCCCTCCCGCGGCCGGTCGAACCCCCGCTGATTGGATCTCGGTGACGTCCTTCTACCACGTGTGCTTCGCGGTGCCCGACCTCGAGCGAGCGATGCGCGACCTCGAGAACGCGTCCGGTGCCGAGTGGCACGAGCCGCAGACCAGCACCCTCGGCGACTGGCAGTACCGCATCGTCTTCACCGCGGGCGGAGCCCCGTTCATCGAGCTGATCGAAGGCCCACCGGGCAGCCCCTGGGACGCCTCGGCGGGAGCCCGCTTCGACCACCTCGGCTACTGGACGACGGACCTCGAAGCGGGCACCCGCCGCCTGGAATCCCTGGGCCTCCCCGAGGACTTCTCCGGCTGCCCGTACGGCAGGGCCTTCGCCTACCACCGGGTGGACTCCATCGGAGCCCGAGTGGAACTGGTGGACCTCACCCGCCAACAACCCTTCCTCGAAACCTGGCACCCCACAGGCACCCCGATGCCCGCCATCGACGAAAGCCGGTGACGAGGGCACCTTCGACGTCCTCCGGGGGGGCTGGTGACCTCGCACGAAATCGCCGGCACCCGCGGGCGCGACATCGTCTTCGCGCGGAATCCGGCGTCAGAGGCCGTTGCTGATCGCGTTCGGGGCGAAGTAGTGGCCCTCCTCGATTTCCTCGAACAGACCCGGCCAGGTGGGGACCCAGTCGATGACCTCTCGGGTGTGGGCGCTGGAGACCGGGGTGTCGGACTTGAGGAACATCCCGAGGAACCCGAAGTGCTCGTCGACCCGATCCATCGGCACCGGACGCACCGGGAGATCGAGGTGGCGACCGATGGCCTGGGCGATCTCGCGCAGCGGGATGCCCTCCTCGGCCACCGCGTGCAGGTACCCGGTCGCCCCGGTCTCGATCGCCAGGCGGAAGAGCCGGGCGGTGTCCCGGACGTGCACCGCTGACCAGCGTGCCGACCCGTCGCCGGGGTAGCCCGAGAAGCCCTTCTCGCGGGCGGTCCCGATGAGGGCGGGGAGGAACCCGTTGTCGCCCTCGCCGTGGTTGACCGGTGCCAGCCGCAGCACCGAGGGGCGCAGACCCCGCTCGGCGAGGGCGAGCGCAGCGTCGTCCGAGGGCTGTCGCGCGGCGATCAGGGCGTCCGCCGCGGGACGATCTCGCTCTGTGGCGGGGACGCCGTTCCGCGCGAGTCCGGCAGTGCCGGTGGCGATTGCGATGGCGCCGCCGGTGGGGAGTGCCTGGCCCAGGGCCTGGATCGTGGCCACGTCGGAGGCGACGGCGTCGTGCATCCGCCCGGCGCGGGCGAGGTCGACAGGAAAGGCGAGGTGGATCACGGCGTCGGACGCTGCAGCTGCGTCGCGCAGCACGTGGAAATCGTCGACGGTGCCGCGGATCGGCGTGGCACCCGCAGCCGTGACGGCGGCCGCCGATGCCTCCGAGCGGGCGAGGCCGATGACCTGGTGCCCAGCGGCGACGAGCTCGGGGACGACGGCGGAGCCGACCCAGCCCGACGCGCCGGTGACGAAGACGCGCATGGGAACCCCTTCCAGAGGAATGATGTCAGACACTGTCATGGCGGTGCGTTTCATGTCAACGACTGTCATCACTAAACT
The DNA here is from genome assembly GCF_008630535.1 of Saccharopolyspora hirsuta. Classification (GTDB taxonomy): domain Bacteria; phylum Actinomycetota; class Actinomycetes; order Mycobacteriales; family Pseudonocardiaceae; genus Saccharopolyspora; species Saccharopolyspora hirsuta. Next base: position 17,412 of record NZ_VWPH01000018.1, on the reverse strand, counting down.
GCGGGAATGGGTCGTTGGCAGCCGGACGCTGAAGGGCGCTTGCAGCGCGCCGCGCTGGAGCTGATCGCCGACCAGGGCTACGACCGGACCACCGTCGCCGAGATCGCCGCGTCCGCGGGACTCACCGAGCGCACCTTCTTCCGGTACTTCGCCGACAAGCGAGAAGTGCTCTTCGCCGGTCAGGAACGCTTCATCGGCATGGTCGTCGACGCCCTGATCGCAGCGCCGCCGGACCTGGCGCCGCTCGAGGCCATCATCAGCGCATTCGGCGCGACCACCGCGTGGTTCGACGAGCGGCGCGCCCTGGCCCGGAGCCGTCAGGGCGCGATCGATGCGCACCCCGACTTGCAGGAACGCGAGCTGGCCAAGGTCGCGAAGTTGAGCGCGGCGATGACGCAGGCGCTGCGCGACAGAGGGGCATCCGAGCCGCAAGCCGCTCTCGCCGCTGCAGCCGGAGTAGCCGCATTCCGGTTCGGATTCGCCCAGTGGCTCGCCGACGAGGACGGGCACGATCTCGAGTCGCACATCCTGTCGGCCGTCGAGGACCTGCGCAAGGTCACCGCCGTCTGACACCTGTACGGGGCAGCTGCCCGTGCTCGTCGAGCATGGCCAGAAGGCGCTGTTCACGGACCAGCACCGAAGGCCGTAGCACCAGTTCACGCACTTGCTTCCGATTGCGCGGTGTTCGGCGGTGGGTGAACGCGGCGATCTGGGTGTTCCCGTTGGCAGAACTCCCACCCCGGCCCGCTGCGACCCGGCGGGCGAACCCCGCGCCAGCTGGATCGCGTCGCGCAGGCCGTAACGGCGGTAGCCGTTGGCCCGGCGCTCCGGTTCGGGCAGCAGGCCCTGGTGGTGGTAGTGGCGCACGGTCCGCGTGGACACGCCGACCAGCGCGGTGATCTCACCGATTCGCATGTCGTCAGTAGAAGCGTTGACGCTGCGACAAGGTCAAGGCTGGTGCGCGCTGGCCGGTGGACCGGGGTGATGGGAGGCTGGCCGCGAGCAGCGCGAAGGAGTCGTTCATGTCCTTCACCGACGAGGAGATCGCTTACCTGCGGTCGCAGCCGATCGTCCGGTTCTCCACCGTCGCCGCCGACGGGCAGCCCGATGTGGTGCCGCTCGCCTGCGAGTTCGACGGGATCTACTTCTGGGTCGGCGGGAGCGGTGCCTCGGTCGCCAACACCCGGAAGTTCCGCAACGTCCGGGACGGAAACCCCAAGGTCGCCCTGGTCTTCGACGACCTGGTGTCCTTCGACCCCTTCGTCGCGCGGGGGATCCGCGTCTACGGCGAGGCGGAGGGGCCGATCGAGCGGGTCGGGATGATCGGGCCGGGGGTGTACCTGCGCATCACCCCGACCACCTCCTGGAGCTGGAACATGGCGGGTGAACCCGTCGGCGAGAACTGGTACGAAATGCGCCGCACCGTTCACCAGACCCCGTCGGACAGCTGAGAACCGCGCTCGTCAGGAGACCAGTTCGTCCGAGACTTCCCAGAGCTCTTGGGCGTGCGTCTCGTCGTAGCACTCCGCTGAGCTCCGGCTCAGCTCGCGGCCCGCGAAGTACCCGCCACTGACCCGGCCGACGACGGGGCGGTGATCAGCGAGGTCAGGGCGGCTGCGGCTTGATCGACCGGCCGGATGCCGGGAACCGCACGCACCAGCAGCGGGCCGGTTCGCGCGTGGAGACGCCGAATCGCCGCGGGGTAATCGCGCGCCAGCCCGGTCTCCGGCATCGGCCCCGGATCGAAGGCGTTGACCGCGATCCGCCGATCGCGCACCCCTGCGCGCCAGTTCGTAAGCGGTGTAGATGTTCGCCAGCTTCGAGGTCGAGTAGCGAACGGGCCCGTCGCGGCCCGAGCCGCCCAGCGACGACAGAGCGGGATCGGCGAGTGCGCGGGGATCCTCCCAGCGAGGAGCGGGAACCTCGAACGACCGCAACGGCCCGAGGTGCGTACCGCTGGACACGAGCGCGATGCGAGCGGGCTCGACCAGCTGCCCGAGCAGCGCGCGGATCAGGGCGAAGTGGCCGAGGTGGTTGGTGGCGAAGGTCGCTCGTACCCATCGGTGGGACCGCTGTGCACCACGGGTGATCTGGACCCCGGCGTTGCACACCAGCGCGCCCAGCGGCTGCCCGTCCAACGCGCGCACCGCGTTCCGCACCGAGGACAGATCGGCCACGTCCACCTCGAGCACGGCCACGGCCGCGCCCGGAACGTCCTCGCGAATCGCGGCGGCAGCGGCGGCGTCACGGTCAGCGCTGCGGCATCCGAGCACCACCGGCCGACCCGCGCGCCAGCGATGTCGAGGTGGCCAGTCCCAGCCCGGACGAAGCCCCGGTGACCAGGACAGCCTCGCCCACCGCAATCTTCCGCAGGGGGAGCCTACCGGCAGGAACGCCTCCCGAGCCCGTTCTCACCGCTCCCGCGCGGACATCGCCCGGTAGGCGGGGCGGAGGAGGTCGACCGCCGGCACACCGCCGACGTGCACGTCGAGCGGGGCGAGTTCGTCGAGGAGCGCGTCCGGAGCGGTGCTCTGCGGGGCGGCCGGTGGCGCCGGGAGTTCCGGTGCGGTCCAGAAGGTGTCCAGGCGGTCCGCCAGCGTTTCAGCGTCGGCGGGCTCCTGGGTGGCCGGGCCGGTCGTGCCGCGGAGCGCGCGCAGGCGGTCCAGGAGCTCTTCGCGGGATCGGCCGCGCCAGGCGAGGATCTGGAACGGGTCCGCGTCGAAGGACTCCGCCAGCAGGTAGCAGGTCGCCGCCAGGTGCTTGCACGGGATCTCCCAGTCCGGGCACGAGCAGTCCATGGTCAGCTCGCGCATCGTCGTCGGGAACAGCTCCAGGCCGAGCTCGGCGAAGACCTCCTCGACGTCGGTGGGCATCTCCCCGGCCAGCAGCTTCGCCGCGTACAGCGCCTGCCCGGCCAGCGCCCGCTCGACCTGCTCCCACTCCGCCGACGAGAACGCCTTGATGCCGATGCGCGCCCGGTACGGCTCGGGCCGGGAACCCTGCACCAGGCCGACCACCACGCTCGTGGACAGCGTCAGGTTCAGCACCTGCCCGGCTCGCGCGTAGTTCTTGCCGCGCTGCAGCCGCCCGCCCATGCCGAACGACTCCAGCACCTCGATGAACCGCCGCGACCACCAGGTCTGCGCGATCTCGCCGCGCTTGCTGCGCGCCTTGATGCCGCCCTCGACGCGGATCGGCTTGCCGGGGCGGGGGAATCCGCGCCACTCACTCACCGACGGCCTCCGCTTCCAGCGCCACCAGCTCGCGCAGCTGGCTGGTGGACAGCTCGGTCAGCCAGTTCTCCCCGGAACCGACCACCAGCTGCGCGAGCGCCTTCTTGTCCGCCATCATCCGGTCGATCTTCTCCTCCAGGGTGCCGATGCAGGTCAGCTTGCGGACCTGCACGTCCCGGCGCTGCCCGATGCGGAACGCCCGGTCGGTGGCCTGGTCCTCGACCGCCGGGTTCCACCAGCGGTCCAGGTGCACGACGTGGTTGGCGGCGGTCAGCGTCAACCCGGTGCCACCGGCTTTGAGCGACAGCAGGAAGATCGCCGGGCCGTCGGACTCCTGGAACCGGCGGACCATCTCGTCGCGGGCCTTCTTCGGCGTGCCGCCGTGCAGGAGCAGCACCTCGGTGTCGAACCGGGCGGCCAGGTGCGGCACCAGCATCCCGGCGAAGCCCGCGAACTGGGTGAAGCACAGCGCCTTGTCGCCGTCGGCCAGCACCGATTCGAGGATCTCCTCCAGCCGCGCCAGCTTCCCGGACCGGCCGGGCAGCGGGGAGCCGTCGCCGAGCAGCTGCGCCGGGTGGTTGCACACCTGCTTGAGCTTGGACATCGTCGCCAGCACCAGGCCGCGCCGCTCCATGCCCTCGCTCTCGTCGATGCGCGCCAGCATGTCGTCCACCACCGCCTGGTACAGCGAGGCCTGCTCGGCGGTGAGGTTGCACAGCTGCTTCATCTCGATCTTGTCCGGCAGATCGCTGATGATCGCCGGATCGGTCTTCACCCGCCGCAGCACGAAGGGTCCGGTGACGCGCCGCAGCCGCGCGGCCGCCCCGGTGTCGCCGTCGCGCTCGATCGGCACCGCGAACCGCGCCCGGAAGGTGCTCAGCGAGCCGAGCACGCCGGGGTTGGCGAAGTCCATGATGGACCAGAGCTCGGCGAGCCGGTTCTCCACCGGGGTGCCGGTCAGCGCGATCCGCTGCCGCGCGGACAGCCCGCGCACCGCCCGGGCCTGCCGGGAGTTGCTGTTCTTGATGTTCTGCGCCTCGTCGAGCACCACCCGGTCCCAGCGGATCTCCCGCAGCACGGCCGAATCCCGCGCGGCCAGCGGGTAGGTGGTGATGACCAGGTCGTGCCCGCCTGCCTCCTCCAGCAGGTCCTCGCCGGTGAGCCGGTCGGAGCCGTGGTGGACGTGCACCTTCAGCGACGGCGCGAACCGCGCGGCCTCCCGCTGCCAGTTGCCGACCAGCGACATCGGGCAGACCAGCAGCGTCGGCCCGCGCGATCCCCCGGCGCGCACCAGGGCCTCCAGCGCCAGCAGCTGCACGGTCTTGCCCAGGCCCATGTCGTCGGCGAGGCACGCCCCGAGCCCGAGGCGGTCCAGGAACGCCAGCCAGGCCAGACCGCGCCGCTGGTACGGGCGCAAGGTCGCGTTGAAGCCCTCGGGCGGCTCCACCGGCTCCAGGTGCTGCTCGAGCTGGCCGGACAGCAGGTCGCCGACCCACCCGCGCCCGCTGACCTGCACGACCGGCATCGGCCGTTCGGCGTCCTCCGCCGGGAGCCCGGCCTGCAGCAGCACCTCGCCCGCGGTCATCTGCCCGGACCCGGACCGCTCCAGGAACGCCAGCCCGGCCGCCAGGCGCTTGCGGTCGATCCGGACCCACCGGCCGCGCAGCCGCACCAGCGGGACCTTCGCGGCGGCCAGCTCGTCCAGCTCCGCCTCGGTCAGCTGCTCGTTGCCGAGCGCCAGGTCCCAGCGGTAGTCGACCAGGTCGGCCAGCCCGACGCCGGACTCCTTGGCCACCGCGCCAGCGGTGCCGGTGCTGGTCGCGGTCAGCTTCAGGCCGAGCTCCTCGGTGCGCCCCCACCAGGACGGCAGCAGCACGCCGAACCCCGCCTGGTCCAGCAGCGTCGCGCTGGTCAGGAACTCGTACGCGCCGTCGGCGTCCAGCAGCAGCTCGCTCGGGTGCGGCACGCGCAGCGCCCGGTCCAGCACCGGGAAGATCCGGCTGGCCGCGCCGAGGTCGGTGAGCAGCAGCTCCTCCGGCTCGTCGACCCAGCGCTGCAGGACCCTGCTGTCCGCCCGCCACACCTCCTCGGCCGACACCAGCACGCTCGGGTCGTCCACGGCCTGCAGCAGGAACTCCAGGCGCCAGTCCTCGTCGTCCTCGGGCGCGTGCAACCGGAAGCAGGTCCGCACCGGGCTCTGCCGACCCCCGCTGGCGCGCCAGCTGTCCAGCTGCCGCGCGAGCTTGCGGACCTGCCCCTCCGCGCTGTCGAACCGCGGTTCCCCGGTCAGCGCCCGCAGCCACGCGGCCGCCGCGGTCCGCCCGCGGGTCAGCTCGAGATCGGCGACCCGGCTGCGCGCGATGCCGTCGACCAGCACGTCCAGCGCGGTGCGCAGGACCTCGGCGGGGGCATCGCCGCGCTCGCAGCGGAACGCCGGTGGCATCGCGTCGCGCAGGGCCACGAAGTGCGCCGAATCCGTGCTGGACAGGGCCGGTCGCCAGCGCGCGGTCGGCCACTCGTCCGCGTCGACCAGCGCGGGCAGCACCCGCCCACCCGACACGAGCTGCTCCGCCCACTCGGCGAGGCCGCGCAGGAACCGCGCCGAAGCCCCCGACCGGCAGCCGGGCACGTCCTCGTCCAGCAGCTCGACCACCGAAGCCGGGCTGCACGACACGGCGGGCACCAGCCACTCCCGCAGCCGCAGCTTCCCGCGCGGCGCGGGCCCGGCGGTCAGCGGGTCCCGGACCAGCTCCGGCGACGGGACCGGAGCGGAGGCGTAGGACGGCAGCTGAACCCGCACCGGGTCGACCTTGACCGGCTCCCCGGCCAGCGCATCGCGCAGCGCCTCACCCGGAACCGCGAACGGGTGCGCCAGCGGACCGCTCGGCGCGCGCCCGGGAACCCGGGCGGGGAGCTCGGAGTCCTCGGCCCACAGCACCAGCCGACCGTCCACAGTGCACAGCGCGTGCACGGCCCACACCGGATCTTCCTCCTTAGGTCGCCACGACCCCGGACGGCCGCGATTTCAATGGAAATCGCACGTCCGACTTCCATTGAAATCGCGGAGCCACCCGACGCACGTCGGCATGTCCGGACCCCGACGCGCCGACGGTCCGCAGTTTCAACTGAAACTGCGATCCGCCGTGGGTGGGAACCGCGGTTTCAACTGAAACTGCGCGTTCGCCCGACGTGGACCCGCACCTGGACGACTGACGTCGTCACGGCGCGATCTCGCGCCAGCGGTTGGTCAGCGGCAGCCGCCGGTCCCGGCCGAACGCCTTGAACGTGATCTTGGTCCCCGGCGGGTACTGCCGCCGCTTGTACTCGGCCCGGTCCACCAGCTGCAGCACCCGCTCGACCAGCTCGGCGTCGAAGCCCTCGGCGACCAGGTCCGCGTAGCTCCGGTCGCCCTCCACGTAGCCGTCCAGCACCACGTCCAGCACGTCGTACTCGGGCAGCGAGTCCTGGTCCACCTGCCCCGGCCGCAGCTCCGCCGACGGCGGCTTGGTGATCGAGTTCTCCGGGATCGGCGGCACCTCGCCGCGCTTCTCCGCGTCCGCGTTGCGCCACTTCGCCAGCTTCCACACCAGCGTCTTCGGCACGTCCTTGATCGGCGCGAAGGCGCCCACCGCGTCGCCGTAGATGGTCGAGTAGCCCACCGCCAGCTCGGTCTTGTTCCCGGTCGCCAGCACCAGGTGCCCGCGCTGGTTGGACAGCGCCATCAGCAGCATCCCGCGGGCGCGCGCCTGCACGTTCTCCTCGGCCAGCCCGGTCAGCTCCAGCTGCCGCACGTACACCTCGACCATGTCGGCGATCGGCTGCACCTCGAAGTGGCACCCGATGCGCTCGGCCAGCTCGGCGGCGTCGGACCGCGAGTGCTCGGAGGAGTAGCTCGACGGCATCGAGACGCCGTGCACCGCGTCCGCGCCGAGCGCGTCGGCGGCCAGCGCCGCGACCACCGCCGAGTCGATGCCGCCGGAGAAGCCGAAGGTCACCGAGCGGAAGCCGTTCTTGTGCACGTAGTCCCGCAGCCCGGTGACCAGCGCGCCCCACACCTCGGCCTCGTCGTCCAGCGGTTCGGCCGGGGGAGCGGGCGGCAGCGGCTCGTAGCTCGGCAGCGGCTTCGGCTCCAGCACGATCCGCTGCACGTCGAAGGCGGGCATCCGCATCGGGCCGGGCTCGCTGGACACCGTGGTCGAGGTGTGCCCGCCCGCGGTCAGGTCCAGGTCCTGCAGCAGGAGGTGCTCGGCGAACTGCGGTGCCCGCGCGGTGATCTCGCCGTCCGCCGCGGCGATCATCGAATCGCCGTCGAAGACCAGTTCGTCCTGCGCGCCGACCAGGTTGACGTAGGCCATCGGCGCACCGGCCTCCGCGGCCCGCCGCACCACCAGCGGGGTGCGGACGTCGTCCTTGGCGCGCTCGTAGGGCGAGCCGTTGAGGCAGACCACCAGGTCCACCCCGACCTGGCCCAGCGCGGCCACCGGACCGCCGTTCTGCCAGATGTCCTCGCAGATCACCACGCCGACGTCGAGCCCGTGGAACCGCACGATCGGCAGGTCGAAGCCGGGCGCGAAGTAGCGGGCCTCGTCGAACACGCCGTAGTTCGGCAGGTGGTGCTTGTGGTAGGTCGCCACGACCTCGCCGCCGTGCAGCAGCGACGCGGAGTTGCGCGGCCCCTGGTCGTCGCGGCCGAGGTGCCCGACGACCACCAGCGCGTCGCCGCAACCGGCGTCCTGCAACCGGCGGGCGAGCTGCTCGACCTCGGCGAGGTTCGCCGCGGCGAACGACTTGCGCAGCGCGAGGTCCTCGACCGGGTAGCCGGACAGCACCATCTCCGGGAACGCCACCAGGTGGGCGCCCTCCTGCACCGCGCGGCGGGTCCACTCCAGGACCATCGAGCTGTTCCCGGCGATGTCGCCGACGCATGCGTTGACCTGTGCGAGTGCGATGCGCAACTGGGGCATGACCCCATCTTCGCGCACCCGACCGGGCGGTGTCGTCCCGCCCGGCGCGACTCACACCTGCTCGTGCATGTCACGATCCAGTGGTGAACCGCCTACTGACCGTGCTTTCCGCGCTCGCCGTGCTGAGCGCCGCCGCGTGCAGCATGCCGACCCAGGCTCCTCCGCCGCTGCAGCCGCACACCGATCAGAAGGGGCCGGTCGGACCCGTCCCGCCGGGCCTGGAGCGGTACTACGGGCAGGCCTTGGCCTGGGGGCCGTGCGCGCCCTACGCCAGGACCGAGAGCGATCGCGCCTCCTACGCCAACCCGGGCCTCGAGTGCGCGCGCCTGGAGGTCCCGCTGGACTACGCCGCCCCGCAGGGCCAGGTGATCACCATCGGCGTGCTCCGCAGCCCGGCCGCCGACCAGCAGCAGAAGATCGGTTCGCTGCAGCTCAACCCGGGTGGTCCCGGTGCGTCCGGGATGAGCACGGCGGCGAGCCTGGCCGGGTCGCTGCGCAACTCCGAGCTGGGGGAGCGGTTCGACCTGATCGGCTTCGACCCGCGCGGCATCGGCGCCTCCGAACCGGCGGTGCGCTGCCTGACCGACCAGGAGCGCGACGCCAAGCGGCTGGACTCCGACGCGGACACCTCGCCGAGCGGGGTCGCGCAGACCGAGCGGGAGGAGCGCGACTACGCGGCCAAGTGCGCCGAGCGCACCGGCACCCAGCTGCTGGCCAACGTCGGCACCCGCGACGTCGTCCGCGACATGGACGTGCTCCGCTCGGCGCTCGGCGACGAGAAGCTCAACTACCTCGGCTACTCCTACGGCACCCGGATCGGCGCGGAGTACGCCGAGCAGTTCCCGGGCAACGTGCGGGCGATGGTGCTCGACGGCGCGATCGACCCCGGCCAGTCGGCCATCGACCAGCTGGTGGCCCAGGGCGCGGGGTTCCAGCGCGCCTTCGACGACTTCGCGGTCTGGTGCGCGGCCCGCCAGCAGTGCTCGCTGGGCCACGACCCGAAGGCCGCGGTCGCGCAGTTCCAGCAGATCACCCGCCCGCTGGTCGAGAACCCGGCGCGCGCCGGCGACGGCCGCGAGCTGTCCTACACGGACGCCTCGATGGGGGCCATCCAGGCGCTCTACGCGCCCAGCCTCTGGAGCCAGCTGGACAGCGGGCTCGCCGAGCTGCGCCAGGGCAGCGGCCGGACCCTGCTGGCGCTCGCGGACAGCTACTTCAGCCGCGACCAGAGCGGTCGCTACTCCAACACCACCGACGCCTTCGACGCCGTGCACTGCGTCGACGACCAGCGCGTCCTGGACCCGCAGCAGCGCCGCGAGGCCGACCGCCGCTACCGCGAGGCGGCACCGTTCCTCGACGACGGCAACCCGCCGAGCGCGGCGCGCGACATGTGCGCCTTCTGGCCGGTCCCGGTCACCGGCGAGCCGACCGACCCCGAGGTGGGTGCGCTGCCCCCGACGCTGGTGATCTCGACGACCGGCGACCCGGCAACGCCCTACGACGCGGGCGTCAAGCTGGCCGAGGCGCTGCACGGCAAGCTGCTCACCTACGAGGGCACCCAGCACACGGTCTTCCTGCAGGGCATCACCTGCGTCGACGACGCGGGCACGAAGTACCTGGTCGACCTGACCGTCCCCGCGAACGGGGCCCGCTGCGAGTCGAAGTGACCGGAAGGCGCCTCCCCGCGCGGGAGGCGCCTTCCGCCGCTCGCACCACCGCCACGGCGGCCGAACGGACGATGGTGAACTGAATCACACCGCGCCTATCGTCTGGGAGTGGACAAAGGGGACGGTGGGCGCGAGAGCAACGAGCAGAGCGTGACGTCGGTGCTGCTGTCCGGCAGCACGTACCGGGGACTGGGCGAGCAGGTCCTCTCCCCGGCCGAAGAGCGGTTCGAGCGGGCTCGCCGCACCGCCGGGCTGTTCCTGGCCCCGGCGCTGGCCGTCCTCTTCCTGCTGCTCCCCACCCAGCTCGAACCGGCCCAGCACAAGCTCGCCGCCGTGCTCCTCGGCGTCATCGTGCTGTGGGTCTGCGAACCGGTGCCGATCCCGGTCGGCGGGCTCATCGGCGTCGGCGCGATCGTCGTCCTCGGCGTCCTGCCGCCCGACGACGTGCTCGCACCGTTCGGGTCCTCCACCGTGTTCACCTTCATCGGGGCGTTCATCCTCGCCCAGGCGATGCTGCGGCACGGCCTGGCCAGGCGCTTCGCGTTCACCATCCTGTCGCTGCCCGGGGTCGGCCGCAGCGCCGCGCGGGTGATCATCGCCTTCGGCGTGATCACCTGCCTGCTGTCCGCGGTGGTCTCCAACACCGCGACCGTCGCGATGCTGCTGCCCACGGCGGTCGGCATCCTCGCCGTCATCGCCGAGCTGGTCCGCAAGCAGCTGCCCGAGGGCGCCCCGTTCGACCCGCTGCGGCTGCGTGTCGGCGTCGCGCTGATGCTGATGCTCGCCTACGGCGCCAGCGTCGGCGGCCTGCTCACCCCGATCGGCTCGCCGCCGAACCTGATCGGCCGCGGCCTGATCGAGGAGGCCACCGGCCAGCGCATCTCCTTCCTGCAGTGGATGGCCATGGCCGCGCCGGTCTGCCTGCTGATGTTCGTCGTGCTGGCCGGGGTCCTGCTGCTGCTCAACCGGCCCGAGATCAACAAGCTCTCCGGCGTCGAGGACTACGTCGCAGCCGAGCGCGCCAAGCTCGGCAAGCTCTCGCGGGCGGAGAAGAACACCCTGATCGCTTTCGCCACCACCGTCGTGCTGTGGGTGACGCCGGGCGTGGTCGCGCTGGTCGCGGGCAACGACTCGCCGGCCTACGACCTGATCAGCGACCGGCTCGACGAGGGCATCGTCGCGGTGCTCGGGGCGTCGCTGCTGTTCCTGCTGCCCACCGACTGGTCCCGGCGCCGCTTCACGCTCACCTGGACCGAGGCCAGCCGCATCGACTGGGGCACGGTGGTGCTGTTCGGCACCGGCATCATCTTCGGCTCGCTGCTCGCCGAGACCGAGCTCGCCCAGACCATCGGCCGGGGCGCGGCCGCTGCGCTGGGCTTCTCCAGCGTCATCGCGATCACCGTCTTCGCCATCGCGCTGGCGGTGCTGATCTCCGAGACGACCTCGAACACCGCCGCCGCGGCCGTGGTGGTGCCGATCGTCATCCCGATCGCGGTCGCGGCCGGGGTCAACCCGTTCGTGCCCGCCCTGGCGGCCACCTTCGCGGCCTCCTTCGGGTTCATGCTGCCGGTCTCGACCCCGCAGAACGCGGTGGTCTACGGCTCGGGAGCGGTGCCGATCACCAAGATGATCCGCTCCGGCGCGGTCTTCGACGTGGCCGGTGCGGTGCTGATCGCGCTCGTCCTGCCGCCGATGATCGCGCTCATCGGGTTCGGGTAGTCCCGGGTTCACGGACCAGTTACGCGATTCGGCGCCGGAACTCTTAGGCTGCGTGCATGAACCGCCAGCAGGAGTTCGTGCTCCGCACCTTGGAGGAACGTGACATCCGCTTCGTGCGGCTGTGGTTCACCGACGTCCTCGGCATGCTCAAGTCGGTGGCGATCTCGCCGGCCGAGCTGGAAGGCGCCTTCGCCGAGGGCATCGGGTTCGACGGCTCGGCGATCGAGGGGTTCGCCCGGATCTACGAGTCGGACATGGTCGCCAAGCCGGACCCGGCCACCTTCCAGGTGCTGCCCTGGGAGACCCCGGACGGGGAGCACTACTCGGCCCGGATGTTCTGCGACATCCACATGCCGGACGGCTCGCCGTGCTGGTCGGACCCGCGCCACGTGCTGCGCCGCACCCTGGCCCGCGCCACCGAGTCGGGCTTCACCTGCTACGTGCACCCCGAGATCGAGTTCTTCCTGCTCAAGAACCTGCCCGACGACGGTTCCGAACCGGTCCCGGCGGACTCCGGCGGTTACTTCGACCAGTCCAGCCACGACACCGCCCCGCACTTCCGGCGCAACGCCATCGAGACGCTGGAGGCGATGGGCATCTCGGTGGAGTTCAGCCACCACGAGGGCGCGCCCGGCCAGCAGGAGATCGACCTGCGCTACGCCGACGCGCTGACCATGGCCGACAACGTGATGACCTTCCGCTACGTGGTCAAGGAGGTCGCGATCACCCAGGGCGTGCGCGCCTCCTTCATGCCGAAGCCGTTCAGCGCGCAGCCCGGCTCCGGCATGCACACCCACTTCAGCCTCTTCGAGGGCGACCAGAACGCCTTCTACCACCCGGAGAACCCGTTCGAGCTCTCCGACATCGGCCGCGCGTTCGTGGCCGGGATCCTGCACCACGCCCGCGAGATCAGCGCGGTGACCAACCAGTGGGTCAACTCCTACAAGCGCCTGGTGGTCGGCGGCGAGGCCCCGACCGCGGTGTGCTGGGGCCACGCGAACCGGTCCGCCCTGGTCCGGGTGCCGATGTACTCGCCGGGCAAGGCGTCCTCCCGCCGCGTCGAGGTCCGCAACCTGGACTCGGCCTGCAACCCGTACCTGGCCTACGCGGTGATCCTCGCGGCGGGCCTGCGCGGGGTGGACAAGGGCTACGAGCTGCCGCCCGCCACCGAGGACGACGTCTGGAGCCTGACCGAGCGCGAGCGCAAGGCAGCCGGTTACGCCAACCTGCCGCAGAACCTCAACGAGGCGCTGGGCGAGCTGGAGTCCTCCGAGCTGGTCGCCGAAACCCTCGGCGAGCACGTCTTCGACTTCTTCCTGCGCAACAAGCGCGAGGAGTGGAACTCCTACCGGAGCCACGTCACCCCGTACGAGCTCCGAACCCTCATGCCGATGCTCTGATCGAAGGTGTTCCAGGCTCGTTCTGCGGTGCGGGTGGCGGAACCTCAGAGGCCGCGGCGGTGCCGGTTGCGAGGGTGGGCTAAGCGGCTGGCGCCGCTTCAAAGACAACGAATCGGTTGTCGAGCACGACACGCCGGGGCGCGTCGGAAGCGGTGAGGAACGGTCGGGATCGGCCGTGGTCATCGCGCTCCCGATGAGGGTGCGCGGACCGAGTTCGTCACAGCTGCTGGGGCTGGTGGGGTTGGGCTTCTGGTCGGTGCTCGGATAGCGATAGGTTGCGCCCGTGACTGATTCGCAGGCGAAGCACGACCCGATCAGCTCCGGGAGCTCCGAGGAGTCCTCCCTGCAGTCCGGTGTGCTGGAGCAGTCGGCGGAGCTGTTCGAGCCGGAGTGGCCGGCGGAGACGCCGGAGGAGCCGGTGTCGGGCACCCTGCTCGGGTGCACCCTGGCCTGCCCGGACCAGCTCCCGGCCGCCAGGGTCCTGCGGGACACCTTCCGCCGCCACCACCCGAGCGCGCGGTTCGCGCTCCTGCTGGTGGACCGGCCGGGACAGGTGGAGGCGGACGCCCTGTCGGTCGCCGACATCGGCATCGACCCGCAGGAGTTCGCCCGGCTGGCCACCGGGTGCACCGCGGAGCAGCTGCGCAACGTGCTGCGCCCGCGCTTCCTGCAGCACCTGCTCAAGACCGGTCACACCACGTTGTACTTCGAGCCGTCGGTGCAGGTCTTCGGCCGCTTCGACGACCTGCTGACCGGCCTGACCCCGGACCGCCCGGTCGCCCTGGTGCCGCGCGTGCTCCGCCCGCTCGCGGTGGACGGCCTGCGCCCCAGCCCGGCCGACCTCGCCGAGTCCGGCACCTTCGACCCGAGCGTGTTCGCGGTCCGCCCCGGTGCCGAGCAGCTGCTCGAGACCTGGGTGGAGCAGCTGCGCAGCGACCCGACGATGGCCACCCCGGTGCTCGACGACGCCCCGGCGCTCGTGGACCACAAGGTGATCCGCGATCCCGGCGTCGGCCTCTCGGTGTGGAACGCCGCGCAGCGCGAGCTCGCGACCACTGCCGACGGCAGCCACACCGTGGACGGCGCGCTGCTGCGCAGCGTGCACTTCGACGGCTTCCAACCGCAGCGTCCATGGCTGCTGTCCACCGCCTACGCCGACCGCCCGCGCGTCCTGCTGTCCGAGCACCAGACGCTCGCCGGGCTGTGCGCCGGTTACCGGAACGCGCTGGTGGAGGCGGGGTACACCCGCGAGGAGCCGCACCCGTTCGACGCCCTGCCGGACGGCGTCGTGCTCCCGACCACCCTGCGCGGCGAGTACCTCGCGGCGTGGCTCGACGGCCAAGCCCCGCCGAGCCCGTTCGAACCGGACGCCCTGCCGGAGTTCCTGTCGTGGGCCTGCGCCCCGGCCGACGACCAGCAGCGGGCTGCGGGCGGTTCCCGCTGGACTGCGGCGGTGTGGGCGGACGACCCGGTCCTGCGCCGCGACTACCCGGACCCGTTCGGCGCGGACGCGGAGGCCTTCCACGAGTGGTGCGTCGGGGTCGGCGTGGCCAGCGGTCGCGTCCCGGCCGAGGCGGTGCACCGCCGCATCGACAACCGCGCGGCCCTGGTGGACCAGCTCGGGGTGGCGGTCCTGGGCGACGGCCCGCTGGCCGAACTGGTGCGCGACGCGGTCCGCGCCTCGGGCCTGCCGTCCGCGGACACCGCCTACTACCCGGTCGTCCTGCGCTGCGCCCCGGACCTGCCGGTCCCGGCTGGCAGGTACGTGATCGACGTGCACACCGGCGCGGTCGGTTCCGACGACGTCGCCGAGACCTGGGTGCTCTCCGAGAGCAGCCGCGCGGTGGCCCGCCGCAGCGGCGCGAAGACCCGGGTGGTCACGCTGCCCGCGCCCGAGCGCGAGCTGGTGGACCTGCCGACGCGGAAGGGCGCTCGCGCCCGCCTCGGGCTGTCCGACGAGTTCGTGATCACCACCTGCGCCGATCACGCCACCGAGCGCGCGGACAACGCCTTGGGCGCGGTCAGCGCGTTCCTCACCGCGTTCCCGGAGCGCAACGACGTGCGCCTGCTGATCGGCGTCGTCGGTGCCGGTGAGTTCCCCGAAGCCGCCGAGCGCCTGCGCCTGGCCACCGCGGCCGACCCGCGCATCCAGCTCATCGAGGACGAGCCCGACCTCCGGACCCTGCTGTCCGCCGCCGACTGCTTCACCTCGCTGCACCGCGGCGGCGCGACCGACGACCACGTCCTGCGGCTGCTCGAGGTCGCCGCGCACGGCATCCCGGTGATCGCCGGGGACCACGGCGCGGTCGCCGAGATCTTCGGCGCGGAAGCAGCCCGCCTCGTGCCCTGCCAGGGCCCGGGCGAACCCGACATCGACGCGGCGGCGGAACTGCTCCGCGAGGCCGCCGACGACGCGGACGCGACCGCCGCCTTCGGCGTCGCGGCGCGCGACAACCTGCTCGCCACGCACACCGTGGCCCGAGCTGGTGCTCGCCTGCGCGAACGGGTCGAGCACGCCTACCGGAACTGGCGGACGAAGTGGTCGACCGACCGCCACGGCCAGTTCGACGACCCGCTGCGCCCGCTGCTGGTGGCCCGCCACGCGCTGCACCGCGCGCCCGACACGGGCGTGAGCAGCCGCAACGCGATGGCCCCGGCCCTGCGCAAGGCGGTGCTCAAAGCGCTCAGCCACTACGACGAGCACATCCGCGACGTCATGCGCTCGCTGGTCGACGGCGTCGAGCAGACCGCATCGGAACTCCTGCGCCGCCAGTACGAGGCGGACGGCGACGGCGACGTGGAGGCGATGCGCGCCCAGCTCGCCCAGCTCGCCCAACGCCAGGACCAGCTCGGCGCCCAGCTCATGGGCACCGAGGACGGAGTGGTCCGCGCCCGCGCCGACCTGGCCGAACAGCACCGCCGACTGCGCGAGCTCGAAAGCGGCTCGGTCGACGACCACCGCGTGGACGCCCTCGCGGAGCGCCTGGACAGCCTGACCGGTGCGGTCGAGCGGATCCTCGACCGGATGGATGCGCTGGAGAAGCGCCAAACCCCGGACCAGAACGTCGAAACGTCCGTGCGCGCGGCCTCCGCCGACGCGGCGAACGCGTTGCAGCGCACCGACGTCCTGCAGCGCATCCTGCTGCGCGAGCACGAGCGCAACACCGGAGCCGGGGACGGCACGACAACACCGGTCCTCTGCGACGCGGGCCTGCTCCGCCTGCCAGCCGACGACAGCTTCATGCTCCCCTGGCTGTCCTCCCACCCGACCTGGGACTCCGACGTCTCCGCGCTGATCGACTCCCTGCTGGAGCCGGACGGGATCTTCCTCGACATCGGTGCCTACGTCGGCTACCAGACGGTCCGGGTGCTGAGCCGCCTCGGCAACAGCGGGGCGGTGGTCGCGGTGGAGCCCTGTCCCCGCAGCGCGGAGCTGCTCAAGCGCAACGTCGAGGTCAACGTCCCCGCAGCCTGGGGTCACCGCATGGTCCTCCTGGAAGGCGCGGCCTGGGACGCCCCGTGCGACATGACCTCCGAGGTATCGCTGGCCGGGGGCTTGTCGGTGCAACCGGCGGAGGACGGTGCGGAAGCATCCGTGCGCGGCATCCGCCTGGACCGGGAGCTGGAGGGCCACGCGGCCCTGCAGGACCTGAAGCTGTCCGTGGTGCACGTCGACGTGGGTGGGCGGGTGCACCGGGTGCTCGGCGGCCTGGTCCGCCTGCTCCGCCGGGACCGCCCATCGATCGTGTGCTCCTTCACACCGGACGCGATCAGCCAGCTGGGTGACGATCCGGCGGCCGCGCTCCGCGAGTTCGGCACCTGGGGCTACGAGCTGGTCCCGGTCGGCCGAACCCGCCCGGTCGGGGCCTCTGACCTGCTGGAAGCGATCAGCGCGGCCGGTTCGGCGAGCACCGTGAAGCTCTGGCTGCGCCCGAAGCACAAGTAGCCGCGATCCGCTGTCCGAGCGAGGTCAAGCGGCTGACCAGGCGATTTGACTTTGACGCAGCGTGTGCGTAACTTTCTCCTCGCCGCACGGAAAGCCGGACGGACCAGGACGCGAAGTCCTGGCGAGGACGGCAGCGGGAGCGCCCCGGAGAACGGATACGATCTCCGCGGAGCGCAGACCGACCGGGGCGCGCGGTTTGACACCGCGGAGCGCACCGGGTAACGTAAAGCGGTCGCCAGGTAGCCGATGAGGAAACCGGGCGTGTTGATAACTCAAGCAAGGCTTGATCTTCGGAGAGATCAGCGAGGGGTACCCCCCTGAAACCCCGAAAAGAGCGCCTGCTAGAGTTACCGGCACACGAAAGCGAACAGAGGAAATGCTCCCCGGAGCTGCACGGCCGTGAGTGGTTGTGGGTGATGGTGTGGGTGTGTTCTTTGAGAACTCAACAGCGGACTGTTTTGGTTAGTGTTCTTGTATGCCCCC
>NZ_VWPH01000017.1 GCF_008630535.1 Saccharopolyspora hirsuta | reverse complement strand
CGGAACCGGTCGAGGACACCGGGACACCGGCTGAGCACGAGGTGCCGGAGGAGCGGGGCGGCGCGGAGGAGCTACCGCGCAACGGCGTGCCGCTGCCGGAACCGCCGCGCAAGCAGACCGAACCGCGAGTCAGTCCTTGCCGCCGGGCGGCAGCGACTCGAAGATCTCCTTGCACTCCGGGCAGACCGGCGAGCCCGGCTTCGGCGACTTGGTGACGGGGAACACCTCACCGCACAGCGCCACCACGTGCGTGCCCATGACCGCGCTCTCGGCGATCTTGTCCTTCTGCACGTAGTGGAACATCTCCGGCCGGTCGTCACTGGTCTGATCAGTGGTCTCGGTCCGGGTATCGGTCTCCGGCAGCGTCATCGTGCTCATGTCCCAATGATGCCGCACGCCGGGCGCGGGTGGTTCCGTCAGCCCTCGATGACCTGGTGCTGGCGGGATTCCAGGGCGTGGTGCGAGCGGCGGAACCGGTTCACCTTCTCGCTCTTCCTCGCCGGGCGGTCGTTGGCGATGAGCACCGCCATCCACGGCAGCGGGATCGAGATCGCCAGGATGATCAGCGACAACCACCACAGCTGCCACAGCTGGAACACCACGGCCGCCAGCACGAGGCACGGAACCCGGCTGGCCATCATGATCGCGTACCTGCGGCGACGCATCGCCTGCTGATCGTCTAAGGACGGCTGGGCCTCGGTGATCAGCACCGGGGAGTCGTCACGATGCGAGTTGTTCACGACGCTACCTCCACGTTTCATGCTCCCACCCGAGCGCCGCCGCCAACACCCCGGGGGACGCGCGGAGTTCGGTGTCCGACCCCAGGGTTGACCGGCGGGACGCACGCGCGAAACCTCGACCGGTTAGATTCGGACGGGATCAATTCGTGGAGGTCGAATGCTGTACGCGGTGAGCAAGCGGGTCGTCGGTGCGGTGGCGCGGACGATCTACCGGCCGACGGTGATCGACGCGGACAAGGTGCCGACCACCGGTCCGGTGATCCTGGCGCCGAACCACCTCGCCGTGCTCGACAGCTTCATCGTCCCGCTGGTGCTGCCCCGCCCGGTCTCGTTCCTGGCCAAGGCCGAGTACTTCAACGGCACCGGCGCCAAGGGCGCGCTGCTGAAGTGGCTGTTCAGCACGTGGGGTGCGATCCCGGTGGACCGGGGCAAGGGCCGCGCCGCGAAGGAGTCGCTGGAAGCCGCCGAGAAGGTGCTGCGCGCCGGTGGCGCGTTCGGCATCCACCCGGAGGGCACCCGCTCCCCCGACGGCCGCCTGTACCGGGGCCGCACCGGCGTCGCGCGGCTCGCGCTGAGCACCGGGGCACCGGTCGTGCCGGTGGCGCTGACCGGCACCGACAAGCTCCAGCCGCGCGGCAAGAAGATCCCGCGGCTGCACCCGGTCTCGGTGCGCTTCGGCGACCCGCTGGACTTCAGCCGCTACGCGGGTCTGGACAGCTCGCTGCCGGTGCTGCGGTCGATCACCGACGAGATCATGTACGCCATCGCCGAGCTCTCCGACCAGGAGTACGTCGACCGCTACCAGCGCCCCGGCGCGGCCGCGGCCTGAGACACGCCCGTGAGCACTTGATGGTGCTAGAGCGCCACAAAGTGCTCACGAGCCTCACCCAGCAGCAGTTCAGCGGAAGTCGATCGACGGGCGGGCCGCCAGGACCACCGGACGTCCGCTCGCTCAGCCCTTGGCAGCCTTGGCGGCGGCCTTCTGCTCCTTCTTCCAGGAGCGGACTTCCTGCAGGGTCTGCTCGTCGACGACGTCGGCGATCGAACGGCGCGAGCCCTCCTCGCCGTAGGCCCCGGCCGCTTCGCGCCACCCGGCGGGCTCGACGCCCCGCTGCTTGCCCAGCAGCGCGAGGAAGATCCGCGCCTTCTGGTCGCCGTAACCGGGCAGCGCCTTGAGCCGCTTCAGCACTTCCTTGCCGTCCGGGTCGCCCTCGGTCCAGATCGCCTCGGTCCGGCCGTCGTAGTGCTCGACGACGTACTGGGCCAGCGCGTGCACCCGCCGCCCCATCGACCCGCCGTACCGGTGGATGGCCGGTTTCCGCACGCACAGCTCGACGAACTCGTCCAGATCGGACTCGGCGATCTTGGAGACGCTGAACCCGCCCATCCGCTCGGCGATCTTCTTCGGCCCGGCGAACGCGACCTCCATGGCCACCTGCTGATCGAGCAGCATCCCCGTGAGCAGCGCGAACGGGTCCTCGCTGAGCAGCTCGTCAGCGTCGGCGTCCCCGGTGAGGTTGAGCTTCTTCGGCATGCCCCCATCCTGGCACGCGCGGCCGCCCACATCGCCCTGAAGGGCGTTGCCCGCCGACACTCCGCCGACACTTCCGATGCAGACCGCACTGGTAGACGACATGATCAGCCTTGAGGTCGACGAGTCTGTCCTCGGCGAACCAGTCGCCACCCGGGGCGCCTGAACGGCCGTAATACTAAGTTGCGACTTATATAAGCCGTATCTTAGTATTACGGCGTGCACGCATTCGACGTACTCGGCGATCCGGTCCGACGCCGGATCTTGGAGCTCCTCGCGAGCGGCGAGCAGACCTCCGGCGCGGTCACCTCCGCGATCCAGCAGGAGTTCGGCCTCTCCCAGCCCGCGGTGTCGCAACACCTGCGGGTGCTGCGCGAGAACGGCTTCGCATCGGTCCGCGCCGAGGGCACCCGGCGCTTCTACGCCGTGGACACCGGTCCGCTGCGCGACGTCGACCAGTGGCTGGAGCAGTTCCGGCACTTCTGGACCCAGCGCTTGGACGCCCTGGCCACCGAGCTGGCCCGGGGGAAGCGAATGCGCCGCACCGCCGACACCCGGCAGAACACCGGTACCGAGGAGGAGAGCGCATGAACGAGCCCACCGACCAGATCGACGCCGCACACCGCCAGCTCGGCACGCGCGATCTCGACTCCGGCGCGGCGAAGGTGCTCACGATCAGCCGGACCTACGCCGCCGAGATCGACGACGTGTGGGACGCGTGCACCGATCCGGAGCGCATCCGACGGTGGCTGCTGCCGATCTCCGGCGAGCTGCGCCTCGGCGGTCGCTACCAGCTCGAGGGCAACGCGGGCGGGGTGATCGAGCGGTGCGATCCGCCGAAGAGCTTCGCCGCCACCTGGGAGTACGGCGGGAACGTCAGCTGGATCGAGGTCCGGCTGGCGGCGGATCCCGCCGGGGGCACGCGGTTCGAGCTGCAGCACACGGCCCACGTCGACGACCACTGGGACCGCTACGGCCCGGGCGCGGTCGGCATCGGCTGGGACCTCAGCCTCCTGGGCCTGGCGATCCACCTCGCCGGGCAGGCGGTGCCGGAGGAGGCGGAGTGGGCCGCGACGGAGCCGGGCGTCGAGTTCATGAAGCTCAGCGGTCAGCGGTGGTGCGAGGCCGACATCGCCGGTGGGGCCGATCCGGACGCCGCCCGGGCCGCCGCGGACCGCACGATCGCCGCCTACACCGGGGACAGCTGAAAACCCTTTGCGGGCCGTGATCGGGTCGTGTGAGGGTGCCCGGCGTGGACATGCACGTCGGGCAGTTGGCCGTGTCGGCGGAGATGGTGCGCGCGCTGGTGGACGAGCAGTTCCCCGAGTGGCGGGGGTTGCCCGTCCGGCGGGTGGATTCGCGGGGCACGGTCAACGCCATCTTCCGGATCGGTGAGCAGCTCGCGGCTCGGTTCCCGCTGGAGCCGGGTGATGCTGAAGCGGTGCGACGGCGGCTCGAGGCCGAGGTGGGAACGGCCCGCGAGCTGCTGGGGCGGACGCGCTTCCGGACTCCTGAGCCGGTCGCGCTGGGTGCGCCCGGGGCGGGCTATCCGATGCCGTGGTCGGTTCAGACCTGGGTGCCCGGGACCGTGGCCACCGACGCGGACCTGGGCGGATCCGTCGCGTTCGCGCGCGATCTGGCCGAGTTCATCCGCGGTGTCCGCGCCATCGACACGCGCGGGCGGACGTTCTCCGGGTCGGGTCGCGGGGGTGACCTGCGGTCGCACGACGACTGGATGGAGACCTGCTTCGACAACAGCGAGCAGCTCCTGGACGTCCCGCGGCTCCGGCGGGTGTGGCAGGACATGCGGGATCTCCCCCGCGGCTCGACCGGTGACGTGATGACGCACGGCGACCTCATCCCGGACAACCTGCTCGTCTCCGGCGGGCGGCTGGCCGGGGTCATCGACGTCGGCGGTCTCGGCCCGGCCGACCCCGCGCTGGACCTGATCGTGGCCTGGCCCCTGCTCGACGCCGAACCGCGGCAGGTGCTCCGCGATGCCCTCGGGTGCGACTCCCTGGAGTGGGAGCGCGGCAAGGCGTGGGCTTTCGAGCAGGCCATGGGGCTCGTCTGGTACTACGTCGAGAGCAACCCGGGCATGAGCCGACTGGGGCGGCGGACGCTGGAGCGCATCCTCGCCGAAGCGTGAGCCCCGTCAGCTCGCCCGCCCGGCCGCCCGCCACTCCGGCGCGAGCACGGACCAGATCTCCACGTCCTGCCGCTGGCCCCGGTGCGGGTTGCTCTCCCGCAGCACGCCGTCCTTGACCATCCCCAGCCGCTTGGCCACCGCGATGCTGGGCTGGTTCGCCGCCGAGACGCGCCACTCCACCCGGTGGATGCCGCGCTCCTCGACGGCCCAGTCGATGATCACCCGCGCGGCCCTGGTGACCAGGCCCTTGCCCACCGCCGACGGCTCCAGCCAGCAGCCCACCTCGGCGTTGCCGCTCGGGACGTCCATGGTCCGGAAGAGGACGCCGCCGACCAGCTGGTCGTCCACCCAGATCCCGAAGATCCGCCCGGTGTCGGAGGCTGCCTTCTCCGCGTACTGGCGGAGGAACGAGCGGCTCGAGTCCAGGTCGGTGACCGCGTCGGCCAGCCCGATGTGCTGCCCGACGAACTCCCGCCCGCGATCCATGTGCGCCAGGAACTCCTCCGCCCGCCACGGTTCGAGCGGGCGCAGCTCCGCGTTGTCGTCCCCCAGGGAAACCGAGAACATCGCAACCTTCCACGATCGAATCCGGCACGGCCGAAGCGCAGACTCCCACACCGGAACCGCGGAGGCGAACTTGTTTTCGACGCACCCGCTCAGGTCCGCGCCGACGGCTCCAGCCAGCAGCCCGCCTCGGCGTTGCCGCGCGCGACGTCCACGCCGCCGACCAGCTCGTCGTCCCCAGATCCCGCAGAGCCGCCCGGTGTCGGCTGCGGCCCGGTCGGGACCGCGTCGGCCAGCCCGATAAACTCCCTCCCCCGATCCACGTGGGCCAGGAACTCCGCTGCGCGCCATGGCTCCAACGGGCGGAGCACCGCTCCGTCGTCCCCCGGCGAAATCGAGAACATCCGAGCCTTCCGCGACCCGATCCAGCAGACCGCGCGAAGGAACCCGCACCCGAGCGGCGGCGAGCGCTTTTCGGGCGAACGACACCGAGCGAGAGGGAACCCCGATGGACCGGGCCGAACCCGCGAGCACGCCGGACGTGCGCATCGTGCACCTGACCGGCCCCGTCTTCCGGGCACTCGCCGACGGTGACCTGGACGCGGCGAACGCCGCCAGCCCGGTCCCCCTCCCGCACTACTTCGCGGCCCCGGACTGGCGCGGGGTGTGGGTCATGCGCAAGTGGCAGGTCGAGAAGGACCCCGCCTGTGCCGAGTGGGTCACCGGCGTCATCTGGGACGAGCGGCTGGGGCTGGCCGTCGGCCGCGCCGGGTACCACGGACCACCGGACGAGTCCGGGACGGTGGAGATCGGATACGCCGTCAGCGCTGCGCACCGCCGTCGCGGCTACGCGCGCGCTGCGCTGGAAGCCCTGCTCCAGCGCGCTGCCCGGGAACCGGAGGTGCGCACGGTGCGGGTCGCCATCAGCCCGGACAACACCGCGTCCTACGGGCTGGCGTCCAAGTACGGCTTCACCGAGGTGGGACGCCGGTGGGACGGCGGCGAGGGCGTGGAGATCGTCTACGAGATGCCCGCGGGCCAGCACTAGCCCGCAGCCGCGCTCGGCGGGACCGGTCCACCACCTGCGGGCGGATGCCGGTTCCGGCGGGCGTGTGAGGATCGGGGGCGTGATTCCAGATCTGTCCCATGACCGCATCGACCGACTTCGCGACGCGTTCCGCGCCGCCGGGTACGACGCCGACGGCGTCGTGGAGCTGCTCGGCCCGGAGGCGCACGTCGCGCTCGGGCGCGGCGAGCCGGTGCCCGCGCTGCGCGCCACCACCGACGCCGGGCCGCTCGGCACGCTCGTCCGCCTGTTCCTGCTCGGGCAGGCCGAGCCGCAGGCCGCCGTCGAGGCCGCGCTCGCGCCGCTGCCGCTGACCGACGCGCAGGCCGCCGGGATCGTCGTCGCCGACGGCGACCGGCTGCGCGCCGGGCTGGACGTCCGCCCGCACGGCGTCGGCGACGACTCGTGGTGGGTCGTGTCGGACCTCGACTCCGACCTGCGCGGCGGCCGCCCGGTCGAGCCCGACCACGTGCTCGGCGTCGGGCACGCCTCGCTGAGCCTGGTGCGGGCCACCTCGCGGCGGCCGGTCGGCTCGGTGCTGGACCTGGGCACCGGCTGCGGCGTGCAGGCGCTGCACGCGAGCACGCACGCGCAGCGCATCACCGCGACCGACGTCTCCAAGCGGGCGCTGGCGCTGGCCGAGGCGACGTTCCGGCTCAACGAGATCGACGTGGAGCTAACGGAGGGCGAGTGGTTCGACCCGGTGCGCGGCCGCCGCTTCGACATGGTGGTGTGCAACCCGCCGTTCGTGGTGGGGCCGCCGCGCACCGACTTCACCTACCGCGACTCGGGCCTGGCCGGGGACGACGCGAGCGCGCTGGTGGTGCGCCAGCTGCCCGCGTTCCTCAACGAGGGCGGCACCGGGCAGCTGCTGGCCTCCTGGGTGCACCGCGAGGGCGAGGACTGGGAGGACCGGGTGTCCCGGTGGCTGCCCCCGGGCGCTGGGGTCGACGCCTGGTTCGTCCAGCGCGACGTCGCCGACCCGGCGCTGTACGTCGGGACCTGGCTGCGCGACGCGGGCTACGACCTGCGCTCCCCGCAGGGCGTGCAGAAGGCCGGTGAGTGGCTGGACTGGTTCGAGGACAACGGCGTGGTCGGCATCGGCTTCGGGTTCGTCACCCTGCGCCGCACCGACGCCGCGCGCGGCGAGGTCGTGTGCGAGGACCTGCGGCACGCCTTCGACGACCCGCTGGGCCCGGAGTCCGACCAGTGGTTGCGGCGCGTCGACTGGCTGCGCGCGAACGCCTCGGCCGAGGGCCTGCTGGCGGCCCGCCTGGTCACCGCGGACAGCACGGTGCTCGAGCAGGTGTCCGAGCCCGGTGACGAGGGCTGGAGCCCGCTGGTGCACCGCCTGCACCGCACGGACGGCCCGGGCTGGCAGCACGAGGTCGACGAGCTCGGCGTGCGGCTGCTGGCCGGGTGCCGCGGCGCGCTGCCGCTCGGCGAGCTCCTCGAGCTGCTCGCGATGGGGTTCGGCGAGGACGCCGAGGAGCTGACCCGCGCCGCCGTCCCCGTGGTCCGCGAGCTCGTCCGGCACGGAATGCTCGTGCCGGCGGAATGGGCGGGAGGGGCGCAATGAGAGCAATCGCCACTCGGGTCACTCGCGCCTCGGTAACGGTCGACGGCGTCGTCGTCGGCAAGATCGAAGAGCCCGGGCTGTTAGTGCTATTGGGTGTGACGCATTCCGACGGGCGTGAAGAAGCCGTCAAAATGGCTCGCAAACTCCACGAGATTCGCGCGCTGCGCGACGAGGAGTCCTGCGCCACGTCCGGGGCACCGCTGCTCGTCGTCAGCCAGTTCACGCTCTACGGGTCGACCCGCAAGGGACGGCGCCCGTCCTGGACCGAGGCGGCCCGCCCGGAGCACGCCGAACCGCTGGTCGAGGCGGTCGTGGCGGAGCTGCGCGAGCGGGGCGCGCGGGTGTCCACCGGGGTGTTCGGGGCGATGATGTCGGTGGAGAGCGTCAACGACGGGCCATTCACCCTTTTGGTTGAGGTGTAAATGTAACGAGGGTTCTCAGGAAATCCTCAGCCTTGGTGGCGCAACGGATGTGACCGCCATGACGTCTCCCAATCGAGAACTTCGGGAACGAATTCGGCACGCCGGTCGTTTTCCAGGTAACGAAGCTTCGACGGCCATGCCGAGAGGTGCCGGGGGCACCGATCGACAACGCCCGGAGGAGACGTCGACGCGCAAGCCCGTACCAACGAGCGTACGCGTCCAACGCACCGCGCAACGGCGCGCAGGTGTGAATTGCGCCCGCCAAGCCAGCCCGTCAGGGAGGGAGCTCATGACCGTCCCGCAGACCACCAAGCCAGACGTCGCAGTCACCGAGGACCTGGACACCCAGGGCCCATCGGCAGACCTGGTGCGCGTCTACCTCAACGGCATCGGGCGCACCGCGCTGCTCACCGCACAGGAAGAGGTCGACCTCGCCAAGCGCATCGAGGCCGGGGTGTTCGCCAAGCACCTGCTGGAGACCAGCAACAACCTCTCCCCCGAGCGGCGCTCCGACCTGAACGCCGTGGTCCGGGACGGTCGCCGAGCCAAGAACCACCTGATGGAGGCCAACCTCCGCCTGGTGGTCAGCCTGGCCAAGCGCTACACCGGCCGCGGCATGCCGCTGCTGGACCTGATCCAGGAGGGCAACCTGGGCCTGATCCGCGCGGTGGAGAAGTTCGACTACACCAAGGGCTTCAAGTTCTCCACGTACGCCACCTGGTGGATCCGGCAGGCCATCACCCGCGGCATGGCCGACCAGAGCCGCACCATCCGGCTGCCCGTCCACCTGGTCGAGCAGGTGAACAAGCTGGCCCGCATCAAGCGCGACCTGCACCAGAAGCTCGGCCGGGAGGCCACCGACGAGGAGCTGTCCGAGGAGGCCGGCATCCCGGTGGAGAAGATCCTCGACCTGATGGACCACTCCCGCGACCCGGTGAGCCTGGACATGCCGGTCGGCGCCGAGGAGGACGCACCGCTCGGCGACTTCATCGAGGACGCCGAATCCGCCGACGCGGAGAACGCGGTGATCTCCGGCTTCCTGCAGGACGACCTGCGCCGGGTGCTGGCCACCCTGGAGGAGCGGGAGCAGGCGGTCATCCGGATGCGCTACGGCCTCGACGACGGCCAGCCGCGCACCCTGGACCAGATCGGCAAGGCGTTCGGCCTGTCCCGCGAGCGGGTCCGGCAGATCGAGCGCGAGGTCATGTCCAAGCTCCGGCAGGGCGACCGCGCCGACCGCCTGCGCGCCTACGCGAGTTGAGGGGGCGGAGCGGGTAGGCGACGTGTGCCTGCGGAAAGCGCAGGCCATTCCCGCTCCTCGATGATTTTGCGGGGGCCGAGCCCCCGCAGACCCCCACGGTGCGGTGGTGACGTTCAGGACGGCTCCTCGCCCTCCCAGCGTTCCCGGCCTGCTCGCGGACCAGCCTCCGATGTTTTGGTCGGTGGTTTGGTTCGTGGGGTAGGTCGGGGACCTTGGAGCCTTGGGGATCGTTGGGGCCATTGGGCTCCTTGGGGTTTTTGGGTCGTTGGGGTTCGTCTGGGTTGTGCGTTCTGGGGCTTTGGGGTTTTTGGGTTTTACCCGGTTGGCTCGTTGATTTTTTGGGGTGGTGGGGTCAGCCTTCTTGTTCTCGGGGGTTTGGCTTTGCGGTGGTTTCACCGCTTTCTCCGGGAGGCCGGGGTCGTCGTTCGGACGGGTCCGACCTCCCGACCCTTACCTGGTGGGTGGCCCGTCCATCTCGCTCTGCGGGGTGGACGGGCCGTTCGCTTCGCTCTGCCCGCTGGGCCGTCGGGTGGGTGGCCGGGAGCAAGTCGCACTTTGTTGATCTTGCTGGGGACTGCGCGGTTGGCGAGTCAGAAGATTCCTCGCCAGATCTTTTCTTCTGGGTCCGTTTGTGGGCCAGGCGGGGATGTTCTTCGGAGCGTTGGACTGGCCTGGTCGTCAGGTCGTACGTGGGCCAACCCGGGTTTCCGGTTGTTGTGAAGGACGTCCAGGCGTCGTGCATCGCTTTGGCCAGCGGCTGGGGTGGGGTTGGGCCTGTCAGCTGGTGGAACCTCGGGAGTCGAGGAGGTCGAAGACGAACGGGACCTCGACGTAGTGGCAGGCGCCTAGGAGGCCGTTGTACTGCGGGGAGCGCCAGGTGAACCGTAGACGCAGGTGGGCGAGTTCGTCCTTGCTCGGGATTCGGCCAGGCGGTACGCGGGTGCTCGGTACCACCAGTCTCATTGCAGGAGGGCCAGGATGTCGCCTGCGCTCGCGGTCGGGTTGGAGACGCGGTAGACGGCGAGGGCCTTCTCCGCTGGTAGTTCGCACAGCCCGGCGGCTTCGGTCAGCATCACTTCGGCGATCCAGGTCGAACGGGCCGAAGAGCCCTGGGGATCAGGACGGCCGCGATCGCTTCGCGGGTCGGCGGGATGTCCGCCAGGAGGCGCCCCACGTGGTGCGCCGTGTCCGGGTCGACCACGGCGTTCCCGGCACCGCTCTGCATGATCCGCGCGGCAAACGGGTCCTCAGGCGCTAGGGGCGGTGAGCAGCATGCCGACGTGTATCGCGCCGGAGGACTGCCCGGAGATCGTGATGTCGTGCGGGTCTCCGCCGAAGGCCGCGATGTTCTCGCGCACTGCAGGGATCCACTGGCTTCGGCGGGCGGAAGCGGTTGTCGCGGAACGGGGGCTTCGCGTACGGGATGACCTTGAACGCGTGGATGCCCGCCGAGGTGCGGCTGGGCCTTACGCCGCGAGAAAAACAACTGAGCCACGAACGAGCGGCCTGCTCACCTCGTCCACCGGGGTGAGCAGGCCGCTGTGCTCCGATCAGGCCTTCGCGGTGAACTTCTGGCGCCAGCGGGTCAGCTCGTCCTCCGTCACGCCGTGGCTCCGGAGCCAGCCCGCCGCCCGGTCCTCGAACCGCCGGAAGGTATCGAGGACGCTCTCGATCGCCTCCGTCGGCGTCGACATCAGCTCGCGGACCATCTCCTCGTCCACCCCCGGCGGCAGGACCGGGGCGGCGTCGAGCCGCTGGAGCACCCGGAACATGTTCTGGTCCGTGCGCGCGTAGTCGGCCACGATCGCGTCGTCGCGCACCCCCACCGCGCTCAGCAGCAGCGCCGCCGAAACCCCCGTGCGGTCCTTGCCCGCCGCGCAGTGGATCAGCACCGGGCCATCCGCCTCCAGCACGATGCGGAACACCTCGACCAGCTTCTTCGGGGCTCCCTGCAGGATCGTCTGGTAGAGCTTGGTCAGGTCGTGCGCCGCATCGTCGATCTCGACCTCGACGTCCTGCAGGTCCTCCAGCAGCGGGACGTTGCGCACCTCGGCGACCTCCGCCAGCGGGTGCTCCTCGCGCTCCGTCTCCCACGAATCGCGCAGGTCCACCACCACCTCCGGCGGCCAGCTCGGCACGTCCTCCGGCGCGCGGTCCCCGGCGTGCGGAGCGTCACTGCGCAGCACCACGCCCGCCCGGGTCAGCACGCCGTCGCTGACGGGCTGGCCGCCCAGGTCCCGAAGGTTGACCAGCCGGTCGAGTGGATCTGTCGTCGACAAGATGACCTCCGTAGCTACAGGCACCGCTCCCGAAGTGCGGCGACGAGTCCGGTTGCCAGCGTCGCAGGTCGGGTGCCGCCCGCCCGCACCGGCCGGATTGGCGATCCGTCACACCTGGGCCACCCCCGTGGACGCGCTGATCCACCACGCGGTTACATGGGGCATCGCGTAACCCGAACGCGCGCAAAGGAGCCGCGACGTGACCACCACGAAGTTCGATTTCACCGAAGTACTGCCGCTCGGCCCCGACGACACCGAATACCGCCTGGTCACCACCGAGGGCGTTCGCGTGGTCGAGGCGGCGGGGCGGCGCTTCCTCGAAGTCGAGCCGAGCACGCTCACCGCCCTGGCCACCGAGGCGATCAAGGACATCCAGCACCTGCTCCGCCCGTCGCACCTGGCCCAGCTGCGTGCGATCATCGACGACCCGGAGGCCAGCCCGAACGACCGGTTCGTGGCCACCGACCTGCTGCGCAACGCGTGCGTCTCGGCGGGCGGCGTGCTGCCGATGTGCCAGGACACCGGCACCGCGATCGTGATCGGCAAGCGCACCGAGTCGGTGCTGACCGGCGGTCAGGACGAGGAAGCGCTGGCCCGCGGCATCTTCGACGCCTACCAGGACCTGAACCTGCGCTACTCCCAGATGGCGCCGCTGAACTTCTGGGACGAGCGCAACACCGGCAGCAACCTGCCCGCGCAGATCGAGCTCTACGCCAAGGGCGGCACCGACCCGCAGTACGACTTCCTGTTCATGGCCAAGGGCGGCGGCAGCGCGAACAAGACCTTCCTGTACCAGGAGACCAAGGCGCTGCTGAACCCGACGCGGCTCGGCCGGTTCCTGGAGGAGAAGCTGCGCTCGCTGGGCACCGCGGCCTGCCCGCCCTACCACCTGGCGATCGTGGTCGGCGGCATGTCGGCCGAGTTCAACCTCAAGGTCGCCAAGCTGGCCTCCGCCCGCTACCTCGACGAACTGCCGCGCGAGGGCTCCCCGTCCGGGCACGCGCTGCGCGACGTCGAGATGGAGCAGCAGGTGCTGGAGATGACCCGGCAGTTCGGCATCGGCGCGCAGTTCGGCGGCAAGTACTTCTGCCACGACGTGCGCGTGATCCGACTGCCGCGGCACGGCGCGTCGCTGCCGGTCGGCGTGGCGGTGTCCTGCTCCGCGGACCGCCAGGCCAAGGCCAAGATCACCCCGGAGGGCGTGTTCCTGGAGCAGCTGGAGCGCGACCCGGCCCGCTACCTGCCGGACGTGGTCGACGAGCAGCTGTCCGACGACGTCGTCAAGATCGACCTGAACCGGCCGATGGACGAGATCCGCGCCGAGCTGTCCAAGCTGCCGGTCAAGACCCGGGTGTCGCTGACCGGTCCGCTGGTGGTGGCGCGCGACATCGCGCACGCCAAGATCGCCGAACGGCTCGACGCCGGTGAACCGATGCCCCAGTACCTGCGCGACCACCCGGTGTACTACGCGGGCCCGGCCAAGACGCCGGACGGATACGCCTCCGGCTCCTTCGGCCCCACCACCGCCGGGCGCATGGACGCCTACGTGGAGCAGTTCCAGGCCGCGGGCGGCTCGCTGGTCATGCTGGCCAAGGGCAACCGGTCGGCGAAGGTGACCGAGTCCTGCCGCACCCACGGCGGCTTCTACCTCGGCTCCATCGGCGGGCCCGCGGCCCGGCTGGCGCAGGACTGCATCCGCAAGGTCGAGGTGCTGGAGTACCCCGAGCTCGGCATGGAAGCGGTCTGGCGCATCGAGGTCGAGGACTTCCCGGCGTTCATCGTGGTCGACGACAAGGGCGAGGACTTCTTCGCCGAAGCCACCAAGCCCACCCTGCAGATCTCCTTCGGCCGGTAGTCCTTCTCAGGCTGACGAGCTCGGCTTGCGCGGCGGCGCCCCGGTAGCGGGAAGGCCCGAGGATCGGGGCGCACAACGTGCGGGCCGAGTTCGCGTCAGGCAAGCGGCGCCAGCCGCTTCCGGCGATAAACGGATACTGCGAAGAGCGACCGGCACTGATCCGAGGGGGTCGCATGCGCCGCCAGGCGCACAACCCACCCTCGCAACTCGAACCGCCGCGGGTTCACGGGTGCCCACCCCTTCGGGGTTCTTTCCGGCGAGGACGGTCCGACTGCCGTATTGGCAGTTGGGCACCCGGAGTCCAGGCGGGCGCTGAGGTTCCGCCACGCAAAACGAGTGGTGGACATTCCAGAACCAGAACGCCACGTTTCCCGCAGGAGCCCCACCTCCTGCGGGAAACGCGGTGTTCTGGTTATCTGCTCAACTCGTTCTCACGGGCAGGATTTCTCTTCGTGCTCAGCGCGGCACCTTCACGTCGCGCTGTTCCAGGACGACCTTGCGGGCGTCGAGCGGCGCGTCCAGGCGGACCGCCACCGGCGGGTAGCGCAGGTCCATCGTGCAGATCCCCGGCGGTTCCGGGGTCTCCTCGACGAGGACGAGCTTGACCTGCTCAGCGGTCTGCTCGGCCACCTCGGCGTGCACCTTGCTGCAGCCGCCTTCCTGGCCGGTGGCCACGAGGGCGGTCCCGCCGTCCTGGGTCCAGACCTTCGCCGGGTATCCCTTCGGCAGCTTCGTGGCGTCGAGCGAGCTCTCGGCGACGGGGGTCCGTTCGTTCTCCGGCTTCGGCTGCACCGGGCCGGGCGGTGCCGGCGGCTGGCCGCCGAAACCCACTTCGTTGGTCGGCTGTTGGGCGCAGGCGGCCAGCGCAAGGAGCAGAGCCCCCGCACCCATTGCGGTGTGTAGGCGTCTCATGCCCTACAGACGGAGGGGGTGGCGCGTCGGGTTGCGTGGAAATCACGTTGGTTCGATCCACACCTTTCCCACAATTCGGAACTGCTGGTGATCGGTCCCCGAAACGTGGTTTCGTCGGTGCGATCCACTTCCAGCCTTGGAGTGCCGAGAATGTCGACCACAGCCACATCCGCCCCGCAGAGAACTGCGCCCCCGCAAGAGCCGCAGGGCAAACCGCAGTGGGTTCCGCTGACCGTCGGTGCGCTCGCCGCCGTGGCGCTGGTGGTCGCCGCGGCCGTCGTGGTCGGCGTGAAGTCCGCCGTGCTGGCCGCGCTCGGCCTCTCGCTCGGGCTGACCCTGTTCCACTCCCGCTTCGGGTTCACCTCCGCCTGGCGGCAGCTCGTCTCCGTCGGGCAGACCGAGGGGATCCGCGCGCACCTGCTCATGCTCGGCGCGGCGTCGATCCTCTTCGCCCCGATCCTGGCCGGTGGAGTGACCTTCTTCGGCGGGGAGGCGGAGGGCAACGTCTCGCCGGTCGGCCTCGGGCTGGTCGTCGGCGCGGTGCTGTTCGGCATCGGCATGCAGCTGGGCGGCGCGTGCGCTTCGGGCACCCTGTTCGCCGTCGGCGGCGGCAACACCCTGATGGTTATCACGCTGTTCTTCTTCATCTGCGGTTCCGTGCTGGGCGCCCTGCACTTTCCGCTGTGGACGTCCGACGCGATCACCCTGGGCTCGTTCTCGCTGGCCGAGGACACCGGGCTGGGCTACTTCGGCGCGCTGGTCGTTCAGCTGGCCGTGCTCGGTGCGATCGGCTTCGTCGCGATCCGGTGGGCTCGTCGGCACGACGCTCCCCCGGCCGGTCGGCCGCCGACGTCGCGCGGGCTGTGGCGGGTGCTGCGCGGCGCGTGGCCGCTGTGGGTCGGGGCGATCCTGCTGGCCGTGCTCAACGCGGTCGTGCTGCTGACCCGCGGCTCGCCGTGGGGCATCACCTCGGCGTTCGTCCTGTGGGGCTCGAAGGCGCTGCAGGCGGTCGGCGTCGACGTGGCGAGCTGGCCCTACTGGCAGGGCGAGCGGGCCGCATCGCTGGCCGGTCCGGTGCTGGCCGACTCGACCTCGGTGCTGGACTTCGGGATCATCGTCGGCGCCCTGGTCGCCTCCGCCGCATCGGGCGCGTTCGTGCTGGCCAAGCGCATGCCGGTGAAGGTGGTGCTGGCGGCGGTGATCGGCGGCCTGCTGATGGGGTACGGCGCTCGCCTCGCCTACGGCTGCAACATCGGCGCCTACTTCTCCGGGATCGCCTCGTTCTCGCTGCACGGCTGGGTCTGGGGACTGCTGGCACTGGTCGGCACCTGGATCGGGCTGAAGTTGCGCCCGTTGTTCGGGCTCGGCGTCCCCAAGCCCGGCGACTCGGTCTGCTGACGCGTCGGCGGGTGGGCGCCGAAACCCACCCGCCGCCCGGGGCGGGCTACTCGCTCAGGAGTGGACGGACGGTTCGTGCGCGGCTGCGATCCAGTCCTTGACCCACCGCGACAGCGCGCCGCCGTTGCGCACCCAGCTGAAGTGGCCGAGGTTCTCCGCCCCGGACGCCGACCTCGTGTAGTGCTTGGACGTGCGCATCGCCTGCCGCGCCTTCGCCGCCAGGTGGTCCACTGAGGACTTCGGCGCCAACCGGTCCCCGGCGACGCTGACGGTCAGCAGCGGCACGCGCACCTCGCGCAGCGCCGCTTCGTAATCGGTGGCCGAGCCGTTGAGCCGGTACTTGCTGGTGCGGGCTTGGCGCGCCCAGTCCTGCATCAGACCAGCCGCCTGCCGACCGCCGAAGCCGAACCGGTGACCGGGCCAGTAACCGAGCAGCGTCGATGCGCCCGCCACTACCTGCGTGCCGACCAGCGTGCGCAGCTTGTACACGCCGGGGAAGCTCCGGAACCACACCGAGCCCGAGGCCACCAGCGCCACGCCTTGCACCCGGCCCTGGTGGCGGGCGGTGTGCAGGAGGGCGATCTGGCCGCCGAGGCTGTGCCCGAGCAGGAAGCGCGGCGCCTGCGGCAGCACCGATTCGACCAGGTCGAGGACACCGTTGAGGTCATCGATCAGGCTCTGGTAGCCGAAGCGCACGCCGCGAGCGGCGATCGGCTTGCTCTCGCCCTGGCCACGCAGGTCGAAGGTCACCACGCTCAGGCCCTGGCGGTGCAGGTCGGCCACGAACGGCCGGTAGTACCGCGCGGGCACCCCCATCGCGGGGACCAGCACGACGACCGGGCTGGTCGGGTCGTCCTGCTGCGCTGCGCGGACCTTGATCCGGTGCTGCCCGGCCGAGACCAGTCCGAGCACGACCGAGGCGGGCGCGTCGGGTTCGGGGCTGTGGGCGGCGGTGTCGGTGTCCACGAGGCACAGATTAACGGAACGGCTCCGTCTCGGGCAGGGGCTCAGCGCAGCCGCCGCGGCCCGGTGTCCAACGCCACCGGGGACTCGCCGATGGCCACCTTGGCGCCGGTGACCACGGCCCCCACCGGCGAGGCGAGCACCGGTCGCAGCGCCAGGTCGCGCACCTCCGGCAGGTCCTCGGCCAGCGTCGCCACCCGCAGCACCAGGTCCTCCAGCGCCGCCAGGTCGGCCGGTTCGCTGCCCCGATAGCCCGCCAGCAGCGGTGCCGCTCGCGGCGCCCGGACCAGCGCGGACACATCCTCATCGGACAGCGGGAGCGCTCGGTAGGCCTTGTCGCCGAGCAGTTCGCTGGCCACCCCGGAGAGCCCGAAGGACACCAGCGTGCCGAACGACGGGTCGTCCATCAGGTCGATCACGCACGAGGTCCCGCGCACCGCCATCCGCTGCACGTAGACCTCGTCGAGCCCGGACACCCGGCGGATGTCGGCGTAGGCCGCCCGCACCGCTTCGGCGCTGCCCAGGTCGAGCCGGACGCCGACCAGGTCGTTGCGGTGCCGGAGCTGGTCGCTGACCGACTTCAGCGCGACCGGGAAGCCCAACGCCTCGGCGGCGGCCACCGCCTCCTCCACCCCGCCCACCCGGCGGAACGGCACCACGTCGATGCCGTAGCAGGCGAGGAGCCGCAACGCGCGCTCGTCGTCGAGCTTGCCGATACCGGCCGCCAGCCAGTCCTCGACCAGCGACCGCGCCTGCTCGGCGTCGACGTCCGAAGGCCGCACGAAGTGCCCCTGCGGAGCGGCCCGCCACTGCGCGTAGCGGGTCACCCGGGCCAGCGCCAACACCGAGCGCTCCGGGCTCGGGTACGACGGCACGGAGCCCTTGCCCGCGATGCCGTCCGGGCCCGGAACCGCCAGCTCGTCCGGCACGCCCTCGGCGGCCAGGAAGGTGGTCACCACCGGTTTCGAGCGCGCGACGTCGGCGTCCTGCAGGGCCTCCCGCATGGCGCGCGCGTACGCGGTCCCCGGAACGGCCACCGGGGGCGCGAACACCGTCACCAGGGCATCGACGTCCGGGCGCAGCGCGGCGTCGCGGACTGCGGCGGCGAACACCTCCGGGCCCGCCGACGCGCCCACGTCGACCGGCTCCCCGGCCAGCTCCAAGCCCTGGGCCTGGGCGACGTCCGCCGCGAGCATCCCCAGCGCCGAGGAGTTGCCCACGATCGCAACGCGATCGCCCTGCGGCAGCGGCTGGTGCGCCAGCAGCAGCGCGGTGTCGAACATCTGCGCCACCGACTCCACCCGGATGACGCCGGACTGCTCGAACAGCGCCTGCACGCTGGTCTCGTCGATCTGCACCGAGGTCGCCGCCAGCCCCGGGCGCACCGCGTTGCGCCCCGACTTGACCACCACGACCGGCTTGCTGCGGGCCAACCGGCGCGCCAGCCGACCGAACTTGCGCGGGTTGCCGAACGACTCCAGGTACAGCAGCACGACGTCGGTGGCCGGGTCGGTCTGCCAGTACTGCAGCAGGTCGTTTCCGGACACGTCGGCCCGGTTGCCCGCCGAGACGAACGTCGACAGCCCCAGCCCGCGCTCGGTGGCGGTGGCCAGGATCGCCACCCCGAGCGCGCCGGACTGGCAGAAGAACCCGGTGCGCCCGCGGCCCGGCAGCTGCGGGGCCAGGCTGGCGTTCAACCGGAAGTCCGGGTCGGTGTTGACCACGCCCAGCGCGTTCGGGCCGACCACCCGCATGCCGTGCACGCGGGCCTCGCGGACCATCTCGCGCTCGACCTCCCGTCCCGCAGGACCGCTCTCGCTGAACCCGGAGCTGACGATGACCAGCGTCTTGACGCCCTTGGCCAGGCAGTCGTCGAGCACCTCGGTCACCCCGGCCGCCGGGATCGCCACCACGGCGAGATCCACCTCGTCCGGGATGTCGAGCACCGAGGGGTAGGCGCGCACACCCCGCACCGAGCGGTGCTCCGGGTTGACCGGGTACACCGGCCCGGTGAAGTCCGCGGTGAGCAGGTTCGCCAGCACCGCGTGGCCGATCTTGCGGTGGTCGGTGGAGGCCCCGATCACCGCCACCGATCGCGGTCGCAGCAGGTTGTGCACGCTGCGCGCCTCGGCGGCCTGCTCCCGGGCGCGGGCCACCGCGACCGACTCCTCGGTGAGGTCGATGTCGAACTCCAGGTGCACCACGCCTTCCTCCATCGCGCGGCTCACCTGGTACCCGGCGTCGCGGAACACCCGCACCATCGTCGAGTTCTCCGCCAGCACCTCCGCCACGAAGCGCTGCAGCCCGCGCTCCCGCGCCGCGGCCGCGAGGTGCTCCAGCAGGATCGACCCCAGACCGCGCCCCTGGTGCGAGTCCTCCACCACGAACGCGACTTCAGCCGACTTCTGCTCGCCCAGCCGGTCGTAGCGGCCCACCGCCACGATGTCGTCGCCGAGCAGCGCGACCAGCGCGACCCGGTTGACGTAGTCGACGTGCGTGAACCGCTCCACGTCGCGCTGGGGCATGCGCGGGTACGGGCCGAAGTAGCGGTAGTAGCGGGTCCGGTCGCTGAGCCGCCCGTGGAAGGCGATCAGCTTGTCGGCGTCCGCCGCCGCGATCGGCCGGATGTGCACCGTGCCGCCGTCGGAGAGCACCACGTCGGCCTCCCACTGCCGCGGGTACTCCGCCTGCTCCTGCCCCTGAACCGTCACGTCCACTTCGGACTCCTCAGTCGCGGCTGTCGACCGGGTCGAGACCATGCAACGGAAACACCGCGTGCCGGGTATCGCGAATCGAGGTGTCCACCGAGGACGCCGTCACCCCGGTCCACCGCTCGTAGGACGGATCGGCCCCGTCGGTCATCGACGTCGGCAGCGGCACGTTCTGCGCGGCCCGCACCGCGTGCGCCATCCAGTCCTCCGGCACGGTCGTTTCCGGGTCGAGGTCCCGGTCCAGCAGCGTCGCCAGCAGGTGGGTCCAGGCGCGCGGCACCACGCGGAACAGCGAGTAGCCACCGCCGCCCAGGGCCAGCCACTTGCCACCCGCGCAGCTGTCGGCCAGCTCCCGCAGGTCCTGGTAGGTCGCGCGCTGCCCGTCCACGGTCTTCGACAGGTCCGCCAGCGGGTCCTCGCGGTGCGCGTCGGCCCCGCACTGGGTCACCAGCACCTGCGGCCGGAACGCCGCCAGCACCGAGGGCACCACCGCGTGGAAGGCGCGACGCCAGTCGGCGTCCCCGGTCCCCGGCGGCAGCGGGATGTTCACCGCGGTGCCGTCCGCCGCGCCGCTGCCGATCTCGGTGCTGAACCCGGTGCCGGGCCACAGCGTGAGCGGGTGCTGGTGCAGGGAGATGGTCATCACCCGCGGGTCGTCGTAGAACGCCGCCTGCACCCCGTCACCGTGGTGCACGTCGATGTCGAGGTAGGCGATGCGCTCCACCCCCTGCTCGAGCATCCACGCGATGGCCACCGAGCAATCGTTGTAGATGCAGAACCCCGCCGCGCGGTCGGCCATCGCGTGGTGCAGCCCGCCCGCGAGGTTGACCGCCCGGTCCGCCCTGCCGGACACGATCTGCTCCGCGGCCCGGATCGACGCACCCGAGATCAACGCCGCTGCCTCGTGCATCCGGTCGAAGATCGGGTTGTCCTCGGTGCCGAGGCCGTGGCCCACCTCCCACCCGGCCAGCGGTGCGGCGCGGACCGCTTCGAGGAACTCCGGGGTGTGCACCCGCAGCAGGTCCTCCTCCGTCGCCGGGCCCGGCTCGAGCACCTCGACGCCGTCGAGGACGCCGAGCGAGCGGGCCAACCGCATGGTCAGGTCCAACCGGATCGGATGCAGCGGGTGATGCCCGCCGAGGTCGTAGTCCAGCACCGACTCGTCCCACACCACCGCGCACTGAGAGCCCATGACGCGGACGCTACCCGCCATGTGTCGGCCAACACAGTGTTCCAGGACACTGCGCCGCACCTGATCGGCAGCTCAGCCCACCTCCTCCCCGGTCGCGGCCGGGCGGTCCGGGTCAGCCGACCAGTTCGACCACGAGCCCGCGTACAGCGCGGCCGGGTGCTCCGGGTCGGTCACCCCGGCGTGCTCCAGGGCGAGCAGCACCGAGCACGCCGTCACCCCCGAGCCGCAGTAGGCCCCGATCGGCCCGCCCGCGTCGACGCCGAGCGCGGCGAAGTGCTCCGCCAGCTCTTGCGCGGACCGCCACCGCCCGGAGTCGGTCACGTGCGCGGCGAACGGCGCGTTCAGCGCCCCCGGGATGTGCCCGGCCCGCGGGTCCATCGGCTCGACGTCCCCGCGGTAACGCTCCGGCGCGCGGGCGTCCAGCAGGGTCCCCTCGCGCGCCAGCCGCGCCGCGCCGTCGGCGTCGAGCACCGGCATCGAGCCAGCTCGGACCCGGAAGTCGCCTTCGACCGGCTGCGGCTGCTCGGTCGTGGTCGGCCGCTCCTCCGCCACCCACGCCGCGTAGCCGCCGTCGAGCACCGCCACCTCCTGGTGTCCGGCCCAGCGCAGCAGCCACCAGGCGCGGGCGGCAGCCGAGCCGTTGTCGGCGTCGTAGACGACCACCGGCCGGTCGGCGCGCGCACCTGCGCGCCGCAGGACGGCTTCGAGATCGGCCGGGTCCGGCAGCGGATGACGGCCCGCCGGTCCGGGCTCGGCGGCCAGTTCGGCGTCCAGATCGACGAACACCGCGCCCGGCAGGTGGCCCGCCTCATAGGCCTCCCGCCCGGGCGGGCCGAGCAAGGACCAGCGGACGTCGAGCAGGGTCGGGGGTGCCTGCCCGCGCAACGCGGTCGTGAGATCATCGGTACTGATCAAAGGATCCACAGGACGGCCTTTCGTAGCCCGGCGACGAGGTCGGTCGAAAATCCTGGCAGTCAACTCCCCGACCGCTGACCGCTGTCGCCCGGGGCGACTAGCATCGTGGTTGGGACTTGAATGGGGAGCCGACGTGAACGATCTCATCGATACCACTGAGATGTACCTCCGCACCATCTACGACCTCGAAGAAGAGGGCGTTGTTCCACTCCGTGCCCGAATCGCCGAGCGATTGGAGCAGAGCGGCCCCACGGTGAGCCAGACGGTTGCCCGCATGGAGCGCGACGGGCTGCTGACCGTCGCCGAGGACCGGCACCTCGAGCTCACCAAGACCGGCCGCGCACGCGCCATCAGCGTGATGCGCAAGCACCGCCTCGCCGAACGGCTCCTCGTCGACGTGATCGGTCTCGAGTGGGAACACGTGCACAACGAAGCATGCCGCTGGGAGCACGTGATGAGCGAGGCCGTCGAGCGCAAGCTCGTGAAGCTGCTCGGCACTCCCACCACGTCCCCCTACGGCAACCCGATCCCGGGCCTCGACGAGCTCGGCGTGGACCACGCGGAGACGGCGCCCGACGGCGACCTGCAGCGGGTCGACGAGATCGCCCGCAACGGCGGCGGCCGCGCGGTCATCCGCCGCATCGCCGAGCACGTCCAGCTCGACCCCGACCTGATGACCGAGTTGAAGGAGGTCGGCGTCCTGCCGGGCAACGAGGTCGAGATCATGTCGGTCGTCGGGCCGAACAAGCCGATCGAGGTGCGGGGCGAG
This sequence comes from Saccharopolyspora hirsuta, assembly GCF_008630535.1. Classification (GTDB taxonomy): domain Bacteria; phylum Actinomycetota; class Actinomycetes; order Mycobacteriales; family Pseudonocardiaceae; genus Saccharopolyspora; species Saccharopolyspora hirsuta. The sequence goes on along the minus strand of NZ_VWPH01000017.1, from coordinate 158,157 downwards.
AACGGCAGCACCGAGCTGGCCTCCGGCATCGCCCACGCGGTCATGGTGCACGCCAAGTGACCTCGGCCGAGCGCGCGGCGGCACTGTTCGCCGAGGAGCACGGCAGCGCTGCCAGCGCGGTCTGGTCCGCCCCCGGCCGGGTGAACCTGATCGGGGAGCACACCGACTACAACGACGGGTACGTGCTCCCCTTCGCCCTGCCGCACCGGACCGCGGTCGCGGTCCGGCCCCGCACCGACGGACTGCTGTCCACGGCGACCTTCGGCAGCGACCGGCGGCTGCACCGCAGCCCCGAGATCGCCATCTCCGAGCTGCACCCCGGCTCCCCCACCGGCTGGGCCGCCTACCCGGCCGGCGTCGCCTGGGCGCTGCGCGAAGGCGGTTTCCCGATCGGCGGGGCGGACCTGATGATCGTCGGCGAGGTGCCGACCGGTGCCGGTCTGTCCTCTTCGCACGCGCTGGAGTGCGCGACGGCGCTGGCGCTGCTCGACACCGCGGGCGCCGCACCGGGGCAGCCGGGCGCGCCGAGCCTCGGTGAGATCGCGCGCCTGGTGCAGCGGGCGGAGAACGACTTCGCCGGGGCGCCGACGGGCCTGCTCGACCAGACCGCCTCGCTGGCCTGCACCGAGGCGCACGCGCTGTTCTTCGACGTGCGCACCGGTCAGGGCGAGCAGATCCCGTTCGACTCGCTCGGCGCCGGTCTGGAAGTGCTCGTGGTCGACACCCGCGTGAAGCATTCGCACAGCGAATCCGGCTACGGAGAACGCCGCCGCGGCTGCGAGCGCGCGGCGGAGCTGCTCGGGCGCAAGGCGCTGCGCGACGTGACCGCGGCGGAACTGCCGACCGTGCTGCCGGAGCTTCCGGAGGAGCTCCGGCCACTGGTGCGGCACGTCGTCACCGAGAACGACCGGGTGCTGGCCACAGTGGACCAGCTCCGCGCCGGGCGGTACGCCGAGATCGGCCCGCTGCTGAACGCCTCGCACGCCAGCCTGCGCGACGACTACCGGATCTCCAGCCCCGAGCTGGACCTCGCGGTCGACACCGCGCTGGCCGCCGGGGCGCTGGGCTCCCGGATGATCGGCGGCGGGTTCGGCGGTTCGGCGATCGCCCTGGTGCCCGCCGACGACCGGCCCGCGGTCGAGCAGGCCGTCCTGGACGCCTTCGCCCGGGCGGACCTGACCGCACCCCGGCTGTTCACAGCGGTACCCTCCGCCGGTGCGGGGCGGGACCGGTGACCACCCGGCGACCGCTGCTGCTCGCCGGTCCACGGCGGCCGAACTAGAACACGAACGGAAGGCAGTACCCAGTTGAAGCTCCTCGTCACAGGCGGCGCCGGATACGTCGGAAGCGTGTGCGCCGCGCGCTTGGTGGAGGCCGGTCACGAGGTCGTCGTGGTCGATGACCTGTCCACCGGGCACGCCGACGCGGTCCCGGACGGCTGCAAGTTCGTCGAGGCCGACATCGCCGCGGCGGCGGGCGAGCTGCTCGCGGAGCCGTTCGACGGCGTGCTGCACTTCGCGGCCAAGTCGCTGGTCGGCGAATCCATGCAGGACCCGCAGAAGTACTGGCAGGGCAACGTCGTCACCTCGCTGCGGCTGCTGGACGCGATGCGCGAGCACGGCACGCCCCGGCTGGTGTTCTCCTCCACCGCGGCGACCTACGGCGAGCCGGACGTCACGCCGATCACCGAGGACGCCGCGACGCGGCCGACGAACACCTACGGCGCGACGAAGCTGGCCATCGATCACGCGATCACCAGCTACGCCACCGCGCACGGCATCGCCGCGGCGAGCCTGCGGTACTTCAACGTGGCGGGTGCGCACGGCGCCTTCGGCGAGCGGCACACCGTCGAGACGCACCTCATCCCGATCGTGCTGCAGGTCGCCCTCGGCCAGCGGGAGCAGGTGCAGATCTTCGGCGAGGACTGGCCCACCGCCGACGGCACCTGCATCCGCGACTACGTCCACGTCACGGACCTGGCCGACGCCCACCTGCTGGCCCTGGAGAACACCGTCGCCGGGCAGCACCGGATCTACAACCTCGGCAACGGCACCGGGTTCACGGTCAAGCAGGTGATCGACGCCTGCCGCCGGGTGACCGGTCACCCGATCCCCGCCGAGGTGGCGCCGCGCCGTGCTGGTGACCCGGCGACGCTGGTGGCGTCGAGCCAGCGCGCGCGGGACGAGCTGGGGTGGCAGCCGCAGCGGGCCGACCTCGAGGTCATCGTGCGCGACGCCTGGGAGTTCACCCAGCAGCGCCGGGGTTCCTGAACCGCCCCGTCCGGGCAGTCGGGTCCTGTCGTTGTCGTACATCACCAAGCTCCGTCCTCTTCGAGCAGGATCCGGGCGTCTTCAGCGGCGTCCCGGGCGATGACGGCCAGTTCTGCGGGCGGCAGGCCCGCTTCGATGGCCTGCCGCAGCAGGCTGCCCAGCTGGTGGTCCGGCTGGGTCTGCTCGATCCGCTCCAGCGCGACACCGGCGAGCGCGCCCTCGCCCCGCAGGTAGGCGGAGAACGCCAGCAGCGCGGCGACCTCGGGCAGTTCCGGGGTGGGGGCGTTGCGGACCAGGGCGAGCCAGAGCTCTTCGGCCGCCCTGGCCGTGTCGCCCAGCGCGGTGCCCAGGGCGATGTCGCGCACCCTGGTGTCGGACACCGCCAGCAGCACCCGCAACCGGTCGTCCTCGGTCAGCGCGGAGCCGCTGGCAGCGCGCTGGATGGCGGCGAGCACGAGCTGCACGTCGCGCCGCACCCTGGCCGGGTCGTCGTCTTCGAGGCGTTCCTCGGCCAGCGCGTCGAGCTTCGCCGACCAGCGCGCGACGGCCTGCGACGACTCGGGCGCGACCAGCGCCCGGAGCTCGTCCCGGCTGCCGAAGGTCACCACCCCCGCGGCCGCCATGGCCGCCGCGACGGGCGAGGACTTCGGGTCGGGGATCTCGCCGGAGCACTCCGGGTCGGAGTAGCAGCGCCAGCGCGCACCGGCCCGGATCTCCGGCGCCCACATGGCGTGCGCCGTCACGATCCCGGCCCGGTGGAACGAATCGCGCACCACGTCGATCAGGTCCGCGTGCGGCGGACCGGTGTCGTCCTCGGCCACGTCGGGTCCGTTGAGCAGTGGTCGTCGGCACCCGCCGGCGCAGTTGTCGTCGCAGGCGTCCGCGCTCGGCTCGGAACCGACGACGACGAACATGACGGCTTCCATGCGCTGCCGCCCGAGCGGACCGGACAGCAGGTGCTCGCCGAATCCGCAGATCTGCATCGAGCACGGCAGATCCGTGCGCAGGGTGACGCCGAACCTCGGCGTGAACGCGAGGTCGTGCAGCGTCAGCACCACGAGCGAGTCGGTCGGGTGGAATCCGAGCATGTGCGGCACCGCGGCCAGCACATCGGCGGGTTCGGTCAGCGAAACGGTGGTGTTCAGTCGCGTTGTCATGCCACCACGATCGACGCCGAATCGCCTTGGGGAAAGGGGGTTTTCGAAATCTGTGGACTAGTCGGTCCGCTGTGGACAATTCGAGCCGAAGCTCCGGAAAAGTCCACTGTGGCGTGACATCCGGAAAGGTGAACTGGCTCGCCCGACAGGCGAATGCGCTCCGCAACCCACCCGCCAACATGAAAACACATCAAAAACGGGCAGCCGGAGCGAGAACCCCGGCTGCCCGTCGAAGTGCTCGGACCGCTACCCGACGGACCCGATCACCGGCAGCGTGATCGCGGTGCGCGACAGGTCCAGAGACAGCCCCGCCCCCGGCTTCGGGCGCAGCGTGAAGTCGTGATCGCTGGAGAGCACGACGACGCCGAGCCGGTGCCCGGGCGCGAACACGTAGTCGTCCGGCTGCATCGCCACGTCGATCCGGTAGCTCTTCCCCGGTTCGATCGGCGAGGTCCGGTCGATCCCGTGCCGGTTCTGCGGGTCGGCCCAGCCCCGGGTCACCACCGAGACCGAGCCGTCGGGCGCCTGGTCCACCAGCAGCGCGGTCACGTTCGCGGCCGGGCGGTCGAAGGCCAGGGCGAGCTCCGCGCGCACCGTTCCGCTGACCCGGGCCTGCTCGGTCAGCGGTTCGCTGAAGTAGGCCAACCGGTTCGGCGAGCTCGGCGCCGCGGCGAGGTCTTCGGCAGTTCGGGTCGCGTCGTCCCGCAGCGATTCGACGGCGCGGCCGGAAACCCGCTCCGCAGTCAGCCCACCCCGCTCGGAACCACCGGGAGCGGGCCGCAGGACCGCCTCTTCGGCCTGCGGGGCAGGCCACTCCGGCTCCTCGACCCAGCTGCCGTCCTCGCGCTGCACGGTGGCCCGCGGCTCGTCCTCGACCCCGTTGGGCACCTGGTACAGGTAGCGGGTGAACCAGCGGTTCAGCTCCCGCAGCCACTCCTCCTCGCGGAGCTGGATCGGGTCGGTGTGCCCCGACTGGTGCCACCAGATCTTGTGCGGCACATCGCGCTCCCGCAGCGCCTCGTACCACTGGGCGGCCTGCCGGGTCTTGACGTTCCAGTCGTTGAGGCCGTGCACGGACAGCACCGCGGCGCGGACCTTGTCCACATCGTTGAGGTAGTTGCGCTGGTCCCAGAACGGGCTGTAGTCGCCGGTGATCCGGTCCTGCTCCGCGGTCAGCCGGTCGATCGGCTCGCGGCACGGCTCGCGGTCGGCCCGGGTGTGCACAAACTTGGCGAGCACGTCGGCGTCCTCGCCCTGGTAGCCGCCCGGCGCGACGACGGCGCCGTCGCTGCGGTAGTAGTCGTACCAGTTCGAGATCGCGCCGATCGGCACGATGGCCTCCAGCCCGTCGACCCCGGTGCTGGCCACCGCGTTGGGCAGCGTGCCGTTGTAGGACACGCCGATCATCCCGACCTTGCCGGTCGCCCAGTCGGCCACCGCGGGTGCGCCGCCCGCGTCGTGGCCGGGAGCGCGCGAGTTCAACCAGTCGACGACGGACTTCGCACCGATCGTCTCGTTCTCGGCCCCGGTGGTCGGACACCCGGTGGACTCGCCGGTGCCCAGGGATTCCGCGTACACCACGGCATATCCCCTGGACAGCAGGTACTCCTCGTAAGCCCACTGGATGTCGGCCGCCGTCCGCTGGTCGCCCGCCGCGGTGCGCAACGACCGGTGGCCCGGCTGGTCGGGCACGTGGAGCTCGGTGTCGACGTTGTGGTTGGGCACGTCGTTGCCGCCGGAGAAGTACGGGCTGGCCTGGTAGACGACCGGCACCCGCAGGCCCTGGTCGGTCTCCTTCGGCCGCACCACCTGGACGTGCACCCGGTCGTCCTGCCCGTCGTGATCGCTGTCCACCGGCGCGGTCACGAACAGGTCCTCGCGCACCGCCTGAGCCGGATCGAACACCGGCTGCGCCTCCCCGTCCTCGAAGACCGGGCCTCGCGGTGGTTGCGCCGCCGCGGGCAACCCGCTCAGCGGTAGGACGCACAACGCCGCCAGCAAACCCATCCGAACGCGCCGCATGCAGGCTCTCCCGGAACACCGAAGGGACATGGCACCAGGACATTTCTTAGCGCGAAATGCCCGGTGAGGCACCTTCCGGGCGGGTTTGCGCCACGGCCGCCCGGCCGCACCCCGGTAGAGTCGCGGGAGCAAGTCCGCAGCCAGCTGCAAGGAGTGCGCATGTCCATCCCGTCCAGCCTGCTGACCTCGGCCGGATTGATCGGCGGTTTCGCGGTCGCCCGCGCCACCAAGCACCGGCACTGGGGCGGGGTGGTCGCGGCGGGTGCCGGGCTCGCGGCGATGGAGACCTGCCGCCGCCGGACCGGGGTCGGACCGGCCCTCGCCCTGGGCGCCACCTACGCGGCAGCGCTGACCGGTTCGCACCCGCTGGCCAAGAAGATCGGCGCGTGGCCGTCGGTCTTCTCCGTCACCAGCGCGACCGCCGTTGCAGCGCACCTGCTGGCGAAGCCCCGCGGCTGAGCACGAGCAGCACCGACGGGATCACGACGACCGCGGCGAGGGCTGCCACCAGCGCCGAGCCCGTCGGGTGCGCGGCGTGGAAGACCAGGTGCGGCACCGCCCAGACGAGGTTCGCCGCCAGGGCGATCTGGACGAGCGTCCGCTCCAAGCGAACCGCGGCTGCGCCGAGCACCACCGCCATGGCCAGGTTCATCGCACCGAAGTCGCGGAACAGGTGCTCGTTGAACGGCGGGTAGTCGTTCACGGTCGGCACGTCGTCGTAGAAGGATCGCGGGAAGAACGACGTCCAGACACCCGTTGCGGCGTGCACGAAGGTCAGGGCAGCCAACCCCGCGCGGAGCCAGGTGCGCACCTTCACCGCCTCTGCTCGGCGAGGAATTCGCTGAAGGTCACGCGGCCGACCGCCTGCTCCGGGGCCAGGTGGCCGCCCCGGCGGTAGCCGGTGACGACCGCTCCCGGCAGCCGGACCGGCAGCACCAGCCGACGGCGTCCGGTCGCGGCCAGGTAGGCGCGGGCGAGGTCGTCGTGGCTGCGGATCTCCGGCCCACCCATGTCCGGGACGCGGCCCGCCGGGGCGCCGACCGCGAGTTCGGCCAGCCGCTCCGCGACGTCCCGGACGTCGATCGGCTGGAAGTCCACGCCCGCCAGCACCCCGATCACCGGCGACCGGCGCTGCGCCGAGATCGTGCGGGCGATCAGGTCGTGGAACTGGGTGGTCCGCAGGATCGTCCAGGGCAGTTTCGAGCTCGTCACGCGCTCCTCGGCTTCGAGCTTCGCCCGGTAGTAGAAGAGCGGTACCCGGTCGACGCCGACGATCGAGATGTAGATCAGGTGCGGATCACCGTGGCGGCGGGCCGAGTCGATCAGCCGCTGAGTGGCTGCCACATCCTTGCTGCTCAGCGTCGTGGCGCAGTGCACGATGGCGTCGACTCCCGACGTCGCCGCCTCGATGCCCTCGCCCGTGCGCAGGTCCCCGGTCGCCCACTCGTGCCCGGCAGCGGTCGAGCGGGGGCGTCGGCTGAGCACCCGCACGTCGCGTCCGGCATCGAGCAGCTGCTGCACCACGACGCGGCCCAGCGTGCCCGTCCCACCAGTCACCAAGATCGGCTTTTGCACGTGTCCCCCTTCCTGTTGGCACAGATAGGACGGGCCCGAGCCCTGGAACGTGACGTTCGCAGGTGCCCGCGTTTCAACCACTCGGACGGTGCTAGCCGCCACAAGGAGATGATCTCCGCTGCGCGCACTGCGTGGAGCGGATCTCCGGGAGCGCTGGCCTTCGGGTGGCGAGCCGCGGTGTCCGATCTGCCGATGACGCGGAGTCCGGCCCGGTGAACGGCATTGAGCAGGTCAGCCCGGGTGCGCAGACCGAGGCGTTCCGCCAGGTCGGAGAGGATCAGCCAGCCCTCCCCGCCGGGGTGCAGGTGGGCGGCCAGCCCGCCGAGGAAGCCCAGCAGCATCCGGTTCTCCGGGTCGTAGACCGCGTGGTCCAGCGACGAGTGCGGGCGAGCGGGGATCCACGGCGGGTTGCACACGACCAGCTGGGCTCGGCCCGGCGGGAAAATGTCGGTCTGCAGCGGATGGATCCGCTCGGCCAGTCCCAACCGTCGCGCGTTGTCGTCAACGCACCGGATCGCCCGAGCTGAGTTGTCCGCGGCCACCACCCGCGCCACGCCGCGGCGGGCGAGAACCGCCGCCAGCACGCCGGTTCCGGTTCCGATGTCGAAGGCAGTCCGGGTCGGCGGGAGCGGAGCATCCGCGACCAGGTCGACGTACTCGCTCCGCGTAGGGGCGAACACGCCGTAGTGCGGGTGGATGCGCGCACCGAGCGCCGGTACCGGAACGCCCTTTCGCCGCCACTCCTGCGCACCGATCACGCCCAGCAGCTCCCGCAACGGCACGGCGTACGGCGCATCGGCCGGTCCGTAGACGTCGCGGCAGGCGGAGCTGACATCCGGGGCGCGGCGTAGCGCGAGCACGTGGTCGGGCTCCACTCGCACCAGGACGAGCGACAGCGCCCGTGCTTTGCGCGCCTGTTCCTGCCTTTGGTGGAAGAACGCTTCGGCCATCGACGAGGTGTGCTGCGGCGGCCGTCGCAAGCGGCGGGCGAGCGCGTTGAGCAGCTGGCGGGCTTGGTGGAAATCTCCCCTCCACAACAAGCCCGTCCCCCTGGTCACCAGGCGGTGCGCCCGGTTCGCGGACATCCGGTCATCGGCGTCGACGACCCGGACCGGTGGTTCCGCGCCGTTCGCCGAGAGCCAGCGAAGGCCGCTTCCGGGCAAGGTCGCAGCATCGTTCTCCGATAGGTGCATGAACCGCTCCTGCTGATGCGGTCGAATGCAGCTCGGCGCGATCGAGCTGCACGAAGTGGAAAGGTGGACGCGTCAGCTCCCCGATCGGGCACGAGTGCATCGACCGGTGGAGCGAGGTCCGGAGCTAACCGACCACAGCAGCATGAGCAGGCGCTGTCACGTCGTGAAGGTTATCGCGACGTGCTGAGGCGGGAACCTCAGCACGTCGCAGAACTCCTACGCCGCCACGGGTTCGGCGTCCTGGCGTGCGGTGTCCGGCGCGCGGCGGAGATCGGGCACCAGTGTCAGGACTCCGAGCACTGCCAGCGCGGCTCCCAGCCACAGCGGGGCGCGCAGGCCGAAGTGCTCGATGGCCACTCCCCCGCCCCACGACCCGATCATCACACCGAAGGTGATGAACGAGGAGTGCACCGTGTTCACCAGCGGTCGCGCATTGGCGGTGCGATGGACCCGCGTAATCATCGCCGGGTTCATCGTCACGCCGACCAGGCCGACGCCCAGCATGAACACCACCGCGGGGACGCTGAGGTGCGCCAGCAGAGCGAACCCGGTCAGGAAACCGGCGTTGAGCACCAGGCCGACGAGCAGGACCGCGATCGGGTTGCGATCGGCCAGCCGACCGACCGCGGTGTTCCCGACGACCGTGGCGGCACCGTAAGCGACGAGCAGCAACGGCACAGTTCCGGTCTGGAAACCGCTCACCTCGGTGAGGATCGGGTTGAAGTAGCTGAACGCCGAGAACGTGGCACCGATGATGAGCGTGCTGGTGAGCAGCACCAGCCACAGCTTCGGCGCGCGGAAGGCACCCAGCTCCTGCCGGAAGTTCCCCTCCCCCTCGGCGCGATCGAGCTTGGGCACGCCGACGAGGGTGCACAGCGCCGCGACGACGGCCAGCGCCGAGATCGTCCAGAACGCGGCGCGCCAGCCGAAGCGCTCACCGACCAGTGTGGACAGCGGCATGCCGAGCAGGGTGCCCAGCATCAGCCCGTTCATCACCACTGCGATGGCCCGGCCGCGCACTTCTGGACGGGTCAGCTGCGCGCACAGCGACAGCGCGACCCCGAAGAACGCCTGCGAGGCCACACCGGTGATCACGCGGGCCACCAGCATCACCCCGTAGCCCGTCGCGGTGGCCGCCAGCAGGTTGCCGCCGAGGAAGATCGCGAACAGGCACAGCAGTGCCGCTCTCGGCCGGGTCTTCATCAGCACGACCGTCAGCAGCGGCCCGCCGAGGGCCATCGCGGCGGCGAACGCGGTGATCAGGTAGCCGATCTGCGGGATGGTGGCGCCGAGTCCGGCGGCCATCCGGGGCATCAGCCCGGCCACCACGAACTCGCTGGTCACCATGGCGAATATGCCCAGGGCGAGGATGTAGACCGCGCGCGGCATGACTCTCCTTGTTTTAGATAGATCAGTACAAAATTGGGGCAGCGTTCAGCGCGCTGCACCCCGAACCCCGGTTCAGCAGGTCAGGGCGTCGAGCGCTGTTTCCGCGATGGACTCCAGAACAGCCTGGTCAGCACCTGCCTGGCCAGCGATCCGCATCCCGCCGATCACCGCGTTGACGAACCCGGCGAGAGCCCCCGCATCGCGCGTGGAGGTGATGCTGCCGCTGCGCTGCCCGGCCTCGATCACCATCCTCAGCGCACCCAGGCGCCGCTCCCCGTCCCGGTCCAGGACCTGAGCGGCCTCGGGGTCCCGCCCGGCGAGCTCGACCACGGAGTTGACCGTCAGGCAGCCGAAACTGCGCCCGTCCCGGCGGTTCTCCAGCTCCGACTCGACGATCACCGCGAACAACGCCCGGATCCGCTCCAGCTCGGAGCGCTCGACGTCGTCCAGGATCGCCAGCTGCCTCGTCGTCGTGGCGTCGATGTAGCGGACGAGGGCGCGCATGAACAGGTCGTGCTTGCTGCTGAAGGTGTTGTAGATGCTGCTGCGGCCGAGGCCGGTCGCCTCGCACAGGTCTTGGGTCGACGTCGCTTCGTAACCGTTCGCCCAGAAGGTCCGCATCGCGGCTTCCAGCGCGCGGTCCTCGTCGAACAACCTCGGTCGCGCCATGCGACGACCGTAACAGGTTCTGAAATGAACTGTCCAATACCCCGCCTGTCACGTCCCGGCCGTCCCGCTCGTCCACCAGGTGACCGTGACCGAAAGGGGAAGGATCCGATGACCACACGCGCGCAAGCCCCGCCGAACGCCCTCATCTCGACAGTGACCGTCGCCGGTGCGGTCATGATGCTGCTGATCGGCGCCTGGTGCCGACTCGATCCGACCAGCTTCGCGGCGTGGGCCAACTGGCCGGTCCACGAGCACTTCCTGCACGACGCGGGGGTGTTCCAGATCGGCATCGGACTGATGATGCTCACCGCCCTGGTCCGGCGCGATGCGCTCACCGTCGTGCTCGCCGGTTTCGTGGTCGTCAACGCGCTGCACGGGGTGAACCACGCGGTCGACACCGGCGGCGGCCGCCCGTCCGATTCGTGGATCCTGTTCGGCACCGCCGCGCTGGGAGCCGTCGCACTCCTGGCCCGGGCGCGCACGATCCGCCACGCCGACGAGCTGGAGGTGCAGCGATGAGGATCGTGCTCGCCGGAGCCACCGGAACGATCAGCTCCGCCCTGGTGCCCAAGCTGCTCGCCGCCGGTCACGAGATCGTCGGGATCACCCGGACCGACACCGGTGCCCAGCGGCTCCGCGCCGCAGGCGTCACCCCCGTAGTCGCTGACGTGATGTCCGCCGAGGCGCTCCTGACCTCGCTCGAGGGACAGTCCGCGGACGCGGTGATCCACCAGGCCACCGCCATCACGCGAACGCCCGCGCGCCACCGCGACCTGCACCCCACCGACGCGTTGCGCGATGTCGGCACCCGGAACCTGGTGCGCGCCGCGAAGCAGCTCGGCGCGCGCAGGTTCATCACCCAGTCGTTCTTCCTCGGCTACGGGTGGCGCGACCACGGCACGCAGCCCCTGACCGAGGAGCACCCGTACGCGGAGCTGGGACACGGCGCCTTCGACCACCACATGCGATCGCTGCGGTCCAATGAGGACCAGGTGCTCGGGGCGACGGACTTCGAAGGCATCGCCCTGCGCTACGGCCTGTTCTACGGCCCCGAGCCGTTCACCCGGAAGATGCTGACATTGGCTCGGAAACGACTGCTCCCGGTGCCGCGCCCGGCCGCGACCCTGCACCCGATCCACATCGCCGACGCCGCCTCCGCCACGGTCGCCGCGCTCGATCGCGGACGTGCGGGCGAGGCGTACAACATCGTCGACGACCAGCCCGCCGACATGGGCGACTTCCTCGACGCGGTCGCCGCGACCGCAGGGGCACCGACGCCTCGCCGGGTCCCGGGCTGGCTGCTCCGCCCCACGCCCTACCTGCACGCCCTGCTGGTCGGCACCAGGATTCGACTCGATAACGGCAAGGCCAAGCGCGAGCTGGACTGGGCACCGCAGTACCCGACCTTCCGGGACGGTTTGCCAACCGCGCTGGCCTGAAGCAGAAGTCGGGCGGGGCTCGACTCCTCGCCCGACTTCCGGAGAACTGCGCGAAAAATGACGCGCGCCGAAAGCTGACATCGCGCTACCGTTTGCACACCGCCACCCCAAACCCGCTGCGGAGCGCGCCATGCTGGACGAAGACCTCGCCGAGATCCGGATCGGCATCTACGCAACCCCGGCCGATACCGCCAGGCTCGCCGAGGAGTGCAGTGCGGTTCTGCGCGGAAGTGCTGTCCCGCACGAGATTTCCGTTGCAAGTCAGGAGCAAGCACCAGAAGGTGAGGAGATGCCGATCGCCGAGTTCTACGACGAGCTGCCCCAGCAGTGGCGGATCGAGAACCCGGGTGCCGACCCGGAATCTCGGCGGATCCGCGAGATTCGCATCGGCCTGGTCACCAACCGCCCGAAGCTGAACGCCCTCCGCGAGGAACTGACCCGAATCGTGTGCCCAGATCCAGAGCACGCCAGCCCTTGCCCGGTCCCCTGGACATCCAGCTGCTCGGGCAACGACGAATCCGGTCTGGGTCACCGGTACGCAAGCCTGCTTCCCGGCTGAACCGCCGATCAGCGTGCGCGGGGTTCCACCGCGGCGGCGCGGGTCAGCAGGTAGCGCATCACGACGACGTGGATGGGCACGACGAGCGGCCAGATGAACCGGCTCGCCCGTCGGCGGTGCTCGACGAACGTGGCGAAGACCAGGGAGTGCGACCGCATCCGGAACATCAGGTTCGCGCGCAGGCCGATCCGCCAGAGCACCTCGAGGCGAATCCGGTCGGGCTGAGCCGCACCGATCCGCAAGCCGAACACGTGCTCCGCGGAGGACGCCGGGCCGAGCTTCGCACCGAGCATCGACCAGCCGAACCGGAGGAACGCGCGCAGCGGCGCGGGAGCCGACTCGAACACGGCCCGCGCCCATTGCTCCGCGCTGCCGGAAACGTGCTCGGCGATGCCCACGGCGAATGCGTCCTCGTAGTCGATGCGGCGCAGCGAACTGAACGACCGGACGTCGTCGGGCGCCGGGATCGCCGCCACGCCCGGACGGCTCCTGACGTTCGTCACCACAACCACCCCACTACTACTGGACAGCTGTCTACTAGTCCGGCAGCCTAGGACTGCTACTGGACACACGTCAACTAAGCTTGCGGGCATGGGAACACGGCGGCGGTTGATGCCGGACGAACGCCGCGGCGAGCTGCTCGACATCGGCGCGCGGTTGTTCGCCTCGCACCCCTACGACGAGGTGCGGATGGAGCAGGTCGCGGAGCTGGCCGGGGTGTCGCGGGCCAACCTGTACCGCTACTTCGCCAGCAAGCGCGACCTGTTCGCCGCCATCTACCGGCGCGCGGCCGACGAGCTGCTGGAAACGGCGACGGTCGACCCCGCCGAACCCCTGGTCGACCAGGTGTCGGCGGGCCTGGACGCGCACCTCGACCACTTCGTCGCGAACCGGCAGACCGTGCTGGCCGCGAACCGCACCCTCTCCGGCGACCCGATGATCCAGGCGATCATCGCCGACGAGATGGCGCAGCTCCGGCAGCGCATCCTCGATTCGTCCGAGTTGACCGGCCTGCACCGCGAGGCCGCATCGGCCGCGCTGCACGCCTGGTTGGTGTTCGTCCGGGCGATCTGCGTGGAATGGCTGGCCAACGAGACCTTCTCGCGCGACGAGCTCCGCAACATCTGCATCGGGGCGCTGCTGGGCGCCTTGGGAGCGACCGCCGAAGCGGAGCGGGACTGACCGCTGAGCCCGTGTGTCCAGGAACACCGCGCGACCGCTCCCGGTGGGATCAGTTGCCAGCGCGGGGATTCCCGCGTCCGCCCCGACCAGTGCCCCCGGTGCCGTCGAAGGCGCTGCGAGCAGGTCATTAGGCTGTACGGGTGGCCCGTTCCACGATTCACGGCGAAGGGACTCCGGTGAACGCTCCAGCATCGACCATCGAAGAGCTGACCGCCCAGCGCGATCGCGCCAGCCAGGACCACGCGGCCCTGGTCGCGCGCGGCCTGAAGCTGGACCTCACCCGGGGCAAGCCGTCGCCGCGCCAGCTCGACCTCTCCAACGGCTTGGTGGACGCGCCGGACTCGCTGACCTCCGCCGACGGCACCGACCTGCGCAACTACGGCGGGCTGCAGGGCCTGCCGGAACTGCGGGCGATCTTCAGCGAGGAACTGCAGGTCCCGGTGGAGCAGCTGCTGGCCGCCGGGAACTCCAGCCTCGAGCTGATGCACGACGCCCTGGTCTTCGCGCAGCTCGGCACCCTCCCGGGAAGCCAGCGCCGCTGGGTGGAGGAGCCCGAGATCGCGTTCCTGTGCCCGGTCCCCGGCTACGACCGGCACTTCGCGCTGTGCGAGCGGTTCGGCATCAAGATGATCCAGGTCCCGATGACGGCCGACGGCCCGGACATGGACGTCGTCGAGCGCCTGGTCGCCGAGGACCCGAAGATCAAGGGCATCTGGTGCGTGCCCAAGTACAGCAACCCGGACGGCACCGTCTACTCCGACGAGACGGTGCGCCGCCTGGCGGCCATGCGCACCGCCGCGCCGGACTTCCGGATCTTCTGGGACAACGCCTACGCGGTGCACCACCTCACCGACGAGGCCGCGGAGATCGCCGACCTCCTCGCGCTGTGCGCCGAGCACGGCAACCCGGACCGGGCGTTCGTCTTCGGCTCCACCTCGAAGATCACCTTCGCCGGTGGCGGCGTCGCCTTCTTCGGCTCCTCCCCCGCCAACGTCGAGTGGTGGCTGAGCTGCACCGCCAAGCGCAGCATCGGCCCGGACAAGATCAACCAGCTCCGGCACGTGCGCTTCCTCCGCGACGCCGACGGCCTGCGCGAGCACATGCGCCAGCACGCAGCGCTGATCCGCCCGAAGTTCGACGCGGTCGACAAGATCCTCACCGACGAGCTCGGCGGCACCGGTCTCGCCTCGTGGACCAAGCCGGCCGGTGGTTACTTCATCAGCCTGCAGGTCCCCGAGGGCTGCGCCCGCGCGGTGGTCGCGAAGGCCAAGGAGGCGGGCATCGCCCTCACCCCGGCCGGTGCCACCCACCCCTACGGCGACGACCCGACCGACAGCGTCATCCGCATCGCACCGACCTTCCCGGACCAGGCGGAGCTCGAAGAGGCCATCACCGGCCTGGCCACCTGCGTCCGCCTCGTCGGCACGGAGAAGCTCCTCGCCGACCGCCAGGGCTGACCGCGCGGGGTGGGGGCCGCGCCCGCGACCCCCACCCGGCGTACCGCTAGCCCAAGCGGTATCCGAGCTGCTCGGCCCACTCCCGGGTTCCGCCGCACACCTCACCCATCTCGCGGGGGTCCCCCGCCAGGAGCCGGTCGGCGATCTGCCGGGCTTGGAGGGCCGGATCGGCGTCGGAAGCGCGCAATTCGATCTGGAACTGCAACCACGGGCCATCGACCATGGAGCCCCGGCTCGGATGTCCCAGCAGGACGATGATCAGGTCCTTCATCCACGGGTGGGAACGCACCGAAAGGATCCGGCAATCCCACCGCTCGAGCCATTCGACCTGCCGACCGAGGTCCTGCTCCAGCAGCCGCGCCACGGTGCACGCAGGCCACTCCCAGCTGTGATCGGCCCGAGCCCGGTCGAGCTCAGCCCGGTACTGCTGGGCGTCGAACCGGAACTCCGCCAGCGGGGTGCTCCCCCACCCGGTGTTGCGCCAACCGGACCAGACGACGTGTTCGTCATCGCCCCGGACCATCACGTGCAGGGCACCGCAGCACCCTTCGGAGCATTCGGCCTCGGCCAACCGAACCTCGTGCGGCTCAGCCGTAGCCTCCAGCGGACCGCCCGGACGCAGGAGTTCCTGCGGTGACCGCGCTGGACCGCTGTCGAAGGCAGCTGCCACGACGTCCACGCCGTCGACCAGTGCCCGCAGCTCGACATTCCGGCCCGGCCGTTCCGGCTCTGGGACGACGACGTGCAGGGCGAGGCGGCTGAGCTCGTCGGTCATCGGGCCAGTGTGTCGTTCGCCCAGCCGGACAGCCACCGGTTTTCCGAATCCCGCACCACGCTGACACGCCGACCAACGCGGCCGCGGTCCAAAAGACCTCCAGGTCGTGCCAGTCCTGCCGGACATCCCGCCAAGACGTAGTCGATGCTCCCGTCTCGCAATCCCGGCAAGCGAAATGTCGAAGGAGACACCCGGTCCTATGTGGACCGGGTGCCTCAACCTCAAGCGGAGATCTGCTGCTGCCGGAAGGCGGCGGTGACGGTCTGCTCCAGCAGGACCGCGATGGTCGTGGGGCCGACCCCGCCCGGGACCGGGGTGAGCAGGCCAGCGCGGGTGCGCGCTTCGCCGAACGCGACATCGCCGACGTTGCCCTCGTTGTACCCGGCATCCACCACGACCGCACCGGGCTTGAGCCACTCGCCCCGGACGAACTCCGGCTTGCCGACCGCGGCGACGACGATGTCCGCGGTCCGCACGAGCGAAGGCAGGTCGGCGGTCTTCGAGTGGCACACCGTCACCGTGGCGTCGCGCGCCAGCAGCAGCATGCTCATCGGCTTGCCCAGGATGGCGCTGCGCCCGATCACCACGGCGTGCTTGCCGCGCGGGTCCACGTCGTAGGCGTCGAGGAGGCGCATGATCCCGGCCGGGGTGCACGACGCGAAACCGTCCCGCCCGAACGCCATCGCCGCGAAGGACTGCGAGGTGACACCGTCGACGTCCTTGGTCGCCGCGATCGCGTCGAACGCCGCGCGCTCGTCGATGTGGTGCGGGACGGGGTGCTGCAGCAGGATGCCGTGCACCGACGGATCGTTCGACAGCTCGGTGATCGCGCTGACCAGCTCTTCGGTCGTGATCGTCTCCGGCATCGGCACGTGCCGGGATTCGATGCCGTACTTCGCGCACCGGTTCCGCTTCATCCGCACGTAGGTGACCGAAGCCGGATCGTCGCCCACCAGCACGGTCGCCAAGCAGGGCTTCGCCCCGGTCCGCGCCTCGAACTGCGCTGCCCGCTCGGCGGCGCGCTCCATGATGTCGCGGGCGACCTCGATGCCGTTCATCGGACGAGCCTCGGACATGCGTTGCTCCTCGGGTGTCGTTGTCGCTGATCACCCAGGCGCGCGGCTCGGACCGGCAGAACCGGCCGGGCCGCTCCCCGGTGGTGCTCCACCCGAACGCCAGTCACGGCCCACCCACACGATAACCAGCCCAGCAGCCTTCGGCGCTGCTGACCACCCGCCGGTGCGAGCCGCGACACGTCATGCCTTCCGCAGCGCGCCGACGCGAGCGGCGGCAGTGGCTTGACTGCTCGGGCTTACCGGCCCCGTTTCAGGTGGAGACACCCGGTCCGATGTGGAACGGGATACGCACGTCAAGGACGCGAACCGCCTGTCGTCGGCGCAAACTTCGCAGCTGGTAGGAAGCAATGCACTACCGCGGCCAGCGATACCCGAGCTGTTCCGCCCATTCCTCCGTGCCACCGCACACCTCGGCGATTTCGCGCGGATCTCTCGCCAGCAGGCGTTCGAGAATCTCAGCCGCCTCGGTTTCCGGGTCTGCGGGCGAAACCCTCCGCACGATCCGGAACTGCAACCACGGATCGTCCCTGCCAGCCCGGCGCGGGTGGGAGAAGTAGAACGTGAACCAAGCCCTGCTCGAGGGGTAGGAATGCACACCGACGAGTCGGCAATCCCACCGCTCGAACCATTCGGTCTGACGCTCGAGCTCGCACTGCAGCAACCGCGCCACGGTGCAGGCACGCCACTCCCAGCTTCGATCCGCGCTGGCCCGGTCGACCTCAGCCTGGTACTGCTGCGCATCGAACCGGAATTCGGGCAAGGCAGTACCCGGAGAGTCGGGATCACGCCAGTCGGACCAGACGACGTGCTCGCCATCGCGTCGAATCGTCACGTACAACGCACCGCAGCACCCTTCGGTGCACACGGCCTCCGCCAAGCGGACCTCACGTGGCTCAGCGGTCGCCACGAGCGGAGCGTCCGCCCCCAGCAGCGTCCGCGGAGACTCAGCCGGCTCCTTCGGCAAACCGGCGGCGACGACGTCCACCCCGTCGACGATCGGCCGCACCTCGGCCGTCCCGTCCGACCCGAGTTCGGGGACGACGATCCGCAGGACGAGCTGGCTGAGCTGACTTGCCATCTCACCAGCATCCACGCCGCGACACCATCCTCGCCACCGAGTTTTCGACGGAGGTCCAGCTTGTCCCTCCGCCCAGCAGTCCGAGTCTGGAAATGCAGGAAGGGGAGCCGACCGGTGGCCGACTCCCCTTCCTGCTGCACCTTCGCTTCAGGTGCTCACTCTTTCGGAGTGCTCAGCTGGTTCCGGCTCAGCTGCAGCCGGAGGTGGAGCCGCAGCCCTCGCAGAGGTAGCACGAGCCCGACGGGCGCATCTTGGTGCCGCAGGTCATGCACAGCGGGGCGTCCGCCGCCTTGCCCAGGCGCAGTTCCAGGAGCTCGGTCGAGCTGCCCGCGCGCGGCGCTTCCTCGGACTTCTCCTCCTTCGAGTAGTCCACGGTGGAGCGCAGGGTGTCCAGGTGGACCTCGCTCGGCTGCTCGGCCGGGACCACCTCGGTGCCGTTGACCTGCGCCTCCCGCTCATCGGCGGTGAAGATGCCCAGCTGGGCGCGCTTCTCGTAGGGCAGGTAGTCCAGCGCCAGGCGGCGGAACAGGTAGTCGAGGACGCTGCTGGCCATCCGGACGTCCGGGTCGTCGGTCATCCCGGCCGGCTCGAAGCGCAGGTTCTGGAACTTCGAGACGTAGAACTCCAGCGGGATGCCGTACTGCAGACCCACCGAGATCGACATTGAGAAGGCGTCCATGACACCCGCCAGGGTCGAACCCTGCTTGCCCAGCTTGACGAAGATCTCGCCCAGGCCGTCGTCCGGGTACGAACCGGCGTGCAGGTAGCCCTCGGCACCGCCCACGGTGAACGAGACCGTCTGGCTCGGCCGCTTCTTCGGAAGCCGCTTGCGGACCGGGCGGTACTCGATCTGCTTCTCGACCTCCTTCTCCTTCTCGGCCTTGTCGCCCTTGCCCGCCGACAGCGGCTGACCCACCTTGCAGTTGTCGCGGTAGATCGCCAGCGCCTTCAGGCCCAGCTTCCAGCCCTCGAAGTAGAGCTGCTCGACCTCCTCGACGGTCGCCGACTCCGGCATGTTGACCGTCTTGGAGATCGCGCCCGAGATGAACGGCTGCACCGCGGCCATCATCCGCACGTGGCCCATCGGGGCGATCGAGCGCTCGCCCATCGCGCAGTCGAAGACCTCGTAGTGCTCCGGGCGCAGGCCCGGCGCGTCGACCACGTGGCCGTGCTCGGCGATGTACTCGACGACCGCCTCGATCTGCTCGTCCTGGTAGCCCAGGGCCTGCAGCGCCCGCGGCACCGTCTGGTTGACGATCTGCATGGAGCCGCCGCCGACCAGCTTCTTGAACTTGACCAGCGCCAGGTCGGGCTCGATGCCGGTGGTGTCGCAGTCCATCATCAGGCCGATGGTCCCGGTCGGGGCCAGCACCGACGCCTGCGCGTTGCGCCAGCCGTTGCGGGCACCGATCTCCAGGCCGTCCTGCCACACCTTCGTCGCCAGCTTGTGCACGGTGGCGTCGTTGTGGTGGTAGGTGCGGATCAGGTCGTTGGCCGCGGCGTGCTTGCGCATCACGCGCTGGTGCGCCTCGGCGTTGCGCGCGTAGCCCTCGTACGGGCCGACCACACCGGCCAGCTCGGCCGACCGCTTGTAGGCGGTACCGGTCATCAGCGAGGTGATCGCCGCCGCCAGCGCCCGGCCGCCGTCGGAGTCGTAGGCGTGACCGGTGGCCATCAGCAGCGCGCCCAGGTTGGCGTAGCCGATGCCCAGCTGGCGGAACTTGCGGGTGGTGACGCCGATCGACTCGGTCGGGAAGTCCGCGAAGGAGATCGAGATGTCCATCGCGGTGATGACGAACTCGACGGTCTTCTCGAACAGCTCCGCGTCGAAGGTCAGGTCGTCGCGCAGGAACTTCAGCAGGTTCAGCGAGGCCAGGTTGCAGCTGGAGTTGTCCAGGTGCATGTACTCCGAGCACGGGTTGGACGCGGTGATCCGACCGGTCTCCGGCGAGGTGTGCCAGTCGTTGATCGTGTCGTCGTACTGGATGCCCGGGTCGGCGCACTCCCAGGCGGCCTTCGCCATCTTGCGGAACAGGTCGCGGGCCTGGACCGAGTCCAGCACCTCACCGGTGGTGCGGGCGCGCAGGCCGAACTTGCCGTCGCTCTCCACCGCGCGCATGAACTCGTCGGAGACGCGCACCGAGTTGTTCGCGTTCTGGTACTGCACCGAGTTGGAGTCGGCGCCGCCGAGGTCCATGTCGAAACCGGCGTCGCGCAGCGCGCGGATCTTGTGCTCCTCGCGCGCCTTGGTCTCGATGAACTCCTCGATGTCCGGGTGGTCGACGTCCAGCACGACCATCTTCGCCGCGCGGCGGGTCGCACCGCCGGACTTGATGGTGCCCGCCGAGGCGTCCGCACCGCGCATGAACGAAACCGGACCGGACGCGGTGCCGCCCGAGGACAGCAGCTCGCGCGAGGAGCGGATGCGGGACAGGTTCAGCCCGGCGCCGGATCCGCCCTTGAAGATCAGGCCCTCTTCCTTGTACCAGTCGAGGATCGACTCCATGGTGTCGTCGACGGACAGAATGAAGCAGGCGGACACCTGCTGGCGCGAGCTGGTGCCGACGTTGAACCACACCGGCGAGTTGAAGCTGAACACCTGGTGCAGCAGCATCCAGGTCAGCTCGTGCTCGAAGATCTCCGCGTCCGCGTCGCTGGCGAAGTAGCCGTGCTCGACACCGGCGGCGACGTAGGTCTTGACCACCCGGTCGATGAGCTGCCGGAGGCTGCTCTCCCGGTCGTCGGTGCCCACCGCACCGCGGAAGTACTTGCTGGTGACGATGTTGACCGCGTTCAGCGACCAGAAGTCGGGGAACTCGACACCGCGCTGTTCGAAGTTGACCGACCCGTCCCGCCAGTTGGTCATCACCACGTCGCGGCGCTCCCACTTGACCTCGTCGTACGGGTGCACCCCCTCCGTGGTGTAGACGCGCTGCACCCGGATGCCCTCGCGGACACCTGCTTCCGGCTCCCCCGCTGCGCCGGCCGGGCTACCGACGGTCTCTGTCATGACCTGACCCTCTTCCTTGTCACTCGCTCGTCGTGCTTGGTCGGCCCCGTCCGGGCTCCCCGTCCGGTTCGGTCGTGGCTGTCCTTCCAGCCGCGCCCCTGGCTGGGACGTCGGCTGACGTCTTGCGTTTCCGGCTCCGCGGCGAACCGCGCGCCGGCGAGCCTTACTCACGGTCGCTCTCCGCACCGGCCTGCGCGGCCGCTCGAGCCGCGCGCAGGTCGGCGATCTCCTTCTCGAAGTCCTCCACCGAGGAGTACGCCCGGTACACGCTGGCGAAGCGCAGGTAGGCGACCTCGTCCAGCTCGCGCAGCGGACCGAGGATGGCCAGGCCGACCTCGTGGCTGGGCAGCTCGGCCACCCCGAGCGACCGGACGGTCTCCTCCACCTGGTGCGCGAGCTGCTGCAGCGCGTCCTCCTCGACCGGGCGGCCCTGGCACGCGCGGCGCACGCCGCGCACCACCTTCTCCCGGCTGAAGGGTTCGGTGACGCCGGAGCGCTTGACCACCGACAGCACCAGTTCCTCGATGGTCGTGAAGCGCCGACCGCACGTCGAGCACGATCGCCTGCGCCGGATCGCCTGGCCTTCCTCGACCTCGCGCGAATCGACGACCCGGGAGTCCTCCCCGCGACAGAATGGGCACCGCACCGGCACTCACCCCCCTTCCCCCGTACGCCGCCGCCCGCCTCGCGGCAGCCGACGACCACTCACACTCCGTGGGTGCGCGAACACCTTACAAGCCCAACCTGTGGACTAAATACACGGACGTAACTACTAGATGTTGTGGTCGACTCTAAACCGCGCCGTATCGCGACGCAAACTCGGGACGACCTTCGGAGCGTCGCCGCCCGCCCTCTCCCGCGCCGCGCCCGAAAACCCCAGGTCGCCGAGCACGAGCGATCCGCACCGCCCTCCCGGGAGGATCAACCGGACACCGGGACCACCAGCAGCCGACCGGTCTCGACGGTCGCCGCGTCGAGCCCGTTGAGCTCCGCGATCCGGGCCACCACCGCCCGCGGGTCGCTGTCCGGCGCCACCCGGTCGGCGATCCCCCACAGAGTGTCACCCGCTCGAACCTCGATCAGCGTGGTGCCGCCCGTCATCGGCGCGTCGCGGAACCCGAACAGCCCCACCAGCATGACAATGAGGAAGGTGAAGATCGCCACCGAGGTCAACCAAAGCCACTCGCCGCTCCGGCGCGCCCGGTCGCACGCGGCCGCCGTCGGCTGCGCCGCGCGCGGCACGACCCGGCCCGGCACCCTCCGCCCGCCGCCCCGCGGCCGGATCATCTCGACCGGCTCCGCCGCCCGCCGGGCGGCCGACCGCCGCTCGACCTGGCGCGTCCGCCCCGCCGCATCGATGAACGTGGTCATGCCGCCTCCCGCACCGCGAACCATGATCGAATAGGTGTTCGATCGAACCTGCGTGCGATTGTGTACCAGGAGTACCCCGCAGCGCGACACCCGGGGCGAAAATTAACTCGAACAGGTGTTTGATCTCTGCGTTTCGCGCGTCTACTGTGGAAACCGAGCGGGTCGAACGGCGCCCGCGATCAGCACCGCAGTACACACGGACAGGAGGCAGCGGTGGCGAGCAATGCGACCGGCTCGATCAAGGGCCGGGTACACGACGTCGAGGACTCCCAGGCCGACGTGCACTCCCTGCCCGAACAGGCCAGCGGAGCCGAGGAGCTGAGCGATCGGCAGCTCCGGGTGCTGGAGGCCATCCGCAAGTGGATGCGGGAGCACGGCTACCCGCCCAGCGTCCGCGAGATCGGTGACGCCGTCGGGCTCACCTCGACCTCGTCGGTGGCCTACCAGCTCCGCGTGCTGGAGCGGAAGGGCTACCTGCGCCGCGACCCGCACCGGCCGCGCACGGTCGGGGTGCTGGTCGGCGGTGAGCCGGAGCTGGAGGGGGCCAGGCAGACCAAGCCCGCCTACGTGCCGGTGGTGGGCCGCATCGCGGCCGGCGGTCCGATCCTGGCCGAGGAGTCGATCGAGGACGTCTTCCCGCTGCCGAAGGAGATCGTCGGCGACGGGACGCTGTTCCTGCTCAAGGTCGTCGGCGACTCCATGGTGGACCTCGCCATCACCGACGGGGACTGGGTCGCGGTGCGCCAGCAGCCGGACGCCGAGAACGGCGACGTGGTGGCCGCGATGATCGAGGGCGAAGCGACGGTGAAGACCTTCAAGCGCACCGACGAGCACGTCTGGCTGCTGCCGCACAACCCCGCGTACGAGCCGATCCTGGGCGACGACGCGGCGATCCTCGGCAAGGTGGTCGCGGTCCTGCGCCGACTCTGACGCGGTCCTGCCGCAGATCTTCCCGCGGCGCCGAGCAACGCTGGCACCGGCAGCTCCCGGTCAGCGGTTGCGGCGCAGTCGGCCCGCGAGGAAGACGATCAGCCCGGCCAGCACCGCGGCGAACAGCGGCGCCTGGCCGGTCGTCGTGCTGCTCCCGGAAGCGGGCTCGGTCTGACCGGCGGGCTGCGGGTTCGGCACATCGCCGTCCGGCGGGGCGGCACTGGTCTCGGTCAGGAGTTTCGCCGCGCCCGGGATGCGGCGGA
The DNA here is from genome assembly GCF_008630535.1 of Saccharopolyspora hirsuta. GTDB lineage: Bacteria > Actinomycetota > Actinomycetes > Mycobacteriales > Pseudonocardiaceae > Saccharopolyspora > Saccharopolyspora hirsuta. The sequence continues at coordinate 134,742 of NZ_VWPH01000017.1, read as the reverse complement.
CCGGTTCGCTCCCCTCGGACGCGGACAGCAGGGAGCCGTCGGGCTCCCAGGCGATGGCTTCGCCCTGCCGCTCGTTCGGCAGCGCGATGCGCAGTGGTTCTCGCTGGAGCGCGGCCACCACATCACCATCCGGTGCGCTGTAGAGGTAGACGTCGGTGTAGGTGCGGATCGCGACGGCCGTGCCGTCGTGGTTGACCGCTCCCCCGGTCACCAGGGTCGTGCTGAACGCGCGGGAGAGCGGACCGCCCGGGGTCTCGGTGGCGCGCAGCGACACCGAACCGACGCGTTCCAGCGGCACGGTCCGCTCGGTGTCCAGCGGTTGGGCCGGGCGGTAGACACCGGCCGTCCCCAGCGGTTCCTTGGTGACGATGAAGGGCACGCCCGCCCGGTCGAGCAGCAGCGCCTCCGCATCGTGCGCGCCGTCCGGGTAGGACAACCGGTACAGCGCGACACCGCCGCCCGGCGGCATCACGTGCAGGGCGACGGTGTCCCGGCGGCGACGGTTGTCCCCGATGTCGGCCAGCCACAGCGAGCCGTCGTGGCCCAGCGCGAGATCTTCCACGTCGAACGGGTCGTTCGACGCCGTGCGGACGTCGCGGACCGAGCAGTCCGACGGGTCGAGGACGTGAACCCGCAGCGACCGGCCGCCATCGTTGACCGCGTACCAGGCGCGGCCGTCGGAGGCCAGGCCGGAGAGCTCGTCCAACCGCTCGTCCTGGACACGGCACTCCTCGGCCGGTTCGGGCAGCTGCGCGGCTGCTGGCGACGCCGCGGCGGTACCCGACGCCACCAGCAGCACGGCCACGACCGCACCGAGGCTCCGCCAACCGCGGCCTGCGGAGCGGGCCTGGCGGGGCCAGCTGCTCAGGTGGGTCCGGAAGCGCGACCGCTGCCGTGATCGCGGCACGTCAGGCGCCGCACCACGGCAGCCGACCAGGACGCGAGGGGCTCACCGGCCGCGCTCACCCCTTCCCGGTGAACGGCTCCAGCGCGCTGGCCAGGTCGGGCAGGACCTTGGCGCGGAGCCGCGTGCCGTCCGGGGTGTGCTCCTCGTCGACGACCTCGCCCTCCGCGTGCACGCGCGCGACGAGCTCGCCGCGGGTGTAGGGCACCAGCGCGTCGACGAACACGTCCGGTCGGGGCAGCCGGTCGGCGATGACCTCGCGCAGCTCCGGCACGCCGACACCGCTGTGCGCGGACACGAAGATCGCGTCTGGCAGCAACCGGCGCAGCTCGGCGATGCGCGTCTCGTCCACTGAGTCGATCTTGTTCACCACCAGCAGCTCCGGCGGCATCCCCGACTCGTGCTCGTCCGCGATCTCGCTGAGCACCTCGCGCACCGCAGCGACCTGCTCGTGCGGCGAGGCCTCGGAGCCGTCCACGACGTGAACCAGCAGGTCCGCGCCGCTGACCTCCTCCAGCGTGGAGCGGAAGGCCTCGACCAGCTGGTGCGGCAGGTGGCGCACGAAACCGACCGTGTCGGTCAGCGTGTAGGCACGCCCGTCCGGGGTGGTGGACCGCCGGGTGGTGGGGTCCAGGGTGGCGAACAGCGCGTCCTCCACCAGCACACCGGCACCGGTCAGCGCGTTGAGCAGGCTGGACTTGCCCGCGTTGGTGTAACCGGCGATGGCCACGCCCGGCACCTCGTTGGCCTCCCGGCGTCCCCGCTTGGTGCCGCGCACCGTGCGCATCGCGGCCAGCTCCTTGCGGAGCTTGCTGATCCGCTTGTGGATGCGCCGCCGGTCGGTCTCCAGCTTGGTCTCACCAGGACCGCGGGTACCGACACCGCCGTTGGCCCCGGCCCGGCCACCGGCCTGCCGGGACATCGTCTCGCCCCAACCGCGCAGGCGCGGCAGGAAGTACTGCAGCTGGGCCAGCTCGACCTGCGCCTTGCCCTCCTTGGAGCGGGCGTGCTGGGCGAAGATGTCCAGGATCAGGGCGGTCCGGTCGACCACCTTGACCTTCAGCTTCTCCTCCAGCTGGCGCAGCTGGCCGGGCGAGAGCTCACCGTCGCAGATCACGGTGTCGGCGCCGGTCGCGGCCACGATGTCGCGGAGCTCGCGCACCTTGCCGGAGCCGATGTAGGTGCCGGGATCCGGCCGGTCGCGGCGCTGGATGATGCCCTCCAGCACCTCCGAACCGGCCGTCTCGGCCAGTCGGCCCAGCTCGGCCAGGGAGGCGTCGGCGTGCTCGGCGTCGCCATCGGTCCAGACGCCGACCAGCACCACCCGCTCCAGGCGGAGCTGGCGGTATTCGACCTCGGTGATGTCCGCGAGCTCGGTGGACAGCCCGGCGATCCGCCGCAGCGACGCGCGCTCGGCGAGCTCCATCTCACCCGTGGACGGCTCGGCAGACGGAATGGGTTCGTATTCGTCGCCTTCGACCACGTCGTGGTCGAGCTCGGCGGACCAGGTCAAAGAATTCTTCATATCAAGGCCATTGTCCCACGGTCCGCGACTCATTTTCACGCCTCGAACCGGCGGTGACCCGTTTGCGCCCGTGTGACACCACCTACGGCCGCATCCGCTCGGGGCTGATCCGGACCACCCCGGGGACGGACCTCCGGCTCGGACCGGCCCTGCCCGGCAGAACCCGTCCGGGACCTACGCGGCCCGCCACCAGGTCGGATCGAGGTGACCGCGGGCGACCAGGACGGCCGGTCCGGTGAGCGTGGCGGTCGACGAGGTGATCTCCACCTCGACGGTGCCGCCCGGGATGTGCACCACGCGACGCCCGGTGTCCGCACCGGCCGCGCGCAGCGCTGCCGCCGCCGCGGCGACCGTCCCGGTCCCGCACGAGCGGGTCTCGCCCACCCCGCGCTCGTACACCCGCATCTGCACGTGGTCGTCGTCCAGCGGCCGGACGAACTCGACGTTCGCGCCGTTCGGGAACAGGTCCGGGTCGTGCGGCGGCCGGGTCGTCAGGTCGAGGTCGGCCAGCTCGGCGTCGCTCACGCAGGCCAGGTGCGGGTTGCCGACGTCGACGGCGACGCCGTGGAAGGTGCGGCCGGAGACGCTGGTGGTGGACTCGCCGAAGATCTTCGCCACCCCCATGTCGACGGTGACCTGCCCGTCATCGCGGATCCGGACCGGTCGCACGCCCGCGCGGGTGCCGACCGGCAGCTCACCGGCGGTGGCCAGCCCGGCGTCGACCAGGTAGCGGACGAACACCCGCACGCCGTTGCCGCACATCTCGGCGATCGAACCGTCGGCGTTGCGGTAGTCCATGAACCACACGTCCGCCGGGACGTCGGCCGGGGCGTCCGGCAGGGCACCGGCCCGGACCACGCGCAGCACGCCGTCGGCCCCCAGACCGCGCTGGCGGTCGCACAGCGCCCGCACCCGCTCGTCGGTCAGCTCCAGCTCACCGTCCGCGTCGGGCAGGATGACGAAGTCGTTCTGGGTGCCGTGGCCCTTGATGAACTCGGGCCCCTGGGAAGTGCGCACGGGGCAAGTCTACGGAGCGAGCGCGGCCCGGACGTCGGAGGCCAGGGCCGGGTCGGCGGCGTCGAACCAGCGGATCCGGTCGTCGCGGCGGAACCAGGAGCGCTGCCGCCGGACGAAGCGTCGGGTCAGCTTCGCGGTCTCGGCCGCGGCGGCCGCCATGTCCTCGTCCCCGTCGAGCTCGGCCAGGACCTGCTGGTAGCCGAGGGCGCGGCTGGCGGTGCGCCCCTCGCGCAACCCGACCTTCTCCAGGTGGCGGACCTCCTCGACCAGCCCGGCGTCGAACATGCGGGTGACGCGCAGGTCGACGCGCTCGTCGAGGGCCTCGACCGGGCGGTCCAGGCCCAGCAGCACCGCTCCGTAGCGCGGCGGCCCGGGCGTCGGCAGGTTCGCCGAGAACGGCTCGCCGGTGATCTCGATGACCTCCAGCGCCCGCACGATGCGCCGCCCGTTGCTGGTCAGGATCGCCGCGGCGGCCGCCGGGTCCAGCTCCGCCAGCCGCCGGTGCAGCGCGGCGGGGCCGACCTGCGCCAGCTCCGCCTCGTACTTGCGCCGGACCTCCGGGTCGGTGCCGGGGAAGGTGAGGTCGTCGATCACGGCCTGCACGTAGAGCCCGGAACCGCCGACCAGGATCGGGGTGCGGTTCCGGGCGAGGACGTCCTCGACGGCGGCGCGGGCGTGCCGCTGGTAGGCCGCGACCGACGCGGTCTCGGTGACGTCGAGGACGTCGAGCAGGTGGTGCGGGACGCCCCGGCGCTCGGCCTCGGTGAGCTTGGCGGTGCCGATGTCCATCCCCCGGTAGAGCTGCATGGCATCGGCGTTGATCACTTCGCCGCCGATGTCCTGCGCGAGCTCCACGGCCAGGTCCGACTTGCCGGTGGCGGTGGGACCGACGATCGCCACCAGGTGGGGAAGGCACTGCACCCCTCGACCCTAGTTCCTCCCCATCGGCCTGCGGTCAGGGCTGCCGGGTCCAGGTCGCGACGTGGTAGGTGACGCCGTGCGGGGTCGCCGAGTACAGGAGCTCGCCGCGCCAGGTTCCGCCGCTGGCCGCCACGACTCCCGGCAGCACCTGGAGCGCGGCGCGGCCCTCGACGCCGAGCTCGGCGCACAGCCGGGGGTCCAGGTCCCGCAGGCGGTTGGTGTCGACCTCGGCCAGCGCCGTGCGGATCTGCTCGTCGAGCTGTCCGGCGCGTTCGTCGGGCGGGTGGGGCGAGCGCTCGTCCGAGCAGTTGGTGCCGTCCGCCAGGACCAGCAGGCCGGTGGACTCCGCCGCCAGCGACTCGCCGAGCCGTCGGCTCTCCTCCGCCGGGGTGTCCGGGGCGAGCAGGCGCACCGAGGCGGACCTGGCACCGGCCTGCTCGCGCAGCAGACCGGTGATCAGGGCCGGGAGCGGGAGCGCCGGGTCCGTCGGCGCGGTGCCGCCCAACGTCACCCGGACGTCCGCGCCGAACCCCTCGAAGGTGCCCGCGGAGTCCGGGCCGAGCACGGTCGGTCCGGACCGATCTGCGCCAACGGCCACCCATTCGGCTGCACATTCAGTCAGACTGGACACGGCGCGCGAACAGGCGCCCCGCAACCGCGCGGTTTCCGCGTCGGCGCGCACGGTCAGCGCGGGGACCAGCAACGGCGGGTACGGCACCACAGCGACACAGGTGATCACATCTGTGCACGGTAGAGGCACTGGCGGATGGGACGGAGCGGGGAGCCGCGACCGGCGGCGACACGAGCTTGTCCACCCCTGCCCGCTGCACCCGAACAGGTGCTTGATGACAATGAAGCCGTGCAGGTCACAGGATCGCTGCGGAGGCCGCGCGCCGAGGTTCGCCGCTGCTCCGGCGCGTCGATTTCGCGACGGAGTACCGATTCGCGCCCTGACCTGTTTGAATGCGCCAGCGGAGGCCGGACCGCCGATGGGTTCGGGTCGCCGCTTGCTGGGCCCCGTCCACGCGGGGCGCCCGTGCCTGGCACGGGCATCGGAGCGGGCACGCAAGGAGGAAGCCGGCCATGACGCACCAGGACACGACCCCCGAGCCGGTCGCGAACAAGGCGACCGAGGACTCGACCACCGGCACCACCGGGTCAACCACGGCCGCGCCCGCGGTACCGACCGCGTCCAGCGATCCCACCAAGTGGGGCCGGGTGGACGCCGACGGCACGGTCTACGTCCGCACCGCCGACGGCGAGCGGGCGATCGGCTCCTGGCAGGCCGGTGACGCCGCCGAGGGCCTGGCCCTCTACGCCCGCAAGTTCGACGACCTGCTCACCGAGGTCGAGCTGCTGGAGACCCGGTTGAGCTCCCGCGCCGGCGACCCGAAGCACACCCTGACCAGCGCCAAGCACCTCCACGAGTCGCTGGCCGACGCTGCGGTGGTGGGCGACCTGGCGGCGCTGGCCGCCCGGATCGAGCACCTGCTGGCGCGGGCCGAGCGGGCGGTCGAAGGCGCGAAGCACGAGAAGGAGCAGGCCCGCGCGGACGCCATCGCGCGCAAGGAGGCGCTGGTCGCCGAGGCCGAGCAGATCGCCGCCGAGGCCACGCACTGGAAGAGCGCGGGCGACCGGCTGCGGGAGATCCTCGAGGAGTGGAAGAAGGTCCGCGGGGTCGACCGGAAGACCGACGAGCAGCTGTGGCGGCGGTTCTCCAAGGCGCGCGACGCGTTCAGCCGCCGCCGGGGCTCGCACTTCGCCGAGCTCGACCGGCAGCGCGCGGCGTCCAAGGCCCGCAAGCAGGAACTCGTCGAGGAGGCCGAGTCGCTGACCGAGTCGACCGACTGGGGCGAAACGGCGAACCGCTACAAGCAGCTGATGGCGGAGTGGAAGGCGGCCGGGCGCGCGCCCAAGGACAGCGACGAGGCGCTGTGGCAGCGGTTCCGCGCCGCGCAGGACCGGTTCTTCAGCCGCCGCTCGGAGGCGTTCTCCGAGCGCGACGCCGAGTTCGCCGCGAACGCGAAGCTGAAGGAGGAGCTGCTCGTCGAGGCCGAGCAGATCGACCCGTCCGCCGACCTCAAGGCCGCCCAAGCGCACCTGCACCGCATCCAGGAGCGGTGGGACGAGATCGGCAAGGTGCCGCGCGAGCGGATGCGCGAGCTGGAGGGTCGGCTGCGGGCGGTGGGCGACAAGGTCCGCGCCGCCGCGGACCAGCAGTGGCGGCGCACCGACCCGGAGGCGCAGGCCCGGGTCGACCAGTTCCGCGAGCGGGTCGAGCAGTTCGAGGCGCAGGCCGAGAAGGCGCGGGCCGCGGGCGACGAGCGCCGCGCGAAGAAGGCGCAGGAGCAGGCCGACCAGTGGCGGGAGTGGCTGGCGGCTGCGGAGCAGGCGATCGCCAGCCGGTAGCCGCGGGCTCGCGCCGTCACGCGGCGGCGCGCAGGCCCCGAAGCGAAGGGCCCCTCCGACGCGTCGGAGGGGCCCTTTCACGTTGCGAGGATCAGTCGCGGGTCCAGATGATCTTCATCCACTGGACGGCCAGGACGATCATGCAGACCGCCGCGAGGATCAGGCCGAGCGCCGGGCCGTGCTGGCCGCTGGTCTGGCGGGACCAGATCGCGATCACGCCCTCGAAGGACACCACCATCCCGGCCATCGCCGCGACGAAGGCGAACACCCAGCGGCGGGTGATCAGCGCCAGCGCGCCGACGCCCAGGCCGACGATCGTGGAGTTGAGCGCGAACAGCCACGGCAGCAGGCCGATCTTGAGCGCCGGGTCCGCCTGACCGGTCAGCACCTCCCAGCCCGCGGCGTCACCGGCCCAGGGCAGCAGCGAGGACAGGACCAGCACCAGCATCACCGAGGCGATCACCAGCGCTCGGGCGCCCGGGTCGATGCGGCGGAGCAGAGCCGACTGCGGCCGCTCGCTCTTGGCGTCGCTCATCATCACGTCCTGCACTCCGCTCAACACGCACATCCCTGTTCCGCGATCGGCTGCGGGGCCGGTGCCCCGAAGGACGGCAGGCCGAGCGTCACGCCCGAGGTCTTCGGCCGCACGCCCTCCTCCCAGTGGTCGCCCGCCCGGGTGCGCCGGTGCGAGCTGATGTCGGTGTCGGCGACCAGGTGGTGCGGGGCGGCGCGGGTGATGGTGGTGTGCACGACGTCGCCGGGCCGGACCTCGCGGTCGACGGCGCCGGTCGGGGTGAAGTGCACCAGCCGCCCGTCGCGGGCCCGGCCGGAGAGCCGGTGGGTCTCCGCGTCCTTGCGCCCCTCGCCCTCGGCGACCAGCAGCTCCACCGGGCGGCCGACGAGCTTCTTGTTCTCCTCCCAGGAGATCTCGTTCTGCAGCTCGACCAGCCGGTCGTAGCGCTGCTGGACGACCTCCTTGGGCAGCTGGTCGGGCAGGTCCGCGGCGGGGGTGCCGGGCCGCTTGGAGTACTGGAAGGTGAACGCGCTGGAGAACCGGGCCTGCCGGACGACCTCCATCGTCGCCTCGAAGTCCTCCTCGGTCTCGCCGGGGAAGCCGACGATGATGTCGGTGGTGATCGCCGCGTCGGGCATCGCCTCGCGCACGTTGCGCAGGATGTTCAGGTACCGCTCGGAGCGGTAGGAGCGGCGCATCGCCTTGAGGATCCGGTCGGAGCCGGACTGCAGCGGCATGTGCAGCTGCGGGCAGACGTTCGGCGTCTCCGCCATCGCCTCGATCACGTCGTCGGTGAAGTCGCGCGGGTGCGGCGAGGTGAAGCGGACCCGCTCCAGGCCCTCGATCTCGCCGCAGGAGCGCAGCAGCTTGCCGAACGCGAAGCGGTCGCCGAACTCGACGCCGTAGGCGTTGACGTTCTGCCCCAGCAGCGTCACCTCGAGCACGCCCTCGGACACCAGCGCCTGCACCTCGGCGAGGATCTCGCCGGGACGGCGGTCCTTCTCCTTGCCGCGCAGCGCAGGCACGATGCAGAAGGTGCAGGTGTTGTTGCAGCCGACCGACACCGACACCCAGCCGGAGTAGGCCGACTCGCGGCGGGCGGGCAGCGTGGAGGGGAAGACGTCGAGCGCTTCGAGGATCTCGACCTCGGCCTCGTCGTTGTGCCGGGCGCGCTCCAGCAGCGTCGGCAGCGAGCCGAGGTTGTGGGTGCCGAACACGACGTCCACCCACGGGGCGCGCTTGACGATCGTGTCCCGGTCCTTCTGCGCCAGGCAGCCGCCCACCGCGATCTGCATGTTCGGGTTGCGGTCCTTGGCCGGGCGCATGTGGCCGAGCGTGCCGTAGAGGCGGTTGTCCGCGTTCTCCCGCACCGCGCAGGTGTTGAACACGACCACGTCGGCGTCGCCCGAACCGGCGCGCACGTACCCGGCGTCCTCCAACATGCCCGCGAGCCGCTCCGAATCGTGCACGTTCATCTGGCAGCCGAAGGTGCGGATCTCGTACGTCCTCGTGCTCACCGTTCCACGGTAGCGCCTGGTCAGATCGCGGATTCACCCGCCCGGCGCGCACGCCCTGCCCGGTTCGACTACCGAGCGTCAGTGATCACCCACGAAAAGCGACTGCGGAGCGTAACCTAGTTGCAACATCGCTTGGTCCGTTCCGTCTGGACTATCCCCCGAATGAGGCTTAGGTTTCGGCCAACGAATCCACTTTGATGCGTTCAGGAGTTCGCATGACCGCAGCTTCCACGGACACTCCGATGATCCGGATGTCCGCGGTCGACAAGTACTTCGGTTCCTTGCACGTGCTGCGGGAGATCGACCTGGAAGTCCCCCGCGGGCAGGTCGTGGTGGTCCTCGGCCCCTCCGGTTCCGGCAAGTCGACGCTGTGCCGGGCGATCAACCGGCTGGAGCCGATCAACTCGGGTCGCATCGAGATCGACGGGGTCCCGCTGCCCGCCGAGGGCCGGGCGCTGGCCGAGCTGCGCGCCGACGTCGGCATGGTGTTCCAGCAGTTCAACCTCTTCGCGCACAAGACGATCCTGGAGAACGTCACGCTGGGGCCGGTCAAGGTCCGCAAGCAGAGCAAGGACGCGGCGCGGGACACCGCCCTGCAGCTGCTGGAGCGGGTCGGCATCGCCAACCAGGCCGAGAAGTACCCGGCGCAGCTCTCCGGCGGCCAGCAGCAGCGCGTCGCGATCGCGCGGGCGCTGGCGATGAAGCCGAAGGTGATGCTGTTCGACGAGCCGACCTCGGCGCTGGACCCGGAGATGGTCAACGAGGTGCTGGACGTCATGACCGACCTCGCCGCCGAGGGCATGACCATGCTGGTCGTCACGCACGAGATGGGCTTCGCGCGCCGGGCCGCGCACCGGGTGCTGTTCATGGCCGACGGCGAGGTGGTCGAGGACGCCGAGCCGGACGCGTTCTTCGACCACCCGAAGAGCGACCGCGCCAAGGACTTCCTCGGCAAGATCCTCACCCACTGATTGCCCACTGCGGAGAAAGGCAGAGGTAATGCGAGCCAAGAAGATGCGGTTGGTGACCGTGCTGGCCGCCTCCCTGGCGCTGGCCCTGACCGGCTGCGGCCGCGAGGGCGGGCCCGGCGGCGGTGACCAGCAGGTCCAGCAGGACGTCGCGCAGAACGTGCAGGTCGCGGGTTCGCCGACGTTCGACCGGATGAAGCAGAAGGGCAGGGTCACCATCGGCGTCAAGGAGGACCAGCCGGGGCTGGGCTTCCGCGACCCGGTGACCAACCAGTACTCCGGCTTCGACATCGAGATCGCCCGGATGATCGCCGCGCAGCTCGGGTTCGACCCGAACACCCAGATCGACTACAAGCCGATCCCGTCCACCGCGCGCGAGCAGGCGATCTCCACCGGCGAGGTGGACTACTACGTCGGCACCTACACGATCAACGACAAGCGCAAGGAGCAGGTCGGGTTCGCCGGGCCGTACTACCTGGCCGGGCAGGACCTGCTGGTCCGCGCGGACAACACCGACATCACCGGCAAGGAGTCGATCAAGGGCAAGAAGGTCTGCTCGGCGACCGGGTCGACGCCGATCCAGAAGGTCAAGAGCGAGCAGCTGACCGAGCCGCAGAACATCGTCGAGTTCCAGCGCTACTCCGAGTGCGTGCAGCAGCTGCTGGACGGCCAGATCGACGCGGTGACCACGGATGACGCCATCCTCAAGGGCTACGCGGCCCAGGACCCGGACAAGCTGAAAGTCGTCGGCAAGCCGTTCTCCGAGGAGCCCTACGGCGTCGGCCTGTCCCGCGACGACACCGCGCTGCGCGGCAAGATCAACGACATCCTGGAGCAGGCGGCCAGCAGCGGCGAGTGGAAGCGCGTCTACGACGCGACCCTCGGCAAGTCGGGCAGCACCGCCGAGCCCCCCAAGGTGGACCGCTACTGATCCGTCATCGGATGCCCGGGGCCGCACCGAGCCCCGGGCATCCGATTCCTCCTGGAGTACGCATTGTTCGACATCTTGGTGGAGTACGGCGACGTCCTCGCCAGGGGTTTCCTGCGCACCATCGAGCTCTTCCTGCTGTCCGCGGTGGGCTCGCTGGTGCTGGGCACGATCCTGGCCACGTTGCGGGTCAGCCCGATCCCGGCGCTGCGGGCGGTCGGCACCGGGTACGTGACGCTGCTGCGCAACACCCCGCTGACGCTGGTGTTCTTCTTCTTCGTCTTCGCCTACCCCAAGCTGGAGCTGATCCAGTTCCCGTTCTTCACCGCCGCGGTGATCGCGCTGACGATCTACACCTCGGCGTTCGTCTGCGAGGTGCTGCGCTCCGGGATCAACACCGTCCCGGTCGGGCAGGCCGAGGCGGCGCGCTCCATCGGGCTCGGCTTCGGCCAGTCGCTGACCAACGTGATCCTGCCGCAGGCGTTCCGCGCCACGGTTCCGCCGCTGGTCAGCGTGCTGATCGCGCTGCTGAAGAACACCACGGTCGCGGCCGGGTTCAGCGTGAACGAGGTCGGCTCGGTCATCCCGTTCCTCAACGAGCAGGGTGAGCCGACGACCAACGCCTTCATCTGGATCGCCGTCGGGTTCCTGATCCTGGTCATCCCGCTGACCCTGGTGCAGCGCAGCTTCGAGAAACGGTGGAGCGTGTCCCGATGAGCAGCGTCCTGTTCGACACCCCCGGTCCGCGCGCCCGCGCGCGCAACCGGCTGATCAGCATCATCAGCACGGTCGTGGTGCTGGGCCTGCTGGGTTACGTGGTGCTGCGCTTCTACCAGACCGGGCAGTTCGACGCGAGCAAGTGGGAGTGGCTGCTCTACGAGCAGATCCAGCTGGAGCTGCTCGGCGCGCTGTGGAACACCGTGCGGGCGTTCCTGATGGGTGCGGTGCTGGCCCTGGTGTTCGGCGCGGTGTTCGCGCTCGGGCGGCTCTCCGACCACTCCTGGATCCGGGTGCCGTGCGGGGCGGTCGTGGAGCTCTTCCGCGCGATCCCGCTGGTCATCCTGATCTTCTTCCTGTACTACGCGGCGCCGGCGCTGGGCGTGAACTTCGGCCAGTACTGGTCGGTCGTGCTCGGCCTGACGCTGTACAACGGCTCGGTGCTGGCCGAGGTGTTCCGGGCCGGGGTGGCCGCGCTGCCGAAGGGGCAGACCGAGGCCGCCTACTCGATCGGCATGCGCAAGAACCAGGTCATGCGGACCGTGGTGCTGCCGCAGGCGGTGCGCATGATGCTGCCCGCGATCGTCAGCCAGCTGGTGGTGCTGCTCAAGGACAGCGCGCTCGGCTTCCTGATCACCTACCAGGAGCTGCTGTACTACGCGCGCTACCTCGGCGGCATCCCGACGCTGGACCGGCCGATCATCCCGGTGAGCCTGGTGGTGGCGGCGATCTACATCTCGATGTGCCTGCTGCTGACGTGGTTCGCCACCTACCTGGACCGGCGCAACCGCCGGACGAAGAAGACCAGGCAGCTGGCCCCGGCCGCGAAGCCGCTGGCGGAGACCACCGCCGGCGACTGAGCCCCGCCACCGCGAAGAGCACCTCCGGCCGCACCGGTCGGAGGTGCTCTTGCGTTCACCCGGCCAGCAGCTTCTCGCGGACCTCGGCGGGGGCGGTGGGGTCGGTGCCGCGCCAGGCGATCACGTCGTCGGGGCGGATCAGCAGCGCCTCCCCCGGAGCCAGGAAGTCGGCGTCCAGGCGGTGGACCGGGAGGTCGTTCGCCGCCCAGCGCCGCGGGTCGTCGGACACCGCGAGCGCCCAGCCCGGGCCCGCGATGTCCAGGGTGGACAGGCCGGGATCGAGCCAGCGGTGCGGGATGCGGGTGGCGATCCGCCCGGCCGGGGCGAACTCGGTGACCGGTTCGACCTCGACCGGGCCGTCCGCGAACGCTCCGGCCGGGTACTGGTAGCCGCCCGCGGCCAGCACGAACGGGTCGGCCAGCGTCGGGTCGGGCTCGGCCGTCACGTCCAGCTGCCGTCGGCTCGACTGGTCGGCGGCGAACCACCCGGCCGGGCGCCGCTCGGCGTCGTAGCTGTCCAGCAGCGCGGGCGCGGCCTCGCCGGACAGCACCGCGGCGAGCTTCCAGCCGAGGTTGTGCGCGTCGGCGATGCCGGTGTTCGCGCCGAGCGCGGCGAACGGCGGCATCACGTGGGCGGCGTCCCCCGCCAGGTGCACCCGGCCGTCCGAATAGCGGTCGGCGACCAGCATCTCCGGTCGCCAGGGCAGGACGCTGCGGACTTCGAGGTCGGGCGCGGGCACGCCGAGCACGGTGCGCAGCAGCGCGGGCCAATCCCGCTCGACCTCGCCCCCGCTCGCCATGAACACCCACCGGAACCGGCCGTCCACCGAGGCCAGCGCACCCGGTGCGGCCGGGTGCTCCAGCTGGCAGAGGTTGAACTCCCGGCCGCGGACCACATCGGACAGGTCGGCGTGGAAGTAGACGTTGACGTTGGGCCCGCCGACGGCGCCGCGACCCGAGCGGTCGATGCCGAGCGCGGATCGCACCGGACTGCGCGCGCCGTCGGCGGCGACCGCGAAAGACGCCCGGAGCTGGCTGCTCCGCCCCGTCCGGTGGTCGTGCAGCTCGGCCCGGACTCCGTCGGCGTCCTGGGCGAACGAGGTCAGCTCGGTGCGGAACCGCACGCACGCCCCGGCGTCCTGGGCCGCCTGCCGCAGGACCGGTTCCAGCACGTCCTGGGCGACCAGGCAGGGCAGTTCCGGGCTGATCTCGATCGGTTCCCCGGCCGAGCCGGTGGGATGCCGCAGCGGCAGCTGCCGGGCTTCGACGAGCGTCCGCCCGACCGCCATGCGGTCGTGCTCGGCGAGGTCGCGCGCGGCCTCGCGGACCGTCTCGGCGAGCCCGAGCTCGCGGAAGATCTCCATGCTGCGCACGTGGAACCGGCGGGCCTTGGGTTGCGGCGAGGTCGTCGCGCGCTTCTCCACGAGAGTCACGTCGACGCCGTGGTGGCGCAGGACCAGCGCGGTCGTCAGACCGACCAGGCCGCCACCCACCACCAGGACCTGACACTCGCGTGTACTTTGTACATTCACGATGTACGTTGTACACCCGGCTACCATCCGTGGCAAATGAACGCTGCTAAACCACCGGGCGGCCTGGTCTGGTTCGACGAGCCGCCGCCCCCACCGGCCACCGAACAGCTCAGCCGCGAACGCGTCGTCGCCGCCGCGATCGCGCTGGCCGACGAGAGCTCGTCGGGCGAGATCACGATGCGGGCCATCGCGAACCGGCTCGGCTCGCGCAGCCCGATGGCGCTGTACCGCTACGTCGGCAGCAAGGACGGGCTGACCGACCTGATGGTCGACGAGATCTACGGCGAGATCACCGTGCCACCGCCCGGCGACTGGCGGGCCTGCCTTCGCGAGATGGGACTTTCCGCGTGGGCCGCGGTGCAACGGCACCCGTGGTTCGCGCGGCTGGCGTTCAGCCGCCCGCCGCTGGGCCCGAACGCGCTGCGCCTCTACGACTCCGCCTTCGCCGCGGTCGAGGAGCTCGGCCTCCCGGCTGCCGCCCGCGTCGGGTTCATCAACACGGTCCTCGGGCAGGTCTTCGGCTCCGGGCTCGCGCTGCTGGAGGAGCTCGCCATGCGCCAGCGCACCGGGCTCACCTCCGACGCCGAGCTGGCCGAGGCCGCGCAGCCCTACCTGGAGCGGATCGCGGCGGACGGCGAGTACCCGCACTACATCCGCTGGTTGAACGAGCCGGACCCGATGGCCGAGGTGGTGACCTTCGAGCAGCAGCTGGAGTGGCAGCTCGACGGCCTGCAGCGGCTCGCCGAAGCGCGCTGAGAGCGGAAACGGCCCGCTCACCTGGTCGTGGTGAGCGGGCCGTTCGCCGGAGTGCCGGTCAGTGCACCGGGGTCGGCTCCTTGCCGGGTTCCTCCGCCGCCTCGTCGGACGGCGCGGTGTTCGGCGTCCGGACGAACAGCGACGTCACGAACGCCAGCACGCCGATGCCACCGGCCACGATGAACGCCGTGCGCAGCCCCGCCGCGTCCGGGGCACCGGAGGTGCCGGTGCTGGCCAGGGCGGAGACGGTGACGAACACCGCCGTGCCGAACGCGCCCGCGACCTGCTGGAGGGTCGCCAGGATCGCGCTGCCGTGCGAGTAGAGGTGGTCGGGCAGCGCGCTCAGGGACGCGGTCATCAGCGGGGTCATCATCAGGCCGAGGCCGCCCATGAGCACGATGTGGATCGCGATGACCGCGGCCAGCGGCGAGTCCGGGCCCAGGGTGGCGAACAGGCACAGCGACACGGCCATGGCCGCCGCACCCGGAATCACCAGCGGGCGCGCGCCGAACCGGTCGAACAACCGGCCCACCGGGCGCCCCAGCAGACCCAGCACCAGACCGCCCGGCAGCACCGCCAGACCGCTGACGAACGTCGTCGCGTGCAGGACGGTCTGCAGGTACAGCGGCAGCAGGATCGCGCCCGCCCCCAGCAGGCACATGAACAGCAGGGCGCTCAGCAGCAGCGCGATGCCGAAGGAGCGGTTGGCCAGCGGGCGCAGGTCCAGCAGGGCCCGGTCCTGGCGCTGCAGGCGCATCTGCCGCGCCGCGAACCCGGCCAGCGAGACCACGCCGACCGCGATCGGGATCCACGGCGCCACCTGGTGCTCCCCGCCGGACTCACCGATCGAGGACAGGCCGTAGAGCAGACCGCCGAAGCCCAGCGCCGACAGCAGCACCGAGAACAGGTCCAGCGGCACCGCCCGCGTCTCGCTGTCCAGGCGCATCCAGACCGCGCCGATGGCCAGCGCGAGCAGCGCCAAAGGCAGCACGATCCAGAACATCCAGCGCCAGCCCAGCGAGCCCAGCACCGCACCGCCGATGGTCGGGCCGATCGCCGGGGCCACCGCGATCACGATGGTGATCGTGCCCATCGTCGCGCCGCGCTTGTCGGCCGGGACCAGGCGCATCACCGAGGTCATCAGCAGCGGCACCATCACCGCCGTCCCGCACGCCTGCACGACGCGGCCCACCAGCAGCACCTCGAAGCCCGGCGCGAGCGCGCTGAGCAGGGTGCCCGCGCTGAACAGCGACTGGGCGGCCAGGAAGATCTGGCGCGGGGTGAACCGCTCCAGCAGGAAGCCCGTGGTCGGGATGACCACGGCCATGGTCAGCAGGAAACCGCTGGTCAGCCACTGCACCGTCGTGGTGCTGACCTCGAGGTCGACGGTGAGGTCGCGCAGCGCGACGCTCAGGATCGTCTCGTTGAGGATCATCACAAAGGCCGAGACGACCAGCACACCTATCAGCACTGGCGCCCGCGGTGGTGTGGTGCCGCGGGCGACGTCCGCTGTCGCGGAATCGGTCATGGTCGGGTTGCACCTCGCAAGTAATCGATCGGTCCGACCGGCGCAGTCCGATCGGGACCGCACCGTCGTCGAACGCGACGTCGGGTTCGAGTCTGCTCATCCGCCGCGGAATCGGCACGTGCTTTTCGCCGAAGAGCAGGCAAGCTCACTTCGCGGCGCGGGATCAGGAACCGGGGCGGGCCTCGATCCCGGCCGCGCCGAGGGTCGCGTCGTAGGCGCGCTGCCATGACCCGTCGGCTACGGCGGCGTCGAGCATCCGCTGCAGCTCCTCGGCCAGCAGCTGGTCGTCGGCCTTGATCACCACGTTCCGCTCGGAGTCGGTGATCACGTACGGGCCGACCGCGGCCAGCTGCGGGACGTCGGCCGTGCCGCCGAGCAGCAGGTCGACGTCACCGGACAGCACCGCGTCGCGCAGCTGCGTCGGCGGCAGGCGCCGGAACTGCACGGCGCCGGGCTGCAGGCCGATGCGCTGGGCGAGATCGCGCGCGATCTCCGCGTCGAAGCCCTGGTAGCCGCCCGCCGGGTCGCGGCTGAGGAAGGCGGGCGGGGCGTCGATGCGGACCCCGACCAGCATCCGGCGGCGCTGCTGGATCTGCACCAGGGTCGGCGAGGTGGACAGCTCCACCGAAGTGCCCGCCTCCGGCGCCGGTGGCGCGGCGGACGTGGCGGGGGCGGGCGGCTGCGGAGGCACCGCGTTCTGCGTGATCTCCGCGCCCTGACCGCAGCCCGCCAGCACGGCGGTCAACGACACCAGCGCCAGTACGCGAATCCGCATCACCGCTCCTCCCTCTCGCCCGCTGCGGCCAATGATCGCGCACGGGTCCGACAGCGCGGGGGCGGAATCCCGGGAAGCTGGATCGATTGTGAAATCCAGGACACACCCGTTAGTGTGATTGCCGTCATGTGGCGCCAATGTTGTCGCCCGGTTTCGGAGTTCCATCGGGAGGCGATCCATGGCGCGGTCAGTGCAGCACGTCGTCCAGCAGGTCACCGAACGCATCGCGGAGCGCAGCGCACCGACGCGCGCCGCCTACCTGGAGCGCATCCGCGCTGCAGCCGCCGTCGGCCCGGCCCGCACCGAACTGCCGTGCAGCAACCTCGCGCACGGCTTCGCCGCGTGCAGCGGTCCCGACCGGCTCGCCGTGCGCGGCGCGGTGAAGCCCGGTGTCGCGATCGTGTCGGCCTACAACGACATGCTCTCCGCGCACCAGCCCTACGCCGAGTTCCCGGCGTGGATCAAGGACGCGGTGCGGGAAGCGGGCGGGGTCGCGCAGTTCGCCGGCGGGGTGCCCGCGATGTGCGACGGGATCACCCAGGGCCGCACCGGCATGGAGCTGTCGCTGTTCTCCCGCGACGTGATCGCGATGGCCACCGGTGTCGCGCTGTCCCACGAGATGTTCGACGGGGCGCTGCTGCTCGGCGTGTGCGACAAGATCGTGCCGGGGCTGCTCATCGGCGCGCTGACCTTCGGCCACCTGCCGACCGTGCTGGTGCCCGCCGGGCCGATGCCCTCCGGGCTGCCGAACCGGGAGAAGAGCCGCATCCGGCAGCTGTTCGCCGAGGGCAAGGCCAGCCGGGAGGACCTGCTGGAGGCCGAGTCGGCGTCCTACCACTCCCCCGGCACCTGCACCTTCTACGGCACCGCGAACTCCAACCAGCTCGTCGTGGAGGTCATGGGCCTGCACCTGCCGGGGTCGAGCTTCGTGCCGCCGGGCACCCCGCTGCGCAAGGCGCTCACCGAGGAGGCCGCGCGGCGCGTGGTCGGGCTGGACGCGCCGATCGGCGAGGTCGTGGACGAGCGGGCCATCGTCAACGGCGTGGTCGCGCTGCTGGCCACCGGCGGCTCCACCAACCACACGCTGCACCTGCCCGCCATCGCTGCGGCCGCGGGCATCGAGCTGACCTGGGACGACTTCTCCGAGCTGTCCGCCGTCGTGCCGTCGCTGGCGAAGGTGTACCCGAACGGCTCGGCCGACATCAACCACTTCGCGGCGGCGGGCGGCGTGCAGACGCTGGTCGGCCAGCTGCTGGACGCGGGCCTGCTGCACGCCGACGTCAAGACCGTCGCCGGGCCCGGCCTGGACCGCTACCGGCAGCAGCCGTTCCTCGAGGACGGCGAGCTGGTGTGGCGCGACGCGCCCCGCGAGAGCCTGGACCCGGACGTGCTGCGCGGGGTCGACGACCCGTTCGCGCCCGACGGCGGGCTGCGGGTGCTGGAGGGCAACCTCGGGCGGTCGGTGATCAAGGTGTCCGCGGTCGCCGCCGAGCACCGCGCGGTCACCGCCCCGGCGCGGGTCTTCGACGACCAGCACGAGCTCACCGCCGCGTTCCGGGCGGGCGAGCTGGACCACGACGTCGTGGTGGTGATCCGCAACCAGGGGCCGCAGGCCAACGGCATGCCCGAGCTGCACGGCCTCACCCCGGCGCTGGGCGTGCTGATGGACCGCGGCCACCAGGTCGCGCTGGTCACCGACGGCCGGATGTCCGGTGCCTCCGGCAAGATCCCGGCGGCGATCCAGCTGACCCCGGAGGCCAGCGCGGGCGGTCCGCTCGCTCGGGTGCGCGACGGCGACGTGGTCCGCCTCGACGCCGACCGCGGGACGCTGGAACTGCTGGTGCCCGACGACGAGCTGGCCGCGCGGGAACCCGCCCCGGGTGCCGACCGGGCGCCGTTCGGCACCGGCCGCGAGCTGTTCTCGGCCTTCCGCCAGGCGGTGGGCCGGGCCGACCGCGGCGCGAGCGTCTTCGCGCAGCTGCAGCCGCAGCCCTCAGACGTGCCAGCATGAGTCGTGAGTGCGTAACAGTGTTCGAACGCTGTTACGCGCTCACGACCCCCCGACGGCCCAGCGAGGGGTGCGATTTCAACGGAAGTCGGACGTCTGATTTCCATTGAAATCGCGCACCTCGGAATCCCGGCAAGCACTGAGAACGGACGTACCACCTGATGAACACTGCAGCTGACGTGCTCGACCTCTCGCCCGTGGTGCCGGTCGTGGCGCTGGACGACGTCGCGCACGCGGTTCCGCTGGCCGAAGCGCTGCTGCGCGGCGGCATCCGGACCATCGAGGTCACCCTGCGCACCCCGGCCGGGTTGCCCGCGATCGAGCGGATCGCCGCCGAGGTCCCGGAGATGGTCGCCGGGGCGGGCACCATCACCGAACCGGGCCAGGCGAAGCGGGCCGCCGACGCCGGGGCGCGCTACCTGGTCACCCCGGGCACCACCGAGCGGCTGCTCGACGACGTCGAGGCCTCCGGCGTGCCGTTCCTGGCCGGGGCGGGCACGGTGTCCGAGGCCATGCGGCTGGCCGAGCGCGGGGCGACCGCGATGAAGTTCTTCCCCGCCGAACCCAGCGGCGGTGTGCCGTTCCTCAAGGCGATCGCCGGGCCGCTGCCGCAGCTGCGGTTCTGCCCGACCGGCGGCATCAGCCCGCGGACCGCGCCGGACTACCTCGCGCTGCCGAACGTGGGCTGCGTCGGCGGTTCCTGGCTCGCCCCGAAGGACCTGCTCGCCGCGGGCGACTGGGCGAAGGTCGAGCAGCTGGCCCGGGAAGCCGCCGCCCTGCGCTGAACCAGCGCGCGGGTGCGCGCCACCACCTCCGCACAACGGGGTAGCGCGCGCACCTCACGCGCTGGATCCACCACCGCCGCCGACGGCCGTAGCGTGCCGGGAGTCGGGTAGATCGATCCCGGTTGGTGGTCTGGGTGATGGATGCGAGGAAGCTGCTGCGCCGAACCCTCACCTGCGCCGGAGTCGTGCTGCTGGTGCTGGGGTTCAGCCCGCCGTCCAACGCCGCCCCGGCGCCCCGGACGGTGGTGAGCTTCACCGTCGACGACGGGACCGCCTCGCAGACCGCCGGTGCCCGGATCCTCAGCGAGCACCGGATGCGCGGCACGTTCTACGTGGTCTCCGGGTCCATCGGTCGGCCCGGCTACCTCAGCCTGGAGGACCTGCGCGGCATGGCCGCGGCGGGCCACGAGATCGGCGGGCACACCGTCAACCACCCCGACCTCGGCGCCATCGGCCCGGAGGAGCTCCGGCGCGAGATCTGCCAGGACCGCATCAACCTCACCGGTTGGGGGTTCCGCCCGACCTCCTTCGCGTACCCCTTCGGCACCCCCGACCGCAGCGCCGAGCAGGCCGTGCGGGACTGCGGCTACTCCAGCGCCCGCGTCACCGGCAGCATCCGGAACGCGCGCGGCTGCGACGCCTGCCCGTCGGCGGAAACCGTGCCGCCGCGCAACCCGATGGCCGTGCGCGGCTCCGGCATGATCGATCCGAGCTGGACGCTGGAGGAGCTCAAGCAGCTCGTGCGCGACGCGGAGGCCGACGGCGGCGGCTGGGTTCCGCTGGTGCTGCACCAGGTCTGCGACTTCTGCGGATCGCTGTCGATCAGCCCGCGGGTGCTGGACCAGTTCGCGTCGTGGCTGTCCACCCGCGAGGCCAACGGGACGGTGGTGCGCACCGTCGACGAGGTGGTGGGCGGCGAGCCCGCCCCGCTGGCCCGCCCACCGTCCCCGGCACCGCACGGGCTGGTGAACGCGTCGCTGGAGGAGCCCGGGCCGCGGGGCTGGGTGACCAGCAGCTGGGGGCACAACAGTCCGAAGTGGACGCAAGTGCCGGACGCCCGCAGCGGCCGGTGGGCGCAGCGGCTCGACCTGGCCGACTACGTCGACGGCGACGCCAAGCTCCTGCCGCGGATGGACATGGGCGAGGTGGCGCCGACCGCGCACGAGGACAACACCTACACGCTCAGCGCCTGGTACAAGTCGACCGCGCCGACGCAGTTCGCCGTCTACTACCGCGACCGGTCCGGGGTCTGGCGCTACTGGACGACCAGCCCGTTCTTCTCCCCCGCGACCGGGTGGACCGCGGCCACCTGGACGACCCCGGCGGCACCGCCCGGCACGACCGGGTTGAGCTTCGGACTCGCGCTGTCCGCGCCGGGATCGCTGACCACCGACGACTACGGGCTGCAGGAGCACCCCCGGGTCAGCCACGAGCGGCTGTGCGGTCGCCTGCCCTGGACGCCGCTGCTGCGCTGGATGTGCTGACAGCTGCCTGGACTCCCGTCCGCGGAGATCACCGTGCGGCCCGCCGTCGAAGCCGCTCTGCCCGCGTTGCTCGTCCTGCTGCACGACGAGTTCCACCCCGGGGAGAAGCCGCTGGCGCGGGAACCGGCCGAGACGATCTGGGCGCAGCGGGGCGCACGGTGCTGGTCGCCGAGGCGGGCGGCGCCGTCGTCGGCATCGTGCTGCCGAACCTCACGCGCAACGGCCGTTCGTGGAGAACGTGGTGGCCGGGTCCCACCAGCGGCTCGGCGTCGGCCGACGGCTGCTGGCCGCCGACGACGGGCACGTCCACGCGTTCTGCAGCTCCGGGGCGCAGGCTTCCGGCGCTACCTCGAACCCGTCCGCCGCGCGGCAGCGCACCGCCGGTCAGCTGAGCGTCTGCGCGATCCCGGCGAGCAGGCAGGCGAGGCCGAACTCGAAGCGCGACTCCCAGTCGCGGTCGTCGGCCTCCAGGATCCGCCGGTTGAAGTGCGGGAACTCCCCGGTGTCGATCACCTGCCGGACGTACTCGCCCACCGCGCGCTGCCACTCGGCCTCGGTCATCCCGGTGCGGCGCTGCGCCTCCAGCTCGGACAGCTCGGAGGCCACCGAGCCGAGCACGAACGTGGTGACGGAATCCACGACCACGGCGGCCCGGGAGGCGTCGTCGGTCGCCCTGCCCACCACGCCGAGCATGTGGTCGGCCCGCCGGATGACGTCGGGGCCGAGCACTTGGCGCCGCATGCCGTGCTGGGCGAGCCAGGGGTGGCGCAGCAGCGCGGCCCGGAGGCCGCGGCCGAGGGCGGCCAGGTCGGCCAGCCAGTCGTCCGTCTCCGCCGGGGTCTCTATCTCTGCGTACACGGCGTTGGCCATCAGCTCGATCAGCTCGTCCTTGTTGGTGATGTGCCGGTACAGCGAAGTGGTGCCGGACCCCAGCTCGGACGCGATGCGCCGCATGGACAGCGCGTCGAGGCCCTCGGCGTCGGCGAGGGCGATCGCGGCGCGGACGATCTTCTCCTCGGTGAGCGCCGGGCGGGTGCCGCGCTGCCGGTCCCGCATCCACACCAGCGCCGAGGGCTGTGATCGAGCAGGCATGGGAACACTGTACCCGTGGGGTACGATGTTCCCACAACGGGAACAGTGTTCCCACACCGATCGGAGACAGCCATGAACGATCACCCCGTCGTCATCGCAGGTGGCGGCACCGTCGGCCTGGCCACGGCGGTGTTCCTCGGCCACCACGGCGTGCCGTCGTTGGTCCTCGAACGGCGGGACGAGCCGTCGAACCACCCGCGCGCGCTCGGCATCAGTCCGCGCTCGCTGGAGTTCTTCCGCGAAGTCGGCATCCGCGAGGAGGTGGACGCGGTCGCGGTGCGCTCGACCGAGCTGTGGCGGGCCAGCACCCGCACCGTCGCCGAGATCGATCGCCGCGGCGACCGCCGGGAGCCGCACTTCGACCGCACCATCTCGCCGGAGGTGCCCCAGGGGCACTACCCGCAGGACCGGCTGGATTCAGCGCTCCTCCCGGCCGCCCGGGAACGCGGTGCGACCGTCGAGTTCGGCGTCGAGGTCACCGGTGTCGAGCAGGACGACACCGGCGTTTCCGCCGCGCTCTCCGACGGTCGGGTGGTCCGGGCCGACTACCTGGTGGGCGCCGACGGGGCGCGCAGCGCGGTCCGGAACCTGCTGGGCATCAGCACCACCGGGCCGGGCGAGATCGGCGACACCACGGTGAACATCCTGTTCCACGCAGACCTGGTGGGTCACTTCGGCTCGATGCCGGTGATGACGCAGATCAACCACCCGGACGCCCCCGGGATCCTGCTCGGCGTCGGCGAGCGGCGCTGGGTGCTGCACGTGGTGTCGCCGGACGACGAGAACTTCTCCGACGAGCGCTGCGCCACCCTCGTCCGCACCGCCATCGGCGCGGACGTGCCGGTCGAGATCGTCAACGCCCTGCCCTGGCGGGCCAACGTGCGCATGGCCGACGAGTTCCGCTCGGGGCGGGCGTTCCTGGTCGGCGACGCCGCGCGCACGGTCTCCCCGCTGGGCGCGTTCGGCCTGAACACCGGACTGGCCGACGCGCACAACCTGGCGTGGAAGCTGGCCGCGGTGCTGCACGGCCAGGGCGGCGACCGGCTGCTGGACAGCTACCACGAAGAACGCCACGCCGTCGCCGAGTTCGTGACGCAGCAGGCGCTGCTGCGCTGGGAGACCCCGGAACTGCACTGGAACCCGGACGCGGCCGCCGAGCGCGCGGCGGTCGGCATGTGGAGCGCGCCGATGGTCACCATGGGCTACCGCTACGGCTCCAGCGCGCTGATCGACCCGGTGGTCGACGTTCCGTCCACTGAGGACGTCGTGGCGAGCCTGGACGGAGCACCCGGATCCCGGCTGCCGCACCGGTGGCTGGACCCCGACACCTCCACGCTCGACCTCCACGAGTCCCGGTT
This sequence comes from Saccharopolyspora hirsuta, assembly GCF_008630535.1. GTDB lineage: Bacteria > Actinomycetota > Actinomycetes > Mycobacteriales > Pseudonocardiaceae > Saccharopolyspora > Saccharopolyspora hirsuta. The sequence goes on along the minus strand of NZ_VWPH01000017.1, from coordinate 111,145 downwards.
CGCGGTCCTGACCGGCCCGGACGGCGAGCCGTGGCGCGAAACCGCGCAGCGGGTCGCGGCATCCCGCGGGCTGGACGTCCGCACGGCTCGGCTCGACTCGGACTGGGCGAGCTCGGTGGGGCTCACCGACGGCGGAGCGCTGCTGGTGCGCCCGGACGGCTTCATCGCCTGGCGCACCGACCAGGACGCCGACGATGCGACGCTCGACGAGGTCCTGGCCACCGTGACCGGCCGCTGACCGGAGCCCCGTCGACGCCGGGAGCATGCCGATTCCGCGAGAACTCGACGGTCACGTTCTCGCGGAACTGGCGCTCGGGATCAGGAGGCGGCGAGGAGGGACAGGGCTTCGGGGATCGAGTCGACCACCGGGCGGCCGGTCTGCTCCAGGGCCGCGCGGCTGGTCACGCCGGTGGTCACCAGGACGCAGTTCGTTCCGGCCTGCTCCGCCGCGTGGGCGTCGTCGAGGACGTCACCGATGAGCACCACGTCCCGGGCGTCGAGTTCCTGCGCTTCCAGGTGGCGGCGCAGGTGCTCGGCCTTCGAACCGCCGCCGACCTCCGCGCGCAAGCCGTCGACGCGGGCGAACAACTCGTACAGGCCCCGAGCCGTCACCAGGTCGACGAGCTCGTCGTGGAACCACATGGACAGCAGGGACTGGCTGCGGCCGGTCTTCGCCCAGTCGCGCAAGGCGTTCGGCACGCCCGCCGCCAGCCCGCAGGTGTCCAGCAGCTCGCGGTACGCGTCGTGGTAGAGCACGTCGATGCGGGCCCAGTCCTGCTCGTCCAGCGACCGGCGCAGCAACCGCTCGTAGCACTGCAGCAGCGGTCGGCTGAACACCGCTCGCCACTCGTCGATGTCGATGTGCTCGCGATCGAACTCCGCGCAGACGGTGTTCACCGCCGATACCACGGCGTGGTTGTCGTCCAGGAGAGTTCCGTTCCAGTCCCACACGATGTGCCGAGTGCCAGCGAGAGTCGTCATGGCTCGCGACTCTATGAGCTGGCGGTGACATTCCGGCACCACCGTCCCATTCTGAGAGGCGGCCCACAGCTGGAGATCCCGGCTGGCGTCACCGGCCGCGGAGGAGTTCGAGCACTTCTCCGGTGGGGCGGACGTCGCCGAAGGTGCGGTAGATCGTGTGCAGCGTGGCGTTGTGGTCCTCGTCCCGGCGCGCGGCGTTGGCATCGGCGAGCATGACGACGCGGTAGCCCAAGGCGGCCGCATCTCGGGCGGACGATTCGCAGCACACGTTGGTGACCGTGCCAGCGATCAGCACGGTGTCGATGCCTCGGTGGTCGAGGAGTTCCGGGAGCGGGCACCGCCCGGGGAAGAACGCGCTGGCAGCGGTCTTCTCGACGAGGACGTCCCGGTCGTGGACCTGGAACTCCGGCCAGAGCCGTTCCCGCAACGGCCCGGTGCCGCCGCTTTCGCGGAGCGCGCGGGCGGCCTCGGGGCCGTAGAAGTCCGGGCGGGCAGGTGTTCCCGCTGGCAGGACCCACGCGACTGCGCCGCCGAGGACGCGCAGCGCCGTTGCCAGGCGCGTGATGTTGTCGACGATGCCCAGCGCGTACGGCATCCCGGCGACGAAGAACGGCACCATGTCGATCACGACCAGCGCGGTCCGCTCGGCGACGAGGTTTTCGTAGGCGTGCCGACGACCGCGTCGTTGCTGCTGCCGGGCGTACTCCCGGTCCTCGATCCGCCACGCGTGCGTTCTGGGCGACGAGTTCAACGAACGCTCCCCGAGGTGATCGGTGGGCGAACCGAGCCCGGCGGGCCGCTCCACGAACTTCGCTCAGCGGGCCAGCCGGACCAGAATCCGCTCCGTCACGGGGTTTCGAGGTCCGGGTCCGGCGCCTCGGCTCCGGAGCGCTCGATCTCCTCGCGCACCACGCGGAACGCCAGACCTTCGGAGTAGCCCTTGCGGGCGAGCATCCCGACCAGGCGGCGCATCTTCGCCGCGTGGTCCAGCGAGCTCATCGAGCGGAGCTTGCGCTGCACCAGCTCGCGGGCCCGCTCGGCCTCTGCATCGGAATCCACAGTGGACAACGCGGCTTCCACCAGGTGCTCGTCGATGCCCTTGCGGCGCAGTTCGAAACCCAGCGCCTTGCGGCCCAGGCCCTGCGCGCGCTGCCGCGAGTTCACCCACTCCTCGGCGAAGGAGGCGTCGTCGACCAGGCCCGCGTTGACGAACTTCTGCAGCACGCCGTCGGCGACGTCCTCGTCGATCCCCTTGCGCAGCAGGGCCTGGCGCAGTTCCGAGCGGCTGCGCGCACGCGCCGCCAGGAGCCGGTACACGATGTCGCGCGCCTGCTGCTCGGGGTTGTCGGCCTTGCGCCGCTTCGACTCCGCCGCCTCGCCCTGGGCTGCTTCGTCCGGAGCCCCCGCATCCGGGCGGGCATCGTCGGGGAAGCGGCTCCGCGCACCGCTCCCCCGACGCCTACCACCGTCGTTCATCCGCACCAACGCCGGAGGATCAGAACTCGACCGGGGCCGGTTCGGCGTCCTCGGCGTCCAGCGTCGCGCCGATGCCGAGCTTCTCCTTGATCCGCTTCTCGATCTCGTTGGCGACGTCCGGGTTCTCCCGCATGAACCGGCGGGCGTTCTCCTTGCCCTGGCCCAGCTGGTCGCCCTCGTAGGTGTACCAGGCGCCGGACTTGCGGATGATGCCCTGCTCGACACCCATGTCGATCAGCGAACCCTCGCGGCTGATGCCGACGCCGTAGATGATGTCGAACTCGGCCTGCTTGAACGGCGGCGCGACCTTGTTCTTGACCACCTTCACGCGGGTCCGGTTGCCGACCGCGTCCGAGCCGTCCTTGAGCGTCTCGATCCGCCGCACGTCCAGCCGCACCGAGGAGTAGAACTTCAGCGCCTTGCCACCGGTGGTGGTCTCCGGGGAGCCGAACATCACGCCGACCTTCTCGCGGAGCTGGTTGATGAAGATCGCGGTGGTCTTGGCGTTGTACAGCGCGGAGGTCAGCTTGCGCAGCGCCTGGCTCATCAGCCGGGCCTGCAGACCCACGTGGCTGTCGCCCATCTCGCCCTCGATCTCGGCGCGCGGCACCAGCGCGGCCACCGAGTCGATGACGATGATGTCCAGCGCGCCGGAGCGGATCAGCATGTCCGCGATCTCCAGCGCCTGCTCGCCGGTGTCCGGCTGGGACACCAGCAGCGAGTCGGTGTCCACGCCGATCGCCTTGGCGTACTCGGGGTCCAGCGCGTGCTCGGCGTCGACGAACGCCGCGGTGCCGCCCTGCTTCTGCGCGTTGGCCACCGCGTGCAGCGCGACCGAGGTCTTACCGCTGCTCTCCGGGCCGTAGACCTCCACGATCCGGCCGCGCGGCAGACCGCCGATGCCGAGCGCGACGTCGAGCGAGATGGACCCGGTCGGGATGACCTCGATCGGCGCGCGCGTCTCCTCGCCGAGTCGCATGACCGACCCTTTGCCGAACTGCTTGTCGATCTGGGCGAGCGCCAGCTCCAGCGCCTTGCCCTTGTCCGGTGTCGCTGCTGCCATCGGGGTCCACCTCGGTCGAGTCGTACTTCGTCGTCGTTGTTCGGATCAGACGCTACGGGCAGGGACCGACAATCCGGCCGCGGGGTTCGCCGACCTCGATCCCGTGCCCCACCATCTTAAGCGAACGGATGTTCGATCAACCTCCCGACACGCCAACCGCTTCACCCGGTCGTGTGACAGTGCGATCACCCTGGTCCGGGAGCACACTCGGAGGACCACCCGGCGCTCACCCGGTCGCGACCCGAGGAGGAGGTGCCGACCGTGCGCATGGACCGATACCTTCCGCCGGACCACCCGCTCAGCCGGTTCTACCGCATCGCGGCGGCCATCTTCGGGGCCTGCCTGCTGGCGTTCGGCGTGCTGGGCGTGGCCAACCGGGTACCGCTGTTCACCACCAGCGGCATCGACATCTTCGGGCTGTCCAGCAACGGCCTGCTCGCGGTGGTCTCGATCGCGGTCGGCGCGATCCTGGTCGGCGCCGCCGCCTGGGGCGGTCCGGTCGCCTCCACCACCACGGCCGTGATCGGCGTGCTGTTCTTCCTGTCCGGGCTGATCAACCTCGGCCTGCTCGACACGTCCTGGAACATCTTCGCCTTCAAGCTGCAGAACGTGGTGTTCAGCTTCGTGGTGGGCCTGGTGCTGATGTTCTTCGGGTTCTACGGCCGGGTCAGCGGCGGCCTGCCGCAGGACAACCCCTACGTCCGCTACCGGCACCACGAGCCGCCCGCCGAGGAGGTCCCGGAGCAGCGGCTGGCCGACGAGCGGCGGATCGCCGAGCTCACCCCGCTGGCCAAGGACGAGATCGCGGTGGCCGAGGGGCACCCGACCCCGGAGCAGGCGCGGCGGGTGCGCACCGAGGCCTGGCGGCACATGCAGGAGGAGCGCCGCCGCGCGTACCAGCACTACCTGGACTCCGGGCGCACCCCCGAGCAGCAGATCAGCGCGCAGAACCTGTGGGCCGACTTCGAGACCCCCGAGCAGCCCGGCCGGAAGCCCGAGCCCCGCGGCGACTAGCGGCGTTCGGCGGGCACCTCGAAGGCCTCGCAGACCGCCTGCCAGACCTCCTTGGTCGACAGCCCGGCCTCCAGGGCCTGGTCGACGGTGCGCCCGCCGAGCGACGAGAAGACGTGGTCCTGGGCCAGCATCTCGGCGCGGACCCGACCGAACTCGTCGGCCATGCGTTGGCGGAAAGCTGTGTGGCGCATCGCCCGCCAGCCTACGCGCCGCCAGTACGCTGGTGGTGTGCTGTTCCTGATGCAGGCCGACCCGACGGGGCTGTCCACCCCGCTGGGCAAGGTCGTGATCGCCCTCGGGCTGCTGGCCGCGATCGTGGTCGCGGTGCGGTTCCTGTGGGAGCAGCGCAACCGCCGCCGCTGACGAAGGTCAGGCCAGGCCCGGCTGGACGGTCTTCTCGAACTCGTCGGCCAGGTCGTCGGGCCGCAGGTCCCGGCCGGGGTTGGGCTGCAGCAGCATGCCGACCAGCGGGCGGTCGTCGACGGTGAACACCAGGGTGCCGAAGTCGACGCCGGTGACCGCGCGGTAGCTGCCGGACAGCCCGTTGCCGGTCCAGTCGGCCTCGACCTGGTCGCTGTGCACCCCGTTGAAGGACAGCAGCAGATCGGCCCGCGCCGCGGCCGCCTCCTGCGAGTCCAGCTGCGTGTAGACGATCTGGGTGCCCTCGTTGGGGTTGCCGATCGAGCAGGACACCACGGTGCCGCTGAGCTCCCGCACCCCCGGCATGACCCGCTGCCAGCCGGGCGCGCAGTTGGCCCGCTCCGGCACGGTGCCCGCGAGGTTGCGCAGGCACGCAGTGAAGCCCTTGTCGTCCCGGGGCCCGGGCTGGAAGCACTCGGACGCGCTGGGCGCGGGCGAGCTGCCGCCGACGCGCAGCACGATCGTCACCACGGCGACGAGCACCGCGACGGCGGCGAGGGCGCCCAAGCCGATCAGCAGGTTGCGCCGGGAACCGGATTCGACCGGCGGCTGCGGGACCGGCGGCGGGGCGACCGGGCGGGTGCGCACCGTGTCGGGCTCGCGGTAGCCGAGCTGCGCGGTGGGCGCCGGGCGGATGTCGTTGGTCCACATCGTCGCGCCGTCGCGGGCCACGTGGTGCGCGCCGAACGCGACCGCGGTCTCCGGCTGGTCGAGGGTGGTCGGCACGACCCGCAGCTGCTCCCCGATCAGGCTCGCGACCAGCGGCAACCGGCTGGAGCCGCCCACCAGGTAGATCCCGGCCAGCTGCTCGGGCGCCATGCCGTTGGAGCGCAGCACCGAGGACAGCAGCTCGACGCTGCGCAGCATGGTGGGGCGCACCAGGCCTTCCAGCTCCGCGCGGGTGACCAGCACGTCCTCGAAGGGCTCGGGCATCGGCACCTCGGTCTGCGGGTGCCGGGACAGCGTCTCCTTCGCCGCGCGGACGTCCTCGCGCAGCGCGCGCTGGGCGCGGCGGTCGGCGGTGGTGTCCGGCCGCAGCAGGCGCTGCCAGCGCTGCGGGTCCTTGTTGGAGACCTGCCGCCCGATGTGCTCCAGCAGCGCCTGGTCGACGTCCAGACCGCCGAGGTCGCCCAGGCCGTCCTCGGCCAGCACCGCGAAACCGCTCTGGTTGGCGCCCACGATCGCGCAGTCGAAGGTGCCCGCGCCCAGGTCGTAGACGGCCAGCACCTGGCCCGGGCCGAGCGCCCGGTCCGGGAACGACGCGAAGTGCGCGGCGGCGGCGACCGGTTCGGGCACCAGGACGAGGTTGCAGTTGAACCCGGCCAGCCGCGCCGCGGACAGCAGCACGTTGCGCCGGACCGAGCCCCACTGCGCGGGGTGGGTGAGGCGGACCTCGTCGGGCTGGGCACCGCCGAGCTGGCGGGTGGTCTCCTCGGCGACCCGGTGCAGGACCGCGGCCAGCGCGTCGGTGACCGTGATGACGTGGTCGCCGAGCAGCAGGGTGCTCTCGTCGACGCGGCGCTTCGGGTTCGGCTCGAACCGGGACGGGTCCAGCCGGGCGCGGCGCTCGGCGTCCCGGCCGACGATCAGCCCGCCGTCCTCGGTGGCGAAGACCGCCGAGGGCATCGTCGCCGACCCGTCCAGCTCGATGACGCGCGGTGGCCGGCCGTGCGCGGCCAGCACCGCCACGGTGTTCGAGGTACCGAGATCCACCGACAGGACGCGCACCCGTCCCCCTCCCAGAAAAAGGACCTTCCCGGACGGAATGCTGCCATGCGGGCCTCGGCCGGGAGCACCGATCCCGCGGATCCGGGCTACTTTGGACGGTTCGCGATCCCGCCCGGCGGCGCGCTGTCGGTGCGTTGGTCCAGCATGGAGGGGTGCGCGATGTGCTGGACACCTTCTCCCCCGCGACCCGCGACTGGTTCCGCGGTGCTTTCGCCGCGCCCACCGAGGCGCAGCGCGGGGCGTGGGAGGCCATCGCGGCGGGTGAGCACGCGCTGGTCGTCGCCCCGACCGGATCCGGCAAGACGCTCGCGGCGTTCCTGTCCGCCCTGGACAAGCTGGCCGCCGAAGGCGCACCCGCGGAGGCCAGGCACCGCTGCCGGGTGCTCTACGTCTCGCCGCTGAAGGCGCTGGCCGTCGACGTGGAGCGCAACCTGCGCGCCCCGCTGACCGGCATCCGGCAGGCCGCCCAGCGGCTGGGCAGCGCGCCGCCGGACATCACCGTCGGCATCCGCACCGGGGACACCCCCGCCGACCAGCGGCGATCGTTCAACCGCACGCCCCCGGACGTGCTGGTGACCACCCCGGAGTCGCTGTTCCTGCTGCTGACCTCGGCGGCGCGGGAGTCGCTGCGCGGGGTGGAGACGGTGATCGTCGACGAGGTGCACGCGGTGGCGGGCACCAAGCGCGGGGCGCACCTGGCGCTCTCCCTGGAGCGGCTGGACGAGCTCCTGCCCGCACCGGCGCAGCGCATCGGGTTGTCCGCGACGGTCCGGCCGGTCGAGGAGGTGCGCACCTTCCTCGCCGGGGGCCGACCGGTTCGCGTCGTCCAGCCCGCGCACCCGAAGGAGGTCGAGGTCCGGGTCGAGGTCCCGGTGCCGGACATGGCCGAGCTGGGGACGTCCACCGGCGAGGTCGAGGGCCCCGCGGCGGGCGCCGAGCAGCACACCTCGATCTGGCCGTCGGTGCAGGAGCGGATCCTGGAGCTGATCCGGCAGCACCGCTCGACCATCGTGTTCAGCAACTCCCGGCGGCTGGCCGAGCGGCTGACCGCCGGGATCAACGAGCTCGCCGCCGAGGAACCGGCACCGGCGGCGCGGTTCCCGGCCGAGGCGGTGGGCGGTTCCGGGGTGGCCGCCGGGGCACCGCCGATCATCGCCAAGGCGCACCACGGCTCGATGTCCAAGGAACAGCGCGCCGTGGTCGAGGAGGAGCTCAAGACCGGGAAGCTGGCCTGCGTGGTGGCCACCTCCTCGCTGGAGCTGGGCATCGACATGGGCGCGGTCGACCTGGTGGTCCAGGTGGAGACGCCGCCGAGCGTGGCCTCCGGGCTGCAGCGCATCGGGCGCGGCGGGCACCAGGTCGGCGCGGTGTCGCGCGGGGTGGTGTTCCCGAAGTTCCGGGGCGATCTCATCGGGTGCGCGGTCGTGTCGGAGCGGATGGCCGACGGGCTGATCGAGTCGATCGCCTTCCCCCGCAACCCGCTGGACGTGCTGGCGCAGCACGTGGTGTCGATGGTCGCGATGGACGCCTGGCCGGTGCCGCAGCTGGCCTCCGTGGTGCGGCGGGCCGCCCCGTTCGCCGGGTTGCCCGACTCGGCGCTGAACGCGGTGCTGGACATGCTGGCGGGCCGCTACCCGAGCGAGGAGTTCGGCGAGCTGCGGGCGCGCATCGTCTGGGACCGGGTCAACGACGAGCTGCGCGCGCGGCCCGGGGCGCAGCGGTTGGCGGTCACCTCCGGCGGCACGATCCCCGACCGCGGGCTGTTCGCGGTGACCACGCCGGGCGACGACGCCGCGGGCCGGGGCGGGGTGCGCGTCGGCGAGCTCGACGAGGAGATGGTCTACGAGTCGCGGGTCGGCGACACGTTCCTGCTGGGCACCTCGGCGTGGCGGGTGGAGGACATCACCCACGACCGGGTCGTGGTGACCCCGGCGCCGGGCCAGCCCGCCCGGATGCCGTTCTGGAAGGGCGATTCGCCGGGCCGCCCGCTGGAGCTGGGTCGCGCCCTCGGCGCGTTCGTCCGGGAGCTGACCAGCGCGGACGCGGAGGCTGCGCGGGCGCGGATCGCGGCCGCCGGGCTCGACGAGTGGGCGCAGGACAACCTGCTGTCCTACTTGGACGAGCAGAAGCGGGCCACCCGGCACGTGCCCGACGACCGCACGGTGGTGGTGGAGCGGTTCCGCGACGAGCTGGGCGACTGGCGGCTGGTCGTGCACTCCCCGTTCGGGGCGAAGGTCAACGGCCCGTGGGCGCTGGCGATCGGGGCGCGGATCCGGGAGCGGCGCGGCGTCGAACCGCAGGTGGCCTCCTCCGACGACGGGATCGTGCTGCGGTTGGCCGACGCGCTGGACGACTCCGGAGCGGAGGTGCTGCCGACCGCCGAGGACGTGCTGCTGCCCCCGGAGGAGGTCCAGCAGGTGGTGACCGACGAGGTCGGCGGGTCGGCGCTGTTCGCCGCGCGGTTCCGGGAGTGCGCGGCGCGGGCGCTGCTGCTGCCGCGCCGCGACCCGCGCCGCCGCACGCCGCTGTGGCAGCAGCGGCAGCGGTCGGCGCAGCTGCTGGCGGTGGCGTCGCAGTACGAGCAGTTCCCGATCGTGCTGGAAGCGATGCGGGAGTGCCTGCAGGACGTCTACGACCTGCCGGGGTTGACCGAGCTCATGTCGCAGGTGGCCGCGCGGAAGGTGCGGGTGGTCGAGGTCGAGACCCCGACACCGTCGCCGTTCGCGCGGAGCCTGCTGTTCGGCTACATCGGCATGTTCCTGTACGAGACCGACGCGCCGCTGGCCGAGCGGCGATCGGCGGCGTTGAGCCTGGACTCGACGCTGCTGGCCGAGCTGCTGGGTTCCGAAGCGCTGCGGGAGCTGCTGGATCCGGAGTCCCTAGCGGAGATCGAGCAGCAGCTGCAGCGCCTCACCCCGGATCGGCACGCCCGCGATGCCGAGTCGGCGGTGGACCTGCTGCGCTTCCTCGGCGATCTGTCCACTGAGGAGGCTGAGGCGCGGGGCGTGCAGCCCGGATGGCTCGCCGAGCTCGCCGAGCAGCGGCGCGTGCTCCGAGTGCGCATCGCCGGGCAGGAGCGCTGGATCGCGATCGAGGACGCGGGCCGGGTCCGGGATGCGCTCGGCGTCGCGCTGCCGGTCGGGGTGCCCGAGGTGTTCACCGAACCGGTCGCCGATCCGCTGGGCGATCTGCTGATCCGCTACGCGCGCTGCCGCGGGCCGTTCACCGCCGACGCCGCGGCGCAGCGCTTCGGGCTGGGTGTGGCCGTGGTGCACAGCGTGCTGGACCGGCTGACCGGTGGCGGTCGGCTGGTCCGCGGCGAGCTGCGACCGCTGGAGGCCGGGGGCGGCCGGGCGCTGGAGTACTGCGACGCCGAGGTGCTGCGGCGGTTGCGGCGGGCTTCGCTGGCCCGGTTGCGGGCGGAGGTGGAACCCGTCGAACCGGCCGCGCTGGGGCGGTTCCTGCCCGCCTGGCACGGGATCGGGGCACGGCTGCGCACGGCGCCGACGGTGGACGACGTGTACTCCGCCGTCGAGCAGCTGGCCGGGGTGCCGGTCCCGGCCAGCGGCCTGGAGTCGCTGATCCTGCCCGCGCGGCTGCCCGGCTACTCCCCCGCGCTGCTCGACGAGCTGACCGCGACCGGGGAGGTCACCTGGGTCGGGTCCGGCGCGCTGCCCGGCGGTGACGGCTGGATCGCGCTGGCCCCCACCGACGTCGCCGACCTGCTGCTGCCGGACCTGCCCGAGGAACCGGGCACCGACTCGCCGCTGCACCGGGCCGTGGTGTCCGCATTGGACGGTGGCGCGCTGTTCTTCCGGCAGCTGGCCGACCGGGCAAGTGCGCTGCTGCTGGAGCAGGGCGAGGCCGCGCCCGCGGACGACGCGATCACCGCGGCGCTGTGGGACCTGGTCTGGTCCGGCTCCGTCACCAACGACACGCTCGCGCCGTTGCGGTCCCTGGTGTCCGGGCGCGGCGCGGCGCACAAACCCCGCCGCAGCGCGCCCCGCGGCCGCTATGCGCGGTTGCGCGCGGGACGCCCGTCGATGCCGAGCCGGAGCGGCCCGCCGACCGTCGCCGGGCGGTGGTCGCTGGCGCCGCAGCCGTCGAGCGAACCGACTCGCCGCGCGCACGCCCGCGCCGAAGCGTTCCTGGAGCGGCACGGGGTGCTCACGCGCGGCGCGTTGGACATCGAGCGCGTCACCGGCGGGTTTTCCGCCGTGTACAAGGTGCTTCGGGCGATGGAGGAATCCGGGCGGTGCCGCCGCGGGTACGTCGTCGAAGGGCTCGGGGCGGCGCAGTTCGCGGTCCCCGGGGCGATCGACCGCCTGCGCGCGCTGTCCCGCGACGAGAGCGGCGGCGAGGCCGTGGTGCTGGCCGCCGCCGACCCGGCCCAGCCGTACGGCGGCGCGCTGGAATGGCCTGCTGTGATGGGCGAAACCCGCCACCGACCGGGCCGCAAGGCGGGTGCGCTGGTGGTGCTCGTGTCCGGCGAAGCGGTGTTCTACGTCGAGCGCGGTGGGAAGTCGCTGCTGTCGTTCACCGAGGACGAGTCGGCCTTGCGAGCGGCGGCGGCCGGTCTCGCGCGCGTCGTGCGCGACGGATGGCTGGACCAGCTCTCGGTCCAACGTGCGGACGGCGAAGGCGCATGGGGGTCGCGGCTCGCGGCGGTGCTCACCGAAGCAGGATTCCGCGCCACCCCGAAGGGCCTGCGCCTCCGCGCCTGATCCCCACGGGGCTCCGCCGCGCGAGGGGTGGTGACGCCTGCAGTTTCGATTGGAGTTGCCCACCGCGCAAAGCAACCCCCTATCACCACCGATCACGCAGCGGCGGCCTGCCCGCTTTCCCCGCCCCGCCGCGAGTCCCGGCGGGAACGAGTCCTCACATCTGCGGACGCCCTGAGAGCGGCACGACCAGAGGGGTGGCGGTGATACCCGGGCGGGGTTGACGACGGAAGTCGCGGTTGAGCTGGGGGTTGCTTCGGGTTCAAAGCGGTGGGTGGTTGGCTTGGGTGTGCTGCAATTTCAATCGAAATTGCGTCGTTCTCGACGGAACCTGCGGTGACGACGTGGGCAATTTCAATCGAAATTGCAGTCGTCACCGCCCCTCCGACGGCCGTGGTTTGTGGTGGTGACGTCAGCTCGACACCACGACCACGGATATCGAAACTGCCGTCGCCACCACCCCTCCGACAGCCGTGGTTTGCAGTGGTGACGTCAGCTCGACACCACGACCACGCGTATCGAAACTGCCGTCGCCACCGCCCCTCCGACAGCCGTGGCCTGTAGTGACGACATCAGCTCTACACCACGGCTGCGGGTATCGATTGCAATCGTCACCGCCCCTCGGACGGCCGTGGGTTGTGGTTGTCACGCCGGTCCGGCACCGGGGCGCGGGTGATGTCTGGGGTTGGTCGGCGGGATGCCGTTTCGGGTCGCGGCGCCTGGGATGATTCGGTCGTGAATCCGTTCGAGGTGGCGATGCTGGTCGTTGCGGTCGTGGCAGGGGTGCTGACGCTGTACCGCAAGGTTCGGCGGTACGGCTGGCGGGACGGTTGGCAGTTGTCCGGGCTCGTCGCTGGTTCCCTGCTCGTCGCCGTTCTCGTCTACTTCGCCGCCTACCTGATCACGATCCTGCTCCTCGCCGCGCTCCTCTCCATCGGCTGAGCACCGCGATCCGCCGCTACAGCTCCATGAACGGCTTCGGGTAGGCGAACTCGCCACGGATCGCCGGGTCGTAGGCGGCGAGGGGCCGGACCTGGAAGTGCGAGGCCCACTCCGGCACCTGCGGCGTGATCCCGTACTTCGCCGCCGGTTCGAAGCCGAACTTCGGGTAGTAGTCGAGGTGTCCGAGCAGCACGACCACCGGCTCCCCCAGCGCATCAGCCGCCCCGAGCACCGCGTGCATCAGCGCGGCACCGACGCCGCTGCGCTGGAGATCCGGCAGCACGCCGATCGGTCCCAACGCCAACGCCGGGGTGCCGGCGACGTGGCCGCGGGTGCACACGACGTGACCGACGACCTCCCCGTCCCGCTCCGCGACCATCGACAGCTCGGGCAGCCAGCCGTCGTCCGCGCGCAGCGCGTCGACGAGGCCGACCTCGGCCGGAACGGTGTCCGGCCGGTCCGCGTCGGCGAAGGCCGCTGCGTGCACGGCGCGGATGGCAGCGTGGTCGGCGGGGGTTTCACGTCGGATCAGCACCCGCCCACGCTGCACCGATCGTCCCTGCGGTGCAACCGGTTTTCCGCGCCGCGGTCAGCGGGTGGCGAGCTGCAGCAGCCCCCACAGCTGGGCCACCGCGTCCGGATCACCGCTGATCTCCACCGCGCGGTTCGGCAACCGACCCCACATCCACAGGTAGACCGCCGCCGCGTCCCCGCCCACCACCGCGTCCGGCGTGGTGGCCGCCACGTCGTCCGAGCCGACCACGGCCGTCCCGTGCTGGTCCGCGGTGACCAGCCAGTTGCGCCCGGCCACGTGCACGCCCACCGAGCAGGCGTGGCTCGCCGTGATGCCGAGGGCGTGCAGCCGGTAGCCGAACCACACCCGCAGCACCTCGTCGACGCCGTCGGCCGCCACGTCGGGCTCGATCGCGGTGCGCTCCACGCCCGCAGCGGTCTGCACGTCCACCCGGTGCACCGTGGTGGCGTGCAGCATCCGGCGCAGCCAGAACCGCACCTCGTGCTGCTCCGGCCACCAGGTCGGGCACGGGTCGTGCGGTGGTCGGGCCCCGAACTCCGCCAGCAGCCCGGCCAACCGGACCGCGAACCGGCTGGTCACCTCGCGCAGCTCGGGCCGTTCCGGCAGCTCCCACGGCCGTTCCACCTCCGCGGACCCCAGCCAGCACAACGCGTCCTCGCACAGGTCGCCCAGGTGCCGGATGGTCTGCCCCAGCGTCCGCCCGGAGGCGCTCCACACCGGCGCGTCCGGGTGCGCGTCGTGCGTCGCCGCGATCAGCAGCTGCGCCTCGATGCCGAGCAGGTCCAGCATCCGCCCGTAGTCCAGTCCCACCTCGGTGCCGTTCACCGCGCCACCCCCAACAAGCTTCGTCCGACGATGTCCAGGAATTCCCGGCTGCGCGCCAGCAGGCCGTCGGCGTCGAGCCAGGTGATGGTCGGCGCCCCGGCCTCGGCGGCCGCCCGCCGGTCCGATCGCGCCGCGAAGTAGGCCGCCCACTCCCGCAGCTCCGGGGCGGCCCCGGTTAACAGCGTCCACACGCTGGCCGGTCGCCCCTTCTCGCGCTGCCAGGAGCGGGCCACCACCACCGCCGTGGCCGCGCGCAATGCGGCCACGTGGGCGGCCGCATACCGCTCGCCGGGGCGGTCCGCCTGCTCCGCTTCGTGCAGGCAGGTCCGGGCGTTGAGCAGCAACGACAGCGAACCCGCCGGGGTTTCCGCTTCGGGGGTCGGGCCCTGGTCCTCCACGGAGCTCCGCGGAGCGGGAATCGAGAGATCGGTGGAAAAAGACATCGGCGCTCTCCTCTGCACGACGAAGCCGTCCACGCCCACCAGGGCACCGCGCGCTGCCTCGCGACGACACGTCCTCGGGCAGCAGGTCCGAGGCGGTAGGTCCGGCGGCGGAGTGCTTCCCCCACTCCACCGCCGGACCTCGTGCTCGAACTCAAGTTCGTCGAACTCGCGTTCGAACATCTTCAGATTAGCGCGCCCGGTCGATCGACTCAAGCAATGCGCCGTAGCTCACCTGTTCGAGTCATGACCAGCGAAGATGATCACCCGGAGGGACGAATCGAACACCGGGTGACCGGACCGCCACCCCGACGGCACGCCAGGAAGGACCGCACCCCGCGGACCGGTTAGTGTTCGGCCGTGACCGCCGCGCCCTCACCCCGCTGTGACCGGATCGCCGAGCTGACCACCGACCAGCTCCGGGCCCGCCTGCCCGAGGCCCTGCAGATCTACGTGACCGCGATGGGCTACCCGCCCACCACCGCCCAGCAGCGCGCCCCGATGTGGTCGGCGCACATGCTGCGCGCCGGGTGGCGCTGCATCGGCGCGTTCAGCGAGCAGGACGAGCTCATCGGCATCGGCTACGGCTACCTCGGCGCCCCCGGCCAGTGGTGGCACGAGCAGGTCCGCCGCGGCCTGCTGAGCAGCGGCGCCGAGATCGGCGACTGGCTGGACGACTACTTCGAGCTGACCGAGCTGCACGTGCACCCGGCCGGTCAGGGCGCCGGGGTCGGCGAGGAGATCCTGCGCCACCTGCTGACCGGCGCCCCGGGCAGCAAGGTCCTGCTGTCCACCCCGGAGGGCCCGACGCGCGCGTGGCGGCTGTACCGCCGGGTCGGCTTCACCGACGTGCTGCGCAACTACCGGTTCACCGGCGATCCGCGCCCGTTCGCCGTGCTCGGCCGCCCGCTGCCGCTCGAGCCGCGCTGACCGCTCGGGCATCCGGGGCAAAATCCGAGAATCCTTCACGAAATCCTTGCCCGCGCCACCTGTGATCGTCTTCACTGCGGTGCAGACGACGGGTGGAGGTGCCGATGGGCCGAGTGGGACTGCTCCGCAGGGCGAGCGGGGTCGCGTTGTCGGTGTTGGTCGGGTTCTCGCTGGGAGCCGCCCCGGCGGTGGCCGACGAACCCGAGTACCAGCACTACGTCGCCCTGGGCGACTCGTTCACCTCCGGTCCGCTGATCCCGTGGATGCGGCTGGACCCGCTGCTGTGCGGCCGGTCCACGAACAACTACCCGGCGCTGCTGGCGCGCGAGCTCGAACCCGCGAAGTTCACCGACGTCAGCTGCGGCGGCGCGGACACCACGGACATGAGGAGCGCCCAGGACTGGTACTCCGGCCCGCAGCTCGACGCGCTGACCGCGGAAACGGACCTGGTCACGCTGGGCATCGGCGGCAACGACTTCGGCGTCTTCGGCGACGCCATCGCCACCTGCTCGGCCCTGCGCGCCACCGACCCGGTCGGATCGCCGTGCCGCGAGCACTTCGCCGTCGACGGCGGCGACGACCTCAAGCGGCGCATCGAGCTCACCGGGCACCGCGTCGCGGAGGTCGTGCGGGACGTCCAGGAGCGCTCGCCGCAGGCCCGGGTCCTGGTCATCGGCTACCCGCGCATCGTGCCGGAGAGCGGGTACTGCCCGGACATCATCCCGATCGCCGACGGCGACTACCGCTACGCCGACGAGATCGAGCAGGAGCTCAACGCCGCGATCGCCGACGCCGCTCAGCGCACCGGCGTCACCTTCGTCGACACCTACGGCCCGTCGCTGGGCCACGACGCCTGCGCCACCGGCGGCGCGGCCTGGATCAACGGCCAGCACCTGAGCCCGGTCGCGGCGCCGTACCACCCGTTCGCCTCGGCGATGGCCGCGCAGGCCAGCATCATCGCGGACGTCCTGGACGGCGAGACCCCGGACGTCGCCGCGGCCGAGCGAGCAGCCGAACGCGCCGCCGAGGACGCCGCCCGCCAGGCCGAGCAGGCCGACCCGAGCCAAGCCGCGGCCCGCGCCCAACTCGCCGAGCACCCGACCTGGTGAACGGTGCGGGGCACCCGCGGTCATGAGTGCCCCGCACCGCCTCAGAGGCGGGCGAGCTGCTCGCGCAGGGTGTCCAGCCCCATGCCGCCCATGCGCAGCGCCGTCGTGTGGAACTCCTTGACGTCGAAGTTCGCGCCGTGGCGCTGCTTGGCCTCGTCGCGGGCCGCGCGCCAGAGGCGCTCGCCGAGCTTGTACGACGGGGCCTGGCCGGGCCAGCCCAGGTAGCGGTCGATCTCGTCGCGGACGTGGTGCGGGTCGGTGATCGTGCGGTTCAGCATGAACTCCAGGCCCAGCTCCGGCGTCCAGCGCTCGCCCTCGTGGAACCCGGTGCCCGCCGGGATCTCCAGCTCCAGGTGCATGCCGATGTCGACGACCACGCGCGCCGCGCGGAACAGCTGGTCGTTGAGCATGCCCAGCAGGTCGCCGTCGTCCTGGAGGTAGCCCAGCTCGCGCATCAGGCGCTCGGCGTAGAGCGCCCAGCCCTCGCCGTGCCCGGAGACGAAGCAGGCCAACCGCTGGAACTTGTTCAGCCGCTGCGCCTCGTGCACCGCGGTCGCCACCTGCAGGTGGTGCCCGGGGACGCCCTCGTGGTACACGGTGGACACCTCGCGCCAGGTCGGGAAGTCCTCCTTGTCCGCGGGCACCGACCACCACATCCGGCCGGGCCGGGAGAAGTCGTCGGTCGGTCCGGTGTAGTAGGCGCCGACCCCGCCGCCCGGCGGGGCGATCCGGCACTCCAGCCGCATCAGGGCGTCCGGGATGTCGAAGTGCTTGCCGCGCAGGTCCTGCAGCGCCTGGTCGGACAGCCGCTGCATCCACTCCTCGAAGGCCCGCTGGCCGCGCACCTGGTAGCGCGGGTCGGCGTCGAGCGCCGCCGCGGCCTCGGCCAGCGTCGCGCCCGGCTTGATCCGGTTCGCGATCTCCTTCATCTCGGCCTCGATGCCGGCGAACTCCGCCCAGCCCCACTCGTAGGCCTCGCGCAGGTCCAGCCGGGCGCCGGTGAAGTACCGCGACCACAGCCGGTACCGCTCCTCGCCGACAGCGTCCTTCTTCGGCGCCTTCGGCAGCAGCTCGCCGCGCAGGAAGTCGGCGAGCCCGGCGTAGGCCTCGGCCGCCGACTCCGCCACCGCGTCGAGGTCGCGGCGCAGCGACTCGTCCACGCCCTCGGCGCGCGCCACCATCGCCGCGAAGAACGACTGCCCGCCGCGACCGGACCAGGTGTCGCACTGCTCGGCGACCTTGGTGACCTGCCGCGCCGCCGACACGTTGCCGTCCGCGGCCGCCGCCAGCAGACCGGCGCGCAGCCCCAGCAGCGCCTCGGGCATCGCCGAGAGGCGGCGGGCGATGGTGCGCCAGTGCTCCGGGGTGTCGGTCGGCATCAGGTCGAAGACCTGCCGCAGCTCCTGCGCCGGGGAGGCGATCACGTTCAGCGCGGACATGTCCGCGCCGATCTCGTGCAGCTCCAGGTCCAGCCCCACCCGTTCGGCGAACACCGCCTGCGCGATGCGCTCCGAGTCGTCGCGCGGCTCGGCGGCCCGCACCGCCGCCAGGCTGCGACTGGCCAGCTCGGCGCGGGCGCGGTGCCCGTCCGGCGAGTAGTCGGTCAGTTCTTCTTCCCCACCTGGCACACCCAGGTACGTCGCGGCGATCGGGTCGAGCGCGGCCAGCTCGTCGACGAACCGGTCGCTGATCTCGTGCACGCCGTCGTGGTCAACTCCCATGCCCGCCACGCTATCGCGGGCGACCGGCCGGCACGCACTGCGACGAAGGGGGTTTCGTGGTCGGCGAAATCGGCCTCCGGATGCGAAGATCGCCCGCGTGGAGGCCACGAAACCGCGCCGCCGCGCGGCATCGCTGCTGGTGCTGATCACCGTGCTCGGCACGCTGCTCAGCGGGTGCCTGCGCGTCAACGCCTCGCTGAACGTCTCCGGCGACGACCTGGTGTCCGGCGAAGTGCTGGTGGCCACCGAGACCCCGGACGGCCAGGTGCCGTTCGAGCTGCGCGCGCCGGAGGCGCTGGCAGACCGGGTGGAGGTCGTGCCGTTCCGCGGCGAGGGTCGCGTCGGCTCCCGGGTGTCCTTCCACGACCTGAGCTTCGCCGAGGTCGAGGAGCTGGCCGCCGCGCTGAGCCAGTCCGACTCCCGGTACCAGCTGAAGCTGTCCAGGTCGGGTTCGCTGGTGATCTTCGACGGCTCGGTGGACCTGACCCCGCTGGCCGACACCGACTCCGCGGTGGACCTGAAGATCAGCGCGCCGGGCGAGATCACCAACACCAACGGCCAGGAGTCGGCGGGCACCGTCAGCTGGACGCTGCAGCCGGGTGCGGTCACCCAGCTGTCGGCGATCTACCAGTACTCCAACTCCGCGGGCGGGGACTGGGTCGGCTGGGCGCTGCTGGTCGGCGCGCTCACCTTCATCGCGGCGGCGCTGGTGGCGGCGCTCGCCCTGCGCACCCACCTCCGCAACCGCGCCGAGCAGGACGCCTGACCCGGGGGTCAGAGGCCGAGGGCGGCCACCACCTGGCGCGTCGCCTTGGAGCGGTTGAGGGTGTAGAAGTGCAGTGCGGGGACACCTTCGGCGATCAGGCGCTCGCAGAGGCGGGTCACCACGTCCACCCCGGCCTGCCGGAACCCGGCCGGGTCGTCGGCCAGCGGGAGCAGCTGGTCGGCGATCGCCGACGGCACCGGCACCCCGGCCAGCTCGCCGAACTTCGCCAGCACCCGCGGCGTCGTGATCGGCATGACCCCGGGCAGCAGCGGTACGTCGCAGCCGCGCGCGGCCAGCCGGTCGCGCAGCCGCAGGAAGTACTCGGGTTCCAGGAACAGCTGGGCGATGGCGAACCCGGCACCGGCGCGGATCTTGCGGGCCAGGTGGTCGGCGTCGACGTCCAGGTCGGCCGAGCGCGGGTGCCCGTGCGGGAAGGCCGCCACGCCGACGCAGAAGTCGCCGAGCTCGCGGATCAGCCGCACCAGCTCCTCGGCGTACTCCAGCCCCTCCGGGTGGCGGACCCACTCGCCGTTCGGATCACCGGGCGGGTCGCCGCGGACGGCCAGCACGTTCTGCACCCCGGACGCGGCGTACCAGCCGATCACGTTGCGCAGCTCGGCCACCGAGTGGTCCACCGCGGTCAGGTGCGCCATCGGGGTCAGGGTGGTCTCCTGCGCGATGCGCCCGGTGGTGCGGATGGTGCGGTCCCGGCTGGAACCGCCCGCGCCGTAGGTCACCGACACGAACGCCGGGTCCAGCGGCTCCAGCTCGCGCACCGCCCGCCACAGGACGCGCTCCTCGGCGTCGTCTCGGGGCGGGAAGAACTCGACCGAGAAGGTCGTCCGCTCGGTGCGCAACCGGTCCACCACTGCCATGCGGCCCAGCATAGAAGCCTGTCTGACGAACTCGTCTTGCGTGGCGGTGCCGGTGGCGGAACCTCAGCGCCCGCCTGGCTGTGGGTGCCCAGCCTTATGTATGCCAATACACGGCGGCTGGGCCGTCCTCGCCGGAAGGAACCCCAGAGGGGTGGGCACCGTGAACCCGCGGCGGTGCCGGTTGCGAAGGTGGGCTAAGCGGCTTCGCCGCTTCAAAGACAGTGAGGAATTGGCTACGCTCCGGAGTCTTCCCAATGACTGGGAGCTAACCGGTAGCCCGGGAGGTCCAAGCCGGATGGCATCGCGGAGGATGGAGGCGTGCCCCCATCACATTCGGTTACCGCGCAAGCAACCAGCCAGGACACCGTCGTGGAGTCGAACCTTCCCGATCAGGTCCAGCAGAAGCTGACCGAATTCCTGCAGTCCCGCCGCGTCGAGGCCGACGACCTCGATCCGGCATTCGGGGCTGCGGTGGCCGAGCTGGCCGGTTTCGTGCTCAACGGCGGCAAGCGCATCCGCCCCACGTTCGCCTGGTGGGGTTGGCGCGCCGGTGGCGGCGGCGACCGGGGCCCGGCCGCGGTGGCGATGCTGCGCGCGGCCAGCGCCCTGGAGCTGATCCAGGCCTGCGCGCTGGTGCACGACGACCTCATCGACGAGTCCGACACCCGGCGCGGCAACCCGACCGTGCACCGCAAGTTCGAGCAGATCCACCAGGAGTCCGGGTTCGCCGGGGCGGGCGCTCAGTTCGGCATGGCCAGCGCGGTGCTGCTCGGCGACCTGGCGCTGTCCTGGGCCGACGACATGCTGCACACCGCCGGGATCCCACCGACCGCGCTGAACCGCGCGCTGCGGCCGTGGCGCGCGATGCGCACCGAAGTGCTCGCCGGGCAGTACCTGGACGTGCTCGGCCAGGTCCGGGGCGACGAGACCCCGCAGGCGGCGCTGCGGATCTGCCAGCTCAAGTCCGCCTCCTACACGGTGCAGCGCCCGCTGGAGCTGGGTGCCGAGATCGCTGGCGCGAGCCCGGCGGCGCTGGACGCGCTGCGCCGGTTCGGCTCCGACATCGGCGTCGCCTTCCAGCTGCGCGACGACCTGCTCGGGGTCTTCGGCGACCCCGCCGTGACCGGCAAGCCCGCGGGTGACGACCTGCGCGAGGGCAAGCGGACCGTGCTGATCGCCGAGGCCACGGCCACCGCCCGCGAGCGGGGCGACCAGCAGGCCCTGGACCTGCTGCACGACGTCCTCGGCGACCCAGAGCTGGACGAGCAGCGCGTCGAGCGGGCGCGGCAGGTGCTCACCGAGCTCGGCGCGGTGGCGGCCGTGGAGCAGCGGATCACCGATCTGACCGGATCGGCGCTGCTCGCGCTGCACGGCGCGGACCTGGCCGAGCCCGCCGCGTCGCGGCTCGCCGAGCTGGCCGTCGCCGTCACCGACCGCACCCGCTGATGCGCACCACCACCGGCCGCAGCGACCACGTCCTGGTGCTCGGCGCCGGGCTCGCCGGGCTCGCCACCGCGCTGCACCTGGCGGGGGCCGGGCGGCGGGTGACGGTGGTGGAGCGCGCACCGCTGCCGGGCGGCCGCGCCGGGCTGCACCGGCTGGACGGCTACCGCATCGACACCGGCCCGACGATCCTGACCATGCCGGAGCTGGTCGACGAAGCGCTGCACGCGGTCGGCGACTCGCTGGCCGACCGCCTCGACCTGGTGCCGCTGCACCCGGCGTACCAGGCGCGCTTCGCCGACGGCTCGGTGCTGGACGTGCACACCGACGCCGAGGCCATGGAGCAGGAGGTCCGGCGCTTCGCCGGGCCCGCGGAGGCGGCCGGGTACCGGCGGCTGCGGCGCTGGCTGACCGAGGTGTACCGGGCGGAGATGCACCGGTTCATCGACGCCAACTTCGACTCGCCGCTGGACCTGGTGTCACCGGAGCTCGCCCGGCTGACCGCGCTCGGCGGCTTCGGCCGCCTGGGGCCGGCGATCGCCCGCTTCCTGAACGACGAACGGCTGCGCCGGGTGTTCTCGTTCCAGGCGCTCTACGCCGGTCTCGACCCGCGCCGCGCGCTCGCGCTGTACGCGGTCATCTCCTACATGGACACCGTCAACGGCGTCTGGTTCCCCCGCGGCGGGATGCACGCGGTGCCTCAGGCCCTCGCCGACGCGGCCGCGGACGCGGGCGTCGTGTTCCGCTACAGCACCGAGGTCACCGACCTGGAGCGGCGCGGAGACCGGATCGTCGCCGCGCGCACCTCGGCCGGGGAGCGCATCAGCGCCGACGCGTTCGTGCTCACCCCGGACCTGCCGGTGGTGCACCGGCTGCTCGGGCACCGGCCGCGACGGCGGCTGCGCTGGTCTCCCTCGGCCGTGGTGCTGCACGCGGGCACCACGCGCAGCTGGTCCGACGCGCACCACACGATCTCCTTCGGCGCGGCCTGGGACCGGACGTTCACCGAGATCATCCGCGACGGCGCGCTGATGACCGACCCGTCGCTGCTGGTCACGCGGCCGACCACGACCGATCCGGGGCTGGCCCCGGCGGGTCGCGAGCTGCACTACGTGCTCGCGCCGTGCCCGAACCTGGCCACCGGCCAGCTCGACTGGGACCGCATCGGCCCCGCCTACCTGGAGGAGCTGCTGCGCACCTTGGAGCGCCGCGGCTTCACCGGCTTCGGCAGCTCGATCGAGGTGCAGGAGCTGATCACGCCCGCGGACTGGGCGGCCCAGGGGCACGCCGCCGGGACGCCGTTCTCCGCCGCGCACACCTTCCCGCAGACCGGCCCGTTCCGGCCCCGGAACCTGGTCCGCGGCCTGGGCAACGTGGTGCTCGCCGGTTCCGGGACCACCCCGGGAGTCGGCGTACCACCGGTTTTGCTCTCGGGGAAGCTCGCAGCTCAGCGCATCACGGGGTCGTGAGCGGCGATGGCGGTGACCACCGCCGCTCACGACCGCTCTTGTGGCTCTTTTCTTGAGACGCCCTCGCAGCTCGCACCGCCGCAGGTTCTCAGCGTTCGCCTGGCGAGGACGGCCCAACTGCCGTGTATTTGGCATACATAAAGTTGGGCACCCGCAGTCCAGGCGGGCGCTGAGGTTCCGCTACCGGCACCGCCACGCAGAACGAGCCCGGGGACAGGCTTCTCAGAAGCCCATCGCCTGGGCGCGGCGCTTGACCTCCCGACCCCGGTCGCCGCGGAGGGCGTCGATCGGGGTTCCCGGCAGCGAGTCGTCCGGGGTGAACAGCCAGCGGAGGATCTCGTCCTCGTGGTAACCGGCATCCCGGAGCAGGGTGATCGTGCCGGGCAGGCCCTTCACGATCTCGTCGCCGGCGAGGAACGCGGCGGGCACGCCGAGCACGGCGTCGCGGCGCAGGGCCAGCAGATGTCCATCACGAATCAGTTGGTGCACCCGGGTCACGGAACGCCCGAGCCGTTCGGCCACGGCGTCCAGCGGAACGACCTCCACATCGGGAGCGAGCACATCCGGGGCAGCGGGGATCGCACTCACGCTGCACACCTTGCCACATCGCGGGGTCCGACGCCGAGCACCGCCCGGCCGGAGATCGTCGCGGCCCGGCCTACGATCAAGATCATGACCCATCCCGCCACCTGGCACCGGCGCGTCGTCCGCACCTGCCACAATCGGGTTGGAAAGGTTACCCGGCGGTTGGCGGACGATGACTTCTGAGACACGGCGAGGACGCGGCGCGAGCCTCGTCGGAGCCATGCTCGAACGCCGGTACCGGGTCGACGCGCTGATCGCCCGCGGTGGCATGTCCACCGTCTACCGGGGCCTGGACACCCGGCTGGACCGCCCGGTGGCGATCAAGGTCATGGACGCGCAGTACTCCGGCGACCGGTCCTTCGTGGAGCGCTTCGAGCGCGAGGCCCGGGCCGCGGCGAAGCTGCACCACCCCGACATCGTGGCCGTCTACGACCAGGGCGTGGACCACGGTGCCGACGAGGACCACGTCTTCCTGGTGATGCAGCTGGTCGAGGGCTGCACGCTGCGCGACCTGATCATGGACCGGGGCGGGCGGCTGCCGCTGGCGATGGCGCTGAGCGTCGTCGAGCCGGTGCTCTCCGCGCTGGAGGCCGCGCACCGGGCGGAGATGGTGCACCGCGACGTCAAGCCAGAGAACGTGCTGATCGGCACCGACGGCTCGGTCAAGGTCGCCGACTTCGGGCTGGTCCGCGCGGCCGCCGAGGCCGGGACGACCAGCGGCAGCGTCATCCTCGGCACCGTCGCCTACCTCTCCCCCGAGCAGGTCACCACCGGTGCCGCCGACGCGCGCACGGACGTCTACGCGGCCGGGATCGTGCTCTACGAGATGCTCACCGGTCGGCCGCCCTACGTCGGCGACACTGCGCTCTCGGTGGCCTACCGGCACGTCAACGACGACGTGCCGCCGCCGGTCGAGCTGGTCCCCGACCTCCCACCGGCCATCAACGACCTGGTGGTGCGCGCCACCCGCCGCGACCCGGCGCAGCGCCCGCAGAGCGCCGAGGCGTTCCTCGCCGAGGTGCAGCGGGCGCGCGCCGAGCTCGGCATCTCGCTGGTCCCGGTGCCGGTCCCGGAGTCCGCCGAGAGCACCACCCTGATGCCCGCCATCAGCGACGACCCGCCGACCGCGCAGATCCCGGCCGTCCAGGACGCGCCGCCGCCGCCCGCGCCGCCGCAGCGGACCCGGGCGATGCTGCGCCCGGCCACCGGCGACGACGACTACACGCAGGAGATGGCGCCGGTCCCGGCCGGACCGGTCCGCGAGCGCCAGCGGGGACGGCGGACCGTCGCGGTGTGGACCGCGATCGTCCTCGTGCTGGCCGCCCTGGTGGGCGGTGCGGCGTTCTGGCTGGGCATGGGCAGCTACGTGAAAGTGCCCAAGCTCGCCGGCGAGACGGAGGCGACCGCGCAGCAGGCGCTCACCACCGCCGACCTGACCGGCAACGTGACCCGGGAGCACGACAACGCGGTGCCGGAAGGCATCGTGATCAGCTCCAACCCCGGCGAGGGCGCGCAGGTGCGCACCGGCAGCACCGTCGACCTGGTGGTGTCGCTGGGCAAGCCGAAGGTGCCGAACATCGCCGAGGGCACCCCGCTGGCCGAGGCCGAGAGCATCATCCGCAACGCGAAGCTGCAGCCCAAGCACGACGAGTCCGCCGACCAGTTCCACACCAGCGTGCCGGAGGGGCGGGTCATCAGCGTCGACCCGGCGCCGGGCACCCCGGTGAACATCAGCGGCGAGGTGACGCTGATCGTCAGCAAGGGGCCGCCGCCGGTCCCGGTGCCCGACGTGCGCGGGATGAGCCGCGACGACGCCTTCGCCACCCTGAGCAACGCCGGGTTCGAGCCCTACGACCTGGGGCAGGAGTTCAACTCCGACGTCGATGCCGGGCACGTCATCCGCACCGATCCGGAGACCGGCACCGAGGTCCGGCTGGTCGGCAGGCCGCGGGTCGGGGTGCTGGTGTCGAACGCGGTGACGGTGCCCAGCTTCACCGGGGGCACCGTCGAGGACGCCCAGCGGCAGGCCCAGGAGCTGGGGCTGCAGCTCGAGGTCAGCGCCCTCTTCCACCGGGAGGGCATGACGATCCTGACCCAGTACCCGTTCGGCGGGGCGCGCGTGCAACCCGGCAGCACGATCCACGTCACGGCGTTCTGATGTGATCCTGATCTCCATCGGGTTGCGTAACGTTTTCCCGATGTGGGATCTACCTGCGGCTACTGGGCCGCCGGAGCTCACCCGATCGGTGGCTGCGCGGCGGATCTCTCCTGGTCACAGGTGGCGCGAGGGGCGGTTGTGGAAATATTGGGGGCACGATGCCCCCGAGTGTTTCCACCGAGTCGGCACCCGACTGGTCCGAGCGGACCAACAACACGACAGCCGACCAGGCCAGCGGCGGACGGCGCGAGAGCCGCCCGCTGCCCTTGCGCACCATCGCACTGGGCGCGATCGGCTCGGTGCTGCTGCTGATCGGTTCCTTCGGGGCCGGTGGAACCCTCGTGCACGACCCGGTCCTGGGCACCGGCCCGCTGTCGGTGCTGCGCTACGGGCACGGCCGCGACGTCGCGGTCACCGTCGTCTACCTCGGGTTCGCGCTGCTGGTGTGGGCGTGGGTGCGGCTCGGCCGCGGCGTGCTGGCACACCTGGTGACCTCCCGCGGCGTGCTGTGGGCGACGGTCGCCTGGCTGGCGCCGATGCTCGTCGCCCCGCCGCTGTTCACCCGCGACGTCTACAGCTACCTGGGACAGGGGCTGCTCGCGCTGCACGGCCTCGACCCCTACGGCGTCGGCCCGTCCGCGCTCACCGGCCCGATCCCGGAGAACGTGCACCCGACCTGGCAGACCACGCCCGCGCCGTACGGGCCGCTGTTCATGAGCGTGGCCAAGGGCGTGATCCTGCTGGCCGGGCACGACATCATCGCCAGCGTCGTCGTGATGCGCCTGGTGCTGCTGGGCGGTCTGGTGATGCTGATCTGCGCGCTGCCCGGCCTGGTGCGCCACCTCGGCGGTCGGCTGCCGGTCGCGCTGTGGCTGGTCGCGGCCAGCCCGATGACGGTGGTGCACCTGGTGGGCGGCCCGCACAACGACATGCTGATGATCGGGCTGCTGTCGGTCGGCACGCTGCTGGTGCTGGAGGGCCGCCACGTCAGCGGGATCGCGCTGGCCTCGGCGGCGATGGCGATCAAGGCCACCGCCGGGCTGGCGCTGCCGTTCCTGGTGTGGATCTGGGCGTCCCGGCTGACCGGCCCGCTGTGGCGGCGGTTCCTGCGCGCGGTGTTCCCCGCGGTCGGGATCTTCGCGGTGGTCTTCGGCGCGTGCACCCTGCTGGCCAAGGTCGGTTTCGGCTGGCTGTCGGCGCTGTCGGCACCGGGCATGATCGTCAACTACCTGTCCGCGCCGACCGCCGTGGGGCAGGCGGTGCACAGCCTGGTCTCGCTGTTCGGCGAGACCAACATCTGGCCGTTCGTGGGCACCACCCGCACCCTCGGCTCGTTCCTGCTGGTGGCGATCCTGGTCTGGAACTGGTGGCGGGCGCGCGAGGGCGGCCCCGAAGCGGTGCGCCGAGCAGCGATCGTCCTGTGCTTCGGTGCCTTCCTGTCCCCGGTCCTGCTGCCCTGGTACACGACCTGGGGCCTCGCGCTGGGCGCGGCGTTCGCCTGGACCCCGCGAGCCCTGTCGTACGTGGTCGGAGCGTCGATCGCCCTGGTCCTGGCGTACTACCCGGACGGCGAGCAGGCCATGTACAACTGGCCGTTCGTCGCGGTGGGCATCGGCGCCGCGGTCCTCGGCGCGCTCTCCCTGGTCCGCTACGACCCGCTGGGCCTCAGCGAGGCGTTCGGCCGACTGTCGCGGACACCGCTCGCAGCGCGCCGATAGCGGCCTCGACCGCAGTCACCCCGGACAGATCCCGGTGGTGCACCAGGAACAGGGATCGGTGCTGCTCCGGCGTCACGGAGGCAACCCGGACCCCGGGGTCTTGGAACGCGGTCAGCGCGAGCTGCGGCAGCAGCGCCACGCCCAGCCCGGCCGCCACCAACGCCTGTGCGACCACGTAGTCGTCCGTGTCGTGGTGGATCTCCGGGTCGAAACCGGCCGCCCGGCACGTGTCGACGAGGTGCGCGGTGCACGATTCGCACCCGCCGATCCACCGCTCGTCGCGCAGCGCCGTCAGCTCCACCGCAGCGGCTCGGTGCGGGCCGTCGACGGGCAGGACGACGCGGAGCTGTTCCGTCCCGAGCGGCAGCCAGACCAGGTCCGGATCGTGCTCCGGGGCGCTGTGGGTGAAGACCATCGCCAGTTCGGCGCCACCGGTGGACACCAGCCGGATCGCGGCCGGTGGCTCGGCTTCGTGCAGCCGCACGGTCAGGCCGGGGTGCTCCGCGCGCAACGCGGTGAGGGCTGCTGGGACCAGGGTCGGCGAGGCCGACGGGAACGCGGCCAGCCGCAGCGTGCCGGTCCGCAGCTCGACCAGCTCGGCCAGGTCCTCCTCCGCTGCGCGCAACCGGGCCGCGATCGCCTCGGCGTGCCGGGCGAGCACCTGCCCCGCTTCGGTGAGCCGCACCCCGCGCGGATGGCGCAGCACCAGCGCGGTGCCCACCTGCCGTTCCAGCCGACGCAGGTGCTGGCTGACCGCCGGTTGGGTCCAGCCGAGCGCGCGCGCCGCCGCGCCGAGCGAACCGGCCTGTGCGATCTCCCGGAACACCATCAAGCGCTGCGCGTCCACCCCCCAAGTCTCCCTTGGGCCGGTGCCAAGCAAGACCCGGCTACCGCCAGCTCCGACATCCGCCGAGGCTTGACGAGATCGTTCGACCGCTGCACGGCAAGGAGGGCGCATGCGGACCATCGGGATGCTCGGCGGGATGAGCTGGGAATCCTCGGCCGAGTACTACCGACTGCTCAACGAGGGGAGCCGCCACCGGCTCGGCGGGCACCGCACGGTGCCGAGCGTGCTGCTCAGCGTCGACTTCGCCGAAGTCGTCGCCATGCAGGAGGCCGGGGCGTGGTCGCGAGCGGGCTCGTTCCTGGCCGACGCCGCCCGGCGGGTGCAGCAGGCCGGAGCCGATCTGATCGTGCTCTGCACCAACACCATGCACCAGGTCGCGGAGGCCGTCGAAGAAGCCGTCGACGTGCCGTTCGTGCACATCGTGGACGCCGCCGCGCAGCGGATCGCGGCCTCCGGGTGCGAGAAGGTCGGGCTGCTGGGCACCCGCCACACGATGGAGCTCGACTTCTACCGGGCCAGGATGCGCGACCGGCACGGCATCGAGGTCGTGGTGCCGACCGAACCCGACCGCACCCTGGTGCACGACGTCATCTACCGCGAGTTGACCCGCGGCCGCGTCGAGGACAGCTCGCGCGAGCAGTACGTCCGGGTGATCCGGGAGCTCGCTGACCGTGGCGCCGAGGCGGTGGTCCTGGGCTGCACGGAGATCACGCTGCTGGTCGGCCAGCAGGACAGCCCGCTGCCGCTGTTCGACTCCACCCGCCTGCACGTCGAGCACGCCCTCGACCTCGCGCTCGGCTGAGGAACCGGTCCGCAGCAGAAGGGCCCCGGGAACCGCGTGGGTTTCCGGGGCCCGTTCGAGCAGCCGTCGTTCAGCCGCGGAGCATCTCCGCGACCAGGAACGCCAGTTCCAGCGACTGCTGGGTGTTCAGGCGCGGGTCGCAGGCCGTCTCGTAGCGGCCCGCGAGGTCGGCGTCGGAGATCTCCTGCGCGCCGCCCACGCACTCGGTGACGTCCTCGCCGGTCAGCTCCACGTGGATGCCGCCGGGGTGGGTGCCGAGCCGGTGGTGGACCTCGAAGAAGCCCTGGACCTCGTCCACGATCCGGTCGAAGTGGCGGGTCTTGTAACCGGTGCTGGCCTCGTGGGTGTTGCCGTGCATCGGGTCGCACTGCCAGATCACCTGGTGGCCGGAGGCGGTGACCTTCTCCACGATCGGCGGCAGCACGTCGCGCACCTTGCCGTTGCCCATCCGGCTGATCAGGGTGAGCCGACCCGGCTCGTTGTTCGGGTCCAGCCGCTCGACGTACTCCACGGCCTGCTCCGGCGTGGTGCCGGGGCCGATCTTGAGGCCGATCGGGTTGGAGATCAGCTCGGCGAAGGCGATGTGCGCGCCGTCGAGCTGGCGGGTCCGCTCGCCCACCCACAGGAAGTGGCCGGACAGGTCGAACAGGCGCGGCTGGTCACCGGTGGTGTCCAGGCGCAGCATGGCGCGCTCGTAGTCCATCACCAGCGCCTCGTGGCTGGCGTAGAACTGCACCGAGTGCAGGCTGGAGTCGTCGACGCCGCAGGCCGCCATGAAGCGCAGCCCGCGGTCGATCTCGGCGGCCACCGACTCGTAGCGCTCCCCCGCCGGGGAGTTGAGCACGAAGTCCTTGTTCCAGTCGTGCACCTTGGTCAGCGCGGCCATCCCGGCGCTGGTCAGGGCGCGGGACAGGTTCATCGCGGCGCTGGCGTTGGCGTAGGCGCGGATCAGCCGCGACGGGTCGTGGCGGCGCGCCTCCTCGGTGGCCACCAGCGAGTTGATCATGTCGCCGCGGTAGGACGGCAGGCCGAGCGCGTCGGTGTCGCTGGACCGCGGCTTGGCGTACTGCCCGGCGATCCGGCCGAGCTTGACCACCGGCATGCTCGCGCCGTAGGTCAGCACCACGGCCATCTGCAGCAGGGTGCGGATGTTGCCGCGGATGTGCGGCTCGGTGTTGTCCGCGAAGGTCTCCGCGCAGTCGCCGCCCTGCAGCAGGAAGGCCTCCCCCCTGGCGACCGCCGCCAGGTGCTGGCGCAGCTGGTCGACCTCGGAGGGGACGGTCACCGGAGGAACGCTCTCCAGCACCTTCCGGACGTTGTTCGCCTGTTCCTGGTCCGGCCACTTGGGCTGCTGGGCAGCGGGGCGGGCCAGTGCGTCGTCGAGCCGGGCGCGCATCTCGGGCGGCAGCGGCGGCAGTTCGGGCAGGTCATCCACGGGGACGTCGACGGTCCAGTTCACGTTCCCAGAATAGGCGGTCAGCGCCAGTCCCTTTACTCCGGGAAGCCCGTCCCACGATGCGGAAGCCCAGCCGGGCTCGATTCAGTAGCCGCCGCCGAGCTTGCGGTGGTCCCAGCTGATCGCGCGGGTCGGGGTGAACCGCAGGCCGACCCGCTTGGCGGCCTTCGCCCGCAGGGCGGCGCGGGCCTGCTCGTCGCGGAAGTTCAGCGGGGACGCCGTGCCGTAGCGCACGGCCAGCCCCAGCCCGATCCGCTCCACGTCCTCGGCCGACTCGAGCAGCTCCACGTCGCACTCCAGCGACACCCCGCGCAGCTCGGCGTACTCGGTCCCGGTCTCCAGCAGCAGCGTGGCGCGCGGGTCGCGGCGCAGGTTCAGCGTCTTCTGCGAGCGCGCGTAGGACCACACCTCGATCACCGGCCCGTCGTGGACGAACCACATCGGCACCAGGTGCGGTCGCCCGTCGGCCTTCACCGTGGCCAGCACCACGACCCGCCGCTGGTCGACGAACTCGACGATCTCCTCGTCGGACATGGTGATCTGGCCGCGCCGAGACATGAGCCGCTCCGTTCCTCCGCCGG
Organism: Saccharopolyspora hirsuta; assembly: GCF_008630535.1. GTDB lineage: Bacteria > Actinomycetota > Actinomycetes > Mycobacteriales > Pseudonocardiaceae > Saccharopolyspora > Saccharopolyspora hirsuta. The sequence goes on along the minus strand of NZ_VWPH01000017.1, from coordinate 80,540 downwards.
TCCCGGCGATCTTGTTCCGACGCGACCCACCACGTCAACACCATCACGGACTGGACTCCGCCCCGGTGCGACGCGGGAGCGGCCGAGCTAGCTGGCCGCCTGCTTCTCGCGCTGCCACTCCGCCTCGACCGCGTCGGCGTCGTAGCCGACCGGCTCCCAGCGCTTGGCCAGCAGGGCCACCAGGCCCATCAGCGGGGCCAGCGCGATCACCCAGAACACGCCGCTGCCGAGGGCGGCGCTGAGCACCGGGAAGAAGAACAGCGCCAGGGTGGAGCCGACGCGCAGGGTGCCCTGGTTGAAGCCGATGCCGGTGCCGCGCATGTTCGTCGGGTAGCTCAGCGAGGCGAAGCTCATGAAGTGCGCACCCGGCCCGGAGGCCTGGGCGAACATGAACGCGCCCAGCGCGAAGATCGCGAACAGCACGTACGCGGTGGCCGAGGGCTTGCCGATCAGCGCCAGCACGACCAGCGAGGTCAGCTGCACCGCGAAGCCCAGGAAGGTCATCTTCCAGGCGCCGGTCCGGTTCGCCAGCCGGATGCCGAGCAGCCCGCCGGTGACCGCGAAGACCAGGTTGAGCACCAGCGATGCGGTGATGGTGTTCAGCGCGCCCTGGGCGAGGATGCTGGTGATGATGATCGGCAGGCCGTAGGCGACCGCGTTGTAGCCGAAGGTCTGGGCCAGGCCGATGGTCAGCGCCTGGATCGTGCGGCCGCGGTAGCGCGGCTCGAACAGCCTCGCGAAGTCGCGCAGCCCGCGGCGCTCGGCCTGCTTCTCGACCACCTCGGCGTCCGGGGCCACCACCGCGTTGACCCCGTAGGACTTGCGCAGGATCTGCGCGGCCCGCTCCAGGTCGCCCTGGTTCGCCGCCCAGGACGGCGACTCGTTCATGTACTTGTTGCGCACCAGCAGGATCACGATCGCCGGGACCGCGCCGAAGCCGACGGTGAACCGCCACAGCAGGTCGTGGTGCTGCTCGGGCAGCGCGAAGTACAGCCCCATGATCACCAGGTAGCAGGCGCTGGTGGCCACGTACCAGGCGGGCGACCAGGCGGCGGTGCGGGAACCCTTGCTGCCCTTGCCCTTCAGCCGGGAGAACTCGGCCAGGAAGGCCATGGCCACCGGGATGTCCATGCCGACGCCGAAGCCCATCAGGAACCGGAAGAGGATCAGGACCTCCATGTTCGGCGCGAGCGCGCAGCCGAGCGCGGAGACCACGAAGAACAGCATGTCGGCCATGAACACCCGGTAGCGGCCGAGCCGGTCCACCAGGATGCCGCCGAGCCAGGCGCCGAAGATCGCGCCGACGCTGATCGAGGCGGTGACCGCGCCCGCCCCGGCCGGGGACAGCCCGAACTGCTGCTTGATGTCGGTGATGCCGTAGGCCAGCGAGGTCAGGTCGTAGGCGTCGAGGAAGATGCCGCCGAGCGCCAGCAGCACGATCATCTTCGCGTGGCTGCCCCGCGCGGCACCCGAGTTGACCAGTTCGGTGACGTCCCGAGCCGAGCGGATGAGCACCTGCTCCCCACCGGCCACTGGTTGCGTGGACACTGCTTCCCCTTCGCGTCGAACGATCGTGCGCGGCGAAGGTGCGCGCAGGCGCGGCTCGGCCGCGTGCGCGGCCCCAACGCCCAGTCGCGAGGGATTAGCCTAACTGGTGGAACAGGTGCGTCCACATGCTGGAACAGGGTGCCGGTGGTCCGCGATTTCAATGGAAATCAGGCATGCGATTTCCATTGAAATCGCGGAAGGTCCGGACGCGCCCCGGCATGTCGCGGCCGACACGCCGGGGCCCGGCGGGACGGGGTCAGCCGAAGAGGACTTCGGCCTCGGCGTAGCGCTCCAGGGGAACCGTCTTGAGCTGCGCCGTCGCCTCGCGCAGCGGGACGCGGACGATGTCCGTGCCGCGGAGCGCGACCATCTTGCCGTAGTCGCCCTCGGTGATCGCGTCGATGGCGTGCAGGCCGAAGCGGGTCGCCAGGACCCTGTCGTACGCCGTCGGGGTGCCGCCGCGCTGCACGTGGCCGAGCACCACCGCGCGGGACTCCTTGCCGGTGCGCTTGGCGATCTCGTCGGCCAGCCAGGTCCCGACCCCGCCCAGCCGGACGTGCCCGAAGGCGTCGCGGTCGCCGGTGACCAGCAGCTCCTTGCCGCCCTCCGGCACCGCGCCCTCGGCGACCACGATGATCGGCGCGTACTGGCGCTCGAAGCGCTGCTCCACCCACTCGCAGACCTGGTCGACGCTGAACGGCTTCTCCGGCACCAGGATCACGTTGGCGCCACCGGCCAGGCCGGAGTGCAGGGCGATCCAGCCCGCGTGGCGGCCCATCACCTCCACCACCAGCGCGCGGTGGTGCGACTCCGCCGTGGTGCGCAGCCGGTCGATGGCCTCGGTGGCGATGTGCACCGCCGTGTCGAAGCCGAAGGTGTAGTCGGTGGCGTCCAGGTCGTTGTCGATCGTCTTGGGCACCCCGACCACCGGCACCCCGTCGTGGGTGAGCTGCTCGGCGACGCCGAGGGTGTCCTCGCCGCCGATCGCGATCAGCGCGTCCACCCGGTTCTCGGCGAGGGTGGCCTTGAGCCGGGCGATGCCGTCGTCGACCTTGTACGGGTTGGTCCGCGAGGATCCGAGGATGGTGCCGCCGCGGCTGAGGATGTCCTCGACGCGGTCCAGGGTGAGCGGCGTGGTCAGGCCCTCCACCGGGCCCAGCCACCCGCTGCGGAAGCCCAGGATCTCGTGCTGGTGCACGGAGATCCCCTTGCGGGTCACCGCCCGGAGCACCGCGTTGAGACCGGGGCAGTCGCCGCCCCCGGTGAGCACTCCGACACGCATTCCAGCGGGCATGGTTCTCGCCGCCTCCTCAGTGAGCCAGGTTGTGATCGAGGTCTCCCCCGGGCCCAGCCTGTCACGAACTGGATCGTTGCAGCAAGTAACCGCGTATTTACCACGCGCGGACCGGTGGTGGGAACGCCTGACGACCAGTGGCGAGGGCGAATGGGAATCCGCGCACGTCAGGCAAGCGGCGAAACCGCTGCCGGCGGTGAACAGCGACCGCGAAGTTGGGCACCCGGAGTCCAGGCGGGCGCTGAGGTTCCGCTACCCGCACCGCCACGCAGAACGAGCCTGGAACTGGTCCCTAGATCGCGAAGCCGCGCTTGCGGCGGACCTCTTCGATCACCTTCCAGCGCTCCAGGTTGTGCTTGGCGTCGGCGAGGGCGTCGTGGGCGTTCTCCGGGGCGGGCGGCAGCTTCGGCTTGCCGACGTCCTCCCAGCGCTGGCGGAGGTCCCGGGTGAACTTCGGGATCCGGGACGGCAGCATCGGCATCGCGCCCCACAGCTGGGCCAGCGCCACGTGGTCGTAGGCGGCGTACCAGGCCCACAGCTCGGGGTTCGAGCCGCGCGAGGTGAGGAAGCTGTAGAGGTCTTCGCGGATCCGGGCGCGGGAGCGCCAGCACGGGTCTGCGGGCGGCGGCAGCTGCGGCAGCACGTGCTGCCGGACCCAGGCACCGGCCCGCGAGGCGTCGAACTCGGTGGACACCGCGTAGAACTCGCGGCCGGACTCGTCGACCATCCCGATCGACACCAGCTCGATGGTCTGCCCGTCCTCGATGAACTCGCAGTCGTAGAAGAACCTCACCAGGTCAGCGTAGGTGCCGCCCCGGCGGGCTCCGGTCGCGGGCCGGTCAGCCCGCCTTCGACTCCGGCAGGCGGCCGCCCGGGCGGGTGGACTTCCAGCCCGCGATCTGCTTGCCCTGCGCGGTCATCTCGTCCTTGACCTTGGCCGCGTAGACGTCCACGTACTCCTGGCCGGACAGCTCCATCAGCGCGTACATGATCTCGTCGGTGATCGACCGCTCCACGAACCGGTCACCGGCCATCCCCTCGTAGCGGGAGAAGTCCAGCGGCGGGCCGACCTTGACCACGACCTTGTGCGGGTACCACATCTTCGAGCCGATCGGGTTGACCCGGTCGGTGCCGAACATCGCGATCGGGATCACCGGCGCACCCGACTCCAGCGCCATCCGCGCCACGCCGGTCTTGCCCTTGTACAGCCGACCGTCCGGCGAGCGGGTGCCCTCCGGGTAGACGCCGAGCAGCTTGCCCTCGCGGAGCAGGCGGACCCCGGTGTCCAGCGCGGCCTGCGCGGCGGCGCCGCTGGAGCGGTCGATGGGCACCTGGCCGACCCCGGAGAAGAAGTACTTCTTGAACTTGCCCTTCACACCCTTTCCGGTGAAGTACTCGCGCTTGGCCAGGAAGGTGACCCGGCGCGGCATCATCAGCGGCATGAAGAACGAGTCGGCGACCGCGAGGTGGTTGCTGACCAGGATCGCGCTGCCGGTGCTGGGCACGTGCTCGATGCCTTCGACCTTCGGACGGCAGAACAGCTTCATCAAGGGCCCGAGCAGAATGTGCTTCATCACCCAGTACAACACCGCGCCGCCGCCTCCCTGCCCAGCAAGATTCCGCTGCTCAGACTACGGAGCGCGCGCGACCCGCACAATGCGGTCGCGGCGATGGTGATCTAGTCGATCCCGCCCGCCCGGGATTCGGCCGTCCGCACCGCCGCCCGGAGACCCGACGAACCGCCGCGCTCCCGCATCCGCGAGGCCGTCCCGTTCGTCGGTCTCGCATGCGACCATGAAGCCGTACAGGCACGCCGACGCTTTGGGAGGCTGCAGTGCCCGTGCTCTCCGGCGCCGAACCGTTCGCGCACGACGGATCGGACGACATCGGCGTGCTGCTCTGCCACGGGTTCACCAGCACCCCGCAGAGCATGCGGACCTGGGGCGAGCACCTGGCCGCGGAGGGGTGCACCGTCCGCTGCCCGCTGCTGCCCGGCCACGGCACGCGCTGGCCGGACCTGAACCGGACCACCTGGCACGACTGGTACCGGGCGGTGGAGGACGAGCTCGCGGAGCTGCGCGGGCGGTGCTCGTCGGTGTTCGTCTTCGGCCAGTCCATGGGCGGCACGCTCACCCTCCGGCTGGCCCAGGAGCACCCGGACATCGCGGGCATCGTGCTGGTCAACCCGTCGGTGCTGACCGAGCGCAAGGCGGCGCGGCTGCTGCCGGTGCTCGGCCGGGTGTGGCCGTCGGTCGGCGGGATCCCCGGTGACATCGCCAAGCCCAGCGGGTTCGAGCTGGCCTACCAGCGGCTCCCGCTGCGGGCGATGGCGAGCCTGCAGCAGCTGTGGGGCGTCGTGCGCGCCGACCTGGGGCGGGTCCGGCAGCCGCTGCTGCTGTTCCGGTCCGCGGTCGACCACGTCGTCGAACCGGCGAACGCCGCGACCGTGCTGGACGGGGTGCGCAGCGAGGACCTCACCGAGGTCGTGCTGGCGGACAGCTTCCACGTCGCGACGTTGGACCACGACGCACCGCGGGTCTTCAGCGGTAGCGTCGAATTCCTGCAACGGATCCACCGCGATCGGGTCGAGGAAGTCGTATGAGCACGCGCCGCGACAGCGCCGACGGGCCGGAGGACATCGACGCGGCCTTCGCCGAGATCGTCGCCGACCTGGAGCGGGACGAGACCTTCGCGCGCTGGCCCGACGACCGGGAACCGGCCGACGAGGGCGAGCGGACCGAAGCGCCGCCCGCCGTCGGCCCGACCGCGGTCGCACCGGCCGAGAGCGGGCCGCGCGACTGGGCTCCGACGGCCGACGAGGAGGACGAGCACTACGTCCCGCCGGAGCCCCCGCCGCTGCCGACCCCGCGCCCGACGACCCTGATCGGCATCGCGGTGGTCGTGGTGGGCGTGCTGTTCGCGCTGGTCCCGGGCCTGGCGGGGCTGTCGAGCACGATCACCCTGCCGCTGGGCCTGGTCCTGATCAGCGGCGGCATCGGCTGGCTCCTGCTGCGCCTGCGCCAGCCCCCGCGCAGTTCCGACGACGACGGCGCCCAGGTCTGAGCTGGTCAGGTCTCGTGAGCACTTTCCGGTGCTATGGCCCCAGAAAGTGCTCACGGACCATCACCTGCGGAAGCACCTCCCACGAGGGAGGTATCAGCCGCCGGACGAGGCCTTGGGGACGTGCAGGACGTGCTCTCGGGCCAGGGTTGCGGCGCCGATCATGGCCGCCGGGTCCCCGTGGTGCGCGACCACGACGTCGGCCAGCGGCCGGTGCCCGGCGCCGGTGATCATCGCCGCGTAGTGCTCGCGCGCCGCGTCGAGGTACAGGTGCGCCGAGGCCGAGACGCCGCCCGCGATCACCACGACCTCCGGGTCGTAGACGTCGGCGACCAGCGCCAACCCCTCCCCCAGCCAGCGCGCCAGGTCGTCCACCGCGCGCCGCGCGAGCGGATCGCCCGCGCCCGCCGCGTTCGCCACGTCCACGCCGGTCGGTTCGGCGAGCTCGCGCAACGCGCTCGGTTCGCTGCTGCCGCGCAGGAGCTCCGCCGCGGTGGCGGCCAGCGCGGTTCCGCTGCAGTAGCGCTCCAGGCAGCCGCGCTTGCCGCACGAGCACTGCCGACCGTCCGGGACGACCCGCAGGTGGCCCAGTTCCGGCGCCACCCCGCGGGCACCGCGGAAGACCTGGCCGTCGATCACCAGGGCGGCCCCGATGCCGGTGCCGATGGCCACCAGCGCGGCCACCCGCGCCCCGGCCGCCGCGCCGAACCGGTGCTCGGCGATCGCCGCCGCGTTCGCGTCGTGCTCCAGCACGACCGGGAGCCCGAGCCGTTCGGCGAGCTCGTCGGCGACCGCGACGTGCCGCCACGCCAGGTGCGGGGCGAAGCGCACCACCCGGCGGTCCTCGCTGACGAAGCCCGCCACCGCGAGCCCGACCCCGACCACCGGGTACCGGTCGGACAGCGCGCGCACCGTTCCCGCGATCGCCGCGTTCAGCTCCGGACCGCCGGAAGGCGTGGGCACCCGGTTGGTCTCGAGGATCTCGCCGTGCTGGTCGACGACCCCGGCCCGCACGCTGGTCCCGCCGACGTCCACTCCGATGGTCAGCACCGCGCCTCGGTTTCGTCCAGCACCGTTCCCCCCACCCGCTGCACGCGGATCCGCTGCACCTTGGCCGGGGCCTCCGGCTCGGGTTCTTCTGCCTGCTGCGCCTCGGGTTCGGCCATCGCCTGCCGCAGCAGCTGCACGATCCCCAGCAGCTGGTCGTTGAGCTCCGGGCGGTGCCCGCGCACCAGCGCCACCGCCGCGCACAGCGGGCACCAGCCGCAGCCGCGCTCCTCCGCCTCGGTGCGCGGGGCGCAGCCGCGCAGGTACTCCTCCGCCTTGCCCGCCAGCGCGTCGAGCAGCAGCCGCAGCTCTTCGACCAGCTGATCGTGCTTGCGCGTTTCGTCCACCGCTCTCACCGCATCCACTGTTCCGGGTCGGGTCGGAACCGCACGGTCAGCCCGTCGTCACCGGCGATCGCCGATGTCACGATGCACCGCCGCAGCACCGCGGGCAGCGCGACCAACCGGCGACGACCGTCCACTGTGATCGCCAGCTCGTCGCCGATGCGGGCGAGGTCCAGCTCCGCCGCGGGGTGCAGCGGCAGCGCGATCTGCAGGGCGTACTCGGCGTCCAGCGACCGCCCACCGCCGGTGACCCGCATGGCCGGTGCGGTCGGCCGGGTCTCCAGCGGATCCGACTCGGCGTAGAGCTCGGCACCGAGCTCCTGGAGCGCTTCAGCGCCCACCGGTTCGGCGGCGCGGTGCTCCACGACGTGCAGCGGCAGGTCGGTGGCGGTGCGCAGGGTGTCGAGGACGTCCTCCTGCTCGCGGCGCCGGGTGCGCAGCCACTGCGCCGCCGCGCCCCGCGCCGATCCCGGGTTCGGCACCACGCGGTTGGCGATCAGGCCGTCCACCTGGATCTGCTGCAGCGCCAGGGCGGTCAGGGTCCGGCGGGTCTCCGCGGCGACCACCGATTCCGGGGTCAGCACCAGCCGCACGCTGGTGCCCGGGTCGACGAGCACGTCCTTGAGCGCGGCGAGCCGTTCCGCCAGCCGCCCCAGCCCGTCGGCGACCGAGTCCCAGCGCTGCACCTGGTCGCTGCCCGCGATACCGGCCAGCAGTCCGCGCACCGCGCGGCGGTGCGCCGGGAACAGCCGTTCCAAGTACCCGGCCAGCGATTCCGGCAGGGCCAGCAGCCGCAGGGTCTCCGCGGTCGGACCGCAGTCGACGAGCACGGTGTCCCAGAGCCCGCTGACGGCCAGCCGGTGCACCTCGGTGAGCGCGAGGAGGTCCTCCACGCCGGGCAGCACGGTCAGCTCCTCGGCGTCGACCTCGCCCACCCCGGCACCCTGCAGCATCGTCCGCAGGTGCTCGCGCAGCTCCCGCCAGGTGCCGTCGACGAGCGCGCGGGTCTGCACCTCGGCCGCGTGCAGCACCGCGCGGGAACCGCCCAGCCGCACCTCCGCGGGCTCCGCGCCGAGCTCGACGCCGAGGGCGTCGGCCAGCGAGTGCGCCGGGTCGGTGGAGACCACGAGGACCTTGCCGCCGGCCCCCGCGACGTGGGCGGCGGTGGCCGCGGCGAGGGTGGTCTTCCCCACCCCGCCCTTCCCGGTGAACAGCAGGATCCGCAACGGGCTACCCGGCGTGCTCCACGCGGCGCTTGAGCTCCTTCAGCGCCGTGTCCATGATCATCTTCTCCGCCTTGCGCTTGAACATCCCGATCATCGGGATGGCCAGGTCCACCGCCAGGCTGTAGGTGACCTCGGTGCGGTCGTCGGCCAGCGGGTTGAGCCGGTAGCTGCCGCGCTGCGCCTTCTGCACCTGGCCCTCGGTGAGCTCCCAGCTCACCGACAGGCCGTCGGCCGCCCAGTCGTAGACGTTGACGTAGGTGTCCTTGACCACCCCAGCGTCCAGGACGAAGCGCACCTTCGCGGCCTTGCCGTCCGAGGTCCGCGACTGCACCTCGGTCTCCTTCACCGCCGCCGCCCACTCGGGGTAGGCGGCGAAATCCCCGATGACGTCCATGATCCGCGCGGCGGGGGCCTCGATCACGATGGACTGGGTGGACTGATCGACCATGCGCCGCAGGTTACCGGGTGCCGCCGCGCCCAGCGGCGCGGAGGACCTGGGTTTTCCCTCACTGTCACCAGCGGATCGCGTAGGGCTGCCCGGTGCGCTTGAAATGCCCGACGTTCACGCACTCGGTGCGCCCTAGGCGCACGCGCCGCGCCAGCGGCTGGTGCACGTGCCCGAACAGCGACCAGCGCGGCTGGTCGGCGGCGATCCGCTCGACCAGCGCGGCCGAGCCCAGCTCCGGTCGGCGGGCCACCACGTCGTAGATCAGCTCCGGGACCGCGGGCGGCAGGTGGGTGCAGAGCACGTCCACCTCGGGCAGCGCCGCCACCGCCGCGGCGTAGTCCTCGGCCTCCCGCAGGTACGGCACCCAGGCGGCGTGCTTGCGCAGCGTCGCGCCGGGCGGGAGCACCGTGCCGCCGACGAAACCGAAGGTCAGGCCGCCGATCTCGACGCTGTCGCCGTCCAGCACGTGCACCCCGGCACCGGCGAACTCCGGCCACAGGTGCGGCGCGTCGACGTTGCCGGGCGTGGCGTAGGTGGGCGCGGTCAGCGCGCCGAACAGCTCCGCGTACTGCTCGCGCACCGCCTCCTCGACCACCTTCGCCGGGTCCGCCAGGCTCGCCCACAGGGACCGCACGTAGGCGCCGAACTCCGACAGCTGCGGGCCGCGGCGCAGCTCGGCGAACCGGGCCACCTTCTCCGCGCCGAACACTCGCCCCAGGATCCCCCGGCCGTGGTCGTGGTAGTCCACGAAGTCGATCAGGTCGCCGAGCACCACCAGCGCGTCGGCGCCGTCGCCCGCGCGCTTGAGCGCCTCGACGTTGCCGTGAACATCCGAAACGACGTGGACCCGCATCCGACTCCCATCCACCGGCGACTGCACCCCCGAACCTAATCCGTCGCCGGGCCGCCGCCCACCGCCTGTGGTGCGACCTGCGCGGGCGTCCCCGGACCGGAGTCGCCCGACCAGCCGCATCGGGATCTACGCTGTGCTGACTGGCGCGGTCGACCGGAGGGGACTACCGCTCAGTAACTATCAGCGTTAGGTTGTGCCCCACGGACTGGCGTGTTTTCGGAGGTTTCGACGTGCGAGAGTTCAGCGCACCAGCCACCACGGCGGTGGCCGATGACGAGAACCTCACCGACATGGTGTGGGCCAACGCGGAGCGCTTCGGGAGCACGGTGAGCTTCCGGCGCCGAGTGGACGGCACCTGGGTCGACGTCACCGCCGCGGACTTCGCCGCGCAGGTGCTGGCCGTGGCGAAGGGCCTGGTGGCCAGCGGCCTGCAGCCGGGCGACCGGGTCGGGCTGATGTCCCGGACCCGCTACGAGTGGAGCCTGCTGGACTTCGCGATCTGGACCGCGGGCTGCATCACGGTGCCGATCTACGAGACCTCCTCGGCCGACCAGGCCGAGTGGATCCTCACCGACTCGGGCGCCAAGGCGGTCTTCGTGGAGACCGAGGCGCACCGCGCCGAGGTGGACAGCGTGGTGGACCGGCTGCCCGAGGTGTCGCACGTCTGGCAGATCGAGGGCCCGAGCAGCGGCGGCGCCGCGGCCGCGGTGGACGAGCTGACCGCGCTCGGCGCGGAGGTCGAGGACCGCGACGTGCACCTGCGGCGCCGCGCGGTGGGCGCCGACGACGTGGCGACCCTGATCTACACCTCGGGCACCACCGGCCGCCCCAAGGGCTGCGTGCTGACCCACCGCAACGTGCTCGCCGAGGTGCGGGCCGACATCGAGGCGTTCCCGCAGCTGACCAAGCCGGGCAACTCGATGCTGATGTTCCTGCCGATGGCGCACGTCCTGGCCCGCGCGATCACCATCATGTGCGTCTACGGCCGCGTCACCCTCGGGCACACCAGCGACGTCAAGGAGCTCGTCGCCGACCTCGGCTCGTTCCGGCCGACGTTCGTGCTGGCGGTGCCGCGGGTGTTCGAGAAGGTCTACAACACCGCCAAGCAGAAGGCGCACGGCAGCGGCAAGGGCAAGATCTTCGACGCCGCCGAGGAGACCGCGGTCGCCTACAGCCGCGCCCTGGACTCCGGCAACGCCGGGCTGCCGCTGAAGCTCAAGCACCTCGTGTTCGACAAGCTGGTCTACGGCAAGCTGCGGGCCGCGCTCGGCGGTCGCTGCATCGCGGCGGTCTCCGGCGGCGCTCCGCTCGGCGAGCGGCTGGCGCACTTCTTCCGCGGCGTCGGCGTGCCGGTGCTGGAGGGCTACGGGCTCACCGAGACCACCGCGGCCGCCGCGGTGAACGTGGAGACCGCGTTCAAGGTGGGCACCGTCGGCAGGCCGATCGCCGGGACGACGATCCGCATCGCCGAGGACGGCGAGGTGCTGATCAAGGGCGACGTCGTGTTCCGCGAGTACTGGAACAACCCGCAGGCCACCAAGGAATCCCTCGAGGACGGCTGGTTCCACACCGGCGACCTGGGCTCCCTCGACGAGGACGGCTTCCTGCGGATCACCGGCCGCAAGAAGGAGATCATCGTCACCGCGGGCGGCAAGAACGTCGCCCCGGCGGTGCTGGAGGACGCGCTGCGGTCCCACCCGCTGATCAGCCAGTGCATGGTCGTCGGCGACAAGAAGCCGTTCATCGGCGCGCTGATCACCCTCGACCCGGAGTTCCTGCCGTCCTGGCTGGCCAACAACTCCCGCCCGGAGAACACCCCCGCGGCCGACCTGGTCGACGACCCGGACCTGCGCGCGGAGGTGCAGAAGGCGGTCGACGAGGCCAACAAGGCGGTGTCCCGGGCGGAGCAGATCAAGCAGTTCCGCATCCTCCCGGAGGACTTCACCGAGGCCAGCGGCGAGATGACCCCGAGCATGAAGCTCAAGCGCAACAAGGTGGCCCAGAACCACGCAGCCACCATCGAAGCGATTTACTCCTGATTCGTCTCTTCGCTCATCTTGCGTGGCGGTGCCGGTGGCGGAACCTCAGCGCCCGCCTGGCTGTGGGTGCCCTGACTTATGTATGACCAATACACGGCGTCAGGGCCGTCCTCGCCAAGCGAACGCTGAGAACCCGCGGCGGTGCCGGTTGCGAGGGTGGGCTATGCGCCTGCGGCGCATGCGACACCTCACGATCGGTGCCAGTCGTCTTCGCGGTCGCTGTTCACCGCCGGAAGCGGCTGGCGCCGCTTGCCTGACGATGGCCGATTTACCGACTCCCCTCACCGCTCTTGCTCGCCTTGCGGCTGCCGGTTCTGGCCGTGGTCTGCTTGGGCGCTCACCTTGCTGCCCCCGCTTTGGTTGTGGGGGTTGTTTTGGCTGGTTGTGGGCCGTGAGTACTTTCTGGGGTCATGGCACCAGAAAGCGCTCACGGGCTCTGGCCGGTCAGCCGAAGGTTTCGGGGAGGGCGGTGGCCCAGTCCTCGGTGAGCTGGGTTGTTGTCAGGCCGGTTTCCTCGCGGAGGGCCGCTTCCACCTCTGCTGGTGAGTCGGTGGCCGCTATTCGGCGGTAGAGGTGGACCACCCGCTGTTCGCCGAAGCGGTCGACGAGGTGGCGGACGAGGGACCAGGACTGCTGGTAGGCCAGGTCGAGGCGGCGGCCCGCCTGGTGGAAGTCGGCGCTGTTCGGCAGCTGGTCGGGCGGGCCGCTGGTGCGCAGCTGGCGGACCAGGGCCGGGGCGACGTCGCGCGGCGGCAGCCCGGTGTCGCGGTAGCCGACGTAGTCGGCGAAGCCCTCGCGGATCCACATCGGGGCACCATCCACTGTGTACGGGCGCGCCGCGATGTGGGTGATCTCGTGGCGCAGCACCACTTCCAGCGCCGCGTCGGACAGCTCCTCGGCCGCCCTCGGGTTGAGCACCACCCGCGGCCCCTCCACCCGGCGCGTCGCGGTGTCCACCCGGTCCGCCACCGCGACCGCCGCGATCCCGTCCACCGCGAACTCGGCGCCCACCATCGCGCGCAGCTCCTCCTGCGACGCCGGGATCAGCACCCCCACCCGCTGGTCCCAGTCCGGGCCCCACACCCCGGTCACGTCGCGGACCACGGCGTCCAGCTGCCGCGCCACCCGCTCGACCGGTTCCCGGTCGTGGCCGATCACCAGCCCGTTCCCGGTGCGCACGACGTGGCACGGGCCGAAGTCCCAGGGACCGCGCCACCGGTGCGCCCCCGCATCGTCGGCCACGTACCAGGAATCGCCCCGGCGCACGAAGGAGTGCTCGACGGACCGCTGCGTCGGGACTCCGTCCACACCGGCCAGCGCGTAGCGCAGCACGACGTCCGGGGCCCAGATCCCGCTGGCGACCGGCGGCTCGGTCGCGTCCAGCCGGTACGACCACTCGGCGAGCGGAACCGCCGCCAGGTTGCGGAACCACTCCAGCTGCCGCTGCCGGAACGCCTCCGGCGCCTGCGGGTCCACTGTGGCCGCGAACGCCGCCTCGTCCCCGGCCCGGATCGCCTCAGCTCGGCGCTCCAGCAGCTGCTGCACCGCGAATTCCGGCGCTGACGCCGAGACCACCGACTGCGCCTGCTCGACGACCCGAGGTGCCGCCGGTGTCCCGGGCAGGCCGACGACCGTCATCCCGGCCAGCACCGCACCGGACGCGGCCGCCGCCAGCCACCCGCGAACGCTCTCCGAGCCCAGCACACGGCGCATCGTAGAGCTGGGGACATTTCGGACATCGCCCGCCCCGGCGGAAAAGCAGTCGGGGCCGGCACGCGGTGCGTGCCGGCCCCGGTGCGATCAGTCGGTTCAGCCCGCGACTCGGCGGATCGAGTTGATCGGACCGATCTTCTTGTAGTCGGTGACCTTGACGACGTCACCCGTGGTCGGCGCGTGCACCGCCTTGCCGTTGCCGATGTAGATCGACACGTGGCTGACCGGGGAGTAGTAGAAGATCAGGTCGCCCGGCTTCAGGTCGCTCGCGGAGACCGCCCGGCCCTGGGTGACCTGGGTCTTGGTGGAGCCGCCGAGGGTGACCCCGGCCTGCTTGTAGGCCCAGTAGGTCAGCCCGGAGCAGTCGAACTGCGACGGCCCCTTGGCACCCCACACGTACGGCGAGCCCTGCTTGCTCAGCGCCGCGTTGACGGCCTTGACCGCCGCACCGGCACCCGCGATCAGGCCGACCCCGGTGTCGCCGTCGGAGATCAAGGAGTCCCGGTCGGCGCCGGTGAGCTCGTCGTAGCGCTCCTGGACCTTCTTGATCTGCGCGTCCATCTCCTTGGACTTGGTCTTGACGTCCTCGAGGAGGCGGGCGGCGTCGGCCTCGGCCTGGGTCGCCCGGTTGCGGGCGTCCTGCGCGGCGCGCTCGGCGTTCTCCGCCTGCTGGCGGGCCGACGCGAGCGCCTTGACCGCGTCGTTGTTGTCCTTGGCCAGCGCGTCCAGCGCGGAAGCGCGGTTGAGGAAGTCCTCGGGGGTTTCGCTCACCAGCAGCGCGGACAGCTTGTTCAGCCGGGCACCCTGGTAGGAGGCGTGGGTCAGCTGGTCGACCTGGCCGCGGAACTTCTCCTCCTCGGCCCTGGCCTGGTTGGCGACCTGCTCCGCCTGGCCCACCTCGGCGTTGGCCCGGTCGAGCTCGGCCTTCTTGGCCTCGTGGTCGTCCTCGGCCTTCTTCATGTCCTCGGTGAGCTGCTCAGCTTGGTGCTGCAGCTCGCGGACCTGCTTGGCCGCGTCCGAGGCGTTGTCGGGAAGTGGTGGATCTGCGAGCGCCGGCCCGGAGGTCATGCCAACGACGGCGACAACCGCAGTCGCGGTCAGGGCTCCTCGCAGAGATCGCTTAAGTCGGTGCGACGCCACGTCGCGCACTGCTCCTTCTGCATCTCCACCCGCTCACCTGCCGGATGCCCCCGTATCCGGCCTGGCCGACTCCCCGACAAGTCGTTTCAGCGGTGCCCCGCGGGCCACCCGTTCTGGGCAACTGATCGCCACGAGGTCCCGAGTAGGTTACGAAAGGTGAGGCGTGACGTCCAGAAGCGGGGGCGAAAATTTGTGCATCCTCGCACAAGACCTCTAACGGGGGAGAGTCACTCGCTCACGGTGACGAACATTGCGCTCGGATCACCTGGAATTGTGAAGATCAGCGTCACCCGATCCGGAGATCAAACTCACCCGAGTGATCGATTATGAGATCGGCCACGCCGCGACCGATCGCCGGGCGGTCGATCCCGTCGCCGAAGGGTCAGACCCGGTTCAGCCGCGCCAGCAGCATCGCCGAGGGAACCGCGTACGCCCCGCGCCGCTGCACCGAGGTGACCACCGCGCGGTCCGAGGTCGCCACCACCACCTGACGCCCCTTCGGCTCGGCCGAGACCAGATCGCGGATCACGTCGTCGGCCTGCACCCCCGGCTCGCTGAACAGCACCCGGACCCCGCGCGGCCCGGCCGTCGGCACCGCCAGCACGTCGGCGCCGTCGAAGACCACCGTGACCTCCGCACCGGTCCGCGCGGCCAGCGCCGCCAGCTGGTGCGCCAACCGGTCGCGCTGATCGGACAGCGGCAGCTCCGGGTACCCGGTCTTGGTCACGTTGTAGCCGTCCACGATGAGGTGCACGGCGGGCAGCCCCAGCAACCGGTCCAGCGCCGCCACGTCCGGAACATCGCCGGTGGCACCGGAATGCGCCCGAACCCGCTGCACGACGTCCGCGGGCCGCGGCCCGCTCCCGCTCGCGCCGAGCTCCCGCCGCAGGCCGCCCACGGCGCCCTCCAGCGTCTCCAGCAGCAGCGCCAAGCGCACCTCGTCGCCCTGCCGGGCTTCTCGGGCGCTCTGCCGCGCCACCTCGACCTCGGCGCTCGCGCGCTCCGCGCGCCGCCGCTCCTCCTGCGCGCGCGCCCGCTCCCGATCGCGCTCCGCGGCGATCTCCGCGACCTCCGCGTCGCGCTCCGCTCGCATGGCCGCCAGCTCGCTGTCCGCCCGCTCCGCGGCGTCCTTGGCCTCCTTGAGCCGCACGCCCTGCTCGCGGAGCCGCTTGCGGAGCCGGTCGGCTTCGGTGCTGTTCTCCTCCCCCACCCGGTCCGCGGCGCGGCGGGCTTCGGCGAGTTCGCCGCGCAGCCGGTCCAGCTCGGCGGCCAGGCGCTCCGCGCGGGCCACCGCCGAATCCCGCTCGCTGCGCAGCTGGCCCTGCTCGGTGCGGAAGCCGATCAGCTCCGCGTAGTGCGGCGCGACCGGCGAGCCCTGCAGAGCCGCCGCAGCGGCGACCACGATCGGGTCCGGGGCGTCGAGGGCGAGCGCCTCCGGGCGGTGGTTGCGGCACCAGTCGACCACCGCGGTGCGGAACACCGAGGAGTCGCGCAGCGCGGTGAGCAACGCCGGTTGGCCCAGCTTGGCGCGCTTGGCGGGGGCGAACTTGACGACCGGGCGCAGCTGCACCGGCACGTCCGTCGGGCGCATCTCGCCCAGGGCGCCCGCGGCCAGCTCGGCGAGCCGCGCGCGCAGCGGGCCGGGCAGGTCGTCCCACTCGACGGACGACGCACCGCCGGTCTGCTGTGCACTGTCCACAGCAGACTCGTCAGGTTCGGGGGTGTCCGCTGACCCCGGCATCGGTGGCGCCACCCCCACAGGCTAATCGCCGGGGCCCCAGAACCCCGCATCCACCGCGCTGTCGGTAGCGGGACGTAACGTGACCGCCGATGTCCGCGCACCCGCAGCTGTCCTTCGACGAGATCCTGACCAGCGAGGAAGTCCCGCTGCACGAGGTGACCTTCGTGGTCGTCGACCTGGAGACCACCGGTGGTGATCGCGGTCAGGACGCGGTCACCGAGATCGGCGCGGTCAAGATCCGCGGCGGCGAGGTGCTCGGCGAGTTCGCCACCCTGGTCAACCCGGAGCGGGGCATCCCGCCCGCAGTCGTGACGATCACCGGCATCACCGAGGCGATGGTCGTCGACGCGCCCCGGATGGACGCGGTGCTGCCCGCCTTCCTGGAGTTCTGCCGCGGCTGCGTGCTGGTCGCGCACAACGCCCCGTTCGACGTCGGGTTCCTGCGCGCCAACTGCGAGCGGCTCGGCCTGCGCTGGCCGAAACCGCAGGTCGTGGACACCGTTCGGCTGGCCCGCCGGGTGCTGACCAGGGACGAGACGCCGAACTACAAGCTCGGCACGCTCGCCCGGGTGCTGAACGCGCGGACCGAACCGGTGCACCGGGCGCTGGACGACGCCCGCGCCACCGTCGACGTGCTGCACTCGCTGCTGGAGCGGGTCGGCTCGCTGGGCATGCGGACGCTGGACGACCTGCTCAGCCACCTGCCGGACGTCACCCCGCAGCAGCGCGGCAAGCGCGGTCTGGCCGACGAGCTGCCGAACGCGCCCGGGGTGTACCTGTTCCGCGGGCCCAACGACGAGGTGCTCTACGTGGGCACCGCGACGGATCTGCGACGGCGGGTCCGGCAGTACTTCACGGCGGGCGAGCGGCGCAGCCGGATCAAGGAGATGGTGGCGATCGCCGAGCGCGTCGACCACGTCGAGTGCGCGCACCCGCTGGAGGCCGAAGTGCGCGAACTCCGGCTGCTCGCCGCGCACCAACCGCGCTACAACCGCCGCTCGAAGCACCCGCAGCGGGCCTGGTGGGTGGTGCTGACCGACGAGCCGTTCCCGCGCCTGTCGATCGTGCGCACCCCGAAGCCGGACGCGCTGGGGCCGTTCAGCTCCCGCCACACCGCCGCCGACGCCGTCGAAGCGCTGCAGTCGGTGACAGCGGTCCGCCGGTGCACCGAACGCATCTCGGCGCGAGCCCCGCAGGGGCGGCCGTGCGCCTTGTACGAGCTCGGGCGCTGCGGCGCGCCCTGTGCGGGCCGTCAGAGCGCCGCGGAGTACGAACCCGAGGTGATCTCCATCCGCGAGGTCATCGGCGGCCGCAGCGCCGTTCTGCTGGAGCGGCTGCGGGACGAGCTCGACCGCCTCTCGGCGGCCCAGCGGTTCGAGGACGCCGCCGCGCACCGCGACCAGCTCGCCGGGTTGGTCCGGTCGCTGGACCGCGGGCAGCGGCTGGCCGCGCTGGCGTCGGTCGCCGAGCTGGTCGCGGCCCGGCCGGACGGTCGCGGCGGCTGGCACCTGTCGGTGATCCGCCACGGCAAGCTCGCAGCGGCCGGAACCGCGCGCCGCGGCGTGCCCCCGATGCCGGTCGTGGACCTGCTGCAGGCGTCGGCGGAAACCGTCCTCCCCGGCCCCGGACCGCTGCGCGGCACCAGCGCGGACGAAGCCCGGGTCGTCTACCGCTGGCTGACCACCGGCGGCACCCGCATGGTCCGCTGCTCCACGCCCTGGAACGAGCCCGCGAGCGCCGCGGGCTCCTGGCAGACCTGGCTCGACAAAGCGATCAACGGCCGCACCGCCTACGCCGCCATCGACTGATCCCCCCCCCGCCGGTCAGGCCGTCATGTCCAGGGAGG
This sequence comes from Saccharopolyspora hirsuta, assembly GCF_008630535.1. Lineage (GTDB taxonomy): Bacteria > Actinomycetota > Actinomycetes > Mycobacteriales > Pseudonocardiaceae > Saccharopolyspora > Saccharopolyspora hirsuta. The sequence goes on along the minus strand of NZ_VWPH01000017.1, from coordinate 62,241 downwards.
CGATGACCTTGGTCGGGCGGATGCGGACCACCAGCTCCCCCGGCACCCCGTTGCGGCGGCCGAACTCCTCCGCCCGGTCCTGGCCCATGTAGCGGCCGCCGATGCGGGTCGCGGTGCGCAGCAGCTCGGCCGGGTCCTCCGAGGTCTCCGCGATGCCCTGGACCTGGACGAAGGCGAACGGCGGCTCGGGCAGGTCCGCGCACAGCACCACCCGCGGGTCGCGGGCGATCGCCCGCCCCTTCGCGGTGTCCTTGCCGGTGTTGAACACGATCTCCCCGCCCTCCAGCACGAACCACACCGGTGCCACCAGCGGTCGCCCGTCGGACGCGGTGAAGCCGAGCATGCCGGTGCGGGTGCCGGACTCGAGGAAGGCGCGGATCTCCGGGTCGTTGATCGAAGTCATCCCGCCAAGGTAGGCGGAGCCGCCGACATCCGCGCAGCGAAGAGGCCCGGCACCCTCATCGGGTACCGGGCCTCGTTCGGTGACAGCGGCTCAATGCCTCACTCGGTGGGCTGCTGCGGCTTGCCCGCCGTGAGCTCCCGCTCGGCGGCCGCCTCGGCCGCCGCGTCGCGCTCGGCGGCCTCGTGCCGCGCCCGCTCCAGAGCGGTGGTCTCCTCCACCGGGTCCGGGCGGAGCAGGCTGCCCTCGACCGGGCTGCCGGCCGCGCCGAGCTTGTTCATCTTCTTCGGCACCGGAGCACCCTGGTAGGGCAGCGGCTCCGGGTGACCGTGGTCGTCCACCGGGCCGAGCGGCTGGTGGACCTCGATGAACTCACCGTGCGGCAGGCGCTTGATGATGCCGGTCTCCACGCCGTGCTCCAGCACCTCGCGGTCGCTGTGCTGCAAGCCCAGGCAGATCCGGTAGGTGATGTAGTAGGCGATCGGCGGCAGCACCAGCAGACCGATGCGGCCGGCCCAGGTCATCAGGTTCAGCGAGATGTTGAACTGGAACGCCACGATGTCGTTGGCGCCCGAGATGAACAGCACCCCGAAGAACGTCAGCGCCATCACGCCCAGACCGGTGCGGACCGGGGTGTCCCGCGGCCGCTGCAGCAGGTTGTGGTGCGCGTTGTCCTTGGTGAGCTTGCGCTCGATCATCGGGTACGCGAACAGCGTGGTGAACAGGACGCCCATGCCGATGATGCCCGCGAAGAACACCGGCGGCACTGTGTACGGCCCGAGGTAGAGCTCCCAGGCAGGCCAGACGCGCAGGATGCCGTCCGCCCACATCAGGTACCAGTCGGGCTGCGAGGCCGCCGAGACCTGCGAGGCGTTGTACGGACCGATGTGCCAGATCGCGTTGATCTGGAAGACACCCGCCATGATCGCGCAGACGCCGGTGACCAGCGCGAAGAACGCACCGCCCTTGAGCGCGAAGACCGGCATGATGCGGACGCCGACGACGTTGCCCTCGGTGCGCCGCACGCCCGGGAACTGGGTGTGCTTCTGGTACCAGACCAGCGCCAGGTGCGCCGCGACCAGGCCGAGCATGATGCCCGGGATGATCAGCACGTGCAGCGTGTACAGCCGCGGGATGATCTCGTGGCCCGGGTACTCGCCGCCGAACAGGGCCCAGTGCAGCCAGGTGCCGATCACCGGGATCGACAGCACGATGCCCGACATGGTGGCGCGGATACCGGTACCGGACAGCACGTCGTCCGGCAGCGAGTAGCCGAAGAAGCCCTCGAACATGCCCAGCATCAGCAGCAGCGCGCCGATGGTCCAGTTGGCCTCGCGCGGGCGGCGGAACGCACCGGTGAAGAACACCCGGAACATGTGCAGCATCATCGCGGCGACGAAGATCAGCGCCGCCCAGTGGTGCAGCTGCCGGATGAACAGACCGCCGCGCACCTCGAACGAGATGTTCAGCGTGCTCTCGAACGCGCGGGACATCGGGATGCCCTGCATGTTCTGGTACACGCCGTCGTAGACGACCTCCTCCATGGAGGGGTCGAAGAACAAGGTCAGGTAGACGCCCGTGACGATCAGGATGATGAACGTGTAGAGGCAGATCTCCCCGAGCAGGAACGACCAGTGCGTGGGGAAGACCTTGTTCAGCTGCCGCCGCATGCCCTTGGCCAGGTGGTACCGCGAGTCGAGCTCGTCAGCAGCCGTGGCGATCTTGCGGTACGCGGCGCTCTCCGATTTCGTCGGTTGGGTGATCGAGCTCATGCGTTACGCTCCCAGTACGCCGGACCCACCGGTTCGATGAAGTCGCCCTTGGCCACGAAGTAGCCGTCCTCGTCCACCGTGATCGGCAGCTGCGGCAGCGCCCGCGTCGCCGGACCGAAGACCGGCTTGGCGTAGGTGTTGACCACGTCGAACTGCGACTGGTGGCACGGGCAGAGCAGGCGCCCGGTCTGCTGCTCGAACAGCGAGGTCGGGCAGCCGACGTGGGTGCAGATCTTCGAGTAGGCGTAGTAGTCGCCGTAGTTGAAGTCCTCCTGCCCCTTGCGCTTGACCGGCTTGCTGCCCGGCCGCAGCCGGATCAGCATGACCGGCGCGTCGCCCTTGCGCAGCGAGGTCTCCAGCTCCTCGGTGCCGCGCATGGACTCGCGGAACGGGTAGACCGTCTCGAAGCCGCCTGCGTCGATGTCCTCCGGGCGCAGCAGCGAGACCTCGTGCTTGTTGCCGGTGTCGCGGCGCAGGTAGGTCTTCTCGCCGGTCTCCGACAGCCAGCCGGTGTGCTGCAGCGACTCCGGACCGGTGGTCGCCCAGGGGTTGCGGACCAGACCGCCGATCGCCATCACGCCGGCGCCGAGGCCGAAGGCGCCGACGCCGAACCCGGCGGTGCGCTTGATCATCGACCGGCGGGCGATGCCGCTCTTCTCACCGGCGTCGGCCAGGATGGCCGTGGCCGTCTGGCGGTCGACCTCGTCCGAGCCGTGCCCGTCGTGGCGCTGCTGGACGGCGACCTCGTGCGGGATGAACTTCTTCTGGTACTGCACCACGCCGATGCCCACGGCCAGGATCGCCAGGCCGAAGAAGAAGCCGACCAGCGGGTTGTACAGCGAGTAGATGAAGTACCCGCGCTCGTCCGACGGCGGCACGTAGTCCCACGGCCAGAAGACGAAGACCGCGATGAACGCGAGCGCCGACAGGCCGGACAGCACGAACCAGCCCGCGACGTTCCGCTCCGCGCGGCGCTCCGCGCGGGTGCCCTTGACGGGCCACTGCTCCTGGTACTCGACGAGCTCGACGTCGTCGAGGGCCAGGCCGAGCCGCATCTTCTCGTCGCGGCTCATCTCAGCCAGTTCGGCCTCTGTGTATTCCTTGTTCTGCTCACTCATGCCCTGGCTCCGATCCACAGGGTGAGGCCGATCAGCGCGCCGATGCCCACCACCCAGGCGATGACGCCTTCCGGTCCCGGACCATAACCACCCAGGTCGTTGCCGCCGGGGTTGTTGTTCCCGTTCGACACGGACTTGACGTAGGCGATGATGTCCTTCTTCTCCTCCGGGGTGAGCTGCCGGTCCGAGAACTTCGGCATGTTCTGCGGCCCGGTGAGCATCGCCTCGTAGATGTCCTGCTCGGTCGAGTCGTGCAGGTTCGGCGCGAACTTGCCGGAGGACATCGCGATGCCGCGTCCGGTGAAGTTGTGGCAGGACGCGCAGTTGAGCCGGAACAGCTCAGCGCCGCGCGCCGGGTTCTCGCCCCGCAGCGCCTCACCGGCCTGCTTCGGCGACTCCGGTCCGCCGCCGTAGGTCTGCACGTACGCGCCCAGCGCGTCGATCTCCTCCGGGGTGAACTTCGGCGGCTTGCGCATCGCCTGCGCCTCCTGCCGCACCATCGGCATCCGGCCGGTGGAGACCTGGAAGTGCACGGCGGCCTCGCCGACGCCGACCAGGCTCGGTCCGCGGTCCTGGACGCCCTGCAGGTTGGTGCCGTGGCAGCTGATGCAGGCGTTGTTGTAGAGCTGCTCGCCCTGCCTCACCAGAGCCGGCTCCGCAGCGGCCTGCGCGGTCTGCGGCTCGGGAGTCACGACGGTGTACAGCCCACCGGCACCCACCAGCGCGATGCCCAGCGCAAGTACACCGGAGATCCGCCGCTTGAGCTTCGAGCCCGCGCGGTTCCGTTTCTTGTTGGTGGTCATGAGTGCGGCAACCCTTGCTGTCCGGTTCGGGGTGTTCGGTTTCGTCCTCGTTCGAAGAAGCCGATCGGGAAGACTCGGCTCCCGGCCATCACGGGACGAGGTAGATCACGGCGAACAGGCCGATCCACACGATGTCCACGAAGTGCCAGTAGTACGACACCACGATGGCTGCGATGGCCTGCGCTGGCGTGAACTTGCTCAGCTTCGTCCGGATGATCAGGAAGACGAAGGCGATCAGACCGCCGATGACGTGCAGCCCGTGGAAGCCGGTCGTCATGTAGAAGACGGTGCCGTAGGCCGACGACGCGATCGTGGTGGCGTGCTCGGTGACCAACGTGTAGTACTCACCGGCCTGACCGAGCACGAAGATCGTGCCCATGATCAGCGTGATCACGTACCACCGGCGGAGGCCGAACACGTCGCCCCGCTCAGCCGCGAACACACCCCACTGGCAGGTGAACGAGGACAACACCAGGATGACGGTGAACGGGAGGGCGTAAGCGAGGTTCAGCTCGCTGGGCGGTGGCGGCCACGGGCCCTCGTTCTGCGCCTTCACCGTGAAGAACATGGCGAAGAGCCCAGCGAAGAACATCAGCTCGCTGGCCAACCAAACGATGGTGCCTACGCTGACCATGTTCGGTCGGTTCAGCGAGTGCACGCGTTGACTGATTGAGGGCGCTGCCGTTGTCACGCGACGCATTATGTCTTGCAGCTTTTCCGCTCGCGCCTTCGGGTCCATCAGGTCGGCCGAGGGGTGATCGGATCGCAACCCGGAGGTGACGCACCGTGAAAGGCATCCGCGCCCGCTGGTCCGCCCGGTTGGCCGCCCGCCGGGCCCGCCGCAAGCCCGTGATCAGCGCCGATGATCCGGAGCTGCGGGTCGTGGTGATCGCCTACGACGAGACCGAGGCGGCCTCGGCGGCACTAGCCCGAGCAGATGAGTGGCAGCCCGATCGACCTGCGGTGCTGCGTCACCACCTCGCCCTGCCCGATCACTCGGTCGAGGCGGCTCGCGGCCTGCTGGCGGCCGACGGCTGGGAACTGCGCCCCGGCGGCCGCGGCGCCTCCGGCGGGGACGCCGAGCTGACCGCGGTGATCGCGCTGCGTGTCCAACAACTGGATGCGTTGCATTGCTCACAGGAGAGCTCGCGGATGGCCGGGCTGGCCCAGCGGCACGGCGGCCAGGTCTACGGCTGGGACGCGCTGCAGCCCGGCCCCGGCGCGCCGAGCTGATCGATTTCGCCGGGCGACTACTGTTCGTCCCGGTCCGGCCGATAGCATCCGGGGGAGTTCGCGACCTCGCCAGGCCCACCGCCGGGGCGTCCCGCAGACACTGAGGAGCCGTCGATGAGCGCACCGACCACCAACGTTCTCGTGTTCAGCCACCGCCCCGAGGTGCGGGAGGCGATCATCACAGCGATCGGTCGGCGCCCGGCCCCGGACCTGGGTCGGCTGCACTACGTCGAGGTCGGCACCGTCGCCGACGTGCTCAGCGAGGTCGACGCGGGCCAGGCGGACCTGGTGATCCTGGACGGCGAGGCGCAGCCCACCGGCGGCATGGGCGTGTCCCGGCAGCTGAAGAACGAGATCGAGAACTGCCCGCCGGTGGTGATCGCGGTGCGCCGCAAGGACGACCGGTGGCTGGCCACCTGGTCGCAGGCGGACGCGGTGCTGGTGCACCCCCTCGACCCGCTGGCCGCCGCCGAGACGGTCGCCGAGGTGCTGCGCACCAGCGGCAAGCCGGTCCCGGCCTGATACTCGACTCCCGGCGGCCGCGCGGCCCCGGAGGACGAAGCACGGAGAAGAAGCGTGGGAACCATGGCGGGAAGCTGGGCTGGGCTGCTGGGCACCCTGGTCGCGGGTGAGGACCTCTCCGCGGAGGACACCGCCTGGGCGATGGACCTGATCATGGCCGGGGAGGCGACCCCGGCGCGGGTCGCCGCGTTCGTCGTCGCGCTGCGCGCCAAGGGCGAGACCCCGACCGAGATCCGCGGCATGGCCGACGCCATGCTCGCGCACGCCCGCCGGCTGGACATCGCGCAGCGCGCGGTGGACATCGTCGGCACCGGCGGCGACCGCACCGGCAGCGTGAACATCTCCACCATGGCGTCGATCGTGCTCGCCGCCTCCGGCATCACCGTGGTCAAGCACGGCAACCGGGCGGCCTCCTCCAAGTGCGGCACGGCCGACGTGCTGGAGGAGCTGGGCGTGGCCATCGACCTGCCGCCGGAGGGGGTGCGGCGCTGCGTCGACGAGGTCGGCATCGGGTTCTGCTTCGCGCCGGTGTTCCACCCCGGGTTCAAGCACGCCGGTGGCCCGCGCCGCGAGATCGGCATCCCCACCGCGTTCAACCTGCTGGGCCCGCTGACCAACCCGGCGCGCCCGGTGGCCGGTCTGATCGGCTGCGCGGACCGCCGGATGGCGCCCGTGGTGGCCGAGGTGTTCGCGGCCCGCGGCAACTCCGCGCTGGTGGTGCGCGGCGACGACGGCATGGACGAGATCACCACCACGACGCCGAGCACGGTCTGGGTGGTCAACGACGGGATGGTCCGCGAGGAGCGGATCGACCCGCAGGACTTCGGCGTCGCCTACGCCCGCCCGGAAGACCTGCAGGGTGGCGACGCGGTGGTGAACGCGAAGGCGGTCCACGACCTCCTGGCGGGCACGAAGGGCCCGGTGCGCGACGCTGTGCTGCTCAACGCGGCGGGCGCGATGGTCGCCTTCGAGGGCCCGGGAGAGGACCTCAGCGGCCAGCTCAGCGCCGCGCTGACCCGGGTCGGCGACGCGATCGACTCCGGCGCCGCGGCCGAGCTCCTGAGCCGCTGGGCGGCGCGGTCCACCGCCATCAAGGCCGACCTGGCCTGACACGCTGCGGCGACGAGGCGCTGCCCCGTCGCCGCCGGGGGATCACTCCTCTTCCAGGCCGATGGAGAAGGCCGCTTCCTCGTCCCGGCGGGAGTAGGAGCGGAAGGCGATGTGGGTGTCGGTGTCCAGGACCCCGGCCACCTTGTTGATGCGCCCCGGGACGATGTCGGCCAGGTCCTCGTGCTTGCGGACCCGCAGCATCGCGATCAGGTCCACGTCACCGGCGCAGGAGTAGACCTCGTCGACCCCGTCCAGGTCGGCGATCTCCTGGGCCGCTTCGGCGAGGCGGTCGGCGGCGGTCTGGATCAGCACGATCGCGGTGATCACGGGGAAAACCTCCTGCAGCTGGGTGCGAGAACCGATGCTAGACCGAAGCAGGCCCCCGAGTCCGGCGGACTCGGGGGCCTGCTTCGCAGAACTTCTCCGTCAGTGGTGGCCCGGGCCGGTGTGGTACTCGAACACCAGCCCGGCGACCATGATCAGCATGAAGCCGACCGCCAGGACGATCATCCACACGTGGAAGAACGCCAGGGCGACACCGGCGAAGGCGGCGGCCGCCGCCACGCCGACCGGCCAGTAGCTGCCGGGGCTGAAGAAGCCCAGCTCACCGGCACCGTCGCTGATCTCCGCGTCCGGGTTGTCCTCCGGCCGCTCCTCGATCCGGCGGGCCACGAACGAGAAGTAGCTGCCGATGATCAGCGAGAGGCCGCCGACCAGGATCAGCGCCACGGTGCCCACCGGCTCCTTGGCCCAGACCCCGTACACGATCGCGGACAGGAAGAAGAAAACGGTGATGATGTTGAAGATCCGGGATTCGATCTTCATGGAGTCCTCGCTCTCACGCCGTACGCCCTGTCGAGGGCACCGCTACTTGGTCCCGACCTGCTGACCGGAGGGTGCTCCGCCGGTGCGTTCGGTGTTGAACGGAACGCCGGTCACCGCGTACGGCTCGCACAGCTCGCCGCAGTCCTGCCGCTCCTTGCCGAGCTGGGTCAGCGCCTCCGCCGCCGTGTACGGCTGGGTGGTCGCCGGGTTGACCTGCGTGCGCAGCTGCATGTACCGGTCGAACTTGTCCGGCGACAGCGCCCGGACCTCGAAGTTCATCATCGCGTGGTAGGTGCCGCACAGCTCGGCGCAGCGGCCGACGAACGAACCCTCCCGCTCGATGGTGTTCTGGAAGACGTTGTCCTGGTTGTTCTTGTCCGGGTGCGGGAAGGTGTCCCGCTTGAAGTGGAACTCCGGGACGAAGAACGAGTGGATGACGTCGGTGGCGCTCAGGCTGTACTCGATGCGCTCCCCGGTCGGCAGGACCAGCAGCGGGATCTCGCTGCTGCTGCCGACGGTGCGCACCGGCTGGCCGTCCGGCGTCTTGTACTCGGGGTAGTTGAACTCCCAGTTCCACTGGAACGCGACCACGTTGACCTTCTGGTCCGGGTTCGCGGGCTTGGCCAGCACGTAGTTCTGCGTGACCGCCGTGAAGTAGAACAGCACGACCACCAGCACGAACGGGATGGCGGTGTAGATCATCTCCAGCGGCAGGTTGTACTGGAACTGCCGGGGCAGCTCCTCGTCACCCTTCTTCTTGCGGTGGAAGGCGACCGACCAGAAGATCAGCCCCCACACGATCACACCCACCGCGAGTGCCGCGATGACCGACCAGGTCCACAGGGTCCGCATCGACTCGGCCTGCGGGGTGACACCCTCCGGCCAGCCGAACCGCAGGACCTCATCGGTCGTGCAACCCGTGGCCGCGACACCAACCAGGCCGATCAGCCCAGCGACTTTGACCAGCCGTGGCACTCGGGTCCCCTCCTTCAGGCCCACTGCGCGACGCCTCCTCGTGCAAAACTCACCGGTGCGGCCGGGTGATCCGCGTCCGACCCGGAAGCCGGACCTCCGGATCTGCCGCCGGAATCCTGCGCAGAGCCTAGCCCAGGTGTAGCCGCGATACTGCTTCGGGGGCGTCGATCGTCTTGCTCGTTCGCACGACCGGTCACCCAGCGAAACCGCGGAGCCCCTCCGGCAGCCCCGTGCGCACCGGAGATCGCGGCGCGAACCGGCCCGTCCTCACCCGCGCGTGCAGCGCGCGGGCGGGCGGACGGCATACTGGGGCCAGCCTTCGGGGGGGAGGCTCCAGTGACGACACCGCCGACTCGAAGAGGTGCACCAGACGCGTGTGCGGCCTGCTTGGACTGATCTGTCCCACGGAAGAGAACGCCGGATTCGCGGTGAACGCGGTGGCCAACGCGCTGCCGTGCCAGCGACACCGGGGACCGGACGAGAGCGACACCTGGCACGGCGGTGAGGTCGTCTTCGGCTTCAACCGGCTGTCGATCATCGACCTGGAGCACTCGCACCAGCCGTTGACCTGGGGCCCGCCGGAAACCCCGCGGCGCTACACCATCAACTTCAACGGTGAGATCTACAACTACCTGGAGCTGCGGGCCGAGCTGATCGAGCGGTTCGGCGCCCGGTTCAGCACCGACGGCGACACCGAGGTGATCGTCGCCGCCTACCACTACCTCGGCACCTCCATGGTCGGGCGGCTGCGCGGCATGTTCGCGTTCCTGATCTGGGACAACGAGCGCAAGGTGGTCTTCGGCGCCCGCGACCCGTTCGGCATCAAGCCGCTGTTCTACGCCTCCGGCCCGGGCGGCACCGCCTTCTCCAGCGAGAAGAAGAGCCTGCTGAGCCTGGCCAGCACGCTGCGCATCGCCGAGGAGCTGGACCACAAGGCGATGCAGCACTACCTGCAGCTGCAGTACGTGCCGGAGCCGGAAACGCTGCACCGGCAGATCCGCCGCATCGAGTCGGGCACCTCGTTCACCGTGTCGCCCGGCGGCCAGCTGGTCACCGAGCGGTATTTCCAGCCGAACTTCCACTCCCGGCCGGTCAACACCGACGCCGACGCGCGGCGGCTGCACAACGAGATCGTCGACGTGATGCGCGACTCGGTGGCCAAGCACATGCGCGCCGACGTCACGGTCGGGGCGTTCCTGTCCGGCGGCATCGACTCCACCGCGATCGCGGCGCTGGCCAAGGAGCACAACCCGAACCTGATCACCTTCACCACCGGTTTCGAGCGGCAGGGCTACTCGGAGGTGGACGTGGCCGCCGAGTCGGCCGCGGCGATCGGGGTCAAGCACGTGGTCCGCACCGTCTCCGCCGAGGAGATGATGGAGGCGCTGCCGCTGATCGTCTGGTACCTGGACGACCCGGTGGCCGACCCGGCGCTGGTGCCGCTGTGGTTCATCGCCCGCGAGGCGCGCCAGCACGTCAAGGTGGTGCTCTCCGGCGAGGGCGCCGACGAGCTGTTCGGCGGCTACACCATCTACCGCGAGCCGCTGTCGCTGGCGCCGTTCGAGAAGGTGCCGGGCGCGCTGCGCAAGGCGATGGGCAAGGTCTCCACCGCGATCCCGGAGGGCGTGCGCGGCAAGGACCTGCTGCGCCGCGGCGCGCTGAGCCTGGAGGACCGCTACTACGGCAACGCGCGGATCTTCCGGGACGACCAGCTGCGCAACGTGATGCGCAGCTTCGACCCCGGCGTGTCGCACCGGGACATCACCGCGGGCCCGTACCGGCAGTCGGCGGGCTGGGACCCGGTGACCCGGATGCAGCACGTGGACCTGTTCACCTGGCTGCGCGGCGACATCCTGGTCAAGGCCGACAAGATGACCATGGCCAACTCGCTGGAGCTGCGCGTGCCGTTCCTGGACCCGGAGGTCTTCCGGGTGGCCAGCACGGTCCCGCTGGAGCAGAAGATCACCAAGGAGACCACGAAGTACGCGCTGCGCCAGGCGATGTACCAGGTGGTCCCGGCGCACGTGCTCAACCGCCGCAAGCTGGGCTTCCCGGTGCCGATCAAGCACTGGCTGCGCGACGAGATGCACGACTGGGCGCGCAACATCATCCAGCAGTCGCAGACCGACCACCTGCTCAACCGCACGGCGGTCCTGCAGCTGCTGGAGGAGCACCGCTCCGGCGTGCTGGACCACAGCCGCCGCCTGTGGGCGCTGCTGGTGTTCATGCTCTGGCACGGCATCTTCATCGAGGGGCGCCTGTCCCCCGAGGTCCCGGAGCCGCACTACCCGGTGCGCCTCTGACGGCTCTCCCCGCGTGGTGGTCGTGAGTGCGAAAGCCGGTTGGAGGCGGTTTTCGCACTCACGACCTCTGGGGGTCAGCCGCAGTGCTCGAAGGGGCTCTCGTAGGAGTTCGCGCCGACCGAGCCGCCCCACTTCACGCAGGTGGAACCGGCCGCTTGGCGGACCGGGCCCGCGTAGTAGGTGAAGTCACCCGCGTCGGTCGTCCGCTGCTTGCCCTGGACCTCCAGGAAGGCCGACGTCGGGGACGCCTTGCCCAGCGAGGTCGACTTGAGCGTCACCACGCAGTTGTTCTGGTTCGAGGCGTTGTAGAGCAGGTAGACGGTGCCCGCGCCGGACAGCGCCTTCGAGTTGATCACGCTGTAGCCCGCGCCGCACACCTCGGTCGGCGTGTACGGGTTGCCGCCGCAGTTGTTCTTGCTGGTGAACGGCGTCTTGCCGTAGTACGGCACGGCAACGCCGTTGAGCGTGGCCCTGACCGCGGTGCCGTTCTGGATCTGCTCGTAGTGCAGGTGCGGGCCGGTCACGCCGCCGGTGGCGCCCGCGGTGCCGATCTTCGCGCCGAGGGACACCTTCTGCCCCACCGAGACGTTCTGCGTGGACAGGTGGGCGTAGCGGGTGCGCCAGCCGCTGCCGTGGTCCAGCTCGATCCAGCGGCCGTAGCTGGTGTCGCCCTCGTTGGCCACCCGGGTGACGGTGCCCGCCGCCGAGGCGAGCACCGGCATGCCGGTGATGCCGGACTTCTGGAAGTCCACCGAGTTCGCCGGGTTGTGGCCGCTGAACGTCGCGGCCGTCACGGTGACGCCGCACTCGAACGGGACCTGGAAGTTCGGCGCGGCGGACGCGGGTGCCTGCCCGAGTCCGACCACGCCGAGCGCGGCGAGCGCGAGTGCTGCCACGCCCGTGCCTAATCGTCGCAACATGAACCACCTCCAGTACAAGGGGATTCATGCGACCACGCCGGAACCGGGAAGAACAGACCTGTTAGGCGGATTCTTCGTGAATCTTCCCCAACCACACCGCGGTCGCCCCGGGCAGCACGCCGTCCCAGCTGGTCGCGGCGTCGCTGCGGCAGAGCAGGCGGCCGGGCAGGTCCAGGGCGACATCCTCGGTGCCGAAGTTGGTGGCGCACAGGAAGTCCGAGCCGCGGCGGAAGACCAGCACGTCTTCGGGCGCGTCGACCCACTCCAGCTCACCGTCGCCGAGCGCCGGGTGCTCCCGCCGCAGCGCCAAGGCATCGCGGTAGGTGCGCAGCACCGAGCTCGGGGTGCTCTCCTGCGCGGCGACGGTCGCGGTCGCCCACTCCTCCGGCGCGGGCAGCCAGCTCTCCCCCGCGCTGAAGCCGAACGGCGGTCGGTCGCCGGACCACGGCATCGGCACCCGGCAGCCGTCGCGGCCCGGGTCGGTGCCGCCGGAGCGCTTCCAGATCGGGTCCTGGCGCACTTCGTCGGGCAGGTCCAGCACCTCCGGCAGGCCGAGCTCCTCGCCCTGGTAGACGTAGACCGAACCGGGCAGCGCGAAGCTGAACAGCGCCGCCGCGCGGGCTCGCCGCTCGCCGAGCTCGCCGCCGCCGTAGCGGGTCACCGGGCGCTGGACGTCGTGGTTGCCGAGCACCCAGGTGGTGGTCGCGCCGACCTCGGCCGTGGTGGCCAGCGATTCCGCCACCACCTTCCGGAACTCCGCGGCCGACCAGGGCGCTTCCAGCAGCGCGAAGTTGAACGCCTGGTGCAGCTCGTCGGGGCGCACGTAGCGGGCCAGCCGCTCGCTGGTCGACGCCCACGCCTCGGCCACGCCGATACGCTCACCGCGGTAGGAGTCGAAGAGCTGCCGCCAGTCGCGGTAGATCTCGTGCACCTCGTCCTGGTCGAAGTAGGGCAGCTCGCCGCGCCCCAGCAGGGAGATCTGCTCGTCCAGACCGGTGTCGGGCAGGTCCGGGTGCTTGATCATGCCGTGCGCGACGTCGATGCGGAACCCGTCCACGCCGCGGTCCAGCCAGAACTTCAGCACCTTGCGGAAGTCCGCGCGCACCAGCGGGTTCCGCCAGTTCAGGTCGGGTTGCCGCGGGTCGAACAGGTGCAGGTACCACTGGCCGTCGGGGAGCCGGGTCCAGGCCGGGCCGCCGAAGATCGACTCCCAGTCGTTGGGCGGCAGTTCGCCGCGCTCGCCCCGGCCGTCGCGGAACAGGTACCGCTCGCGGGCGGGCTCGCCCGGTGCGGCCGCCAGCGCCTCGACGAACCACGGGTGCTCGTCGGAGGTGTGGTTGGGCACGATGTCGACGAGCACCCGCAGGCCCAGCTCGTGGGCCCGGGCGAGCAGCGCGTCGAAGTCGGCCAGCGAGCCGAAGGTCGGGTCCACGCCGCAGTAGTCGGCCACGTCGTAGCCGCCGTCGGCCATCGGCGACGGGTAGAACGGGGTCAGCCACACGGCGTCCGCGCCGAGGGAGACCAGGTGCGGCAGCCGGTCCCGGATCCCGGCCAGGTCGCCGATGCCATCGCCGTCGCCGTCGGCGAAGCTGCGCACGTAGACCTGGTAGACGACGGCGTCACGCCACCAATTCGACATCCTTGCTCCTTGCGGGTCGCGGCACGGTTGCGGGCCCGTGCGCGTTTTTCGGTGCTATAGCACCGAAAAGTGCGCACGAGGTCGGGTCACAGCTGTCGGGTGGATTCGCGGACGATCAGGTTCGGCCGGAACATCCGGCTGAAGTTCGTGGACGCCCGCACCGGCTCGTCGGGGTCGAGCTGTCGGGCCAGCTCGTCGACCGCCGCGGCGGCCATGTCGCGGATCGGCTGGGCGAGCGTGGTGAGCGCGGGCTGGCAGTAGGCGGCCAGCGGGATGTCGTCGAAGCCGACCACCGAGATGTCCTCCGGGGTGGCGAGCCCGCGCCGCTTGGCCTCCCGCATCGCGCCGAGCGCCATGACGTCCGACGAGCACAGCACCGCCGTGGGCTTCGGGCCGTCGAGCAGCTCGCCCATGGCCTGCGCACCGCCTTCCGCGCCGAACGGCGCGTGCGCGACCAGGTCCGGGCTCGGTTCCAGCCCGGCCTCCTCCAGCGCCGCCGCCCAGCCCGCCCGCTTCATCCGGGACGGCAGGGCGCGGGCCGGGCCGCTGACGAAGCCGATGCGGCGGTGGCCCAGCTCCAGCAGGTGCCGCGCGGCGGTGTGCCCGGCCAGGTGCTCGTCGACGGTGATGTCCGGGACGTCCAGGCTCGGCGCGCTGCCGTTGACGAACACCATCCGGACACCTTCGGCGCGCAGCTTCTCGTAGTAGCCCCGGCTGCGGCGCTCGTCGTTGTCCGGGTTGGCGATCTCCGGCGACACGAAGATCATGCCCTCGACCCCGCGCGCGACCAGCATCCGGACGTAGTCCTTCTCGGTCATCGCCGCCCGGGTGTTGCACAGCAGCGACGAGTAGCCCGCCAGCGAGGCGCGGCTCTCCAGCGCTTCGGCGAAGGCCGGGAACACCGGGTTGGACAGCTCCGGCACCAGCAGCCCGATGACCCCGGTGCGGCGCAGCGCGCCGGTGCCGCGCGCGGTGTGCGGCATCTGGTTGAGGACTTCGAGGACTCGTTGCCGGGTCTCCTCCTTGATGCCCGCCTTGCGGTTGAGCACCCGGCTCACCGTGGACACGCTCACCCCCGCCGCCTCGGCGATATCGGCCAGACCCGCCACTGCTCCGCTCCTGTCGCGCCGGAACCATCTGCTTGCCGCAATCCTGCACATGATCGAAATATTTTGCAAACATCTCGACCCGAAACATGTCGATCTGATGTCCAATTATCGCTGACGTCCTTGACTTGCATCACATCCTGGGTATGCAATTTAACGCCAAGTGTTCGCAAATTTTTGCAAGCAGGAGGTCCGGACATGAGACCCAAGGCCACGGTCGGCGCCGCCCTGGGCCTGGTCGGCGTGCTCGCCGCCGGGTGCGGTGGCAGCAGCGGCAACCCCGGCGAGGTCGTCTACTGGGACACCAGCGGCTCGGCGGAGAGCGGGGTGTTCCGCGAGATCGCGACCGACTGCGGGCGCACCGGCGGCTACCAGGTGCGCGTCGAAGCGGTCTCCTTCGACCAGGCCCTGAACAACTACAAGACCGCGGCGCAGGGCGGCCAGGGCCCGGACGTGCTGCGCGCCGACGTCGGCTGGGTCGCCCAGCTCGCGCAGGCCGGGCTGATCCAGGACCTGTCGGGCACCCCGCTGGCCGCCGACACCGCCGACTTCCTGCCCGCACCGCTGGAATCCACCAAGCACGAGGGCAAGACCTACGCCGTCCCGCAGGTCACCGACGCGCTCGCGCTGTTCTACGACAAGGCGCAGCTGGCGCAGGCCGGGGTCGAACCGCCGAAGACCTGGGACGAGCTCCGGACGATCGCGCCGAAGCTCGGCGGCGACCGGGCGCTGTTCATCAACAACGACGAGTACTACGCGCTGCCGTTCCTCTACTCGCACGGCGGCGACCTGCTGGACACCGAATCCCGGACCATCGCGGTCAACTCGCCCGAGTCGGTGCGCGGCGTGCAGGTGGCAAAGGACCTGCTCGACGCCGGGGCCGCCCGCACCGCGCTCGACCAGCCGAACTCCTACACCACGATGAAGGCCGCGTTCACCTCCGGCGACGTGGCGATGGTCGTGGACGGGCCGTGGGCGGTCGCGGAGTACCTGCAGTCCGAGCGGTTCGCCGACCCGGCGAACCTCGGCATCGCCCCGGTGCCCGGGGCGGGCACGTCGCCGGTCGGCGGCCACGACTACGTGATCCGGCAGGGCAGCGACGCCACCGACGCCTCGATCAAGTTCGTGCAGTGCATGAGCAGCGCCGAGAACCAGGCCAAGATCGCCGCGCGGCTCGGGCTGCTGCCGACCCGCAAGTCCGCCTACGACGACCCGGCCGTCGCGCAGAACCCCGTGGTCGCGGCGTTCCGGCCGCTGGCCGCCGACACCCACGCCCGGCCGTGGATCCCGGAGAACGCCGAGCTGCTGGAGCCGCTGCAGACCGCCTACGCCGAGATCCTGTCCGGGCGCAAGGAGACCGGGGCCGCGCTGGACGAGCTCGCGCGGACCTACCAGACCTCCGTCGTCCCCGGCTACGCGCTGCGCTGAGGCCGACATGCGATTGCGGAATCTGCTCGCGCGGCACTGGTTCGCCTACGCGATGGTCCTGCCGGTCGTGGCGGTGCTCGCGCTGCTCGTGGTGCTCCCCCTGCTGCAGGGGCTGTTCTTCGGGTTCACCGACATCAACGACACCAACATCGCCAACCCGGTGCTGGACCGCGAGGCGAGCTACGAGTTCGTCGGGCTGGCCAACTACCTCAACGTGCTGTCCGGCGACCCGGCGTACGGCTCGTTCTGGGCGACCCTGGTGCGCACCGTCATCTGGACCGGTGCGTGCGTGTTCTTCCACTACGCGATCGGCCTGGCGCTGGCGATGCTGCTCAACCGGCAGCTGCGGTTCCGCGGGCTGTACCGGGTGCTGCTGATCCTGCCGTGGGCGGTGCCGGTGTTCATCAGCGCCTTCGCCTGGCGGTACCTGTTCAACGCCGAGTACGGGCTGATCAACTGGGCGCTGGAGGCGGTGGGACTGCCCGCGCAGGTGTGGCTGGGCCAGTCCGACCTGGCGCTGGTGTCGGTGATCGTCGTCAACGTCTGGCTGGGCGTGCCGTTCATGATGGTGGCGCTGCTGGGCGGCCTGCAGTCTATCCCCGCCGACCTGCACGAGGCCGCCGAGATCGACGGGGCTTCGCCGTGGCAGCGGTTCGTGCACGTGACGCTGCCGGGGCTGCGGTCGGTGTCGAGCTCGGTGGTGCTGCTCGGGGTGATCTGGACCTTCAACATGTTCCCGGTGATCTACCTGATCACCGAGAACAACCCGCACACCCGGATCCTGGTCACCTACGCCTTCGAGCGGTTCTTCTCCGGCGCGACCCGGGACTACGCCATCGCCTCGACCTACGGCGTGCTGATCCTGTCGGTCCTTCTGGTCTTCGCCACGATCTACCGCCGGGTGATGCGCCGGCAGGGGGAGGTGCTCTGAGATGACCATCGACGCGGCCTCGCTGCGCGCCACCACCGCGGCGGCCCGGCCGAGGACGAGGCGTCAGCGGTCCACCGCGGCCAGCATCGGCCTGCACGCCGCCCTGGCGGTGGCGTCGCTGATCGCGGTGTTCCCGGTGTTCTGGGTGCTGGTGATCTCGTTCAAGCCGGACGCCAAGGCCATCGACCGCACCCCGGCGCTGTTCGCCGATTCCACTCTGGACAACTACTGGAACGTGCTCTCCGGGACCAAGGGCGCGTTCCTGAGCTGGTTCGGCAACTCGGTGCTGATCGCGGCGCTGACCACGGTGCTCGGGGTGCTGCTGGCGGCCACCACCGCCTACTCGCTCAGCCGGTTCCGCTTCCCCGGTCGGGGGTGGCTGCTGCTGTCCTTCCTGGTGGTGCAGATGTTCCCGTTCGCGGTGCTGATCGTGCCGCTGTACAACATCCTGCTGACGCTGGGCCTGCAGGGCAGCGCGCTCGGCCTGGTGCTGGTGTACTGCAGCACCGCGATCCCGTTCTGCACCTACATGCTGAAGGGCTACTTCGACGGGATCCCCGGCGAGATCGACGAGGCGGGCCGGGTGGACGGGCTCTCGCCGTTCGGCGTGTTCTGGCGCCTGGTGCTGCCGCTGGCCAGGCCGGGCCTGGCGGTGACGGCGTTCTACTCGTTCATCGTGGCCTGGAGCGAGGTGGCCTTCGCCTCGGCGTTCCTGTCCGCCGAGGACCGGTCGAAGACCCTGGCGGTCGGGCTGCAGGTGTTCGTCCAGCAGAACCGGGCGGAGTGGGGCCACCTGGCCGCCGCGTCGGTCCTGGTGGCGATCCCCGCGGTGATCGTGTTCTACCTGGTCCAGCGCTTCCTGGTCGGCGGCCTGACCGCGGGCAGCGTCAAGTCCTGACCCGGTGCTCCGCGATTTCAATGGAAATCGGAGGTCTGAATTCCATTGAAATCGCGGAGATCCCCGACACCCCTCCGGCGTGTCGTCCCCCGGCACACCGTCACCGCCGACCGTCCGCGCCCGGCGGAGGCGCAGTTTCAATTGAAACTGCGATCCGGCGTGGAGGGGAGGTGCGGTTTCAATTGAGCCTTTTTCATCCTGTCCGTGGACCGCAGCTGCGAAGGGCGACCGGCACCGTTCGGCAGGTGTCGCATGCGCCGCAGGCGCATAGCCCACCCTCGCAGCTTGCACCGCCGCGGGTTCACGGTGCCCACCCCTCCGGGGTTCCTTCCGGCGAGGACGGCCCTGACGCCGTGTATCGGGTCATACACCAGCCAGGGCACCCGAAGTCCAGGCGGGCGCTGAGGTTCCGCCACCGGCACCGCCACGCAGAACGAGGTTGGAAAAACCTCATTGAAACTGTGATCTCCCGGCAGGCGACTACGCTGGCGGTATGAACGCGTTCACGCTCGGCGGTGCGACCACGATCCTCGACGGTGGTCTGGCCACCGAGCTGGAGGCGCGCGGGCACGACCTCTCCGACTCGCTGTGGTCGGCCAGGCTGCTGGCCGATTCACCGGAGGAGATCGTGGCCGCCCACGCGGCGTTCTTCCGCGCCGGGGCCGAGATCGCCACGACGGCCAGCTACCAGGCGAGCTTCGAGGGCTTCGCGGCGCACGGCATCGAGCGCAACGACGCCGCCAAGCTGATGCGGCGCAGCGTGGAGCTGGCCCGGCTGGCCGGGGACGTCGAACCGGGTCGGCACCGGTGGGTGGCGGCGTCGATCGGCCCGTACGGCGCGGTGCTCGCCGACGGCTCGGAGTACCGCGGCCGCTACGGCCGCACCAAGCAGGAGCTGCGCGACTTCCACCGCCCGCGGCTGGAGGTGCTGGCCGAGTCCGGTCCGGACGTCTTCGCGCTGGAGACCGTCCCGGACGTCGACGAGGCCGAGGCGCTGGTGGAGGCGCTCGACGGGCTGGACGTCCCGGCCTGGCTGTCCTACACCGTCGACGGCGACCGCACCCGCGCCGGGCAGCCGCTGGCGGAGGCGTTCGCGGTGGCCGACAGCGCCGGGATCATCGCGGTCGGCGTCAACTGCTCGGCCCCCGAGGACGTGCTGCCCGCGATCGAGATCGCCCGCGCCACAACGGAGAAGCCGGTCGTCGTCTACCCGAACAGCGGCGAGGGCTGGGACGCGCAGCAGCGCACCTGGACCGGCCGGGCGCACCTGTCCCCCGACCTCGCGCGCAGTTGGCGGGCGGCCGGTGCCCGGGTGATCGGCGGCTGCTGCCGGGTGGGCCCGGAGGACATCTCGGCGGTGACCGAAGCGCTGATTGATCCGGCGGGCTGAACCCGGTTGGGCCGAACCGCCGATCCTGGGGCACTTTTACCGGGCAGTTCACCGGAAAGTTCTTTTCCGACCGATACCTTCGCGGTGGAATTCCTCATCCATCGGCGAAGGGACGGGCATGCGCCGGATCACCAAGCTCCTGGGGGCGGCGGCCGGGGCCGCGCTGCTGTGCCTGGGCGCGACGCAGATGTCCACCGGGGAACCGCTGGCGATCAGCGGGACGACCGTGTTCACCAAGGGCGAGGGCGGCTACAACTGCTTCCGCATCCCCGCGATCGTGCGCACCCAGGACCGCAGCGCGCTGCTGGCGTTCGCCGAGGCGCGCCGGAACAACTGCGACGACACCGGCGACCTCGACGTGGTGCTCAAGCGCTCCACCGATGACGGGAAGTCCTGGCAGGGGCTGGAACTCGTGGCCGACGGCGCCGGGGACACCCGCGGCAACCCGGTCCCGGTCGTGGACCGCGGGACCGGCCGGATCTCCCTGCTCACCACGCACAACCCGGGCGCGGACTGCGCCGGGAACGGCTGCCGCCGAACGCCCTTCCTGCAGCACAGCACGGACCCGCTCGGCAAGGGCTGGACCGAGCCGGAGGCGCAGCCGCAGCTGCTGAAGCCGGAGTGGACCAAGTGGTACGCCACCGGCCCGGGACACGGCCTGCAGATGACGCGCGGCGAGCACAACGGCCGGATGGTCGCGGGCATCAACTACGAGGGCGCCGACGGGCTCAAGGGCGCCGGGATCGTCTACAGCGACGACGGCGGCACGAACTGGCAGCTCGGCGCCCTGGACGACCGGACCGGCGAGAAGATCAAGCCGCAGGAGCTCAGCCTGCTGGAGACCGTCGACGCCGAGCTCTACGTGGCCGCCCGCAACCAGGACAACTCCGGGACCACGGTGGCCGACGGCAACCGGGCGCACGCGGTCAGCGCCGACGGCGGCGAGACCTTCCGCGAACCGTTCTCGGTCGTGCCGCAGCTGCGCGGGCCGGTGGTGCAGGGCTCGGTGGTCCGGCTTCGCGCGACGACCGCCGGCGACCCGAGCAACCTGATCCTGTTCTCCGGGCCGTACAACACCGATCCGGACATGGACCACCGCCGCCACACCATGCGCATCCGCACGTCCGCGGACGAGGGCGCGACCTGGCAGGAGGTCGGCACGGTGGTGGACGCGACGTGGGCGGCGTACTCCGATCTGATCAACCTGGGCGGCGGCTGGGCGGGCCTGCTGTACGAGGCCGGATCACCGGAATCGCAGGACGCGCACCAGACGATCCGCTACGCGAGGTTCAGCGAGAACGACCTGGCGCGCTGAAAACCGTTTGCGCGCCCGGGATCGGCTGCTCCGGCGCGGACCTGGTGATCGACCAGCACCACCTGGACCCGGTCGCCTTCCGCTCGCACGTCGAGCGCACCGTCGTCGGCGCGCGCGTGAGCACTTCGCGGCGCAGGGCCGCGAAGTGCTCAGCGGTGCGTCAGAGCTTGGCTCCGATGTGGAGTGCGAGGCCGGAGTTCGGCGCGACGGTCGCGTCGAACCGGCCGTCCGCGCCCACCTCGACGGTCGTGCCGGTGCACGCGCCGTCCTTCAGCTCACCGCTCATCACGTCGCAGTAGGTCCCGGCGGGCAGCGAGCTCTGGAAGGTCTGCGACAGCTCGCCGCCCTCCCGGTTGATCGCCACGAATCCCTTGTCACCGCGGCCGAAGGCGACCTGACCGCCGCCGTTGTCCCACCAGTTCGTCAGCTCGGTGCCCTGCACCGCGCCGTGGAACCCGGCCATCCCGGCGATGATCGGCCGCCGGTGCTCGCAGGACCAAGCCGAGTTGTCGCAGCTGGCCGCCTGCGTCGTCCCGTCCGCCTCGGCGGGCGGCCCGGCGTCGGGGTCGTCGAAGGCGAAACCGGAGATCAGCTGCGGCGTCCCGTACGGGTAGGCCAGCTCGAACGCGACCGCCAGGTCGTAGGTGACGCCGTCCTTGTAGGTCAGGATCGGCGAGCTGCGCTGCGTGTCGTGGTTGTCGATGAACACCACCGCCTGGTCGCTCGGCAGCGACATCCGCTCCGGCAGGTTCGCCAGCTGCGCCAGCGAACCGTCCCGGACGGCGTTGGCGACCACGCCGTAGTAGCCGAACTCGGTCACGTCCCCGTTCCCGGCGTACTCCCCCGCGGTCGTCGTGCCGTCCGCGATCACCTCCTGGAACACGTAGGGCCGGGCGCCGGTGCCCGGAACGTTCTGCACCGCACCGAAGATCGCACCGACGTCCTCCGGCGGCATGTGCTTGACGCCGTCCACCCGGAAGCCGGACACGCCCATCCCCACCAGGTCGTTCAGGTAGGCGGTCAGCGTGGTGCGGACGTGCTCGGACTCGGTGGCCAGGTCCGCCAGGCCGACCAGCTCGCAGTTGCGGACCTCCCACTTGTCCTGGTAGTTCGCGATGTCGCGGCGGCAACCGTGGAAGTCGGCGTCGGCGTAGATGCCCGGGTAGTCGTACTTCTCGTAGGTCGAGCCGCCGCTGCCCGGTCCGCTGCCGACCGAACCGGAGCCGCTCATGTGGTTCACCACCGCGTCGACGTAGATCTCCACACCGGCGTCGTTGCAGGTCCGCACCATCGCGGCGAACTGCTCCCGGTTACCGCGGCGGCTCTCCAGCTGGTAGCTGACCGGCTGGTAGTCCTGGTACCAGGGGTAGCCCTGGTCACCGAGCACCACGTGCTCCTGCGGCGGCGACACCTGCACCGCACCGAACCCCTTGGGGCCCAGGAAATCGGTGCACTCCCGCGCGACGGATTCCCACGGCCACTGGAACATCTGGACGATGGGCCCGCGCACCGGGGCGGCGGTGGGCACCTCCGCGGTGGCAGTGGGCACCAGCGCTGCGCCGCCGACCGACGCGGCGAGCGCGAGCAATGCCAATCGCATGACAACCTCCTCAGCATCGAGCGGTCGCCATCGATCACATTTTCTTGCGCGAGTTAAGTCAATACGCCATCAGAACCAGGGTTGAACTGCTCCGATGTCTGCAAAAATTTGCAAAACTAGGTCAGCAACCCGGCCACCTCGGTCGCCGCAGCGGCGCCGTAGGCGTCGGTGAAGCGCCGCAGCGCCCGGCCGTGGTCCAGCGTCCACTCCTGCGTCCCGGTCACCTCCAGGACGTGCACCGCGATCAACGACCCCAGCTGCGCGGCCCGCTCCCACGACAGTCCGCTTTGGACACCGGCGAGGAAGCCCGCCCGGAACCCGTCGCCCACGCCGGTCGGATCGACCCTGCCGCGATCGGGCACCGCGGGCACCCGCACCCGCGTTCCGTCGCCGCCGACCACCTCCGCGCCCTCCGCGCCGAGCGTGGTGATCCGGACGCCGACCCGCTCCTGCACGTCGGACTCGGTCCAGCCGGTCTTGTGCAGCAGCAGGCCCCACTCGTACTCGTTGCTGAACAGGTACTCCGCACCCTCGACCACCCGCCGCACCTGCTCGCCGTCGAGGCGGGCCA
Organism: Saccharopolyspora hirsuta; assembly: GCF_008630535.1. GTDB lineage: Bacteria > Actinomycetota > Actinomycetes > Mycobacteriales > Pseudonocardiaceae > Saccharopolyspora > Saccharopolyspora hirsuta. Next base: position 39,382 of record NZ_VWPH01000017.1, on the reverse strand, counting down.
GCTGCTGCGACGGATCGCTGGCGAACGGGTAACCGCGCTGGCGGCACTCGTCGGCGTGCCGCAGCATCGCCAGCGGATCGTTCGGGCCGATCAGCACCAGGTCCGCGCCGGAGCGGGCCAGCACCGGCGCCAGCTCGACGTTGCGGGCCTCCGCCATCGCTCCGGTGTAGAAGGAGGCGATCTGGTTGAACTCCTCGTCGGTGGTGCACACGAACCGGGCGGTGTGCGCGACCTCCGAGACGTGCACGCCCGAGCAGTCAACTCCGTTGCGCTCCAACCAGGAGCGGTAGTCGGCGAAGTCGTCGCCGACCGCGCCGATCAGCACCGGCCGCTGCCGCAGCACGCCCAGCGCGAAGGCGATGTTGGCCGCGGCGCCGCCCCGCCGCACCACGAGGTCGTCGACCAGGAAGCTCAGCGAGACCTGCGCCAGGCTGTCGGCGACGAGCTGGTCGGTGAACCGGCCGGGGAAGTGCATCAGGTGATCGGTGGCGATGCTGCCGGTGACGGCGACGGGCACGGCGACCTCCCGGGTGTCGCAGCAGGTGAGCGCACGCGCACCGAGCGTACCGCCGACCGCCGCGCCCGGCCGCCGAGCGCGGCGGCGGACAATGGGCGCATGCGCGAAGTGGAGATCCGGGACGACGTGATCCGGCTCGGCCAGCTGCTGAAGCTGGCGGGGCTGGTCGAGCACGGCGCGGAGGCGAAGGAGGTCCTGGAGGAAGGCCTGGTCCAGGTCAACGGCGAGGTGGAGACCCGCCGCGGCAAGCAGATCACCGAAGGCGACGAGGTCGCCCTCGGCCCCGAGACCATCCGCGTCGTCACCCGCTGACGCCTCGTGAGCGGCGATGGCCGCCCTTACCACCACCGCCGCTCACGAACGGTTTCACAGTGCTTCGTGGACGATCCGGCCGTCGACGATCGTGCACGCCACCGGGAGTTCCGGCAGGTCCTGCGGGGCGCAGGTCAGCGGGTCCCCGTCGAACACCGCCAGGTCCGCCCGCATGCCGACCCGGATCCGCCCGGACACCCGCTCCTCCCCCGCGCCGTACGCGGCTTCGGTGGTGTAGCCCGCGAGCACCTGCTCCGCGGTGAGCGCCTGCTCCGGCAGCACCGGCGCCCGGTCCGGTTCCCCGACCGGGCGACGCAGCCGGGCCCCGGCCATGATCTCCCGCGGGTCGTAACCGGCGATCGGCCAGTCCGAGCCGAGCGCGACGTGCCCGCCCGCGGCGAGCACGTCCCGGTACCGCCAGGCCCGCCCGCAGCGCTCCGCGCCGATGCGCGTCGACCAGTTGTCGCTGTGGTCGGGCAGCGTCCAGTCCATGTGCGTGGGCTGCATGGACGCCACCACGTCCAGCTCGGCGAACCTGGCGACGTCGCGGTCCTGGAGCAGCTCGACGTGCTCGATGCGGTGCCGACCGCCGGGGGCGCGCCCCGACGCGGCGTAGGTGTCGAGCGCGAAGGACACCGCCTGGTCGCCGATCGCGTGGGTCCAGCACGGCAGCCCCAGGTCCACCGCGCGCTGCACGGCCTCCGCGTAGGCCCGCGGCTCGCGCCACACCGGGACGGTGCCCTCGCCGCGCGAGTCCGGGTGGCACAGCCACGCGCTGCCGCCGTCGATGGTGCCGTCCAGGAAGAACTTGACCGCACCGGTGCGCCACATCCGGCCGGGCCGGTTCCGCAGGTCCTGGACGATGTCCAGGGTGTCGTCGACGGTGCCCGGCAGGCACCACGGCGCCACCAGCGTCCGCACCGTCAGGTCGCCGCGGTCGTCGAGCACCTCGAACAGCTCGTCGGTGCCCGGCCAGATCGCCAGGTCCAGCATGTGCGCCCCGGTGATGCCGACCGCGTTCTGCGCCCGGTGCAGGTCGGCCACCCGCCGCGCGAGCTCGTCCAGCTCCAGCGGGGGAACGGCGGCGTCGCCGAGCCGCACCGCCGACGTCTCGTGCAGCTCGCCGGTGGGCGTGCCGTCCGGGTCGACGACCACCTCCGAGCGGTCGGCGAACTCCACCGGACCGGTGATGCCCGCTCGCTGCAGGCCCCTGGTGTTCATCAGCGCGGTGTGCGCGTCGATCAGCGTCAGCAGCGCCGGGTGGTCGCCGATGGCGTCGTCGATGTGCTTGCGGTGCAACCAGTCCGGCCGGAAGGCGTTGTACTCCAGGCCGTACCCGAGCAGCCACTCGTCGCGCCCCAGCCGGGCGCTCTCCGCGCGCAGCTTCGCCCGGAGCTCGCCGAGGTCCACCACGCCCCGCAGGTCGAGGCCGCGGATGTCGGCGACGCCGTGCACCGGGTGCTGGTGGGAGTCGACCAGCCCGGGCGTGACGGTGCGCCCCGAGCCGTCGATCACCTGGGTGCGCCGTCCGATGTGGTCGCCGACGTCGTCGCCGACCGCGCAGATGCGACCGTCCCGCACCGCCACCGCGCTCGTCGGCCGTCCGTCCATCGTGATCACCCTGGCACCGGTGATGACGAGGTCCGCAATGGTCACGAGGTACTCCGATCTGCGAAGGAACTGCTGATGACGACCCGGTCGCGCGGTTTGGCCACCGCGAAGTAGACGAGTCCGACGAGGACGATCAGCGCGGTGCCCAGCGGTGCCGCCCACACCTGGTACCACGGGGCGCCCACCGGGGCGAGCAGCGCGCGGGGCCAGGTGATGTTGACGAACTCGAACCCCAGCCACAGCACGGCGCCGAAGTTCAGCGCGGTGCCCGGCCGTCCCAGCCGGACGCGACCGGCGGGCACCCACGTCCCGCGCAGGCGCGCCACCAGCGCGGCGAGGGCGACCAGGAAGAAGGTCAGGTAGAAGGCCGAGGTGCCGAAGGTGATGAGGCTGCCCATGGCGGCGCTGTTCAGCGCCAGCAGCAACCCGACGCACGCCACCGCGGTGACCGCGACGGCGCCGCCGATCGGAGCCTGGCTCCGGCGGCTCACCGTGCGCAGGAATTTGGACAGCGGCAGCACGTCGTCGCGCGCGACCGAGTACAGCGCCCGCGCCGTCGACCCCTGCGCCGCCATCCCGCACGCCAGGAACGCGATGATCACCACGACGACGAAGGGCTTGGCCGACCAGTCACCGAAGGACGCCACCACCGCGGTGGTCACCGGGTCGGCATCGGCCCCGGCCACCACGCTCGCCGGGTCGGGGTGGGTGAGCACCACCGCGAAGGCGTTGAGGATCACCAGCAGGCCGACGCTGAGCAGCGCGATCCAGATCGCGCGCGGCACGTGCCGGGTGGCGTTGCGGGTCTCCTCCGAGGTCGACACGCAGGCGTCGAAGCCGATGAACGCCCAGCCGCCGACGGCCACCGCCGCGACGAACGCGGCGAACCCGGAGCCGTCGAACAGCGCCTCGGTGCCGAAGCCCTCGGTCAGGATCGACCACGGCTGCGAGCGGAACACCAGCAGCAGGGCGACCCCGACCAGCACCGAGGCGATGGCCTCGGCCACCACGCCCATCGCCAGCGCGCGGCGCAGCACGTCCACGCCGAGCATGTTGGTCAGCGAGCACACCACGACGAACACCGCCGCCGCCACGACCAGCTGGTTCGGCGTCGGGGTGACGCCGACGAGGGTGAAGGCCCACGGCGCGGCCAGGTAGGCGATCGTGGTGTTGGCCAGCAGGCTGGAGCACAGCGAGATCCAGCCGGTGAACCAGGCGTAGGACGGGCCGAGCAGCCGCCGGGTCCACTGGTAGGCCCCGCCCGAGATCGGGAACTCGGAGGACAGCTCGGCGTAGAGCGCCAGCAGCAGGCACTGCCCGACCAGGCAGACCGGCAGCGCCCACACCCACCGGGGCCCGGCGATCGTCGCGCCGACCAGCACCACCGCGTAGAGCCCGACGACCGGGGAGATCGTCGCGAAGCCCATCGTGATGTTGCCGAGCACCCCCAGCCCGCGCTTCAGCTGGGGCTCGTAGCCGAGCTCGCGCAGCCGCGCGGAATCCTCGTCGGTGTCCGAATTCTCCCTGGCGGCCGAGGTTTTCATGCCTGCGCCCTCCTTTGGACGGGGCCAACCTAACTAAGTTAGGCAGGGACTGTAGGGCTCCGCCGGGAGTTTGGGAAGACCTCGGCGGCCGACGGATCCCGCGGCCGGACCCGGCTCGGGAAGAATGGGAGGCGCCAGCGATCACGGAGGAGGACCGGTGACCCAGACCAGGCGCGGCTCGCTGACCAGGCACGACATCGGGCTGGCCGCGCTCGCGGTCGTCGACGGGGAAGGCGCCGAAGCGCTCACCGTCCGGCGCATCGCGGCCAAGCTGGGCGTGCAGGCCCCGTCCCTGTACTCGCACGTCGCGGGCAAGGACGACATCCTCGAGCTGATCACCGAGATCATCACCGCGGACATCCCGCCCCTGCAGCTGGACCCGGCGGACTGGCGCGCGGGCCTGCTGGACTGGGCCAGCACCTACCACGCGGCGTTCGCCAAGCACCCCAACGCGGTGGGGATCATCGCCCGCCGCGCGGTGACCATCGCCGAATCCCGCCAGGCCTACGAGGACGTGGTGGCCATGCTCGTCGGGGCGGGGTTCGCACCGGCGGCGGCGCTGCGCGTGGTGCTCGGCATCGACTACGTGGTCCTCGGCTCGATCCTCGCGCCGTTCTCCCCGGCCTTCGACCAGCCCCTCGGCGACGACTACCCGGCCCTGCGCACCGCGATCCGCGCCACCGAACCGGCCGAGGTCGACCGCACCGCCTTCCGCGAAGCGGTGCGGTCCTACGTCGCGGGCCTCCCCGAGCCGTCGTGAGTGCGCAACGGTGTTCGAACACCGACCCCCGAGCAGCAAGAAGGCCGGTACCCCGCGGGGTACCGGCCTCGTGCCAGATCGGCTCGCCCGGTCAGTGGAACGAGTCGCCGCAGGCGCACGACCCGCCCGCGTTCGGGTTGTCGATGGTGAAGCCCTGCTTCTCGATGGAGTCGACGAAGTCGATCACCGCACCCTCCAGGTACGGGGCGCTCATCCGGTCGACGACGACGCCCAGGCCCTCGAAGTCCCGCCGCGCGTCGCCGTCCAGGGTGCGCTCGTCGAAGAAGAGCTGGTAGCGCAGCCCCGCGCAGCCACCGGGCTGGACGGCGATGCGCAGGTGCATGTCGTCGCGACCCTCCTGGTCCAGCAGGGCCTTGGCCTTCTGGGCCGCCGCGTCGGTCAACGTGACACCGTGGGCGGGCGCCTCGCTCTCGGTCGTGGTGTTCGGGGCGGTCATGGACTCTCCCTAGAGGTCTCGCTCATCCGATTCCGGCCTGTGGTGCAACCACGGACCGGACCGGCCTATTCCCGCGGGCGGACCCGGGGACGTGTGCCGTGTCTCCGCGTTCCATGGTGGCACAGCCAGCCGCCGAGCTGGTGTGATGTGGCTTGACCCGCTCAAGTGGTGGTCTTCCGCCTTCGAAGCGGCGTAGCCGCTCAGCCCACCCTCGCAGCTCGCACCGCCGCGGGTTCACGGTGCCTGCCCACCCCTCCGGGATTCCTTCCGTCGAGGACGGCCCTGACGCCGTGTATCGGGTCATGCACAAGTCAGGGCACCCGCAGTCCAGGCGGGCGCTGAGGTTCCGCCACCGGCACCGCCACGCAGAACGAGCCCGGAAAGGGTCTTCCGCCCGGTCTGCTGCAAGAACCGGAGTGGCGTCGAATACCCTGTTGGAGTGAGGTTCCTTCGCCGCAGCAGCACTGAGCAGCCCGCCAGCCCGGAGTCCGAGAACGAGACTGCCCAGCCCGCGGCGGAGCACGCCCCCAACCACACGCCGAAGAAGGGCCGCCCCACCCCGAAGCGCCGGGACGCCGAGGGCAAGCGCCGCGGCCCGGTCCCGCCGCCGCCGAAGACGCAGCGCGAGGCGATCAAGCGGGCCCGCGGCAACAAGGAGGAGCGGCGCAACGCCGCCCGCGAGCGCCGCGAGCGCATGATGCAGGGCGACGACCGCTACCTGATGCCCCGCGACAAGGGCCCGGTGCGCGCCTACGTCCGCGACCTGGTCGACACCCGCCGCCACCTGATGGGCCTGTTCATGCCGCTGGTGCTGGTGGTGTTCGTGAGCACCCTGTCGCAGAACCTGCTGGTGCAGCAGTACGCGACGCTGTTCTGCATGGCCCTGCTGATCATGATGGTCATCGAGGGCACCCTGCTGGGCCGCTACGTCAACAAGCACGTCCGGGCCAAGTTCCCGGACGCCAAGGACAAGCCGTTCGCCCTGGGCTGGTACGCCTTCACCCGCGCGATGCAGATCCGCAAGCTCCGCGTCCCCCGCCCCCGCTACACCCCCAAGGACATCGCCAAGCTCGGCTGATCGGGGCCCGCAGTGCGCACGTTGGTGCTCGGTGGGGCGCGTTCCGGGAAGTCCGCGCACGCCGAGGGGTTGGTCGGGGCCGATGAGGCGGTCACCTACGTGGCCACCGCTCGGCGGGTTGCCGGTGATCGGGAGTGGGACGAGCGGATCGCCGCCCACGTCGCCCGGCGGCCGGACAGCTGGCGGACCGCGGAAGCTCCGGACACCACGACGTTGTGCCGGGTGCTGGGCGAGGTTCCGGCCGGTGCGTCCGTGCTGGTCGACGATCTCGCCACCTGGTTGACCGGGGTGCTCGACGACGCCGGGGCCTGGGAGCGGGACCCCGGTGCGCTGGATGTCGTGGCCGCGCGCTGCACCGAGCTCGTCGACGCCGTCACCGGCTGCGCCGGGCGGGTGGTCGTGGTCTCCGCCGAGGTCGGGTTGGGCGTCGTTCCGGCCACCCGGTCTGGAAGGCTGTTCCGGGACGAGCTCGGGGCGCTGAACGCCCGGTTGGCCGAGGTGTGCGACGAGGTCGTCCTGCTCGTCGCCGGTCTTCCGCTCCGGCTGCGCTGACATCGACACGGAGGTTCGCTTGTCCACCGACCAGAACGAGATCAGCTTCCCGACGGTGCCGACCCCCGACGAGCAGGCCCGCCGGCAGGCGGTCGCCCGGCACGAGCAGCTGACCAAACCGGCCGGCTCGCTGGGGCGGCTGGAGGAGCTCGGTGTCTGGGTCGCCGCCCGCCAGGGGCTCTGCCCGCCCCGGCCGTTCGCCCGGCCGCGGGTCGTCGTCTTCGCCGGTGACCACGGGGTCGCCGGGCACGGGGTGTCCGCCTACCCCAGCGAGGTGACCGGCCAGATGGTGGCGAACTTCCTGGCCGGGGGCGCGGCGGTGAACGTGCTCGCCACCAACACCGGGGCGACCGTGCGGGTGGTGGACATGGCCGTCAACGCCGACACCCCGCCGGTGGTCAGCGCGCACAAGGTGCGCCGCGCGTCCGGGTCCATCGACCGCGAGGACGCCCTGACCGACGCCGAGGTGCGGGCCGCGATCAACGCCGGGCGGACCATCGCCGACGAGGAGATCGACTCCGGCGCCGACCTGCTCATCGCCGGGGACATGGGGATCGGCAACACCACACCGGCCGCGGTGCTGATCTCGGCGCTCACCGGGACCGAACCGGTGGCTGTCGTCGGCCGCGGCACCGGCATCGACGACAACGCCTGGATGCGCAAGACCGCGGCGATCCGCGACGCGCTGCGCCGGGCCCGCAAGGTGCTGGACGACCCGGTGGCGCTGCTGCGCACCTCCTCCGGCGCCGACATCGCCGCGCTGACCGGCTTCCTCGCCCAGGCCGCGGTCCGCCGCACGCCCGTGCTGCTGGACGGCGTCGTGGTGGGTGCGGCGGCGCTGGTCGCCGAGGAGATCGCGCCCGGGGCGCGGCAGTGGTGGCTGGCCGGGCACCGCTCCGCCGAACCGGGCGGTCCGCTGGTGCTCGAACACCTCGACCTGACCCCGGTGCTCGACCTGCAGATGCGGCTCGGCGAGGGTTCCGGCGCGCTGACCGCGCTGCCGATCCTGACCGCCGCGACGCGGGTGCTCGGGGAGATGGCGACCTTCGCCGAAGCCGGTGTCGGCGGACCGACCGAAGCCGAGGCCACCGGCCCGAGGTCGTGACCTCGGACGGCCTCCGCCTGGCGGTCTCGTGGCTGAGCGTCCTGCCGCTGCCCGCGCGCCGCGTCGACGACGCCACCTGCCGCCAGGCGATCGCGTTCGCTCCCCTGGTCGGTGCGCTGGTGGGCGGCTTCGGCGCCCTCGCGCTCTGGGGGTTGACCGTTCTCGGCGCTCCCGCGCTCCTGGCCGGTCTGCTGACCGTGGCGGTGTTGGTGCTGGTCACCAGGGGCATGCACGTGGACGGGCTGGCCGACACCGTGGACGGCCTCGGCTGCTACGGACCGCCGGAGCGCGCGCTGAGTGTGATGCGCGACGGCGGCGCGGGACCGTTCGCGGTGGTCGCGCTGATCCTGGTCCTGGGCGCCCAAGCGGCCAGCCTCGCCGAACTCGCGGCCAACCCGCTGGTGGTCGTGCTGGCGTGCGCGGTCGGCCGAGCGGGCTTCGTCCTGTGCTGCCGCCGCGGGGTGCCCTCCGCCCGCCCGGAAGGTATGGGAGCCCTGGTGGCGGGCAGTCAACCGACCTGGCTGGTGACGGCCTGGTGGCTGGTGCTGCTCGCGGTGGCGGCGCTGGCATTCACCTGGCACGTGGCGATCGCGGTCGCCGCGGCAGCCGCCCTGCTCCTCGCCTTCACCCACCACGTCCAGCGCCGCTTCGGCGGAATCACCGGAGACGTCCTCGGCGCGGCCTCCGAACTCGCCACCACGACGGTCCTCATCGGCGCAACCCTCGCCTGACCCGGCGCCGCGCAGTTTCAACTGAAACTGCGCAAGACGTCCGACACGCCCGGGCGCGGGGGAACTCCCGCGATTTCAATGGAAATCGGACGTCCGATTTCCATTGAAATCGCGGATGTCCGGCACAACGGCGGATGCCCGCCGAGCCCCGCCTCCGGCATGTCGGACGCCCGACACACCGGGGGGCGCAGTTTCCGCGGAAACTGCGCCCCCCGGTTCGGGATGTCCGGAGCTCAGCCGAGCTTGGTCATCCAGCCGTGGGTGTCCGGCACGGTGCCGTGCTGGATGCCGGTGAGGCGCTCGCGGAGCTGCATCGTGACCTTGCCCGGCTGGCCGTCGGCGATGGTGAACTCGCCGTCGCGGTGCTTGACGTGGCCGACCGGGGTGATCACCGCCGCGGTCCCGCAGGCGAAGACCTCGGTGAGCTCACCGGTCGCGGCCTTCTTCTCCCACTCCTCGACGGTGAACTTGCGCTCCTCGACCTGCATGCCGAGCTCGCGGCCCAGCTCCAGCAGCGACGAGCGGGTCACGCCGGGCAGCAGGCTGCCGCTGAGCTCGGGGGTCACCAGGCGCGCGTCGGCACCGGAGCCGAGCACGAAGAACAGGTTCATGCCGCCCATCTCCTCGACCACGTGCCGCTCGCACGCGTCGAGCCAGACCACCTGGTCGCAGCCCTGCTTCACGGCCTCGGCCTGCGCGGCGAAGGAGGCGGCGTAGTTGCCCGCGAACTTGGCCGCGCCGGTGCCGCCGGGGGCCGCGCGCACGTACTCGTGGCTCAACCACACGGTGACCGGCTTGATGCCGCCCGCGAAGTACGAGCCGGACGGGGAGGCGATCACCGCGTACAGGTAGGCGTTGGCCGGGTTGTTCACGCCCAGGCCGACCTCGGTGGAGATCATGAACGGCCGCAGGTAGAGCGAGCTCTCCTCGGCGCTGGGCACCCACGCCCCGTCCACCGCGATCAGCTCGCGCAGCGACTCGACGAACAGCTCCTCCGGCAGCTGGGCCATCGCGATCCGCTTCGCGGAGTCCTGGAACCGCCGGGCGTTGGCCTCCGGGCGGAACGCCGCGATCGAGCCGTCGGGCTGGCGGTAGGCCTTGAGGCCTTCGAAGATCGCCTGCGCGTAGTGCAGGACGGAGGTCGCCGGGTCGAGCTCCAGCGAGTGGTAGGGCTCGACGCGGGCGTCGTGCCAGCCGCGGTCCTCGGTCCAGCGGATGGTCACCATGTGATCGGTGAAGTGCCGTCCGAACCCCGGATTGGCCAGTACCTCCGCGCGGCGCTCATCGCTGGCCGGTTGCGGGTTGGTGGTCCGGGTGAAAGACAGCGCTTCAGTCATGCGCGTACCGTATCGCGACCGTTCGAGCAGTGGAAACCGGATCGTCTTAAGTTGGTCGTCCAATTGTCCGGCGTCCGATCACAGGCCGCTCAACGGACGCCACCGAGCGTGACCCGGAAGCTTCCGGAAGCCGACGTTCCGGGCTCTATGATGTGCTCATGAACCAGCAGGCTCCCGCTCCGGTCCCCACCACCGCGTCGCAGGACGCGCTGGCCGCCACCCTGGCGGCGCTGATGCCACTGGGTGGCGGCCTGCTCGTGGCGCTCGGCTACTCCTGGCTCGACATCTTCGGCCTGATCTTGGGCGCGGCCGGCGCCGCCGGTTGGGCGTTCTGGTGGCGCAACAAGCACCAGGCGTTCTTCCCGAAGGACCTGCGCGGCGGCTCGGTCGGCGGGATCGGCGCCCTGGTCGCGCTCATCACCGTGCTGCTGTTCATCTCGGTGTCCTGACCCCCCGAACACCGGTCAGACCTGCAGCAGTCCATCCGGTAGGGACGGCAGCGCCCACTTCGGATCCGGCGCCGCGTCGCAGAAGGTGCCGTCGAACGGGAACAACCGCGCCTCGGCGAGCGCGATCATCCGCTCCCCCTCGGCCCGCAGCTGCTTGAGGTGCCAGCGGTCGAACCGCCCGGCCGCCATCGCGGCGGCCAGCTCGTGCTCGTCCTTCCAGGACCACGACCCGTCCGGGAACACCTCGACGTCCAGCACGCCGTCCACCCGCCGGACCCCGAGCTCGTCGCGCCCGAGCGGCACTTCGAGGTTGACGTACCAGTTCCGGAAGGTGCCGTCGGCTTCGAAGAACCACCACACCGACGACCAGCGGTGCTCGTCGACCAGGCGCAGCGTGGAGGTGCCGCGCCAGGTGGACCTGGCGGGCACCCGAGGCCCGTTGAAGCGCTCGAACAGCGGCATCTCGCGGTACGACCGGCCGTCCGGGGAGGTGGTGACCCGGATCGGGGTGCCGTCCAGGACCCAGCAGAGCAGCTGGTCTCCGTCGTCGGCGACCACCCGTGCCGGGTGGACGGTGCCGAGGGATCCGTCAAGACGCCAGAAGCTGTAAAGCGCTTCCTCCCCGGGCAGCCAGATCGGGGGTTGGATGGGTTCCAGGGAAAGGTTGCCTGCACTCGCGTTCAGCATGACCCGCCTCATCTCCAGCGACGGGACACACCTCCCGTCGCCAAAGGACCGATAAAAACGACAACAAGCGTCGCAAGCATCGCAGAAATCGGCATGCTCATCGCGATTACGACGGACAGGCCCATGCCCAGGCAGGCCGCGCGCATCGGCCACCCACCGGCGTCGGACAGCAGCAACCGCGCCCCGGCGTTGGCGAAGGCGTAGTGCACCAGCATGCTGCAAGCGGCGAAGGCCATCGCCGTCACGGGCTCGACCAGCAGAGCGACCGCGACCGCGGCGACACCCGTGCCGACGTCCAACAGGTACGGCGTACCGGCGCCGCTCCGCCGGTCCAGCACCCGGGGCAGATCGCCGTCCTGCACCAGGGCCAACGCCGTCGACCGGGCGGACTCCAGGGTGGCCAGCAGCACCGGCAGGAGGGCCACCGCCGCACCGACGCCGACCAGCGGCGCGAGCTCGGACGCGGCCGCCGCGGCCAGGACGTCGCGGATCGGCGTCGGGGACAGCGCCAGCCGCGACCAGCCGAGCTGGTGCACCAACGCCGCCGTCACCACCGCGAGCACCGCGGTCAGCACGGCGAACGAGACCACGACCCCGCGCTTCACCGCCGCCCACGGGACCCGGTCGCGCTCCTCGGCCGGGGCCGTCAGCCGCTCGAAGCCGAGGAAGGCGAAGAACAGCACCCCGGCAGCGCCGGTGATGCCGACCGCGCTGTCCGCGGGCCCCGCCCCGGCGGGCAGCGGCGGGATCGGGGCGATCGCGAAGCAGGTGACGACCACCAGGGCCAGCACCGCGGCCATCAGCGCGAGCCAGATCCAGGCCGCCGCGCCGCGGATGCGGAGCCCGGTCGTCGCCGAGAGGACGACGAGCAGGATCGCCGCGGCCGCCACCAGCGGCGCCGAGGCGGGCAGGAAGAAGTCGCCCAGCACCCGCGCGATCGCGGCCATCGCGGCGACGTGCCCGGCCAGGTACGCGCTGGCACCGACGCGCGCGGGCAGCACGCCCATGCGCCCGCGGACGCACGCGTAGGCCGCGCCCGGGCCGCGGTAGGCGGCGGACTGGTGAGCGGTCGCAGACGCCGAACAGGTCGCGGCCAGCAGCGCGATCAGCAGGCCGAGCGGCGACCACATCCCGGCTGCGGCCGCTGCGGGCGCCGGGCCCACGAGCACGCCGACGCCGAGCATCCCGCCGAGCGCCAGCGGAATCGCCCCCGCACCGGACGCGAGCCTCGATTCAACCTGTTGGGCCACTCGACCACCCTTGCAGACGAACCCGAATGGTGCAGCCGCCTGTCGGTTGACATCCCGACGGCGCCGTGCCCCAGCGTAAGGACGGCCCCAGCGCACCACCGTCCTGGTCGGATTCACCCGCGCGTTGCGTTCTAGAGTGCGGTTGGATTCGATTTCGGCACGGCAGCTTCAACGGAGGATGACCACGTGACGACCCCGAAACTCTCCCTCACCGACAGCGCGGTGACCAAGCTGGCCGTGGACGCGCTCATCGTCGGAACCGCGCAGGGCACCGACGGCCTGCAGCTCGCGCCCGGCTCCGAGCAGGTCGCCTCGGCCTTCGACGGCGACCTGCGGCAGGTGCTGACCTCGCTGGGCGCGACCGGGAAGGCCGACGAGGTCGTCAAGCTGCCCGCGGGCGGCAAGCTGCGCGCCAAGGTCCTGGTCGCCACCGGCCTGGGCAAGGCAGCGGCGGGCGGGCTGACCGGCGAGCAGGTGCGCCGCGCCTCCGGTGCCGCCGCCCGCGCGCTGACCGGTGTCGAGCGCGCCGCCACCACGCTGTCCGAAGTGGACCTCTCCGCCGCGGTGCAGGGCACCGTGCTCGGCGCGTACGCCTTCACCGGCTACAAGTCGAACTCCGGTGACGACCCGGTGTCCGAAGTGGAGTTCGTGGTCGCCGACGCGAAGGCGGACGGCAACGCGCACGCGCTCAAGGGCGCCACCGCGATCGGCGAGGCGGTCAACACCGCGCGCGACCTGATCAACACCCCGCCGAACGACCTGTTCCCGGCCTCCTTCGCCGAGCGCGCCACCGAACTCGGCCGCGCCGTCGGCCTGGAGGTCGAGGTGCTCGACGACAACGCGCTGCGCAAGCAGGGCTTCGGCGGCATCCTCGGCGTCGGCTCTGGCTCGTCCCGGCCGCCGCGGCTGGTGCGCCTGCGGCACAAGGGCCCGAAGGCCGCCAAGAAGGTCGCGCTGGTCGGCAAGGGCATCACCTTCGACACCGGCGGCATCTCGATCAAGCCCGCCGCCGGGATGGACGAGATGACCTCGGACATGTCCGGGGCGGCCGCGGTGGTCGCCACCATGGTGCTGGCGGCCCGGCTGAACTACCCGCTGGACATCACCGCGACCGTGCCGATGGCCGAGAACATGCCCTCCGGCACCGCCTACCGCCCCGGTGACGTGCTGACCATGTACGGCGGCAAGACCGTCGAGGTGCTCAACACCGACGCCGAGGGCCGGTTGATCCTGGTCGACGCGATCACCCGCGCCTGCGAGGACGAGCCCGACTACCTGATCGAGACCTCCACCCTGACCGGTGCGCAGGTGGTGGCGCTGGGCAAGCGGACGCCGGGCGTGATGGGCAGCGAGCAGTTCCGCGACCGGGTGGCGAGGCTGTCGCAGGCCGCCGGCGAGGGCGGCTGGCCGATGCCGCTGCCGGAGGAGCTGCGCGGCGACCTGGACTCCAAGCTGGCCGACCTGGCCAACATCACCGGGCACCGCTGGGGCGGGATGCTGGCGGCGGGCATCTTCATCGAGGAGTTCGTCGCCGACGGCGTGGAGTGGGCGCACATCGACATCGCCGGTCCGGCCTACAACACCTCCGGCCCGTGGGGCTACACGCCCAAGGGCGGCACCGGCGTCCCGGTCCGCACCCTGGCCGCCGTCCTGGCCGACATCGCCGACCAGGGCTGATCCCCCGGTCCCGGCTCGGGTGGTCCGCGGCGGCGGGCCACCCGGGCGGACCACCCCTCTGGTGGCGTATTTGTGACGTAGGCCGCAAAAGGATCACCACAGCACCCCGCGGCGGTGCAACGATGGGGCGATGACCGAATCGCAACCGGCCCCTCCGACGACGGCCCGGCACGGCTACCAGGTCGACGTGGTCTGGACCGGCAATACCGGCCAGGGCACCAGCTCCTACCGCAGCTACGAGCGCACGCACGAGGTGCGCGCGGACGGCAAGGACGCCATCGACGCCTCCGCGGACCCGGTCTTCCTGGGCGACGCGGACCGCTACAACCCCGAGGAGCTGCTGGTCGCCTCGCTGTCGCAGTGCCACATGCTGTGGTTCCTGCACCTGGCGGCGGACAGCGGCGTGGTGGTCACCGGCTACCACGACCAGGCCCGCGGCATCCTCGCCGAGAACCCGGACGGCACCGGCCAGTTCGAGGCCGTCGAGCTGTCCCCGGTGGTGACGGTCTCCGACCGCGCCAGCGTCGACGTGGCCGAAGCGCTCCACGCCCGCGCCCACGAGCTCTGCTACATCGCCAAGGCGGTGAACTTCCCGGTCAGGTGCACCCCGACCACCCGCATCGCGAACTGACCCGCGGCAAGGTCAGCTGTCGGCGGCTCGGCGGTTGCGGTCGCGGAGGATGCGCTGGCGGGCCTGGTAGTCGCGCATCCGCTGGGGGTAGCCGACCTTGGCGACCTCGTACAGCGGGATGCCGAGCTTGCGGGTCAGCCGGTGCGCCGCGGCCGGGCCGTCCACCCGGCGGCGGGTCCACTCCCCGTCGTGCGCGATGAGCATCAGCGTCGTCTCGGTCACCGTGGTGCGCGGTTCGAGGTAGCCCTCCACCCCGCGGTGCTGCTCCGCCCAGCTGATCAGGTGCTCCGCGTCGGCCGAGTTGGCACCGCGCACCCCACCGGTGCGCCTGCGGAACCGGTCGAAGAGGCCCACCGCAACTCTCCTCCGCTCGGGTGGGGGGACAACAGCCTGTCACCGATGGTGCCACCACCGACATGAGGGACGGGTGAAAATCACCCACCCTCCACTGTGATCCGCCGCGATGCAGCACAGATCACCCGGCCCACGTCGCGTGAGCCTGTCGTGTGGTGACAAGATGGCTTCCAGGTGCTCGTGACCATCCGGTCCGGTGAAGTGCTGTCAGCGAGTCAACGAAGCCTGTCGAGGAGTGCGAAGTGACCGACACGTCCGCCGATCTAGTCATTCTCGGTGGCGGTTCGGGCGGCTACGCCTGCGCCTTCCGCGCAGCCGAGCTAGGCCTGTCCGTCATCCTGGTCGAAAAGGACAAGCTCGGTGGGACCTGCCTGCACCGAGGCTGCATCCCGACCAAGGCGCTGCTGCACGCGGCGGAGGTCGCCGACTCCGCCCGCGATGCCGACCAGTTCGGGGTGAAGACCGCCCTCGAGGGCATCGACATCGACGGGGTCAACAAGTACAAGGACGGCATCATCGCCGGTCTGTACAAGGGTCTGCAGGGCTTGGCCAAGGCGCACAAGGTCACCCTGGTCGAGGGCGCGGGCACGCTGGTCGACGCCAACACCGTCGAGGTGAACGGCACCCGCTACACCGGCAAGAACGTCGTGCTGGCCACCGGTTCCTACTCCAAGACGCTGCCCGGCCTGGAGCTGGGCGGGCGGGTCATCGCCAGCGAGCAGGCGCTGAACCTGGACTTCATCCCGAACAAGGTCGTGGTGCTGGGCGGCGGCGTGATCGGCGTCGAGTTCGCCAGCGTCTGGCGCTCCTTCGGCGCCGACGTCACCATCGTCGAGGCCCTGCCGCACCTGGTGCCCAACGAGGACGAGTTCGCCTCCAAGCGCCTCGAGCGCGCGTTCCGCAAGCGCGGCATCAAGTTCAAGACCGGCGTCAAGTTCACCGGCGCCACCCAGACCGACTCCGGCGTCTCGGTCAGCCTGGAGAACGGCGAGACCTACGACGCCGACCTGCTGCTGGTCGCGGTCGGCCGCGGCCCGAACACCGCGGGCCACGGCTTCGAGGCGGCCGGGGTGCACATGGAGCGCGGCTTCGTCCGCACCGACGAGCGCCTGCGCACCAACCTGCCGGGCGTCTACGCGGTCGGCGACATCGTGCCCGGTTTGCAGCTGGCGCACCGCGGTTTCCAGCAGGGCATCTTCATCGCCGAGGACATCGCCGGGCTCAACCCGCAGCCCATCGACGAGGCCGGCATCCCGCGCGTGACCTACTGCCACCCGGAGGTCGCCTCGGTGGGCCTGACCGAGGCCGCCGCCAAGGAGCAGTACGGCTCGGTGGAGACCTTCACCTACGACCTGGCCGGCAACGGCAAGAGCCAGATCCTCAAGACCCAAGGCGCGGTCAAGCTGGTCCGCGCGACCGACGGCCCCGTCGTCGGCCTGCACCTGGTCGGCGACCGAGTCGGTGAGCTCATCGGCGAGGCGCAGCTGATCTACAACTGGGAGGCGCTGCCGGAGGACGTCGCTCCGCTGGTGCACGCCCACCCGACCCAGACCGAAGCCCTGGGTGAGGCGCACCTCGCCCTGGCCGGCAAGCCGCTGCACGTGCACGGCTGACGTCGGCTCCGCAGTCAGCCAAGCACCCCGCCACACCACGAGGAGTCAGCAGACAGATGGCCTTCTCCGTTCAGATGCCGGCACTCGGCGAGAGCGTCACCGAAGGAACGATCACCCGGTGGCTCAAGCAGGAGGGCGAGACCGTCGAGGTCGACGAGCCCCTGCTGGAGGTCTCCACCGACAAGGTCGACACCGAGATCCCGTCCCCGGCCGCCGGTGTGCTGCAGCGCATCGTCGCCCAGGAGGACGACACCGTTGAGATCGGCGCCGAGCTCGCCGTGATCGGCGACGCCGGCGAGGCCGCGGCCCCCGCCGCGCCGGCCGAGCCCGCCCCGGCCGAGCAGCCCGCCCCGGCCCAGCCCGCGGCCGCCGAGCCCGCTCCGGCCGCCGCTGCCCCGGCTCCGGCCGCCCCGGCCGGTGGTGCGCAGGGCACCGACGTGAACATGCCCGCGCTCGGCGAGAGCGTCACCGAGGGCACCGTGACCCGCTGGCTCAAGCAGGTCGGCGACAGCGTCGAGGTCGACGAGCCGCTGCTGGAGGTCTCGACCGACAAGGTCGACACCGAGATCCCGTCCCCGGTGGCGGGCACGCTGCTGGAGATCGCCGCGAACGAGGACGACACCGTCGAGGTCGGCGCCAAGCTCGCCGTGATCGGCGCCGCGGGCGCGGCTCCCGCCGCTGCCCCGCAGCCTCCGGCCCCCGAGCCCCAGGCCGCCGCTCCCGCGGCTCCGCCCGCTCCGGCCGCCCCGGCTCCCGCTGCGCCGCCCGCGCCTCCGGCCGCGCCTCCGGCTCCGGCTCCGGCCGCCGAGGCTGCGCCGTCCGGCACCACGCCGTACGTGACGCCGCTGGTGCGCAAGCTGGCCAACGAGCACGGCATCGACCTGTCCGCGATCAAGGGCAGCGGTGTCGGCGGCCGGATCCGCAAGCAGGACGTGCAGGCCGCCATCGACGCCAAGAAGTCCGCCCCGGCCCCGGCCGCCCAGGCGGCTGCCCCGGCCGCGGCGCCGAGCGCTTCGCT
Source organism: Saccharopolyspora hirsuta (assembly GCF_008630535.1). Lineage (GTDB taxonomy): Bacteria > Actinomycetota > Actinomycetes > Mycobacteriales > Pseudonocardiaceae > Saccharopolyspora > Saccharopolyspora hirsuta. The sequence goes on along the minus strand of NZ_VWPH01000017.1, from coordinate 21,699 downwards.
GGTGGAGCCCTCGGAGGAGGCCCAGGCGCTGCGCGGCACCACGCAGAAGATGTCGCGGCTGCGGCAGCTGCTGGCCCGCCGGATGGTGGAGTCGCTGCAGACCGCCGCCCAGCTGACCACGGTGATCGAGGTCGACGTGACCCGCATCGCCCGGCTGCGGGAGCGGGCCAAGGCCAACTTCGAGGCCGCCGAGGGCGTCAAGCTGTCGTTCCTGCCGTTCTTCGCGAAGGCGGCGGCCGAGGCGCTGAAGCTGCACCCGAAGCTGAACGCCTCGATCAACGACGACACCAAGGAAGTGACCTACCACGGTGCCGAGCACCTGTCGGTCGCGGTGGACACCGAGCGCGGCCTGGTCTCGCCGGTGATCCACGACGCCGGGGACCTCAACCTCGGCGGGCTGGCCCGCAAGATCGCCGACCTGGCGGCGCGGACCCGCAACAACAAGATCAAGCCCGACGAGCTGTCCGGTGGCACCTTCACCATCACCAACACCGGCAGCCGCGGTGCGCTGTTCGACACGCCGATCCTGAACCCGCCGCAGGTGGGCATGCTCGGCACGGGCGCGGTCGTCAAGCGCCCGGTCGTGGTCGCCGACGAGAACGGCGGCGACACCATCGCGATCCGCTCGATGGTGTACCTGGCGCTGTCCTACGACCACCGCCTGGTGGACGGTGCGGACGCCGCCCGGTTCCTGACCACGTTGAAGCAGCGGCTGGAGGAAGGCGCCTTCGAGGCCGACCTCGGTCTCTGACCCGCGACCAGCGACGAACGGCCGCCCGCCGCACCGGTGGGCGGCCGTTCGTCGTTCCCAGGAGGGTTCGCCCCGGGCGCGCGGGTGCGGGACGATGCCGGGTATGCGGGTGGTTGTGGCCGGCTCGTCCGGCTTGATCGGCACGTCCCTGGTCGCCGCGCTGCGGGCGGCCGACCACGAGGTGGTCCGGCTGGTACGGCGGCTGCCCGCCGCCCCGGACGAGCGGGGCTGGGACCCCGAGGCCGGGCGGCTGGACGCCGGTGCGCTGGACGGCGCGGACGCGGTGGTGAACCTGTGCGGCGCGGGCATCGGCGACAAGCGGTGGACGCCGGAGCGCAAGCAGCTGCTGATGCGCTCCCGGGTCCGCGCCACGACCGTGCTCGCCGACGCCGTGGTCGAAGCCGGGGTGCCGGTGCTGGCCAACGGCTCGGCGGTCGGCTACTACGGCGACACCGGACCGAAGCCGGTGACCGAATCGGCCCCGCCCGGCGACGACTTCCTCGCCGATCTCTGCCAGCGCTGGGAGGCGGCGACCGGGCCCGCGGCCGAGGCGGGCGTCCGGGTGGTGCGGCTGCGCACCGGGCTGGTCCTCGCCCCGTCCGGCGGGCTGCTCGGCCAGCTGCGGCCGCTGTTCTCGCTGCTGCTGGGCGGCCGGTTGGGCGACGGCACCCAGTACATGCCGTGGATCTCGCTGGACGACGAGGTCGCCGCGATCCGGTTCGTGCTGGAGCACCCCGAGATCTCCGGGCCGGTGAACCTCACCGGCCCCGCGCCGGTGACGAACGCGGAGTTCACCAGGGCGCTCGCCGAGGCCCTGGGCCGACCCGCGCCGTGGGTCGTGCCGGGCTTCGCGCTGCGGATCGCGCTGGGCGAGCTGGCCGACCAGGCGCTGGTCGGGCAGCGGGCGGTGCCGACGGTCCTGGAGTCGCACGGGTTCGCCTTCCAGCACCCGTCGATCGGCTCGGCGCTGGCGGCGGCCGTCGGGTAGCGCCCGTTTCGCACGAAACCGGCGCTCACCGGCACCGTCGGTCCGCGGCGGGCCGGTGCAGGCGTAGCCTGGCGCGCGTGAGTCGTGCGAATTCTTCGTGCCGCGCCTCCTCGGACCCCGTCGAAGTGCGCCACCTGGGAACCATCGATTACCTCTCCGCCTGGGACCTGCAGCGCGAGCTGGCGTCCGGCCGCGCCGAGGGGCGGAACCCGGACACCATGCTGCTGCTGGAGCACCCGTCGGTCTACACCGCGGGCAAGCGGACCTCGCCGGAGGAGCGCCCCACCGACGGCACCCCGGTGATCGACGTGGACCGCGGCGGCAAGATCACCTGGCACGGCCCAGGGCAGATCGTCGGCTACCCGATCCTGCAGCTGACCGACCCGATCGACGTGGTCGACTACGTGCGGCGGATCGAGCAGGGCCTGATCTGGGTGTGCGACCAGTTCGGCCTGGCCGCGGGCCGGGTCGAGGGCCGCAGCGGGGTGTGGCTGCCCGCCGGGGACGGCCGCCCGGAGCGCAAGATCGCCGCGATCGGCATCCGCGTGCAGCGCGGCATCACGATGCACGGCCTGGAGCTGAACTGCAACGCCGACCTGAGCGAGTTCGACCGGATCGTCCCGTGCGGGATCAGCGATGCGGGCACCACCTCGCTGTCCGCCGAGCTCGGCCGGGACGTGCCGACCTCCGAGGCGTTCCCGCTGGTCGAGCGGGGCGTGCTGGACGCGCTGGACGGTCGGCTGCCGGTCACCGACCGGGACATCCCGCGCGCGGAGGCCACCGCGGCCGGTGTGACGCTCTCGCTGGACCCCAGCCTGCGCTGAACACCTGACAACAGCACTCCACTTCTCTAGAATTCCGGAATTACGGACTACTGGAGGAGTGGAGCATGCTGCTGTCCCGCCGCACCCTGCTCGTCGCCGCTGCCGCGACGACCCCGCTGCTGTTCGCGCCCCGCGCGCTCGCCCGGCCAGCACCGCCGGACCTGGCGACCCCGGAGGGCTGGCTTACCTGGATCAGCGCGCACCGCGACGGGCTGGGCCTCGTCCTGGACGACGGCCGCGGGAATTGCCTGCTGCACCGCCCGCACGCCGCGCAGCCGCTGGCCTCGGCGATCAAGGTCGTCCACCTCGCCGCCTACTCCTCGGCGGTCGCCGGGGGGCGGCTGGATCCGGCGGAGCAGGTCCGCGTCGGCGACTGGGAGCGCTACTACGTGCCGACCGACGGGTTCGCGCACGTCAACGCCTTAGAACACCTGGGCATCAGCACCGACTCGACCGGCCTGCGCGCCGCCGACCCCGACCACCGGGTGCGGCTGGACGACATGGTCTCGGCGATGATCATGTTCAGCGACAGCGCGGTCCCGGACTTCCTCCGCGACCGGCTCGGCGAGTCCGCGCTGCACGCGGCGGCGGCCGCGGGCGGCTGGCACCGCCCCGACATCCGCTCGATGTGCGCGGAGTACCTGTTCCTGCTTCCCGAGTTCGCCCCGCCCGCCCCGTTGCCGACACCAGCACGCCGCGCCTGGGGATACCGGCTGGAGCGCCGCTTCAGCACCGACGCCGACCTGCGCAACCACGTGCTGAACAGGCTCCTGCGAGGCGGCCTGCCCGCCTACGAGCAGCAGATCGCCTGGGCCGACCGGACGATGTCGGCGACCGCAGCCCAGCTCGCCGCCCTGCACCGCGCCATCGCCACCGACGGGTTCCCGCCCGAGGCGGCGGCCGTGGCACGTCCGCACCTGGAGCGGCGGCTCAGCGGCAACCTGCCGCCGGGCGTCGTCGGGATCGGCATGAAGGGCGGGAGCTTGCCCGGCGTCCTGACCTGCGGGCTCACCGTCCGCCGCGCCGACGGCAGCACCGCGTCCGGCGCGCTGCTCGCGCACGGCGACATCTCGCCGGAGCAGCTCGGCAACGGCGACCCCGGTCTCCCGCTGCTGCTGGCGATGGAGCAGCCGGTGTGGCGGGACCGGCTTGCGCGAGCCTTGGAGGGCTGAGGGAAGCTCGTCCGGTGGATTCGGAGGACTTGCAGCAGCGGCTCGAAGCACTGGAACAACGCGTCGCGGCGCTGGAAGGCGCGCAGCGCGCCGAACCGGCCGAGCCCAGCGGTTCGGTCGTGCAGTACCAGGGCAACCTCGTCGAACCGGTCGAGCTGGAGTGGCGCATCCAGGTCGACCCGGCGCGGGTCCTCGACATGCCCGACGGGCCGCGCACCGACGTGCTCGCCGCGCTGGGCCACCCGGCGCGGGCCGCGATCGTGCGGCTGCTCGCCCAGTCCGGTCCCCAGCACACCGCAGCACTGCAGGAGGCGGCGGGCCTGAGCTCCACCGGTCAGCTCTACCACCACCTCAAGAGCCTGACCGGCTGCGGGCTCGTCGAGCAGGACAAGCGCGGCACCTACCGGCTCCGCGCGCAGGCGACCATCCCCGCGCTGATCCTGCTCACCGCGGCCTCCGACATCGCCGGTCAGCTCCGCCCCTGACGCGAACGGCCCGCCGGGGAACCGACGGGCCGTTCACCATCCGGGCCTTGCCCTTGAAACGCCGGAGGTGTTCAGCCCACCCCCGCAACCTGCACCGCAGGGAAGCTCTGAGGTTCACCCGCACCGCCACGCAAGACGAGTTCGCCGGGCGAACTCTCAGAGCTGGGGCGCGACCTCGCTGGCGACCAGGTCCAGGTGGTCCAGGTCGGAGAGGTCCAGCACCTGCAGGTACAGCCGGGTGATGCCGGTGCGCTCGCGCCAGGTGCCGATCTTGTCGACCGCCTCCGCCGGGGTCCCGGCCAGCCCGTTGAGCCGCAGCTCCTCGACGTCGCGGCCGATGGCCTCGGCCCGGCGGGCGATGTCCTGCTCGTCCTTGCCCACGCACAGCACCAGCGCCGCCGAGCGGACGATCTCACCGGCGTCGCGGCCGATCGCCCGGCAGGCCTCCCCGACCCGCTCGAACTGCGCGGCGGCCGTGTCGACGTCGATGAACGGCAGGTTGAACTCGTCGGCGTAGCGCGCGGCCAGCTCGGGCGTGCGCTTCTTGCCCAGGCCGCCGATCAGCACCGGCGGCCGCGGCCGCTGCACCGGCTTGGGCAGCGCGGGCGAGTCGGCCAGCTGGTAGTGCTCGCCGTCGAAGCGGAAGTGCTCGCCGGGCGGGGTCGCCCACAGCCCGGTGATGATCTCCAGCTGCTCGGCGTAGCGGTCGAAGCGCTCCTTCAGCGAGGGGAACGGGATGCCGTAGGCGGTGTGCTCCTCCTCGTACCAACCGCTGCCGAGGCCGAGCTCGATGCGCCCGCCGGACATCTGGTCCACCTGCGCCACGGCGATCGCCAGCGGGCCGGGCAGCCGGAAGGTACCGGCCGTCATCAGCGTGCCCAGCCGCAACCGGCTGGTCTCCCGGGCCAGCCCGGCCAGCGTCACCCAGGCGTCGGTTGGGCCGGGTTCGCCGGTCACCGACCCCATCTTCAGGTAGTGGTCGGAGCGGAAGAACGCGTCGTAGCCGGTCGCTTCCGCGTGCTTGGCGACCCGCAGCAGGTCGTCGTAGGTCGCGCCCTGCTGGGGCTCGGTGAAGATCCGCAACTTGAAGTTCTCGGTCACGGCCCCGAGGCTAGTGGCGCGATCGAGCGGCTGCCGCCCGCCACCGCTCAGCGGGTGCGCAGTCCTTCCAGGACCCGCTCCACGCAGGCCTCCACGTCCGCCTTGGCCTGCTTCGGCTCGGCGGACCCGGCGATGGCCGTCGCGCCCGCCGACAGCGAGCCGAACACCACGCGGGCCAGCGCGTCGATCGGCAGCGGGTCGATCTCCCCGGACTCGACCAGCCCGGCGACCACGGTGCGGACCACCCCGAAGGTGTAGGACTCCTCCGCGGCCCGCCAGCGCTCCCAGCCCATCACCGCAGGCCCGTCCTGCACGACGATGCGCTGGTAGGACGGTTCCAGGCAGACCTGGAGGAAGGCGCTCAGCCCGGAGCGGGTGGCCTCCCACCGGTCCCCCGCGTCGGCCAGCACCCCGGCCAGCCGCGCGACGACGCCGGTCTCCACCGCGTCGAAGGCCGCCTCGAACAGCGCCTGCTTGCCGCCGAAGTGGTGGTAGAGCGCGCCCTTGGTGACCCGGGCGCGCTTGGCTATCTCCTCCAGCGAGGTGCCCGCGTAGCCGTGCTCGGTGAACAGCTCAACGGCGGAGTCCACCAGGGCTTGCCGAGTGGTCTCCGAGTACTCCAAACGTCGAGGTCGAGCTGTCGCCATGCTCACAACCCTAAGTCATACCGACGGTACGGAACCGTGCTACCCTCGGTACACCAACATACTCTCGGTATGCCGCACACCAGGGGTATCCCCCGGTCCGATCCCGGAGAGCGAACATGAGTTGGAACGACTTCCACCAGCGGCAGCACGCGATCGCGACGGTTCTCGACACCGCCCGGCAGAACCCGAGCCAAGCACTCGACCAGGTGCCCGCGCCCTTCTCCGACGCCACCGAACTGCTGCGCGCCCTGCAGTACAAGTGGACCCAGCAGCTGACCGGCCGGATCGACGTCGCGCTCGCCGAGACCGGCGACGCCGCGGACGGCGACCGGATCCAGGCGGTCACCGAGGCCTGGCGCCGCACCGCGGCGGCGAACCCGGCGCTCCGCGACCTGCTCGACCAGCACCAGGCGAACCCGGTGCTGCGCGCCGACTCGGCTCGCGAGCACCGGATGCTCGCGCTGGCCAGCGGCCTGGCCGAGCCCGGTGAACCGGACGCTGAGGTCGTCCGCGTCGGCCAGGCCTTCCTGCAGCTGGTCCGGGCCACGCCGACCGAACAGCGCAAGTCCTGCCTGCTGTCGCTGCGCTGAGCGATCAGCAGCGCTGGCGCAACCACTCCCGCGTCGCGGCGTCGACCGGTGCTTGGACCAGCAGCGTCGCGGTGTCGTCGGGCCGCAGCAGCGAGCACTCGAAGCTCAGCCGGACGTCGTCGGCCAGGACCGCGACCGGCCAGCTGCCGAACTCCCGCACCGCCCGGCAGCTCCACCGGTGCGCCAGGTCCGGTCGCAGCTCCCGCAGCCGCGCCACCACGTCGTCGGCGGGGAACCGGTCGGCCCGCGCGCGGAAGCGCAGGAAGAGCTCGTAGCGGAACTCCTCCTCCACCCCGGCGCTTCCGGCCAGGCCCAGCAGCAGGTTCGGCCCCGGATCCGGCCACACCGCGGTGTAAGCGGCGTTGCTCGCCAGCACGTCGAACCGCTGGTCCAGCAGCAGCGCGGGCGTCAGCGGCCAGCTGTCCAGCAGCGGCCGCAGCCTGGCCACCAGCCCGTCGTCGGCGACGCCGTCCGCCGCGAAGCCGCCGAGCGCGAGCAGGTGCCTGCGCTCCTCGTGCGTCATCCGCATCGTGCGCGCGAGCGACTCCAGGACCTCCCGCGAGGTCTGCACGCGCCCCTGCTCCAGCCAGGCGTACCAGGCCAGCCCCACGCCGGACTCGGCCGCGACCTCCTCCCGCCGCAGCCCCGGGGTCCGCCGCCTGCCGCGCACCGCGATGCCGAAGTCCGCCGGGTCGAGCCGCTCCCGGCAGGCCCGCAGGAACGCACCGAGCTCCCGGCGCCGATCACCGCTCATCGCGCCAGCCTATGACCTGGGGTAACCGCACAAGCCGACGCCTGGTCGGGATTCCGATCGCCGCGCAGGCTGGGGACGTCCCGCTGCTGAACAGGAAAGGACTCCCGTGCTCTGGCGCCGCAACCCCGACTCCTCGCACCTGACCGCACCCCGCACCTTCGTCCGCGTGTTCGTCGCCGAGTCGGAGCTCGAACCGACCACCGCCTGGTACGAGCAGCTCCTCGGCGTCGAACGCGACATGGTCATGCCGTACCCGGAGAAGGACCTCGCGCTCACCGCGGTCGGCGGTTTCCTGATCATCGCGGGCTCCGAGGCCTCGCTGGCCCCGTTCCGGCAGACCGTCGGCACCCTCCTGGTCGCCGACATCGGCCCGTACGAGCGGCTCTTCCAGCAGCAGGGCCTGGAGTTCGTGCAACCGCGCTTCCGGGCGCCCGTCGGCGAGGGCTGCACCGTCCGCCACCCGGACGGCACGGTGGTCGAGTACGTCCACCACCGACCGGCGGAGCACGAGCGCGGCTGATCCCCGGCAGGCGGTCAGAGCAGCGACTTCGCCTCGGCGATCAGCTCGACCTGGCGGTGGTAGTCGCTCCCGTCCACCCCGAAGGCGAGCTCGTCCACGCCCGCCTCGGCGTAGGCGGCGATGCGCTCGGCCGCCTGCTGCGGGCTGCCGGTGATGACGACTTCGGAGACCTTCTCCGGCGTCATCCCGAAGAACTCGCCCAGCTCGCGGAGCAGGGCGTCCCGCTCGGACCGGACCCCGGCGCCCAGGATGCTGTGCAGACCGAGCGAGATCCGCGGAACCGGCCGCCCCGCTTCGGCCGCGAACTCGCGCAGCCTGGCAGCTGCCGAGGCGACCTCCTCCGGGGTCAGCGCGGAGGGCAGCCAGTGGTCGCCGTAGGCGGCGGCGCGGCGCAGCACCGGATCGGCTGTGCCACCGCCGATGAGCAGCGGCGGGACCGGCACCCCCGGCGCGAGCGCGACCTGCGGCTCTCCCTCCGCGTCCGGCAGCGCGGTGGGCTCGCCCGAGATCAGGCCGGGCAGCACTCGGAGCGCGGAATCGAGCAGTCGCCCGCGCCGCGCGGTCGGGGCACCGACCGCCTGCCAGAAGGGCGTTCCCGGGAAGCCGCCGATGCCGAGCCCGAGCCGCACCCGGTTGCCCGACAGGTACTGCAGCGTCTGGACCTGCGCGGCGAGCATGACTTCGGGGCGCGTCGGGACGGACAGCACCCCGAAGTCCAGCTGGATCCGCTCGGTGACCGCAGCAGCGGTGGCCAGCACCGTCACCGCCTCCAGCGCGGGTGTGCCGTCGCCGACCAGCACGTCGGCGGTGCTCACCGAGTCGAGCCCGACCGCTTCCGCCCGGCGCGCGGCGGCGCCGATCCCCGTCGGCCCGAGCTCCTGGACCTCCGCCGTGGTCGGCAGGCTGACGCCGATCGCGATGCTGCTCATCCCGTACCTCCTGATCGTTCGGCTGCAACGATCATCGAAGTTCGAGTTAAGTAGAGGTCAACCCCGCCGGAGCAGCGAGATCACGCCACCGGAACCGCCGCCTGCGGAGCGGCCGCGAGGTCCGGCACCCGCAGCCGGAGGGCGTGCGCGGCGGTCAGCTCGCGCCGCGCGCGCACCGACGCGAGCACGCCGCGGATCATCGTCCGCGGTTCGACCGCGTTCGGCCGGACCAGCTCCACCGGCCACGGCAGCACGCGGCACAGCCGGAGCAGGAGCACGAACGGCAGCAGCACGATCTGCGCCGCGAGCTCCAGCGCCGCGCCGGAGAACAGGACCGCGAACCAGAGCAGGAACGGGATCGCGATGATGGCGGAGATCGGGTCGTCGCCGAGCCCGCTGGGCAGGCTGTCCACCGCGTCCTGGAACGACAGCTTCCGCCGCCACAGGAACCAGCGCCGCCGCCCGTAGGGGCTCAGTCGCTTCTCGACCAGCCGCCAGCGACGCGGGCTGATCGCCAACGGCGTGAACTCCGCCTGCTCCCCCGCCAGCAACGCCTCCGCACCGCCGAGCCCGCTGTTGCGCCCCAAGTGCTCGCGCAGCGCGCGGCGCATCCGCCGAGCGGCGGCGAGGGTGCCCACGCGCACGACCCCGGCGCGGCATCCGCAGGTGCCGATCTCCACCCGCCACCCCGTCCACATGCCCCGCCCGACCAGGGCAAATGGCATCAGCACGAGCACGAGGAGCAGTTCCAGCCAGCAGCCGAGCAGCACCAGGGCGAGCAGCAGGAGCCAGGCGAACCGCAGCGCCACCGAGATCGGCCCCTCGCTCAGCCGCGGCCAACGATCACCCGCCAGGCGCAGGCGCACCACGCGGTACCAGGGCGCCCACCGGATGCGCACCGTCCAGGATGTTGCAGACACAACCGAGCAGTATTCCCGGACCCGATCACCGGGACCGCTGGCACGACGAACCTACTGCGAGTAGGTTTCGGGCATGACGAGGTGGACCGCAGCCGACATCCCCGACCAGACCGGACGGACCGTGCTGATCACCGGCGCGAACTCCGGGCTGGGACACCGCAGCGCACTCGCCCTCGCCGAACGCGGGGCGCGCGTCCTCATCGCCTGCCGCAACGCCGAGAAGGGCCGCACCGCGCTCACCGAGATCGCCCGGACCGCGACCACGGCGCCCGAGCTCGTCGAGCTGGACCTCGCCGACCTCTCCTCCATCCGCAAGGCCGCCGAGGAGGTCCGCGAACGCACCGACGGCCTGGACGTCCTCATGAACAACGCCGGGGTGATGGCCACCCCGCGCCGCAGCACCCGGGACGGCTTCGAGCTGCAGATCGGCACCAACCACTTCGGGCACGCGGCGCTGACCTGGCTGCTCCTCCCCGCCCTGCGCCCCGGCGCGCGCGTGGTGACGGTGTCGAGCCTCGCCCACCACGGCGGCGGTCTGGACGTCGACGACCTCAACTTCACCCGCCGCCGCTACCACCCGGTGCGGGCCTACAGCCAGTCCAAGCTCGCCAACCTGCTGTTCGCGCTGGAGCTCGACCGCGCCGCGGAAGCAGCCGGACGCGACCTGATCAGCGTCGCCGCGCACCCGGGCATGGCGATGACCGAGCTGACCCGCAACTCCTCCCAGCTGCGCTCGCTGCCCACCCCGGTGACCAACGTCGTCAGCCTCGGCACCCGGCTGGTCACCCAACCGGCCGAGCAGGGCGCGCTGCCGCAGCTCTTCGCCGCCACCGCGCGCGGCGTCCGCGGCGGCGACTACTTCGGCCCAGGCGGCGTGGGCGAGGTCCGCGGCCACCCCGCCCGCGCCCGCCTGAGCAAGGCCGCCCGGGACCGCCGCACCGCCGAGCGGCTCTGGCAGGCCACCGCCGAGCACACCGGCATCGCCCCGAGCTGGTCGTGACCCAGCTCACCAGCACTTTCTTTCGCCTGGTGGAACGCGAAGCGAGATGACCACAGCGCATCCCGGGGGCGTAGCCTGGGGCGCGTGACTGTGGCGCCGGAGGGTCGCAAGCTGCTGCGGTTGGAGGCCCGCAACAGCCAGACCCCGATCGAGAAGAAGCCGTCGTGGATCAAGACCCGCGCGCGGATGGGACCTGAGTACCAGGAGCTCAAGGGCTTGGTCCGCCGCGAGGGGCTGCACACCGTCTGCGAGGAGGCGGGCTGTCCCAACATCTTCGAGTGCTGGGAGGACCGCGAGGCCACCTTCCTCATCGGCGGGGACCAGTGCACCCGCCGCTGCGACTTCTGCCAGATCGACACCGGCAAGCCGGCCGCGCTGGACGTCGAGGAGCCGCGCAAGGTCGCCGAGTCGGTGCAGGCCATGGGCCTGCGCTACTCGACGGTCACCGGCGTCGCCCGCGACGACCTGCCCGACGGCGGCGCGTGGCTGTACGCCGAGACGGTCCGCCAGATCCACGCGCTCAACCCGGGCACCGGCGTCGAGCTGCTGATCCCGGACTTCAACGCCAAGCCCGACCAGCTGGCCGAGGTCTTCGGCTCCCGGCCGGAGGTGCTGGCGCACAACCTGGAGACCGTGCCCAGCGTGTTCCGCCGGATCCGCCCCGGCTTCCGCTACGAGCGGTCGCTGCAGGTGATCTCCGAGGCGCGCGCGGCGGGCCTGGTGACCAAGTCGAACCTGATCCTCGGCATGGGCGAGACCCCGGACGAGGTGCGCCCGGCGCTGCAGGACCTGCACGACGCGGGCTGCGACATCATCACCATCACCCAGTACCTGCGCCCCAGCCCGCGCCACCACCCGGTGGACCGCTGGGTCAAGCCGGAGGAGTTCGTCGAGCACACCAAGGCGGCCGAGGAGATCGGCTTCCCCGGCGTGATGGCCGGACCGCTGGTGCGCTCCAGCTACCGCGCGGGCCGCCTGTACGCCAAGGCGACGGTGCACCGCGGCATGCCCCTCCCGGACAACCTGGCCCACCTGGCCAAGGAGGGCACCGCGGCCCAGGAGGCCACCAGCCTCCTCTCCCGCTGAGGCCCGTTTCCGCTGGTCATGACACGTGAGCACTTCGCGGGGCTAGAGCCCCTCGAAGTGCTCACGTGCATCTAGCAGGCAAAACGATCCAGGTGCGCCGCCGGGCCGGAGCTCACGGGTCGGTCACGCATCCGGGACCGCGTCTGCACCCGGCGCAGGTCGCGCCGTATCCTGAAATGCATGGCCAAGGAGGACAAGGCCGCCAAGAAAGCGGCGGCCAAAGAACGGCGCAAGGCAGCTCGGGGACGCTTCAAGCAGATCCTCGAGGTGTTCAAGATGCAGCGCCGGGAGGACAAGCTCCTCCTCCCGCTGATGCTCGGGGTGTTCCTCGGCGTGACCGCAGTGGTCTTCCTGCTGGGCATGATCTGGGGCCTGCACTGGGTGTTCCTCCCGGTGGGGCTGGCCTTCGGCCTGCTGGGCGCGGTGATCCTCTTCGGTCGCCGGGTGCAGTCCAGCGTGTACCGCAAGGCCGACGGGCAACCCGGTGCCGCCGGGTGGGCGCTGGACAACCTGCGCGGCCGGTGGGTGCTGACCCAGGCCGTGTCGGGCACCGCCCAGCTCGACGCCGTGCACCGGTTGATCGGCCGCCCCGGCGTCGTGCTGGTGGGCGAGGGTGCCCCGCACCGGGTCAAGTCGCTGATGGCGCAGGAGAAGAAGCGCGTCGCCCGGCTCGTCGGTGACACCCCGATCTACGAGATCGTGGTGGGCAACGAGGAGAACCAGGTTCCGCTGGCGAAGCTGCAGCAGCGGATCACCAAGCTGCCCCGCAACATCGGCCCGGCGCAGATCGACGCGATCGAGAACCGGCTCGCGGCGCTGGCCAACCGCGGCAACGCGATGCCGAAGGGCCCGATGCCGCAGGGCGCCAAGATGCGCAACGTGCAGCGCGCGGTGCGCCGCGCGCGGTAATCCACCAGGAACGAGGAGCGGGCTCGGGGTTCGTCCTCGAGCCCGCTCTTTCACGTCCGCGCCCCGGCGGGCCGAGCTCACCGGCGCAGCACGATGGTGCCGCTGAGCCGGTCGTGCCAGGAGCGGCCGTCGAAGTTCCACATCACGGCCGGGATGATCAGGAAGGTCAGCACGCAGCGCAGCGCGGCCCGCAGCGGTCCCACCATGACCGCGCCGTCGACCCGCGCCACCCAGATCCGCAGCGCGGCCATGCCCGGCGTGGCGCCGAAGAAGCTCACCGGGACCACGGTGATGACCGCCCAGGCCACCAGGCTCCAGTTCCCCGGGTAGTCCGGCATCGTGAACAGCGCTGCGACCAGCGCCGCCAGCACGATGTCGATGAGGAACGCCCCCAGGCGCCTGCCCACCGGCGCCGCCGAACCGGGACCGCGCTCGGGCAGCCCCAGCTTCTCACCGCGCCACTTGGGCCGGGATTCGTTCGCCTGCTCGCGCGCGTTGTTGAACGCGTTCTTCGGGGCGTCCAGCCACGATCCGACTCTTCGCACGTCATCCAGGGTACGTGCCGACCAGCGGAGCATCACGTTCGACCGGTTCGCGCAACCCCCACCACCCGAACAGGTCGCAGTTAACGCCAGCGAAACATTCGGGTGACGACGGAGCAACACCCACGACATACGGTGAGTACCGAGCCGGCGGCGGATCGTTCGACGTGGCGTCGGTGAGCTGTATCGAGTGCTGAAGGAGCCACCGAGCTTGTTCAAGAATCCAGACGAGGTCCTGCGCTTCATCGCCGACGAGGACGTGAAGTTCGTCGATGTCCGGTTCTGCGACCTGCCGGGCGTCATGCAGCACTTCACCGTGCCCGCCGCCGCGTTCGACCAGGACGCCTTCACCGAGGGGCTGGCCTTCGACGGCTCGTCCGTGCGTGGCTTCCAGTCCATCCACGAGTCGGACATGCTGCTGCTGCCCGACCCCTACACCGCGCGCCTCGACCCGTTCCGGGCCGAGAAGACGCTGATCCTGAACTTCTTCGTGCACGACCCGTTCACGCTGGAGCCCTACAGCCGCGACCCGCGCAACATCGCGCGCAAGGCCGAGCAGTACCTGAACGAGTCCGGCATCGCCGACACCGCGTTCTTCGGCGCCGAGGCCGAGTTCTACATCTTCGACTCGGTCAAGTTCGGCGAGGCCCCGAACAAGACCTTCGCCGAGGTCGACTCGATCGAGGGCTGGTGGAACACCGGCCGCGACGAGGAGGGCGGCAACCGCGGCTACAAGACCCGGATGAAGGGCGGCTACTTCCCGGTCTCGCCGTACGACCACTTCGCCGACCTGCGCGACCAGATGGTCACCCAGCTGATCAACTCCGGCTTCACCATCGAGCGGGCGCACCACGAGGTGGGCACCGGTGGCCAGGCCGAGATCAACTACAAGTTCAACACCCTGCTGCACGCGGCGGACGACCTGCAGCTGTTCAAGTACATCATCAAGAACACCGCGTGGCAGAACGGCAAGACCGTCACCTTCATGCCCAAGCCGCTGTTCGGCGACAACGGTTCCGGCATGCACAGCCACATGTCGCTGTGGAAGGACGGCAGCCCGCTGTTCTACGACGAGTCCGGTTACGCCGGGCTGTCGGACATGGCCCGCCACTACATCGGCGGCATCCTGCACCACGCGCCGAGCCTGCTGGCCTTCACCAACCCGACGGTGAACTCGTACCACCGCCTGGTGCCGGGCTACGAGGCCCCGGTGAACCTGGTGTACTCGCAGCGCAACCGCTCCGCCTGCATGCGCATCCCGATCACCGGCGCGAACCCGAAGGCCAAGCGCGTCGAGTTCCGCTGCCCGGACCCGTCCGGCAACCCGTACCTGGCGTTCGCCGCGATGATGATGGCCGGTCTGGACGGCGTGAAGAACAAGATCGAACCGGCCGAGCCGATCGACAAGGACCTCTACGAGCTGCCGCCGGAAGAGGCCAAGAACGTCCCGACCGTCCCGGACAACCTGGCCACGGTCATCGACAACCTGGAAGCCGACCACGACTTCCTGCTCGAGGGCGGCGTGTTCACGCCGGACCTGATCGAGACCTGGATCACCCTGAAGCGCGAGAACGAGATCGACCCGATCCGCCTCCGCCCGCACCCGCACGAGTTCTCCCTGTACTTCGACGTGTGATGTGCTGAACGCTCGGTGGCCCGTCAGCTCCGGCTGGCGGGCCACCTCGCGTTTCGGACGTGGATGTCCAGCCCGCTCGTCCCGGGCGCTGCCGGTACGCCAGCCGCACCACCGCGAACCGCTCCGCCGACACGTCGACCGAGCACGGTGTGAGGTGGTGATGTGCGCGTGGGGCGGGGAGAAGCTGTGCCACCCGGAGGCCAGGCTGCTGCTGGACTACGAGACCTCGCACGTGCCAGTGAGAGGGGCCTGGTGGTGCACGTGTTCGGCGCGGCGGACGGCCACCAGGAGGTGCTGGCCAGGCTCGCCGCGACCGTGGAATGACGAATGCCGAGATCGGCTATTAACAGCGGCTCAAATGCCCTGCCAGGGCTGCAGCGCGG
The DNA here is from genome assembly GCF_008630535.1 of Saccharopolyspora hirsuta. Classification (GTDB taxonomy): domain Bacteria; phylum Actinomycetota; class Actinomycetes; order Mycobacteriales; family Pseudonocardiaceae; genus Saccharopolyspora; species Saccharopolyspora hirsuta. The sequence goes on along the minus strand of NZ_VWPH01000017.1, from coordinate 6,462 downwards.
CCCCGAGCACGCCGGGTTTGAAGCGCAGCAGCGCACCGGCGTACGGGTCGTCGAGGAGCGCGGGCTCGTCGTAGCCGTAGCACGCCGAGGTCACGTACATCTCCTCCAGCCGCGAACCGCCGAAGGCCAGGCTGGTGATCCGCCGGGTCGGCGCCCACAGCACGGTCTCGAGGTCTCCGCCGGGGGCGTAGCGGTGGATCCGGCCGGTCCAGTGCATCGCGACCCACACGCAGCCCTCGGCGTCCACCGCGATCCCCTCCGGGTTGCCCTCCGTCTCGGCGCACACCACCCACTGCCGCCCGGAGACCGCCAGCGCGCGCTCCGGGTCGTAGTCGTAGACCCAGATGGTGCGCGCGTCGACCAGGTACATCCTGCTGCCGTCCGGGCTCCAGGCCACCCCGCCAGCCGCGGTCACCCCGTCGACCAGCAACCGCGCCCGGTCCCCGTCGAGCACGTACAGCCCGCTGGCCTGGAGTTCGCGGGAGTGCGTCTGGGTCCCCGCCACGAACCGGCCCGCCGGGTCGCAGGCGCCCACCCCCATGCGATCGCCGTTGCGCACCTGGACGACCGGCTCCAGCGCCGACCGCGCGAGGTGCACCCGGGCGAACCCGCGTCCCGCAGCGGCGATCAGCTGGCCGTGCCGCGTCGCGCCGAGCGCCGTCACCGGCCCCGGCAGCACCCGGACCTCGTCCGCACCGGAATCCCGGTGGTACGTGTGCAATTCCCGGCGCAGCAGATCCACCCAGTGCACGCAATTGAGCGCGGGCATCCACAGCGGGCTCGCCCCGCACATCGCCTGCCGGTCGACGAGCACCTCGAAGTCCTCGGACATCGGCAGTCCCCTGTTCGCCGCCCTGCCTTCCTGCGCGCAGAGTACTGGCGAATTCGGCAATTCGGGACCGCCGACCGGGTTCGCCGAAAAACCCGTCCGCTGCGTCCTTTTCCGCGCCGCAAGCGGTCACCGCAAAACGGACCCGGAAAAAGCGCGCGCCGAACCGCGCTGCATCATCCGGACCACACAACCGCCTGCGCGCAGCCGAATTCCCGGCCGCGCGGCGGATCAGCGGAATGCGGCCGGATCGATGTCCCGCACGAAGCAAACCCGGTCGTGGCCGAGCCCGTCGTAATCGCGGTGCACCGGAATTCCGTCGATTTCGGCGTCCCCGGGGCTCAGCTGGAAACCCATGCTCCGGTGGAAGGCGATCGAACCGGTGTTGGCGGGCGAGGTGATGCAGTGCACGCGAGTGCGCCCGGACCGGGCAGCGGCGGCGAAGAATTCGCCGTACAACCGGCGCGCCAACCCGGACCGGCGCAACTCCGGATCGACCCCGACGAAGTGGATGTAGGCCTCCGCCGGGCGGTCGGCGGAACCGAAACCGATCAGGAATCCCGCCATCCGACCGCCCTGCTCCGCGATGAAGCTGGTGCTGGAGAAGTGCTGCAGGAACAGCCGGGGCACGAGCAGCGACAGCTCGCGGGCGGCTTCCGGGCTGCGCGAATCGGACCACCACCGCTGGATGGCCGACACGATCTCCGGGTGGTCCGCTTCCCTCGCAGTTCGCAGCTCGATCATGATCGCCACCCTAGTGCCGCGACCGGAAACGATCACGCGCCAGCTGCTCCCGCTCCGCGAGGGTCGGGGACGCGCGACCACCAGCAGGTCGACGACGTCGGGCTCCTCCGCCACCTCGGCGGGGAATGCCGCGCGCAGCCGTCCGCGCTCCTCGACGAGAAAGGCGCAGTTCGCGCGTCCTTCCGGCGCCAGCGCGCGACGCTCAGGCCCGCGAGACGGATGGCTTCGTCGTCGAGACGCGTCGCGGAACGCGGGGCCACTCCGCAGTGGTGCGCGACGCGCGGATCCACGGCACGTCAAAAGCGGTGGTGCTCCACCAGATCGCCAGCGCACCACCAAGGCGCAGGATGCGCAGCGCGTCCGGGAGCGAGCGGTCGGGTTCGGTCCACTGCCAGGACTGGGCGTACGTGATGAGGTCGCGGGAGGAATCGGCGAGCGGCAGGGCATCGCTGTCGCCTCGAACGACCGGCAGCACCTGGTGGAGCTGGGCGACCATCGCGCCACCGGGCTCAACGGCGATCACGTCAGCGCCCCGATCACACATGACGGCAGTCCCGATTCCGGTGCCCGCGCTGACGTCGGCCACCCGGGCACCGGCCAGCGGACGGCTCGCCGCGTAATGAGCAGCTGCCTGGTCGAACGAATGAGCACGCGAGCTGGCCGTCATCCGCTCATCACGCCCTCCTCCGCCGCAAGCTCCGGCCGAACGGGGTGCGCGGAACGCCCGGTCAGTCATAGGCAGAACTGGCACCCGAGACGGCTTCGCCGCGGTCCGTTCCCGAACATTGCCGCCCCAGCCCGGCGGCCGGTTCCAGCCCAGGCGCTCAGGAGCCGTAGAACACCCGCTCCACGACCGCCCGGGCGTGCCGGGTGACGCGCAGGTAGTCGTCGACGACCTCCCCGGTGTCCACCTCCGCCGGGTAGCCGAGCGCTGCGGCCACCGCGTTCAGCTCCCGCGTCTGCTTGGGCAGCTGGTCCCCCGGCTTGCCGCGCACCAGCATCACCGCGTTGCGCACGCGCATCGCCAGCGTCCACGCCTGCGCCAGCTCGTCGGCATCACCCGCGTCCAGCACACCTGCCTCGGTGGCGGCCCGCAGCCCGTCCAGCGTCGAGGTCGTGCGCAGCCCGGGGTGCTCGTGCGCGTGCTGCAGCTGCAGCAGCTGCAACGTCCACTCCACGTCGGCCAGACCGCCGCGGCCCAGCTTGGTGTGCGTGGCGGGGTCCGCACCGCGGGGCAGCCGCTCGGAATCGACCCGCGCCTTGATCCGGCGGATCTCCCGGGCCTTGGTCTCGTCCAGCCCGCCCTCCGGGTACCGGATCGGGTCGACGGCCCGGCAGAACCGCTCCCCCAGATCCTGGTCACCGGCGACGTGCCGCGCCCGCAGCAGCGCCTGCGCCTCCCACACCTCGCCCCACCTCCGGTAGTACGAGAGGTAGGAGTCCAGAGTGCGCACGAGCGCGCCTTGGCGCCCCTCAGGTCGCAGGTCGATGTCGACCTCCAGCGGCGGGTCCTGGCTCGGCGCGCCCAGCAACCGCCGGACCTGCTCGACCACCGTGGTCGCGAACCGCACCGCCGTCGTCTCGTCCGCGCCGTCGACCGGCTCGCACACGAACATCACGTCGGCGTCGGAGCCGTAACCGAGCTCCGCACCGCCCAAGCGCCCCATGCCGATCACCGCGATCCGCGCCGGGACATCGCCGGACGACTTCGCGGTGTCCCGGATCGACACGTCCAGCGCCGACTCCAGCACGGCCACCCAGATGTTCGACAGCGCCTGGAACACCGCGGTCGGCTCGACCAGGCCGAGCAGATCACCGCAGGCGATGCGCAACAGCTCGTGACGGCGCAACGACCGCGCCGCGGCGGCGGCGCGCGCCGGCTCCGAGTAGCGCGCCACCGTGCTGCGCAGCGAAATCGACGCCTCCATCGGGTCGCGTTCGGCCAGCGCGGGTGTGTCCGACAGCAGCCGCAGCACTTCCGGTGCGCGCACCAGCAGCTCCGGGACGAGCTTCGAGGTGCCGAGCAGCTGCGCCAGCCGCTCGGCCACCACACCCTCGTCCCGCAACAACCGCAGGTACCAAGGGGTTTCGGCCAACGCCTCGGACACCTTGCGGTACGCGAGCAACCCGCCGTCCGGATCCGGTGTGTTCGCCAGCAGGTCCAACAGCATCGGCAACAGCGTGCCCTGGATGCTCGCCCGCCTGGAGACCCCTGAGGTCAAAGCGCCGATATGGCGCAAAGCGCCCTCCGGCGAGGTGTAACCGAGTGCGGCCAGCCGCTCCACCGCCGCCGACGTCGTCAGGCGCAACGCCGCGGTCGGCACCTTCGCGACCGCTTCCAGCAGCGGGCGGTAGAACAACTTCTCGTGCAGCCGCCGAACCCGGCTGCTGTGCCGCCGGAACTCCGCGACCAACGCCTGCGCCGCCGTGTTCCGGCCGGTGGAGCGCAACCCGACCGCCCGGGCCAGCACGCCCAGCGCATCGCCGTCGTCGAAGGCCGGGAACAGGTGCGTCCGGCGCAGCTGCCGCAGCTGCAACCGGTGCTCGACGGTGCGCAGGAACCGGTAAGAATCCACCAGATCCGCCGCGTCGGTGCGGGCGACGTAACCGCCCTCCCCCAGCGCGCGCAGAGCGTCCATCGTGGACGTCAGGCGGAGCGAGTCGTCGCTGCGGCCGTGCACCATCTGCAGCAGCTGCACGGCGAACTCCACGTCGCGCAACCCGCCCCGGCCGAGCTTCAGCTCCCGCTCGGACAGCTCGGAGGGCACGTGGTCCTCGACCCGGCGCCGCATCGACCGCACGTCCGCCACGAAACCCTCGCGCTCGGCGGCGGTCCACACCAGCGGCTGGACCGCGGCGAGGTAGTCCGCGCCCAGCTCGGCGTCCCCGGCCACCGGCCGGGCCTTGAGCAGCGCCTGGAACTCCCACGTGCGCGCCCAGCGGCGGTAGTAGCTCAGGTGCCCGTCGAGGGTCCGCACCAGCGCCCCGGCCTTGCCCTCAGGGCGCAGCGCCGCGTCGACTTCGAAGAACGCCGGACCGGCCACCCGCATCATCAGGCTGGCCAGCCGGGTCGCGGCCGGGATGTCCGCCTCCTGGGCCGCCACGAACACGACGTCGACGTCGCTGACGTAGTTCAGCTCCCGGCCACCGCACTTGCCCATCGCGATCACCGCGAGTCGCGGCACCTCGTCCACCCCGGAGCGCTTCAGCTCGGCCACCGCGACCGAGAGGGCCGCGCGCAGCGCGGCGACGGCGACATCGGACAACGTCGCGGCCACGTCCTCGTACGACATGGCGGGCAGGGACGGATCGACGACCCCGGCCATGTCCTGCCCGGCGACGTCCATCAACAGCCCTCGGTAAGCCCGCCGGAGCGCACTGACCGCATCCGGCCCGTCCACCGCGGCGACCGGGCCACCGGGTGTCCCCGGAGCACCGCTCCCCTCAGCCCCCACTGCCGCCAGGAGCACCGAGGTCCGCTCCTCCAGCGTGCTCACCGGCGAAGCGTCCGAGCGCAGCCGCTGCCAGTCGTCCGGGTGCGCCACGAGGTGATCGGCGAAGGCGGTGGAGGCGCCGAGGACGCCGAACAACCGAGCGCGCAAGCCCGAATCATCCGCCAGTGCACGCGAAAGCTCGGCCCACCCCGCGTCCGCGGCATCCCGGAGGCGATCCAGGGAGTGCAGCGCCAGATCCGGGTCCGGGGTCCGCGACAACGCGGTCACGATCGGCTCGGCCTCCTCCGGGCCGCGGTCCGACCACCATCCGGCACGCCGCAGCTGGGCCTCAGCACGTGACGCATCGGTGAACCCGTAACGAGCGGGAGACGGCACCGAACCCGAGCGCGACGAGTTGCTGTTGGCCATTACCCGACCGTAGTCCGCCCGGCATCCCGGTGCGGACCCGACCTGGTGAGGATCACGCCAGCGGCAGGAATCTGCTGGCCTTGCGGTCCTCCGGCGGGGTCGCCACGAACCGCACGAACCGCTCGGCCACCGGCTGCCAGGTCTCGGCCAGGTCCGCGTGAAACTCGTCGAGGTGCTCCCGCTCCAGCTGTCCCGGCCGCGCCGCGGCCGCCGCGTCCGGGGACAGCTCGGCCCACTCCAGCACGAGGTCCGTCGTCGTCTCGATGTGGAACTGCAGCCCGTAGGCGCAGTCCCCGACGCGGAAAAGCTGGTTCTCGCACTTGGGCGAGGAGGCCAGCAGCTGCGCCGTCGGCGGCAGCATCGACACCTCGTCGTAGTGAAACTGCAGCACGTCCGGGGTCAGCGGAACCGGGCCGAACAGCGGGTCCTCCGCCGCGACGTCCCGCTTCGCGATGAGCAGCGTGCCGACCTCGGGTCCCTTGCGCGCCGCCCGCACCTGTCCCCCGGTTGCAGCGGCCAAGAGCTGCGCCCCGAGGCACAACGCCAGGACCGGTACTCGCTCGCCGACGGCCTTGCTGAGCAACGCCCGAACCCCGGCCAACCAAGGGTGCTGCGCGTCGTCGTACGCACCCATCTCACCGCCGAGCACGACCACCCCCTGGTGCTCGCTGAAGTCGGCGGGCAACTCCTGCTCGCTCGGCAGGACCACGTCGATCTCGGCCCCGGCCGCCACCAGCCACTCGCCGAGCGGCCCCGGAGGATCGGTCTTCGACGGCTGCACAACGAGAATCCGCACACCACCCATGCGGTCAGCGTACGACCTCGGAGCCCGAAGCCCCACAACTCTCCGCCGACTCACCGCACCACGTTCGACAGCGTGCACTTTCGTTGGAAATAAAGAGGGCCCCTCTTTTCCGGTCTATTGACTGGAAAAGAGGGGCCCTCTTTCATGTTGTGTGTCGGCGGTGTCTTACTCTCCCACACCCTGTCGAGTGCAGTACCATCAGCGCTGGGGAGCTTAGCTAC
>NZ_VWPH01000016.1 GCF_008630535.1 Saccharopolyspora hirsuta | reverse complement strand
TGGCGATGGCGGGGAGGGTCCGCCCGGTCCCATTCCGAACCCGGTAGCTAAGCTCCCCAGCGCTGATGGTACTGCACTCGACAGGGTGTGGGAGAGTAAGACACCGCCGACACACAATTTGAGAGGGGCCGACCGGACCCGTCCTTGCGGGACGGATCTCCGGTCGGCCCCTTTTTTCATGACCGAGTTCATGACCGGGAGTTGCCCCCGCTCACATCGGGGTGCGGCCCGCCGCGGCCCGCCGAGACGTGGGGCTACGCTGGTGGGTACTTCAGTTTTTCTGCTTCAGGAGGTTCGGTGTCCGGTTCCGACGACAGGCGCGGCGACTCTCGCCGCGGGGCCGGTGCCGGCCGAAGCGGCCAAGGCGGCCGCGGGAGCTTCGAGCGCCGTGGTTCACAGGGCGGCCCGCGCCGCTTCGGCTCGCGGGACGACCGCGGCGGCTTCCGCAACGACCGGGATGACCGCGGCCGCGGCGGCTACCGCGACGACCGCCGGGGCCGCGACGACTTCGGCGGCCGCGACCGGTTCCGCGGCCAGGGCGGCCAGGACCGCCGCGGTGGCTTCCGCCGCGACAACGACCGCCGTGACAACGACCGCCGGGATTTCGACAACCGGCGCGATGACAGGCGCGATGACCGCGGTGGGTTCCGCCGCGACGACCGCGACCGCGGCTTCAACAACGATCGCGGACCGCGCCGCGACAACTTCCGCCGCGATGACCGCGATCGCGGCGACTTCCGCCGGGACAACCGGGACCGGCGTGACGACCGCGGCGGCTTCCGACGTGACAACGACCGCAGGGACAACTTCCGTCGGGATGACCGGCGTGACGACCGCGGTGGGTTCCGTCGGGATGACCGCGACCGTCGTGATTTCCGGCGTGATGACCGGGGCGGTTTCCGCAGGGACGACCGGCGTGACGACCGCGGCGGCTTCCGTCGGGATGACCGCGACCGCGGGGACTTCCGCCGCGACGACCGACGTGGCGGTTACGAGCGTCGGGACGACCGGGACTTCAACGACCGTCCGCGTCGCGATGACCGGCCCCGTCGGGATGATCGGGACTTCCGCGACCGGCCGCGCCGCGACGACCGCGACTTCAAGGATCGTCCGCGTCGCGACGACCGGGGTTCCGACAAGCGGCCGCGTCGTGACGACCGCAGCTTCGACGACCGGCCTCGCCGGGACGAGCGTCGGGATGACCGCCCGCGGCGGGACGGGGACCGGTTCGACCGCGGTGGTCGGCCGCGTCGTGACGACCGCGACTTCCGGGACCGGCCGCGTCGTGATGACCGGCGGGGCGACCGGGAGCGCAGCGGGTCCCGCGAGGACGCCGCGAAGCAGTCGAACGAGGCTGCCGAGTCGAGCCCGAAGCTGCAGGAGCCGGAGCTGCCCGAGGGCCTGGACCCCAAGGAGCTCGACGCCGAGGTGCGCCGCGAGCTGCTGCCGCTGCCCAAGGGCTTGGCCGACAAGGTCGCGCTGCACCTCGTCGCTGCTGGCCAGCTGGTCGACGAGGACGCGGAGAAGGCTCTCGCGCACGCCCGGTTCGCCCGGCAGAAGGCGTCCCGCATCCCGTCGGTGCGCGAGGCCAACGGGCTCGCCGCGTACTTGGCGGGTGAGTGGAGCGAGGCGCTGTCCGAGCTGCGCGCGGCTCGTCGCATCGCGGGCGGCCCCGGCCACCTCGCGATGATGGCCGACTGCGAGCGCGCGCTGGGGCGGCCCGAGCGGGCGGTGGAGCTCGCCCGCAGCCAGGAGGCGACCCAGCTCGAGCAGGAGGACGCCGTCGAGCTGCGCATCGTGGCGGCCGGGGCGCGCCGGGACCTCGGTGAGGTCGAGGCCTCCGTCGTGAGCCTGCAGATCCCCGAGCTCGACCCGCAGCGGCAGGACCCGTGGAGCGCGCGGTTGTTCTACGCCTACGCCGACAACCTGCTGGCCGCTGGCCGCGAGCGCGAGGCCTTCACCTGGTTCGTGCACGCCGCGCACGCCGACGACGAGGAGGAGACCGACGCTCCGGAGCGCCTGGAGGAGCTGGCCGAGAAGATCGGCGGGCCGGAGGTCGTCGAAGAGCTGGTGACCGAGGCCGAGGCCGCCGCTGGGATCTCGGACGAGGACGAGCTCGACGACGAGGACGGCTCCCCCGACGAGGACGCTGAAGACGCGGTCGCCGAGGACGCGGTGGACTCGGCGGATGCCGAGGAGCTGAAGAAGGACGCCGCTGACGGCGAAGCCGAAGGGGGCGCGCGAGCGCAGTGAGCGGGACGCTCCTCGACGGCCACGACGTCGTGCTGTTCGACCTGGACGGCACGGTCTTCCGCGGCGGTGAACTCGTTCCCGGTGCCCTGGAGGCAGTCCGGGAAGTGCACCGCCGCGGCGTCCAGGTCCGCTACGTCACCAACAACGCGTCCAAACCGGACCAGGCGGTGGTCGACCACCTCGCCGGTCTCGGGCTGACCGCGGAGCGGGCCGAGGTGAGCACCAGCGCGCAGGCCGGTGCCGCCGTGCTGGCCGAGAAGCTGCCCGCCGGATCCCGGGTGCTGGTGGTCGGTTCCGCCGCCCTGGCGTCCGAAGTGGACCGCGTCGGGCTGGTTCCGGTGTCGGACTTCGCCGACGACCCGGCCGCGGTCGTGCAGGGGCTCTCGACGGAGATCGCGTACCGCGACCTCGCCGAGGCCTGCTTGGCGATCCGCGCCGGGGCGCTGTGGGTGGCGTGCAACGGGGACCGCACGCTGCCGACCGAACGCGGTCTGGTGCCGGGCAACGGTGCGCTGGTCGAGCTGCTGCGCGCGGCGACCGACCAGGAGCCGCTGGTGGCCGGGAAGCCCGAGCGCCCGCTGCTGGACCGCGCGGTCGACTCGGCGGGCGGGCGGTCGCCGCTGATGGTCGGGGACCGGCTGGACACCGACATCGCGGGCGCGGTCAACGCGGGGATGCCGTCGCTGATGGTGCTGACCGGGGTGAACACCCCCGCCGATCTGCTCGGCGCCGCCCCGGAGATGCGCCCCGACCACGTCGCGGCCGATCTGCGCGGGTTGTTGCAGGATCCCGCGGAGGTGGCGATCGCAGCGCAGCCCGGGTGGCGCGCGCGGGTCGAGGACGGCGTGCTGGAGCTGGCGCGTTCCGAGGGCGAGGCCGATGCGCTCGCCGCGCTGCGGACCTTGTGCGCGGCGTGGTGGGCCGCTTCGTCCGGACCTGTCGAGGTGCGGGCGGCGGACGAGCCCGCGAAGGCGGCGTTGCGCGAGCTCGGCTTGGCCTGAAGCGGCGGACGCCGCGGTGTCACCGCCGGGGCGTTCCGATAGCGTGGAGACGTCGCCGCACAGCGGTCGCGGCGTGATCGAGGGGAGCAGGAGCGGATGACCTCTCCGGGGCAGATGCCGAATCCCGCGATGCTGGCGCGCCCGGCCGACGACGGCCAGTCGGCGATCGACGCCATCGCGGCGGCCGTCGCCGACCTCGACGAGGTGCGGGAGCGGCCCGTCGCCGAGCACGTCGAACGGTTCGAGGCGGTGCACACCGCGCTCACCGACGCGCTGTCGAAGGCCGATCACCTCCTCTCCGGAACGAGTGCACACAGGAGCTGACGCAGTGCCACGCAGGGCGCGGTTGGATGCCGAACTGGTTCGTCGCGGGCTGGCGCGGTCCCGCGAGCACGCCTCCGAACTGGTCGAGGCGGGTCGGGTGAGCGTGCGCGGCATGGTCGCGCGCAAGTCCGCCACCGCGGTCGAGACCGACGCTCCGGTGGTGGTCGCCGAGGACGTGGACGACCCCGGTTGGGCGTCGCGGGGCGCGCACAAGCTGCTGGGCGCGCTGGAAGCTTTCGAGCCCGAGGGGTTGTCCGTGGCCGGGCGGCGGTGCCTGGACGCGGGTGCGTCGACCGGCGGGTTCACCGACGTGCTGCTGCGCCGCGAGGCCCGCGAGGTCGTCGCGGTCGACGTCGGCTACGGGCAGCTGGTGTGGAAGTTGCAGACCGACGATCGGGTGCACATCCACGACCGGACCAACGTCCGCTCGCTGACCCCGGAGGACATCGGCGGGCAGGTGGACCTGGTCGTGGCGGACCTGTCGTTCATCTCGCTGAAGCTGGTGCTGCCCGCGCTGGCCGCCTGCGCGACCCCGGACGCCGATCTGGTGCCGATGGTCAAGCCGCAGTTCGAGGTCGGCAAGCAGCGGCTGGGTTCCGGCGGGGTGGTGCGCGACCCGCAGCTGCGGGCCGAGGCGGTGCTGGAGGTCGTGCAGGTCGCCGCCGAGAACGGGCTGGGGCTGCGCGGCGTCGTGGCCAGCCCGCTGCCCGGACCGTCCGGCAACGTGGAGTACTTCCTGTGGCTGAGGCCCGGCGAGCGCACCGACGCAGCTGCGGCGGAAGCGCTGGTGGCGGACGCGGTTCGACGGGGACCGCAGACCGCCGTCAAGAACTCGCACCGGTGAGGAGTGGGAGTTGACCCGAGAGGTGCTGCTGGTGGTGCACACCGGCAGGCAGCACAACGTGCGCACCGCGGAGAAGGTCGCCGGTCAGCTGATCGGCGCCGGGCTGCGGGTGCGGGTGCTGGCGGAGGAGGCCCCCGAGCTCAGGCCCGACTGCTACAGCCGGGTGGTGGCCCCGGGAGCGCAGGCGGCCGCGGGCACCGAGCTGGTGCTGGTGCTCGGCGGGGACGGCACGCTGCTGCGCGCGGCAGAGCTGGCCCGGCTGGCCGACGTCCCGGTGTTCGGCGTGAACCTGGGCCGGGTCGGCTTCCTGGCCGGTGCCGACTCCGATGCGCTGGACGAGGCGCTGGCCGCCGTGGTGGAGGGCCGGTACCACGTCGAGGAGCGGATGACGGTCGAGGTCACCGCGAAGCTCGACGGCCAGGTGCTGGCGAGCACCTGGGCGCTCAACGAGGCCAGCGTGGAGAAGAGCAGCCGGGAGCGGATCCTGGACGTGGTCGTGGAGGTCGACGGGCACCCGGTGTCGGCGTTCGGCTGCGACGGCGTGCTCTGCTCGACGCCGACCGGATCCACCGCGTACGCGTTCTCCGCCGGGGGACCGGTGGTGTGGCCCGAGGTGCAGGCCCTGCTGGTCGTGCCGAGCAACGCGCACGCGCTGTTCGCCCGGCCGCTGGTGGTGTCGCGGGAATCGCTGGTGGCGGTGGAGATCGACCAGCACGGCCACCACGCGGTGCTCAGCTGCGACGGGCAGCGGCACTTCGACCTGCCGCCGGGGGCGCGGGTCGAGGTGGTGGCGGGGGACAGCCCGCTGCGCCTGGTGCGGCTGCACGACACCGCGTTCACCGATCGCCTGGTGCACAAGTTCGAGTTGCCGGTGCAGGGGTGGCGGGGCCCGGCCACGCGCTGAGCAGCGCGCGGACGAGTTGAGCGTTTCGTTATTCCCAGCGGGGCATCGCGCGTCCGGGCGTGCCAGTAGGGTGCTTGATGTGTTGGCGGAGATGCGCATCCAGGGACTGGGCGTCATCGACGACGCCACGCTCGCACTGCACGAGGGGTTGACCGTGGTCACCGGCGAGACCGGCGCCGGCAAGACGATGGTGGTCACCGGGCTGCACCTGCTCGGCGGTGGTCGCGCCGACGCCTCCCGGGTCCGCTCCGGTGCGCAGCGTGCCGTCGTGGAGGGCCGGTTCCAGACCACGATCGACTCACCCGCGGCCAAGGTCGCTTCCGAAGCCGGGGCCGAACCGGACGAGGACGGAAGCCTCATCGCCCTGCGCACGGTCACCGCGGACGGGCGTTCCCGCGCCCACCTCGGGGGCCGTTCGGTGCCCAACGCCGTGCTGTCCGAGCTGGCCGAGCAGGTGCTCGCGGTGCACGGTCAGAACGACCAGCTGCGGTTGCTGCGGTCCGGCGAGCAGCGGGCGGTGCTCGACCGCTTCGCCGGGGAACCCGTGCTGCAGGTGCTCGCGAACTACCAGCGGGTGCGCGCTGAATGGGTGGAGGCGGTCCGGGAGCTGACCGAGCGCACCGAGCGCTCCCGGGAGCTGGCCAGGGAAGCGGACCTGCTGCGGCACGGGCTGGGCGAGATCGAGGCGGTCGCGCCGGAACCCGGCGAGGACGTCGCGCTGGTCGAGGAGGCCCGGCGGCTGGCGGACGTGGACCAGCTGCGGGAGATCGCCGCGGGTGCCCACCTGGCGCTGACCGGCTCGGCGGACGGGGACCCGGACGCGCCCGGTGCGATCGGGCTGATCGGGGAGGCCCGGCGGCGCCTGTCGGCCGCCGAGGACCCGGCGCTGCGGGAGCTGGAGCCGCGGGTGGCCGAAGCCGTCGCGGTGCTGGCCGACGTCGGCGGCGAGCTCGGCGGGTACCTGGACCGGTTGGACGCCGACCCGGCCCGCCTGGAGCAGGTGCTGGCCCGGCAGGCCGAGCTCAAGCAGCTGACCAAGAAGTACGCGGCGGACATCGACGGAGTGCTGGCCTGGGCGGAGGAAGCCCGCACCCGGCTGGCCGGGATGGACACCTCCGAGGAGGCGCTGGCCGCGCTGGCCGCGCGCCGCGACGAGCTGGCCGCCGAGCTGGCCGAGCTCGCCGTCGCGCTCACCGAAGCGCGGCGGGAGGCGGCGGTCGGGCTGTCCGAGGCGGTGTCCGAGGAGCTGGACGGGCTGGCCATGGCGCAGGCCCGCCTCGAGGTCGTGGTGCAGCCGAAACCCGCCGAGGCCGGGGATCCGAACGCGCTGCAGGTGCGCGGCAAGAGCGTGCACGCGGGCCCGGAGGGCGTGGACGAGGTCGAGCTCCAGCTGATCGCGCACTCCGGCGCTCCCGCCCTGCCGATCCACAAGGGCGCTTCGGGCGGTGAGCTGTCGCGGGTGATGCTGGCGCTGGAGGTGGTGCTGGCCGACGCCGACACCGTGCCCACGCTGGTCTTCGACGAGGTCGACGCCGGGGTCGGCGGGCGCGCCGCGGTGGAGATCGGGCGGCGGCTGGCCAGGCTGGCGCGCACCCACCAGGTCGTGGTCGTCACGCACCTGCCGCAGGTCGCCGCCTACGCGGACCGGCACCTGGTGGTGGACAAGGGCAACGCCGAGGGCGGGCTGACCCGCAGCGACGTGCGGGTGGTGGCCGACGAGCAGCGGGTGGTGGAGCTGGCCCGGATGCTGGCCGGGATGGACTCCACCGAGACCGGTCGCGCGCACGCCGAGGAGCTGCTGAACACCGCCACCGCGTACAAGCTGGCGCAGGCCCGCTTCCGGCGGAAGAAGCCCGCGAAGAAGAAGGCGAAGAGCGGGAAGTGATCTGCGCCATTTGGCCGAACATTTTGTGATCCAGGTGGACCAGGGGTATCGGCGTGGCGGACCGAAATCGGGTGATCGGTTTGTCACCATCGGTGCATGAAACTCAGCGGTCTGCTTGCTCGCCAGCAGGGCGACCTGCCCGGTGTGGTCGGGGTGGCCCGGATCGAGCGCCGCTCGGACGACGTGCTGCGCCGGGTCCGCACCGGCGACATCGCGGTGATCGACCACGCCGACCTGGACCGGCGCACGGCTGAAGCGCTGGTCTCGGCCGGTGTGGTCGGGGTGGTCAACGCGGCGCCGTCGATCTCCGGGCGCTACCCGAACCTGGGGCCCGACGTGCTGCTGTCCGCCGGGATCGCGCTCGTCGACGGCGTCGGCCCCGAGCTCGCGCGCCAGATCAAGGACGGCACGAAGATCCGGCTGCACGAGGGCGGGGTGTTCGTCGGCGAGCGGGAGATCGGCCGCGGGACGGCGCAGGACGCCGACTCGGTCGCCGACCTGCTCATCGAGGCCAAGGCCGGGATGTCGGCGCAGCTGGAGGCGTTCTCCGCGAACACCATCGAGTTCCTGCGCAAGGAGCGGACGCTCATCCTGGACGGCATCGGCGTCCCGGACCTGAGCATCTCGCTGGAGGACCGCCAGGTCCTGGTGCTGGCGCCGGGCTACGGCCACGCCGACGACCTCAAACGGCTGCGCAAGTACATCCGCGAGTACAAGCCGGTGCTGATCGGCGTCGAGACCGGCGCGGACGTGCTGCGGGAGGCCGGATACAAGCCGGACGTCATCGTGGGCGACCCGGACATCATCAGCACCGACACCCTCAAGTGCGGCGCTGAGCTGGTGATCCCGGCCCACCTGGACGGGCACGCGCCCGGGCTGGAGCGCATCCAGGACCTCGGCATCGGCGCGGTGACGTTCCCGGCCTCGGGCAACCCGGAGGACCTGGCGCTGCTGCTGGCCGACGCGCACAAGGCCAGCCTGGTGGTCACGGTCGGCTTCCACGCGACGCTGGGCGAGTTCCTGGACAGCGGGCGGTCCGGTTCCAACCCGTCGACCTTCCTGACCCGGCTGCGGATGGGCAGCAAGATCATCGACGGCCGGGCGGTGGCCGCCCTGCAGCGCAGCCGGACGCCGACCAGCGCCGTGGTGCTGCTGGTGGTCGCGGTGCTGCTGGTGGTGGTCGTGGCGCTGCTGGTCTCCGGTCTGGGCACCGCATTCATGGACGTGGTCGCCGGTGCGGGCGACCAGGTGGCGGCATACTTCAAGGGGCTTTTCACGTGATCTCGATGCGGTATCACATCGTGTCGATCGCCGCGGTCTTCCTGGCGCTGGCGGTCGGCGTGGTGCTCGGTTCGACCTCGATGAGCGACCGGCTGCTGGCCGGTGTCGGCAACCAGCGGGACTCGCTGCAGGAGCAGGTCGAGCAGCTCAACTCCGAGCGCAGCGCGCTGAAGGCGCAGGTCGCGGCGTCCGAGCAGTTCGACTCCGCGGTGGCGCCGATGGCCGTGCAGGGGCAGCTGGCGCAGCGCAGCGTCGTGCTGATCAGCTCGGCGGAGGCGCCCGACCAGCAGCGGGAGGCGATGTCGCAGCTGCTGCGCGATGCGGGCGCGGACCTGACCGGTGAGGTGCGCCTGGGCGAGGGCTTCGCCGACCCGGACCGGGCCGACCAGCTGCGCCGCGTGGTCACCGAGCTGCTGCCCGCCGGGGTCCAGCTGCCCACCGCGGCCGACCCGGGCACTCTGGCCGGTGGCCTGATCGGCCCGCTGGCCCTGCTCGACCCGCAGAGCGGGCAGCCGCAGACCGGCGACCCGGAGCGGGCGGCCGCGTTCGCGGGGCTGGCCGACGGCGGCTTCGCCACCGCCTCGCCGGGCCTGCGGCCCGCGCAGCTGGCGGTGGTGCTCACCGGCGGTCACCTCGACGGCGACCGGGCCGGGGACGAGGCCGCCACGCTGGCCCGGTTCGCCACCCAGATCGACCGGGCCGGGCAGGGCGCGGTGCTGGCCGGTGGGCCCGGTTCGGCCGACGGCACCGGGGCGGTCGGCGTGGCGCGGGCCGATCCGGCGATCGCGTCGAACCTGTCCACCGTGGACAACGTCGACGGCGGCTCGGGCCGGGTCGCGGTGGTGCTGGCGGTGCGCGAGCAGGCCGACCGGCAGGCCGGGCACTACGGCGTGGCGAGCAGCGCGCAGGGGCCGGTGCCGAGCACGCGCGGCTGACCGGTCGGTGATCAGCCGCCCGGATGGCGGTTGACCTGGACGTTCGGGTCTGGTTCGGCTGCGGTGGGTCTCGGTGCGCGGCCCGGCTGACGTGCGTTAGGCTGGAATTCCGTGGGAGCGACGGATCCAGCCGTCCTGCCAGTGCAGAAATCCAGCCAGGCGACGGCTTGACCACGGGGAGCATTTGTTGGCGCCGCAAGCACGCACGATCAAGCACGTGTTCGTCACGGGGGGCGTGGCCTCCTCGTTGGGTAAGGGGCTCACGGCGTCCAGCCTGGGCGAACTGCTGACCTCCCGCGGCCTGCGGGTGACCATGCAGAAGCTCGACCCCTACCTGAACGTCGATCCGGGAACGATGAACCCGTTTCAGCACGGTGAGGTGTTCGTCACCGAGGACGGCGCGGAGACCGACCTCGACATCGGGCACTACGAGCGGTTCCTGGACCGCGACCTGACCCGCAACGCCAACGTGACGACCGGCCAGGTGTACTCCGCGGTCATCGCCAAGGAGCGCCGCGGCGAGTACCTGGGCGACACCGTGCAGGTCATCCCGCACATCACCGACCAGATCAAGGCGCGCATCCGGGCGATGGCCGAGCCGGACGAGGACGGCCGCACCCCCGACGTGGTGATCACCGAGGTCGGCGGCACCGTCGGCGACATCGAGTCGCTGCCGTTCCTGGAGGCCTGCCGCCAGGTGCGCCACGACGTCGGCCGGGACAACTGCTTCTTCCTGCACGTCTCGCTGGTGCCGTTCCTGGCGCCGTCGGGTGAGCTCAAGACCAAGCCAACCCAGCACTCGGTGGCCGCGCTGCGCAACATCGGCATCCAGCCCGACGCGCTGGTCTGCCGCTCCGACCGGGACCTGCCGGAGGAGCTCAAGCGCAAGATCGCGCTGATGTGCGACGTCGACACCGACGGCGTGGTGGCCTGCCCGGACGCGCCGTCGATCTACGACATCCCGCGCGTGCTGCACGGCGAGGGCCTGGACGCCTACCTGGTGCGGCGGCTGGGGCTGCCGTTCCGCGACGTGGACTGGTCGGTGTGGGGCGACCTGCTGGACCGGGTGCACAACCCGTCGGAGAAGGTGCGCATCGCGCTGGTCGGCAAGTACGTGGATCTGCCCGACGCCTACCTGTCGGTCACCGAGGCGCTGCGCGCCGGCGGTTTCGCGCACCGCGCCAAGGTGGAGATCTCCTGGGTCGGCTCGGACACCTGCGAGACCGACGCCGGTGCCGCGCAGGCGCTGTCCGGAATGGACGGTGTGCTGATCCCCGGCGGCTTCGGGGTGCGCGGCATCGAGGGCAAGCTCGGCGCCATCCGCTACGCCCGCACCCACGGCATCCCGGTCCTCGGGCTGTGCCTGGGCCTGCAGTGCATGGTGATCGAGGCGGCGCGGTCGCTGGCCGGGCTGGAGCGGGCCAACTCCACCGAGTTCGAGGAGCCCTGCCAGCACCCGGTGATCAGCACCATGGCCGACCAGCACGACGTGGTCTCCGGCGACCGGGACATGGGCGGCACCATGCGGCTGGGGTCCTACCCGGCGAAGCTGCGCGCCGAGTCGATCGTGGCCGAGGCCTACGGCTCGACCGAGGTCGCCGAGCGGCACCGGCACCGCTACGAGGTGAACAACGCCTACCGCGACCGGCTGAGCAAGGCGGGCCTGGTGTTCTCCGGCACCTCGCCGGACGGTCGGCTGGTGGAGTTCGTCGAGCTGCCGCGCGAGGAGCACCCGTTCTTCGTGGGCACCCAGGCGCACCCGGAGCTCAAGAGCCGCCCGACGCGTCCGCACCCGCTGTTCGCCGCGTTCGTCAAGGCCGCGCTGGACTACCGCGCCGCGGAGCGGCTGCCGGTCGAGCTGGAGCCGGTGGAGGAGCCCGCGCCGAGCGCGTGACCAGGTGATCCCGCCGGAGGCCGGGGGCGGCCCGCCTCCGGCGGGATCGCGCCGCTCGCTGCGCCGCGCCGATCGGCTCTAGGGTGTTCGGCGTGGACATGACGGAACGCGGTGTCGAGCGCACCAACGGCGAGCACGAATTCACCACCCTGGCCAGCGAGGACGTCTACGTCGGCAGGATCCTCGCGCTGCGGGCCGACGAGGTCGGGATGCCCGGCGGTGGGCACGCGCGGCGCGAGGTCGTCGAGCACCTCGGCGCGGTGGCCGTGGTCGCCGTCGACGAGCAGGACCGGGTGGTCCTGCTGCACCAGTACCGCTACCCGCTGGGGCGGCGGCTGTGGGAGCTGCCCGCGGGCCTGCTGGACGTCGCGGGCGAGGAGCCGGTGCGCACCGCGCAGCGGGAGCTGGCCGAGGAGGCCGGGATCGCGGCCGAGGAGTGGTCGGTCCTGGTCGACGTCGCGTCCTCGCCCGGTTTCACCGACGAGAGCATCCGGATCTTCCTGGCCACCGGTCTGTCCGATGTGGACCGGCCGGAGGCGGTCGGGGACGAGGAGGCCGATCTGGTGATCCGCCGCGTGCCGTTCGCCGAGGCGGTGGACATGGTGCTGGCCGGGGAGATCGTGAACTCGCCCGCGGTGTCGGGCCTGCTCGCCGCCAAGGCGGTGCGCGACGGCGGCCGGTCGGGGCGGCCGGTCGACGCCGAGTGGACGGACCGGCCGCAGCGGTTCCGCCGGCGGCTGGGGTGAGGGGTTTCGACGCACTCCCGCCCGAGCTGCGCGAGGCGATCAGCGGCTACCTCGACCACCTCGCGGTGGAGCGCGGCACCGCGCGCAGCACGCTGGACTCCTACGCCCGGGATCTGCGCCGGTACGCCGAATTCCTGGTCGGTGCTGGGATAGCCGGGCTCGGCGAGGTGCGCGCGCAGCACCTCTCCGACTTCCTGGCCGAGCTACGGGAAGGCACCGAGCAGCGGCCGCCGCTGGCCTCGTCCTCGGCGGCGCGGGCCCTGGTGGCAGCGCGCGGGCTGCACAAGTTCGCGCACGCCGAGGGCAAGCTCGCCGTCGACGTGGCGCGCGAGGTCGCGCCGCCCAGCCTGCCGAAGCGGTTGCCGAAAGCGCTGTCCGTCGGCGATGTCGACACCCTGCTGGAGCACGCCGGGGGAGACGACGCCAAGGGGCTGCGGGACCGGGCGCTGCTGGAACTGCTGTACTCGACCGGGGCGCGGATCTCCGAAGCCATCGGGCTGGACCTCGACGACGTCGACCGCACCGACCGGACCGTGCGGCTCGACGGCAAGGGCGGCCGCCAGCGGCTGGTGCCGGTCGGGCGCCCCGCGCTGGAGGCGTTGGACGCGTACCTGGTGCGGGCGCGGCCAGCGCTGGTGGCGCGCGGTCGGGGCAGCGCGGCGATCTTCGTGAACTCGCGCGGCGGTCGGCTCTCCCGCCAGAGCGCGTGGAACGCGTTGAAGACGGCGGCGCGGCGCTCCGGCATCGGCGGTGACGTTTCCCCGCACGTGCTGCGGCATTCCTTCGCCACGCACCTGATGGAGGGCGGCGCGGACGTCCGGGTGGTGCAGGAGCTGCTCGGGCACGCCTCCGTGACCACGACCCAGGTCTACACGCTGGTCACCGTGAACGCGCTGCGCGAGGTCTACGCGACGGCCCACCCGCGCGCCCACGCTTCGGGGTGAGTTGGTCGCGCTGCGCATGCGGCCGGGCCGCGTTGGCGGTAGACGTTGATCACACGGAGATCACAAGGAACTTCGGACACCCCGGCGAGGCGCGTTGCCGCTGGTAGTGAATGCCACTTAGGCTGCGGTTGATCGCCACCGGTACCAAAAGGAGTCTGATCGCCATGTCGCTGCCGCAGCCCTCCGCCGACGGGCGGTCCCGGGGCGCGGTCGACCTGAGCATCGCCCCCGAGACGACGGGCCACGTGGAAGGCGCTGACCTGGCGCCGAATCCCCGCGGTCTCGGTCCCACCGGCCGGCCGCGTCGGCACATCCCGGAACCGCCGCTGCTGGACCGGCACGGTCCCGCCGCGGTGCTGGCGATGTGCAACCAGAAGGGCGGGGTGGGGAAGACCACGTCGACGATCAACCTCGGCGCATCCCTGGCGGAGTACGGACGCCGGGTGCTGCTGGTGGATTTCGATCCGCAGGGCGCGCTCTCGGTCGGCCTCGGGGTCCAGCCCCACCAGCTGGATCAGACGATCTACAACGTGATCATGGAGCGGTCGGTCACCGTGCAGGACGTGGTGCGGCGGACCACCGTCGACGGCATGGACCTGCTGCCCAGCAACATCGACCTGTCCGCGGCCGAGGTGCAGCTGGTCGCCGAGGTGGGCCGGGAGCAGACGCTGCACCGGGTGCTGCAGCCCGCGCTGGCCGACTACGACTACATCCTGGTGGACTGCCAGCCGTCGCTGGGCCTGCTCACGGTCAACGCGCTGGCCGCCGCCGACGGCGTGATCATCCCGCTGGAGTGCGAGTTCTTCAGCCTGCGCGGGGTGGCGCTGCTGATCGACACCATCGAGAAGGTGCGGGAGCGGCTGAACCCGAAGCTGGAGATCAGCGGGATACTGGCCACCATGTTCGACCCGCGCACGCTGCACTCCCGCGAGGTCATGGCGCGCGTGGTGGAGGCGTTCGGCGACGTGGTGTTCGACTCGGTGATCAACCGCACGGTCCGGTTCCCGGAGACCACCGTGGCCGGGGAGCCGATCACCAGGTGGGCGCCGCGCTCCGCGGGGGCCCAGGCGTACCGGGCGCTGGCCCGCGAGGTGATCGCCAGATGACCCGGCGGGCAGCCCTGCCGGGAGCCGCCGAACTGTTCCGTACTACTGTTCCTCGCGCGGATCACGCCGACGCGCCGGAAGCGGCACCGGCCGCGCCCGCCCGTTCCGGGCGGTCCGGGTCGGGTCGGCGCAAGCACGATGCGAAGATCACCGTGTACGTCTCCGACGAGGAGTTGCTGGGCTTGGAGCAGGCGCGACTGGCATTGCGGGCCGACCACGGCATCGCCGTGGACCGCGGCCGGGTGGTGCGCGAAGCGGTTGCCGCGGCGCTGGCCGACCTCGACGAGCGGGGTGCCGACTCGGAGCTGGTCCGCCGGCTGCGGGAGCCCGGCGAGTGACCGAACCCGCTGCCGGGGAGGAGCAGGCACCTGGGGATCCCGGCAGCACCGGCAAGTTCACCGTCCGCCTGGACAACTTCGAGGGCCCCTTCGACCTGCTGCTGCAGCTGATCTCGCAGCACCAGCTGGACGTCACCGAGGTGGCGCTGCACAAGGTCACCGACGAGTTCATCGCCTACACCCGGGCGCTCGGCGAGCAGTGGGACCTCGACGAGACCACCGAGTTCCTGGTGGTGGCCGCGACGCTGCTCGACCTCAAGGCGGCCCGGCTGCTGCCCGCGGCCGACGTGGAGGACGAGGCGGACCTGGCGCTGCTGGAAGCGCGCGACCTGCTGTTCGCGCGGCTGCTGCAGTACCGGGCGTACAAGCAGGTGGCGGCGCTGTTCGGCGAGCTGGAGGCCGGGGCGCTGCGGCGCTACCCGCGCTCGGTGTCGCTGGAGGAGCGGTTCGAGAACCTGCTGCCGGAGGTGCGGATCGGGGTCGAGCCGCAGCGGTTCGCCGAGATCGCGGCCGCGGTGTTCCGCCCCAAGCCGCCGCCCACCGTGTCGCTGGACCACATCCACCAGCACGGCGTGTCCGTCCGCGAGCACGCGGCGCTGCTGCGGGTGCGGCTGGCGGAGAAGGGCAGCGCCACGTTCCCGGAGCTGACCTCGGACTGCGGCCACACCGTCGAGGTGGTGGCCCGGTTCCTGGCGCTGCTGGAGCTCTACCGCGAGAAGGTGCTGCAGTTCGAGCAGGAGACGCCGCTGGGCGAGCTGCTCGTGCGGTGGGTGGGCGGCAGCCTGGAGCAGGCCAAGGTCGACGCCGAGGCGCAGCGCGCCAACGCAGAGGAAGAGGAGTACGGATGAGCGATCCTGTGCCAGCCCCAGAACTGCTCAACCGCACCTCAGGGGACCGTGACGCAAGCCAGCCACAAGAAACCGCAGAACGCGAGATAGACCCCGAACGCAACCACGACTGTGAATCGCGGGGAGGCGGAATGGGTATGAGCGGCGAGTTGGAGCCGCAGCTCGCAGCCGAGCCGGAGGTCGCGGCCGACGAGGTGGTGGAGCCCCAGGGTGCGCCGGACCTGACGTCGGATTCCGCGCTCGACGCCGCGCTGGAGGCGTTGCTGCTGGTCGTCGACGTGCCCGCCGGTGAGGAGCTGCTGGCCGACACCCTGGAGCAGCCCGTCAAGCGGATCCGCCAGGCGCTGCGGCGGCTCTCCGACGGCTACGCCGAGGCCGAGCGCGGCATCGACCTGCGCCGCGTCGGCGACGGGTGGCGGTTCTACACCCGGGAGACCTACGCGCCCTACGTGGAGCGCTACCTGCTCGACGGGCAGCGCTCGAAGCTGACCCGCGCCGCGCTGGAGACGCTGGCGGTCATCGCCTACCGGCAGCCCGTGACCCGGTCCCGGGTGGCAGCCGTACGGGGTGTGAACGTCGACGGCGTCATCCGTACCCTGGTGGGGCGCGGCCTAATCGAAGAGGCCGGGACCGACCCGGAGACGGGCGGCATCCTGTACTGCACGACCGAGCTGTTCCTGGAACGGCTGGGCCTGTCGTCGCTGAAGGAACTGCCGCCGCTCGCCCCATTGCTGCCCGAAGTGGATTCGATCGATGACGTCTGAACACCGCCCGTCCAACGCCGCCGAGGAAGGCGTGCGCCTGCAGAAAGTGCTGTCCCAGGCCGGGGTCGCCTCGCGGCGCGCGGCCGAGGAGATGATCGTCGAGGGGCGCATCGAGGTCGACGGCGAGGTCGTCACGGAGCTGGGCCGCCGCGTCGACCCGGCGACCGCGGTGATCCACGTCGACGGCAACCGGGTGATGGTCAACGACAACCTGACCCACCTGATGCTGAACAAGCCGCGCGGCATCCTGTGCACCATGTCCGACGACAAGGGCCGCCCGTGCATCGGCGACTACCTGCGGGAGCGCGAGGGCAAGCTGTTCCACGTCGGGCGGCTGGACCAGGACACCGAGGGCCTGCTGCTGATCACCAACGACGGCGAGCTGGCCAACCGGCTGATGCACCCGTCCTACAAGGTGCGCAAGACCTACCTGGCCGAGGTCATCGGCCCGATCCCGAAGGAGCTGGGCCAGCAGCTGCGCAAGGGCGTGGAGCTGGAGGACGGCCCGGTGAAGGTGGACCGGTTCAAGGTCGTGGACACCAACCAGAACCGCGCGCTGGTGGAGATCGTGCTGCACGAGGGCCGCAAGCGCATCGTGCGCCGGTTGCTCAAGCACGTCGGCCACCCGGTGCAGCGCCTGGTGCGCACCCGCATCGGCGACGTCCGCCTGACCTCCGAGCGGCCCGGCGCGATCCGCCCGCTCAACCGCCAGGAAGTCGGCTCGCTGTACCGCATCGTCGGGATGTGACCCCGGGTCAGGCCTTGGCCGCCGGGCGGCGGACGACCAGGCGGGCCACCGGCTCGACCACGCGGGCCGCGACCGGACCGAGGATCGCCATCAGCAGGACGTAGGCGGTGGCCAGCGCGGCCAGCTCACCGGACACCGCGCCCGAGGCCACCGCCAGCCCGGCGATCACGATGGAGAACTCGCCGCGCGCCACCAGCGCGGCACCGGCCCGCGCCCGGCCCATCCGGCCCACGCCCTGCATCTGCGAGGCCACCCAGCCGGTGACGACCTTCGTCGCCGCGGTGATCACGGCCAGCACCAGCGCCACCGGCAGCACCGGCGGGATCTGCGAGGGGTCGGTGTTCAGCCCGAACACCACGAAGAACAGCGCGGCGAACAGGTCGCGCAGCGGCTCCAGCATCCGGGTCGCGTTCGCCGCGGTCGACCCGGAGATCGCGATGCCCAGCAGGAACGAGCCGACCGCGGCCGAGACCTGCAGCTCCGAGGCGATACCGGCGACCAGCAGGGCCGAGCCGAGCAGCCGCAGCAGGAAGACCTCCGGGTCGGCGCTGTCGATCAGCGCCGAGACGTACTTGCCGAACTTCAGCGCGATCACCAGCACGAGGGTGATCACCACCAGCGACACCCCGACGGCGGTGAGCCCGCCGAGGAAGCTGACCCCGGCCAGCAGCGCGGTCAGGATCGGCAGGTAGACGGCCATCGCGAGGTCCTCGAAGACCAGGATCGACAGGATCACCGGGGTTTCCCGGTTGCCCAGTCGACCCAGGTCCCCGAGGACCTTCGCGACGATGCCGGACGAGGAGATGTAGGTGACACCGGCCATGGTCAGCGCGCCGATCGGGCCCCAGCCCAGCATCAGCGCGACCACCGCGCCCGGTAACGCGTTCAGCGCGATGTCGATCAGCCCGGCCAGCCACGAGCGGCGCAGGCCGGTGACCAGCTCGCCCGCCGAGTACTCCAGCCCCAGCAGGAGCAGCAGGAGGACCACGCCGATCTCGGAGGCCAGGTGGGTGAACGGTTCGATGCCGTGCAGCGGGACCAGCCCACCCGTGCCGAACGCCAGCCCGCCCAGCAGGTACAGCGGGATCGGGGAGATGCCGATCTTCCAGGCGAGCCTGCCGAGCAGGCCGAGACCGAAGAAGACCGCGCCGAGCTCGATCAACGAGATCGCCGTGTCGTGCACCGTGGTGTTCCTCTCGCGTGTTGCCTGCGTATGGAGTTGTTCTGGGTTCGGCACGCGTGGGACCACCGTTGGCGACGCGTGTCCCGGTCGGCGACCGGGCGGGTGGAGCGGACCGGGGTCAGCCCTTCTCCAGGATTTCGCTGGCGGCGCGCAGCCCCTCGCTGGTGCCCACGACGACGACCAGGTCACCGCCGGCGAACGCGAAGTCCGGGCGGGGCGAGGGGTGCACGGTGCCGTCGCGGACCACCGCGACGATCGACACCGACGTGCGGGTGCGCATCTCGGTGTCGCCGAGGGTGCGGCCGTCGTAGGGCGAACCCGGGGTGAGCGGCAGCTGCCAGGTGGTGACGCCGGTGACCTCGCGCTGCTGCTCGGTGAGCTGCGCGACCAGCTGCGGGGCGCCCAGCAGGTTGGCCAGCGCGCTGGTCTCGGCGGTGGTCAGGTCGACCGAGGCGGCGACCTTGTCCGGGTCCTCGTGGTCGGAGACGATCAGCTCGAACCGGCCGTCCCGGTAGGTGATCACACCGATGCGGTGGCCGGAGCGGGTGGTGAAGTCCTGCCGCGTGCCGAGTCCCGGCAGCGGGGTCACTGTTACGTCCACCCGCCCACCATATTCCGCGAGCACCGGAGTTCGACCGGTAGTTCGGGTGGATCGGGATGCGATTGGGACCTGCCGCCGGGGACCAGGCAGAATGGACGGTTGGTCCGGCCGTCGGCCGGGTGCGGCGACGATCAGGAGGAAGAGCACGTGGCACACGCCAAGCTCCGCGGTGTGGTGGCCCTCGACGGTCCGTCGGGCACCGGCAAGTCGACGGTGTCCCGCAAGTTGGCCGCGGCGCTCGGCGCGACCTACCTCGACACCGGTGCGATGTACCGCGCCGTGACGCTGGCCGTGCTGCGCGCGCAGGTCGAGCCGTCCGACGAGGCCGAGGTCGTGCGGGTGGTGCGCGCGGCTGAGCTGACCATGGGCACCGACCCGGAGCGGCCCGCGGTGCTGCTCGACGGCCAGGACGTCGGGCGGGAGATCCGCGGACCGGAGGTCACCGGGGCGGTGTCCGCGGTGTCGGCGGTCGCCGAGGTGCGGGACCAGCTGGTCGCGCTGCAGCGCAGGCTGATCGGCGAGGCCCTGGTCGAGCCCGGCGGCATCGTGGTCGAGGGCCGCGACATCGGCACCGTCGTGGTGCCCGACGCCGGGCTGAAGGTCTACCTGACGGCGTCCTCCACGGCCCGCGCCGAGCGGCGCACCGCGCAGGACCTCTCCGAGGGGCGCGCGGGGGACCTGGACCGCACCCACGCCGACGTGCAGCGCCGCGACGCGCTGGACTCCGGGCGCAAGGTCGCGCCGCTGCGCAAGGCCGACGACGCGCTGGAGCTGGACACCACCGACCTGGACGTGGCGGGCGTGCTCGAGCAGCTGCACAAGCACGTCGAGAGCCGCGGCCTGCTCAGGGAGAGGAGTTCGCGGAATGAGTAGTCCTGTGGCAACCCCAGTTCTGCTCAACCGCACCTCAGGGGAACGGGACGCAAACCAGCCACAAGAAACCGCGAAACGTGAGGTCGAGCCGGACGCAACCACGACTGTGAAGCGCGGAGAGGCGGGACAGCCATGAGCGAGCAGACCCTGCCCGAGGGTGCGTCCCCGCGGCTGCACCGGTTCGGCCGGTGGATCTCGCGGCGGATCGTGCGGCTGCCGTTCCGGGTCCGCGTCCACCGGGCCGAGCGGATCCCGCGCACCGGCCCGGTGGTGCTGGTGGCCAACCACAGCTCGCTGCTGGACGGGCCGCTGCTGATCGGAATGCTGCCGCGCCCCGCGGTGTTCCTGATCAAGCAGGAGATGTTCAAGGGCGCGCTGGGCTGGTTCCTGCGCCGCATCGGGCAGATCGGGGTGCGGCGCGGCGAGGCGGACCGCACGCCGCTGCTGACCGCGGTGCGGGTGCTCAAAGCCGGAGGGCTGGTCGGGGTCTTCCCCGAAGGCACCCGCGGGTCCGGCGACGTGGAGAGCGCGCAGCACGGCGCGGCCTGGTTGGCGCGGGCCTCCGGGGCCCAGGTGCTGCCGGTCGCGGTCCGGGGCACGCGGCGTCCGGAAGGGCGGGGCCGTAGGCTGCTGCCCAGGATCGACGTGCTGTTCGGCGAGCCGATCGCGCTGCCCGCGGGCAAGGGCCGCACCGGCCTGGTCGTGGCGACCGAAGCGGTGCGCACCGAACTGGTCGAGCTGATCGCCGAACTGGACCGGCTGGTCGCCGACCACCGCGATGACGATGTGAGAGGGAAACGAGCGTGACCGAGGAGTCGCTGGAAGGCCTGGACGGCACGTGGTCCGACGAGGCCGAGTGGGCCGAGTTCGACGAGGTCTCCGCGCCCGAGGACGCCGCGCCGCCGGTGCCGCAGCCGGTGCTGGCCGTGGTCGGCCGCCCCAACGTGGGCAAGTCGACGCTGGTCAACCGGTTGCTGGGCCGTCGCGAGGCCGTCGTGCAGGACACCCCCGGCGTGACCAGGGACCGGGTGGCCTACGACGCGCTGTGGAACGGCCGCCGGTTCACCGTGGTGGACACCGGCGGCTGGGAGCCCGACGCGAAGGGCCTGATGGCGTCGGTGGCCGCGCAGGCGGAGCTGGCCATGCACACCGCGGACGCGGTGCTGCTGGTGGTCGACGCGCGGGTGGGTGCCACCGAGACCGAGGAGGCCGTGGCGCGGGTGCTGCGCCGCTCCAAGCGCCCGGTGCTGCTGGCCGCCAACAAGGTCGACGACCAGCGCGGTGACGCCGACGTGCACTCGCTGTGGTCGCTGGGCCTGGGCGAGCCGATGCCGATCAGCGCGCTGCACGGCCGCGGCTCCGGCGACCTGCTGGACGCCGTGCTGGCGGCGTTCCCGGAAACCCCGCGCGAGGTGTTCGGCGCGTCCGGCGGGCCCCGGCGGGTCGCGCTGGTCGGCAAGCCGAACGTGGGCAAGTCGAGCCTGCTCAACAAGCTGACCGGGGAAGAGCGGTCGGTGGTGCACGACGTCGCGGGCACCACGGTCGACCCGGTGGACTCGCTGGTCGAGCTGGACGGCGAGGTGTGGCGGTTCGTCGACACCGCGGGCCTGCGCAAGCGGGTCAAGACCGCCAGCGGCACCGAGTACTACGCCTCGCTGCGCACCAAGGCCGCCATCGAGGCGGCCGAGGTCGCCATCGTGCTGATCGACGGGTCCGAGCCGCTCAGCGAGCAGGACCTGCGGGTGATCACCATGGTGGTGGAGGCCGGTCGGGCGCTGGTGATCGCCTACAACAAGTGGGACCTGGTCGACGACGACCGCCGCCGCCAGCTGGAGAAGGAGATCGACCGCGAGCTGGTGCGGGTGCGGTGGGCCGAGCGGGTCAACGTCTCGGCGAAGACCGGGCGCGCGGTGGCCAAGCTGGCCCCGACGCTGCGCACCGCGCTGGACTCGTGGGACACCCGCGTGCCCACCGGCCGGTTGAACGGCTGGCTGTCCGAGCTGGTCGCGGCCAACCCGCCGCCGGTGCGCGGCGGCCGTCAGCCGAAGATCCTGTTCGCCACCCAGGCGCAGACCCGGCCGCCGACGTTCGTGCTGTTCACCACCGGCTTCCTGGAGGCCGGGTACCGGCGCTTCCTGGAGCGCAAGCTCCGGGAGACCTTCGGGTTCGTCGGCAGCCCGGTGCGGATCTCGGTGCGGGTGCGCGAGCGCAAGGCGGCCAAGGGCGGGCGTCGCTGATCACTTTCCGCTCGGGTGGTGTGCGCGCTGCGTTCGCACCACCCCGCTAGTCTGCGAGCAATCCTTTCGGAGCAGGGGAGGTGACCGAGAGGTGCAGGCGGAGGACGGCGGGGAGCCGATCCGGGTGGTGCTGGCCGACGACGAGGCCATGCTGCGGCGGGGCCTGCGACTGCTGCTGGAGACCAGCGGCACGATCCGAGTGGTCGCCGAGGCGGGCGACGGGCACGAGCTGCTCACCGCGGTCCGCGCCCACCGGGTGGACGTCGCCCTGATCGACGTGCAGATGCCCGGCAAGGACGGCCTGTCCGCGCTGCGGGAGCTGATGGTGCTGCCGGACCCGCCCGCGGCGGCGGTGCTGACCACGTTCGACCTGGACGACTACGTGTCCGAGGCGCTGCGCCACGGCGCGAACGGGTTCCTGCTCAAGGACGCCGACCCGGCGGTGCTGGTCCGGGCGGTGCACGACCTGGCGGCCGGTGGTGCGGTGCTGGACCCGCGGATCACCGCGCGGCTGCTGCCCCGGTTCCGCGGCGCGACCGACAACGCGCACGAGGTGCAGCTGGTGCGGGGCCTGTCCGCCCGGGAGCGGCAGGTGCTGGAGCTGCTGGCCGACGGTCGCTCCAACGCCGACATCGGGATGCGGCTCGGGTTGACCGAGGCGACGGTGAAGAGCTACGTCTCGACCGTGCTGAGCAAGCTGGGCGCGCAGAACCGCGTGCAGGCCGCGTTGATCGCGCAGCGCGTCGCGGGCGTGGGCGACCGCTGGTGAGCGCCGTGCGGTGGCGCACCCTCGCAGTTGAAGCGCTGGTCGTCGCGATCCCGGCGGCCGCGGTGCTGGCCGCCCCGGACCCGTTCAGCTACGCCACGGCGTCCGGGCTGATCACGGCATTCCTGCTGCCGCTGCGGCGGCGGTGGCCGCGCACCACGGTGCTGCTGTGCATGCCCGCGCTGGCCGGTGGTCTCGGCTGGCCCGCGACGCTCGTGGCGCTGTTCGCGCTCGGCCGGGCTCAGCCGCAGGCCCGGTCGTTGGTCGCCTGGGGCGGGCTGGCCGCTGCGGTCGCCGTCGCCCCGGTGCTGATCCTGCAGTCGCTGCCGGTCGGCGCGATCCTGCTGACCTTGGCGTACGTGGTGCTGGCCGCCGGTGCACCGGTCGCGCTGGGAGCGCTGGTGTCGTTGCGGCAGCAGCTGGCGGAGAGCCTGCGCCGGTTGGAAGCGGCCACCGCGGCGGAGCTGGAGGCGAAGGCGGAGACCGCGCGGGCCGATGAGCGGGCGCGGATCGCGCGGGAGATCCACGACGCCGTCGGCCACCACGTCACCTTGATCGCGGTGGAATCGGCCGCGCTCGGCGCCACCACCACCGATCCCGAGGCGGTGGAGACGGCAGGTCGGCTGCGCGGGTTGGCCAAGCAGGCCTTGGACGAGATGCGCGCGACGCTCGGGCTGGGCAGCACCGGCCGGACCGGGCTGGACACCATCCCGGAGCTGGTCGGTCAGGCCCGCGCGGCCGGGGTGGACGTGGAGCTGTCCAGCGAACTCGGCGACCCGGACGTGCCACCGGCGGTGGAGCGGGCCGCCTACCGCGTGGTCCAGGAAGCCCTGACCAACGCCTCCAAGCACGCGCCCGGCGCGGTGATCAAGGTGGACCTGGCGAGCAGGGCGGGTGCGCTGCACATCGTCGTCACCAACGGCGCGCCGCGCGGCGGGACCGTCGACGTGGGCGGTGGCGGTTCCGGACTGGCCGGGCTCTCGGAGCGGGTGCGGATGGCGGGCGGGCAGCTCGACGCCGGGCCGTCCGAGGACGGCGGCTTCCAGCTGACGGCCGTCCTGCCCAAGCAGCCCGCCCTGCCCAACCAGCCCGTCCAGCCCCACCAGCGCTGAACCGTATGCTGGCCGCACGCCCGGCAGCGATGGAATCAGCGATCTTGGGAGCGTGCATGCGTGGCATCCAACTGCCCGGTGGCGGAGAACTGCCGGTGCTGGGGCAGGGCACCTGGGGCATGGGGGAGCGGCGCGGGCAGCGAGCGGCCGAGGTGGCCGCGCTGCGCCGCGGGTTGGACTTGGGCGTCGGGCTGATCGACACCGCCGAGATGTACGGCAGCGGCGGGGCAGAGGAGGTCGTCGGCGCCGCCATCGCCGGGCGCCGGGACGAGGTGTTCCTGGTCAGCAAGGTCTACCCGCACAACGCGAGCCGTCGCGGCGCGGTCGAGGCCTGCGAGCGCAGCCTGCGCCGCCTCGGCACCGACCACCTGGACCTGTACCTGCTGCACTGGCGCGGGAGCACGCCGCTGGCCGAGACGCTGGAGGCGTTCGAGCAGCTGCGGTCCGACGGCAAGATCAAGCGCTTCGGGGTGAGCAACTTCGACCCGGAGGACGTGGACGAGCTGTTCGCCAGCGACCTCGGTCGGCAGTCGGCGACCAACCAGGTGCTCTACAACCTGACCCGGCGCGGGATCGAGGTCGACCTGCTGCCGTGGTGCCGGGAGCAGGAGCTGCCGGTGATGGCGTACTCGCCGATCGAGCAGGGCCGCCTGCTCGGCGAACCGGCATTGCGCCGGGTCGCCGAGCGCCACGCGGCGAGCCCGGCGCAGATCGCGATCGCCTGGGTGCTGGCGCAGGACGGGGTGTGCGCGATCCCGAAGGCGGCCACCCCGGAGCACGTCGACCAGAACCGCGCGGCGCTGGACATCGAGCTGACCGCCGAGGACCTCGCCGAGCTCGACGCGGCCTTCCCGGCGCCGGAGCACCCCGTCCCGCTGGAGATCCTCTGAGCCGCTAGTCGGCCAGGGCCTTGCGGAGGAAGTCGACCTGCAGGAGCAGGAGGTTCTCGCTGGTCGTCTCGTCGGTGGGCATGTGGCTGACGCCCGGCAGCGGCAGGACCGTGTGCGGTCGCGCCGCTGCCGTCAGCGCCGCCGACAGGCGGAGGGCGTGCGCCAGGACCACGTTGTCGTCCACCGTTCCGTGCACGATCAGCATCGGGCGGTCCAGCTTCGCGGCGTCGGCCAGCAGCGAGTTCGCCTCGTAGACCTCGGGCGCTTCGTTCGGGTCGCCGAGGTAGCGCTCGGTGTAGTGGGTGTCGTACAGGCGCCAGTCCACCACTCCGGCACCGACCACTGCGGCGTGGAAGACGTCCGGGCGGCGCAGCACCGCCAGCGCGGCGAGGTAGCCGCCGAAGGACCAGCCGCGGATCGCCACGCGGTCGAGGTCCAGCTCCGGGTGCTGCGCCGCTGCGGCGTGCAGCGCGTCGACCTGGTCCTGCAGCGGCGGGTTGGCCAGGTCCCCGGCGATGGCTCGGTCCCAGTCCGGGCCGCGCCCGGCCATCCCGCGGCCGTCGGTGACCAGCACCGCGAAGCCCTGGTCGGCGAACCACTGCGAGGTCAGGAAGCCCTGCTGGCGGGACAGCACCCGCTGCGAGTGCGGGCCGCCGTAGGGGTCCAGCAGCACCGGCAGCGGACCGTCCGACGGCTGGTAGCCGCTGGGCAGCAGCAGGGCGCTGTACAGGTCGCGGTCGCCGAGGCGCAGCAGCTCGACGTTGAGGTCCATGCCGTGGTCCTCGGCGCGGCTGGCGATCTCGGCGACCTCCCGGCCGTCCCGCCGCACCAAGACGCGGGTCCTCGGCTCGTCCAAGGTCGCGCTGGCGACCACCAGCACGTCGCCGCCGCGGGTACCGGTGTGCACGCCGGGCGCGGTGGTCAGGCGCTCGACGCCGGTTTCGGTGGCGCGGTAGAGGTGCACCTGCGTCGGGTCCTGCTCCGAACCGGAGATCAGGACGTCGTCCTCGCCGATGTCCAGGACGCTGCGGACCTGCAGCGGAGCCGAGGTCCACGGCCGGTCGCCGACGACGAGCCGGTACGCGCCGTCCTCGGCGCTGATGCGCACCAGGCGGCCGTCCGGGGTCCAGGCGGGCCAGCCGGGCTTGATCTCCACCCAGTGCGGATCGGTGTCGCGGTGCACCTCGGTGGTGCGCCCGGTGTCCGGGTCCACGGCGAGGACCAGCTGGGTGCGCTGGTCGCGGGTCTGCACGGCGATCAGCGGGCGGCCGTGCCGCGACCAGTGCGCGGTGACGAGGTACGGGAACGCCTGCCGGTCCCAGTCCACCGGGACGCGGTTGCCGTCGAGGTCGACCAGCGCGAGGGTGACCTCGGCGTTGGCCGTCCCGGCCGCGGGGTAGCGCACCGGGGTCGGGACGCGTCCCGGGTCGTTCGGGTCGCCGAGGTACCAGTTCTGCACCGGGGACTCGTCCACCCGGGCCGCCAGCAGCCGCGAGCCGTCCGGCGCCCACCAGTAGCCCTGGAAGCGGCTCATCTCCTCGGCGGCGATGAACTCCGCCGCGCCCCAGGTGATGTTCGGGCCGTCGGGCGCGGCCAGCGCCCGGTCGCCGGAACCGTCCACTTCGATCACACGCAGTGCGCGGCCGGACACGTAGGACACCCGGCGGCCGTCCGGGTCCAGCCGCGGGTCGGCGACGGGGCGCTGCACCGGGAGCTCGCGGGTCTCGCCGGTCGCGACTGCGGTGTGGAAGAGCCGACCGGACAGCATGAAGACAACCGAGCTGCCGGCGCGGTCCGCGGCGTAGCCGGTGATTCCCCCGGCGCGTTCCCGCGCGCGCTCGCGGCGGGCCTGCTCCTCGGGGGACACCTCGTCGCTGTCCAGCAGCGCCGTCGGGTCGGCCAACACGCGCTCCTGGCCGGTCGCGGTGTCCAGCGCCCACAGGGAGTTCCGGGGATCGGTGCCGGAGGCCGAGCGCAGGAAGAGCACCGCCGCACCGTCGGCGGTGGCGGTGAAGTTCCGGGGAGCGCCCAGGGTGAAGCCCTGCGTTCGGGCGCTGCGGCGGGGGAATGACGCGGACGACATGGATCCAGCCTGCCATTCGCGGTGCGCCGCGGTGCGAGCAGGCTTCGATCTGCCACGCGGACGGATTATCCGCCGGTGTGTCGGGCGGGGGTGCGGGTCGGCGTCGAACCTACCTTCGAGGCGAATCTTCAAGGACCGCAGCGGCTTCGGCTCATCAGCCGGGGCCGCCGAGACGGATGAGACCTGCCATGTACCTGTCGCTGGTGGTGCCGTGCTTCAACGAGGAGCGCGGACTGCAACGGTTCCACGACGCGCTGGTCGCAGCGCTGTCCGAGCACGTCCGGGATTACGAGGTGATCCTGGTCGACGACGGCAGCACCGACCGGACGCTGCGCGAGGCCCGCCGGTTGGCGGCGGCCAACCCGCGCTTCCGCTACGTGTCGCTGAGCCGCAACTTCGGGAAGGAACCGGCGATGCTCTGCGGGCTGCGGCACGCGCGCGGCGACCGCGTGGCGCTGCTGGACGCCGACCTGCAGCACCCGCCGGAGCTGCTGCGCCGGATGGTGCCGCTGCTGGACTCCGGTTACGACCAGGTCGTCGCGCGCCGCACCAGGAGCGGGGAGCGGCGCTGGCGGTCGCTCCCGGCCCGGGCCTACTACCGCGCGGCCCGCCGGTTCACCGGGGTCCGGATCCCGGACGGTGCGGGGGATTTTCGGGTGCTGTCGCGGCGTGCGGTGGACGCGGTGCTGGCGCTGCCGGAGCACCACCGGTTCTCCAAGGGGCTGTTCGCCTGGATCGGTTTCGGCACCGCCTACGTCTCCTT
Source organism: Saccharopolyspora hirsuta (assembly GCF_008630535.1). Taxonomy (GTDB): domain Bacteria; phylum Actinomycetota; class Actinomycetes; order Mycobacteriales; family Pseudonocardiaceae; genus Saccharopolyspora; species Saccharopolyspora hirsuta. The sequence goes on along the minus strand of NZ_VWPH01000016.1, from coordinate 178,445 downwards.
CCGCGACGTGCCGCGGCGGTCCGGTCGTTCGAAGTGGACGTTCGGCGCGCTGGTCGATCACGGGATCGACGGGCTGACCTCGTTCAACGCCAAACCGCTGCGGTCCTCGATCTACCTGGGTGCGCTGGTGGTGTCGGCGGCGGGCGCGTGGGCGGTCCGCTCGGCGTGGCAGGCCATTGTGGACGGTTCGTGGCCGTCGGCCGGTGCGGTGCTGCTGGTCGGGTTGGCCGGGATGGGCGGTCTGCAGCTGTGCTTCCTCGGGGTGCTCGGGGAGTACCTGGGGCGGAGCTACTTCGAGGCCAAGCGCCGACCGCACTACCTGGTCAAGGAGCTCAGCCCGGAGCTGGGCGCGGACGTCGCGGCGCGCCGGTTGTGGCCCGCCGAGCTGGTGTCGTGATGCGGCGCGGGGCGCAGCTCGGGCGGTTCGCCCTGGTCGGCGGGGCGAACACGACCGTGCACTGCGCGGTCTACTTCGGCCTGTTCGCGCTGCTGCCGTACCTGCTGGCGCACGTGGTCGCGACCGCGGTGGCCACGCTGTGCTCCTACCTGCTCAACTGCCGGTTCACCTTCGGCGTTCCGGTCAAGGCCCGCACCTTGCTGCTGTTCCCGCTGGCGAACCTGGCGCTGATCGGGCTGAGCACGGCGGCGGTGGCCGGTGCGGTCGCGGTCGGGGTGGACCCGGTGCTGGCGCCGTTCGTCGGGGGTGCTGCCGTGCTGCCCGCGACGTTCGTCGCGAGCCGCGCGGTGCTGACCTCGCAGCGCGGGGCGCCCCGCGGTGATTGGCCGGTCGCGGCCGGTGTTGCCGCGGTCGTCGCGGTGTTGGGCCAGATCCCGTTGCTGGTGAACCCGTCGTTCTACTTCTGGGACGACAGCGCGGCGCAGTTCCTGCCGATGTGGCACCGGTTGGGGGAGCGGCTGCTGGCCGGGGACTGGCCGCTGGCGCTGGACCTGGACTCGTGGATGGGCGGGAACCTGGCCGCCGAGGCGCTGTTCGGGATCTGGAACCCGGTGCACCTGCTGGACTTCCTGCTGGTGGTGTGGATCGGCGACCTCGCGATCGCCGCGGCGGTGGTGAAGACGCAGTTCCTGGTGATCCTCGGTGTCGGCACGTTCCTGCTGTGCCGCAGCTACGGCGCGACCCGCGGCATCGCCTCGGCGCTCGGTGCGGCGCTGCCGGTCTCCGGATTCGTGCTGTACTTTCAGGCCGGTTCGTGGGCTGGCGGGCTCATGGGGTTGGCCTGGGTGCCGTGGGCCTGGTGGGCGTTGCGCGGCACCGACCGCGTTCCGGCGTTCGTGGCCTGGCTGCTGTGCTTCCTGTGCGTCTCGGCCGGTGATCCCTACAGCGTGCTGGCCTTGTGCCTGGTGTTCGTCGGGTTGCTGGTCGAGGGCGGCCGGAGCCGGGTGCGGTTGGTGCTGCTGGGTGTCGCGGTGGCCGCTGTGCTGCCGCTGGTCTACGGCCCGGTGCTGTCGGCATCGGAGGTGGGGTGGCGGTCCGGGTACGCGTTCTTCAACATCGGCCAGCTGGTGCCCGGCATCGGCGATCTCCTGAACGCCAGCCTGCCGTCGTTCCTCCCGCAGATCCCCACGTTCGGCACGTTCCGGATGTCGGTGCCCGGGACCTACTTCGCCTGGTTCGCGGTTCCGCTGCTGGCCTGGCTGGACTGGCGCGCCGTCCGGTGGCGCAGCTGCGCGGTGGTGCTGGCGGGCTGCTACTTCCTGCTCTGCCTGGGGCCGTCGAACCTGTGGCTGTTCCGCTGGCCGCTGCGCAACGTCGTGGTGCTGCACCTGGCCGTCGCCGTCCTGCTCGCCGTCGCGCTGTCCGGTGGCCTGCGCACCGACCGGTTCAAGGTGAGGTTGGCGTGTTCGGCCGGTTCGATGCTGGTGGCCGGGTACCTGGCGGTCGCCGCGTGGCCCGCGCAAGCGCCCAAGCACCTGGTTTCGCTGCTCGTGGTCGGCGTTCTGGTCCTGCTGGTGTTGCGCACGCGGATGCTCGCTGCGGTGCTGCACCTGGGTACGGCCTGCGTATTGGCGTTGCAGGTGCTGTGGTTCCCGGTCAACCGCGACATTGCGGCCTACAACTTCCCTACGGACGTGGGGGAGTTGCGCGCGCGTTTCGCCCCGCTCAACACCGGAACCGTCGTGCAGATCGCCGACCGCGGCTTGATCCCGCCCGAGCAGATCGCCTCGCGGCAGGCGTGGTCGCGGCTGCTGTTCGGCAACATGCCAGCGGCGGCGGGGATGGCGAATCTGGTATCCTACACCGGAATCGGGTACGACGCCCTGCACACCGAGCTCTGCCTGAACTATTTCGGCGCCACCTGTCCGCACGCCTACGACCGCTTGTGGAAACCAGACGGGCTGGCCGATCAGCTCCGCGCCGAACACGTCGTGGTGCAGCGTCGGCTGCGCGAGGTGTCGGCGGCTCCTGAAGGCTGGCGCATCGCACGGCGGGACCCGGAAGTCGTCGTGCTCAGCAGGGAAGCGCCCATCGCCTGGCCGGAGGGCCGGTTGGGGGCGGCGCGCGGTGTGCGGGTGCTCGACGACGTGCAGCACGGGCAGGTTCAGGAGACCGTGCGCTTCGCTGATGCGGGGGAGCGGTCCGAGCTCGTGTTCGCGCGCCTCGCCTGGCCCGGCTACCGGGCCGAGGTGGACGGCCGTCCCGTGCCGGTCGGAGCGACCGAGGCCGGGCTGCTCCGGGTGAGCCTCCCGAGCTCCTCGAACGGCGTGCTCGCGCTCTCCTGGAGCCCGCCCGGTTTCGCCTGGCACATCGCGCTGCTGTGCGTCGGAGCGGCGCTGGCCGCCGTCCTCTCCGCGGTACCGCTGCGGGGGTCGAGATGAGAGCTGTCGTCTTCGTCGTCGTGGCGCTGCTCGTGGTGCTGGCCGCGCCGGTCGCTGCGGATCCGGGGCGCTCGCACCTCCAGGTCGTGGCGCACCCGGACGACGACATCCTGTTCATGAACCCGGACCTGGCGATGTCGGTGCGGTCCGGGGCGGAGGTGACCACGGTGTTCCTGACGGCCGGGGAGAGCGATGTGCGCCCGGCCGCGCAGTACGCCGCGAAGCGGCAAGCCGGTGCGCGAGCAGCGTTCGCGGCGATGGCCGGGGCCGTCGACGACTGGCGCCGCGGCGTGCTGCGGATCGGCGGCCGGGAGGTCGAGGTGCAGGCGCTGCGGGCCCGGCCGGGAATCCGGTTGGTCTTCCTGAACCTGCCCGACGACAACGACCCGGACGCCAGCGGCGGCAAGCACGCGCTCACACGGCTCTGGCAGGACCCGGCCGCGCGGGTTGCCACGCTGCGGCCGGAGGGGTCCGCGGTGGCGGTCGCCGAGCACGACCGGGCGTCGCTCATCGGGCTGCTGGCCGATCTCCACCGGCGGTTCGAGCCTGCCATCGTCCGCACCCACGATCCCGAGCCCGATCCCCGCAACCAGCCGCAGTGGGGAGTCCACCACAACCACCCGGACCACGTGATGACCGCGCGGTTCGCCGAAACCGCGGTGCGCCGCGCCGCGATCCCGGCGCACCTCGTGAACTACCGCGACTACGACATCGCCGACGCGCCGCCGAACCTGCCACCGGAGGTGGTGGCGGACAAGCGGGCGATCTTCGAGCGCTACGCCCGGCACGATCCCGTGGTGAGCCTCGACGAGCCGTACGCGACGTGGCTGCGGAGCATGCGGCAGCGCTGGCCGCGCGGGGCGAACTGGGCCGCGACCGGCAGCAGCGGACGGGAAGTGCACGTCTTCGTGCGCGGTGATCGGCTGATCGCGGGGTCCGGGGCGGAGGAGTCCGTGGTGGACACGCCCGGTTTCGTGCCGCGCTCGCCGGTTCTCGCGGACGCGCGCACGATCGTCGCGCAGGATCGGCACACCGGCGGAATCTTCCTGCGGGCGAACGGGAATCCGTGGCTCGCGCTCGGTGCGCCCCGTGCTGCCGAACAGCTGACGCACGTGGGCGCACCAGCAGCTGCTGTGGTTCCCGGCGGTCGGGTCGTGGTCGCGGTCAAGAACCCCGCAGGCGGGGTCAGCACCAGGTTCGCCGACGCGCCGGAGTGGACCGATCTCGGGGGCGCTGACGTCCACGACGACGTGTCGGTGCTCGCCACGTCGGCGGGGGAGGTGCACGTGTTCGCCGCGGCTCGGGCCGGGCTGCTGCACTGGAAGCTGACCGGGACCGGCGCGGAGCTCGTCTCACCGCCGTCCGCGCACCGTCCGGCCGGGGCGATCGCGGTGGCGCGCGGGAAGTTCTCCTGCGCGGCGTTCCGCGAGGCGGGGACCGGGCACCTGGTGGTGCTGGGAGAGCAGGCCGGATGGGCTGTCGTTCGCCGGGTGGCGGCCGCGGCCACCTCCGATCCGGCGCTGGCGGCGGGGAATCCGCCGATCCTCGCGGTCCGCGGTGCGGACGGCCGGGTCGAGGTGTTCGACACAGCCCGAACCGCCGTGCCCGGGCCGACCGCGGGGGATCCGGCGCTCACCCCGGACGGCCGGTTCGTGGTCGCGCTGGGCGACGACGGCAAGATGCGAGTGAGCCCGCGCCCCCGGACGGGGACGCGGGCTCCACGATCAGTGCGCTCAGGCTGCGGTCCGCACGGCACCCGCCGCCGCGGCCAGCTTGCGCGCCTCGCCCGGGTCGGACGGGTCCTTGACCTTCAGGCTCAGGATCGCCACCAGGATGTAGAGGACGCTGAACGCGATCGCCACACCGCCACCGCCGACCAGCGGGAACAGCACGGTGACCACGACCGGGCCGACGAACGCGGCACCACCGGCGCCGAAGTTCAGGATGGCCAGGGCGGCACCCTTGTCCTTGGGCGAGACCATCGACGGCATCAGCGCCGACAGCGGGACGAACCCGGCCAGCAGGATGCCGTAGACGACGCCGAAGGTGGCGGTCACCGCGAAGCTCTGCGTGGTCACCGCGGTGAAGTACCAGACCGGGGTCGCGATGGCGCAGCCCACGCAGCCGAACCAGGTGATGGTGCGCCGCCAGCCGAAGCGGTCGGCGAAGACGCCGAAGAACAGGTTCGCGGCGATGTTCGCGCCGTAGCTGATCGACGCCAGGGTCGCCACCTGCGAGGCGGTCAGGAAGCCGCCGCCCGGCGTGGCCGGGCCCAGCACGAACGGGAACATCGCGAAGAAGCCGTACTGCGGCGCGGTGTTGACGATCCGGATCAGGCCACCGGCCAGGGTGCGGCGGTCGCGCCACAGGATGTCCACGCCTTCGGTCAGCCGCTTGAGGCTGCGCGGGTTCTCGACGGTCTCGTCGGCGATCGGCTGCAGGCCGTGCTTCTCGCGGACCGCGAAGCTGCCGATGAGCACACCGACGGTGACCACGATCAGCGACAGCACCAGGGTGCCGTGCTGGCTCAGGCCGAAGCCGCCCATCGCGACCGCGGCCAGCGCCGCGCCCAGGGTCGGCAGGCCGCCGGTGAAGGCGAACCAGAACCAGCCTGCCACCGAACCGCGCATCTTGACCGGGCTGGCGATCTGCACCCACACCAGGAACGCGAAGGCGAACAGCGGGTAGGCGAAGCCGCGGATGCCGTAGGTGGCCACGATCAGCGTCGCGTTGTGCGAGGGCAGCGCCACGAACAGGAACAGCAGCTCGAACACGATCCACCAGGCGCCGCCGAGCCACATCACCCGGCGCGGGCCCCAGATCGACGACAGCGTCCCGGAGAACCACGAAGCGATCATCGCCGCGACGCCGTAGATGGTGACCGTGGCGAACGCCGCGGTCGAGCCGGGCAGGCCGCCGCCCTCGGGCTGCTGCAGGTAGTCCGAGAGGAAGGTGGTCTCCACGCCGTCGCCGATCATGAAGATCAGCACGGCGACGAAGCCCCAGAACAGGGGCTTGGGGATGCCGATGCGGTCGAGTCCGCTGGCCGGGCGAGTCGCCTCGGTCTCCGCCGTGGTCTGTTGGGACATCACTGTCTCCAAGGATTGGAAGTTCTCGGCGCACGCTCACAGCGGGCCGGTCTACGAGTGCTGGCTATCATGCACCTCGTTCATATTAACGCGCAAGACGTTAATTTGGAGAAATTCGGCGCACCGCCCGCCGGAGCACACCGCGTGTTCACACCGGTACCAGGGGTCACTCCAGGGGCGCGAGGCGGACGTCGGTCTGCTCGCGCATCTCCTCCACCAGGGCGGGGTCCAGCTCGCCGGCCAGCAGGACGTGGTCGAAGGCGCTCACCGGGGCGAACTGGTGCAGCGCGGAGCGGGCCACCTTGCTGGCGTCCATCATCAGCACCTTGGTCGTCGCGCTGGCCAGCATCGCCCGCTTGACCAGCACGATCTCCTGCTCCTGGTGGTAGGTCAGGCGCGCGTTCATCGCCGAGGTGGACAGGAACACGATGTCCACCGAGAACGCGCTGATCATCTCCTGGCAGGGCAGGCCCAGGTAGGAGTCGTGGGTGCGGGAGTACTCGCCGCCCAGGCCGATCAGCCGGATGTCGGGCACGTCGCGCAGCGTCTCCTGCACCTGCCGGTAGTTGCTGACCACGGTGAGCGGGCCGACGTCCGGCAGCAGCCGGGCGAGCGCGAGCGCGGTGGTGGAGTCGTCCAGCATCACCGACATGCCGGGCGTGATGAACCGCAGCGCGTCCCTGGCCAGCGCGTCCTTCTCGGCGGTGTGGGTGTGCAGCCGGAAGTCCGAGCTGCTCTCGAACACCGTGGACGGCTGGGCGGAGACCCCGCCGTGGTACTTGCGGAGCAGACCCCGGGTGACCAGGTCGTCCAGGTCGCGGTGCACCGTCATCAGGCTGACGCCGGTCAGCTCGGACAGCTCCGCGGCGCTGGCGAAGCCCTGCGCGACCACGTGGTCGATGATCTTCTGCTGGCGCAGGAGGCGGGGGGACTGCTTCTTCGGTGCGGACGCCATGCGGCCATCTTGCCGCGCGCAGCGGGCCGGTAGGGACGTGACACTGAACTATCATTCAAAGGGTGACAATTAACGTTGATCATGTTAATTTGAGACCCGTCAGTGAGTGTGCGGGAGGTATGAGATGACCCTGTCCGAGCAGCCGAACGGCGCCCACCGCGCGGTCGTGTTCGACATGGACGGCGTCCTGGTCGAGAGCGAGCACCTGTGGGAGCGGATGTGGGCCAAGTTCGCCGCCGCCCGCGGCAAGACCTGGACCGTCGAGCAGACCCGGCAGGTCCAGGGCATGAGCGCTCCCGAGTGGTCGGCCTTCCTCGCCGAGTTCGCCGAGGCGACCGAATCCGCCGAGGCCACCGAGAAGATCGTGGTCGACGACATGATCGCCGCCCTCGACGGCGGTGAGATCGAGCTGCTGCCCGGCTCGGCCCGGATGGTCACCGAGGCCGCCGCCCGCGCCCCGATCGCGCTCGCCTCCTCCGCGCCGCGCCGCCTGATCGACGCCGTGCTGGACCGGCACGGCCTGATCAAGCACTTCAGCGCCACCGTTTCCAGCGCCGAGGTGCCCAAGGGCAAGCCCAGCCCGGACGTCTACCTCGCCGCCGCCGAGAAGCTCGGCCAGGACCCGAAGCAGTGCCTGGCGGTCGAGGACTCCAGCAACGGGCTGCGCGCCGCGGCCGCCGCCGGGATGACCGTGGTGGCCATCCCCAACTCCGACTACCCCCCGGCCGAGGACGCGCTGGCCGGTGCCAGCTACATCGCCTCGGACCTCGACGACGTGCGGCAGCGCCTGGTGAGCTCGCTGCCCGAGCCGGTCGGCAGCTGACGACCACGTTCCCCCAGGCGGGCCGACCCCGGTTCTGAGCACGCAGAATCGGGGTGGCGCCGCAAGCCAGCCCCGTGACAAAGGAGTCCTCATGACCAGCGTCCTGGCCGCAGGTGACCACTTCGTCGCCCCCGAAGTGTTCGTCGACGCGCTGCGCAGCAGCGCGGGTGCGCACGACCTGCAGTTCAGCACCCTGAAGCTGCCGTGGCCGGTGGAGCCGTTCGGGCCGGTCGGCAACGTGCACGAGGCCAGCGGCACCGAGCAGCAGCTGCTCGACGCGCTGGGCGACGCCGAGATCGTGGCCACCCAGATGGCGCCGTTCACCGCCGACGTGCTGGCCGCCACCCCGAACCTGAAGTTCGTCGGCGTCTGCCGCGGCGGGCCGGTGAACGTCGACCTGCAGGCCGCCACCGACAACGGCGTGATCGTCAGCTACGCGCCGGGCCGCAACGCCGCCGCTGCCGCCGAGTTCGCCGTCGGGCTGACCCTGGCGGCGCTGCGCCGCATCCCCGGCTCCGACGCCGAGCTGAAGTCGGGCAACTGGCGCGGTGACTACTACGCCTACGAGAACGCCGGGATCGAGCTCGAGGGCGCCACCGTCGGTCTCGTCGGCTACGGCGCGATCGGCAAGATCGTGGCCCGCGTGCTCAAGGCCTTCGGCTCGCACGTGCTGGTCTCCGACCCGTTCGTCAAGGCCGAGGACGCCGCGCGCGACGGCGTCGAGCTGGTCGACCTGGACGACCTGCTGCGGCGCAGCTCGGTGGTCAGCCTGCACGCGCGGCTGACGCCGGAGACCAAGAACCTGCTCAACGCCGACAACCTCAAGCTGCTGCCGGAAGGCGCGGTGCTGATCAACTCCGCGCGCGGCGGCCTGCTGGACTACGCGCCCCTGCCGGAGATGCTGAAGTCCGGCCGCCTCGGCGCGCTGGCGGTGGACGTCTACGACATCGAGCCGCCGCCGCGCGACTGGCCGCTGTTCGACGCGCCGAACGTCATCACCACCCCGCACCTGGCCGGTGCCACGCGCCAGACCGCGCACCGCGCCGCGCAGATCGTGGCCGGTGAGGTGGCGCTGTTCCTCGACGGCAAGCGCCCGCGCTTCGTGGCCAACCCGGACGTGCTGGCCAAGTTCGAGGGCCTGCAGCCATGATCATCGGGGTTGACGTCGGAACGTCGGTGACCAAGGCGTCGCTGCTCAACCGCGACGGAACCGCCCTGGTCACGCACAGCATGCGCAGCACCCTCAACCGGCTGCCCGGCGGCCGGGTGGAGCAGGACCTCGACGAGGTCATCAGCTCGGTGGTCCGCGTGGTGCGGGAGGTCGCCGCGGTGGCCGAGAGCACCGGCGAACCGGTCGAGGCCCTGGCCATCACCGGCCAGGGCGACGGCCTGTGGTTGCGCGACCACCAGGGCCAGCAGGTCGGCCCGGCCATCTCCTGGCTGGACGCCCGGGCCGCCGACGTCCTGGACAGCTGGGGCGAGTCCGGTGTGCAGCGCAAGGTCTTCGGGCTGACCGGGTCGGGCATGTTCCCGGGGTCGGCGGGTCCGCTGCTGGCACACCTCGCCGAGCACTCCCCGGAGCGGCTGGAGCGGGCCGCGGTCGCCGGCTACTGCGTGGACGCGATCGTGCAGCGCTTCACCGGTGAGATCACAGTGGACGCCTCCGACGCCTCGCTGCCGTTCCTGGACGTGACCACGCGCAGCTACTCGGTGGAGGCGCTGGAGGCGTGCGGGATCGCCGAGCACCGCAGGCTGCTGGCCGAACCCGCCCCGCCGAACAAGCTGTTCGCGCTGGACGGCAAGGCGGCGAAGGAGCTCGGGCTGCCCGCCGGGCTGCCGGTGTCGGCCGGCCCGTTCGACCTGCCCGCCTGCGCCTTCGGCTCCGGCGTCAGCAACGTCGGCGACGGCAGCCTGGTCATCGGCACGACCCTGGGCTGCCAGGTGCTGCGCGACGAGTTCGCGGTGGACCCGCGGGGCGAGGTCGCGGGCATGTGGCTGGCCACCCCGCTGCCGGAGCGCTACCTGCGGGTGATGCCGGCGATGGTCGGCACCGCGAACCTGGACTGGGTGCTGGCCATGGTCGGTGCCGGGGTGGACCAGCTGGAGACGCTGCTGGCCAGCAGCAAGCCCGGTGCCGGTGGCGTCTCGGCGCTGTCGTTCCTGTCCACCTCGGGGGAGCGGGCGCCGTTCGTGGCGCCGCACGCGCGCGGCCAGTTCACCGGGCTGTCGCTGGACACCTCGCAGGCGGACCTGGTGCGGGCGATGTGCGAGGCGGTGGCCTACGCGGCCCGGCACAACCTGGAGTCCGCCGGGCTGACCGGCGAGGTCTCGGCCTGCGGCGGCGGGGCGCGCTCGGCGGCGTGGAGCCAGATCTTCGCCGACGTGCTCGGTCGGCCGCTGCACGTGCCTTACGAGGAGGGCGTGGGCGCGCGCGGCGCGGCCATGACCGCGTGGGACTCGCTGGGCGAGCCGGTGGACCGCGAGCTGTGGGCCGCGGCGCGGCGTACCGTGCAGCCGCACCCGAACGCGGTGGAGTTCTACGAACGCGGCTACCGCGAGTACCTGGTTTCGATCGACCGCGCCCGCCCGCACTGGGGCGCGAGCTCCTGACTGCTGCTTGAGGAGAAGTGCGATGACGCGCTTGTACGACGACCCGGCGACGTTCACCGAGGACATGGTGACCGGCTTCGTGGCCGCGCACCCCTCCTACGTCCGGCAGGTGCCGGGCGGTGTGGTGCGGGCCAAGCGGCCCCGGCAGGGCAAGGTCGCGGTGGTCACCGGTGGTGGGTCCGGGCACTACCCGGCGTTCTGCGGGGTGGTCGGTCCGGGCTTCGCCGACGGTTCGGTGATCGGCAACGTCTTCACCTCGCCGTCGGCCGACGACGCGTACTCGGTGGGCCGCGCGGTGGACCGCGGTGCCGGGGTGGTGTTCTCCTTCGGCAACTACGCCGGGGACAACATGAACTTCGGCCTGGCGGTGGAGCGCCTGGAGCGCGACGGGATCCGCGCGCACAACGTGGTGGTCACCGACGACGTGGCCAGCGCCCCGGCGGCGGAGCAGAACAAGCGCCGCGGCGTGGTGGGCGACTTCGTGGTCTTCAAGATCGCCTCGGCGGCGGCCGAGGAGGGCTACGACTTCGACGAGGTGGTGCGGGTCGCCGAGCACGCCAACGCGCGCACCCGCAGCCTGGGCGTGGCCTTCGACGGCTGCACGCTGCCCGGCCAGGACAAGCCGCTGTTCGAGGTGCCGGAGGGCCGGATGGGCCTGGGGCTGGGCATCCACGGCGAGCCGGGTGTGTCGGAGCGGGAGATGCCGTCGGCGTCGGAGCTGGCGAAGATCCTGGTGGACGGCCTGCTGGCGGAGGCGCCGGAGACCGGTTCCCGCCGCGTGACGGCGATCCTGAACGGGCTGGGCGCCACCAAGTACGAAGAGCTGTTCGTGGTCTGGGGCACGGTGTCCCGCCTGCTGGCCGAGGCCGGGGTGGAGGTCGTCGCACCGGAGGTGGGCGAGCTGGTGACCAGCCTCGACATGGCGGGCTGCTCGCTGACGCTGACCTGGCTGGACGACGAGCTGGAGCGGCTGTGGCAGGCCCCGGCGGACACCCCGGCCTACCGCAAGGGCAACGTCGAACTCGCGGCCGCGGATGCGGCGGTGGAGGACGAGGAGCTGCCGGAGCTGCCGGAGAAGGTGGCCGTGGTGGCCCCGCCGGAGGGCCAGGCGACGGCGGCGACCGTGGTGCAGGGCCTGCGCGCGATCGCGGACCTGCTGCACGACAAGGAAGAGGAGCTGGGGCGTCTCGATGCGATCGCTGGCGACGGCGATCACGGCCGCGGCATGACGCGCGGCAGCGCGGCGGCGATCGAAGCGGCGGAGGAAGCGGCCAAGCAGGGCGTCGGCCCGGCCGCGGTGCTGGTCGCTGCGGGTGACGCGTGGGCGGCCAAGGCCGGTGGCACCTCGGGTGTCCTGTGGGGTGCGGCGCTGCGCTCCTTCGGTGACCTGCTGCCCGACCACCGCGCGGCGCTGCCGGGCGACCTGGTGGCCGGAGCGTCGGCGGCGCTGGCCGCGGTGCAGCGCCTGGGTCGCGCGGAGCTCGGCGACAAGACCCTGGTCGATGCGCTGGTGCCGTTCGTGGAGGCGCTGCGCAGCGAGGTCGACGGCGGCGCGAGCGGCCGAGAGGCCTGGGCGCGCGCAGCGGAGGTCGCCACGGACGCGGCGGCGAAGACCGCGGACCTGCGCCCCCGCACCGGCCGCGCCCGCCCGCTGGCGGAGCGCAGCGTCGGCACGCCGGACCCCGGCGCGACGTCGTTGGCGCTGGCCCTGACCCGGATCGGCGAGGTGCTCGCCGGTGACAGGAAGGACGAACAGAAGTGACTGAGCAGGCGCCGCTGCGCATCGTGGTCGGCTCCGACGACGCGGGGCTGCAGTACAAGGACGCGCTGAAGAAGGACCTCGAGAACGACCCGCGGGTCGCCGACGTGGTCGACGTGGGCGTGGGCTCGGACGAGCACACCGCGTACCCGCACGTGGCGGTCAACGCGGCCCGGTTGGTCGCCGAGGGCAAGGCGGACCGCGCGCTCCTGGTGTGCGGCACCGGGCTGGGCGTGGCGATCAGCGCGAACAAGGTGCCGGGCATCCGCGCGGTCACCGCGCACGACAGCTACTCGGTGGAGCGTTCGATCCTGAGCAACAACGCCCAGGTGCTGTGCTTCGGCCAGCGCGTGGTGGGTTTGGAGCTGGCCCGCAAGCTCGCGTCGGAGTGGCTGGGCTACCGCTTCGACGAGTCGTCGCCGTCGGCTGAGAAGGTGGCGGCGATCAGCGGTTACGAGTCGGCGTCGGACGTCCCCGGCGTCTCCTGTTGAACGAAGGTGTGATGTGAGCAGTTCGCGACTGGCCGCGCAGCGCAGCGAGGTCATCGCCATCGCCCAGCGCATGACGGCGGACCGGCTGGTGGTCGGCACGTCCGGCAACGTGTCGGTCCGCTGCGGTGATCTGGTGGCGGTGACGCCGTCCGGCGTCGACTACGACGACCTGCAGGTCGCCGACATCCCCGTGGTGAACCTCGACGGCGAAGTGGTGGAGGGCGAGCTCAAGCCCACCTCGGAACTGCCGATGCACCTCACCGCCTACCGCGAGCACGACGCGGGTGCGGTGGTGCACACGCATTCGTTGCACGCGACGGCGTTGTCGTTGCTGCGCGACGACGTTCCGGCGGTGCACTACCAGCTGGCGGACTTCGGCGGCCCGGTGCGCGTGGCCGAGTACGCGACGTTCGGCAGCGACGAGCTGGCGAAGTCGATGTCGAAGGCGCTGACCGACCGAACCGGCTGCATCCTGCGCAACCACGGCACGGTCACGATCGCGGATTCGCTGCCGAAGGCCTACAACCGCGCCCGCCAGCTGGAGTGGCTGTGCGAGCTCTGGTTGACCGCGAAGCGGGTCGGCGACCCGAACCTGCTCAGCGACGAGGAAATGGCCCGCTGCGCGGAGCTCTTCGCCGGGTACGGCCAGCAGCCCCGCTGAGCGGGAGCGGCCGTCACGCGAAGTTCCCGAGGGCGTCGCGGTGCGCTGCGGCAGCGCTCTGCTCCCCGCCCCGGTGGATCCACATCGGACGGTGTGAGTGCCGGTCTTCCGCAGTGCGGGGGCGATGTGCCCGGGGAACGCCGCGGTGGTGCGCCCGCACAGCATGATCATGTCGACGAGCGCGGTGGCGCTGCCCGGTCCCGGGTGGTGCCACCGCGCTCGCCGCTGGGCTTCCCGGCCGCGGGTCAGTACGGGCAGGTCGACTGGTGGTCGGAGATGGCTGGATCCGGGGGCGGCGGGCAGAGGAACTGCTCGTAGCGGGTGTCGTCGTCGAGGAACCGCTTCAACCAGGCGATGCTGTACCTGGCGATGGTGGTGTTGTCCACGTTCGGTGCGAAGTGGCTGGCACCGGCCAGTTCCAGGTAGGCCTTGCCCGGGTCGTCGGGCAGGCTCTCGTAGAACGGCTTGGCGTGCTGGGACACCGGGGCGACGGTGTCGTTCTGCGCGCCGATGATCAGCGTCGGGGTGCGCACGCCGGAGAAGTCCTTGGTGGTGTGCCACGGAGTCATCGGGATCGCGGCCTTGAGGTCGGGGTCGTCCAGAGCGGCTTGCAGGGAGCCGCCACCGCCCATCGAGTGTCCCATCACGCCGCGCCGGGCCGGGTCGACGCGGTCTGCCACGTCGCTGTCGTCGGTGAGGTGGTCCAGCGCGGCCAGCAGTTGTCGGCTGCGGGAATCGGGCTGGTCGTAGCGGGTGAGCGTGTCGATGGTGAACACCACGAAGCCTTGCGAGGCCAGCCGCGGGCCCAACCAGGCCAGGCTTTCCTGCCCGGCGGTGTAGCCGGGGGCGATGGCCACCGCGGAGAAGGTGCCCTCGGAGGTGTCGGTGGGGTAGTAGATGGTCCCGCCCCCGAAGCCCCGGACGCTGGCACGCGACACGGTCTTCTGATCGATCTCGAACGGCCCCCGCGGGGCGGTGATGCTCTCCTCTGTCGGGTCGGGCCCGTGCGGTGGCGAGGCCTCGGCCGACTGCGCCAGCGCTGTGTTGCCCACCAGCAGTCCGAGCACGGCCGTGCTGACGATCAGTGAGCGGCGCAGCGGTGAAGGTCTTGCAGGAGCACGCGTTGCGAACATGGAACCGTCCTTCCTGGGACGCGCCCCGACCTCCCGGGCGTCCCGGCCGCTCGCTGCGCGAGCTGTGCGGTCGTCCCGGTTGATCCGCGAGGCGGTGACCGGTGTGGAGCGACGTGCCTGAAGTGAAGCGGGTGAACGCGGTGATGCGGCTGATCGTAAACTAGCTCTACCAACTGGTCAATCAATCATCGCGGACCGGTCGTTAGCCTGGTGGCATGACCGAACGTGTCGACGGCCGGAAGCTGCGCTACGTGCACCGACGCGGCGAAATGCTCCGCGCCGCCACCGAGCACGCGCTCGACCACGGGCTCGAAGACCTGACGCTGCGCAAGGTCGCGCAGGCCGTCGGGGTCAGCCACGCGACCCTGGTGCACCACTTCACGACCAAGGAACAACTGATCACCGAGATCGTCGAGGGCGTGCTGGCCGAGACGCTGGCCGTTCCCGACCTGCCGCTGGACCACCCGGATCCGCTGCGCGAGGTCTGGCGCCGAGCGACCGGGGCGGAGGGACGCCGCCACATCAAGCTTTTCGCCGCGATCATCGCCCAGGCGGTGTACGGCGACCCCGTGCTGCGGAAAGCTGTCGCATCCTCGATGCGGCAGCGAACCCAGCTGATCGCGGACGGCCTGGTCCTCCGCGGCTGCCCGCGAACGAGCGCGCAGCCGATCGCGACATCGGTGCTCGCGGCCGTGCGAGGCCTGTTGGTCGACCTGATCACCACCGGCGACGAAGAGCGGGTCAACGCGGCGTTCGAGGACGCGGTGACCGAGCTGGAACGCCGTCTCGCCGAACTGCCCGGGCAAGGCGCGTGAGCGCACGTTCGACCGGAAACGCGCGAAGTGCGGAACGAGTGCTCGTGATTCCCCCGGTGCGGCCTCTTTCCGTCCGCTTCCCCGTCTGCGGCCCCGGGAGCCGAAATTGCTCGTGCGGTATTCGTTTCACCTGAACTGCGTTCGCGAGGTGGGCTAGGTCGTGGGAGGCGGACTGGTAGTCGTTGGTGTCCCGCTGGTGGGCGGAGGTTCTGTGGTGGGTGGTGTTCCGCTGGTGGGCGGAGGTTCTGTGGTGGGCGGAGGTTCTGTGGTGGGCGGTGTTCCGCTGGTCGGCGGAGGCTCGGAAGTCGTTGGTGGCGGTGTTGTCGACGGTGGTGGGGGCGTGGTCTGCGGTGGTTCGACCGGTGGTGCCGTCGTCGGCGGTGGCGGCAACGGGGGCGGCGGGTCGGCGAGCACGATCGGCCGCAGGGCCCTCCCGTCGGCGTAGGCGTCGGCGTAGGCGAGAACGGTGCGCACGTAGGAATCGGAGTGGTTGTAGCGGAAGACCGCCGCAGCCAGGTGGTTTCGCCGTCGCAGGTCGGTTCCGGCGGCGCACAGGTAGCGGCCCGCCGTCAGTGCGGCGTCGAAGACGTTGTGCGGGTCCGGGATTCCGTCGCCGTTGCCGTCGGCGCCGTGGCGGCGCCAGGTGGTGGGGATGAACTGCATCGGCCCGACGGCCCGGTCCCAGGTGCGGTCGCCGTCGAGCGCGCCCCGGTCGGTGTCGGTGATGGCCGCGACGCCGGGTGCGCCGTTGAGCACCGGGCCCAGGATCGGCGACGTGGTGGTGCCGTTGGCCGAGACCCGGCCGGAACGGGCGTGGCCGGACTCGACCTGGCCGATCCCGGCCAGCACCGACCAGTGCAGCCCGCAGCCGGGCCGGGTCCGCGCCAGGTCCTGCGCGGCCTGCTGGTAGGCCTCCAGCACGATGCCGGGAACGCCCCGCCCGGTCGGCCGGGCCGCCGGCGCGGCGTCGGTGCGGCGGGACTCCTCGGCCCCGACGTGCGCGAAGTCGAACCGGGTGCTGACCGGAAGCCGCCCGGTGGCACCGGGATCGCCGGGCACCGGTTCTGGTCCGGGCGCTGCGGCGGCCACTGGTTCGACGACCGCGTCACCGGACAGCGCCAGGACCGGGGTGAGCGCCAGCAGCAGTCCCGTGACGACCGCGGTGAGCCGCTCGGCGCGCTCGGCCATCGCAGCACCTCCTGTTGG
Source organism: Saccharopolyspora hirsuta (assembly GCF_008630535.1). Classification (GTDB taxonomy): domain Bacteria; phylum Actinomycetota; class Actinomycetes; order Mycobacteriales; family Pseudonocardiaceae; genus Saccharopolyspora; species Saccharopolyspora hirsuta. Next base: position 162,065 of record NZ_VWPH01000016.1, on the reverse strand, counting down.
TTCCGGAATCCTCGCGGCGGCTGGGAAGAGCCGCTGCCGGGCGACGCGGGCCATCTCGTCGCGGACCCCGCCCGCCACCGGGGGGAGCTCGTCCCAGCGCGGTCGCGCCGGGGCGAGCGGTCGTGCCGGGTCAGCCGACGTGGGTGAGCTTGACCTCGGCGGTGTTGTCCGGTCCGGTCGAGTTCATGTTGATCAAGCCGGTCAGCGGGCCGCAGCCCTCCGACCACTCCGAGAGCTCGTAGGGGGCGCTGGCCAGCTCGCCGCCCTCGGCGGGCACGAACGGCGTCGTGGACTTCAGCACCAGCGAGGGCGGCTGCTGCTGCACGCAGTCGGGGCCACCGCCGATGGGCACCCCCAGGGCGGTGACGTTCTGCAGCCGGATCTGCAGCGGCAGCTCGAAGTCGACCTGCCCGTTCTCGATCTTGCCGCGCGACGGGGCGGCCTCGAAGAACTCCACGTCGACCTCGCTGTCGAATGCACCGAAGGCCTTGAACTTCACCCTCGGCACGTTGGTCTGGCGGAACTTGCCGGTGAACTCGCCGGTCGGGCTCAGCTGGACATCGATGACGCCTTCGACGGGGATGTCGGCGTTCATCTTCACCACGTGCGCGGTGCCGCTGACCTCGTAGCTCAGGTCGATGGCCGCCGCCGCGCTGCCGGGACCGAGCAGCGTGCCCACCAGCGCTGCGGCGGTGCCGAGCGCGGCGGTACCGGCGGTCTTCCAGCGACGTTGAATTCGCACCATGTCCGGATCTCCTGGTATCGGGGAAAAACGCCGAGCGGCAGGTCGGCGCTGGGAAGGGGGAGGAGCAGCACTTGCCGGGCTGCGACGGGGTGCGGTGGCTGGCGCGGGGGCCAGCCACCGGAGGGGGTCACTGCACCGGCACCGCGGCCAGCGCCGGGTCCTGGCCCTCGTCGAGGGTGCACGGCAGGTCGAAGGTGCCGAGCTCGGTCTCGCTGCCGTCGGCCTGCTTCGGCGTGATCTTGCCGAGGAAGGTGCTGCCCACGGCGAAGGTGACCTCGCCGGGCTGGTGGATCGTCAGGCCCGGCACCGGTCCGGTGATGGTGGTGCTGAGCTCCCCGCTCTCCGGGACCGGGGTCGACGGGATGCTCAGGCCGTTGAGGGTGACGCCCAGGTCGGTGCCGTTGACCTTGAGGTCGACCCCGGTCGAGGCGGAACCCTCCACGCTGGCCCCGCCGACCAGGCGAAGCGCGTCGGCTGTCTGCGCGTCGATCACCACGTCCACCTTGAAATCGGTGACGTTGATGGCCTCGCCGACCTTGCCCGCGTCCGGGAAGGTCGCGTTCACCACGGCCTTCGTCGGGCGAGCGCCGACCATCGGGAACTCGCAGGTGAAGCTGACCTCCTTGGTCACCTGACCGCGCGGGTCGCTCGCGGTGTCCGGTTCGGCCAGTGCCGAGCCGGTGCCGACCGCGGTCAGCGAGGCGATTCCGGCGGCCGCCAGGACGGCGGCGGTCGCGCGGACGGACTTCGCGGTGACTGGCATTGTCGTCTCCTCGTCGTGCTCGGGGAATGCGCAGGGCCGATTCCGGGCGTGCTTTTTCCGGCCCGATCGGGGAGTGGCCGGTGAAAGGGGGAGTGGCCGGAATTCGTTTCGGCGAATCCGAATGCCCTGGTGCCGGAGGAGATTAGTGCGGCGTGAACAGCGGTGGCAAGGCCGCGTCGATCCCGTTGCGCATGTTTCGCCGCGTTCTCGGGAAATTGTCACGGGCGGACGAATCGTTGGTGCGGTGCCCCGCGTCGTGGTGACTGGTGCGGGCCGCGCTGGGGCGACCGGCGCCGGTGGTGAAGGCGGGTAGTTTATGCTTAAACATGAAAGGGTGTCAGATTTGACCGGGGGTCCCGCGCTTCGGGTGGCATACCGACCGGTCCGGATGGTGCGGGCGTGACAACTTTCGGCCGGGGCGCGCGAATCGGGGGCGAAAATTGTTGTTAATTTCCGCGTGATTCACCCGAACGGCGCCGGGGAGCGTTTGCTTTGGTGAATATGAAATGGGTCGTGTTGACACGGCCTGCGCGGCGAAATTATGTTTCCGGGGTCACAAAGCGGTGTTGCGTGGTGATTGCATGTGCCGTTGATTCTGTGACGTAGGGGAAACGATGACGTTCGACGTCGGTACCAGCGACACCCGGTTCAGCCCGCGCGCGAGCCGAGATCGGACACCGCGCGTCCGGCGCGGCGATCCACCCCGGGGCGCACCGCAGGTGCGCACCGCCATCGAAGGCGAGCAGAGCGCGGTCGGTCGCGCCAGGAGGCTCTGGTCGGTGCTGCCCAAGGAGTACGCCGAGCGGTTCCGGCCTTACGTCGGCAGGCTCGCCAAGGCCATGGTGCGCGAGATCCAGCAGGTGGTCCCGGCCTACGCCCAGCCGCTCAACAGCGCTTTCGGCGTCTACTTCACGCAGGCCATCGAGCAGGCGATCCTCTACCCGCTGTCGAACATCCGCGACGACGTCCGCTCGCACGAGGATTGGCGGGAGGTCTTCCGGCTGCGCGGCAAGCTGGAGTTCCACGAAGGACGCAGCCTGGACTGCCTGCAGACCGCCTACCGCGTCGGCGGGCGGGTCGCGTGGCGCCACATCGCGGAGTTCGGCCAGCGGCACGGAGCACCGGTCGAGGTGCTGTGCTCCTGCGCGGAGGCGATCTTCGCCTACGTCGACGAGCTCTCCGCGCTGTCGATAGAGGGCTACGCCGAGGCGCAGGAGCGCGCTGCGGGCACCATGGCGCGGCGCCGCCGGCGGCTGCTGGAGCTGATCCTGGCCGATCCTCCCGCATCCCCGCAGACGCTGGCCGACCTGGCCAACAACGCCCGCTGGAAGCTGCCGGAGTGGGTCACGATGATCGCGCTGGAACCGATCGCCGACCAGCACGCGCGCAGCACGCCCTCGATCGACGCGGACGTGCTCGTCGACCTCGAAGGGGCCGAGCCGTGCCTGCTCGTCGCCGGGCAGATCACCGACGTTGCCGCGCTGGAGAGCGGACTGCGCGGCTGGCGCGCGGCGATCGGCCCGCACGTGCGCCTCAGCGAGGCTGCCCTGTCGTTGCGTTGGGCGCGCCGGGTCATCGGGCTCGTGCAGCGCGGGATCCTGCCCAGCGCGCCGGTCACCTGCTGCACCGACCACCTCACGACGCTGTGGCTGCTCAACGACGAGTTCCTGATCCGCGAGCTCAGCGCGCGCAGTCTCGCGCCGCTCGACGGCCTGACCGTCAAGCAGCGAGCGCGGCTGACCGAGACGCTGCTCGCCTGGTTGCAGTCCCGGGGCAGCGCGCCGGAGCTCGCCGAACGCCTCGGCGTGCACCCGCAGACGATCCGCTACCGGATGCACCAGCTGGAGCGCCTTTTCGGCGACCGCCTCAACGACCCTGATGAGCGCCTCAGCCTGGAGGTGTCGCTGCGCGCCGAACGCCTGCTGAACCGGTGACCCGGAAACGCCTGGCTCCGGTGGGGGCCGCCGGAAACCCGTTGGTGCGGAACGCGATGCGGCGCTAGTCGGTCGATCGTCGCGCGCGCAGGGCGAGCATCAGGTCGAAGCGGTGCAGCGGATCTTGCAGCCGGGGACCGAACAAGTCCTCCAGCTGCTGGAGCCGCGAGCGCACGGTCTGCGGGTGCAGCGACAACCGCTGCGCGACTTCGCGGACGTTCCCGCGCGCTTCCAGCCACACCAGCAACGTTTCCGACAACTTGCGCTGCTGCTTGGCCGCCAGCGGTGCCAGCGGTGCCAGGGTCGCCGAGACCAGTTCGCCGAGCAGGAGCGGATCGTCGAACAGGCACAGTTCGAGCAGGTGCTGGTCGCAGTGCAGCACCGGTGCCGAGGGCAGCACGCCGTGGCGGGCCAGGTCCAACGCGCGCCGCGCGCAGCGCAGCGAGTCGGAGGCGTGGCGGATCTGCGTCGCCGGTCCGACCGCGGCGTGCCACCCCGGAACCCCTTGCGCGAGCACGGGACTGCGGTGCGGTGCGACCAGGCACGGGGCCGCGTCCTCGAAGTTCACCAGCACCCCGTCACCGAGTGCGGGGACCGCCGCGTCGTCCTCCACCGGTTCCAGCGCCACCGCCACCACCCGGTCCGGCAGCGGCCAGCGCGCGCTCTCGGCGCACTCGGCCAGCACGTGCGGTGCGCTGGGCGGGCTGGCGAGGATCAGGTCGAGCAGTCGGCGCCGCCTGCGTTGCAGCGTCCCGGTGGCTTCGGCCTGCGCGGCGGTGTAACCCGCTATCGACAGCGCCGAGAGCTCGTCGATGTAGGCGAAGATCGCCTCGGCGAGCAGGCACAGGGTGCTGACCGGGATGCCTGCCCGGATGCCGACCGACGAGGTGCGCCGCCAGGCGATCCGAGCACCGACCCGGTAGGCCCGCTGCAGCATGTCCAGGCTGCGGCCCTGCTGCATCTCGTGCCTGCCGAGCTGGTAGAACACCCGGCTGCGGTCCTCGTGGCCCTGGGCCGGGTTGCCCAGCCGGTCCAGGAAGTGGTGGATGGCCTGCTGCACGCCGAGCGCGACGGTGCTGCCGAACTCGCCCTCCAGCCGACCGGTGTACTCCGGCAACGACTGCTGGATCTCGCGCACCACCTCGCCGGTGACGTCGGCGACCTTGGGCCGGAACACCCCGGCCAGGCCGCTGGGCAGCAGTTCCCACAACCGCCGAGCCCGGCCGGCGTCGGCGTGGGCCGGCGCGGTCAGCGAGTCGTAGCCGACGGGCGTCGAGGACGGCGGGTCGAGCACGCGATCACCACCAGCGGGTCGATCGGGGCCGGGGAACCCGGGCGGCTCCCCGGTCCGCTCAGCAGTCGTCAGCGGGTGGCTTCGCGGCGAACCGGTCGGCGAAGAACGCCAGCACGTCGGGGATCGCGGCCTTGGCGGCGATCAGGTGGTCGCCGTCGACGTCGGGCTTCCACCGGGTCGGCACCCCCGCGCGGCAGTAGGCGTCGCGGGTCCGCTCCTCGGTCAGCACCGGGATGATCTGCTCGTCGGCGCCCCGGTACTGCATGACCGGGATCGCGATCTCGTAGCGCGCACCGGATCCCGGCGTGCCGATGCCGTCGCCGAGCCGGTGCCGGTCGGCCAGCTGTCCCCAGGTGGTGCCGTCCGGTCCGGGCAGGGCGTAGATCTCGTCGATGGTGAGCCCGTCCAGCGTGTAGTCCTCCACGCGTTCGCCGGAGAAGCCGAAGATGGTGTCCACCAGGCAGCTGGCGCCGAGCCTGGCCACCGCCTCCCGGCCGTCGTCGTTGAGCAGCTCGTCGAACGGCATCTCGGGGTACCCGGCGTGGAACCCGACCAGCGCGGCGGCGGCGAACCCGGCGAACCGGCTGCCGTTGAGCTCGTTGCCGACCATGCGCAGGTCGCCGGGAACCCCGCCCGCGGCGGTGCCGACCAGCGGGAGTTCCGGTGCGTAGGACGCGGCGAGCTGGGTCGCCCACAACGCCGCCTGGCCGCCCTCCGAGTAACCCCACAACGCCGCGGGCGCTGCTGGGTCGATGCCGGATCCGGGCAGCCGCGAAGCGGCTCGCAGCGAGTCGAGCAGGGCGTGCCCGGCGTTGTGCCCGACCATGTAGGTGTGCTGCTGGCCGTCGAGGTAGCCGACCCCGTCCGTGGCCACCACGGCGTATCCGGCCTGGAGGGCGGCGGCCAGCTGGTCGAGCTCGTAGGCGTCGTCGTAGGCCCCCGACATCTGCTTGGAGTACGCGCACTGCGGACCCAGCCCGACGGTTCCGGGGTTGAACGCCACCACCGGGCGAGGCCCGGGGCCGGGCCAGGCGGCTTCCGGGACGGCGACCATGCCCGACACCGCGACCGGGGCTCCGCGCACGTCGGTCGACTGGTACTGCACCTTCCAGGCGCGCATCGGTATCTCGCCTGGGATCTTCGGGAACTGCGCCGGGGTGCAGGCGAGCACGTCGCCCGGTCGGCCCGGAAGCTGCGCCGGAGGCGCGTAGATCTCCTCGTCGGTGGCTGAACAGGGTGCGCCAGCGCGCGGCGGAGCACCGGCCAGCGCGGGCGTCTCCGCACCGCAGAGGATGGCCAGTGCTGCCGCAGCTGCGAGAACCCGCCGCATGTTCGACTCCTTCGGTCCGCGGTTCCGGTGAGCTCGTTCCGACTCGGCTTGCGCGGCGGTGCCCCGGGGGAACGGGCTCGGTGGCATTGCGGCGCAGGCGATGCCTTCCGATCGGTGCCGGGCGCCTTCTCGCGGCCACCGGGCGATGAGGGGAGGTTCGCTGCTGCCCCGGGCAGTGTTGCGGAGCGGGCGATGCCGGTACTAGTCATCCGCGTCGCAGTTCGCCGACGGGTTCTTAGCACCGGGGTGCGCGAACCGGTGCGGTGCGGAGGCGGAGTTGTGCTCCGCGAACGTGCCGTCCCGGTGCGGGCAGTCATGCGGATGACAAATCCCCGCAGCGGGGCGGATTCCTCCTTGTCGCCGTTCTCGAGAGGTCGGTAACGTCCCGTCGCGCCGTCGGAAAACCGCGGCGAATTCAGGAACTCTCCCGTCGAGGGGACATTCGGTCTGATGTGGACTCCGAGTTCGGTCGTGCCGCGCGCCGCCGCCTTCGCCACCGCCGCCATCGTGACCGCGGCCGGTGCGAGCGGGGTCGTGGCGACTGCCGAGCCGGTGTCGCGCGGCACCACGACCGAGTGCGCCTTCCCGCACGGGGCGGAGCGGGTTCCGGCGGTGGTGGCGGCGACCTTCCCGACCTCGGTGCCGCGCGGGCGGCCGGTGCGCGCCACCGGTCTGACCGCCGTGCTGGAGCTCGCCCCGGAACTGGTGAACGCGTTGCGGGACAACGGGATCAGCCGAATCGGTGGCGCCGTCACCATCCGGTTGGCCGCGCGCACCGGAGGTCAGGTGCACGACCTGTCCACCGGACCCGTGCCCCTGGCCGAGACCGCCCTGCCCGCGGTCGGCGGCCTCCGGGTCGAGGCCCGCGCGGACTCGCCCGAAGTCACCGCGCAGGGTGACGTGAGCTTCGAACTGCACGGCGTGACCGCCGCTCTGAGCCTCCGCGAACCGGCATCCGGCGTGGCCTGCGACCCCGGGGCCGCAGCGCCCGCAGTGCTCGCCGAGGTGCCGGTGGCGGGCGCGGCCGGGCCGGGAGCGGACCCCGAACCGCTGCCCGCGCCCGCCGCGCCCGCCGGGCTGCCGGTGTCGTACTGGATCGACGACTCGGTCACCCGGATCGCCAAGCTCGGCTCGGAGCTGTCGATCGGCCGGGGCCGGTTCGACGCCAGGGCGGTGCTCCAGGCGCCCTACCCGATCACCGGGACGGTGCAGCTGCCCGCGGCAGAGGGCTACTTCGTCACCTTCGGCTTCGCGCCGGTGACCAGCACCGTCGAACTGGTGCAGGGCGGCGGGACCACCGGCAACCTCAAGAACATCCAGTTCGTCGACGGTGATGTCGTCGGCGAGGTCGACACCACCATCCCGGTGACCATCGCGCTGCGCGCGGTCGCCGTCGACGGCATCCCGCTGGACGTCGGGCCGGACTGCCGGACCGCGAGCCCGGCGGCGATCCGCATCCAGGGCAAGCTGATCTTCCGCAACGACCCCCAGGGCGTGCCGCCGACGCCGGTCGAGACCACCTACGACATCCCCCCGTTCACCGGGTGCGGCGCGACCGAGGACCTCGACCCGCTGCTGACCGGCCTGATCTCCGGACCCGGCAACACCTTGCGCACCAACCTGGTGCTGCGCTGCTTCCGGGACCAGAACTGCCCGCCGGAAGGGGCGTGATCACCGATGACCGGAGTTGTCGCGGCGCGCGCGACGGCGGCGGTGCGCGAGTTCGGCCGCATGTTCGCGCTCGGCCTGGACGTGGCGGTGCTGCTGGTGCGGCGACCGTTCCAGTTCCGCGAGTTCGTCCAGCAGTTCTGGCTGCTGGCCAGCGTGTCCATCACCCCGGCGATCCTGGTGGCGATCCCGTTCGGCGCGGTGATCTCGCTGCAGCTGGGCACGTTGACGGCCCAGATCGGCGCGAAGTCGTTCAACGGCGCGGCCAGCGTGCTGGCGGTCGTGCAGCAGGCCAGCCCGATCGTCACCACGCTGGTCGTCGCCGGTGCGGGCGGCTCGGCGATCTGCGCCGACCTCGGTTCGCGCACCATCCGCGAGGAGATCGCCGCGATGGAGGTGCTCGGCGTCTCCCCGGTGCAGCGGCTGGTCGTGCCGCGGGTGCTGGCGGCGATGCTGGCCGCGGTGCTGCTCAACGGTCTGGTCAGCGTCGTGGGCGTGGCCGGTGGCTACTTCTTCAACGTGGTCGTGCAGGGCGGCACCCCGGGCGCCTACCTGGCCAGCTTCAACGCGCTCGCGCAGCTGCCCGACCTGTGGGTCTCGACGTTCAAGGCGCTGGTGTTCGGCTTCTCGGCCGGGGTCGTGGCCGCCTACCGGGGCATGAATCCCCGAGGCGGGGCGAAGGGCGTCGGCGACGTGGTGAACCAGTCGGTGGTGATCACCTTCCTGCTGCTGTTCTTCGTCAACACCGTGATCACCGCGCTGTACCTGCAACTCGTACCGGCGAAGGGGACGTGAGACGTGACCACCATCCGTCAGCGCGCCCGGCTCGCCCTGCGCCGGCCCGGCGACCTCCTGTTCGGACTCGGCGACCAGCTGCTGTTCTACCTGCGGGCGCTGAGCGCCGCGCCGCTTGCGGTGCGCCGCCACTTCCGGGAGGTGGTGCGGCTGCTGGCCGAGGTCACCTTCGGCAGCGGGGCGCTGGCCGTCATCGGCGGCACCATCGGCGTGATCCTCGGCATGTGCGTGTTCACCGGCGTCACGGTGGGGTTGCAGGGCTTCAGCGCGCTCAACCAGATCGGCATCTCCACCCTCACCGGGTTCATGACCGCCTACTTCAACACCCGCGAGATCGCGCCGCTGGTGGCCGGGCTGGCGCTGTCGGCCACCGTCGGCGCCGGTTTCACCGCGCAGCTGGGGGCGATGCGGATCTCCGAGGAGATCGACGCGCTGGAGGTGATGGCGGTGCGCAGCCTGCCGTACCTGGTGACGACGCGGATCGTGGCCGGGTTCGTCGCGGTGGTCCCGCTGTACGTCATCGGCCTGCTGACCTCCTACGTGGCCTCGCGGCAGGTCACCGTGTGGTTCTTCGGGCAGTCCGGCGGCACCTACGACCACTACTTCTCGCTGTTCCTGCCGCCCGAGGACGTGCTCTGGTCGTTCGGCAAGGTGCTGGTCTTCAGCGTCGCGGTGATCCTCGCGCACTGCTTCTACGGGTACCGCGCCCGCGGCGGCCCGGCCGGGGTCGGGGTGGCCGTCGGCCGCGCGGTGCGCACCTCGATCGTGCTCATCAGCGTGCTGGATCTGCTGCTGAGCCTGGCGATCTGGGGTGCGAACACGACGGTGAAGGTGGCCGGATGAGCCGGATTCGCACGCAGCTGGCCGGAATCGCGCTGCTGGTGATCATGGCGCTGGTGCTGTGGCTGGCGGTCGCGGTCTACGACAAGCGGTTCGTCCAGGTGAGCCTGGTGACGCTGCGCACTGACCGGATCGGCAACCAGTTGGAACCCAACGCCGAGGTCAAGGTGCGCGGCGTGCCCTTCGGCACCGTCCGGGCGGTGCGCACCCGCGGCGGCGGCGCCGAGCTGGAGCTGGCGATGGACCCGGCGACCCTGCACCAGCTGCCGCGCAACGTCTCCGCCCGGCTGGTGCCGAAGACCCTGTTCGGCGAGCGCTACGTCGACCTGGTGCTGCCCGCCGAACCGGCCCGCCGACCGCTGTCCGACGGCGACGTCATCGAGCAGGACCGCTCGGAGAACGCCATCGAGCTGGAACGGGTGCTGAGCAACGCGCTGCCGCTGCTGCGCGCGGTGCAACCGGAGAAGCTGGCGGCCTCCCTGGGGTCGGTGTCGCTGGCCCTCGACGGCCGGGGCGAACCGCTGGGCGACAGCGTGCGCAGGCTCAACGACCTGCTGCACCAGGCCAATCCGCTGCTGCCGCAGCTGCGCTCGGACATCAGCGCGCTGGCCGACGTGTCCGGTGTCTACGACACCGCCGCGCCCGACATCCTGCGGGCGCTGGCCGACCTGTCGGTGACCGGTCGCACGATCGACGAGCAGCGGGCGGACTTGGCCGCGCTGTACCGCGACGGCACCGCCGCCTCCGACGAGCTCACCGGGTTCGTCCGGGAGCACGGCGACGAGTTCACCGGGCTCGCCGAGTCCAGCCGCCCCGCTCTGGAGCTGCTCGGCGAGTACTCCCCGGAGTTCCCGTGCCTGTTCGACGCGGTCAACCGCTTCACCCCGCGGATGGAGCGGGTGCTCGGCAAGGGCACCGGCGAGCCCGGTCTGCACGTGAACCTGACCGCCCAGCCCGCCCGGGGCAAGTACCTGCCGGGCCGCGACGACCCGGTCTACGACGCCGCCGGCGGCCCGGAGTGCTACCCGCCCGGTAGCGGCCCCGCGGGCGGGGTGCCTGCGGCGAACTCGCCGCAGGAACGGCGACTCGTCACCGATCTGGTGGCGCCGGGCGTCCCGCCCGCGCACGTGCCGGACTGGGGCACGTTGCTGGTCGGCCCGCTGCTGCGCGGACCGGAGGTGCGACCGCGATGAGAGGACTGCTCGGACCGCTGGTCAAAGGTGCGGTGTTCCTGGTGGTGACGGTGCTGGCCACCTCGGTGCTGGCGGTGACCATCGCCAACCGCGGCATCGGCGACCAGGCCACCTACACCGCCAGGTTCACCGACGCGACGTCGCTGAACCCCGGTGACGACGTGCGGATGGCCGGGGTGCGCATCGGCGAGGTCACCGAGGTCGAGGTCGCCGACCGCCGGTTCGCGGAGGTCACCTTCGCGGTCGACGCGCGCCGCCAGCTGTCGCGGCACGTCACCGCCGCGATCCGCTTCCGCAACGTGGTGGGCCAGCGCTACCTGGCGCTGGACCAGGGGCCGCGACCGGTGGACGGCGTCCTGCCGCCCGGCGGCCGCATCCCGCTGGAGCGCACCCGCCCGGCGGTGGACCTGACCGCGATGTTCAACGGCTTCAAACCGCTGTTCCAGGCGCTGTCCCCGCAGGACGTCAACCAGCTGTCCTTCGAGATCGTGCAGGTGCTGCAAGGCGAAGGCGGCACCGTCGACAGCGTGCTGCGGCACACCGCGTCGCTGACGTCCGCGTTGGCCGACCGGGATCGGGTGATCGGCGAGGTCGTGGCCAACCTCAACCGGGTGCTGGACACCATCAACGGCAAGGGCGACCAGCTGGGCACCCTGGTGACCACCACCCAGCAGCTGGTGCGGGGCCTGGCGGCCGACGCCGAGCCGATCGGCGAGGCGATCGGCGGTCTGGGCGAGCTCAGCTCCAGCACGGCCGCGCTGCTGGCCGAGGGGCGCGAGCCGCTGCGCCAGGACATCGTCGCCCTCGGGGACCTGGCGAAGGGCCTGGCCGACAACACCCCGACCTTCGAGCGGTTCCTGCACAACCTGCCGGTCAAGTACGAGCGGCTGGGCCGGATCGCCTCCTACGGGTCGTGGCTGAACTTCTACCTGTGCTCGGTGTCCTCCGACGCCGCGCCCGCCCCGGGCGGCCCGCCGGTCGGGCGTCCCGTCGAGCAAGCGAGGTGCCTGCGGTGAAGTCGTTCCGGCAACGCGACCCGGTCGCCGTCGGCATCGTCGGCGCGCTGCTGATGACCCTGCTGGGGCTGGGCACCTACTTCTCCGACGAGCTGCCGGTCATCGGCGGTGGCACCACCTACGCGGCCGAGTTCGACGAGGCCGCCGGGCTCAAACCGGGCGACGAGGTGCGGGTGGCCGGGGTGAAGGTCGGCGAGGTCCGCGACGTGGCGCTGGCCGGGGACCGGGTGCGGGTCGCCTTCCGCGTCGAGGACGTCTGGCTGGGCGACCGCACCAGCGCCGCCATCAGGATCAAGACGTTGCTGGGGCAGAAGAACCTGGTGCTCGACCCGGTCGGTTCGGCCGAGCTCGACCCGGACGAGGTCATTCCGCGCGAGCGCACCACCTCGCCGTACGACGTCAACGACGCCTTCGGCGACCTGGCCGAGGCGGCCGGTGCCATCGACACCGCCCAGCTCGCGGAGAGCTTCCGCACCCTGTCGGCGACCTTGAGCGCCTCGACGCCGCAGGACGTCCGGGCGGCGTTCGACGGCCTCTCCGCGCTGTCGCACACGCTGGCCTCCCGTGACGAGGAGCTGACGAACCTGCTGAACAACACCGCGCGGATCAGCACGACGCTGGGCGACCGCAGCGCGGCCTTCGAGTCGCTGATCCGCGACGGCGACCGGCTGCTCACCGAGCTCAACGCCCGCCGCGAGGCCATCGGCAAGCTGTTCACCGGCACCCGGAACCTGGCCGTGGAGCTCAAGGGACTGGTGGCCGACAACCAGCGGACCCTGGGGCCCGCCCTCGACCAGCTGGAGCGGGTCAGCACCGTGCTGCAGCGCAACCAGGACAGGCTGACCGAGAGCCTGGTCCGGGCCGGGCCGTTCTACCGGATGATCGGCAACGCCGTCGGCAACGGCCGCTGGGTCGACACCTACATCTGCGGGCTGGTCCCCAGCCCCTCCGGGAGCTGCACCCCGCCGAGAGCAGGAGGTCGCTGATGCGCGGGCGGAAGTGGTGGATCGCGATCGCGGTGGCCGCGTTGCTGGCCGGCGCGGGCTGGTTCGCGCTGGCGGGCAGCGGCGGCAAGCGGATCACCGCGCACTTCACCAGCGCGGTCGGCATCTACCCGCAGTCCGACGTCCGGGTCCTGGGCGTGACCGTGGGCACCGTGGACTCGGTGGTCCCGCGCGGTGATCACGTGGCGGTGACGATGACGGTGGACGCCGACGTGCCAGTACCGGCCGAGGCCACCGCGCTGATCGTCACGCCGAGCGTCGTCGCCGACCGCTACGTCCAGCTCGCCTCCGTCCGCACCGGGGGCCCGGAACTGCCCGACGGCGCCCAGATCCCGGTGAGCCGAACCGCGACCCCGGTGGAGCTGGACCAGCTGTTCACCAGTCTCGACCAGCTCACCACCGCGCTGGGCCCGGAGGGCGCCAACGCCGACGGCGCGGTGAGCGAACTGCTGCGGCAGAGCGCCCGGACGCTGGCCGGGAACGGCGCTCCGCTGGGCGAGAGCATCCGCCAGCTCGGCGACCTGGCCCGGACCCTCAACGACTCCAAGGGAGATCTGTTCACCACGGTGGACGAGCTCAGCGCCTTCACCGCGGTGCTGGCCGCCAACGACGAGCAGGCGGGGCACGCGCTGGAACAGCTGTCCTCGATCACCGAGGTGCTGGCCGCCGACCGCGACGACCTCGGCGCCGCGCTGGCCGAGCTCGACGACGCGGTGACCGCGGTGCGCGACTTCATCCGGGACAACCGGGGCCGGATCCACTCCAACGTGGACAAGCTCGCGGCGATCAGCCGGATCCTGGCCGACCAGAAGCAGTCGGTGGCCGAAGCGCTGGACACCGCGCCGAACGCGCTGACCAACGTGGTCGAGGCCTACAACCCGCGGACCGGGCTCATCGAGGCGCGCGGCAACCTGCTGGAGTTCGCGGCGCAGGGCCCGGTCCTGCCGCTGCCGAGCGCGGGAGGGCAGCGCTGATGCGGCGGTTGCGAGCGGTGGTAGCGGTGCTGGTGCTGCTGATCGCAGCTGGCTGCGGGCACAACGGGCTCTACGACGTCCCGCTGCCGGGCGGCCCCGACGTCGGCAGCCACGGCTACCGGGTCACCGTTGCCTTCCCCGACGTGCTCGACCTCGTGCCGCAGTCCAGCGTCAAGGTCGCCGACGTCGCGGTCGGCAAGGTCGAGCGCATCGAGCTGGCGCCGGACGGGCGCACCGCGCTGGTCGGCCTGGTGCTCAACGGTGACGTCCAGCTGCCCGCCAACGCCGTCGCGCGGCTGCGCCAGTCCAGCCTGCTCGGCGAGAAGTTCGTGGAGCTGGCGCCGCCGGAGCTGGAGTCGCCGCGGGGCGAGCTCGCCGACGGGGCGCGCATCGCCGCCGACCGCACCGACCGCAGCCCGGAGGTCGAGGAGGTCTTCGGTGCGCTGTCCCTGCTGCTCAACGGCGGCGGAATCGGCCAGATCCAGAACATCACCCAGGAGCTCAACGACGCTTTGGGCGGCAACGAGACCGCGGCTCGGGAACTGCTGGGCAACCTCGACACCTTCATCGGCGGGCTCGACGAGCACCGCGCCGAGATCACCCGGGCGCTGGACGGCGTCAACCGGCTCTCCGCCACATTGGACGGGGAGGAACCGCTGATCCGCACCGCGCTCACCGATCTGCCCCCGGGCGTGGCGGCGCTGTCGCAGCAGCGGGAGGCGCTGGTGGGCCTGCTCAAGTCGCTGGCCGAGCTCAGCGACGTCACCGTGGACACCGTCAACCGGGGCAAGGACGACCTGGTCGCCGACCTGCGCGCCCTGGAACCGACGCTGCGCCGGCTCGCCGAATCCGGTGCGGCGCTGCCGGAGGCGATGCAGACGCTGCTGACCTTCCCGTTCCCCGACGAGGCGCTCAACGCCGTCCGGGGCGACTACCTCAACTCCTACCTGAACTTCGACGCCCGCACGACCGGGGGAGGTGGCGGCTGATGCTGAGCGGGGTCGTCCGCAGGCAGGTCACGCTGTTCCTGGTGATCGCCCTGCTCGGCGTCAGCTACGTGGGCGCGAACTACGCGGGGCTGCACGAGCTGGTGCGCGACGACGGCTACACGGTGCGCGCCCGGTTCGCCAAGTCCGGCGGCATCTTCACCAACGCCGAGGTCACCTACCGGGGGGTGCCGGTCGGCCGGGTCGGGCAGCTGCGGCTGACCGCCACCGGGGTGGAAGCCGATCTGCTCCTCGAATCCGGCACGTCGGTCCCGGCCGACACCGAGGCGGTGGTGGCCAACCGGTCGGCGGCGGGGGAGCAGTACGTCGACCTGCGCCCGCGCCGCCCCTCGGGCCCGGTGCTGCGGGAGGGGTCGGTGATCGAGGAGAGCGACACCGCCATCCCGCTGCCGGTGGACTCGGTGCTGGCCAACCTGGACTCCTTCGTGTCCTCCGTGCCCCGGGAGGAACTGCGCACCGTCGTCGACGAACTGCACGAGGCGACCTCCGGGGCGGGGCCGCACCTGGAGGGGCTGCTGGACAACGGCATCGAGTTCGTCCGGGCCGCCACCGACCACGTGCCGCAGACCACCAGCCTGATCGGCGACGCCGAGGTGGTGCTGCGCACCCAGCTGGAACACGCCGACGCGATCCGGGACTTCGGCGCGCAGGCCCGGCTGCTGGCCGGTCAGGTGCGCCGTTCCGACGGCGACATCCGCGGCCTGATCACCGCGATCCCGCCAGCCGCTCGGGAGGTCAGCTCGGTGCTGCGGGACACCGGCCCCCGGATGGGCGTGCTGATGGCGAACCTGCTGACCACCGCGGACGTGGTCGAGATCCGCCGGTCCGGGTTGCGCCAGCTGCTGGTGATGGGGCCGCGAGCGGTCGCGGCCGGGGAGTCGGCGGTGCGCCCCGGCGGCGCGCACTTCGGCCTGTCGTTGACCTTCTTCGACCCGCCGCCCTGCAACAGCGGATACGAGGGCACGCCTTACCGCGACGGGCTCGACGTCTCGCCGGGAGCGCCGCTGAACCTCGACGCCGCCTGCACCTTGCCCTACGGCGACCCGACCGGTGTGCGGGGATCGCAGAACGTGCCGGTGCCGCGATGAGAGCTCCACTGTGGACGAGCCGCTGGCCGGTGGTCGTGGCCACCGCTCTGGTCGTGCTGTCGGCGGTGTTCGCCGCGACGGCGGGATGGGCGTGGTGGGCCTCGTCCCGAGCCCGGGAGGTGGCGCGGGACGACGCGCTGAGAGCGGGGGAGCAGGCGGTGGTGGCGTTCAACACGCTCGATTCCCGGCGTGCCGAGGAGGGTTTCGACCGCTGGTTGGCGATCTCGACCGGTGCGCTGCACGACGATCTCGCGCGGCAGCGCGGGGACGCCGTGCGACGGCTCGCCGGGACGGCGGCGGCCACCGGGGCGGGGGTGCTGGACGCGGCGGTGACCGAACTGGACGAGGTGGCCGGGACCGCGGTGGTCATCGCCTCGGTGGAGGTCGAGATCTCCCGGGAGGGGGCGCCGCCGGGGCGCAAGGTCGACCGCATCGAGGCGCGGCTCGTCCGCACCGGAGCGGGCTGGAAGCTCGGCGCGATCGGCCAGGTGGCCGTCGCCGCACCATGAGGGGAGCAGGAGTGGGCGGGCACTGGTGGCCGCAGCGCGGGATCGTGCTGCTGCGCCTGCGGATCTCCCAGTTCCTGGCGATGCTGGCCATCGTCCTCAGCGGACTGGGTTGCTGGTTCGCGGTGCAGCCGCGCGGTACCGGCAACGAGGCGCTCGTCGACGCCGCCCGCACCGCTGCCGTGCGCGATCAGGTCGGCGCGGCGCTGGAGGCGGCGTTCTCCTACCGCCACGACGACCCGGAGCCGACGCGCCGCGCGGTGGCCGAGGCCTTCGGGGGCCCGGCGGTCGCCGAGTACGAGCGGCTCTTCGCGCCGGTGCGCGAGCAGGAACAGCTCACGCTCAGATCCCGCGTCGCAGCGTCCGGTGTGCGCTCGCTGGAGGGATCGCGGGCGCACGTCGTGGTCTTCCTGGACCAGCTCGCCACCCGCGGGGATACCGGGGAGAGCAGCTCGGGTGGGGCGCAGCTGAGCGTGACCGCCGAGGAGATCGGCGGGAGGTGGCGCATCACCGGTGTGCGGGCTCGCTGAGGCGTGCTCCGGAGGAGGTCTCCGGCCGCGGCGAGGCCCGTCATCCGGCAGTCGGGCCGGGGGCAGTTCGAGAGCGGCACTGATGACGGGGCGTGTTCGTGGACCAGCTTCCAGCGATCGTGGACGGCATCCTCCCGGTGGTGTGCGCGCCGGTTCCGCTGGCGGTGCTGACCACCGCAGTCTCGCTGGTGCTGCGGACCTTCGTCGGTTCTCGGTCGCAGCCGCGCGACCCGTTCGTGGACGCCGCGCTGGTCTACAGCGCGGTGCTCATCGGGGGCATCGTGTTCGCCCCGCAGTCCGGGACCGGATCGCGGATCGAACTGCAGCCCGGCGCCGACGTGCTGGTGGCCTTGCGCGCCGAGCCCGGTGACCTGCTGCCGTGGTTGCAGCTGACCGGGAACCTGCTGCTCCTGCTGCCGTTCGGGGTGCTGGCGCCGATGCGGGTGCGCTGGCTGAGCCGCACGCCGAAGGTGTTCCTGGCGGCGCTGGCGGTCTCCGCCGGGATCGAGCTGACGCAGCTGCTGCTGGTCAGCGGCCGGGTCACCTCCACCGACGACGTGCTGCTCAACGCGCTGGGAGCCGCTGCGGGCAGTGCGTTGACCCGGCGCTGGCGCCGGGTGCCGCGCGCGCAGCACCACGCCGACGACGGCGGGTATCCGGTGCGCTGGATCATCGCCGAGGTCGAGCGGCAGCGGCGGTCACCGGCGCGACGGCGCTGAACAGGGCGCTGCTGGCACCGGAAATTCCCGGTACCGGCAACGGGTTTCGGGCTGCTGCGCTCAGCGCCGCGGGTCGATGAGCGCCCGCCGCAGCACCTTGCCGGTGGCGTTGCGCGGCACCTGGTCGACCAGCACCACCTCGCGCGGGACCTTGTGCCGGGCCAGCGAAGCGCGCACGTAGTCGGTGATCTCCTCGGGCCGCAGGCCGGATCCCGGGATGGGCACGACGAAGGCGCGCAGCCGCTGCCCGAAGTCCTCGTCCGGCACCCCGACGACCGCGACGTCCTTGACCTGGTAGTGCCGGGCGATCAGGTTCTCGACCTCGACCGGGAAGACGTTCTCCCCACCGGAGATGATCATGTCGTCGGCCCGGCCGTCGAGGAACAGCAGCCCGTTGCGGTCGAAGTGCCCCAGATCGCCGGTGCTCACCAGTCCGCTGCGGCGCGCTCCCCGGTTGCCGTCGGTGTAGCCGGTGAACGCCAGCGCGCCTCCGGCGAAGACGCGGCCCGACACGTCCGGTTCGGTGATCTCCGCTCCGCTCTCGTCGTAGAGCCGGAGCGCGCAGGTGCGCGGTGCTCGGCCGACGGTGCCCGGAGCGGTGCGCAGCTCCTCCGGGGTCGCCACCGACACCACGGCCGCCTCGGTGGAACCGTAGAGGTTGTAGAGGACGTCGCCGAGCACCTCCTGCGCCCGCTCGGCCAGCGACGGTTGCAGCGGTGACCCGGAGACCAGCAGCACTCGCACGGTCGCCAGCCGTTCCCGCAGCGCCTCGCCGTGGTGATCGAGCATCCGCCGCAGCATCGTCGGCACGAGAACCAGCGCCGAGCACCGGTTCCGCTCCACGGCGTGCGCCACTTCCTCGGCGTCGAACCGCCGGTTGACGACCACAGTGGACCCGAGGGCGAATCCCAGGGTCAGCTGGGAGAATCCGATCGCGTGGAACACCGGTGCGGCGATGAAGGTGCATTCCTGGGCGCGCAGCGGGATCCGGTCCAGGAAGTCGGCAGCGGTGGTTCCGGAGCGGACCTCCCGCTTGGCGCCCTTGGGCAACCCGGTGGTGCCGCTGGTCAGCAGCACGACGGTGGCCGGCCGCGGCGGCGCCTCCGCCTTCGGTTCGGGGCGCTCGGCGATCAGCGTTTCCAGCGCGGGCGGCCCGGGGCGGACGGGTTCGTAGCCGGGCCAAGCGAGGTAGCGGGGCAGCTTGGCGCCAGCCGCGGCGGTGACCTCGGTGAACTCCTCGTCGTGGATGAGCACTTCGGCCCGCTCGCGTTCCAGCACGTCGGCCAGCTGCGGCCCGGCGAACCCGGTGTTGAGCAGCAGCACGTGCGCGCCGAGCTTGCCGCAGGCCAGCATCGACTCGATCATCCAGCGGTGATCGCGGCACAGCACCGCTGCGGTCGCTCCGGCGCGGAGCCCGCGCGCGTGCAGGGCCGCGGCCAGCGCGGTCGACCGCAGGTCGAGCTCGCGGTAGGTGAGCGGGCCGATCTCGTCGACGAGCGCGATCGAGTCCGGGTGGTTGCGGGCGGAGTAGCGCACGCTGCTCACCAGCGGCCCCCAGCGGCGCACCTCCTTGAGCGCGCCCAGCGCTCGACCGAGAGCGAGTCCGTGGACCATTCCGGCGCGGGCCATCACGCGCAGCCCGTGAGCTGTTCGCGCGGATCTGCGCCAGGCGTGCGAAAAGGCGTTCACAGGAAGTCCAATCGGTGTGGGGCGCGGTGTGCCCGGAGATCCCGGATGACCTCCCACTCAATCCGCTGCGGTGCGAAGCGGCAAGCGCCCGTTCCGCACCGGGCCCGCTGTTGTGATACCGCTGCTAATTCCGGCGGGCGTTCCTCTGCTCCCGCTGAGCATCTCCGACGGCCGCGCGAGAAGACCGTTCGGACTCCCGGTGCTCGCCAGTAGGCTCTTCTTGCTCGACAGCAGGCAGTTCGTGACCGGCTCCGAGGGAGTGGCCGATGAGCGCGACGTCCACCGAGATCGCACAGGTGCAGACCCTGCCGCGGTGGCTGGCGGGGCTGCTCCGGCCGGAGGTCGACGACCTGGCCGCGCGCATCCTCGACGAGATCCGGCGCGAGATTCCCGAGCTCGGGCCGCCGGTCGGCCCCGACCGGGTGGGCTCGCTCAGCTGCGGTGTGGCGGAGTCGCTGCACGGGTTCATCGAGCGCATCGCCCGCGGCAGCCCCCAACAGCGGTGCGAGCACACCCACCGGGCGTTGGGGCGCAACGAGATGCTGGCCGGTCGGAGCCTGGACGGCCTGCACCGGGCCTACCGCATCGGGGCGCGGCTGAGCCTGCGGAGGTTCATGACCGTCGGCGAACGCGCGCAGATTCCGCGCGGGACGTTGACCCTGCTCGGTGAGGAGATCATCGCCCACGTCGACGCCCTGGCGAACTCCGCCGTCGACGGTTACCTGGCGGCCGAGGTCGATCTCAGGGCGCTGGCCCGTCATCGCCGCCGGTTGCTCGGCCTGCTGGTGGACGAGCCGTTGGCACCGGCCGCCGCGCTGGAAGAGGCGGCGGTGGCCGCGCGGTGGCCGCTGCCGCCGGACGTGGTCGTCGCGGTCGCCGACCGGCCGGTGGGCGAGTTCGAGGTCCCGACCGGCGGATTGGCCGACCTGGAGGCGGGCGAGCCGTGCGTGCTGGTCCCCGCCGACGTGGTCGTCGACTGGGATTCCGCCTTCGCCGGACGGCGGCTGGTGGTCACCGGGCCGGTGGCGTTGCACGACGCCCCGAACGCGCTGCGGTGGGCCAGGCGGACCTCGGCGCTGGTGCGGCAGGGGCTGCTGCCGGATCGCCGGGTGACCTGGTGCGGCGACCACCTGCCCAGCGTCCTGCTGCTCAGCGATGAGGCGTTGGTGCTGGAACTGGTTGAACGCCACCTCGGCCGGTTGATCGCGCTCGACCCGGACGGCTGGCTCCCGCTGGCCGAGACGCTGCTGTGGTGGATCCGCGGCGGTGGCGAGGTGGCCGCGATCGCCGCTGGACTGGGCACCACCACCGGGCAGGTGCGCGAGCGCCTCGACGCGCTGGAGCCGCTGTACGGCCAGGTGCTGCGCGACCCGGACGCGCGTTTCGCCCTGGAAATGGCGCTCCGCGCGGTGGTCCTCCTCCTCGGCCGCGCGCCTGCCAGCTGAGAGGTCTTCCCGTCACCTGGTGGCGCCGAATCACAGGCAGCCGACATCGGCGGGGCAGCGTTCCGGCGGGGGTGCCCCGCCGGGCCGAAGAGTGAAGTTCTGCGTGCGGGGAGCAGCGGTCAGGGCCGGTGCATGCGGGTCCACAGCTGCGGCCACGGGTCGGTGGGGCGGGTGCACAGCCAGATCGGGACGTTCTGGTTGGCCACCTGGGCTTCGACGTCCAGGCGCACCGCGGAGATCTGGCGGACCTCGCCGAAGAACTGGCGCAGCCAGGCCGGATCGCCTCCGACGTAGAGGACCTGGTCGACCTCTCGCGGCGGGTGCCCGGCGTACCAGTAGCCGCGTTCCGGGCCGTACGCGCGGGGGAGGCCGCGTTCGCGGCCGTGGACGTCCAGCGCGCTGGCCTGCCAGTAGCTGTCGCCCATGACCGCGGTGCGGTGGCGCGCACCGGGGTCGAGGTTCCAGTACTCGGTGGCGGCGGTGTCGGCCAAGCGCGTCCAGCCGTAGCTCCCGCTCGCGACGAAGTCCACCACGGACACTCCGGTGAACGCCGTCGCGGGGCGGACCGGCAGCGCCAGGAACACCATCAGGGGAACCGACAGCGCGTACACCGGCCAGGTGGGCACCCACCGCCACCAGCGGGCGGTGCTGCGGCGCTCGATCACCACCGCCGACGCGGCGAACAGGACCGCGTACAACCCGGCCACGTAGTAGTAGCGGCTCGCGGTGACCAGGAAGATCAGGGGCACCAGCACCGATGCCCAGCCGAACAACCGGTACGGGCGCAGTTCCGGTGCCCGCAGCAGCGCGTACCCGCCGTGGCACACCAGGAACACGCCCACCAGCAGCCCGGAGGCGAGCAGCGCGAGCGGGATCATCGCCGCCGGTCCGCCGAGCATCCGGGCGTTCTGCTCGGCCACCACCTCGTGCATGCTCAGGTAGGGCCAGCCGTGGTCGATCTGCCAGCGCAGCGTTGGCACGCTGACCAGCACCGTCACCGCTCCGCCCGCCCACAGCCGCGGGCGGGTGAGCAGGCGGCGCGGTCCGGCCAGCAGCGCCCCGGCGGCCAGCGCCAGCCAGAAGAACGCGATGAGGAACTTGCCCTGCATGGCCACCGCAGTGACCAGCCCCGCCGCCAGCAGCAGGCGGTCGCTGCCGGTGCGCACCCAGCGCGCCACCAGCCAGCTCACCAGCACCCAGCAGAACGGGTCGACCGTCGAGGTGGCCAGCACGTGCCCGGACGCCAGCAGCTGGAACGACAGGGCGTAGGCACCGGCCGTGAGCACCTGCGCCCGCCGCCCGCCGCCGAACTCGCGGGCGATCAGCGCGGCCAGCACCACTCCGGCGCAGGTGAGCAGCATCGGCAGCAGCCGCAGGCCGACGACCGAGCCGGGGAAGAGCACGTCGAGCCCGCGGGCCAGCGCGGGCAGCAGCCACGGGTTGTCCGCGTACCCCCACGCCCAGTGGTAGCGGCCGGAGGCCAGGAAGTACAGCTCGTCGCCGAAGTAGCCGAACTGGCCGCTGACCGCCAGCAGAACCGCGCCCACCGCGGCGGCGATGGCCAGCACCGGCCCGCGCGCGAACGGCGCGGGCTGCTGGCGCTGGACTTCGCCGACCGCCGGTGCTTCCGTGGTCGCCATCGCGGTCAGGCGGCGGTGACGAGAGCGCCGTCGAGGTAGGCCGCGCGGCAGGTGGTGCGCCGCACCTTGCCGCTGGAGGTGCGCGGCAGCTCACCGGGCTCGATGAGCACGACATCGCGCACTGCCAGCCCGTGCTCGGCGGCCACCGCCTCGCGGACGGCCGCCGCGACTTCCGCGCGGTCCAGCTCCGCTGGCGGCACCTGCCTGGCCCGCTCGGCGACCACCACCGCGTGCTCACCGGTCTCGTCGGACACCGCGAACGCGACGACGGCGTGCCGCCGCACCGCCGGGTGCGCGTTCTCCGCGGTGTGCTCGACGTCCTGCGGGTAGTGGTTGCGCCCGTCGACGATGATCAGGTCCTTCAACCGCCCCGTGACGAACAGGTCGCCGTCGACGAGCACCCCGAGATCGCCGGTGCGCAGCCAGCCCCGGCAGCCGGGGTAGGGCTCGACCTCCCGCCCGTCGGCGTCGCGCGCCACGGCCCGGAACACCGCCGCGGACTCGGCTTCGGGCCTGCCCCAGTAGCCCCGGCAGACGTTCGGGCCGCTGGTCCAGATCTCGCCCACGCGGCCGTCGGGCAGCACCCGGTGGGAGTCCGGATCCACCACCCGCACCCGCTGCTCCACCGGCTGTCCCGCCGACACCAGGGTGGACCCCGACGCCACCTCGACCGCCCGGCCCGCGGCCAGCAGCTCGCGGTCGAAGGTCCGCGGCTTCGGCGGTTCACCGGCCGGTGAGGAGGACACCAGCAGCACGGCCTCGGCCAGCCCGTAGCCCTGGCGGAACATGCTCCGCCGCGCGCCGCAGTCGGCGAACCGCGCGTAGAAGGTGTCCACGGTGGACTCGACGACGGGCTCGCTGCCGTCGCCGAAGGTCGCCACGTCGTCGAGCCGCAGCCCTGCCTTGTCCTCGTCGGTGGTGCGCGACGCGGTGTAGCCGTAGGCGAAGTTGGGCGCGACCGTGATCGCCCGGCCCGCCTCGGCCATCAGCTCCAGCCAGCGCACCGGGCGGGTGAGGAACGCCAGCGGGTCCAGCAGGGTCGACGACAGCCCGCCCATCAGCGGTGCGGCCAGTCCGACGATCAGCCCCATGTCGTGGAACAGCGGCAGCCAGCTCACCACCTCGCTGCCGGGGGTTCCCTCGTACACCCGCACGGTCTGCGCGGCCGCGACCGCCACGTTGCCGTGCGAGATCATCACGCCTGCCGGGTTCCGCGTGGAGCCCGACGTGTACTGCAGGTAGGCGAGGTCGTCCGGCGACAGCGCCGGTGGCCGGAACTCCTCGCCGGGGCGGTGCGGCAGCACGTCCACGGCCACCAGGTGCGCGTCGAGGTCGTGCTCGTCGAGGAAGTCGTGCACCGCGTCGGTGTGCCGCCGGGTGGTCAGCACCACCGACGGAGCGGCGTCGGCGAGCGCGGTGGCCAGCCGCGTCAGGTGCCCCGGCAGCGGGCTCGGCTCGTACATCGGCACGGCGACCGACCCCGCGCGCAGCACGCCGAGGAACGCGATCACGTAGTCCAGCGACTGCTCGACCAGCACCGCGATCCGCTCGCCGGGGCAGGCGTGCCGCTGGCACCACTGCGCCACCGCGCTCACCCGGTCGTCGAGCTCGCGCCAGGTCAGCGACACCGGCGCGCCAGCGGGATCGTCGCGGTAGTCGACGAAGGTGAACGCCCGGTCGGCACCGCGGGTGCGCGCCCAGCGGGCCAGCACCGAGGGAAGGGTCTCGGCGTCCGCCTCGGCCGTGCTGCCGGTGTCGCGGACGCTCCAGGTGCTCGTCATGAATTCCTCCAAGTCGGGGCGAGGGGCAAGCGGTGCTGGGCTCAACCGGCGATGCCCATGCCGGAGGCCAGCAGCGGCCACGAGCGCTTCAGCGCGCGTTCCCAGTAGGGCCAGGTGTGGGTGCCGGGGCCGTAGTAGTCGGTGGTGACCGGGATGCCCGCAGCCTGCAACCGGTCGGTGAACGTCCGGGAGTTGCCGAGGGCGACCTCCTCCAGCAGCGACCCGGCCGGGGGCGGACCGGACGGGTCCTCGATCGGGCCGGGCTGGCCGTCACCGGCCGAGACGAACAGCTTCGTGCCGCGCAGCCTCTCCACCTTGTCGAAGGGGTTGTGGTCCATCCACCGCAGCCGCTGCGACCACGGGTCGCCCCACAGCACGCCCCAGACCGGGAACCCCTGCGCGATCATGTTCAGCTGCGTCACCTCGGGGATCGGCGGCGCCAGCGTGTTGAGCGCACCGCTGTAGGCGGCCGCCGCCGAGAACATCCCCGGGAAGCGGCTGGCGTACTCCATCGCCCCGTAGCCGCCCATGGACAGCCCGGCGACGGCCCGGTCCGTCCCGGCCTTGTAGCCGCGCTCCAGGATCTGGCGGAGTTCGGTGGTGTGGAAGGTCGGCCAGTCCGGTTTGTCGCTGAGCCCGTAGTTCCACCACTGGCTGTACATGCCGATCGCGCCACCGCTGGGCATGACGATGATCGCCGGCTTGTCCGCGGTGAACTCCTCGACGTCGGTGAAGGCCGTCCAGGACTGGTACTCGGCGGGATCGCAGCACCCGTGCAGCAGGTAGAGCACCGGCCAGGTGCGGGTGGCGTCCTTCGACCAGCCCCGCGGGACCAGCAGCCGCACCATGGCCGTGCCGGGCAGCGCCGGTGTCTCGATCTTCAGGTCGAGGGTGCGTTCGTCGATCCAGGTCTCGGCGACCACCCGCGCCCCGTCGTCGGCCGCCGGCGGGTCCGGTTCGGCCGCCGCTCCGGCTCCGGCGAGCGGCAGGACCAGCGCGGCCAGGATCCCGGCGGTGAGCGCTCTCGGCGAACGGCGACGGCGTTGTCGTGTTCCTCTCATCTCGTCCTCTTCTCCCTGTGCGGGGGCGTGACCGCGGGTTCGCGGCGGTCGAGCTCGTCGGAGACGCGCTCGGCCACGACCGCCACGTGCGGCATGTCGACGACCGTGATGTGGTCGCCGTGGACCTTGACGGTCTCCAGGCGCGGGCAGAACTCGTCCCAGCCGAGCGCGTCGTCGGTGCGCAGGTAGCGCGGGTCGAGCGCGGTCGTCAGCGGGTGCGGGTCCTTGGCCCGGAACAGCAGGACCCGCCCCGGGTAGTGGCGCGGGGTGTACTGCTCGGCGATCTGGGCGTCCAGATAGGACGTTCGCTGGTGCTCCAGCACGGCCGGGCCCATCGCCGCGACCCGCTCGGCGAGCCTGCGCATGACGAGGGCGTCGCGCTCCGGTTCCGGCAGCGCCGCCAGCTCGCCGTCGGGCAGCCCCAGATCGACCTGGTAGGTCTGCTCGACGTAGTCGACGAAGCGGCGCAGCCGCGCGCGCTCGGGCGCGTGCTCGGCCGGGGGCAGCGGCAGGATCGTGTCGATCAGGAAGAGCAGCTCGATCTCGTGCCCGGCGGAGGCGAGCCGCTGCGCCGTTTCGAACGCGAGCAGCCCGCCGAACGACCAGCCGCCCAGCCGGTACGGGCCGGTCGGCTGCTGCTGCCGGATGATCTCGGCGTACCGCGCCGCCTTGCTCTCCACGGTGCGGAGCTCGTCGAGGCGTTCCATGCCGAAGCACGTGGCGTCGCTGCGCAACTGCGCCACGAAGGGCCGGTAGACGGCCGTCGGGCTGCCCGCGGCGTGGAAGAGGTAGAGCGGTGCGCCACCACCGCCGCCGAGCGCTCGCACCGGGCCGGTCACCGCTCCTTCCACTTCCTCGCGCAGCACTTCGGCCATCCCGGCGATGGTCGGCTTCGCGAGCAGTTCCGCCCTGGTGACCGGCCTGGCGAGTCCGTTGCCGATGGCCGCGAGCAGCCGCTCGGCCGCTTCGCCGTCCATGCCCACCTCGGTGAGCGGCACGTGCACGCCGAGGTCGCCGTCGGCCAGGCCGAGGGCGCGCGCGACCTCGCCCGCCACCCAGCGTTCGGCGAAATCGCGCGGCCCCGGGCCGCGTCCTGCCCGGCGCTGCGGTGCGCGGTCCCCGCCGCGCAGCACGGCGACCACGTGCTCGGCGACGTCGGCGATGGTCGCTCCCCTCAGCAGCATTGGAAGCGGGAGGGTGAGGCCGAAGTCCCGCTCCAGCGCGCCGCGAGCGCGCATCGCCAGCAGCGAGTCGACGCCGAGCGAGGTGAGCGGTGCGTGCCGGTCGAGGCTCGCCGAGTCCAGCCACATCATCTCGGCGATCAGCGACGCCACGTGGTCGGCGACCGCCTCCCCGGCGCGCTCCGGATCCTCTTCGGACAGTGCGCGCAGCTCCGCTGCGGCAGCGGTGCCCTCGGACCCACCGGGTTCTGGCCGGGCAGCGCCGATCAGCTCGGAGAAGAACGGGCGGTCGGCCAGCCCCGGGAACATCTCCAACACCACGTCGGTGCGCAGGCGGGTGATCGCGGTGTGCGCGCGTCCGGAAGCGAGCACGGCGGGCAGCGCGGCCATCGCCTCGCGCGGTGGCATCGGTTCCAGCACGGGGTTGTGCTTGCCGACCGCGGCCCCGATCCGCGCCCACGCTCCCCATTGGATCGCCGAAGCGGGAACGCCTTGAGCGCGCTGCCACGTCGTGAAGGAGTCCAACCAGGCGTTGGCGGTCGCATAGGCGGCCTGGCCCGGAGAGCCGAACAGCGCGGCGGCCGAGGAGTACGACAACCACCAGTCCAGAGAGCTGCCCGCGCACGCTTCGTGCAGCAGCAGCGCTCCCTCCGCTTTGGCGCGCCAAGCCGTCGCCAGGTCCTCGGACGACGTGGCGAGCACGGCGCTGTCGGCCAGCGCCCCGGCCGCGTGCAGCACACCGCGCAGCGCGACACCGCCCGCTGTTGCCGCGCGCACCAGTTCTCCGGCGATGCCGGGCTCGGTGAGATCACCGGTCACCACTTCGACATCGCTGCCGCGTGCGGTGATCTCCTCGATCGCGTCCCGCGCCCGCGCCGACGGCGGGCGGCGGCCGGACAGCACGATCCGCCCGGCGCCCGCGGAAGCCAGCCACCGAGCGGCCTCGATGCCGAGACCGCCGAGCCCACCGGTGATCACGTACGCGCCGTCGCCGACCACCGGGACCCGCGGCTGCCCGGACGGCAGCGCGGCCTGGTCGACGACGTGCGCGAAACGGCGGCCGCCCCGCCACGCGAGTTCGTCCTCGGGCGGGTCGGACAGCAGCTCGGGAACCAGTTCCGGGGCACCGGCCGGTGACCCGTGGTCGAAGTCGGCGGCGGTGACGTGCAGTTCGGGATGCTCGTAGGCCAGCACCCGGACCAGGCCGCGCAACGCGGCGACCGCCGGTCGTCCGGCTTCATCCGGGCGCACCGCGAAGGCGCCGCTGGTGACCAGCCACAGCCGCGGCGGTGCCCAGCCCCGGCCGGTGAGCTCGGTCAGCTGACCGACGACCGCGGCGGTGGCCAGCACCGACCCGCGCGCCTCGTCGAACGCGCCCGGCGAACCCGGTGTCGGGGGCAGCACGACGACACCGGCCAGCGCATCGCACCCCTCGACGAGCCCGGTGAGCTCGCCGCACCGGTCCAGCGGCGCGGCGATGGCGCGGCGACCGCGCTCGGAAAGCCGTTGCAGCAGCGGGGCGGGGTCCGCGTCGGGGGAGTGGAGCACGAGCCAGTCCCCGGAACGCCCGCTGCCGCCCGGGGCAGGCTCGGCGGGCACCCAGCTCGTGCCGAAGGCGAGCCGTTCCGGGGGGAGGACGATCTCGGCGCGGGAGAACTCGGTCAGCTCGACGTCGTCCATCCCGGCCAGCACCGCGCCCGTCCGGTCGAGCAGGCGGAGCGACCTCGGGCCGGAACGCGCCACGGTGGCGACCTGGCGGGGGTCCCCGGCGAGGTGCACGCGTCCGATCCGCAAGACCCGGCGCGCCTGGCCGTCCTCGGTCGGCGGCACCAGCGCGCGGAGGCAGTCCTCGGCGAGCGCGGGGTGCAGCGCGAACCCCGAGTTCCCGTGGCCGTCGGGGTGCCTGACCTCGGACAGGTGTGCACCGATCGCCCCCTCCAGGGCCTCCACCGAGGCGCTGGCCGCGGCGGTGGCGCAGCACGTCCACGCACCACCCACCTTGGCCGACACCGCCAGCTCCAGACCGCGGTCGCGCGCGGGCGTCGCGGCGACCGACACCACCGTGCGGTCGGCCAGCGGCAGCGGCTCGTGCAGCACCACGTCTCGCAGCTCGTTCGCGCCGGACACCGCTCTCGCCGCCGCCAGCATCAGCTCGACGAGCACGGCAGCGGGCGCTACGGCGCACCGCTCCATCCAGGGATGCGCCGCCGACCCGATCTCGGCCCGCCACAGCCGCGTTTCCGCCCCCGGCACCTCGACGGGCTCGCCGAGGAACGGGTGCCCGCTCCGGGCGCCCGCCCGGCCACCGGTGTCGACCCAGTAGTGCCGGTGCTGCCAGACCGGTGCCGGGAGGTCGAGCACCACCCGGGGATAGCGGCGCCGCAGGACGGCGGCCCCGTCGCAGGCGCTGACATCGGCCAGTGCGGCCGCGAAACCACCGGTGGTCCCGCCGGGATCACGACGCAGGGTCGGGATCACCGCCACGTCGTCGACGCCGGTCGCGGCCGCGGTCTGCTCGATCGCCGCGGCCACGACGGGATGCGGTGCGATCTCGATGAACCGCCGGTGCCCGTCGGCTACGGCCGCCGCGACCGCCTGCGTGAAGCGCACCTGCTCGCGCAGGTTCGCCGCCCAGTACCCGGCGCCGAAGTCCGGTCGTCGCCGCGGATCGTCCAGCACGCTCGAGTAGCACGCGACCTCCGGCCTTCCCGGTGCGGGCCGGAGTCCTCCCAGCGCGGTGGTGAACCCGTCGAGCAGCGGCTCGACCGCCGCGGAATGGCTCGCCGCGCCGGACAGCAGAACCCGGGCCAGACCGCCACCCGCCACCACGTGGTCCACCAGCGCGCGCACCTGGTCGGCCGGACCGGTCACAGTGCACTGAGCGGGGGAGGCGTGCACCGCGACGGCCACCCCGTCGAAGCGCTCAGCGAGCTCGGCCACCTCATCGGCGGACAGGCCGACGGCCGCCATCGCCCCGGCGCCGCGCGCTTGGAGCTCGTCGAGCACCCCGGTGCGGTGCAGCATCACGCGCAGCCCGTCGTCGGGTTCCAGCGCACCGATCACCACCGCTGCGGCCACCTCGCCCATCGAGTGACCGAGGACCGCGGCGGGCTGGACCCCGTGCGCCTGCCACAGCTCCGCCAGCGCGACCTGGGTGCCGAACAGCGCCAGCTGCTCGATCGAGACGGGTGCGTCGGTGCCGTCGTCCACACCGGACAGCAGGTCGGCCAGCTCGACCCCGGCGATCCGGCGGAACGCGGGTGCGAGCCCGTCGACGGCCCGGGCGAACGCGGGTTCCTCGGCCAGCAAGCGGCGGCCCATTCCCGGCCACTGCGAACCGTACCCGGAGAACACGAAGACCGGACCGGGGCCGCGGGGCTCGGCGGTGCGCACCGGGGCTCCCCCGGCGATCCGGCGCAGCCGTTCGGCCAGCTCCCCGTTGTCGCGCGCGGACACCGCGGCGCGGGCGGGCTCGTCGTCGCAGGCGTGGGCGCACGCCGCGGCGATCGCCGCGATCCCCTCGTCGCGGTGACCGTCGAGCCAGTCGGCCAGCGCGCGTGCCCGGGTGCGCAGCCGCTCGGGCGAACGTCCGGACACCACGACGACTTCCGGCCTGCCGGGGGAGTCCCGGCGGACCGGGGGAGGTGTGCGGGGCCATTCCTCGACCACGACGTGGGCGTTGGTCCCGCCGAACCCGAACGACGAGACCCCGGCCCGCGCGACACCGCTGTAGCGCGGCCACTCGGTGCCTTCGGTGACGACGGCCAGGCCGGTGAAGTCGATTCCCGGGTTGGGGGCGGTGAAGTTCAGCGTGGGCGGGATCCGCCCGTGCCGCAGGCCCAGCACCACCTTGATCAGCCCGGCGATTCCGGCCGCCCCCTCCAGGTGCCCGATGTTGGACTTCACCGAGCCGATCAGCAGCGGCTGGCGCGGACGGCGCCCGGCGCCGAGGACCGCGGCCAGCGCACCCGCTTCGACCGGGTCGCCGAGCAGCGTGCCGGTGCCGTGCGCCTCGACGTAGTCCACCGAGCGCGCTCGCAGCCCCGCGCGGTGGTAGGCGCGCGCCAGAACCTGCTGCTGCGCGGCCGGGTTGGGTGCCATGAGGCCGTTGGAGCGGCCGTCGGAGTTGACCGCGCTGCCCTTGATCACCGCGAGGATCCGGTCCTGGTCGCGCTCGGCGTCGCCGAGCCGCTTGAGCACCACGGCACCGCAGCCCTCGCCGCGCACGATGCCGTCGGCGGCGGCGTCGAAGGGCTTGCACCGGCCGTCGGCCGAGAGCAGCCCGGCGCGGTGGAAGTTCTGCGTGATCGCCGGGGACAGCAGGAGGTTGACCCCGCAGGCGATCGCCGCGCTGGCCTCGCCGTCCACCAGCGCGCGCACGGCTTGGTGCACCGCGACCAGGGAGGAGGAGCAGGCGGTGTCGGTGGTGAGGCTCGGGCCGTGCACGCCGAGCTGGTAGGACACCCGGTTCGCGGCGATCGAAGCCGCGGCGCCGGTGGCCGACCAGGTGTCGATGCGGTCGAGGTCGGTCATCGTCAGCTGCGCGTACTCGGTGGCCGACAGGCCGACGAACACCCCGCAGTCGGTGCCCCGCAGCGATCCCGCGGGAATCCCGGCGTGCGCCAGCGCTTCCCAGACCACCTCGAGCAGCAACCTCTGCTGCGGGTCCACCACCTCCGCCTCGCCGGGGCTGATCCCGAAGAACTCGGCGTCGAAACCGGCCACGTCGTCGAGGAACCCGCCGCGGGCGGGAAGATCGCGCTCGGCCACGTCGGGGACGAACCGCTCCCAGCGCCCGGCCGGAACCGCTCCGATGGCCGACCGGCCGTCGCGGAGCAGCCGCCAGAACTCCTCGGCCGCGTGCGCCCCGGGCATCCGGCAGGCCAGGCCGACGACCGCGACGTCCTCCTCGGCAGCTCGCCGGGGCCCGGGAGCTCCGGACATCGCTCGACCTGCGGGATCACCGGCGAGCACCTCGGCCAGTTCGGCGATCGTGGGCGCCGACCACACCAGCGTGCCCGGCAGTTCCCGGCCGAGCAGTTCGCCCGCCCGCGCCACCAGAGCCACCGCATCCCGCGAGGACACCCCGAACTCCAGCAGCGGCCGGTGCGCGTCGTGCTCGCTGAGCGGCGCCCCGGTCACCGCCGCGATCTGTTCGGTCAGCCATGCCCGCCACTGAGCCGCACCGCGCGGTGCGGAGTTCGCGGTCAGCTCCGTGCTGCTCATGCTCCCTCGCAATTCTCGGCCGACGTCGATCCCCCGGCTCGCCGCGCGCGCAGCACCACGAGCGCGAGCACTGCACCGGCCGCCTGCAGCGAGGCCGCGACGACCAGCGCCGCCGCGTACCCGCTGGCCAGCGCCGGTCCCCGCGGAGCACCACCGCCCACTTCGGCGGCCTGCACCGCGGTGAGCACGAAACCGATGAGCACCACCCCGAACGCGCTCGACAGCTCGCGCGAGGCGGTCAGCGCCCCCGAGGCCGCACCGGACTCCTGCGCGCCGATGAGGTCGAGCGCGCGCCCGGTGATCGGGGCGGTGAACGCCGAGCCGATCCCGGCCAGCACCAGACCGGCGATCCGCGGTGCCATCGAGGTCTCGTCGTTGACCGCCGCCAGCTGCAGCAGACCGGCCGACAGCGCGAGCAGCCCCAGGAAGACCGCGCGGTGCGCGCCCAGCGCCCTGGTCGCGGCGGGCACCAGCGGGGTCGCGCCGACCACCGCGACGGCGACCACGACCAGCGGCAGCCCGGCCGCCTGGGGAGCCAGCCCGAGCGACTCCTGGAAGACCGCGGGGGTGAAGAACACGATCCCGCTGATTCCCAGCCCCCACAGCAGGATCAGCGCGTTCGCGCCGAGGAACACGCGGTTCGAGCGCAGGGCGGCGGGGACCAGCGGGGTGCGGGAGCGGTGTTCGCGCACCGCGAAGACGACCAGCCCGGTCACCCCGAGCCCGGCGGCGACGAGCTGGCAGGCGCCGGACTCCCACGAGGCAGCCGCGGACGCGGTCAGCAGCACCAGGCCGAGGGTGACCAGCACCGCCGAGCCCACCCGCCCCGGCGCACCGGGCCTGCGGTGCACCAGCTCCGCCGTGCGCGCCAGCAGCCCGCCCGCCACCGCGAGGAACGGGATGTTGCACAGGAAGATCCAGCTCCAGTGCGCGTGCTCGGCCAGCGCCCCGCCCAGCCACGGCCCCAGCGCGAGCGCGGCGGCCAGCGACGCCGTCCACACCGCGATGGCCCGGGCGCGCTCGGAGCCGGGCAGTTCGGTGCGGATCAGGCTGAGCGTGCCCGGCACGAGGAAGGCGGCCGCCGTGCCCTGCAGGACCCGGGCAGCGATCAGCAGTTCGGCCGAACGCGCCACCCCGCCGCACAGCGCACCCGCGGCGAACAACGCGCACGCGACGAGCAGAGCGCGGCGGCGGCCCCACTGGTCGATCAGCGCGCCCGCACCGAGCAGCAGGCCGCCGTAGGGCAGCATGTAGGCCACGCTCACCCACTGCAGGGTGGACAGCTCCAGCCCCAGCTCCCGGCCGATCGACGGCGCGGCGGCGGCGATGATCGTGTTGTCCAATGTGGTCACGAACGCCACGACCGCGACGATCAGCGAGATCCGGGAGGCCGAGCACGCGTGAGCGGCCGGAGGGGCGACGCCGACCGCGTCCGGAGCGGTGCTCATCCCCATCCCTCCTCCCCGCGATCCACAGCGGTGGCCGCGTTTCGCGTTGATCTCGCGTTCGGCGGTTTCCGCGGCCGGGTCGCGTCACGTTCCCCCGGGGTGCGGTCGTGCGGGTCTTGGGCGGGCGCAGAACTCGGGTTGGCGGTCATGCGACCTTCTTCGCATCGCGAAGTGCCGGGGTACCGCGCGATCGGCTGCCGTGCTGGGGTGGCAGGGCGAGCCGGAAGATCTTCTTCCAGACGTTGCCGATCTGCTTGCTCAGCGGCCCGGTGGTGTAGTTCAGGCCGTATCGGTCGCAGATCTCCCGGATGCGCGGCGCGATCTGCTGGTAGCGGGGCGAGGGGATGTCGGGGAAGAGGTGGTGCTCGATCTGGAATCCCAGGTTCCCGCTCAGCACGTGGAACAGCGCACCGCCGCGGATGTTGGCCGAGCCGAGCATCTGCCGGTAGTACCAGTGCCCGCGCGACTCCCGTTCGCACTCGTGCTCGGTGAAGCTGGCCACGCCGTCGGGGAAGTGCCCGCAGAAGATGATGCTGAACGCCCACACGTTGCGCACCAGGTTGGCCACCGCGTTGCCGGTGAGCGTCGGCAGCGCGTTCGGCCCGCTGAGCGCGGGGAACAGCACGTAGTCCTTGAGCACCTGCTTGACGCCCTTGTGCCACATCTGCCTGCGGATGCCCTTGGTCTCCGACCACGTGCGACGGCCGCTGAGGATCCGGTCGATCTCGAGGTCGTGCAGCATCACGCCCCACTCGAACGCGACCATGAGCAGGAACGCGTACACCGGGTTGCCGAGGTAGTACGGGCGCCACCGCTGCTCGTCGAGCATGCGCAGCAGGCCGTAGCCGATGTCGCGGTCCTTGCCCAGGATGTTGGTGTAGGTGTGGTGCACGTAGTTGTGCGTGCGCCGCCACTGCTCGGACGGGCAGGCGGTGTCCCACTCGAACATCTTGGAGTTCAGCTCGGGATCGCCCATCCAGTCGTACTGGCCGTGCATCACGTTGTGGCCGATCTCCATGTTGTCCAGGATCTTGGAGATCGACAGCGCCGCCGTCCCGGCCAGCCAGGCGGGCGGGAACCACCCGGCCCACAGCAGCGCGCGGCCGAGGACCTCGAACCGCCGCTGCACGTCGACGATCCGGCGGATGTAGGCGGCGTCCTGCTCGCCGAGGTCGTCGATCAGCTCCCGCCGGATCGCGTCGAGCTCCGCGCCGAGCGCGTCGAGCTGTTCGTCGGTCAGGCGGGCAACGCTGGTTCGGCTCACCTTCTGCTCCTTCTCGGCTGTCGGTGCCGCACGCGGTCCGCGCGCGGTCAGATCGCGATGTCGACGTCCCCGACCGGGGCCATCACGCACAGCTGGATCCGCTCGTCCGGTTCGGTGCTGACCGCACCGCTGCGCACGTCGCGCACAGCACCGGAGGACTTGACGCTGCTGCACGTGTGGCAGATGCCCATCCGGCAGCCGTGCTCGGGACGCAGACCGGCGCTCTCGGCCTGTTCGAGCAGCGTTCGCCCGTCGGCCGGCGCGGTGATGCCGCTGCGGGTGAACCGCAGTTCGCCCGCGGTCTGCTCGGCGGTGGCGGATGGCGCGGGGGCCAGCGCGAACCGCTCGATCCGCAGCCGTTCGGCGAGGCCTTCCCCGGTCCACATCGCACCGACGTCGGCGAGCAGCGGTGCCGGTCCGCAGGCGTAGGTGAGGGCGTTCTGGTAGTCGGGGGCGAGCGCGCGGACGTGGACGGCGTCGAACCGCCCGTCGAACTGCCCTCGTCCGGGTCGGCGGGTGAAGGAGAGGGCGAGCGCGAAGTGTGGGTGCGCCCGGGCCATGTCCGCGAGTTCCGCGCGGTAGACGACGTCCTCCGGGCGGCGCGCGTAGTGCAGGAAGCTGATCCGGCCGGGGTGGCCGCGGGCCAGCAGGGTCCGCGCGATCGACATCACGGGTGTGATGCCGCTGCCGCCGCTGATCAGCAGGACGTGCTCACCGGGCCGGTCGGGCAG
This sequence comes from Saccharopolyspora hirsuta, assembly GCF_008630535.1. Taxonomy (GTDB): domain Bacteria; phylum Actinomycetota; class Actinomycetes; order Mycobacteriales; family Pseudonocardiaceae; genus Saccharopolyspora; species Saccharopolyspora hirsuta. Next base: position 127,193 of record NZ_VWPH01000016.1, on the reverse strand, counting down.
TGCGAAGCCGCCTCCGGCCTGCGACAGCCCGACCACCAGACCCGGCTTCGCGTGCTCGCGGAGCCATCGGCTGACGGTGCCCGCCGGGTTCACCTTGGCGGTGATCTCGAGCGTGCCGTCGCGGCGGTCGGCCGAGTTGGCCAGCGAGAAGCACCTGGTGCGGGTCACACCGTCGATCTCGACGGAGAGCCGCACGTGCTGCCCGGCCTCGGCTCCGCGCCAGTTGGCGTTCGGGCGCAGCGTCAGGGTGGTGGTGTCGGCGGTGCGCCTGGACACCGCGACGACCAGCGCCCGCACCTCGTCCACCGACCACAGTGGATTGATCAGGCCCAAATAGCGGTCGACGCCGTGGGGTTCGGCGAGGGCGTTGACGATCCGCGAGGACAGCACGCGGCGCGTTCGGCGCCACACCACCTGCTGCCACGTCCGCGCTGGGATTGCGTTCACCACGATGCCCTGCTCCTATCCGGGTTCCGCGTCCGAGGTGCGAGGCGAGCCCGCCCGGCACCTCGGACGACGTCGCGGTGCGAGGCGCTTCAGAACTGCCCGCAGTTGCTCGGCGCCGGTTTGCCGGTGAACCGGTCGACCAGCCAGTTCGCCGAGTCGGCCTGGGCCGGTGGCAGGGCGCCGACGTGGGCGAACACCGGCGCCGCGGGCAGGTCGGTGAACTGCACGCTGGCGCCCTTGGCGCACCAGTCGCGCGCCATCTGCTTGCCCTGCTCGTAGGGCACGATGTCGTCGGCCGGGTTGTGGCCGACCTGCACCGGAACCGCCGGGGCGAGGTTGCCGACCCGCTGCTGCTCGGCGACCGTCCGGAACGGCTCGACCGCCAGGTACTCGGCGAGCGAGCGCCCGTCCGCGGTGAGGTCGCTGGTCTTCATGCCGGCGAACTTGACCAGCGCTTCGAGGGTGCAGACCTTGCGCGCTTCTTCGAAGAACTGCTTGCCCTTGTCGTTGGCCAGGTCCTCGACGATCCGCAGCTCCGGGTAGGCGGCGTTGGTGCCGATCAGGGCGAAGCCGCCGAACCCCGCGGCGTAGCTGCCGTCGATGGACTCGGCCAGCACGGAGAGATCGGCCGGTGGGGCGCCCGAGTAAGCGCCCTTGAGGTCCAGTTCCGGCGCGTACTGCGGTGCCAGCTCGGCCGCGGCCGCCGCGGCGCCGCCGCCCTGGGAGTACCCCGTGATGCCGACGGGCCCGTCGTCGGGGAGGTCGGCCTCGGGCAGCCGCTGGGCGGCCCGGATCCCGTCGAGCACCGCGTGCGCGCTGACCTCCCGCATCACGTAGGTGTGGTCGCCGGGGGTGCCCAGGCCCTGGTAGTCGGTCTGGGCCACGGCGATGCCCCGGTCCAGCAGCTGGTTGATGAACCCGCGCTGGAACTCGGTGGTGATGTCGCCGCCCGGTTCTCCGGCCAGGGTCTTCGACGGTGCGCACTGGTCCCCGATGCCTGCGGTGAACGGGGCGTACCCGACGATCGGGCGCGGTCCCGGCCCCTCCCAGGGCTTGTCGGGCACCAGCACCGTCCCGGTGACCGGGATCGCCGTGCCGTCCTCGTCCTGGGACAGGTACATGATGCGGGTCGCCTGGGCACCGGCGATGTTCGACGGCTGTGACTTGATCACATCGCCGTCGCGCCCGGCGGGCAGCGGATCCGGTGGCTGGTAGAACGCCTCGTCGGCGCTCGCGGCCGGACCCGTGACGACCAGGGCGGTGGCGGTGATCGCCGTCGCGATCACCGCGCTCGCCCCGCGACGCAGTGCAGCTGTCATGTTCGCTCTCCGGGAAGGACGGCCGCACGTCCGCACTCGCGGTGCGGTCGTGCGGGGATGCGCGTTGGACGACACCAGAGCCAACAGCGGACGGTTGTGGAGGGCAACGGGTGACGAGCTCGCTGTTCGAAACTTGTCAGCCGCACGCGAAAAATTCGCGCCCCCATGCACATCCCGGTGCGCAGGTCCACCTGAGGTGAGACGCGGTCCCGCCGCTGCGGAGCCGACGCCCCGCACGTGGTGCCCCGGAACGGTTCGCCGGTGCACAACGCGCACGATGAACGGGAAAGCGCCCAGAGGGCAGAACTTTCCGCGCGGTGGTGAGAGAACAGCGCCGCCCCGGAGTGTGACGTCGCCCGTGTTACCTCGCCGAAATCGGGGTTCGAGCGGATGCAACACGAGCTCGCGAGCATGGGTGCATGACTCCCACACCGCATCGCCACGTGCGCGGGGACTGGACCCGCGAACTCGTCGAGCTGGCCGCGCTGTTCCTGGCGGCGGGCGCGGTGAACCTCGCCGTGACCGGCGTGCACGCCGGGGCCGTTGGTCCGTTCGTGCTGCTGTCGATCGGCGCCGTCCTGCTGGGCGTCGCGGCGGTTCGCCGGTGCCGCAGGCGGCCGCCCCGGGTTTCGGCGCCCGTCCCGGAGCCCGTTCAGGACGAGGTCGCCGTGCGGCAGACGCTGTGGCGGGTGCGCGCCTCGGTCACCGACACCCCGGGCAGGCTCGCCCGCCTGGCCGGAGGCCTGGCCGCCCTCGGCGGCGACATCCGAACCATGCAGGTGCACCCGGTTCCGGACGGCGCGGTCGACGAGGTGCTGCTGCACGTCCCCGACCGGATCAGCCGGTGGGAGCTGATCGAGGCGGTCGAGGCAGCGGGCGGCCGGGACGTCGTCGTCGCCCGGGCGGACGTCCGCGAACTCGACGACGTGCCGACGCGAACCGCGAACCTGGCCACCGACCTGGTCCGGGGCCGAACCGACCTCGTCCGTGCACTGCGCGCACTGCTCGGTCGGGTGGAGGTCCACTGGCAGGAGGAGCCAGCGCACACCGACTCGGCGATGTGCCTGCCCGCCCCGGGCGGCGGCGCACTGGTCCTGGAGCGCCCCAGCGGTTCGTTCACCCCGGCCGAGTTCGCCCGGGCGACCGCGATGGTCGACCTCGCCGCGGCCTGCCGAACCCACCTCCGCCCAGCGTCCCACACCGCGCGCACCGCGGACGGCGAGGAGCTGACGATCCGCCCCGCCGACCGCGACGACCTCGGTCCGGTCGCCGAGTTCCACGAGCGCTGCTCCAGCGCAGCCCGCTTCCGCCGCTACTTCAGCCCCGGCCCGGCCCCCGGCGAACGCGGCCTGCAGCGGCTGCTCACCCCGGCCCTGGGGCGCTCGCTGCTCGCGATCTCCGCGAACGGCGAAGTCGTCGGCATGGGAAACCTGATGTACGACGGCGACACCGGCGAGCTCGCCCTGCTGGTCCGCGACGACTGGCAGCGGCGCGGCGTGGGCACGGCGCTCGCGCGCCAGCTGGTCGAGCACGCCCGCCAGCTCGATCTGCGCGCGCTCACCGCGCACACCCACGTCGACAACACCGCGATCGCCCGGACCCTGCGCGGCGCGGGCCTGAAGCTGGTCGGCGCGCCGGAGCCGGGGGAGTGGTGCTGGTCGCGCGACCTGCAGCACGCGTGACGGTGTGACCTCAACCGGAGCCGGTGTTCGACTCGTGGCGCGGGTTGCGACCGGCGAACCAGACCGCGGCGACCACGACGGCGCAGCCGACCAGCTGGCTCGGAGCGGGTGTCTCGGCGAGGACGACCACGCCGAGCGCCACGGCCAGAACCGGCTGGAGCAGCAGCAGCGAGGCGGAGGTGTTGGGGGCCAGCTCCGGGCTCGCGGCCGCCATCAGCAGGAACGCGGCGACCTGGCTGATCAGGGCCAGCACCGCCAGCCACAGCCAGGACGCAGGTGGGACGTCGAGGTCGACCCCGGTGGTGGCCCAGCCGAGCAACCCGGCGACCGCGGCGGCAGAAGCGGTCGCCAGGCACACGGGCGTGACCACGTGCTGCGGACTGCGCTGTCCGGATCGCCGGTTGAGGTAGAGGTAACCGGCGTAGGCGGCACCGGCGGCCAGCGCCAGCAGCGTCCCGCGCACCTGGTGCTGTGCGTTCGGGTCGTGCGAGAGCGCGCCACCGACCAGCGCGATCCCGGCGAGCATGACCGGGCAGGTGAGCGCGAAGCGCGCCGAGATCGGGGTTCGGTCGAAAAGCCTTGCCAGCAGGGGGAAGACGACCACCTGGACGTTGATGAGCACGGTGGCGATCCCGGCGCCGACGTCGAGGACGCTCGCCGTCCACATCACGTAGTCCGCGCCCAGCAGCGCCCCGGCGACGAGGGCGCACCACACCAGGCCGGGCTCGAACCGGCCGTGCCGCCGGCACTCGCGGACGGCCAACGGTACCAGCGCGATCAGCGCGAGGGCGCAGCGGAGGAACGCCGCGGTCCCGGCGTTGACCTCCGCGAGCTTGACCACGATCGCCGAGATCGACAGGCAACCGGCTCCCGCGATCATCACCAGCACCGGGCCCGCTGTCCGGGCGGGCGATCTGGAGTTCCGCTGCCGGGCAGCGGGCCGGGAAGTCGTGACCACGGAGTTCACTGTGTCAGCGAAGAGCCGGAAGCACTATTTACCATTTCTGGCATCTGCTGGTTAGCGTGGCTTCATGATGAATTGGGACCGCCTCCGGGTCTTCGCCGCGGTGGCCGAGCAGTCGTCCGTCACGGCCGCGGCCGAGGCCCTGCACCTCACCCGGCCCGCCGTCTCCCAGCACCTGCGCAAGCTCGAACGCGAGGCCGGGTGCCGCCTGGTCGAGCCGGCGGGCCGCGGGATCCGGCTGACCAACGCCGGGCAGGTGCTGGCCGAGGCGGCGCGCTCGATCACCGCCTCGGTCGCCGCGGCCGAACGGGACCTGGCCAACATCCACCAGCAGATCATCGGACGGCTGCAGATCGGCGCGGTGGCCAGCGCGCTGCGGTTCTTCGTCCTGGACGCGCTGCGGGCGCTGACCGCCCAGCACCCGAGGCTGCGCCCCGCGATCCGCGACGGCGAGGTCGTCGACCTGATTCCCGCGCTGCGCCTGGGGAAGCTGGACGCCGTCGTCCTGGAGAGCTGGGCGGGCTGGCCCGCGCGCATGCCCGCCGGTGTCGAGCTGACCGAGCTGCTCACCGAGGACGTGCAGCTCGCCGTGCCCGCGGATCACCCCTTGGCGGAGCGGGAATCGGTGCACGTCGGCGAGCTGGCCGGGTTGCGGTGGGCGAGCTGCCCGCCCGGCACCGAAGCGCACGAGGCGCTGGTCCAGACGTTGCGCGCGCATTCCGTCGACGCCGAGGTGGACTACTGCGTGACCGACTACGCCACCGTGCTGTCGATCGTGGCCGCCGGGCTCGCGGTGGCGCTGGTCCCCGGCATCGCTCAGCGGCTCAGCGCGCCCGGGGTCCGCTACCTGTCCTGCGAACCGCGGGTCGGCCGCTCCGTCGCCGTGGCCACTCCCGAGGGCCGCAGCACCCCGGCCGCGCGGGCGTTCGTCTCCGAACTGGTCCGCGCGGCTGCGCGCTGATTCGCGGTGAGCGGCGGATTCTCAACTTTTTGTTGATTCTCCCGCGGTTCTTGACGGATGCGCCGCGGCTGCGGAAACTCCTTGACCACTTGGCGAAATCGATTTTCCGCAGCGCGAAAGAGTGTGATCATGCGGTCATCCGAACGCAAGACCCCCGCGAGCCGGGCCAGGAGGATCCTGTCCTCGCTGTTCGTCCAGGTCCTCATCGCTGCGGCGATCGGCATCGCGGTCGGCCACTTCTGGCCGGACTTCGGCGCGGCGCTCAAGCCGATCGGCGACGGGTTCATCCGGCTGATCAAGATGGCGATCGCGCCGCTGATCTTCTGCGTGGTCGTGGTCGGCATCTGCAAGGCGGGCGACATGCGCTCGGTCGGGCGCATCGGGCTCAAAGCGCTGATCTACTTCGAGGTCGTCACCACCGCCGCGCTGGCGCTCGGGCTCATCGCGGGCAACGTCCTGCAGCCCGGCGCCGGTCTCGACGTCGACCCGGCCACCCTCGACGCCTCCGGGGTGGTGGAGAAGACCCACGGCGAGCAGATGCCGGGTCCGGCCGAGTTCGTGCTGCACATGATCCCGGAGAGCGCGGTCGCCGCGTTCGCCGAGAACGAGCTGCTGCAGGTGCTGCTGTTCGCCGTGCTGTTCGCCGCCGGGTTGCTGCACGTCGGGGTGACCCGCGCCCCGCAGGTCTTCGCCTTCGTCGACCAGACCGGCGAGATCATCTTCAAGATCATCGGCTACGTCATGCGCCTCGCGCCGATCGCGGTGTTCGGCTCCATGGCCTACTTGATCGGCGAGTACGGGCTGTCCTCGCTGAGCACCTACGCCAAGCTGATCGCCGCCTGCTACGGCGCCGCGCTGCTGTTCTGCGTGCTGCTCGGCGTCCTGCTCCGCGCCGTCACCGGCCTCAGCCTGCTGCGCTTCCTGCGCTACACGCGGGAGGAGTTCGCGCTGGCCGTGGGCACCGCCTCCAGCGAGGCCGTCATGCCGCGGATGATGGAGAAGCTGGAGCGCGCCGGTTGCCGCAGGGAAGCCGTCGGGCTCGTGGTGCCGACCGGGTACTCGTTCAACCTCGACGGCGCCTCGATCTACCTCTCGCTGGCCACGCTGTTCATGGCGCAGGCCGTCGGCGTCGACCTGACCGTCGGCCAGCAGATCACCGTGATCCTCGTGCTGGTGCTGACGTCCAAGGGCATGGCCGGTGTTCCGGGCTCGGCGTTCATCGCGCTGTCGGCCACCGCGTCGGCGGTCGGCGTCATCCCGGTCGCCGCGGTGGCCCTGATGCTCGGCGCGGACCGGTTCATGGACACCATGCGCGTGGTCACCAACCTGCTCGGCAACTGCGTGGCCACGTTCATCGTGTCCAAGTGGGACGGCGCCTTCGACCGGGAGCGGGCGCGCGAGGTCCTGGCCGACCCGGCGGCCGCGATCCCGGCGCAGGACCACGCCACCGACCGCACGCCGGACACCGACGCGACCAAGCTGTGAGCGGGTGGTCGGTGCCGCGCCGCCGACGCGGCACCGACCGGCCTCACCTGAGCTTGTCGGCCAGCTGCGGGACCACGGTCTCCAGCGAGTACGGGATGCTGAGCACGGTGTTGTGCGCCAGCGCGATCCCGGCCTCGGTGAAGGGCAGGACGATCACGTCACCGCGCTTGGCCGCGTCCAGCCGCTGGAACAGCGGGTCCTGGGCGAGCCGCTGCGAGTCGCCCTTCTGGTCGATGACCACCAGCACGTCGGACTCCAGCACCGAGGTCTGCTCGGGGCTGAGGTTGAGGTAGAAGCTCTTGCCGTCGTCGAGCGCCTGCGCGGCGGGCGGCAGCTTGATGCCCAGCTGGTCCAGGAACCGGCCGCGGGCGTCGTTGCGGGTGTAGGGCCAGTAGCCGCCCTGGGGGTTGATCAGCACCACCGCGCCGGTGGCACCGGCGAACTCCGGGTGCTGCGCGGCGACCTGGTCGATGCGGGCCTGGGTGTCGGTGATCAGCTTCTCGGCCTGCTCCGACTTGCCGACGGCCTTGCCGATCATCCGGGTGGTGTCCTGCCACGGCGTGCCGAAGTCGGGGTAGCCCGCGGGGCGCACGATGGTCGGGGCCAGGGCGGACAGCCGCTGGTACAGCGCGTCGTCCACGGCGGCGTTGACCGCCACGATCAGGTCCGGCTGCAGCGAGGCGATCTTCTCCAGGTCGACGTCGCCCTGGGTCTGGAACAGGTACGGCTGCGCGCCGCGCAACCGGTCCTTCGCCCACGAGCCGGGGCCCGGCAGGTCGCTCCACGGGCGCATGGCCACCGGGATCACGTCCAGCGCGAGCAGCGGGTCGACGTCGGTGTAGCCGAGCGCGATGACGCGCTCGGGGCGCTTGGGGATCTCCGTCGTGCCCTGCGAGTGCTGGATGGTCACGGGGAAGGCACCGTCGCCGGACGGCTGCTCCTGGTCGTTGCTCGCGCTGCCGCAGGAGGTGACCAGCAGCAGCGCGGCAAGGGCGCTGAGGAGCGCGGCGGCGCGGCGCCGCAAGCGCGCGGGGAGGGTCGGGGGCATTGGGGTGGACCTCGCAATCTCGGACAGGTTAGCTAAGGCTAACCTGTCCGAGATGGGTGTCCAGCTCAGTGGATCGAGATCACGCCGAGGCCGAGCCCGGTGGCGATCACCACCGCGCACACCACCAGCGCCCACTTGATCGCGAACCGGTGGTGGTCGCCGAGGTCCACCTTGGCCAGGCCGATCAGCACGTACATCGCGGGCACCAGCGGGCTGAGCATGTGGATCGGCTGCCCCAGCAGCGAGGCGCGGGCGATCTCGATCGGCGCGATCCCGTGCTGGGCGCCCGCCTCGGCCAGGATCGGCATGATGCCGAAGTAGAACGCGTCGTTGCTCATGAAGAAGGTGAACGGGACGCTGAGCACCGCGACGATCACGCTGAAGAACGGGTACAGGCCGTCCGGCATGGCGCTGAGCAGGTAGTGCGCCATCTGCTCGATCATCCCGGTGCCCGAGAGCACGCCGGTGAACACCGCGGCCGCGAACACCATCGACACCACCGAGACCACGCTGTCGGCGTGCGCGGCGATGCGGGTCCGCTGCTGCTCCAGGCGCGGGTAGTTGACCAGCAGCGCGATCCCGGTGCCGATCATGAACAGCACGGCGATCGGCAGCACGCCGACGATCAGCGACACCAGCAGGGCGGCGGTCAGCGCGGCGTTGAACCAGATCAGCTTCGGCCGCAGCGACTCGCGGTCCGGGGCCAGCACGTCGAAGTCGCCGTCGGCGGGGTCACCGGCGCTGCCACCGGTCCCGCCGGTGCCGCCGCCCCCGCCGGCGAGCACCAGCTCGCCGCTGCGCACCCGGGCGCGCTCCCGCAGGCCGAGCACCCAGGCGAGCACGAAGACCGTGGCCAGCCCGGCGACCAGCGGCGGGATCATCGGCACGAACAGCTCCTGCGGGTCCAGCCCCAGCGCGCTGGCGGCGCGGGCCGACGGGCCGCCCCACGGCACCACGTTCAGGATCGCGTTGGTCAGGCAGGCCAGGCCGGTCATCAGCACCGGGCTGATGCCCAGCTTCTTGTACAGCGGCAGCAGCGCGGAGACGGTGATCATGAAGGTGGTGGTGCCGTCGCCGTCCAGCGACACCACGGCGACCAGGGCCACCGTGCCGACGATCAGCTTGAGCGGGTCGTTGCCGGTGAGCCGGACCACCGCGCGGGTGATCGGGTCGAACAACCCCGCGTCGATCATGATCCCGAAGTAGAGGATGGCGAACAGCAGCATCGCCGCCGTCGGGGCCACCGACCCGATCCCGTCGACGATCATGTCGCCCAGCTCCGGCGCGAAGCCGCCGAGCAGCGCGAACACCGCGGGCACCACGATCAGCGAGACCATCGGCGAGACCCGTTTGGTCATCACCAGGAAGAGGAAGACGGTCACCATGCACAAGCCGAGGAGCGCGATCAACGCCTTCCTCCTTCCCGTCGGACCGGAGTGGTCCGCGTAACAGCGGTGTTTCGTTCCGCGAGACCGTAGGTGAACGGTTCGGGATCCCGGGAGTCTTGTGCGCGTTGTCCGCCTAGGCCGCGTTCTCCGCGTTCTGCGCGTTCTGCTCGCGAGCTAAGGTCGACGCATGTCACGCCGACCGATGCGGTTCGCGCGGCAGGCGTTGCTGCTGCAGATCGGTCTGATCGCGCTCGTCGTCGGGATCGGGTTCGTCCTCGTCGCGTCGTTGCTGGACCGCGCCCTGGAGGACCAGTTCGGCCAGCGGGCGCTCGCGGTGGCGCGCGCGACCGCCGCGGACGCCGATCTCGTCGCCGCCGTGGCCCGCGAGGACCGCAGCGGGGCGGTGCAGGACCGCGCCGAGCGGATCCGGACCAGCACCGGGGCCCTGTTCATCGTGGTCGCCGACCGGCGGGGCATCCGGCTGGCGCACCCGAGCCCGAGCGAGATCGGCAAACCGGTCAGCACCGACCCGAGCTGGGTGCTCGCCGGTCACGAGGTGGTCGACGTGCAGCGCGGCACGCTCGGGTACTCCGCGCGCGGCAAGGTTCCGCTGCGCGACGGCACCGGGACCGTGGTCGGGCAGGTCAGCGTCGGGTTCGACACCGAGGACATCGCCCACGTGCTGCTGCGGCTGCTGGGCACCACGGCCATCTTCACCGGCGGCGCCCTCGTGGTCGGGGTGATCGGTGCAGCGCTGCTCACGCGCGGGCTCAAGCGCCGCACCCTGGGGCTGGAGCCGCACGAGCTGGCCGATCTGGTGCGGGAGCGCGAGGCGGTGCTCTACGGCATCGGGGAGGGCGTGCTGGCCGTCGACGCCGACGGGCGGGTGTCGTTCGCCAACCAGGAGGCCGAGCAGTTGCTGGGCACCGGCGTCGCACCCGGCACCCCGGTCAGCGAGCTGGAGGTCCCGGCCCGGCTGCGCAGCGCGCTGGAGAGCAGGCAGCCGGTGCAGAACCTGATCACCGTCGCCGGGGACCGGGTGCTGGTGGCAAACCACCGCCGGGTCAGCCGGGACGGCGCGGACCTGGGCAGCGTGCTCACCCTGCGGGACCGCACCGACCTCGAAGTGCTCAACCGCGAGCTGGAGTCGGTGCGCGGCATGACCGACGTGCTGCGGGCGCAGCGCCACGAGTTCAGCAACCGCCTGCACACCCTGTCCGGGCTGCTGCAGACCGGGCACCAGGACGACGCCGTCTCCTACCTGCAGGCCCTGACCAGCGGGCCGGTCGCCGGGCTGGGCCCGGCGGGGGACGCGGTGCGGGACCCGGTGCTGCTGGCGTTCCTGGCGGCCAAGAAGGCGGTTGCGGCGGAGAAGTCGGTGGTGCTGGAGCTGGGGGAGACCAGCTGGGTGCCGGGCCGGGTGCGCGCGCCGGTGGAGGTGACCACGGTGGTCGGCAACCTGGTGGACAACGCCGTGCGCGCGGCGCAGCTCGGCGAGCGGCGTCCGGCCCGGGTGGAGGTGGACCTGCTGGCCGACGGTGCGACACTGCACGTGTCCGTTGTGGACAGTGGTGCTGGGGTGCCGCCGGAACTGCGGGAGGACCTGTTCGTGGAAGGGGTGTCCACCGAGGACGGCGACCACGGGCTCGGCCTGGCGCTGTGCAGGCAGGCCGCCCGCAGCTTCGGCGGCGACGTGCGGCTGGCCGACCCGGGCGGCGCGGAGCGCGGCGCGGTGTTCCACGCGTGGCTGCCCGGTGCGGTGACCGAGAGCGAGGAGGGTGCATGATCCGCGTGCTGGTGGTGGAGGACGACTTCCGGGTGGCGCGGGTGCACGCCGAGTTCACCGAGCGGGTCGCCGGGTTCCAGGTGGTGGGCACCGCGCACTCGGCGGCCGAGGCGCGCGACCTGATCGTCTCCAGCAACCCGGACCTGGTGCTGCTGGACAACTACCTGCCGGACTGCTCCGGCATCGCCCTGCTGGCCGACCTCGACGTCGACGCGATCATGCTGACGGCGGCCGCCGACGCCGCATCGGTGCGCGCGGCGCTGTCCGCCGGGGCGCTGAACTACCTGGTCAAGCCGTTCACCGCGGAACAGCTCGCGGACCGGCTCAGCGCCTACGCCCGCTACCACGCGCGGCTGTCGCCGACCGGCGGCCAGGTCGGCCAGGACGAGATCGACCGCGCGATCCGCCTGCTGCACGAGGGCGACCGGCCCGGCGCGCCGAAGGGGCAGTCCGCGGTGACCTCCCGGCTGGTGCAGGACGCGCTGCGCGCGGCGGACGGCCCGCGCTCGGCGGCCGAGATCGCCGCCGAGCTGGGCATCGCCCGCGCCACCGCGCAGCGCTACCTGGCCGGTCTGGCCCAGGACGGCAAGGCCCGCATGACGCTGCGCTACGGCGCCAGCGGCCGCCCCGAGCACCAGTACGAGGCCCCGGGCGGCTGACCGGGGTCAGGCGACGCGGGCGGCGGGCGGCAGCCCGGTCGGGGTGCCCTTGGGCCAGCGGGCCGGTTCCGGGCCGAGCTCGACGAGCTGGCGGACCTGCAGCTCGCACCACGGCGACACCTCGGTCGCCCCGGACAGCACCCCGGCGCTGAACTCCGCCCAGTCCACCCAGCGGGTCTCGGCGACCTCGTCCGGGTTGGGCCGCGGGGCGTGCTCGGTGAACGCGAAGAACACCGGGCACATCTCGTTCTCGACCACCCCGTTGGGCATCACCGCGCGGTAGCGGAAGCCGGGCAGCGCCAGCTCCAGGCCGTGCACGGTCAACCCCAGCTCCTCGCCGAGCCGCCGGGCGATCGCGGCCTTCATCTCCTCCTCGGGAGCCGGGTGGCCGCAGCAGGTGTTGGTCCACACGCTCGGGAAGGTGCGCTTGTGGTGCGCCCGCTGCGTCAGCAGGAACTCGCCCCGGTCGTTGAACACGTAGCACGAGAAGGCCAGGTGCAGCGGGGTTTCCCGGTGGTGCACGGTCGTCTTGTCCTCGACCCCGACCGCCTGACCGGACTCGTCGAGCAGTACCACCTGTTCCACTGGTGCGACCTCCGTGGTTCCTCGTGCTGGTTCAGCGCCCTTCCGGCACCAGCACCACTTTGCCGTAAGTCTGCCGATTCTCCAGCGCCTCGTGCGCGGCGGCAGCCCGGGACAGCGGGAACGGGTCCCCGACCAGCGGTTTCAGGCTGCCGTCGGCCAGCGCGGCCAGCGCCTCGTCCTCCAGGGCGCGCATCCCGCCGGGCACCTTCAGCAGGTTCGGGCCGAGGGCGACCGAGGCGGTCAGCGCGCGGGCGAGCAGGTCGTCGGAGGTGAACCGGTGCTCGCCGAGCTCCCGCCCGTACAGGACGATCCGGCCGCCCGCGCCGAGCAGGTCGAACGCCGCCCGCCCGTAGGCGCCGCCGGCGCCGTCGAGCACCAGGCTCACCGGCCGGTCGAGCTCCTCGCGCACCCGGTCCGCCCAGCCGTCCTCGGTGTAGTCCACGGCCAGGTCGGCACCCAGCTCCCGGACCTTGCCGACCTTGGTCGGGCCACCGGCCGCGCCCACCACGGTCGCGCCGACGTTGCGGGCGTGCTGGACCGCCAGCGACCCGATGCCACCGGCCGCCGAGGTGACCAGGACGACGTCGTCGGCGCTCGGGCGCGCGGTGCGCAGGATGGACATCGCGGTGCGCCCGGTGCCGATCATCGCCACCGCCGCGGTGGGGTCGGTGCCCTCCGGGAGCACCTGCACCGCCTCCACCTCGCGCACCGCGAACTCGGCGTAGCCGCCGCTGGCCTGCCCGAGGTGGGCCACGACCGCGCGGCCGAGCCACTCCGCGGCCACCCCGTCACCGATCTCGTCGACGACCCCGGCGACCTCGCGGCCGGGCGTCATCGGCAGCTCGGGCAGGGGGAACGGACCGCCCGTCACGCCCTGCCGGATGACGGTGTCGATCACGTGGACGCCCGCCGCGGCGACCGCGATGCGGACCTGCCCGGCGCCCGGGTGCGGATCGGGCACCTCCTCGCAGCGGAGGACCTCCGCCGGACCGAACTCGTGCTGCCGGATCGCTCGCATGTCGTGCTCCTCGTCGAAGTGGGTGCGAGCGCGGTTCGCGCTCGCACCCACGACGCTAGGAGCTCTACTTAACTGGAGATCAAGGCCGGATCTCGGATCAGGCGACCAGGATGCCCGCGATGGTGGCGCTGAGCAGGTTCGCCAGGGTGCCTGCGATGATCGCGCGGAACCCGTCGCGGGCGATCCAGCTGCGCTTGGACGGGACCATGCCGCCCAGGCCGCCGAGCAGGATGCCCAGCGAGCCGAGGTTGGCGAAGCCGGTGAGCGCGAAGGTGATGATGGTGGCGCTCTTCTCGCTGAACTGGTCGATCTGCGGGCCGAAGTCGGCGAACGCGACGAACTCGTTGAGCACGATCTTCTCGCCGACGAAGCCGCCCGCGGCCACCGCCTCGTGCCACGGCACGCCGATCACCCACATCAGCGGGGAGAACACGTAGCCGAGGATCTGCTGCAGGGTCAGGTCGGCCAGCCCGAACAGCCCGCCGACACCGCCGATGATCAGGTTGGCCAGCGCGATCAGCGAGACGAACGCGAACAGCATCGCGCCGACGTTCAGCGCGAGCTTCAGGCCGTCGGAAGCGCCGGTGGCGGCGGCGTCGATGACGTTGCGCGGCTTGTCCTCGACGGCTTCGGCGACCTCGGTCCGGGTCGCCACCGCCCGGGTCTCAGCGCCGTCGGCGTCTTCGGCGGTGGTCGCTTCGGGCGCGTCCTTCGCGGTCGAACCGGTCACCGCCGTCGAGGACGTCTGCTTCTCGGTCTCCGGAACGATGATCTTGGACATCAGCAGACCGGCCGGTGCCGCCATGAAGCTGGCCGCGATCAGGTGGTCCAGGCTCGCGCCCAGCATCGCGTAGCCGACCATCACGGTGCCCGCCACGGTCGCCAGGCCGCCGCCCATCACCGCGAAGAACTCCGAGCGGGTCATCCTCGGCAGGTACGGGCGGACCATCAGCGGCGCCTCGGTCATGCCGAGGAAGATGTTCGCGGTGGCGTTCAGCGACTCCGGGCGCGAGGTGCCGAGGACCTTGGCCAGCGCGCCGCCGAGGATGCGGACCACCCACTGCAGGATGTTCCAGTGGTAGAGCACCGCGGTCAGCGCCGAGATGAAGATGATGATCGGCAGCACCTGGAAGGCCACCACGGTGCCCTCGGTGGGCAGGATCGGCCCGACCATGAACTCGATGCCCTCCTTGGAGGAGTCGAGCACCTTCTGCACCGCGCTGCTCACCGCGGACAGCGCCTGCTTGCCCAGGTCCCAGCGCAGCACGACGACCGCGAACAGGATCTGGATCGCCAGCGCCCCCAGCACGGTGCGGGGATTGATCGCGCGCCGGTTGGTCGACATCGCGAACGCCAGCAGCAGCACCACGAGCATGCCGCCGATACCCCACAAGACCTGCACCTGCATCAGCCTTCTTTCCGGTGAACGCCGCGCGACGGCGACGTGACGTGGAACTCGGGCATGCTCGCATGCAGGTCAGGGGGCGTGCACAGGGGACTGTCATTTGTGACTGGCATCTCTCGGCGGCGCCGCTCACCCCGGGCGCGCACCGGCACCCGGGGTGATCACCGGGTCACGCCGCGTTGTGCAGCGGGACGGTGAGCTGCTTCAGCCAGGTGCCGGTGGCGAAGTCGCGCGCCTTGATCACCACGTCGCGGGCGCCGACCTCGATCTGCAGGCCCTGGTTGAGCGCCCGGGTGGTGGTCTCCTCGCCGCCCTTGCCGTCGTCGCGCCAGCCGGTCTCGATCGCCCCGGTGTTGACCACGGTGAAGCCCTCGAGGTTGCCGCTGCCCGGCACCACCCGCCGCACCGTCCAGTCGGGAAGTTCCAGGTGGTAGTGGGTGTGCCCGGTGAACACGAACACGTCCGGGTACTTGCCGAGCGCGGTGAGCAGCCGCTCGGCCTGCAGGTACTCGTTGGCGTAGCTCTGCCGCTGCGTGCCGGAGACGGTGTTGGGCAGCGGGTGGTGGGTCAGCACCATCACCGGGGTGCGCCGCTGCGCCCAGTGCGCGAGCCGGTCCTCCAGCCAGCCGAACTGCTCGTCGCTCATCCACACCTCGTCCCACAGCTGCGGGTCGTGGTAGTGCGAGTAGCGCTCGGTTCCCAGGCACAGCACCGGAACGCCGCCGAAGGACGTCTCGGTGTACACCGCGTTGCGCCCGGTGAAGCGGTAGAAGCTGGCGAACAGCGACTCCTCGGTGGTGCCGTTGGGCCAGGTGTCCTGCGCCAGGGTGTCCGGGTCGCGCCACTTCGGCACGTAGAACTCGTGGTTGCCGATCACCCAGGCCAGCTCCGCCGGGTGCGGGTGCTTGTCCAAAGTGGACCGGACCGCGTCGTACTCGAAGTCGTAGCCGCGCGGGGTGATGTCCCCGACGATGCCGAGCCCGGCGCTGTCCGGGTTGGTGGCGGCCAGGTCGTCCAGCGCCCGGCCGAAGTCGGCGAGGTCGCCCTGGATGTCGCTGATCAGGTTGAACCGCACCCGGTCGCCCGCCGAGGGCGGTGGTGCGGCCTGCGCCGAGGGGCTCAGCGCGGCCGTGGCCGCCACCGTTCCACCCGCTGCGACCAGGAATGACCGACGGTCCATCTGGTTTCGTCCTCCTCTGCTGCGGCACTGGGCGGCCGGGACGGTAATCGGCCGGTGCGCCGGGCCGGTGGATTCGCCGCGTCGCCCCGGTGGATTCCGGCCGAACTCTCCGGCGAGCTCAACGGTGAATCCGGGAAATTCGCGCCCGGCGGCGACTTCCCGTCAAACCCGCCGCGGCCCGCCGTCCGGTGGATACGTTCCGCCCGAACCGGCCTGGCCCGGAAGAAGGGATGTGGCATGCCGAAACGACCAGTACTGGCGACCGCGACCGCGCTGGCCGCGGTGTCGGCCCTGGCGCTGCCGGCCACCGCGGCGAGCGCACCGGCCGAGGTCGCACCGCTGACCGGGGTCGCCGCGGTGCAGGACCACCTGAAGGAGCTGCAGGGCATCGCGGAGGCCAACGGCGGCAACCGCGCGGCGGGCCAACCCGGCTACAAGGCGTCGCTGGACTACATCAAGGCGCAGCTGGACGGCGCCGGTTTCACCACCACCGTCCAGGAGTTCAACGCCATCGGCGGCACCACCTACAACCTGCTGGCCGAGACGCCCGGCGGCGACGCCAACAACGTGGTGATGTTCGGCGCCCACCTGGACAGCGTCAGCCGCGGCCCGGGCATCAACGACAACGGCACCGGCTCGGCGGCGATCCTGCAGGCCGCGCTGGACTACGCGGGCAGCGGCGCGACCCCGAAGAACAAGCTGCGCTTCGCCTTCTGGGGCGCCGAGGAGCAGGGCCTGGTCGGCTCCCAGCACTACGTGGACTCGCTGTCGCAGGCCGAGCGGGACCAGATCGCCGCGTACCTGAACTTCGACATGGTCGGCTCGCCGAACGCGGGCTACTTCACCTACGACGGCGACGACTCCGACGGCGAGGGCGCCGGACCGGGCCCGGAGGGCTCGGCGCAGATCGAGAAGCTGCTCAACGACTCGCTGGCCCAGGCCGGGGTGGAGACCGAGGGCACCGACTTCGACGGCCGCTCGGACTACGGCCCGTTCATCGAGGTGGGCATCCCCGCGGGCGGCACCTTCACCGGTGCGGAGCAGACCAAGTCCCCGGAGCAGGCCCAGAAGTGGGGCGGCCAGGCGGGGGAGGCGTTCGACCCCTGCTACCACCAGGCGTGCGACACGATCGACAACGTGGACACCCAGGCCCTGGACCGCAACCTCCAGGCGATCAACACCGCGGTGACGACCTACGCGGAGCAGTTCCCCCAGCCGTAACGCGCAACGGTTGGTGTTGAGAGGCGGGCGATCTCACCGGAGGTCGCCCGCTTCCGCGCGCAGCGCCGGTAATCGCCGAGCGTGCTGGCGGCAGTGCGTCCGCAGTGCCTCGACCAGGACCTGGATGGTGGAGCGGGCGTAGTGGGTGGGGTCCCACCCCGCGTACAGCGGAACGGTCAGCGGGCCGTCGGGTGCCGCCACGATCAGCTCGTGGAGGCCGAAGCGCGCATCGTCGGTGACCAGGCAGACCCCGCGTCCGGCGGCGGCCAGCGCCTGGGCGAAGGCCGAGGAGCCGGTTTCGGCGAGTTCGGCGGTGGTGAGGCCCGCGCGGCTGATGGCGTCGTCGACGACCAGCCGCGCCGCGTTGGCGCGGGTCATGACGATCAGCGGTGCGGTGACCAGCTCGGCGAGCGCGATCGTGCGGCGATCGGCCCAGGGGTGCTCGGCGGGCAGCTGGGCGATGACCGGGGTGCGGCCGAGGAACGCCGACTCCAGCGGCGGCGGGGCCGGGTTGGTGGAGATGCCGAGGTCGGCGTCGCTGGCCAGCAGCGTGTCGAAGACCTTGCTGGGCTGCTCCTGGATGGCGTCGCGGAACGGGGCGGTGCCGCCGCTGGCCATCAGCGGGGCCAGCAGGTAGGCGACCGTCGAGGGCGGGGCGACCACGGTGAGCGCGGCCTCCTCGCCCCGGCCGACGGCGCCCATCGTCTCGGCGGCCTGCTCGGCGCGGCGCACCAGGTCCCGCGCGATGGGCAGGAAGCGGCGACCGGCGGCGTTCAGCGCCAGCGATCCCGCGCGGCGGGTGAACAGCGCGACGCCGAGGTCCTTCTCCAGGGCTTTCAGCTGCCGCGAGATGGAGGGCTGGGCGACGTGCACCTGGCGGGCCGCCGCGGTGACCGACTCGGCCTCGGCCACGGCGAGGAAGTAGCGCAGCACCCGCAGCTCCACGGCGGACCTCCCTAGCACGGGCGATGCCTCCGAGGCATCGCGAACCCAGGAATCAAGTATTAGACGGCATCGGAGCCGGAACACACACTGTGCCTGTCCGATCGGGCCCGGCCCGCAAGCCCCCGGAGGCTCCATGACCGTCCCCAGCTCCGCCCGAACCGGGTTCCGCAGCGCACCGCGCCGAGCCCGCCGCGCGGGTGTCGCGTCCTTCGTCGGCACCACCATCGAGTGGTACGACTTCTACATCTACGGAACGGCGTCCGCGCTGGTCTTCGGGAAGCTGTTCTTCCCCGACGCCTCGCCCGCCGCCGGGGTCCTCGCCTCCTTCGCGACGTTCTGGGTGGGCTTCCTCGCCCGGCCGCTCGGCGGCATCGTGTTCGGCCACTTCGGCGACCGCCTGGGCCGCAAGGGCACGCTGATCACCACGCTGCTGATGATGGGCGTGGCCACCTTCCTCATCGGGGTGCTGCCCACCCACGCGCAGATCGGCGTCGCCGCGCCGTTCCTGCTGGCGCTGCTGCGCGCGGTGCAGGGCATCGCCGTCGGCGGGGAGTGGGGCGGCGCGGTGCTGATGGCCGCGGAGAGCGCCCCGAAGGGGCGGGCGTCGTTCTTCGCGATGCTGGTGCAGCAGGGTTCCCCGGCCGGGGCGATCCTGGCCACGCTGGTCTTCCTCGCCGCGGGCTCCCTGGACGACGCCGCGTTCGCCGCGTGGGGCTGGCGGGTGCCGTTCCTGCTGTCCGGGCTGCTCGTCGTGGTCGGCCTGGTGATCCGCATGAAGGTCGAGGAGTCCGGCGAGTTCGAGGAGGTCAAGGACAGCGGTGACGTGGTGCGGCTGCCGATCGCGGAGGTGCTGCGCACCGCCTGGCGCAGCGTGCTGCTGGGCATCGGGGCCTCGATCATGGGCATCTCGGCCGCGTACTTCACCAACACGTTCGTGCTGTCCTGGACCACCAACGAGCTGGGCATGGACCGGCAGACGATGCTCTACGTC
Source organism: Saccharopolyspora hirsuta (assembly GCF_008630535.1). Classification (GTDB taxonomy): domain Bacteria; phylum Actinomycetota; class Actinomycetes; order Mycobacteriales; family Pseudonocardiaceae; genus Saccharopolyspora; species Saccharopolyspora hirsuta. The sequence goes on along the minus strand of NZ_VWPH01000016.1, from coordinate 108,109 downwards.
CTGCTCGGGATCTCCGCGGTGCAGTTCGCCTGGCAGCCGATCGCGGCGCTGATCTCCGAGCGGGTCGGCGAGACCCGGTTCATGGTGTGCTCGCTGCTGGTCCAGGTCGCCGTCGCCGTGCCGATGTTCCTGCTGATCAGCACCACGCGGCCGATCCTGGTCTTCCTCGGCGTCGCGCTGGCCACCATCTCGGGGTCCGGGTACTACGCGGTGCTGGCCGGGTTCCTCGCCCGCGCGTTCAGCTCCCGCGTCCGCTACACCGGGATCTCGCTGTCCTACCAGCTGTGCTCGACGCTCATCGGCGGGACGACGCCGCTGGTGGCCCAGTTCCTGCTGACCGCCAGCGGTTCGATCTGGCCGGTGGTCGGGTTCTACGCGGTCCTGCTGCTGATCACCACCGGGTGCGTCGCGGCGCTCGCCGCGGTCACCGCCCGCCGGGAGCACGCGCCCCGGGTCCTTTCGAAGAGGAGTTGACGAACCTTGCGCCTCGACGCGATCTTCCACAATGGACGATTCCGCACCCTCGACCGGGAACGCCCCGCGGCGAGCCGGATCGGGGTGCTCAACGGGCGCATCGCCGGTCTGGACGAGGAGCTGGACGGGTGCGGCGCGGACATCGTCGTCGACCTCGGCGGCGCGCCCGCGGTGCCCGGCTTCAACGACGCGCACCACCACTTGAGCCTGGCGGGCAAGGCACTTCGCGAGCTCGACGTCTCCCACGCGGCCGCACCGAGCCTCGACGCGCTGTACGAGGCGGTGGCGCAGCGGGCCGCCTCGCTCCCGGCCGATGCCTGGGTGGTCGGCTCGGGCTACGACCAGAACAAGATCGGCGGCCACCCGACGGCCGAAGCGCTGGACCGGGTAGCCGGTGGGCGACCGGTCTGGCTGGTGCACACCTCGCACCACATGGCCGTGGCCAACACCGAGGCCTTCGCGCGTGCCGGTTTCACCGACCTCGCCGACCTGCCCGACGTGCCCGGCGGGTGCGTCGTGCGCGATGCGGGCGGCCGGGCGGAGGGGCTGCTGCAGGAGACCGCGATGCAGCTGGTCGAGCGCGTGCTGCGCCCCGAGCCCGCGGCGGAGTGGATCGCCAACATCGAAGCGGCGTCGCGGGCGGCGCTGTCGGTCGGGCTGACCAGCGTGACCGAACCGGGCATCGGCGTCGTCGACGGCATCGGCAACGGCCCCGCCGACCTGGACGCGTTCATGCAGGCGCGGGAGCGCGGGCTGCTGGGCGTCCGGATGACGCTGATGCCCTACATCACCGCGCTGCGCGAGGTGGGCGCGCTCGAACCGGGAAACACCTGGTACGGCCTGGACCTCGGCCTGCGCACCGGTTTCGGCGACGAGCGGCTGCGCATCGGCCCGACGAAGATCCTCTCGGACGGGTCGCTGATCGGCCGGTCCGCCGCGATGTGCTGCGACTACCACGACACCCCCGGCAACAGCGGCCTGCTCCAGTTCGAGCGCGAGCAGATCCGCCGCTTCATCCTCGAAGCGCACCGGTGCGGCTGGCAGGTCGCCACGCACGCCATCGGCGACGCGGCCCTGGACGTCGTGCTGGACTCCTACGAGGAGGCGCAGCGCCTGCACCCGCGCACCGACGTGCGCCACCGCATCGAGCACGCGGCGGTGACCAGCGAGCAGCAGGTCGCCCGGATCGCCGCGCTGGGCCTGATCCCGGTGCCGCAGGGCCGGTTCCTGTCGGAGATCGGCGACGGCCTGCTGACGGCCCTCGGCCCGGAGCGCAGCCAGCTGGCGTACCGGATGCGGTCGTTCCTCGACGCCGGTGTGGTGCTGCCGGGCTCCACCGACGCCCCGGTGGTCGCCCAGGACCCGCTGCTGAGCATCCACGACATGGTCAACCGGCGCACCGCCTCGGGCGCACCGATCGGCCTGCACGAAGCAGTGACCCCGGAGGAAGCGCTCCGGGCCTACACGATCGGCTCGGCCCACGCGGTGCACGAGGAGCACGTCAAGGGAACTCTCGCGCGAGGCATGCTCGCCGACTTCACGGTCCTCAGCGACGACCTGCTCAGCGTCGCCCCGGACCGCATCGGTGAGCTGACGGTGGGCGCGACGATCGTCGGAGGGCACATCGCGCACGACACCGGTGCGCTGGAGGTCACCTGACACAGCTCGTGAGCGGCGATGGTCGCAACGGCGACCACCGCCGCTCACGAGACCGATCAGCAGGTTTCGAGCAGGCGCCGCATCACGCGGGTCGAGAAGCGCAGCGACTCCAGCGGGATCCGCTCGTCCACGCCGTGGAACATCCGCGCGTACGGCAGGTCCGGCGGCACGCGGAGGGCCTTGAACCCGAACCCGTTGATGCCGATGGTCGCGAACGCCTTGTTGTCCGTGCCGCCCGCGTTGCAGTACGGGGTCGGGTGGCCGTCCGGGTCCTCGGCGCGGATCGCCGCGCACATCGCGTCCACCAGGGTGCCCGCGAACTCGGTCTGCATCGCCACGTCGTGGTGGATGAACTCGCGGCGCACCGACGGCAGCAGCAGGGAGTCGACGGTGTCCAGCAGCTCCTGCTCGTGGCCGGGCAGGAAGCGGCCGTCCACCGCGGCGGTGGCCCGGCCGGGGATGACGTTGGTCTGGTAGCCGCCCTCGATCATGGTCGGGTTCGCCGAGTTCCGCAGGATCACGTCCACCAGCTCGGCCACCGGGCCCATCTTCGCCAGGCTGGCGTCCACATCGGACGGGTCGAACTCGACGCCGAGCAGCTCGGCGGCCCGCTCCAGCAGCCCGCGCACCGGTTCGATCAGCCGCACCGGGAAGCGGTGCCGACCGATGCGGGCCAGCGACTCGGCCAGGTCGGTGACGGCGTTCTCGTCGTTGGGGGAGGAGCCGTGACCGGCCCGGCCGGTGGCGATCAGCCGCAGCCACGCCTGGCCGCGCTGGGCGTTCTCGATCGGGTAGAGCCGCTGGCCGTTGCCGAGGTCGAAGGAGACCCCGCCGCCCTCGGTGATCGCCTCGGTGACGCCGTCGAACAGGTCGCGGCGGTTCTGCACGAGCCAGTGCGAGCCGAACCTGCCGCCCGCCTCCTCGTCGGCCAGGAAGCCGAACACGATATCGCGCGGCGGATTCCGGCCGGTGCGGCCGAATTCGCGGGCCACCGCGAGGATCACCGCGTCGAAGTCCTTCATGTCGATCGCGCCCCGGCCCCACAGGCAGCCGTCGCGGATCTCCCCGCCGAACGGGTCGAAGGTCCACTCGGAGGCGTCGGCGGGCACCACGTCGAGGTGGCCGTGCATCAGCAGCGCGCCGCGCGACGGGTCGGCCCCCTCGACCCGGGCGATCACGCTGGCCCGGCCGGGCGCGCTCTCGACCAGCGTGGACTCGATCCCCACCTCGGCCAGCTTCGCCGCGACGTACTCGGCCGCCGCGCGCTCGTCGCTGGTCGGGTTGGAGGTGTCGATGCGGATCAGGTCGCGGCACAGCTCGACGACCTCGTCCTCGGCAGCGGTCATGACTTCGGTCCTTCCAGCGTCGAGGTCCCGACCGGGCGCACCAGCCCGGCCCAGGACAGCGCGGTGTAGAGCACGAATCCGGTGAGCAGAGAGTTCAGCGCCGGGATACCCGCGTCCACGAAGTAGCCGACGGCGAAGCCCGCGGCCCACACCACCAGCGTGGCCGGGACCCAGGTGGCGACCGTGCCGGGCAGCGTCCCGGTCGGGCGGGTGCGGTCGAGGTCGCCGCGCATCCGGCGGGCCACCCAGTACTCGGCGACGATGATGCCGCCGATCGGCGGGATCGCCACGCCCAGCACCTTCAGGAAGTCGGTGAAGTGCTCCAGGAACCCCACCGCCGAGAGCACGGTCCCGGCGAGGCCGATCACCAGCGTGACCGAGGCGCGGTGCAGGCGCTTGCCGAACACGGTGTCGACGAAGTTCACCACGCCCAGCGAGGACGCGTACAGGTTCCAGTCGTTGATCTTGGCGGTCGACAGCACCACGATGATCAGCCCGACCGCGCCGGAGGTGGACAGCACGATGGACGTCACGTCCTTGCTGCCGACCAGCTGCCCGAGCAGCACGCCGGTCATGCCGACGATGTACTCGCTGAGGATCATCGAGCACGAGCTCTGCAGCAGGACGTGCCAGCCCTTGCGGTTGTAGCGGGTCATGTCCGGGGCGACGACCGCGCCCGACATGAACCCACCGGCCACGATGGTCGCCGCCGCCGGGATGGACAGCGCGGCGGCGGTCGGCTCGCGGGAGATCAGCTCGCCGATCGAGTGCTGCGACAGCGTGCTGATCACGCTCCAGGCCACCAGCGCGAAGAACAGCGGGACCGCGATCCTGGCCAGCCACATCATGTACCGGAAGCCGTAGATCACCAGCGCGGTCAGCACCAGGCCGGAGATCGCGCACCACAGCCACGCCGGGCCGCCGACCAGCGACACCATGCTCTGGCCGAAGATGCCGTTCTGCACCCCGAACCAGCCCACCATGCTGATCGCGATGACCAGGCTGACCAGCGCCGACCCGTTGCGGCCGAACCCGGCGAAGCGGGTGAGCATGGTCATCGCCAGGCCCTCGCGCTGACCGGCCAGCCCGACCAGGAAGATCACCACCTCCAGCAGCACCGCACCGAGGGTGAACGCCCAGAAGGCGTCCCGAAAACCCATCGCGATGCCCAGGGAAGCGCCCAGCACGAACTGGGACAGGGAGCCGGACTGCCCGAGCCACTGCAGCAGCATGGACCAGAACCCGTAGCGCGCTTCCCGCGGGACGCGGCGCAGCGAGTAGTCGTCGTTGCCGATCTGCTTGCTCGGCGCGGCCTCGGCGGAGTGCTCGACGGCCATGAAATCTCCTCGGCGGGAGGCGCACGTCGCGAACGCGGGCAGGGCAAGCCGCCCGCGCAGGCGGCCGGATCGTTGGGGAGGCGTTCGCCGGAGTCGCTTGTGGCGGGATCTCCGGCGATCGCCGTGGCAGACACCCTGCGCCACCACCGGCCCGCCGGGCAAGGAAATCCCGCTATCCGCAAAACCGGAGGTGCCGCGGCCAGCGCGGGAATTCGGTCGCGGGCCAGGTCGGGCGCTGCCACGATGTCCGGTGTGATCGAAACGTCCGCTGTGCACACCGCCGACCTGGACCCCGGCGCGACCAAGGCGGTCCGGGCGCTGCTCGTCGAGGTCTTCGAGGGGATGCTCGAGCAGGACCTCGACCACTGCATGGGCGGGATCCACGCGCTGGCCCGGGAGGGCGATGACCTGATCGGGCACGCGTCGGTGGTCCAGCGGCAGCTGCTGCACGGCGGTCGGGTCCTCCGGGCGGGATACGTCGAAGCGGTCGCGGTCCGCGCGGACCACCGGCGCCGGGGGATCGGCGGCCTGCTGATGGCGGAGGTCGAGCGCGTCATCCGCGGCGCCTACGACCTCGGCGCGCTGAGCGCGGGCGAGGAGGGCGCCCTGCTCTACGCGAGCCGCGGCTGGCAGCGCTGGCAGGGCCCGACCTCCGCGCTCACCACAGCGGGTGTCGAGCGCACCCCGGACGACGACGGCGGGATCTTCGTCCTGCCGGTGGAGGTGCCGCTGGACCTCACCGGGGAGATCACCTGCGACCTCCGCAGCGGCGACGCCTGGTAGCCGGGCGCTCGAAAAAGGGTTCGCCGTCGCTATCACAGCCGTGATAGCTTCCCGGCATGAGCTCGTCAGCTGCCATTTCGCCGCGGGAGCGGATCGTGGACGCCGTGTTCCGGCTCGTCGCCCGGGGCGGGGTGGCCGAGGCTTCGCTGCGCAAGGTCGCCGACGAGTCCGGGATCAACATCGGATCGGTGCGGCACTACTTCGGCAACCACGAGGGGCTCATGGTCGCCGCTGCCGAGGAGGTCGGCTCGCGCATGGAGCGGCGGCTCAACGCCGCGCTGCCAGCGGCCGACGCCGAGCTGGACGCGGCCGGGCGGCGCGAGCTGGTGGAGGCGGCGTGCCGCGCGGTGCTGCCGCTCGACAGCAGCGGCCGGACGGAGCTGATCGTCCTGGTCGAGCTGATCACCGCGGCCCGGCTGCACCCGGAGTTCCGGTCGCTGTCCATGCGGATGGGGGCGGACCTGCGGGCGGTGTTCCGGGAGGTGCTGGCGGTCGCGCGGGTGCCGGACGCCGAGCTGGAGGCGGAGCGGCTGACCGCGCTGGTCGGCGGGCTGACCTTCGACCTAGTCTACCCGCACGGGCCGCACGACGTGACGGTGACTTCCGAGGTGCTGCGCCGCCACATCACCGCACTGGTCCCGGACTGAACCGACGAACTTCCGCGCTTGGGGGTGTCAACTGCCGTGGGGCACGTTGAACTGCAGAAGGTGCACTACGTCCTCCCGGACGGGCGGGTGCTGCTCGACGACGTCTCGTTCCGGGTGGGCGACGGCGCGAAGGCCGCGCTGGTGGGCCCGAACGGCGCGGGCAAGACGACGCTGCTGCGCCTGGTGTCCGGTGACCTCGCGCCGACGGAGGGCAGCATCGTCCGCTCCGGTGGGCTCGGCGTGATGCGCCAGTTCATCGGCCACGCCCGCGACGATTCGACGGTGCGCGACCTGCTGGTCTCGCTGGCCGCGCCGAGACTCCGCGCCGCGGCGGAGAAGCTGGAGCAGACCGAGAACCGGCTCATCGAGCAGGACGACGACGCCACCCAGCTGGCCTACGCCGAGGCGATCGCGGAGTACACCGATGCCGGTGGCTACGACGCGGAGGTGCTCTGGGACGTCTGCTGCACCGCCGCGATCGGGCTGCCCTACGACCGGGCCCGCTTCCGCGAGCTGCGCAAGCTCTCCGGCGGCCAGCAGAAGCGGCTCGCGCTGGAGGCGCTGCTGCGCGGCCCGGACCAGGTGCTGCTGCTCGACGAGCCGGACAACTACCTCGACGTGCCGGGCAAGCAGTGGCTGGAGGAGCAGATCCGCGAGACGTCGAAGAGCGTGCTGTTCGTGACCCACGACCGCGAGCTGCTGCACCGCACCGCGAACCGGATCGTGACGGTCGAGCTGGGCGGCGCGGGCAACCGGACCTGGGTCCACGGCGGCGGTTTCGCCACCTACGACCAGGCCCGCGAGGACCGGATGTCCAGATTGGACGAACTGCGGCGCCGCTGGGACGAGGACCGCGCGAAGCTGGTCCGGCTGGTCCAGATGCTCAAGCAGAAGGCGTCGTACAACGACACCATGTCCGCCCGCTACCAGGCGGCCCGGACCCGCTTGCGCAAGTTCGACGAGGCCGGACCGCCGGAGGCGGTGCCGCGCAAGCAGCGCGTGCAGGTGAAGCTGGCGGGCGGGCGCACCGGCAAGCGCGCGGTGGTCTGCGAGGACTTGGCGCTGGACGGGCTGACCAAGTCGTTCACCAGCGAGTTCCGCTACGGCGAGCGCATCGCGGTCCTGGGCGCCAACGGCACCGGCAAGTCGCACTTCCTGCGGCTGCTGGCCCGAGGCGGCAGCGACGACGCCCCGGTTCCGGACCAGGAAGCGCTGACCCCGGTGGCGCACACCGGCCTCGCGCGCCTGGGCGCGCGCGTGGTGCCGGGCATGTTCGCGCAGACCCACGAGCACCCGGAGTTCGCCGGGCGCACGCTGCTGGAACTGCTGATGGGCGGGGGAGAACGCCGCTCGGGCATGACGCGCGAGGAGGCCAGCCGCCTGCTCGCCCGCTACGACATCGTGCAGGCGGCGCAGCGCCCGTTCGACACGCTCTCCGGCGGTCAGCAGGCCAGGTTCCAGATCCTGCTGCTGGAGCTGGAGGGCGCGAACCTCCTGCTGCTCGACGAGCCCACGGACAACCTCGACCTGGTCTCGGCGGACGCGCTCCAGGCCGGGCTGGAGGAGTTCGACGGAACGGTGGTCGCGGTGACCCACGACCGCTGGTTCGCCCGCTCCTTCGACCGCTACCTGGTCTTCCACGCCGACGGCCACGTCTGCGAGTCGGCGGAGCCGGTGTGGCAGGAGGAGGCCCGGTAGGCGCATGGGGTAGAACGCCGGGCGCGTGCGCCGATTCCCCCGGAGAAACTTGGATTTGTGCAGCTCAGAGGCCGCATTTCCATTGACGCGCGGGTCGAGCGGGTGTCTACTGGAGGTGCGGTTGAACGATTGAGAGCTCGGTCAGCCGGGGGGCTGTTGAAATGGCCCCGAACGGGATGCATCGTCCAACGCGAGGACGTTCGCAGTCCTGAGACCCGCCAGTCCTTGGGAGCAGGGCGGAGCTCAGAAGTACGAAAGACGCTCGTTGAACTCGAGCGGACATCCCGGATTGAGGGCCTCCGCGACGCGGAGGCCCTCAATCCACGTCTGGCCCCGAAAACGCCGAAGTTCTGAGAGAACCCGTCGGCACGCAGACGTCGAGGACGGGCCCGGTAGCCGGGCCGGGTCGGGGGCAGTGCCCGGCTACCGGGAGGACCGGCGCGGTGTCGGGGAGGGCGCGACGCGCCGATCCGGTCAGGGAGTTCTCGGCGATTCCTCGGATTCAGCCGGAGGAGGGCGGTCGGGCCGCTCGCGCAGCCGATGGCGACCGGTGTACTCGGTGGCCCGCTCGGCCTCGACATCGCCGATGAGCCGCCACACGTCGTAGGCCCCCTCCCCGGCGTTCCCGTGCTGCCGGTGGGAGGACGGTAGGAGCAGCATCGCGAAGATGATGACGTTGATCGCGACGAGCGTGCCGAGCTGGAGCCAGAACACGAAAACCTCCATCCGTCCGAAGTGGATCCTCAACGACGAGCGCGCTTGACGCACTCCTGGCGGGTCAGGTGCGCAGGCCCGCGCCGAGCACTACGAGCAGGCGCAGCGGTCCGCGAAGCGGCGATCCGCGAGCAGACCCAACACCGAGGCCGAGTGGTGGTCGGATGCCCAACAGCGGCCCACATGACGACGGCCCCACAAGCCCCGCTGCCGCCAGGCCGATCGACGAAGTGCGTCTCCAACGACCGCAACCCCGGCGAAGGCAACCACCTGGGCCAAACCCCAACACCGAACATGCGCACCTCCAAGGATTCGGACTACCGTGGTTTGTGACGGACGGCGACCGGTCACAAACCACTCGAGTCAATTTGTTCCTGGTCACGGGCTGAGACCACAAGCCCGTCTCCTTCAACCTTTTGGGTGGTGTCCAACATGACTCAAGATGGCCGTAAGCTGTGGAACGTGGGTGACACCGCTGGTACGCCGCGTACTCGCGCTCTCGCAGCCGCATTGCGGAGCGCGCTCGATGATTCTGGGCTGACTGCGCGGCAGGTCGGTCGTCTGCTCGACAAGTCCCACAGCACGATCTCGCAGTGGCAAACCGGCAAGCGGGTGCCGACCACCGACGACGTGTCCGCGTTCCTGGCGGTGCTCGGTGTGACCGGCAAGCGACGGCGGCAGGTCCTTGACCTGGCGCGCAACGCACGCGATTCAAACTGGCTTGCCGGTGGCGTTTCGGAGCAGCTCGCGGGGATCATCGAATGCGAGCGGACCGCGATCGAGATCGTCGACTGGTGTCCGCTCGTCATTTCCGGTCTTCTGCAAACCGAGGCGTACGCGCGGGCGATCATCGGAGACAACGACGCGCTAGCGCCGCAAGAGATCGACAAGCGCGTGGCGCTCAGGCTTGACCGGCGGAACCAGCTCGATCAACGCGACGGTCAACCGGTAGATCACACGGTCTTCATCGGTGAGCCCGCGCTCCGTCAGTGCATCGGGGGTAAGGACGTGCTCGTCGAGCAGCTCCACCGCTTGGTCGAGCTGAACGGGAAGAGGGGGACGACGATCCAGGTCGTGCCCACTGGCGGCGGATGGCACCCCGGGTTGATGGGGCCGTTCGTGATCTACGGGTTCAAGGAGTCACCTGCGATCGTCGCCATCGAGAACCACAAATCGTCGGTTTTCCTGTACGAGGACGACGACGTGGTCGCCTACCGACGTGCGTCGGCATCGATTCGCCGCAATGCGATCAGCCCGGAGGAGTCATCTGGGTTCATCCTCGATGTGATCGGACAGTTGGAGGAGAAATGAACACCCCTGTTCAGTGGCGCAAGAGCAGCTACAGCGGCCAGGAGACCCACTGCGTGGAGTTATCCGACCCGCGCGGTCTGATCCGGGATTCGAAAGACCCGGGCGGTCCGGTGCTGGCCGTCGACGTCGCGACCTTCCTGCGCGCGATCAAGTCCGGCCGCTTCGAGAGCTGAACCAGCTGTCTGCCTTCGGAGGAGACATGTCCGAGCGTCGCTGGCAGAAATCCAGCCACTCCAACTTGAATGGCAACTGCGTGGAGCTGTCGAGCTCCTGTGGCCTGATCCGGGACTCGAAGGACCCCGGTGGGCCGCGTCTCGCTGTTGACGTCGCCGGTTTCCTGCGTGCTGTCAAGGCCGGGCGGTTCGAGCGGTGAGGCGTGGGGTCGTGAGTGCGAATCGGGGTTGGAGCACTGGTTCGCACTCACGACCCACGACGGCCTTCAGGCGACGCGGGAGCGAGCAGCCGCGAGGCGGTGTTCGGCGATCTGCTGGGCGGTTCGGAACGGCGTGGCACCGGTCGTGCTCGCCAGGTCGAGGATGTGGGTCACGGTTTCGGCGATGGTCTGCACTCGCTTGTCGGCGGCTTCGTGGCTGTAGCCCTCCGCTTCGCGGCTGAGCACGTAGACGACTCCGCCCGCGCTGGCCACGTAGTCGGGGATCCAGACGATTCCCCGCTCCGCCAGCGCATCTGCGACCGAATCTTCGGTGAGCTGGTTGTTCGCCGGGCCGACGACCAGGGGAGCGGTGAGCCGGGGGACGGTTGACTCGCTGAGCACGCCGCCGATGGCCGCCGGGACCAGGATGTCGGCCGGTGCGGAGAGGGCCTGGTCGGGTTCGACCCATTCGTAGCCGCGAGCCAGCGCGACGTCTTTGCGGGACTGGTCCACGTCCGACACCACGACGTGCGCACCTTCGGCGGCCAAGCCTGCCGCGATACCGCTGCCGACCGATCCGAATCCGCTGATGACCACCGTGCGGCCGGTGCAGGAGGCGGAGCCGAAGACGTGTTGGGCACCGGCGCGCAGGGCGGCCAGGACTCCGGTGGCGGTGGGGCCGCCGGAACTGCCGACGCCGCCGAGCTCCTCGGGCGCGCAGTACGCGTGCGGCGAGAAGCGCCGCAGCACCGCCATGTCCTCCGGTCCGGTGCCGATGTCGGGGCCCGCCCGGTACGCACCCTGGAGGGAGGCGATCAGCTCGCCCAGGTCCGCGAGCGCGGCTTCGCGCAGGTCCGCGGTGAGTTCGGTGTCCCGGTCGAGGGCGATCACGCTCTTGCCACCGCCGAAGTCCAGTCCGGCGACCGCCGCCTTGTACGTCATGGCCTCCGACAGGCGCAGCGCGTCGGCCAGCCCGTCCTGCCAGGTGTCGTAGCGGCGCAGGCGGCACCCGCCTGCTGCCGGTCCCAGTTCCCGGGAGTGGACGGCGACGATCAGGGGCAGTCCGGAGCGGCTGCCGCGTCGCACGACGACCTCTTCGTGTGCAAATGCTCGGCGCATGGCTCTGAAGCTAGAGTGATGCGCGGACCATTCGGCTCCGCGCCGAACGAAATTCAGCGACCGAGGCCCTGGGGGTAGTCGTGGATGAACTTGATTCGGCGATCGTGCGGCATCTGCAGGCGGATGGTCGGCAGTCCAACCGGGCGCTCGCCGAGAAGCTCGGCATCGCGCCGTCCACCTGCCTCGAACGCACCCGGCTGCTGCACAAGCGCGGCATCATCCGCGGGTACCGGGCCGAGGTGTCGCTGCGCGCGCTCAACCGCTCGGTCCAGGCGATGGTGTTCACCCAGGTCCGGCCGCTGCGCCGGGACGTCGTCGCCGCCTTCGAGCAGTCGGTGACCCAGCTGCCCGAGGTCGTCTCCGTCTACACGATGGCGGGCAGCGACGACTTCCTCGTCCACGTCACGGCGCAGGACATCGACCACCTGCACGCGTTCCTGCTGGACCAGTTCACCAACCGCCGCGAGATCGTCAGCTTCCGGACCTCGATCATCTACCAACATCTCACCAACCCGGTTCTCGACGCCCTGCCCGCGCGGGAGGACTAGTCGTCCCGTCCGAACCGGGTTCTGGTGAACAGCAGGAACATTCACGGGTTCGGGTTCTGGGAACGAGTGCACCCGATCGGCGGCTGGCGTCCGGCCGCGTCCCGTGCCGCCAGTCCCGTTACTGGCGGGTATTCGCCAATTCTGCCTGTTTCCGGGCGGTTTCTCCTTGAATGGTGACGTTTTCGATCTCCGATCGGAGGAAGAATGCGTCACTTACGGCACGTCGTCGGTGCCGCGGCGGTGGTGGCGACGGCGAGCACCATGCTGGCCGCACCGGCGTTCGCGACATCCGCCGCCGAGAACTACGCAGCGCTGGGCGACTCCTACGCCTCCGGAGTCGGCTCCCGGGACTACTTCGAGGACAGCGGGGACTGCCTGCGCAGCCCCAAGGCCTACGCGCAGCTGTGGGCAGATTCCCACGACGTCGCGAACTTCAACTTCGCCGCCTGCTCGGGCGCGGTGACCGACGACGTCAACGCCAACCAGCTCGGCGGGCTCAGCGCCGACACCACGCTGGTCACCATCTCCATCGGCGGCAACGACGTCGGCTTCTCCAGCGTCATCCAGGACTGCCTGCTGGGCACGGACGAGAAGTGCGATTCCGCGGTCAGCGCCGGTGAGGACAAGGCCCGCAACGAGCTGCCCGCCAAGCTCGACACCACCTACGCCAACATCCGCGAGGCCGCCCCCAACGCCAAGGTCGTGGTGCTCGGCTACCCGCGGCTGACCGAGCTCGGCGACTGCGGCATCCCGTTCTTCTCCGACGCCAAGCGGCAGCGGATCAACGACGGGTCCGACGTGCTGGCCGGGGTGATCTCCGAGCGCGCGGAGGCGGCCGGGTTCACCTACGCCGACGCCCGCGACGCGTTCGCCGGGCACGGCGTCTGCTCCGGCGAGGAGTGGATCAACGGCCCGAGCAACCCGCTGGTGGAGTCCTTCCACCCGAACGTCGACGGCTACGCCAAGGGCTACCTCCCGGTGCTGGAGTCCATCACCGGCTGACGGTCCCGGAACAGCGGGGTGGCGATTTCGCGCGAAATCGCCACCCCGCTCGCGTGAGAGCCGCCAGTTCCGCGCGAAATCGCCTCAACCGCCGGGGTGGGCCTCCAGCGCGGAGCGGACGATCGCGTTGATCCGCCTGGAGTGCGCGCCGCGCCAGTACACCCGGTCGCAGTCGCGGCACCGGGCGTACTCGTCGTAGTGGCGCCGGGTCCCCGGCTCGATCTCCTCCTGAACGTCCTCTTTGGACACCGGGGCCAGCGGTCCGTTGCACGCGGTGCAGCGCGTCCACGGGGCGAGCGGCGGTGCGAACCGCTCGATGACGTCCACCAGCTGCTGGGCCGGGTCGGACCCCCGCACGTAGGCACCTGCCCACAGGGCCCGCCGCTGCAGCAGCCCGCGGTCCTGGGTGAGCAGCACGCGGTGCTCGCGCTCGGCCTCGGCGATCAGCTCGTCGTCGTCGGCGTCGTTGCGGTACGCCGCGTCCACGCCCACCAGCCGCAGGCGGCGGGCCAGCTTGCCCAGGTGCACGTCGAGCAGGAACCGCGGTGGGGCCTGCTGCGGCCGCTCGACCGGTCGGATCTCGACGATCTCCCCGGCGCGGGGCCGGTACGACCGGTCGTGCGGCACGCCGTCGACCAGCAGCGCCCCGACCTCGGTCAGCGGCACGCCCAGCGACTCGGCGATGTGCCCGAGCGTCGACGTCCCGTCGAAGGGCACCTCGGCAACGCCGCCCCGGTTGCGCGGAGCGGCGAAGAACCGCAGCTCCGGGGCGATGCGCACGTGCAGCGTCGGCGCCATGCCCACATGGTCGACCGGCAGTCCGGTTCGTGCGAATCCGGCCGGTCGGCCCCGGACCAGGGCCGACCGCGCGACCGGCTACACGCGCTCGACCTCGGCGAGCCCGGTCAGGGCCTGCGGCAGCGGCGCCCGGTGCAGGACGCCGAGGCGCTGCGTGGCGCGGGTCAGGGCGACGTAGAGCTCCGCCGCGCCGCGCGGGCCGTCGGCGAGGATGCGCTCCGGTTCCACCACCAGGACCGCGTCGTACTCCAGCCCCTTGGTCTCCGACGCGGGCACCGCGCCCGGCACGTCCGGGGGACCGATCACCGCGCTGGTGCCCTCGCGGTCGGCTTCCTCGCGCTCGAACTCCTCGATCGCGGCGGTCAGCTCGTCCTCGGTGACCAGCCGGGACCACGGCCGGACCCCGCACGCGCGGACCGATTCCGGCGGTTCGACCTCGGGCGCGAACTCGGCGAGCACCGCACCTGCGACGGTCATGATCTCGGCCGGGGTGCGGTAGTTCACGGTCAGCGACCGGTACACCCAGCGGCCCGGCACGTACGGCTCCAGCATCGCGCCCCAGGACCTCGCCCCGGCCGCCGAGCGGCGCTGGGCGAGGTCGCCGACCACCGTGAACGACCGGTTCGGGCAGCGCCGCATCAGCACCCGCCAGTCCATTTCGGACAGCTCCTGGGCCTCGTCGACCACGACGTGCCGGTAGGTCCAGTCCCGGTCCGCGGCGGCGCGCTCGGCGAGGTCGCGGGTGTCGCGCTCGACGAAGCGGTCCGCCAGCTCCTCGGCGTCGACCAGGTCCTGGGCGAGCAGGTGGTCCTCGTCGTCCATCAGGTCGTGCCGCTCCACCTGCAGGATCTCCATGACGCCCTCGGCGTACTCGGCCTCCCGCCGCCGCTCCCGCTCGGCGTCCTGGTCGGCCGCCTTGTCGCGGCCCAGCATGTCGACCAGCTCGTCGAGCAGCGGCACGTCCGACACCGTCCAGGCATCTCCCTCGGCGCGGAACAGCGCTTGATCGGCACCTGCCGCGCGCAGCCGCTCGGGGGAGCTGTACAGCGGCGCCAGCAGCGTTTCGGGCGTCAGCACGGGCCAGAGCTCGTCGAGCGCGGCGGTGAACGCCTCGTTCTCCGCCAGCTCCCCGATCAGGTCCTCCCGCAGCTGCTCCCAGGCCTCCTTGTCGTCCCGGGTCAGCCAGCCCCGGCCGATCCGGGAGATCGCCCGCTCGGTGAGCACGTAGGTCACGATCTCGGTGAACACCGCGCGGGCCTCGTTGTGCGGCAGGCCGCTGTCGCGCGCCTCCTCCCGCGCCCACTCCGCGGTCTCGGCGTCGATGCGCACCGTGACGTCCTGCAGCTCGATCGGCAGCGGGTGCTCCGGCAGCCGCTGCCGGTCGGCGATCGCCGCCGCCAGCACGTCCAGGATCTTCAGCGATCCCTTGATCCGCGCGGCCTCCGGCGGGTCCTCCGCGGTGACGTGCAGGCCGGGCACCAGGTCGCCGGTGGTCATGAACACCACGTCGGACTCGCCCAGCGACGGCAGGACGCGGCCGATGTGGTTCAGGAACGCCGGGTTCGGGCCGACCACGAGCACGCCGTGGCGCTCCATGCGCTCCCGCTGGGTGTAGAGCAGGTAGGCCACGCGGTGCAGGGCCACCACGGTCTTGCCGGTGCCCGGGCCGCCCTCGATGACCAGCACGCCGGGGTGGTCGAGCCGGATGATCTCGTCCTGCTCGGCCTGGATGGTGGCCACGATGTCGCGCATCCCCTCGCCGCGCGGTGCGTTGACCGCCGCGAGCAGGGCCGCGTCGCCCTGCGCGTCGCCACCGGGGCGGCCGAGCACCTCGTCGGTGAAGTCGGTGATCTCGCGGCCGCGGGTGTGGAACTGCCTGCGCCGCCGCATGTTCTCCGGGTTCGCGCCGGTGGCGGTGTAGAACGGGCGGGCGGCCGGGGCCCGCCAGTCGAGCAGCAGCGGCTCGTAGTCGTCGTCCTCGTCGAAGATGCCGATCCGGCCGATGTAGGAGCGCTCGCCCGAGACGCCGTCCAACCGGCCGAAGCACAGCCCGTTGTCCGCCACCTCCAGCCGCTTCGCCTCCCGTGCCAGCGCGCGCACCTCGACATCCCGCTCCACGGCGGTTCCGCCGTGGTCCCGCAGCGCCGTCCGGTACTCGCCCCTCACCCGCGCGCGTTCGGCGTCGAGCCGCGCGTACAGCTCGGCGACGTACTCCCGCTCGGACCGCAGTTCGCCCTCGTACCCCTGATTTGACACTTGCCCCTCACAGCGGCTATCCTGACACCAGGTTCGGCGGAGTCCCCATTGGATGGTGGTGGACACGCCGAATTTCCATTTTCCCCCTCGTGTCAAGTCCGTTCGCCGCGCGCTGCGCTCGGGCTGATCGGGGCTGCGCGAGATGTGCCGCCGCACCGGGGTTTTCGGGCCGGGCGGCATGCCGCCCGGCCCGCGCTGCTACGCGTCGAGGTCGGCGGTGGCCAGGCGGCTGTGCTTGACGCTGTAGGTGAAGTACAGGGTGAGGGCCAGGCCCAGCCAGATCGCGAACATCAGGTACGTGGTCCAGGGCAGCTGGGAGATCAGGTAGAGGCAGGCGGCGATGCTCAGCGCGGGCACCACCGGGTAGCCCGGGACGCGGAAGCCGCGCTCCAGGTCCGGGCGGGTGCGGCGGAGGATCACCACGCCGGTGGAGACGACCGTGAACGCCACCAGGGTGCCCATGCTGGTCAGGTTCGCCAGCGTGTTCAGCGGCACCGCCGCCGCCAGCAGGCCGACGAACAGCGAGACGATCAGCGTGTTGCGCACCGGGGTGCGGCGGCGCGGGTGGACGGTGTGGAAGACCTTCGGGATCATCCCGTCACGGCCCATCGAGAACAGGATCCGGGTCTGGCCGTAGATCGTGGTCAGGGTGACACCGAAGATCGAGATGACACCACCGGCGGCGAGCACGATCGCGGGCCAGCCCGAACCGGTGAGGTTGCCCAGGATCGCGGCCAGGCCCGCGTCCTGGCCCTCGAAGTCCTGCCACGGCTGGGCGCCGATCCCGGCGATCGCGACCAGCAGGTAGATGCTCGTGACGATCACGACGCACCAGAACAGCGCCAGCGGCATCGTCCGGCGCGGGTTGCGCACCTCCTCGCCCGCGGTGGAGACGGTGTCCATGCCGATGTAGGAGAAGAACACCATCGAGGCGGCGGCGCCGACGCCCGCCGCGCCGAAGGGGGCGAAGGGCTGGGCGTTCTCGGCGTTGAACGCGGTGAACGCGACCGCGACGAACAGCAGCAGCACCGCGAGCTTGATGCACACCGTGATCGCGTTGATCGTCGCGGACTCCTTGGCGCCGCGCACCAGCAGCAGGCAGCAGGCGCTGACCAGCACGGCGGCGGGCAGGTTCAGGATCCCGCCCTCACCGGGCGGGGCGCTGAACTCGGCGGGGATCTGCCAGCCGACGACGTCGCCCAGCAGCGCGTTGAGGTACTCGCCCCAGCCGACGGCCACCGCCGAGGCGGCCACCCCGTACTCGAGCAGGAGGCACGCGCCGACGACGAAGGCGATCAGCTCGCCCATCGTGGCGTAGGCGTAGGTGTAGGAGGCACCGGCGACCGGGATCGTGGAGGCGAGCTCGGCGTAGCAGAGCGCGGTGAGCGCCGCGGTGATCGCGGCCAGCACGAACGAGATGACCACCGCGGGCCCGGCCTTGGGCACCGCCTCGTTGAGCACGATGAAGATCCCGGTGCCGACCGTGGAACCGACGCCGATCATGGTCAGCCGGGCCACGCCCAGCGACCGCCGCAGCTCACCACCGCCGGTGTCGGTGCCGCTCTCGGCGTTGAGCACGCTGATCGGTTTGCGCCGCATCACCCGGCCCCAGCCGGTGGCGGGTTCGGCGGTGGGCGCGGAACCGGACATGCATGCTCCCCTGTGGATTTCCGACGATCGTTGTTTCGCAGCGGGAAAGATGGTGAAGCACCGGATTCGACGTCCGGGCACCGGGGCCGTCGAATGGCCGTTCGCGTTGGAGCCGAACTCTAGGGACGAGAAATATCGTCGTCAACGAGTCCGAGCGCGGCAAATTCTTCTCCTGTCGTAAAGTCGCACCCGCTCATTTCCGGACCGCCCGATTGTGTCGCACAGCACGGTCGAATTGACCCGCTTGCGCGGTTGTTCTCGTTGTCGCCCAGGTGCCCGTTCAGGCGAGCAGGGCTTGGCCCCAGTGCTCGCCGGGGCCGACCCCGGGCGGGCAGGCGAAGATCGCCGAGCCGTTGTGCTCCAGGTACTCCGCCATCGCGTCCTCCTTGGACAGCAGGCGCTGGACCGGGATGAACTGCGTGCGGGGGTCGCGGTTGAAGCAGATGAAGAACAGGCCCGCGTCCAGGCGGCCGAGGCCGTCGGAGCCGTCGGTGAAGTTGTAGCCGCGGCGCAGCATGCGCGCCCCACCGTGCCGCTCCGGCGCGGCGAGGCGGATGTGAGCGTCCTCGGCGACCAGCGGTGCGCCGTCCGGGCCCTGCGCCCGCAGGTCGACCGGGTCGAACTCGTCGGCCGCGCCGAGCGGTGCTCCGGTGCCCTTGGTGCGGCCGACGACGGCCTCCTGCTCGGAGAGCGACGTGCGGTCCCAGGTCTCGACGTGCATCCGGATGCGGCGGGCCACCAGGTAGCTGCCGCCGGTCATCCACCCCGGGCCGTCGCCCGGCTGGACCCAGACGTGCCGGTCCAGCTCGGCGGTGTCCTCGGCCTTGAGGTTGTTCGTGCCGTCCTTGAAGCCGAAGAGGTTGCGCGGCGTGCTCTGCGCGCGGGAGGTGGTGGAGGTGCGGCCGAAGCCGAGCTGGGACCAGCGCACCGCAACCCGGCCGAAGCCGATGCGGGCCAGGTTGCGCACCGCGTGCACCGCCACCTGCGGGTCGTTGGCGCAGGCCTGCACGCACAGGTCGCCCCCGCTGCGCGCCGGGTCGAGGTTGTCGCCGGGGAAGTGCGGCAGGTCGACCAGCCCGGGCGGGCGGCGGTCGGCGAGCCCGAACCGCCCGTCGAACAGCGACGGCCCGAAGCCCACCGTGAGCGTCAGCGCCGAGGCGGGCAGGTCCAGCGCCTCGCCGGTGTCGGCCGGTGGCGCTTCGGCCGGGCCGCCGACCGCGCCGTGCTCGACGGCTTCGAGACCGGCCGTCATCCGCTCGGCCGCGCGGGTCCACTCGCGCAGCAGGTCGGCCAGCTCGGCGCGGTCGGAGGTGGTCACGTCGAAGGCCACGAAGTGCATCCGGTCCTGCGCGGGCGTGGTGATGCCCGCCTGGTGCGGGCCGTGGAAGGCCACCGTGCCCGCGGCGTCGTCGCGGTCGCCCGCGAGGTACCCGGCCCCGGCGCCCGCACCGGCGAGCGCGATGCCCGCGCCGGTCAGGCCGAACAGCCGTCGGCGCGACACCCCGGTCATCGCGCCACCGCGCTCGCGGTCCGGCTCAGCGGTTCGCCGAGCGCGTCCACCGCCGCCGCCAGCTCCCGCACCTGGTCGGGGGCGAGGTCGGTGTAGGGCTTGAAGCCCTCGCCGTCCCGGTAGCGCGCCAGGAGCCCGTTCACCGCGCCGAACTTCTCGTCCAGCGTCGCCAGCAGCTGCGGGTCCGCGGCGGTCAGCACCGGCCGCAGCGCGGTGATCACCTGAGCTGCACCGTCCACATTGGCCTGGAAGTCCGACAGGTCGGTGTGCGAGAAGGCCTCCTCCTCGCCGGTGACCTTGCCGGTGGCGACCTCGTCGAGCAGCTCCTTGGCGCCGTTGGCGACGCCGGTCGGGGTCAGCTCCGCGGTCCGGGACTGCGCCACCACCTGGCCGACGTCGGCCACGAGCTGGTCGGCGATGGCCGCGGCGTCCGGCTGCAGGCCGGTGGTCCACAGGTCCTTCTCCAGCCGGTGGAACCCGGTGAACGCCTGCCCCGGCTCCAGGTCCGCCTCGCGGCCGTCGATCTTCGGGTCCAGGTCGCCGAAGCTCTCGGCCACCGGCTCGATGCGCTCCCACGGTTCGCGCGCCGGGGCGTAGAGCTGCTTGGCCAGCTCGACGTCTCCGGCCTTGACCGCGTCGGCGAAGCGCGCGGTGCGCTGCTCCAGCTCGGTGGCCTGCTGGTCGACGTAGGCCCGGTAGTCGGCGACGGCCTGCGCCGCGGCGCCGTCCTGGGCGGTGGCCGAACCGGTCACGGTGAACTCGGTGCGGATCCCGTCGCCGCGCATGCCCGGCTTGCACGCGGCGGTGTACCGGCCGCCCTGCGGGACCTCGGCGACGAGCTGCCGGGTCAGGCCGGGGCCGATGTTCTCGACCTCGCTGATGATCCGGTCCCCGGCGCCGTACAGGTAGAACTCGGTGACCTGGCTGCCGGTGTTGGTCACCTGGAACCGGACGGTTCCGGCCGGGGCCGACGTGGCGGAGAGCGTGCACGCGTCGTCGGCGGCCTGCACGGTGATCGCGCCGTCGGGGACGTCCTGGGAGCCGCATCCGGCGAGCAGGGCGGTGCAGAGCGCAGCGGGGACCAGGGCGCGGGCGGTGGGGTTCATTCGGTCACTTCCGAGGAGATCGGGGCGGGCCGGACCGCACGGCGGTGCGGGCGGAGGAACAGCGGGAGCACGACCAGGGCGTAGCCGAGCCAGGCGATGGCTTCGAGCACGGTGGTCTGCGGGGAGAAGTTGAAGATGCCCTTGAGCAGGGCGCCGTACCAGGAGGTGGGCGGCACGTAGGCGCTGGCGTCGAAGGCGAGGGTGTGCAGGCCCGGCAGCAGCCCGGCCTCCTGCAGGTCGTGCAGGCCGTAGGCGAGCACCCCGGCGGCCACGAACACCAGCAGGACGCCGGTGGCGGTGAAGAACTTCGACAGGTCGATCCGGACGGCCCCGGCGTAGAGCAGGAACCCGAGCAGGACCGACAGCGCGATGCCGATGACGAAGCCGACCAGCGGCAGCACGGTGCCACCGCCCGCCGACTGCACGCTGGAGAAGAAGAACACGGCGGTCTCCATGCCCTCGCGGGCGACCGCGAGGAACGCCACCGCGATCACCGCGCCTGGGCCGAGCTGGAGCGCGTCGTCGAGCCGGTCGCGCAGCTGGGCGGCCAGGGTGCGGCCCGCGCGGCGCATCCAGAAGATCATCCCGGTCACGAACACCACCGCGATGATCGAGGCGATCCCGCCGAAGGCCTCCTGGGCTTCGAAGCTCAGCGAGGCCGCGGTGTAGGTCAGCACGGCGCCGAGGCCCACCGACAGCACGACCGCCACCGCGACGCCGATCCACACCAGCGGCAGCGCGCGGCGGCGCTCGGTGCGGACCAGGAAGGCGACCAGGATGCTGACCACCAGGACGGCTTCCAAGCCTTCCCGCAGACCGATCAAGGCATTACTGAGCAACATTCACGTTTTCCCTTTTCCGTGCGACCGCGGGTGACCGAGAAAACTAGGTAAGGCTCACCTTGGTGTCAAACAAGTGTGAACACCGCGACTCCGGAGCCCGAAATTTTGCGATCGAACGCCGCTTTACCCGCTTTGACCTGCTTGTTCGAGATGGGGGTGGCGGTGTTCGCGGGGTCCGGTCGGGCGGTGCGGCGGGGGAGCTGTTCGTCACGTCGCGCCCCACGCGCCCCAGCTCATCGGTTAGGGTGGTGCGCGGCACCGGTGGGCGTTGCGCCCGCCGACGACGGACTTGGCGGTGTCGGGCGAGTCGGCCGGAGTTCCCTCCCGCTCCGGTTCGCGGACCCGGCGGTGCACCGCTGGAGCTAGCCGAGCCGGTTCGAGGCGCCACCGAGGACCGGGCCCGGCTGTTCCGGGTGGTCAAAAGGGAGGGACGGCGCTGCCGTCTCGGCCGCCCGCGTGGAAGAGCCCGCTGACCCGAAGGTCAGCGGGTTTTTTCGCGTTCGGGGTGCGATCGGGGCCCGTTGCGGGCACCGTAACCAGCATGTCCACAGTCAAGGCGCAGCAGCCGGGCGTCTTCTACCGGCGACCCGCTCCGGAGGCCGACCCGTACGTGCGCGAGGGCGGGCACGTCGACGCGGGCCAGACCATCGCCGTGATCGAGGCGGTCAAGACCTACAACCCGGTCAAGGTCGACAACCCGGGCACGGTGACGCGGTTCCTGCTCGCCGACGGCGCCGAGGTCACCCGGGGGCAGGAGATCGCCGAACTCGCCGACGAAACAGCCGACCGCGGTTGATCTTGCCTTCGGCGCAAGCCCTATCATGACCGCGCAGTCGTGGGAGGCAGGAGGGCCGTGCGCGGGGTCGACTATTACGAGCTGCTCGGCGTGAAGCGCGATGCGACCGCCTCGGAGATCAAGTCCGCGTACCGGACGCTGGCCCGCAGCATGCACCCCGACGTCGGCGGCACCGCGGGCACGTTCCGCCTGCTGCAGGAGGCGTACGAGACCCTCAACGACCCGGTGCGCCGCGCGAGCTACGACGGCGGCGCCGACCGGGCGGAGAAGCCCCGGCCGCAGCGGACCGCCCGCCGTCCCCGGCGGACCTTCGGCGACGACCCGAACTACGTGCCGCGGTTGCCCCGGCTGCGCCTGGACGACATCGCGTGGTGGGACGGCGTCGACCCGGACGCGCGCATCCGCTACCTGCCGGTGACCGGGCCGGAGCGCGCCCCCACCCTCGCGCTGGTGGGCGGCTGGTCGCTGCTGCTGCTCGCCGGGCTGGCCGTGGAGCTGTCCGCAGCGCTGCTGGCCGCTTGGCTCGGGCTGCTGGTGGCCTCCGGCGCGGTGATCGTGGTGCTGCTGCGCAGGCACATCCGGGCGCACCGGGCCGACCGGATGTTCGCCGCGGAGTTCGACAGCAGCCGGATCTTCGGGCTGCGCGGCACCGGCGATCCGGAGAACCGGGCGCAGCAGCTGACCGCCGAGCTGTGCGCCAAGTACCTGACCCGGCTGCCCGGGGTGCGGGTGTTCCACGGCCTGGCCTGGCCCGGCTCGGTCTTCGAGGACATCGACCACGCGGTGCTGTGCGGGCGGCGGCTCGTGCTGGTGGAGTCCAAGACCTGGCTGCCCGGCCACTACACGGCCGACGAGGAGGGCACGCTGTGGCGCAACGGCCACCCCTTCCGCGGCGGTGCGACCCGGCTGGCCGAGGGCGTCGAGGCGTTCGAGGAGCTGCTGCCGGGCGTCGAGGTGCGCGGGGCGGTGCTGATCTACCCGAGCCGCTCCGGTGAGGTGACCACCGTCGAGCAGGACGGGCAGGTCTCGCCGATGACCCCGGGGCAGTTCGTCCGCGAGATCGGCAGCTGGCTGGCCCAGGACCCGGCGACGGTGGACCGCGAGGCGTTCACCGCCGTGCTCGACCAGGTCATCGCCGACTGATCACCGCGGGTCGAGCAGCCCCCGGTCGTAGGCGGCGGCCACCGCGGCGGCGCGGTCCGGCACGCCGAGCTTGGCGTAGACGTGCAGCAGGTGGGTCTTCACCGTCGCCACGCTGATGTGCAGGTCGGCCGCCACCTCCCGGTTGGTCCGGCCGCGCGCGACGAGCCCGACGATCTCGCGTTCCCGGGCGCTGAGCTCGGTGTTCGCGGGCGCCGGGCGGATCCTGCTGAGCAGCTTGGCGGCGACCGGCGGCGAGAGGACGGACTCGTCCCGCACCGCAGCGCGCACCGCTCGGAACAGCTCCTCGCGCGGGGTGTCCTTGAGCAGGTAGCCGATGGCGCCCGCCTCGATCGCGGGCAGCACGTCGGAATCGGTGTCGTGCGTGGTCAGCACCAGGACCCGCGCTGCGGCGAACCGCGCCCGCAGCAGCCGGATCAGCTCGGCGCCGCTCGGGTCCGGCATCCGCAGATCGGTCAGCACCACGTCGGGTTCCGCCGCGGCGACCACGGCCAGCGCTTCGGCGCCGCTCGCCGCTTCGCCGACCACCTCGAAATCGGGTTGGGTGCCGAGCATCGCGCGCAACCCGTCGCGCACCACGGGGTGGTCGTCGACGACGACGAGCTTCAACCGGTTCATCGGGTGCCTCCCAGCGGAACGGCGACGCTGAGCGCGGTTCCGGCGCCCGGCGCGGACTCGATCTCCGCGGAACCGGCGAGCTGCCCCACCCGCTCGCGCAGCGCGGTCAGCCCGAACCCGGACGCGGCGTTGACGTCGAAACCCGTTCCGTCGTCGCGCACGTCCAGCACCAGCAGATCGTCCATGTAGGACAGCGTGACGTCCACCCGTCCCGCCCGGGCGTGCTTGCCGATGTTGGACAGGGCTTCCTGCGCGGCGCGCAGCACGACCACCTCGGTCTCCGCCGGTGCGGGGCGCGGCGTCCCGGTCAGGGTGAACTCGGTCGGGACGCCGTGCTGCTCGTGCCACGCGGTCGCGGTGTTCGAGACCGCTTCGGCCAGCCGGGTGTTCTCCAGCGGGCCGGGGCGCAGCGCTTCGATCGAGCGGCGGACCTCGGTCAAGCTGGTGCGCGCGAGCTGCCGGGCCTTGCCCAGCCGATCGCGGACCGGTTCGGCCGGGGACAGCTCCTCAGCGGCTTCGAGCTGGGTGACGATGCCGGTCAGCCCCTGGGCCGCGGTGTCGTGGATCTCGCGGGCCAGCCGGGCGCGCTCTTCGGCCGCGGCCGCGGCTTTCGCCCGTTCGACCAGCACTTCGTGCAGCCGGGCGTTCTCGGCCAGCGCCGCGGCCAGCCGGGTGTTGACCTCGTGCCGCCGGTCCGCCTCGCGCTCCATCGCCCGGATCGCCCAGCCGATCAGCGCCGCCAGCGGGGTGACGGTCGCGAGGTTGAGCAGGGTCAGCGGAACGTTCGTCTCCGGCACCACCAGCCAGGGCGCGCCCGCGAGCACGGCACCGGCGTAGGCGTACCAGCCGGGAAGCGTGACGAAGGCGAGCACGTAGCAGGCCGGGACGAAGAGCTGGAAACTGCTGCTGCGCATCACCAGCAGCGTGGTCAGCGCCAGCAGGCCGAGAAAGTACAGGGCCATGAGCCAGGTTCGGCGCTCGCACCAGTCCGGGTGCGCCACCACGAACCACCAGTGCCACAGCCCCAGACCTGCCGCGATGACCAGCGTGACCGACTGGTGCTGCCAACCGGTCGCGTTGAGCAGCGACACCGCGCACGCCACGCCGAGCAGCCCGTACGGCGCCAGCGTCCAGATCCTGTCCCAGGTCCGCTGGTGCTGGACGACGCGCTGTTCCTCGACCAAGGTCACGCTGCCGAGTCTGGCAGATTCCGGCGGGTCAGGTGGCGCAGCAAGGTCTCCGCCGGACCGGGTTTGCCCGCGCGCCGCAGGATTTCGGCGAGCAGCACCGAGACCAGCCAGGTGCCCAGCGCCAGCAGCGCGACCTCGGCCGAACCCAGCGTCGCGCCCAGGCCCAGCGTGAACGGCATCAGCAGCGCCACGAAGACGGCGGACTGGAACAGGTAGCAGCTCAGCGATCGCTGCCCGCAGGCGCTGATCGCCCGCACCACCGGACCGCGCCGGTCGTCCAGCCGGATCGCCAGCAGGCCGATCAGCGCCGCGTAGCCGAGCCCACCGGCAACGCCGGTCACCACGTGCACGGCTGAGGCCGCCCACGTGACGGCGAGGTTCGGCGGTGCCCAGAACCCGCCCACGGCGAGCCCCATCGGCAGGCCGCCGAGCACCGCGGCGGAGAGCCCGCCGACCGCGGTGCGGACCAGCGCGGTGCGGTACCGCGCCGGATCGGTCAGCAGCCCGCGCCGGCCGATGCAGATGCCGACGAGCGCTGCGCTCACCACGCCGAGCATCCCGAACGGCGTCATCAGCCATTCCAGCGGTCGGAGGGCGAAGGCCTCCAGCGGGGACTCGACGGCGAAGGACCAGAAGTAGGACCGGTGATCCCCGGCCGGTGGCATCGCGTTGACGGCTCCCTGGACCACCGCCACGACCACCAGCCAGCACGCGGCGGCGATCAGCAGGGTGCGCTCCCGGATCCGCGTCGAGGCGGCGATCGCGAAACCCACCACGCCGTAAAGACCCAGCACGTCACCGGGGAACAGCAGCACCGCGTGGACCAGCCCGAACGCCAGCATCCACCAGCAGCGGCGGCGCAGGACCCGGGGCCCGGAGCGCTGCAGCACCTGCACGGCTCCGGCGGCGAACAGCGCGGCGAACATCGGGTAGGCGCGCCCGTCGGCGAACACCACGACCAGCGCGCTGGTGATCCGGTCGAGCAGCCCGTCCTCGACGATGTGCTGCTTCAGGCCGTACGGGCGGGCATGGAGGTAGATCGTCGAGTTGACCAGCGCGATCAGCGCGAGCATCGCGCCGCGGGCCAGGTCCGGGGCGAGGGCGCGTTCCTGGAGGCGGACCGGGCCGGTGCCGGTCGGGAGGGAGGACATGCGTTCGACGATGCTGGTCCGGGCGGCGGCCCGGCATCGGCGGGCCGGTCGGTTCCCGGTGTCCACCCCGGGATCCACCGCATCCACCACCTGGTCGATGCGGCGGGAGGCGGGGCTTGGCAGGCGGGCCGGGGGTCGATACCGTGTTGATCTTGGCCGGGGCTGGGACGCCCCGGACCTGAGCACGTGCGATCAGCCTGGCCCGGCGCGACCATGTGCCGGTCGGCTCAGAGGTCCGGTCAGAGGAGTGCCACGGTGACGAATCCGCACCAGAACGTCAGCTTCCCCAGCAACGGGCGCACCGCGCACGGATACCTGGCGACGCCGTCCGGCAGCGGTCCGGGCGTCGTGGTGATCCAGGAGTGGTGGGGGCTGACCGACCACGTCGCGGACGTGGCGGACCGGCTGGCGGCGGAGGGGTTCGTCGCGCTGGCCCCGGACCTCTACGGCGGGCGCACCACGCACGACGGCAAGGAGGCCGCGCGGCTGATGCAGGAGCTGCCGGTTGACCGGGCGGCCCGCGACCTCGCGGGCGCGGTCGACTTCCTGCTCAAGCACGAGCAGGTGACCAGCTCCTCGGTCGGCGTGGTCGGGTTCTGCATGGGCGGGAAGTTCGCGATCGTGCTGGGCGCGCAGCAGGGCGACCGCGTCGGGGCGGTGGTGCCGTTCTACGGCCTGCCCTCGGTGGCCGAGACCGACTTCTCCGGGCTCACCGCGCCGGTGCTGTGCCACTTCGGCGAGTACGACCGGACGATCAGCGTGGACGCGGTCGGCGAGCTGCGGGACAAGATCCAGCAGCAGTCCCCGGTCCGCCCGCAGATCTACTTCTACCCGGCCGGTCACGCGTTCTTCAACGACCAGAACCCGGCCTCGTACCACGAGGACTCGGCCCGCACGGCCTGGCCGCGCACCCTCGACTTCCTCCGCCGCCACCTCGCCTGACCCGCCGGAGGGGCCGCGATCTCGCGATCGCGACCCCGCGGGTCACTGCTGACCGGCGAAGCGGGCCGGTTCCAGGGGCGGGAGGTCGGACTGGCCGATCAGCCGCTGGGGGCGGAAGTCGGCCAGCGAATCCTCCTGGTCGCCGGTGAGCAGCTCCCGGGCGGCCAGACGGCCGAGGAGCGGGCCCAGGGTGATGCCGCTGTGGGTGGCGAGGGTGTAGATCTTGCCGCTGTCGCCGAGGAACCCGGCGACGGTGAGGCCGTCGGCGGGCATCGAGCGCTGGCCGACCCGCAGGGATTCCAGGCTCGCGCCCTCGGTACCCGCCAGCAGGTCGTTCAGGCGGCGGCACAGGGTCCGGGCGTGGTCGCCGTCCGGGGACGGCGGGTTGGCCGGGTCCGCGTGCGCGTCGAGGTCCAGGCCCTGCACGATCAGCCGTCCCGCGCCGTCCGGGCGGACGTTGAGGTGCGGCGTGGTCAGGACCCGGTCCAGCCGGGTGGCGACCGGCCGGGTGTAGCCGAGCAGGCCGACCGCGGCCGAGCCCGCCGCGTCCGGGTCCGCCATCGGAACCCGGTACCCGGCCGAGGCGGTCAGCGCTTCGGTCCAGCGACCGGTCGCGAGCACCACCGCGTCGAAATCGGCTGTCCCGCCGGACAACTCGACCCGCGCCATGCCGTCCACTTCGGACACGCCGAGCGCCTCGGCGGGGCAGCGGAGCTCGGCGCCGCGCTCCCGCGCCTCGCCCCACAGGCGTGCCACCAGCAGCGCCGGGAACACGTGGCCCTCGGTGGGGTAGTGGGCGATGTCGCGGACCCCGTCCGGGACCCGCAGGTCGGGCACCAGCTCGCGGGCCTGCTCCGGGGTGATCCAGTCCACCGGGTAGTCCCGCCCGGTCAGCTCGGCGACCGAGGCGGCCAGGCGCTCCGCGCCCGCCGCGTCCTGGGCCCACTCCAGATTCCCGTTGCGCACCAACCAGTTCGCCCCGGGCTCGGCCGCCAGCTCGGCGTGCTCGGCCATGCCCGCGACGTTGAGGTCGTGGTAGGAGCGCGGGTTCTTGCTGTGCGAGTTGGTCCAGGCGAACGACGTCCCGGTGGTCCCGGCCAGCGGTGCGGTTCGTTCGAAGACCGTCACCTCCGCCCCGGCCAGCGCCAACGCGCGCGCGGTGCTGGCCCCGAGCACACCGAGGCCGATCACGGCGATCTTCATGCTTCTTCCCTCACGAGTTCGCTGCGGACATCTGCACTGGGCTTCCCCGGCGTGGCGAGCGCGATCACCAGCAGCACCACCGTCGACGCGCCGATGCCGTACACCGCGTACGGGACGGTGGTGTCGAGCACCTGCGCCACGGCGCAGCCGACGATGCCGGTGAGCATGCTGGCGATCGCGGCGGCCGGGGTGAGGCGGCGGCGCTTGTGCAGCGCGTAGCCGAGGAAGATGGGTGCGGCCAGCGCGGCCGCCGAGTAGGCGTAGGTGGCGACCAGCCAGGTCAGCGCCTTGGGGAACAGGATCGCCAGCACCGCGGCCAGGACCGACACCCCGACGGTGATCATCCGGGACAGCGAGACCGTCTGCCGCTCGCCCTGCTCCTTGCCGACGATGTTCTGGTACACGTCGCGGGTCAGGTTGGCCACCACGGACTGCAGCGCGGCGCCGGTGGTGGACACGATCGTCGACACCAGGAAAGCGCCGAAGACGATCACCAGCCAGGTCGGCAGCTGGGTCAGCAGCCAGCCCGCGGCGTCCTCCTCGTTGGTCAGGCCCGGGTTCATCGAGTGCACGGCCAGTCCGATGCACCCGGCGTAGATGCCGCCGATGAGCATGGTCAGGCCGGACAGGCCGAGGCCGCGGCGCGCGTCGGAGACCTTCTTGGTGGCGAAGACGCGCTGGTAGTAGAGCTGGTTGGTGAGCGTGCCGGGCAGGATCGCGGCGATCCACAGCCAGATCTGCTCCCAGCCGACGGCGGTGAAGCCCTCCCAGCCCCACAACCGCTGCGGCACGGTCGCGGTGATCTGGCCCCAGCCACCGGCCAGGTGGACGGCGTAGGCCGCCACGCCCAGCGACATTGCGATCATGAAGATGCCGAACACGAAGTCGGTCCAGGCCACCGAGGTCAGCCCGCCCGGCAGCACGAACAGCAGCGACGCCACCATGATCAGCAGGATCAGCGCGGTCGGCGAGACCCCGGTGAGCTGGCCGAAGAGCTGCGCGAAGGCGACGAACTGGGTGGCCAGCCAGCCGAACGGCACCACCAGGGCGGCGATCGCGGCGATCGCGGTGACCAGCTTGTGCTGCCCGAACAGCCTGGTGATGATGTCCGGCACGGTGGTGAAGCGCTGCTGCCGCAACCACTTCGCGATCAGCATCAGCACGAGGAAGCCGATCAGCACGCAGCCCTCGTAGATGAACACCGACCAGCCGGACTTGTAGCCGATGCCGACGTGCGCGATCAGCACCCCGCCGCCGGTGGCGGTGGCGAACTGGGTGATGATCACCACGATCAGCGGCAGCGACTCGCCCGCCGACAGCCAGTCCTGCGAGTTCTTCGCCTTCCGTCCGAAGTAGACGGACATGCCGATGCCGAAGCCGATCACCAGCAGGCTGGCGACGATGATCCCGATGATCTGTCCGGTGGATCCTGTGGGCATGGTTCGCCTCCGGTGGTCACGCGCGCGCGAAGCGGTGGGGGGCCAGCTGGGTGATGTCGTGCTCGGTGCTCCCGCGCAGCGCGAGGTCGGCACCGATCTCGCCGAAGACCGGGGCGAGCTTGAAGCCGTGGCCGGAGAACCCGGTCATGACGGTGGCGTTGCGGTGGCCGGGCAGCGGGCCCAGCAGGGCGTGCTCGTCCGGGGTGAACCCCTCGGCGAAGGTGCCGATGCGCACCGGGTGGGGCGTGACGCCGGGCAGCAGCCGCTGCGCGGCGGCCGACGCCGCGCGGGCGAACTCCGGCTCGGCGCTGCGGGGCAGCTCGTCCGGGTCCGGCAGGGCGGGCCAGCCCAGGTGGTGCGGCACGATCTTGATGGAAACCCCGTCCAGCAGCGGGAAGCAGGAGAACCCGGCTTCCCGGTGGCGGCGGATCGCGATCGGCAGCCGGTCCGGCCGGTGCGCGGCGGGGTCGTGCGCGGCGAACCAGCAGGCGGTGATCCGCCGGACCTCGATCGGCAGCGAGCGCAGCGGTTCCAGGCGGTGCGCCCACGGGCCGGGCGCGAACACCACGTGGTCGACGTCGAAGTCCTTGCCCGCGCTGGTGATTCGCCAACCTTGCGCGGTCTCGGCGACCTCGGTGATCTGATGGTAGGGGAGGATCTTCGCGCCTGCCTCCGCCGCGGCGCGCAGCGCGGCCTGCACCGCGGGTTCGGGGCGGAGCACGCCCGCGGCCGGGTCGAGCACCATGACCTCGTCGTCGTCGATCCGGTGCTGCGGGAAGCGCTTTCGGGCCAGGTCGGCGTCGAGCACCTCGTGGTCGAGGTCGTGCTCTTCGGCGCACTGCTGCACGGCCTGGACGTCGGGGTGGTCGGCCGGTCCGATGGTCAGACCGCCGCACATCGTCAGCAGCTCGGCGCTCGCGGTCGTTTCGAGCTCGCGCCACAGCTGTCCGGCCCGTCGGAGCAGCGGGACGTAGTTCGAGCCCTCCTTGTAGGCGGTGCGGAAGATGCGCGATTCCCCGGCGGAGGCGCCGCGGTCGTGGCCGGGGGAGTAGGTGTCGAAGGCCAGCACGTCGGCGCCGCGCCGGGCCAGCTGCCAGGTGGTCGTGGCACCGATGACTCCGGTGCCGATCACTGCGACACGAGGTCGGCTCATGGTCGCTCCAGGAACAGGGTTTTTCGGGCAGGGGGCACCGAGGGAGCGTGGTGCGGGTGAATCGCCGGTTTCCGGGGAAACCGACCGGGTGCGTCAGGAGTCCGGTGTGGACAGAACGGTCTGCTCGATGAAGAACTCGACGAGGTCCGGGCGGATGATGTGCCACATGGCCTCGGCGAGCTTGCCGTCGGTCAGCCAGGTCAACCGGCGGAGCCGGATCACCGCTCCGCCCGGCGCCAGGCGCAACCGGGTGGCGGTGGCCTCGTCGAGCAGGACCGGGTCGATGTAGACCCGGGACTTGGCGGCCGGGACGCCGGTGCGGGCGAAGTAGTCGTGCACGGTCAGGTGGGCCAGGTCCTCGTCCAGCATTCGTGGTGCCAGCGAGAACGGGACGGCGGAGAGCTCCACGGCGATCGGGTTGTCGTCCACGTCGAACTTCAGCCGCCGCAGCTGGTTCACCGGCGCGTCGTCGGGCACGCCGGGCAGTTCGACGTCGGCATCGCGCGCCGGGATCACCGACGCCGAGTCCACGGCGTGCCGGCCCGGGATCTCCGGGCCCCGCAACGTCGGGTTCACCACGCGCAGCAGGTTCTCCTGCCGCGCCCCTTCGGCGACGAAGGTGCCGCGCCGCCGGTGGCGCTCCACCAGCCCGGCCTGCGCCAGCTCGGTCAGGACCCGTTGCGCGGTCGCGCGGCTGACCGAGTGCTGCTGCTGAAGCTCGGCCTCGGTGGGCAACCGGCTGCCGGGCGGCAGCGCGCCGGAGCGGATCCGCTGCTCCAGTTCGGTGCGGATGCGCAGGTACGCCGGGGTTGCCACGAGGTGGAATCTAGCTTGCCGCCAATTGACCGGTCAATAGTTGTTTTGCACGGTCAATGACCGGCGAGAATATGTACGGCCATAGTTGTCCGGACGGTGCGGGACGGCATTGACACGTCGGGAGTGGCCGGGCAATGCTGACCTGCGATTGGCCGTACAAATCCGCGCGGCGGGAAGGAGAGCGGGTCGATGCTTCCGCTGGAAGGCGTGACCGTGGTGTCCCTGGAGCAGGCGGTCGCCGCCCCGTTCGCCACTCGGCAGCTGGCCGATCTCGGCGCGCGGGTGATCAAGGTGGAGCGCCCGACCGGGGACTTCGCCCGCGGCTACGACACCTCGGTGAAGGGGCTGTCCAGCCACTTCGTCTGGCTCAACCGCAACAAGGAGAGCATCGTCCTGGACCTCAAGGCGGCGGCCGACCGCGAGGTGATGGACAAGCTGCTGGCCCGCGCGGACGTGTTCGTGCAGAACCTCGCGCCGGGCGCGGCGGCCCGGCTCGGGCTGGGGGCCGCGGAGCTGCGGGAGAAGGACCCGCGGCTGATCGTCTGCGACCTCTCCGGCTACGGCAGCTCCGGGCCGTACCGCGACAAGAAGGCCTACGACCTGCTGATCCAGTGCGAGACCGGGCTGGTCTCCATCACCGGGACCCCGGAGGAACCGGCCAAGACCGGCATCTCCACCGCCGACATCGCCGGTGGCATGTACGCCTACACCGGAGTGCTCACCGCGCTGTACGAGCGCGAGCGCACCGGGCGCGGCACGGCCTTCGAGGTGTCGCTGTTCGACGCGCTGGGCGAGTGGATGGGTTTCCCGTACTACTACGGCTATTACGGCGGCACGGCTCCTGTGCGGGCCGGGGCGCGGCACGCCGCCATCGCGCCCTACGGGCCGTTCGCCGCCGGCGACGGGGGACAGGTCTTCCTCGGCGTGCAGAACGAGCGGGAATGGGTGAAGTTCTGCGAGCAGGTGCTGGAGCAGCCGGAGCTGGCCACCGATCCGCGGTTCGACGCCAACCCGAAGCGGGTGGCCAACGTCTTCGAGCTGCAGGTCGCGGTCGAGGCGGTGTTCGCGGCGCTGAGCAGCGCGGAGATCGAGCAGCGGCTGGAGCGGGTCGGCATCGCCAACGCCCGGATGCGCACCGTGGCGGAGTTCGCCGACCACCCGCAGCTGGCGGCGCGCGACCGCTGGCGCGAGGTCGACTCCCCGGCCGGTCCGCTGCGCACCCTGCTGCCCCCGGTGACGGTGCCGGGGCGGGAACCGCGCATGGACCCGATCCCGGAGGTCGGCGAGCACACCCACGCCATCCTCGCCGAGCTCGACGGGCACGCCGAACCGCCCCGCGACTGAGGCGGTCCGCCAGCGGGAGGCGCCGCCCGGCGGACGGCGCCTCCTCGTCCGGCGTCAGAGGTGGCGGCCGCCGGTGATCTCCAGGACGCAGCCCGTCATGTAGGACGACAGGTCGGAGGCCAGGAACAGCACCACGTTGGCCACCTCGGCGGGCTCGCCCGCGCGCTGCATCGGGATCTCCTGGAGCTTGGCGTTCCAGACGTCCTCGCGCAGCGCCGCGGTCATGTCGGTGCGGATCAGGCCCGGCTGCACCGCGTTGACCCGCACGCCCTTGTGCGCGACCTCCTTGGCCGCCGCCTTGGTCAGGCCGACGATGCCCGCCTTGGCCGCGCTGTAGTTGGTCTGGCCGATCATGCCGACCTTGCCGGAGATCGACGAGATGTTCACGATCGCGCCGCTGCCCTGCTCGCGCATCACCGCCGCCGCGGCTCGGGTGCCCAGCCAGGCGCCCTTGACGTGCACGTCCAGCACCGCCTCGAAGTCGTCCAGGGTCATCTTGCGCATCGTGGCGTCGCGGGTGATGCCCGCGTTGTTGACCATCACGTCCAGCGAGCCGAACTCGCCGGTGGCCGCCTCGACCGCCGCCTGCACCGCGTCCGGGTCGGTCACGTCGCAGGCCACGCCGAGCGCGGTGCCGTCCAGCGCCTCCGCGGACTGCTTCGCGCGGTCCCCGTCGATGTCGGCGAGCACCACCTTCGCGCCCTGGGACACGAAGTTCTCCGCGATCGCGTACCCGATTCCCTTGGCGCCGCCGGTGATCACCGCGACCTTGTCCTGCAGCATCAGCAAACCTCCACAGTGCTCGGGCGCCCTCACAGCGCGCTTTCCGTGCCGAAGATCGCGGTGACCTGGCTGGACAGCACACCGCCGTTGCCGTGCGCGAGCGCCACGTCCGCGTCCTGGACCTGCCGCGCGCCGCACTCGCCGCGCAGCTGCCGTACCGCCTCGATGATGGTGAAGATCCCGTACATGCCGGGGTGGCAGTAGGACAGGCCGCCGCCGTTGGTGTTCACCGGGAGCTCGCCGCCCGGCGCGATGCGGCCCTCGGAGACGAACTCGCCGCCCTCGCCCTTCGCGCAGAACCCGAGGTCCTCCAGGAACAGCACCGGGTTGATGGTGAAGGCGTCGTAGAGCTCCACCACGTCGACGTCCTGCGGCCCGAGCCCGGCCATCGCGAACGCCCGGCCGCCGGACTCGGCCGCCGCGGTGACCGTAAGGTCCGGCATCGCCGAGATGCTGCGGTGCGAGGTGGCCTCGCCCGCGCCGAGCAGGAACACCGGCTGGCCGGGCCGGTCGCGGGCGCGCTCGGCGCTGGTCAGCACCACCGCGCCGCCGCCGTCGGTGACCAGGCAGCAGTCCAGCTTGGTCAGCGGGTCGCTGATCATCCGCGCTGCCAGCACGTCCTCGCGGGTCAGCGGATCGCGCGCGAACGCCACCGGGTTGAGCTGCGCCCACCGCCGGGCGGCCACCGCCACGTCGGCCAGCTGCTCGCGGGTGGTGCCGTACTGGTGCATGTGCCGGGCGGTCGCCATCGCGTACATGCTGATCGGGTGGCGGGCCCGGTAGGGCGCTTCGTACGGGTTGGGCTTGGACGGCGAGACGAGGCGTCCGCCGTCGGAGCGCTGGGTGCTGCCGTAGACGATCAGCGCCGTGCTGATCAGCCCGGCGTCGATCGCCGCCGCGGCGTGCAGCAGGTGCGAGACGAACGAGCTGCCGCCGATGGTCGAGCCGTCCACGTACTTCGGCCGGATGCCCAGGTACTCGGCGGTGTCCATGCCCGACATCGGGTAGTAGGAGGAGGCGGTGAACAGACCGTCCACATCGGACTTCTTCAGCCCGGCGTCGGCCAGCGCGCGCACCGTCGCCTGCCCGGCCAGGTCCAGCGGGGTCAACCCCGGCGCGACCTGCCCGAGATCCGATTCGGCCACGCCGACCACCGCCGTGGTGCCGCGCAAGGTCATGAGATCTCCTCCCGGAACACCGCGACCGGTTCCCCGTCCTGCTCGACCACGGCCAGCCCGACCCGGGTGCCGATCAGCACCCGGTCGGCGTCGACGCCCTCGACCCGCGACATCATGCGGAAGCCCTCGTCGAGGTCGATCAGCGCGACGTTGTGCACGCCCTCGCGGCCCCGCACCGCGGTCGTGGAGTAGACGGCCCCGCGCCCGCTGCTGCGCTGCCAGGCCAGGTCGTCGCTGCCGCACCCCGGGCACAGCACGCGCGGCTGGAACACCGCCGCCGAGCACGCCCGGCAGCGCTGGAACCGCAGCTCGCCGGCGGCCAGCCCGTCCCGGAACACGGCCTCGGGCGCAGCCCCGGCCGGAGACCTCACTTCGCTCAATTCCTCCACACCTTCCTTCGGATCAGACCGGACACCCCTCCCGCGGCCCACCGGAGGATCCGCAGTTTCAACTGAAACTGCGATCTCCACCCACGACGGATCACAGTTTCAATTGAAACTGCGGTTTCCCGGTGCCGCGGACGTGAGGACGCCGGTCGGGTTCGGTCATTCGGCGGGGTTCAGGACCGCCAGGCAGTCCACCGCGACGACGCCCTTGCCCGCCTCGTCGAGCAGCAGCGGGTTGACGTCGAGCTCGGCGATGTCGTCGGCCAGGTCGTGGGCCAGCCAGGACAGGCGCGCCACCGCGTCGGCCGCGGCGGCGAGATCCCGCGCCGGTTTGCCGCGCACCTCGCCGAACAGGCGGCTGCCGCGCAGCGAGAGCAGCAGGCGCTCGGCGGCAGCGGCGTCCAGCGGTGCGACGCCGACCTGGCTGTCGGCGAGCACGTCCACCAGCACCCCGCCGAACCCGACCACCACGACCGGCCCGAACGCCGGGTCGTGCTTGATGCCCGCGATGAGCTCGGTGCCGCCACCGGCCATCCGCTGCACCAGCAGCCGCGCCCCGGGATCCCCGGCACCGCGGGCGATGTCGAGCAGTTCCCCGGCTGCCGCGCGGATCTCCGCGTCGTCGGTCAGGCCCAGCCGCACCCCGCCGACGTCGGACTTGTGCCCGATGCGGTCGGACAGCAGCTTGACCGCCACCGGGCCGCCGAGGTCGTGCGCGGCGGCGACCGCCGCATCCGGTGTCGCGGCGGGGAACGCGCCCGCGCACGGGATGCCGTAGGCGGCGATCAGGCGGCTCGACTCGTGCTCGTCGAGCTGGGCGCGGCCCTGGTCCCGGGCGTCCTGGACGATCGCGCGGACCACCTGGTCGTCGATGTCGTCCGGCCGCTCCGGCGAGGGAAGTGGCGGGCGCAGGGAGAAGTCGGCCAGCTTGCCCAGCGCGGCGGCGGCCCGGCCGGGGTCGGTGAAGCACGGGATGCCCAGCTCCTGCAGCCGTCGCCGGGGACGTCCGCTGCCCCCGGTCCACACCACCACCAGCGGGCGGTCGGTGGCCCGGTGGGCCTGCTCGATGGCGTCGATCAGCTGCTCGGAGGCGTTGTCGGCGTTGCCCAGCAGCACCGCGATCATGTCCGTGCCCGGGTGCTGGACCGCGACGTCGAGGCCGCGGCGCAGCAGGTCTGGGTCGCTGATCAGCGTCGCGGTCAGGTCGATCGGGTTGCGCGGCGACCCGTACGCCGGGATCACCTCGGCCATCCGCTGCTGCCACGCCTCGTCCCACGGCTGCACCAGCAGGCCGTTGTCGCTGGCCACGTCGGCCATCAGCACACCGGCGCCGCCGGACAGCGACAGCGTGCTCAGCCGCCGACCGCGGGCGCGCCGCCCGTTGGCGAAGACCTGCGCGGTGTCCAGCAGCTGCTCCTGCCCGGCCAGCCGGACGATGCCGTGCTGGCGGGCCGCGCCGTCGAACACGGCGTCCTCCCCGGCCAGCGAGGCGGTGTGCGACTGGGCGGCGCGGGCCCCTGCCTCGGAGCTGCCGACCTTGACCAGCAGGATCGGCTTGTCCAGCTCGTCCGCCCGGCGCGCCACCGCCAGCAGCTCCCGGCCCCGGTGCACGCCTTCCAGGTAGGCCATCAGCACGTCGACCCCGTCGGTCTCCACCAGCCCGCCCAGCACCTCGGCCACCGACAGGTCGGCCTCGTTGCCGGTGTTGAGGAAGTGCGAGATGCCCAGCCCGGCGTTCTGCGCCGCGCTGAAGATGAAGGTGCCGAAGGCGCCGCTCTGGCTGACGAAGGCCACCGGCCCGTCGACCAGCTCCGAGGTGTCGTCCATCGCGGAGGTGAAGGTCGGCATCGCGCGGTCGCGCAGGTTGAACATGCCCAGGCAGTTCGGCCCGAGCACCCGGATGCCGGTCTCGGCGATGACCTCCGCCAGCTGCCGCTGCAGGTGCTCGCCGCGCGGACCGATCTCGGCGAAGCCGGACGCGCCGACGATCGCCGCCGGGATGCCGCGGGCGGCGCAGGCGCGCAGCCCGTCGACGACCTTGTCCGCGGGCAGCATCACCATGGCCAGGTCGATCTCGCCGTCGACCTCGTCCAGCCCGCGGTAGGCGGGCAGGCCCTGGACCTCGGCGCGCCGGGCGTTGATCGGCAGCAGCCGACCGGTGTAGCCGAACCGCTTCATCAGCTCGATCGGCCGCCCGGACAACTTGATCGGGTTGTCCGAGGCGCCCAGGACGGCGATCGACCGGGGGTGCAGCAAGCGCTGGATCGCGGAGTTGGCGGCAGCGGCCACGGAAATCCTCCTCGCGGTGGGTGGGGTCGGGACCGGTCAGGCGAACTGGCGCAGGAGCTGCTTGGCGATGATCAGCTTCTGGATCTCGCTGGTGCCCTCGTAGATGCGGAACACCCGGGAATCGCGGTAGAAGCGCTCCACCGGGACCCCGCGCATGTACCCGGACCCGCCGTGCACCTGCACCGCGCGGTCGGCCACCCGGGAGACCATCTCGCTGCAGAACAACTTCGCGCACGAGGGCGCCAGCCGGGTGTCCGCACCGGAGTCGTACTCGCGCGCCGCTTCCAGCACCATCGACCGGCCCGCGTAGTACTCCGCCTGCGACTCGGCCAGCAGCGCCTGCACCAGCTGGAACCGGCTGATCGGCTTGCCGCCCTGCTCGGCCTCGGCGGCGAAGCGCACCGATTCCTCGACGATCCGCCCGGCCAGCCCCACGCAGATCGCCGCGATGTGCAGCCGACCGCGGGTCAGCGAGGACATCGCGGCGGTGAACCCGGTGCCCTCCTGCCCGCCGACCAGCGCCGAGGCGGGTACCCGCACGTCGTCGAAGAACACCTCGGCGGTGTGCGCCCCGGCCTGGCCCATCTTCGCGTTCGGCGGCCCGATCCGGACCCCGTCCAGCCCGGTCTCGACCAGGAACACCGAGATGCCCCCGTGCACGTCCTCCCCGGTCCGCGCGAAGACCACCAGCACGTCGGCGTGCGGGGCGTTGGTGATGAACCGCTTCGCGCCGGACAGCACGTAGTGCTCGCCGTCGCGGACCGCCTTGGTGCGCACCGAGCTCGGGTCCGAACCCGCGCCGTCCTCGGTGAGCGCGAAGGAGGCGATCGCCTCCCCGGCGGCCAGCCGCGGCAACCACCGCTGCTTCTGCTCCTCGGTGCCGTACTTGACGATCACCTGCCCGGCGATGCCGTTGTTGGTGCCGAACATCGACCGGAACGCCGGGACGGTGTGGCCCAGTTCCATCGCCAGCCGCACGTCCTCGCTCATCGACAGGCCGAGCCCGCCGTGCTCCTCCGGCAGCGCGAAGCCGAACAGCCCCATGTCCGCCGCGGTGGCGCGCAGCCGCTCCGGGATCGCGTCGGTCCGCTCGATCTCGTCCTCGGCGGGCACCACCTCGTCGCGGACGAAATCGCGCACCGTGCGCAGCACGTCGTCGAACACGTTCGGATCCATCGAGCCACCAATCACTCGTCACCGGCTTTGACGCCGGAGGTTGCGGTTTCCGGGGACTCCGCGGCCGCCTGGTGCGCGGAGCGGGTCAGCAGGACTCGGACGCCGACCAGCGACATCAGCACGGTGACCACCGCCCAGCCGATCACCGGCAGGATCGAGCCGGAGGCGGTCAGCAGCAGCTGGCCGATCATCGGGGTGGTGCCGCCGAGCAGCGTCCCGGCCAGGCCGTAGGACAGCGAGATCGCCGTGTAGCGCACGCGCGCCGGGAAGGCGTCGGCCAGCACACCGGCGAGGATCGAGTAGAACATCACGTGCGGCAGCGTCGCGGCCACCATGCCGACCACCGACCAGGCGAAGCTGCCGGTGCTGATCAGCAGGAACATCAGCGGCATCACCGGCAGCTCGGCGACCAGCAGGATCGTGACGATCTTGCGCACGCCGAACTTGCTGGCCAGCACCGCGCCGAAGGGCTGCACGAAGAACTGGGTGATGCTGGCGATGAGCACCACGGTCATGAACGTCTCGCGCTCGAACCCGAGCTCGTTGGTCGCCCACGACACCGCGAAGGTGTTCTTGAAGTACGACGCGGAGAACACGATGGCGCAGGCGAACACGCCGAGCACCACGAGACCGGTGTGGTGGCGGAAGGTGTCCAGCAGCGGGAACTTCGCGACCTGCCCGGTCTCCTTGAGCCGGGTCAGCTGCGGCGACTCCGAGATGCTCAGCCGGATCACCAGCCCCAGCACCACCAGCACCGCCGAGGCCAGGAACGGGATGCGCCAGCCCCAGCTGTAGAAGGCGTCGTCGGGCAGCTGCGAGACGAGGGTGAAGGCCAGCGAGGACAGGATCTGGCCGGACGGCGAGCCCTGCTGGGCCCAGGAACCGGAGATGATGCTGCGGCCCTTCGGGGCGTGCTCGGTGGCGATGAGCACCGCGCCGCCCCACTCGCCGCCGACGGCCAGGCCCTGCACGACGCGCAGCAGCACCAGCAGGATCGGCGCGGCGATGCCGATCGTGGCGTAGGTGGGCAGCAGGCCGATGGCCACGGTGGTGATGCCCATCAGCAGCAGCGTCGTGATCAGCGCCTTCTTGCGGCCCACCCGGTCGCCGAGGTGGCCGAAGATGATGCCGCCCAGCGGGCGGGCCAGGAAGCCGACCCAGAACGTCGCGAACGACACCAGCACGCCGATCGCGGGGGTGACCACCGGGAAGAACAGCTTGCCGAACACCAGCGCGGAGGCGGTGCCGTAGATGTAGAAGTCGTACCACTCGATGCTGGTGCCGACGAACGAGGCGATGCCCGCTCTGCGGCCCATCCTCTCCTGTTCCGAAAGACGTCTCATCGCACTGGCTCCGTCCCACCGAATGCGGGCGCCCGCTGCGATGGCAGGCGAAACCCGTTGGCACACCGTTGGATTCACCACCGCGGCGGTCGGGGCCCGCGAGCGCCGCACCGCGATCCCGGTGCCCCGAAGCTAGGTCACCGGTTGTGTTCCGTCTAACACCAAAATCGGCTAGGTTTGATTCGGCTGCGCGACACAATGCGCGTTGACCTGGGCAAAGCCGCTCGCGGTCGGGAGGTGGGTGTGGAGCTGCGCCACCTGCAGGCGTTCGTCGCCGTCGCCGAGGAGCTCAACTTCCGGCGCGCGGCGGTCCGGCTGCACATGTCCCAACCGCCGCTCTCGCAGCAGATCAAGCGCTTGGAGCACGAGGTCGGCGTGCCGCTGCTGCGGCGCACCACGCGGCAGGTCTCGCTCACCGCGGCGGGGGAGGCGTTCCTGCGCGAGGCGCGCAAGACGCTGGAGTCGGCCGAGGCCGCCCCGCGGCTGGCCCGGCAGGCCGCGGCCGGGGAGATCGGGGTGGTGCGGCTCGGGTTCAGCGGGCAGACCTCGTACCAGGTGATGCTGCTGATCGTGCGCAAGTT
Organism: Saccharopolyspora hirsuta; assembly: GCF_008630535.1. GTDB lineage: Bacteria > Actinomycetota > Actinomycetes > Mycobacteriales > Pseudonocardiaceae > Saccharopolyspora > Saccharopolyspora hirsuta. The sequence continues at coordinate 67,387 of NZ_VWPH01000016.1, read as the reverse complement.
CCGGGAGCGCTACCCGGACGTGCGGCTCGACATCGTCAGCCCGCTCTACGGCGGGGAACTGGTGGAACGGCTGCACCAGCAGGAGATCGACGCCGGGCTGCTGCGGCTGCCGGTGCCGACCGAGGGCCTGCGGGTGCGGGAGCTGGAGCAGCACCCGCTGGCGGTGGCCCTGCCGGAGCACCACCGCCTGGCCGGTCGCAGCGTCGGGGTGGCCGACCTGCGCGGCGAGCCGGTGATCAGCTACCCGACCAACCGCGGATCGGTGGTCAACCAGCTGGTGCAGGCCGCCTGCCTGCGCCACGGCTTCAGCCCGCGCTTCGTGCAGGAGGCGCCCGACACCCACACCATCCTGTCCCTGGTGGGCGCGGGCTCCGGCATCGGGCTGGTCCCGGCGACCGCGGGGCACCTGAAGGTGCCGGGCGTGGTGCTGGTGCCGGTGCACGACGCGCCGCCGGTCCCGCTGGCGCTGGTGTGGCGCGAGGACGACCCGAACCCGGCGCTGGCCGGACTGGTCGGGCTCCTGGACGAGGTCGCCGCCGAGCTCTGACAGCCGGTCGTGAGTGCGAAAACCGCCTCCAGCCGGTTTTCGCGCTCACGACCTCGGCAACGAAGTCCACTGTGGAGTTACCGGCGAGTTTTCCCTTCGTTCTGCGGGAAATCGCGGAGTGTGGTGCAGTCCACTCGCGTCCGGCGTAACTCCGGCGCGCCGGGCGCCGACATGCACGGTGGACAACCGGTCGACGCTGACCGGTCCGCACATCTGAACAAGGAGGTCTTTGGTGGCTGCCGACCGACCGGAGCGTCGGGCTTGGTGGATCTGGAGCGCGGCGGTGATCGCCTATCTCGCCGCGGTTTTTCACAGGGGCAGCTTGGGGGTCGCCGGAACGCAGGCGCTGGACCGCTTCGACGTCGGTCCGGCCGCGCTGAGCGCGTTCACGGTCCTGCAGGTCGGCATCTACGCCGGTATGCAGATTCCCACCGGATTGCTGGTGGACCGCTTCGGTTCCCGCCGGGTGATCACCGTGGCGGTGGTGCTCCTCGGGACCGGTCAAGTGCTTTTCGCCGTCGCCGACTCGTACTCGGCGGGCCTGGTGGCCCGCGCGGTGCTGGGCCTGGGCGACGCGCTGATGTGGGTGAGCATCCTCCGGCTGGTGGCGTCGCACTTCTCGGCCCGCCGCTACGCGCTGGTGGCGACGGTGTCCAGCGCGCTGGGGGCGCTGGGTGGTGTCGCGGCCACGTTCCCGCTCGCGATGGCGTTGCAGAACCTGGGGTGGACCGCGACGTTCCTGCTGGTGGGCGCGCTGACGCTGGGGTACGCGGCGGTGACCGGCACGGTCGTGCGGGACGTCGCGCCGGGTGGTGCGCAGCCGCGCCGCGGCGGGGCGGTGTTCCAGCAGGTGCGCAACGCGTGGTCGGTGCCGGGCACCCGGCTGGCGTTCTGGACGCACTTCTGCACGATGTTCGCCTCGGGCGCGCTGACGCTGCTGTGGGGCTTCCCGTACCTGGTGAACGGCCTCGGGGTGCCCGCGCCGACGGCGAGCGTGCTGCTCAGCCTGCTGATCGTCGGTCAGGTCGTCGGCGGCCCGGTGGTGGGCGCGCTGATCGGCAGCCGACCGGAGTGGCGGATGTGGATCGTGCTGGGCTACCTGGCGGTCAACGCGCTGTCCTGGGTGGTGCTGCTGGCCTGGCCGCAGGGGCGGCCGCCGGTGGCGGTGATCGCGGCGGCGTTCCTGGTCTTCGCGCTGGGCGGCCCGGTCTCGTCGGTGGCCTTCGCCCTGGTGCGCGACTACAACTCGGTGCAGCAGGTCGGCACCGCGACCGGCGTGGCCAACGCGGGCGGCCACTCCGCGACGGCGCTGGGCGTGCTGTGCGTGGGCCTGGTCCTGGACGTGGCGCAGGGCATGCCGGGCGGCTCGGAGTACCGGGTCGCGATGCTGGCCCTGGTGGCGCTGCTGCTGTTCGGCGCGTCCCGCACGGTGGTGTGGTGGCGTCGCGCCCGCGCGGAGGTCTTCGCGGCGGAAGCGCGCGGCGAAGGGGTCCCGGTGGTGCTCACCCGCCACCGCTGGGACCTGCGGACCCCGCGCCAACCGGTCGCCGCCTGACCGGACCGGGGGCACGGTGACCGGCGCAGCGGTCACCGTGCCCCCCGCGCGTCAGGGCGTGCGGCCCACCAGGCGGAGCATCCGGTCCTGGCGGGTCTCTCCCGGCACCCCAGGTGCGGGAGCGGCGAAGTGGCGCGTGGTGCTCGGGTCGAGCGGACCTTCGGCCACCCCGGTGTAGAGCTGCTCGAAGTTGTCGTCGACCCAGTCGACGAGCTGCGGGTCGAGCTCATCGGGTGCTCCGGTGGCCCGGGCCAGGTCCCAGGTGTGGACCACCGTGTCGGCGATGAGCAGGCCGAGCAGCTTGCGGCCGTCGGCCGGGCCGAAGGGGTAGTCCACGTCCCGGTCCAGCGATCCGGGTTCGGCGAAGGCGGCCAGGCACTCCTCCGCGGCGGAGCGGAACGACCCGACCGGATCGTCGCCGAGGGCGTTCTGCTCGCGGACGATCAGGAACTGGTCGCTGCTGCCGCCGCGCAGGAGCATGCGGTAGATCACGTTGGCCTGCACCAGGTGGCCCACCAGGGCCCGCACGTCCCAGTCCGGGCACGGTGTCGGGGCGGTCCACCGCTCCGGCCCGACCGATCCCACCAGGGCGGCGAAGTCCTCGTTCGTCCGGCGGAGGTGGTCGAACAGCACGTCATCGGCATTGCGCATGGGACGATCGTGGTGCGCGCGCGGACCGGTGTCCGGCGGAAATCGGCCGCCGCGATCAGAGCACTGTGGACAGGTGCCAGGGGACGAACTCCTCCTCGCCGTAGCCGAGCTCCTCGCTCTTGGTCTGCTCGCCGGAAGCCACCCGGAGGATGTGCTCGAAGATCTGCTCGCCCATCTCGGCCACGGTGAGCTCGCCGTCGGCGATCACCCCGCAGTTGATGTCCATGTCGTCGCTCATCCGCTCGTAGAGCGGGGTGTTGGTGGCCAGCTTGATGCTCGGCGCGGGCTTGCAGCCGAAGGCCGAGCCCCGGCCGGTGGTGAAGCACAGCAGCTGGGCGCCGCCGGCGATCAGCCCGGTGGCGTTGACCGGGTCGTAGCCGGGGGTGTCCATGAACATCAGGCCCTTGCCGGTGATCGGCTCGGCGTACTGCAGGACGTCGACGAGGTTGGTGGTGCCGCCCTTGGCCGCCGCGCCCAGCGACTTCTCCAGGATCGTGGTCAGCCCGCCCGCCTTGTTGCCGGGGGAGGGGTTGTTGTTGATCGAGCTGCCGTCGATCTGGACGTGCTTCTCCCACCAGGCGATCCGGTCCACCAGCTTCTCGCCGACCTCGCGGCTGACCGCGCGCCGGGTGAGCAGGTGCTCGGCCCCGTAGATCTCGGTGGTCTCGCCGAACACCGCCGTGCCGCCGTGCCGGATCAGCAGGTCGGCCGCCGCGCCCAGCGCCGGGTTGGCGGTGATCCCGGAGTAGGCGTCGGAGCCGCCGCACTCCATGGCCAGCACCAGCTTGTCGGCGGAGACGGTCTGCCGCTGGTAGGCGTTGGCGACCGGCAGCATCTCCTCGATCCGCCGCACGCCCTCGGCGACCGTCTTCTTGGTGCCGCCGAGCTCCTGGATGGTCATCGCGTGCACGGGCATGCCGGGCGGCAGCCGCAGGTCCTCGGTGAGGCTCTTGACCTGGTTGACCTCGCAGCCCAGCCCGATCACCAGCAGCCCGGCGATGTTGGGGTGCCCGGCGTAGCCGCGCAGCGCGCGCCGCAGCACCTCGAAGCCCTCGTTGCCCTGCCCGCTGTGCCCGCAGCCCAGCGTGTGGGTCAGCGGGCAGACGCCGTCGACGTTCGGGTAGTCGTCCAGCACACCGGAGGCCTCGATCCGGCGGGCGATCATCTTCGCCGCGGTCGCCGAGCAGTTCACCGAGGTCAGCACGGCGAGGTAGTTGCGGGTGCCGACCCGGCCGTCGGGCCGCACGAAGCCCCGGAAGGTGGCGCGCTGCGCGCTCGGCACGTACTCGGTGGGCACCACGTCGGCGCCGAACGCGTGCTCCCGGTGGAACTCCTGGTAGTCCACGTTGTGCGTGTGCACGTGCTCGCCCGCGGTGATGGGGCGGGAGGCGAAACCGATGATCTGGCCGTACTTGCGGACCGGCGCGCCCCGCGCGATGTCCACAGTGGCCAGTTTGTGGCCGCGCGGGACCTCGTCGGGCACCCGCACCCCGGAGTAGGTGCCCGGGGCCACGTCGGTGCGGGCGATGAGGACCGAATCATCGGCGTGCAGGCGGAATCCCAACTCATCCAGCGACGGCAACCGGACCACCCTCACTTCATGATTATGAAGATACTTCCCACTGGTGAACCCGATGCTAAACAGCCGACCACCGGATGTCACGGCGAACCGATACGCCGATCCGGTGTTCAGCGCTCCCGGGCGCGCAGGCGGCGGAGCATGCGCGCGTCGGCGAAGCCGACCGCCCGCGCAGCCGCGTCGGAGGTCGCGCCCTGCGCGAGCAGGTGCTCGGCGCGCTCGAAGCGCAGCGCCTGCTGGTAGCGCAGGGGCGTCAGCCCCGTGGCGCGGACGAAGGAGCGCGTCAGCGTGCGCTCGCTGCAGCCCGCGGCAGCGGCGAGCTCGGCGAGCGGCAGCGGGTCCGCGAAGCGGGCGTCGATGAGGTCCTGGACGCGGTGCACCGCGTCGTTGAGGTGGGCGCGGTGGCGCAGCATCGCGCTGGCCTGCTGGTCGTCGCCGTTGCGGCGGGCGTAGACGACCATGTCGCGGGCCACCCGGGCCGCGGCTCCCGGGCCGTGGTCGTTGGCGACCAGGTGCAGCGCCAGGTCGATGCCGCTGGCGATCCCGGCCGAGGTGGTGATCCGGCCATCCTCGACGAACAGCACGTCGCGCACCACGGTCGCCGTCGGGTAGCGGCGCGCGAGCTCGTCCTGCAGGTCGTGGTGGGTGGTGCAGCGCCGCCCGTGCAGCAGCCCGGCCTGCCCCAGCACGTCGGCCCCCGAGCACACGCTGGCGACCGAGCCACCCGCCGCGTGGTGCGCGCGGAGCCGCTCGGCGGACGCGGCGTGCAGCCGCGGCCAGCGCGGCGGTTCGGGCACCCGCGAACCGGGCACCAGGACCAGGTCCTGCTCGGCCAGCGCGGGCCACTCGGTGCGCGCGCGCAGCGGAAGTCCTTGCGCGCTCAGCACGTTCTCGTCCTGCGCGACGTAGGACAGCTCGTAGTCGTGGCCGAGGTTGGCCGCGGTGGAGAACACCTGCGCGGGTCCGGCGAGGTCGAGCAGGTGCAACCGGGGCAGCAGCAGGAACACGATGCGTCGCACGATCCGCCCAGCCTACGCCACCGGTGCAGGCCAGGGTCCGTGAGCACTTTGCGGGGCTATAACCCCGCAAAGTGCTCACGGGCCGCCGACGGCCGAAGCATCCGCTCAGAACAGGAACGCCATGACCTGGATGGGGATCATGGCGATGATCGAGGCCGCCGAGACGGTCAGGGTCACCGACTTCAGGGCGCCGCGGGTGGTCTGGGGCAGCAGGGTCTGCAGGAGCCAGAAGGTGTTGCTGGTGGCGTGGATGACGAACAGCGAACCCGCGCCCGCCGCCAGGGCGACGAAGACCGGGTCGATGCCCAGCATCGGCATCACCGGGCCGAGGACGCCCGCCGCGGTGATCGAGGCGAGCACCACCGAGCCGACCGCGATGTGCAGCACCGCCGCCACCGCCCACACCAGCAGCAGCGGGACGAGCGTGTTGGTGGTGAAGTAGTCCTTCAGCAGCTCGCCGAGACCGACGTCCTTGACCGTCTGCGCCAGCGAACCGCCGACGCCGGTGAGGATCAGGATCTGCCCGCTCTCGTGGAAGCCGCGCTTGAACGCGGCCTCGGTCTGCTCCTTGGGCAGCTTCCAGCGGGCGATGGCCAGCGCGCCGACCAGTCCGATCAGCAGCGCGATGACCGGGTCGCCGAGGAAGTCGACCACCGGCGAGCTGACGCCCAGCATCTCCGCGATCGCCCCGAACGCGATCAGCAGCAGCGCCAGCAGCAGCGGGGACAGCGACAGCGCCAGCGGCGGGAAGCGGCGGTCCGACGCGGGCTCGACCTCGGCGACCGGCAGCTCCTCGGTCTCGTCCAGCTCCGGGTTCCACAGGCCGCGCTTGGCCAGCGCGGTGAACAGCGCCAGCGTGGTGATGATGGTGAACACGGCGGTGACGACGCCGAAGAGGAACATCTTGCCGAACGGCAGGTTCAGCACCCCGGCCAGCGCCACCGCGCCCACGCCGGGCACCACGAACACCAGGCCGACCTCGATGCCCAGCGCCATCGCCGCGCACATCCGCGCCGCCCCGTGCGGGCCGATCTGCCGGGACAACCGGCTGGCCAGCGGCGCGGTGATCACCAGCAGCACGTCGGCGAAGATCGACTGCAGCACGGTGCCGACCGTGGAGCCGAAGGCGTAGGGCAGCGTCTTCGGGCCGAAGAGGCGCACCAGGCGGTCCACCAGCTGCTCGATCGCGCCCAGCGAGGCCATCAGCGACCCCAGCAGCACGCCGAAGGCGATGAGCAGCCCCACCTCGGCCATCAGGTCGCCGAAACCGGTGGTGATGGACTTGATCGTCTGCTCCGGGCCCAGGCCCGACACCAGGCCCAGGTAGATCGCCCCGAGCACCAGCGCGATCGCCGGGCTGATCTTGACCCGGAGGATGAGCACCACGACACCGACGATGGTGATCGCGGTGTTGGCGAAGACAGCGATGTCCGACATTTCGAGGCGTCCGATTCGTCGGGGCCGGCGCGCGGCCGACTCCAGTTTTGCCGCGGACGGGGCTCTTTCCACCGGGGACGAGTTGTGCTCGACCGGCGGGCACGGAGACGGACCGGCACAGCATACACACGGCCGCGGGGCGATCAAGGCCGCTGCGGGCGGCGGCTGTCGGTGGGGTGCGCGATGATGCCGGGCATGGGTGTGGCCAGCAGTCGGTTCTTGCGGATGGTCGAGGGGCTCGCCGACGTCGAGGAGGGCGAGGGGCGGGACTACACGTCCTTCAGCGTGCACGGCAAGGGCTTCGGCTACTACTGGCCGCGCACGAAGACCGTCGGTCTGAAGCAGACCCTGTCCGAGCAGATCGCACTCGTCTCGGAGCGGCCCGAGGTGTTCGAGGTGCAGTTCACCGCGGGCGGGTTCGGCTGGGTCGTGGTGCACCTGCCGAAGATCGACGCCGACGAGCTGGAGGAGCTGGTCTACGAGGCGTGGCGCCTGTCCGCGCCCGAGTACCTCGTCGAGGCCAACCCGCTGCGCTGAGCGCGCGCTCCTGCTGCGGTGCGTGATCGCACCGGACCTCCCGGTAGCGGAACCGGGATTTCCCGCTCCGAGCCGTGAAGTGGGCCTTGTGCGGGCGGATTCGGGCGGCTACGTTCGCTGCGATCAGTTTTGGGAAATACTTCCCAAATATTGGAAAACGGGGCTTGCGGAGGCGGACACCTCGTGGCCCACGGGCGCGCACATCGCCCTCCGCCGATCGCACGTGACAACAGGAGAGGACCCGATGACGACGTCCACGGGGCACGGCCCGCTGACCGGGGTCCGGGTCGTCGAGCTGGGCAACTTCATCGCCGCGCCGACGGCTGGCCGGATCCTGGCCGAGTTCGGCGCCGACGTGATCAAGGTCGAGCGGCCGCGCACCGGGGACGAGCTGCGCACCTGGCGGCTGCACGGCGGTGACGTGTCGCTGCTCTTCCGCGCCATGGCGCGCAACAAGCGCTCGATCACCCTGGACCTGCGGTCCGACCGCGGGCAGGACATCGCGCGGCGGCTGATCGCCGACGCCGACATCGTGCTGGAGAACTTCCGGCCGGGCACCCTGGAGAAGTGGGGCCTGGGCCCGGAGGAGATCCGCGCGGTCAACCCCGAGGCGGTGCTGGTGCGGATCTCCGGGTTCGGCCAGACCGGCCCGTACCGGGAGCGCCCGGGCTTCGGCGGTGTCGCCGAGGCCTTCGGCGGGGTGCGGCACCTGACCGGCTACCCGGGCCTGCCGCCGGTGCGCACCGGGATCAGCCTGGCCGACTCGGTGGCCGGGCTCTACGCGGTGATCGGCGCGCTGATGGGGCTGCTCCGGCGCCGCGCCGGGCAGCCGGGGGAGATCGTCGACGTGGCGCTCTACGAGGCGATCTACTCGCTCATGGAGTCCTCGGTGCCGGACTTCGACGCCTTCGGCGTCACCCGGGAGGCCACCGGGCCGACGATCCCCGGCGTCGTCCCGTCCAACACCTACCAGTGCGCGGACGGCAAGTACGTGGTCGTCGGCGGCAACAACAACGCCATCTTCGACCGGCTCATGCGGTTGATCGGCCGCCCCGACCTGGCCGAGGACCCGCAGCTGCGGACCAACGTGGGCCGCGTCGAGCGCAGCGACGAGATCGACGCCGCGATCGGCTCCTGGACCGCGACCGCGGACAGCCCGCGGATCCTGGAGCTGCTCGCCACCGCGTCCGTCCCCAGTGGACCGATCTATGCCGTGCCCGACATCGTGGCCGATCCGCACTACGCGGCGCGCGGCATGCACGAGCGCCACGAGGTGCGCATCGAGCAGGACGAGACCCGCGAGGTCCTGTTCCCCGGCATCGTGCCCAAGCTCTCCGAAGAACCCGGCCGCACCCGCTGGCTCGGCCCGGAGCTGGGCGCGCACACCGGCGAAGTCCTCGCCGAGCTGGGCATCTCGCCCGAGCAGGCGGCCGAACTGCGGACCGGAGGAGTGATCTGAATTGGTGCTCATCACCGAGGTCTCGCTGCGCGACGGGCTGCAGATCGAACCGGTGGTCGTGCCCACCGCGGACAAGATCCGGTTCGGCGAGCTGCTGGTCGACGCCGGGTTCCGGCACCTGGAGATCGGCTCGTTCGTCAGCCCGAAGCGGGTGCCGACGATGGCCGACACCGCCGAGGTGGTCGCCGGGCTCGCCGACCGGCCCGCGACGTTCCACACCCTCGTGCTCAACGAGCGCGGCGCGCAGCGCGCGGTCGAGGCCGGGGCCAAGCACGCACGGCTGGTGATGTCGGCCAGCGAAGGCCACAGCGAGTCGAACTCCGGTGTCAGCACGGCGGAAGCGATGCAGCGGCTGGCCCGCGCAGCCGAGATCCTGCACGACGCGGGCGTCCGCACCGAGGGCTGCATCGCGACGGCGTTCGTGTGCCCGTTCGACGGGGACACCCCGGTCGAGCGGGTGGTCCGGGTCGCCCGGCACTACGAGCGGATCGGCGTCGACGTGCTGCACCTCGCCGACACCATCGGCGCCGCCTCGCCCAGCGACATCACCCGGGCGGTCACCGCCGTGCGCGACGTGTTCCCGATCGAGCGGGTCGGGCTGCACCTGCACAGCACCTACGGCATGGCCGACGCCAACGCCTGGGAGGCCTACCGCTGCGGCATCCGGCGCTTCGACGCCGCGCTCGGCGGGCTCGGCGGCTGCCCGTTCGCGCCCGGGGCCACCGGCAACATCGCCGCCGACGACCTGATCCACCTGTTCCACCGGGAGGGCGTCGACACCGGCATCGACGTCTCGAAGCTCGGCGAGCTGCGCGAGCACCTCGCCGGGCTGGTCGGGCACGCGCTGCCGTCGGCGCTGGCGAAGGTGCCCGCGGTCCCGGCCGAGGTGCGGCGCTAGCCGATGGCCGAACCGTTCACCACCGGCGTCGGGGTCCTGGACCGCTCCGTGGCGATCCTGGACTGCGTCGAGAGCAACCCGATGGGCACCAGCGAGCTGGCCCGGGCCCTCGGGCTGACCGTGTCCACCGCGCACCGCCTGGCCACCGCGCTCGTCGCGCACGGCCTGCTGCGGCGCGACAGCGCGGGCTGCTTCCACCTGGGCCCGCGGTTCGCGACCTCGGAGCTGGCCGAGACCGCGCGCCCGGTGCTGGCGGAATTGTGCGCAGCAGCAGGGGAATCCGTGCAGCTGTGGGTGCGCCGCGCGGACCACCGGCTATGCGTGGTGAGCATTGAATCGGCGGAGGAGCTGCGCGCCAGCCAGCCCGTGGGCAGCCTGCTGCCGCTGCCCCGCGGATCGGCGGCGCAGGTCCTGCTCGGCGAGCAGAACCCGGGCGGGCACGGCTGGGTGGAGAGCGTGGAAGCCCGCGCCCCGGGCGTCGGATCGGTCAGCGCCCCGGTCCGCCTGCACGGCGACACGGTCGCAGCGGTGTGCCTGTCGGCCCCGACGCAACGCCTGCAACCCAGCCCCGGCCAGCGCTTCGGAGCCGAGGTGGTCGCCGCCGCGGCCCGCATCGAAGCCGCGTTGAAGAGCTGACTACTTCGCGGCCTTGCGGCGCACCATCTCGTTGATCCAGATCGGCGCGTACGGCGACGTGCAGTTCGGCGGGGTCGGGTAGTCCTTGAGGACCTCCAGGCGCTCGCCGATGTCGAGCGCGCGGGCGCGGTGCTCGGCGTGGTCGATGCCGATCTGGGCCAGGCAGCTGTTCATCTCCCACTGCAGGCGGTCCGGGGCGTCCTTCATCTCCGCCTCGATGACGTCGAGCAGCCCGGGCAGGTCGAGGCCGTCGGGCTTCTTGGCGACGCGCTCGGTGGTCAGCGCCCAACCGGCGCTGGCGACCACCGGGTCCGGGTCGGCGGACCAGGCCAGCCGCAGCTCCTCGGCGTGCGGGCTCTTCTTGACCACGTAGTTGACCAGCCAGTCGTGCACCTTGGGGGTGCGCGCCTCGCGCAGCATCGAGTCCAGCTCGTCGCGCTCGAAGGCCTTCGGGCGGCAGATCAGGGTCGCCAGCAGCCGCGCCGCGGAGTCGCCGGTCGCCCACAGCTCGCGCGCGAGGTCCTGCTGCGTCTTGAGCTGCTTCGCCAGCGCGCGCAGCTTGGTGAGGTTCACGCCGTGGTCGTCGCCGTGCTTCTCGTTGACCGCGCGCATCTTCGGGTCCTCCAGCGCCGCCAGCTCGGCCAGCACCGCGGCCACCGTCGTCTCCGCCACCTCAGCCCCCTGTCCGTCGCGTGGGAGGTCCAGCCTACGGGAGACCACGGTGGCCGCAGTGCCGACCGAGCGCCGGTCAGCACGATCCGGTCACGCCGGGGTGCCGGTGAGCTCCGCGACGGTGCGGATGGTGGCGAAGCGGCCGGACAGGGCGTACTCGGTGCGGGCGATGATCTCCGCGCTGTGCAGGGTCCGCGGGTCGGCCAGCAGCTCGGCCACCGTCTGGTCGGCCGGTGCGTCGCGGTGCGGGATCGGGTTGGTCGCCGTCGCGTCGGTGACGAAGGTGACGTCGTAGCCGAGGTCCGAGGCGACGCGGGTCGTGGTCTCGCAGCACTGCTCGGTGCGGATGCCGCACACGCTCAGCTCGCGGATGCCGCGCCGGGTCAGCAGCTGGTGCAGGTTCGAGGTGGTGAAGGCGTTGTGCGAGGTCTTGGTCAGCATCGGCTCGCCGTCGGCGGGCACGAGCCCGTCCAGCAGCCGGTTGTGCCCGTTGACCGGGTCGAACACGCCACCGGTGCCGGGTTCGCTGTGCAGCACCCAGACCACCAGGTCCCCCTCGGCGCGGGCGAGGTCGACCAGCTGGTTGACCGGGGTGGCGATGTCGGGGTTGGAGATGGCCTGCCACAGCGGGCGCTGCCGGAACGATTCCTGGACGTCGACGACGAGAAGTGCTCTGTTCACACCGGGAAGTCTTCCCGGCCGCGCCGCGAACGAGAAGGCACGATCGCGGCTCGGACCGGAACGATCCGGTCAGCGCTTTGCGGTGGCGGGGTTGGCCACCGCGGTCAGCGCGCTGAACCCGATCGGGCCCTCGGTGTCGTGGAACGTGCAGCTGCCCGCCGCGATGCCGTCCGCGCTGACCTGCCCCGTCGCCTCGATGCCGATGATCTCGCCGCGCGGCAACCGGCTGAGGGTGAGCGTGTAGTCGGCGTTGATGAACTCCAGCACCCCGTCCTGGCCGAAGTTCACCAGCGGGCTGGCGAAGTCGCCCGCCAGCGCGACGCGCACGAACGGCGAGGTCGGCTCGCCCGCCACCAGGTCGCACCGGTCCCGCACCCACGCGCGGCGCGGACCGCTGGCCCGCCAGTCCTCGGTGGGCTTGCCGTCGGCGTCCACCAGCCAGACGTCGAACGGCGGCACCCAGCCGCTAGGGTCGGCGCGCGGCGCGCCGAGCTCGTCCGGCTTCGGCGCGTCCCAAGCCGACGTCGCGGGAACGGTGCCCGCGGGCTGTTCGCCGCGGCGCAGCAGGACCGCGCTCGCCCGCGCGACCGGCTCGTCCCCGGCGTACACGGTCGCGTCGGCGACCCGGATGCGGCGGCCGTCGCGGACGCGGCGGGTCTCCACCCGCACCGGAACGAGTTTGGCGCTGCGGAACAGGTCCACGGTCAACCGGCTGAACTGCAGGTCCGGATCGGACTGCTCGCGCTCCAGCGCGCGGGCCAGCAGACCGCCGAACAACCGCCCGTGCATCATGTCCGACGACCACGGGCTGTCCGCGTGCCGGGCCGGGACGAGCTGGTCCCCGTCCGGGGTGAAGAACGGTTCGCCGCCGGTGGTTTCGGCCATCGGTCCTCCTCCGCTGCTGGTGCGTCCCGCGCACCCTACGGCACCGGACGGGCACCGGAGCCCGGTCGTGACGAGCCGAACTTCGTCCGATCGGGGTGAGCGACAGTTTCCGCTGCGCGTCCGTCCGGCGCTTGCGGCCGGATGGACGGCGTGATCGACTCGCTGGTCGATTCCGCACCCGACCGAATGGGTGGTCACATGGCGATGTTCCCCGGATCAGGGCGCTCGAAGTGGTTGACCGGCGCCGTCGCGCTGGTCGTGTCCCTACCGCTGCTCGCGGTGCCGACGGCGGCCGCGGCTCCGGCCTGCGACCCGTTCACCCCGCCAGCGGTCGACGAATCGGTGCCGACGGCGCGCGAGGTCCTGGGCGTTGACCTCGGTGAGCGGGAGGTCACCACCGAGGAGTCCGACACCTACCTGCGGGCATTGGCCGACGCGAGCCCGAACGTCGTCGACGGGGTGCTGGCCACCTCGGTGGAAGGACGCCCGCTGCGCTACGCGGTGGTCGGCCAGGAGAAGTGGGTGCGGCCGGGCGCGCTGCGCGGCATCGGCGAGCAGCTCAACCGGCTGCGCGACCCGAACACCCCGGAACCCGTCGCGCAGCAGATCATCCGCAACACCCCCGCGGTGCTGTGGGTGGCCGGGAACGTCCACGGCGACGAGGAGAGCGGTGCGGACGCGGCGCTGCGCGTGCTCTACGAGCTGACCGCCCGCACCGACTGCACGGCGCAAACGATCCTCGACAACGCGATCGTCGTGGTGCTGCCGACGCAGAACCCCGACGGGCGAGAAGCCGACACCCGCCGCAACGCCTACGGGTTCGACATCAACCGCGACTGGTTCGCCCGCACCCAGCCCGAGACCGAGGGCAAGCTGGAGAAGCTGCGCGAGCTCCCGCCGCAGATGTTCATCGACGCCCACGAGATGGGCAGTCCGGACTACTTCTTCCCGCCCAACGCCGACCCGGTCTACCACGACATCGGGGAAACCCCGCTGAACTGGGTCTACAACGTGTACGGCCCGGCGATGCAGCAGGCGTTCGGCCGCTTCGGCATCCCGTACTTCAACGGCGAGTCCTACGACCTGATGTACCTCGGCTACGGCGACACCGTGCCGCTGACCGGGTTCAACGCGGCCGGGATGACCTTCGAGAAGAACTCCGGCGATCCCGTTCCCGAGCGGGTCGGGGAGCAGTACACCGCGATCTGGGCGACGTTGATGGCCGCCGGGGCGCAGGACCGGCAGCTGCTGGCCGAGTGGCGCGGCGAGCACCTGGAGGCGCAGCGGCAGGGCGCGGCCGGGGAGCTGGAGCCGAACCAGCTCTACTGGAACGACGGCGAGATCACCAACCCGGTGCCCGACATCGCGGTCAAGCACTACTTCCTGCGCACCGACGACCCGGCGAAGTCCGCCGAGGTGCAGCGCCTGGCGCGGCGGCTCCAGCGGATGGACGTCGACGTCTACCGGCTGACCACCCCGCTGCAGGTCCCGGACTACACCGAGTACGGGCGCGCCGAGCAGTCCACGACGCTGCCCGCCGGGACGTTGTGGATCCCGATGGCGCAGGGCCAGAAGCACTGGGTGCAGGCGATGCTCAACGAGAACAGCTACGTCCCGTTCCCGTACTTCTACGACGTGACGGCCTGGAGCGGTCCGCTGGCGGAGAACATCAGCGGCGGCCGGTCCGGTGCGGACCTGAACCCGCGCGCGATGCCGCTGCCGGAGCTGCCCGAACCCGCCGCGCGGCCGGTCGTCGACGCGCCGAGCACGGCGGTCTGGCAGATCTCGGGCGGCAGCGCGGCGACCGAATCGGCGGGCTGGCTGCGCTGGTGGCTGGACGACCAGGGGATGGACTTCGGCGACGTCACCGCCGACCAGATCGCGTCCGGCGCGCTCGCCGACCGCGACGTGCTGGTCATCCCGAACGGCTCGGACCAGGAGGCCTTCGACGCGCTCGGCGAGCGGGGCCGGGCCGCGCTGACCGAATGGGTCCGCAGCGGCGGGACGCTGATCGCGCTGCGGGACGCCTCGCGGCTGGCGGCGCGCCTCGGCCTGACCTCCGCGACCTACGCCGAGCCGACCTCGGACGTCCCCGGCGCGCTCATCCGCGTGCAGGTCGACCAGGACAGCCCGCTGGCCGAGGGCGTGGGGCCGACCGCGTGGGCGATGTACGAGTACGAGGCGGTGTGGTCGGCCCCGGCGGAGTCGTCGGCGGCGAGCTTCCCGGCCGCGGGCGATCCGGACTGGTACGTCTCCGGGTTCGCCGAAGGCGCCGAGCAGCTGCACGGCAGGACCGCGGTCGTGGACGAGGCCGCGGGCAGCGGCCGGGTGGTGCTGTTCGGCTTCGACCCGAACTACCGCGCCTTCACCAACGGCACGGCGAAGCTGCTGCGCAACGCCATGACCGGCCCGCGCCCGGCGAACGCGCCCCAGGCCGTCGCGGTGGACCGCGCGCAGCACACCGCGGCCACGCCCGGCCGGATGATCCTCTCGGTGCGACCGGCCGTCGCTGACCGGGTGCAGCAGCTGCTGGCCGAGCACGGCGCGAACGCCGAGGTGGTGCGCGGTCCGGACGTGGTGCGCTTCAAGGTCGACCTCGGCGGGATGAGCCCCGACGAGCACCCGTGGGCGCGTCGGCTGGCCGACCGGGTCGCCGGGTTCGGCCGCGACGTGGTGGCGATCAGCCTGCCGTAGCGGGGGACCGGGCGGGCTGGCGGTCAACTCCGGCCGCCGGCTCGCCCGGCGTTCACCTCCGCGACGGGTGATCGCGGTCTGCTGGACGCCCGCGATCCGCAGAATGGCCCGTTGTCCTGCCCGCGAAAGAGGAGCGAGCGCATGCCAGGCAAGCTGAATCGTCGCAAGGTGCTGGGAATCGGGGGTGCGAGCGCGGCCGCGGTCCTGCTCGGCACGGGAGCGTGGAGCAGCGCGGCGGCGGATGTGCGGTTGCGCGGCGGGTACCCGTTCTCGCTGGGCGTGGCCTCCGGTGACCCGCTGCCCGACGGCGTGGTGCTCTGGACCCGGTTGGCCCCGGAGCCGCTGGCCGCCGACGGTTCCGGCGGCATGCCCGCGAGACGGGTGCCGGTGCAGTACGAAGTGGCCACCGACGACCAGTTCCGCGACGTGGTGCAGCGGGGTTCGGCCACCGCGACCCCGGAGCTCGGGCACTCGGTGCACGTCGAGATCGCCGGTCTGCAGCCGGGCCGCGACTACTTCTACCGCTTCCGCGCCGCCGGTGAGCTGAGCCCCGTCGGCCGCACCAGGACCGCGCCCGCCCACGCGGCCGCGCTGGCGTCGCTGTCCTTCGCCTTCGCCTCCTGCCAGCACTGGAAGGACGGCTTCTTCACCGCCTACGAGCACATGGCCGCCGAAGACCTCGACTTCGTGGTGCACCTCGGCGACTACGTCTACGAGTACGACCAGACCGACAACAAGCGGGGCGTCGGGCTGGGTTCGGAGTTCAAGTCCGAGACCCGGACCCTCGACCGCTACCGGCTGCAGTACTCGCTGTTCAAGACCGACCCGCACCTGCAGGCCGCGCACGCGGCGTTCCCGTGGATCATCACGATGGACGACCACGAGGTGGACAACAACTGGGCCGGTGAGATCTCCCAGGACGGCGACGATCCGGCGGTGTTCCTGAAGCGGCGGGCCGCGGCGTTCCAGGCGATGTACGAGAACCTGCCGCTGCGCCGCACCGCGCTGCCGGACGGCCCGAACGTGCGCCTGCACCGGCGGCTCCGGTTCGGCGACCTGGCCGACCTCACCATGATCGACACCCGGCAGTACCGCGACGACCAGCCCTGCGGCGACGGCTCGAAGTACGACTGCGCCGAACGGCTGGACCCGAACCGCACGATCCTCGGCGAGCAGCAGCGGCAGTGGCTGCTGGACGGCTTCGCGCAGGACCGGGGGCGGTGGCAGGTCCTCGGCAACCAGGCCCCGATGGGCGAGACCGACCTCGACGCGGGCCCGGCGAAGAAGCTGTTCATGGACCCGTGGGACGGCTACGTGGCGGAGCGCGACGCGGTGCTGGCGGGCGCGGCCGAGCGCGGGGTCGGCAACCTGGTGGTGATCACCGGCGACCGGCACCAGAACTACGCCTGGGACCTCAAGGGCGACTTCGAGGACCCGGACTCCCCGACGGTGGCCGTTGAGTTCGTCGGCACCTCGATCAGCAGCGGCGGCAACGGCGCCGACATGACCGACGAGGGCCGCACGATGCTCGCGGCCAACCCGCACATGAAGTTCTTCAACGCCCAGCGCGGCTACGTCCGCTGCACCCTGACCCCGGACCTCTGGACCAGCGACTACCGCGTGGTCCCGTACATCGACAAGCCGGGCGCCCCGGTCTCGACCCGCGCCACCTACGTCGTCGAGAACGGCCGCCCGGGCGTCCAACCCGCCTGACCGGAGCTGCCGCCGGGCACCCTGCGGGCCCGGGTCACCGGGCGCGCAGGGTGCCCGGCGGCGCTCAGCCCCGTGGTTTGGCGAACTCCACCGCGGTGGCGCGGTCCTCGCCGAGGTCGGGCCACGGGGCCGGGGTGCTGAGCACGGCGACCGATGCGGTCTTGAGGACCGCTGGTTCTCCGGTGAGCAGGTTGATCAGGTCTTCCAGGCCGGGGTTGTGGCCGATCATGGCGGCGGTCATCACCGCGGGCGGGATCTCGTGGACGACCGACAGGAGTTCGCGGGCCGAGGCCGCGTAGATCCGGTGGTCGTGCTTCAGCACCGGCTCGGCCGGGATCTCGGGGCCCGCCAGCTCCCAGGTGTGCCGGGCGCGCACGGCAGGGGAGCACAGGACCAGCTCGATCGCCGCCGCGTGCTTGCGCAGCCAGCGGCCGAGGGCCGGTGCGTCGCGGCGGCCGCGGTCGGCCAGCGGTCGGTCGAAGTCGTCGACGTCGTCCGGCCAGGCCGATTTCGCGTGCCGGATCAGCACCAGCTTCCGCTGCGCGTCCACCATGTCGTGCTCCCGCTCGTCGCTGCTTCCCACCACACGGTAGAGGGCGGTCCGGGCCGGTGCTCGTTCCCGCCGATTGAGTCGGCAGGAGTCTCAGCGCGGGGCCGATTCGGTATTGGACAGCCCCGCCGGGGCGGTGGAAACGTGCTGGGCATGAACTTCGCCGATCTCGATCCCGCGCTGCGCCCCCTGCTCACCCGGCACGTCGACGCGATGGACCGGCTGGAGCCGGTGCTGCGCGACGTCGGCGAGGTGGCGGCGGGGCGGCTGGACGAGCTGGCCGCGGTCGCCGAGGTCAACCCGCCGCAGCTGCGGCAGTACGACGCCACCGGCGAACGGGTGGACGAGGTGGTCTACCACCCGGCCTACACCGAGATGTCGCGGCTGGCGTTCGAACGGTTCGGGTTCGCCGCGATGTCGCACCGGCCGGGCGTGCACGGCTGGCCCACCGCGGTGCCGCACGTGGTCAAGTACGGCCTGTCCCACGTGTTCGTGCAGGCCGAGTTCGGGCTGTTCTGCCCGGTTTCGATGACCGACTCGGCCGCCCGGGTGCTGCGCCGGTTCGGCGACCGCTCGCTGTTCGAGCGCGAGATCGACGGGTTGAGCTCGCCGCACTTCGACTCGCTGCTGACCGGCGCGATGTTCATGACCGAGAAGCAGGGCGGCAGCGACGTCGGCCGCACCGCCACCGAGGCCACCCCGAGCGGTTCACATTGGACGCTGCGGGGCCAGAAGTGGTTCGCCTCCAACGTGTCCGCCGACGTGATCCTCACCCTCGCGCGGGTCCCCGGCGGTCCGGAGGGCACCAAGGGGCTCGGGATGTTCATGGTGCCGAGGTTGCGGCCGGACGGCAGCCGCAACACCTACCGGATCGACCGGCTGAAGGACAAGCTCGGCAGCCGCTCGATGGCCAGCGGCGAGGTGACGCTGGAGGACTGCTACGCGCTGCCCGTCGGCGACCTCTCCCGCGGTTTCCTGCAGATGGCCGAGATGGTCAACGTGTCTCGGCTGTCCAACGCCATGCGCGCGGCTGCGCTGATGCGGCGCGCGCTGAACGAGTCGGTCGCGCACACCCGCCAGCGGATCGCCTTCGGCAAACCGCTGTTCGACCAGCCGCTGATGCGCAAGACCCTGCTGCCGATGCTGCTGCACGCCGAAGCCGGTCTCGGGTTCGTGCTGGAAGCCGCCGCGACCCTCGACCGCGCCGACGCCGGGGACGCCGAAGCGGGCCGGTTGATCCGCGTCCTGACGCCGCTGGGCAAGTACCACCTGTGCAAGCGGGCCCGCGTGGTGACCGGGGAGGCGATGGAGGTCCGCGGCGGCAACGGCTACATCGAGGACTGGATCAACCCGCGACTCCTGCGCGACGCGCACCTGGGCTCGATCTGGGAGGGCTCCAGCAACGTGATCGCCCTGGACGTCCTGCGCTGCATCCGAAAGGACAACGCCCACGAACTGCTCGCCGACGCCGCCCAGCGCCGCTTGGAGCGCATCGCCGACCCCGATGTGGCCGCCGGTGCCGAGCAGCTCATGTCCGAAGTGGACAGGGTGCGGTCCCTCGGGAAGTCGTTGCTGACCGAGAGCGAGGAGTACGCCCAGGCGTTGTGCGGGGAGTTCACCGATATCGCGGCGCAGACCACGATGGCGGCGCTGCTGTTCGAGCAGGCCGACCACGAGGCCCGCACCGGCCTCGGGTACCGGAAGCTGATGGTGGCCAACACCTACCTCCACCACCTGGTGCGCGCCACCGACCCGGTTCCGGAAGCCCTGCGCTGGCTGGACGAACTCGCCGACGGGGGACCGGTACCGGCCGAGGCGGCCGTTCAGGACTGAGCGGTGGGAGACGTGCCGGGAGGGAACGGCAGGCGCTGGATCCAGTCCTGGAGCACCTCCGGGTCAGAGGTGATCGCCATGGCCCCGATCTGCTCGGCGAGCTTGATGCGGGACGGCGTGACCCGGCTGGTGTAGATGATCACCGGACCGTCGTAGGTCCCGTCGGCGCGCAGCGCGGCCAACGCGTTCATCCTCGCGTACGGGTCACCGTCGCGCCTGATGTCGGAGATCAGCAGATCGGGCTTCGACACCTGCAACAGCTGCCGGGCGCTCGCCAGGTCCGGGACGACTTCGAGGTGCGCGATCCCCTCGATGGATTGGAGCAGCTTCTCGTTCGCGGCATCGGGGCGGATCAGGACGTCCTGGTCGATCCAGAGCACCTGGCGCCCGGTTCGCGGGAACCACTGCTGCGCGGGCGGTGGCTGCTGTTCGGGACCGCCACCGGCCCCGGGCTGGAGGGCCCCGGCCCAGCCCTGCGGCGGCTCGGCGGTGCCCGCGAGCGGGGTGCGCCAGCCGTGCTGGAGGTGATCCAGGAGGGAGCCGAAGTGCTCCTCCTCAGCCAGCTGGCCCAGCAGCGACACGAAGTCCGAGTCCAGCACCAGTTCGGGGAACGACACCGGGAGCTCCTGCTCGAGCAGGTGCAGCGAGTTCAGCAGCTCCTCCCGGTCGGCGGTCGGGACCGGCGGCGTGACCTCGTGCTGGGTGAAGAACTCCGCGGGTTCCGGGCGCTGCCCGGCCCGGCACGCGGCGCGGATGCGGTGGTAGGTGAGGAACTCCTGCACGAGGTCGCCGCTGGCCGGGTTGGTGAGGCTCCGGTAGAAGCCGGGGTAGAAGTGCTGCAGCAGCACCACCCGGACCAGCGCTGACGCGCCGAACCGCTGCCACTGCGGGCTCAGGTTGTACTCCAGCACGAAGCTGTTGATCAGCCGCTTGATCCGGCGCGGGTTCCGGCTGGTGCGCTGGGCGATCAGCCCCGGCTCGGTGGTGCCGAGGAGGTGCCTGATGCCGGAGCGGGCCGCGAATCCGTCGACCAGGTGCCGCAGCAGCTCCTCGTCCGGAACCGGGGTTCGGTAGTTGACCTGCACGATCTTCTCCAGCAGGTCCCGCGCCTGCGCCGCCGAACCGCCGGATTCCCGCACCTTGGCGTCCAGCACCGCCTGGTCGCAGCCGATCACGAACACCAGCCCCGGCACGTCCAGGTAGAGCTTGATCGCCTCGCAGACGGTCAGCGCGACCTCGCCGGAGCACCGGTCGAGGTCGTCGACGAACACCACGAGCTGCCGACCGCCGGTGGATCCGTCGTTCACCCAGTCCTCGGCCATCTCGCGCACGACCTCGCGGATCTCGTTGCGCGCCTTGGCGTCCACCGACAGCGCCTGCCAGATCCGGTCCACCACGGGCACCGATCGGGTCACCCCGGCGAGGACGCTGATCACCACCCGGAGCGCACCGACGACGCGGCGCCGCTTCATGAGCCGGTGGTAGGCGCGCCGGACGATGTTGCGGTCGAAGGTCAGCAGCACCGTCTTGATGAGCACTTCGAGCGCGTCGGGACCGGAGGTCCAGGCGTTGAACCACGCGGTCGGCGTGCCCCGCTGCTCCAGCTCTGTGCGCATCAACCGCATCAGGCTGCTCTTGCCCATGCCCCACCCGGCGTCGATGGCGATGGTGAACGGGGTGGAGACGTGCGAGTCGGTGATCAGGTCGACCAGGCCGCGCGCGGTCTCCGAAGCCCCGAGCAGGTCGTCCTCGGCGATCTCGACCGGCTGGTCGTTGAGCACCACGAACCGACCCGGACCGCTTGACGTTTCCCCTGTCACAGCGCGGATTATGGCAGTCCGGTCCCGATGGCGGTTCGGTCAGCCGACTAGGCTCGCGTCGGACACCAGAGCGCAGGCCACGTCGGCGAAGTACTGCTCGTCGGCACCGGCTGCCAGCCCGAGGACGACGCCCTGGCTCAGCCCGACCAGCAGCGCCCGGAGCGCGGTCGTCAGGCGCTCGGCTTGGTGCCGCGTGACAACGCTCCCGTTGTGGTCCCGACCGGTGAACAGCGCGATCAGGTGGTTCTCCTGCTCCCGCACGGACTCGGCGAGCTGGGCGCCCAGCTTCGGGTCGTGCAGCGACATCTCCTGCAGGGTCATCTGGAGCGACAGCGCGGAGAGCGCCTCGGGGGCGTCGCAGGTGCGCCGGTAGTGCCGGGCGAAGGCGTCGACCGCCGCGACCAGGTCCAGCTCGGCGGGAACCGCCTCCTCGAACTGCGCGTAGTGCGGCTGCAGGTAGTCGGTGACCAGCGCGACCACCAGGCCGTTCTTGCTGCCGAACAGCGAGTAGACGGCACCGGTGGTCAGCCCGGCCCGCTCGGCGATGTCCTCGAGCTTGGCCCGGTAGCCGTCCCGGGTCACGACCTGGAACGCGGCGTCCAGCAGGGCGCGGCGGTTGTTCTCCCTGGACTCCGCCCTCGTCTTTCTCATAATCTGATGATACTCGTAATCGGATTACGAAAAAGGAGGGTGCTCGTGGATCAGGCGCAGCTCGCGGCACCGGCGGGGAAGACGAGGGCGGGGATCGTCGCCGACGGCTCCGTCAAGGCGCTGTTCGGCGCTGCCTGCGCTCTCGGTGCTGCACCGCTCGGCCAGCTGCTCGGAGTGCCGGTCTGGCTGGTGGTCGTCTCCGGCGCGGTCCTGCTCATGTGCGGCGCGGTGGAGATCAGGTACGTCCGCCGTCGCGCGAATCGCACCTACCTGCGGCTCATGGTCGCCTACGACAGCGGCTGGGTGCTGGCGACGCTCGCCGGCCTGCTGCTGGCGTGGTCGGGCAGCGGCGCGGGCGGCGAGGTGTGGATCGGGTACCAGGCGGTCGCTTCCGCGGTTTTCGCCGCGTTGCTGCTCGCCGCGGAACCCGAGCGCTGAGGCCGTTCGTCAGGCGTCGAAGGACAGGCGCCAGATGGTTTCGCCGTCGTGGCTGTCCGCGGTCGGCTTCAGGCCGACGGCCGCGGCGACGGCGGCAGAGGCCTGGTGGTCCGGGTGGATGTGGGCGAGGACGCCGCGCACCGGGACCCGCCGGAGCCAGTCGACCAGGGCGCGGGCGGCCTCCTTCGCGATGCCGCGCTTCTGCCACTCGACGCCCACCATCCAGGCGATCTGCGCGGCGGGGCCCGGAAAACCGGGGCTGATCGTCGCCTGCACCGCGCCGACGAGGCGGTCCTCCTCGCGCAGCCGGACCACCCAGTTGCACCAGGAGATCGCGGGGTCCGGCGAGCCCGCCAGCACCCGCTCGTAGCGGGTGCGCAGCTCCGGCGCGGTGAGCGGGACCCCGCCGATGAACTCGTAGAGCTCGGGGGAGCCGAGCACCTCGGACATCTCGTCGGCGTGGTCGGCGCGCAGCGGTTCCAGGTCGAGCCGGTCGGTCCGGATCGGCCGCGCTCCGACCCGCCCGGTCATCCCAGGACCTTCTCGAACCAGTGCTCGGCGTACGGGCCGTCGTTGTAGGCCGGGATCTCCCGGTAGCCCTGCTTGGCGTAGAGGCCGCGGGCCTCCACCAGGTCGTTGCGGGTGTCCAGGCGGATCGCCCGGTAGCCCAGCCGCTGCGCGTGCTGCTCCGCCTCGGACAGCAGCCGAACGCCCGCCCCGCGCCCGCGCACCTGGGGTTTGACGTACATGCGCTTCAGCTCGGCGATGCCGGGTTCGAGCTCGCGGATGCCGACGCAGCCAACGGGTTCGGCGCCGTCGCGGACCACCAGGAACACACCGGTGGGCGGGTGCAGCCCCTCGTTCGGATCTTCGGCGATCGCCTCGTCCACCTCGGCGTCGGTCGCGGGGCGGCCGTAGTACCGGCTGGCCATCTCGCCGGTGTACTCGCGGAGCAGGCGGACGACGACGGGCTGGTCCACCGCGGTGGGTTCGATGCTCCAGGTGCTCACGGGCCGATTCTCGCCCTGCTGTCCACCGGATATAGGCCGGGCCTTCGGTTCCGTTCGCGATCCGGACTTTGACCGCCGTCGCGCGGGGTGCCTTGAATGGGGCCGAGCACACCGGTGTGGAGAGGATCAGCGCATGCGTCTGGAAGGCATTTCGGCGGCGGTGACCGGCGGCGCGTCCGGTCTGGGGTTGGCGACCGCGCGGAAGTTGGTCAAGGCGGGGGCGGCGGTCACCATCATCGACCTGCCCACCTCGGCGGGGGCCGACGTGGCGGCCGAGCTCGGCGAGTCCGTCCGGTTCGCGGCCGCCGACATCACCGACGTGGACCAGTTCGCCGCCGCGCTGGACGCCGCCGACGAGGCCGGACCGCTGCGCGCGGTGGTGCACTGCGCCGGTCGCGGCGCCCGCATCCGCCTGGTGGAGAAGGACGGCGAACCGGGCGCGCTCGAACCCTTCGAGGACGTCATCCAGCTGAACCTGATCGGCTCCTACAACGCGCTGCGGCTCGGCGCCGCGCGGATGGCCAAGCACGACACCGTCGACGACGAGCGCGGCGCGATCGTCATGACCGCGTCGGTGGCGGCGTTCGAGGGCCAGATCGGGCAGATCGCCTACACCGCGTCGAAGGCGGGCATCGTCGGCATGACGCTGTGCGCGGCGCGCGACCTGGCGAGCAAGGCGATCCGGGTGAACACCATCGCCCCGGGCATCATGGACACCCCGCTGCTGGGCCGCCTCCGCGAGGACGTCCGCAAGTCCCTGGAGGACTCGGTGCCCAGCCCCAAGCGCCTCGGGGACCCGGCCGAATTCGGCGCCCTGGCCTGCAACATCATCGAGAACCCCTACCTCAACGGCGAGACGATCCGGCTCGACGGCGCGATCCGGATGGCACCCCGCTGAGCCCGTGTCCAGGGGATTTCGTCCCGCATCCCGGTCCGGCCGGTGCCGGAAGAATCACGGCTCCAGGGGTTCTCGGGTGATGTGCCCGGTTTGTACTGTGGACTGGTAGTTCCCATCGGGCGGGCGTCGCCGCGGTGGCGCCCGCCGATCCCCTCGAGGCGGTGCGACATGCTTCCTCCTTCGCGCGGCCTGGCCGGATCAGTGCTGGCGATCGCGCTGCTGCTCGGCGCACCCGCGCTGGCTTCGGCGCAGACCCCGGTCGACTGCTCCACGGTGCAGGACCCGGCGCAGTACCCGGAGTGCCTGGGCCACGGGCACCACGACCGCACCGGTGACCTCCAAGCCCACCACCGGAACGAGCACGCCTCACAGCACAACGAGCACTTGGCCGAGCACAACCGGCACCACAACGAGCACCACCACTGACCGGGCTCAGCTGAAGACGTTCACGAGGCTGTAGACGCCCAAGAGGCTGATCGCGATGCTGCTCACCACCAGGAGGGTGTTGAAGGCCCGCGAACCGTGCAGGCGCCGATCGACCTGGGTGTTGCGCAGGTACCAGGTCGCCACCACCACCGCCGGCAGGAAGATCCCGGTCATGATGCCGCCGATCTGCACCATGACCACCGGCGAGTTGATGAACAGGTAGGTCGCGCCCCACACGATCGGCAGCGCGACCGTGAAGCCGCGCACCCACCTCTGGCGGGAGCGCGCGTCCGACCAGTCCAGCACGCCCAGGGTCGCCAGCACGTTGACGTACATCCGGGACCAGCTCGGGATCGCCGCCCACAGGGTCGAGCCCAGCACCGCGATCGCGCCGACCAGGAACCCGATCGCCGCCCACTCGCCGATCACGTCGGTGTACATCTGGGACAGCGTGGTGATCATCTCGTTGCCCTCGAGCACCAGGCCTTGCGGGTTGAGCACCGCCGCGCCCATCACGAAGAACGCCAGCGTGCTGAACGTGTAGATCACCCAGGACAGGAAGACGTCCTTGTACATCACGCGGATCCAGCCCCGGGCGCGCTGCTGCCACTCCTCGCTGCCGTCGTTCGGCCCGACCCAGCGGGCGTAGCCCTTCTCCACGCACCAGTAGGTGTAGAAGGTGATCTCGTCGGCGCCGACGCCGGTGATGCCGAACATCGCCACCGCCGCGCCGATCGCGCCGGCCGGGATGGTGAACGTCAGCCCGGAGAGCAGATCACCGCCGCTGTAGCCGAACGGCGTGAACGGCAGGCCGAGGGCGATCACCACCGTCGCCACCGAGAAGACCGCGACCAGTGCGAAGGCACCGCGCTCGATCAGGGAGTAGCTGTTGGAGTACAGCAGCGCGATGCTGCCGACGACCACGATGGTCGTCCACACCGCCAGCGAGGTGAAGCCGAGCGGATCGCCGCCGACCGGGACCAGCATGCTCAGCGCCACCGCCGTGCCGCCGACGATCCCGCCGACCTGCAGCAGCTTGGACAGCGCCATCAGCATCCACAGCACGTTGATCCAGCCGAGCCGGCCGATCTTCGGCGGGACCTCGTTGAAACCGGTCAGCGCGGGCTTGCCGGTGATGATCGTCCAGCGGGCGAGCTCGGCCTGCACCGCCACCTTCACCGCGGTGGACAGGATCACCATCCACAGCAGGGCGAAACCGACCTCGGCGCCGAGCGCGGTGGTGGCGATCAGCTCGCCCGAGCCGACGATGGAGGCGCTGACGATCAGGCCGGGGCCGAGGTAGCGCAGGCTGGCCCGCCAGCCGCGAGGTGGTTCTTTGACGCCGTCCGCGGTGAGCAGGTACGGGTCGTCGCTGGTCGCGTTGGGTGCACCCATCGGGCACTCCTTTGTGCAGCAGGGCATTTCACATGCGTGAAGGGACTGCAGTGGACGTGAAAGCTACAGTCGCGAACAGGGTCGGTCAACGGGCGGCGCGGCAGGTTTTCGATCGGTCCACAACGGGCATCTCGGGAGCACGACCCCGCGCTCCGGAGGTGCCGATGGATCCTCGACGGTGGTCGCCGACGGCGGGCTGGCAGCTGCTGCTCGCCGCGCAAGGTCTGCTGCTGGTCGTGCTCGGCCTGCTGGGGCTGGCCAACGGCGGCTGGCGGGCGTCCGGTGACGTCGCGGTGCTCGTCGTCTTCCAGCTCAACACCGCGCACAGCCTGCTGCTGCTCGCCTTCGGCGCGGTCGAGGTGCTGGCGGCCCCGTGGCGTCGCACCGCGGTTCTGTGCGCGACGGTGCAGATGGTCGGCGGACTGATGCTCTTCGTCTACGGCACCGCGGAGAGCACGCTCGACAGTGGACGAACGCCCTTCCTGCTCGGCCCGGCGGAGAACTTCCTGCACGCCGGACTCGCGGTGGTGGGCTTCGTGATCCTCTGCGGGCTGGAGTCGGTACCCCGGCCGACCCGCCCGCGCCGCATGGTCCCCAGGCACTAGGTCGTGAGTGCGCAACTGTTGCGCACTCACGACCCCACGCACGGCGAGGTGGACAAGTGCGACCAGCACGCGCAGCCGCTTCCTTCGACTCGGCGACCGGGATGCTCCGGGCGCTGTCGCGCTTCCTCGCCGGGCAGGACATCCCCGCGATCGGCCAAGCGCCGAGAGCGCTCGAACCGGTGCTCGGAGCCGCGCTGGCGGGAGTCAACCGGTTGCCCGCGCGCTGGGCGGACCGGCTCTACGCGATCAGCGGGGTGAGCGAGGCGCTGCCGCCCGGCCGCCTGGACGAGGTCGACTCCGACCGGCTCGCCGCCTGGATCGTCGACCACTACCCGAAGCGCCGGTACCCCGTGGTGTTCATCGGTTCCTCCAACGGTGCCCTCGTGCACCTGGCGGCGGCGCTGGGCGCGCCGTGGCTGCCGCAGACCCTGCTGGTCCCAGTGCGGCGGCGCGGGGTGGACCGGGACGATCCGCGGGGCGAGCTGGAAGCCGGGAAGGCACCGGCCGCGCGGCTGCTGGCGGCCAACCCCGACCTGGTGCTGCACCACATGCACGACCCCAACCAGGACCGGCTGATGATCGCCGGGATGTCGTACTTCCGCGTCAAGTGGCGGCGGTTGCCGGAGGCCTACCGCCGGTTCCTGCGCGACCACCTGACCGCCGGTGGTGCGGTGGTGACGGTCGAGTGCGACCTGCCGTGGCCGGTGACCCGGGTCGGGCCGCGGCACGTGTTCCAGTTCGGTGCGCTGGGCGGCGCGTCCGCGGCCGAGT
Source organism: Saccharopolyspora hirsuta (assembly GCF_008630535.1). Taxonomy (GTDB): domain Bacteria; phylum Actinomycetota; class Actinomycetes; order Mycobacteriales; family Pseudonocardiaceae; genus Saccharopolyspora; species Saccharopolyspora hirsuta. The sequence continues at coordinate 40,027 of NZ_VWPH01000016.1, read as the reverse complement.
ACCACTCCGGCGGTCCGCGGGTGGCCGACCTGCTGCACCGCTACGGAGCTCGCCGCAGCACCTGGCGCCCGCCGGAACCCGACGAGCAGGCCCCGGAAGCAGAGTGGGGCTTCGAACCGGAGCTGCTGACCGACCTGCGCGAGGCCGCGCACCAGCACCGGTTCTCGTTGCGGCGCATGCGGTTCGACCACCCCGAGCGGTTGAGCCCGGTGGTCGCCGACCTGCACCGCACCTGGTACGTGCAGCGCGGTCTGCCCGTCGACCGGCTGCTGGTGGAGTCGTTCCTGCTGCTGGAGCCCTGGTGGGCCCTGCGCACCGGGTCGGTGCCGTTCTGGATGGCGTTCAACACCGAGGGATCGCACCGAGCCCTGCGCGACTTCCTCGACACCCGGGACTTCGAGGAGATCCGGCTGATGCTCTTCTCGCACGGCACCGAGTCGATCGGGCTGGCGGGCATCGACGACTGGCAGCAGCTGGTGGACCGCGCCGGGATCTGCGGGGAGCTGCTCGGGGTGGATCCGCGCGCGTTCCCGAGGGATTTCGCCGGTCTGGTCCGCGCGCACCGCGAGCTGAGCCGGGTGCGGCCGTGCTGGCAGCTGCCGCCGCCGCTGACCCTGTCCGATGTGGACGCAATGCTGGGGGACCGGATCCGCATCGAGCGGTGAGCGTGAACTTGGGATCCCGACTGTTGACGCGTGGCTCGCAGTGGCGGCACGTTGCTCGGGATCCCAAAAGGTGTCGCCCGTTCATCCGATCAGCGCGCTGGAAGCACATCGCAGCGGCGTCCGAGGTTCACGCGCCGTCACGCCGGACGAGGCAGCGAAGCCCTCGTCGAGGCCCCTTCACCGCACCGCAGGACATTGGAGCAACGATGGTCCACCCTGATTCTGCGCCGTTGACGACGACATCGACCGTCGAGGAGCGCGACCGGACGTTCCGGCGCGTCGTCCTGCGCATCGTCCCGTTCGCGACGCTGGTGTACGTCATCGCCTGGATCGACCGGGCGAACGTCGGGTTCGCGAAGCTGACGACGCTCGACGACCTGCAGTGGAGCGACGCCGTCTACGGCGCCGGCGCGGGCATCTTCTTCCTGGGCTACTTCTTCTTCGAGGTGCCGAGCAACCTGCTGCTGCAGAAGATCGGCGCCCCCAAGACGATCATGCGCATCGCGCTGGGCTGGGGCGCGGCGACCGTGCTCATGGCCTTCATCACCGAGCCGTGGCACTTCTACGTCCTGCGGTTCCTGCAAGGCGCGTTCGAGGCCGGGCTGCACCCCGGGCTCATCCTGTACCTGACGTTCTGGCTGCCGGCGCACCGGCGGGCCAAGGCCGTCGCCATCTTCATGTCCGCGTCGCCGCTGGCGATGCTGGTGGGCAGCCCGCTGGCCGGTTACATCATGACCTGCACCGACGGGGTGCTGGGCATTGCGGACTGGCAGTGGCTGTTCATCATCGAGGGCCTGCCGTCGATCGCGCTCGGCGTCCTCGCGGTGTTCCTGATGACCGACAAGCCGGACAACGCCAAGTGGCTCAGCCCGGTGGAGCGCGAGCACGTCGCCCACGAGCTGGCCAGCGAATCCGCCGACCTGAGCGGACGCGAGCACAAGTTCTCCGCGGCGCTGCGCACCCGAACGGTGTGGATCCTCGTCCTGACGTTGTTCTGCATCATCACCGGCAACGCCACGCTGTCCTTCTACGGGCCCAGCCTCGTGGAGGCCACGCTCACCGTCGACTTCTCCACCCTCGGGTGGATCATGTCGGGGATCTTCGTCCTCGGGTGGCTCGGGATGATCGTCAACGGCTGGCTGTCCGACCGCATGGCCGAAGCCCGCTGGCACACGGCGTGCGCCGCGGGAGCGGGCGCCCTCGGGCTGGTCCTGGCCGCCATCGCGCTGGAGCTCGGCAGCGGCATCGGCGTGATCGTCGCGCTGGCCGTCTCGGCCGCCGGGACGATGGGCGCGATCCCGGTCTTCTGGAGCCTGCCACCGCAATTCATGTCCGGCACGGCGCTCGCCGCGGGCGTCGCGCTCATCAACTCGATCGCGAACCTGGCGGGTTACGCGGCACCGCAGTTCCTCGGCTCCGTCAAGGACGCAGCGGGCGGTTACTCGCTGGGCCTGTACGTCATCGCGGGAGTCGAGTTCATCGCGGTGCTGCTGATCCTCGCCTTCATCAAGAAGGACTCGGCGGTCGGTGCGCCGAAGACCGAGCCGCTCAACGCCTAGAACCGATCGATGCGACAGGGAAGGAAGCAGATGACGATCGCCGGAGAGACCTTCCAGAACAGGTCGATGGAACTGCCGGACGAACTGGTCCGCGGCACCAGCGACGTGCACGTGCACAGCGGGCCCTGGCTGAAGTCGTGCCCGGGACGCCTGGACCCGTTCCAGATCGCCGAGCAGGCGAAGGCCGCCGGGATGCGCTCGCTGGTGTTCTACGACCACACGCTGGGGGTGAGCAGCGGGACGGCGCTGCTCACCAGCCGCCAGGTCCCCGGCATCGAGATCTTCGGCGGGATCATCCTGACCACGGCACTCGGCGGGCTGAACCCGCGGGCGGTCAAGACCGCGCTGCACTACGGCGCGGGTGCCAAGTTCGTGCACTTCGGCGCGCACTGCACGCACTTCATGGCCAGCCACGAGGGCAGTTACGTAAACGGCGAACCGGTCCCGTTCAAGGACCAGTACCCGAAGTTCGCCGAGCAGGAGCTGGCGAAGTCCATCCGGATCCCGCTGGAGGGCCCGGTCCCGGACGACCTCGCCGAGATCCTGCAGCTCATCGCCGAACGCCCGGACGTGCACCTCAACACCGGGCACGTGTCGGTGGCCGAAGCGTTCCGCCTGGTCGACCTCGCCGTCGAGGCCGGTGTCCGGAAGATCGTCGTGGCGCACCCGTGCCGCGGGCGCATGACCACCGAGCAGCAGAAGGAGCTGGCGAGCCGGGGAGTGCTGCTGGAAGGAGCGGTGTCCGACTGGATGTTCCACCGCGGTCTGCCGCGGACGAACTACTACGTGGAGCGCGAGTGGGCCGATGAGATCGCCGGGATCGCGAACTCCCCGGAGTTCAGCGGGGTCGTGCCGTGGGCGCGGCAGATCCGCGAGATCGGCATCGAGCACTTCGTGCTCGGCACCGACTACGGCATCCGCTCCGGGCCGACGCCGCTGGAGGGGATGCGCACGCTGATCAGCACGCTGCTGGACCTGGAGTTCACGCCGGAGGAGATCCACGTGTTGGTCAAGGGGAACCCGGAGAAGCTGCTCGGCCTGGAACCGTGACCCCGCAACGGCGGCCCGGCACTCCCCGCCCGGGCCGCCGTTCGCCGACCACCAGCAGTCACGCCTAGAGAGGACGGTCCCGTTGCCGCACACCGACGCCCCGACGGTCGTCGTGGTCAACCCCAACACCAACCGCGAAACGACCGCCATGATGGTCGATCTCGCCCAGCGGCACCTGGCACCGGCCGGTCTCGCGGTGGAGGGGATCACCGTCGCGCGAGGCCCCTCGATGATCGTCGAGCCGGGCGCTCTCGCCGAAGCCGCCGGGCACGTCGTGGACGCGGTGCGACGCCACCTCGCCGGTCCGACCGGCGACCGGGTCGGCGCGGTGATCGTGGGGGCGATCGGCGACCCCGGCCGCGCGGAGCTGGCCGCCGCGCTGGACGTGCCGGTCGTCGGGATCGGGCAGGCGTCGATCCTCGCCGCGGCAGCCCGAGGACGGCGGTTCGGCATGGCCACCAGCACCCCGCTGCTGGTCGACTCGCTCACCGGGCTCGTCCGCGCGCACGGCAGCGCCGAGACCTTCACCGGTGTGCGCCTGACCAGCACGGACCCGCTGGAACTGGCCGCTCGCCCGGAACAGCAGTACGCGGAGCTGGCCGAAGCGGCGCGGGCGTGCGTGGCCGACGGTGCGGAGGCGGTCATCGTCGCGGGCGGGCCGCTGAGCCGGACCGCCCGCCAGCTCGCCGAGCTCGGCTTCGTCGAGATCGTCGAGCCGCTGCCCAGCGCCAGCCGGATGGTCCTCGACCTGGTGGCCGGCCGTCCGGCGGCCGCCGAGCTGGGCTGACGCAGCGGGGCTCAGCCGCCGAAGAGGAACTCCAGGGTGCGCTGCCGGGAGGCGCGCACGTGGCTGCTCGCCGCCGCGGCGGCCCGGTCCGGGTCGCCGGAGGAGATCGCCTCGCACAGCTCCTCGTGCTCGGCGCGGATCAGCGGGAAGTCCTCGATCTTGCGGCGCAGCCAGCCGACCTGCCCCATGAGCGGTTCGAGCATCTTGGCCAGCAGTTCGTTGCCGGAGAGCTCGGTGATCTCGTCGTGCAGCCGGGAGTTCGCCGCGTGCGCGGCCGGGGCGTCACCGGCGGCGATCGCTTCGCGCACCGCCCGCATCGTCGCGGGCAGCGGGTTCTCGGCGCCTGCCGCGACGCGTTCGGCCGCCTGCCGGGCGGCCAGGAGCTCCAGCATCTCGCGGATGTCGAACAGCTCGCCCACGTGGCGCCGGTCGAGCTCGCGCACGACGAGGCCCCGGGTGGGCAGGTGCTCGACCAGCCCTTCGTTCTGCAGGATGCGCAGGGCCTCGCGGACCGGCAGCCGCGAAACCGAGTACTGCTCGGCGAGGTCGCGCTCGACGAGCCGGGTGCCGGGCACCAGCGTCCCGTCGTAGATCCCGTTGCGGATGTGCTCGCCGACGATGTCGCGCAGCGGCTTCTGGTGCCGGTACAACTTGCTGGACGGCGTCGCCACTGCCTCACCACTGCCTTCGTCGGATCCGCGCCGGGTGCGGCCATTTTATCGGCTGGTGGGACGCCCCGGCCGTGATCCGCCCGGTGGTGGAAACGTCGCTGCTTCGCCGCTGCGCGGGGGATAGAGTTCGGCACATGGTGGGTTCATTGCTGGGGACCGAGGTCCAACGGGTCGAGGACCCGGAACTGCTCCGCGGCCGGGGCACGTACGTGGGCAACCTGGACATCGAGGGCGTCCTGCACATCGGGTTCGTCCGCTCGCCGATGGCGCACGCCCTGATCAGCGGGGTCGACGTCGCGGCGGCCGCCGCCGCGCCCGGCGTGGTCGGCGCCTTCGCCGCGGCCGACCTGGACGTCCCCATCCCACCCCCGTTCGCGGAGTTCAACCCGCGGTGCGCGCGTCCCCCGCTGGCCACCGACCGGGTGCGGTTCGTCGGCGAGCCCGTCGCGGTGATCGTGGGCGAGAGCGCCGCAGCGGTGGCCGACGCGATCGAACTGGTCGACGTCGACTACGAGCCGCTGCCCGTCGTCGCCGACCCGGAGCAGGCGCTGGACCCGGCCGCCGAGCAGCAGTTCCCGGAGCTCGGGTCGAACATCGCCGGCGGGTTCCGCGACCCGGCCGGTGCTGACGTGCTCGCCGACGCCGAGGTGGTGGTGCGCGCCCGCATCGAGAACCAGCGCGTCGCGGTGGTGCCGCTGGAGGGCAACGCGATCGCGGTGCAGCCCGGCGGCCCGGAGCAGGACTACGACGTCACCGTGCACGTCTCCACGCAGATGCCGCACGGGCTGCGCGACGGGCTGGCCAAGGCCTTCGGCTGGGAACCGGAGCGGGTGCGGGTGATCTCCCCGCACGTCGGCGGTGGTTTCGGCGGCAAGGCCGGGGCGGTGTCCGAGCACGCGGTCGCCGTCGCGCTCGCGCTGCGCCTGGGCCGCCCGGTCCGGTGGGTGGAGACCCGCTCGGAGAACATGCAGGGCATGCCGCACGGCCGCGCTCAGGTGCAGTTCGCGGAGCTGGGCCTGCGGCGCGACGGCACCATCACCGGCCTGCGCTGCCGCGTGATCGGCGACTGCGGCGCCTACGCCGGTTTCGGCGGTGCCCTTGCGCTGAGCTCGACGCGGATGATGGCGCAGGGCGTCTACCGCATCCCGAAGATCAGCTACGACGGGGTGGCGGCGCTGACCAACACGACCCCGGTGGGCGCGTTCCGCGGCGCGGGACGGCCGGAGGCCGCCGCGATGCTGGAGCGGATGATGGACCTCGCGGCCGCCGAGCTCGACATCGACCCGGCCGCGTTGCGGCGCAAGAACTTCCTCGTCCCGGAGTCGTTCCCGCACAAGACGCTGCTCGGCGCCACCTACGACAGCGGCGACTACGCGCTGCCGTTCGACGAAGCCCTGCGCCTGGCTGACTATGAAGCGCTGCGCGCCGAGCAGGCCCGCCGCATCGAAGCGGGGGAGAAGGTCCTGCTCGGCATCGGGACGAGCGCCTACGTGGAGATCACCGGTGGTGGCGCGGGCGAGTACGCCGAGGTCGAGGTGCACGAGCACGGTGCCCGGATCAAGGTCGGCACCTCCGCGCACGGCCAGGGCCACGCGACCTCGTTCGCCATGATCGTCTCCGACTCGCTGGGCATCCCGCTGGAGTCCGTCGAGTTCGTCCAGTCCGACACCGCCGAGGTCCCGCGCGGGGGCGGCACCGGCGGGTCCCGGTCGCTGCAGATCGCCGGGAGCGCGGTGCAGGAAGCCGGAGACCTGGTGCTGCGCAAGGCGAAGGAGCTGGCCGCGGCCCGGCTGGAAGCCTCCGTCGACGACATCGAGCTGACCGACGGCGGCGAACTCGGCGTGGCCGGGGTGCCCAGCGCGACCATCGCCTGGCCGGAACTGGCCCGAGCGGCGGCCGAGAACGGCGACCGCCTGGCGGCGAACGTCGACTTCGCCCCCGGCGGTGCGACGTTCCCGTTCGGCGCGCACGTCTCGGTGGTCGAGGTGGACGTGGAGACCGGCTTCGTCCGCCCGCTGCGCCACATCGCGGTGGACGACTGCGGCCGCATCATCAACCCGCTCCTGGTCCGAGGCCAGCAGCACGGCGGTGCGGCCCAGGGAATCGCCCAAGCGCTCTGGGAGCAGGTCACCTTCGACGCGGAGGGCAACCCGGAGACGGGCACCCTCGCCGACTACACGATCCCGTCGGCGGCGGACCTCCCGTCGTTCGAGGTGACCAACACGGAAACCCCGAGCCCGCTGAACCCGCTGGGCGCCAAGGGAATCGGCGAATCGGCAACCGTCGGCTCAACCCCGGCGGTCCAGAACGCGGTGGTGGACGCGCTGAAACACCTCGGAGTCCGCCACATCGACATGCCGACGACACCGGAGCGGGTCTGGCAGGCGATCCAGCGGGGAGCATCGGCGACGCACTGGCAGGAACCCCCAGCGGCGTTCGAAACCCTCCCGGTCCGGGACGAAACCACCCCGGAAGACGCCGAAGAAGCGGTCGTCTGACCCCGAGCGGTATCACCGCCTTCGGCGGGTCCGATGTGTTGGAGGGCGCGGGTCGGGTGGCGTGGAGGAGGTTTGGGGCAGGTCCTTTGGTCGGACGGTGGCGGGGCTTGTGCTTTGGCGGTAGGAACCGGTCACCCTGACGTGCCGAAGGATGCGGTGGGGTGGTGATCGAGACTTGACCTTAGGAGCCTCGGTTCTCTGCGGAGGCGGATCCACCTTGTGGTGACGTTGCCGGCCGGGCGCGATTTCTCACGAAATCGGCACCGTTGGCATCGAGGGCTACGGTTGGCACCGCAGCCGATTTCGAGAGAAATCTCTGCAGTCACCACCAGTGCTCGGGCGGCGCGATCGTGACGCTCGCTCCGCCCGTAGATCGCTATCACCTCCGTCGGAGGGGTGGTGACGACTGCAATTTCGATTGAAATTGCCCACGTCGCCACTGGAGGTTCCGTCGAGAACGACGCAATTTCGATTGAAATTGCAACACGCCCAACCCGACCCCCACCGCTTTGAACCCGAACCCAGCCCCGAAGCCAACGGCACCACTCCCCACCAACCCCACCCCGGAATCACCACCGATCCCCAGGTCCAGCCTCAGGCGTCCTTGCGGCGTGCGCGGTAGGCGCGCATCTTGTGGCGGGCTCCGCAGATGTCCATGCTGCACCAGATGCTGTTGTTGCCGGGGGAGCGGTCGTAGTAGAGCCAGCGGCAGTCCTCGGCCTGGCAGACCTTGAGCCGTCCGGGCTTCCCGCTCAGGTCCGCCACCACCAGCGCGACCACCAGCTCGCCGATCATCCGCTCCGCCGCGGTGCTCCCGCCGGCCGGGATCACGATCCGCCCGTCCTGCCACTGCGGTGTCCCGAGCAGGCGGCGCGCGTAGTCGTTGAGCCGTTCGGAGCCCGCTCCGGCGAGGTGCTCGCGGATCGCCTCGCGCGCCTGGACCAGCTCTTGCCGCGCCGGTTCGTCCAGCTCGTCGGCCACGTCCGGGTGGTCGTGCTCGCGCAGCCAGGTCCGGGCGTCCGCGAGGTCCACCAGCGCGTCCTCGTCGTGCAGGAACCGCGCGGAGTTGCCGAACGCCTCGACAGGCTGCAGCTGGTCCGGCGCGGGTGGGCGGTCGTATGCCATGCGTCCAGGTTACCGGCTTCTTGACAGAGACGGTAACGTTACTGGCATAGGGAGATAGCCGGTAACGGAGGTGCGTGATGGGTTGGGAGCTGCCGGAGCGGTTCGAGTCGGCGCACGGGACGGTTCGCTGGGCGAGCTCCGGGCAGGGGGATCCGGTGGTGCTGATGCACGGCACGCCGTTCTCCTCCTACGTCTGGCGGGACATCGCCACCGCGCTGAGCAGCCGGTACCAGGTGTTCGTCTGGGACATGCCGGGCTACGGGCGGTCGGAGAAGCGCGAGGGCCAGGACGTGTCGCTGGCCGCTCAGCAGGAGGTGTTCGCCGAGCTGCTGCAGCACTGGGGCCTGCGGGAGCCGTCGGTGGTCGCCCACGACTTCGGCGGGGCGGTGGCGCTGCGGACAGCGCTGCTCAGCGGGGTCCGCTACCGGAAGCTGGTGCTGGTCGACGCGGTGAGCGTGCGGCCGTGGGGATCGGAGTTCTTCCGGCAGGTCAACGCCCACTCCGAGGTCTTCGCCGCCCTGCCGCCGCTGCTGCACGAAGCCCTGGTCCGCCGCTACATCACCACCGCAGCCCACCGCCAACTGCGCGACGACGTGCTGGACGAGCTCGTCGCGCCGTGGCTCGGGGAAGCCGGGCAACCGGCCTTCTACCGCCAGATCGCCCAGGCCGACGAGCGCTACACCCGGGAGGTCGAGGACCGGTACGCCGAACTCGACTGCCCGGTGCTCATCGCGTGGGGCGACCAGGACCAGTGGCTGCCGACCGAGCGCGCGCAGCAGCTCGCCGAGCGCATCCCGCACGCCGAGCTGGCCTGGATCGAGCAGGGCGGCCACCTCGTCCAGGAGGACAACCCGGCGCAGCTGACCGCGCTGCTCACCGAGTTCCTCGCCAGGTGAGGCTCAGCGCAGCGCGATGAGCCCGGCATCGGTCGGGCGGAAACCGCAGGCGTCGAAGTAGAAACCGCGCAGGTGCGGCTCGAAGTCCACGTGCAGCCAGGTGCACCCGGCCCGGGCAGCGCCCTCGGCGGCCCGCCGCACCAGCTCGGTCCCGATCCCGCCGCGCTGCTGCTCCGGCCGGACCTTCGGATCGAGCAGGAAGGCGTGGTCCCCACCGTCCCACGCGACGTTGGCGAACCCGACCAGCGCCCCGCCGAGCCGACCGGTCACCCAACCGAGGCTGTGCGGCCGAACCCGCTCCCACCAACCGGATTCCGGATTCCCGCCGTGCGACGAGGTCAGCTCGACCAGCTCGTCGTCGGACACGTCCCCGCGCCAGCGGTAGTCGATCTCCATGCCGACGATCATGCCGCGCAGCGCAAGCCGAATTCGGTACAGGTACGGGCTCCCGGGCTTTGCGGTGCTTTCGAAGATGGCCGAGCGGAACGACATCGCGCTGATCGTCGATGCTCTGGCGGGGGACGAAGTGGGAGAACTCCGATGCCGAGTCTCGTTGGCGCATCGCTGGTGCCCTCAGAGCCGGAGCTGGAGCGTTTGACCTGCGGTGATCGTGAGTTGCTGGGGGAAAGCGATCAGGGGGCGTTCGGCGTTGTCCGCGCGCACCGGGATCTCCGCGCCGTCGAGCCATGCGTGCGGTTCGGTGCTGGGGGTGTCGAGGGCGAGGGTTCTCAGGCGCAGGCGGCCGTGGCGGAGTTCGATCGTGCTGGACCGCTCGTCGTTCGTGCGCTTCTGCCGGTAGAGGCCCCAGCCCTCGGCCGTTGTGAAGGCCGCCGCGAAGTTCTGCGGCGTGATCTTCGGGGCGAACCCCAGGTGGCCGCGCGGGCCGTGGTGCTCGTAGCCCAGCAGGCTCGTGTACACGCCGAAGCTCGCCATGGAACGCGCGTAGTGGTCGCTGCACTCGATCTCGTTGTACGGGTTGCGGCGCAGCGGGGCGTAGCGGTCGTGCACCGAGCGGGCGATCGCCAGCCCCTCGTCGAGCATGCCCTCGGCGATCAGGTACGCGGCGACCTGGTACTCGATGCCGTGCCAGGCCTCGTTGAAGTAGCTCACCGACCAGTTGTCGCCCGCCTCGTCGCCGCCTCCTCGTGGCCAGGTGCACATGACCAGCGCCGGGACGTCGGCGTCGTAGAAGATCCGGCCGCCCTCGATCGGGCTGCGCTCCCGGTACTCCAGCGGTCGCGGCACGAAGTTGTGCCGCCAGATGCTCCGCAGCGCGGACCGGGTCTCGGCTACTGGCAGGACGCGCGGCAGCCCGAGCTGCGCTGCCCAGCTCTGGCCGAGCAGCTGGTCCGCGAAGCAGCCGCGGTTGGTGTTGACCGAACCGGGGTGCGCTGGATCGCGTTCGTGGACGAAGTACTCGCCGTTGAACAGATCCCGCACGATGATCTCGGCCCCGCGATCGGCCAGCGCGCGGCAGCGTCGCGCGAAACCGTCGTCGCCGACCTCGTCCGCCATCGCGGCGGCTGCTCGCAGCGCGGCCAGGTACAGGCCGGAGAGCCAGCTGTTGCGGCCGAACCAGGTGGCGTCCTGGGTGTTGGGCTGGGGTCCGTCGAGCACCCCGTCCGGTTCGGCGTCCGAGCCGATCAGGTACTCGACCGCGTGCCGGGTGCGCGGCCAGACCCGGTGCAGCCAACCGGGATCCGCCGACATCTGGTGCTCGCGGTAGATCCGCAGGATCGTCCCGGCCTGGCCGTCCACCGCGGGGCTCCGGTCGGCCTCGCCGCGCATGCTCAGCTGCCCGGTCGCGGGGTGGAAACCGATGCCGAGGTCCACGCGCTCGCGGGTGTCGCGCTCCACGGCGGGGAACAGCCGCGCGAGAGCGTGGGCGTAGTGCCAGACGTGCGTGCAGGTGCCCGCGCAGCAGTAAGCGCCTTCCCAGCCGTAGAAGCGGCCGTCGGCGAACCGGTAGCAGGTCGAGGTGGAGAGAGTGGTCGTGTTGGTGGCGACCCGCTCCAGCAGCCAGTGCGGCAGCGTCGAGTCCTCGTACCAGGTGCGGACCCAGGTCGACGTCCGGTCCAGCAGGTGCTCCTGCGCGCTGGCGAGGTGCGCCACGACCCCTTTCGCGTCGTCGAACCGGTTCGCGTAGTGCCGGAGCAGCGCGCGGCTGTGCTCCAGGAAGGCCAGGCCTTCCCGGTCCGGCACGGGGAAGAACCACGCCAGCGCGAACCGGATGGTCCTTCGCTCGCCCGGCCGCAGCACCACCTTCGAGCTCACGACGCCCGCGCTGCGCTGCGCGATCCCGTCCACTTCGGGAAGGCCCGGCGCGGGATCGAGCACGTCCGTCGGTGAGCTCCAGGACGTCGCGGCCGGGCAGGTGCGGATCTGGTCACCGCTGAGGGCCGCCAGCGCGGCGGTGCCGTGGTCGGGCAGCTCCGCCAGCGGGGGCTGCTGCGGGGCGTGGTCGGTGAGCACGAGCTGGTCAACGCCGATGTGCCCCCACGGCCCGGTCTCGTCGTCGACGATCTCGATCACGGCCTCCTCGCCCTGCCACGGCCCCAGGTGGAGCACCCGGTCGGCGAGCCGGTCGCTGACCGATCCGGTGGCCGAGCCGACGACCTCGCCGCCCACCACGACGTTGAGGCAGCAGGTGCCCGGGTATTTGCCGCCGCTCACCCGGAACCGCAGGTAGTTCCGCTCGATCCGGAAGGGCGCGCTGCGCAGCCTCCCGGTGGCGCCGTCGCGCGTGCCGGGGTCGTCCCCCGGAGCGCTCGCGTGCGAGTCGACCATCCGCATCCCGAACGCCCCCGCCTCGCCCTGATAAGCCGGGCGGTCGAGGGTGCGGACCGGACCGGAGCCGAAGGCGTTCCCGGTCACCTCCCAGCCCGCGTAATCGGGCTTCTCCCAGTCCTCGAGCAGCAGATCGGGCCGCATCGGGTTCTCGGCGCTGCCCTCGGCAGCCGCGAACTGCACGCCCGCCGCGCCGTCGACGGCGAACTCGGCAGCGTTCAGCCGCAGCGGCCGGGCGTGCCGACTGCCCACGCACACCGGGTTCTCCAGGAACCCGGCGATTTCGACCTCCACTGTGGACTCAGCGGTGCTCTCGACCGCGTAGTCCAGGAACACCGCGGGGTAGGAGCTGTCCTCGATCTCGGTCGGGACGAACGGGGACCAGGCGCGCAGCCGGATTCCCACCCGTGGGTCCGGGTAGTCGACCTCGGCCAGCGGCGGGCGGCCGGTGAAGGTCACGTCCGGGAAGCCGCGTGCGTCCAGCCACCTGGCGTCCCCGTCGTCGACGCGCACCGCGAACCCGTGCTGGAACGGCGAGCTCGGGTACGGCGGGCGGGTGAAGTGCAGATCGTTGATGTTGGCCGGTGCGGTCCGGTTGTCGACGTCCCACAGCCACAGCCGCCCGTCACCCCCGAGGTAGAGCTGGCCGCAGCCGACACCGCCGATCGGCATCCCGACGAACCGCAGCTCGGAGCCGCGCAGGCGGCGCGGCGTCCCGCGGGCGGAGAGGTCCTGCTTCGCTGCCTCGGGCACGGTGCACTCCTTCGACACGGCACGTGCGGAGCGGAGATCGGAGAGCAGCCCAGTCTAGGAACTCGCTGTGCTCGCAGTCCGGGTTCGGCGCGGTGATCAGCCGGTCGGACGATCCGGGCGAGCGTCCCACGGAGTGGGATCGCCGGTCCGCCCGTGGTTCGGCGGTGGCGCGCGGGCCGCGTGCTGACAGGGAGTTCGCGCTTCGCGGCGGAGCGTGCGCGTCGGGTGAGGATGCCCACGATGCGGGAACCCTGTCTCGGTCAGTGGTCGATCGAGGATTAGAGTGCGGTAGTCCGATCGTGTTAACGAGGAGGTTGCGGCGCCATGGCTGTCGGCCACGTCCCAGCACCAGGAGTGCGGGACTCCGGAGCATCGGGGGATCCCACCCCGCGGAACTCGACCCGGCAGGTGGTCATCGCCAGCCTCGTAGGCACCTCGATCGAGTTCTACGACTTCTACGTCTACGCGACCGCGGCGGTGCTGGTCTTCCCGCACCTGTTCTTCCCGGCCGGGGACGCCACCGCCGCGACCCTGCAGTCGCTGGCCACCTTCGCGATCGCCTTCGTGGCCCGGCCGGTCGGCTCCGCGCTGTTCGGCCACTTCGGCGACCGCATCGGCCGCAAGTCCACCCTGGTGGCATCGCTGCTGACCATGGGCATCTCCACCGTGGTGATCGGCCTGCTGCCCGGCTACGAGCAGATCGGCATCATCGCGCCGCTGCTGCTGGCGCTGTGCCGCTTCGGGCAGGGGCTGGGCCTCGGCGGTGAGTGGGGCGGCGCTGCGCTGCTGGCCACCGAGAACGCCCCGCCGCGCAAGCGCGCCCTGTTCGGCACCTTCCCGCAGCTGGGTGCGCCGATCGGGTTCTTCTTCGCCAACGGCCTGTTCCTGCTGCTGTCCGAGCTGATGGACGACCAGGCGTTCCTGTCCTGGGGCTGGCGGGTGCCGTTCCTGGTCTCCGCGGTGCTGGTGGTCGTCGGCCTGTGGGTGCGGCTGAGCATGCACGAGACCCCGGCGTTCTCGAAGGTCGTGGCGCGCAACGAGCGGGCCAAGGTGCCCTTCGCGCAGGTCTTCCGCAGCGACTTCAAGGCCCTGGTGCTGGGCACCTTCATCATGCTGGCCACCTACGTGCTGTTCTACCTGATGACGGTGTTCTCGCTGTCCTACGGCACGGCCGAGACCGGGCTGGGCTACGAGCGCTCGCCGTTCCTGATCATGCTGATGATCGGCGTGGTGTTCTTCGGCCTGACGGTGCCGGTGGCGGGTCTGCTGGCCGACCGCTACGGGCGGCGGCCCACGCTGATGGTCACCACCATCGCGATCATCGTGTTCGGCCTGCTGCTGGGACCGTGGTTCGGCGCGGACTCCACCGTCGCGACCCTGTCGTTCCTGATCGTCGGACTCGGCCTGATGGGCATGACGTTCGGGCCGATGGGCGCGGTGCTGCCGGAGCTGTTCCCCACCGCGGTGCGCTACACCGGCGCGTCGGTGTCCTACAACCTGGCCAGCCTGCTGGGCGCCTCGGTCGCGCCCTACATCGCGACCTGGCTGGCCAGCTCCCACGGACTCGGCTGGGTCGGCGTCTACCTGGCGGCGATGGGTGCGATCACGCTGCTCGCCCTGCTGGTCAGCAAGGAGACCAAGGAGACCTCAATCGAGGACTGAGCCGATCCGCGCGAGCAGCTCCGCCAGCAGCGGCAGCGACGTCGCGTGGTTGAAGCGGACGAAGCCCCGTCCGGCCGCCGAGCCGGGCGGGGCGAAGTTCGTTCCGGGGTTGACCAGCACGCGAGCCTCCTGCCGCAGCACCTCGGCGGGGTCCGGACCCAGCCCGCGGAGGTCCAACCAGGCCAGGTAACCGGCCTCGTTGCGGTGCCACCGGACCTGCTCGTGCTGCTCGACCCACGCTTGTAGCGCATCGCGGGTGCGGTCCAGGTAGCTGCGCACCGCGGGCAGCCACCCGCCGTCGTCGCGCCACAGCGCGGTCGCCACCGCAATCCCGGGCACGGAGGCGCGCATCGCCTCGTAGGGCGCCATCGCGTCCAGCACGTGCTTCGTCGATTCCTGGCACACCAGCACCGCCGACTTCAGCCCCGGGACGTTCCACGCCTTGGACACGCTGGTCACGGTCACGCAGTTCGCGGTTGCTCCGCTGCTCGCGGCGTACGGGACGAATGCCTGGCCCCCGGCGACCAGCGGCGCGTGCACCTCGTCGCTGATGACGGCCGCACCGTATCGGTCGGCGAGCTCGGAGATGGTGCGCAGTTCGTCCGGCGACCACATCCGGCCGGTGGGGTTGTGCGGATGGCAGAGCAGGACGGCCTTCGCCCCGTCGGCCAGCGCATCGGTCACCGCGTCGAAGTCGATGCGCCATCCCTCGGCGGTGTCCAGCAGCGGGCACTCCCGGACCGGTCGGCCCAGGTGGGCGAGCATGACCAGGAACGGGGGATAGGCGGGGGTGAGCAGGACTACCCCGTCGCCGGGTTCGGTCAGGCAGCGCACCGCGTGGTCGAGCCCCTGCATGACGTCGGCGACCGGTGCGGTCAGCGCCGGGTCGACCGACCAGCGCTGCTCCCGGGCAGCCCACTCGCTGAACGCCGCGAGGTAGTCGTCGACCACCGGGTAGCCGAAGTCCGACCGGGCGGCCAACCGGGCCAGCACCGACCGCGCCGTCTCGCACAGCGGGAAGTCCATCTCGGCGACCCACGCCGGGAGCACGTCGGGTTCGGCCAGCGACCACTTCTGCGAGCTGCGCAGTCGCAGATCTTCAGCGCGCAGGGCATCGAACTCGGCGTGCAGCTCAGCAGGCGTCATAGCCGGAAGTATCGACCGAACACCAGCCGCTCGGCGAGCGCCGAACAGTCTCTGTTGGCCGTTGTCCCGGCGGAAGGCGAGCTTTGCCGCGCCGCCGTCCGAGGCGGGTTCTCAGGGCAGGCGACCAGATTCGCGCAGCTCGTCGAGAAGGCGGTCGACGAAGGCGGTCTGCGCCGGGTTGAGCTTCTCGCGCGCGGTGGCCGGGTCGCACCACAGGGCGCGGTCGACCTCCGGGAACAGCTGGCGGCGACCCGAGCGCGGCGGCCACTCCATCTCGAACTCGTTGCTGCGCAAGGAGGTCACATCGAAGTCACCCTCGACCGCCCACGCGGTGACGAGCTTGCCGTTGCGCTGCTTGACCTCTCCGAGCGGCAGCAGATCGCGGTCGGTCAGCGCGGTGCCGGTCTCCTCGGCGAACTCCCGGATCGCAGCCGCCTGCGCGTCCTCGTCGGGGCCGTGCTCGCCCTTGGGCACCGACCAAGCACCCGCGTCCTTGTTCTTCCAGAACGGCCCGCCCGGATGGACCAGCAGGACCTGCGGGGCACCATCGACGAGTCGGAACAGCAGGATGCCAGCGCTTCGCTTGCTCATGCCGCCAGTGTCGCGCACCCGAGACCTGGCGGAATCGGCGGAACCCGTCGATGCTGGCAGCGTGGAACGCGTCGTGCTGCACGTGGATCTCGACCAGTTCATCGTGGCCGTCGAGCTGTTGCGCCACCCCGAGCTGCGGGGACGGCCGGTGCTCGTCGGCGGCAGCGGCGACCCGACGCAGCGCGGAGTGGTGGCCGGAGCCTCCTACGAAGCCCGCGAGGCCGGGGTCCGCTCCGGGACACCGCTAAGGACGGCGGCGGCCCGCTGCCCCGAGGCGGTGTTCCTGCCCGCCGACAACGAGACATACCTGGCGGCCTCGGCCGACGTGATGAACGCGCTGCGCGACCTGGGCGGCATCCTGGAAGTGGCCGGGTGGGACGAGGCGTTCATGCTGGTCGACACCGAAGACGCCGAGCGGACCGCGCGCGTGGTTCAGCAGCAGGTTCGGGAGCGCACCGCGCTGGCGTGCTCGGTGGGCATCGGCGACAACAAGCTCCGCGCGAAGATCGCCTCCGGGTTCGCCAAGCCCGCCGGGGTGTTCCGGCTGGAGATGGCCAACTGGGTCGAGGTCATGGCCGAGCTGCCCACCGATGCGCTCTGGGGCGTCGGCGCGAAGACCGCGAAGAAGCTGGCCGCGCGGGGCATCGCGACCGTCGGCGACCTGGCCCGCACGAAGATGGCCGACCTGGCCGGCGAGTTCGGTCCCAACGTCGGGCCGTGGCTGGTCGCGCTCGCGCACGGCTACGACTCGACACCGGTCACCGACGAGCCCTACGAGGCCCGCTCGCACGGCCGCGAGGTGACCTTCCAGCGGGATCTCCGCGACGTCGAGGAGATGCGCGCGGAGGTGCGGCGCCTGTCGCACGTGGTGGCCGCCGACCTCGCCGCGGAGGACAAGCTGGCCCGCCGCGTCGTGGTCAAGGTGCGCAACTCCAGCTTCGCCACGCACACCCACGGCGTGTCGCTGCCGAGTCCGACGCGCGACGCCGAAGCCATCGAGCGCGCTGCTCGCTCCGCGCTGGACCGCTTCCCGCTCGACCGGCCGGTCCGGCTGCTCGGCGTCCGCGCCGAGCTGCCGCGGACCAAGGCCTAACCGTCGGCCGCCGCGGTCCCGAACCCGGCTGCGATGGCCAGGAAGACCTCGGTGCAGTGCTCGACGAGGCCGCGCTCGTCGAGCCGCAACGTGCCGTCGAGCCAGGCGGTCAGCGTCTGCGCCAGCCCACCCACGATGAAGTGCGTGGTCAGCTCCAGGTGCGGGCTCTCGGTGATGCCGTAGAAGTCCTGCGCCTGGCCGCCCAGCAGCGCGGCGAACAGCCGTGAGGAGTCCAACCGCCGCTGGGCGAGCAGCGGGCTGCTCAGGCTGACCGAGAACAGCAGCCGACCGCGCCGCGGATCCCGCCCGATCGTCCGCACGATGTTCTCCAGCCCGGCGAGGACCTTCGCCCGCTCGTCCGGGCCAGCGGTGGTCACCGCCTCCAGCGTGGTGGTCGCCAGGTCGTCCACCACGTGGTCGTACACCGCTGCGGCCAGCGCGTCGCGGTCGGCGAAGCTCTCGTAGAAGTAGCGCGTCGCCAACCCCGCCTGCTGGCACGCACCGCGCACCGTCAGGGCCGGGCCGTCACCGGCGGCACCGAGCAGGTCCAGCCCGGCTTCGAGCAGCTGCGCCCGCCGTTCAGCTCGGCGGTGATCGCCCCGCACCCCGCCGTAGACCCGCAGTGGAGTCGTGCTCATGGGCACATCTTGACAGATCGGCGAGGCCGCTGGTTCCCTAACTGAAAACGGCCGTGTGCAGAATTGGCCTCGGTGCGGAGGGCGGCGGACGGTGACTGTTTCGGCGGACACGACCACCCGGGTCCGGAACGCGGTGACCGGGGCGGGGCTCCTCGCGGGCAATGCGAACGTGATCATGCAGCTGGCCAGGCCCGGGGTGGGCTACGGCGTGGTGGAGAGCCGGGTGGAGAGCGGGCAGCTGTTCCGCCACCCGATCAAGCGGACCCGCACGACGCTCGCCTACATCGCCGTGGCGACGATGGGCACGGAGCGCGAGCGAGAGCTGTTCCGGCGCGGCGTCAACCGAGCGCACGCTCAGGTGCGCTCGACCGACTCCAGCCCGGTCGCCTACAACGCCTTCGACCCGGATCTTCAGTTGTGGGTGGCAGCATGCCTGTTCAAGGGTTTCGAAGACCTCTACCTCCTCTTCTTCGGCGAGCCCGACGCGGAGACCGCCGAGGCGTTCTACCGCGACGGCGCGGCTCTGGGCACGACCCTGCAAGTGCCTCCTGATGCGTGGCCGAGCGACCGCGCCGCGTTCGAGCGCTACTGGACCGAGTCGCTGGACCGGATCTCCATCGACGACACGGTGCGGAACTACCTCCTCGACGTGACGATGCTGGCCTGGCTGCCGCGCCCGCTGTCGCTGCTGTTCGGCCGGTTCAACCGGTTCGTCACCACCGGGTTCCTGCCCGAGCCGTTCCGCGCGGAGATGCGGTTGCCCTGGACCGCTCGGGATCAGCGCCGCTTCGACCGGTTGATGGCGGTGGTCGCCGCGATCGTCCGCTGGTCGCCGCCGGTGCTGCGGCGCTTCCCGTTCAACCTGGTCCTCTGGGACCTCCGCCGTCGGATCCGCACCGGCCGTCCGCTGGTGTGACCGGCGGGCAGGTCGACGTCGTCGGGGCTCGTGCGGGCGGGTGATCCGGCCTGCTCCGGAGGTCGGAGCCGATCCCCGATCGCATCGGCCACTGTGGACGTTCCTGGGTGTCGCCAGTTGTTCGCACGTTCGTCACCTGTCTGGGGGTGGACTGCGCCCATCGAACATGAAAGATTTTCTGATCAGTTCGATGATCAGGGCGCACGGACTGGGAACCGACATGGCAGGGATCGACAGGCGCGGCTTTCTCCGAGCTGCGGGCATCACCGGAGCGGTACTCGGCAGCGGGTTGCTGAGCGCGGCACCTTCGTTCGCACGGGGCACGCGACCGCAGCTGGCGTACAGCGCGGGCACCACGCTGCAGGCCGCGGCGCAGCCCGAAGCCGGTGAGGGCTACCGGCGGCTCACGGCCGGTCCGGGGTGGCCGCAGGTGGTCCGCACCGACCTGGTGGTGGGCAGGACGGACCGCGTCGACCGCCGGGTCCCGGTGGTCGCGTTCACCCAGTTCACCGACCTGCACGTGGTCGACGCGCAGAGCCCGGCCCGCTTCGAGTACGTCCACCCGCTGGCCGGTGGCGCGTTCCGACCGCAGGAAACGCTCACCGCGCTCGGCGCGGCCCACTTGGTGCGCCGGGTGAACTCCCTGCCCGGAGCCCCGGTGACCGGGCGTCCAATCGACTTCGTGATCACCACCGGGGACAGCACCGACAACCACGAACTCGCCGAGCTGGACTGGTACTTCGGCGTGCTCAACGGTGGCCGGGTCGCGCCGAACACCGGTGACCCGAACGCCTACGAAGGCGTGCAGGACTCCGGGGACCCGCTGTACTGGCACCCCGACGGGGGCGTCGCGGACCGGTACCGAGAGCTCGGGTACCCGGTGCTGCCGGGATTGCTCGGTGACGCCCTCCGCCCCTTCGACAGCCCGGGGCTGCGCATGCCCTGGTACGCCGTGTTCGGCAACCACGACAACAGTGTCGTCGGAACGGTGCCGGACCAGCTGATCCCGGGCCTCGCCGACTGGTACACCGGCTCGCGCAAGATCATCGGCCGGGACGAGCGGGAGAAGCGCGAGATCGTGGCCCTCATGGAGGGGCGCAGCCAGCAGCGGACGGCCAGCGTCATGGACACCCGCACCGGGCTGATCCGCACCGTCACCCCGGACGAGCGGCGCAGGCCGTTCGACACCGAGGAGTTCATCCGGGCGCACCGGGACCCGGCCAACACCGGGCCCGGCCCGGTCGGCCACGGGTTCAGCTCGGACCACGACGAGCCCTACTACACCTTCCGGATCGCCCCCGGCGTGACCGGTATCAGCCTGGACAGCACCAACACGGCGGGCTTCGCCGAGGGCTCGCTCGGCCTGGCCCAGTTCCGCTGGCTGGAGAAGGTGCTCACCGCGGGCAGCTCGGAGTACTACGACGAGCTCGGGCGCAAGCAGCGGCAGTCGGTCACCGACGAGCTGTTCCTGCTGTTCAGCCACCACACCAGCGGCACGATGACCGCGCTGCTGCCCGACTTCCGGCGGCCCGGCGAGATCCGCAAGAGCGGCGCCTCGGTGGTGCGGCTGCTCAAGCGCTTCCCGAACGTGCTGGCCTGGGTCAACGGGCACACGCACCGCAACACGATCACCCCGCACCACGCCGACGACCCGGCCTGCGGCTTCTGGGAGATCAACACCGCCTCCCACGTGGACTTCCCGCAGCTGGCCCGGATCATCGAACTGGTGGACAACGAGGACGGCACGCTGTCGCTGTTCACCACGCTGGTCGAAGCCGACAGCCCCTACCAGGCCGACTACGACGACCGGTCCCCGGCCGCGCTCGCCGCCCTGTACCGGGAGCTGTCCTTCAACAACCCGCACACCGATCTGGCCCAGCTCGGCGAGCTCGGCGACCGCAACACCGAGCTGCTGGTCCCCGGCCGCATGCCGACCCGGTAGCGGCCGTCCCGACGAGCACGGTCCGGCGAACTCGCCCACCCTGGTGGTGTCCTGCACAGCGCTGGGAGGACCGGGATGAGCGAGGTCGGGCACGTGGTGGCCGGGGTCGACGGCTCCGCCGTGGCGCTCAACGCCGCGCGCTGGGCGGCCCGCGAGGCAGCTCGACGCCGGTCCGGGCTGCGGATCGTCTACGCCGACCCCACCACCACGCCCGTGCTGCCGGAGCTCCCCGGCCTGCACTGGCCGAAGGAGCACCGCGACCAGGTGCGCGAGCAGGTCGCGCACTGGCTGGACGTCGCCGCGGCCGCGGCGCGGGAGCAGGCGCCGGAGGTCGCGGTGAGCACGGCGGCCTGCGCGGGCTCGCCGGAGCAGGTGCTGATCGCCGAGTCCGGAACGGCTGACCTGGTCGTCGTGGGCGATCGCGGGTTCGGCGGGTTCACCGGGCTGCTCGCCGGAGCGGTCGCGGTGAAGGTCGCCGCGCACGCCCGGTGCTCGGTCGCCGTCGTGCCGGACACCGGCGATCCGCTCACCTTCCCGGTCACCGGTCCGGTCCTCGCCGGTGTCGACGACGACCGGTCCGCCGAACTCGTGCTGGCGCACGCCTTCGCCGCCGCGTCGGACTGGGGCGTCCCGCTGCACGTCGTGCACACCTGGGAAGTGGTCGGCATCGACCTGAAGTGGTTGCGTGCGCGGCTGCCCGCCGACGTGGTCGGGGAGGACGAGGCGAGGTTCGTCTCGGAAGCCCTCGCCGGTTGGGGCGAGCGGTACCCGGACGTCGAGGTGTACAGGTTCGTCGGGCGCGGTGCGCCGACCGCCGAGCTGCTCTCGCGAGCGCGAGAGGCGCAGCTGGCGGTGGTGGGTGCACGTGGCCGCGGCGGGGTGGCGGGGGCGCACTTGGGCTCCACGAGCCACAAGCTGCTGCACCACTCGCCATGTCCGGTGCTGATCGTCCGCAGTTCCGCACCCGCATGAGCTGCCTGCGGGGGAGAACGCGGTCGCGGTTCCGCTGTTGACCGTGTTCCACCGGTACTTCGACAACATGTCTGGTCTCCTTCTCGTTCTTCGCGTTGATTCGTGCGTTGCGACAGCCGAGCTGGTTGTTTCGGACATATGTGTACACAGTGGATTCATGCTCTGTGGCAACTGGTTTCACGATCCACTGTCGACTGTCGCCGAGTGCGCCGCGAGTTCCTGGCGTGCTTCCAGTGTTCCAGCTCTCGAACGTGGATTCGAGCGATTATCGGTCCCTCGATGAGGTGATCAACTTTGAGGGAAGTTCACTTTTCCGTTGGGTAGAGTGGATTTTGGCGATCGGAAGCGGGCAAGTCCGCTGAAGTTCCTGTGCCGCCAGCCAATGCGCGCCCGCGAGCGGACTGACTTCCTGGCGTGCGGGCGATCCCCCCGCGGAGGAGTGCGGCATCGGACGTGTCGTCACCGGGAAATACGTCTTCCGTTCGTCGGGCTTCTCCGGCGTTCCGTGGACAGTGGCACGTCTGGGGTTCCGGGGGCGTCGGCGGCCAGGTGGCGGGGCGCGAGGTTCGTCGAGGCAGGCCCTTGACTGTGATCACGCGACTTCCCATGCTCGGCAAGCCATACGTCGGCGCCCATTCGACGAGGAGTGGATATGAAGACCAAGGCCGCACTGCTGCACGGTCCGGGCAAGGACTGGGAGGTCGATGAGATCGAACTGGGGGATCCCGTTGCCGGAGAGGTGCAGGTGCGGCTGGCGGCCTCGGGGCTGTGCCACTCCGACGAGCACCTGCGCACCGGTGCCAGCCCCGCCGCGTTCTACCCCGTCGTGGGCGGGCACGAGGGTGCCGGGGTGGTCACCAAGGTCGGCCCCGAGGTCTCGGGCTTCAAGGAGGGCGACCACGTCGTGCTGGCGTTCATCCCCGGCTGCGGCACCTGCCGCCCGTGCGCGCGGGGCATGCAGAACCTCTGCGACGCGGGTGCGGGCCTGCTGACCGGCCGGGCGATCTCCGACGGTACCTACCGGGTGACGCACCGCGGCAACCCGGTCGTGCCGATGTGCCTGCTGGGGACCTTCGCGCCGTACGTGACGGTCAACCAGGCGTCGGTGGTCAAGATCGAGGACGACATCCCGCTGGACAAGGCCGCGCTGCTGGGCTGCGGGGTGTCCACCGGCTGGGGCTCGGCGACCGAGATCGGCGACACGCGCGCTGGCGACACCGTGGTCGTCGTGGGCATCGGCGGCGTCGGGATCAACTCGGTGCAGGGCGCTGCGGCGGCGGGTGCGCGGTACGTGGTGGCGGTCGACCCGGTGGCGTTCAAGCGCGAGAAGGCCCTGGAGCTGGGCGCGACGCACGCCTTCGCCTCGATGGAGGACGCTGCGGGGGCGGTCTCGGAGCTGACCTGGGGGCAGAACGCCAACACGGTGATCCTGACGATCGGCGACACGACCGGGGAGCACCTGCAACCGGCGGTGTCGATGACCGCCAAGGGCGGCCAGGTGGTGGTCACGGGCATGGGGCACCACACGCAGATCGACGCCAAGCTCAACCTGTTCGAGCTGACCCTGCTGCAGAAGCGGGTGCAGGGCGCGATCTTCGGCGGGGTCAGCCCGCGCAGCCAGATCCCGCGGCTGCTGGAGCTCTACCGGCACGGCACGCTGAAGCTGGACGAGCTGGTCACCACCACCTACCGGCTTGAGGACATCAACACCGGTTACCAGGACATGCGCGACGGGAAGAACCTGCGCGGCGTGGTGATCTACGACGACGCCGACTACTGATCGGCCCGGGCCGGGTGCCGCGCCGCGGTGCCCGGCCCCGTTCCGGCTCACGGGTCGGCGAAGGAACGCCCCGTGGCGGCCAGCTCCTCCCCGAGGATCCGGATCGCTTTGGGGCCGACGCCGTGGATCTTCAGCAGGTCGGCCGGGGTGACCTCCGCGAGCTGGGCGTACCGGGTGTACCCGTGGGAAGCCAGCTCGCGGCGGGCGACCTTGCCGATCCGCGGCGTGAACTCGGATTCGTCGGGGGACGGCCGGGCCACCCGGCGTCTCGACTCGTCCCGGGGCTCGTCGTCGGGCCCCGATCGCGCCGCGTCGGCGAATCCGGCGGCGAGTTCGCGCATTGCCGAGTCCAGCAGGTCGGTGAGCTCGGCGTCGGGTTCGTCGAGCCACCGCTCGTAGGCGGCGAGCGCGACTCCCAGCGTCGCATGCGCGATGGTCTGGGGCGCGAGGGCGTCGGCGGGGTGTCCGGTGCGCTCGCCGACGAACTCGGCGATGACCTGCCGCCAGGCCTGGAAGCGCAGGGTCGAGTGGGCTTGCAGCGCCGGGATGCCGAGGATCAGCCGCATCCGGCGCCGGTGCGCCGGGACCTGCTCGCGCGGCACCCGGTTGAACTCGACCAGGCAGCGCCGGATGCAGTCCATCAGCGGGGCTCCGGCGGGGGAGGCGCGCAGGTCGGCGCGAAGCCGGACCAGCTCGGCGTCGAAATCGCCCCACGGGACGTCGTTCTTCGACGGGAAGTAGTGGAAGAACGTCCGGCGCGCGATGCCTGCGGCGCGCGCGATGTCGGTGACGGTGGTGTTCTCGAACCCCTGCTCGTCGAACAGGTCGAAGGCCACCTGCTCCAGCTCGGCGGCACTGGTCACGCGCCGTCGTCCACCGGTTCGCGCGGTTGCTCCAACAGTGTTGCGCTCCAAGATTTCCTGCCCCAGTCCTTCCAAAATGCACCGAGTGCAAATACGGTGTCGGCGGTGGATCGGTCAACGTCGACAGGAGCATCCCATGGCTGAGGAACAGGTCGAAGCGGGAACCACCGAGCCGGTCGTCGAGGAGGAGCTGCTCGTCGAGGAGGTCTCGATCGACGGGATGTGCGGGGTCTACTGATGACCACCGCGGCGGAGTTCGACACGAGCCTGGGCTACCGGTTGAATCCGCAGGTCGCGCTGCGCCCCGAACCGTTCGGGGCGCTCGCGTACCACTTCGGCAACCGGAAGTTGTCGTTCTTGAAGGTTCCCGAGCTGGTGGAGCTGGTGCGCGGGTTGGGCGAGCACGCCAGCGTCGAGGACGCGTTGCTGGCCGTGCCGCAGGAGCGGCGGCCGCAGTTCCGGCGGGCTCTTGCCTCGCTGGCCGCCTCGGACATGATCCGGCCCCGTTGACGGAGTGGAGACGACGTGACTGCGGTGGAACCGGTGCCCTCCCTGGTCGAGCAGTTCAAGGGCGGGTTGGACGCCCCGATCTGCCTGACGTGGGAGTGGACCTACGCCTGCAACCTGGCCTGCGAGCACTGCCTGTCGTCCTCGGGCAGGCGCGATCCGCGGGAGCTGAGCACCGCCGAGATGAAGGCGGTGATCGACGAGCTGCAGCGGATGCAGGTGTTCTACGTCAACGTCGGCGGTGGCGAGCCGACGGTGCGGCCGGACTTCTGGGAGCTGCTGGACTACGCCGTCCAGCACCAGGTGGGCGTGAAGTTCTCCACCAACGGCCTGCGGATCGATCGCGAGCGGGCCGAACAGCTCGCCGCCACCGACTACGTGGACGTGCAGATCTCGCTGGACGGCGCCACGCGGGAGGTCAACGACGCGGTCCGCGGGCCCGGTTCGTTCGACATGGCGATGCGGGCGCTGCAGAACCTGTCGGACGCCGGGATGCGGGACTTCAAGATCTCGGTCGTGATGACCAGGCAGAACGTCGCGCAGCTCGACGACTTCCTGGCGATCGCCGAGGAGTTCGGCGCGCAGCTGCGGATCACGCGGTTGCGGCCGTCGGGGCGCGGCGCGGACGTGTGGGACGAGCTGCACCCGACCGATGCGCAGCAGCACGAGATCTACGCCTGGCTGGTCGAGCACGGCGACCGCGTGCTCACCGGCGATTCGTTCTTCCACCTCAACGCGCTGGGGTCCACCCCGCTGCCGGGGCTGAACCTGTGCGGTGCGGGCCGGGTGGTGTGCCTGATCGACCCGGTGGGTGATGTCTACGCCTGCCCGTTCGCGATCCACGACGTCTTCAAGGCGGGCAACGTCCGCGGCGAGGGCGGGTTCGCGCGGGTGTGGCGGGAGTCGGAGCTGTTCACCGAGCTGCGCCAGCCGCAGTCGGCCGGTGCCTGCCAGTCGTGCTCGGCGTTCGACGCCTGCCAGGGCGGCTGCATGGCGGCGAAGTTCTTCACCGGTCTCCCGCTGGACGGCCCCGATCCGGAATGCGTGAAGGGGCACGGCGAAACAGCACTGTCTGTTGTGGACCGAGGTGGGCTGCCGAAGCCGTCGCAGGACCACTCCCGGTCGTCCCGGCGCAAGGTGAGTCTGGGGCTCCCGGCCGTCCCGGCCAAGCCCTGCGACTCCAGCCCGCTGGCGGCTGGTGCATGAACCTCGCGGACAGCGTGCGGCTCGGGTCCGCCGATGCCCCCTCCCGGGTGATGTTCGGGCCGCACGAGACGAACTTGGGCCGTGGGCGGGCCATCTCGGACCGCCACGTCGCCTACTACCGGGCGCGCGCGGCCGGTGGAGCAGGCGTGATCGTCACCGAGATCGCCAGCGTGCACGCCTCGGACTGGCCCTACGAGCGGGCCCCGCTGGCGGCTGAGTGCGTTCCGGGGTGGGCGGCTGTCGCGGAGGCCTGCCGTCCGCACGGCACGATCGTCCTCGCCGGGCTCGGCCACGCCGGGGCGCAGGGATCTTCGGCGTTCTCCCAGCAAGCGTTGTGGGCGCCGTCGCGGGTGCCGGACGTGGTCAGCCGCGAGCTGCCGATGGAGGTCGAGCAGGAGCAGATCGGCCAGCTGGTGGCCGGTTTCGCGACGGCGGCGCGTTCGGCCGTGCGCGCGGGATTGCACGGCGTGGAGCTGGAAGCTGGCCAGTTCTCGCTGCTGAGGCAGTTCCTCTCCGGCCTCACCAACCACCGCGCCGACAGCTACGGCGAGGACCGGGTGCGGTTGCTGCACGAGGTGCTCGCCGCTGTCCGGGACGCGGTCGGGGACGGTGTCGTGGGCTTGCGGCTGTCCTGCGACGAACTCGCCCCGTGGGCGGGCATCACGCCGGAGCAGGCCGCCGAGATCGCTCGGGCGGTGTCGGGGCGGATCGACTACCTCGTGGTGGTGCGCGGATCCGCGATGGCGACCTCGGCGACCCGCCCGGACCTGCACACCGAGCCGGGCTTCAACATCGACCTCTGCCGCCAGATCCGCGAAGCCGTGCGTGCCGACGAGCACCCGCCGCAGGTGGTGCTGCAGGGCAGCGTCGTGGACCCGGGGCAAGCGCAGTGGGCTCTGGACGACGGCGTCGCGGACCTGGTCGAGATGACGCGGGCGCAGATCGCCGAGCCGCGGCTGGTCGAGCTGGTGCGCTCCGGGCATCCGGGACAGGTCAGACCGTGCGTGCTGTGCAACCAGAAGTGCCGGGTGCGGGACAACCGCAATCCGATCGTCTCGTGCATCGGCGAGCCGTTCAGCGGACACGAGGGGACCGGGGAGGTCGGTGCGCCCACCGCTCCGCGGGATGTGCTGGTCGTCGGCGGCGGCCCGGCCGGGATGGAAGCCGCGCGCGTGTTGGCCCTGGACGGGCACGCGGTGGAGATCGTCGAGCGCGGTGACCGGCTGGGCGGGGCATTGCTGCTGGCCGCGAAGGTGGGCGGTCGTGCGCGGCTGCGGCGGATCGCGGACTGGCTGGAGGCGGAGGTCCGTCGGCTCGGGGTGCGAGTCACCCTCGGCACCGAGGTCACCGACGTGGACCTGATCGGCCGGGACGCGGTGGTCGCGACCGGCTCGGTGCCGGGTCCGCACGCCTACGACGACCTCGGCGGCACCGTCCTCGACGTCACCGATCTGCTGGCGCACGACGTGCTGCCGGAGGGACCGGTCGTGGTGTTCGACCCGATCGGCGACGCGGTGGGTGTCGGGGTCGCCGAGCTGCTCGCCGAACGGGGGCGGGACACCGCCATCGTCACCCAGGACCAGGTCGTGGGCACCCAGCTCGCCCTGACCGGGGACCTGGCCGATGCCAACGGGCGCCTGCAGCGCGCAGGGGTGCGTTTGGAGAAGCGCTCGCTGCTGCGCGAAGTACACCCCGACCACGTGGTGCTGGAGGACGTCTTCACCGCCCAGCGCCGCGACGTGCCCTGCGCCGCGGTCGTCCACTGCGGACACCGTTTGCCGAACCCGGAACCGGCCGGGATGCTGCGCGCCGGGGACTGCGTGGCGCCCCGGACGGTCCACGAAGCGATCCTCGAAGGCCGCCGCGCCGCCCACCGGATCACCGCACTGGAGGGCGCGCGATGAGCGAACACCGCTACCTGTTCTCGCCGCTGCGGATCGGCCCGCTCACCGTCCGGAACCGGATCGTGTTCTCCGCGCACCTGACGAACTACGCCCAGGACGGGGTCCCGACCGACCAGCACGCCGCATACTACGCAGCGCGCGCTGCGGGCGGCGCCGGGCTGATCATCACAGAGGAGCACTCAACCCATCCGACCGACTGGCCCTACGAGAAGCTGATCCACGGCTTCCGGCCCGAGGCGGTGCCCGGGTACCGGCGGATCACCGAGGCGGTCCACGCCCACGACGTGCCGATCCTCGCGCAGCTCAACCACAACGGCGGACAGGCGTCCTCGATGTACTCCAGGCTGCCGGTGTGGGCCCCGTCCGCGGTGCCCGACCCGATGTTCCGCGAGGTGCCCAAGGCGATCGACGCGCACGAGATCGCCGAGGTCGTGGCCGGGTACGGCACCGTGGCCGGGCACTGCGCGGAAGGCGGCTTCGACGGCGTCGAGCTGCAGTGCTCGCACTCCTCGATCGTGCGCGGATTCCTGTCCCCGGCGACGAACGTGCGCACCGACGCCTACGGCGGACCGCTGGCCAACCGCGCCCGGATCCTGCTGGAGATCATCGACGTGGTCCGCGAGGCGATCGGCCCGGACCGGGCGCTCGGGGTCCGGCTGTGCGGGGACGAGCTGATCGAGGGCGGCACCACCATCGACGAGGCCGTCGAGGTCGCGCGGATGGTCGAGTCCACCGGGAAGGTCGACTACATCAACACCTCGATCGGCGTGGCCACCTCCACGCTCTACATGATCGAGGCGTCCATGACGATCCCGCCCGGGTACGCGCTGTTCATCTCCAACGCGATCCGCCGCGCGGTGGACCTGCCGGTGGTCGGCGTCGGCCGGATCAAGGACCCGCTGCAGGCCGAGCGCGCGCTGGAGGAGGGGCACTGCGACCTGGTCGGCGTGGTGCGGGGCCAGATCGCGGACCCGGACTTCGCGGCGAAAGCCCGCTCCGGGCACCGCAGCGACATTCGGACCTGCCTGTCCTGCAACCAGGAGTGCGTCGGGCGGATGGGCCTGAACCGGTGGCTGGGCTGCATCGAGAACCCGCGCACCGGGCGCGAGGCCACCCCGCTGCCCATGCCGCGACTGCGCAAGCGGGTGCTCGTGGTCGGTGGCGGGCCAGCGGGCCTGCAGGCCGCCGCGACCGCGGCCGAACGCGGCCACCACGTGACCCTGTTCGAGCGGGAACCGGCCACCGGCGGCCAGGTAGCGGTCGCCGCCACCGTGCCCAGCCGCGCCGAGTTCCTCGACGTGGTCCGCAACCTCCGCGCGGAGTGCGAGCGCTTCGGCGTGGACATCAAGACCAACGTGACCGCCACGGCCGAGATGCTGCGCGCCGAGCACCCCGACGTCGTGGTGCTGGCCACCGGCGCTCGCCCGCAGCCGGTCCACTGGGCGGGGGAGGCAGAGCGGGTCGTGGACGTCCGCGACGTGCTGGAGGGGCGGGCCGTGCCCGAAGGCGATGTGCTCGTGGTCGACGAACTCGGCTTCCACCAGGCGGCTTCGGTCGCCGAACTGCTGGCCGACCGCGGGTGCCGGGTGCAGATCACGACCCCGGGCATGGTGGTCTGCCAGGACCTGGGCGTGACCTTGGACATGGAGACGTTCAACATCCGCGCGCACGCGAAGGGCATCGAGCAGCGCACCGACGAGGTCGTGATGTCCGCAGCGGCCGAGCCCGACGGCGTTGTCCTGCAGGTCCTCAAGCACACCACCGGGAACACGGTCGAAGCGCGTTTCGACTGGGTCGTCTGCGCAGCTCACCAAGCCCCCGAGGACCAGCTGTGGCACGAGCTGAAGGGCTCGGCGTTCGCGGTCCACCGCGTCGGCGACTGCATCACCCCGCGTCGCGCGCACGCCGCGGTGGTCGAAGGGCACCGATTGGCGGTGAGCTTGTGACCGAGCTGCCCGACCTGCTGGCCGTCGTGGTCGTCCGCGAGGCGGCGCTGCCCAGCGGAGCCGATGAAGCCGCCGCCGAATGCGGGGGAGCGGTCCTGCTGGTCGGGACGGGAACCCGCGCGGCCGCCCACGAGCTGACCGCCGCGCGGAAGATCTGGATCTGCGAGGTCCCGCGCGTCGCCCCGGGCGCGTTGGCCGCAGCACTCGCCCCGGTGCTGCAAGGCGTTCCGGTCGTGCTGCTCCCGGCATCCCCGGACGGCCGCGATCTCGCCGCCAGGCTGGCCTTCGATGCGGATCGGCGGCTTCTCGCCGGAGCCGCCCGGTGCACCTCGACGCACGTCGAACTGTCCAGAGTGGATGATCGGCTGGCGGTGGAGGTCGAGCTCGACGGACCGGTCGTGGTCACGCTCCAACCGGGGGCACGCGGAGTGCCCGAACCGCTGCCGAGCCCGGAACCGGTGGAGCTGGTCGCAACGCTGCCCGATGACGTCCTCGACGCCGAGACGGTCCAGGTCCTGGCCCCCGACCCGGAAACCGTCGAGCTCACCGAAGCCGAGCGCATCCTCGGTGCGGGCGCGGGTCTGGTCCGGCCGGGCGAGGACGGCACCGCGGTGATGCGCACGCTCACCGAAGTCGCCGCCGCGCTCGGCGCATCGGCCGGGGCGACCCGGGTCATCACCGACGCCGGGTGGGCCGACCACGACCGCCAGATCGGCACCACCGGGGTGGTCGTCGACCCGGACCTCTACGTCGCGTTCGGCATCTCCGGAGCGTCCCAGCACGTCGGCGGACTCGGCCGTCCCGAGCACGTGATCAGCGTGAACACCGACCCGTCCTGCCCGATGACGGCGATGGCCGACCTCGGCATCGTCGCCGACGCCCCCGAGGTCCTGCGCGAACTCGCCCGCCGACTGAACGGAGCCACCGATGAGCGCTGAGCGGGTGGACGCGGTGGTGGTGGGCGCGGGACCAGCCGGATCAGCGGCCGCGCTGGAGCTGGCCCGCGCGGGGCGCAGCGTCGTCCTGCTGGAACGCGGGCCCTTCCCCGGCGCCAAGAACGTCTACGGCGGGGTCGTCTACGGCCGGGTCCTCGACGAGGTCCTGCCGAACTGGTGGGAAGAGGTGCCGGTGCAGCGCTGGGTGACCCGCCGCAGCACGATGGTCCTGACCGGCACCCAGGCACTGACCGTCGACTTCCGCACCCAGGACTGGGGGAGCGCGCCGCACAACGGCATGACGACCTACCGCGCCGACTTCGACTCCTGGCTGGCGGGCAAGGCGGTCGAGGCCGGAGCGCAGCTGGTGACCTCGACCGTGGCCACCGAGCTGCTGCGCGAAGGCGGGCGGGTGGTCGGAGTCCGCACCGACCGCCCGGACGGCGACATCCGCGCCGACGTGGTCATCGCCTGCGACGGCGTCAACTCGTTCCTCGCCAAGCAGGCCGGGCTGCTGCCCACGACCGACCCCGCGCACCACACCCTCGGCGTCAAGGAGACCCTCGCGCTGCCGCGCCGGGCCATCGAGGAGCGGTTCGGGCTGCGCGGCGACGAAGGCGCGGACTTCGAAGTCCTCGGCTGCACCGGCGGAATCCCGGGCGGCGGGTTCCTCTACACCAACCGGGACACGATCAGCGTCGGCGTGGTCCTGTCGCTGACCGGACTGGCCGAGTCGGGCCGCCGTCCCGAAGACGTGCTCGCCGACTTCAAGGCCCACCCCGCCATCGCCCCCTACCTGCGCGGTGCGGAGCTCAAGGAGTACTCCGCGCACATGATCCCCGAAGGCGGTTACCGCAGCATGCCGCCGCTGAGCACCGACGGCATGCTGATCGCCGGCGACGCCGCTGCGATGTGCCTGGCCGCCGGGATCTGGCTGGAGGGCGTCAACTTCGCCATCGGCTCCGGGCTGGCCGCGGGCCGCGCCGCGGCCGAAGCCATCGCCACCGGGAGCCGCGACCTGACCGGCTACCGCAAGCGGCTCGAGGACGACTTCGTCCTGACCGACCACAAGAACCTGCAGCGCGCGCCCCACCTGGTGCTCTCCGACCGGGTCCAGCGGCAGTACCCGAAGCTGCTCTGCGATCTGGCCCAGGAGGTCTTCACGGTCCGCAACCCGGAGCCGAAACCGGGGTTGCGCAAGCTGTTCCGCCGCACCGCCGCCCGGCACGGCATCCGCCTGCGCGAACTCGTCGCGGACGCCTGGGCGGGATTCCGGACCTTCGGGTGAGGAGCGACCATGCACGAGATGTCCTTCGCGGACCGGATGTCCACCGTCGAGTTCGACGTCGGCGACCGCCCGCACATCACGGTCGACACCGAGGTCTGCCGCTCCTGCACCACCAGGGCGTGCGTCCCGGCGTGCCCGGCGAAGCTGTTCGTGCCGACCGATGATGGCGGAATCCTGTTCAACTACGAGCAGTGCTTCGAGTGCGGCACCTGCTACCAGCTCTGCAACTCGGCGGGCGCCATCACCTGGACCTACCCCGACGGCGGGCACGGCGTCGTGTTCCGGAAGGGCTGACATGCAGATCGTCGCAGCGCTGAGCTGGTCCTGGCAGCGGATCGAGGTGGACCCGCTGACCGGAGCCCTCGACGCCGACCACCGGGGCGTCAACGCCGCCGAACTCGCAGCGCTGGAACACGCTCTCAGGCTCGCCGAGGAGCTGGACGGCCGTGTGCTCGCGGTGACGGTTGGGCCGCCAGAAGCGGATGAGGTGCTGAGAACGGCTTTGGCCGCAGGAGCGCACGAGGCGATCCGAGTCGAGCGCGAGACCCCACCCGACGCCCGCTGGTTGGCGTCCAACGGCGCCGAAACCGCTCGGGCGATCACAACTGCGCTGACCACAACCCCCGACCTGGTGTTGTGCGGCGACCGGTCGTCCGACGGCGCAACCGGTGCGACACCGGCGTTCTTGGCAGCCCGCCTCGGTGCCGCGCAGGCGCTCGGCGTGGTCAAGCTCGAAACCGACGGACGCGCGATCCTGGCCCACCGGCGCTTGGACGGCGGTAGCCGCGAAGTGCTCCGCCTGCCCGCCCCCGCGGTTGTCTCCGTCGAGGGCGGCACCCGTCTGCGCCGAGCGAGCCTCCCGGCCGTGCTGGCCGCTCAACGCACTCCGATCCGCTCAGTACCGTTCGAGACTCGCCCGGGCCCTATGGTCGTGGCCCGCCCGCGCCGCCCGCGCCCGCGAGAACTCCCACCCCCGGTCGCGCCGACCGCGCACCGCCGGATCCTGGAGCTCACCGGTGCGCTCGTCGAGCGCACCCCGCCGACGATCGTCGGTCCGCTCTCGGCGCCAGAGGCAGCCGACGCGCTCCTGGGATATCTGCAGCGCCACGGCTACCTCAATGTGGAGCAGTCATGAGCAGGGTCGCGATCGTCACCGGTGCGGCGCGCGGAATCGGCGCGGCCGTGGTCCGGCAGCTGGCCACCGAGGGCTGGCGCGTGGTCGCAGTCGACGTCTGCGCGGACCTCCCCGGTGCCTCGTACTCGCTCGGCGCCCGTGAGCAGCTGCGGGAGCTGGCCGATCAGTGGCCGGGTTCGGTGCGCGACGTCGTGGCCGACGTCCGCGACGACGCTGCTGTCCGGCAGGCCGTCGAGGTGGCCGAAGCCGAGTTCGGGGGAGTCGACGCAGCAGTCGCGGCGGCCGCGGTGATGGCAGGTGGCCAACCGCTCTGGGAGACCACCGACGAGCAGTGGAACGCGTTGTTCGACGTCGGAGTCCGAGGCGTGGCGAACCTGGCCCGCGCCACCGTGCCGAAGATGCTGCAGCGGCCGCAACCCCGCTCCGGCCGCTTCGTCGCGCTGGCCTCGTCGGCCGCGCACCGCGGCCTGTACCACCTCGCCGGGTACAACGCCGCCAAGCACGCAGTGGTCGGCCTGATCCGCGGTCTGGCGACCGACCTGCGCGGTACCGGCATCACCGCAACCGCGGTCTCGCCCGGGTCGACCCGCACCGACATGCTCACCGCCACCGCGGCCTACTACGACCTGCCCGACGTCGAGGAGTTCAGCCAGCACCAGCTCGTCGAACGACTCCTGGAACCCGAGGAGGTCGCAGCGGCGGTGTGCTGGCTGTGCGGCGAGAAGTCCTCGGCGATCACCGGCACCGTGGTGCACGCCGACGGAGGTTTCACCGCATGACCCTCCGGCTGGAGCCAGACCCCGGCCTGCGCCGCTTCGCCGACGGCCGGACCCTCGCCGGAGGCACACCGTTCCGCGTCCTCCGGCTGAGCGCAGCAGGAGCGCGGCTGGTCGACGGCTGGCTCGACGGCGAGCCGGTGACCACCGGCGCGGGGCTCGCGCAGCGCCTGGTCCGAACCGGCATGATGCACCCGCGCCACGAGCAGTCGCAGTTCCGTCCCGAGGACGTGACGCTGGTTCTCCCGGTGCGCGACGACCCCCACCACGCGCCGGACTCGGCGATCGTGGTCGACGACGGCTCCCGGCACCCGATACCGGGAGCGGCGGTCCGCCACGAGGTCCCCCGCGGTCCCGCAGCAGCCCGCAATGCGGGCCTGCAGCTGGTCACCACACCGCTGGTGGCGTTCCTGGACGCCGACGTCCACGCCGAACCAGGCTGGCTCGAACCGCTGCTCGGCCACTTCGAGGACCCCGACGTGGCGGCCGTGGCACCTCGTGTCCGCAGCACACCCGGTGACTCCGCGCTGGCCCGCTACGAGAGCGCGAGATCCCCGCTGGACCTCGGCGAGCAACCCGGCGTGGTGCAGCCGGGCAGCCGGATCAGCTACGTGCCCACAGCAGCCCTGGTGGTCCGGACCGAGGTGCTCCGCGAGCTCGGCGGATTCGACGAGGACCTCCGCTTCGGCGAGGACGTCGACCTGATCTGGCGCCTGGCCCGGAACCACCAGGTCCGCTACGAACCCGCAGCCACCGTGCACCACCAGCCGCGCCGAACCTGGCCCGCCCTGCTCCGCCAGCGCTTCAGCTACGGAACATCAGCCGGACCGCTCGCCACCCGCCACGGCACCGCAGTGGCCCCGCTCCGCACCTCGCTGTGGAGCGCGCTCACGTGGGCCCTGATCAGCACCCGCCGAACCGGCCCGGCCCTCGCCGTCACCGGTGCAGCGGCGGCCCTCCTGGCGCGCAAGCTCGGCAAGACCGGAGTCCCCGCGGTGGAGTCGGTGCGCCTGACGGCGCTGGGCACCCTCGGCGCTGGCCGCTACCTCGCTGACGCCATCGGCCGCCCCTGGGCCCCGATCGCCGCGCCCTTGCTGGCCGCGAGCCGAACGGGCCGCCGGATCCTGACCGCGGTGGTGCTGAGACACCTGCTGGACTGGGCCCGCGAACGCCCGCCCCTGGACCCGGCCCGCTGGACCCTGGCCCGCCTCGCCGACGACGCGGCCTACGGCTGCGGAGTGCTCCGCGGAGCACTCCGAGCGCGCACCTCCACTCCGCTGCTGCCGGTCCTGACCGACGTCGGGGGCCGCAGCAGCGTCCCGACGGCGGGGGAGCGGCCATGACGAACCTGGCGGACCTCACCTGGCCGGACCTCGCCGAACCGGCCGTGCTGGCGGTGCCGGTGGGAGCGACCGAGCAGCACGGCCCCCACCTGCCCTTCACGGTGGACACCGAGATCGCGGTGGCCCTGTGCGAACGCCTGGCCCAGCACCGCCCGGTCCTGGTGGCCCCACCGGTGGCCTACGGCTCCAGCGGCGAGCACGCGGACTTCCCCGGAACCCTGTCGATCGGCCAACGAGCGGTGGAACTGCTCCTCCTGGAACTGGTCCGCTCAGCGGACGGATACGCGGGAGTGGTCCTGGTCTCGGCCCACGGAGGCAACGCCGAACCCCTCAACCGAGCCCTCCGAACCCTCCGAGCGGAGAACCGCCGAGTCCTGGCCTGGTCCCCGTCGGCCAGCCCCGACGACACCCACGCGGGCCGCACCGAAACATCGGTGATGCTGGCCCTGCGTCCGACAGCGGTCCGCCTCGACCGGGCCGAACGGGGCACCACGACCCCGCTGCCGGACCTCCTGCCGACCCTCCGAGCACAAGGCCTGGCGGCGGTGACGCCCACCGGAGTCCTCGGCGACCCCAGAGGGGCGACGGCGGAGGAGGGCAACCGGATCCTGACGACCTGGACCCGCTCCCTGAAGACGGCCGTCGACGCCTGGACCTGCGAAAATACCGAACGAGGGGGGTAGATGATCGCCCGTTCAGAGGTGCGGTAAGCTATCGGCACACCCCAAGAGGTGAGTCGGGATGTAGCGCAGCTTGGTAGCGCACTTGACTGGGGGTCAAGGGGTCGTGGGTTCGAATCCCGCCATCCCGACGGAGCGAAGAGCCCGTTGATCAGCACGTAAGTGCAGGTCAACGGGCTTTTCGCATTGCGGTGTGGATCTTCGGTGATCACTCCGGAGGTGCGACCGCGATCCTGATCGACCGGCTCGCCAGCGCCTCCACCACGATCCGCGTCGGTTCCGGTGGGGTCATGCTGCCCAACCACCCGCCGCTGGTGGTGGCCGAGCAGTTCGGCACTCTCGGGGCGCTGCACTCCGGCCGCATCGATCTGGGCATCGGCCGGGCTCCGGGCACCGACCCGATCACGGCCCGGGCGCTGCGCCGGACCGCGGACTTCGGGGCGAACGACTTCCCGCACCAGCTCGACGAGCTCATGCACTACATGAACCGGGACAGCTCGGGCCACATCGCCGCCGTGCCGGCGCCGGAGAACTGGCCGCCGCTGTGGTTGCTGGGCACCAGCCCGAACACAGCGGCCCTGGCCGGTGCGATGGGTGTTCCGTTCGCCTTCGCCCATCATCTCCGCCCCGACGCGACTGCCGCATCGCTGCAGGCGTACCGGGAATCGTTCCAGCCGTCGGCGCACCTGGCCGAGCCTTACGCGATCGTGGCCGCGGTCGTCAGCGCAGCCGACACCGACGAGCGCGCTGAATGGCTTCTGGGACCGATGAAGCTCGCCTTCGCCTTAGGCGCGGCGGACCCGAAACCGTTCCACAGCCCCGAGGACGCCGCGAAGCACTCCCTCAGCGCCGAGCAGGAGCTGCGCGTGCAGGCGCAGTTCGGCCCGCAGATCGTCGGCAGCCCGGAGACCGTCCGCGACCAGGTGGGAGACCTCGTGTCCCGCACCGGCGCCGACGAGTTGATGGCGCTGACCGTGATCCACGACCACGAAGAGCGAGTGCGGTCTTACGAGCTGCTGGCCGAGGCGGTCAGGCAGAGCTCCGGCGACCGCGAGCGCGTCGACGCCGGCTGAGCAGGCCGGGCTGGCGGGACCGGAAGCGCGCTCACCGCTTCGTCGTAGCGCGCCTCGCCCGCCAGCCCCGCGCTGACCGGTCGTCCGTCCGGGTCGCCGCACGACTCCGGCACCTCGATCACTCCGCGGTCTTCGTCCTGACCAGCGGCAGCAGGACCTCGTCGACGATCGCCACGAGGAACTCGTCCGAAGTGGACGGCTCACCCCCCGTGACGCAATGGTGCGTCACCAGAGCGGCACCGGTGCGGGCGACGAGATCGGTGACGGCCTCCGGGCGGACCTCACCGCGGTCGCGCCCGGCCCGCAGGACCTCCATGATCCGATCGACGCACGGGTCGATCACCTCGGTGTTCACCAGCGTGCGGACGAGACTGGAATCGCTGCCGACCTCGGCGGAGA
The DNA here is from genome assembly GCF_008630535.1 of Saccharopolyspora hirsuta. GTDB lineage: Bacteria > Actinomycetota > Actinomycetes > Mycobacteriales > Pseudonocardiaceae > Saccharopolyspora > Saccharopolyspora hirsuta. Next base: position 2,441 of record NZ_VWPH01000016.1, on the reverse strand, counting down.
CGATCTGGAACGCCGTGCCGTAGGAAGCGGCGAAGGCGTCGCGAAGGAACTCGACGAACCGCAGCAGGTCGGCGCGCAGGTCGTCGGTGAGCTCGATATCCCACGGGGACGGCAGGATTCCGCGCAGGGCGTCGGCCACCAGCTCTTCCTTGCCGGACCACCGCCGGTACAAGGCGGACTTACCGGTCTGCGCAGCGGCCGCCACGGCTTCCAGGGTCAGGCCGGCGTACCCGGACGTGCGCAGCTGCTCCAGGACCGCATCGAAAATGGCCTGCTCCAGCACTTTGCCCCGTCTGCGGGTCGCGCGGGGGGCTGGGTCCGTCGTTCTGCTCACCGCCGCGGGCATCGCTTCACCTCGTTTTTCCCGGGAGGACAACGGGGCGCGTTGCATCGCTGAAGCCCCCTGCCCTATAGTGGACGGCGCGTCCACTATTCGGGGAGGCCTTTCCGTCGCCCACGGCGCCACCCCGAACTTCTCCTTGCAGCCTAACAGGAGGCACCCATGTCGACCTCGTCGACATCCGACACGATCAGCCAGGAACCACCAGGACAGCGCATATCCGGCCGACTCGGGATCGCGCTGACGCTCATCGTTTCCTGCGAGCTGATGCTGATGCTGGACACCACGATCCTCAACGTGGCCCTGCCCAGCATCAAGACCGGGCTCGGATTCTCCGAGGCCGGACTGGCCTGGGTCGTCAACGCCTTCGCGCTGGCCTTCGGCGGGCTGCTGCTGCTGGGCGGACGAGCCGGTGACATCATGGGCCGCCGGTCCGCCTTCATGGTGGGAACCGCGGTGTTCACCGCCGCATCGCTGCTCGGCGGAGTGGCGCAGTCGGCGGAGTGGTTGATCGCCGCCCGCGTGCTGCAAGGCGTCGGCGCGGCGCTGGCCGGCCCGAGCACGCTCGCCCTGCTGGTCACCCACTTCGAAGAGGGCCCTCGCCGCAACCGCGCCCTGGGGGTCTACTCGACCGTGACCGGATCCGGCATGGCGCTGGGCCTCCTGCTCGGCGGCGTGCTCACCGCCTCGGCGTCCTGGCGCTGGGTGCTGCTGGTCAACATCCCCATCGGCCTGGCCGTAATCCTGCTCACGCCGCGCTACCTCGAGCAGTCCGAGAAGCAGAGCGGCCGGTTCGACGTCATCGGCGCGCTCACCTCCACCCTCGGGATGACCGGGCTGGTCTACGGTTTCATCCGCGCCGCGGACAGCTGGACCGACCCCATCACGCTGGTCTCGTTCGCCGTCGGCATCGCTCTCCTCGCGGTGTTCCTCTTCAACGAGGCCAAGGCGAAGCAGCCGATCATGCCGCTCCGGTTGTTCGCCAGCAGGAACCGGACGGGCTCCTACCTGGCGATGCTCCTGGTACCCGCGACGCTGTTCGGCATGTTCTTCTTCCTCACCCAGTTCCTGCAGCAGGTGCAGGGACTCAGTCCGCTGCTGTCCGGCCTGGCGTTCCTGCCGATGGCGGCCTCGCTGTTCATCGCCGCGCAGGTGGTCAGCAAGGTGCTGCCCGCGCTCGGGCCCAAGATCACCGCTCTGATCGGCATGAGCGCCGTGGCGCTCGCGATCGGCTGGCTGAGCCTGCTCTCGCCCGACAGCGCATACCTCACCGCGATGTTCGGACCGATGGTCTTGTTCGGCGCAGGCGTCGGCTTCACCGTGGTACCGCTGAACATGGTCATCATGTCCGAGGTACCCGCGGAGGACACCGGCGCGGCATCCGGCGCCCTGCAAGCCTTCCAGCAGGTCGGCGGGTCGCTCGGACTTGCCGTGCTGATCCCGATTTTCGCCGCCGCAGCGCAGGCGACGCGGGACGCACCGCCTGCCGGCCTGGCCACGGAGCAACTGCAGCTCCACGTGCAGACCGCAGGGACCAACGCCGCCTTCGCCGCAGGCGCGATCTTCTCGTTGGCGGCCCTGGTGGTACTGCTCGTCACGATCCGGACCAAGCCGAGCGAACCCGCCGGGGCGTAAGGCGTTCCCGAACCGAACACTGCGCGCAACACGCCGTTCATTCGATACCGAGAAAATGGTGACACGATCACCCGATCGGAACCATTTTCTCGGTATCATCAGCAAACTCGACCAGATCGCGGCCGCGCATCCTCCGGATGGCGGAATCCGCAACAGCCATTCACCGCCACCGGATCCGAAAACCGCCGGCAGTCCCAGTATGTGAACCTAGCATCACCCGGAAACAGTAGTATGAGAATCCCGAAAGGAGCAGCCGATCAGGGCAAGAACGAAGCCCGCATACTGGGGAGGAAATTTCTGTTGGTCACCGAGAGGCGCTCGAACCCGTTACCACTTCACTGAGCCTTTTTCATCTTGTTTCGTGTTGGAGGGTGAGGATGGCTTGGGCGAGGGTGCTGACTTGGTGTGGGCAGCAGCGGACGCGGTCGAGGACGTGCCAGTTTTTGAGGGTGGCGAAGCCGCGTTC
>NZ_VWPH01000015.1 GCF_008630535.1 Saccharopolyspora hirsuta | reverse complement strand
GGCGGCAGCAACGGCTCCACCCGCTGCCACAGACTGTCGGGAACCAACTTCTCAATCACCACATCAGCATGCCCACACTTGATCAACTACGGCCAGCAGACGCGCCGATCATTTTGAAACGAGTTGTTAATGTTGCTTAACGTTCAGCGGGCGACTTAGGTTCTGGCTGGATCGGAGATCCGCATCACGTCAAGGGAGACACGGCTGTGGAGATCGCGACTCGTCGCTCCGCGCGCCGACCGGGCACCGTCTCGGCGGCTGCGGTGGCCCGTGCCGCCGGGGTGTCCACCGCCGCCGTCTCCTACGTGATGAACGGCAAGGGCGGGGTCGCTCCGGCCACCCGCCAGCACATCCTCGCCGTCGCCGACGAGCTCGGTTTCCGCCCGCCGAACCGGGTGGAACCGGCCGACCCGAACCGGACCCGCGTGATCGGGCTGGTGCAACCCAACATCGTCAACCCGACCTACCCGCGGTTCGCGCAGAGCATCGTGTCCGCGGCCGCCGAGGCCGGGTACGAGGTGTTCGTCGCGACCACCCAGGACGACCTGCGGACGCTGGGCAAGGTCTCCACCAGCCTGGTGCACCGCAACGTCGACGGGGTCGTCCTGAGCGCCGCGTTCCGGGAGGACGCCACCGCGCTGCGGACGCTGCGCGCCGCCCGGATCCCGTACGTCTACCTGTCGCGGCGGTCCCAGTACCTGGAGGGCGACTTCGTCGGCATCGACGACGCCGCCGCGGCGACGTCGCTGATGGAGCACGTGCTGGGGCACGGCCACACCGACATCGCCGTCGTGATCGGACCGCGGTTCTCCTCGGCGTCGCTGGCCCGGGAGCAGGCCTTCGTGTCGACCGCCCGCGCGCACGGCGTCGACATCAGCGGCGACCGCAAGATCAGCACCGAGCTCAACAGCGATGGCGGCCGCCGCGCGGCGGCGCGGCTGTTCGCCCGCGACGACCCGCCGCGCGCCGTCCTGTGCGGCAGCGACGAGCAGGCGATCGGCATCCTGGAGTACGCCGTCGACCACGGCATCCGGGTGCCTGAGGACGTCGCGGTGACCGGGCACGACGGCATCCCGCACAGCATGTCCGGGCTGATCGGGCTCACCACCGTGATGCAGCCGCACGAGGAGATGGGCCGCGAGGCCTTCGGAATGCTGCTCAAACGCATGGAAAAACCGTCCAACAGCTACCAGTCTCTGGTCTGCGCGCACCGCCTGCACATCGGCCGCACCTGCGGTTGCGCGCCGAAGACCGACAACTCCCGCCGCTGAGAAGCGGATTCCCGAAGCTCCCAGAAGCCCGGAATGAACTGAAGGTCACGCCATGCCGAAAAACGCCGCGGAACCGGTGGTCCGCCCGCCGCGCGAGCTGAACAGGGTCATCTTCCGCAAGCTGCTCCCGCTGCTCATCGGGGCGTACATCATCAGCTTCCTGGACCGGACCAACATCGGTATCGCCAAGGAACAGCTGCAGATCGACCTGGGCATCTCTGCCACCGCCTACGGGATCGGCGCCGGGCTGTTCTTCATCACCTACTCGCTGGCGGAGATCCCGTCGAACCTGATCCTGCACCGGGTCGGGGCGCGGTTCTGGATCACCCGGATCATGATCACCTGGGGGCTGATCTCCGCCGGGATGGCCTTCGTGCAGGGCGAGTGGTCGTTCTACGTCATGCGGATGCTGCTCGGCGCGGCCGAGGCTGGCCTGTTCCCGGGCGTCATGTACTTCCTGACGCAGTGGTTCACCCGCGCCGACCGCGCCAAGGCCAACGGCCTGTTCCTGCTCGGCGTGTCCGCGGCCAGCATCCTCGGTCCCCCGCTGGGCGGGCTGCTGCTCGGCCTCGACGGTCTCGGCGGCATGCACGGCTGGCAGTGGATGTTCCTGATCGAGGGGCTCCCGGCCTGCCTGCTCGCCTTCGTGGTGTGGAAGAAGCTGCCCGACCGGCCGGACCGGGCGAAGTTCCTGACCGCGGCCGAGGCCGAAGACCTCCAGCGCCGCATCGCCGCCGAGGACGAGGCGGGCGCCGAGGCCTCCGGCACGCACAGCATGCGCCAGGTGTGGCGGGACAAGCAGATCCTGCTGGTGGTGGCGGTCTACCTGTCGCAGCAGATCGCGGTGTACGCGCTGTCGTACTTCCTGCCGTCGATCATCGGCACCTACGGCGAGCTGTCGACGCTGCAGATCGGGTTGCTGACCTCGGTCCCGTGGATCTTCGCCGGGCTGGGCGCGTTCCTGGTGCCGCGGTTCGCCACCAGCGGCGGGCGCTCCCGGAACCTGATCAGCGTCACGATGGTCGGGATCTGCGTCGGCTTCGCCCTGGGCGCGGTCTCCGGCCCGGTCGTCGGCCTCATCGGGTTCTGCCTCGGCGCGTTCTCGTTCTTCGCGATGCAGCCGATCCTGTTCACCTTCCCGGCGTCCCGGTTGAGCGGGGCGACGCTGGCCGGTGGCATCGCGTTCGTCAACACCATCGGGCTGTTCGGCGGGTTCCTCGGCCCGTACGTGATGGGCGCGATGGAGGACCTGACCGGCAGCAAGTTGTCGGGCCTGTGGTTCGTGGTCGGCGTGTGCGCCGTCGGCACCGCGCTGTCGTTCTTCCTGAAGTACGGCGAGAAGCGTTCGTGACAACGGATCTTCCAGAGAGGGTGCGAGAAGTGGATTTCACGGGGAAGCGGGTGCTCGTCACGGCGGGCGCGGACGGCATCGGGCTGGCCATCGCCGACCGGTTCGCCGGGCTGGGGGCCCGCGTGCTCGTCACCGACATCGACGAGGACGCGGTCCGGGCCGCCCGGGACCGCGGCCTGGCCGCGCTGGTCTCGGACGCGTCGAGCGAAGCCCAGGTCGAGGAGCTGATGGGCGCCGTGCGCGCGGAGCTCGGCGGGCTGGACGTGCTGGTCAACAACGCGGGCATCGCCGGTCCGACCGGGCCGGTGGAGACCCTGGACAGCGCGGCGTGGGCGCGGACCTTCGAGGTCAACGTGCACAGCCAGTTCTACTGCGTGAAGCACGGGTTGCCGCTGCTGCGCGAGTCGACCGGGGCGTCCATCGTGAACCTGTCCTCGGCCGCCGGGCGGCTCGGCATGGCCGGGCGCAGCGCGTACTCGGCGTCGAAGTGGGCGGTGGTCGGGTTCACCAAGACGCTGGCCATCGAACTGGGCCCGGAGGGGATCCGGGCGAACGCGATCTGCCCGGGCGCGGTCGACGGACCCCGCATCCGCGCTGTCATCGAGGCGAAGGCCGAGATGCTGGGCCGCCCCGTGGCGGAGATCGCCGCCGCCTACCGGGACCAGTCGTCGATGCGGCGGCTGGTCACCGCCGCGGACATCGCGGACATGGCCGCGTTCCTGGCCAGCCCGCTCGCCCGCAACGTCAACGGCCAGGCGATGGCGGTCGACGGGAACACCGAGAAGCTCTACTGATCCACTGTGGAGGTCTGACGCGGATGGCTACCAACCGCAAGGTCATCATCACGTGCGCGGTGACGGGCGCGATCCACACCCCGTCGATGTCCGAGCACCTGCCGGTCTCGCCGACGGAGATCGCCGAGGCCGCGCTGGGCGCGGCCGAGGCCGGAGCAGCGATCGTGCACCTGCACGCCCGCGACCCCGAGGACGGCAGGCCCTCGCAGGACCCCGCCCACTTCGAACCGATCCTGGCGCAGCTGAAGGCCCACACCGACGCGGTCGTCAACATCACCACCGGCGGCTCGCCGCACATGACCGTGCAGGAGCGGATGCGCCCGGCCGCGGTGTTCAAGCCCGAGCTGGCGTCGCTGAACATGGGCTCGATGAACTTCGGCCTGTACCCGATGCTGGAGCGCTTCAAGGAGTTCCGGCACGACTGGGAGCGGGAGGCCCTGGAGAAGAGCCGGGACCTGGTCTTCAAGAACACCTTCGCCGACATCGAGGCGATCCTGGACATCGGCGCGGCCAACGGCACCCGGTTCGAGTTCGAGTGCTACGACATCTCGCACCTCAACAACCTGGCGCACTTCGCCTCCCGCGGCCTGGTCCGGGGTCCGCTGTTCGTGCAGTCGGTGTTCGGCCTGCTGGGCGGCATCGGCGCGCACCCCGAGGACCTGATGCACATGCGCCGCACCGCCGACCGCCTGCTCGGCGACTCCTACCAGTGGTCGATCCTGGGTGCTGGCCGCAACCAGATCCCGCTGGCCACCATCGGCGCGGCCCAGGGCTCGCACGTGCGCGTCGGCTTGGAGGACTCGCTGTGGATCGGCCCGGGCGAGCTTGCCAGGACCAACGCCGACCAGGTGACCCGCATCCGCACCGTGCTGGAAGCCCTGAACCTGGAGGTCGCCACCCCCGGCGAAGCCCGCGAGATCCTCCAGCTCAAGGGCAAGGACCAGGTCGGCTTCTGACCCCGCGGGCCGGAGCCACCCCGGCTCCGGCCCGCGCCCGGCTCAGCGCGAACGGGCGTCGGCCGGTGGGCTCAGCTTCGCGTCGAGGGAGAAGGAACCGGCTCCGACCAGCAGGAGGAACAGGCTTCCGCACAGCTGGGCGAGGTCGGTGCGGGACTCGTGGACGAAGTCCCACCAGCCCGCACCGTCGGGGAACAGCGGGGAGGCTCCCCACAGGATCGGCAGCTTGGTGATCAGCAGCGCGCCGAGCATGTCGACGATCATGGGCACGACCGCCAGCCTGGTGAGCAGGCCGACCAGGATCAGCGCGCCGCAACCGATCTCGAACACCCCGTCGAGCGGGGCGAAGAAGCCCGGAGCCGGAATACCGGCCTTCTCGAACCGACCGGGCCCCAGCCGCCCGGGTTCGAGGAACTTGAGGATCCCCTCGAAGAGGAAGACGGCTCCCACGTACAGCCGCACGAGGACCACAGCGCCGGGCGCACTGGTGCTGACCAGCCGATTGAGCATCGAACTCGTCGTGGTCATGCCGGATGCCCTTCCCGCTCGAGACTCGACGGACGTCCAGCCGAATCGTCGGTCAGCGGCGTCGCCCCCGCGAGGCGGGCTGCGCTTCTCACTTACCCGGAACCGTCCGGAAAACTCCGGAATATGCCACAATGGCTATGCCGTCGATCTCGGCGCTCCGAGATCCCCGTTCAAGATCAATCTTTCGGCGCACCCGGGAGCCACTGATCGTGAGAACGCGCTCGGCCGAACGCATGTTCTCGGCCACCGGCGAGTGAACGTCTCCTGTTCCGGTCGCGATCAGATCCACCGCTGTGGGATACAGGAAGCATCCCGTTCACCGAGGTTCGCGAGGTCAGGGTGCGCGAGTTTCCCCTTTTCCCCCAAGGTGATCCATCGCGCAACCGGAATCCAGTCAGTCCTCTGTGGAGGATCGTGTTGACCGCGCGGACCTGATCTCATCCGCGGGATCTTCCCGAATCAGCCGGGTCCTCCGCCGCCTGCGCACGCCGGTGGCGCGGTCCCGCGCGTGCGAGACGAGGAGTTCGATGCTCACCGGCACCACCACGACATCCGACGGCACAGCGCTGAAGCAGAAGGTCGCGGCGCTCATGCCCGCGCTGAAGTCCGACCTGTCCGAGCTGGTCAAGATCAAGTCCTACGCGGGCGGCGCCACCACCGAAGCGGCCAACAAGGTCGTGTCGCTGCTGAAGGCAGCCGGGGTCAGCAACGCCAAGACCGTGGACATCGGGTCCAAGGCGCCGCTGGTGCACGGCACGATCACCGGTCGGCCGGGCAAACCGACGGTCCTGCTCTACGCGCACTACGACGTGCAACCGGCCGGTACGTGGAACGAGGCGGAGGCCTTCACACCCGCGGAGCGGAACGGGCGCCTGCACGGGCGCGGCGCGGCCGACGACAAGTCCGGAATCATGATGCACATCGGTGCGCTGCGGGCGTTCGACAACAATCCGCCGGTGAACCTGGAGATCCTCGTCGAGGGCGAGGAGGAGAGCACCGGGTCGCTGGAGGAGTTCCTCGCCAAGCCCGCGAACAAGGACCGGTTCAAGGCCGACGCCTACGTCATCGCCGACACCGGCGGCACCGCGGTGGGCTACCCGGCGCTGACCACCACGCTGCGCGGGATCGCCCAGGTCGACGTCACGGTGCGGACGCTCGAAGCGCCGGTGCACTCCGGGATGTACGGCGGCCCGGCCCCGGACGCGTTCGTGGCGCTGACCCGGATCCTGGCCACGCTGCACGACGACAAGGGCGACGTGGCGGTCGAAGGCCTGCTCAGCAGGCCCGACACCGGTGCCGGTCATCCCGACGAGGCGACCTACCGGCGCGACGCCGGGGTGCGCTGCGGAGTACCGCTGATCGGCACCGGGTCCGTCTCGCAGCGGCTCCACTTCAAGCCGTCGATCAACGTGACGGGGCTCGACGGGGCCCCGCCGCCCGTGCACCAGTCGATCAACTCGCTGCGGTCCGAGGCCACCGCGCGGATCAGCGTCCGGCTGGCGCCGGGCCAGCGGCCCGCCGACGCGATCACGGCGCTGCGCAAGCACATCGACCGGCACCGCCCGTGGTTCCTGCCGGTCGAGGTGACCGCCAGGGGCGGCGGCGAGGGGTTCGAGGCCCGCACCGACTCGGCCGCCTTCTCCAAGGCCCGGGCGGCGTTGCAGGAGGCCTACGGGCGGGCCCCGACCGCGCTCGGCCAGGGCGGCTCGATCCCGCTGGTCAACCTGCTCCAGACGCGCAACCCCAACGCCCCGATGCTGCTGTGGGGTTGCGAGGAGCCCGCTGCCCGCATCCACGCCCCCGGCGAGAGCGTCGACCTCGGCGAGCTGGAGCGGATGACGCTCGCCCAAGCCCTGTTCCTCAAGGCCCTGTCCCAGCAGTGATCACGAGGAGGACGAGATGACCGCGCAGAAACCGCCGAAGCTGGACGACGAGTCGTTCGAGCTGACCCGCAAGGGGCTCAGCGACGAGGAGCGCACGGCCCGGCTCGGGGAGCTGAAGGAGTACCTGGACTACTACCAGGAGCGCTTCCTCGGCTACCAGGTGAACCAGGACCTGGGCGTGATCCGGGACGACCTGTCGCCGTTCCTGGGCGTGCACACCAACAACATCGGCGACCCCTACGTCGACTCCAACCTCGCCACGCACACCAAGCCGCTGGAGAAGGCGGTGCTCAAGCGGTACGCCGAGCTGTGGGGCATCCGACCGCACGACCCGGCCAACAACGAGCAGGCGTGGAAGAGCGCGTGGGGCTACGTGCTGTCCATGGGCAGCTCCGAGGGCAACGTCTACGCGCTGCTCAACGCCCGGGACTACCTCTCCGGCAAGATCCTGCTCGCCAACCCCGGCGCCGACCCGGGTCTGCTCATGTCGCAGGCCGAGGTCAGCGCGCCCTACCTGAACACGCCCGCCAAGCGGGCCAACGCGCTGCAGCCGGTCGCGTTCTTCTCGCAGGACAGCCACTACTCGGTCGCCAAGGCCGCGCACACGCTGGCCATCCCCACCTTCGGCGAGGTCGGCAACAAGTACTACAGCGAGTTCCGCGAGTTCGAGGACTGCGGTTACGAGGACTGCTGGCCCGCCGAGATCCCGTCGAACGACGACGGCAGCATCGACGTCGACAAGCTCGTGACCACTGTGGACTTCTTCGCCCGCCGGGGTCACCCGGTGCTGGTGGTGTGCAACCTGGGCACCACGTTCAAGGGCGCCTACGACAACGTCGGGGAGGTCGCCCGGCGGCTCCAGGACGAGGTGTTCGACCGGTACTCGATGGGCCAGCGCGAGTTCACCGTCAACACCAAGAGCGGCACCCCGGTCAAGGACAAGCGGCGGGCGTTCTGGATCCACGTGGACGGCGCGCTGGGCGCCTCGTACCTGCCGTACCTGAAGAAGGCGCACGACGCCGGGCTGCTGGCGGGCGAGGACCTGGAGATCCCGGACTTCGACTTCCGCGTCCCGCAGGTCAGCTCCATCGTCACCAGCGGGCACAAGTACCCCGGATCGCCGTGGGCCTGCGGGATCTACATGACGCGCCGCGAGTTCCAGATCCAGCCGCCGCCGATGGCCGCCTACGTGGCCTCACCGGACACCACGTTCGCCGGATCGCGCAACGGCTTCTCCCCCATCGTGCTGTGGAACCAGCTCGCCAAGCACCCCGAGGAGGAGCAGGTCCGCCGCGTCGCGGAGAGCGTCAACCTCGCCCGCCGCACCTACGAGCGGCTCAAGAAGATCGGCGAGCAGCGCAAGCTGGACCTGCACGCCGGGTACACGCCGGAAACGCTCAGCGTGCAGTTCCTGCGCCCGAACAAGCACCTCGTCCGCAAGTACTCGCTGGCCAGCGTGCCGATCAGCGAGACGACCACGCTGTGCCACCTGTTCGTCATGCCGCACGTCACCGAGGACGGCGCGCTGAAGAGCCTCCTGGACGAGCTGGAGACCGACGACAACGCCTTCGAGACCGACGGCACCGGTGGCCACGTCGCCCCGCCGACCGCCTACCAGGTGTCGGAGACCGCCGAGTGGCAGGCCCTGTTCGGCTCCAACCGCGGGTTCGTGTAACCCCCTCAGGAGGGCCCCGGCCGTTCGACGAGCGGCTGGGGCCCTCGCGCTCAGGGGACGAGCACCAGGCGGATCGGGTCGCCAATCTTGTTCTCCAGGCGGTGGACCGCTTCCCCGGCTTCGGCCAGCGGGAGGTGGTCGGTGATGGACGGGGACAGGTCGAGGCGGCCGGTGGCGGCCAAGCGGATCAGCTGCTCGACGTGCTCGGGGCCGGAACCGTAGTGGCCGCGGATCTGGTTGCGGTTCCAGCTGAACCGCGTGCCGTCGGTGACGGTCAGCGGCTGGGGCGTGAGACCCGCCAGGACCATCGCGCCGCCGCGGCAGAGGACGGTGGCCGCCTGCTCCCGCACCGCGGGCACCCCGGCGAAGTCGAAGGCGACGTCCAGGCCGCGGCCGTCGGTGGCGCGCAGGACCGACGCGGCGAAGTCCGGGTCGGCCGGGTCCAGCGCGAGGTCGGCGCCGAAGGCGAGGGCGCGTTCCCGGGCGCTGGCCAGCGGGTCGACGGCGATGACCGGGGCCGCACCGGCCAGCCGGGCCAGCTGGATGCCGTGCGCGCCCAAACCGCCCGCGCCCCAGATCCCCACCGCCTGGGCCGGGCGGACCTCGCCGGTGACCACGATCGCGGCGTAGGGGGTGGAGACCGCGTCCGGGATGATCGCGGCCTGGTCGAAGGGCAGGTGGTCCGGGATCGGCGCGAGGGTGTCCTCGCGGGCGATCGCGAACTGCGCCCAGCCGCCGTCGTAGTCCACGCCGCGGGTGCGGGCCAGCAGGCAGGGCGCGCGGCGACGGCGGCAGTTGGCGCACTCGCCGCAGCTCTGCCCGGCCTGCAGCGCCACCCGGGTGCCCGGGGCCCAGTCGCCGCGCAGGTCCGGGCCGAGCGAGTGGATCACCCCGGCGACCTCGTGGCCGAGGGTGAGCTCCTCGGTGGGCACGAACGGCTTGAGGCTGCCGTCGATCAGGTGCACGTCGGACAGGCACACGCCAGCGGCCTTGACCTCGATCAGCACCTCCCCCGGCCCGGGGACCGGCACCGGGACCTCCTCGACGCGGAACCGTCCGCTGGGCACGTGCAGCCGCCCGGCGAGCATGGTGTTCATGGGGTGGAACCTCCGATCTCTGCGCGAAGCTCAGCGCGCGGTGTGGACGTCCTCGACGTAGCGGCCGTCGGCGATCAGCGAATCGAGCCACGCGGTTCCGTCGCCACCGGTGCGCTCCGCGTGGATGGCCCGGAACGCGTCGCGCACGCCCGGGGCCATCCGGGTTCCGTCGCCGCAGACGTAGATCTTCGCCCCGTCGCCGAGCAGCCGCCACAGCTCGTCGGCCTCGGCGGCGATGCGGTGCTGGACGAAGGCCTGCCCGTCGACCGGTTCGGCGCTGAAGGCCGGGCGCATCTGGACCGCACCGGCCAGCTCGGCGGCGCGCAGTTCGGCGCTGTGCAGGTAGTCGGCGTCCGGCGCGTCGCAGCCGAAGTAGCACAGCGCCGGGGCGAGCCGGGCGCCGTTCGCCGCGCGGTCGAGCCGGTCGGCGATGGCGCCGCGGAACGGGGCCAGGCCGGTACCGGCCGAGATCATGATCACCGGGACGTCGTGGTCGATCCGGAACGCGGCCCGGCACGGCTGGACCCGCGCCAGCACGGTGTCACCGGCGCGCACGTCGTTCAGGTAGCCCGATCCCGTGCCGCGGAAGGTGCCGCGCCCCGACCGCGCGGGGGCCTCCAGCAGGGAGACCATCAGGTCGACGTGGTGCGGGTCGGCGGCCGGTGACGACGAGATCGAGTAGTGGCGCGGCCGGATCGGCGGCAGCAGGTCCAGCAGCACCGGCCAGGTCAGCTGCTCGGCCAGCGCGGGGTTGTCCTCGATGACGTCCAGCAGGCTGCGGTGGTCCGGGTCTTCGGCCAGGGCCCGCAGGGCCTGCTGCTCGGGCGGGCACGGGTTGAGCTCGGCCAGGGTGGTCAGCTGCGCGCTGGTCGGGCGGTCCTGCAGCTCGACGTGCCGGGTCAGCAGCTCGCGGACGGTCACCGGCCGGTCGACCGCGACCCGGCCCGGCGCGATGTTGAGGACGGTGTCCAGGTCCACCCGCAGGACCCGGGCGGCGCGCTCGACCAGGGCCGGGTCGTTGGCCGGGAGCACGGTGAGGTGGTCGGCCGTCCGGTAGGTCTCGTCCTCGGGCAGCGCCAGGCGCACGAAGCGCTTGGCCCGCGGGTAGCCGGGGCTGGTGAGGCTGCCGGTCTCGGTGACCGTCATCGGCGTCATGCCGTGCCGGGCGGCCAGCGCGTCCAGCGGTCCGCCGGTGACCTCGGTGACGGTGTGCGCGGGACTCGCGGGCTGGTCGGCACCGACCGCGGCGGGGTCGCCGTGCTCTTCGAGGACGGCGTTGCGCAGTGCGGCGGTGAAGGCCTTGACCGCGCCGGTCAGATCGCCTGCCGCGTCGGCCTCCGCGCGCTCCAGCAACCGGGTTCCGCCGAGCTCGGCCAGCCGGGCGTCGATGCAGGTCGGAACGCGCTGGTAGGTGGCCGACCAGTTGCGGTCGCCGACGCCGAGGACCGCGTAGGTGACGCCGTCGGCCGCGCCGGGTTCGGCGTGCTCCAGCCAGCGGACGAACTCGGCCGCGTCGTCGGTGGGCTGGCCGTTGTAGGAAGCGGCGGTGATGACGACGGGCCGGTCGGTGGGCAGCGCGCCGGTGCGGTCGTCGAGCGGGGCGATGGCGGTGTCGCAGCCGATCTCGGCGGCGGCGTCCGCGAGCTGGGCCGAGAAGTCGCGGCAGGTCCCGTAGTTGCTGCCGTGCAGCAGCAGAACCCCGGTTCCCGGCCGCACCCGGGTGGGCAGCCCGCCGTCCGCCACGGGCGTTTCGACGGCCCGGGCAGGTGCGGCGACGCGGTCGGCCGAGGTGCGCCGGGCCAGGGCCAGGGTGAAACCGTCGGGCTTGATGGTGAGCGCCTGCTTGAGGCGCAGCTGGTAGTCGGCGTGGTCGAGCAACCGGTACCGGTGGACCAGCATCGCGAGCAGCATCGTGGCCTCGTGCAGCGCGAACTGCCTGCCGATGCACGCGCGCTCGCCGGTCCCGAACGGCTTGAAGGCGTGCGGCGAGCGCGCCGCCTCGGCCTCGGGCGTGAAGCGGGACGGGTCGAACAGCTCGGGGTTGTCGCCCCAGACCGGGTCCCGGTGCAGCATCGGGGTCACCACCGACGCCCACTGCCCGGCCCGCATCGGGATGCCGCCCAGCACCGTGTCGTGGCGGGCCTGGCGCGAGAAACCCGGTGCTGGCGGGAACATCCGCAGCGTCTCGTTGAGCACCTGGCGGGTGAAGTGCAGGCGCCCGACGTCCTCGAAGGTCGGTTCCGGGTCGGCCTGGTCGCCCCACAGCTCGTCCACCTCGCGCTGCACCACCCGCAGCGCGGTCGGGTGCTTGACCAGGTTGTGCAGCGCGAAGGACAGGGTGCCGGAGGTGGTCTCGTGCCCGGCGATCAGGAAGGTGATCACCTGGTTGCGGATGTTCGCCAGGTCCAGGGTGGTGCCGTCGGAGGGGTGGGTGGCGCTGAGCATCAGGCCCAGCAGGTCCTCGTTCTCCGGGGCCGGTGCGCCGGGAGCGGTGCGCGCCGCGATGACCTCGTCCACCACCGAGGCGAGGAACGCCGCGTCGGCGCGGAACGCCTCGTCGGTGCGCGCGTGGTCGGCGTCCGGGTCGCGGCTGAGCTTGGTCATCGACCAGTGCAGGCAGCGCACCAGGGCGTCGACGAACGGGTGCGGTTCGTCCCGCTCGAACGAGCCGAAGTCGAACCCGAACCCGGCCAGGCCGATGGTGTCCAGGGTCATCCGGGTCATGTCGTCGGCCACGTCGACCGGGCTGCCCGCCGCGCACCTGCGGTCCCAGACCTCGATCAGCCGCCGCGCGACGCGCAGCATCACCGGGTGGTAGGCGCGCATCGAGCCGAGGGCGAAGGCGGGCATCAGGATGTCGTGCGCCTTCGTCCAGTTGGGCTCGTCGTTGTAGGCGGTGAACAGCCCGTCGTGGGCGAACTCGCGGACGTTCTCCAGCGCCGGACCGATCGCCTTGCCGAACCGCTGCTCGTCGGAGAGCTCGGTGACGAGCTCCAGGCTGCTGACCAGCAGCGTGTCCTGGCCGTGCTGCCGCTGGACGAAGGCCGGACCGTGCTGCCGGACCAGCCGCATCGACCGCAGGACGGGCGTGCTGGTCGGATCGTCGGAGACGTCGACGACGGGGATTCCGGGAGTCGCGGCCATGGGTGGCCAACCGCCTTTCGTGCTCGAGGGGAACCGCCGGGGAGAGCGGTCCCCTCCACACTCGCCCCCGGCGCACGCCCGAGGCCGCCGCCGGACTGCATAATCGTGTAGCAGGCAGGGGCATCTCCGGCTTGCCAAACCAGCCGGGAAGCGCAAGGGACATCGCGATGGATCTCCAGGACGGCGGCGGTTCCCCGGCCGCGGCGAACTGGCACCAGGAGGCGATCGCCTGGCGCAACCGGTTCATCCTCCTGCTCGACCACCTGCCGCTGCCGCTGGCGCTCTGCGACACGCACGGCGACATCCTCGTGGCGAATCCGGCGATGGCCGCGGAATGGGGTCTGCTGCCGGGGCAGCTGCGCGGGCGCAACGCCCTGGACTTCTTCCGGCCGCGCGCGCAGGCCCGGCTCCTCCCGATCGCGGAAGCCGTGCGGCTGCACCGCAGGTCCCGCTACCCGGTCGAGGTGAGCTGGTCCCCGCCGAGCGGCGTCGAGCGCTACGGGGAGATGGACGTCACGCCGGTCAGCGACGCCCCGGGCGTTCCCCCGTCGCTGGTGCTGATCCTCCGGGTCCTGGGTGAGCGCGCGGAGCCCTCACCCGAACCCGAGCCACCGGCCAGCGAGATCGAAGCGCGCATCCTCGCCCTGGCGGCGAGCGGCGACACGACCGCGCGGATCGCGAAAGCGGTTGGCCTGACCGTGGACGGCGTCAACTACCACCTGACCCAGCTCTCCCGCCGCTGGGACGTACGCGGCAGGACGGCGCTGGTGGCGCGCGCCTACGCGCTCGGGGTTCTCGATCCCACCGCTTGGCCGCCGGTCGCAGCCGAGCCCGGGTGAGCGCGTCAGCGAACTACGACGTCAACGGCGCGTCACCCGTACAACTCAGCGAGGAACACCCGCACGAAGCCGTCTTCGCGATCACGACCGGACGGAGGCGATCAGCTGGTCGATCCTGGTCGCGATCGCTCGGGCGTCCGCTGGCAGCAGGACGCAGAGCTGTTCGCCGGACGAACCGCGTTCGCGGTAATCGAGGTAGCGGCCGTCGGGCTCGGCGTTGTCGAACCAGCGCAAGACCTCCGACCGGTGCACGCGGCCGTGCTGGTCGCGCAGGTTGGCCGCCAGCTGACCGCCGCGGACGTGCTCGGCCCGCCCGATCTCCTGGTACGCCGCCACCAGCCGATCGCCGCTGCTGCCGCGCGACTGGGTGACCTGCTGCATCATGCTGTCCGGCGGTTCCTCCGCGTGGTCCCGCGGGCGGAAGGACTCGGTCGGCACCCGGACCGCGCCGCGGTTCCCGGGCGGTGCGGGCGGGAACGTCGGCAGGAGCACCTGGGGCAGCGGCGCCTTGTCGTGCACCTCGACGGTCAGCGGGCCGCCGAACCGCTCGGTCTCCCCCGGGCCCTGCACGCCGAGCACGACCCGCTGACCTTCGGTGATCGCGGCGACCGAGCGCCAGGCGTGGTCGCTGTCGAAGTTCGGGAACCACAGCGAATCCACCCACAGGTACGGTTTGGTGAGCACCTTCAGCGCCTGCGCCAGCCCCGGCTCGACCTCGTTGTCGACGAGGATGCCCAGCATCTCCATGGTGGGCGCTTCGCGCCGCGCGACCTCGCCGAGCTGCTGGAGGGTTCGCCCGTAGGCCTGCCCCTCCAGCGGCAGCGTCAGGTCGTCGAGATCGAGGTAGCGGCGCACCAGGTACAGGTGCAGCGGATGCAGTTGCCAGCGGCCGACGAGGGCCACGGAGTCCTCCCCCACGTCACTCGTGAGCGGCGGTGGTGGCCCCTACCACCACCGCCGCTCACGAATCGGTCCTGATCAGGCGCCGAACACCGGCGGCGCGGTCTTGGGCATGTCGTCGAGCCAGACGTCGTCCTGCTCCTCCAGCCAGCTCGGACGATCGTGCTCCTGGTCCTCGCCGCCCTGGCCGCGCTGCCCGGCGCCAGCGGCTCCAGCTCCCATGCCGCCACGAGCACCACCCGCACCGGCCGCGCCGCCACCAGCACCACCGACCCCGGTCGCACCACCCGCACCGAGCCCACCGGCACCGGCGCGACCTCCGGCACCGAGCGCGCCAGCACCGGCACCGGCGCCCAGCCGACCGGCACCCATACCGCCAGCACCACCGGGCTTGCCGAGCCCCCCAGCGCCGCCGGGTTTGCCGATGCCACCGGCACCGCCGCCGCGAATCCCACCGGCACCGCCCGGCCCGTTGGGGCCGCCCACGCCGGGGCCGGGCATCAACCCGAAGCCGCCCGGATCACCGGTCCCGCCGCCGCGCCCGGGCAAGCCCGGCAGACCACCGGACGGACCACCGCCCTGCCCGCCCGGCACCCAAGCGGACCCGGTACCGGCCGGAGTGGTGGACCCGCCACCACCACCGGAGATGCCGCCGCCCGGAACACCACCGCCACCGGGAACGCCGCCACCCCTGGACCCGCCCGGGGTCACGCCGGAAGGCGAAACGCCGCCCGGAGGACGGACCTGCGGCGGATCGATCGGCGGCGGCGGAGGTGGCGGCGGGGGCGGAGGCGGCGGCGCGGGCTTGTCCTCGAGATCCCGGAACGCCGGAACAGAACTGTCCACATTGGCGTAAGTCGGGGTCAGCACCCGCCCCATGGTCTCCTGAGCGGCCCGCTCGGCCTGCTGCCGCTCCCGCATCTGCGCGACCGCGTCGGTGCCGCCGGCAATCGGGTTGGCAAGCCCGATCGCGACAGACCGCCCGTAGTGGTGCCCCTCGGGCTCCGGCACCATGAGCTTGGCCTGCCCAGCAGCGGACCCGGCCTCCTCGATCTTGTTGCCGGTGGCCTGGAAGGCATCAGCGCTGTTCGTCATCCACCGCACCAACGGCTCGGAAGACTGGTTGGCCGCATCAGCGGCCTCGCCCTCCCAGCCGCCTTGAATGGCGGAACCGGCCTCCTGCTGCAGCTCCGGGCCGAGCGCCCGCAGCTTCTCAGCGATCTCCCGCCACTGGTTGGCGGCCTCGGCGGTCTTGCCCTGGTCCAAGGACCGCTGGTTGGTGTCGTAGAGCTCCTGGTGCCCGTAGGCCTGCCAGTTCTCCTGCTGGGTGATCGAAGTGGGATCGACGTCCATGCCAGCTGTCAGCTGGCGGTTCTGCCGCTCCAGGCCCTCCCGGAGCCGCGCGTTCTCCTGCTGAGCCCGCTCAGCCGCCTCCTGCCGAGCATTCTCAGCGCGGGAGTCGTACCCGAACAGATCAGCCCCGACGTCGTAGACCTGACCGGCACCTTCAGCAACGGCGTTGCCGACGGCCTTGACACCGTCGACCACCGCGCCACCGATATCACCGGCGACATCACCGGCCCACTCCCAAAACCCCATCAGTCCCCCAAGACTACTTCGGCAATCTCGGCGCGATCTTCTCAGCGATCTTCAACGCCTCACCGCACTCGTCCATTTCCTTGGCACGAAGCAAGCTCACGTCGACGAGGACCACGCCACCGCCTGCATCGACCAGTGCCGTGCACACGTCAGCCTGTGTCGCGTTCTTGCTGACACCGGTCGCCGCCGGACGCCCGTCGACCTGGGTCTGATCGAACTTCGCCCAGCTATCCTGCTTCCCGTATTCCTCGACGGACTTTTCCTCGTTCTTCGAGATGGTGATCCCGAATTCCAGGCTGTCAAAAGCGCAGCCAGGCTCCGAGGAGATACCCTCTTGTTTCTGCCCAGGCCCTTCGAAGCCGAGCGAGGAGAGCTCCTCCGGGGTGAGAACGGTGCAGGGATCAACCTGACCGAGCCCGATGTTCTGCTGAGTTGAGGCGGGGGCATTGGTCGTCTCCCCGCCGGTGCCACACCCAGCGGCGCCCAGTAGAGCAGCGCCTGCACACACGGCGACCACATTTCGAGACAGCATCCTCACGCCTGACTACCCCTTTGCAAGTCTTCACTGATCTGCTCGTCGGTAGCAACGTAGTCCCTCGCCGCTTCACGGAAGAGATCCGCCTTCCGGATCAGCTCGTCACGCAAGGCACCCAGCAAGTCCGCTGCGCCAGTCCCCTCACCGTTCGTGGCTTTCAGACCGAACTTCGCCGCCAGCTCCTGGGCCGATGAGTAATCGCCCAGCCCGCCAACACGATCCAGCCCCGCAGCGACTCGAACAAGCTGGTTAACTTGCATTGCTTTCCGCTCGTACACATCCGCTGCCTTGTTGGCGGCGTCGGGGTTCAGCTTCAGCTGCCCCGAGGAGATCTGCTGCCCGAGCTTGTCGTTCTCCTGCTTGATCGCGCCCAGCGCAACACCAGCGCCGACGAAGCCGAGGGCTGCTCCTGCCCCCATCCCCAGGTCCCCCGACATCTGCGCGTCCGCCATCCGTAGCCCCCTCCGGCACCGATCGATCGACCGGAGGTAAAGCTAGCGAACCCGGCAGATTACACGCGATCAAACACGAAAGATGATCACGTGATCAGCGGCACATCACTCGTTCAGCCCAGCCAGGAAGGACGCCCACCTGGCACGAGAGAACACCAGCACCGGCCCGTCCGGATCTTTCGAGTCCCGCGCCGCGACCAAGTCAGCGGCGGCGGCCACCTCCACACAAGCACCGTTGTTGCCGCTACGACTGGACTTTCGCCACTGCAAGCTGGATGGGCTGACCTTCACTGTCCGCCTCCGCGTCACGTCTTTACCAGCTTCCTGATCAGCGCGAGCGATTCATCAGGCTGCATGGCAGTTTCCTGAAGGTTCTTCGCAGTCATCATATAGGTGGCCACCTGATCGGGGTCCTGGAGATACACGGCGCCGTCCAGCAACTCCGTGTAACCAATGGGCTTGGCGGCATCGAACTCGAACACGAAGAACGGCCCACTCACCGCGGCATGCGGCCCATCCTGGGGACGGATCACCTGAATCGTCACGTTCGATCGTTCCGCCATCCCAAGGAGATGACGGTACTGATCACGCCTGACCTCATCGTCACCAATACGACGAAGCAGGGCCGATTCCTCAATCACAGCGTGGAAGTCGAGGGGCTGAGCCGCGACCAGACGGTCAGCCCGAGCCAAGCGGAACGACACGAAGCGCTCACTGTGATCTGGCCGCACGAAGCCGGTTGCCATGGTCGCCGCGCGAGCGTACTCCTCCGTCTGCAGCAGCCCAGGTAGCAGCGCTGTCTCGTAGTCGAACTCGGACTTCGCCAACCCTTCGAGCCCCACAAAGGTCTTGAACCAGTCCGGAACCACGTTTGCCCAGGGCGCCCACCAGGTACGAGCGTCAGAGCGACCAGTCAGGCTGACCAGCCGATCGGTGTCATGCCGAGGAACGCCGTAGAACTCCAGCAGCGCCGCGATCTCCGACGGTTGTTGCTGGTAGCGCCCCGTTTCCAGATGTGTGATCTTGGCGTGACTGCACCCGAGCACACCGCTCGCATCCGACACAGTGCGCCCCGCTTGGATTCGGTAGCGCCGGAGTTCGTTGCCAATCAGCCATCGCAGCGCCGAGGAATCGCCACGCTCAACCACGCCTGCCTCCAATCACGCCGGAAGTTCAAGTGTGCCGCTCCGAATCGCGCCCCTTTCGGGTGACCAGCCAGGACGTCCACTCAATTCGGTAATCGATTAGCTAACAAGTTAGCACTAGCGTTAGCTTCGTCGTGACCTGGATCACAGGGAGGTTGTTATGCCGGGGTTGCCGTTGTGGAGCCGGGAGGAGTTCATGGCCGCTCTGCAGGAGCTTGCGAGAGAGAACGCTCCTCGGGTGTTCGCGCTGTGCGAGGAGGTCGGCGATCGGCAGGACGGGCACGTCGAGTACTGGGGCATGGCCTTCGACGACGGCGCCGACGTCGTCAGCGCCTCCGGCCAGCTGCGGGCCAGCTTCCAGTCCGCCGAGGCCGCACTGGACCGCCTGTCCAGGCGTGCGAACCTGCACCTCGTCTGGGTTTGACCACGCGGAACCCCGCCGAGGGGCGCCGGACCGGGTGCTCTCGGCAGGGTTCGCCGTCCTCCCACCCCTGCAGCCGAGGGGAGCCGACCTGCATCAGGAGCCTGATGACATGCGACCACGCGCTCGCCAGTACCTTCTTACGCTGCGCTAGCCTGCTCGCGTGGTGACAGGTGAGCTGAAGAACAAGATCGACCGGCTGTGGGATGCGTTCTGGTCTGGAGGGATCTCGAACCCACTAGAGGTGATCGAGCAGATCACCTACCTCATGTTCATCCGTCGCCTTGACCAGATTGAACAGGGTAAAGAGCGCAAGGCGCGCCGCGCCGAGAAACCGGCGGAGAACCTGCTCTACACCGAGGACACACAGCACCTCCGTTGGTCGGTGTTCCAGAACAAGGCCCCCGAGGACATGCT
Organism: Saccharopolyspora hirsuta; assembly: GCF_008630535.1. Lineage (GTDB taxonomy): Bacteria > Actinomycetota > Actinomycetes > Mycobacteriales > Pseudonocardiaceae > Saccharopolyspora > Saccharopolyspora hirsuta. Next base: position 222,050 of record NZ_VWPH01000015.1, on the reverse strand, counting down.
GACCACACTCCGGGACGGTGTCTTCCCGTGGCTGCGCAACCTCGGCGGCGAGAATTCGACCTACGCGCACCACATGAAGGACGCGCGGTTCACCATCACTACTCCGAACCTGCTGACGAAGGCCGTGTCGATGATCAGCGACATCGACATGCGCGACAAAGACACCAAGGGCGATCTGTATGAGTACATGCTCAGCAAGATCGCGACTGCCGGGCAGAACGGCCAGTTCCGCACACCCCGCCACATCATTCAGCTGATGGTCGAGATGATGGCGCCTCAGCCGGGCGACGAGATCTGCGATCCCGCGTGTGGCTCGGCCGGGTTCCTGGTGGCCGCCGCCGAGTATGTCGAGCGCACACACCGCGACGCGCTACTTGCGCCGGAACAGCGAAAGCACTTCAACGAGAGCATGTTCCACGGCTTCGACTTCGACAGCACGATGCTGCGGATCGGCAGCATGAACATGCTGTTGCACGCGGTCGAGAACCCGGACATCCGGTACCGCGACTCACTCGGCGAGAACGTTGCTGACGACGCCAGCCGCTACTCGATGATCCTCGCGAACCCGCCGTTCGCAGGCAGCCTCGACTACGACGCGACCGCAAACGACCTGCAGAAGGTCGTCAAGACTAAGAAGACCGAGCTGCTGTTCCTCGTGCTCTTCCTGCGGCTGCTCAAGAACGGCGGCCGGGCCGCGGTGATCGTGCCGGACGGCGTGCTGTTCGGATCCAGCAAGGCCCACAAGACCGTGCGGAAACTGCTGGTGGAGGATCACAAACTCGACGCAGTGGTCAAGCTTCCCAGCGGCGTGTTCAAGCCCTACGCGGGAGTGTCGACCGCGATCCTGTTCTTCACCAAAACCAACAGCGGCGGCACCGACAAGGTCTGGTTCTACGACGTCACCGCGGACGGCTTCAGCCTCGACGACAAGCGCACCCCACTACTCAGCGCGGAGAAGCTTGGTCCGGTCGTCGACGGTGCACTGACCGACGACGAACACACCAAGAACAACCTCCCCGACGTCCTGGCCCGATGGCACCGTCGCAGCGGCAGCGAACAGGACCGCGCACGCACCGAACAGAGCTTCTGCGTCCCAAAGGAAGAGATCGTCGCGCAGGGCTACGACCTCAGCATCAACCGCTACAAAGAGATCGTCCACGAAGAAGTCGAGCACCGAGCGCCCGGCGAGATCCTGGACGAGCTTGATCGAATCGAGACCGAAATCCAGCAGGGCATGAGCGAGCTCAAGGGGATGCTGGGATGACTTTTGAGTTGGTTCCCCTTCATGAGGTAGCCGAATTTCATAGCGGCGGCACGCCTGATCGGAACCGAGCAGATTATTATTCGGGACGGATTCCGTGGGTCACAGGCGCAGACCTTGACGAAGACGGATCAATTCTGCCTCGTTATATGATTACAGACCAAGCCATTAGCGAATCTTCCACAGGCATTGCCAAAAAGGGCGACTTGCTGCTTGTCACCCGCACAAGCCTTGGAAAGGCCGCCGTGGTGCCTAGTTCCCTTATCTGCTTCAGTCAAGACATCACCGCGGTCCGCACAAACCCCGAAAAGCTCGACGCGCGGTACCTATGGCATTATATTCGATCACAGGCATCCTACTTTGCAAATCGAGCGCGTGGAGCTACAATTAAAGGTGTCACACGCGACGTAGTTCGACATCTACCTATTCCGCTCGCGCCACTACCCGAGCAGCGGCTTATCACGCGGATTTTGAATCACGTGGACTCGTTGCGCGCCAAGCGGCGCGAGGCAATTGCCTTGCTTAACGAGCTTTCCCAGTCCATCTTCCTCGACATGTTCGGCGATCCCGTCAGCAATCCACGGGCATGGACCGAAACAAAACTTGGCGACATGATAGTCGACAACCCAAAAAATGGCCTCTACAAACCGCAGAAATTTTATGGCTCGGGGTATCCGATCGTGCGCATCGATTCTTTCTACTCCGGCAAATTGATCGACCACGGCAAATTCAAGCGAGTCTCAGTAAGTGACAAGGAAGCGGAACAATACTTCCTCAAGGAGGGGGATATCCTAATTAATCGAGTCAATAGCTTGGAATACCTAGGCAAGAGCGCCCTCGTTGAAGGGCTCAGCGAACCGACCCTTTATGAATCAAACATGATGCGGTTTTCCGTAGACCGGAAACTCGCCGATCCTGCCTTTGTGAACACAGTACTGCAAAGCGGGCACATCAAGGGGCAAATTGCCTCAGCAGCGAAGAAGGCTGTCAACCAGGCAAGCATCAACCAATCCGATGTGAAGTCCCTTAGCTTTTATCTTCCCCCGCTCGACTTGCAGAGAGAGTTCGTTCGACGCAACGCAAGAATTCATTCTCACAAGGTAACTATGTTGAACGCGCTCGCTGAGCTCGACGCCCTGTTCGCTTCCCTGCAACACCGCGCCTTCCGCGGGGAGCTGTGGACGGAGGAGATCACTCCGGTAGCCTGATCGCGACGTCACGCTGAAGTGGGGGAGTCGCGACTGTGAGTAACTTCGGGTTCCTGCAGGCTGAGTGGCCGGATCTCCATCGGGAAGCCGTGCAGGCCGAACGGTTGGCGTTCGCTGACCCTCGGGCGTCAGCGTTCTACTCGCGCCGGGTGCTCGAACTCGCGCTGGAGTGGATCTTCGACGCGGATGCTTCGGTGAAGCGGCCGTATCGGACGGACCTGGCGTCGATGATCGCGGAGCCGACGCTCGTGAAGGTCGCGGGTCCTGGACTCCGGGCGAAGATGGACGTGATCCGGCTCCAGGGCAACCACGCGGTGCATCGGCGAGCGCCAGTCGCGAACCGGGATTCCGTGCGCGTGCTCGCTGAGCTGTTCCACGTGCTGTACTGGATGGCTCGCACCTACAGTCGCGACCAGCAGAACCTCCCCGCGCCGGGGCGTCAGTTCGACACCTCCGTGATCCCGCGTCCGGTGCCCGCCGAGGTGCGGATCAAGAAGCAGCGGGAACTCAAGGAGCAGGCCGAGAAAGCCGCGGCGCAGGCCGAGGAGCTTGCGGCGGAACGACGAAAGGCCAAGGAACTCAGCGCCGAGATCGTCGAGCTGCAAAAGCAGATCAAGGCTGCCAAGGCTGCCAACACGTCCATCCCGGACACCCACAACTATAACGAGAAGGAAACCCGCACCCATCTCATCGACCTGCTGCTCAAGGAAGCAGGCTGGGACCTGGACAAGCCGGAGGATCGCGAGTTCCCGGTGTCCGGACTGCCGGAGTCTGCCGCTCCATCCGGCAAGGGCAAGGTCGACTACGTACTGTGGGACGACGACGGCAAGCCGCTCGGACTTGTTGAGGCCAAGCGCACCACGAGGGACGCCAGGACCGGCCAGCATCAAGCCAAGCTCTACGCCGACGCACTCGAAGCCCGCTACGGGCAGCGGCCATTGATCTTCTACACCAACGGTTACGACACGTACTTCTACGACGACCTCAACTATCCGGCACGCCAGGTTCAGGGCTTCTACACCAAGGACCAGCTGCGTGAGGTGATCCAGCGTCGCGCGGGTCGTCGTAGCCTCATGAAGCTGCCGATCAACGAGGAGATCGCGGGACGCTACTACCAGTCGCGTGCAATTCGGCGGATCGCCGAGTCCTTCGAGCAGGACTCAATGCGCCATGCGCTGCTGGTGATGGCGACCGGAACCGGTAAGACCCGCACCGTCGTAGCCCTGACCGACCTGATGATGCGGGCTGGCTGGGCGAGCCGAATCTTGTTCCTCGCTGACCGCACCGCGCTGGTAAAGCAGGCGACCAACGCGTTCAAGCAGCACCTGCCTGGTACCCCGGTGGTCAACCTGCTGCAGGAAAAGGACCCGCACGCCCGCGTGTTCGTCTCGACCTATCCGACGATCATGAACCTGATCAACCAGGTCGACGAGGAAGGCCGGCGGGTGTTCGGGCCGGGGTTCTTCGACATGGTCGTCATCGATGAGGCCCACCGGTCGATCTTCCAGAAGTACAAGTCGATCTTCGACTACTTCGATGCGCTGCTCGTCGGGCTAACCGCCACGCCCAAGGATGAGATCGCCCGCAACACATATCGGGTATTCCAGCTCGAAAACGGTGTCCCCACCGACGTGTACAGTCTCGACGAGGCCGTTAACGAGGGCTTCCTCGTGCCGCCCCGCGCGGTCGAGGTGCCGCTGAAGTTCCAGCGCGACGGGATCAAGTACGACGAGCTCTCTGAAGAGGAAAAAGAAGAGTGGGAAGCCCTCGACTGGGGCGACGACGGACCGCCAGCCGAGGTCAGCTCCGCCGAGTTGAACAAGTACCTGTTCAACGCCGACACCGTTGACAAGGTCTTGCAGACCCTCATGAAGTACGGCCTCAAGGTCGACGGCGGTGACACGCTCGGCAAGACCATCATCTTCGCGGCCAACAGCAAGCACGCGGAGTTCATCGCCGAACGGTTCGACGCGAACTTCCCGCACTACAAGGGATCGTTCGCGAAGGTCATCACCTACAAGAAGGAGAAGGCGCAGAGCCTCATCGACGACTTCTCCGACCCGGCCAAGCACCCGCAGATCGCGATCTCGGTCGACATGCTCGACACCGGCATCGACGTGCCCGAGGTCGTCAACCTCGTCTTCTTCAAGCTCGTGCGGTCAAAGACGAAGTTCTGGCAGATGCTTGGCCGCGGAACCCGACTCGCACCCGACCTGTTCGGGCCGAACAAGAGCAAGGACGGGTTCTACGTCTTCGACGTCTGCCAGAACCTCGAGTTCTTCCGGCAGGACATGCCGCCTGCGGAAGGCAACATCCCGCCGTCGCTGGCGCAGCGGTTGTTCGAGAAACGGGCGGATCTGCTGCAGATTCTCGACGGTCAGATCGAGGACTCCCAGCGCACGACAAAACCTGACTCCGATGGTGCGCACAGTGACGCGGGACTGCGCTGGGATCTGGCAACACGGCTCCACGACGAGGTTGTCCAGATGAACCCGGACAACTTCCTGGTGCGGCCACACCGGGAATACTTCGACACCTTCGCTGACTTCTCCGCCTGGTTGGAGTTCACCCCCGAAGCGCACGCACAGGTCGTCGACCACCTCGCCGGGTTGCCGACCGCGTTCCGCGAAGCCACCGACAACGGGGAGGAAGCCAAGCGCTTCGATCTGCTCACGCTCCGGCTGCAGCTGGCAATCCTGCACGGCGACCCTGGGTATGACAGGTTGCGTGACCAGGTGCGCGAGATCGCTTCCGCACTGCTCGATTCAACGAGGATTCCGGCAATCAGGGCACAGCAGGAACTCCTCGACGAGATCAGCGGTGACGAGTGGTGGCAGGATGTCACGCTGCCGATGCTCGAGAACATGCGGCGCAAGCTGCGCGGACTCGTCCGGCTGATCGAGACGACGCAGCGGAACCCGGTCTACACCGACTTCGAAGACGAGTTGGGCGAGCTGACCTCCGCTTCGTTGAGCGGCATGAACCTCGGCACCGACTTCAGCCTGTTCCAGCACAAGATCCGGATCTACCTGAACACCCACCAGGACAACATGGTCGTCCAGAAGCTCCGGAGGAACCGGCAGATCACCACGACCGACCTTGCTGAACTGCAGAAAGTCTTCGTTGAGAACGGCCTGGCAACCTCCGCGGACCTCGACCTCGTGCACGAACGCGGTGGTCTCGGGATCTTCCTGCGCTCGATGACCGGACTGGAACGGGAGTCCGCGGTGCGGGCGTTCGACCACTTTCAGCAGGGCAAGACGTTCACCGCGAACCAACTACACTTCCTCCAGATGATCATCGACCACGTGTGTCGCAACGGCATCGTCGAGGTCGAAGCGCTCTATGAGTCGCCGTTCACGTCATGGGCTCCATCCGGTCCCGAAGACCTGTTCACCGACGCCGAGGTTGACGGCATCGTGTCGGTAATCCGGTCCCTCAAAGAGACGGCGATCGCCTCAGACGAGGTAGCGTAGGTAGGCATCGTGAGTTTAGCCCCGGAGGGCCTTTCTTCCAAACCGCGACCGGAACGGCAGTAGCAGGACCGATGTCATAGTGCGGACGGCCACCAAAGGCACCGGTGCTGCAGGGTTTTCGCATCGGTCAACGCGAACGGTGCCCCTTGCCCTCCGTATCCACCAAACTGTTGGTCTCCAACAACCGCTACGGGACCGCCTTCTACTGCGCGAAACCCGCCAGGCGACCAGGGTGATCGGCATCTCGAGACCGCTCTTGCCCAATTCCGTCAACCGCCCGCTGACATAGATCCACCTATGCCCGCACACCCCGGCGCATGGTGGCCACCCGGCCGGTGGCGCCCCTCGGCGCGCTGGCCTCTGCTCTGCTGCCGTTCCAGGTTTTGCCCCTCGGCTCCGGAGCTAGCCAAGTGAGCACCTAAGTGATGGTCTGCCTGGCAGCCCTCCTCGGCGCATCGGAGGCTGCACGACCCGAGCGGCCTACAGCAGGTCGGCCTGGTCTCGGCTCCCTCGGTACTGGCATTGGCGACGAGGGCGGTGGTATCTACGAGAACCTGCGCGCCGCCTGGGCTCCATGGCGATCACAACCGCGACCCTCGCGGTCGACGACGCCTACCTCCACTCCCGCCCGAACTGCTGGCCCCTCCCCCGGTCTCGCCGATGAGGACGCGGGCTGACCACACTCGACGCGGTCTGCATCGACATATCATCCCGTATACGCCCCCGGTTTTCCCGCCATCCCAACTAAAGATCTTGCTGCATGACTGACGAACTAGCCGGTACAGCTCAGGCTGAACCAACGCGCGAATTGCCGAGCCTGTCTGAGCTGACTCCGGCAACAACCGCTCTCCCCTGCCTAGTGCTAGTTTCGATCTGTTGCGCAACGAGTTCGGTCGCAGCGCCACGTGTACCGATCCAACCGTCACCCAGCAATCCCGTAAAGAGCGTGTTGTTCAAGTAACGGGGAGTCGACCTGTAATCAATTCTACGCCCCTTCTGTCCAGGTTGCAGATCGACCTCCATCAAAGCTTCAACATGTTCACGAGAGAGGTACATTCCTGGCACAAGGTCTTGAGTCCCAGGATCAAAGGGAACCGGGTCGCAAAACTTAAAGAAGGTCGCCGATTGAATCAAATGTATGTCGTCATGCCGGACATTAGTTTTACATGCATCGTCAATAGTGCGCATCCGAGACAACTCACGACCGAAGTTCTTATCACTGTCTGGCCAATACGTCAGCTCCTCTCCGCTAGAATTAAACTTCTTATACTGAACAAGAACAAATGAGCCATGGAACTTGTTCCAGTAGATTAGATCCACCCCAGTCTGCCGTTCCAGCTCTCGCGCGTTTGCATAGTAAATCAGCAGCTTGCGCTCACCTCTGCCATATCTCCTAATCGTATAATCAATGGAGCCGCCGTGCGACCAGCCAGGAACATACCCCATGTCGTTACGAATCAGGTCATCCTCGTGAGGTACAGCCTCACCCGGTATATCCCGATAGAATCGATCCGAATCCACGGATGACGGCCATTCTCTGATAATATCGCGTCCCATCGAGAAGGCAGTCAGTAGGACATTGCTCGCATCGCGCTGACTTATCGAATTCTCGGTGGCATTTCCAGTCGGCAGCGGAAGCGCCACCTTCCTCAGCAGCTGTTGCAAAATTCCGGCGAGCGCCGGGAGCTCCTGACTGATAGCAGAAATCACACGACTTCCGAGCCCCGTAGTAAGTGGACCATCAAATCGCAACAAAGCAGCGTCACTCTTAAGCTGTGCACTTATTCTAGAGAATGACACCAGGTCTGGCAGTGGATAAAACTCTTCGATTTCGATGCGCCGTTCGTACGAGCTCACCCGCTTACCAGGGACCGCTATCCCCAGGCCAACGACACACTCCTGAGAGCTATTTACGGCGTCAAGGAATACCACAAGGTAGCGACGCCGGAGCTTCCAGTCCTTGACGGGCGGAAGTGGACAAGCGAAAGCTGGACTATCAAAAAGATGCAAGGACTCGTTCAGCAGCTTCGCGCGCATAACGCCGGTAAGTCGGAGCAGCGCGACTCGGGGTTCCATCCGTCTAGCCTCGCATCCCACGACGAGGAGTTCGTGCCCTCCCCTAGCTAGCAGGTGCGGCGAAGCTGTTCCTCGCGACCGTGCACAGGCGCGACCGGCGAGATCTCCGAACGGTTCGAGCTGGACGAATCCGACTAGATCAAGCCGTTAGGAATCCATGGCGCGACGCATTCAGCCCGCTTCACCGAAACCAGGGGCCGGTAGACGTCGACCTATCCGGGCGGCGGGAGCAGGGCCGAGGCCGTGGCGCGGATCGCTTCCAGGGATGCCGTTACCGCTGGGTGTTCTCGGTGGCCGAGGCGGGTTGCCGCGGTGATTCGGCGGGCCGGGGCCGGTTCGCCGTGGAGGGGGAGGCGGACGACGGGCCAGTCGTCGTGCAGGCGGGCCAGGCGCGGGACGAGGATGATGCCGAAGCCGTGGGCCACCAGGGCCGCTCCGGTGTCCCACTCGTTGGCGTAGTGCGCGATGTTCGGGGTGAACCCGGCCGCCATGCAGGCCGTTCGGACCAGGTCGTGGTAGGCGCCGCCGGGGAGCGCCACGATCCACGGCTCGTCGGCCGCGTCGGCGAGGGTCACCGCGCGCAGCTCCGTCAGGCGGTGCCGTGCGGGCACCACCAGGTCCAGCGGGTCGTCGAGCAGCGGCTGCTGGTCGAAGCGCTCGTCGGCCGTGGACGGGGTGTCCGCCGAGTTGATCACCAGGGCGAGGTCGGCCTCCCCGGCCAGCAGCAGGTCGAAGCACCGGGCCGGTTCGGCTTCGATCACCCGGACCCGCAGGTGCGGGTGGCGCTCCCGCAAGGCGGCAGCGGCGGGTGGCAGCAGGTTGGTGGCAGCGGTGGAGAAGCCGCACAGGGTGAACGAACCGCTGGGTTCGTCGGCGATCGACGCGAGCTCGGCGTAGGCGCGTTCGGCTTGCGCTTGAAGCGCTTCCGCGTGGCGCAGCACCGTCCGGGCCGCCGCGGTCAGCTGGATGCCGCGGCCGCGCTGGGTCATCAGCTCGACGCCGAGTTCCTCGGCCAGCTGGCGCAGCTGGTACGAGACCGCCGACGGGGTGTAGTGCAGCGCGGCGGCAGCGGCGGTGACCGTGCCGTGGTGGGCCACCATCTGCAGCACCTTGAGCTTCGGATCGATCATTCAACTATTTTGCACGGTCATCTCGAAGATCGTTTGATTTTCCTTCCGGGTCTCGACGGGCAGCCTGGATGCCGTGACGATGCCGAACCCTCCTGTCGACCGCGCCCGCGAGATGCGCACCGGCGTGTACGTGCTGGTCGTGCTCACCGCCGGTGCCTACCTGCCCAGTCCGCTGTACCCGGCCTACCAGGGGGCCTTCGCGATCAGCGATCTCGCGATGACGCTGATCTACGCGACGTTCGCGCTGGTCAGCGCACCCGCGCTGCTGCTGTTCGGGTCGGCGTCGGACGCCCTGGGACCGCGGTCGGTGCTGCGGGCCAGCATCGCGCTGGCCGCGCTCGGCTCGGCCTGCTTCGCCTTCGCCTCCGGCCTGGGGTGGCTGCTGGTCGGGCGGGCCGCGCAGGGGCTCGCGCTGGGTGCGGCGACCGGGGCGGCGACCACGTTGATCAGCGAGCGGGCCCGGCTCAACGGCGCGGTGCTGGCCAGCACGGCCTTCGTCGCGGGCACCGCCGCCGGACCGATCGCGGGCGGCATCCTCGCCCAGCACGCACCGGCACCGCAGCTCCTGCCGTTCGTCCTGCACCTGGCGCTGCTCGGGATCGGCTGGCACCTCGTCGCGAACCTCTCCGGACGCGCACCGCGGACCGCTCGGTGGGCGCCGACCCGCCCGGAGATCCCGCAGGGGGCCCGGCTGCACTTCGCCGCCGCAGCGGCGACCGGGTTCCTCGCCTGGACGGCGGCGGGCCTGTTCCTGGCGGTCATCCCGGCCCTCCTCGACCGCAGCGGCCAGAGCGACCAGGCGGTGACCGGCGGCATCCTCGGCGCGGTGCTGATCTGCTCGGTGCTGACCCAGCCGCTCGTGCCCCGGCTCGGCACGCGCTCCGCGCAGCTCGTCGGGCTCGGCGCTCTGCTGACCAGCCTCGCCCTGCTGGCCAAGACCGCTGGAGGTTCGCTCCCGATCACCCTGCTCGCGGCGATCGTGGCCGGAGCCGGGCACGGCCTGGCCTACAGCGGCGCGGCGGCGGCCGTCGACGCGGTCGCACCGGCGGGCAAGCGCGGCGCCATCACCGGCGCGCTGAACCTGGCGTTCTACCTGGGTGCCGGGCTCCCCGCCATCGCCGTCGGACTCGTCACGCTCGAATACCCGCTGTCCAGCGCGACGTCGTGGGTCACCACCGCCGCAGCCGCGCTCGTCCCCCTGGCAGCTGCGGCGGTCGCCGTCACCCACCGCCCGGACCGGCACGCGTCCGGAACGCCGGGCGAGCGGGTGCTGCGTCGCTCGCGCTCTGCGGCAGCCGCACCGGAACCACGGCCGCAGCGAGCCACGACCTCGCGCCCCAAGCGCACCGCCACTCACTCCAGTCGTTCCCCGATCGCGTCGGCGAAGCGCTCTTCCGGCTTCAGGTGGCGCAGCTCCGGTTCGGCACGACGTCTCACCCGGCGCTGATGTCCTCGGGTGGTTGGAGGGAGAACGGGCAATCCGGTGCTGGAAAAAATCTGTTGCCGGTGCGGTGGGCCGCCGCCTAGCCTCCTCGGTACACAGGAAAGGAGGTGGTCCGACGTTGAATACCAACAGGACTTGTGAGGTGGCTGTCCGCTAGGACCGCCCACGGCACTCCAGCCGACCCGGCGTGCGATCGTCCTGCGGGACGCGACGCGGGTGAGCGGTCGGCGAATACCAGGCAGCTACCCGACCCCGGGGCCCCGAACTGCGTCCGGTTCGGCCCGTCGGACCACCGACGGGAAGCGGCCCCGGGGTTGCCTGCTTTCCGGGCCCGCCGCAAGTCGACTTCGACGAGTTCTCCATCCTGCTCCGGTCCGCAACCGCAAGTCCTGGTGCAGCACCTCAACAAGGTGTCGCATACGCCGCAGGCTCACAACCCGCCCTCGCAACTCGCACCGCCGCGGGTTCACGGTGCCCACCCCTCAGGGGTTCCTTCCGGCGAAGATGGCCCAACTGCCGTGTATTGGTCATGCATAGGCTGGGCACCCGGAGTCCGGGCGGGCGCTGAGGTTCCGCTACCGGCACCGCCGCGCAGAACGAGGTTGGAGAAGCTGAATACAGGAATCCCCTATCCCGCTGCGGGATTCACCACTGGGTGCGGTCTTCGCGACTTCCTAACGTGTCGGTCACCACTGACCTTGCGTGAGGACGTCTGATGACATCGACCCGATCCGCGGAGCGGTCTTCCAGCGTGCTGCGGGTGGGGGTGGCCGCCGGGGTCGGCACCTCCCTCGAACTGTACGACTTCACCATCTACGGCACGGCCGCGGCGCTGGTGTTCGGCGACGTCTTCTTCAAGACCGGCGACGCCTGGCTGGGCACCTTCCTCAGCCTGTCCACCTTCGCCGCCGGGTTCGTGATGGCCCCTCTCGGTGCCGCCGTGTTCGGCTGGATCGGCGACCGGAAGGGCCGCCGCACCGCGCTGTCCGCCGCGTTCCTGCTGATGGGGCTGGCCACGCTGGGCATGGGCGTGCTGCCCTCGTACGCCGTCCTCGGCGTCGCCGCGCCGCTCCTGCTCGTCACGCTCCGGCTGCTGCACGGCGTCGCGCGCGGTGGGGAGAGCGCCGGTGCCGCGGTGCTCGCGATCGAGCACGCGCCCGTGCACCGGCGCGGCGTGTACGGCTCGTTCGTGGCCCTGGGCTCGCCGATCGGGACGATCATGGCGAACTTCGCCTTCGCCCTGGTCCTGTTCCTGCCCGACGACGACGTGCGGGACTGGGGGTGGCGGCTGCCGTTCCTGGCCGGTGGGCTGGTCCTGCTCCTCGGGCTGTGGGTGCGCAAGGGCGTGGCGGAGAGCCCGGTCTTCCGGACGATGGTCGCCGACGAGGAGCACGACAGCCGGTCGAAGCAACCGCTGCTGGACGTGATCAGGTCCGACTGGCGCCGCATCGGGCTGACCGCCGGGATCAACATCGGGCTCACCGCAACCACTTTCACGCTGGTGACCTTCATGCTGTCCTACGCCACCGCCAGCGCTCCCGAGGGGCTCGGGCTGCCCCGGCAGGCGATCGTGAACGGCTCCCTGCTGGGCCTGGCCTGCCACGCGGTCCTCAACATCACCTCGGCGTGGCTGTCCGACCGCATCGGGCGCAAGCCGGTGATGCTCACCGGTGTCCTGCTGTCCCTGACCGCGGCGCTGGTGCTGTTCCCGATCTCCTCGGCGGGCACCGTCGCCGCGGTCAACACGGCCGTCGTCCTGGGCTTCGCCGGGACCGGGGTGCTCTTCGGGCCGATGTACACCTACTTCTCCGAGGTCTACCCCCGCGAGAAGCGGCAGTCCGGGGTCGGTCTCGGCTACCACCTCGGCGCCGTCCTCGGCGGCGGCATCACGCCGATGATCGCGAACCGGATCATCGCCACCACCGGCAACCCGCTCAACGTCGGCTACTACCTGGCCGCCCTGCTGACGCTGTCCCTGGTCTGCCTGCTGGCCCTGCCGGAGACCGCCCCGGCGCGCCTGGCCAAGCGAGCCGCCCGCACCGGGGCCAGCGCGCCGATGCGATGATCCCGGGACGTGCTGACAGGGGAGGTTGTCCGTGCGACGAGCGCCCAAGGCCCTGCTGTTCGACGTGCAGGGCACCGCGGTGGACTTCCACTCGACGGTCACCGCGGAGGCCCGGCGCATCAGCGCTGGTCGCTGCCCCGAGGTGGACTGGGCGGACTTCGTCCACCGCTGGCGGGCGGCGTACTCCGCAGCGCTCGCGGACACCCGCGGCGACCGGTGGACCAGCGTCCACTCCGTCTACCGCGACTCCCTCGACCGGCTGCTGCAGCAGGACGGCATCACGACCTTCACCGGGCCCGAGCGCGAGGAGCTCGCGCTGGCCTGGCAGAAGCTCGTGCCGTGGCCGGACACCGTTGAGGGCCTGACCCGGCTGAAGACCCGCTTCACCGTCGCGACGCTGTCCAACGCGGACGTGTCCGCCGTGGTGAACCTGTCCAAGCGGGCCGGTCTGCCGTGGGACGCGGTCTTCACCGCCGAGATGGCCGGGGCGTTCAAACCGGACCCGGTCACCTACCGGATGGCGGCGACCTACCTCGGCCTGCCACCGGCGGAGATCATGATGGTCGCCTGCCACAAGTACGACGTCCGCGCCGCGGGCGCGCTGGGCATGCAGACCGCGTTCGTGGCCCGCCCGCTGGAGTTCGGCCCCGGCGGTGCCCCCGACGTGTCCTTCGAGGACGAGTTCGACGTCAACGCGACCGACTTCCTCGACCTCGCCCACCAGCTCGGCTGCTGACCGATCACATCCGGGCCGCGGTGATCAGCGCGCCCACTAAGCTGGTCGGATGACATCGGTCAAGCAGTTCCAGGTCGCTTTCGACTGCGCGGAACCCATGCGCGTCGGCCGCTTTTGGTGCGAGGTGCTGGGGTACGTGGCACCGCCGCCGCCGGAGGGGTTCAGCACCTGGGAGGAGTACAACAACTCGCTGCCGGTCGAGCAGCGGGACTCGTGGTTCGTCTGCTCCGATCCCACCGGGGTGGGCCCGCGGCTGTTCTTCCAGCGCGTTCCCGAGGGCAAGGTGGCCAAGAACCGGGTGCACCTCGACGTGCGGGCCGCGACCGGGCTCGTGGGCGAGGAGCGCCTCGCCGTGCTCGAGGCCGAGTGCGCCCGGCTGGTCGCGCTCGGTGCGGTGCGGGTGCGGCTGCTCCCCGCCGACGGCGAGGAGGAGTCGTGCATCGTGATGCAGGACGTCGAGGGCAACGAGTTCTGCCTCGACTGACGTCCTAGGACGAGATCATCCGGACGAACTCGGCGGCTGCCGGGGAGAGCGGGCCGCGGCGCCAGAACAGGGCGCCGCGGCGCACCACCCTCGGCCGCAGCGGGCGGACGACTGCGCCGCGCTCCCCCGCTTCGCGGGCCAGCGACCTCGGGAGCAGCGTCGCCCCGGCACCGGCCAGCACCAGCGGCACGACCATCGCCTGGTGCGCCGTCTCCACCGCGACGCGCGGCTTCGCGCCCTGCGCTCCGACGGTGTCCTCGATGACTTCGCGCGTCGCCGTTCCGCGCGGGGTCGTGACCCAGTTCAGCTCGGCGAGCTCGGCGCGGCAGAGGCGGTCGCGCTCCGCCGACCCCGGCGGGAGCACCGCCAGGATCTCGCGGCCTTCGAGCACGACGTGCTCCAGCTCGGCGACCCCGTCCGCGGCGGAATCGGCCATGCCGAGCTCGGATTCACCGCTGCGCACCGCGCTGGTGGCGCCCGACCCCAGCTCGTGGTCGGACACGCGCACCGCGACGTTCGGGTGGCTGCGCAGGAACGCGCCGAGCAGGTCGGCGAGCGGGTCCACCGCGAGCGTGGTCTGCGCGACGATGTCCAGCCGGCCCTCGGCGAGCCCCAGCACCCGGCGCACCGAGTCCGCGGCGGTGCTGAGGTCGCGCATGACCTGCCGGGCCGGTTCCACCAGCGCCTCCCCGGCGGGGGTGAGCGCGACGCCGTGCGGGAGGCGGTGGAAGACCTTGCCGCCCAGCTTCTGCTCCAGGGAGCCGATCGCGTGCGACAGCGAGGGCTGCGCGATGCGCAGCGCTTGGGCCGCGCCGGTGAAGCTCCCGCTCTCGGCGATCGCGAGGAAGTACTCCAGCTCCCGGCGTTCCATGCGGCTCCTCCTCACGCGTCGCGGGCGCAGCGGAAGCCGGTGTTGCCGGTGGACGTGTCGGGCGTCAGCCCCTGGCGGGCCGACACCCGGTAGCGCCGGCAGTACGACTCGTGGCACAGGTACGAGCCGCCGCGAGCGCTGCGGCGTCCCGGGCCGAACCAGTCGGCGCACCACTCCCAGACGTTCCCGGTGGTGTTGTACAGGCCGAAGCCGTTCGGCGCGAACTCGGTGACCGGGCACGTCCCGTACCAGCCGTCGGCCCGGTCGTTGCGCTGCGGGAAGACGCCCTGCCAGACGTTCATCCGGTGCTCCCCGCCGGGTTCCCGCTCGTCTCCCCACGGGAAGGCGCAGCCGGACAGCCCGCCGCGCGCGGCGTACTCCCACTCCGCCTCGGTCGGCAGCCGCAGCCCCGCCCAGGTGCAGTAGGCCTGGGCGTCGGTCCACGACACGTGCACCACGGGATGATCCGCACGATCGTCCACATCGGACCCCGGGCCTTCGGGGCGGCGCCAGTAGGCGCCCTCCACCTGCCGCCACCACGGTGCTGAGGCGACGCCCCGGGTGGGCGGGAAGTCGTCGGGCAGCAGGCCCGCGAAGACGAAGGACCAGCCCCACCGCTCCGCCTCGGTGCGGTAGCCGGTGGCGGCGGTGAACTCGGCGAACTCCGCGTTGGAGACCGCGGTGCGGCTGATCCGGAACGCCTCGACCCGAACCGTCCGCACCGGTCCTTCCTCGGGGTACTCCCCGCCGCCCATGAGGAACGAACCGCCGTCGAGCCGCACCATGCCCTCCGCGCGCGGAGCAGCGGCGGGCTCGACGGCGTTCGCCGCCGCCTCGGGCCGTCCGGCCGAGGGGGCGCAGCAGGCCCGCTCAGTCATGGGCGGCCTTGAACCGGGCGCGCTCGTCGGCGGCGTCGTGCAGGTCGTCGCCCAGGTCGACGCGGACCCAGCGCAGCTCGCCGGTGAAGGCGTTGTCGGCCACCGGGTAGTCGTCGGTGACCGGGGTGGCGCGGTCGACACCGATGTCGAAGGTCTCGTCGAAGGCGAAGTAGTACGGGATGGTCTTCGGGACCACCACCTCGCCGACCTGCTCCCCGTCCACGTGCAGCGTCACGTCGCCGCCCCGGCCGACACCGCCGCCGTGATAGGCGAAGTCGACCCGGATCTCGTGGCGGCCGGGCGCCAGCGGTGCGCGCGCCCGCGCCGTGTGCACATCGAGGCCGAAGTAGTTGTAGGCGTAGCAGAGCCGCCCCTCGTGGAAGTACACCGACCAACCGCCGAAGCGACCGCCCTGGGCGATGATCACGCCGTCCGCTCCCCCGCCGGTCTCGACCTCGGCGGTGAACCGGTGCGAGCGGTTCTTGACGTTCGGCGCGGTCTCCTCGGTCAGCCGCTTGGCCCCGGCGTGGAAGGTGATCGACCGGCGCTCGCCCATGAGGTCCAGGCGCCCGGCCTCCTTCGGGTTCTCCCGCTCGGTCATCCGGTCGTCGAGCGGGAACACCCCGTAGCGGCCCGCTTCGACCAGGAACAGCTGCTTGAGCTCGTTGAGCTTGCCCGGGTGCTCGGCGGAGATGTCGCGGGCCTGCGTCCAGTCCACCGAGGTGTCGTAGAGCTCCCACTCGTCGTCGTCGAAGTAGCGCCGCTGCTCGCCCTGGACCATCTCCCACGGCGTTCCGTGGCGGGTCACCGCCATCCAGCCGTCGTGGTAGATGCCGCGGTTGCCGACCATCTCGAAGTACTGCAGCCGGTGCCGGTCCGGCGCGTCGGCGTCGTTGAAGCTGTAGAGCATGCTGGTGCCCTCGATCGGCTTCTGGGCGACCCCGTCCACCTCGACGGGGTGCGGGATGCCCGCCGCCTCCAGCACGGTGGGCACCACGTCGATCACGTGGTGGAACTGGTGCCGGATCCCGCCCCGCTCGGCGATGCCCCGGGGCCAGTGCACCACCATCCCGTCGCGGGTGCCGCCGAAGTGCGAGGCGACCTGCTTGGTCCACTGGTAGGGCGTGTTCATCGCCAGCGCCCAGCCGACCGGGTAGTGCGCGTGGGTCGTGGCGTCGCCGAGCGCGTCGGCGTTGTCCAGGATGAACTCGGCGCTGTCCGGGATGCCGCTGGCGAAGCGGTGCTCGTTGAGCGTGCCGCCGAGACCGCCCTCGGCGGAGGCCCCGTTGTCGCCGAGGATGTAGATGAACAGCGTGTCGTCGAGCGCGTCGAGCTCCTCCAGCGCGTCGACGAGGCGGCCCACCTGGTCGTCGGTGTGCTCGGCGAAGCCCGCGTAGAGCTCCATCAGCGACGCCGCCGCCCGCTGCTCGGTGGCCGACAGCTCGTCCCAGTGCGGGACGCCCTCCGCCCACGGGGCCAGCTCGGCGTCCTCCGGCACCACGCCGAGCTCCTTCTGGCGCTGCAGGGTGATCTCGCGCTGCCGGTCCCAGCCGTGGTCGAACGCGCCCCGGTACTTGTCCCGGTACTCGCGGGGCACGTGGTAGGGCGCGTGGGTGGCGCCGAACGGCAGGTAGACGAAGAACGGGTGGTCCGGCTTCAGCGACCGCTGGTCGCGCACCCAGTCGATGGCGTGGTCGACCAGGTCCTCGGAGAGGTGGTAGCCGTCCTCCGGGCGGCGCGCGGGCTCCAGCGGGGTGGTCCCGTCGAACAGCAGCGGGTACCAGTGGTTCATCTCGGCGCACAGGAAGCCGTAGAACTTCTCGAAGCCCTCCCCCGTCGGCCACCGGTCGAACGGTCCCGCGGCGCTGACGTCCCGGGCCGGGGTCTGGTGCCACTTGCCGAAAGCCGCGGTGTTGTAGCCGTTCCCGCGCAGCACCTGCGCCAGCGTGGCGGCGCTGCGGGGGCGGATGCCGTTGTAGCCGGGTGCGGCGCTGGCCATCTCGGTGGTCACGCCCATGCCCACGGAGTGGTGGTTGCGGCCGGTCAGCAGCGCCTGCCGGGTCGGCGAGCAGATCGCGGTGACGTGGAAGCGGCTGTAGCGCAGGCCGCCGTCGGCGAGCCGCTCGGCCGTCGGCATCCGGCACGGCCCGCCGAACGCGCTGGGCGCCCCGAACCCCATGTCGTCGATGAGCACGACCACGACGTTGGGCGCCGATTCCGGCGGGCGCACCGGTCGCACCGGCTCGAACCGCTGGTCGCGCGCGTCCAGCGCGGTGGCCGGCGGTCCGACCTCGTCCGGGATCGGCAGGCGCTCGCGGGAGCGGACCGCATCGCTCATCCCCAACCTCCTGGCAGCGTCGAGCCCCGCCGCGATGCGCGCAGCACCGGGCGGAACCACCGAACGGGAATTGTCACCGGTCACCCGGCGATCACCGCGAACCCTAGCGAACCGAATTCGCCCCACCAAGCGGCCGAACGCGCCGAAAACCCGTGCACCGCACGAAAACCCGAGCGTACGGGCAGGTCAGGCGACCAGCTGAACGGCGGGAGACCGATTTCGAATATTGCCGATAGAAGCCTTCTATACCCCTGATTCACCGAATCCCGCGCTCACGAATCCCCCGAAGCGCTCGGGCGCTGCCGCGCCCCCGGGGGCCGCGAGTGCGTCCGGGGCCACACCAAAACTCGATGCACTCTGCATCCGAGGGTGCAATAATGCACTATGCAATGAATCGTGCAACGAACATGCGCAGGCGGCGTATGGCGGCGACGGCTGCGCAGGTGACCTCGATCGCCCGCAGGCTGACCGCGGAACGCGGCCTGTCGGGATTCACCGTTGAAGAGGTCTGCGAGCAGGTCGGGATCTCGCGGCGCAGCTTCTTCAACTACTTCGCTTCGAAGGACGACGCGGTCCTCGGAGTTCCCGCCCGCAAGGACGACGACGAACTGACCGCCTGGTTCGTCGCCCGCGGCAACCCGGAGGCCCCCGGGCTCTCGCCGACCCTGCTCGACGACCTCGCCGAGCTGGCGGTGCAGCGCTGGGACGCCTCGGGCATCACCGCCGAGGGCGTGGCCGACGTCCGCGCCGCGTTCGAGCGGGAGCCCAAGCTGCTCACCAGGGGATTCGAGCGGCTGCTGCGCGACGAGCAGTCCGACGTGGAGCTCGTCGAGCAGCGCGAAGGACTGGCCCCCGGCGACCTCCGGGCCGCTGCCGCGGTGCAGCTGATCCAGGTCCTGGTCAGGGCGACCGCGCGGGAGTTCCTCGACCCGACCAGCACCGACCCCTTCGCGGAGATCCTGGGCCGCCGGCTCACCGCCGCCCGCGAGCTCCTCGCACCGGAACACGACCCCGAACGGAAACCATGACCACGACCGCTCCCGCCCCGCTGCTGCTGACCCAGCGGCGGATCTGGATCATCTTCAGCGCGCTCATCGCGGGCATGCTGCTCGCCAGCCTGGACCAGACGATCGTCTCGACCGCCCTGCCGACGATCGTCGGTGATCTCGGCGGCGTCGAGCACCAGGTGTGGATCACCACCGCCTACCTGCTGGCGACCACCATCGTGATGCCGATCTACGGCAAGTTCGGCGACGTCCTCGGCCGCCGCCGGTTGTTCCTGGTGGCGATCGCCCTGTTCACCCTCGCCTCGGTGGGGTGCGCCTTCGCCACCGACTTCTGGGCGTTCGTCGTGTTCCGGGCCATGCAGGGCCTGGGCGGCGGCGGGCTCATGATCCTGTCGCAGGCGATCATCGCCGACATCGTCCCGGCCAGCGAGCGCGGCAAGTACCTCGGCCCGCTCGGCGGCATCTTCGGCCTGTCGGCCGTCGGCGGTCCGCTGCTCGGCGGGTTCTTCGTCGACCACCTGAGCTGGCAGTGGGCGTTCTACATCAACATCCCGATCGGCATCGGCGCGTTCATCATCGCGCTGGTGGCGCTGACCCTGCCGAACAAGAAGGCCTCCCAGCCGATCGACCTGCTCGGCGTCCTGTTCCTCTCGCTGGCCACGACCTGCCTGATCTTCTTCACCGACTTCGGCGGCGACAAGGCGCACGGCTGGACCGCGCCCGAGACCTGGGCCTGGGGCGCCGGACTGCTGGCCTCGGCCGTCGCGTTCGTGATCACCGAGGCCCGCGCCGCGGACCCGATCATCCCGCTGAGCCTGTTCCGCAACCCGATCTTCATCAACGCCACCGCGATCGGCCTCACGCTGGGGCTGGGCATGTTCGCCGCGATCGGCTTCCTGCCGACGTTCCTGCAGATGTCCTCGGGCACCTCGGCGGCCGTCTCCGGCCTGCTGCTGCTGCCGATGATGGTGGGCCTGCTCGGCACCTCGATCGCCTCCGGCGGCATGATCACCAAGACCGGGCGCTACCGGATCTACCCGATCCTCGGCACCATCATCACCGGCGCGGCGATGGTCATGATGACCACGCTGGCCGCGGACACCCCGATCTGGCTGATCTGCGTGTTCCTGTTCGTCTTCGGCGCGGGCCTCGGCCTGATCATGCAGGTGGTCGTGCTGGTGGTGCAGAACGCGGTCCCGGCGGCCATGATCGGCACCGCGACCAGCACCAACAACTACTTCCGCGAGGTGGGCGCCGCGCTCGGCGTGGCGGTGTTCGGCACGATCTTCACCACCCGCCTCACGGAGAACCTCACCGCGGTCTTCACCGGGGCGGGGGCGTCGGCGGCCGATGCTTCGACCGCCACCGCGACCCTCGACCCGAAGACGCTGAGCCAGCTGCCCGAACCGATCCGCGACGGCGTGGTCACGGCCTACGCCGACGCCCTGGCCCCGGTCTTCTGGTACCTCCTGCCGTTCATCGGCATCGCCTTCCTGCTCGCCCTGGTCCTCAAGCAGATCCCGCTCTCGGACGTGGCGGGCCTGGTCGACCGAGGCGAAGCGATCGGCGGCGAAGAGGCGGAACGCCTCGAAGCCGAACAGCGCAAGGCCAAGACGGCGGAACCCGTCGCTGCGGGCGACGACACCCCGACCACCTGACGACTCCTCCGGGACGTGGCCTCCGCGCGAGGCCGCGTCCCGGATCTGGGCGGAGCATCACAGCTGCTGTCCGTTCGTTGCGACTCACGAGTGCACGGTGCGTTCCGGTAGCGTTCCGCAGCGTGGCTCAGGAGACGAACGACGGCACGATGACCACGTGGACGATCCACGGCGAAAAGCTCGTTGACGACACGCGGCGTCTCAAGCTGAGCATCGCCTCGGTGGAGCTTCCCGACGGCGTCCGGTTCGAGCAGTACGTCCTCCGGATGCCCAAAGCGGCCATGACCGTGGTTGTCGACGACGACCACGTCCTGCTGATCTACCGGCACCGGTTCATCCTCGACCAGTGGGTTTGGGAGCTGCCCGGTGGTTACGTCGACCCGGACGAGGCCCCGGAGCTGACCGCAGTGCGGGAAGTCGAGGAGGAGACGGGCTGGCGTCCGCTGTCGATCGAACCGTTCGGGACCTTCCAGCCGATCACCGGCAGCGCGGACTTCGAGAACCTCCTGTTCCTCGCCGAAGGCGCTGAGGACACCGGCCGGGCCGCCGACATCAACGAGACCGCCCGCGTCGCCTGGATACCGCTGGCCGAGATCCCGGAGCGCATCGAGCGGGGCGAGATCCCCGGGGCAGCGGCGCAGGTAGCGCTTTTCAAACTCCTGGCCACCCGGAAGGGCTAGCGTTCCAGAATCCCGGCCGCTCGGAGTTCCTCACCGAGTTCGGCCACGACGGGAAGCGAATCGTGGCGCTGAAGTCGCCGCGCGAAATCCCGCAGATACCCGACCGTCCGAGCGGACTTCAGGCTGCTGGCGAGGCGCAACGCTTCACGTCCGACTGCACAAGCTTGTTCGACTTCGCGGAGGTCCGCCAGAATCGAAGCGAGCAGCGCGGTGTTGAACAGCCTTCCTCGTTCGTAGCCCGCAGTCATCTCCAAGGAGCGACGAGCGAATCGTTCCGCTTGCTCCAGCTCCCCGAGCTCGCGCAGGCAGTGGGCCATCTTCGCGGCGAGGTAGGCCTCGTCGTAGTACGCCAGCCACGTCGGCCTGTCCTGCTCGGGCGCGCGGGTGTAGGCCTGCTCCGCCTCGCGAAGTGCCGCGATGCTGGCCCGCTTCTCCCGCAGCAGCGCGAGCCCATGAGCCTCCATCACAGCGGTTTCGGACACCAGGGCAGCCAGTCCGGTTCCGGAGGCGGTGTCGCGCGCGGCTTGCGCCAGGCTGACCGAGACGGGGCCGTTTCCGGCGTGCGCTGCCTGGTGGCTCATGCCCGCGAGCATCTCCGCGGCCAACGCCGAGTCCCCCGCCTTCTGGCACAGCTGCAGCGCGCGGTGGAGGTGCCGTCGACCGTTCATCGTGTCACCGACGTCGTAGGCCATCCAACCGGCGAGCTGGTTCAGCTCGGCAACCGCGACGACGAACTCCTGAAGAGCGGCACCGGTTCGAGACCGGTGCAGTGCGGGCGCAACCTCTTCGACCAGGTAGGTGCTGACCATCGCCCGTGCGTGCCCGCCACCGAAACGGTTGTCCAGCTGGCGAAATGTCGTCGTCATGTCCCGGAGCGAATCGACGTCGATCGGATCGGGCAGACCGACCGACCCGCTTCGCGGAGGTCGACTTCGCACACTGAACCAGCCGAACCCCGTCGTCGCACGGGGCTTCGCGGGGGCGCTTTCGGGCAGTTTGAACCACAGCACTCGTTCGGGAACGTGCAGCGTCGTGGCCCACGCGGTCAGTTTGGCGAGATCGCTCGGCGGGCTCGCCGACCGTTCAAGTCGGCTGACCTGCGCCTGGGTCAGGTGAAGCCAGCGCCCGACCTCGGCTTGGGTCAGCGCGGGCCGGTGTTCGTGCCGGTAGGCGTGGAGGAACTGCCCGAAATGCCGCGACCTCAGGGCCTCGGTCACCGCAGGGCGCCGCCAGAACTCATCGTCCTTCGCAGTTGGTCGGCGCATTCCTGGACGACCGAATCGACGCGAGCAGGGACTGCAGAGGGTGCCCGGGTTGTCGTTGGCCAACCCTGCACCGCACCCCTCGCACGAGCGTCGGCCTGTCGCGCCCATTTCACCTCATCCGGCCAGTTTCACGGCAAAGTGTAGGGAGCACGACGGGCTGTCACGCACGGATATGCCTCGGACGCATATCGCAATCCGGTCCGTCGTTTCCAGACTCCACCTCGCGCCGGAAAGTCATGTCGTCGGCGCACATCATCCACACCCGCTCGACGTCCAGGACAAGCCGAGGAGGTAAGCACATGACCGAAGTCATCCCCGACTGCGCACCCGCTCGAACGCTCATCTCCGCAGAACTGTTCGACCGGCTCTGCCATCGCATCACCATCGACGAGAACGTCGAACTCGGATTCGCCGCCCAGATCGTGGACCAGGCACTTGCGTTCCTCGGAGCATGCGCGCGATTCCCCGGCAACCGCCTCGCCCCGTCCAAACCGGTGGACATCGGATGGCACGCGTTCATCCTGTACACCCTTGAATACGAGGCCTTCTGCCACCGCGTGGCGGGACGGTTCATCCACCACGTTCCGCAAGACGTGCCCGGCGCACCCGAGCACTCGAAGAACCCGGCCAGCGTCCGGGACTGCACCGTCGACGCGATCCGACGCGCGGGGTACATCGTCGACCCAGAGCTGTGGACCTCGGATGCTTACAGTTGCGGCACCTGCCACGAAGACGGCAACTGCGCCGCGTCCGGCGTCGACGGCAACGAGAACACCGAGAACCGCACCGCGTAGCCGAACAGGGGACCGACGTGATCAGCTGGAACGACCTACCCGCATCGGTGCAGGACGCCGTGCAGGGCCACGTCGGCCCCATCTCGGCCGCTGCCGCGGTCCGCGGTGGGCAGAACAGCGACATCGCCGCAGTTCTGCACCGCGACACCGCCCTTCCCGTGTTCCTGAAAGGCGTGCGCGGTGTGTCGCGGCGGATGCGCTGGCTCCGCAACGAAACGATCGCCGCGCCGCTCACCGGCGGCTTGTCCCCGGGCGTGCTGTTCGCGGAGGACGTCGAGGAGTGGCTGGTCGTCGGCTTCGAGCACGTCACCGGCCGGGCTGCCAGCCTCGCACCGGGCTCACCGGACTTGGCGCTCGTCGCCGAGGCGGTCAACCGCATCGGGACGCAACCGGGTGGGAGCCTGCGCCCGCTTCGTGATCGGTGGAGCGTGACCGACTGGTGGCACAAGCTCGCCATCGCAGCTCCCGACGTAGTGGACGGGTGGGACGTCGACGCTGCCACGCGGTGGGCGCGGACCTTCCCCGAACTCGCCCGCGGCGACCGACTCGCACACACCGATCTGCACGGCGAGCAGTTCCTCATCGACCACGATGAGGTCCGCGTGATCGACTGGGGCTACCCCGGCTGCGGTGCCCCGTGGGTCGATGCGGCGTTCATCGTGCTGCGGCTCATCGAAGCCGGTCACCACCCCGGCGAGGCAGAACGATGGGCGCGAGCCCACCTGGTGCACTTCACCGATGGCGAACACCTCACGGCTTTCGCGATGCACATAGCGGGTCTGTGGGGATACTGGGCCGCCACCGGTGACATTTCCGGCGCACCGGGCCGGGCCCAACTCGCCCGCACGTACGCCGCGTGGCGGTGTGGTGCGGGTCGATCTTCCGGGTGACCCCGGTCAGGAGTTCTGGGTGGCGGTGAGGAAGATCGGGGGTTCTCCTCCTCCGTGGCACTCCACCGCTGCTCCGCTCACGTAGGAGGCCAGGTCGGAGGCCAGGAAGAGGGCCACGTTGGCGATCTCCTGCGGGCGGGCCATCCGGCCGAGCGGGATGGTTCGCTCGATCGCTGCGACGGTTTCGTCCCCGCCGTAGTGGTCGCCGGTCAGCTCGGTGCGGCACAGGCCGACGTTGATCGAGTTCAGGCGCACCTTCGGCGCCCACTCCACCGCCAGGGAGCGGGTCAGGGAGTCCAGGCCCGCTTTGGCCGCTCCGTAGGCCGCTGTGCCCGGTGACGGGCGCAGGGCGCTGACCGAGGAGATGTTCACGATCGCGCCACCTGTTTCCTGCTGCTGCATCGCCGCGTTCGCGGCTTGGGCGACGAGCAGCGGGCCGGAGAGGTTCAGGGCGAAGATCTTGTCGTGGAAGCGCGGTGAGGCGTCCGCCGCCATCGCGTACGGCGCTCCCCCGGCGTTGTTGACCGCCACGTCGAGGCGGCCGTGCTGGGCCAGCAGGCGGTCCACCATCTCGCGGACCGAATCCGGGTCGCGGACGTCGCAGCGCAGGTGCGTCGTGCCCGGCTCCGGATCGTCCACTTCGGAGCGCGCGCAGGTGACCACCTGCGCTCCGGCCGCCGCGAAGGCGGCGGCGATGGCCCGGCCGATGCCCTTGGTGCCCCCGGTGACCAGGGCGACCCGGCCCGTCATGTCCAGCTGAACCGCCATGCGTTTCCTCCGGTGGTCGAGACCCGCCCACCAGGTTACCAAGCAAATGCTTGGGCAAGAAGTGTCCTAGGGCAGGAAGCGCGACCGGCCGTTCGCGGCGAACTGCTCGCGCAGGGCCTGCTTGTCCTGCTCGGTCATCCGCGCGTACGACGGCGTGCCCCGGCCCTGCCACCAGTGCACCTCGTCGGTCGTGCGCCAGCCGTCGGCCTGCATCTCCTTCTTGCGGAGCTTGTTCGACCCGGTGGTGGGCAGCTGGCTCGACACCCGGACGTAGCGCGGAACTCCCTTGGGGCCCAGGTCTTCCTGCGCGGCGAGGAACTCCGCGAGGTGCAGGTCCTCGAACCGGGCGCGGGTTTCCAGCGCCGCCATCACCTGGTCGCCGGAGCGCGGGTCGGGCACCGCGAAGACCCCGGCGGCGATGATGTCCGGGTGCCGCCGGAGGACCCGTTCGGTCAGCAGGGCGGAGATGTTCTCGCCGTCCACCCGGATCCAGTCGCCCGACCGCCCGGCGAAGTACAGGTAGCCCTCGCCGTCGAGGTAGCCGAGGTCGCCGGTCCAGTACCAGCCGTGGCGGACGCGCTCGGCGTTGGCGGCCGGGTTCTTGTAGTAGCCCTCGAACTTCGCGGCACCTTCGGTGTCGACGATCTCGCCGATGGCCTCCTCCGCGTTGCGCACCCGGCCGTGCTCGTCGAGCTCCGCGGGCGGGCACGTCTTGCGGGTTTCCGGGTCGACCACGCGGACACCCGCGTGCGCCGGGACTCCCAGCGCCGACGGCGGCCCGGCGGGTGCTCGGTTGATCATCCCGGCGCTTTCGCTCGACCCGTAGCCCTCGTGGAGCGTCGCGCCGAAGCGGCGCTGGAACTCGGCCCGGTCCTCGGGGGAGGCCTCGGTGCCGAACCCGTGCGTCAGCGTGTTGTCGGCGTCGTCGGGGCGTTCCGGCTGATCGAGCAGGTAGCCGATCGCCTTGCCGACGTAGGTGAAGTAGGTCGCGCCGTAGTGGCGCACGTCCGGCAGGAACCCGGACGCGGTGAACTTCGGCGCGAGCGCCACGCACGCCCCGGCGAGCAGGGCCGGTGCCCAGAGCGCCATCAGGGCGTTGCCGTGGAAGAGCGGCATGCAGCAGTAACAGACGTCGTCGCGGCCGATGTGGTACTTCGCGGTGTTCTGGCAGGCCAAGCCGACGAGGCGTCCTTGCGAGCAGATCGCCGCTTTCGAAGCACCCGTGGTGCCGGAGGTGAACAGCAGCAGCATGCGGGTCGCAGCGCTGACCGACGGGTCTCGGAACGGCTCGGCGGGGGCCGGTGGCTCCGCCGAGTCGACGAGCAGGAAGCGGTCGCGCGGCACGCCGATGTCCAGGCCGTCGAGGAGCTCCGAACCCGCGGTACCGGTCACCACCAGCTGGAGGTCGGTGTGCCGCACCTCCGCCTCCAGGTAGGAGCCGCGGCGGGTCGGGTTGATGCCCACCACCGTCGCTCCGCTGAGCGCCGCAGCACCGAGCCAGAGGACGAACTCCGGGACGTTGTCGAGGAGGATCCCGACGTGGAACGGGCGGTCCTCCTCGCGCAGCTGCCGCAGCCGGGCGGCGCGGGCCGCGCTGTCCCGGACCACCTCGTCCCAGGTCCAGGTCCGCTCCCGGCTGCGCAGGCCGGGACGGTGGTCGCCCAGCCGGTCCAGCAGCAGGTCGGCGATCGTGTCACGTCTGCTCATGGCGGTTCAGCCGACGTATCCGGTTTCGGTGCCCCAGGTCGCCGACCGGGGACTGCTGCGGTCGACCAGCACGCAGCGCGCGCCGGTGAAGTTCGTGGGCATGCAGCGGTTGTTGTGGTTGCACAGCGATCGCACGCCCGCGTCCGCCCGGATGCGGTTGATCAGGTCCGGTTCCCGCAGCAGGGCGCGCGCCATCGCCACGAACTCGAACCCCTCGGCCATCCCCCGGTCCATGATCGACCGGTTCGTGATGCCGCCGAGCAGGACCATCGGCAGCCGCACCGCGGCCCGGATCTGCCGGGCGTCCTCGAGCAGGTAGCCGTCCTGGTAGGGGTACTCGCGCAGCACCGCGCGGCCGAACAGCTTGACCCCGAGCTTGACCGGCTGGGGCATGACCTCGGCGAAGGCCGCCAGCGGCGCATCGCCCTTGAACAGGTACATCGGGTTGCTCAGCGAGCTGCCCGCGGTCATCTCCAGGGCGTCGACCGAACCGTCGGCCTCCAGCCACCTCGCCACCGCGATCGCCTCGTCGAGCCAGAAGCCGCCCGGCACGCCGTCGTCCATGTTCAGCTTGGCCAGGATCGCGATCCGGTCGCCGACCGCGTCGCGCACCGCCGTCATGACCTCCCGCGCCAGCCGCGCGCGGTTCTCCAGCGCGCCGCCGTGCGAATCGGTGCGGCGGTTGAGCTTCGGGCTCAGGAACGAGCTGGCCAGGTAGTTGTGGCCCAGGTGCACCTCGACCGCGTCGAACCCGGCCTCGATCGCCATGCGCGCCGCCCTGGCGTGGTCCCGCACGACGCGGCGCAGGTCCTCCGGCGTCGCCTCGCGCGCGAAGCTGAGCGTGGTCTTCTGGAACTGCCTGCTCGGCGCGAGAGCCGGTGCGCCGTTGGCCTTGGGGTTGGCGACCGGTCCGGCGTGGCCGATCTGCGCGGACGCGGCAGCACCCTGGTCGTGGACGGCATCGGTGAGCTTGCGCAGGCCCGGGAGCGCTTCCGGGGTCCACAGGACCTGGTGCCGGTCGGTGCGCCCCTCCGGGGACACCGCGCAGTAGGCGACCGTGGTCATGCCGACGCCACCGGCGGCGTGCCGGACGTGGAAGTCGACCAGGTCCCGGGTGACCTTCCCCCGGTGGCTGAGGCCTTCGTAGGTGGCCGCCTTGATCGTGCGGTTGCGCAGGGTCAGCGGGCCGATCTTCCCGGGGCTGAAGACGTCCGGGGCGGGGTGGGAGGTGGTGGTCACGAAGCACTCCTGTTCCGCGAGGGTGGTTCAGCCGAAGAACGCCTGGCCGCCGTCCAGCGGCACGGTGGCGCCGGTCAGGTAGCGCAGGTCCGGGCCGACCAGGGCGACGACCGCGCGCCCGATGTCGGCCTCGCAGTCGCCGATGCGGCCGAGCGGGATGGACTCGACGAACTCGGCGGCCGCCTCCGGGTTCCGCTCCGTCCAGGCCGCGAGCCCCGGTGACAGCGCGTGGGGCGCGATGGCGTTCACCCGGATCCCGTCGCGCCCCCACTCCGAGGCAGCAGTCCTGGTCAGCGAGCGCAGCGCCTGCTTCGCCGCGGCGTACGCGCCGTAGGTCGAGGTGTCCCACCGCACCGCCGCCGAGGTCACGAGGTTGATGATCGAACCTCTGCGCGCTTTCAGGTGCGGGTGGCAGGCCTTCATGAACGCGAACGCCGCGAACGGCGCGGTCCGGAAACCGCGCTGGAAGTCGTCGTCGCTCATCGAGAGCAGCGGCCCGAAGCTGCCGGTGTAGGCGTTGTTGACCAGGACGTCGATCCCGCCCAGCGCCCGCACGACCTGCTCCACCAGCGGTGGGACGGCGGCGGTGTCGGCCACGTCGACCGGGAACGGTTCGGCCCGGCCACCGCGCTCCCGGATCAGCGCGCAGGTGGCTTCCAGCTTCGCCCCGGTGCGCCCGGCCACCGCCACGGCCGCGCCCTCCCCGGCCAGCGCGAGCGCGATGCCCTGCCCCACGCCCTGGCCCGCTCCCGTGACCAGCGCGACCTTGTCCCGCAAGACAGCCATGCGATCCCTCCTGCTCGATGCACTTCCCGACCGCAACAGTGCTGCGATCGCCCTCCCGCCGAGCGCTCTGTCCCGCTCAGCGGGAGGGCGGCCGGGCGGCGCGCGGGCGATTTCGCGCTCCGCCCCCACGGTCAGCGCGGTCGCGGCAGGTACTTGGCGATGAACAGCCCCTCCGCCGAGACGCAGACCTCGCCGCGCGCCTCGATCGCACCGGTCGTGCGGATCTTGCGGCCGTCCGCGGCGACCTGCCGAGCGGTGACGGTCAGCGGCTCGAACAGCGGGGTCGGCCGGTGGTAGCGCAGGGTCAGCTCCGCCGTCATGCCGGGGAGCCCGGCCCGGTGGTTGGCCACGCCGAGCGCGTGGTCGAGGAGGAGCGCCGAGATCCCGCCGTGCACGTGGCCGGGCGGGCCCTGGTACGGCAGGCCGAGCGTCAGGACGCCGCGCACCGAGCCGTCGGCCCGAGCGGTCAGGTGCAGCGGCGGTGCGATCGCGTTCTCCGGGCCGGTGACGGGGTCGTGGCGGGTGAAGTCCTCCCGCGCCCACATGTCGACCATCCGCTGGTCCCGCTCAGGTGCGTGCTCGTCGAGGTGGTCCGCGACGGAGTTGAGCTGGTCGGCTATCCGGTCCATCTCGGCCGTCGAGCTGCCTCCGGCGCGCAGCAGCGACTCGATCACCCGGCGGGCCGCCGCCACCGCCGCATCGACACCGTCCTCGCGGGGAGCGCTGGTCAGGTCCGGAGCTGCGGTCACGACGCCACCCCCGAGGCGGCGCGGTTCGGTTCCGGGTCCCGGGGCAGGCCGAGGAGCCGCTCGCCGATGATGTTGAGCTGGACCTCGGTAGTGCCGCCCGCGATGGACAGGCACCGGGTGTTGAGGAACTTCCAGGTCGCGCCGGGGGAATCCGCGGTCGGGCGGTCGAGGTCGGCGTGCAGCGCGGCCGGGCCCTGCCACTCCATCGCGGTCTCCCACACCTGCTGTACGTGCTCCACCCCGAGCAGCTTGGCGATGGACGACTCCGCGCCCGGCTGCTGCCCGCTCAGCGAGCGGATCGTCTGGCGGAGGCCGAGCAGCGCGCCCGCTTGGGCGTCGGCGAGGATCTGCCCCAGCACCGCGAGGCGGTGCTCGTCGGCTCGTTCGGCCGCCAGTTCCAGCAGGGCTTCGCCGCCCGCGCCCAGCGACGAGTCCTGCGAGAGCGCGACCCGCTCGTTGGCCAGGGTGGTGCGGGCGAGCTTCCAGCCGTCGCCGGGCTCGGCGACCAGCATGTCGTCGGGCACGAAGACGTCGTCCAGGAACACCTCGTTGAACAGCGCGTCCCCGGTGAGCTCGCGCAGCGGCCGGATGGTGATGCCCGGGGAGCCCATGTCGAGCAGGAAGTAGGACAACCCCTCGTGCTTGGGCGCTTCCGGGTCGGTCCGGGCCAGGAGGATGCCGTAGTGCGCCTCGGTCGCCACGGAGGTCCACACCTTCTGGCCGGTGATC
This sequence comes from Saccharopolyspora hirsuta, assembly GCF_008630535.1. Taxonomy (GTDB): domain Bacteria; phylum Actinomycetota; class Actinomycetes; order Mycobacteriales; family Pseudonocardiaceae; genus Saccharopolyspora; species Saccharopolyspora hirsuta. The sequence continues at coordinate 191,811 of NZ_VWPH01000015.1, read as the reverse complement.
CTCCAGCCGCCGTCGACCTTCTCGGCCCTGGTGGCCAGACCGGCCAGGTCGGATCCCGCGCCCGGTTCGGAGAACAGCTGGCACCAGGTGATGTCCCCGCGCAGGCTCGCCGGGAGGAACCTGCGCTGCTGCTCCTCGCTGCCGTGCCGGATCAGCGTCGGCACCACCCAGTTCCCGATCACCATGTGGGGGGCCCGCACCTGCGCGGCCCGCATCTCCTCCGCGATGGTGAGCTGTTCGACGGCGTCGGCGCCCCGCCCCCACGGCTTCGGCAGGTGCGGCGCGGTGTAGCCGCGCTCGGCGAGGAACGCCGCGCGCTCTTCCCCTTGCAGCGCAACGGCTTCGGCCAGTTCGGCGCGGACCTCGGCCCGGATCTCCTCGGCCTCCGGCGGAAGCTCCACCGACACCTCGCGGCGAGCACCGCCGAGGGCGAGCCGCGCCACGCGCTGGTGCCAGTGCAAGGTGGGGCCGAGCAGCAGTCGGGTGGTCTGCGCCCGGCGCAGGTGGAGTCCGGCGTCGTGCTCCCAGGTGAACCCGATGCCGCCGAGGACCTGGATGCAGTCCTTCGCGGTGCTGAACCCCGCCTCGACGCTGGTGGCTCCCGCGACCGCGGCGGCCAGGGCGACTTCGTCCGCAGCATCACGGGAATCGTGCGCGCGGGCGGCGTCCCAGGCGCAGGCGCGGGCGGCCTCGGTGCGGGCCAGCATCCGCGCGCAGCGGTGCTTGACGCCCTGGAACTGCCCGATCGGGCGGCCGAACTGCTCGCGGACCTTGGCGTACTCCGCCGCCGTCGTGGTGCACCAGTCGGCGATTCCGCACGACTCGGCCGCGAACAGCGCGGCGGCCAGGTCGTGGGGTCGATCGGCCGGGATCTCCAGGACGTCCGCAGCGGGCACCTGCACCCCGGCCACCGTCACGGCGGCGAGCCGCCGGGTGAGGTCGTGGCTCGGCACCTCGCTCACCTCGGCCGCGCGCCGGGGCAGCACCACCCACGCGTGCTGCCCGTCGCAGTCGACGCGGAGGACGAGCACGTCCGCGAGGTGGGCGCCGAGCACGGGTGTGGCGGTTCCGGTCACGAGCAGGCCGCCGTCGGCGCGCTCGGCGGTGAAGCCGTCGCCGAGCGCGAGCGCACCGGTCGCCGTGCCGTCGGCCAGTGCGGGCAGGTGCTCGTGGTGGCCGGCTTCCGCGAGCACCGCGCTGGCCAGCACGGTCGGCAGGAACGGACCTGGCGCCATGTTGCGGCCGAGCTCCTCCAGGACGACCGCGAGTTCGAGCAGTCCGAAACCCGCGCCGCCGACCGGCTCCGGGAGGTGCAGCCCGAACAGGCCCTGCTCGGCCAGCTGCCCCCAGAAGGGCGGCAGCTGCTCGGTCTTGGCGTCGACCGCCGCGCGCACCTCGGTCTCGGTGATGTGCCGTCCCGCGAAGGCCCGCACCGAATCCCGCAGGTCCCGGTGCTCCTCGCTCAACCCCAGGGTTTCCCGTGCCATCTCAGATCCGTTCGACGATGGTTGCCGTGCCGCGCGGTCGAATCCCGCGCAACTAGAATTCGTTCTCCACGCATCTAATCGGCAGACCAGCGGGCCCGACATGGTCAGACCCGCTCAGTGGGACGGCTCGGGATCGAGAAAGAGGACGCTCACGGGGCGTTGGAGCGGGCGGCGAGGAGCAGGTCGCAGGCGAGGTGGATCTCCACCTCGACGTCGGCCATGGACAGGCGGCCGTTGAGCGCCGAGCTCAGCATGCCGTACCAGCACTCGATGACCAGGCTCACGAGGCGGACGTCCTGGGCCGTGGGGCGGTCGATGCCGAGCATCCGCAGCACCGCCTCCTGCATCGTCTTGTCGATGCGGATCGCCTCGTTCACGGTCGCGGCGTTGGCCTGCACGTTGGACTGCAGCATCGCGCTGGCCAGCAGCGGTCGGCTCAGCAGCTTGCGGCTGGAGCTCAGCAGCAGCTGGCGCACCGCGCCCACCGGGTCCTGCCCGTCCCGCGGCGGGCGCGCCAGGGCGTCCAGCTGCTCCACCTGCTCGGCCAGCACGGCGGTGAACAGGTGCGTCTTGGAGGGGAAGTAGCGGTACAGCGTGGCGATCGCGACCCCGGCCTCCTTCGCCACGTCCTGCATCTGCACGCGGTCGAACCCGCGCTCGGTGGCGAGGGCCGCGGCGGCCCGCAGGATCCGGCGCTGACGCGCCTTCTGCTCCTGCGAGCTGGGCTCGGCGGCCGGTCGGGCCTCGGCGATTCTGGGCACCTGTCCCCCTCGGTCGATCCGGTCCCGCACCCGATTGTGCGGGTGCCCCCGGGACCGTCCCCGCCAACGTACCGCTCACCGGGACCCGCGGTTGCCGACCTCGGTCGACCGCTGCCGGAGTCCTCAGTGGACCCCGTCGGCCAGGCGCATCACCAGGTGCCCCCGGCGCAAGGGGCGTTCCCCCTCGCACGGTTCGCGCAGCATCCGCCCGACCTCGACGAACCCGGCCTCGCGACCCAGCTGCGCCAGCTCGTCGATCGGCCACTGGTAAGCCGTCGCCACCTTGTGGTCGAACGGGGCGACCGGGCCGTCCCCCGCCTCGAAGAAGCCGAGCAGCAGGTGGCCACCGGGCGCCAGCACCCGGCGGAACTCGGCGAAGAACGCGGGCACCTCCTGCGGCTGGGCGTGGATGATCGAGTACCAGGACGCGATGCCGCGCAGCTCGTCGTCGGCCAGGTCCAGGGCGTCCATCGAACCGACCTCGAACCGCAGGTCGGGGTAGGTCTCGCGGGCGATGTCGATCATCGCCGGGGACAGGTCGACGCCGAAGACGTCCAGTCCCAGGTCGCGGAGGTGCGCGGTCACCGGCCCCGGGCCGCACCCGAGCTCGGCAACCGGTCCGGGCTCTCCGGCCCGCACGTGCTCGGCGAACGCAGCGATCACCGCCCGGTCCAGCGGCAGGCGTTCGAGGTCGTCCCGGGCGAGCCCGGCGTAGAGGGAGGCGACGGCGCTGTAGGCGTCCGCCGCCGCGCGGGAGGTGGAAGAAGTCACGACCGAGGACCGTAGCGGTCAGGTCCGACGGCGAGCGGTCAGGTCCCGGCGCTCGCCGTCAGCATCCGGTCCAGCGACCAAGCCCGCTCCGCGCGCATCTGCCAGGGGCGGGTCTTCCGCGGGTGGAGCGCGTCGGAGACCCGGCGGGCGGCGTCCACGACCAGCGGCGCCACCGTCTCCAGCGGGGCGTGGACGCGCCCCACCACCGAGATGCTGCCGACCGGACCCTCCGGGCCGCGGACCGCGACCGCCGCGCACGCCAGCGAGCGGACGCACTCGCCCCGCTCGAAGGCCAGGCCGCGGCGCCGCCGGATGCGGTCGAGCTCCTGGTGCAGCGCGGCGAGGTCGGCGATGGTCCGGTCGGTCAGCCGTCCGATCCGGTCGCCGAGCAGCTCGTCCACCGCTTCGGGTTCGAGCCAGGCCAGCATCGCCTTGCCCAGGGCGGTGGAGTGCGCGGGCGCCCGGCCGCCCACCCGCGAGGGCACGAACGTCGCGAACCGCCCGCCCACCTTGTCCAGGTACCGGACCTCACCCCCGTCGAGCACCGCGAGGTGGACGACCATCCCGGTCCGCAGCTGCAGCTCGTGCAGCAGCGGAGCGGCGGCGCTGCGCAGCTCGCCGTCGGCGTCGCCCCGGCTGCCGAGGCTGAGCACGCGCCGACCGAGCGAGTACCCGGCGGCCCCGTGCTGCAACCAGTCGAGCCGGACCAGCTGGTCCAGGATCCGGTGCGCGGTCGACCTCGGCAGCCGGGTCCGGCGGGCGACGTCCTCCAAGGTCAGCCGGGCCGAGCACCGGTCGAAGGCGTCGAGGATCAAGGTCATCCGCTCGACCATGGACGGCGGCAGTCGAGGAGGGTCAGCGCTCTCGGAAGGGACTCCCACGGTTCCCCCTTCAGCCCGGCCACCGAGGACAAAACTGAAATGAATTACACCAACGTGATCGACGGTAGCAGCGCCCCGCGCAAGGCGGAAGCCTCCCAGCGCCCACCCGGGTGTTCCCGGTGACCGGGACGGGCGTGGAGTTCTCGGCGCCGCTCGGCTACACCTGATCGACGATTCCGACGAGGAGAGCAGCGTGCGATGAGCGATCGGGACGACATCGTGGAGCGGCTGGCCGAACTCGCCGCCGCGATCGACGCCCGCGACTGGGACTCGGTCCGGGCCGCCTTCCTCCCGAACGCCCACGCCTACCGCCAGGACGGCGCGGACGCGATCGTGCGGCACCTCAGCGAGCACCTCGGCGGATGCGGCCCGACCCAGCACCTGCTCGGCAACCACCGCGTCGCGGTGGACGGGAACACCGCGCGGTCGCTGACCTACGCCCGCGTCCACCACGCCGGGGCGGGCCCGGCGGCCGGGAAGTCCTTGGAGTGCATGGGCGAGTACGACGACCGCTGGGTCCGCACCCCGGAGGGCTGGCGGCTGTCCTCGCGCGTCTTCGACATGCGGATCTTCCAGGGCGACTTCGACGTGTTCCGCCCAGCCGAACCCTGACGCAGTGCGTGCGCCGAACGCGCGGCCGGTGTGGCCGCGGCGTCGAACCTGCTACTTTCCGGGCGGGTTCCGATGGGAGCGGGGTGACCGGTGAGAGCGTCGGAGATCGTCCAAGCCCTCGAAGGCCTTCCGGGGATCCGGCCGACGGAAGCGGAAAGCCGCGTGTCCGTGCACGTTCCCGCCCTCGACGACACCGTCTCCATCGACGCCGCCGCGGTGACGCGGTACCAGCGGATCTGGGCGCCGAACGGCGATCCCGCCGTGGAGTTCGTCCTGGAGGACGGGGGCGGGGCGAGACCGCTGATCATCACGGTCGGCGATGTCGTCTACCAGCCGGTGAGCCCGCGGGCGGTCCTCGGCTCGGGCCTCGGCATCGAGATCACCGACGCGCCGCACCTCGTGTCCTACGCGGAGATGGAGGACGCAGCCGAACGCGCGGCCAGGAGGGCCGAGGGACCGGGGCCGTTCGACTTGGACAGCCTCGGCGCTTCGTTCCTCCTCGTGCGGTGCTTCATCGTCGCCGCCACGCTGAACGGACTTCGGCCGGTGCGCAGCGTGGCGTGGTGGCAGCGGGGGTGGGACGCCCTCGGCGGGGATCTGTGGCCGTCGAACTACCGGGCGGACCCGGTGTGGGACGAATTGGCGCTGGAGGCAGCGGACCTGGAGCTGACCAGCTCCGCTGCGCGCGAGGACGGTGGAGCGGCGGCCGCGCGCGTGGGCGTCGAAGACTTCCGGCGGCTGGAGCCGACGCTGACCGCTGTCGGGCTCGACGAGGACTTCGCCTCGCTCTGGCGGGCATCCGTGCCGATCACCCCGGCGCGGTTCGCCGAGATCCTGCTGAACCGGGTGGACGACGCGCGCGCCGACGTGGCTCTCTACCCGGAAGGCGCCGGTAGCGTCGACGTGACGGTGCGGAACCAGGACTCCTCGGCGCTCCTCCAGTTCAGCTGGCCCGACGCGGAAGAGCTGCACGTCGACGAAATCCGGATCACCGGTTCGCTGGCGCACACCGGCCTGTTCCAGCGGCTGATCTTCAACACCGAGCGCCTCGCCAGCGCCTTGGGGTTCCAGCGGATCACGCTGCTGGCCAGCGAAACCGGTGCACTCGCGTTCGCCAGGACGGGCTACCCGAGGGATCCCGAGCTGCACCGGGCGATGCTGCGGAACTTCCGCTGACCGCCCTCACGGACGCAGCCTGCGCCGCAACCTGGCCATCGCCTCGTTCCCCACTGCTGCCTCGGTCTTCTCGTACAAGGCCGAGCAGTGCTCCACCGCCCGCGCCAGGTCGGCCCGGGCCGCGGAGAGCTCGCCGCGCAGCTCGTCCGCTCTCCCCTCCGCAGCGCGGCGGATGTCGCGCACCTCCCGGGAACGGGTCTCGCGGATGCTGTCGGCGGTCGCCGCCACGTATTCGGCGCGTTCCGCACCGCTCCCGTCGCCGCCGATCGCCCGGCCGATCTCCACGAGCCGCGCCACTTCCCCCGCGGGCAGGAAGAACAGCGTGGTCGTGGAGAACGCGCTGAGCGAGGCCTGCCTGCCCCACCTGGTCAGCAGGCCGGACTTCCGGTCGACCAGCGGCGCCAAGGTCAGGTAGAACTGCGGATCGACGGTGGTCAGCAGCGGCCTGGATTCGTCCAATGTGGAGCGCACCGCGTCCACCGCTCGCACCTGCTCCTTCAGGGTCGCGGCGAACTCGGCGGAGCCCTCCGGCGTGCCGCCGTCCCCCAGGAGCCCCTCGGCGAGCGCCAGGAGCCGGTCCCCGCGAACGCACACGTCCTGCAGGGCCACCACCACGTGCACCAGGTGTTCGGCAACCCGCGCGTCCTGGCTGATCCGCCGCCCGTCCAGGAACCGCTCCCAGTACGAGGACAAGATTTCCGCCAGCTTCGAGAGCAACTCGAACAACGCCATCTCCTCCCTCGGGGGGGCGAGGCGAGTGTACTGAGCCCCGGCCGATGCCGGGACCCGTTCGCCCGGGACTCAGTGCGTTGAGCCACACGTACGAGCTATCCTGATACCCCCGGGGGTACTGTCGGGACAGGAGGCGAGAGAGATGCAGATGAAACCCGAACTGCTCGGCGATGCGCTGACGCGGCTGAAGCGGGCGCAGGGACAGCTGGCGAGCGTGATCGAATCGATCGAGGACGGCGACGACTGCGCCGCCGTGCTCACCCAGCTCGCCGCCGTTTCCCGAGCTCTCGACCGCGCCGGGTTCAAGATCGTGGCCAGCGGCATGCGGTACTGCCAGCAGGCCCGGGACGACGGGGAGGAACCCCCGATGACCGAGCAGGAGCTCGAACGGCTCTTCCTCGCCCTCGCCTGACCCGAACCGCACGACAGGTGCGACCAGAGCATACCCCAAGGGGTATCGGAGGTGAACGGACGTGACAGCACCGCCCCAGGTCGGCCAGCTCCAGGTCGAGGTCGTCGAGACCTCCTCGCTGGGCGACCGCAGCTACCTCGCCACCGACGGCCGGCACGCCGTGGTGATCGACCCGCAGCGCGACGTGGACCGCATCATCGGCGCCGCCGGGCGCGCGCGGATCGCGCTGGTCCTCGAAACGCACGTGCACAACGACTACGTCTCCGGCGGGCTGGAGCTGGCCCGGCTGACCGGCGCCGAGTACGGCATCGCCGCGGCCGACCGGGCACCGTTCGCGCACCGCCCGCTCCAGGACGGCGACCTGCTGGAGGTCTCCGACCGGCTCCAGGTGCGCGTCGTGGCCACTCCCGGGCACACCTTCCACCACCTGTCGTACGTGCTGGAGGACGCCGGTGAGCCGGTCGGCGTGTTCACCGGCGGTTCCCTGCTCTACGGGACGACCGGGCGCACCGACCTGCTCGGCGACGAGCACAGCGAGGAGCTGGCCCGGCACCAGCACCGGTCGGCGCGCAAGCTGGCCGACCTGCTGCCCGCCGGGGCGCAGATCTGGCCGACGCACGGGTTCGGCAGCTTCTGCTCGGCGACGCAGGCCAGCGGCGACGCCTCGACGATCGGCGAGCAGCGGGCGGTGAACCCCGCGCTGTCGCTGGCCGAGCAGGACTTCGTCGAGACCACGCTGGCCGGGCTGGACGCCTACCCCGCGTACTACGCGCACATGGGCATCCGCAACATCACCGGCCCGGAGCCGCTCGACCTCCGCGCCCCGGCCGAGGCGCCCCCCGGCGAGCTCGCCGAGCGCCTGCGGCGCGGCGAGTGGGTGGTGGACCTGCGCTCCCGCAAGGCCTACGTCGACTCGCACCTGGCGGGCACGGTCAGCCTCGGGCTGGACGGCCCGATGGCGACCTGGCTGGGTTGGATGATCGAGTGGGGGTCGCCGATCACGCTGGTCGGCGAGTCGCGCGAGCAGATCGCCGACGCCCAGCGCGAGCTGGTCCGCATCGGCATCGACCAGCCCGCCGCGGCCGCGACCGGGCAGCCCGCGCAGCTGGCCGCCGACCCCGCGCAGCTGACCAGCACGCCGACGGCCACGTTCGCCGACCTGGCCGCCGCGCTGGACGGACGGCCCGGCGAGCTCCCGCCCGCCGACGTCGTGCTCGACGTGCGGACGAACAACGAGTGGCGCGCCTCGCACGTCGAAGGCGCCGTGCACATCCCGCTCTACGAACTGGCTTCCCGGGTCTCCGAGGTCCCGGCGGGTTCGGTGTGGGTGCACTGCGGCAGCGGCTACCGCGCCGCGGCCGCCGCCTCGCTGCTCGAATCCGCCGGGCGCGCGGTCGTCGCCATCGACGACTCCTTCGCCGACGCCCGGTCCTCCGGCGTTGCCCTGACCACCGCTGAATGACGACAGCTGAAGGAGAAGCATGACCGACCCGTTACCGTCCACCGTGGATGTCGCTGCGGCCCGGAAGCTGGTGAGCTCCGCACCCCGCACCCGGCTGATCGACGTGCGCACCCCCGGCGAGTTCGCCGCTGCGCACATCCCCGGCTCGCACAACGTTCCGCTCGACCTGCTGCGCGCGAACAGCTCCGAGCTGTCCGCCCACCACTCCGACCCGGTGGTGCTGGTCTGCGGATCCGGCGCCCGGGCGGAGGAGGCGCGAAACCTGCTGGCCACGGCGGGAATCGCGCAACTCGCCGTGCTCAAGGGCGGCATCGGCGCTTGGGAGCAGCAGGGCGCTCCGGTCACGCGCGGCGCCGGGAAGTGGGCGATGGAGCGGCAGGTCCGGCTGGCCGCCGGTTCCCTGGTGCTCACCGGTGTCCTGGGCAGCCTGGTCGCGCCGAAGCTGAAGTGGCTGGCCGGGTTCATCGGCGCCGGGCTCACCTTCTCGGCGCTGAGCAACACCTGCGGCATGGCCCGGGTGCTCTCGCTGCTGCCGTACAACCGCACTCCCGAGCAGGACGCGTCGACGCTGCTCGCCGCGCTGACCCGATGATCCTGGCCGTCGTCTTCGGCGTCGTGATCGGTCTGTCCACCGGTCTGCTCGGCGCCGGTGGTTCGATCCTGGCCGTCCCCGCCCTGGTGTACGGCGTCGGCCAGCCGATGAGCACCGCGGTCCCCACCGCGCTGGTCGTGGTGGCCGCGTCCGCCATCGGCGGGCTGTGCTCCCGGAACCGGCTGCAGCTGGTGCAGTGGCCGGTGGCGCTGGTGTTCGGCGTCGCCGGGATCCCCGGGGCGATCGGCGGGGCCGCGCTCGGCCGATCGCTGCCGCAGGACTGGCTGCTGCTGGGCTTCGCCGTGCTGATGACCGTCGTCGCGGTGCGCATGTTCCGCGGCGGCAAGGAGCACAGCGGCGCCTGCCGGACCCCGGACGGGGAGATCGACCACCAGCGCTGCCTGCCGAGAACGGCTGCCGCCGGTTCCGGGGTCGGCGTGCTGACCGGCCTGTTCGGCGTCGGCGGCGGGTTCGTCGTGGTGCCCGCGCTGTCGATCCTGCTCGGGTTGACCGCGCCGCAGGCCATCGCGAACTCGATGGTGGTGATCGCGATCAACTCGATCAGCGGGTTGTTCGCGCACGCCGGTGCCGCGGCCCAGCTCGACATCGGCGTGCTGCTGGCCTTCGCGGCCACCGCGATGCTGGTGTCGGTCGCCGCCGCCCGCTTCTCCGAGCGGCTCCCCGCGAGCACCGTCCGCCGCGCGTTCGCCTGGGCGGTCCTGGCCGTGGCCGCGGGCGTGGGCATCTCCTCGGCGATCGGACTCGCCACGGCGTAGCGGAAGGAGCGAGGTCGGCCGCAGTTGCGGTCGGCCCCGCTCCGCGCCTACGGGAAGACGATCCGCTTCAGCGATTCCCGCAGCTCGGCGACAGCTTCGGCCGACAGCCCCTCGAAGTACCCGCTGTGCGCCTGGTCCACCAGCTCCTGCGCCTCGGCCCGCACCCGGCGCCCTTCAGCGGTGGCGGCGATCAACCTGTTCCGCCGGTCCGCCGGATCCGGGGTGCGCGCGACCAGGCCGCGTTCCTCCAGCTCGTCGATCAGCCCCACGATCTGGCTGGGATCGAGCCCCATCGTGGCCGCGACGGTCCGCTGGTTCACGCCCGCCGCGTGCTCGCAAGCCAGCACGAGCACCGAGTAGGAGCGCACCTTCAGCCCGAGCGGGACCAGCGCCTTGTTCACCGCCCCGAGCACCATTCCCCCAGCTCGGGAGAGCAGGAACCCGATGTCGTCTGCCAGCAGCTGCGGCCGGGTCTGTGCCATGCACCCTCCTCCGTGTACCCCGCAATCCTAGCAGATTTAAATCATTGACTTTTTCAATGATGGATGCTTGCCTGTGATCCATCCGACAGGAGGGGCACCGATGGATCTGAGCAACAAGGTCGCCATCGTCACCGGCAGCGGGCGGGGGCTCGGGCTCGCCTACGCGAAGGAGCTCGCCCGCAACGGCGCGGCGGTGGTGGTCAACGACGTCGACCGGGCGACCGCGGACGCGGCCGTCGCCGAGGTCGTCGCGGCCGGTGGCCGGGCCACCGCCGTCGTGGCACCGGTCGGCACGGCGGAAACGGCCGAAAAGCTGGTGGCCGCCGCGGTCGAGTGCTTCGGCCGACTGGACGTCCTGGTCACCAACGCGGGCATCCTGCGCGACAAGGTGCTGTGGAAGATGACCGACGAGGACTTCGACGCGGTGATCGACGTGCACCTGCGCGGCACCTTCACCTGCGTGCGCGAGGCCGTGCTGCGCTTGCGCGAGCAGGGCGAAGGCGGCCGGATCATCTGCATCGGCTCCCCCGCCGGGCAGCGCGGCAACTTCGGCCAGACCAACTACTCGGCGGCCAAGGCCGGAATCGTCGGCATGGTCCGCACCTGGGCCGTGGAGCTGAAGCGCGCCGGTATCACCGTCAACGCGGTGTGCCCGGTCGCCGCGACCGCCATGACCGAGACGATCCCGTTCCTCGCACCGCACATCGAGGCGATGAAGCGGGGCGAACCGCTGCCCCCGATCATCCGCCGCGAGGTCGGCATGGGCACCCCCGAGGACGCCGCCGGAGTCGTGTCCTTCCTCGCCTCCGACGCCGCAGCCGAGATCACCGGACAAGCGCTGTCGGTCGGCGGGGACCGGCTGGCGCTGTGGTCGCACCCCCAGCTGACCGCCACCGCCTTCCACGACGGCGGGTGGTCCGCCGAGGACGTCGCCGCCGCGTGGGGGCAGACCTTCGCGGACTCGGTCGAGTCGGTGGGCGAGGAGTTCCCGGCGGAGGTGATGCCGAGATGAGCCCGGCCCGCTACGAGTGCGGCATCGACTTCGACGCGATCGAGGCCATCGACATCCACACCCACGTGGAGATCGACAGCCGCGGACACCGATCGCTGGACGACGAGCTGATGGCCGCCTCCGAGAAGTACTTCAAACCCGGCGCGGAGCGCACGCCCGGCATCGACTCCGTCGCCGAGCACTACCGCGAGCGCAACATGGCCGCCGTCGTGTTCACCGTGGACGCCACCTCGGCCACCGGGCACGGCCCCAACTCCGTCGAGGAGATCGCGGAGCTGGCCGCCGCCCACAACGACGTGCTCATCCCCTTCGGCTCGGTCGATCCCCGGCAGGGCAGGGCCGCAGTGGAGCGGGCCCGCGCGCTGCTCGAGGGGTGCGGCGTGCGGGGCTTCAAGTTCCACCCGAGCTTGCAGGGCTTCGAGCCCGACGACCGGCAGTTCTACCCGCTCTACGAGGTCATCGCGGAGGCAGGCGTGCCCGCGCTGTTCCACACCGGGCAGACCGGCATCGGCGCCGGGCTGCCGGGGGGCCGCGGCATCAAGCTCCGCTACTCCGACCCGATGCTCCTCGACGACGTCGCCGCCGACTTCCCGGAGCTGACGATCGTGATGGCCCACCCCGCAGTGCCCTGGGTGGACGCCCAGATCTCCATCGCCACCCACAAGGCCAACGTCTACCTCGACCTGTCCGGCTGGTCGCCGAAGTACTTCCCGCCCCAGCTGGTCCGGGCCGTGAACTCCGTGCTGCGCGAGAAGGCCCTCTTCGGCTCCGACTTCCCGGTGATCCAGGTCGACCGCTGGCGCCGTGACTTCGCCGCGCTCGACATCAAACCCGAGGTGGCACCGCTGATCTTCATGGAGAACGCGCTGCGCGTTCTGGGCATCAAGCGCTGAGCACACCGACAGGAGTCCCCATGACCACTCACGTCGCGACCCTCGCCGACCTCAAGCCGCTCGAAGGCGAGCCGCTGGGAACCAGCTCGTGGATCGAAGTGCCGCAGCAGCGGATCAACGCCTTCGCCGACGCCACCGACGACCACCAGTGGATCCACGTCGACCCCGACCGCGCCCGGGCCGAAAGCCCGTTCGGCGGCCCGATCGCGCACGGCTACCTGACGCTCTCGCTGATCATCCCGATGTGGGGCGAGGTGCTGGAGGTCGACAGCGCGACCACGGCCGTGAACTACGGGCTGAACAAGGTCCGGTTCACCAACCCCGTCCCCGCCGGCGGCCGGGTGCGCTTGCACGCCGCGCTGCTGAAGGTCGAGGACCTGCCGAAGGGCGGCGTGCAGCTGACCGTCGACGGCCGGATCGAGCTGGAAGGCGCCGAACGGCCCGCGGTGGTGGCCGAAGCGGTGTACCGGTTCTTCGAGTAGCAGGACGCCGAACCGATCGCGCCCGCACCAGGAGCTCGCCAGCAGAACCTTCGAGGAATGTGGAGAGAAGTGTGCCAGCCGGACGAATGCGCACGAGATCGGTCCTGACCAAGGCGGCTGTCGCGACCACGGTGGCTGCCCTGGCCTTCACCGCGAGCATCAGCGCGAGCGGCGCGGAGCCGCAGGTGGACCTGCTGTCGGCCAGGCCCGGCCCGACCGGGACGACCTTCTGGGACGTCCACGAGCAACCCCCGGAGGAGGCGGAGCCCGGCGACATCCACTGGGTCCAGCCGCGAGCCGACGCGCCGAGCGGGGCCCGGGGGTGGAACGTCGTCTACGTCTCGGAGATCCAGCCCGGGGTCAAGAAGTACGTGTCCGGCGAGATCTACGTGCCGGAGGGCAGGAGCAGCGCCCAGCGGGACGTGGTGCTCTGGAACCACGAGACGACCGGATTGCCCGACAGCTGCGCACCATCCCGTCGGAGCCTGGTCGAGGGCGACCGGTCGCGGGTGCCAGCGATCCGAGCTCTGCTGGACCAGGGCCACATCGTCGCGATGAGCGACTACCCCGGACAGGCGCTGCCGGGCCCGTCCCACTACATGGTCGGCCAGGTCAACGCGCGGGCCTCCCTGGACGTGCTCCGCGCCGTGCGGAACCTCCCCGAGCTCAACGCCTCCAACCGGTTCGTCCAGTACGGCTGGTCGCAAGGCGGCCAGACGACCATGCACGTCGAATCGATCGCCCGGACCTACGCCCCCGAGCTCGAAGGCCTCGGATCAGCGCTCATCGCACCCGCCGTCCGGATCCGCGAGCTGACCCTCAACTCGATGCGGAACCCGGAACTGGCCGGGTACGTCATCGCGACGCTGCCGGGAATCAAGGCCGCTCATCCGCAACTGCGCTACAGCGACTTCCTCACCGGCGAGGCCGTGGAGCAGCTGCCGGTGCTGGCCGACGGCTGCTTCGACATCTGGGACAGCGCGAGCTCGCTGCGCGACCCGTACCAGCCGGGCGCCATGTCCCCCGACGGCGCTTGGTGGAAAGCGCTCACCGCAGTCGACGACTTCCGGCCCGCGGGCTCGATGCCGTTCGCCATCTACCAGGGATCGGCCGACACCACGACCCCGGTCGAGCTGACCAGCCGCGAGCGCACCGCCCTCTGCCAGGCCGGGTCCGAAGTGGACTACCACGAGTTCGGCGGGCTCGACCACGAGTCCGTCGTCCCGGAGGCCGCCGAGCAGTTCCCCGACTGGGCCGCGGACCGGTTCTCCGGCGAGCCCGCGCCGAGCAACTGCCCGCAGTCCTGATCGACGCTCGCGCGCCGGGCCCGCCAGAACGACCGCCCGGCGCCGGGCGCAGATCACCGGTCGACCTGTCGGAGCCCGGACATCCCGAAGGAGGCCCACCGCATGCGCAACGAAGGCACCGGCACCTGGCCGCACCGCCGCGCCCGTCTCTCCTCCGGCAAGACCGCGATCACCTTCCGCGGGCGCGCCACGACCTACCGAGAACTCGACGACCGGGTCACCCGGCTGGCGCACGCGCTGCGCTCGCTCGGTGTCGGCCGCGGCGACCGGGTCGCGCTGCTGAGCGCGAACCACCCGGCGTACCTGGAAGCGCTGTTCGCATCCGGGTTGCTCGGGGCGATCTTCGTGCCGCTCAACGCCCGGCTCACCGCGCCCGAGGTGGAGTACGCGATGCGGGACTCGGGCGCCGCAGTGCTCATCCACTCCGGAGCGCTCGGCGATGTCGCTCGGTCCGCCGCCGGTGCGGCGACCCGCGTGGTGCTCGACGGCGCGGCCCCGGAGGCGGTCGGTTACGAGGCGCTGATCGCAGCCGCCGACCCGTCCCGCATCGACGAGGCGGTGTCCCACGACGATCCGTGCTTCATCATGTACACCTCCGGCACGACCGGCCGCCCCAAGGGCGTGGTCCTCACCCACGGCAACATCGTGTTCTCCGCGATGAACGCCGTCATCGACCTCGACCTGGACAACCACGAGACGGCGCTGGTGTGCGCGCCGCTGTTCCACACCGCCGCCCTGGACTTCGTGGCGCTGCCGACCCTGCTCAAGGGCGGCAGGGTGGTCATCGAGGAGGGCTTCGAACCGGGCCGGATCCTCCAAGTGCTCGAACGCGAGCGGATCACCTACACCTTCGGCGTGCCGACCATGTTCGACGCGCTCAGCACCCACCCCGCCTGGGAGGCGACCGATCTGACCTCGATCCGGCGGGTGATCGTCGCCGCGGCTCCCGTCCCGCCGCGCACGCTGCGCGCCTGCACCGAGCGCGGGATCAAGATCTGCCAGGGCTACGGCCTGACCGAGACCGGTCCGGGCGCGCTGATACTCACGCCCGACGACGTGGAGCGCAAGCTCGGCACGGCCGGGGTCCCGCACTTCTTCACCGACGTCCGGATCGTCGACGCCGATGGGCACCAGGTCGGCCCCGGCGAGCGCGGCGAGATCCAGATCTGCGGCCCCAACGTCATGCGCGAGTACTGGAACCGGCCGGACGCCACCGACGACGCCTTCACCGACGGGCGCTGGTTCCGGTCCGGCGACATTGGCGTCGCGGACGCCGACGGGTTCGTGACCGTCGTGGACCGGCTCAAGGACATGATCATCTCCGGGGGCGAGAACATCTACCCCGCCGAGGTCGAGGCGGCGGTGCTGGAGATGCCGGGCGTCACCGGCTGCGCGGTCTTCGGCGTGCCGCACGAGAAGTGGGGCGAGGTGGGCTGCGCCGCGGTATCGCTGGAGGACGGCTGCCACCTCGACCACGAACGGCTCGTCGCGTTCCTCACCCCGCGGCTGGCCAAGTACAAGATCCCCAAGACGCTCGTGGTGCTGGACGAGATCCCCCGCAACGCCACCGGCAAGGTCCGCAAGGACGTGCTCCGGCGCCAGTTCGCCTGAGCCGGTCGGCGGTGTTCCCGACCTGCCGCCCCGCTCGTCACGCCCGATCGAAGGAGCACCATGCCCGCCACCGATGCGACGAAGCATCTCCCGGCACCTGGACGTGCGAAGGAGGTGCGCCGGGTGGTGCTGTCGAGCTACCTCGGCAGCACCCTCGAGTACTACGACTTCCTGCTCTACGGCACTGCTGCGTCGCTGGTGTTCGGTCCGGTGTTCTTCGCCGACCTCCCCCCTGCCGCCAGCACGATCGCCTCGCTCGGCACGTTCGCGGCGGGCTACCTGGCGCGCCCGCTCGGCGGAGTCCTCTTCGGGCACTTCGGCGATCGGGTCGGCCGGAAGGCGATGCTCGTCCTCGCCATGACCGTGATGGGCATCGCGTCCGTCCTCATCGGACTCGTCCCGCCCGCCTCCGCCATCGGCCCCTGGGGCGCGATCGTCCTGGTAGTCCTGCGAATCCTCCAGGGCATCGCGATCGGGGGCGAGTGGGGCGGGGCCGCGCTCATGGCGCTCGAGCACGCCGAACCGAGGAGGCGGGGCTACCTCACCGCGTTCACCAATGCCGGTGCACCGACCGGTGCCGTGCTCGGCACGCTCATGATGACGCTGTTCGCCCTCCTGCCCGAGGAGGAGTTCATGGGGTGGGGCTGGCGCGTTCCGTTCCTGCTCTCGGCCGTCATGCTCGCCGTCGGGCTCTTCGTCCGGACCAAGGTCTCGGAAAGCCCGATCTTCCGAGCAGCTGCCGAGCAGGCCGCTGCCGACCGCGCCGAGCAGAAGGGCGCCCCGCCGATCGTCGAAGTGCTGCGGCGCCCCAAGACCGTCGTGCTGTCCGCGCTCGCGTGCCTGGCGAGCTTCGCCCTGCAGACCGCGTTCACCACCTTCGGCATCACCTACGCCGTGGAACACGGAACATCCAGGCCAGATGCCCTCCTCGGCTTCGCGATCGGGCAGTTCTTCGCGATCTTCTTCATCCTCGGCTTCGCCCGGCTGTCCGACCGGCTCGGCCGCCGCCCGGTGATGCTCTTCGGCCTCGCCGCGATGAGCGTCCTGGTCCACCCGATGCTCCACATGCTCACGACGGGGAACTTCGCCGTCGTCGCCACCGCTTTCACGCTGTACACGTTCTGCCACGGCGCCACCTACGGGCCGATGGCGGCCTACATCTCCGAGCAGTTCGGCACCCGCAGCCGCTACACCGGGGCGTCGCTCGGCTACCAGCTCGCCACCCTGCTCGGCGGCGGATTCACCCCGGTCGTCCTGGCTTCCCTGCACGCGTCCTCGGGCGGCTCCACCACCTTGGTGGGCGGGTTCATCATCGCGCTCGGCGTCCTCAGCGGTGTCGTGCTGCTCCGCACCCGCGAAACCAAGGACAACGACCTGACCGCGGCCTAGCCGCAGAGCACGGCGGCCGGGTTGGTGCGGGTGAGGGCGTCGATCCGGTCGTCGTCGACGCCGAGGGCGCGCAGCTGTTCGGCGAAGATCGTCGGCACGTAGGCGAAGCCGTTGCCGCCGTGGCGGGTCCACATCTGCTTCAGGAACACGTCGTGGCTGAGCAGCACCTGGTCGCCGTGCCCGGCCTGGACGAGCCCGGCCACTCCGGCGGCGGTCGTCGAGGTCGACGGTGCCGCGCCCTCCTTCGGGAAGGTGATGTCCATGCCGATCATGTCGAACTCCAGCCACACCCCGCGGTCGGCGAGCCGCCGCTGGTACGCGGAGTCCTCCGCCGACGGGTCCATGTGCGAGAGCACCACGCGGTCCGGGGCCACGCCGATCTCGTCCAGCACGATGTCCAGCACCTCGTCGCCGCGGCGCTGCCAACCCGGCAAATGGATCATCAGCGGGACCGCGGGGTGGTCGAGCTGGGCGAGCGCTGCGGCGCGCAGGGAGGCGCGCTCGGCCGGGGTGAAGTCCGGCGACACCCCGATCTCGCCGATGATCCCCGGCTTGGCCCGGTGCTCGCCGACGCCGCCGGTCAGCTCCTCACCGATGCTCGCGGCCTGCGCCTCGACCGCCCGGGCCGCGATGCGCTCGCCCTCGAACTTCTCCAGGTAGGCGCCGCAGCCCATGACGATGTTCAGGCCGGTGCGCCGGGCCACCTCGACCAGCTTGTCCGGGTCGCGGCCGATCGCGGCGCTGGAGGTGGCGTCGACGATGGTCCGGCCGCCCACCGCCTGGAACGCGGCGATCTCCGCCACCACGTCCGCCACCGGCTTGGGGGCCAGGTTGTCCGCGCAGCAGTACGGGTCGTGCCGGAGCGCCCACGCCGCCCCGGCGTCCACCGCGCGGTCCACGAGGAACTGGCTGAACGCGTAGCTGGGTTCGTCGCGCACCCCGGACAGGTCGTTGAACAGGTGCTCGTGCGGCAGGACCAGGCCCAGCTCCGCCGCGGGCACCGGGCCGGTCACGGTCTGCGCGGTCATCGCGCCTCGGCCTTCCGCGACGGGATCATCCCGATCCCGGCCGCGACCAGCGCGAGCACGGTGCCGATCACGGTGGCGAGGTGGATCGGGTGCCCGACCGAGGGCACCACCAGGTCCAGCAGCAGCGAGCCGACCAGCTGACCGGCCACCGAACCGAGTCCGAGCAGCAGCAGCCCGAGGCCGCGCACCAGCAGCGCCATGAACCCGATCGACAGCAGGCCCAGCACCCCGCCGGTGTACATCCACCACGTCGGCGGCAGCGAGAACTGCGCGGTGCCCATCGCCAGCCGGACCAGCAGACCGGCCAGCAGCACCACGAACCCGACGAGGAAGTTGAAGGTGATCGACACCAGCATCGAGCCGGTCTCCCGCGCCACGGCGGCGTTGCCCGCCGGTTGCCACCCGGCCAGCAGGCCCGCCGCGAACGGCAGCACGGCCAGCGCGATCGCGTGCGGCACGTGGAAGTTCGGCGAGATGGTGACCGCGGTGGCCGCCACCGCCAGCACCGCGCCGAGACCGCGGGTGACCGAGATCGGCTGCTTCACCGTGGCGGTCACCCCGATGCGGTCGCAGATCACCCCGGAGATGACCAGGCCCGCGATCAGCGTGATCTGGAAGACCGCGACCCCCAGCACCCCCACCGACACGCCCTCGGAGAGCACCACCGCGCCGCCGCACAGCCCGGCCAGGTAGTTCCACCAGCCGATGCGGCGGCTGCGGATCAGACGCGGGATGCTCAGCGCCTGCCGCCGCGTGCTGGGGCGGGCGAACACGATCACCAGCATCAGCACCAGGCCGCTGCCGAAGGAGATCACCGCGGCGCTGTTGCCGTCGCCGACGGTCGCGCCGAGCGCGCCGTTGACCGCGGACTGCATCGGGCTGAGGGTCCCGGCCAGGACCGTCAGCAGCACCAGGACGGTCGTGGTGGCTCCCCGGGCCGCCCGGCCGGTGGTGGTCGGTGGGCTCAGCTCGGGGGCGGGCGTGTTGGTCATGGCGGTGCGACTCCTTTGTCGTCCTCGCTGCACCGGTGGGTTGCTGCGGATTGCTCTAACGCGCGCTGAGGGGACTACCGATCGCCCGCCAGCCAGGAAACCGCCTGGTGGAACAGCCGACGGTACCCGTCCCACTCGAGGAACTCGGTCGGCGCCCAGTGCGGCGAGATGTCCGAGGCGAAGGCCAGGGTGCGGCCCGCTCCTTCGGCGCGCACCGCCAGCAGCGGCCGGGACTCGACGGTGGCGAGCACGGTCGCGTCGGACTTGGCGACCAGCTTCTGGTAGCCGAGCAGGGCGGGCCACTGCGCGTCCAGGCCCTCGGTCACCGGGTGCTCGGTGCCGGTGAGCTCGCCGCAGACGCCTTCGGGGCTCTCGACCCGGTCGTCGTGGGGCAGGATCTCCACCGGCAGCACCTCCTCGATCGGCGTGTCGTGGAAGTTCGCCTTGCCCTGGAAGCCC
Source organism: Saccharopolyspora hirsuta (assembly GCF_008630535.1). Lineage (GTDB taxonomy): Bacteria > Actinomycetota > Actinomycetes > Mycobacteriales > Pseudonocardiaceae > Saccharopolyspora > Saccharopolyspora hirsuta. The sequence goes on along the minus strand of NZ_VWPH01000015.1, from coordinate 172,494 downwards.
TGGAAGCTGAGGTAGCCGCCCGCCATCGCCAGGCCGCCCCCGGCGCGCACCCACTCGGCCAGCAGCTTGAGCCGGTTCGGGAACCGGCGGCCCTGGTTGAACACCTGCGGGTGCAGCAGCAGCGAGTTCGCGCCGATGTCCGACAGGATCACCACGTCGTACGCGCCGAGCTCGTCGAGCGACGCGGGGAAGTCGGTCGCCACCGCGTGCGACGGCAGGTGGACCACCTCGTGGCCCTCCGCGCGCAACGCCGCGAGCAACGCCTCGGCCCCGATCTCGAGCTGGGCCCGATCGATGGCGTCGAATCCCTTGACGTCGGTCGTCCTGGCCACCCAGGACTCCCCGGCCAGCAGCACGCGGCTCAATTCCGCCTCCCCGGTTGGAATCTGTTGCGCAAATTTTGCGCTCGATGTTGCGCAAACTAATCCGCGCCGAACCCGCCGTCAAGAGCCCACCTGCGCCGACTAGCCGATACACTGCGCACGGAGCACTCGACGGAAGGGGCGCGGATGACGTTGACGCGCGTTGCGCAACGTGCGCAAGTCTCGACCTCGACGGCCTCGCGGTACCTGCGCGGCCAGCTGAAGGTGCAGCCCGAGACCGCGGCGCGGATCGACGCCGCCGTCCGGGAGCTGCACTACGAGGTGCGCCCGTCAGCCACCGCGGACGGCGGGCGCGAGCACGCACCGGTCGTCGCGCTGGTCGTCCCGGAGCTGGCCAACCCGTTCTTCGCCGCGCTGGCCGAGGAGATCGCCACCGCGGCCGCGGTCAGCGGCGCCTCGCTGGTCATCGGGGTCACCGGTCGGCAGGCGCAGCGCGAGGCCAAGGTCAGCGATTTCGTCGCCGGTGCCGAGGACATCGACGGGATGATCTACGTCGGGATGCACCGCGAGAACCCGCGGCTGCTGCAGGCCATCGCCGACGGGCTGCCGGTGGTGGTGCTGGACGAGGAGATCGCCAACACCGCCGGGGTGGACACCATCGGGGTGGACAACTACGGCGGCGCCTACCAGGCCACGGCCTACCTCGCGCAGCTCGGCCACCGCCGCATCGCGCACATCGCCGGACCCCGGGAGCTGTCCACCACCCGCGACCGGCTGCGCGGCTACCGCGACGCGATGGAGCACGCCGGGCTGGAGGTCGACGAGGACCTGGTCCTGCACGGCCCGTACACCGAGCAGTTCGGCGCGAGCACCTTCCCGTACCTCACCGGCGCGGCGCAGCCGCCCACCGCGGTGTTCGTCGGCAGCGACATCGCCGCGGTCGGCGTGCTCGGCGCCGCCGAGCTGCACGGCCTGAGCATCCCCGACGACCTCTCCGTGGTCGGCTGCGACGGCATCCGCGTCGGCGAGTGGCTGCGCCCGAAGCTCACCACGCTGCAGCAGCCCGTCGCCGAGCTGGCCCGCGGCGCCCTCGAACTCGTCCACGCCCGCATCGCCGACCCCGGCGGCGGCACCGTGCGGCGGAGCCTCCCGCTGCAGCTGGTGATCCGCGGATCCGCCGTTCCGCCCAAGCACTGACCCCGGAGGAGCCCCGTGCCCGACCCGATCGAGCTCGCCCAGCAGCTGATCCGCCTCGACACCCGCGCGGCGGGCGAGAAGGCGGCCGCCGAACTGCTCGCCCCGCTGCTGACCTCCGCCGGTTTCGACGTCGCCGTCGACGAGCCGCGCCCCGGCCGGGCCAACCTCGTCGCCAAGTTCGGCACCGGCACGCCGATCACCCTCACCGGCCACCTGGACACGGTGCCCGCCGACCCGGCGACGTGGTCGTTCGACCCGCACAGCGGCGAGATCGACGGCGACCGGCTGCGCGGCCGAGGCAGCAGCGACATGAAGGCCGGAGTGGCGGCGATCGTCGCGGCCGCCGTGCAGACCGCCCGCACCGCGCCGGAAGAGCTGTCCGCGCAGCTGGTGTTCACCTTCGGCGAGGAGACCGGCTGCGAAGGTGCCGCCCTGCTGCCCGAGCTCACCCCCAGCCCCGCGCTGCTGGTGGCCGAGCCGACCGCGAACCGGATCGTGCTGGGGCACAAGGGAGTTCTGTGGCTGCGGCTGACCGCGCACGGCCGCAGCGCCCACGGCTCGCGCCCCGAGCTCGGCGAGAACGCGCTGGCCGCGCTCGCCGAGACCGCGGTGCGCATCCACCGCGACGCGAGCTGGCCGACCAGTCCGACGCACGGCCCGGCCACGGTCAACGTCGGCGCGTTCCACTCCGGCGTGCAGCCGAACCTGGTGCCCGACCGCGCCGAGCTGATGCTCGACATCCGCACCACCCCGGAGTTCACCGCCGCCGACGCGCGCGAGGCGATCGCCGAACTCGCCCTGCCCGGCACGGAGATCACCGACGAGCTGGACCTGCCAGGTGTCGCGACCAGCGCCGACGACCCGCTGGCCCGAGCGGTCGTGGCGGCGCTGCGCCCGGACTCCCCCGACCAGCAACCCGAGTACGCCACCTACTTCACCGACGCCTCGGTCCTGGCCCCGGCGCTGGGCTCCCCCGCGGTGATCGTCTACGGCCCGGGCGACCCGGACCAGGCCCACGTCAGCGACGAAACCTGCTCGGTGACAGCAATCCGGGAAGCCACCGAAGCCATCACCCGCCTCCTCACCACCTGGCCCTCCGTCCGGGAGGCCACCGACACCGGTCAGGGCACCCGCGGCACGGTCCTCAAGGACGCGGCAACTCGCGCTTGAGGACCTTCCCGGTGGCGGTCATCGGCAGCGCGTCGACGAACTCGACCACGCGCGGGTACTTGTAGCTCGCCAGCCGCTCCTTCGACCAGGCGACGAGCTCGGCTTCGGTGATCCGCGCGGATTCCTCGCGGATCACGAAGGCCTTGACCTCCTCCCCGCGGCTTTCGTGCGGAACACCGACGACGGCGGCGAGGGACACGGCCTCGTGGCTCATCAGCACCTCCTCGACCTCCCTCGGGTAGACGTTGAACCCGCCGCGGACGATCAGGTCCTTGGCGCGGTCGACGATGTAGTAGAAGCCGTCGTCGTCCCTGCGGGCGAGATCGCCCGTGCGGAACCACCCGTTGCGCATGACCCCGGCAGTCGCGTCGGGCTTCCCGAAGTAGCCCTTCATGACGTTGTGGCCCCGAACGGCGATCTCGCCGATCCGGTCCGCGCCGACCACCGCGTTCCACTGCTCGTCGACCAGCCGGACCTCGACGCCCCAGACCGGGAGGCCGATCGAACCCGGTCGCGGGGCACGCCCCGGCGGGCTGAAGATCGCCAGCGGCGAGGTCTCGGACAGGCCGTAACCTTCGTGGATCTGAACGCCGAAACGCTGCTCGAACCGCGCGTGGATCTCCACCGGCAGCGCGGAGCCGCCGGAGATGGCCAGCCGCAGGTTCCCGGCGATCCGACCCACGTCGACGCTCCCGTCGAGCGCCCCCAGCAGACCCCAGTACATCGTCGGCACGCCCGCCAACACCGTGACGTCCTCGCGGGCCATCAGCTCCAGCACCGCGCTCGGTTCGAACCGCGGCACCAGGACCAAGGTCGCACCGACCGAGAACGCCGCGTTCATGTTGATGCTCTGCCCGAAGGAGTGGAACAGCGGCAGGGCGACCAGGTGCGTGTCGGGTTCCGCCGGGGTGCTGTCGAAGAGCTGGTTGGCGGTCAGGGCGTTCAGCACCATGTTGGCGTGGGTGAGCTCGGCCCCCTTCGGCTGCCCGGTCGTGCCGCTGGTGTAGAGGATCACCGCGGTATCGGTCGCCTCGCGGACCACCGTCTCGAACTCGGTCGGCTGGGTCGACAGCGCCTGCATCAGGGTCTCAACGCCACCGAACGGCGCGGCGGCTCCGGGATCGGCGGTGATGATGAACAGGTCCTCGCAGGCCTCGGCCCGAGCCGCGGCAGCCCGGCCGTACTCGCCCGTCGGCAGGCCCGGCGACCCCTCGAAGCAGAAGTAGGCCCGGGCGCCGGAGTCGTTGAGGTGATGGGCGATCTCCCGGTCCTTCAGCAGCACGTTGAGGGGCACGACCACGGCTCCGGCCTTGAGGATCCCGTAGTACACAGCGGGGAACTCCGGCAGGTTCGGGCAGGTGACCGCGACCCGGTCCCCCGGCTCGATCCCCCGGGACACCAGGAGGGCGGCGACGCGGTTGGCGAGTGCTCCGACCTCCGCGTAGGTCAGCCTCCGGTCGCCGCACACCAGGGCATCGCGCGTTGGACAGCTGCGGCTCGAGTCGTCGAGGAACACGGCCAGGTTCAGCATGCTGATTTCCTTGCAGATCGCTGGGAAGTGGGGGCTACCGCGCGGTCACGCGAGTGCGTTGACGATGTCCTCGTCCGGTCGGCCGAGCTCGCGGACGAACTCCTCCGCCGCCGGCCACGGCCCGTATCCGGAAGCGGGGTTCAGGTGCCCGACGGCCCCGAGGTCGACCAGCCGACTCCCCCACTCCCTGGCCAGCTCGGCGACCCGTGCCAGTCGGGCGAGGGGGTCGTTGGTGCTCGCCGCGACGATGCTGGGGAACGGGAGCGGCTCACGCGGTGTCGGGAGCCACCCGTTGTCGCGCAGCTCGCCGGGCCTCGGATAGCCGTCGGGCAGCGGGGATTCGAAGTCCGGCGGGGTCGCCAGCAGCGCGCCCCGGATCGGGCGGGAGTGCCGCTGCGCCCAGTGGACGGTGATCATCACCCCGGCGCTGTGCGCGACGAGCACGATGGGCCCGGAGACCTCCGACACGACGTGGTCGAGCGCCGCAACCCGGGCATCCAGGCTGAGCTCGTCGTGTTCCAGCGGGGGCACGGTGCGGGCGTTCGGCAACGTGTCGGCGAGACGGGTCTGCCAGTGCTCGGCGACGTGGCCGCGCAAGCCCGGGACGATCACTGCGGTCGGGGTCTCGGCGTTGTTCAACTCCTGCTCCAATCCCGTGCTCCGCTCATGCCGAAGCACGTTGGTCGTGCGCCGCGGGCTGCCGCAACGCGGCGGGGTAGCGGCGTTTTCCGATCAGCAGTGCCGCGATGGCTCCGAGGTAGGCCAGCGGCGCGAGCTGCAGCGCCCCCAGCAGGCCGAGGTGGTCGGCCAGGAGCCCGATGGCGAAGGGCCCCGCGGCCAGGCCCAGGATGCTGTTGGCCAGGGTCAGCGCACCGAACCCGCTGGCCCGCACGGACGCGTGGGTGAGGTTGGCGACCATGGCGGTGGCCGGGCCCGACGCACCGGCCGAGAAGAACGCACCGGCACCGATCACCACCAGCTGGGCAGTGCTCTCGCCGAGCTGAAAACCGGTGCCCAGCAGGACAGCAGCGGCCACTCCGTAGCCGGTCGAAGTGGTCCACTTGCGCTCCGGCCGCAACCGGCTGACCCGGTCGGTGATCGCACCGCAGCTGATCATCCCGGCGCCGATGAGCAGGACCAGGACGGCGGAGACGATACCGGCCTCGTCCGGGTTCATGCCGTGGTAGCGGTTGAGGTAGCTGGGGGTCCAGGCCAGCAGCACGGCGGCGACGAACATCTGCAGGCCGCTGCCGAGGTAAGCGGAGAGCACCGAGACGTTCGAGAACAAGCTGGAGAGCGGCGCCCGGGTCCCCTCCGGTTCGCCGACCGCGGCCCGCGCTTCCTCGTACTGGTAGCGGTCCAGCTTGCGCTGGGTGATGGAGAACCGGAACAGGACGACCAGGACCAGACCGACGACGGCCATGAGGGCCAAGGCCCAGCGCCAACCGAACCGGACCGCGATGATGCCGCCGAGGGCGACACCGATCGTGGACCCGAACGAGCCACCGGCCATGAACGCACCGCCCAGCGTGGCGCGGACGTGGGGCGCGAACACGCTGAGCACCACCGCGATGCCGACGCTGCCGTAGGCCGCTTCACCCACCCCGACGAGGAATCGGGCGCCGAGCATCTGCCCGTAGCCGGTCGCGATCGCGCACAGCAGCGTCGCCCCGCTCCAGACGATCGCCATCAACATCAGGCTGCGGACGCGCCCCCACCGGTCGGCGAGGATCGAGAGGGGGAACGTGAGCAGCCCGACCATCATCGCCACGACGCTGGTCAGCGACGCCAGCTGGGAGTCGGACAACCCCCATTCCGCTTTCAGGAAGGGAAAAACCGCGCTGAGAACCTGCCTGGACATGTAGTCCGACAGCAACAGCCCGAAGGTCAGGGCGAAGACGATCCACGGGTAGACCCGCGATCCCGCCACCGCGCGGCCAGGTCTTCCGGGCACTTCCTCGGCGGGCAGGGCGTGCGACTTCATCGTCACTCCTCGACTGGCTCTTCCGTCCGGTGTGCAGCTCGTACCCCTCGTGAAGATTCACGACCGGGGCGCGGCTCCCGGTGGGTTCCGCGCCCCGGTCTCCCCCCTGGACGCCGGTGGGTGCTCCGGCGCCTAGGCGTGGTGGGTGAAGCCGACCTGCCCCGGCTTGCGGTTCGGGGCGAACCCGACCTTGGCGAGGGTCTCGTCGGCGTCGGCGTAGGTCTCACCGAGCTTGTAGATCTCGCGGGCTTCCTTGCCCGTGGCCACCTCTCGGCCGAGCTCCCCCGCGATGCGCACCAGCTGCTCGATCTGCTGGACCGAGGTCTTCTTCTCGCCCTTCCGTCCCCACAGCGTGTCCTCGTTGCCGCACCGGACGTGCAGCCCCATGGCGATCGCCATGGCGTTGACCGGCAGGACGCTGCGCATCAGGGTTTCCAGCGTCAGCACCGCGCCGTCGGGGCAGCGCCGGACGAACTCCATCATGTTGTACGGGTTCGGACCGTCGAACCCGCCACCGATGCCGACCCAGGTGACCATGAACGGTCCGGTGTGGACACCGCGGCGCATCAGCCGCTCCACGGTCTCCAGCTGCGGGATGTTGGCCAGCTGGAAGTGCGGCTGGATGCCAGCGGCCCGGAGGCGCCTGAGGTGCTCCTCGACCCAGCCAGGACCGGCCGGCACGAACATCTCGCGGTAGGCCTCGGCCACCGCCGGGCGGGTGAGCGAGGTGCCCGCGATGTCGTCCTCGGTCATCAGCTCCATGATGTTCATCTGGTTGGTGTTGATGGCGATGGTCACCTGGTCCGGGGCCGGGTCGAGCTCGGCCAGCATGTGCCTGGTGTCGTCGCTGAGCCACTTGGCCTCCGCGCCCTCCCCTTCCGGCGCGAAGGAGATCGAACCGCCCACCTGCAGGATCATGTCCGGGACGGCTTCGCGCAGCCGCCCCAGCAGCTCGTTGAACTTCGACAGCCGCTTGGAGCCCTTGCCGTCGAGCTCGCGCACGTGGATGTGCAGCACGGTGGCCCCGGCCTCGTAGCAGTCGACCGCCTGCTGGACGTGCTCGTCCATCGTCAGCGGCAGGTCCTCCCGGAAGTCGTCCGGCTCCCACTCGGGCCCGTAGGGGGCCGCGGTGATGACGAGCTTCTCCTGGTTCTCCGGGAACAGCGAATCGTCGTGGAAGTGCATGCGTTCCTCTCCTCCTGGCGGATGGCGGGGTGGAAATCTCGGCGGAGATCAGAACGGCCGGTCGCCCACGATCCCGGCGCGCTCCATCTTGCGGACCGCAGGCCAGTAGTCCTGCACCGCGTAGTGCTGCGTGGACCTGTTGTCCCAGATCGCGACGCTGTTCTCGCTCCACCGCCAGCGCACCTGGTACTCCGGGATCGCCGCCTGGCTGATCAGGTAGTTGAGCAGGTCGCTCGCGCCGGGGGCGTAGTCGCTGCCGAAGCGGACGTTCTCCGGCGTGTGGTAGTTGACGAAATGCGTGGTGAACGCGTTGACGAAGAGGATCTTCTCGCCCGTTTCGGGGTGGGTGCGCACCACCGGGTGCTCCGCGTCGGGGTAGCGGGCCTTCAGCTGGTGGCGCTGCTCCACCGGGAGCGCAGCGCCGAAACTGGCCTCGATGCTGTGCCGGGCGCGCAGCCCCGCGATCCGGGTCTTGATGTGGTCGGGGAGCTTCGCGTAGGCCTCGACCATGTTGACCCAGATGGTGTCGCCACCGACCTCAGGTCCTGCCACGCACCGCAGCACGCACCCCATCGGCGGCTCCGCGCGCCAGGTGGCGTCGCAGTGGAACGCGTTCTCGTAGTGCTCGGCCGGGCTGTCGAGATCCTTGTAGATCCGCACCAGTCCCGGGTGGTCCGGGTCGCTGCCTGCCACCGGGTGGTCCTCGAGGGATCCGAAGCGCTCCGCGAAGGCCACGTGGTCGGCCCGGCTGAAGTTCTGGTCGCGCAGGAACAGGACCTTGTGCTGGAGCAGCAGCGAGTGCAGTTCCGCGAACAGCTCGTCATCGCGCGCGACGTCGCCGAGGTCGACGTCGAACAGCTCGGCGCCGATGGTGCAGGTGAGCTTCTGGTGCTTGATCCGGGACGTCTGGACCGCACTGGACATGACAGTTCCTCCGCAGGTTGGTTGATCGTGCTGCCGCCTGGATCTCCGGTTGCCGGGTCAGACGGAGAAGACCGAGGAGCCGATGCTGCGGCCCGATTCCAGGTCCCGGTGGGCTTGCACCGCGTCTTCGAGGGCGTAGCGCTGGTTGATGCCGATCTCGATCCGCCCGTTGGCCACGTGGTCGAACAGCTCCCCGGCCAGCTCCGCGCGCTCGGCGGGGTCGGCGATGTAGTCGGCGAGCGCGGGACGGGTGACGAACACCGATCCCTTGATCGCGAGCTGCATCGCGTCGATGGGCGGGATCGGGCCGGACGCCGTGCCGAAGCACACCAGCAGGCCCCGTCGGGCCAGCGAATCGAGCGAGGCCTGGAAGGTGGTCGCGCCGATGCTGTCGTAGACGACCGGAACGCCCGCGCCACCGGTGATCTCCCGGACCCGCTCGGCCACGTCCTCGCGCCGGTAGATCACGACGTGGTCGCACCCGTGCGCACGCGCGACCTCGGCCTTCTCATCGGTCGACACGGTGCCGATCACGTTGATCCCCAGCAGCTTCGCCCACTGCAGGAAGATCAGCCCCACTCCCCCGGCCGCGGCGTGCAGCAGGACGGTGTCCCCTTCGCGCAACGGGTGGATGCGGCGCAGCAGGTAGGCCGTGGTGAGCCCGCGCATGGTCATCGAGGCGGCCGTGTCGAATCCGATCCCGTCCGGCAGCGGGATCAAGGGATCCGCGGCCATCACGCGCTCGGTGCTGTAAGCGCCGAGCGGGCTCCCGGTGTAGGTGACCCGGTCCCCTTCCCGGACGTGCTGCACCCCTTCGCCGACGGCCTCGACGACACCGGCCGCCTCGACTCCCATGCCGGCGGGCAGCGGTGCCGGGTAGAGACCGGTGCGGAAGTACGTGTCGGCGAAGTTCAGCCCGACCGCCTCGTGGCGGATGCGGACCTCACCCGGCCCGGGGGCTCCGACGTCGACCGCCTCCCACCGCATGACCTCGGGGCCACCGGTCTGGTAGAAGCGAACGGCATTCGCCATGGCCTCCTCCGTTCCGGCCGGAGGCGGTGCTCCAGCCATCTCTGCGTCCGTGTCCGGTTCGCGGCCCGGGTCGGCCGCGGGGATTCGGGGTCAGCTCCACCGGGTCTCGTGTTCGACGACGTCGCGGGGCTCCACCCCGCCACGTCCTCGGGGACCGCCGTACCCGGCCGTCTCCCAGGCGAAATCCGCTGGCAGCCGACGTCCGTCGTGGAGCGTCAGCCAAAGCCTGCGCAGGAGTTCCGCGGCGGTCGAACCGGTGTTGTGCTGCACGTGCCCGTGCAGGACCGAGTAGTTGTTGAACAGCTGGAGGTCACCGGGCTCGATGTCGATGCCGAACCGGAACTCCGGCGAGTACGCGAGCTCGTCGATCAGATCGAGCAGCGCCACGTCCGCAGGCTCCAGCCGAGCCACGTCCGGGTAGCGCTGCGCCGATTCGATGTCCCTGCGCGCATAGCGGAAGCTCAACCTCCCCCCGTACCAGCACGCCAGCGGAACCGAGCGGTGAGGGGGTTCACCGGGGAGCTGCTCGCCCCACCTGTCGAATCCGAAGTGCCGGTACATCCGCTCGACCAGCGGCGGATCGCGCCGGAGCACCTCGTTGTAGAGCGCGGCCGAGCTGACGACGGTGCTCCGCCCACCGGCCCGGGAGCTCAGCATCGCCACGACATCGGACCCGCCGGTCCGGAGCTCCGGCTCCACCTGCCACCCTGCCGGGACGGCAACCGCGCACCGGATGCGAGCGAGCTTGCGGCCGAAGGAGTCCTGCGAGACCGGGAAGCCCAGGTGCTGGGCCATGCCCCAGAAGATCGTGTTGATCTCGGCCGCGTCGTACCGGTCCACCGGAACGCCCTTGAGCACCGCGAATCCGCGTCCGTTCTCCAGCGCGTGCGCGATGCGCCGCAGCTCCGCCCCGAGCGTCGGGAGGGGAAACCGTTCGCGGGTGAGCTGAAGGAGCACGATCCCGTGCTTCCGCACCGACTTCAGCGCGAGCTCGAGCTCGTCGAGGTGGGCGGGCGAGAGCTCGAACCGCCACTCGGCGGGGTCGACCAGATCGGCCGCCCGCCACGCCGCAGCAGTCCGGCAGGGCTCGCGCAGGACCTCGGCGGGAGAAGTCCGGCCGGAGTCCAGCACTCCGCTCTGCACCGCTGGTTCAGCCATGACGTCCTCCATCCGGGGCTCGGAGCCGGATCGGCTGTGGTGGAAGCGACATTAGGCTCCTGGGGACGCCCCGGCTTATCCTCGCGGGACAGAATGCTCATCATTCGGGGACATCGCGGAGGCCTGCCATGAAACCCCTGGCCCGGTACGCAGCGCTGAACAGCTACGTCGAGGTGAGCCGCGCACTGGGCATCGAACCAGCGGGAATGATGCGAGGCGTCGGGCTGGACCCGGCGGGAATCGCGGTCCAGGACAGGTGGATCCCCGCCGCGGCCGTCGCGCGGCTCCTCGAGCAGTCGGCAGCGGCATCCGGGCACCAGGACTTCGGGCTGCTGCTGGCCGAACGCCGCCGCTTCTCCAACCTCGGGCCGCTGAGCCTGGTCATCCGCGAAGAACCCGATGTCCGCAGCGCTTTGACCATCCTCATCCGCCACGAGCACATGTACAACGAAGCGCTGCGGATGCGGATGGCCGTGCTGAACGGGCTGGCGACCGTCCGGATCGGGTTCGAGCTCGGCGATCAGACCGAAACCAGGCAAGCTGCGGAACTCGCCCTGGGCACCCTGCACCGGCTGCTGTGCGGCTTCCTCGGGTCGCTCTGGCAACCGGTCGCAGTCTGCTTCGCGCACCGCGCGCCGGCGGATACGAGCACGCACCGGCGGATCTTCGGCTCCGCGATCAAGTTCGAGCAGGAGTTCAACGGGATCACGTTCTACGAGAACGACCTCGATGCGCCCAACAAGATGTCGGATCCCCTGATGCGCACCTACGCCTACCAGTTCCTCGATTCGCTGGAGGCGCCGAAGGACACCTCAGCGCGGGAGCGGGTCCGAGAACTGATCGAGCTCCTGCTGCCCACCGGGCGGTGCTCCGTGGAACAGGTCGCGCGCAGTCTCGGCGTGGACCGGCGGACCGTTCACCGGCAACTCGCCGACTCCGGGGAGACCTTCTCCTCGATCCTGCGCGCGACGAGGGCCGAGCTGGCCGCGAACCTGGTGGGAAACCGGCGCTACACCTTCACGGAGATCGCGGATCTGCTGTCCTTCTCGTCCCCGGGCAACTTCTCCCGCTGGTTCCGCGGGCACTTCGGTTGCAGTCCCAGCCAATGGCGAAGCCAGCAGCACAGGTCCGGCTAGCCCCCAAAATGCGCCCCCGCAACGGCGAAGCGGGCCGCCCCCAGCAGGAACGGCCCGCTCTGCGGTGCTCGGGTCAGCCGACTCGACGGGCCTGGCGGATCTGCTCGCGCAGCACGTCGGGGCGGTCGCTGATGATCCCGTCCACCCCGCGGTCGATCAGCGTGCGCATCAGCGTTGCGTCGTTGACCGTGTACGGGTTGATGGCCATCCCGTGCGCGTGGACCGCGGCGATGTACTCCGGCGTGGCCTGGGCGTGGTTCGGGTTGACCTGGTTCGAGTAGGTCGCGACCTCGGCGAGCTCGGCCTCGGACGGCGCGCCCAGCACGCCCACCTGCACGCCCGGCAGCAGGCCGTGGAAGTCGCGGACGAAGTCCCAGTTGAAGCTCTGCACCACCAGGTTGCGCGCCTTCGGGTCGGGCCGCACCCACTCCGGCCGCTTCCGCAGCTCGTCGGCGATGCGCTCGGTGATCCCCGGGTACAGCTCCGGCGACTTCGCCTCCAGCAGCAGGCCGGACGGCCCGCGCTGCAGCTCGTCCAGCACCTCGGCCAGGGTCGGGACGCGCTCACCGGCGTACTCCGGCGCCTTCCACGAACCGGCGTCCAGGGTGCGGATCTCGTCGAGGGTGAAGTCCGAGACCCGCCACGGGGCGCGGTCCGGGAACTTCTGCTCGACGTCGGTGGTGCGGGCCAGCGTGTTGTCGTGCACGACGACCAGCGCGCCGTCCTCGGACTGCTGGACGTCGATCTCGACCAGGTCGGCCCGCATCTGCGCGCCGAGCCGCACCGCGGCCAGGGTGTTCTCCGGTGCGTAGGCGGATGCCCCGCGATGTGCGATGGCGGCCACATCGGCCCCGGCGGCCGTGACGGGGGTGGCGACCGCTGCGGGTGCCAGGCCGATCGACGCCACCAGTGCGGCTGCTGCGGCAACCACGGTTCGGCGCAACATGCGAACTCCTCGTCTGCTTTGTCCGAAACGTCGAGCAGATCCTGCGCGCGCCGCCCGTCCACCGGATGATCAATGCCGGACGCGCCGGTGTCCCGCGCGTGAACCTTCGCCGCAGGCCGCGAACCCCGCGATTTCAATGGAAATCGGACGTCCGATTTCCATTGAAATCGCGGAGCACCGCACCGCACCGGACGACTACGCCCGCCCGCCGGACTGCTCCTCGGCGAGCTCGGCCAGGATCCCGGCGACGAGAGCAACCCGGTCGGGGATGCGGTCGACGATCACGTGCTCGTGCAGGGCGTGCGCGCCCTCGCCGGACGCGCCGAGGCCGTCGAGCACCGGAAACCCCAGGGCGGACACGAAGTTCGCGTCGCTCCCGCCGCCGACGCTGATCGGTTCCAGCGGTGCGCGCACGGACGCGGCGACCTCGTCGGCCAGCTCGAACAGCTCCCGGCTCACCGGGGTGAGCCGCATCGGCGGGCGGCTCCACCGCCCCTCCACCTGCACCTGGACGCGCGGGTCGGCGGCGGCCAGGTCGGCGAAGACGGCATCGATCCGCTCCACTTCGGACTGCTCGGCGACCCGGACGTCGATGAGGCAGGTGGCCTCCCCCGCGATGACGTTGCGGGCGGTGCCGCCGCTGATCGTGCCGACGTTGATCGACGTCCCGCGGTCGAGGTCGGCCTCCCGGGAGATCCGGTGGATGATGTCGGCGAGCGCGTGGATCGCGCTGGCTCCCCCGGTCGGGTCGTTGCCGGAGTGCGCCTCCACGCCGCGGGTGGTGATGGTGAAGATCCCGACACCCTTGCGCTCCGCCTTGACGTCCCAGCCCACGCCCGGCTCCAGCACCAGGGTGGCTCGGCAGTCCGGCGCGGCGCGCTCGATGTGCGGCCGGGACATCGGGCTGCCGAGCTCCTCGTCCCCGTTGAACATGAACCGGACCGCCGGGCACGGCAACCCGGCCTCCCGCAGCGCCAGGACCGCCCAAACCCCGGTGACCAGACCGGTTTTCATGTCGTAGACGCCCGGCCCGGTCGCCGTCCCGTCCTCCCGCACGGCGAACGGCCAGCGGTCCACCGTCCCCGCTGGCCACACCGTGTCGTAGTGGCCGACCAGGAGCACCGGCGCGGCGGTGGTCCCGGCGTAGGTCACCTCCAGCAGGTCGCCGTGCTCGGCGTGCTCGTGGCGGACCACCTCGGTCGGCTCGCCGAGCCGCTCCCGCAGCCAGGCGAGGATCGAGTCGGCGGCATCGTCCAGCAACGCCTTGCCGGTGCTGGGCGTCTCGTGGTGCACGAGCATCGAGACATCGCCGAGCAGCTCGTCCAGCCGACCTCGGCACCACGTGGACAACGCCTTCGCGGACAATTCGAGCACCTTCCTGCGCGGGGAACGGGTCATCGGATCGGAACGCCGGGGCCCAGCGGGAGGCCGAGGGCGTACCAGGCCAGGAACATCAGCACCCAGACGGTCAGGTTGACCAGCGCCAGCGGCAGGACCAGCGACATGAGCGTGCCGATCCCGGCGGACGGGCGGTAGCGGCGGATGAACCCGAGCGCGATCACGAAGTACGGGCTCATCGGGGTGAGGCTGTTGGTGGGCGCGTCGGCGATGCGGAACAGCGCCTGCGTGGTCTCCGGCTGGATGTGCAGCAGCATCAGCATCGGCACCAGCACCGGGGCGACCAGCGCCCACATCGCCGAACCGCTGGTGAGCAGCAGGTTCAGCACGCTGATCAGCAGCACCGCGCCGAGGAAGATCACCACCACCGGCGCGTCCATCGAGTCCAGCAGACCCGCCCCGCCGATGGCGATGACCTGGCCGATGTTGGTCCACTTGAAGTAGGCGAGGAACTGCGAGACGGCGAAGAACAGCACCAGCACCGGGACCAGCTCGCGCAGCCCCTGCCCCATCAGCTCGGGGAAGTCCTTGGGCGAGGTGATGGTCCGCACCGTCACGCCGTAGACGGTGCCGATGACCATGAAGAACAGCATCATGACCACCGCGACGTTGTCCATCAGCACCGAGTCCACGATGGACCCGTCCTCGCCGCGCAGCGGCGAGCCGCCCGGCAGCACCGCGAGGACGACGACGGCGAGGTACAGCGCGGCGGCGACCAGCGCCCGCCGCACGCCCTTGCGCTCGGCCGCGGACAGCGACATGTCCGGCAGCTCCTCGACGTCGGTCAGCTCCGGCTCGGCGGCGTTCATGGCGGCGACCCGGCGGGCGACGACGAGCTCGGTCACCACCGTGATCGAGACCGACAGCAGCAGCGAGGACGCCAGCGAGAAGTAGTAGTTGGCCACCGGGGTGACCACGTAGCTCGGGTCGATGGTGTGCGCGGCCGAGGTGGTCAGCCCGGCGAACACGGCGTCGGAGGCCTCGATCACCGGGCTGATGCTGCTGGCGCCGCCGACCGCCACGTAGGCGACCACGGCGCCGATGATCGGGCTGCGGCCCACCGCGCGGAACGCGATCATCGCCAGCGGGATCATCACCACGAACGCCGCGTCCGAGGCGATGTGGGCGAACATCGAGGTCAGCGCGACGGCGAAGGTGACCAGCCCGGCGGGCACCCTGGCCAGCGCGGCCCGCATCATCGCGGCCAGCAGCCCGGACTTGTCCGCGATCGCGACGCCGAGCATGACGACCACGATCATCCCGAGCGGCGGGAAGTTGACGAAGTTGTCGATCAGGTCGCCGAGCATCATCTGCACGCCGGGACCCGAGATCAGGTTCTTGACCTCGACGACCTTGCCGTCCACCGGCGAGACGGCGGAGACCCCGAGCGCGGACAGCAACCAGCTGGCCAGCACCACCAGCGCGCTCAGGATCACGAAGAGCCAGAACGGGTGCGGCAGCTTGTTGCCCACCCGATCCACCACGTCGAGCGCGCGCATCACCAACGACGTCACCGAACGCCGCTGCTTCGCCACCGTGCCCAAGACTTCCTCCCCTCATCACCGGTCGGTGATTTGATCCAGCATCAAACACACGAGTGGAGTAATGTGTCAACATCGACGGATAGGTCGGGCGAATAGTTCACTTCGAGGTGACACTGTGCAACATCTGGATGACGCGGACCTCGACCTCGTCGCCGCGCTGCAGCTCGCGCCCCGCGCGCCGCTGAACGCCGTGGCCGAGGTCCTGGGCAGCTCGGCGACCACCGTCGGCCGCCGGATCCAGCGCCTGCAGGACCAGCGCCTGCTGCGCTTCATCTCCACGGCGCACTGGTCGCTGCTGATCACCGGCAACCCGTACGTGGTGTGGATCAAGTGCGAACCCGGCGCGACGACCGAGGTCGCCGCCGCGGTCCAGCAGATCCCGGAAGCCCAGTCCATCCTGATCACCAGCGGCGACGCGGACATCTACTGCACCATCTACCCGCTGCCCGGAACCGACCTGCGCGGCCTGCTGACCCGCACCCTCCCCGCGACACCGGGCATCGCGTCCATCCAGTCCCACCTGGTCCTGAGCATGTCCCGCCACGCGGTGTCCTGGCACCTGAACCGCCTGACCCCAGAACAAGAAGCAGCGCTCCGCGAGCACGCCGACGCCGACCCGGGCTCACCCCCGGAAACCCTGGACCCGCTCAGCGAAGCCGAGTTCGCGGTCCTGCGCCTCCTCGTCGAGGACGGCCGCCTCACCGCCGCGCAAGCGGCCCGAGAACTGGACGTGAGCCGCTCGACGGCGTACCGCCTGATCCAGTCGGTCCTGGAGAAGGGAGCGGCCCGCCCCCGAGTGGAGATCGAACCGGCGGTCCTGGGCTACCCGATCACGGCCCTGCTGACCCTGGACGTCCAACCCCAACACGTCCCAGAGGTCCTGAAATCCCTGGGAGCCCACCCGTCCGGCCGCTTCACGGTGATGACGGCAGGCCCAGCAGCGATCACCCACCACGGAGTCTTCCGAGACGAAGCGCACCTGGCCCGCTTCACGACCGAAGACATCGGAGCCCTCCCCGGCATCAACGGCCTGAACATGTCAACGGCCCTAGCAGTCCTCCGCCGCCAGTGGATCCCCCGAGAAAACGACATCCACCTCGGACAAAAAGTCCACGACACCCTGGGGCCCAACTGACCTTCGATCACCCCAGGGTGGAGGCTCGGGGTTGGAGGTGGGGGGTGAGGGTTTTCGAGGCGCAGGGTTGGTCGTTGATCAGGCGGACCAGGGTTCGGGCCGCTTCTCGGCCCATCTCCCACATCGGGGAGCGGATGGAGGTCAGGGGGACCGGGAGCTGGGCCGCCAGGGGGACGTCGTTGAAGCCGACCACCGCCACGTCGCGGCCGACCTGCAGGCCCGCGTCGCGGATCGCCCCCATCGCACCTATTGCGGCGAAGTCGTTGACCGCGAAAAGCGCTGTGGGGCGCGGGTTCAGGCGGAGGAGGGATTCCGCCGCTTCGCGGCCGCCGCGCACGTCGAAGCTCGACTGCACGACGTAGCCCTCGCGGATCTCGACACCCGCTTCGGCGCACGCGGTTCGGAAGCCTTCGGTTCGTTCGACTCCGGTGGAGGCGTAGGGCTCGCCCGCGATCACGGCGAGGTCCCGGTGGCCGAGCTCGAGGAGGTGTTCGGCCGCGAGGCGGCCTCCGTGGAGGTCGTCGCAGGTGACCGAGAGGATTCCCGGTAGCCGGCGGGAGGTCAGCACCACCCGGTTGCCGCGGTCGACCAGCTCCGGCACCAGGTCCGCGTCGCTGCGGGCGTCGCCGAGGATCAGGCCGTCCACCCTGGCCGCCAGCAGCGTTTCGACCCGCATCCGCTGGGTCGCCAGGTCGTCCCCGCTGTTGGCCACGACCGTCTGGTAGCCCGCGTCGGCCGAGCCGCTCTCGATCCCCTCGTAGATCGTGGCCAGCACGATGTCGGTCAGCCTCGGCACGACGACGCCGAGCATGGTGGACCGGCCGGTGCGCAGGCTCGCCGCGGCCGGGTTGGGCAGGTAGCCCAGCTCCTGGGCCACCGCGCGGACGCGCTCGGCGGTCCGCCTGCCCACCCCCTCGCCACCGCGCAGCGCGCGGGAGACCGTGGTCGGGTGCACCCCGGCGGCTTGGGCGATGTCGGCGAGCGTCGCGGGTCGCGAGGAGCTCTCCGCAGCTGACCCCGGGTCGGGTGCCCCGAAGTCGACCATTCCGTCAGCCACCGTGATCTCTTCCCTCCGCAGTCCCGATCACGCACATTGTCCCCCACCCCAAGTCCCCTCTTGACGGCGATCGGCATCCCCCGCATGATGCTACGCAATCGTTAGCGCAATCGATAGCGCAATCGTTGGCGGAGGCACTGTGCAGCACCTCGTCCTGCTGGGTACCGGTGGCACCATCGCCACCCGCGGTACCGCTCTCGGTCGCCGGGTGGCCGCGAACGCCACCGAACTGCTCGGCGCAGCAGAAGCCGTCTGGGACCTCACCGGGATCGACGTCGAACCCCGGGACCTGACCGGGATCACGAGCTTCGCCGCCGGGGTGTCCGACGTGCTCGCGCTGGTGGCGGCCGTGCGGCAGGCGGCGGCCGAGGCAGACGGCGTGGTGATCACGCACGGGACCGACACGTTGGAGGAAGCGGCGTTCCTGCTCGCCCTGGCCCACGCCGGTCCGCAGCCGGTGGTGCTCACCGGGGCGCAGCGCCCGTTCGACGACCCGGCACCGGACGGTCCGCGCAACCTGGCCGCCGCACTCCGCTGGGCCGCGGCTCCGGATGCCGTCGGTACCGGGGTGACCGTCGCCTTCGCCGACGAGATCCTGCCCGCGATCGGCGTGCGCAAGTCGCACACCCTCGCGCTCCGGGCGTTCTCCGCACCGGGGCGGTCGCCCGTCGGTCGCGTCGACGAGGCGGGTGTGCGCGCGATCGGGACCTCCCCGCACGCACCGCTGCTCGCACCCGGCACCACCGAACTGCCCAGGGTGGACGTCATCCCCCAGTACCTCGGCGCCGATGCTTCGGCTGTGGACAACGCCGTCGCCCAGGGCGCGCGGGGTGTCGTGATCGCGGCCTTCGGGTCGGGCAACACCACGCCCGCCACGACCGAGGCGTGCCTGCGGCTGCTGGAGGACGGCATCCCGGTGCTGATCACGAGCCGAACCGGCGAAGGCGCGGTGACCGGCCTCTACGCCGGGGGGAGCGCCGATCTCGCGGCGGCCGGAGCCGTGTTCGCCGGGGACCTCTCCCCCTGGCAGGCCCGACTGCTGCTGGCGGCCGCGCTGTCCACTGAGGACACCGACGCCGCGCGGCTCTGCCTCGGCTGGCTGCGCGACGTCGGCGCGGTCGGCCGTTGATCCCCGAGAACAGCGAAAACCCGAACACGAAGGGAAAGTGAGCGCCATGGCCAAGGAGATCCTGGTGGCCTACGGAGTCGACGTCGACGCGGTCGGCGGGTGGCTCGGGTCGTACGGGGGCGAGGACTCCCCCTGCGACATCTCGCGCGGCCTGTTCGCGGGCGAGGTCGCCGTGCCGCGGATGCTGGAGATGTTCCGCCGCGCCGGGCTGCGGACGACCTGGTTCTGGCCGGGCCACTCCATCGAGACCTTCCCGGAGCAGTTCGACGCCTGCGTGCGGGCCGGGCACGAGATCGGGGTCCACGGCTACAGCCACGAGAACCCGATCGCGATGACCCGCGAGCAGGAATCGGCCATCCTCGACCACTGCATCCAGCTGATCGAGACCCGCACCGGCAGGCGCCCCACCGGGTACGTCGCGCCGTGGTGGGAGTTCTCCCCGGTCACCAACGAACTCCTGCTGGAGCGGGGCATCAAGTACGACCACTCGCTGATGCACCGCGACTTCGAGCCCTACTACGTGCGGGTCGGCGACTCCTGGACGAAGATCGACTACGACCGGCCCGCCGAGACGTGGATGAAGCCGCTGCAGCGCGGTGAGGAGTCCGACCTGGTCGAGATCCCCGCCTCCTGGTACCTCGACGACCTGCCGCCGATGATGTTCGTCAAGGCCAGCCCGAACAGCCACGGCTTCGTCAGCCCCCGCGACCTCGAGGTCATGTGGCGGGACCAGTTCGACTGGGTCTACCGCGAGTGCGACTACGCGGTGTTCACCATGACCGTGCACCCCGACGTCTCCGGGCGCCCGCAGAACCTGCTCATGCACGAGCGGCTCATCGAGCACATCAGCGGGCACGAAGGCGTCCGCTGGGTCACCTTCGACGAGATCGCCGACGACTTCCTGCAGCGCAACCCGCGCCGCTGACCCCACTCCGGGAGGCGGGCGCCGACCCGCCTCCCCTCTCCTCGGGAGTCCCCTGCCATGACTGGAAAAACCGGTTCTTTACCACCCGGCGGCAGACCGCTGGGCGAGCGCATGATCCGCAGGGTGTCGCTGGTCTGCTTCCTGGCCTGGGTGTTCAGCGTCTTCGACCACACGCTGTTCGGGACGCTGCTGCCCGAGATCGCCGCGGACTTCGGGTGGAGCCCGGCCGAGAGCACCGCGGTGGCCACCTGGGTCACCGCCGGGACCTTCGTGGTCTCGCTCGCGGTGGGGCCGATGCTCGACCGGTTGGGCCGCAAGCCGTCGTTGATGATCACCACCGCGGGTGCCGCGGTCACCTCGGGGCTGAGCGCGCTCACCGGCGGCAAGCTCTCGATGGTCCTGGTCCGCTCGTTCTCCGGCCTCGGCTACTCCGAGGAGGTCGTCAACAGCGTCTACCTCAACGAGGTCTACGGGCGCAACGGCAAGCGCGGCTTCCGGTACAGCCTGGTCCAGAGCGGGTGGCCGATCGGAGCGCTGCTCGGGGCCGCGCTCACCGCCGCGTTCCTGCCGACGATCGGGTGGCGCGGGGTGTTCCTGTTCGCGACCTTCCCGGCGATCGTGATCGTCCTGCTGGCCTGGCGCCTGCCCGAGTCGCCGGTGTTCGTGAACATGCGGCACGTGCGGCAGCTCCGGAAGGACGGCCGCGACGCCGAGGCCGACGAGGTCGCCGCCGCGGCGGGCATCGACGACGAGCGCACCGGAACCCTGCGGGACGTCTTCGCCCCGGGCCTGCGCAAGCACACCATCAGCCTGTCGGCGGCGTGGTTGCTGAACTGGATGGCTATCCAGGTCTTCTCGGTGCTGGGCACCACCGTGCTCATCGAGGCCAAGGGCGTCTCGTTCGACAACGCCCTGATCGTGCTGATCCTGGCCAACGCCGCCGGGTTCGGCGGCTACCTGTTCCACGGCCACCTCGGTGACCGCATCGGCCGCCGCCGCACGATCATCATCGGCTGGTTGCTCGGCGGCGCGGTCATGTCCGCGATGCTGCTCGGCCCGGCCGCACCCGGTTTCGTCATCCCGCTCTACGCGCTGGGCCTGTTCTTCCTGACCGGGCCGTACGCCGCGCTGCTGTTCTACATGGGCGAGTCGTTCCCGGCCCACGTCCGCGGGATCGGCCCGAACACCGCGCACATCATGGGCCCGGTCGGCGCGATCGTCGGCTCGGCGGTGCTGTCGGTCCTGGTCGGCGCGGGGTTGTCGATGACCGCCGCGGCCTTCTGCGCCGGTTCGCTCGGCCTGCTCGGCTCCGGGCTGGCGATGCTGGGCACCCGCCGGATCGACCAGCAGTCCGACGCCGGGGCACCGGCCGCACTGTCCACCGCTGCTCGAACAGGAGATCCGAGTTGAACACCGAGAACGCAGCCCGCGACGACGGCCTAGCCGGGAAGGTCGCCGTGATCACCGGTGGCGCGAGCGGGATCGGCCGGGCGCTGGCCGCGGCCTACGCCCGCGCCGGTGTCACCAGCGTCCTCGGCTACCACCCCGGCGACCCGCACGACCCCGCCGCGGCGGTGGCCGACGTCGAAGCCGCGGGCGGCCGGGCGCTGGCCGTCGCGGCCGACGTGACCGACCCGCGTGCCGTGCAGAACCTGGTCGAGACCGCGACGGGCGAGTTCGGCAGGCTCGACATCGCGGTGGCCAACGCCGGGATCCTGCGCCGCGCGCCGCTCGCCGAGATGACCGACGAGCGCTGGGACGACATGCTGAACGTGGACCTCACCGGCGTTCTGCGGCTGCTGCGCTCCGCTGCGGGCGCGATGCGCGAAGGCGGCGCGCTGGTCGCGGTCTCCTCGATCGCCGGTGGCGTCTACGGCTGGGGCGACCACGCCCACTACGCCGCGGCGAAGGCCGGTGTGCTCGGGCTGATCCGCTCGCTGGGCGTGGAGCTGGCGCCTCGCGGCATCCGCGCCAACGCCGTCATCCCCGGGCTGATCGAAACCCCGCAGTCGCTGGACGAGGAGAACTCGCTGGGCCCGGCCGGGCTGGCCGCAGCTGGCGGCGGCATCCCGGCCGGTCGGGTCGGCCGCGCTGACGAGGTGGCGCGCGCGATCCGCTTCCTGACCTCCGACGACGCCTCCTACATCACCGGACAGCACCTCGTCGTCGACGGCGGGCTCACCGTCCGATTCCCCGACTGACGGAGGGACCGCAGATGAACGACCCCACCCTGGCCGGGCGGCGCTGCCTGATCACCGGTGCCGCCAGCGGCATCGGCGCCGCCATCGCGGTGGCGTTCGCGCAGGCCGGTGCCGCGCTCGCGCTGGCCGACCTGGATCAGCAGCGTCTCGAGCGCAGCGCGGACGAACTCCCCGGAACCCGGCACGCCCTCGACCTCACCGACCCCGACGCGGTCCGGGCGCTCACCGAGGACGTGCTGGCGCAGCACGGCGGAATCGACGTCCTGGTCAACTGCGCCGGAATCCTCACCGAGGTGCCGCTGGTGGAGATGGACCTGGCGACCTGGCAGCGCATGGTCGACGTCGACCTGACGACGGTCTTCCTGACCTGCCGCGCGGTGGTGCCGCACATGCTCGGCGCCGGAGGAGGCCGGATCATCAACGTCGCCTCCCAGCTCGGCCAGAAGGGCGGTGCCGGGCTCACCCACTACAGCGCGGCCAAAGCGGGTGTCATCGGCTTCACCAAGGCGCTGGCCAGGGAGGTCTCGGCGCGGGGCGTCCTGGTCAACGCGATCGCGCCCGGCCCGATCACCACACCGATGATCGACGACCTCAGCCCGGACTGGAAGCGCGCGAAGGAGGCCGAGCTGCCGCTCGGCCGGTTCGGCCTCCCCGAGGAGGTCGCCCCCACCGCGGTGCTGCTCGCCTCCGACCCCGGCGGCAACCTCTACACCGGCCAGACCCTCGGCCCCAACAGCGGCGATGTGATGCTCTGAACCATGTGCGGAGCCTGCGGAACGAGCCGAGCGGGGTGGACCGAGCGCATCGCCCCGCTGACCCCGGGATCGGCCCCGCGCCGGGCCCGCGCGCTGACCGCGCTCCTGCACGCCACGACGTCGGCGACGGCCCGCCGCACCAGGGTCACGACCTGGCCCGGCGGAGGGCTGCGCTGGCAGAGCCCGAAGGGCTGGGAGTTCGCGCCGTCCCTGCTGGCAGCGGCGCGAACCCTGACCATCCAATTCGGACCGCTGGTACCTCCGCCCCGAAGCATCCCGACACCGCCCCGAGAACAGGTCCTGCCCTTCGCGGTCACCGCGGAAGCGACCGCGGTGTGGTGCGCCGCAGCAGTGGAAGCGGGGTGGGCGGAACTGCCCTGCACGCTGCGGCTGGGCGCTAGGACGATCGAGCTCCACGAAGGCCGGGTCCACGACCGACCCCACGAGCGGCCGACCCTCACAGCGTCCTACGAGACGACCGAACTGGCCGCGCACTGGGCGGACTCCCTGCGCGACTTCAGCACGTGACGGGCTGGGCATCGGTCCGTTGCGCTCCACAACTGGCGCCCGCTGGTGATCCTGCTCTCGCTCGCCGCGCTCCAGCTGCCCGTCGGCCTCGCCCTGACCTCGGCCGAGGCCGGAGGGTGTCCCGAACCGGGCGGGCCCGGCGGACTCGCGTCCACAGAGGACCGATCGGGAACTACCCGACAAACCACCCAGGGGCAGGTACCCTTCGGGCAAGCGCAGTCGGCGGGCGGTGCGGGGTGAGCACGCTTACCCTGATCGGCGACAGATCAACAACGCCCGTGCTGCACGACGAAACGCCAGCGGAGGGGCCGTGCTCGAGATAACCGCGCTGACCTGGGTGCTCACCATCGTCCTGATCATCGCGTTGCTGGCCGTCGACCTGATCATGGCCGCAGTGCGGCCGCACCGGGTCGGGTTCGCCGAGGCCAGCGCGTGGTCGGTGGCCTACGTGCTGGTGGCGATCCTGTTCGGCGTGTGGTTCTCGATGCAGTACGGCGGGCAGTTCGGCACCGAGTACTTCGCGGGCTACATCGTCGAGAAGAGCCTGTCGGTCGACAACCTGTTCGTCTTCGTCATCATCATGACCACCTTCGCCGTCCCGGAGGCGCACCAGCACAAGGTGCTGACCTTCGGGATCGTGCTCGCGCTGATCATGCGGGCGATCTTCATCGCGGTCGGCGCGGCCCTGCTGTCGCTGTTCTCCTTCATGTTCCTGGTCTTCGGGCTGCTGCTCATCTACACCGCGGTGCAGCTGTTCCGGCACCGCGACGAGGACCCCGACGTGGAGAACAACGCGGTGGTCAACGCGGCGCGGCGGTTCCTGCCGGTGTCCGACGACTACGTCGGCGGCAAGCTGGTCACCCGCATCGACGGGCGGCGGGTGGTCACGCCGATGTTCATCGTGCTGATCGCGATCGGCAGCGTGGACCTGCTGTTCGCGCTGGACTCCATCCCGGCGGTCTTCGGCGTCACCGCCGAGCCCTACATCGTCTTCACCGCCAACGCCTTCGCGCTGCTCGGCCTGCGCGCGCTGTTCTTCCTGGTCAAGGGTCTGCTCGAGCGGTTGGTCTACCTCTCGACCGGGCTGTCGCTGATCCTGGTGTTCATCGGCGTCAAGCTGATCCTGCACTGGTTGCACGTGGACATCGACGAGCGGGTGCCCGAGATCCCCACGTCGATCAGCCTGGCGGTGATCATCGCGGTGCTGGTGGTGGTGACCGTGGCGAGCCTGATCAAGACCCGCCGCGACCCGTCGGCCAAGGCGCACCCCGGGTCGCTGCGGGCGCACCGCTCCCCCGTCGACGCACCGGACCACCAGGACCGGTAGCGGTCAGCCGCCCAGCTTGCCGAGGAACCAGTCCACCGCCCGGTCGACCGCCGCGCGGGCTTCCGGGTTGGCGCCGTGCCCCTCGAAGCCGTGCGCGGCGTTCGGGATCTCGATGACCTCGAGGTCCGCACCGGCGTCGCGGGCCTTCTCGACGAACGCGTCCTGGGTGGGCACGAAGTACTCGAACTCGTCGCCGACCCGCACCAGCAGCTTGGGCAGCTCGGGGTGCGCGGACACCGCTTCCACGGCGTTGAACCGCGGCGCGTCGCCGGGCCAGTCCGGCGGCGGGGCGAGCACCGGGTAGGTGAAACCGACGGCGCGGAGCCACGACGGCGCGGCGCGCAGCCACGAAGCGGCGATCGGGCCGCCGCCGGAGAAGCACCACAGCGCGATGCGGTCGCCGTCGACCTCGTCGAGCGCGCGGGTCCGCTCGACCACCGCGGCGACGTCGTCCGCGGCCTCCGGGTAGAGCTCGTCGGAGTGGAGGCGGTGGTTGAAGGTGATCCCGACCAGCCCGGACGCCGCGACCAGGGCGCCGTAGCCGATGAACCCCTCCCAGTCGCGCGGCCGGGGCTCCACGTCCTCGGGGACGGGGCCGCCGTGCACGAAGATCACCGCCGGGCGGGGCCCGGTCGCCTCGTCGGGGAGGTGGACGTCCATGACGTCGTCGCGGATTCGCCGCACGGGCTGGACATCGTGGAAGAACGGGACCTCGGCCATACCGGTATTCGATCAGAGCCGCCCCGGCCGCGTCCGGCTTTTGATCAGGGAACCAGGACGATCTTGCCGACCACGTGCCCGCGCTCCACCTCGGCCAGCGCCGCACCTGCTTCGTCGAGCGGCCGGACCTGCGTGACGCACGGGTCCAGCTCCCCGGAGACGACCAGCCGCGCCAGCTCGTCGAGCACGGCGGTGCTGCGGTCCCGCTCGACCGCCCGGCCGCCGAGCTCGGCGACCAGCGGTTTGTCGGCGATCGACAGCAGCATCGACCGGTCCTCGACCAGCTCGGCCACGGTGCGCAGCGCCGCACCGCCGACCAGGTCGAAGACGGCGTCGACGCCACCGGGCGCGGCGGCCCGCACCCGGTCGAGGACACCGTCGCCGTAAGCCACCGGGGTCGCGCCGAATCCCGCGACGAGATCGTGCTTGGCCGGGCTGGCCACCCCCACGACCGCGATCCCCCTGGCCCGCGCGAGCTGCACGACCGGGATCCCGACACCGCCGCCAGCGCCGTTGACCAGCAACGTCGCGCCTGCGCGCAGACCGAGGCCCGCCAGCGCGTCGTGCGCGGTGCCAGCCGCGACCGGCAGCACCGCGGCCGCCTCCGGTGCCAGCGCGGCGGGCCGGTGCGCGGCGAAGGACGCGGTGACCAGCGCCTGCTCCGCCCAACCGCCGACCATGCCCGGGCAACCGCCGAACACCTCGTCACCGACGGAGAACCCGGTCACCCCGGGTCCGAGCGCCGTGACCGTCCCGGCCACCTCGCGCCCGAGGACCGCGGGCCCGGCAACGCCGTAGGTGCCCTCGCGGAGCCGCCAGTCGCCCGGGTTCACGCCCGCAGCGCGCACCCTCACCAGCAACTCGCCCGGCCCGGGCTCGGGCACCGGCACGTCGAGGAAGGTCTCCTGCTCCGGACCGCCCGCCTCGGAGAACCCGTACGCCCGCACACCGCACCTCTTCGCCGTTCGCCTGCAACGCCCTCCGAAGCATGCCAGATCCCGGTCGGGACGGACCCGCGCACAGGTCCGTCCACAGGGGACCGGGATCAGCTCGCGGGGACGGGCTGCTGGATCGGAGCGCCGGTCTTCTCCCGGACCTCGGCCTCGGTGACGCCGGGTGCGAGGGAGACCAGCTGCAGGCCGTCCTCGGTCACGTCCAGGACCGCCAGGTCCGTGATGATCCGGTTGACCACGCCCGCGCCGGTGAGCGGCAGGGTGCACTGCTCGACGATCTTCGGGGTGCCGTCCTTGGCGACGTGATCGGTGAGCACCACGATCCGGCGCGCCCCGACGACCAGGTCCATCGCCCCGCCCATGCCCTTGACCAGGGCGCCCGGGATCGTCCAGTTGGCCAGGTCGCCGTTCGCGGCGACCTGCAGGGCGCCCAGGACCGCGATGTCGATGCGCCCACCGCGCATCATCGCGAACGACGCCGCCGAGTCGAAGTAGCTGGCCCCGGGGTTGACGGTGACCGTCTGCTTGCCGGCGTTGATGAGGTCGGCGTCCTCCTCGCCCTCGTACGGGAACGGCCCGAGGCCGAGGATGCCGTTCTCGCTCTGCAGGGTCACCCGCACGCCGTCCGGGATGTGGTTGGCGACCAGCGTGGGGATGCCGATGCCGAGGTTGACGTAGTCGCCGTCGCGGAGTTCGGCGGCCGCGATCGCCGCCATCTCGTCACGGGTCCAGGTCATGGTTGCTCCTTCGAAGAGTGGCTTGCGGACGCCGGTCAGCCGCGCGGGCGCACGGTGCGCTTCTCGATGTCCTTGACCCGGGGACGGGCCTGGACCAGCCGGTCGACGTAGATGCCCGGGGTCACCACGTGCTCCGGGTCCAGGTACTCCTCGCTGAGGTGCTCGACCTCGACCACCGTCACCTTCCCGCAGGTCGCCACGACCGGATTGAAGTTCCGCGCGCTCGACCGGTAGACGAGGTTGCCCGCCGGGTCGGCGGTGTGGGCGTGCACCAGCGCCACGTCGGCCACGATCGCCCGCTCCTGCACGTAGGTCTTCCCGTCGAACTCCGCCAGCGGCTTGCCCTCCGCGACCGGGGTCCCGACACCGGCGCGGGTGTAGAAGGCGGCGATGCCCGCGCCTCCGGCGCGCATCCGCTCCGACAGCGTGCCCTGCGGGGCGAACTCCACGGTCAGCGTCCCGTCCAGGTACTGCTCGGCGAACAGCTTGTTCTCCCCCACGTAGGAGGCGATCACCTTGGTGACCTGCTGGTTCTCCAGCAGCAGCCCGAGCCCCTTGCCGTCCACGCCCATGTTGTTGGAGACCACTGTCAGCCCGGTGACCCCGCTGTCGCGGACGACCTCGATGAGATCGTTCGGGTTGCCGCACAGGCCGAAGCCGCCGACGGCGATCGTCATCCCGTCTTCGAGCACCCCGGCCAGCGCCTCGGCCGCACTCGAGCGCAGCTTGGACACCTGATCACCTCTCCATCGGTCCGCTGGACGAACAGCCAGCAGTAAAGAGCCGCGCCCGCGTTCACCGCAAGAAACGGCGGCGAATCGCGGTCGAACCGTTCG
This sequence comes from Saccharopolyspora hirsuta, assembly GCF_008630535.1. Classification (GTDB taxonomy): domain Bacteria; phylum Actinomycetota; class Actinomycetes; order Mycobacteriales; family Pseudonocardiaceae; genus Saccharopolyspora; species Saccharopolyspora hirsuta. The sequence goes on along the minus strand of NZ_VWPH01000015.1, from coordinate 144,663 downwards.
ATCGGCGACCGAGATCAGCTCGATGCGTTCACTCAGCGGACGCTACGATGATGGCCGTGAGCACAACCTCAGTCCTGCTCAACCGCACCTCAGGGGACCGTGACGCGAACCAGCCACAAGAAACCCCCAAACGCAAGATCAACCCCTAAACGCAACCACCACTGTGAATCGCGGAGAGGCGGGACTGCATGAGCACCAGCTCGAACGCCCACCTGGTCGGCCGGGTCGGCGCCGTGCTCCGCGCGCTGTCGGCCACCAACGAGACCGGGGCGGCCACCAGCGACCTCGCCCGGGCCACCGACCTCCCGCGACCGACCGTGCACCGCCTGCTCAGCTCGCTGGCCGAGGAGGGGTTCGTCGACCGCGACCGCCGCACCGGCCGCTGGTTCCTCGGCCCGGAGCTGTACCTGCTGGGCCAGACCGCGGGTACCCGCTACGACGTGACGCACCACGCCCGCGAGAGCGTGCACCGGCTGGCCGCCAAGACCGGCGAGAGCGCGTTCTTCTCGGCCCTGCGAGGTGCGGAAACGGTGTGCCTGCTGCGCGAGGACGGCGACTTCCCGATCCGCTCGTTCGTGCTCTACGAAGGTGCCCGCTTCCCGCTCGGCGTCGTCTCCGCGGGCCTGGTGATCCTCGCCTTCCTCGACGACGCGGAGATCGACGCCTACCTGGACAGCACCGACCTGACGACCCGCTGGGGCCCGTCGCACTCCCCCGAGGCGATCCGCGAGCGGATCGCCCGAACCCGCCGCGAGGGCTACGCGGTCAACCCCGGCCTGATCGTCGAGGGCAGCTGGGGAATGGCGGCGGCGGTCTTCGACCGGGAGGGCCACCCGGCGTGGGCCCTGACCCTGACCGGCATCGAACCCCGCTTCCGCCCGGACCGCCAACCCGAGCTCGGCGCCCTCCTCCTCCACGAGGCCCACACCCTCACCCGAACCCTCGACACCCCGGGAACCCGCTGAGGGGAACCTGAACTCCGTCCTGGCTCACGAGAGCGCCGCGAGTCTCGCGGTGTGTCCGGGGATGTGCTCGGTGGCGCGGAGTCCGACCAGGTCGCCCCAGGGCAGGTGCTGGTCCGGGAAGGTCCGGCCCTCGCGGTTGGTCAGGCGGAGGAGCACCGGTGTCGCGGCGGCGTGATTCGGGATCGTCCTGATCACCGAGGCGAGGTCGGCGGCGTTGCGGCGCACCATGTCGATCCGTCGGCGGTGGCTGGTCGAGGCGATCAGCGCGGCGATGGCGGCTTCGTCCATTGCACTGCTGTTGTCGACGACCGGCGGCACGCCGGTCAGGACGTCGCGGGCCGCAGCAGCGAGGATGCGGTCGCTGAGCGCGATGTGGCTGAGCGTCCAGTCGACGGCCGATCGCGCTTCCGCGGCCAGGGCGGCCGTGTCGGCCTCGACGGCGGTGAGCAGATCGCGATACGCGGCTTCGATTTCTGCGGTGTCCACTGTGGTCTCCTGGGAACGCTGTCAGCTGGTGGCGGGAGTGCGGCGCAGTGCGAGCAGCACGATCAGGCACAGGGCTGCCACGACGGCGGCGAAGGCGCGCACGGCGGGGACGAGGCCGATGCTGGTGGCGAGGAGGCCGACTCCGATGACGGGGAGGCCGACGCCGCTGTAGACCACCACGTAGAAGCTGGACAGGACTTCGGCTCGGCGGTCGGCGGGAGCGGCGTGGTTGATCGCGGTGAGGCCGCCGAGGAACACCAGGCCCTGGCCGGTACCGGCGAGCGCGGTCGCGACCAGCAGCAGGGCCAGCGATGACACGCCGCCCGCGACGGCGAGCAGGACGAGACCCGCGGCCAGCACCGGAAGGCCAGCGCGCTGCAGGGTGTGCGGCGGCTTGCCGTAGGCGATGAGCTGGACGATCGCCGAGAAACCCAGCATCAGCGCCACGGCTCCCCCGCCGAGCAGCAGGTTCGCGCTGTTCGCGAGCGCCGCGACGTAGGTGGGGATGAGCGCGAGGAACAGCCCGATCACGGCGAACGCCAGGAAGTTGGCCGTCCCGCTGGTCGCGAACAGGGACCGCATCGCGGCGGGGACCTCGGGGCGGCGTGGTCGCCACCGCGCCGTGCGCGCATCGGGCAGCATCCAGATGGCGAGCGCCGCCGGGAGCAGCAGCACGATCTCGAGGACGAACGGCAGCACGTGAGGCGCCGGGGCGTATTGGGCGAGCACACCCGCCAGCACAGGCCCCAGACCCAGGCCGCCCACGGACACCACAGTGGACACCAGCGCCGCTTTGCGGTGGTTGCCAACGGGTTCCAGCTCGGTCAGCGCTGCGGTCAGCGGACCAGCCGCCATGCCGACAGCGAGCCCCTGGAGAACTCGGGCGACGAACAACCACCCCGTGTCCGACACGAGCGCGAAACCCGCCGATCCCAGCGCCGCTGCCACCACCGCGGGCAGCAGCACCCGGCGCCGACCGATCGCGTCCGACAGCGGCCCCGCCACCAGCAGCGACGGGATCAGCACCGCCACGTACGCGGCGAAGATCAGCGTGACGACCAGGGGCGAGAACCCGAAGCGCTCCTGGTAACCCCGGTACAGCGGTGTCGGCAGGTTCGTGCCGGTCAACAGGATCAGCAGCGCGTACGCCACGGCCCAGAAGCGCCGTGCCCGCCCACGTCCACCTGGTGCGCGAGCAGGACGGTCCCGTTCCTCGATCTTCATCCGGACCCCCATCAGCTATGTTCGGATTCGCCGAACATAGCACATGTTCGGATCTCCCGAACATGTTTGGTAGGGTGGGGGTCATGGCAAGCCGAACCGCGACCGAGCTCGTGCACCCCGCCAGGGAGGAACTGGCGTTCACCGCCGTGGCCAACGCGCTGAGCGACCCGGTGCGGCTGGCCATCGTCGCGCGCCTGGCCGATGCCGACGGCGAACTCGCCTGCGCGACCTTCGAGCTGCCGGTCAGCAAGTCCACGCAGAGCGGGCACTTCAAGGTCCTGCGCGAAGCGGGTGTGATCCACCAACGCGACGAGGGGACCCGGCGGCTCAACCGGCTCCGCCGCGCCGATCTCGACGCGCGCTTCCCCGGGCTCCTCGACCTCGCCATCCCCCAGGGCCGCGAGGCGATCGCCAGCTGGTCGCGCTGAGCACGAACGGCTCGTGAGCGTTTTCTGGCGCTATGGCACCAGAAAACGCTCACGGTTCTCAGCTCGACAGTTCGGCTAGGACGGTCTGCACGACCTTGTCGCGGGACAGGCCGTAGCGGTCGTGCAGGGTCGGCAGGGCTCCGGCGGCGAGGAACTCGTCCGGCAGGCCGATCGGCACCACCCGGCGGGACAGCCCGGCGCGGACCGCCGCCGAGGCCACCGTCTCGAAGAGGCCGCCGACCACGGTGTGGTTCTCCAGCGTCACCGCCAGGCGGTCGGTGTCGACCTCGGCCAGGACGGTCTTGGCGTCGAACGGCTTGATCGTCGGGGTGTGGACCACGGCGGCGTCGACGTTGTGGGCGGTCAGCTCCTCGGCCGCCTGCAGGGCCCGCATCGTCATGAGACCGCTGGAGATGAGCACGACGTCCCGGCCGCCGCGCAGGACCGCCGCCTCGCCGAGGCGGAAGGTGTAGTCGTACTCGTCGAGGACCGTCGGCACCTTGCCGCGCAGCAGGCGCAGGTAGGTCGGGCCGTCGCTGGCCGCCAGCTGCGGGACCGCCTGCTCGATGTCCACCGAGTCGCACGGGTCGACGATCGTCAGGTTCGGCATGCCGCGGAAGATCGCGATGTCCTCGGTGGCCTGGTGGCTCGGCCCGTAGCCCGTGGTGAGGCCGGGCAGGCCGCCGACGATGTTGACGTTGAGGCCGGGTTCGGCGATGTCGAGGCACAGGAAGTCGTAGGCCCGGCGGGCGGCGAACACGCTGTAGGTGGAGGCGAAGGGCACCAGGCCGACCTCGGCCATCCCCGCCGCCGCGCCGAACAGCAGCTGCTCGGCCATGCCCATCTGGAAGAACCGGTCGGGGTGCTCCTCGGCGAAGACGTGCATGTCGGTGTACTTGCCGAGGTCCGCGGTGAGCCCGACGACGCGCTGGTCGGACTCGGCGAGCGCGGCGAGGGCGTGGCCGAACGGCGCGCTCGTGGTCCGCTGCCCGGGGTCGGCGAACGAGGCGATCATCGCCGAGGTGGTGAGTCGCTTCGGCTTGGTGGTCGTCACTTGGCCCCTCCCTCGTGTCCGGCGGACAGCTGCTGGCGGCACAGCTCCCACTCGTCGGCGTCGATGCGCATGAAGTGCGCCTTCTCCCGGGCCTCCAGCAGCGGTACGCCCCGGCCGATCCGGGTGTCGCAGAGGATCACCGAGGGCTGGCCGGTGTCGGCGGACCGCTCGGCGATCGCGTCGAACGCCGCCAGCAGGGCGTCCACGTCGTTGCCGTCGACCCGCTGGGTGAACCAGCCCGCGGCGGCCCACTTCTCCTCGGCCGGTTCGATGCTCAGCACGGACTCGGTCCTTCCGTCGGCCTGCAGCGCGTTCATGTCGACCAGCGCGGTGAGCCGCCCCAGCCGGTGGTGCGCGGCGCCCATCGCGGCCTCCCACGTCGAGCCCTCGTCGAGCTCGCCGTCGGAGAGGAAGTTGACGACCCGGGCCTGCGAACCCCGCAACCGCAGGCCCAGCGCCATGCCCACCGCCACGGTCAGCCCGTGGCCCAGCGAACCCCCGGAGATCTCCATCCCCGGCGTGTAGGAGGCCATGCCCGACATGGGCAGCCGCGAGCCGTCCGAGCCGTAGGTCTCCAGCTCCTCCACCGGAACGGTCCCGACCTCGGCCAGCGCGGCGTAGAGGGCGATGGCGTAGTGCCCGGTGGAGAGCAGGAACCGGTCGCGCTCGGCCCAGTCCGGGTCGTCGGCGCGGAAGCGCAGCTGGTCGACGTAGGTCGCGGCGAGCACGTCCGCCACCCCGAGCGCCTGGCCGACGTAGCCCTGCCCCTGGACCTCGCCCATGTTCAGGATGTGGTGGCGCATCCGGTGGGCGGCTTCCCGCACCACCTCAGCGCGCGGGCGCTGATCGACAGCGGTCATCGTGCGTTGTTCTCCTTCCTCAGCGGTTCCGCACCGCGGAGACGTCGGTGGCCCGCGCTGCGGTCGAACCGGTTCGCGCGGGCGCGGTTTCCGCGCAGAACCGGGCGGCGAAGGTGGAGATCGCCCCGAGCGCCACGAACAGCAGGGCCGGGCCGACCCAGCCCATGACGCCGAAGAGCGCGGTGGCCAGGAACGGCAGCAGGCCCGCGATGACCGAGGCGCCGTTGTAGCCGAGCGAGATGCCGGACGAGCGGACCTCGCTGGGGAACTGCTCGGCGAACCACGACGCCTCGACCGCGAAGATCGGGTCGTGGCTGAACAGCAGCCCGAGCGCGACGGCGACCACGGTCGCGATCCCGGCCCCGGTGTTGACCAGGAAGAACATCGGGAAGCCGAAGGCGATGGTGAAGATCGAGCCGATCAGGAACACCGGTTTGCGGCCGATCCGGTCCGACAGCGCGCCGAACGCGAGGTGGCTGACCAGCCCCAGCGCCGAGCCGACGATGGTGCCCAGCAGCACGTTCTGCTTGTCGGTGAGCGAGGCCAGCACGACGTAGGACAGCATGAAGCTGGTCGTCACGTAGTACCCGCCGGTCTCGGCCAGGCGCAGCGCCATGATCCGGACCACGACCCGCCAGTCGCGCCGCAGCACGTCCAGGGCCGGGGTCCTGCGGATGGCGCCCGCGGACTTGACCTTCGCGAACTCCGGCGACTCGCCCACCCGGTTCCGGATGTACATCCCGGCGGCCACCATGACCACGGAGGCCAGGAACGGCGCCCGCCACACCCAGTCCCCGGTGAACAGCGCTTCGGACAGCAGGAAAGCTCCGTTGGCCAGCAGCAGACCGGCCGGGATGCCGATCTGCGGCACTGCGCCGAAGAAACCGCGCTTGCGCTCCGGCGCGTGCTCGACGGCCATCAGGACCGCGCCGCTCCACTCCGCGCCGAACCCGATGCCCTGCACGATGCGCAGCAGGATCAGCAGCAGCGGGGCCAGGACCCCCACCTGCGCGTAGGTCGGCAGCACGCCGACGAGCACGGTGGCCACGCCCATCACGGTCAGCGACCACATCAGGACCCGCTTGCGGCCCAGCCGGTCGCCGTAGTGACCGGCGAGGTATCCGCCGAGCGGGCGGAACAGGAATCCGACGGCGAGCGTGGCGAACGAGGCCAGGACGCCGACGATGGCGTTGTCGGAGTGGAAGAAGGCGGTGCCGAAGTAGGCGGCGGAAGCGGTGCCGTAGATGAAGAAGTCGTAGCTCTCCACGGCGGTGCCGATCATCGACGCGAAGGAGACCTTCGCGGGGTTGTCCCGGGTCGAACCGGACATGGCAGCACTCCTGAGGTCGGGGGAACCGGTCAGCGGGACGGGTAGGTCTCGATCACCCGGGAGTCGTCCCGCATGATGAGTCCGGAATCCGCGGCGCGCCGGTACCGGTCGCGCGCGACGTCGAGCAGCGGGGTGTCCGCCCCGACCCGGGCGGCGGCCTCGGCGACCAGCCCGGAGTCCTTGACGAAGATGCCGATCGTGCTGGTGACCTCGACGTCGGTGCCCCGGAGCATGCGCGGGCCGCGGTCGGAGAGCATCCAGGAGGCGGCGGCGCCCTGCTCGACCATCGAGAGCACCGAAGCCCGGTCGAGACCGAGGCGGTCGGCGAGCGCGAGCGCTTCCGCGGCGGCCACGATGTGCACCGAGCACAGGTGCTGGTTGACGACCTTGATCGCCTGCCCCTCCCCCAGACCCTCGCCGACCTCCCGGACCGTGCCGAAGCACTCGAGAACATCGCGCACCGCCGAGATGTCGGCGCTCGCACCGGAGGTGAACAGGGTCAGCTCACCGGTGCGGGCGCGCGCCACGCCCCCGGTCACGGGCGAGTCCACGACGATCGCACCGGCCTCGACCAGCCGCGCGCCCTGCTCGCGCACCGCGTCGGGGCCGACGGTGCTCATCACGATCCAGCGCTGGCCGGTCACCGACCCGGCGAGCGCGCTGGTGACGAGCTCTTCGAGCTGTTCGGGCGTGGCGACCATGACCGCGACGACCGAAACGCCCGGCACGTCAGCGAGTTTCGCGACCGCGGGCACTCCGGCCGCGGTCGCGCGCTCCACTGCGGACGGAAGCGCATCGACACCCGTCGTCGGGTAGCCAGCGGCGACGAGGCGCTGCGCCATCGGCAGGCCGATCGCGCCGACGCCGACGAAGGCGAGGGAAGGGGCAGACATCGTTGTCCTCCATGCGTGCGGGCAGCACGGATCGCGCCCGGCCGGATTTCGGCCGAGCTGGTACCGGGGGCTGGATCAGGACTTGGCGGCCAGCGACGACCAGACCTCGAAGTGGCGGCGCATGGCGAGGCGGGCGCCTTCGGCGTCGCGCTCGGCGACCGCCTCGACGATTCCGTAGTGGACGGTGTCGACGACCCGGGTCTGGCCGGGTTCGACCGGCAGCCGCTCCACCGCGAGGCGCCGCCGTTCGACGACCTCGGTGCGCAGGGCGTGGCTCAGCCCGTCCTGCAGGATCCCGAAGATCGGGTTGTCCACGATCAGGAACAGCTTGCGGTGGAACTCCAGGTCGGCTTCCAGCGCGCGGGCGTCGTCACCCGCCGAGCTGGCCTGCACCATCTCGTCGACCAGCCGCCGGAGCTCGTCCACGTCGTCGGCGGTGGCCAGCCGGGCGGCCGACTCGGCCACCGAGAGCTCGATCATCTCGCGCGCCGACCGGAACTCGCCGGTGCCGAGCTGGCCGAGCTGGCGGGACAGGTCGAAGTACAGCCGGATGAAGGTGGCGTCCGGGACCCGCAGGTAGGACCCGCGCCCCTGGGTCCGCTCCACGAACCCGAGCAGCTCCAGCGTGGCGAGCTCCTCGCGCAGCGCGCCGCGGCTGATGTCGAGCGCGGCCACCAGCTCCCGCTCGGTGGGCAGGCGCAACCGGCCGGTCGCGGCCTCCGGCGTCGCCTGCTCGGCGAGCCGCTGCACGAGAAACGACAGGTCGACGCCCATCCCACTGCCTCCTCACCAGCCGCGACCCAGATTGGTCCGACTAATGCAGGAACCGTAAGGACCTGAAACCGCAGCTGTCAAGACATTGGTCAACCAATCTGCTCGGAGGACGCCGGTCAGTCCTGGAGGTCCACGACGGCCTTCACCTCGTCCGGTCCGGTGTCGAAGACCTCGGTCCAGTCGCGCAGCGGGACCCGGCGGCCGATCAGGGATTCCAGCCAGCCGCGGTCGGCGGCGGCCAGCGCCCGCACCGCCTGGTCGTAGTGGCGCAGGTTGGCGTTCACGCTGCTAACGATGACGTCGTTGTCGAGCATCAGCTCGTCGTCGATCACCGGACCGGCGGGGAACGGCTGGGTGCGGTGGTGGCCCGCGAGGCCGGTCAGCACCGTGATGGCGTTGCGCGCGGTGTGCTGCAGGACCTCGAACACCAGCCTGCCGGATCCGGTCGTCTCGATCACGATGTCCGGCTCGCAGCGCAGATCGTCCAGCGAGGTGTGGTAGGTGGCGCCCAGCGCGCGGACCAGATCGGGCCTCGGCCCCTCGACGACCTCGTCGAGCACGTGCACCTCCAAGCCGCGCTGGACGCCCAGCAGCGCGCCGAGCAGGCCGATCGGACCGGCCCGGGTCACCAGCGCGCGGTGCGGGGCGAAGTAGGCGCGCCGACCGATCATGTCGACCTGCTCCCAGGCCTTGGCCACCACCGACGCGGGCTCGGTCAGCACCCCCAGCGCACCGAGCGCGGGACCGACCCGGATCGCGAACCGCGGCTCGACGGTCCACTGCTGCGCGCCGAAGCCGTCCAGCCCCCGGATGCCGCACTCGGTGTACCGGCCGTTGAGGCAGAAGTCCCACTGCCCGGCGGCGCAGGCCTCGCACGGCTGCGGATCGGGACGCCGGACGACACCGACCACGTGGTCACCGTCGTGGAACCCGCTGATAGCCGGGGCGTGGAGCACTTGGCCGACGGATTCGTGGAAGAGGACCATGCGGTCCCGCCCCGGCGGCAGGACGCCGCGCCCCCGTTCGGCGACGTCGCGATCGATGCGGCAGTACCCCGCCAGCAGCCCCCGCACGAGCAGTTCGCCCGGCTGCGGAACGGGATCGGGCAGCTCGGTGACCGCCGACAGCTCCGGTCGGCCGGGCACCACGGTGGCAGCCTTCACCACGAGCCCCCTCTCGCGACGTCGAGCAGGAACCGGCCCGAGTTCGCTCGCCCGCACTCGATGGCACTGCCAACCAGGCCCTGCTGTCAACGGGTCTTCTCCGGGTGGTCGGCGGGTATCGTGCTGCGGGTGGAACTGCGGCAGCTCGAGCACTTCCTGGCCGTGGTGCGCAACGGCAGCTTCACCGGCGCGGCGCGGGAGGTGCACGTCGTCCAGTCGGCGCTGAGCTCGTCGATCCGCAAGCTCGAGGCCGAGCTGGGCGCCCAGCTGTTCGAGCGCACCACCCGCCGGGTGCTGCTGACCGAGGCGGGGCGGGCGCTGGTGCCGATGGCGCACCGGATCGCGGCCGACGTCATCGCCGCGCGCGGCGAGGTGTCCGCGGTGGCGGGGCTGTCGCGCGGCCACGTGGCCATCGGGACCATCCAGGCGCTGACCGACGTCGACCTGCCCGGTCGGCTCGGGGCGTTCCGGCGGGACCACCCCGGGGTTCGCATCCGCGTGCGCCAAGGGCTCATGCCCGATCTGATGGCTTCGGTCGGCAGCGGCGAGCTGGACCTCGCCTACCTCGCGTTCGACGGACCGCTCGCCGAGGACCTGGTCAGCTTCGCCGAGTGGCGCCAGGAGCTGGTGCTGCTCTGCCACCCCGAGCACCGGCTGTCGCGGCGGCGCCGGGTCCGCCTGGCGGAGCTGGACGACGAGCCGTTCGTGGACTTCAGCGGCAGCGGGCTGCAGGAGCTGGTCGCCCGCCGGTTCGCCGAGGTCGGGATCCGCCGCGACCCGGTGTGCGAGGCCACCCACATGCCGCTGCTGATCGAGCTGGTGGCGGCCGGTCTCGGCGTGAGCATCGTGCCCCGGCTGATCGCGGAGCGGTCCGGGCTCCCGCACGCTCGCGTCGAGCAACCGGCCCTGGCCCGGTCGATCTACCTCGCGGGTCGGCTGCCGGAACCGGTCAACCCGGCTGCCCGCGCCCTGCTCCAGCACCTCGTGGACTGACGTCGGCCGCGAGCAGGAATCCGGTGCCCGCCAGGAGCGCGACCAGTCCCAGCGAGGTCGCGCCGGTGATGACCAGGACGAGCCCGATGACCAGGAACCGCAGGGCGAAGGCGCGCAACACGCCGCGCTCGGCCCTGGTGTGACAACTCGCCATGAACTCAGTGTTGGCCAGGGCTCATTGCGCGGTCCAACGCTTGTTTTCGATGGGATTCATCTCCGAGATCGATGGATGGCCTCCGTCCGGCTCGGGATGCCTTCCCCGCGACCGTGCCCATGTCCGCAGGTGAGAGCCCCTCCAGGCCTGATCGGGGAAGGCATCCCGGCGGACGCGCGGTGAACGGCGCGGGCGATTCCCCTGCCGTGCTGCGGTTCTCGTCACGTTGTGGCCGCAGAGGCCGGATTCGATGCTGACCGCGTGCTGGAGTTCATCGCCCTGTTGGCGGTCGGTGTCGCGGCGGGGGCGTTGAACGCCGTCGGCGGCGGAGGCACCTTCGTCGCCCTACCCGCCCTGGTGGCCGCTGGCCTGCCGCCCGTCACCGCGAACGCGTCGTCGACCGTGGCGCTGCTGCCCGGCGCGCTCGCCAGCGCGTGGGCGTACCGGAACGATCTGGTCCAGGTCGGGACGACGTCGAGGACGGCGCTGACCGCGGTCGGTCTGCTCGGCAGCGCGCTCGGCGCCGGGCTGCTGCTCGCGCTGCCCTCGGAGTCCTTCCGCGTCGCGGTGCCCTGGTTGCTCGCGTTCGCGACCGTGATCCTGGCGTTCGGGCGCAGCATCTCGCAGCTGCTCTCGAAGGCGATCGGTCACCCGGTCAACATGAGCGCCAAGACCGTCCTCATCGGACACTTCGTGCTCGCCGCGTACGGCGGCTACTTCGGCGGTGCCGTCGGGATCCTCATGCTGGCCTTCTGGAGCGTCGGCCTCGGGCTCGACCCCGCGAAGGGCAACCCGACCCGGGTCGCGCAGCTCGCCGCCATCTACGCCACGGCCGCCGCGCTCTTCCTCGTCGCCTCCGACGTCTGGAGCTATCCGGTGCCGGTGCTGGCCGTGCTGCTCGGCGCGATCGGCGGCGGCTTCGCCGGTGCGCGTCTCGTCCGCCGGTTGCCCGCTCGCGCCTTGCGCGGGATCGTCCTGACCACGGCGGTGACGATGACCGTCCTGTACTTCCTCCGCAGCTGATTCAGCGGCTCGGCCGGAATGCGATCGCACGCGTGCTCGCCGCGACCTCCGGCCAGCGCTCGTCGGCCGGATCCGCCGGAAAACCCAGCAGCGGCGCCAAGCGCTTCCACGCGCCGGGGTGGTTCTGCTGGTAGGCCGACAGCACCCGCTGCACCTCCGGACCGTCGAGGAAGCGGTGCTCGGGCTCGGGCCACCGGTGGCCGCCCAACCGCACTTCGATGGCCGGTGCGGCCTGGATGTTGCGGTACCAGTCGGGGTTCTTGCCCCACGCGGCCACCACGACGACCTCGGGCACGTCCGGGTCGTAGCGCACGACTTCCACGACCACCTCCCGCCGGGCCCCGGTCCGCCGCCCTCGGTGCGCGAGGTAGACGAACCGGTGCCCGGCCAGCCACCCGAGACGAGCGCGGTAGAGGTAGATCGGCGCGCGCAGCAGAATTCTCAGCAGGCCGCGCGGTTTTCGATCGGTCAACGCCATCGTGATTCCCCTCGTGCCGCCTGGTCGCGGAGCTGCCCGGTCTTCATCGCGGGGTCTCCACCATCCGGCGCAGGACCGGCAGCACGGCCTCGGATGTCAGCGACGGGTCCAGCGCGCGCTGCATCATCACCCCGTCGATCGCCGCCCCCACCACTGCCGCGGTGGCCTCGGGTTCCGGCACGCCGCGAGCGGCGAGCCAACCGGCCAACCACGCGCGGAACTCCGCGATCACGCCCGCGACCTCGTCGCGCAGCTTCGGATCGCGCGTGGCCGCGAGGTAGGTCTCGGTGAACACCACCGAGGTGGCGTCGTCACCGGTGTACCCGTCCAGCGAGGACACCAGGAGCTCCAGCGCCTCCGCCGGGGTGCCCGCCCGCTCCAGCAACGGTTCCAGCGCCCCGCCGACCTCCCGCATCACCGCGACCGCCGCCGCGGACAGCAGCACCTGCACCGACGCGAAGTGGTAGTGCACCAACCCCGCGCCCACCCCGGCGCGCTCGGCCACCATCCGCGTGCTGACACCACCCCACCCGCGCTCGGCGATCAACTCCGCCGCAGCACCGAGCAGCCGCTGCCGAACCTCACGCCCGCGATCCGCCGCGCTCGGCGACACGGAGCACCACCTCCCGGTTTGGGCAGTCGCCCAAGGCAACTGCCCAAACCGTAGCACCGGCGTCAACGGCGACGCATACGTGCGGTGTGGATCTCAGCTCTCCCCTGTCCCGCGCGGGCGGTTTCCGCCGAGCGCGGCTGGGAACCCGCCCGATCAGCCGCGAGCGTCAATGCCGTCCAGCGATTCCGCGCTCGTCTCGGGGGCCCACGCCCAGCACACGAGGGCACCGATGAACAGCACCACGACACATCCGCCCAGCGCGACGCCCATGCCGTACCCGCTGGCGACGAGCGGCAGCAGGAAGGTGCTGGCCGCGGAGCCGATCCGGCTGGCGGCCACGGCGATCCCCACACCGGAGGCGCGGAGGTCGGTGGGGAAGAGCTCGGGCGGGTAGACGAACTCCAGGTTGACCGCTGCCGCCAGCACGAAGGCGAATGCGGTGAACAGGCTGACCGAGATGACAGGGCCGCCGATGTCGGCGAAGGCCGTCAGCGCGGCCAGCAGCGCACCGCCTGCGGCGAAGGTCCCGATCAGGAAGAGCCGTCGGGAGATCTTGTCGATGATGAGCAGACCGACGATCGCACCAGCCAGCAGGAAGACGTTGTAGAGGGCACCTGCGCCCAGCTTGCTGGTCACTCCGAGCGCCTCCATGACCTGGGGCGAGAAGGTGCCGAGGGCGAAGAACGGGATGACCTGGCAGACGTAGAACAAGGCGCCGACAGCGGTGCGCTTGCGGTAGGCCGGGCTGAACAGAGCACCCGTACCACGTCGGTTGGCGCTCGGCGTCGCCGTGGGCGGGTGCACGTTCGGGCCGAGGTGGCGTCGGACGACTGCCGCCGCCTCGGCGTCACGTCCGTGCCGGGACAACCACAGCGGCGCCTCGGGGACTCCGAGCCGGAAACCGAAGACGAGCAGCGCCGGGATCGCACTGATGGCAAGCATGTAGCGCCAGGCATCCTCCCCCTGCCCGGCGAGAAGGAACCCGACCAGGTATGCGAAGACGTATCCGGCAGCCCAGGCGACAGCCAGCAGGCTCATCAGCCTGCCGCGGAACCTGAGCGGCGCGTGCTCGGTGACCAACGACTTGCTGACCACGTAGTCAGCCCCGAGCACCAGGCCCAGCAGCAACCGCAGGACCAACAACTGCCCCGGGGTCTGGACGAAGAACTGCACCAGCGACAGCACGGCGAACGCCAGCATGTCCCAGGCGAAGATCTGACGACGCCCGATGCGGTCGGCGATCGGGCCGACGACGACCGCGCCGAGGAACAACCCGACCAGGGTGGCCGCACCCAGCAACCCGATCCACAGTGGAGCGAGACCGAGGGAGGTGGTGGCGGCAGCGATGACGATACCGATGATGCCGAGGATGAAGCCGTCGCTGAACTGCCCGCCGGTGCCCGCGACGGTCACCTTGATGTGGAAGCGGGTGAGCGGGGCATCCTCGTAGGCGAGAGCAGTGGTGGCGCTGCGGGCGGAAGTGCTCATGCCGTCCTCCCCCCGCTGCCGGGGCCCTCGAGCAGTCGGCCGGTGGCGGTTTCGTAACCCTCGGTTGCCGCCATCTCGACCCACTGGTCCAACGCGCCGGTGAGGTTGCGCTCCCGGTGAGCGCCGTTCCAGGCCAGGCCGTTGACGCAGCGTCGGGCGAAGGTTTCGGCGGCAGCGGTGACGTCGTCGAAGATGCTCGTCAGCGCGTCGAGGACCACCGGCTCCATGACGTTGAGCTCGAGCTCACCGGCCGCCACGGCGCAGTCCACCGCGAGGCCCTGACCCCGGACCCGGTAGCTGAGCTGCATGACGTACTCGGGAATGACCGGATTGACCTTGGCAGGCATGATGGACGACCCGGCCTGGACTGCGGGGATCGTGAGGTCGCCGAACCCGCCGTGCGGGCCGGAGGACAGGATCCGGAAGTCGGCGGCGATCTTGGCCACGGCGATCGCAGCGCGGACCCCAGCCGCGGCGATCTCGGAGTACGGATCGAGGTGCGCCAGGCTGTCGTAGCGGTTCTCCGCACTGGTGATCGGTCGCCCGGTGAGCTCGGCCAGCACCTCGGCGCACCTCTCGCCGAACCCGTCCGGGGCACCGATGCCCGTGCCGACCGCGGTCGCGCCGATCGGCACCGAGCTCAGCGCTGCGGCGGCGTCGGCCAGCCCGGCCGCGACGCGGCTCGTCACCGCGGCGTGGCCCCGGTGGGTGTCTCCTGCGGTGAGCGCGACCGCGTCCTGCAGGCACGTGCGCCCGAGGTGCGGCGTCCGGTCGAACTCGGCTGCCTTGTCCGCGAAGGCGGCAGACAGCTCGCGCAACGCCGCGACCGGCACCTGGACCAGGTCGAGGATCGTCAAGGCCATCGCCGTCGGGTAGGTGTCGTTCGTCGACTGCGACGCGTTGACGTGGTCGTTCGGGTGGATCTCGACCCCGCCGATCGCGCTCGCCCGCGCCGCGATCACCTCGTTGACGTTCATGTTCGCCGTGGTCCCGCCGCCGCCGTGCACCAGCGGGGTGGGGAACTGGTCGGCGTGCTCACCCGCGATGACCTCCTGACACGCGGTGACGATCGCGTCGCAGCGGGCCTCGTCGAGCACCCCTGACGCGCGGTTGACCCGCGCGGCCGCGAGCTTGACCCGGGCGTAGTTGCGCACGAACGGCACCAAGTCACCGAAGGTGCGACCACGCACCGGAAAGTTCTGCACACCCAGCTCCGTCTGTGGCCCGTAGAGCTGTCGCCGCGCCGTCGTCACGTCCATCTCGGCAGTCATCGGCCGTCTCACTCTCCTCTTCGAAAGCGACCTGGTACAGCGGTTGTCCGCAGTGCCGGAACGCTAAGGCGCAACACCCGATCAGTCCATCCATGTTGCTCGCACGACAACACGTCAACCATTGCGAACAGGCAAATTCCAGATATTCAAGATCGATATGTTGTTCGTGCAGCAACATGGGTGATACTCCTCGGCATGGATTCGGGAGCCGAACGCGTCGCCGCGCTCCTCCTCGCCTTCGGCACGGGCGGCGCGGGAAACGATCACGGGGTGAGCGACCTCGCCCGGGCCGTCGGGCGAGAGAGAAGCCAGGTCTCGCGGATGCTCAAGGCGCTCGAACGCGGCGGCCTGGTCGAACAAGACCCCCAGACCAGGCGCTACCGGTTGGGGTGGAGCCTGCTGGTGCTGGCAGCGAGCGCCGGAGACACAGCGCTGCTCCGTGCGGCTCGACCCGCGCTGCGCGGGATCGTCGCGCGCACCGGCGAGGTGGCGCTGCTGTCCGTGCAGCGCGGGAACAGATCGTTCACCGTCCTGCGCGAGGAATCGAACCAATCACTCCGCGCCGGTGGATGGGTTGGGCGGAGCTCCCCGATGCACTGCACGGCCTCCGGCAGAGCTCTGCTCTTCGACTCCGACGACGAGCTGGTCGAAGCGCTCACCGAAGCGGACCTCCGAACACCCATCTCCGGCCCAGCCGCACCGCGAAACCTCGACGAACTCCTGGAACGACTGCACGACGAGCGCGCCAGGGGCTACGCGACGGCCAGCGAGGAGGTGGAGATCGGCCTGACGTCGGTCGGAGTCCCGGTCCGGGACCACTCCGGCACCCTGATCGCCGTCATCAACATCTCCGGGCCCACTTCACGCCTGATCGGGCGCATCGACGAATCGGCCCGACGGCTGCACGCCGCAGCGACTGCGATCGAGACTGCGCTGAAACTGCCGTACCAGAGCACCTAGGCCTCCGGCCCGGGCGAACGGGCTGCGCTCGATCTGATCGCTCTGCGGGGGGGCGAACGCCGAGCTGGCCTGCCACGCGTGGTGGCAGGCCAGCTCGATCCGTCTCGTCACGCCAGGCCGATCACCTTGGGGACGAAGAGGATTGCCACGTAGTAGGCCATGAACTGGACTCCTGCGTTCATGCCGAACAGGCGGTTCGCCACTCCTGCGAACGTCGCGATCAGCAGCGTCGCCGCCACGCCGAAGGCGCCGCCCTCGTACCAGGAGATCACCACGATCAGACCGGCGAAGGCTCCGATGAGGGCTTCGTGGCTGACCTTGCGCATCACCCACAGGCTCGCCGAGCGGGCGAAGTTCATGCTCAGCGGGTAGGCCACGATCGCCGCCAGCGCCACGCCGACCAGGCCGAAGGCCAGGAACTGCCAGGTCGACATCATCGTGTGCAGGTTGTTCACCTGCCCCGTCGCCTCGTCCACGCCGTACACCGGCGGGGCGTTGAACAGCGGTGCCGCCGGACCTGCCGCGACCGGGCTCAGCGGCAGGCCGAACGCCACCAGCGGGATCAGCGTCTCCGCCAGGTAGGTCGACTCCGTGGTGCCGTTCTTGACCGCGATCACCGAGGTCAGCCGCTCGTAGACGTGCTTGATGCGGGAGCCGACGAGCTCGCCTGCGAGCACCGTCGTGGCCACCGGGCTGAACACGAACGTCGTCGAGCTGACCCCGGCGGCGGCCGAGGTGAGCGCGATCTGGCGCGGGCTGAGCACCTTCACCGGGTTCGGCAGGTAGCCGCTCCAGTCCTTGACCTCCGGGGCCAGCCAGAACTCCTTGCGCCCGGTGCGGGGCAGCGACGCGCGGCCGGTGCGGGAGCCGAGCTGGAGCAGGTCGGCGATCAGCGGCCCGACGGCGATGCCGAGGAAGAAGCTGATGCTCAGCGTCTCCCCGATCGCGTTCTTCGACAGCGCGTTGACCGCGGTCACCAGCAGCACGAACGGCACGATGCACGCGATGCTGGTCCACCGCCCCGGGGAGAAGTAGCCGATCAGCACCGCGGCGACGACGAACACGTACGGCGCGGCGGCGGTGATGTGGGTGCCCAGCGGGGCGAGCACCGCGGCGAGGCCGACCGCCACCGGCACCGCGATGAACGCCGAGAGGATCGCACCGGAGATCGCCTTGCGCAGCGCGATGTGCGGAATTCCCAGCCTGCGGAGCATGTTCGCCTCCGGCAGCAGCGGCACCGCCGTGGTGTCGCCGGGGATTCCCAGCAGCGTGGTCGGGATGGCGTGGGTCATGTGCTTGGAGACCGCACCCGCGATGAAGAAGGTGAACACCCCGACCGGTGGGACGCCGAGCATCACGACCAGCAGCGTCAGCGGTGCCAGCGTCGCAGTTTCGTCCGTGCCGGAGACCATCCCGATCGCGGAGAAGACCACCGCGCCGATCAGGCCCATGCTCAGGGCGATCAGGACGTCGTGGAGGATCACGGCTCGACCTCCTGCCGCCGGGCGAAGGCGTCGTGGAGACCGACCGAGCGCAGTTCCCGCGCCGCGTGCGGCGAGAGCGCACCGGTCGATCCCCTGCCGTTGGCCGCCACGATCTCCTGGATCGCGGCCTGGTGCTCATCGGGTGAGAGCGCGTGCTCGCGCACGGTTCGCTTGGGTGGGAACAACTTCGCGCACACCACCGCCGCCACGATGCAGCCGAGCAGGCCTGCCAGGAGCGAGTACCCGTCCTGCAGTTCCGGGCTGACCGACGTGCCGCGCAGGGCCGCCCCGGCCGCGAGCAGCGCACCCAAACCCGTTGCGGCGCCGAGCAGAACCGAGATCCACAGGTGCTTCGGGTTGACCGCGTCGCCCCAGACCTGCACGTACTCCGGGTCGCTGCTCATCGCCCGGCCTCCGCGCGCAGCTCGGCGAGGACCTTCTCCGCGTGGTCGATGCGGACCGCCTTGTCCCCGACCAGGCGCGCGACGACCGCCGCCAGCTCGTCCTCGGCCGCTCCGGCGGCGACCGCGACGTTGCGGGCGTGCAGCGACATGTGGCCGCGCTGGATTCCTTCGGTCGCCAGCGCCCGCAGCGCGGCGAAGTTCTGCGCCAGGCCGACCGCGGTGATGATCTCCGCCAGCTCGGCGGCGGTCGACACCCCGAGGACCTGCACCGCGCGCTGCGCCACCGGGTGGACCTTGGTGGCGCCGCCGACCAGGCCCACGGCCATCGGCAGTTCGAGGGTGCCGACCAGGTTCCCGTCCGCGTCCCGCTCGAACCGGGACAGCGCCGTGTAGTTCCCCTGGTCGCTGATCGCGTGCGAGTGCGCCCCGGCTTCCACGGCGCGCGTGTCGTTGCCGGTCGCGAGCACCACCGCGGTGATGCCGTTCATGATGCCCTTGTTGTGGGTCGCCGCCCGGTACGGATCGGCCTCCGCCAGCGCGGCGGCGTGGACCACGTCGGCCACCACGTCGGCACCGCCCACCGCTTCGGCGTCGAAGACCGCGCGCGCCCGGGCCAGCCGCAGGTCGGCCTTGTTGGTCAGGATCCGCAGCAGCGGCCGACCGCCCGCGATCCGCCCGGCGCGGTCGGCGATCGCCTCGGCCATCGTGTTGACCGCGTTCGCCCCCATCGCGTCGCGCACGTCCACCACCAGGTGCGCGACGACGTAGCGCTGCACGCGGGAGTCCACCAGCCGCACCACCAGGTCGCGGACCCCGCCGCCGAACTCGACCAGCCGCGGGTCCTGCTGGTTGGCCAGCGCGATCAGCTCGTGCCGCGCCTCCAGCAACCGCAGCCGCGCGGCCTCCGGGTCGGCGGTGTCGACGATCTGCACCTGGGCCTGCATGAGCGGATCGGTGGACGAGGTGGTGAACCCGCCGCGCGCCCGGGCGATCCGGGCGGCGTTGCTGGCCGCGGCGACCACCGACGGTTCCTCGGTGGCCATGGGCACCAGCACGTCGCGTCCGTTGATCGTGAAGTTGGTCGCCACGCCCAGCGGGATGCCGAGCACGCCCACCACGTTCTCGATCATGTGCTCGGCCTGCTCCAGCCCCAGCCCGGCGCTGGGGTCGAACACGGCCAGGTCGCTCTCGTCCGCACCCGCGTGCGCCGCCACCAAGGCCCGTCGCTGAGCGACGGAGCGGTCCTTGAAGCCTGCAAGCCGACTGGTCGACACCGTTCCTCCTGTGCGGGTGATCGGCGGCCGCCTTAGCGTCGGCGCGGCCGCGTCGCCGTTCCGTATGCCGAGGAACTGTAGGCAGCGGTCCGCCCGCGGGACATGGATCAACGTCCCAGCAGGGCACATCGAGAATGTGGCGATCGCACATGCCGATCGCCGTCGGCGAGGGACTGCGCACCCAGCGCTACGAGTCGAGCCGGAAACGCCGTCGCAGCCCCTCCAAGCGCACTGCCACGGAGAGGCGGAAGAACGGCTCCGGCTCGCGCCAGGAGTCGCCGAGCAGGCTCGTGATCCGGTCGATCCGCTGCAGCACGGTGTTGGTGTGCACGCCCATCCGCCGGGCCGCGCGGACGGGGCTCGCGTTGCAGTCGACGAAGTGGCGCAGGGTGGTCAGCAGCTCGGTGCCGCGCTCGGCGTCCCAGCGCAGGACGGGGCCGATCATGCGGTCGACGAACTGGTGCGCGCTGGCCGGTTCAGCGGCGAACATCGAGGTGTAGGGCGCGTACTCGTCGGCATCGGCCGCCGCGGACTCGACGCCGAGCGCGGCGAGGACCTGGCTGCAGTCCCGGACCGCGGCGAAGCGAGCGGCGAGCTCGCCGAGGGCGTCGGCGGGCCGCGCGGCCACCGCCAGGACCTCCTCGACGCCCGTTCCCGCGCGCACCCGGTCCCGCACCGCCGCTGCCGCCTCCCGCGGATCGGTCTCCGGCACGACGAGCGTGACCACGCCCTCGACCTCACCGGCCAGGCCGGACGTCGAGGCCAGGGCGCGCAGCGCCGCCCGGCGGTGTTCCGGGGCGACCACGGCGACCACGACGGTGCGCAGGTCCTCCGGGCGCACCCGGCGTGCGCGCAGCCGGGCCGCGAGGTCGGAGTGCCGACGCACGTCGGGGCTGAGGACGTCGTTGAGCAGCTCGCCGCGGACCCGGTCCTCCGCGTAGCGGACGGCGTCCTGCTTCAAGGTCAGCAGCGCGGTGATCTGCGCGGCGCGCTCGATGGTGCGCTGCTCGACGGCGCCGAGCTCCACCGCACCATCCCCGATGAGCAGCCCGCCGAGCACCATGTCCCCGGCGAGCACCGCGACGGCCGCGCGGAAGTCGCCCGACGGCTCGACCGGCGTGCACCGGCCCGACCGCCTGCTCTCGGCGAGCGCGGACCGGACCGGCGAGGAGTCGATCATCCCCGCCGCGCTGCCGTCCGAGGAGGCGAGCACCGCGTGGTGCTCGTCGACGATGACCACAGGTCGCTCCAGCGCATCGCTCAGCGTCCGGGCGACATCGGTGGCTCCGCCACCGCGCAGGACGGCCGCGGTCAGCTCCTCGTGGACCTGACCGGCCCGTTCCATGGCCTCGACGTGCTGGGCCAGCTCGGCGTACGCGCGCTGCGTCTCGTCCGCGGCGTCGCGCGCCTGCGAGAGCAGCCGGGCGGTCTGCAGGACGACCGCGACGTTGTCCGCGAAGGCCGACAGCAGCGCGACCTCCTCCGGGGAGAACGCGTGCTCGCTGCGGTTGGCGGCGAACAGGACGCCCAGCACGTGCTCCCCCGCGATCAGCGGGACCCCGAGGATGGAGACCAGGCCCTCGGCGCGGACGGCGGTGTCGATGCTGTCCGCGTGCGGCACGTCCCGCAGGTGCGCGTAGTGCGACGTCCACTGTGGAGCGCGGGACTCGACGACCTTGCCCGCCAGCCCCGTGTGCGGCGGCACCCGCAACCGCTGGAACGCGGACGCGATGGCCCCGGCGGTGGACCGCACCCGCAGTTCGCGGGTCTGCTCGTCGAACTCCGACAGGTAGGTGACGTCGGTCCCGGCGAGGTCGTGGGCGCGCCGCACCAGGCCGGAGACCAGCTTGTCCACGTCGTGCAGCGCGGCGAGCTCCCGCGCGCAGGAGAACAGCGCGGACAGCTCCCGGTCGCGCCGGTGCAGCCGGGCCACCACGCCCTGCAGCTCGCGCACCCGCTGACCGACCTGCGCCACCGACTCGGCGTCGAGCTGCTCGGCGGACAGCAGGTCGGCCACCGCGTCGTGCTCGTCGGGCAGGCCCTTCGCCGCCAGGTCGAGCAGCGCCAGCACCGCGTCGACCGAAATGCGCCCGCCCGGTGGCCCGGAAGCACTCATCCCCACCACCTGCGCGAATCGTCCACCGCCCTGTCGACGCATCGTACGCAGCGCAGGTGAGGACCGGCGGCGGCGTGCTCGGGGGAACGCACGCCGCCGCCGGGGTTCATCAGCCGCCGATGGTGGCGGTGTCGATGACGAAGCGGTAGCGGACGTCGCTGTTCTCCACCCGCGCGTAGGCCTCGTTCACCTGGTCCGCGGAGATCAGCTCGATCTCCGCGCCGATGCCGTGCTCGGCGCAGAAGTCCAGCATCTCCTGGGTCTCGGCGATGCCGCCGATCATCGAACCGGCCAGCACCTTGTTGCCGCCCAGCAGCGAGAACGCGCTGTAGGACAGCGGCTCGCCGGGGGCGCCGACGTTGACCATCGCGCCGCCCACCCGCAGCATGCCGAGGTAGGCGTCGACCGGGAGCTTCGCCGAGACCGTGTTCAGGATCAGGTCGAAGCGGCCCTGCAGCGCCTCGAAGGTCGACTCGTCGCTGGTCGCGTAGTAGTCCTTCGCGCCGAGCTTGAGGCCGTCCTCCTGCTTCTTCAGGCTCTGGCTGAGCACCGTCACCTCGGCGCCCATCGCGGCGGCCAGCTTCACCGCCATGTGCCCGAGCCCGCCGAGGCCGACCACGGCGACCTTCTTGCCCGGGCCCGCACCCCACTGGCGCAGCGGCGAGTAGGTGGTGATGCCGGCGCACAGCAGCGGCGCGGCGACGTCCAGGCCGATGCCCTCCGGGATCCGGCACACGAAGGAGTCCTTGACCACCACCTGCTGGCTGTAGCCGCCGTAGGTGTTCTCGCCGTCGAAGCCGACGCCGTTGTAGGTCTGGACGTTGCCCTTCACGCAGAACTGCTCGGTGCCCGCCCGGCAGTACTCGCACTCGCCGCAGGAGTCGACCATGCAGCCGACCCCGACCCGGTCCCCGACCTGGTACTTCGTCACGGCCGAACCGACCGCGGCGACGACGCCCGCGATCTCGTGCCCCGGGACCATCGGGAAGATGGCCCGGCCCCAGTCCTCCTTGGCCTGGTGGATGTCGCTGTGGCAGATGCCGGCGTAGGCGATGTCGATCAGCACATCGTCCGGCCGCAGGTCACGTCGCTCGATCGTCGTCCGCTCCAGGGGTGCCCCCGGGGTCGGGACGGCGATAGCGTTCGTGATCGTGCTCATGAATCCTCCGTGGAAAAGCCGTGCAGCGGGTCCCGATCATGTGAGAGACCTCTTACATTCACGACGTGAGAGGGCTCTTACATATTCCGACCGGGCGATGTGATCCAGGACATGGGCGGCAAGTACCACCACGGCGACCTGCGCGCGGAGCTCGTGCGCGTCTCGCTCGACCTGATCGCCGAACGCGGGCTGACCGGCTTCTCGGTGGCCGAAGTGGCGCGGCGCGCCAAGGTGAGCCCGGGCGCTCCCTACCGGCACTTCCCGGAGCGGGAGAGCCTCCTGGCAGCAGCGGCGGCCACGGTCGCGTGCCAGCTCGCCGAACACGTGCAGAGCGCGGTCGAGGCCCACGACGACCCCGCGGACGCGCTCGCCGCTGCCGCCGGGGCCTACACCGGTTACGTGATCGAGCGCCGGGCGGGCATGAACGTCATCTACGCGGAGGGCCTGCAGGGCCCCAAGCACACCGAGCTGCACGAGCAGACCCGCAGGCTGTCCGACCAGTTCCTGATGCTCTGCCTCGCGGTCTCAGCAGCACCCCAGGACGCGCTCGAACTGATGGAGCAGCTGTTCACCCAAGCCCACGGCTACGGCATGTTCTGGCTCGACGGCGTCTTCACCAGGCACGGCTACTCCCCCGCCCAAGTCGTCCAGAAGTCCACCGCAGCAGCCCGCGCGGTGATCGACGGCCACCGGCACGCCGCGTCGGCGGAGGAGTAGCCGGGGCTTGCTCAGCGGCCTTCGGCTCGGGCGAGTTCGGCCTTCCACTCGCGGAAGCCCTCCTCGGTGCGGCCTCGGCGCCAGTAGCCCGAGATCGACACCTGGTCGCGGGTCAGGCCGCGCTCGCGGAACAGGTGCGGGCGGATGCGGCGCATCACCTCGTGCGCCTCACCATGCACGAAGGCGTGCACCCGCCCCGGCAGCCACTCCAGTTCTCGGACCGCCGCTTCGAGCACACCGTCCGCGCCGATCTCCCGGCGGTGCAGGAAGGTCACCTCGCCGCGGGCCGGGACGTCGAGCTTCGGCTCGTCGGCCTCGGAGTCGACCAGCAGGATCGCGCGGACCACGGCGTCCGGCTGCAGGTCGGCCAGCGCCGCGCTGATCGCCGGGATCGCCGTCTCGTCGCCCACCAGCAGGTGCCAGTCGGCCGTCGGGTCGGGCCGGTAGGCGCCGCCGGGGCCGTTGACCATCAGCTGGTCCCCGGGCGCGGCCGTCGCCGCCCAGCGCCCCGCCACGCCCTCGTCGCCGTGCAGCACGAAGTCGATGGCCATCGTGCCGCTCTCGACGTCCGGGAACAGCGCCGTGAAGGTGCGCACGGTCGGCAGGTCCTCGGCGGGCATCACCCCGCGCAGCGCGCGGACGTCGATCGGGTCGGGGTAGGTCACGCCCGCCTTCGGGAAGATCAGCTTGACGTACCTGTCGGTGCACTCGCTGCCCGCGAACGCCGACAGGTCGTCGCTGCGGAACCACACCCGCCGCAGGCAGGGCGTCACCAGCTCCGCGCTGGTCACGGTCAGGTAAGTCGTCAATCGGACTCCTCGGCTAGCCGGTGCGGGGAAACCCACTTCGTTAGGCAAGGCTAACTTGTCCGGCCGCCCGGTGGCCAGCACGGGACCCGAACGGATGCGCGTGCGGGATCGCCGGTTCCGGTAGCACAGCTCCTCCACAGTGGATCGTCGGGCCGGAGGTCCGGCTCCCGCGCGCACCCCTATCATGATCTTGAACCGGGGCTCATCCGCTCCGCCGTCGCACCCGGCGCAGCGAACATCTCGCGCCGACGCCGAAACCACCAGCCAGGCACGGGAAAGGCGCATGTCCACCTCCGTCGCGCTCGCCACCGAGCAGACCCTGCCGATCCGCCGCGTGGCGCCCCAGGCACCGCCGCTGCGATGGCGGATCCTGGCGATCGCCGCGATCGTGGTGGCCGCGTTCAACGCCCGGACGGCGGTGACCGCGGTCGGTGCGGCGCTGCCCGAGATCCGCGCCGCGCTGGGGCTGGGCACCGCAGCGGTGTCCGTGCTCACCGCGCTGCCCGCCCTCTGCATCGCAGCCACGACGTTCCTCGTCCCGCTCCTCCGCCAGCGCGAAGGAACGCTGACCAGCGTCGTGCTGTTCCTCGGCGTGCTGCTCGCCGGGCAGGCGGTCCGCATCACCCACGGCCAGTGGTCGCTGCTCGCCGGGACCGTCCTGGCCTGCTGCGCGATCGGTGGGCTGCAGGTCCTGCTGCCCGCCGTCTGCCAGCAGTTCGGCGGTTCGCACGCCGCCGCGCTCACCACCCTGTCGGCCAGCGTGATCGGCGCCGGGGCGGCCACCGCGACCGCGACCACGCCGTGGCTGACCTCGATCGGCGGCTGGCGCACCGGGCTGGGCGCCTGGCTCCTGCCCGTCGCGCTCGCCCTCCTGCTGTGGTTGCCGCTCTCCCGCACCACGACGAGCATCGCGGCCCCGCAGCTCGCGCTGCCCCGGCGCGGCTCCCTGCTCCGCAGCGCCCGGGCCTGGTACCTGACGATGTTCATGGGCCTGCAGTCGTTGCAGGCGCTGTCCCTGCTGTCCTGGCAGCCGGTCCTGCTGCGGACCACGGGCGTCGGCCCGGTGCACGCCGCCGCGCTCAGCGCGGGCACCCTCGTGGTCAGCATCGTCGCCTCGGCGGTCATCACCGCCTCCTGCTACCGCAACGCCGCGCTCATCGGCACCTGGATGGTGCTGACCACCAGCAGCGGTGGGATCGGCCTGTTCGGGCTGCTCATCGCCCCGAGCACCGCGCCGGTCGTGTGGGCGGGGCTGCTGGGCGTGGGCATGTCCGCGCTGGCACCCGCCATGGCCGCGATCCCCGCGCACACCACCGACAGCGGCGAGACGACCCGCCTGTCGGCGATGACGCAGGGCTACGGCTACCTGCTCGCCGCCCTCGGCCCGGCCCTGATCGGCGCCCTCACCGACGCCTCGGCGACCGCCGACTGGGCGCTGACGGCCCTGCTGTTCTTCAGCCTCCTCCAGTTCCTCTTCGCCACCCTCGCCGCACGCCCACCGCACGACCTGCACACCTGAGCCCGTCACCCCAGCATCAGCAGGCCGCGCACGACCGCGGCGGCTCCGCCGAGCAGCGCGACGACGATGATCAACCGCCGCCCGGTCCTCGCCGCGATCCGCTTGTCCAGCCACTCGCCCGCGAGCGCACCGACCAGGAGCGCCGCTCCGGCGCACGCCCAGCCGAGCCACGGCACCGGCGGAATCCCCTTCGAAAGCAGGGAAACGACGTTCACCGCGAGCAGGTACGCCTGCGCCGTCGGGATGAGCACGCGTCGCGTCCACCGCTCGGACAGGGCGTAGACCGACACCATCGGTCCGCCGACACCTGCGGTCACGCTCATGAACCCGGACAGCGCACCGGCGACGAGCGCACCCGGCACCCCCCGCAGCAACCGGTGCCGATCCGCCAGCGCGGTGATGCCGACGGCGAGGACCACCATCGACCCGACGAGGACGAGCAGCGGCCCGGGCGGCGCGGCACCGACCACCAGGGCCCCGAGCGGGATGACCGCGATCGCGGGCACCGCCAGCATCAGCACGGACCGCCAGTCGGTGTCGCGCCACGTCCGCGCCAGCACCACCGCGCACAGCACCATGGACAGCGCGTTCGACATGCTGACACCGATGTGCGGTCCCACCGCGGCGACCATCAGCGGGCCGCCCACCAGGCCGAAGCCCAAGCCGGTCGTGCGCTGGGTGAGCGCTCCGATCAGCACGGGCAGCGCCAGCAGGACCGACGTCGCCGCGGTCACAGGGTCAGGGCGGCGTACTGGACCTCGGTGAACTCCTCGAGCCCGACGTCGGCGCCCTCCCTGCCCAGGCCCGACTGCTTGGTGCCGCCCATCGGCGCGAAGGCGACGCTGGGCAGGGCCTCGTTGACCCCGAGGATGCCCACGTCCAGCTGCTCGCCGATGCGCCACCCCGCGCCGAGATCCCCCGCGTACACGTAACCCGCGAGCCCCATCTCGGTGGCGTTGGCCGCGGTGAGCGCCTCGTCGACGGTCGAGAACCGGAAAACCCCCGCCGCCGGGCCGAAAACCTCCTCCCGGGCGAGGCCGACGTCGGTGGGAACACCGGTGAGCACGCACGGTGCGACGTAGCTCCCGGTCCCGGGCAGCTCCTGCTTGCCGCCGTGCAGCTGAGCACCGGCTGCCACCGCTTCGTCCACGAGGCCGCGAACGGCGGCGGCGCGCTCGTCGTCGATCACCGGGCCGAGGTCGGGGCACGGATCGGCGAGCCCGCTGCCCACCGTCATCGCCTCGATGCGGGCGGCGAGCTTGGCCACGAACTCGTCGTGCACGCCGTCCTGGACGAAGAACCGGTTCGCCGCGATGCACGACTGCCCGGTGTTGCGGAAGCGGGCCAGCACCGCGCCCTCGACCGCGGCGTCCACATCGGCGTCGTCGAGGACCAGGAACGGCGCGTTGCCACCGAGTTCCAGCAGCGGCCGCACGATCCGGCGCGCCGCCTGCGCCATGACCAGCCGACCGACCCGCGTGGAACCGGTGAAGGAGACGACCCGCACTGCACGGTGCGCGAGCAGCGCCTCGGTGGCCTCGGGAGCGGGCCCGTGCACGAGGTTGACCACACCCGGCGGCAGTCCGGCATCGGTCAGGCAGCGGATCATCTCGGTGGCCGCGAGCGGCGCCTTCTCCGAAACCCTCGCCACCACCGTGCAGCCCGCGGCGAGCGCTGGGGCGAGCTTGCGCGCCTGGATCGAGCACGGGAAGTTCCACGGCGTCAGGCTCGCGACCACCCCGGCCGGTTTGCGGCGCACGAGGTGCCGCCGCACCGCGACCTCCTCCTGCACCACCGCCCCCTGGGGGCGTCGCGCCTGCTCGGCGAACCAGCGGAAGTACTCCGCGGAGAACGCGATCTCACCGCGCGCTTCGGGCAGCCGCTTGCCCGCCTCTCGGGCGAGCAGCTCGGCCAGCGCGTCGGCGCGCTCTTCGATGAGGTCGGCAGCCGCCGACAGCAGTCGGCCGCGCTCGCGGACCCCGGTACCGGCCCAGCCCGCGAACGCGGCCGCGGCCGCATCCGCCGCCGCGACCGCATCGGCGGCCGCCTGCTCGGCACCGGTCCAGTCCAGTCGGCCGACGAGGCTGCCGTCGGCCGGGTCGTGGACGTCCAGACCCGCCTCGCGGGAGGTCCAGCGGCCGTCGATCAGGACTGTGGGCTGGGTCGGCATCGGTTCCTTCTCCTGTGCTCGGTGTGTCAGTTCGAGTTGGTCGGCGCGCGGTCCGCGCCGACGGTGGTCGGGGCGGTGGTGTCCTCGTCGCCGTGCTCCTCGACGTCCTTGCCCACGGGGTCCCACCGGATGAGCAGCAGCGCGGCGATCGCGACGAGCGGCGCGAGCACGATCGCCCCGATCGTGAAGCGCATGCCCTGCGCGTCCAGCAGCACCGGGAACGCGAAGGCGCCGATGATGCCGCCGACCCGGGTGATCGCCTGGGTGTAGCCGCCGCCGATGCCCCGGATGGCCGTCGGGTAGGACAGCGTGCCCATCGCGGTGCCGACGTAGCCGGCGCCGAAGTTGTGCGCTGCGGAGAACAGCGCGATGAGGATCACCGAGATCGACGCGGCGAGCAGGTGGAACGCCCCGCTGATGATCGCCAGGCAGCCCGCCGTGATGGAGAAGCCGATGAGCCCGAGGCGCCGCAGGCCTAGTCGCTGCGTCCCCGCGACGCACCCGAGCGCGCCGATCGCGCCGATCACGTTGACCGCGCCGGAGAGCACCAGCACGACGATGATGTCCCCGGGGAACAGCTCGTCGAAGATCTTCGGCGTGTAGAGGGAGATCGCGTAGTACTGCGCCGCCTGGCAGACGACGAGGATGCTGACCAGGACCGTCCGCGCGGTGTACGGCGAGCGGAACAGCGCGAGCAGGCTGCCGGGGCGGAACCGCTCCTTCTGCTGCGCTGCGCGCCCGCCGTCCTCCTCGACAGTGACCTCGAGGCCGTAGTTCTTGCGCAGGATCTCCGCGGCCTTGTCCAGGCCCTCGTACTTGGCCGCCCACATCGGGGATTCGGCGGTGTAGATGAACCGCAGGACGAGCACGATCAGCGCGGGCACCGCGCCGAGCCCGATCGACCACCGCCACAGCTGGTCGCCGATTCCCATGAAGTGGAACGGGATGATCGCGAAGAACGCGACGGCCGCCGCGCTGGTGGACATCACCTGGGCCATCGTGACGTTGCGGCCCTTGTTGGAGATCGCGCTGTACTCGGCGACGAAGGCCAGCGCCACCGGTACGTCCAGCCCGACCCCGACGCCCATCAGGAACCGCCACAGGCAGAACAGCTCCGGGTTGGGCGCCGTCGCGGACAGCACGGTGGCGCCCACGAGCAGGAAGAGCGTGATCATCAGCATCTTCGTGCGGCCGACGCGGTCGGTGAGGTAGCCGCCGAACAGCCCGCCGACCATGGCGCCGATGAGGATCACGGTGGAGATGAACGGCAGCGAGTGCAGGCTGATGCCCGAGTTGGTGAGGTTGAACTCGGAGGTGATCTGCACGGTCCCGAGACCGAAGCTGCTCAGATCCCATCCGTCGACGAAGATGCTGCCCAGCGCGACGATCTTGACCAGCACGGGGTTCTTCGGACGGATCCGACCCGAGTCGATCAGGCGCAGGACGTCGTCCGGCTTGCGGAGCACGACGGCGGCGTTGCCTGTCATGGAGCGTTCCTTTGCGTGACAGTGGTAAGACCTCTTGCCAGAAGCTAAGCTAGCGCGGACATCGCGTCAAGATTTGCGGTCGCAGGGAGAAGAGATGTCAGCGTTGACGGATCAGTACATGTTGCGCGAGGTCGAGGAGGTGACGACGGACCCGGAGTCCGCGGGCGCGACCGCCAGGGTGCGCGCCGTGCTCTGCAGACCGGGAGACGACGGTTTCGGTTACCTCACCGGCGAAACCCTCGCCGAGCAGGGCATCGAGACGACCATGCCGAACCTCCCCGACCTCGCGACACCGCCCCTGCGCACCCGCGACGTCGCGGTGCAGGTCCGCTGGGCCGGGCCGGAGGCCGTCCGCATCACGATCGGCCCGGCCGACGTGCCGCGTTTGGCGCCGGAGGGCACCGAGCACGGCATCGTCGTCGAGCCCCGCTACGTCGAGACGCGCACGACGGTCGAGCAGGACGAGCACAACGTGGTGCTGACCGGCGGCCGCCTGCGCGTCGTGCTCGGACGGCGCCCGTTCTCGTTGACCGTCCAGGACATCACCACCGGCGCGACGCTGCTCACCACGGCCGGGAAGTTGCGCCAGGTCGCCGGGTTGCCCATCTCCCCCGCCGCCACCGTCGGCGAATCCGCGGCCATCAACCTCGAACTCGGCCCCGACGAGGAGGTCCTCGGCTTCGGCGAGCAGTTCGGCCGCCTGGTCAAGAACGGCCAGCGCCTGCGCCTGCGCGTCGAGGACGCCCTCGGCACCGGCACCGGCATGGCCTACAAACCCGCCCCGGTCTGGTACTCCACCGCGGGCTACCTCGCACTCGTCAACACCGGGGCCACCGTCAACGCCGACGTCGGCCACTCCCGCAACGGCGTGCTCGGCATCGAGGCGGAGTGCGGCGAACTCGACCTGTACGTGGTCGCCGGGCCCGAACCGAAGCAGGCGCTGACGACCTACACCCGCCTCACCGGGCGCGGTCCCGTCCCCCCGGTGTGGGCGTTCGGCTACTGGCTCGGCCGCTGCCGGTACCACTCCGCCGCCGAGATGGCGGAGGTCGGCCGCGCGCTGCGGGAGCGCGACGTGCCCTGCGACGTCCTGCACCTGGACCCCGACTGGCTCGTCGTGGACCGGCTCAACTGCGACTTCATCTGGAACACCGACCGCTTCGGCGACCGCGCGGAGTTCGTCGCCGCGCTCGACCAGCTCGGGCTGCGGCTGTCGGTGTGGGAGCTGCCCTACCTCGACCCGGCCTCACCCCGCTACGCCGAGGCCGCCGAGCGCGGACACCTCGTCACCGACTCCGACGGCGAGATCGCCACGATCGCCGGTACGCCCGTCCCGGACGGCCGTCCACGCGCGCTGGTCGACTTCACCTCACCCGAGGCCCGCCGGTGGTGGCAGGACATGCACGCACCGTTCCTGGACGACGGCGTCGCCGTGTTCAAGACCGACTTCGGCGAAGGCCTGCCCGACGACGTCCGGCTGGCCGACGGGACCGGTGCCGAGCACGCCCACAACCTGTACCCGCTGCGCTACAACGGCGCCGTCAGCGAGGCCATCGCCGAGCGGACCGGGCGCGCACCGCTGGTGTGGGGGCGTTCCGGCTGGGCCGGTTCGCACCGCTACCCCGCGCAGTGGGGCGGCGACGCGGAGTCCACAGTGTCCGGAATGCGCGCCACGCTGCGCGGTGGGCTCTCCCACGCCATGAGCATGCCCGGGTTGTGGGGACACGACATCGGCGGCTTCTTCGGCCCCGAGCTGACGCCTGAGCTGTACGTGCGATGGACGCAGTTCGGCGCGCTGTCGCCGCTCATGCGCGCGCACGGGCTCCGCCCGCGCGAGCCCTGGGCGTTCGGCGAGGACGCGTTCGAGATCGCCCGCGAGTGGATCCGGCTGCGCTACTCGCTGCTGCCGTACCTGTGGCAGACCGCCCACGAGTCGGCGGAGCGCGGGTGGCCGGTGCTGCGCCCGCTGGCGCTGGAGTTCCCCGCCGACGACCTCGCCACGACCAGGGACGACGCGTTCCTGCTCGGCTCCGACCTGCTCGTCGTCCCGGTCTTCGACGATGCCGGTAAGCCGGTGCGGCGCCGGTTCTACGTGCCCGAAGGCGGTTGGACGGACCTCGTGACCGGAAAGCGCTACGAGGGTCCCGGGCTGCACGAGGAATCGGTACCGCTCGAACGCATTCCGGTCCTGGTGCGGGACGGAGCGCTGCTGCCCCGCGTGGAGCTCGGCGAGCACGTGCGGCGCACCGACGAACTCCTCGACGCGCCTTGGACCCTGCACGCGTACGGAGAAGTCCCCACCACCGCAACGCTGCTCGACTTCAACTCCCGCCCGTTCACGGTCTCGGTGAACGGCGATCAGCTCACCACCAGCTCGTCGACGCCGATGAGCCTCGTCCGCCACACCCCGCAGGAGGCGCGGTCATGACCTCGTCCGAACCCACCCGGCGCAGCACCTCCTGGTTCGGCGCCGAAGGCAAGATGGGCTTCGTCCACCGCTCGAAGCTCTACAACTCGGGCCGCTCGCCGGAGATGTTCGACGGCCGACCGGTCATCGGGATCTGCAACAGCTGGTCGGAGCTCACGCCCTGCAACCGGCACCTGCGCGACGTCGCCGAGGCGGTCAAGCGCGGCGTGCTGCTGGCGGGCGGTTTCCCCCTGGAGTTCCCGACGATGTCGCTGGGCGAGACGCTCATGCGCCCGTCGGCGATGCTGTACCGGAACCTGATGGCGATGGAGGTCGAGGAGAACCTCCGCTCGTACCCGCTCGACGGCGTGGTCCTGCTCGGCGGGTGCGACAAGACCGTTCCCGCGCAGCTGATGGGCGCGCTGAGCGCCGACCTGCCCGCGATCGTGCTCACCGGCGGTCCCATGCTCAACGGGAAGTTCCGGGGCTGCGACGCGGGGTCCGGCACGCACGTGTGGCAGTTCGCCGAAGAGGTCCGGGCCGGGCGGATGAGCCGGGCCGAGTTCGGCCGGGCCGAGGCGTGCCTGTCCCGCAGCGCCGGGCACTGCACCACGATGGGCACCGCATCCACGATGGCCTGCCTGGTGGAGGTCATGGGGCTCTCGCTGCCGGGCAGCGCTGCCGTGCCCGCCGTGGACGCGGGCCGCTACGCGCTGGCCGAGCAGTCGGGCAAGCGGATCGTGTCCCTGGTGGAGGACGACGTGCGACCTTCGTCCATTCTGGACCGCAGGTCGTTCGAGAACGCCGCGCGGCTCAACGCCGCCATCGGCGGGTCCACCAACGCCATCGTGCACCTGAGCGCCCTGGCCGGGCGCGCCGAGGTCGACTTCCCGCTCGAGGAGTTCGACCGGCAGGCGCGCGACATCCCGCTGCTGGTGAACCTGCTGCCCTCCGGCCAGTTCCTGATGGAGGAGTTCAGCTACGCGGGCGGGGTGCCCGCGGTGGTGGCCGAGCTCGGCGAACGCCTGCACGGCGATGCGCGCACGGTCACCGGCCGGACCCTCGCCGAGAACTGCGAGGGCGCGCAGAACTGGAACCGCGAGGTCATCCACAGCTGCGCGGAACCGGTGCAGCCCGCGGGATCGGCCACCGCGGTGCTGCACGGCAACCTCGCCCCGAACGGCGCGGTGATCAAGCTGTCCGCGGCCTCGCCGGAGCTGATCGACCACACCGGCACCGCCCTGGTCTTCGACACCGTCGAGGAGTACTACGCGCGCTGCGACGATCCCGATCTGCCCGTGGACGCCGACACCGTGCTCGTCGTGCGGGGCGCCGGGCCGCGCGGCTACCCCGGGATGCCCGAGATCGGCAACCTGTCGATCCCGAAGAAGCTGCTCGACGCGGGGGTGCGCGACCTGGTCCGGATCACCGACGGCCGGATGAGCGGCACCTCCTACGGCACGATCGTCCTGCACGTCGCGCCCGAATCCGCCGCGGGCGGCCCGCTCGCGCTGCTGCGCACCGGCGACCGCGTGCACCTCGACGTGGCCAACCGCCAGCTCAACATGCTCGTCGACGACGCGGAGCTGGCCCGGCGCGCGTCCGAAGCCGCCGAGCGACCGGCGGACGCCCAGGGTGGTTGGACCGGGTTGTACCGGGAGCACGTCGGGCAGGCCGACACCGGCGCCGACCTCGACTTCCTGCGCGGACGGCGCGGGCACGCGATCCCCCGGCGGCACCTGTGACCGCCCCGCACACCAGCGAGAAAGGGAAGGACGAAGGCATGAACGAGCTCAGCGGGCGCAGGGCGCTCGTCACCGGCGCGGCGACCGGGATCGGCCGGGTCGTGGCGCAGGACCTGGCCCGGCGCGGCGCCGAGGTGCTCGGCGTCGACCGCGACGAGACCGTCGCCGAAATCGCCGAGGGCTGCGAGGATTCCGTTGCCGCGCGGCTGGAAGGCGCCGTCTTCGACCTCGCCGACACGGCGCAACTCGAGGCGCTCGCCGACCTCGCCGCCGCAGAACCCGGCTTCGACGTGCTGGTCAACTGCGCGGCGGCCTACCCGCCCCAGGGCGGTTTCCTCGAGGCGTCCATCGCGGACTGGACCCGCGTGCTCGCGGTGAACGTCGTCGCCACGGGCGTGCTGAGCACCGCCGTCGCGCGCGGGCTGCACGCGGTGGGCAAGGCCAGCGGTTCGATCGTGAACTTCTGCAGCCTCCAGGAGGCCATGCCGGTGCCCGGCTACGGGCCCTACGTCGCCAGCAAGGGCGGGGTGCGGGCGGCCACGAAGGCGTTGGCCGTGGAGCTCGCGCCGTGGGGGCTGCGGGTCAACGCGGTGGCACCGGGCGTGGTCAACACACCGTCCACTTTGGCCACTCTCGACGGCAGGAGCTGGGGTGACGACGGCGCACCACCGACGCTGCTCGGCCGCGCCGGGACCTCGGACGAGGTGGCCGACGCAGTGGCCTTCCTCGCCTCCGACGCCTCCTCGTTCATCACCGGCACCATCGTCCCGGTCGACGGCGGCCGCCACCTCAGCCGCCGCCCCGACCCGGTCGGCACCCGCGACGTCACCACCGGGAGGAACCGATGACCGATCCGGACCTGTCCCCGCTCACCGTCGTCTACCGGGGCATGGCTCCCCAGCAGGTGCTCCGGCTGAGCGAAGCGCTGCACCAGGCCGGGGTGCGCTCCTTCGAGGTCACCATGACCGGGGAGCGCCCGATGGAGACGATCGAGCTGCTGAGCCGGGAGCTCCCCGGCGACGCGCTGATCGGTGCGGGCACGGTCAGCACGCCCGAGCAGGTCTCGGCGTCGGCGGCCGCCGGTGCGCGCTTCGCGGTGTCGCCGCACTTCGACGCCGAGGTCGTCGAGCGCACCCGCGAGGAAGGTCTGCTGTCGGTGCCGGGGGCGTTCACCCCGACCGAGATCATGGCGGCGCGCAAGGCCGGTGCCGACGTGGTGAAGGTCTTCCCGATCAACGCGGTCGGCGCCGACTACCTCCGCCAGCTGCGCGGCCCGATGCCGGATCTGGTGGTGATGGCCAGCGGTGGCGTGACCCCCGCGCTGGCCGCCGAGGTGGTGGCGGCGGGCGCGGCGTGCGTCGCCGTCGGGCACCACCTGCTCGGGGCCGCCCCGGACGGCACCTTCGACCCCGCCGAGCTGCGGGTGCGGACGGGCGAGTTCCTGCGCGCCGTCGGAGCCGCGTCATGAGCGTCGACCCGGTGGGCGAGGTCCGCGCCCGCTTCGGTGAAGGGCCGTGCTGGGACGCCGACGCGAAAACCCTGCTGTGGGTGGACATCACGGGCGGGGCGGTGCACCGGACCAACCCCGCCGACGGGGTCACCGAGCAGTGCCCGCTGGGCGGTGAGGTCTCCGCGGTGTTCCCGACCACCCGCGGGACCTCGGTCGTGGCCCGCGACAGCGCGCTGCTGGAGGTGTCCGGCCCGGACGTCGTCGGCGAGATCGCGAGCGTGCCGCCGCACCCCCGGATGCGGTTCAACGACGGCGGCCCCGACCCGCGGGGCAGGCTGCTGATCGGCACGATGCACGCCGACAAGGATCCGGGCACCGCCGCGCTCTACCGACTCGACGACGAGCTGGTCCCGATCGTCACCGGGGCGACGGTGTCGAACGGTCTCGGCTGTAGCCCGGACGGCGGACTCCTCTACTACGCCGACAGCCCGACGTTGCGCATCGACGTGTTCGACTACGACGCCGATGCGGGAATGCCGCGCGGTCGCCGGACGTTCGCCGACGTCTCGGACCTCGGCGGGCGACCGGACGGGCTGACCGTCGACGCCGACGGCTGCGTGTGGGTGGCCATGATCGGCGGCTCCCAGCTGCTGCGGTACACACCGGAGGGGCGCCTCGACCGCGTCGTGCCGCTGCCGGTCTCGCACCCGACGAGCGTGGCCTTCGGCGGTGCCGACCTGGCCGAGCTGTTCGTGACGACCGCCCGCGACCCGCTGTCGGAGGCCGACCTCGCCGAGCAGCCGCTCGCCGGGCGGTTGCTGCGGCTCGACCCGGGCGTCACGGGCTCGGCCACCCCGTCAGTCCGGCTGCCCTGATCCGTCGTTCGCCGAGCGCTCGTCGTGCAGGTGCTTCAGCGCAGCACGACGAGCGCCGTCGATGTGCGCCTTGGCCGCTCGCCGCGCTGCGACGGGATCGCCCGCGATGACGGCTTCGTGGATGCGCGCGTGGTCGCGGCGGGACCGTTCCAGCCGCCCGGGCAGCTGCAGGGTGGTCTGCATGCCTCGCGCGAGGATGTCCTGCAGCACCGTCTCGGTGCGCGTCAGGAACCGGTTCCCCGCCGCCTCGACGATCCGGAGGTGGAAGGCGGAGTCCAGCGTGCGCAGCTCGGCCCAGTCGATCTCGGCGGAACGGGCGCAGCGGTCCAGCGCGTGGAAGGCCTCCGTCACCTTGGCCAGCAGCTCGCGGTCCTGGTTGCGCGCCGCCCACGCCGTGGCGGGGACCTCCAGCACTTCGCGCATGTCGAACAGCTCGGTGAGCGTGAGCTCCTCGGAGGCGATGGCGTCCCGCAGCGCGTGGGACCCGCGGGGGTCGGCGACGAACACGCCGCTGCCGTGCTTGATCTCGACGTGCCCGCTCGCCCGCAGCGAGCGCAGCGCCTCCCGCAGGGAGGGCCTGCTCGTGCCCAGGCGCGCGGCCAGCTCGCGCTCCGGGGGAAGCCGGTCCCCGGGTTGGAGGTCCTGGGACTTGATCGCGTGCAGGATCCGCTCCGCGATCAGGTCCGAGACGGAACCCTGGCGCAGCGGTACCCAGGGATCGTCCTCAACGCTCATGCCGTGTCTCCTCGCCCGGGCCGTAGAGGTTTGACCACTTTACCAGCCTACGGGCACCGGCCGGGCGGACTTCGGCGAGCGGGCCGGTCGCGCGGGCGGGGTGCCCGCGCGACCGGTGGTTCAGAACACCCAGGGGACCTCGTCGTGGCCGAAGTCGTGGAAGTCGCCGAACCTGCCGGAGTAGAACACCAATCCCGTTCCCTCCCGGCAGCGCAGGTTGCGGACCTGGCCGTAGAACACCGTGTGGTCGCCGATGTCGTGCGCGCTGCGCACGTCGCACTCGGCGTGGACCAGGGCGTCGGCGATCAGCGGCACCCCGAACTCGCCGTGCTCGCAGTCCAGGCCCTCGAACCGCGCGCCGCCGCGGGTGGCGAAGCGGCGGGCGACCGCCTCCTGCCGGGAGCTGAGGACCGAGACCGCGAACCGGCCGGTCGCGGCCACCATGCCGGTGGTGCGGGAGCCCTCGGTCAGGGACACCAGCAGGATCGCCGGGTCCAGGCAGATCGAGGTCAGCGAGCTGATCGTCATGCCGCAGGCGTTGTCGCCGCCCCCGCTGGACACGATCGCCACCCCGGTGGTGAAGCGCCCCATGCTGCGGCGCATGTCCGCCGCCGTCGGCGCTCGGAAGGCTGGAAGTGCCATGGCACGCCCTACTTCCCGCGGTAGCGGACTTCGAAGGTGACCACGCCCTCGTCGGTGCGCCAGGGGCCGTGCGGCATCCCCGGCGGGCGGCAGGCGTACATCCCGGCGGTGAAGGTCTCGCCGAGGGTGAGGTCGGTGAACGAGCCCTCCAGGATGTACACCTCCTCCCAGAAGTCGTGCTCCTGGACGCCCATCGGGGTCGAGTCCGCACCGGGTTCGTAGCGCAGGATGCGGGTGGCCACCCCGGTTTCGGGGTCCGCGGCCAGGATCCGCTCGGTGATCTTCGGGTCGTCGCCCGGGCAGACGGTGAACTCGACGTCGCTGACGGGGAAGAACTCGTGCTCCGGCTTGGCCATGCTGACCTCTCAATCCTCTTCGATCTGGTAGGAGCTCAGGAACTGCTCGACGTCGTGCAGCACCTCCTCGTAGCCGTAGTTGCGGTAGCAGTACGCGCCTTTGACCACGAAGGGCGCTCCGGCGTAGAACAGCTCGTACTGCTGGTGCCGCCCGCCGAACTCGGAACCGACGATGTCCCAGGCGAGCTTGAACAACTTCACCCGCTCCGCCGAGGAAACCCCCGGGGACTGCACGTAGCGCTCGACGTCGCCGGAGGTGAGCGGGCTCGTCAGGTCGCGGGCGCTGGAGGGCAGCTGCAGCACGCCGCCGCCGACGAGGTCGCGGAGGATCGCCAGCACGCGCGGGTAGGTCTCCGACTGCAACCCCATCGACCCGTACAGCGCGCGCTTGCCCGGCAGCCACATCCCGGCGTCGTCCTCGGTGGCGGTGTACTCGGCGGCGAGCACCGCGGACTCAACCCCGGAGACGAGGGCCGCCAGCTCCCCCAGCTTCTCCTGCACGCTGGGGATCTTGTCCACCCCGTTGACCTGGGTGACCCGGCGCGCGACCCCGGCGATGAACTTCAGCTTGGTGGCGAACCGGATCTGCGCCTGCCAGTTGCCCAGGACGTGCGCACCGGTGTCGAAGAACTGGCGGCGCACCCCGGCGGTGTCCCGGTTGACGAAGACGCGGTCCCACGGGATCAGCACGTCGTCGAACACCACCAGCGCGTCGGGCTCGTCGTAGCGGCTGGTCAGCGGGTAGTCGAACGCGCTGGTCGCCGCCGGGGCGTACGGGCGGCGGCAGAGCAGCTTGAGGCCGGGCGCCGCGGCGGGCACCACGAAGCCGAGGGCGAAGTCCTGGTCGTCGGGGCCCAGCGGCTTGATGCAGGACACGAAGATCTCGTCGGCGATCGCCGCCCCGGTCGCCAGCATCTGCGAACCGCGGACCACGATGCCCTCCTCGGTCTCCCGCACCACCCCGACCTGGAGGTACTCGCCCTCCCAGCCGGATGCGGTGGTGGCGCGGGAGACCTGCGGCGGGATGATGGCGTAGGAGACGTACAGGTCCTCCGCCAGCAGCCGCCGGTGGAAGGCCGTAACGTTGGCGGAGAAGTCGGCGAAGACCTCCGGGTGCGCCGCGAACGCGGCCAGGAAGGTCCCGACGTGGTCCGGGCTGCGGCCCACCCAGCCGTGCGTGTGCCGGGCCCAGGTCTCGATCGCCTCCCGGCGCAGCTTCAGCTCCTCCCGGCTGCGCGGGATGCCGAAGACGCGGTTGGCGGTGGCACCGGTTTCCGGTGCGGTGCACTGCATCCCGCTGCCCGGCTCGGCCGCGATGTCGTAGAGCTCCGCGATGGTGCGGGCCACCGGCGCGAAGGCCGGGTGGGTGGTGACGTCGACCTGCTCGCCGTCGACGAGCACGACGCGTCCGTCGTCGAGCGAAGCCAGGTAGTCGGCTCCGGTGCGCATGGTGAATCCCTTCGGTCGTGCAGTGGATGCGGGTCGAGTCGTCCGGCGGGGCAGCCGGACGCGAAAAGAGTCCGATGTGGACAGATCAGCGAGCGCGCGCTGGCGCGGCGGAGCTCTCCGCGCCGACCTCGGCCAGGTCGACGGACCTGGTCTCGGTGGCGAGCAGCGCCGCGCCGAGCGACACCGCGCCCATCGCCGCCAGGTAGGCGCTGATCGCGTACCCGCTGCCGAACGCCGAGTAGAGGGCGATGGCGATGATCGGCGCCAGCGAGCCCGCGAGGACCGAGGCGAGGTTGTAGGCCAGCGAGACGCCCGAGTAGCGCACCTCGGTGGGGAAAAGCTCCGAGAAGAACGCGCCGATGACCGCGCTGTAAGCGCTGAAGATCAGCATGCCGCCGACCACGGCAGCCGCGATCGCCACCGGATTCCCGGTGTCCAGCAGGGCGAAGAAGGCGAACGCCCACCCCACCGTGGCGATCGACGCTCCGATGTAGACGGGACGGCGGCCGATCCGGTCGGCGAGCACCGCGAACGCCGGGATCGCGGGCAGCGCGACGACCATGCCGATCATCACCGCGTTCAGCCCGGTGGCGCGGCCCAGGCCCTGGATCTGCGTGACGTAGGTGATGACGAACAGCGAGAACAGGTAGAAGCCCGCGTTCTCCCCGAACCGGGAGAAGGCGGCGAGCAGGATCTGCCGCCAGTGGCCGCGAACCGCGAGCCCGAGCGGCGCGGTCCGCGGCCGGTTCTGCGAGCGCATCTGCTCGAACAGCGGCGTTTCCGCGACGTAGAGCCGCAGCACCAGGCCGATCACCACGAGCAGCGCGGACAGCCCGAAGGCGATGCGCCAGCCCCAGGCCAGGAAGGCCTCCTCCGGCATGACTCCACTGAGGACGGACAGGACACCGGCGGCGAGCAGATTCCCCAGCGGTGGCCCCAGGTTCGGCCACGCCGCCCAGAACGCCCGGCGCTTCGAATCCCCGTGCTCGGACACGAGGAGCACCGCACCGCCCCACTCACCGCCGAGCGCGATGCCCTGCACCAGCCGGAGCACCACCAGGATGATCGGCGCGGCAACGCCGATCGACTCGTACGGCGGCAGGAACGCGATGAGGAAGGTCGAGATCCCCATCAGCAGCAGGCTTGCGATCA
Organism: Saccharopolyspora hirsuta; assembly: GCF_008630535.1. Taxonomy (GTDB): domain Bacteria; phylum Actinomycetota; class Actinomycetes; order Mycobacteriales; family Pseudonocardiaceae; genus Saccharopolyspora; species Saccharopolyspora hirsuta. The sequence goes on along the minus strand of NZ_VWPH01000015.1, from coordinate 104,556 downwards.
GGGTCGCGCGTCGGCCCTTGACGTCGCCGTAGTGCCCGAGGACCGCGGCCCCGAGCGGGCGGGCGACGAAGCCGACGGCGTAGGTCGCGAACGCCAGCAAGGTGCCGACCAGCGGATCTTCCGCGGGGAAGTAGAGCTCGTTGAAGACCAGCGCAGCGGCTGTTCCGTAGAGGAAGAAGTCGTACCACTCCACCGCCGTCCCGGCGAGGCTCGACCCGGCGATCACCGGGAGGCTGGTGTGGGTTCTTCGACTGCTAGGATTTCTGCTGGCAGTTGCCATAGTCGACTCCTGGGTCGAACCGTCGCGATCTGACGAGCCGCGCAACGTCCGCCTACCTGGCCGTAGGCGATCGGGACGAGTGCGCGGATGGTGCTGCCCGGCTCGGTGGTTGTTGGCGCAACCGCCGAGCCCCCTTGCCCCGCACCGCTTTTCGCGGCTGCGGAGCTCGCTGAACAATCGGTGTACTTGTTGTATACGACGTGTGGTGTGACCCGCAAGACTCTCGCCGAAATTTGTTCCGTGTACGCCCTAACTCGTCCCGCTCCCCCGCCGGCGATATAGTTCGTGCACGTCTTCGTGGGAGTGGGGAGGCCGGAGTGGCGTCCGATCGGGATGTCGGCGAGATGTTGGCGGCCGCGATCGGTGGGCTCGGGCCGCTGGCCCGTCGGCTGAACCAGCTGCACACCCGGCTGTGGTACGAGCAGGTGGACCGCGACCTCACCGGACCTCAGTTCACCGTGCTCAGCCTGCTGGAGATCCACGGCGACCTGGACCAGGGGACGCTGGGCTCGCTGGCGCACCTGGACAAGTCCACCGCGGCGCCGCTGCTCGACCGGCTGCGGCGGCGCGGCCTGGTCGAGCTCACCAAGGACCAGGCCGACAAGCGGCGCAAGCTGGTGCGCCTCACCGCCGACGGCCGGGCGGTGGCCCAGCGGCTGGGCCCGTCGGTCATCTCGGTGAGCGACCAGATGCTGGCGGTGCTGAACCCCGAGGAGCGCCAGCAGTTCCTGGCCTTCGTCCACCGCGTGCTGCAGGACGAACCGGCCGAATAGGTCCCGCCGTCAGGGCAGGGCTTCGCCGCGGGCGGTGATCCAGAGCCGGTACCACTCCTCGTGGGTGAGCTCCGGTTCCCGCTGGACCGCGTCCCGGCAGGCCCGGATGCGGTCCGGGTTCGCGCTGCCGATCACCGGCGCGATCCCGGCCGGGTGGCGCTGCAGCCACCACAGCACGACCGTCTCCGGCGAGGTGCCCTTCTCGGCCGCCAGTTCCGCGACGAGCTGCGCGGTCGCCCGCTCGGTCGCGGTCTCCTCGCGACCGGTGAAGCGGCCCTGCGCGAGCGGCCCCCACGCCTGCAGGGCGATCTCGTTGCGCCAGCAGTGCTCGACCGTCCCGGCCGGGAAGCCGTTGGCCGCGGCTTCCGGGGTGTTGACCAGCACCCCGGCCTCGCACCAGTCGCGCCGGTGCAGGCTCATCTCCAGCTGGTTGGCGACCAGCGGCACCCCGAGGTGCGCTTGGAGGTGGTCTATCTGCGCGGCGTTCATGTTGGACACGCCGAAGTGCCGGACGAGCCCCTGCTCGTGCAACGACATGAGCGCCTTGGCGACGTCCGCCGGATCGGCCAGCGGGTCCGGCCGGTGCAGCAGGAGCACGTCGATCACGTCGGTCCGGAGCCGGGTGAGGCTCTCCTCGACGCGCTGGACGATGCTGCGCCCGCGCAGGTCGTAGATCCCGGGCCGGTCGCCGTCGGCCAACCGGATGCCGCACTTGGTCTGCAGCACGATCCGCTCGCGCAACCCGGCCGAGCGGGACAGGACCTCGCCGAAAGCGGCCTCGGCCTTGCCGTTCCGGTAGATGTCGGCGTGGTCGAACATGGTGATCCCGACGTCCAGCGCCGCCTGCACGGCAGCCTCGGCCGCCGCGACGTCCCCGGCGCTGAGCGGTTCGCCGTCCCAGCTCCCGCCGAGCCCCATGCACCCGTACAACGCCCGATGCTCGCGCACATCCACCTCCGCGGTCACGCGGGGCATCATTCCATGATCACGCCCGGGTGACGAGGAGTGGCCGGGTGGTTACGATGCCCGCGTCGCCGGAACGTCGAAGGAGTTCTCCATGTCGTCTGATCACCTGAGCTGGGCCCGTGGCCGCGAGAGCCGCACCGGGCCCTCGGCCGACCTGGACACCGGGGTGCCGACCGCGGCTCGGGTCTACGACGTGATGCTCGACGGCAAGGACAACTACGCCGTGGACCGGGCGGTGGCCGAGGCCAGCCTCGCGGTGATGCCGGAGCTCAAGGAGATCGCGATCCACAACCGGGCGATCCTGCACCGGGTGGTGCGCCACCTCGCCGCGGAGGAGGGGATCACCCAGTTCCTCGACCTGGGTTCGGGGCTGCCGACCGCCCGGAACACCCACGAGGTCGCCCAGGAGGCCAACCCTGAAGCCCGGGTCGTCTACGTCGACATCGACCCCATCGTGCTCGCGCACGGCCGCGCGATCCTGGCCAACGACGACAACACCCGGGTCGTCACCGCCGACATCCGCGAACCGCAGCGGGTGCTCGCGCACCCGGACACCCGCGCGCTGATCGACTTCGACCAGCCGGTGTGCGTGATCCTGTGCGGCATCCTGCACCACCTCCTCGACGAGGAGGACCCGCGCGGCATCGTCGACGCCCTGCGCGAGGCCGTGGCACCCGGCTCCTTCTTCTTCATCACCAACTTCACCAGGCTCGGCGACGCACCGGAATCGGCCGAGCTGGAGAAGGTCCTGCTGTCCCAGCTGGGCACCGGTCGCGTCCGCACCCCGCAGGAGCTGGCCGAGTTCTTCACCGGGCTGGAACTCCTCACCCCCGGGATCGTGCCGCTGCCGCTGTGGCGCCCGGACGAGCCGGTCACCGACGCGACCTCCATCGCGGCCCGCTTCATGACCGGCGGCGTCGGGCGGAAGAACTAGTCGCCCGCGCTCCGCTCAGCGGTTGCGGCGGAGCTTCCGGCGTTCCCAGGCGTTGGGGTGGCGGATGACCACTCCGGCCGCCCCGCCGGTCCCGGTGAGGCGGACCACGGGTGCGCCGGGGTGGCGGTCGGGGGTGGTCTTGTCCTTCAGGCCGCCCAACCCCGGGTCCACGTCGTCGGTCTCGGCGGACCAGCCCTCGGGGATCACGATGGTCACCCCGGCCAGCTGGCCGTGCGCCTCCAGCTCGATCACCGGCAGTCGGCAGTCGACCTGGCTGAAGTCGAGCTTCACGCCGCCCATCCCGCCGTGCGCGCTGATCTGCGCGGGCACCTGCCAACGCCCGGTCCGCGAAGCGCCGTGCAGCCCGCCCTTGAGGACCAGCGGCTCGCCCTGGTCGATCACGCGCGCCGACGGCAGGTCGGCGGTGAGCGGTTCCAGCTCGGCGTAGGTCTTGGCGGCCAGCGCCCGGTCCACCCGCTCGGCCAGCTCGGCGAGGTCGATGCGGCCCTCGCCCGCGGCCTCCTGCAAACGCTGCACGACCGCATCGCGGTCGGCGTTGGAAGCGCGCATCTCGCCCCGGCGGTCGGGCAGATCGGACATCATGCGCGGATCATATCCAAGCCGCGATCCGGCCACCGGCGCTTCGCCGCACCAGCGGCTCAGATGGCGGCGATGGTTTCCGGGGCTCGTTCGGCGCGGCTCAGCGCGCGCAGCACCGAGGTCTGGCCGTGGCGCAGGACGGCGAGCTTGGCGAGCAGCCCGAGCACCGGTTCGACGACCTCCTCCGGGAGTTCCGGCGTTGCGATGCCCGCGCTGTGGGCCAGGTCGTCGGAGTGCACCGCGATCTCCATCATGCGCGTGAGCAGGAAGTCCGTCAGCAGCACCGGCCGCTGCCCGAAGGAGACGACCCGGTCGTCGGATTCCGCGGCCAGCGCGGCGCGCTGCTCCTCGACGGCCGCGGCGACCTCGGCGGCCAGCGCCTCGACGCCGCCGTCCGCCGCGTCCTCGCCCATCTTGCGGATGCGGACGTTGACGTCCGAATCGATGTCGGTGTGGAACGCCTGGGCCGCGGCGTAGAACCCGGCCAGGGTCAGCGGTCGCTCCGCCACCGGCTCCGCCGCCAGCAGCCGGGTGACGTACAGGACCTGGGACCCCAGGTGCCCGGCCAGGCCGCGGACGCTGAACTCCGGCAGCGAGCTGGGCCGGTCCCAGGCCTCGGCCACCGCCGGATTCCGGAGCAGCTCCACCGCCGCCTGCGCCGCCCGCAGGTAAACCCGGCTCATGCTGGTCATCACTGGCCTCCCGAACCACGCGCGATCATCGCGGGAACAAGTATGGCGCACCGGCTTTCCGCGCGATTCCCGGCTGCCCGCAACGAGAACGCGCTAACGGGAGGAAGCGGTACTTCCCGACACGTCGTCGCCGTTCTCGTCGGCGAGGACCACCTCGACGCCCCTGGCGCGGAACGGCTCCAGGTCGGCTTCCGCCGCCGACGCGTCCGTCACGAGTGTCCACTTAGGAGGAAGCGGCGCCCAGGCGTGGAACGGGCGGCGGCCGATCTTGGCCGCGTGGACCAGCACGTACACGCGGTCGCTGCGGCGCGCCATCAGCTCCTTGAGGCGGGTCTGGCGGATGTCGGCCTCGCAGATGCCGTCCTCCGCGGTGACCCCGTCCGCGCCCAGGAAGACCCGGTCGAAAGTCCGCCGTTCCAGCGCGGCTTCGGCCAGCGGGCCGATGAAGCCCTGGCTCTTCGGGCGGAGCACCCCGCCGAGGCACTCCACGGTCACCGCCTCGGCCGAGGCCAGCTCCTGCAGGGCCGTCATGCCGGTCGTCACCACGGTCAGCGCCGGGCCGTTGCGCAGCTCGTGGGCGAGCGCGCCGGTGGTCGAACCCGCGTCGAGCAGCACCGTTTCACCCGCCGCGAGCTGGCGGGCCGCCCACCGGGCGATGGCGCGCTTGGCCTCGAACTCCTCGCCGACGCGCTGGCGCAGGCTCGCCTCCGGGTGGGCGACGATCGCCATCGCCCCGCCGTAGGTGCGGGCCAGCGCGCCCGCCCGCTCGAGCTGGGCGAGGTCGCGCCGGATGGTCGACGCGGTGACGCCGAAGTGGGCGGACAGCTCGTCCACGCCGGTCAGACCGGTGGTGGTGGCCAGCTGGACGATGGCCTCCCGGCGGAGCTTGGAATCGCGGGCCACTCGCTGTCCCCTTCAGCCGACGGAAACCGGTGCCAGGTCCGCGGCCTGGCGCAGCGCCTCGACCATGCTACCCACCTCGGCCGTGCCGGTCCCGGCGATGTCGAAGGCCGTCCCGTGGTCCACCGACGTGCGGATCACCGGCAGCCCCACGGTGATGTTGACGCCCGCCTCGATGCCCAGCACCTTGACCGGCGCGTGCCCCTGGTCGTGGTACATCGCCACGATCAGGTCGTAGTCCCCGCGGCTGGCGAGGAAGAACGCGGTGTCCGCGGGCAGCGGGCCGCGCGCGTCGACGCCCTCGGCGCGCAGCTGCTCCAGCGCCGGGACGATCTTCTCCTCCTCCTCGCCCGCGCCGAACAGCCCGTTCTCCCCGGCGTGCGGGTTGATCCCGCAGACGCCGATGACCGGCGAGTCGACGCCCGAGGCGCGGATCGCCTGGTGGCCGCGGCGAACCGTGCGCGCCACCAGGCCGGGCTCGATCCGGGCGATGGCGTCGATCAGCCCGATGTGCGTGGTCACGTGGATGACCTTGACCTTGGGCGTGGACAGCATCATCGACACCTCCTCGGTGCCGGTGAGCGCGGCGAGCAGCTCGGTGTGCCCGGGGTAGAGGTGCCCGGCGGCGTGCAGCGCCTCCTTGTTGAGCGGGGCCGTGCAGATCGCCTGCACCTCCCCCGCGACCGCGAGTTCCGCGGCGACGCGCACGTACTGGTAGGCCGCTTCGCCCGCCGCCGCGCTCAGCTGCCCCCACGGCAGATCCGCCGGCAGCAGGCCGAGGTCGACGACGTCGATGCGCCCGGGCGCGAAGCGCGCTTCGGCGACCGAGCCGACCTCGACGACCTCGACCTCCGCGCCGCGCAGCCGGGCGGCTTCCCGCAAGCGGCGGGCGTCCCCGATGACCAGGGGGCGGCACAGCTCGTGCACGGCCGCGTCGGCGAGCGCGCCGACCACGACCTCGGGACCGATACCGGCCCCGTCCCCCATGGTGACGGCGATGACGGGCGACGACGAACTCACTGGGCCTCCTGAAGATCGAGCTGCTGGGTGATCGCGAACAGGCCGCCGAGCCGGGTCACGCGCTCGGACAACGCGCACCTGAACGTCCTAAGTATGCGCGAAACGCGCAATGTTGACCACATGTCCCCCGGCGACGGTGCACCCCCGGGAGGCGGAGGAACTCGGAAAGTTCAGCGTTCTTCGCTGATCCACGCCCACCCCCGCACATCGCTTTCTGCGCGAATCACGCTATCTATATTGCGCATATCGCGCAACTATGTCAGCGTGTCGCACCAACAGCTGCTCTCGGCAACGGCGCTCACGGGAGGTTCCAGGTGCGGACGGCGACGCCACGATCGGCGCGGTTATCCCGAAGAACACTGCTCAAGGCGCTGGGCGTCGTCGGCGGCGCGGCGGCGCTCCCGGCCTGCGCCGGTCCCACCGGCGGACCTCCGCCCGGTTCGGTGAGCCTCGGGCTGAACCGCACGCTCGTCTCGCTGGACAACAAGCTCAACCAGTTCGACGCCGCGGTGACCGTGCAGCGCGCGGTGCGCCAGGGGCTGACCCGCATCGGCCCCGACCTCACGCCCGTTCCCGTGCTCGCCGACCGGTTCGAGCGCACCGCCCCGACGCAGTGGACGGCGCGGCTGCGCGAGGGCATCCGCTACTCCGACGGCAGCCCCGTCCGCATCGCCGACGTCAGCACCGCGCTGGAGATGTACCGGCAGGTCAGCGGTTCCTACCTGGCCGCGTTCTTCCCGGAGTGGCCGACCGTGGTGCCCGTCGACGACCGGACCTTCACGCTCGAGACCGACCACCCGCTGCCGGTCCTCGACTACCTGATGGCCAACATCCTCATCACCCCGGCCGCCGCGAACCGGCCGGAGGAGCTGCAGAGCGGCGTCGGCACCGGCCCGTACGAGGTCATCGCGTCCAACCGCGGCACCGGCGAGTACACCTTGCGCCGCAACGAGAACTACTGGGCGGCGGCGCCGCGCGTGGCCCAGGTGCAGGTGCGGTTCGTGCCCGAGGAGTCCAACCGCGTGGTCGGGCTGCGCTCCGGCGAGCTCGACATCATCGACACCATCTCCCCGGACTCCGCCGTGCAGCTGCGCGGGTTGCCCGAGGTCGCGATCGAGCAGGTCCGCGGCACCCGGATCAACCAACTCTTCTACAACTTCCGCAAGCCCGCCGACCACCCGCTGGCCAAAGCCTCCGTCCGGCAGGCCCTCTCGCTCGCGGTGGACGGGCGGCGGCTGGCCGACGAGGTGCTGTCCGGTTCGGTGCGCTCGGCCACCGGGCCGGTCGCCGAAACGCTCAACGGCGCCGTCCGCTGCGGCAGCTACGAGTTCGACCCGCGGCGCGCCAAGCAGATGCTGGAGGCCGAGGGCATCGGCCACGGCGACCTGCGGCTCACGCTGATCTGGGAGACCGGGGAGTTCGCCGGGGACACCAGCGTGATGGAAGCCGTCGTGCAGATGCTCGGCGACATCGGCGTTCCGGTGGCGCTGCGCCAGTTCGAACCCGGCGGCGACATCTCCGAGTGGCGCCAGGGCCGCGGCGGGGACTGGGACGTGCTGGGCAACGGTTACGCCTCCCCCGTCGGCGCGGCGCTGCCGATCCTGCAGGGCATGTACGGCGGCACGCCGGAGCGCGAGCTCACCCGCGACACCTACCAGGGCTACGTCAACCACGAGGTGATCGCCCTGCTCGACGCGGCCTACGCCGAGGTCGACACCGCGCGGCGGCAGGAGATCACCGCCCGGTTGCAGCAGGTGGTGTGGGACTCGTGGCCGTCGATGTGGGCGTTCGTGCCGAACTCGGTGCTGGCCTACCGCACCCGCGTCACCGACGTCGCGCTGGAGGCCACCAACTCCTACGACCTCGCGAGCATCGGGCTGGGGGTGTGAGGTGATCCGCTACATCGCCGCCCGGCTCGGCCAGAGCGCGCTGGTCGTGCTGCTCACCGTCTCCACCGTGTTCGTGCTCATCCGCATGGCGCCGGGCGATCCGGCCACCGCCTTCGCCGCGCCCAACGCCACCGCCGAGGACCTGGCGGAGATCCGCACCCAGCTCGGGCTGGACGGCTCGATCCCCGCGCAGTACCTGACGTTCCTCGGGCAGCTGTTCACCGGTGACCTCGGCACGTCCTACTCGTTCCGGGCCCCCGCGCTCGACGTGGTGCTCGACCGGGTCCCGTACACGATCACGCTGGCGCTGGCCGCGATCGCGCTCACCGCGCTGGTCGCGCTGCCGCTGGGGATCTGGATGGCCCGCCGCGCCGACTCCGCGCGCGAGACCGGCGCGAACATCGCGGTGGTCGCCGCCCAGTCGATGCCCGAGTTCTGGAGCGGCATCATGCTGCTCACCGCCTTCTCCGTGCTGCTGCCGGTGCTCCCCGCCTCCGGCTTCACCACCTGGTCGGGCCTGGTGCTGCCCGCGGTCACCGTCGCGCTGCTGCAGGTCGCGCTCATCTCCCGGCTGGTGCGCCGCGAGATGGTCGGCAACCTGACCTCGCCGTACGTCACCGTGGCGCGCGCGCACGGCATCCCGGAGCGCCGCATCCTGTGGGGCTACGCGCTGGGCAACTCGGCCATTCCCGTGCTCACCGCGCTGGGCACCCGGTTCGCCGCGATGCTCAACGGCGTCGTCGTGGTCGAGGTCGTGTTCAACTGGCCCGGCGTCGGCTCGCTGGTGGTGCGCGCGCTGGAGACCCGCGACTACCCGCTGATCCAGGCGACGGTGCTGGTCACCGCCGCGCTGGCGATCCTCGCTCAACTCCTCGTCGACCTGCTGTACCCGCTGCTGGACCCGCGGGTGCGCCTCGGAAGGGCCACGGCGCGATGAACACCACGACCACCCAGGAGCGGCCCAGCCGCGTCACCCCCGCCCAGCTGCGGCGAGCCGGTGTCACCCGCCGGTCCCGCACCGCCAGGGCGAAGATCTGGACCGGGGCGGTCCTCACCGCGCTGGTGGTGCTGCCGGTCGCGCTCGCCGACCTGCTGCCGCTCCCCGGGGCCACCGAGCAGGACCTCGGGGCGCGGCGGCTGCCGCCGCTCACCGACGGCCACCTGTTCGGCACCGACCAGCTCGGCCGGGACGTGCTGGCCCGGGTCCTCGAAGGCGGGCAGGTGTCGATCCTCATCGGGGTGCTCGCCGTGGTCGTCTCCGGCCTGATCGGGCTCGCCGCGGGCGCCGCGGCTGGCTACTTCGGCGGCTGGGTGGACGCGGTGGTCTGCCGCCTCCTCGAAGCACAGATGTCGTTGCCGCTGCTGATGATGCTGCTGCTCGTGGTGGCGCTGTTCGGGCCGTCGGTGCCGGTGATCACGGCGGTGATCGCGGTCGCGCAGTGGCCCGACGTGGCCCGCATGACGCGGTCGATGGTGCTCGTGGAGCGCGAGAAGCCCTACGTGGACGCCGCCCGCACGCTCGGTCTCGCGCACCGCGCCGTGCTGCTGCGCCACCTGGTGCCCAACGTGGTCCGGCAGACCAGCCTGGTGGTGCTCCTGCTGCTGGCGCAGGCGGTGCTGCTGGAGAGCGCGCTGAGCTACCTCGGGGCGGGCCCGGAGCGGCCGTTCCCCACCTGGGGGCGGCTGATCTCCGACGGCCAGGACTACGTCACCACGTCGTGGTGGCTGGTCACGCTGCCCGGCCTGGTGATCGTGCTGCTGGTGGTCGGCGTGAACCTGCTCGGCGACGGACTGCGGGACGCCCCGCGCGGCAGGAAGGGAGCGGTGACGGCATGAACCGGCTGTTGGACGTCGAGGACCTGCAGGTCGAACTCATCACCGGGCGCGGCGTGGTCCGCGCCGTGGACGGGATCTCGCTGCACGTCGACCCCGGCGAGACGGTGACGCTGATCGGCGAGTCCGGTTCCGGCAAGTCGACCACGGCGATGGGCCTGCTGCGGTTGCTGCCGCCGGACCTGGCCGTGCTGTCGGGTCGCGCCGCGGTCGCCGGGCACGACGTCATCGCCGATCCCGCCGCGATCGAGGGCCTGCGCGGGCGCGTGGTGGGACTCGTCCCGCAGGACCCGATGACCGCGCTGAGCCCGGTGCACACCGTCGGCTCGCGGCTGGTCGAACTGGTCCGCCTGCGGCACCGGGGCACCAGCCGCCGCCAGGCCCGGGTGGCGGCGCGGGAGCTGCTGGAACGGGTGCGGGTGCCCGACCCGGAACGCGTGCTCGATCGCCATCCGCACCAGCTCTCCGGCGGCCTGCAGCAGCGGGTCCTGATCGCCTGCGCGCTGGTCGGCGAACCGGAGCTGCTGGTCGCCGACGAGCCGACCAGCGCGCTCGACGTCACGGTGCAGGCGGGGGTGCTGGACCTGCTCATGGAGCTGCAGGAGCGCACCGGGGTGGCGATCTTGATGATCACCCACGACCTCGGCGTGGCGCGGATGGTGTCCGACCGGGTGCACGTGATGCGCGGCGGGCGGTTCGTGGAGAGCGGCGAGGTCGAGCAGGTCATCGGCGCACCGGCGCACCCGTACCCGAAGCAGCTGCTGGCCGCCGTGCCGCGGCTGTCCGGCGAGGGGGCGACGGCATGAGCGAGGTCCTGCGGGTCGAAGACCTCGTCGTCGAGTTCCCCGCTCCCGGCAGGGGGAAGTTCCGCGCCGTCTCCGGCGTCGGGTTCAGCCTCGACGCGGGCCGCACCGTCGGCATCGTCGGCGAATCCGGGTGCGGCAAGAGCACCATCGCGCGCAGCATCGTGCGCCTGCAGCGCCCGACCTCGGGCCGGATCCTGCTGGACGGCACCGACATCTCGCAGCTGTCCGAGCGGCGCCTGCGCCCGCTGCGCGCCCGGGTCCAGATGATCTTCCAGGACCCGTACGGCTCGCTGGACCCGAGGCTCACCGCCGCCGAGATCGTCGGCGAGCCGCTCAAGCTGCGCGGGGTGCGGGACCGCAGGCGGCAGGCGCGGGAGCTGCTGGACCGCGTCGAGCTGCCGGAAAGCGCGCTGGACCGGCGCCCCGCCGAGTTCTCCGGCGGGCAGCGGCAGCGCATCGGCATCGCGCGGGCGCTGGCCTGCCGCCCCGACGTGCTCGTCTGCGACGAGGCCACCAGCGCGCTGGACGTGTCCGTGCAGGCGCAGGTCCTGGCCCTGCTCAAGGACATCCAGGCCGAGACCGGGGTGGCGTACGTGGTGATCTCGCACAACCTCGGCGTGGTGCACGAGCTCAGCGACGACGTGCTGGTGCTGCGGCGCGGCGAGGTCGTCGAGCGCGGCCCGGTGCGCGAGGTGCTGGCCCACCCCGCCTCCGACTACACCCGCGCGCTGCGTGACGCCGCGCTGGACCCGACGGCGATGTCCGGCCGCAAACCGCGGCACCTGCTGACCGCGATCAGCGCGAACCCCGACACGGGAGGGAAACCATGACCGACCCCAGGCTGGTCCTCGGCACGATGACCTTCGGCGACACCGCTCCGGTCGCAGAGGCCGAAGCGATGCTCGACGCCGCGCTCGACGCCGGGATCACCGAGGTGGACACCGCCAACGGCTACGCCAAGGGCACCACCGAGGAGCTGCTGGCCCCGCTCATCGCACCCCGCCGGGACCGGATCAGGCTGGCGACCAAGGCCGGGATGCCGCACCCGGACGCCGGGGAGCACTCACCGCTGTCGCCGCAGGGCCTGCGCGCCAGCGTCGAAGGCAGCCTGCGCCGACTCGGGGTGGACCACATCGACCTGTTCTACCTGCACCAGCCCGACTACGCGGCGAGCGTCGAGGACACCCTGCGCACCGTCGCCGACCTGGTCGCGGAGGGCAAGATCCGCGAGCTGGGCGTCTCGAACTTCGCGGCCTGGCAGATCGTCGAGCTCAACCACGTCGCCGACCGGGTCGGGGCGCCCCGGCCGGTGGTGGCGCAGCAGCTCTACAACCTGCTGGCGCGCCGGATCGACGACGAGTACGCGGCGATGGCGTCGGCCACCGGGCTGGACACCGTGGTCTACAACCCGCTCGGCGGCGGACTGCTCACCGGCAAGCACCGCTTCGGCAGCGAACCGGGCAGCGGCCGCTTCGGCGACTCCGTGCTCGCCGGGATGTACCGCCAGCGCTACTGGGACGAGCGGCTCTTCGAAGCCGTGTCGGCGCTGGGGCGGATCGCCGACGGTGCCGGGCTGCCGCTGACCGAGCTCGCGCTGCGCTGGTTGCCGACCCGGCCGGTGGTCGGCGCCGTGCTGCTCGGAGCGTCCAAACTGGACCACCTCACGTCCAACATCGCCGCGCTGCGCAGGGGTCCGCTGCCCGCCGACGTCGCCGCCGCCTGCGACGAGGTCGGTGCCGCGCTGCACGGCCCCATGCCCGCCTACAACCGCTGACCGAACGCGATTTCCCTTGAAATCGCACCTTCGATTTCCAGGGAAATCGCGGTCCCCCGGACGACGAGCCCGGAGAACAGGAGCAGATCCCGTGAACGCACTCGAATTCGCCCGCCGCGTCCGCAGCCGCCAGCAGGCCATCGGCTACTGGGTAGTGCTGGATGACCCGATCGCCACCGAACGCCTCGCCCGGCTCGGCTACGACTACGTCGCCGTCGACGCCCAGCACGGCCTGCTCGGCTACACCGGCATCCGCAACGCGATGCTCGCCATCGACGCCGGTGCCACGTCCGCGGCCGTGGTGCGCGTCGAGCAGAACGACCCGTTCGCCATCGGCCGGGTGCTCGACGCGGGCGCGACCGGTGTCATCGTGCCGCTGGTCGACACCGCCGAGGACGCCGCGGCAGCGGTCCGCGCCACGCGCTACCCGCCGGAGGGCCGCCGGTCCTACGGACCGATGCGCTCGCAGCTGCGCGTCGGCCCGAACCCCTCCGAGGCGAACGAATCGGTGCTGGTGCTGGCCATGATCGAAACCCCGGAGGGGCTGGCGAACGTCGCCGAGATCTGCGCGACCCCCGGCCTGGACGGGGTGTACGTCGGCCCGTCCGACCTGCGCCTGGCGGTCGGGGGTGCGACCTCGACCGACCCCGCGGTGGACGACGTCTTCGAGGCCGCGGTGCAGAAGATCGCCGAGACCGCCGCGGAGGCCGGGATCGCCGCGGGCATCCACACCCCCAGCGGGGAGGTCGCCCAGCGCAGGCTCGCGCAGGGCTACACCTACGCGACGGTGGCCTGCGACCTCGTGCACCTGGAGCAGGCGGCGAAGGCGCACCTGTCGGCAGCACGGGGCGAGCGGTGAAGCTGCGCGAGAACGGCCCCGGCCGCACCGACGCCACGCTCACCGCCCCGGTCGCGCAGTGCCACGCGGCGAACCTCGCCGTGCTGCCGGGTGGTGACATCGGCTGCGCCTGGTTCGGCGGCACCCAGGAGGGCGTGCACGACATCCGGATCTGGTTCTCCCGCCTCGCGCCCGACGGTGACACCTGGTCGCAACCCATCGCGCTCACCGGCGACCCGGACCGCTCCGAGCAGAACCCGGTGCTGTTCACCGCACCGGACGGCGTGCTGTGGCTGCTGTGGACCGCGCAGCGCGCGGGCCGCCAGGACACCGCCGAGGTGCGGTCCCGCCGCTCCGCCGACGGCGGCCGGACCTGGGACGAGCCGCGGGTCCTGCTGCCCGCCGACGAGCTGGGCGGGGTGTTCATCCGGCAACCGGTCCAGGTCACCGCGGCGGGCACCTGGCTGCTGCCCGCCTTCCGCTGCATCACCCCGGCCACCGGCACGTGGTCCGGCGGTGACGACACCAGCGCGGTGTACGCCAGCGACGACGCGGGCGCGACCTGGACGCGCTACGACGTGCCGAGCAGCCGCGGATCGGTGCACATGAACGTCCTGCCGTCCGACGCGGGCTACGTCGCGTTCTACCGGAGCCGCTTCGCCGACGTGATCCGCACCAGCACCTCCCCGGACGGTCTCAAGTGGACGGTCCCGGAACCGACGCAGCTGCCCAACAACAACTCGTCGATCCAGGCGACCGGGCTCGCCGACGGCCGGATCGCGCTGGTCTACAACGCCAGCAGCGCGGCCGACGCCACGCACCGCCGGGCGGGCCTCTACGACGAGGTGGACGAGCACGGCGCGCTCGCCGGGCAGGAGCGCGCAGCGGTCGCCGTCGACGGTGGCTGGGACGACCGGGAGGCGTTCTGGGGCGCGCCGCGAGCACCGCTGGCGCTGGCGACCTCGGCCGACGGCGGGCGCACCTGGCACCGGCACCCCGACCTCGCCAGGGGCGAGGGCACCTGCCTGACGAACAACTCCCGCGACGGGCTCAACAAGGAGCTGTCCTACCCGTCGATCGTCCAGGACGACCGCGGCCGCGTGCACGTGGCGTTCACCCACCACCGCTCGTCGATCTCCCACGTCCGGCTCGACCCGGACTGGCCCGGATGGCAGGAGACCGCATGACCCTGGTCCTGATCACCACACCGACGTTCGGCCGGTTCTCCGCCGAACCGTGGGACATGCTGCGCGACGCGGGCGTGCGCGCCGAACGGCCCTGCGAGGACGGCGCACTGCCCCGCGCCGACATGCTCGACCGGGTTCCGGAGGCCGAAGCGCTGATCGTCGGCATGGACCGGATCGACCGCGAGGTGTTCGAGGCGGCACCCCGGCTCAAGGTCGTCGCCAAGCACGGCGTCGGGTACGACAACATCGACCTCGACGCGGCGCGCGAAGCGGGCGTGCGCGTCGTCTACGCGCCCGGCAGCAACTCGCGCGCGGTCGCCGAGCTGACCTTCGGGCTGCTGCTCGACGTCGCGCGCGGGATCACCGCGAACGACCGGGGCGTGCGCGCCGGGGGCTGGCCCAAGACCTTCGGCGGCGAGCTGGCCGGGCGCAGCCTGGGCATCATCGGGTTCGGCCGGATCGGCAGGCTCGTGGCCGGGTACGCGACCGCGTTCGGCATGACCGTGGCCGCGCACGACCCGTTCCTGCCCGCCGAGGCCTTCGGCGACGTCCCGGCGGTCGACCTGGACACCGTGCTCGACAGCGACGTGGTGAGCCTGCACCTGCCCGCGACGCCCGGGGCGGAACCGCTGCTGGACCGCGACCGCCTCGCCGCGATGCGCCCCGGCGCGATCCTGCTCAACGCCGCGCGCGGCGGGCTGGTCGACGAGTCGGCCGCCGCTGAACTGCTGAGCAGCGGGCACCTGGCCGGGGCCGGGTTCGACGCCTTCGCCGTGGAACCGCTCGCAGACAGCCCGCTGCGCACCGCGCCCAACGTGGTCCTCACCGCCCACATCGGCGCGTGCAGCCGGGAGGCCAACCGGACGATGGGCGTCGCCGTCGCCGAAGGCGTGCTCGCGGTGCTCAACGGCACCGAACCACCGCACGCCGCCGCGTGAACCGATCTGAGACATCCGCCCTCGGTCAACCGCGGTTTCAGTTGAAACTGCGGAAACCCGTGGCCGGGGATCGCAGTTTCAACTGAAACCGCTCCCCTGACGATCCGCAGCACTGGAGCGCCGGGCGTTCAGCTCCGCGCAGGAAGCAAGGAAATCCATGGAGATCGAGCACGCCAGAACCCGCCGAACGAGGTTGATCGGGATCGACTTCACCAAGCACCGCAACGATTTCCCGGAGTCAGCCCGATGAGCGCCACCGCCACGACGACGGACCTGTACGCGCTGAGCGCGGACGACGTCAAGGAGCCGCCGGCGACGTTCCGGGCCAGGCTGCGCCACCTCGGCCCCGGCATGATCCTCTCGGCCGCGGTGGTGGGCTCGGGCGAGCTGATCCTGACCACCTCGCTCGGCGCCCGCGCCGGTTTCGCCCTGCTGTGGCTGATCATCGTGGCCACCACGGTGAAGGTCTGGGTGCAGCTGGAGCTCGGCCGCCTCACCGTCCTGTACGGACGACCAGCGCTGGAGGCGTTCAGCGACGTCAAGCCGCGCACCCGGCGGGGCGGCTGGATCAACTTCCTGTGGATCGGCATGGACTTCGCCAAGATGTTCCAGCGCGGCGGGATCATCGGCGGCACGGCCGCGGCGTGCTCGGTGCTGTGGCCGATCGCGGGTGCCCCGCTGAGCTGGACGTCGACCGCGGTGTGGTCGCTGATCATCGTCGCGGTCACGGTCGCGCTGCTGCAGAGCAGCCGCTACTCGGTCGTGGAAACGGCTTCGGTGATCGCGGTCGCGGTGTTCACCCTGATCACCGTCGCGCTGGCGCTGGCGCTGCCGTTCACCGAGTTCGGCTGGACGCCGGGCGATCTCGCGAGCGGCCTCGAGCTGGCGGTGCCCGCCGGAGCGCTGGGCATGGCGGTGGCGATGTTCGGCCTGACCGGCGTCGGTGCCGACGAGATGACCACTTATACCTACTGGTGCATGGAGAAGGGCTACGCCCGCTGGACCGGCCCCGCCGACGGCACCCCCGAGCGGGACCGCCGCGCGGTGGGCTGGCTGAAGGTGATGCGGCTGGACGTCGCGGTGTCGTGGCTGGTGTGCACCCTCTGCACGCTGTCGTTCTACGTCATCGGCGCCTCGGTGCTGCACCCGCAGCAGCTGGTGCCCGAGGGCAACGACATGATCACCACCCTCTCCCGGATGTACACCGACACGCTCGGCCCGTGGGCGGAGGTGCTGTTCCTGCTCGGCGCCATCGCGGTCCTGTTCTCCACGATCATCGGCTCGACGGCCAGCGTCCCCCGGCTGTGGACCAACACGCTCGGCATCCTCGGCGTCCTGGACTGGAAGAACCCCGAGGTGCGCAAGCGGACGATCCGCATCCTGACGTACTGCCTGCCACCGCTGTGGGCGGCGTCCTACCTGTTCGTCCAGTCCCCGGTGCTGATGGTCCAGATCGGCGGCTTCGGCGGCGGCGTCTTCCTCGTCGCGGTGGTGATCGCGGTGTGGTACCTCCGAGCGCACGAACCGGACAAGCACCTCCGCCCCCACCCGCTGGTCACCGCAGCCCTGATCCTGAGCAGCCTGGCGATCGCCGCCCTCGGCGTCTACTCCGCCCTGGAGGTCTTCGGCATCGAGATCAGCTGACCGGATCCGTCCCGAACAGCACCGCCCGCCGGTTCGCGGTGGGCGGTGCTGTTCGCGACGGTTCGGAGCAGGCCCGAGTGGTCCAGGTCACCGTCGCCGGCGACGACCATCCTGCCGAACTGGGCGCGCAGGAGCTCGGCCACCTCCGACGGCGCACCGGCGCTGTTCGCCGCTTCCACGGCGAACACGAGGTCCTTCAGCTGGTTCCGGGCGCTGCCACCACCGGTGAAGTCCTCGCTCAGCCAGCGCGCCGACTTCTGGTTCAACACCTCGGATCCGGCGAGACCGCCGCCGAGCGCCCGCAGCAGGTCCGCGCGGGGCAGACCGCCGCGCTGCGCCAAGCAGAGCGCCTCGCACAACGCCGCGATCGTGCCCGCCACCACCACCTGGTTGCACGCCTTGGCCAGCTGCCCGGAGCCGCACTCCCCCATGCGCACCACCGTTTCCGCGACCGCGGCGAACACCGGTTCCAGCGCCTCCACCGCGTCCGGATCGCCGCCCACCATCAGGCTCAGCGAGCCGCGTTCCGCACCGGGCACCCCGCCGCTCATCGGCGCGTCCACCACCCGGACCCCGTGGTCGGCCCGCAGGCGCTCGGCGAATTCCCGCACCGCGACGGGCGAAACGGTCCCGTGCACCACCAGGATCGGGTCCACCGCGCCGCGGCCGCGCCACCCCGCCAGCAGGCCTTCCGGGCCGGCGAGCAGGGACTCGACCTGCGGGAGGTCCGGCAGCGCGGTGAGGACCACGTCGCAGGCGGCTTCGGCCGGTGACGCGGCCTGCCGGGCCCCCAGCTCCACCACGCGCGACGCGCGTTCGGGCGTGCGGTTCCACACGGTGAGCGAGCCGAGGCGGCGAACCAGGTTGGCCGCCATCGGCTCACCCATCGGCCCCAGCCCGAGCAGGGACACCGAACGTGCGGCGGATGTCGTCATCGTTGCTCGCAATCCTCGCGCGGCCGGTCAGTCCCGGGCCAGGAGCTGTTCGGCTTCCGCCCGGAGTTCGAGCACCTGCGCGAAGGAGTCGTCGAGCTCGACGTCGTCGCGGGTGAGGACGGCACCCTTCGGGATGTCGCGCCGCAGCTTCACGTGGTGCGCCAGCGCGATCGGCAGCGCGCCCCGCTCCACCGAGGCCCGGGCCGAGATCAACTTGCCCCACACCGTGTAGCCGCCTTCGCCGTCGAGCTCGTCACCCGCCTTCAGGTCCTTCTTCGCCGTCGCCACCACGTCGCCGAAGAAGCCCTTCGGCGCACCGGTCGGCACCCCGCGCAGGACGGCGTTGGCGATGGTGATCCCGAGCTCCAGCCCGACGTAGTGGTAGGGCCGGTACAGCGCGGCGTACTGCTTCGTCGGGTCCGGGTGCCAGGGGTACTCCGCGAAGCAGCCCGAGACGTAGTCGTTGGTGGCCTTGACGACGACGAAGACGCCCTCCTGCGTGTTGTGCGGGATCCAGTCGCCGTCGCGGGTCACGCTGGACATCACGTCCACCGACCCCTCGTGCGCCAGCACACCGCCGGATTCCCTCGGTCGGCAGATGGTGGCGATCTCCTCGACGTCGCCCGGGGTGAAGGTGAGCCCGTCGTCGGAGGGCACCAGGCCCGCGGCGTTGGCGACGGCGGCCATCTCGATCGCCGCTTTCGTGCCGTCCCGGAACGCGGTGTGCATGTAGGGGTTGAGCTGCCCGGAATCGGTGAGCTCCTTGGAGAACTCCCAGTTCTCCCACACGTTGTCCGGGTTCATCTCGTGGTAGTGCTCGAGGTACTTGGCGCCTTTGCCCGCGCACACCACCTGGAACCCGGAAGTCCGCGCCCAGTCGACGAGTTCCATGATCAGCGCCGGTTGGTCGCCGTAGGCCAGCGAGTAGACCAGCCCGCGGTCGGCGGCCCGCCGGGCGAGCGCCGGTCCCAGCAGCGCATCGGCCTCGACGGTCACCATGACGATGTGCTGGCCGGTCTCGATGGCCTTCAACGCGTGCGAGGTCCCCGCGATGGGGTTCCCGGTGGCCTCCACGACCACGTCGATATCCGGGGTGAACAGCGGGCTCGCCTCGGGCAGGACTGCGGTCCGGTCGCTGGACAGCGCGTCGGCCAGATCGGTCGCGACGGCTTCCTGCGGCCAGTCGACCAGCTTGAGAGCCCGGTGCGCGCGGTCGAGGTCGATGTCGGCCACCGCGGCCACGTGCACACCCGGAGTCGCCCGGACCTGGGCGAGGAACATCGTGCCGAAGCGACCAGCGCCGATGACCCCGACCCGGATCGGCTTGCCGTCCTGTTCGCGCGCCAGCAGCAAATCGTGCAAGTTCACCGGAAACTCCCGAGGTGGTAACATGTGGTAACGGTTCCAGTTTTGTACCACCCCGGGTTTCCGGCCGTCAACGCCCGACCGCGCCGATCACCTCCCGCCCCGGCCCACCCGCAGCGGTGGCTTAGGGTCCGAGCTCGGGAAGGAGTGCCATGAAGAAGGCGGCAACCATTCGAGACGTCGCCGCGCGGGCGGGCGTGTCCGTCTCGGTGGTGTCACGCGTCCTCAACGACACCGGCCCGGTCGCGCCGGAGAAGCGGGCGAAGGTGCTCGCGGCGATCGACGCCCTCGCCTACCGGCCGCGCGCCGCCGCGCGGCAGCTGAGCCAGGGCCAGAGCAGCACCGTCGGCCTGCTGCTGGCGGATCTGACCAACCCGTTCTTCGCCCGGCTGGCCGACCGCGTGGTCGCCGAAGCTCGCTCGCGCGAGCTGCAGATCGTGCTCATGACCACGCAGGAGGACCCGCACCTGGAGGCGCAGGCGCTCGACACCCTGCTGGACCGCTCCGTCGGAGGCCTGATCGGCACGCCGACCAGCGCCAACGTCGAGCGCTGGGCGAAGCTCGCCGCGTTGGACATCCCGGTGGCATTCGTGGACCGGGCGATCGACGGGCTCGACCAGGTCGACGTGGTCAGCATCGAGAACGTCGACTCCGCTGCGACCGCGACGGCGCACCTGCTCACCCGCGGGCACCGGCGGATCGGCCTCGTCTCCGGCCCGCTGGACACCACGACCGGGTCCGACAGGGTGCGCGGGTACGAGCGGGCGCTGCAGGAGCACGGGGTGCCCGTGGACGACCGCCTGGTGCGCCCGGTGCCGTTCCGCGGCGACCAGGGCGCCGACGTGGTGGCGCAGATGCTGGCCCTGGACGAACCGCCGACCGGCCTCATCGTCGCCAACACCGCGCAGGTGCGCGTGGTGCTGCGGATGCTCTTCCAGGCCCGGGTGTCCATTCCGGACGACCTGTCCGTGGTGGTCTTCGACGACAACCCGTGGACCGAGCTGATCCACCCCCCGCTGACCGCGGTCCGCCAGCCGATCGAGCTGCTCGCGCTGCACGCCGTGGAGCTCATCCACGCGCGCATGCGGCAGAAGCTCGCCCCCCGGCCGCGCCACGTCCGCGTCGCCGCTGAGTTCTCGGAGCGGGCCAGCACCGCACGAGTGTGACCTGTCAGCACCAGATCGGAGCGAACATGCCAGTGATCGTCACCGCCGTCTTCGAACCGCTGCCCGACTCCCGAGCCGCGGCGAAGCAGGCCATCCAGGCCGCGCTCCCGGCCGTCCACGAGGAAGCGGGCTGCGTCCACTACGCGCTGCACGACGCGGCGGACGGCTCGCTGGTCCTCATCGAGAAGTGGGAGTCCCAGGAGCTCCTCGACGCCCACTCCGCCGGAGCGCCGGTGGCGCGGCTCAACGACTCCCTGGCCGGACTCCTCCGATCAGCCCCGACCGTCACGCTCATGACGCCGCTGCCCGGCGGGGACCCGGCCAAGGGCCAGATCTGACGAACCGGTGTGCCACCGAGCCGCGAAGGCCCGGTGGCACACCGGTTCTCGCATCAGGCTTCGGCTCGCGTCCGGACGACCATCCACGAGCAGCAGAGCCCGATGGCGGCCGCGATCACGGACAACGCCGGTTGGACGACCAGCAGCGCCACGGTGAGCAGGCAGGACGACGCGGTCATCGCCCGCCAGATCCGCACGTTCCGCTGGAACTCGCCGCTGGCCCGGCGCTGCCGGGCCCCTTCTGCGGGCCGCGCGGGCGCGGCTCGCCACCCGAGGTAGACCTGCGATGCGGCCGCCAGGGCGAAGATCGCGGCCCAGAGCCACGATCCCTCGGCTGCCCGGAAACCGGCCAGCAGCAGGAAACATCCGGCGCCCAGCAGGTGTCCGGGGGTGATCTGCCGCGCCGCGCTCATCGCAGGACCCCTGAGTATTGGGCCAGCGCGATGAGCCCGGCGACCAGCAGCACGGCCGAGGACGCGGCGATGAGCGACCGCCCGGTGCGGCCGATCCGGAAGGACTTCGGCAGCACCCGGCGTTCCAGCACCAGCAGGCCGAACCCGTAGATCCCCACCGCGACGGTTCCGCCGACGATGTTCGCCGGGCTGATCAGCGACACCAGGTCCGCCCCGGTGAGAATCAGCGCGAGGCCGCCGACCAGCACGTAGCCGTAGACCCAGCGGCGGGTCCGCGCGACGCCGCCCTCGCGCACCCGCTTCGAGACCGCGGACAGCGATTCGTGGGTCGTGCGGGTGTAGACCTCCCAGATCGCGTACATGGTGCCGAGGAAGACCATGATGATCGCGACGATGTAGAAGTAGCGCAGGACCGGGTGGATGATGCCCAGCACGTCGCCCTGGTAGGTCAGCACGTTGTTCCCGCTGGGCACGTTGTGCGCGGCCCCGAGGATCTCCTTGCCGGTGATGATGAAGGCGACCGCGGTCAACCCCATGGTCGCGAAGCTCAGCACGACGTCGCCCAGCGGCGCTCGGGCCCAGCCGCGCACCCGGCGGCGCTCCTCCGGGGTGTCGGCCAGCTCCAGCGGCCCGGCGGTCGACGCCGCGCCGTCGCGACCGGGCAGCCCCAGCGCACCCCACCGCTTCTCCCGCATCAGGCCCGCGTAGCCGATGTAGTCGTACATGCCGCCACCGAGACCGCCCATGAAGACCACAGCCTCCACCCACGCGGACCGCTCGGCGATCTCCGGGTACTCGGCGAAGACGAACGGCTCGTAGCCGAGGCCCTGCGGCACGAAGCCGCCGAGCACGTCGAGCCACTGCGGGTTCGCGGCGAACACCGCGACCACGACCAGCGCCACCTTCAGCGCGACGATCGCGATCTGGGCGCGTTCCAGCAGCGCGTACCAGCCGAACCAGGCGATCGCGGCGGCCAGGACGAGCAGCACCAACCCCCAGGCGACCGCGGCCCCGCCGACGACCTTGTTCAGGTAGCCGCCGATCCCGGACGCCAGGGCGCTGGCCACGAACGGGAAGGACAGCACCGCCAAGGCGCCGATGAGCAGCGGGAACCAACCGCGCGGCCCCGGGATCACCCGCGCCAGCCCGCTCATCGGGTGTTCCCCGGTCAGCACGATGTAGCGGTTGGAGGAGTAGATCACCGCGGCCTTCGCCACCGTGCCGACCACCACCACCCACAGCACTGCGAAGCCGAAGACCGCGCCCATCCGGGAGGCGAGAACGGTTTCCCCGCTGCCCACGGTCAACGACGCGATGATCGCGCCCGGCCCGAAGAACTTCACGATCGTGGCCAGGCTCAGCCGGCGCCGCGCGAGCTCCGTGGGGACCTCCGGCAAGCACGCCCGCTCGGCGGGCACCTCCCGAGCGCTCATGATCCGGTCCCCGTTGCGGGCGCGGGGTCTTCGAGAGGCCGATTTCGCCCGCCGCGGACGCGAGCTCGGGCAGTTCGGACGCCTGTCATGCTGACTCCCTCGTCAGTCATGTATAACGTTATACGAGATGTGCAACGTTGTACTTTGTGCCATCCGGCCACATCGGTGTCAACCCGCGAGGTGAAATCGACCGAGCGGCGAAGCTCCGGAAAGATGGCGGAATGCGGAGGAGGACCATGGCACGCGGCCGGGCACCGACGGTCAAGGACGTGGCCGAGCACGCCGGGGTGTCGCCGGGCGTGGTGTCACGAGTCGTCAACGCCAACGGCTCGGTCTCGGAGCGGACCCGCGAGCGGGTGCTCGCCTCGATCAAGGCGCTCGACTACCGCCCGCACAGCGCGGCCCGGGAACTGCGCACCCGCACCACGAACACCATCGGGCTGGTCCTGGCGGACGTGGCGAACCCGTTCTTCGCCCACCTCGCCGAGCACGTCGTCCGGCACGCCGCCGAGGTCGGCCTGGGCGTCCTGCTCACCACCACGCAAGAAGATCCCGCGATGGAACTGCGGAGCATCGAGCTGCTGATGCAGAAGCGGGTGCGGGGCGTGATCGCCGCGCCGGGCACCGGCAACGCGGCGGCCTGGCGGCACATGCGCGACCTCGGCATCGACCTGACCTTCGTGGACCGGGTCATCGACCGCATCCCGGGGATCGACGTCGTCGGCATGGACAACGAGAGCGCCGCCCACGCAGCGACCACAGCGCTGCTCGAGCGCGGCCACCGCCGCATCGCGCTGGTGAGCGGACCGAGCACCACCTCGACTGGGCATGAGCGCATCGACGGGTACCGCCGGGCACTGGACGAGCACGACGTCGCCGCAGACCCGGCGCTGGTGGCGGAACTGGCCTTCCAGCGCGCCGGGGTGGAGAACGCGGTGCGCGCGATGGCCGGGCTGGACGAGCCCCCGACCGCGCTCATCGTCGGCAACACCGCGGTATCCGCACACGTCGTGCGATACCTCCAGGAATGCGGCGTGCGCCTGCCCGAGGACCTCTCGGTGGTGGTGTTCCACGACGCGGAGTGGACGACGCTGATGACGCCGCAGATAACCGTCGTCCGCCACCAGCTCGACGATCTCGCCCGCACCGCCGTGGAGATGCTGCACAGCCGCATGAACTCCGACGAGCCGCTGCGCCGCCGCGAGATCCGCCTGGACAGCGAACTCGTGATCAGGAGCAGCCTCGCGCCCCCGCGGAAGCGCCGCGCCCTCCTGAACACCTGAGCGCGCTCCCGGTGGTGGGCAGAACGCCAGCTCTGCCCACCACCGGTCCACCTTCGCACCCGACCACGCCCCGGCGCAGTGGCTGAGCCAGTTGGCCATTCGGGTATTGACTTCGGCGGGTGGATCGCTGAAAGTGGCTTAGCCAGTCAGCCACTGTGCCGCGCGCCACACCGGGGCGCGGCTGCTCGCCCGGCAAGGAGGCAACGGTGCCGCCCGAGTTGATATCGATCCTGGTGCTGGTCGCCGCGTTCGTCATCGCCACCACGCTCTCGGTCAACATGGGCTTGCTGGCGTTCGCCGCGGCCTTCCTGGTCGGCGCGCTGGCCGGCGGGATGTCCGAGGACGACATCTTCGCCGGGTTCCCCGGCGACCTGTTCGTCGTGCTGGTCGGCGTCACCTTCCTGTTCGCCATCGCGCGGGCCAACGGCACCACCGACTGGTTGGTGCGGCAGGCCGTGCGGCTGGTCGGCGGGCGGATCGCGCTGATCCCGTGGGTGATGTTCGGCATCGGCGCGGTGCTGACCGCCATCGGCGCCGTCAGCCCGGCCGCGGTCGCCATCGTCGCGCCGATCGCGCTGAACCTCGCCGCGCAGTACCGGATCAACCCGCTGCTCATGGGCGCGATGGTGGTGCACGGGACGCAGGCCGGGAGCTTCTCGCCGATCAGCATCTACGGCACGATCGTCAACGGCGTGGTGGACCGCAGCGGGCTGCCGGGCGACCCGGTGGTGCTGTTCCTGGGCAGCCTGGTGGTCAACGCGGTGATCGCCGCGGTCGTGTTCGTGGTGTTCGGCGGGCTGCGCCTGCGGCGCGCGGCCGAGGCGAAGCAGCTCGTCACCGTCGGCGCGGGTTCCGGGGGCTCCGGGGAGGAACCTGCCGAGGAGCTCGGCCTGAACCGGGACCGGGTGCTCACGCTGGCCGGACTGGTCGTCCTGGTGGTCACCACGCTCGGGTTCGGGCTCGACGTGGGGCTGGTGGCGATGACCGTCGCCGTGGTCCTGAGCGTGCTCTCACCGAAGATGTGCAAGCAGGCGCCCAGCGAGGTGGCGTGGCCCACCGTGCTGCTGATCTGCGGCGTGCTCACCTACGTCGGCGTGCTGGAGAAGATGGGCACGATCGACTACGTGGGCAACTCGGTGGCCGGGATCGGCGTCCCGCTGCTCGCCGCGCTCCTGCTCTGCTACATCGGGGCGATCGTGTCGGCCTTCGCCTCGTCGGTGGGTCTCATGGGCGCGCTCATCCCGCTCGCCGTCCCCTTCCTGCAGGAGGGCAGCATCGGCGCGGTCGGCATGATCACCGCGCTGGCGGTGGCGGCGACCGTGGTCGACGTGAGCCCGTTCTCCACCAACGGCGCGATCGTGCTCGCCAACGCCAAGGGGGTCGACCGCGACGCGTTCTTCCGCCAGCTCCTGCTCTACGGCGCGATCATCGTCGCCGCGGTCCCGGCCGCGCTGTGGCTGGTGTTCGTCCTTCCCGGACTGCTGTGACGCACCGCCGGACCGGTCGTCCTCATCGGACTCTCCAGGCGCTGGAGCGGCGCAGCACGGGATCACCGCTGGTGCTGGTACCGCGCCGCCGCAGCCCGGTGATCACCGGTCCCGGCTGGAGCCGTCGCGCCTCCAACGCGTCGACACCCTGCCGGACCCTGCCTGGCACGGTCACCGACCGGCTGCTTGTCTGGCGGTGCACGCACCGCCAGACCGAGGAGATCGACATGACCGACACGCTGACCACCAGCGTTCTTGGCACCGGGATCATGGGCGCGGCGATGGCCCGCAACCTCGCTCGCGCCGGTCACACCGTGCGCGTCTGGAACCGCACGCGGGCGAAGGCCGAGCCGCTGGCCGCCGACGGGGCGCACGTCGCCGACACGCCCGCCGAGGCCGTCCGAGGCGCTGATGTGGTCCTCACGATGGTGCACGACGGCCCCGCGGCGCTCGACGTGATGCGGCGAGCGGGCGCTCGCCCCGGCACGGCGTGGGTGCAGTCGACCACGGCTGGCATCGACGCCGTCGGCGAGCTGGCCGCGCTGGCCCGCGAGCAGCAGCTCGTCTTCTTCGACGCCCCCGTCCTCGGTACCCGCCAGCCCGCCGAGGAGGGGCAGCTCGTCGTCCTGGCCGCCGGGCCGAGCGGGAGCCGGGACGTGGTGACGCCGGTGTTCGAGGCCATCGGCTCCCGCACGGTGTGGACCGGCGAGGACGGCGCCGAGGCGAGCGCCACGCGCCTCAAGCTCGTGGCCAACAGCTGGGTGCTCGCCGTCACGAACGCCGCCGGTGAAGCCCTCGCACTGGCCAAGGGCCTGGGCGTGGAGCCGCAGCGGTTCTTCGACATCATCAGCGGCGGCCCGCTCGACATGGGCTACCTGCACGCGAAGGCCAGGGCGATCCTCGAGGACCGGCTGACCCCGCCGAGCTTCGCCGTGACCACCGCCGCCAAGGACGCCGAGCTGATCGTCCAGGCGGGGAAGGCGTGCGGCGTCCGCCTCGACGTCGCCGAAGCAGGAGCGCGGCGCTTCAACCGCGCCGCCGAGCAGGGCCACTCCGCGGAGGACATGGCAGCCGCCTACTTCGCCAGCTTCGAGGAAACCCCCGGGCGCTGACCGGCAGGGACTACGAGCGGCGGCGCGGTTTCCCGCGCCGGGGTCCGGCCGAGCCGCGCGACCGGTTCCGGCCGGACGATCCCCTGGCAGCGGGCTTCTTGGCCTCGGCCGGTCGCTTGCGCTTGTCCTGCGGCGGTGTCGGCGGGCGACCGCGGGTGCTGTTGACCGTGCGGCCGCGCACGATCCCGATGAACTGCTCCTGCAGGTCCGTGGTCTCCTCCTCCGGCCAGGACAGCGCGACCTGGGACTGCGGGGCGTCGGTCACCGGCCGGTAGGTGAGGTCCTTGCGGTGGTGCAGGCGGGCCAGCGACTGCGGGACCACGAGCAGGCCCACCCCGGCCGCCACCAGCTCGACGGCGTCCCCGGTGGTGGCCGGGCGCTCGATCGCCGGTCGTCCGGGCGGGCCCGACCAGTCGAGGGTGTCGTCGAGGGGGTGCAGCACCACCTCGTCGGCCAGGTCGTCGCCGGAGACCTCGTCGACCGCGGCCACCACGTGGTCCTTCGGGACCACCACCACGGTCGTCTCGGTGTAGAGCGGGATCGCGTGCAGACCCGCGCGGTCGGTCGGGAACCGGAGCAGCACCATGTCCGCCTCGCCGCGGCGCACCACGTCGGCGGCACCGGCGGCGGGCACCTGGACGAGCTCCAGCGGCACCTCGGGCACCCGCTCCGCCCACTTGCGCGCCCACTTGCCCGGCGTCACGCCCGGCACGTAGGCGAGCGTGAAGGGGGGCTGCTCGTCCGAACCAGTCACGCGGGCCAGGTTACCGGGCGTCACCGCAGGTGGTGCGGGTGCGGTCGATACCCTGGAGGGCATGAAGGCGCGCCAGACCTCCCAGACGATGAAGCCCGCGACCGCGGCGAAGAAGCTCAACGTGTACCTCGGAGCCACCCCCGCGGAGTTCCAGGAGGGCGTCATCTCGCGCGAGGAGCTCAACGCCCTGCAGGCCGACCCGCCGGAGTGGCTCCGCGAGCTGCGCCGCAACGGCCCGCACCCGCGCCAGGTGGTGGCCGCGCGGCTGCGCATCTCCATCGGCGGCTTGACCCGCGCGGGCATCACCGACCCGCTGACCACCGACGAGATCAACGCCCTGCGCGAGGAGAACCCCGAGTGGCTCCAGCAGGAGCGCGCCACCCAGCTGGAGGTCAAGCGCGAAGCCGCGCGCATCAAGGACAAGGCCGAGGCGAAGCGCGCCAGGGCCGACCAGCGGCGCGCCTGATCCTTAGTCCTCCCCGTCGGTTCAGCGCGGGGAATGTGCGGGTGCGCAACGGCGTCGCGCACCCGCGGCCGGTCAGAGGTGGTCGATGACCGAGGCGACGACGTCGGAGGTCTTGGCGGTCCCGCCGACGTCCGGGGTCAGCACGCCGGACGCGGTGGTCGCCTCGATCGCCTTGTTCACGCGGACCGCTTCGTCGGGCAGTCCGAAGTGGTCGAGCATGAGCGCCGCGCTGCCGATCGCACCGATCGGGTTGGCCAGACCTCGACCGGCGATGTCCGGCGCGGACCCGTGGACGGGTTCGAACATCGACGGGAACCGGCGCTCCGGGTTCAGGTTCGCGCTGGCGGCCAGGCCGAGGCTCCCGGCCAGCGCCGAGCCGAGGTCGGACAGGATGTCGGCGTTGAGGTTGGAGGCCACCACGACCGAGAGGTCCTCCGGTTTGAGCACGAACTTCGCCGACATCGCGTCGACCAGCACGCTCTCCGTCTCGACGTCCGGGTAGTCGGCGGCGACGCGGACGAAGGTCTCGTCCCACAGCACCATCCCGTACTGCTGGGCGTTGCTCTTGGTGACCGAGGAGACCTTCTTCCGGGGCCGGGTGCGCGCCAGGTCGAAGGCGAAGCGGATGATCCGCTCGCAGCCGCGCTCGGTGAACAGCGCGGTCTGCAGCGCGACCTCGTTGCCCGGACCGCGGCCGGAGAGGTTGCGGCCGCCGAGGCCCGCGTACTCCCCCTCGCTGTTCTCCCGGACGACGACCCAGTCCAGCGGGGTGTGGTCGGCCTTGCGCAGCGGCGAGGTGATGCCGGGGTGGAAGTGCACCGGCCGGATGTTGGCCCACTGGTCGAAGTTCTGGCAGATCTTCAGCCGCAATCCCCAGAGGCTGGTGTGGTCGGGCACCGAGGGCCAGCCGACGGCACCGAAGTAGATGGCGTCGAACTCGCGCAGCGCCTCCAGACCGTCCTCGTCCATCATCCGGCCGGTGCGCTCGTAGTACCCGCAGCCCCACGGGAATTCGGTCCAGTCGAAGGCGAACGCACCGCCCGATCCCGCGGCCAGCGCGTCGAGCACCGCGCGCCCGGCGGCGACGACCTCGGTCCCCACCCCGTCAGCGGGAACCGCCGCGATCTTGAAGGTGCGGGTCGTGGGCTGAGCTGACATCGAGCGACTCCCCTGGTGTCGGGTGCTGGTGCACCGAGTCAAGCCCGGCGGGCCTGCGGACGTCCAACACGCTTTCGCGATGCCATTCATAGGTTCCGGTTATCCCGGCTGGTCACGCACCCAGGTGGTCCGCGGGCCGGTAGGAGCGGGCCACGGCGAGGAAGGCCCGCGCCGCGGGGGTCAGCGGGGCCGACCGGCTGAGCAGGGCGACGTGCAGCTGCGCCGGTGGGTCGATGCGGGCGACGCGGGCACCGGCGCGCCGGGCCAGCGGGGCCCACGCGGACGGCAGCACGGCCAGACCGGTGCCGTGCATCACCAGCGGGAGGATCGACGTGCGGTGGGCCACCTCGGCGACGATCTGCAGGTCCGCGCCGTCCGCCAGCACTTCGTCGACGATCTGCCGCATGTGGCTGCCCGGCGGCGAGACGATCAGGCGCGCACCGGTCAGCGCCGAGCGCTGGACCGGATCACCGCTCGGGAAGTCCGCGTCCGGTGCCCCGACGAGGACGAAGTCCTGCGCTTCCAGGGGCAGCACGTCGACGCCCGGGGCCTGCAGCGGTCCGGGCGTTCCGATCAGCCCGAGCTCGCAGGCCCCCTGCTTGATCTTCTGCACCACCTCGTCGGGGGTGAAGGCCGCGTCGGCGCCGACCGTGACTCCCGGGTGCTGCTGGGCGAACAGGCGGGTCAGCGTGCCGAGGGGCTCGATCCCGGGGGACGGCATCGTCACGAGCTCGACCCGGCCGCGACGGGCTCCCCGGACCCAGTCCATCGTCGACCGGGCCGTGCGCAGGTCGCGGATGACCTGCCGGGCCGGGCCGATCAGCTCGGTTCCGGCGCTGCTGAGGACGGCACCCCTGCCGATGCGGTGGAACAGCTGCACGCCGAGCTCGCGCTCCAGACCGGCGATGGCCTGCGACAGCGAGGGCTGGGCGACGTGCAGCGCTTGCGCCGCCTTGCCGAAACCGCCGTGGTCGACGATCGCCAGGAAGTACTCGAGCTGGCGCACGTCCATGGGCGCACTCCTCCACGCGACGTATGGGCAGGTCAGAGCCCACTGATCAGCAGAACCTATCAGTCGGGTAGCGACTTTCTCTTGGACGGCGCACCGCGTCCGCGGTCACTGTGGTGCCCACGTTCGCAGGGCGAGGAGGATGCATGCACGAGGTGGTCGTGGCTCTCGACTCGTTCAAGGGTTCCATCGACGCGGCCCGCGCGACCGCCGCGCTCTCCCGCGGGCTGCGGCGCCACCACTCCCGCCCCGCCGTCCGCGAACGGCCCGTGGCCGACGGCGGTGAAGGCACCCTGGACGCGTTCGAGGCGGCGGGCTTCACCCGCGTCCCGGTCACGGCCGCGGACCCGCTCGGTCGCCCCGTCGAGACCGGCTACGTCCAACGCGACGGCGTTGCGGTCGTGGAGCTCGCGGACGTCTCCGGCCTGGGCCGGATCCCGAGAACCACACCTGCCACCGCGATGGCGGCCTCCTCGCACGGCACCGGCCAGGTGATCGCCGCCGCCCTCGACGCGGGCCACCGCACCGTCGTCGTCGGGCTGGGCGGCAGCGCGACCACCGATGGCGGAACGGGCATCGTGGCCGCGCTCGGCGGTCGGCTGTTCGACCGGGCGGGAAACCGGACCTCGCTGCTGAGCGCCGTCCGCGCCGTCGATCTCAGCAGTCTGCACCCGCGCCTGACCGGGCCGGACGCAGCCCGGCTGGTCGTGGCCTGCGACGTCGACAACCCCCTGCTCGGACCGAACGGCGCCGCAGCGGTTTACGGACCGCAGAAGGGCGCCGACGCGGACGCGATCGCGGAACTCGAACCCGCCCTCGGCCGCTGGGCGGAGCTGCTGGAGAACGCCACCGGCACGGCGGTTTCGGGCCACCCGGGTGCCGGAGCGGCGGGCGGCGCCGGATTCGCGCTGCTGGCCCTCGGCGGGCAGCTGCGCTCCGGGATCGAGCTCGTCCTCGAGCTGACCGGGTTCGCCGAGCAGCTCCCGGGTGCGCACCTGGTGGTCACCGGGGAAGGGTCGCTGGACCACCAGACCCTGCGCGGCAAGGCACCCGCCGGGGTCGCCTCGGCCGCGCGAGCAGCCGGGGTTCCCGTCGTGGCGGCAGCCGGGCGCAACCAGCTCACCCGTGGAGAGCTCACCGCAGCGGGCTTCACCGCGGCTTTCGCGCTCACCGACGTCGAAGCGGACGTCAGCCGCTGCGTGCGCGAAGCCGAACCGCTGCTGGAACTGCTCGGCGAACGGATCGCCGCTGAAGCACTCGCCCCCGAACCGGCTTTCCGATGACCGCCCACCGCCGCTGACAACGGCGCTCGACCACGTGCAGGAGAATGCAATGGCGCAGACCGCACAAAAACCGCTGCCGCCCGGGAGAACCGGGGCGAAGCCCTGGTACCGGCAGCTCTACTTCCAGGTCCTGGTCGCGATCGTCGTCGGCATCCTGCTCGGCTGGCGGTGGCCGGATCTCGGCGAGGCGATGCAGCCGATCGGGACGACCTTCATCGCCGCGATGAAGATGCTCATCGGGCCGATCGTCTTCCTGACCATCATCGGCGGGATCGCCGGTGTCGCCGACCTGAAGAAGGTCGGGCTCACCGGGCTGAAAGCGCTGACCTACTTCCAGATCGGCACCATCGTCGCGCTGGTGATCGGGCTCGTCGCGATCAACGTCGTCCGGCTCGGCGAAGGCGTCAACGCCGACCCGTCGAAGATCCAGGTGAGCGGGACCGCGCAGCAGTACGTCGAGACCGGCGAAACCCAGCAGTGGTGGGAGTTCTTCACGCACCTGGTGCCGGAGAGCTTCTTCGGCGCGTTCGCCGAGGGCGACATCCTGCAGATCATCTTCCTGGCCGTGCTCTTCGGCATCGCGATCAAGGCGGTCGGCCCGATCGGCGAGCCGATCGCCGCCGGGGTCAAGCGGCTGACCGAGGTCGTGTTCAAGGTCCTGAGCTTCGTGATGAAGGCCGCCCCGCTCGGCGCCTTCGGCGCCATGGCCTACGCGGTCGGGGCGTTCGGACTGTCCACGTTGACCAGTCTCGGCTCGCTGATCGCGCTGTTCTACGCCACATCGGTCCTGTTCGTGGTGGTCGTCCTGGGCGGCTTCCTCGCGCTCCACGTCCGGCTCAACATCTTCCAGCTGTTCCGCTACCTCAAGGACGAGTTCTTCCTCGTCCTCGGCACCTCCACCGCCGAACCGGCGCTGCCCGGCCTGATGCGGAAGATGACCTTCATGGGCGCCGACCGCACCACGGTGGGCCTGGTCGTGCCCACCGGCTACAGCTTCAACCTCGACGGCGCGGCGATCTACCTGTCGCTGGCCGCCGTCTACATCGCCCAGGCCACCAACACCCCGCTGAGCGTCGGCCAGCAGATCGGCCTGCTCGCGGTCATGCTCCTCACCTCGAAGGGCGCGGCCGGGGTGGCCGGTGGCGGATTCATCGCGCTGACCGCCACCCTGTCGACCATCGGCACCGTCCCCGCGGCGGGCATCATGCTGATCTTCGGCATCGACAAGTTCATGTCCGAGTGCCGAGCGCTGGTCAACTTCTACGGCAACGCGGTGGCGACGCTGGCGATCGCCAAGTGGGACGGGGCACTCGACGTCGAGCGCGCCCGCCGCGTCCTCGCCGACCGGACCTCCGCAGAGCGAGCGACGGCGCAGGAACCTGAAGCACCGCCCCGGTCTTCCGACGTGCCGAAGCAGACGTCGGCGGACGGGCTCACCCCGACGAGCGCGAGCAGCTGAGCCCCGGCCGCCCGGCTCAGGTGGTCGGGGGGAAGCGCGTCTCGTTGCGGTCGATCTTGGCGTTGGCGGCTTCGACGAGGTCGATGCCGCAGACGTCGGTCAGCCTGATGAGGTAGAGCAGGACGTCGGCCGCCTCGTCGGCCAGCCGGTCCTTGAGCCCGCCTTCCGCCAGGCCCGCCACGGCACCGGCGTCGTCCACCCACTGCAGCTCCGCGACCAGCTCCCCGGCCTCCCCGCTGAGCGCCATCGCCAGGTTCTTCGGCGTGTGGTACTGCTCCCAGTCCCGCGCCGCCGCGAAGTCCCGCAACCTGTCCCGGAGCCCGTCAACGCTGTCCATGCCGACCACCGTAGTCGGCAGCCCCTCCGCAGCGTGCACAGGTCGCTTTTCCGTGAGCACTTTCCGGTGCCACAGCCCCGGAAAGCGCTCACGGGCGTCGACCTGCGCAGCGGGATCAGGCGTGGACCTCGTGGTCGGCGACCGTCCAGGACCGGGCCTGGTCGCTGATCGTCACGCCGAGGCCCGGGCGCGGCGAGAGGTGCATCCGGCCGCCCTCGATGCGCAGGTGCTCGTCGAACAGGGGGTCCAGCCACTCGAAGTGCTCCACCCAGGGCTCCCGGGCGTAGGCCGCCGCCAGGTGGATGTGGATCTCCATCGCGAAGTGCGGGGCCAGCTGGAGGTTCCGGTCGTCGGCCAGGGCCATCACCTTCAGGAACTGGGTGATGCCGCCGACCCGCGGGGCGTCGGGCTGGACGATGTCGGCGCCGCCCGCCCGGATCAGCTCGCGGTGCTCGGCGACGCTGGTCAGCATCTCGCCGGTGGCGATCGGGGTGTCGAAGTGCGACGCGAGCAGCGCGTGCCCCTCGAAGTCGTGGGCGTCCAGGGGTTCCTCGATCCACACCAGGTCCAGCGGTTCCAGGGCGCGGCACATGCGGCGGGCCGTCGGGCGGTCCCACTGCTGGTTGGCGTCGACCATCAGCGGCACGTCGCCGATCTTCTCCCGGACCGCGGTGACCCGGGCCAGGTCGACCGCGTTGTCCGGATGGCCGACCTTGATCTTGATGCCGCCGATGCCCCCGGCCACCGCCTCCGCCGCGCGGTCCACGACCTCCTCGACCGGCGCGTGCAGGAAGCCGCCGGAGGTGTTGTAGCAGCGCACCGAATCGCGGTGCGCGCCGAGGAGCTTCGCCAGCGGCAGACCGGCGCGCTTGGCCTTCAGGTCCCACAGCGCGACGTCGAAGGCGGCGATCGCCTGCACCGACAGCCCGCTGCGCCCGACGGAGGCACCCGCCCAGACGAGCTTGTCCCAGATCTTGGCGATGTCGCTGGGGTCCTCGCCGAGCAGCACCGGGGCGATCTCGCGGGCGTGGGCGAACTGCCCCGGTCCACCGGCCCGCTTGGAGTAGCTGAAGCCGACGCCTTCCAGCCCGCTGGCGGTGGTGATCTCGGCGAACAGCACGGCCACCTCGGTCATCGGCTTCTGCCTGCCGGTGAGCACTTTCGCATCGCTGATCGCGGTGGGCAGCGGCAGCGCCACCGACGAGATCTCGACCCGGGTGATCCGGTCCAGCACGGCGGTTTCGGTCATGGTCACCTCTCCTATGCGTCCACTGCGGATGTTCAGTCGTCGAACCGGATGCGCTTGATGGTTCCCATCACGGCCAACCCGACCAGGGCCAGCGCGCCGTGCGCGGCGACGAACCACAGCGCCACGTCGAACGAACCGGTGGCCTGCACGGTGTAGCCGATGACGATCGGGGTCACGATGCCCGCCACGTTGCCGAACGCGTTCATCGTCGAGCCGACGAAGCTGGCGGCCTGCGGCGGTGCGAGGTCCGTGGTGATCGCCCACCCCAGCGAGCCGATCCCCTTGCCGAAGAACGCCAGCGTCATGATCGCCACGATCAGCGCGCTGCTGTCGGTGATGCTGCAGAGCGCGATGCTGGTCGCCAGGACCATGCCGACGACCGACGGGAGCTTGCGGGCGAAGGTCAGCGAGTGGCCGCGGCGCAGCAGCGCGTCGGAGGCGAAACCGCCCACCAGGCCTCCGGCGAAGCCGCACAGCGCGGGCAGCGCGGCGACGAAACCGACCTCCAGCAGCGACAACCCGCGGCCTTCGAGCAGGTACACCGGGAACCAGGTGATGAAGAAGTAGGTCAGCGCGTTGATCGCGTACTGGGAGAGGTAGACGCCCCACAGCGGTCGGGTGGTGAAGATCTTCGCGATGGTCCGCCGGTCCAGGCGGGCGCGCTGCCCGCCGGTCGTCGGCGCGTCCAGGTCGACCAGTCCCCCGCCGGAGCTGATCGTCTCCAGCTCCTCCGGCGTGACCCGCGGGTGCTGCCGCGGCGAGTCCATCCAGCGCAGCCACACCACGGCCAGCACCAGGCCGAGCACGCCGAGCAGGACGAACACCCACCGCC
Source organism: Saccharopolyspora hirsuta (assembly GCF_008630535.1). Classification (GTDB taxonomy): domain Bacteria; phylum Actinomycetota; class Actinomycetes; order Mycobacteriales; family Pseudonocardiaceae; genus Saccharopolyspora; species Saccharopolyspora hirsuta. The sequence goes on along the minus strand of NZ_VWPH01000015.1, from coordinate 69,403 downwards.
AGCCGAACTGGTGGGTGATCCAGCCCATCAGCGGTGCGAACAGGGCGGTGGCGAAGTACTGGGCGGAGTTGAACACCGCCGTCGCCCGGCCGCGCTCGGCGGTCGGGAACCACGCCGTGGCCACCCGCGCGTTCGCCGGGAACGCCGGGGATTCGAAGACGCCCAGCAGGAGCCGGAGCGCGAAGATGATCGCCACCGACACCAGCACCGGTGTGGTGATCAGGCCGACCAGGCTGATCGCGGCGGTCACCAGCGTCCACAGCGCGAGGCTCAGCGCGTAGATGCGCCGGGCGCCGAACCGGTCGAGCAGGATCCCGCCGGGCAGCTGGCCGAGCACGTAGGCCCAGCTGAACGCGGAGAAGATGTAGCCGAGCTGCACGCTGCTGAAGCCCAGGTCGGCCTGCAGGCTGGTGCCGGTGATCGACAGGCTGCTGCGGTCGGCGTAGTTGAGCGCGGTGATGATGAAGATCAGCGCCAGGACCAGATAGCGGGTCGGGATGCGGCGGCTGATCGGCGCACCTGCCCGCCCGACGGTGGAAGCTGTTGCGGTGTCAGACATCGGTGTCCTCCCGGTCGCCGCGGAGCGCTCCGCGGTGTTCAGGACACTAAGTCGGCCCGCCGATTCCGGTCCAACACCGAATGGACATCGATCAATACCCCGCCAGCATCGAAATCGGGTCCGGCGCGGGGTTTCGGGCGGCGATGCGCGGACGGTATCACTCGATACCGAATCGACCTTGGACACGCATCGACCGCGAACTTAGGCTGCCGAGCGTTCGACACCGTGACCGCGCTCACAGCGCGGCGGTGGGCCGCCTCGAACCGAAGGAGCCCCAGTGACGTCGAAGTCCCTCGCACGCCGAAGAGTTCTGCCGCCCCTGCTCGCCGCGGCGCTGTCCCTGCCGCTCGCCGCCTGCGGGGGCAACCTGTCCAGCAGCGGTGGCGGGGACTTCCCCAGCGGTCCGGTGACGATGCTGGTCGGCCAGTCGCCGGGCGGGAGCACCGACCTCATCGGACGCGCCCTGGCCGACGGCGCCGCCGACGACCTCGGGGTCGCGATGCCGGTGGTCAACACGCCCGGCGCGAACGGGGCGCTCGCGGCGAAGGAGTTGTCCGGCAAGCAACCCGACGGCCAGCACGTGCTGGTCCTCAACGCCTCGCTGACCTCGATCACGCCGCTGGCGGTCGCTCCGGAGGAAGCCGTCGACATCGACGACTTCGAGGTGATCACCGGGGTTTCCCGGGACGACTACGTGCTGGTCGCCAACGCCGCCTCGGGCCTGCGCTCGGTGCCGGACCTGGTCGGGGCGGGCCGCGACCTGAAGTTCGCCACGACGGGCGTCGGCACCGGCAGCCAGCTGTCCCAGGAGCTGCTGTTCAAGCAGGCCGGGATCGCAGGCACAGCAGTGCCGTTCGACGGCGGATCACCGGCGGTGACCGCGGTGCTCGGCAACCAGGTCGACGTCGCCGCCGTCCAGCTCGGCGAGGCGATCGGCCAGATCGAGGCCGGGCAGCTGACCCCGATCGTCACCTTCTCCGCGCAGCGCAGCCGGTACCTGCCGGGGACGCCGACGGCCGTGGAACAGGGTTACGACGTGCGGGTTTCGCAGTTCCGCGCGGTCGTCGCGCCGAAGGGCACCCCGCCGGACCGGATCGACCGGCTGCGCAAGGCGTTCCAGGCCACCTTCGCCACCGAGCGGTACCGCGAGTTCAACGAGGACAACCTGCTCGCGCCGCACGAGATCGACGGCGCGCAGGTGGTGCGGGAGTGGACCAGCTCGCTGGAGAGCTACCGCGCCATGACGCAGCAGTACGGGATCGACCTCGGCGGGCCGAAGTGAGCGGAGCCCAGCGGGAGCGCCCGGCCGGGACGACCGCGAACCTGGTCGTCGCGCTGGTCGTGGTCGGAGTCGGCGTCTGCGGCGCGGTCGGGTCCTGGTCGTTGGGGCTGGGCAGCGCCGCGGAACCGGCGGCCGGTACCTGGCCGTTCCTGGTCAGCCTCGCGATCGCGGTGCTCGGCGTGGCGCTCGGGCTGCAAGCGCGGCGGTCGCGCGACGCGGAGCGGATGTCGGCGGCGAGCTGGCCGGTCCTGGCCGCGGTCGCGAGCATGGTCTGCTTCGCCGCGCTGATCACCACGATCGGGTTCGAGATCCCGGCCGCGCTGCTGGCCTTCGCGTGGCTGCGGTTCCTCGGCCGGGAGTCGTGGCGGGCGTCGGTGCTCGGCGGGCTCGCCATCGTGGTCGGCTTCTACGCGGTGTTCGTCGGACTGCTCGACGTCCCCATCCCCCACCTGTTCTGAGGAGCGGCGATGGATCTCGCCCCGGTGCTCGACGGGTTCGGGGTCGTCCTCGAACCCACCAACCTGCTGCACTGCCTGATCGGCGTGGTGGTCGGGATGCTGGTCGGCGTGCTGCCCGGGCTCGGCCCGGCCGCCACGATCGCGATCCTGCTGCCGCTGACCTTCGACGTCGAGCCGGTCACGGCGATCATCATGCTGGCCGGGATCTTCTACGGCGCGCAGTACGGCGGGACCATCACCTCGGTGCTGCTGCGGCTGCCCGGCGAGGCGTCGTCGGTGGTGACGGTCTTCGACGGCTACGCGCTGGCTCGCCAGGGCCGGGCCGGGACCGCGCTGGGGATCGCGGCGATCGGCTCCTTCGTCGGCGGCACCGCCTCGATCGTGGTGCTGTCGCTGCTCGCCCCGCTGATCGCCGGGTTCGCCCTCGACTTCGGCCCGCCCGAGTACACCGCCCTGGCCCTGCTCGGCATCCTGCTGGTCGCCACCGTCAGCAACGGCAGCCGGGTGAAGGCCGTCGTCGCCGCGTGCGTCGGCCTGCTGCTGGCCACGGTCGGCCGGGACGCGTTCACCGGATCCGAGCGGTTCACCTTCGACCTGCTGCCGCTGTCGGACGGGCTCGACTTCGTGCCGATCGCGATGGGCGTGTTCGGGCTCGGCGAGATCCTGCACAACCTCGAACAGCGCCAGCAAGGCACTGCGACCACCGCGACGGTCGCCAACGCCTGGCCGTCGCGGAGCGACCTCCGGCAGTCGGCGGGGGCGATCGGCCGGGGTTCGGTGCTCGGGTTCGCGCTCGGCGTGCTGCCCGGCGGTGGTGCGACGCTCTCCTCGCTCGCGGCGTACGCGGTGGAGAAGCGGCGGTCGAAGACCCCGGAGCGGTTCGGGCAGGGCGCCGTCGAGGGCGTGGCCGCGCCGGAGACGGCGAACAACGCCGCGGCGACCTCGTCGTTCATCCCGCTGCTCACGCTCGGGATCCCGGCGAACGCCACGATGGCGATGATCTTCGGCGCGCTGCTGATCCAGGGCGTGACGCCCGGCCCGCAGCTGGTCGACGAGGACCCGGAGCTGTTCTGGGGCGTGGTCAACTCCATGTACCTCGGCAACGTCCTGCTGCTGATCATGAGCATCCCGCTGGTCGGGCTGTTCGTGAAGATCCTGCGAGTGCGCCCGGCCGTGCTCGCGCCCATCACGGTGCTGATCACGCTGGTGGGCGTGTACACCGTCCGCAACAGCGTCTTCGACATCGCGCTGGTCATCGCGTTCGGCGCGCTCGGCTACCTGATGAAGAAGTACGGGTTCGAACCCGGGCCCCTGGTGCTGGCGTTCGTCCTCGGCTCGCTGCTGGAGACCTCGCTGCGCCGTTCGCTGCTGCTGTTCGAGGGGGATCCGACCGGCTTCCTCACCAGGCCGATCTCCGGCACCCTGCTGGCGCTGCTGGCCGTGGTCGCGCTGTTCCCGCTGGTGCAGCGGCTGGTCCGCACCCGGGCCCGTTGAGCGTCCACAGTGGATCAGAGCAGGTCCAGCAGGGCGTGCAGCGCCGGGTTGTCGTTGGCCCGGCGCCAGACCAGGTGCAGTTCCACCGGATCCGGCTCGGGCAGCTGCAGCGGGCGGAAGTGCACGCCCTCGAAGTGCAACCGCGCCGCGGTGGCGGGCACCAGCGCGCTGCCGAGGCCGACCTGCACCAGCGCCAGGGCGGTGTGGATCTGGCTGACGTGCTGCACGTACGTCGGCTGCACACCGGTCCGGCCGAAGGCGGTGACGAGCAGCTCGTGGAAGTACCGCGCTTCGGTCGGCGAGTACATCACCACGTCGGCGCCGTGGAACTCGCCCAGCTCCAGCGGCTCGGTCCCGCTGGCGAGCGGGTGCCCGTCCGGCAGCGCGGCCAGCAGCGGCTCGGAGCGGAACAGCCGGGACTCGAGCTCGGGGCGCGCGGCCGGAGGTCGGGCGAGCCCGAGGTCCAGGGAACCGCCCGACAACCGCTCCGCCTGGTCGCGGGTGACCAGCTCGTGCAGCACCACCTCCACGCGCGGCAGGTGCTCGCGAACGGTGGCCAGCAGGCCGCCGAGCACCCCGTACGCCGAGGTCGCGGTGAACCCGATGCGGATGATCCCGGCCTGCCCCAGGGTCACCCGCCGCACCGAGAGCGCGGCGTTCTCCGCCTCGTGCAGCAGCCGCCGCGCGTCCTGCAGGAACGCGCGACCGGCCGGGGTCAGCCGCACGGTGCGGCTGGTGCGGTCGAACAGCTGGACCTTGAGCTCCTTCTCCAGCTGCTGGATCTGCCGCGTCAGCGGGGGCTGGGTCATGCGCAGGCGCTGCGCGGCCCGGCCGAAGTGCTGCTCCTCGGCCACCGCGACGAAACCGGTGAGTTGGTTGAGCGTGAACATCGATGCTGCCCCGGTATCAGTAGATGCATTGTTTGAGTTGGACGGGCATTGATGGCTCACCTTACTGTCATCCGCAGAACCAGGAAGTCGCTCCTGCTCGTCAGCGAACGCACCGCCCAGCCGCCGGGCCGCGCAGACAGCCACGACGTCGTCAGGAATCGCCCACGGAGGAGATCTTTGATGTCCGCGTACTCGCCCACCGACATGGCCCGGCAGCTCGCCGGCGGACTGCTGTCGTTCCCGGTGACCCACTTCCGCCCCGACCTCTCCTTCGACGAGGCCGCCTACCGCGAGAACATCGGCTGGTTGAGCGGTTTCGGCCCGGCCGGGCTGTTCGCGGCCGGTGGCACCGGCGAGTTCTTCTCGCTGACCCCGGCCGAGGTCGAGCAGGTGGTGACCGCCGCCGTGCAGGAGGTCCCGGACGGGCTGCCGGTGATCGCCCCGGCCGGGTACGGCACGGCGACCGCGGTCGAGATGGCCCGCGCCGCCGAGCGCGCCGGGGCCGCCGGTCTGCTGCTGCTCCCGCCCTACCTGACCGAAGCCGACCAGGAAGGGCTCGCCGCGCACGTCCGCGCGGTCTGCGCCGCCACCGGGCTCGGGGTGGTCCTCTACAGCCGGGCCAACGCGATCTTCGAGGACAGCACGGTCGCCGAGCTGGCCGAGGACTGCCCGAACCTGGTCGGGTTCAAGGACGGCGTGGGCAACGTGGAGAAGATGACCCGGCTGTACTCCCGGCTCGGCGACCGGCTCACCTACGTCGGCGGGCTGCCCACCGCGGAGACCTTCGCGCTGCCGCTGCTGGAGCTGGGCGTGACCACCTACTCCTCGGCGATGTTCAACTTCGTGCCGGAGTTCGCGCTGCGCTTCTACCGGGCGGTGCGCGACCGGGACCGCGCCGCGGTGTACCGGTACCTCGACGAGTTCGTGCTGCCCTACTGCGACATCCGCAACCGGCGCGCCGGGTACGCGGTGAGCATCGTGAAGGCGGGCATGAAGGTCATCGGCCGCCCGGCCGGTCCGGTGCGCCCGCCGCTCGTGGACCTGGACGACACCGAGCTCGCCGCGCTGTCCGACCTGGTCAAGCGCCTGCCGGAGGAGTGATCATGACGCAACCCACCGGACGGATGCTGATCGCCGGGACCGAGGTCTTCGGGACGGGCGGGAAGGTCCGCGCGATCGACCCGAGCACCGGCGACGAGCTGGAACCCGCCTTCGGGCACGGCGGGGCCGACGAGGTCGACCGGGCGTGCGCCGCCGCCCGCGAGGCCTTCCCCGCCTACCGGGGGCTTCCCGACGCGAAGCGCGCGGAGCTGCTGGAGCGGATCGCGGACCGGATCGAGTCGCTCGGGGACGCGCTGATCGAACGCGCCCACCGCGAGACCGGCCTCCCCGTCGCCCGCCTGACCGGCGAGCGCGGGCGCACCACCGGTCAGCTGCGGCTGTTCGCCGAGGTCGTGCGGGAGGGCAGCTGGGCCGGGGTGCGCGTCGACCCGGCCCTGCCCGACCGGAAACCCTTGCCGCGCAGCGACATCCGGCAGCGCAAGATCCCGCTCGGCCCGGTCGCGGTGTTCGGCGCGAGCAACTTCCCGCTGGCCTTCTCCGTCGCGGGCGGGGACACCGCCGCTGCGCTCGCGGCGGGCTGCCCGGTCGTGGTCAAGGGCCACGACGCCCACCCCGGCACCTCGGAGCTGGTCGCGCGGGCGGTGACCGGCGCGGTGGCCGACCTCGGCCTGCCGCCCGGCACCTTCTCGCTGCTGTTCGGCTCCGGACCGGACCTGGGCATCCGCCTGGTCACCGACCCGCGCATCCAGGCCGTCGGGTTCACCGGGTCGCGCTCCGGCGGGCTGGCGATCGTGGCCGCCGCCCAGGCGCGCCCGCAGCCGATCCCGGTGTACGCCGAGATGAGCAGCACGAACCCGGTGTTCCTGCTGCCCGGCGCGCTGGCGGAGCGGGGCGCGGAGATCGCCGACGGGTTCGTCGCCTCGCTCACGCTGGGATCCGGGCAGTTCTGCACCAACCCGGGCCTGGTGCTCGCGGTCGACGGGCCGGACCTGCGGGCCTTCCTGGAGGCGGCTGGCGCGGCGGTCGCTGCGAGCCGGGCGACCACGATGCTCACGCCGAACATCGCGCGCAGCTACGCCGACGGCGTGGCCGCGCTCTCGGCCCACCCCGCGGTGGAGGTGCTGGCCAGGGGTGCGGAGACCGACCTGCCGAACGCCTGCCAGCCGGCCCTGCTGGCCACCGATGCCGACAGCTTCACCTCGGACGTCGCCCTGCAGCAGGAGGTCTTCGGCGCGTGCTCGCTGGTCGTCCGCTGCCGCGACGCGGCGCAGGTGCGGGCGGTGGCCGAAGGCCTGGAGGGCCAGTTGACCGCCACGGTGCACGCCGCCGACGGCGACCGCGCCGAGGCCGCGGAGCTGCTGCCGGTGCTGGAGCTGAAGGCCGGGCGGATCCTGTTCAACGGCTGGCCGACCGGGGTCGAGGTGGGGCACGCGATGGTCCACGGTGGACCGTTCCCCGCGACCTCGGACTCCCGCACCACCTCGGTCGGCACCCTCGCCATCGAGCGGTTCCTGCGCCCGGTTGCCTACCAGGACGTCCCCGCTTCGCTGCTGCCCAGCGCGATCGCCGACCGGGGGTGAGGCGATCTCAATGAGGTTTTCCAACCTCGTTCTGAGTGGCGGTGCAAGTGGCGGAACCTCAGCGCCCGCCTGGACTCCGGGTGCCCTGACTGATGTATGACCCGATACACGGCGTCAGGGCCGTCCTCGCCGGAAGGAACCCCAGAGGGGTGGGCACCGTGAACCCGCGGCGGTGCAAGCTGCAAGGGTGGGCTATGCGCCTGCGGCGCATGCGACACCTGCCGACCGGTGCCGTTCGCCCTTCGCAGCTGCGGTCCACAGACAGGATGAACAAGTTCAATGGAAATCAGATCTCCGATTTCCATTGAAATCGCCGGAATCACCCTCCGCCCGGGCGTGTCGGACGTCCGATCCACCGGAGGACCGACCCGCCAGCCGATACCGAGCACGGAGGAACGCATGACGCAGAAGCAGCCCGTGGTCACCGCGATGCGGGTGGTCCCGGTCGCCGGGCACGACAGCATGCTGCTCAACCTCAGCGGGGCCCACGCCCCGCACTTCACCCGGAACCTGGTGATCCTCACCGACTCCGAGGGCCGGACCGGGGTCGGCGAGGTGCCCGGCGGCGAACCCATCCGCCGCACCCTCGAGGACGCGGCGGAGCTGGTCGTCGGGCAGCGGACCGGCCGGGTGCGCTCGGTCCTCAACGAGGTGCGCACCCGGTTCGCCGACCGCGACTCGGGCGGCCGCGGGGTGCAGACCTTCGACCTGCGCGTCACCGTCCACGCCGTCACCGCGATCGAGGCGGCCCTGCTCGACCTGCTCGGCCAGCACCTGGAGGTGCCGGTGGCCGAGCTGCTCGGCGACGGCCAGCAGCGGCAGCAGGTGCCGGTGCTCGGCTACCTGTTCTTCATCGGCGACCGGCAGCGGACCGACCTCCCCTACCGGGCCCCGGCCGACGAACCCGACGACGACTGGCTGCGCCTGCGCCACGAGGAGGCCATGACCCCGGAGTCGGTGGTGCGGCTGGCGGAGGCGGCGCAGCAGCGCTACGGGTTCCGGGACTTCAAGCTCAAGGGCGGTGTCCTGCCCGGTCCGGCCGAAGCCGAGGTGGTCACCGCGCTGGCCCGGCGGTTCCCCGACGCCCGGATCACCCTCGACCCCAACGGCGCGTGGCAGCTGGCCGAGGCGATCGACATCGGCCGCGCCCTGCGCGACGTGCTCGCCTACGCCGAAGATCCGTGCGGCGCGGAAGGCGGCTACTCCGGCCGCGAGACGATGGCGGAGTTCCGCCGCGCGACGGGACTCCCCACCGCCACCAACATGATCGCCACCGACTGGCGGCAGCTGCACCACGCGGTGCGCGCGGGCGCGGTGGACATCCCGCTGGCCGACCCGCACTTCTGGACGATGAGCGGATCGGTGCGGGTGGCCCAGCTCTGCCACGACTGGGGCCTGACCTGGGGTTCGCACTCCAACAACCACTTCGACGTGTCGCTGGCGATGTTCACCCACGTCGCGGCGGCCGCGCCCGGCGAGATCACCGCGATCGACACGCACTGGATCTGGCAGGACGGCCAGCGCCTCACCCGCGACCCGCTGCGCATCACCGACGGCCTGCTGCCGGTCCCGACCGCACCGGGCCTGGGCGTGGAGCTGGACATGGACCGCGTGGAAGCCGCCCACGAGCTCTACCTGGAGCAGGGGCTGGGCGCCCGCGACGACGCGGCGGCGATGCAGTACCTGGTGCCGGGCTGGACCTTCGACCCCAAGCGCCCCGCCCTGGAGCGGGACTAGCCGTCCGCGGGGGTCGTGAGTGCGAACCCGTGCTGGAACACTGTTACGCGCTCACGACCGGGTCAGACGCTGCGCAGGACCGAGACGACGATGCCCAGGACGACCGCGTTGTCGCCGTCGATGACCTCGTAGGCCGGGTTCCGGGGTTCGAGCAGGACGTGGCCGTTGCGGCGGCGGTAGACCTTCACCGTCGCCTCGTCGTCGATCATCGCCGCCACGATCTGGCCGGAGTGCGCCTCCTGCTGCTGGCGGACCACCACGATGTCGCCGTCGCAGATCGCCGCGTCGACCATCGAATCGCCGCGCACCCGCAGGCCGAACACGTTGCCCCGGCCGGTGAGCTCGCGGGGCAGGCTCATCACGTCGTCGAGGTGCTCGTCCGCGGTGATCGGGGTGCCCGCCGCGATGTCGCCGACCACCGGCACCGGCACCGAGGCCGCGTCGTCGCGCGCCGCCGACGGCCGGAGGAACGCCCGGACGTCCATCGGGCGGGACACCGTCGCGCTGCGGCGCAGGAATCCCTTCTCCTCCAAGGCGTTCAGGTGCTTCGACACCGAGGACGAGGAGCGCAGGCCGACCGCCTCGCCGATCTGGCGGGTGCTCGGCGAATAGCCGTAGCGGTTCACCCAGTCCTGGATCGCGGCCAGGATGCGCTGCTGGCGCAGCGGCAGTTCCGAGGCGTCCAGGTGCTCGAAGGCGTCGAAGTCGTAGGCGGCCACGCCCGAATGGTAGAGGTCAGCGCCGCCACCCGGAGCACTGCCCCGGTCCCGGGCGTGATCTCGCCCCGCCGCCCTTGACACCCACCCCGGCCGGTGCCAACGTCGCCGCTGGAGTTCATGCGACGGTGCGCAGGAAGCCGGTGCGAATCCGGCACGGTCCCGCCACTGTGAACGGGGAGCTGTCGCCACCCGCGCCACTGCCGCTCGCGCGGCGGGAAGGCAGGCGAGCAGCGTCGATCCGCGAGTCAGGAGACTGACGCCGTCGTGCCGATTCGCTCGGGGTCGCGGAGCCCCGGAGGAGGTGCGGAACATGCAGCTGCGCGCTGCTCACGATCTCGCCGTCGGGCATCGACCTTCACCGCTCGTGTCGTAACACCGGCCCTGCCGACGCGCGCTGACCTGCACTCCCCCACGTCCTGGACCAGGAGCTCCGGGCGGCGCATCTGGAAACGACCGTCCAACGTGTCCTGATCGCCAGCCGGGACCGCGGGGAGGGGAACTCGATGATCACCGTCAACCGGCGGACGCTGCTCAAAGGGGCGCTGGGGTCGCTCGCCGTCGCTTCGCTCACGGGCTGCGGCGGCGGTGGCGCACCGGACGGGCGGCTGCGCGCGGCGTTTCCGACCGGCGGCGCGAAGGAATCGCTCGACCCGCACACCAGCTCGCTGTTCGTCGACCAGGCCCGGGCGAAGGCGCTGTTCGACACGCTGGTCGGCTACGCCGACGACATGAGCGTCGTGCCGCGGCTGGCCGAGTCGTGGGAGCCCGACGCCACCGGCACCCGGTGGTCGATCCGGCTGCGCGCGGCCCGCTTCCACGACAACCGCCCGGTCACCGCCGAGGACGTGCTCTACAGCTACCGCCGCATCGCCGATCCGGCCACGTCCTCGCCCGCCCGCAAGCAGTTCCTCGACGTCGACTTCGCGGCCAGCCGGGCGCGGTCGGCCACCGAGCTGGAGCTCGTGCTGCACGCCCCGAACTTCGAGTTCCCGTCGGCGTGGGGCGCCCCGGCGACCGAGATCGTCCCGGCCCGGACCAGCGACTTCACCGCGCCGGTCGGCTCTGGCCCGTTCCGGTTCGGCTCCTTCCGGCCCGGGCAGCCCGCCGTGTTCCGCCGCTTCGACGGGTACTGGGCGGGTGCTCCGGCGCTCGCCGAGCTGGAGTTCGTGCCCGTCAACGACGAGAGCGCCCGCGTCGCGGCGCTGCTGTCCGGCCAGGTGCACTACATCCACGACATCAGCGCGAACTCCGCGCAGCTGGTGCACGGCGACGGGCGGGCGCAGCTGCTCGCCGCGCCGCACGGGACCATGCAGGCGGTGGCGCTCAAGGTCGACCGCGCGCCGTTCGACGATCCGCGTCTGGTGCAGGCCGTCCTGTCCGGTGTGGACCGGGAGGCGCTGGTCTCGGTGGCGCTCAGCGGGCACGGGCAGGTCGGCAACGACCTGTTCGGCAAGGGGCTCGAGCACTACCCGCCGGACCTGCCGCAGCGGGAGCGCGACGTCGACCGCGCCCGGTCGCTGGTGCGGGAGGCCGGGCTGGAGGGCCTCGAGTTCGAGCTGCTCACCAGCTCGGTCGACCCGTGCTTCGAGTCCGCCTCGACGCTGATCGCCCAGCAGCTGGCCGAGGTCGGGCTGCGGGTCACCGCGCGGATCGGCCCGGCGGAGACCTACTTCAGCGACATCCGCACCAACGGCGTCGCCGCCCTCACCCGGACCGCGCCGCTGCCGCTGACGACGTTCCTGGCCGAGCGGATGCGCAGCGGTGCGGGCACCAACAACTACACCGGCTACCGGTCGCCGGAGTTCGACGGGCTGTTCCACCGGGCGATGAGCACAGTGGACGGAACCGAGCGGTCGCGGCTGCTCGGCGACGCCCAGCGCCTGGCGCGGGAGGAGAGCGGGCTGCTCGTGTGGGGCTTCAGCGACTGGAACGTGGCGGTGTCCAGCGCGGTGTCCGGGATCCGGGCGGCCCCGCCCAACTCGCTGGACTGGGCGCGCTTCGAGCGGGCGTCGCTGGGCTGATGGCGGCGCTGGTGCTGCGGCGGCTGGTGGTCGCCGCGCTGCAGCTCGCCGCGGTGGCGGTCACCGTCTTCGCGCTCACCTCGCTGCTGCCCGGTGACACGGCGGTGGTCGTGCTCGGCGAGCACGCGACCGACGAGCAGATCGCGGTGCTACGCGAGCAGTTGCAGCTGGACCGACCGGTGTGGGAGCGGTTCCTGGACTGGCTGGGTGGCGCGGTGCGCGGCGACCTGGGGACCTCGCTGCTGACCGGCGTCCCGGTCACCGACGAGATCGCCCGCGGGTTCGCCACCACCGCGGTGCTGGCGCTGCTCGCGCTGGCGGTGGTGGTCCCGCTGGCCGTGGCGGTCGGCGTCACGACCGGGATGCGCCGGGGGTCCCGCCTGGACCGGGCGCTCAACAGCGCGATCGTCCTGCTCAACTCGGTGCCCGAGTTCGCCCTCGCGCTGCTGCTCGTCGCCCTGTTCTCGGTCCACCTCGGCTGGCTGCCCGCCACCGCGGCCGGTACCTCCGGGTGGGCGCTCCTCGAACAGCCCGCGGTGCTCGTCCTGCCGGTCGGGGTGCTGGTGTGCAAGCAGCTCTGCGCCCTGGCGCGCCAGATCCGCATCGGGGTGGCCGAAGCGGACGGCGCCGAGTACGCGTTGCACGTCCGCCTGCACGGCCTGCCCGAACGCACCGTGCTGTTCCGGCACGTGCTGCCCAACGGGCTGGCCCCGGCGGTGCAGCAGCTGGCCCGGGCGGTCGACGGGCTGCTCGGCGGCGTCGTGGTCGTGGAAGCCGTCTTCGCCCTGCCCGGCATGGGCTCCGGCTTCATCAACGCGGTCATGGCCCGCGACCTGCCCGCGGTGCAGGGCTACGCGCTGGTGTTCGCCGCCACCACGATCACCCTGAACCTGGCCGCCGACCTCGCATCCCACCGGCTCGTCCCGCAACGCGAGGTGGTCACGTGAAACGCCCTTCGGTCGTCCTCGGGTCGGTGCTGCTCGGTGTTCCCGTGCTGATCGCGCTGGCCGGGCCGCTGCTGGCCGGTTCCGTGCAGTCCGCGGCCGCACCGCTGCAGCCGCCCGGCGCGGACTTCCCGCTGGGCACCGACGTTCTCGGCCGCGACGTCCTGGCGCTCGCGCTCAGCGGTGGTGCCTCGATCGTGGCGCTGACCGGGGCCTCGCTGCTGCTGTCCTACCTGGTCGGAGTGCCGTTGGCGCTGCTCGTCGCGAACCGCTGGGCCGACGGGGTCCTGGTGCGGGTGCTCGACTTCCTGCTCGCGCTCCCCGGGCTCCTGGTGCTGATGGTGCTGGCCGCTGCCGGGTGGCGCGGCGCGGTGACGCTGGCGCTGGCCATCGCCCTGCTCCAGCTGCCCGCCGTGGTGCGGCTCGTCCGCAGCGCCGCCCTGGCGCCCGGCTGCCGCGCGGCGGTGGAGGCGATGACGATGCAGGGCGAGCCGTGGTGGCGGATCCACCTCGGCTACGTCGGGCGGTGCGCGCTGGGCCCGGTCCTGGTCGACGCCGGGACCCGGTTGAGCCTGGTGCTCTACCTGCTGGCGTCGGCGAACTTCCTGGGCCTCGGGCTCGCGCCCTCGGCCAGCGACTGGGCCGTTCTGGTCGAGCGCAACAAGGAGGCCCTCTTCCTGCAACCGCTGGCGGTCCTGGTCCCGGCCGGGCTGCTCGTCTCGCTGTGCACGGGCATCAACCTGCTGCTGGACCACGCGCTCGCGCGCAGGGACGAGGTCTGAATGCAGGCCGCTGGCACCCCGGCGCGCGGCAACGGTGCCGGGCGGGACCCCGATGAGCTCCGTTTCCGCTGCTCAGGTCCCGTGAGTACTTCGTGGGGCTATGGCCCCGGAAAGCGCTCACGGGCCACCACCGGCGAAAACGGCGTGCTGGAAGGCTGTTTCGCGCGGAAGGGCCACGTCTCTGGAGGCGGGAGCCGATGAACGCACCTCTCCTCAGCGCACGAGGTCTGCGCGCCTTCGTCGGCACGCGCAGCCTGCTGGCCGAGGTCGACGTGGAGCTTCGGCCGGGCGAGGTCACCGCGGTGCTCGGCGAGTCCGGCAGCGGCAAGACGACGTTGGGCCTGGCTCTGCAGGGCGAGAGCCGTCGCGGCGTCGCGCTGGCCGGGACCGTCGAGCTGCGCGGCACCGATCTGATCGGGGTTCCCGCAGCTCAGCGCAGAGCCGCCCGCGCAGGCGTCATCGGCTATCTCCCGCAGCACCCCGCCGCAGCGCTCAACCCGCTCCGCAAGGTCGGTCGCGTGATGGCCGAGCTGGCGCGCGCCCCCGAGGCGATACCCGAGGCGTTGGAAGCCGCCAGGTTCGACGCAGCGCTCCTCGACCGCTACCCGCACCAGCTCTCCGGCGGGCAGCAGCAGCGGGCGGTGCTGGCGCAGGCCGTGCTCAACCGCCCGGACGTGCTCGTGCTCGACGAACCGGCGACCGGGCTCGACGCCATCACCAAGTCCGAAGCCGTCGAGGCGCTGTCCAGGATGTCCGGCCGGGGCACCGCGATCCTGCTGCTCACCCACGACCTCGGCCTGGTGCGCCGGACCGCCGACACCGTCCTGGTGCTGCACGACGGCCGGATCGTCGAGCGCGGCCAGCACGTGCTGACGGCTCCCACCCACGAACACACCCGAGCCCTGCTCGCCGCCGAACCCCGCCCACCCGCAGCCGCGGACACCGAACCCGCGGAGGGCGGGCTGCGGGCGAGCGGGCTCAGCAAGGTCGCGAAGAACGGCGACCGCCTGCTGGACGGGATCGACCTCGCGGTCCCGCCCGGCCGGTGCGTCGCGGTCGTCGGGCGGTCCGGTTCGGGCAAGACGACGCTCGCCCGCTGCCTCGCCGGGCTGACCCGGCCGAGCGCCGGTCGGGTGCTGCTCGACGGCGTCGCCCTGGCCGCCGACGTCCGGCACCGGGGCAGGCGGACGCAGGTGCAGTACATCCACCAGGACGCCAGGGCGTCCTTCGACGAGTTCCGCCCGGTCCTCGCCCAGATCGCCCGGACGGCGCGGCTGACGCGCGGCGTCTCCACCGCGCAGGCCCGCACCGAGGCCGAACAGGTACTCGCATCGGTCGGCCTGGAACGGGCGCAGGCGGACCGCCGCCCGGCCGCCCTCTCCGGCGGTCAGCTGCAACGCGCGGCGGTGGCCCGCGCGCTGCTCGCGGAACCCGCGGTGATCATCTGCGACGAGATCACCACCGGCCAGGACCTGATCCACCGCGCCGAGCTGCTCGACCTGCTCGCCGCGACGCTGCGCACCACGTCCGCGGGAATGGTGCTGATCAGCCACGACCTGGGCGCGGTCGCCGCGCTCGCCGACGAGGTCCACGTGCTCGACGCGGGCCGCTGCGTCGAACACGCCCCCACCGCAGCGCTTCTCGCCCGACCGCGGACTGCGGTAGCACGCTCCCTGGTGGACAGTGCTGACCTGGCACGCGGAAGAACGGAGGAACCCGGATGACCGACCCCCGCGCCCTGGCCGCCGTCCGCGACAACTGGCAGCAGCGAGCACCCGCCTACGACCGCTTCTACCAGAACTACCCCGAGCACAAGCGCGACGAGTGGCGGGCGGCCTACCGGCGGATCATCGACGACCTGTGCGGCGACCGGCCGCTGCGGGTGCTCGACGTCGGCACCGGGACCGGGTTCCTGTCCACCCTGCTGGCCGAGCTCGGCCACCACGTCACCGGGGTCGACCCCGCCACCGCGATGCTCGACCGCGCCCGCGCGGCCACCCGCGGGATGGACGTGCGTCTGGTGGCCTGCGGCGCGCACGACGTCGGCACCCTCGGCGAGGAGTTCGACCTGGTGACCGCGCGATACGTGCTGTGGACGCTGCCCGCCCCCGTCGCCGCCCTGCGCGCGTGGCGGGAGGTCCTGGCACCGGACGGCGCGGTGCTGCTCGCCGACGGCCGCTGGCACTCCTGGCAGCACGACCTGCGCCGCGCGGTCGACTCGCTGCGCCCGGGCGCCGACCACGGCTTCCTGTGGCGGCTGGCGCGCGACTACGCCCGCATCGGCCATGCCACGCCGCACTGGGCGGGCCTCACCGCTCAGCGCACCCGCGCCCTGCTGGCCACGAGCGGCTTCCGCAGCGGCACCCGGTACGACCACCTCCTGCCCGCGCACGCGCACCCGGTGAGCACGGACTTCTTCATCCTGGGGAGCAAGCCGGAACGGCGGACCCGGGGCTCCGCTGGGTAGGCTTTCCCACGATCGTGGACGGCGAGGTCTTCGGCCAAAGCCTGCTCCGACATCCAGGAGGTTCTCGTGCCCGAATGGCGTCCCCGGTCGCTGCGCAAGCCCCGGCGAACCGAGCCCGAAGCGCCCGAGCACTCGATGGACCCGCGTTCGGAGGACGAGCGACCGCTGGCCGACCGGCCGCTGATCGACACCGCGATCTACCGCGACGGCGTCCGGATCGCCACCCCGGCGAGCCTGGCCGAGACCTACCGGCAGCTGCGCCGCGAGCCCGGCACGATGGCGTGGATCGGGCTGTACCGACCGGCCGAGGAGGAGCTGCAGGCCGCGGCCGAGGAGTTCGACCTGCACAAGCTGGCCGTCGAGGACGCGATCGTCGCGCACCAGCGGCCGAAGATCGAGCGCTACGGCGACACGCTGTTCGTGGTGCTGCGCGCCGCGACCTACGTGGACGAGGCCGAGGAGGTCAGCTTCGGCGAGCTGCACCTGTTCATCGGCACCAACTTCGTGCTCACCGTCCGCCACGGCCAGTCCCCCGACATGTCGGCGGTCCGCCGGCGCATGGAGGAGGACCCCGACCTGCTGCGCCGCGGCCCCGAGGCGGTGCTGTACGCGGTCCTGGACAACGTCGTGGACGGCTACGCCCCGGTGATCGCCGGGCTGCAGAACGACATCGACGAGATCGAGACCGAGGTCTTCCAGACCGAGCCGCACGTGTCGCGGCGCATCTACGAGCTGACCCGCGAGGTCATCGAGTTCCAGCGCGCCACGCAGCCGCTGCTGGGCATCCTGCGCAACCTGGAAGCGGGGTTCAACAAGTACGGCATCGACGAGGAGCTGCAGCGCTACCTGCGCGACGTGGCCGACCACGCCACCACGGTCGGCGAGCGCGCGGAGGGCTTCCGGCAGCTGCTGGACAAGATCCTGACCGTCAACGCCACGCTGGTCACCCAGGCGCAGAACGAGGAGATGCAGAAGATGACCGAGGCCAGCCTCGCCCAGAACGAGGAGGTGAAGAAGATCTCGGCCTGGGCGGCGATCCTGTTCGCCCCCACCCTGATCGGCACGGTCTACGGCATGAACTTCGACCTGATGCCGGAACTGCACTGGAACCTCGGCTACCCGTTCGCGGTAGTCCTGATGCTGGCGGTCTGCCTGAGCCTCTACACGATCTTCAAACGCCGAAACTGGCTCTGATAGCGCCGCAGTACCGCCTCTCCGCGATTCACAGTGGTGGTCGCGTTCTGCATTGATCTCGCGTTGCGTGGTTTCCGTGGCTGGGTTGCGTCACGTTCCCCTTAGGTGCGGTTGGGCACCGGGTTGGCACAGGTCGTGGCGAGCGCGTCCATCCCCAGGGCCACCACGGTCGCCCGCGCCACCCGGGCCACTACCACGGCCGTGCGCGAAGCGGCGAACCTCACGCGATTTCGATTGAAATTGCCTGCTGCGCCACCGCAGGCTCCGTCGACAACGACGCAATTTCGATTGAAATCGCTGCACCGCGCAAAGCAGCCACCCACCGCTTTGAACCCAAACCCAACCCCCTCCCCAACCGGACCTCTCCGCCCCGACCTCACCCGCTATCACCACCGATCCCCAGGTCACCGCACCATCACCGCCGTCCTTCCGGTGGATTGCGCGGGGTCCACCGGTGCAGCACCCTTGCCGAGGAATCGCCCCTGTTGCCCGGCAGCAGGCGGGATGCCGCGGCGACCGGGAGGCCGGATGCAGAGCACACGCCCGACGCTGATCGGCGCACGCGTGCCCCGGATCGAGGACGACCGCCTCCTGACCGGCCGCGGCCGGTACATCGCCGACGTGGTGCGACCTGGCATGGTCGAGGCCGCGTTCGTCCGCAGCGAGCTGCCGCACGCCGAAGTGCGCGCCGTCGACACCTCCGCAGCGCTGGGATCACCAGGTGTGCACGCCGCGTTCAGCGGCGCGGACCTGCCCATCGGCCCCCTCCCCGACCTGGTCGAGTGGGTGCGCCCGGTCCGGCAGTCCCTGCTGGCGCACGAGCGGGTCCGCTACGTCGGATGTCCGCTGGCGGTGGTGGTCGCCGACGACCGCTACCTCGCCGAGGACGCCGCCGAGCTCGTTGACGTCGAGCTCGAACCACTGCCCACCGTTGCCACCGCTGATGCGGCGCTGGCCGCCGACGCGCCGCTGCTCTACCCGGAGTGGGGCGACAACCTGCTGCTCTCGATGGCACCGGAGAACCCGGCCGTGGACGCGGCGTTCGAGCGCTTCCGCACGATCAGCGGCACCTACACCACGCAGCGCCACGCGGCCGCTCCGCTGGAAACGCGCGGGGTGGTGGCCGAGCACGACGGCGACCGGCTCACCGTGTGGATCTCCACCCAGGCCGCGCACCTGGTGCGCACGATGCTGGCCGGCGTGCTCGGCCTGGCCGAGCGGGACGTCCGGGTGATCACGCCCGACGTCGGGGGCGGCTTCGGCCAGAAGAACCAGCTGTACCCCGAGGACTACCTGGTGCCGTGGCTGGCGATGCGGCTGCGCCGCCCGGTCCGCTGGATCGAGGACCGCCACGAGCACCTGCTGACCTCCTGCCACGCCCGGGACACGCGCATCGAGCTGTCCGCGGCGGTCCGCGAGGACGGCACCATCGCGGCGCTGCGCGGACGGGTGCGCACCGACCTCGGCTCCGGGGAGGCGTTCCCGGGCGGCTTCGGCCCGAGCCTGGTGGCGGTCGGGTCGCTGTGCGGGCCGTACCGGATCCCGCACCAGTGCGTGGCGGTCGAGGGCGTGGTCACCAACAAGACCCCGCTCGGCGGCTACCGCGGTTACGGCATGCCGGAGGGCACCTTCGCGATCGAGCGGTTGGTGGACAAGATCGGCCGCGAGCTGGGCATCGATCCGCTCGACCTGCGCCGCCGGATGATCCTCGACCCGGACGACCTGCCGTACGAGACCGCCGCGGGCGCGCGGCTGGATTCCGGCAGCCACCGCGCGGCTTTCGAACGGGCGGTGGAGATCGGCGAGCGGATGCTGGCGGAGGAGCGCGAGCGCGCCGAGCCGGGCGCGCACCTGGGCGTCGGGTACGCCACCTACATCGAGGGGGTGGCCGCCAGCGCCTTCTCCGTCACCGGAATCCGCAGCGGCCAGGACTCGGCGGACCTGCGCTTCGACCCCGACGGCGGGGTCACCGTCGCGGTGGGCATCTCGGCGATGGGCCAGGGCGCGCACACCTCGGTGGCGACCCTCGTCGCCGAGGCGCTGGCCCTGCCGATCGACCAGGTTCGGGTGGTGATGGGCGACACCGACACCGCCCCGTTCGGCCTGGGCAGCTACGCCAGCCGCAGCGCGGTGGTGGCCGGTGGCGCCATCGCGCAGGCCGCGGAAGTGCTGCGGCGCAAGGGAACCGAGATCGCCGCGCACCTGCTGGAGGCCGCGCCGGAGGACCTGGAGCTGGCCGACGGCGGGTTCCAGGTGCGCGGCAGCCCCGGCAGCGCGGTGCCCTGGGCGCAGATCGCCCGGGTGGCGCTGACCCGCACCTTCGAGCTGCCGCCGGGAACCGCCCCGGGCCTGGACGCGCGGGCCAGCTACGAGCCGCCCGGCATCGACCACGGGCCGCGCCCGGACGGCAAGATGAACGCGGCGGCGAACTACACCAACTCCACGCACGCCGCGGTCGTCGAGGTCGATCCCGGCACCGGCGTGGTGCGGGTGCGGCGGTACGCGGCGGTGCACGACTGCGGGCGCGTCATCAACCCGCTCACCGTGGCCGGGCAGATCCACGGCGGGGTCGCGCAGGGCATCGGCGGGGCGCTGCACGAGCAGCTGCCCTACGAGGACGGGCAACCGCTGGCCACCACGTTCGCCGACTACGCGCTGCCCACGGCCGGCGAGATCCCCGACATCACCACCGAGGAGCTGTGCAGCCCGGCGCCCGAGATCCCGTTCGGCATCAAGGGGGCCGGTGAGGCGGGCATCATCGGCCCACCGGCCGCGATCGCGAGCGCCGTCGAGCACGCGCTGGGCGTGACCGGCGTCGACACCACCCCGCTGACCCCGTCGGCGGTGCGTCGGCTGATCGAGGAGGCCCGGTCGTGAAGCCACCGCCGTTCCACTACGCCCGCCCGGACGACCTCGGCGAAGCGGTCCGGCTGCTCGCAGCCGACGAGGACGCGAAAGCGCTGGCGGGCGGCCAGAGCCTGCTGCCGATGATGAACTTCCGCCTGGCCCGGCCGAGCGTCCTGGTCGACATCGCCCGCCTGCCGGAGCTGTCCGGGCTGCGCCGCGAGGACGACGTCCTGGTCATCGGCGCGGGCGTGCCCCAGCGCACCGCCGAGACCGCCCAGCTGGTCCGGGAGACCTGTCCCCTGCTCGGGCTGGCGCTGCGCCACGTCGGGCACCACCAGATCCGCTCCCGGGGCACCGTCGGCGGTTCCCTCGCCCACGCCGACCCGGCGGCCGAGCTGGGCGCGGCGGCCGTCGCGCTGGACGCCGAAGTGGTGGTGACCGGCACCAGCGGCCGCCGCACCGTCCCGGCGGCCGACCTGTTCGTGGCCCCGTTCCAGACCTCGCTGTCCGCCGAGGAGGTCCTCACCGAAGTGCGCCTGCCGATCCGCGACGTGCGCTGCGGATTCGCCGAAATCGGCACGCGTTCGGGCGATTTCGCCATCGCGGGCGTCGCCGCCGTGCTGCACCTCGCCGACGGTGAGGTGACCGAAGCGCGCCTGGTCGGCCTCGGCATCGGCGGCACGGTCCAGCGCCTCCCCAAAGCAGAAGCGGAGCTGCGCGGACATGCGCTCGAAGACGGGGTGATCGACGCCGCGGCCCGAGCCGCCGCCGACGCCACCTCCCCGCCCGACGACCTCCGCGCCGACCCGCGAACCCGACGCGCCGCACTGCGCTCAGCCGTGCAGCGAGCCTTGAAGCAGGTGTCGAATGCCTGAAACCCCGTCCACGAGCAGGGAAATCACGTTGACCGTGAACGGCCGCGAGGTCCGCTGCGCGGTCCCGGTGCGCCGCCTGCTGGTGGACTTCCTCCGCGACGACCTCGGCCACACCGGCACCCACGCGGGCTGCGAGCACGGCGTCTGCGGGGCCTGCACGGTCCTGATCGACGGCGAACCGGCGCGCTCCTGCATCACCCTCGCGGTGCAAGCGGACGGAACCGAGGTGACCACGGTCGAAGGCCTCACCCCGCAGGAGGGCCTGAGCCCCCTGCAGCAGGCCTTCAAGGACTGCCACGGCCTCCAGTGCGGATTCTGCACCCCGGGTTTCCTCACCACCCTCGCCGCGGCCGACCCCGAGGACCACCCCGACGACGAAGCGATCCGAGAACTCCTGTCCGGGAACCTCTGCCGCTGCACGGGCTACCACCACATCGTCGACGCGGTCAACGAGGCCTGGGGCCGGACCCCGGGGTAGGTCAGGCGATCTCCTGGCGGCGGATCCGGGCTTGCTTGGCCATGTTCCAGCCGAGGACTCCGACGGTCCTGCCATCGCGCCGGTACTGGGCCACGAAGCGGCCTTCGGCGAGCGAGCCGTCCACCACCGCGGCTTCCGCGTCCGGCGGGACGGTGCCGTGGACGTGGAGCTTGGCGTCGTACTGGTCGGTCCAGAAGTACGGGACCGGCGTGTACGGGAGGTTCTCGCCCAGGACGTTCGCCGCGACCGCGGTGGCTTGTTCCGTCGCGTTCGTCCGGTTCTCCAGGCGCAGCAACGAGTTCAGCCGTTCGTGCCACCAGCGGGCGACGTCGCCCACCGCGTACACACCCGGCGCTGCGCGGCAGTGCGCGTCGCAGACCACACCGTCGTCGATCTTCAGGCCGCTGTCGGCGAGCCAGGCGGTCTGCGGGGCGGCGCCGATCGCGACCACCACCACGTCGGCGGGCAGCACCTCGCCGCCGCTGAGGTGCACGCCGGTGACCCGGCCGCCTTCGGAGGTGAATCCGTCCACGCCGGTTCCCAGGCGGAGCTCGACGCCGCGCTCCGCGTGCAGGTCGGCGAGGCGCTGCGCGACCAGCGGGCCGAGCTGGGCGGCCATCGGCAGCGGCTGCGGGCCGACCATCGTGACGTCCAGGCCCATCGTGCGGGCCGTGGCGGCGATCTCCGCGCCCAGCACGCCTTCGCCGACGACGACCAGACGGGACGCGGCGAGCAGGCTTTCGCGCAGCGCCGAGGAGTCTTCGAGGGTGCGGAGGACGTGGACGCCGTCCAGGCCGTCCTGCCCGGGCAGCGTCCGGGGCTTCGCTCCGGTGGCGATGACGACGGCGTCGGCGGTCAGGGCCCGGCCGGAGGCGGTCCGCACCGTCCGCGTCGCCGGGTCCAGGCCGACCGCGGCGTCGGCGAGGACGAACTCGGCGTCCAGCGCCGTCAGCGCCGCCTCCGGCCGGAGGTTGGCGCGGTCGGGCTGCCACTCCCCGGAGAGCACCTTCTTCGACAGCGGCGGCCGGTCGTAGGGCAGGTGCCGCTCGGCGCCGAGCACGGTCACCGCACCGTCGTAGCCCCTCCGCCGAAGCGCTTCCACTGTGGACAGACCGGCGGCGGATGCGCCGACCACCAGGACTTCACGCAGCTCGCTCAAGACACCTCGCTCAGCTCGACGGGTCCACCGTGCAGGACCACAATGCCACCCCCGGCTCCCGCAGCGCTGCTCAACGATTCGCGGCGTGATCGGTCACGGGCGCCGTCCACAGCCCCACGATTCCGTCGATCAGACCGTTCGCCGCGTCCTCCCACGACGCTCGCGGGGTCGACTCCCCCTCGGCCAGCGCGCGCTCCCGCTCGGCGATCATGTGCACCATCAGCTGGCGCACCATGTCCCGGCGCTCCAACCGCACCTCCAGCGGCAGGTCCGGCAGGCAGCTGTTGAGCCCGTCGGTCGCCCGCAGCAGCGAGGGCGAGCTGAGCGACTCCGCCACCATGATCTCGCGGTAGGCCGGGTCGGTCATGACCTGCGCGCCGAAGCGGCCGAACCAGGTCGGGGCGCCGAGCTCGGCGAGGTAGCGGGTGGACGGGCGGACCATGCAGGCCACCCAGTCGCGCACGTCCGCGGAGTCGCCGACCTCGGCGACCATCTCGGCGCGCAGCTGCTCGATCGGCCTGCTGTGCTTGCGCATGATCGCGCGGATCAGGTCGACCTTCGACCCGAAGTGGTAGCCGACCGCGGTGTTGTTGCCCTGCCCGGCCGCCTCGCTGACCTGGCGGTTGGACACCGCGACCACGCCGTGCTCGGCGAAGAGCCGCTCCGCGGCCGAGAGGATCAGCTCCCGCGTCGCCGCCGCCCGCGTCGACCCCGTCGTTCGCCCCATCTTGATCACCACCGCACTGGAACCCCGCGCGGCCCCGGCGGGCCGCTCCGACCGGCGCCGCTGGGCGGCCGGTTCCGAGCTCGCGCAGCAGCTCCTCCAGTGTGACCTGCAGATCGCCGCGCCCCGGCGGCCGCCCCGCCTCGGCCGGTGGCCCCAGTCAACCGGCGACTGCTATCGTCAGTCAAGCAGCTGACTTAAAAGTGTGCTCGTCCGGGCGCCCCGACCACCCGGACGTGCGCGCAGTCCGCAGCGGGCGCGCTGATCTGCACGCACGATGCTTCGTTGGGACCAGCGGACTTCGAGCCGCCCGACCGCGCAGACGATGGGAGCCCTTCCACCCATGACCCGTGCCCCCAGCACGCCGCCCGTCGCGGCCGCACCCGCGCAGGCGCGCTCCAGCACCGTCGTCCCGGTGCTGGCGTTCAGCGGCATCGTCGTCTCCCTCACGCAGACCTTGATGATCCCGCTGGTGCCCAAGCTCCCCGAGCTGCTGAGCGCGAGCGCGGCGGACGCCGCGTGGGCGATCACCGCCACCCTGCTGGCCGCAGCCGTGGCCACGCCCACCGTCGGTCGGCTCGGCGACATGTACGGCAAGCGGCGAATGCTGCTGTTCAGCCTCGGGATGCTGGTGCTGGGCTCGACCGTGTGCGCGCTGTCGAGCGGGCTCGCGCCGATGGTGGTCGGGCGGGTCCTGCAGGGCCTGTCCTCCGGCGTCATCCCGCTGGGCATCAGCATCATGCGCGACGAGCTGCCGCCGGAACGGCTCGGCAGCGCGACGGCGCTGATGAGCGCTTCTCTCGGCGTCGGCGGGGCGCTGGGGTTGCCCGCGGCCGCGTTCATCGCCGAGAACGCCGACTGGCACACCCTGTTCTGGGTCGCCGCGGCCCTCGGCGCCGCCGGGGCGGCGCTGGTGACCGCGCTCGTGCCGGAGTCGCGGGTCCGCACCGGTGGGCGGTTCGACCTGCCGGGCGCGGTGGGCCTGTCGATCGCGCTGCTGTGCCTGCTGCTGGTGATCTCCAAGGGCGCCGACTGGGGCTGGAGCGGTGGGCTGACCCCGGGGCTGCTCGTCGCCGGGCTGGTGGTGCTGGCGGTGTGGGGCTGGTGGGAGCTGCGCGCACCGCACCCGCTGGTCGACCTGCGCACCACCGCGCGCCGCCAGGTGCTGCTGACCAACATCGCCTCCGTGGTGTTCGGGTTCGCGATGTTCGCCACGTCCCTGGTCATCCCGCAGCTGCTGCAGCTGCCCGAGGCCACCGGCTACGGGCTCGGGCAGTCGATCCTGGCCGCGGGCCTGGTGATGGCGCCGAACGGGCTGATCATGATGGCGATGTCGCCGGTGTCGGCGCGGATCTCGCGGTCCAGGGGCCCGAAGGTCACGCTGATGGTCGGCGCGCTCGTGGTCGCCGCCGGGTACGGGCTGAGCCTGGTGATGATGTCGACCATCTGGCAGCTCATGATCGCCTCCAGCATCATCGGCGCCGGCGTCGGGCTCGCCTACGGCGCGATGCCCGCTCTCATCATGGCCGCCGTGCCGGTGTCGGAGACCGCCGCGGCCAACAGCCTCAACACGCTGATGCGCTCCATCGGCACCTCGCTGTCCAGCTCCATCGCGGGGGCCGTGCTGGCGCACCTGACGATCGACCTGGCCGGTGCGGCGGTCCCCTCGCTCGACGGGTTCCGCGTCGTGCTGGCCATCGGCGCCGTCACCGCGCTGTTCGCGCTGGTGATCGCCGCCTTCCTGCCGGGCCGCGCGCGCCGGTAGCCCACCCGTCCACCGAACCCGGGAGCCCGCATGGACCAGTCCCCCGCCGCCGAGCGGCACGGCAACCTCCGCACCGGATTCAGCCCGGCGCCCGACGTGGCGGCGCTGCGCGACCAGCCCGGGATCATCCGGGTGCCCACCCCGTTCGGCCCGTCGGCGTGGCTGCTCACCCGCCACGCCGACGTGCGGCGGATGCTCGGCGACGCGGAGACCTTCCGCAACGGCTGGGGCCCCGAGGACCTCGACGGGCTGGCGCTGGACCCGCGCCAGCTGTCCGGCGACCGCAGCGGGAACCTGCTCTCGCTGGACCCGCCGGACCACACCAGGCTGCGCCGGATGCTCACCCCGGAGTTCACCGTGCGGCGGATGCGCCGCCTCGAACCGCGCATCGTGGAGATCGTCGACCAGCACCTCGACGCGATGGAGCGCAGCGGTGCCCCCGCCGACCTGGTGGCCGAGTTCGCGCTGCCGATCCCGTCGCTGGTCATCTGCGAGCTGCTCGGGGTGCCCACCGGCGACCAGGCCGAGTTCCAGGAGCGCACCAGCCGCCAGCTCGACACCACGCTGCCCGAGGCCGAGAAGGTCGAGCTCGCCGCGCAATCGCTGGCCTACATGAACGAACTCGTCGCACGGGCCCGCCGCGACCCCGGCGAGGACCTGATCGGCATGCTGATCCGCGACCACGACGACCAGCTCAGCAACGCCGAACTGGTCGGCATCGCCAACCTGCTGCTGGTGGCGGGCCACGAGACGACCTCGAACATGCTCGGCCTGGGCACCCTCGCGCTGCTGCGCCACCCCGACCAGCTGGCGCTCGTCCGCGACGACCCGGAGAGCGTGCCCAAGGCCGTCGAGGAGCTGCTGCGCTGGCTCAGCGTGGTCAACGGCGGATCGCCGCGCATGGCCACCCGCGACGTCGAGCTGGCGGGCACCACGATCCGCCGCGGTGATCTCGTGATGTTCAACCTCCCGGCGGCGAACCGGGATCCGGAGCTGACCGATGATCCGGACCGCCTCGACATCACCCGCCCGACGCCCCCGCACGTCGGCTTCGGCCACGGCATCCACCACTGCCTCGGCGCGCCGCTGGCGCGCATGGAGATGCGCATCGCCTTCCCCGCCCTGCTGCGGAGGTTCCCGGAGCTGCGCCTGGCGATCCCGGACGAGGAGGTCGCCTTCGCCACCCACCAGGCGATCTACGGGCTGAAGGAGCTCCCCGTCGCCTGGTGAGGTGTCGTGAGTGCGAACCGCTGCTCGGACCCGGGTTCGCACTCACGACCGGCTCACTGCACCGACCAGGCGCCGTCCGACGGCAGGATCGCGCCGGAGACGTTCACGCCGTCGTCGCTGAGCAGGAAGGTGATGGACGCCGCGAGGTGCTCGGCGGCGGCGATCGGCGGGATCAGCGCGAGGAAGTCGCGGATCCGGCCGCCGCCGAACTCCGAGGTGGTCCCGGCGCTGGCGATCCCGGTGGCCACCCCGCCGGGGGCGACCGCGTTGACCCGGATGCCCTGCGGGCCGTACATGAACGCCGTGCTGCGCGTGATGCCGACGACGGCGTGCTTGGACGCGGTGTAGGCGACGCCCGCGGCGGATCCGCGCAGCGCCGCCTCGGACGCGACGTTGACGATCGATCCCCGCCCGGCCGCCAGCATCACCGGGACGACCGCGCGGGTGAGCCGGAACAGGCCGTCGACGTTGATCGCGAAGACCCGCTGCCAGACCTCGTCGGTCACCTCGTGGATCGGGGAGAAGTCGTCGCTGATACCGGCCACGTTGGCCAGCCCGTCGATGCGCGGCCCGGCCGCGTCGAGGATCCGCTGCAGGTGGTCGGCGTCGGTGAGGTCGGCGACGACGGTGACGACCTCGGTCTCCGGCAGGTCCGCGGCCAGCGACCCCAGCCGCTCGGCGGAGAGGTCCACCGCCACCACCCGACCGCCTTCCCGCGCGATGCGGGAGGCGGTGGCCCGGCCGATCCCGGAGGCGGCGCCGGTGACGATCACGGTCTTGCCGTCGAAGCGGCCCGGCGTGATGCGCTCCCGCCACGCGGTGTCCTCGGTGGGCTCGTCCGGGATCACGCCGCCGTTGGCGCGCCGGACCAGGTCGTCGACGACGTCCTGCGACAGCGATCCCCCGCTCAGGTCGACCAGCTGCTGCAGCGGGAGCTGGCGCACAGGTGCGAGGGCCTCCGCGTCGGAGCCGGTCCGCGCCAGCAGTTCGCGCAGCAGCGGCGCGCCCTCGGGGTGCGCGAGCCACTCGCCCACCGGGCTGTTCGCGGTCAACGGCTTGGATTCGGCTGCCATGTCACTCTCCTCGACTTCCACCGGTCCGGACGCGGACCGGCACTCCTCGTCCCGCCCCCCATCAGTCCCGGGCGCGGTCCGAGCGCGCGTGGCCGAGCGCGTCGAGGCAGGTCTCGACGATGCGCGGACGCCACGACGTCTTGTCGCCCCGGTAGTTGGCGGCCAGGCTCAGCACCGCCAGCGCGCTCAGCGCTCCGGTCACGCGGATCAGCCGCTCCACGTCCGACGGGTCGATCGCGAACAGGTCGGACAGCAGTTCGTCGTGGTCGGCGTTGTGCGCCTCCGGCGTGGTCACCGGGCGGAACAGCAGCGCCACCAGCCCCGGCCGGTCCAGCGCGGTGTCGGTCAGCAGCTCCAGCACGCGGCGGTCCCGGTCCGGGCCGGGCGGCAGCGACGCGACCTGGTCGCGCACCTGCCCGCTCCGCACCGCGGAGAACTCCAGCGCGGCCGCGTGCAGCGCCTCCTTGCTCGGGTAGTGGTGCAGCAGTCCCGCCTTGGACAACCCGACCGCGTCCGCCAGCGCCTTCAGCGAGGTCTGCTCGAAGCCGTGCTGGGCGAACAGCGCAGCCGCGCGGTCGAGGATCTCCTCGTCCACCTGCTCCCGCAGCGCTCGTGCCATGCCCCGACCCTACCCGACCGATTCGGTCGGTCCACCGACCACATCGGTCGGTAGCCCCGCCGGGGCTGGGTGCGCGACACTGGGGGCGGCGGCTCCACCCGACGAGGGGAGAGCACCGTGGAACTCGAAATGGTCGTCGAGGTCCCGCGGGGATCGCGCAACAAGTACGAGATGGACCACGAGCGCGGACGCATCCGGCTGGACCGCACCCTGTTCACCGCGGCCCGCTACCCGGCCGACTACGGGTACTTCCCCGGCACCCTCGCCGAGGACGGCGACCCGCTCGACGCGCTGGTGCAGGTGGTCCACCCGACCTTCCCGGGCTGCGCCATCCGCGTCCGACCTGTCGCGGTGTTCTGGATGCACGACGAGCAGGGCCCGGACGCCAAGGTCCTGTGCGTGCAGGCCGACGACCCGCGCGCGGACCACATCCGCGACCTGCCCGACATCCCGCGGCACGACCGCGACGAGATCGGCCACTTCTTCGCCACCTACAAGGACCTGGAACCGCGCAAGAACGGCGAGATCCGCGGCTGGCAGGCCCGGGCCGAGGCGGAGGCGGTCATCGAAGGCGCGTTCGCCCGCGCCCGCACCGCACACCTGGCCGGAGCCCCGGCACCCCGGATCTGCCAGCTGCGCTGGCCGAGCCGCCGCTCCCGCAGGCCCCGGTCGAGGGCCCCAGCCAGCTAGGAAGCGGCACCGCGGAAGAACCCGAGGTCTCCGGCTGGAATCGCCTCAATCTTGTGCCCACGCGGCGACCGGGAGCGAGAGGTAGACGCCGAAATCGCTCTGCCCGATCGCCTTCGCGATGCTCTCGTGCAGCAGATCCACCCGCTCCTGCCGGTTGGCGGCCCGGCTCTCGAACCACTTCGACCTCACCTCGACCACGAAGTCCAACCCGCCGCTGCGGTCGAAGGGCCCCAGCTGCCGGAAGCGAACCTCCACATCGCCCGGCTGGAGATCCCCGTCGTAGGGCTCCTCAGGGCACTCCACCGCCACGGAAACCAGGTGCGGCAGGACGTCCCCGAGCTTGCGAAGGGTCTCCTCGGTCACGTGGGGCGCGTAGGTGATCTCGATGATCGGCACCACGCCAGCCTAGTGGCCGCCCGAGAGCCTTCGCCGCAGAACGGCCAGGATGCGGCGTTGATCGCGTGAGCCACCACGCCCCGAACAGTCCACTTCGGACGTCGAGTCGGGCAGTCGCATTGACCGGGCGCGGCGGAATCGAATCCCGCGCGTCAAGCGGTGCAGGTGATCTCCAGGTGGCGGGGGCCGCGGAGGACCGGGCTGGGGCGGTACGGCGGCGGGTCCTCGGGCAACCGGGGGTCGGGCAGCCTGCGGGCGAGTTCGGTCAGCGCCACCTGGGTTTCCAGGCGGGCCAGCGGCGCCCCGAAGCAGGCGTGCACGCCGAAGCCGAAGCCGAGGTGCTGGTTGTCCTCGCGGGACGGGTCGAAGCGGTCCGGCTCGGCGAAGCGCTGCGGATCGCGGTTGCCCGAGGCGAGCAGCAGCCACACCGGCGCACCCTTCGGGATCACCGTGCCCGCGACCTCCAGGTCAGTCAGCGTGGTTCGCTGCGGGAGCAGCTGCACCGGCGGCTCGTAGCGCAGCAGCTCCTCCACCAGCACCGGCGCCAGCGACGGGTCTTCGCGCAGGCGCTGCAGCTGGTCCGGGTTGCGCAGCAGGGTGAGGACTCCGTTGGTGATCAGGTTGACCGTCGTCTCGTGGCCCGCGATCAGCAGCAGGACCGCGGTGGTGATCAGCTCCGCCAGGGACATCCGGCCCTCCGGGCCCTCGTCGGTGACCCACGCGGAGAGCATGTCGTCACCGGGGTGGCTGCGGTGCTCCTCGACCAGCCCGGCCAGGTACTGCCCGAGCTCGAAGCGGCTGCGCTGGGCGGCGCGCCGCTCGGCCACCGGCTGGGCCGGGTTCAGGCCCGCGACCACGCCGTCGACCAGCACCCGGAAGCGCGGCTCGTCCTCCTGCGGCACGCCCAGGAGCTGGCAGATCACCGCCACCGGCAGCGGGTAGGCGAAGTCGTCGACCACGTCGAACCGCTCGTCGCCCGCGAGCCCGTCGAGCAGGTCGGTGACGATCGCGGTGAGCTCGCCGTGCATGTCGTGGATGCGGCGCGGGCTGTGCGGCGGCCCGAACGGGCGCATCGCCAGGCGGCGCAGCCGGTCGTGCTCGGGCGGGTCCAGGCGGATGAAGCTGGGCGGCAGCGCCGTCTCGTCCTCCTCGGCCAGCAGCGGGTTGGCGCCCGGCGCCAGGTTCCGCGCGTCGGAGCTGATCCGCGGGTCCTGCAGCAGGTCGCGGATCTCCCAGTAGGTGGTGACCAGGTGGACGCCGCTCTCGTCGCGGACCACCGGGTTCCGGCGGAGCTCGGCGTAGACCGGGTAGGGGTCGGGGCGCGCGGCCGGGTCGGCGATCCGCTGCACCGGGCTGGTCGAGGACATGCGGCGGCTCCTGTCGATCAGGCGCGGGACGGGGTGAACACGACCCGCTTCTCGTTCGGCGAGTGGCCGGTCAGGGTGACGGTGGGCCCGTGGCTGGGCAGCGCCGGGTCCGGGAACCGGGCAGGCCCGGGGCGCTGCCCGTTCCCGCCGGGCAGGTCCGGCGGGAACGGTGCTGCCTGCTCGATCAGCCGCCGGTAGCCGCCCATCCACTTCCCGTGGTCGAAGCCGACCGCGGCGATCACCCGTCCCCGATACCCGTAGGCGGCGGCGAAGCGGTGGTCGGCGAGCGAGCCCTGGGTCACCACGATCTCCTCGCCCATCGACGGCGCGCCGACGGACTTGATGTTCACGCCGAACTGCGCGGACCAGAACGACGGCGTCCACAGGTGCGGCCGCCGCCGGGCGTCGGCGCTGATCATGTTGTGCGCGGCGATCTCGGCCTGCGCCACGGCGTTCCCCCAGTGCTCCAGCGAGAGGAACTGGTAGCCGAACAGCGGGTGCGGGGTCCGGGCGACGTCCCCCGCGGCGAACACGTCGTCGGTGACGATGCCGTGGACGTCGAAGGCCCGGCACCCGGCGTCGCAGGCGACACCGCGAGGCCCCGCCGCCAGCCCCGAGCCCTCCAACCACCCGGTGTTGCGCACCGCGCCGAGCGCCACCACGGCGACCTCCGCGTCCAGCGCGGAGCCGTCGGACAGGTGGGCGCGCCTGAGCCGCCCGGCGGAGTCGCCCTCCAGCGAGGTCACCATGACACCGCAGCGCAGGTCGACCCCGTGCTCCCGCTGCAGCCGAGCCGCCACCTCGCCGACCATCCCGCCCAGCGCGCCCACCAGCGGTGCTTCGCCGCGCTCGGCGACGGTGACGGCGCACCCGCGCTCCCGGCACGCCGAGGCGATCTCGGAACCGGTGAACCCCGCACCGATGATCAGCACCCGGTTCGGGCGCCGGGCCAGCAACCGACCGAGGTGTGCGGCATCGTCCCTGGTCCGCAGCACGCACACCCCGTCCAGAGCAGCTTCGGACTCGTTGGGCCACGGACGCGAGCGGACCCCGGTCGCGATCAGCAGCCGGTCGTACTCGACCTCCGAACCGTCCGCCAGCTGCACCCGCCTGCGCTCCCGGTCCAACCCGGCGGCGGCAACACCGAGCCGCCACTCCGCGTCGATCTCGCGCGTGCGGGGCAACGCGGTGCCCTCGGGCCGCACCATCCCCAGCAGAACCTGCTTGGACAGCGGAGGCCGGTCGTAGGGCCCGTGCGGCTCGTCCCCGACCAGCGTGAGCGCCCCGCCGAAACCGCCCGCCCGCAGGTGCTCGGCGGCCCGCAACCCGGCCAGGGAAGCACCGACGATCACGATCCGCCCTGGACCGCTGGTCATCGCGCTTCGCCCCTCGGTGCCTCGACCAGGATCGCTTGAACCGGGCAAGCGGCTGCCGCCCGAAGCACATCGCCGCGGCGCGACTCCTCGACGTCCGGCTGGTAGAGCAGCGCCTCCTCCCCGTGCAACCGGAAGACGTCCGGAGCCAGGAAAGCGCACTGCGCGTACGCCTGGCAGCGGTTGAGATCAACGTTGACCCGCATCCGACCTCGCCCCCTCGAAGTCAACCCCCGTCCATCGTGACCGACCCGCACGAACACCGCAGCGCCGACGTTCTCGGTGGGAGGCAAGGGAATTTCCCACTATCTCGACCGTTGGTCGGTGCATCGATCCACAGCGGACGAGGGGTGGCCCGGGGCGGCTCCGGCCGGATGCCCGGGACCGGTGGTGATATCGGGGTGGGTTCGGGTTCAAAGCGGTGGGTGGTTGCTTCGCGAGCGTTGCAACTTCAATCGAAATTGCCTCGTTCTCGACGGACCCTGCGGTGGCGACGTGGGCAATTTCAATGAGCCTTGTTCATCCTGCCCGTGGACCGCAGCTGCGAAGGGAGACCGGCACCGGTCGGCAGGTGCCGCATGCGCCGCAGGCGCATAACCCACCCTCGCAACTCGCACCGCCGCGGGTTCTCAGCGTTCGCCTGGCGAGGACGGCCCTGACGCCGTGTATTGGCATACATAAGTCAGGGCACCCGGAGTCCAGGCGGGCGCTGAGGTTCCGCACCGGCACCGCCACGCAGAACGAGGTTGGAAAAACCTCAATCGAAATCGCAATCGTCACCACCCCTCGGACGGCCGTGGTAGCGGTTCGGTCGTGTGCCCGCCGTCCTGGCCGAGCTCGTGGTGGCGGCGTCAGGTTTCCGCCGAAACTGCTGCGGTGCCGTCGGCCGGTCACCACCGCTGTTGTGGGCGGTTGTCCCTAGCATGTGCACATGTTCAAGGTTCTCGGCGCAGTGCGCAGGCGGGTCTCCGGCGTTGATCGTCT
Source organism: Saccharopolyspora hirsuta (assembly GCF_008630535.1). Classification (GTDB taxonomy): domain Bacteria; phylum Actinomycetota; class Actinomycetes; order Mycobacteriales; family Pseudonocardiaceae; genus Saccharopolyspora; species Saccharopolyspora hirsuta. The sequence continues at coordinate 36,634 of NZ_VWPH01000015.1, read as the reverse complement.
TCTCGTGCACCGCAGCGCCGGAATTCCGCGCAGCGTCGTCGACCCCGCGATGCGCGGGCTCAGCTGGTCGGCGAACCACAGCAAGTTGTGGTTCGCGCTGGCCGGTGGGCTGGTCCTGCGCAAGGGGCCTTCCCGGCGGGCCGCGCTGCGCGGCGTCGCGGCCATCGGGGCCACCAGCGCCGTGACGAACCTGCTGGCCAAGCGGCTGCTGCCGCGGCGACGTCCGGCCACCGACCTGCTGCCGAGGCACCGGCGGCTCATCTCGCCGCCGGTGTCCTCGTCGTTCCCGTCCGGGCACGCCGCCTCCGCCGCGGCGTTCACCACCGCGGTGGCCCTGGAGTCGCCGCTGCTGGGCGCGGCGGTGCTGCCGGTCGCGGCGGCGGTGGCGTACTCCCGCGTCCACACCGGGGTGCACTGGCCCACCGACGTCGCCTTCGGGGCCGCGATCGGCTGCGGGCTCGGGCTGGCGACCCGCTGGTGGTGGCCGGTGCGCCCGGCCGCGCCCGGGTTGGCCCGGCCGAGCGAGCACGTCGCCGCGCTGACCGACGGCCACGGGCTCGCGCTGCTGGTCAACCCGTCGTCCGGGGACGCCGACCACGACCCGTCCGCCGCGCTGACCGACCTGTGGCCCGCCGCCAAGGTCCTGCACCCGGACCCCGAAGCCGATCTCGTCGAACAGCTGCACCGCGAGCTGGACGCGGCCGGTGAGCCCATCCGCGCGCTGGCCGTCGCGGGCGGTGACGGCACGGTGGCAGCCGCGGCGTCCGCCGCCGCGGTCCGCGGGCTGCCGCTGGCCGTGGTCCCCGCGGGCACGTTGAACCACTTCGCCCGCGACCTGGGCGTGACGAGCGCCCAGGACTCGGCGCGGGCGCTGGCCGCCGGGTCGGCGGTGCACGTCGACCTGGGTTCGGTCACCGTCGACGACCGGCCGGAGCGGTGGTTCGTCAACACCGCCAGCCTGGGCGGTTACCCCGACCTGGTCCGGCTGCGGGAGAAGTGGGAGCCGCGCTGGGGCAGGTGGCCCGCGGCCGCTGCGGCGCTGGTGCGCGTGCTCGCCGAGGCCGAGCCGATCGAGGTCCGCATCGACGGCACGCACCGCAAGATCTGGCTGCTGTTCGTCGGCGCCAGCGGCTACCAGCCGAAGGGCTTCGCCCCCACCTGGCGCCCGCGGCTGGACGACGGGGTGCTCGACATCCGCTACATCCGCGCCGACCTCCCGCTGTCCCGCGTCCGGTGCACGTTCGCGGCGCTGACCGGTGCGCTGTTCAACAGCCGCACCTACGTCCAGCAGGAGCAGGAGTCCGCGCACGTCGAGGTGCTCAGCGAACCGCTGGCGCTGGCCTGCGACGGCGAGGTCGTCGAGCCGGGGCGGAACTTCAGGTTCACCTCGCGCGACGAGGCGCTTCGCGTCTACCGCCCGGAGAACTCCGTCACGAGCTGATCGCTGGCGCGTCGCACCGGTGCAGACCCGAAGCGCTCAAGGAGGGATGCCGTGACCTCCCACCCCGACGCGGATCACGTCCTGCGCGCTCTGCGCGCGCAACTCCGGAGCACCATTCCCGCGCTCATCGTCAGACCGGACAGCATCGAGGTGCAGGCCCTGCTCGTCGACCTCGCCAAGGCCACCGACCACGCCGCCGACCTGCTCGCCGAGGCGGCGCCGGAGGCGCTGTCCGCCCTGCGCCGCGCACTCGACCACGCCGCCGCGGAACAACCCGAGGAGTGCGCCGCCGAACTGGTCGCCGCGCACTACCACCTGAGCACGTGACCGGCGCTCACGGGTCCTGGCAGTTCAGCCCGGCGTCGAGCAGCCGCCGAACAGAACCTCGACGCATGCGCCAGGGCCAACCGCCACCGCCGGGGGCAGTGGCCGTACTCCTGTTGCGCGATGGCGGAACGGCCTGGGAGCTGGTGCACTCCGATACCGGGGGCCCGAGATCTCGGCCGGTGGCAGCAGATCCCACCGGGACCACCAGGAGGACGACGCGATGAGCTCAGCCGGAACGTCGTGGGGACGCCCGGAGCTGACCACCAACGCCCGGTTCCGCGAGCACCGCGCGCACCTGGCCGAGCAGGACACCGGCGGGGTGTTCCGCTACATCTACGAGCAGAACCTGTGGGGCAGCCCGGAATCGGTGTCCGGGCAGGGCTCGGAGAGCGCCGCCACCGAGCACATCCGCGCCGAGATCCCCGCACTGCTGCGCCGGTGGCGCGTGCGGTCGATCGCGGACGTGCCCTGCGGCGACTTCGGCTGGCTGTCGACCACCGACCTGGGCGTGACGAGCTACTTCGGCGCCGACATCGTGCCGGAGCTGGTCGAGCGCAACCGGCAGCGCTACGCGGCGGACGACCGGCGCTTCGAGGTCCTGGACCTGACCCGCGACCGGCTCCCCGCCGCGGACCTGCTCCTGTGCCGGGACTGCCTGGTGCACCTCAGCTTCGAGCAGATCCGCGCGGCGCTGCGCAACATCCGGGACAGCGGCGTCGGCCACCTGCTGACCACCACGTTCCCTGAGCTGGAGGTGAACGTCGACGTCGAAACCGGCGACTGGCGCCCGCTGAACCTCCAACTCGCCCCGTTCACCTTCCCCGAACCCCTCGAACTGATCACCGAGGGCTGCGAAGAGGGCGACGGCCACTACGCGGACAAAGCACTAGGCCTCTGGCGAGTCGCCGACCTGCCCGACGTTGACTGAGTGCTCGGTGTACTCGCCGCAGGCGCGGAAGCCGAGGCGGCGGTAGACCGGTTCGCCTTCGGTCGATGCTTGGAGGACCGCTGTGCGGTGGTTCTGGGCTCGGGCCGCGTGGAGGACCTCCAGGGTCATGGCTCCGCCGTAGCCGCGGCGGCGGTGGGTGGTCCGGGTGCAGATGTTGTAGATCCCGGCGACTCCCGCGTGCAGGAAGACCTCGGCCGAGCAGACCGGTTCGCCGTCCGCGTAGCCGACCAGGTAGCGGGACGGGCTGTCGGCGGCCAGCGCGCGCTCCGCGGTCCGGGCGAAGAAGCTGCGGACCGTCTCGGCGGGCGGGTCCCAGTTCGCCACGAGGACCCGGGCGTAGTCGGCGAGTTCCTCGGGCGTGGTCGCCGTGCGGATCTCGAGCCCGGACACCGCGGGGCGCGGCAGGTCGTCGTCGAGCTCCGCCCACATCGCCGTTTCGCGTTCCGCTTCGGGCAGTCCGGCCGCCGACAGGCGGGCCCGCAGGTCCGCCGGGGCCGACGCCGGGCCCACCCACCAGGAGAACCGGCGCCCGGTGGCGGTCAGCGTCCGGGCCGTCTCGTCGATGCGGGCCGCGGCCGCCTGCGGGGTGAAGCGGGCCATCGCGACGATGTTGAACGTGTCGTCGTCGAGCCCGCTGTCCGCCACCAGCAGATCATCGGTCTCCACGACCGTCGCGCCCGCCAGCCCGCGGTGCAGGTGGCAGGCGTGCTCGGCCAGGTTCCGCTCCATGCGCTCCAGGAGATCCTCAGGGGGCGATGCGCTCACGAGCCGATCCCACCACAGCTCCCCCATGCACCGCACGCGAATTTCGCCGCGTCCACTGTGGTCTGTCATCCGGAAGCGGTCTCCGCAGTCGTGCTCACCCAGCGGCCGCGGATCTCCCAGGTGCCACCATCGGCCGTTGCGCCGCGCAATCCGTCGAGGACTTCGCCACCGGTGAGCGCGGGGAGCCTGGAGTCCTGCAGGGCCGCGAAGGCGATCGTGCGGGACGGCTCCCACTCCGTGCTGTGCCGCAGCCGCCGCGCCAGCTGGGCGAAGCCGAGCGGGGCGGCGGCCACCACCCACGCGTCCGGGAGCTCGGCGGTCATCCGCTTCGCCGGGCGCAGCCACGACGCGGCCACCTCCGGCCAGTCCACTGTGGCCAGAACAGTGCCGCCGACAGCCCGCCACGCGGCCGCGAACGCCTCCGCCGCAGCTCGGGACGCGTCGTCACGGCTGTGCCCGACGGTGATCGCCTCAAACCGCGACGACGTCAGCAGACCGAGCACCGCGGAGAGCTCGGCGGCGGTGTGCGGCACCGGATCGGGGAGCTCGCCGATCCACGCCAGCTCCGCCGCGTCGATCAGCGGTGATCCGTTACTCCGCCAAGCCAGGTTGCGCACGCTCCAACTCTGGCACCCGGCCGCCGCGACCGCTGGCGGCATTCCGCCCTGGAACACCCCTTGCCTTATTTTCCAAAATCGGCATACTTGCTGCATGTCGGTCTTCGGAGCACTCGCACAGCCGGTCCGGCGGCAGATCCTGGACCTGCTGCTGGAGCGCCCCCGGCTGGCCGGGGAGGTGGCCGAGCAGCTCGACCTGCCCCAGCCCGCCGCGTCCAAGCACCTCCGGGTGTTGCGCGAAACCGGGCTCGTCCGGGTGCGCGTGGACGCCCAGCGCCGCTGGTACGAGCTGCGCCCTGAAGCGCTCAGCGAGGTCGACGACTGGCTGGCGCCGTACCGGGCACTGTGGACGGAACGGCTCGACCTCCTCGAACGACACCTGGATTCAGCAACCACCCCGACCGAGAAGGACGCCGACCAGTGACGCACTCGCTCAACACCGAGAACGGCCGCCAGGTGCTGCGCTTGGAGCGCAAGCTCGCGCACCCGCCGGAGAAGGTCTGGCGCGCGATCACCGAGCCCGCCCAGCTGAGCCAGTGGTACCCGCTGACGTGCACCGGGGTCGACCTCCGGGTCGGCGGCGGGATCAGCTTCGACGACGGCGAGGGCACCACCTACTCGGGCACCGTCACCGAGCTCGTCCCGAATCGCGTGTTCGCGTTCAGCGAGGAGAGCGACCTCCTGCGCATCGAGCTGCACCCCGAGGGGACGGCACCCTGCTGGTCTTCACGCACACCTTCGACGACCGCTTCATGGGACCGGCCACCGCGATGGGCTGGCACGGCTGCCTGGCCGCGCTGGCCGACGTGGTCGCGGAGCACCCGGTCGAGCACCCCGGCGGGTCGCAGGAGCTGCACGAGCGGCTCGTCCGGGACTTCGGGCTCGACCGCGGAACCTCGGAGTCCACATCGGACGGATGGCGGGTGCGGTTCGACCGACCGCTGTTCCGGCAGCCGGTGGACGCGGTGTGGCGCACCCTCACCGAGTCCGGCGAACCCGGAGCGGGCGGGGCGGTCCCGACGGCGTTCGACGCGAAGCACGTGCCAGCGGGCCAGGTCATCTCCGCGGAACCGCCCCGGCGGCTGGAGTACGACTGGACCGCCGACGGGATCAGCGTCGGCCGGGTCCGCTGGGAGCTCGCGGACGGAGCCGGTGGGGCCCGGATCGTGCTCACCCAGACCGGCCCCGCCGAGCTGTCCGACCAGCGCGAGGCCGCGCTCGACGCCTGGCAGCAGCACCTCGAAGCGCTGGTCGTCCGGCTCCACGGCTGAACGCCGCGCTACCTCGTCAGGGCGGCGGCCAGGTCGGCCAGGCCGTCGAAGTGCCGGTCGAAGGTGTCGGCGCTCGTCGGCGGGTCGCCGACCGGGCGGTGGACGTAGGCGGTGCGCATGCCCTGCTCCTGAGCTCCGCGGAGGTCCCAGGCGTGGGCCGCCACCATGAGGACTCGCTCCGGTGGGCAGTTGGCGCTGTCGATGGCCAGCCGGTAGACCTCCGGTGCCGGTTTGTAGGCGGAGGCGGCTTCAGCGGACACGGCCTGGTGCCAGCGCAGTCCGGCGTGCGCGTTCAGCCGCAGCAGAGCGGCGCGGCTGGCGTTGGAGAGCCCCAGGACCGGGAAGTGCCGCGCGAGCCGCTCGAGACCGGCCGCGGAGTCCGGCCAGGCGGGCAGGCGTTGGCTCGCGGTGGACAGCCGGGCGATCGCCGCCGGGTCGGCGAGCCCGGTGCGGTCGGCCACCCGCCGGGCCGCTTCCGCGTCGATGACGTCGGAGTTGACGTACGCGCGATGCCCTCGCGCAATGCTCTGCTGCTCACCCTCGACGTGCTGCTGCCACAACGCGACCAGCTCGTCGACGTCGGATTCCGGGGCTGCTCCGCGGATTTCCGCTCGCAGCCCGCTGGTCTCGTCCACCAGCGTGCCCAGGACGTCGAACATGACGACCTCGATCTCGTCCACACCCGCTCCTCCGCGTCACCGGTTCAACTGGTGACGAGATTGCCATCCGGGTGCGTCACCGGTCAAGATGGTGACGTGGATTTCGCGTTCGTGAGCGGCAACCCGGCCCTGGACCTGGCCGGGACCGTGGGATCCCGCCGGGACCGGCCCAGCGATGCCCTGACCTGCCCCGCCGACCTGGAGCGCTGGGTGGCCGAGTGCGCCGAGCTCCCCGACCGCGTCACCGCCGACGCCACGACGTTCGAAGCCGCGCTGTCCCTGCGGGAAGCGGTGTACCGGCTCGCGCTCGACCGCGTGCTCGGCAGGCCCTTCGACCCGGACAGCCTCGAAATCGTCAACCGCGCGGCCGCCGGGCCGATGCCCGCGATCCGGCTCAGCGACTCGGGGGTGAGCACGTCGGGAGACCTGCCCGCCGTGCTCACCCAGCTCGCCCGCAGCGCCATCGCACTGCTCGCCGACCCCGACGCCTGCCTCAAGGAGTGCGGGCGCACCGACTGCACCCGGATCTACCTCGACCGCTCCCGCGGCGCCCGCCGCAACTGGTGCGGCATGGAGGAGTGCGGCAACCGCGTCAAAGCCGCCGCCTACCGAGCCCGCAAGCGCGCCCGCTCTTCGTGAGCGGCGATGGCCGCAAGAACGACCACCGCCGCGCACGACCCGTCAGGACCCGCCGCGCAGGTTGCGCCGAACCCAGGTGACCGCGCCCGCTGCCAGCACGAACGCTATGGCAGCTTCCACCAGCAACCACGTCCACATCGTCGTCTCCTCATCACGTCGTCGTTCTCACCTGACGATCGTGCTGCCGCGACGACCCGGCGAACAGTGGCCCGATGGACAACAATCGCAAGGATCGGGCCAGTCCTTCAGTGGTCGTCGCCGATGGTTCCGATGTGCCGCAGCACGGTGGCCGACACCAGGGCCAGGACCAGGACGCCGATGCCGGTGACCAGGGTCGTCACGTTCAGGCCCGCGGTGAACGCGTCCTGCGCCCGGCGGAGCAGGTCGGCCGGGGCGAGCGCGGTCGCGGCGGCCAGGCCGTCCTCGACGGCGGCGGGCAGGTCGTCGCCGAGCCGGGCGCGGTAGACGACCGAGGTCAGGCTGCCGAGCAGCGCGATGCCGACGGCGATGCCCAGCTCCTGCACGGTTTCCGACATCGCCGCGGCCGAACCGGACCTCTCCGGCGGCGCCGCGCCCACCACCAGGTCGGTCCCCAGCGCAGCGATCGCGCCCAATCCCAGGTACACCAGGCCGAAACCGGTCACCACCAGCCAGATGTCCCCTCGGTCCACAACGGACAGCAGCAGGTAGCCCGCTGTGGAAAGGACGAGGGTCACCGCGACGATCACCCCGGGCCGCACCCGGCGCGCGAGCAGCGGGGACGCCAGCGAGGCCAGGAGCATCATCAGCGCGGGCGGCCCCATCCACAGGCCCGCGGCGAACGGGGAGAGCCCTTCGACCAGCTGGAGGTACTGGGTGACCAGGAACATCACCCCGCCGACGCCGACCAGCCCGAACAGCAGGACACCCAGCGCAGCGCTGAACGTGCGGCTGCTGAACAGGGACATGTCCAGCAGCGGATCGGCCAGCTCGCGCTGCCGCCGCACGAACACCACCGCGAAGGCGATCCCGGCCAGCGACGACACCACGACGGTCAGGTCGAAGCCCGCCTTGGCGGCGTGCTTCACCGCGTAGATCAGGGGCAGGATGGCGGCCAGCGACAGCGCCACGCTCCGCAGGTCCAAGCGGCCGCCGCGCGGGGCGCGGTACTCCGGCAGCAGCAGCGGGGCGGTCACCAGCAGGACCCCGACCGGCGGGAGCGCGACCAGGAACGCCGAACCCCACCAGAAGTGGTCGATCAGCACCCCGCCCACCAGCGGGCCGCCCGCCATGCCCAGCGCGAACGTCATGGCCCAGATGCCGATCGCCACCGCCCGCTGCCGGGCGTCGGTGAACATGGTGCTGATCAGCGACAGCGTGGAGGGCATCAGGGTGGCCCCGGCGATGCCGAGCGCCGCCCGCGCGGCGATGAGCACCTCGGCGCTGGGGGCGAACGCGGCCACCACCGAGACGGCCCCGAAACCGGCGGCGCCGATCATCAGCAGCTTGCGGCGGCCGATCCGGTCCCCCAGCGTGCCCATGGTGATCAGCAGACCGGCGATCAGGAAGCCGTAGGCATCCATGATCCACAACAGCTGGGTGGCGCTCGGTTGCAGGTCCGCCGACAGGGCGGGCAGCGCCAGGTACAGCACGCTGACGTCCAGGCCGAGCAGAGCGGTGGGCAGCGCGAGGATCGCGAGCCCGGCCCATTCCCTCGGCCCGGCGCGGTGCGCTACGGGGGTGCGCATGGGTCTCCCATTCACTTCGACGAGCGGAACGGTCACCACGCTGTCGCGCCTCGCGTGCGGTCGGCTGATGGTTCGCTGGCGATATCCTTTCGGGCATGCGATACGGGGTTCTCGGCCCGCTGACCGCCTGGAACACCGACGGCCGAGCGGTGCGGGTGCCCGAGGCGAAGGTGCGCGCGCTGCTCGCGATCCTGCTGGCCCACGGCGGTGGGCCGGTTTCGGCGGATCGGCTCGTCGAGGACCTGTGGGCCGACGCTCCCCCGGCCACGCCGCTGAACACCCTGCAGAGCAAGGTCTCCCAGCTGCGTCGCGCGCTGGGGCGCGACCAGGTGCTCCACCAGCCCGCGGGCTACCGGCTGGTGCTGGACCAGATCGACGCCCACCAGTTCCAGGAGCTCGTCGAGCGCGCACGGGCGGCGGATTCACCGCAGGTCAGGGCCGAACTGCTCGGCGAAGCGCTGGCGCTGTGGCGCGGCCCGGCCTACGCGGACTTCGCCGACGCGCCGTTCGCCCGCGCCGAGATCGCCCGGCTGGAGGAGCTGCGGCTGGCCGCGGTCGAGGATCGCGCCGAGGCCCGGTTGGAGCTGGGCGAGCACACCGCGGTCGCCGCCGAGCTGGGCGACCTGGTGGGCCGCCACCCGCTGCGGGAACGGCTGCGGATGGCGCAGATGCGCGCGCTGTACCGGTCCGGGCGGCAGACCGAGGCGCTGTGCAGCTTCCACGACCTGCGCTGCAAGCTCGGCGACGAGCTCGGGGTGGCGCCGGGCCCGGAGGTGACCGCGCTGCACGAGGCGATGCTCCGCCAGGAACCGCAGCTGGCCGCGCCCGTCGCGCCGCGCACCCGCAGCAACCTGCCCACGCCGCTGACGCCGATCATCGGGCGGGACGCGGAGATCGCCGAGGTCCGCGCCCCGTTCGCGGAACAGGGCGCGCGGCTGGTGACGCTGACCGGGCCAGGCGGGGTCGGCAAGACCCGGCTGGCGCTGGCCGCCGCCGACGGGCTGCGGTTCCCGGACGGGGTGTGGCTGGTCGAGCTGGCCGGGCTGGACCGCACCGCCTCCGCCGACGACATCGCCGACCGGATCGTGGTGGCGCTGGGGCTGTGCGAGTCCGCGGTCGGGCCGGACCTGCACCTCGCCGACATCGCGGCGGGCAAGGACCTGCTGCTGGTGCTGGACAACTGCGAGCACGTGCTGGAGCAGGTCGCGGTGCTGGCCGAGCGGCTGCTGGCCGGCGCGCCCGGTGCGCGGCTGCTGCTGACCAGCCGGGAACCGCTCGACGTGCCCGGCGAGATCGTCCGGCCGGTGCCACCGCTGGAGCTGCCGGACGACGCGGCCGACCTCCCGGCGGCTGCCCGCTGCAGCGCGGTCGAGCTGTTCGTGCAGCGCGCGGCGGCCGCGGTCCCCGGTTTCGCGCTCGACGCGGGGAACGTGCAGGCCGTGTCGGCGATCTGCCGTCGGCTGGACGGCATTCCGCTGGCGCTGGAGCTGGTCGCGCCGCGGCTTCGGATGTTCGGGCCGGAGCGCCTGGCCGAGAGCCTGGACGACCGGTTCGCCCTGCCGTCCGGGCCCGGTCGCGGTCGCCCGTCCCGGCAGCAGACGCTGCGCGCGATGATCGACTGGAGCTGGGAGCTGCTCAGCGCGGACGAGCGGATCGTGCTGCGGCGGCTGGCGGTGCACGCCGACGGCTGCACCTTGGAAGCCGCGCAGGCGGTCAGCTCCGATCAGGACACCCCGGAGCCCCGGGTGCTGGACCTGCTGTCCCGCTTGGTGGACCGCTCGCTGGTGGTCCGCGACGGCGACCGGTTCCGGCTGCTGGAGTCGGTTTTGGCCTACAGCGCCGAACGCCTCGCCGAGGCCGGTGAGCGCGACGCCGTGCGCGACCGGTTCGTGCGCTACTACGTCGAGCTCGCCGAGCGGGCTGCGCTGGGGCTGCGCGGCCGCGAGCAGCAGCACCACCTCGCCCGGCTGGACGCCGAGACCGTCAACCTCCGCCGCGCGCTGGACCTGGCGATCCGGCACGAGGACGCCGATGCGGCAATGCGCTTGGTGAACGCGATGACCTGGTACTGGTACCTGCGCGGACGCCACGGCGAAGCCCGCCGCTCGTTGCAGGCCGCGATCACCGCGGACGGCGGGTCATCGGCTTTGCGCGCTGCGGCGCGCGGCTGGCTGGCCGGGGTCGAACTGCGGACCTCGCCGAGCGCGGCTCCGCTGCCGGACCTGGCGGAGGTCACCGACCCCGTGCTGCGGGCGCGGTTGCGGTGGTTCATCGGCACCGGGCTGCTGGACGACGTCGAGCACGACCGGGGCGTGCGGTTGCTGGAGCAGAGCCTGGCCGACGCCCGCGCGCACCGGGACCGCTGGACCGAGGCCGCAGCGCTGGTCGAGCGGGCGGCCGAGGACCGCCGCGCCGACGTGGAGCGCGCCGCGGCGCTGTTCGAGGAGCTGGGCGACCGGTGGGGCCAGCTGCGCGCGTCGCGGTCGCTGGCCCTGCTGGCCGAGCTGGACGGCGACCGGGCCCGGGCGGCGCGGATGCACCGCGAAGGGCTGCGCATCGCCGAGGAGCTGGCACTGTGGACGGAGGTCGTGGAAGTCCTGTGCCAGCTGGGGCAGAACGCGATGGCCGACGGCCGCACCGCGCAGGCCCGGCAGTGCTTCGGGCGAGCTCTCCAGATCTCCGCCGAGCGCTCCTACCACTGCGGCGAGATCCAGGCCCGGAAGCACCTCGACCTGGACGCGCCGACGCTGGCCCCGCTCTAGTGTCTGAAGTGGACGTCCGGCACGCGCGGCAGGCTCACTGCGTGGCGACGGCGAGGACTAGCAGGCCGACAGCAACCACTCCGACGACGACGATGAGCACCAGGTTCGAGGTCTTGTTCATGCCTCCAAGCCTCTCCACCGGGTTCGTCGGGCAACCAGCGCGCACACCCCGCCGAAACCCCTTGACCTGCGACGATTCCACTGCGTGCGCAGCCCCGGGCGGGCGGGTGAGACGCAGCTCGCACAGCCAGACCCCACAGATGAGGGGGCAGCGCCCGGCGGTTCACCCGCGCCGCCCCGGCTCGTCGAGGGTGAAGGGCAGCAGATCCGCGCACCGGTGGAACTTGTCCACCAACTCGCCCTCGTCCCGGGCGCCCAGGTAGCAGGTCGCCAGCTCGTAGCTGTAGCTGTCCTGCACGGTCAGCTCGGAGAGCCGCGTTCCCTCGTGCGCCACCACGTCGACGATCGCCTCGGGCATCTCCCGGTGCAGCTGCGCGATGTGCTGCGCGGTCGGGGCGCTCCGCACCACGCCGTCGGTGAAGGAGCGCAGGAAGCACTTGGCCGCGACGGCGTACCTGCCCCGCCCGCACGGCATCTCGGGTTCCTCGCCCAAGGCGATCCGCACCATGCAGTGGTGGTTCGAGACGCCGTCGACCAGCTCGAACAGCGGTGCGTGGGACTGGGAGAGCCGCGGGTTGATCTCCAGGATCTTCAGCTCGTCGTCGGCCTGGTCCCAGAAGAACTCGATGTTGAAGGTCGTCGAGTCCAGCCCGATCTGGCGGATCACCCTCGTGCTGATGTCCACGATCCGCTGCTGGATCGGGGCGGGCAGCCGGGAGGGGTACTGGTACCGGAGGAAGCTCGCCGAACCCGGGTAGCGCACCGAGTCGACCACGCCGTACACGTGCGGTTCGCCGCGGAAGCAGTAGCCCTCGGCGGTGGCCTGGACGCCGCCGATCTCCTCCTCGGCCAAGCACGCCCGGCCACCGGCAGCGGCGATCTCGGGCGGGAGCTCGAGACCGCCCAGCACCGCGTCGAAGGACTTCCCCACCTGGTCGATGCCCTGCCAGATCTCCGACATCGTCCGGCCCAGCCCGGCGAGGTCGGCGACGCGGAACGACAGCACCGAGCTGTAGGACTTGACCGGCTTGAGCCACACCGGGAACCGCAGCCCGGTCGGCAGGCCGGTGTCGTCGGCCGGGTCGACCAGCTCGAACTTCGGGTGCGCATCGGTGACCTTGCACTGCTCCAGACGGCTCCAGTACTTGTGCTCGCACTTGATCACCGGCTCCAGCCGCGGTCCGGGCAGGCCGTAGTCGGCGCACAGGACCGGCACCAGGGAGGTGGCCGGGAAGTCCCAGTAGCCGACGATCGCGTCGATCGGTCCGCGGAACGAATCGAGCCTGCGGTGCGCCTCGTCCAGCAGCGCGGGGAAGTCCGCCGAGGCGGGCATCACCTCCGACTTGCCGAACAGGGCTCGGAACCGGCAGCGCTGCGGGGACGAACCGCGCAACAGCGCGAGATTGCGCTCATCAAGTCCCACGACGAACACGTTGGTCATGCGCAACGCCCTCGACTCCCCCCGCGGACTCCGGCTCCGCTCCGCCAACCGGTTTCCCGCGATTTCCTGATCAACAAACACTCACACCTGGTCGCGGGGGATGGACCGCTGCCAGTTGCGGGAGAACACGCGCTCGTCGCCCTCGTAGGCGTCCAGCTCGGCGTGCAGGCGGAAATCGGTCCCGGTGGAGGTCAGCACGGTCCGCGTCACGGTGCGCACCGACCAGTCGCCGCGCTCGAACGCCATGGTCCACTCGATGTCCCCGCGCACCGAGTCGAACTCGTCCGCGGTCCAGCTGTAGCGCTCGCACGCGCGGCGGGTCACCGCCAGGTCGATGTCGTCGAAGCGGACCACCCCGAGGTCCTTGATCACCTCCAGCGCCGACTCGTAGCCGACGAGGTCGCGGGACACCGTCCACCGCTGCTCCCCGTGCCGCAGCTGGGTGGTGGTCAGCGGGGCCGTGCCCTCGGGTTCGGCGAACACCGGGGCCGCCACCTCGTCCGGCTCGGCCACCGGTCGGATCGGCAGCTCCAGCGCGCTGTTCTCCGGGTGCACGGTCAGCTGGACGGGCTCGGGCGGCGGCCAGGCCAGCGGCCAGTAGGAGGTGGACAGCGACATCCGGATCTGGTGGCCCGGCGGGAAGGCCTGGGCGACACCGTTGAGCTGCACCCGGACCAGGTAGCGGACGCCCGGCTGCAGCGGGGCCGGTTCGGCGTGGCCATCGCGGTGGGTGAGGTTGAGCAAGCCGTAGGTGACGCGGGTGGCCCTGCCGTCCGGCGCGACGTCGGAGAGCCGCACCGCCAGCATCGCCGACGGCCGGTCCACCTCGAGGTCGATCTCGGCCACCGGCCCGCCGAGGATCTCGCAGCGCTCGGCCAGCGGAGCGGTGTCGAACACCAGCGACCCGCCGTCCTCCTCGCGCTGGTCGTACGGCAGGTCCGGCGGCGCGTTGTAGGAGCACCACTTCCCGGCGAACTGGCCCACCGACAGCGGCGACTCGACCGACAGCGGCCGCGACGGCGGTGCTTCGCCGGGGCGGGCGATGAGGTGCTGGCCCAGCGGGCAGCGCATCCGCTGCACGTGCGGCGACGGCCACGCGGGCTCGCCCACCCAGCGCCCCGGGCGTTCGTCGTAGGCGGTGGAGGGCGGCACGCTGTCCTGCATCCAGACCCGCAACATCGGGCCGTCCATCACCCCGTTGTCGACGTCCCGGAGCCAGTGGTCCCACCAGCGGACCAGTTCCTGCAGGAAACCGATGGCCGGGCCCGGCTGGCCGAGGTGCGGGTACTTGTGCGACCAGGGGCCGATGAGGCCGCGCCGCGGCACGTCGAGGTGCTGCATCAGCCGGAAGACGGCGTTGGAGTAGCCGTCGGCCCAACCGCTCACCGCCAGGACGGGACAAGCGACGCTGCGGTAGTCCTCGCAGACCGAACCGTGCTCCCAGAAGGCGTCCCGGCGCTGGTGGCGCAGCCACTCCACCAACCACGGCTCGCACGCCGCCAGCCGCTCGTACCACTGGTGCCGCCAGCCCGGCCCGAAGGTCGCGGGATCCGGCGGGCACGAGTTGTAGGCGAACATCGTCGACGCCCAGGACAGGTTGTCGCCCAGCAGGCACCCGCCCATGTAGTGCACGTCGTCGGCATACCGGTCGTCGCTGCAGCTCAGCACGGCGATGGCGGCCAGGCTCGGCGGACGGCGGGAAGCGACCTGCAGGGCGTTGAACCCGCCCCAGGAGATGCCCATCATGCCGGTGCGCCCGCTGCACCACGGCTGGTCGGCCAGCCAGGCGAGGACCTCCGCACCGTCCTGGAGCTCCTGCTCGAGGTACTCGTCGACGAGCAGCCCCTCGGAATCACCGCTGCCGCGCAGATCCACCCGCGCGCACGCGTAACCGTGCCCGGCCAGGTACGGGTGGTTGACGTGGTCCCGGCGCGCGGTGAGATCGCGCTGCCGGTACGGGATGAACTCCAGCACGGCCGGAACCGGTTCGGCGTCCGAGCTCACCGGCCGCCAGATGCGCGCGGCCAGCCGGGTGCCGTCGGACATCGGAATCCAGCCCAGCTCCTCCTTCACCGGATGCGGCAAGACCGACACCGTGCGCATCGAACCGCCCCCAACACTCCTCCGGCACCTCTCCGTCGACTACCCAGCGACGACGGCGACCATGCGTCGGGATTGAGAACGGGCGGTGGGACGGCGGCAGTGGCGGAGGAGGCCGCCAGGAGCGTGGTTCTTCGCTGCCGCAGCTCTTTCCCACGGGCCGAGACCAGGTGTCTGCCCGCGCAATCGGGGCCGACAGCTGGGGCGGCTGATCACCATCGACGAGAGCGACAGCTGTTCGCGATTCAAGAGGGGACGGGCTCGGGGAGCCGGGGACAGCGACGACGCTGCCCAGCCATCCGGTACGACGACCGCCTCAATGGGGACCGGCTCTGGGAGCCGGTGACAGGGCTTGGTGTTCTTGGTGGCTTTGAACTGGGATTTCAAAGATCGGTTGCGAGCGGTTCTGGTTGGAGATCGCTCGCGCGGCTCGGTTTGATCTCACATGCCTGTCATTGTGTCCGTGACCTGCAGTTTTGGGATGCAGTGGTTCGTGCCTGGGGGCGTTGGCGTTGGGCTGCTCGTGTCCGCGTTGTCCGGGCGTGCGGGGGTGGCCGCCCCAGGTGGTGGGGCGGTTCAGGTGCGGGCGTGTGTGTTTGCTGGTTGGCGTGGTCGTGGGATCACCTCGCGCAGGAGTGTGTTGTGGTCGGTCCCGGTGGGGCGGCCGCCCGGTCGGGGCCGCTGTAGCGGGTCCACTGTGGTGGGTGGGGTGAAGATCGGGCGGCCGTTTTCGATGGTGATCCTCCAGTGCCGCTGATCGATGGCCCTGTGGTGGTGGCCGCAGAGCATGACGAGGTTGGACAGGTCAGTGGGACCGCCGTCGATCCAGGATTGGATGTGGTGGGCGTCGGGGGTGCCGGGCGGGCGGTCGCAGGACGGGAACGCGCACGTGCCGTCCCGCAGCAGCAGAGCCGCCCGCAGATGCGGGGGTGCGGTGCGTTCCGCACGGCCGATGTTGAGGGGCAGGTTGTCGCTGCCGAGGACGACCGGCAGGATCTCCGCGTCGCAGGCCAGGCGGCGGACGTTCTCGGCCGTGATGGGCTGGCCAGTCGCGGTCAACGTGCCCGGCAGACCGTTCTGCTCGGAGCGGAGCGCTTGGGTGAGGTCGTCGAAGTCGATCGTGACCGTGATGTGCGGGCGCTGCCCACCCGAACGCGGAAGCCGGTCGGAGCCCAAGGCGATGTCCAGCAGCGTGTCGAGGGCGTCGGCGTTGCGCTGCCCCGGTGTGCGCGGATCGGGCTCACCGTTGTCGGCGGGGCGGGGTGCTGCGAGGGGCTGGAGGGCGGCGCGGAACTTCGCGCCGGTCTCTCGGTCGAGGCGGGCGTTGATCACGGTCATGCCGTCGGCGGCCGTGCCGTAGTGCAGCTCCCGCAGCGCGTGCTGGGTTTCCTCAGCACGGTAGGCACCGTCCTGGTCGAAGTAGTAGCGGACCCGCTCAGCCAGCTTGCCCAACTCGTGCGGCGAGCACTCGCGGGCATACCCGGCCAGCATCGCCTCGGCCTGCCCCAGCTCCGCCGGTGTGCTGACCGGGGCCATCCTGCGGATGCCGTCGATGATCACGCGTGCATGCGCGACCGTGATCGCGCCAGCCTTGATAGCTGCGGCGGTGGCCGGGAGCTCCGCCGGGACCGGGACGCCGTGCAGGGTGGTGTGCTCGGTGGCCATCCGCGCCACCAGCACCCGCGACTTCGCCTCACCACCAGCAAGGTTCAGCTTGTTCTGCACCCACGCTTCCGTCTTCCGCGCGCCCTGCGCGGCCGGGAGGCCCCGGTTCTCAGCCTCGGCGATCGCCTGCACCTGAAGCGCCATCGCGGCACGCATCACCGCCTCAGTCTCGGTGATCACGGCCTCCAGTTCGGCATCGGAGCACGCCGCCATCGCCTCGTGTGGACCCACACCGTCCACATGAGACCGAGACACCAGCGCCATGACATCCATATCCCCACACTGCCAGTGTCGAACACTTGTTTCAATCACTCGATCAGGTGGAGGCACAAGGCCCTGGGGCGGTGACACACCCACCAGCTGTGCTCAAAACCCCGAAAGACCACCGGGGGGGGGCGGTCTTGCCGCCGGGTTGACCATCGGGAGGCCGGGTTCGGCGGTCGGTGACACAAGACCTGGGCCAGGGGATCGGTGGTGATAGCCGGGTGGGGTCACGACAAGAAGGGGCCGGTCGGGCACGGGGTTGAGTTGGGTTCAAAGCGGTAGGTGGTCACCTCGGGCGTGCAGCGATTTCAATCGAAATTGCCGTCGTTGGCGACGGAACCTGCGGTGGCGAGGTGAGGCAATTTCAATCGAAATCGCGTGAGGTTCGGCACCTCACCGAAGGTGGTGATACAGAGCTCGGGGACTGCGGGCAAGGCCCGGGCCGCACGAGCTGACGTCCTGGTGGGTCGGTTCAGCGAGTTCGCGGACGTTTGCTTTTCGCGCCACCGCAGGATCGGACTTCCCGGTGACTGCGAGCACGGTCGTCGGCGGGGCCGTGATCGAGCCGCTGAAGTCTCGGTGGTGGCGTCAGGGATTCCTCTCGAAAACGGCTGCGCCGCCAACCGAAGCCTTCGTTGTCAACGATGCCGATTTCGGACTCGTGTGCTGTGTTCGTGGGCGCGCCGGGGCTTGTGTCATGGCGGTAGGAATCGGTCGTCTGGACGTGCCGAAGGATGCGGTTGGGGGTTGAGCCAGGCTTGCCCTTGGGAGCCTCGGTTCCCTGCGGAGGCGGATCCACCTTGTGGTCACCTTGCCGGTCGGGCGCGATTTCGCTTGAAATCGGGCCACCTCACCACCGCAGGTTCCGTCGACAACGCCGATTTCATGCGAAATCGCTACCCCCACAAGCCGACCACCTACCGCTTTGCCCCCAACCTCCGCCGCACCCCTCCTCCCCCAACCTCGCCCGACTATCACCACCGCTCCCCCGGTACTGCCGCCCCCGGACACCCACAGATGCGACAGGAGAGCCCGATTTCGGGAGAAATCCGCCCCCGCCAAAACGACCACCGGCCCCCGGCCAGGGAAACGAGGCGCCTAAGGACAAGCCGGGCTCACCAGCCGACCGCATCCTTCGGCACGCCAAGGCGGCCGGTTCCTACCGCCATGGCATAAGCCCCACGACAACCACACCAGAGCCCGAATCCGTCAATACTCGACACCGATGCGACGGCCGTGATCGCAGGGTGTTCCCATTGCGCTGGTGTCAGAGCAGGCCGGACTTCGCTGCTTTGGTGATCAGTTCGATTCTGTTGCGGGCGTTGAGCTTTCGCATCGCGTTGCGCAGGTAGCCCGTTACCGTGTGGCGGGTCAGGCCCAGTTGTTCCGCTATCTCCGGGTTCGTTCGGCCTGCCGCTGCGTGGCGGAGGACGTCGTACTCTCGTTGGGTGAGGCCCGTTTCGTGGAGGCGGGAGCGCATTCTCGGGGCCGCTCGGTCGTCCACGCGGGGGTCGAAGATCTGGATTCCGCTCGCCGCTTGGTGGACCGCTGCGACCAGGTCCGTTGCGCCCGCGTCCTTGAGGATGCAGCCGTCGACACCCGCTTCGAGGGTGGCTCGGAGGGCTGCGTGGTCGCGGTAGGCCGTGAAGACCACGATGCGGGCTTCCGGGGCCGCTTTGCGCAGCGGGGCGACCAGTTCGCTGGCCACCGCGTCCGGGAGGCGCAGGTCCAGCAGGACCACGTGGGGGCGGGTCCGGGTGGCCAGGCGGACCGCCGATGCGGCGTCGGTCGCGCCGCCGACCACCCGGATCGCCGGGTCGTCGCGGAGCAGGAGGCGCACCCCGTCGACGACCACCGGGTGGTCGTCGACGACCACGAGGCGGATCTCCGTCACGGCAGCGGGATCCAGATCCGCACCGTCAGGCCGCCGTCCTCGTTGGCCACCACCGACAGCGTGCCGCCGAGCTCCGCCAGCCGGTCCGCGGTGGTGCGCAGGCCGATCCCGTTGCCCGCGGGCTCGGACCAGCCCTTCCCGTCGTCGGCCACCGAGATCGCGATCCCGCCGTCCAGCGCGATCGCGCTGATCAGCACCGATCGGGCACCGGCGTGCTTCTCGACGTTGAGCAGCGCTTCGCGGGCCGCTGCGAGCAGGACCCGCGTGCGGTGCCCGCCGCAGTCCGGGACCTGGCCGATCTGCACCGCTTGCGCGGACGTGCCGGTGCGGCGCTGGAAGGCCGCGCAGTCGCGGGTCAGGGCCGCGGCCAGGTCACCGGTCGGTTCGTCGTGGTCGAGGGCGTGCACCGAGTCGCGGAACGCCGACGCCGTTTCCGCCAGCTGGTCCTCCAGCGATGCCAGCCGGTCCAGCAGCTCGCTGCTCTCCCGGGCGTGCGTGCGCAGATCGCGAAGTTCGGCGCCGATGTGGAACAGGCGCGCTCCGACCGAATCGTGCAGTTCCGCGGCGATCCGACGGCGCTCGGCCGCTGCCGCTTGCTCCCGCTGGCGGCGGGCGGCCGAAGCCGTCTGCAGCGCCAGACCACCGGTGTCGGCGAGGTTCACCGCGGCGTCGAGCTGCCTGCCGCCGAAGTAGGACACCTCGCGCATCGCCGCGTAGACCACGCCCTGCACCCGGCCCGCGCGGACCATCGGCACCGCGAGCATGGTCTTGATCCCGTCCGCCGAGATCGGGACGTCGAAGTCGTGCGTGATCAGCTCGGAAGCGCAGTAGTCGGCCACCCACACCGGGCGGCGCTCGGCCGCGGCCAACCCGCCCAGCCCCAGCCCCATCGGGACGTGCAGGTCGTGCAGGCCGGTCGCCCAGGTTCCGTTCCACTGCCGCAGCACCAGCACCTGCTCGGCTTCGACCGGACCGGCCAGGCCGATGTGCGCGCCGGTCTCCTCGCGGACCCGCCGCGCCAGGCCGCGCAGCGCGGCCGCGTCGTCGAGCAGGTAGAGGACCTGGGAGTGCTCGTCGAGCAGCTGCTCGAACCGCTGCCCGTGCTCGGCTGCGCGTTCCGCGTGAAACCGCTGCGCCACCTGGACCCCCGACGACCGTGTTCTCCCAGCTCGCCGGATGTTACCCGCCGCGCTTGGCCTTTCACGATCCACTGTGCACTGTGAGCGTCCGCACAGCGGAATCAGGCCTGGTCAGAGCTGCATGGGCGGGGCACCGCAGCTGATCGATCCCGGCGATCCTCCGGCGCCGATCTGCCGACCGGGGGAAGCTGGCGAAACGGGCAGGTCAACGGCGACTAAGCACGAAAGGTGATCACGTGATCACCCGCACATCACTCGTTCAGCCCACCACCTCGATCTCAGAGGCTTCGGGCCAGGGCTCGCCCGGCCGCTCGGCCGGAGAAGATGCAGCCGCCGAGGAAGGTGCCTTCCAGGGCGTTGTAGCCGTGCACGCCACCGCCGCCGAAACCGGCCACCTCGCCCGCCGCGTACAGGCCGGGCAGCGGGATTCCGTCCGCGCCGATCACCTGCGAGTCGAGGTTGGTCTGCACCCCGCCCAGGGTCTTGCGGGTCAGGACGTTGAGCCGGACCGCGATCAGCGGACCGTGCGCCGGGTCGAGGATGCGGTGCGGTTTGGCCACCCGGGACACCTTGTCCGCGAAGTAGCGGCGCGCGTTGTTCACCGCCATCAGCTGGAAGTCCTTGGTGTGCTTGTGCTCGACCTCCCGGTCGCGCGCGACGATCTGCCGCTCGAGGGCGTCGTGGTCGAGCTGCGGGCCGCGGGCGAGCGCGTTCATGCCCGCCACCAGCTCGCGCAGGTTGTCCGCGACGACGAAGTCCACGCCCTTGTTCTTGAACGCGTCCACCGGGCCCGGCGCGCCCTTCGCCAGGCGGGTGGACAGGGTGAGCTTGAGGTCCTTGCCGGTGATCTCCGGGTTCTGCTCGGAGCCGGACAGGCTGAACTCCTTGGCCAGGATCGACTGGGTGAGCACCAGCCACGAGTAGTCGTACCCGGTGGACAGGATCTGCTTCATGGTCCGGTTGGTGTCGAACCCGGGGAAGCACGGGGCGGGCATCCGCTCCCCGTTGGCGTCGAACCACAGCGAGGACGGCCCGGCCAGGATCCGGATCGCGTGGTCCGGCCAGATCGGGTCCCAGTTGTGGATCCCCTCGGTGTAGTGCCACATCCGGTCCCGGTTCACGATGCGCCCGCCGGCGGCCTCGGTGATCCCGATCATCCGCCCGTCCACGTGCGCGGGAACCCCGGAGATCATCGTCTCCGGGCACGGTCCCAGCCGGTCCACCGGCCAGTTCGCCCGGATCAGCTCGTGGTTGTGCCCGATCCCGCCGGAGGCGACCACCACCGCCTCGGCCCGCAGCTCGAAGTCGCCCACCGCGACGCGCGACGAGGCCACCCCGCGGTCGGCATCGCAGGGTTCCAGCACGGTGCCGCGCACCCCCACCACGGCGCCGTCCTGCACGATCAGCTCGTCGACCTGGTGGCGGAAGGCGAACCGGACCAGGCCGCGCCGCTCGGCGGCCAGCACGGGTTCGGCGAACACCCGGACGACCTCGGGGCCGGTGCCCCAGGTGAGGTGGAAGCGGGGCACCGAGTTGCCGTGCCCGCCGGCGACCCCGCCACCGCGCTCGGCCCAGCCGACCAGCGGGGTCAGCCGCAGCCCGAGGTCGTGCAGGTACTGCCGCTTCTCGGTGGCCGCGAAGTGCACGTAGGCGCGGGCCCACTGGCGCCCCCAGCGGTCCTCGTCGTCGCGGTCGAAACCGGCCGAGCCCAGCCAGTCCTGCAGCGCCAGCTCGTAGGAGTCCCGCACACCCAGCCGCCGCTGCTCCGGGCTGTCCACCAGGAACAGCCCGCCGAGCGACCAGAACGCCTGCCCGCCCAGGTTGGCGCGGTTCTCCTGGTCGACGACGACCACCCGGCGCCCGGCCCGGACCAGCTCGTAGGTCGCCACCAGCCCGGCCAGCCCGGCGCCGACCACGATGACGTCAGGTTCGGTGTCCACGTTCATCCCTCCACGCTGTAGGCCAGCACGACCTGCTCGAACAGATCGACCCGGCGCCGCTGCACGACCGGGTCGCCGGGTTCCATCAGGCACTGCACGGCGGTCCCGTCGTGCACCGCGACCAGCGCCTGCCCGAGCGCCACCGGATCCGGCACCCGCCGCCCGATCCGGTTGAGCAGCGCCTCGATCCCGGGCACGATCGCCGCCGCGATCGCCTCCTCGCGGGCCACCACGACCCGCCGCAGCGCCGGGTTCCGCAGCGCGTGCGCGCTGAACTCGGCGGTCACCCGGTACCAGTCGTCGTCCACCGGCACGGCGTCGAGCAGCCGCTCGACCGCCGTCCGGACGTCATCCACACCGGCCGTGCGCGCCGCGTCGAGCGCCGCTTCGACCTCGGCGAGCATCCGGCGCGAGTGCCGCTCCCACATCGCGAGGAACAGCTCCTCCAGCGAGGCGAAGTTGGAGTAGAACGCGCCGCGCGTGTACCCGGCGCGGTCGCAGACCTGCTCGATGGTCGACCGCCCGAACCCCTCGGCGGCGAACACGACCAGCGCGGCGTCGAGCAGCCGCTGCCGGGTCTGCCCCCGCCGCTTGGTCACCCGCCGTTGCGCATCCACCGGAGCCCTCCCGAAGTGCGGATGCACGAGCGTATCGGATGCACCGGCGTATCGGAAGATCTCGGACCAGCGGAAACGCCCCGCGCTGTCGGTTCCAGTTCTGCCGCCCGGGGCGATTTCGCGCGAAACCGTCGTTCCGCACGTGGACGAGGTGTCGATTTCTCGCGAAATCGCCGGACGGCTCAGGGCAGGTGGGCGAGCACGTTGACCACCGTGCCGGTGGGGTCTTCGACGAAGAAGCGGCGCACACCCCAGGGCTCGTTCGTCAGCGGGTAGACGACGCGCAGCCCGCGACGCACCGCCTCGGCGTGCGCCGCGTCGACGGCGGCCGGTTCGCCGAGGTCGATCCCGAACCGCGGCTCGGGATCCTCCATGCCCGGTGGCGAGACGATGAGCTGCGCCGAGGGGTTCCCCGGCGACCGCAGGCACAGGACCGGGTCCTCCATCGCGACCTCAAGCCCGAGAACTTCGCCGTAGAACCCCTTGGCCGCGGCGGTGTCACCGGCGATGTAGGGGATGATTCGGTTGACCATCACCACATCCTCGCGGGTGCGCTCCCCCACCGCCTTGTAGGAATGGAATCCCCTCGTCCTGACCGGCGACCGCACCCCGGCCGCCGCCGATGGGTTCCCCGACCGCAATTTCCATTGAAATCAGATGTCCGACTTCAATGAGCCTTTTTCATCCTGCCCGTGGACCGCAGCCGCGAAGGGCGACCGGCACCGGTCGGCAGGTGTCGCATGCGCCGCCAGGCGCATAGCCCACCCTCGCAGCTTGCACCGCCGCGGGTTCTCAGCGTTCGCCTGGCGAGGACGGCCCTGACGCCGTGTATTGGCATACATCAGTCAGGGCACCCACAGCCAGGCGGGCGCTGAGGTTCCGCCACCGGCACCGCCACGCAGAACGAGGTTGGAAAAACCTCAATGGAAGTTGCGGCAGGACGATCAGCCCAGCAGCTCGCAGGCCTCGGCCACCACCCGGCCGTCGTGCAGGACGGTCCGGTCGCGGCTGCGGTCCATCACCGCCGCCGTCGGGGTTTCGCCGTCCACCAGCAGGAGGTCCGCCTGGTCGCCGACCGCCAGACCGGGGCGGTCCGCCACCGAGGACAGGCGGGGCAGGTTCCGGTCGAGGATCGACGCGCCGCCCCGGGATGCCACCGCGAGGCAGTGCTCGATCAGCTCGTCCGCGCGGAAGCGGTTGGTGAAGGCCAGCTGCCAGGTCCGGTCCAGCATGTCCGCGTTGCCGTAGGGCGACCAGTAGTCGCGCTGGCCGTCCTCGCCCAGGCCGACGCGGACCCCGGCCGCGGTGAGGTCGGCGAGCGGCAGCGAGCGGTGCTGCGCGGGCGCGACCGTGGCCATCGAGACGTCCAGCTCGGCGAACTCCTCCACCAGCCGCCGGGTCGTGCTCTCCGAGACGCCGCCGAGGTCGTAGGCGTGCGAGATGGTGACCTGGCCGGTCATGCCCAGCGCGCGCGTGCGCTCCAGGATCAGGTCGACGGAGAACACCCCGAGCTCGCCCGGCTCGTGCAGGTGGATGTCGACGGGCGCCTGGTGCTTCTCGGCCAGCCCGAACAGGACGTCCAGATGGCGGACCGGGTCGCGGTCCAGCGTGCACGGGTCGATCCCGCCGACCACCGCCGCCCCGGACGCCAGCGCCTCGTCGACGAGCTCCGGGACACCGGGCTCGCGCAGCAGACCTGCTTGCGGGAACGCGATGATCTCCACCTCGCACCGGTCCCGGTGCGCTTCCTTCGCGGCGAGCACGCCCTCGAAGCGCTCCAGGCCGCAGTCGGCGTCGATCTGCGCGTAGCTGCGGACGCGCGTCGTGCCCTGCGCGATCATGCGACCGAGCGTGTACGTGGCGCGATCGGCCACCGACCACTCGGCGTCGCGCCAGTTCTCGCGGTCGTTCATCACCATCGGCCAGATGCCGGGGCTCCCGGTGTGCGGGCGGAACGGCAGGCCCAGCCGGGTCGAGTCGAGGTGGCAGTGCACGTCGGCGAACGACGGCAGCGCGAGCCTCCCGCGCCCGTCGACCGCACCGGGCCCCGGGGAGTCCACTTCGGACTCCAGCGGGGTGATCGAGCTGATCCGGCCGTTCTCGACGACGATCTCGGCGAGCGGTCCGCCCCACGGGCGGACGTTGGTGATCAGCATGGCGCCTCCGTTGTCCTCCGGCCGTTCCGATCGCAACCGTAGCATTTGGGATACCGGATGGGCGATGCCGTTGGGGAGTTGGACGGGTGGGGAAACTGCTTGTCAGTCGGCCTACGACGGACGTGGGTTGGTTCTGGTGGCACGCGGTCGTGATTGTGGCGGTATACCGAACTAGGCGACCGGGGTGCGACGATGAGGAGACGCGCTCAGACGCGGCGGTGGGGAGAGTCACCGGGGGGTCGGTGGTGATAGTCGGGTGGGGTTGACGAGGAAAGGTGCCGTTTGCGTGGGGGTTGGGTTTGGGTTCAAAGCGGTAGGGGGGTCGCCTTGGGGGATGCAATTTCAATCGAAATTGGCGCCGTCACCTTCTCGACGGAACCTCCAGTGGCGACATACGCCAATTTCAATCGAAATCGCAGCCCTCACCACCCCTCCGACGGCGGTGATACCGCGTGGACACCGCACAACCGTTCCGAACCACGGACCAAGACACAACGCCCCACCAAGAACACAGGAAACCCCCTCCGACGGCAGTCATACCGGGTAGGTACCGCGCTGGCGTTCCGAGCCACGGCCGCAGACACAACGCCCCACGAAGAACACAGGAAACCCGTCACCGCCCCTTCCGACAGCAGTCATACCGGGTGGGCACCGCGCTGGGTTTTGGGCGAGGCCGGGGACGGAACGTGTCTGAAGTTCCGCTTCAACGGCAAAAGCGCTGCGGGGGCTCTTGCCTCCGCAGCGCTCTGTCCGGGGATGTACTGGTTACTTCACGTGTACTGGTAGGGAGTCCAGGCCGTAGACGATCGAGGCCTTTCGGAACTGGAGTTCCGATGCCGGGACCGCCAGGCGGATGTCCGGGAAGCGGCGGACCAGGGCCGGGTAGGCCGCTCGCAGTTCCATGCGGGCCAGTTCCGCTCCGATGCAGCGGTGCAGGCCGTGGCCGAAGGCCAGGTGGGAGGTGGGCTTGCGGTCCGGGTCGAAGCTCTCCACGTCCGGGCCGAGCACCGCGTCCCGGTCCGCGCCGCTCAGCGAGCACAGCACCACGTCGCCCTGCGCGATCCGGGTTCCGGCGATCTCCACGTCCTCGCGGGCGAACCGGGGGAAGGCCACCTGCACGACGGTGAGGTAGCGCAGCAGCTCCTCGACCAGGCCCGGCACCACTTCGTCGTCGTCTCGGACGCGCTCCAGCAGCTCGCGGTCCTGGAGCAGGACCAGCGCGCCCAGCGCCAGCATGCTCGCGGTGGTCTCGAAGCCGCCGGTGAGCACACCGTCGGCGAGCTCGGCCAGCTCGCGGTCGCTGACCTCGTCGCCGTGGTCGCGGATCAGCGCGCCCAGCAGACCGTCGCCGGGTTCCTCGCGCTGCTTGCGCACCACGCCGTGCAGGTACTCCAGCGACTGCGACATCGCGCCCAGCGACGCGCCCACCCCGTCGAAGACGTCGAACCGCGCCACGCTGAGCTGCTGGAACTCCTCCCGGTCGCCGTAGGGCACGCCGAGCAGCTCGCTGATCACCAGCGACGGGATGGGCGCCGCGAACTCGGCGACCAGGTCGACCGGCTGGTCCGCGGCGGCCATCACGTCCAGCCGCTCCTGCACGATCGCCTCGATCTCCGGGGTCAGCCGGGCGAGCCGCCGCATGGTGAACTCCGGGGTCAGCAGGCGGCGCAGCCGGGTGTGCACCGGCGGGTCGGTGAACCCGAGGCCGCCGGGGTTGTCCTCGGCGGTGACGCCCGCGTACCCGACCAGGTTGGTGAAGTCGTTGCTGAACTTCCGGGCGTCGCCCAGCACCGCCTTCGCCTCGTCGTAGCCGGTGACCAGCCAGACGTTGGTCGCGAACGGCAGCGGGAGGCGGCTGATCGGCTCCCGCTCGCGGGTCTCGCCGAGCTCCGGGACGGGGTCGAGACCGGTGCGCTGCAGCGGCATGAGCGCCGCTGCCGGCAGGACGGAGCTCAGCCCCTTCCGGCGGGCGCGCGCGAGGTATAAGCGCGCGAAGAGCCCGGTGATCGCGGACCGAAGGCGTCCCACTGTCAAAACCCCCATCGAGCTTGGTGTTCCGAGTCGACCACCGCCGGTTCCCCGGCCGGATCGGCGGCCCCGCGCCGCGTCCTTGATCCGCAGGCGACCTGCAACTCTACCTTGCCCCGAGCAAGTGTTGCCAAGTGCAACAGTCGGTGCTCGGACGAGTCCACTTCGCACCGCCGGGGCGGATTCCCCGGCACCGGACCGGAAAGCCCCCGGCACCACCCGGAACCTACACCCGGACGCGGTCCTGGCGCGTCGTGCCCGGAGATCCCGATGAGGTAGAACAATCACATGGCCCGAGCGAAGACCAGCAGCAACCCGGCTATCGAGGACGTGGACGCGGTCACCGACGCGGTGCTGACCGCGTCCCGGCTGCTGGTGGCGGTCTCGGCGCGCTCGGTCGCCGCCGTCGAGGACTCGCTGACGCTGCCCCAGTTCCGGCTGCTGGTGGTGCTCTCCAGCGCGGGGCCGCTCAAGCTGGCCGCGCTCGCCGAAGCGCTGGGGGTCAACCCGTCCACGGCGACCCGCATGATCGACCGCCTCATCGGCACCGAACTGGTCGACCGGCGGCCGAATCCGGTGTCGCGGCGGGAGAACGTGGTGGCGCTGACGCCGAACGGGGCCGACGTGGTGGCCAAGGTCACGGCGCGGCGCCGGTCGGAGATCGCGCGGATCGTCAAGCGGATGCCCGCCGCCGCGCGGCGCGGCCTGGTGGGTGCGCTGGCGGCGTTCACCGAGGCGGGCGGGGAGCCGCCGATCGTCGGCCCGTCCTACCGGCCGATCGCCGCGCAGTGGGGCTAGCCCCGGCCGACCGGCGGCGCGGGGCGCCCGAATCGTCTCGGCCGATCGGCCGATCCGGACGGTCCGGACACCGGCCGATCGACCGATGTCGGCGAGCCGATGAGCCGTGTTGCGGACCCCCTCGGCGCCAGCAGACTTGGCGGCATGAATCCCCCGATCTCGAACTCCCCAGGGCGTCCAGCGCCTCCGGCCGAGGCACCGACGGTGCGCCTCTCCGCCGCTTCCGGCGGTCGGCACATCGGTGAGCTCGACGCGCTGCGCGGCCTGGCGCTGTGCGGAATCCTGTTCGTCAACATCTCGCAGATCCTGTACCTGCGGGGCATCGTCGACATGCAGAAGCTGCCGGTTCCGCACGCGCTGGACATGTTCGTCCACCAGCGGTTCTTCCCGATCTTCTCGCTGCTGTTCGGGGTCGGCTTCGGCATCTTCCTGGGCAACGCGAGCCAGCGCACCGCGCAGCCGAGGGTCGTGCTCCTGCGCCGCCTGCTCGTGCTCGCCGCCTTCGGCGCCCTGCACCACGTCCTGCAGCCCGGCGAAGCGCTGCTGCCCTACGCGATCTTCGGGTTGGTGGTGCTGCTGCCGATGAGCTTCCTGCCGTGGCAGGCCAACCTCCCGATCGGCGCGGCCATGGTCGCCGCGACGCTCGCCCTCACCAGCGGCGGGATGCTGCTGATCCCGGGCCTGCTGCTGACCGGTTTCGCGCTGGCCCAGTCCGGGCTGCCCGCGAGGTTGCACCGCCTCGGCTGGCAGCTGGCCGCGGTGTTCGCGGTCTCCGTGATCGCCTCCGCCGGATTCCTGGTGCTGCAGGAGCAGGATCCGCTGAGCGCGGGGTTCAGCAGCGCGTCCGCCACCGCCGGTCTGCTCATGGCGATCGCCTACTCCACCGGGTTGTTCCTGCTGCTGCGGACCCCGGTCCAGCGGGTGCTGTCGCCGATCCTCGAACCGCTCGGGAAGATGGCGCTGACCAACTACGTCACCGCGACGCTGCTGATCATCCCGTTCGGACAGCTGCTCGGGATGCACGAATCCACCAGGTGGGACCTGCTGCTGGCGCTGGCGGCCGGGATCATCCTGGTCCAGATCCTGTGGAGCCGCTGGTGGCTGGCCCGGTTCCAGTACGGTCCGCTGGAGTGGGTCTGGCGCTGCGCGACGTGGTGGCGCATCGTCGGCTTCCGCAAGGTCCCCCGGCCGTTCAGCCCGGCCGCTGACCGGCTCCGACCAGCGTCGTGATGTCGAGCTCCCGGATGCCGCGTTCGTCGAGCTGCGCCAGGAAGTCCTCGCGCAGCGCGCGAACCCGTTCGGGAGCCATCCCCTCGACCGCGCGGCGGAAGCCGCTGCCCAGGACGAACGCCCAGGCGAACTCCGGGGTCAGCGGCACCGCCCGCGCAACGGTGCGCACCGCGGGCTCGGCCAACCCGATCTCGCCCAGCCAGCTGAGCAAGGTCTCCGGCCGGTTGATCCGCGAGATCGGTTCCGGCGGGCCGTCACCGGGCGGCCGGGCCTGCGGCCGGTACTGCTCGGCGACGTCGAAGAGCGCCTTGCCGAAGTCCTCGAGCGCGCCCGCCCGCCACACGGTGGCACCGAACTTCCCGCCCGGCCGCAGCAATCCGACCAACCGGCGCACGGACTCGTCCATGTCGGGCAGGAAGAAAACCCCGAAGGAGCACTGCACGACGTCGTAGGCGTCGGTGCCGTCCGGGGGCTGCCACTCGGTCACGTCCGCTTCGGCGAAGCGGACGTTCGCCAGCCCCCGCTGCGCGGCGAACTTCTCGCCCAGCGCGAGCAGACCACCCGCCACGTCCACCGCGTCCACCGAACCGGTCGGGCCGGTCGCGACCGCCGCCGGGATCGCCGAAGCCCCCGCCCCGCAGCAGACGTCGAGCACCCGGTCCCCGCGCGCCGGAGCGACATCGGCGACCAGCTCATCGCCCAGCGGTCCCCACACCAGGGGCGTGCACTCGGCGAACTCCCGGAACGTCGCGCTGAACCTCGCGCCGAGCTCGTCCGCATCCACAGTCGTCCTCCAGAAGTGCCGTAGCGCTCGGACCACCACCGAAGCGCTCCACGTCCACCCGTCACCTGAACGCCGACATTACCTGAAAACGATTCCCGATATCGCTCTTTTCGCTCCTTGACCGGCACCGCACCGAGCCGACCAGCACGAAACCACCTGCCGCAGAAGCGGATCCGGAACGCGGGCCCGTCGTCCAGCAGGGCCGGGCGAGAGATCAGCCTGTTCCACCACCTCAGAATGCAGTACGGTGCACCAGACAGATATTCGCATGGTGGACAGACCAGATTGGTGACGTCGTGGACTTCTGGATCGAGCGCCTGCCCAAGGTCGAACTGCACGTGCACCTGGAGGGCTCGCTGCGTCCAGCGACGTTGCTGACGCTCGCCCAGCGCAACGGCGTCGACCTCGGGGCCGGTTCCCCCGACGAACTGGCCGAGCTCTACCAGTTCTCGAACTTCGCGGACTTCGCCAAGCTCTTCCGCAGCGGACTGGCCGCGTTGCGCACCGCCGCCGACTTCGCCGACGCCACCGCGGCGCTCGCCGCCGAACTGGCCGCGCAGAACGTGCGCTACGCCGAGGTCACCACCACGCCGTTCAACCACATCCGCCGCGGCGTCGCGCCGGAGGAGTACCGGGAAGGGCTGGACGAGGGCCGCCGCCGCGCCCGCGACGAGCACGGCGTGGAACTCGGCTGGATCTGCGACATCTCCCGGGAATCCGAGGACCCGGCCGCGCACTCCACCGTGGACTTCCTGCTCGGCCGGTCAGCGCCCGCGGGCGTGGTCGGGCTCGGTCTCGGCGGGGTCGAGGACGGGTACCCCGCGGATCTGTTCACGTCGTCGTTCGCCAAGGCCAGGGCGAACGGACTGGCATCGCTGCCGCACGCCGGGGAAACGGCCGGAGCCGAGAGCATCTGGGCGGCCCTGCGGTCCTTGCACGCCGAGCGGATCGGACACGGCATCCGCTGCCTCGACGACCCCGCGCTCGTCGACCACCTCGCCGATCGGGGAATCCCGCTGGAGGTCGCCCCGAGCTCCAACGTCGGCCTCAAGCTCTGCCCCAGCCTCGCGGAGCACCCGCTGGGCGAACTGGCTCGGTCGGGCCTGGCCGTCACGCTCAACACCGACGACCCGGCGTACTTCCGGACCACGTTGAACGCGGAACTGCGAGCGGCCCACGACCTGCACGGCTTCACCCGGCAAGACCTGCTGGACAGCCAGCGCACCGCGCTCTCCGCCAGCCGCGCACCGGCCGGGACGAAGGCCGCCATCAGCCGGGAGCTCGCCGAGGTGCAGCCGTGACGACACCGCACCGACCGGTTTCACCGCTGGCCCGGCAGACCCGAATGCGAGGGTGACCGGATGGCACGCCCGCCCGGGCCCGACCGCCCGCTGTACGTTCGGATCGCGATGTCGCTCAAGGGCCGGATCCTGGCCGGTCACTACCGAACCGGCGAACGGCTCCCCAGCGAGGACGAGCTCGCCACCAGCCTGTCGGCCAGCCGGAGCACCATCCGCCAAGCGCTGGCGGATCTGCGCCGGGCCGGTTACCTGACCAGCCGCCGCGGCTCCGGCAGCTACGTCGCCGAAGAGCTGCCGATCGAGCCGCTCTCCCCGAAGTCCGGCCCCGTCTACACCGGGTTCCTGGACGATCTGGACGCCGAGGCGAACCACGTCCAGGAGCTCGACCGAACGCAGGAGATCATCGCCGCCGACCCGGACACGGCGGCACGGCTGCACATCCCGGTCGGCGCGGAGGTGACCCGCTACCGGGCCGTCCGGCTCCGCCACGGCATCCCCTACGGGATCGCGACCGACATCGTCCCGGTGCACGTCGCCGAGCAGATCACCAGCGACGTGCTCCGCGAGAGCGCGACCGTCGTCGATGCGCTCGCTCTCGCCGGAAGCCGCGTCGCCGAAAGCCTGCAGCGCGTCGAACCCACCTCCCTGACCGCCGAGACGGCGGACCGCTTCGACCTGCCACCGGGAACGCCAGCGCTGGCGCTGACCGGCATCGCCTACGACGCCGACCGCGCACCGGTCGACGCCTACTCGCTGACGATCATCCCGGGCTACGGCATCGGACTGCACCTGACCCGAGCCACCGGAACCTGACGATCCTGGCCGGTCGACCGCGGACGTCGCGCGGCAAGGGGTGCCGTCGAGGCGGTCCTCGGAGTCCAGCAGCGCTCGCAGCGCGAGGACGGCTCAGCGCGGGTCGAACGGGAGGTCCGCCTGCCCCAGGCGGGTGCCGGTGCGGGTGATCCAGTAGCGGCGCAGCACGTCCAGCACGACCGAGACCTCCACCGAGCGGATTCCCGGCAGCGCGGCCAGATCCTCGGACAGGAAGTCGGCGAGGTGCTCCTCACCGCGGAACACGCCCTGGTGGATGACGGTCGCGTTGCCCGCGACCATCGAGACGTAGCGGGCCGACGGGTGCCGCCCGAGCGCCTGCCCGACCGCCTCGGTCGAGCCGGGCTCCGTCGACAGCGACAGCGCCACCTCCAGGTGGAACCCCAGCAGCGCGGGTTCCACCTCCACTCGCGGGCGGACGACCTGCCGCTCCAGCAGCCCGGCGATCAACCGGTGCGCGGTGGACTGGCTGACCCCCAGCGCCCGGGACAGATCGCTCGACGTGAGCCGCGCATCGGCGTGCAGCAGCCGGGTCGCCTCCCGCTCCTGCTCGGAAAGCGCTTGCGGCGCAACCACTTCCTGCGTCGCGATGCGGTGCGGGGCGAGGACGGCGAGCTGGTCGTCGTCGAGGCGGTCGATGCGCCAGGCCTCCGCCCGCCCGAACGGCTTCAGCACGAGGTCGGACTGCGTCGAGGCCACGCCGGGCACCGACGGGATGCGCTGCGTCAGCAGGTCCTTGACCGCTTCGCGGCGCAGCGGCCGGACGGTGCAGTACACGTCGGCGCGCCCGGTGGTCATCGCGACGTACTGCGCTTCGGGGAGTTCGGCGAGCTGGCGGGCGACGTCCTGCAGCCGCCCGGGTTCGGTGGTGATCCAGACGTGCCGCGGGTGGGTGTCGGAGATCAGCGTCCAGTCCAGCTGGCCGATCACCCGCAGCAGCCGCTCGGCGTGCAGGCGCTGCAACCTGCGCCCCACCGTGCTCGGCGAGCTGCCCACCGCGTCGGCCAGTGCGTTGATCGGCGCGCGCGGCGCCTCCTGCAACGCGGACACGAGGTCCAGGTCGAGGTCGTCCAGCACGTAGTCACCACCCACGGGCCGTGATACTACCCCCACTCTCGATATCTGAACCGAATAGATGCACCACGTCGACAGTCAGGATTGACAGATCGCGCCATGTCCGATTTGAATGGCCGCCATCGGCCCAGGGCGGCCGGACAGGATCTCTAGGAGCTCGGTTGACCAACACGGAGAACGCGCGGCCCACCCGGTCGATGTCGCTGCTGCTGGGCTTCCTGCGCGGCGTCGAACGCGTCGGGAACAAGCTGCCCCACCCGTTCTGGCTGTTCACGATGATGGCCGTCCTGGTCGTGGCGCTCAGCGCGGTGCTCAACGCCCTGGGCGCCTCCGCGGTGTCCCCGGTGAACGGCGAGACCATCCAGGTCAAGAGCCTGCTGACCGCCGAGGGGCTGTCCACCATCATCGGCGACGCGGTGGAGAACTTCGCCAAGTTCCCGCCGCTGGCGCTGATCATCGTGGTGATGCTGGGCGT
This sequence comes from Saccharopolyspora hirsuta, assembly GCF_008630535.1. Classification (GTDB taxonomy): domain Bacteria; phylum Actinomycetota; class Actinomycetes; order Mycobacteriales; family Pseudonocardiaceae; genus Saccharopolyspora; species Saccharopolyspora hirsuta. Next base: position 3,620 of record NZ_VWPH01000015.1, on the reverse strand, counting down.
CTCGGTCGCCGAGCAGAGCGGCCTGCTCAACGCGATGCTGCGCGGCAGCGTCACCCGCGTCCCGGCGAAGTACCTGACGTTCGTCGTCGCGCTGGTCGGCATCAGCGGCAGCGTCGCCTCCGACGCCGCCTACGTGGTGCTGATCCCGCTGGGCGCGCTGGTGTTCAAAGCGGTCGGCCGCAGCCCGATCCTGGGCCTGGTGGTCGCGTTCGGCTCGATCTCGGCCGGGTACAACGCCTCGCTGCTGCTCACCCCGACCGACGCGCTGCTGGCCGGGCTGACCACCTCGGCGGCGCACTTCATCGACCCGACCTACGTGGTCACCCCGCTGGCCAACTACTTCTTCTCGATCGGCTCGGCGATCTTCCTGGCCGTGGTGATCACGCTGGTCACCGAGTTCGTCCTCACCAAGCGCGCCGCCGGGATGACCGCGGACGGCGACGGGCTCGACGAGCAGCTGGGCGAGATGCGGCTGGGCGCGGTCGAGCGGCGCGGTCTGCGCAACGCCGGGCTCGCCCTGCTGGCCGTCGTGGCGCTGCTGGTGGCCGCGCTGGCCCCGCCCTCCTCGCCGTTCCGCGGGGAGGACGGCGGCATCCTCAACTCGCCGATCATCACCGGCGTCGCCTACCTGCTCGGGGTGACCTTCCTGCTGACCGGCGCGGTGTACGGCCGCACCACCGGCAGCCTGGCCACCGCCCGCGAGATCCCGGGCGCGATGGCCAAGGGCGTCGTCGACCTGGCGCCGGTGGTGGTGCTGTTCTTCGCCGCCTCGCAGTTCCTGGCCTTCTTCAAGTGGACCCACATGGGCGAGGTCCTCGCCATCCACGCCGCGGCGCTGCTGAAGTCGGCGAACGTGCACCCGCTGGTGCTGTTCCTCGGCCTGATCGTGCTGGTCACCTGCATCAACCTGGTGATCACCAGCGGCTCCGCGCAGTGGGCGCTGATGGCCCCGATCGTGGTGCCGATGCTGATGCTGCTGGACGTGTCGCCGGAGACGACGCAGGCGGTGTACCGGATCGCGGACTCGGCGACCAACCTGATCACCCCGATGAGCCCCTACTTCGCGATGGCGCTCGGCCTGCTGCAGCGCTACCGCAAGGAAGCCGGTATCGGCACCCTGATGTCGCTGACGATCCCGATCTCCTTCGCCGTGCTGGTCAGCTGGACGCTGCTCTTCATGGCCTGGTGGGCCCTCGGCATCCCGCTCGGCCCCGGCGCCCCGGTGCGCTGAGCCGGGGCCCGAGCCGAACGAATCCGACAGATCTGAGAGGTGAGTTGTGACGACGAAGCTGGTGGCCCGGGCCGAGCAGGAGCTCCCCGAGGTGCTCGCGGACCTGCGCAGGCTGGTGGAGCACGAAACCCCCAGCAACGACAAGCAGGCGCTGAACGCCGGGCTGGCCGACATCGAGCGGTGGCTCGCCGAACGCCTCGGTGAACCGGTCTCCCGCCAGCGCCACGACGGCGGCGAGCGCGGCGACGTCCTCGACGTCACCTACCCCGGCACGACCGGCGGAACGGTCCTGCTGCTGTGCCACTACGACACGGTGTGGCCGGTGGGCACGCTCGCCGAGTGGCCGTTCACCGTCGACGGCGACCGCATCACCGCGCCCGGCTGCCTGGACATGAAGCTCGGCATCGTGCACGGCGTGTGGGCGCTGCGCCTGCTGCGCGAGCTGGACGTCCCGCACCCGTCGGTCCGCTTCCTGCTCAACGGCGACGAGGAGATCGGCAGCCTCGCCTCGCGCCCGCACATCGAGCAGGCGTGCACCGAGGCGACCGCGACGCTCGTGCTGGAGCCCAGCCGCGAGGGCATGGCGAAGATCCGCCGCAAGGGCCTCGGCCTGTTCGACCTGGCGGTGCAGGGCGTCGAGTCGCACGCCGGGCTCGACCCGACGGCGGGTGCCAGCGCCATCCACGCCATCGCCGAGCTGATCCCGGCGATCACCGCGCTCGCCGCACCGGAGCGCGGCACCACGATCAACGTCGGACTGCTCAGCGGCGGCACCGGACGCAACGTGGTGGCGGGCCGCGCGACCTGCGAGATCGACATCCGCATCCAGGACCCGGCCGAGATGGCCCGGATCGACGCGGGCTTCCGCGAGCTGGCGGTGTCCGACGACCGCATCCGGGTGGAGCTCACCGGCGACTGGAACCGCCCGCCGATGAACCCGAACCCGCTCTCGGAGAAGCTGTTCGAGCAGGCCAAGGCGGCGGCGCAGGAGCACGGCCGAGCTCTGGAGGGCACCTCGGTGGGCGGCGTCAGCGACGCGAACTTCGTGTCCGCGCTGGACAAGCCGGTCCTCGACGGCCTCGGCGCGGTCGGCGCAGGCCCGCACTCCCGCGACGAGCACGTGATCCCGAGCGAATCCCCCGGCCAGATCGCCACCCTCGCCACCCTGATCAGCAACCTCCGCAACTTCTGAGGACACAGCAGCGCCCGCCCTGTACTGGCACTACCGAGCGGGCGCTGCTGCTGTCTGCTAGGCGTCGAAGCGACTGCCGCCGCGAAAGCCGACCGGTGGTCGAGCACCCCGCCGCACCATCACCGACACGGCCGACCTCGACGCAATCGCCCTGATCGCCGACTTCCGCCATCCGGAGGGGGCCATTGCTCCTGCTCCACCCCGTCTATGATCTCGGCGATGAATGCCGCGATCCCAGTCGCTGCAACGGTTTCCGCGTCAGCTCCCGGTGACCGGCTTGCGGGCGGAGAGGCGTTCGACGATGCCCAGCTTGAAGCGGTCGGACTCCTCCACCTGCAGGCCCGCGGCTTGGACCAGCGGGAGGGGGCGGCGGAGGAAGTGCTCGCCGCCGAGGGGGATCGTCACCAGCTCGGCCGCTCGCTGGACCAGCCGCAGCGGCCACGGCGAGGCCGACACGTGGTCGAGCAGCAGGAGCTTCCCGCCCGGGCGCAGGACGCGCGCCATCTCGGCGATCGCCCGCTTCTCGTCCGGGATCGCGCACAGGCCGAAGGTGCACACCGCGGTGTCGAAGGTGGCGTCCGGGAACGGCAGGTCCTGCGCGTCACCCACCCGCAGGTCGACCGGCACGTCCAGTTCGCGCGCCCGCTGCCGCGCGAGGTCCAGCATCCGCGGGCTCCACTCCACGCCGGTCAGCCGGACGTCGCCGCCGTACATCGGGAGGTTGAGGCCGGTGCCGATGGCGACCTCCAGGACCTCGCCCTCCGCCCGGGAGCACACCCACCGGCGACTGCCGCGCGCCATCAGCCGCTCGAAGCGGCCCATCTGCTGGTCGTAGCCGCTCGCGGACCGGTCCCAGTAAGTGCGCCACCGGTCAGTGCGGTCCCCATCGACGCTCATGCCCCGACACTACCCACCGCGATCGCGATTCCGCCCGCACGAAAGGATGATCCACATCCCGGCCACGAGCTCCTGTGTCCGCGATCTTCCGCTGGAACAACGATTTCTTCGACCGCAGCGACCTCCGATCATCAAAACCGCCGAAGCGTCGGAGCCGCGATCACCCGTCCAGCGAAGGGAGTCTCAATGATGTTGTCAAGCCGCTTGGGCGGCGATCGATGGCATCGTGGGCTGCCAGGTGCGGTGGTCGCGGATGAGTGCCCAGAGCACGTCGACGCGGCGGCGGGCGAGGGCGAGGAT
>NZ_VWPH01000014.1 GCF_008630535.1 Saccharopolyspora hirsuta | reverse complement strand
GGGTTGTCGGTGGCGATGGCGGGGAGGGTCCGCCCGGTCCCATTCCGAACCCGGTAGCTAAGCTCCCCAGCGCTGATGGTACTGCACTCGACAGGGTGTGGGAGAGTAAGACACCGCCGACACACAACATGAAAGAGGGCCCCTCTTTTCCAGTCAATAGACCGGAAAAGAGGGGCCCTCCTTTGCATTCCCAAGAGAAGCAAGGCGAGCGCGGGCCGCGGACCGACGAGCGTCTTGGGTGTGAGCGCGACTACAGTCCTGGTGTGGATGCTTCGAAGCTCACCGAAGGTCAGCGCGCTCTGAAGCCCCGGAGCAGCGAGGTCACCGAGGGGATGGAACGGGCCGCGGCGCGCGGGATGCTGCGGGCCGTCGGCATGCAGGACGAGGACTTCGCCAAGCCGCAGATCGGCGTCGCCTCCTCCTGGAACGAGATCACCCCGTGCAACCTGTCCCTGCAGCGGCTCGGGCGCGCCGCCAAGGACGGGGTGCACGCGGCGGGCGGGTTCCCGATGGAGTTCGGCACCATCTCGGTGTCCGACGGCATCTCGATGGGGCACGTCGGCATGCACTACTCCCTGGTGTCCCGGGAGATCATCGCCGACTCGGTGGAGGCGGTGGTGGAGGCCGAGCGGCTGGACGGCACCGTCCTGCTGGCGGGCTGCGACAAGAGCTTGCCGGGGATGCTGATGGCGGCGGCGCGGCTCGACCTGGCTTCGGTGTTCGTCTACGCCGGGTCGATCCTGCCGGGGCGGGTGGACGACCGCGAGGTGACGATCATCGACGCCTTCGAAGCGGTCGGCGCCTGCGCGCGGGGCCTGATCTCCCGGGCGGAGGTGGACCGCATCGAGCGAGCCATCTGCCCGGGTGAGGGCGCGTGCGGCGGGATGTACACGGCGAACACCATGGCCTGCGCGGCCGAAGCGCTGGGCATGTCGATGCCGGGTTCGGCGAGCCCGCCGTCGGTCGACCGACGGCGCGATGCGGGCGCCCGTGCTGCTGGGCGCGCGGTGATCGGCATGCTGGAGAGCGGGCTGACGGCTCGGCGGATCCTGACGCGGCAGGCGTTCGAGAACGCGATCGCGGTGGTGATGGCGTTCGGCGGCTCGACGAACGCCGTGCTGCACCTGCTCGCCATCGCCCGCGAAGCCGAGGTCGACCTGGCGCTGGACGACTTCAACCGGATCGGGGACCGGGTGCCGCACCTCGCCGACGTCAAGCCGTTCGGCCGGTACGTGATGTCCGCGGTGGACCGCATCGGCGGCGTCCCGGTGGTGATGAAGGCCCTGCTGGACGCGGGCCTGCTGCACGGCGATTGCCTCACGGTGACCGGGCGGACGGTGGCGGAGAACCTGGCCGAGCTCCAGCCCCCGGACCTGGACGGTGAAGTGCTGCACCAGCTCTCGAACCCGATCCACCCGACCGGCGGGCTGACCATCCTCCGCGGCTCGCTGGCCCCGGACGGTGCCGTGGTGAAGAGCGCCGGGTTCGACTCCGCGCGGTTCGACGGCACGGCGCGGGTCTTCGACGGCGAGCAGGGGGCGATGGACGCGGTCGAGGACGGTTCGCTCAAGGCCGGTGACGTGGTCGTCATCCGCTACGAGGGGCCGCGCGGCGGTCCGGGCATGCGGGAGATGCTCGCGGTGACCGGTGCGATCAAGGGCGCGGGCCTCGGCAAGGACGTCCTGCTGGTGACCGACGGCCGGTTCTCCGGCGGGACTACGGGGCTGTGCATCGGGCACGTGGCGCCGGAAGCCACCGACGGCGGGCCGATCGCGCTGGTGCAGGACGGCGATCCGATCCGGCTGGACCTCGCCACCCGAACCTTGGACCTGCTCGTGGACGAGGCGGAGCTCCAGCGGCGGCGCGAGAGCTGGGCACCGCCGGAACCCCGCTTCCGCCAGGGGGTTCTCGGCAAGTACGCCAAGCTCGTCGGCTCCGCCGCCGAGGGCGCCGTCTGCGGCTGATCAGCCCTGCACGGGCTGCAGCTGGGCCTTCAGCTGCTCGGCCTCCTCCTTGGTGATGGAGGCGGTCGTGCCGCACCAGGTGCAGGTCAGCGCGTAGCGGGTGCTGGTCGGGAACAGCGGGATGAAGAACAGGGTGAACTTGGTGACGCCCTTGTTCAGGGTCGTCGCGTACGTCCCCCGGCAACCGGGGCAGGCCAGCAGCAGGCTGCCCAGGCGCTGCACGGTCCGACGGAACCCCCAGATGATCATCATTCCTCCCCAGTTCGGCGTGATCGGCTGCCGAGGTTAGGGCAAGAACCGATCGCGTTCCGGCGGAATGAGGAACGGGTGGGGCCGCTCACGCCCGATCGGCGGTACGCGGTGGGCGGCCCGGGACGGACCGCCCACCGCGCCACCCCGTCAGTCCCAGGACAGGGAGGCGCCGGACTGGTACTCGATGACCCGGGTCTCGAAGAAGTTCTTCTCCTTCTTCAGGTCCATCGCCTCGGACATCCACGGGAACGGGTTCTCCGCCGCCGGGAACACCGGCTCGAGGCCGAGCTGGTCGCAGCGCCGGTTGGTGATGAAGTGCATGTACTGGGCGCAGAGCTCGGCGTTGATGCCGAGGATGCCGCGGGGCATGGTGTCGCGGCCGTAGGCGATCTCCAGCTCGCACGCCTCGGCGAGCATCTGCCGGACCTCGGCCTGGAACTCCGGGGTCCACAGGTGCGGGTTCTCCAACTTGATCTGGTTGATGCAGTCGATGCCGAAGTTCAGGTGGATGGACTCGTCGCGCAGGATGTACTGGTACTGCTCGGCGATGCCGACCATCTTGTTCCGCCGGCCCAGCGCCAGGATCTGCGCGAAACCGGTGTAGAACCACATGCCCTCGAAGATCACGTAGAAGGCGACCAGGTCCCGCAGGAAGGCCTGGTCGGCCTCGGTGGTGCCGGTGGCGAAGTCCGGGTCCTCCAAGCTCTGGGTGTACTGCAGCGCCCACGCGTCCTTGTCGGAGATCGACGGGATCTCCCGGTACATGTTGAACAGCTCGCCCTCGTCGAGGCCGAGGCTCTCGCAGATGTACTGGAAGGTGTGGGTGTGCACGGCCTCCTCGAAGGCCTGTCGCAGCAGGTACTGGCGGCACTCGGGGTTGGTGATGTGCCGGTAGACCGCGAGCACGATGTTGTTGGCGACCAGCGATTCGGCGGTGGCGAAGAACCCGAGGTTGCGCTTGAGCAGCAGGCGCTCGTCCTCGGTGAGGCCGTCGGTGGACTTCCACAGCGCGATGTCGGCCTGCATGGAGATCTCGGTGGGCATCCAGTGGTTGTTGCACCCGGCCAGGTACTTGTCCCAGGCCCAGCCGTACTTGAGCGGCAGCAGCTGGTTGACGTCGGCGCGGGCGTTGATCATCGCCTTCTCGCTGACGTCGACGCGCCCGCCGGAGCGGTCGATCTCGCCGAGACCGGCGGCGGAGGAGGGGGACTGCAGGGAGGTCATGCTGTGGTGCTCCAGGAAGAGATCACCCGGTCCGCGGTGGCCGGGTGGTTGACGTGATCAGGGGCTTGGGCCCGCGAGGTGCGCGATTTCAATGGAAATCAGGTCGTCGACTTCCATTGAAATCGCGGTCCCGGGCGGGCGGGGTCACTGGCAGGCTTCGCAGTCGGGGTCGTCGACGGAGCAGGCCGCTCCGGTCGCCGGGACCGCGGTCGGGACGGCGTTGAGCTTGCCGTCGGTGCCGCGCAGGGTGCTCTTCTCCACGTGGGTGGCGCTGGTGGAGCGCAGGTAGTACGTGGTCTTCAGGCCCTTGCGCCAGGCCAGCCGGTAGAGCTCGTCGAGCTTGCGACCGCTGGGGGAGGCGACGTAGAGGTTCAGCGACTGGGCCTGGTCGATCCACTTCTGGCGGCGCGCCGCGGCCTCCACCAGCCAGTGCGGCTCGATCTCGAACGCGGTGGCGTAGAGCTCCTTGAGCTCCTGCGGGATCCGCTCGATCGGCAGCAGGCTGCCGTCGTGGAACTTCAGGTCGGCGACCATCGCCTCGTCCCACAGCCCGGCCCGCTTGAGGTCGGCGACCAGGTGCGGGTTGACCACGGTGAAGTCGCCGGACATGTTCGCCTTGACGTACAGGTTCCGGTAGACGGGCTCGATGGACTGGTTGATCCCGCAGATGTTGGCGATCGTCGCGGTCGGCGCGATGGCCATCACGTTGGAGTTGCGCATCCCGTCGCGGACCACGCGCTCGCGCAGCGCCGCCCAGTCCAAGGTGGACGAGCGGTCCAGGTCCACATCGCCGCCGCGGGCTTCGGCGAGCAGCTCCAGCGAGTCGACGGGCAGCACGCCGCGGCTCCACAGCGACCCGTCGAAGGTCTCGTACCGGCCGCGCTCGGCCGCCAGCGCGCTGGACGCGCTGATCGCGTGGTAGCTGATCAGCTCCATGCTGCGGTCGGCGAACTCCACCGCGGCCTGCGACGACGGCGCGATGCGCTGCACGAACAGCGCGTCGGCGAAGCCCATCAGCCCCAGGCCGATCGGCCGGTGCCGCAGGTTGGACCGGCGGGCCTCGGGGATCGTGTAGAAGTTGATGTCGATGACGTTGTCCAGCATCCGCACGGCGGTGCGGGTGGTGCGCTCCAGGCGCTCGGCGTCGATCCCGTCGGCCGTGACGTGCCGGGCCAGGTTGATCGACCCGAGGTTGCACACCGCGACCTCGTCGGTGCTGGTGTTCAGGGTGATCTCGGTGCACAGGTTCGAGGAGTGCACCACGCCGGTGTGCTGCTGCGGGGAGCGCAGGTTGCACGGGTCCTTGAAGGTGATCCACGGGTGGCCGGTCTCGAACAGCATGGTCAGCATCCGCCGCCACAGGTCGACCGCGCGGACCCGCTTGAACACCGCGATCTCCCCGCGGTCGGCGGCCTGCTCGTAGGCGCGGTAGCGCTCGGCGAACGCCGCGCCGTACAGGTCGTGCAGGTCTGGGGTCTCGTCGGGGGAGAACAGCGTCCACTGCTCGTCGGCCTCGACCCGGCGCAGGAACTCGTCGGGCACCCAGTTCGCGGTGTTCATGTCGTGGGTGCGGCGCCGGTCGTCGCCGGTGTTCTTGCGCAGGTCGAGGAACTCCTCGACGTCGATGTGCCAGGTCTCCAGGTAGGCGCAGACCGCGCCCTTGCGCTTGCCGCCCTGGTTGACCGCCACCGCCGTGTCGTTGGCGATCTTCAGGAACGGCACCACGCCCTGCGACTTGCCGTTGGTGCCCTTGATGTGCGCGCCGATGCCGCGCACCGGGGTCCAGTCGTTGCCGAGACCGCCGGCGTACTTCGACAGCAGGGCGTTGTTGCTGATCGAGTGGAAGATGCCGGACAGGTCGTCGTCCACCGTGGTCAGGAAGCAGGACGACAGCTGCGGCCGGGTGGTCCCGGCGTTGAACAGCGTGGGCGTCGAGCACATGAAGTCGAACGACGACAGCAGCTGGTAGAACTCGACGGCGCGCGCCTCGCGGTCGTCCTCGCGCAGCGCCAGGCCCATCGCGACCCGCATGAAGAAGGCCTGCGGCAGTTCGAAGCGCACCCCGCCCTCGTGCAGGAAGTACCGGTCGTACAGCGTCTGCAGCCCCAGGAAGCCGAACTCCAGGTCGCGCTCGGGCGCCAGCGCGCGGCCGAGCCGGTCCAGGTCGAAGGTGGCCAGCTCGGGGTCCAGCTGCTCGAGCGCCACCCCGCGGCGCACGTACTCGGCGAAGTGCGCGGCGTAGTCGGAGTCCTGGTCGACGCCGAGGAACTCCAGCGCTTCGCGGCGCATCCGGTTCAGCAGCAGGCGGGCGGTGACCTGCGAGTAGTTCGGTTCGGTCTCGATCAGGGTGCGGGCCGCCATGATCTGGGCCAGCGAGAGCTCGTCGTCGCTGATCCCCGCGTAGCCGGTGCGCCGCACCTCGTCGAGCACGGCTTCGGCGGACACGCCGGGCAATCCGGCGCAGGCCTGGTGGACCGCGGTGGACACCTCGGTCCAGTTGTCGAGTGTCGCCGTCACTGGCTCTCTCCCCTCGCGAGCTCGGTGGACCTCGAGCGCGCGCAGGCAGACCTCGGCGACGCGGGTCGCCGGTCGTCCGCGCGGACCCGCCCTCGAGGCCCCGGACAGCACGCCTTTCGCGTGCACCGGTGGCAGGTCTTCGGACTCACGGGCGGCCTACTGGTCGTGGCTTCCCAGGCGTTGGCCCAGTGCTCTTACCCGCTGCCCCGGGAGGGGCAGGCGGGTCACGACGGTCGTTCCCGTTCACCGCTGCGGGGCAGTCCCGGATTCGCACCGGGTTCCCTCTTGCCTCACCGGATCGCTCCGGTGAACCACCAGCGAGCGACACACTACATCTTGGGTTCGGGGCTGTTGTGGACGGGCAGATATCGGCGTGTTGTGCTCCCCGGTCGACAGTGTCGGACTGGTGGCCGAGACTGGCGGCCGGAGCTTGCCGAAAGGGGTTGCCCGTGGACGAGGCGCGGCTGCGGTCACTGCTGGCGGAACTGACCACGGCGGAGAAGGCGCGGCTGCTGACCGGCGCCGACTTCTGGACGCTGCACCCGATGCCGAAGATCGGCCTGCGCGCGATGGTGCTCTCCGACGGGCCGAACGGGGTGCGCGGAACGACCTGGGACGAGCGCGACACCTCGCTGCTGCTGCCGGTGGCGTCCGCGCTGGGGGCGACCTGGGACCGGGCGGCGGCCCGGACGGCGGGGGAGCTGTTCGGCGACGAGGCGCGGCGCCGCGGCGTGCACGTGGTGCTGGCGCCGACGGTGAACGTGCACCGGAGTCCGTTCGGCGGCAGGCACTTCGAGAACTTCGCGGAGGATCCGCTGCTGATCGGGGAGATCGGTGCGGAGGTGGTCGCGGGCATCCAGTCGCGCGGGGTGGGGGCGACGGCGAAGCACTTCGTCGCCAACGACACCGAGACCGAGCGGTTCAGCTACGACGTCGTGGTCGACGAGCCGACGCTGCGCGAGGTGTACCTGAAACCGTTCGAGCGGATCGTGGCGAAGGCCGGTCCGTGGCTGGTGATGGCGGCCTACAACTCGGTCAACGGGCGCACGATGACGGAGAACTCGGCGCTGGTCGACGACGTGCTCAAGGGCGAGTGGGCGTGGGACGGCGTGGTGGTGTCGGACTGGTTCGCCACCCGGTCGCTGCGCGACACCGCGCTGGGCGGCCTGGACCTGGCGATGCCCGGGCCGAAGAGCCCGTGGTCGAACGGGAAGCTCGCGAAAGCTGTGGAGCGGGGCGAAGTTCCGGTCGAGGTGCTCGACGACAAGGTGCTGCGGTTGCTCAGGCTGGCCTCCCGCGTAGGCGCTTTCGAGGATTCGGAGCCCGGTGGCGGTCCGCCGCCGGAGGAGGCTCGCCCGACCATCCGCGACCTCGCGACGCGCGGATTCGTGCTGCTGCGCAACGAGAACGCGGTGCTGCCGATCGACCCGAAGGTGTCCAAGGTGGCGGTGATCGGGGAGAACGCCACCATCCCGGCGGTGCAGGGCGGCGGGTCGTCGCACGTCAGCCCGCCGCACGTGGTGACACCGCTGGCCGGGCTGCGCGCGGCGCTGCCGGACGCGGATGTGGTGTACCAGCGCGGAGTTCGGCACCGGCGCCTGCTGGACGCGCTCGCCCCGGACGAGATGTCCGACCCGGACGGTGCAGGCTCGGGGATCCGCGTCGACTTCCTCGATGCCGACGGCGCGGTGCTCGGCAGCGAACTCCGCGGCACGGAACGGCTGCTGTGGATGTCCGGGCTGCCGCACGGCGCGAAGTCGTTGCGGCTGCGGGCGAATCTGCGCGCGGAGCTCGGCGAGCACGTCTTCGGGGTCAGCGGCACCGGGCACTTCCGCGCGACGATCGCGGGCCGGGAGGTGCTGGCCGCGGACGTGGCGCGCGCGGCGGACATCGACGATCCGCTGGCGGAGATGGTGGAACCGCCGGAGCAGCGGTTCAACATCGTGCTGGTGGAGGCGGACCTGGACGGGGCCGGTAGCGTTGAGCTGACCGTGGACTTCGCCCCTGTGAGCAGCGACGGGCTGGTTTCGGTCGGCATCGGCCACCGCGCGCAGGAGTGGGACGACGCGAGCGAGCTCGCCGCGGCGCTCGCGGTTGCCAGGGAGGCCGATGTCGCGGTGGTCGTGGTCGGCACCAACGACGAGGTGGAGACCGAGGGCCGCGACCGGACTTCGCTGGACCTGCCGGGCGCGCAGGACGAGCTGGTGCGCGAAGTGGCGGCGGTCAACCCGAACACCGTGGTGGTGGTCAACGCCGGAGCGCCGGTGTTCATGCCGTGGAGCGGCGCGGTTCCCGCAGTGCTGTGGACGTGGTTCGGCAGCCAGGAGTACGGCGATGCGCTCGCGGACGTGCTGCTGGGGCGGGCGGAGCCGGGCGGCCGGTTGCCGACCACCTTCCCCGCGGCGCTGGCCGACATCCCCGTGCCGCTGCCCGCGGTGCAGCCGGTGGACGGCGAACTCCGCTACGACGAGGGGACGTCGATCGGGTACCGCGCCTACCTGGACCGCGGTGCGGCACCGGCGTTCCACTTCGGACACGGGCTCGGCTACACGACGTGGGAGTACCTCGAAGCCGCGGTCGACGGGGACGTGGTGCGGGTGGAGCTGCGCAACACCGGTGACCGGGCCGGGCACGAGGTCGTCCAGGTCTACGCCGCGGATCCGCTGCGGTTGGCGGGTTTCGCGGTGGTCGAGGCGGAGGCGGGAGCCGAGGTCTCGGCGGAGGTGCGGGTCGAGCCGGGCGCCGACGAGCTCCGCATCGGCCGCAGCGTCGCGGACCTGCGGCTGGTCGCGGCGCGTTGATGCGCGATCTCAGCGGACGTCGCAGGTCGGGGTTTCCGGTCCCGGCGTGCGCGGGAGCACGCCGGGACCGGGGGGGCTATTCCTGGGTGACGTACTTCTGGAGGTCGTCGAGGACGAGGTTGGCGGCGATGGGGCCGAGGCCGAGGAACCAGGTGTCGTCGTTGACCTCGATGGCCTTGCCGTTGCGGACCGCGCCGAGGGTGGTCCACTGCACGGAGCTGACCACCTGGTCCATCTGCTCGCGGGTCTTGTCGCCGTAGGCGGAGTAGAACAGCAGGTCGCCGTCGGCCTGGGAGAGCTGTTCCCGGCTGATCTTGGTGTGGGTCTTGTCGAACTGCTGGTTGTCGGGCCGCCCGAACCCGACGTCGGCCAGGATCGTGCCCAGGTAGGAGCCGGTTCCGTAGAGCCGGAACTCGCCGGAGAGGAACCGCAGCGCGCTGACCTTGGTGGCCGCCGGGTCCCCGAGCTGCTTGCCGATCTCGGCGGCCCGCTGCTGGTAGGCGTCCAGGATCCGCTGCGCCTCGGCCTTCTTGCCCAGGGCCTCGGCGTCGAGCAGGAAGTTCTCCTTCCACGGCTTGCCGACGGTCTCGGCGAACACCGTCGGAGCGATCTTGCTCAACGCCTCGTAGTGCTCGTCGTCGCGGACCTTGCTGGACAGGATCAGATCCGGCTTGAGCGCGGCGATCTTCTCCAGGTTCGGCGAACCGATCGTCCCGACGATCTCGATGTTCCCGGCCTTCTCCGCCAGGTAGGGCTGCAGGTTCTGGTTGGCGTCCGGCAGCACCGTGCCCACCGGCTTCACACCCAGCGCCAACGCCGCGTCCAGCTCACCGGTGTCGAGCACCACCACCCGCTGCGGCGTACCGGCGACCTTGGTCTGCCCCTTTGCGTGGTTGATGATGCGCTCGCCACCCTGCGGTGCGGCGGGCTGCTCGGTCGCCGTGCCGCACCCGGCGGCGGTGCCGAGAGCGAGCGCAGCGGTGACGGCTGCGAGCAGCCGACGAGGACGGAACATGACGCTTCCTACCTGTTCACTCGGTGCTGAAGTTTGGTGAGCCTAACCTGATGGAGCGCGTCGATCCAGTTCTGAGACAGTGCTCACGGCCGCGAAGACATGCGAAGATGATCAGCGAAGAGGAGCGGGGATGGATGCGCTGATCCCGCGCGAGCGAGCGGAGATCGCCCCGGGAGCGGTGCACGTCCCGGACTGGCTGAGCCTGGACGAGCAGCGCGACCTGGTGCGCGCCTGCCGCGAGTGGGCGAGGGCGGGAATGCGCTCGCCGAAGCTGCCGAGCGGGGGTGTGATGTCGGTCCGGACGGTCTGCCTGGGCTGGCACTGGACCCCGTACCGCTACTCGAAGACGCGGGAGGACGGCTCCCCGGTGGCGCCCTTCCCGGCCTGGCTGGCGGACCTGGGTCGCCGGGCCGTGGCGGACGCCTACCAGCGACCGGCGGACGACTACGCCCCGGACATCGCCCTGATCAACTTCTACGACGACGCCGCCAAGATGGGCATGCACCAGGACAAGGACGAGACGAGCAGAGCACCGGTGGTCTCCCTGAGCCTGGGCAACGACTGCACCTTCCGCTTCGGCAACACGGAATCGAGGAACAAACCCCACCAGGACATCACCCTCTCCTCGGGTGACCTCTTCGTCTTCGGCGGCCCAACCCGCCTGGCCTACCACGGAGTCCTGAGAACAACCCCGGCAACAACCCCACCGATAGGCCTGAAAGCCGGCCGCCTCAACATCACCCTGAGAACCTCAGGCCTCTGACCCGCATTGGGACGCGGCGCTCAGCCCAAGGCACGCCCGAAAAGTCCCCTACCAACGCCGGACCACCAAGCCACCCCATCCGAAGGTCGAGCTACCCAGGCCGGGTACGCCACCCCTCGCAAGGCACGTCGGAAAGGCGGCCCCCGCACCGTGGGGGTTTGGGGGTTTGACCCCCAAAGCGATGACGAAGATCCGCAAATGCGAAACGCCCTGCGTGAGCAGGGCGTTCCACGGTATCGAGTGCGCCAACAGGGACTCGAACCCCGAACCCGCTGATTAAGAGTCAGCTGCTCTGCCAGTTGAGCTATTGGCGCTGGCCTGTTGTTCCGGGTTTGCCGCCCGGTCACAGTGAAACGCCCCGCCTGAGCGAGGCGTCCGACTGCTTTGAGTGCGCCAACAGGGACTCGAACCCCGAACCCGCTGATTAAGAGTCAGCTGCTCTGCCAGTTGAGCTATTGGCGCTGGCCTGTCGTTTCGGGTTTCCGGCCGGTCTCCCTGGCGACAGGGAAAACATTAGCACGGCTCTGGAGGGCTTCGAACGGGGGGTGGGGTCGGTGGTGCCGGTGGGTTGGTCGGGCGGGGCGAGCAACCCTCGGGTGGGGTGGCGCGTCTGTTGGTCGGGTGATCGGCCTGCGCGGATCACACTGCGTGCATGCCTGGTCTCTTCATCCCCTGTCGGGACCTTGCGGCACACTGTTCACAGGGGTTTAGTGATGCTTCTAAGCGGACGGACTGTTGCTCATGAGGGAGTGGCGTAATCCGGTCGGGGGTCCCATTCGGGTTTCACGACTGTTGACGATGTTGATCTTCGGCGTGGTCGCGCTGTTGGTCGCGGGGTGCAGTGGATCGGGCGGTTCGGAGACCGGCTCGGCGTCCGGCGAGGTGGCGCCGGCGCCGACGTTGGAGCTGGCGCCGCAGAACGGCGCCAAGGACGTGTCCCCGGCCGGGCCGATCACCGCGAAGGTGACCAACGGCCGGATCGTGAACGCGGTGCTGACCAACACCGAGTCCAAGCAGGTGGCCGGGACCATCTCGCCGGACGGGGCGAGCTGGACCGCCGGGGAGAAGCTCGGCTACGGCAAGACCTACACGCTGGAGGTCACCGCGCAGGGCGCCAGCGGGCCCGCGATCACCCAGCAGGCCACGTTCACCACGGTGTCGCCGGGCAAGCAGAGCTACGTCTCGATGAACCCGCTCGACGGGCAGACCGTCGGGGTCGGGCAGCCGCTGGCGTTCTACTTCAGCAAGGACGCCCCGGCACCGGACAAGGCGAAGGCCGAGGAGGCCATCAAGATCAAGACCGAGCCCGCCGTGGAGGGCGCGTTCTACTGGTTCAACAGCCGCGAGGTGCACTGGCGGCCGAAGGAGTACTGGAAGCCCGGCACCAAGGTGACCGTCGACGTCGACGTCTTCGGGCGCGACCTCGGCAACGGCGTCTGGGGCCAGGAGGACCGGAAGGCGACCATCACCATCGGCGACGCGGTGATCCTGAAGGCCGACGGAGCCTCGCACCAGATGTCGATCGAGAAGAACGGCCAGGTGATCCGGACCATGCCGGTGTCGCTGGGCAAGCCGTCCTTCCCGTCCAACAACGGCGTGCACGTGGTCACCGAGCACCACGCCACGAAGGTGATGGACTCCTCGACCTACGGCCTGCCGATCGAGGCGGGCGGGTACCGCACCGAGGTGAAGTGGGCGGTCCGGATCTCCAACGGCGGTGAGTTCCTGCACGCCGCGCCGTGGTCGGTGGCCCAGCAGGGCCACAGCAACGTCAGCCACGGCTGCATCAACATGAGCATGGACAACGCCAAGTGGGTCTTCGACCTGCTGAAGAAGGGCGACATCGTCGAGATCACCAACTCCGGCGGCCCGGACCTGCGGCCCTGGGACGGGTTCGGCGACTGGCAGATCCCGTGGGACCAGTGGGTCAAGGGCAACAAGTGACCCGCGGCTGACGACGAGGGCCCCGTTCCGCTGGAGCGGGGCCCTCCGCCTTCTCGGGCGCGGAACCGGCCCGGAAACGCGAACGAGGCCTGATTCCCGCGGGAATCAGGCCTCGTTCGGCATTTGGGGTGAGTGACGGGAATCGAACCCGCGACACCTGGGACCACAACCCAGTGCTCTACCGACTGAGCTACACCCACCTCGGTCGCCCGGACCGGGTCTCGGAGGACCGCCTTCCGGAGCAACGCTCATATACTAGCGTGCGCTGTCACGCCGTTTTCCGCGGGCTCCGGTTATCGCCGACGCAGCTGGTCAGCGGCCGTTTTCCGACTGCTGCTCGGCCGCTTTCCGGGTGCCCCCGACGCCGTCCTCGGCGAGCAGCTCGGCCGCCACCGCCTGGGCCTGCTCGCTGGTCGGGCCGGGCTGCGGGACGAACGCGGTGCGCCGGTAGTAGGCGAGCTCGCGGATCGACTCCCGGATGTCGGCCAGCGCGCGGTGCGCCAGGCCCTTCTCCGGCTGCGCGTAGTAGATCCGCGGGTACCAGCGCCGGCACAGCTCCTTGATGGACGACACGTCGACCATCCGGTAGTGCAGGTGGGCGTCCAGCCGCGGCATGTCGCGGGCGATGAAACCGCGGTCGGTGGCGATGGAGTTGCCCGCCAGCGGGGCCGACCGCCCGTCCGGGACGTACTGGCGGATGTAGTCCAGCACCTGCTGTTCGGCTTCGGCCAGGGTCACCGCGGAGCGGCGCACCTCCTCGGTGAGCCCGGAGCGGTCGTGCATGTCGCGGACCACGTCGGGCATCCCGGCCAGGGCCTCGTCATCGGCGTGGATGACGATGTCCACGCCCTCCCCGAGGATGTTCAGGTCGGCATCGGTGACCAGGGCGGCGATCTCGATCAGGGCGTCCTTGCCGAGATCGAGACCGGTCATTTCGCAGTCGATCCACACTAGACGGTCATTCACCCGAGGCAGCCTAACTCGCCACGAGGCGTGATCGTGCATCCGTCTCGGTCATGCGCCCAGCCGCTCGCGCAGCTCGCGGGGCACGACCTTGCCGGTGGCGTTGCGCGGCAGCTCGTCCAGGAACACGACGTCGCGCGGCAGGGCGAACTTCGACAGCCGGTCGCGGATGCGGTCGCGCACCTGCTCGGCGTCGAGCTCCTGGCCCGGGCGCAGCACCACGAACGCGGCGAGCCGCTGGCCGAAGTCCGGGTCGTCGACGCCGATGACGGCGGTCTCGGCCACCTCCGGCAGGCGGGCGATGGCGTCCTCGGTCTCCTTCGGGTAGACGTTCTCGCCGCCGGAGATGATCATGTCGTCCTCGCGGCCGACGACGAACAACCGCCCGGACGCGTCGACGTGCCCGAGGTCGCCGGTGGACATCAGGCCGTCGCGGACCTCCCGGCGGCTGCCGTTGGTGTAGCCCTCGAAGAGCATGTCGTTGCCCGCGAAGATGCGCCCGGTCTCGCCGCGCGCCACCTCGGTGCCGTCCTCGGCGAGGATGCGCACCGTCGTGCCCCGCGGCGGGCGGCCCGCGGAGGCCGGTGCCGCGCGCAGGTCCTGCGGGTTGGCGATGCTCACCCAGGACACCTCGGTGGAGCCGTAGAGGTTGTAGAGCACGTTGCCGAAGGCGCGCTGGAACCGGGTGGCCAGGTCCGCGGGCAGCGCCGAGCCGCTGCTGGCCACGATCCGCAGCGTGCTGTGGTCGTAGCGGTCGCGGACCTGCTCGGGCAGGTCCAGGAGGCGCTGGAGCATCACCGGGACGGCGAACAGCGCGGTGCACCTGTTGCGCTGCACGGAGGCCAGCGCCTGCTCGGGGTCGAACTTGCGGCGCAGCACCAGCGTCGCGCCGAGCACGGCGCCCAGCTGGAACGCGGCCAGCCCCCAGGTGTGGAACAGCGGTGCGCTGACCAGCATCCGCTCGCCGCTGCGCAGCGGGAGCCGGGACAGGATCGAGGCGGCCGGGGACAGGCTCGGCGGGTCCGGGCGACGCGCGCCCTTGGGCGTGCCGGTGGTCCCGGAGGTGAGCACGATCATCCGGGCGTGCCTGCGCGGTCTGGCCGGGCGCCGCGGCGAGGACGTGGCGATCAGGTGCTCCAGCGTGTCGCGCCGGGTGGTGCCGTCGGTCCAGGCCAGCACCTGGTCGACCTCGGCGGGCAGCTCGGGAAGCTGGGCGCGGAACTCGGCGTCCAGGACCAGGACGCCGACCTGCTGCTCGGCGATCACGTCGGCGAGCTGCCGACCGCTCAGCCCGGTGTTGAGCAGCACCACGTCCACGCCGAGCTTGGCCGCGGCGACGATCGTCTCGACCGGTCCGTGGTGGTTGCGGCACAGCACCCCGATGCGGGTGCCGCGCTTGACGCGCTTGCGCAGGCCGTTGGCGAGCCGGGAGGTGCGCTGTTCGAGCTCGGCGTAGCTGAGCGCGCCCCGCTCGTCGATCACCGCCGGGCGGTCCGGGTGGCGCACGGCGCCGACCGCGAAGCCCATCGGCGGGGTGATGCCCCAGTGGCGCCAGGCGCGGAGGATCCGCAGCACCTTGTCCGGGCGCAAGGGGCGGAGCACGCCCTGCTTGGCCAGCACGAACGCCGTGTGCGCGCTCGGGGCCGCGCGATTGAGCACGGCCGCGGTCCGCTGCCTCAACACGCTCACGCATCCACCTCTCGGTCGGCGAGCTACTCGAGAGTAGATACTTACCCAAACAGATCGGAACTGGAAAGGGGCGCGGACCGGTCAGCCCTGATCGGCCGCCGACACGACCGCGTCGCGCAGCACGGCCCGCAGCCGCCCCACCTCCAGCGGTGAGAGCACCGCCGTCTCGCCGGGCGGCGCCACCAGCACGACGTCGCCCTGGTTGATGAACACCGACAAGTCACGTCGCCTCCCGGCGACATCGCGGCAGCTCACGTGCCACTCCTTGGTGGGCTCCACGATCCCCAGCCTCCCTGTGCAGTTCGCGCATCCCGCGCGGTGTTGATCGAGGGACGCCGCAGCGCACCGGGCGTGACGGCGGTTGGCGGGGGTTTCTTCGGAATATGCCGAAAGCCCAGTTCAAGAACCGAGAAGGCGCCGGGCGATCGCCCGGCGCCTCGTGGTGATCGGCAGCGATCAGACCGGTCGGACGACGAGGCCCTCGGGCTCGGCGGTGAAGGTGACCGCACCTTCGAAGTCGGCGATCGGGAGCTCGTCGCGCACCAGCCGGTGCGGCGCGTCGAAGGCCTCGACCCGGATCTCGCCGGTGGTGATCGTCCGCTCGGCGGCGTCCGCGCCGCCGACCTGCACCTGCAGCTCGTGCCCCTGCACCGCCACGGTCAGCCAGCCGCCGGCCACGGTCAGCTGCTCGCCGTCGTGGGTGAGGACCAGTCGGCTGGCGGCCGGGTCCTCGGAGCGCACCGCGACGTGCGAGAGGGCCACGTCGCGCTTGCCCGATTCGTCGCCGACCAGCGCGATCACGTCGCGGGTGACCGGCTCGGCCGCGGCGTCGCCCGGCTTCGGGGTGAGCACCGGGGCGCGCAGCTGCGCGGCGACGCGGTAGGGCTGCCACGAGCCGGCACCGATCAGGTTGACCACCGCGGTGACGTCGACGTCGGCCAGCAGCCGGTCGCTGCCCGGCGCCGGGGTCACCTCGATCGCGGGGACGTCCTGCTGGTTCAGCAGCTCGCGCAGGGCTTTGGCGCGTTGGCGGCTGTTGCGGTCGAAGCCGCGGGTGATCGCCACGGTCCCGGATCCGGCGGCCGCGACGGCGGCCTCGGTCAGGTCCGCCAGCGGAGCCCAGATCCGCGCGGGATCCTCCGGTCGGCGGGGCCGCCGGGAACGGGCGAAGCTCGGAGCATCGGTCGTGGTTTCCATCGTCGCCGAGTTTAGTCCGCGAGGAAGGGTTACCTTGCCTACCGGTGGGCCCCTTCACGCTGTGAAATCGATCGCTTTCGGCTGCTTTTCCGGCGGCGGGGCCCTTTCCCGCCGGGCGCGGGCGGAGGTCCGCGCTGATCTCGCCGGTCGCAAAAGCGATTCCGCCGGGCTGCTGCCGATCCCCGGGCTGGCGCACCCGCTCGCGGAGGAGCCCGCGCCTCAGCTGCCCCCTGGCCCGCGAGGTGGACGCGGGCCTGACCGCGTGGTTCCGGCGCCACCTGGCGAGCTAGCCGCGGTCGGTGTTGCGCGGTTTGCCCCGGTTCCCGGTGGGCCATCGGGAGGGTGGCGCTCCGGCGGTCTTGTTGGTGCGGGCGGCCGGAGCGATGCTGGGGTGTTCGCGGAGGGGGGGCGGGATGACCGAGTTGTTGTTCCCCGAGCTGGGGCGTCGTCCGGCCGGGCGGGCTCCGGTGCGCGGGGTGCTGGTGCGGTGGCTGGCCGCCGACGGGAGCGCGGTGCACGTCGGCGACCGGTTGGCCGAGGTCCGGGCGGCCGGTGGCGCGGTCGGGTGGGTTCCGGCGCTGGCCACCGGGACGCTCTGGCACCAGGTGCGGCCCGGTGAGGTGCTCAGCGCGGGTGCGGTCGTGGGGCTCATCGACTGACCGGTGCGGTTCGGGTTAGGTTGGGGCGAGTGACGCGGGGTGCCCGGGCTGCCGGGCTGAGAACAGACCCGTTGAACCTGACCTAGCTCGTACTAGCGGAGGGACGTCATGGTTCCGAACGTGCTGACCATCGCGGGCACCGATCCCAGCGGTGGCGCCGGTGTCCAGGCCGACCTGAAGACCTTCTCGGCGCACGGCGCCTACGGCATGTCCGTGATCACCGCGCTCGTCGCGCAGACCACCACCGGGGTGGCCGAGGTCCACGAGGTGCCGCCGGAGTTCATCACCTCGCAGCTGGTCACGCTGCTCGACGACGTGCGGGTGGACGCGGTCAAGATCGGCATGCTGGCCAACGCCGAGGTGATCCGCGCGGTGATCGAGGTGCTGGACCGCTACGCGCCGCCGCACGTGGTGCTGGACCCGGTGATGGTCGCCAAGAGCGGTGACCGGCTGCTCGCGCCGGAGGCGGTCGGCGCGCTGCGCGACGAGCTGCTGCCGCGGGTCGACCTGATCACCCCGAACCTGCCGGAGGCGGCGGACCTGCTCGGCGAGCCGGAGCTCACCGACGTCGAGGGCATGCCCGCCCAGGCCGAGCGGCTCGCCGGGCTCGGCGCCAAGCAGGTGCTGCTCAAGGGCGGTCACCTGGCGGGCGAGTCCAGTGTGGACCTGCTGTACGGCGACGGGATCGCCGAGTTCCTGACCAGCGAGCGCGTCGTGACCAGCAACGACCACGGCACCGGCTGCACCCTCTCGGCGGCGATCGCGGCGCTGCGCCCGCAGCGCGCGGACTGGCTGACGGCGGTGCGCGAGAGCAAGGACTACCTGACCGAGGCGCTGCGCGCGTCCGAGCGCCTGGACGTCGGCCACGGCCACGGTCCGGTGCACCACTTCCACCGCTGGTGGTGACCAACCCCGGCCAACGGGCGATACCCCGGCGCGTCGTGCTCGCGGCACGCCGGTTGTTGTGGACAACTCCCGCAATTTCAATGGAAATCGCGCGCCTGATTTCCATTGAAGTCGCGTTCCCCGAGATCTGGAGACGAGGACTTCGATGAGCAAGCTGCCCGCACCGCCCGCCGACGGCTTCTGCGCGCAGGCCTGGGCGCACACCGCCGACCTGCAGCAGGCGATCGTCGAGCACCCGTTCAACGCCGCGCTCACCGACGGCACCCTGGACCGCGAGGTGTTCGCCTTCTACATCGTGCAGGACGCCCGCTACCTGGTCGGGTTCGCGCAGGCCCTGGCGGCCGCGGCGACCCGGGCCGACAACGCCGAGGACGCCGCGTTCCTGTCCGGTGCGGCCCAGGGCGCGCTGGTCGAGGAGCGCCGGTTGCACGCCGGGTACGTCGCCGAGTTCGGGCTGTCCGACGAGGAGATCGCCGGGATCGGCACCTCGCCGTCCTGCCTGGCCTACACCTCGTACCTGCGCGCGACCGCGCTGACCGAGCCCTACCCGGTGCTGCTGGCGGCGATCCTGCCGTGCTTCTGGGTGTACCAGCACGTGGGCACCACGATCCTGGAGGCCACCGGCGGCGCGGACGAGCACCCGTACCGGGCGTGGATCCAGACCTACGCCGACGACGAGTTCGCCGCCGCGGTGCTCACCGCCCGCGAGCTCGTCGACCGGGTCGCCGCGAGCGCCGACGACGAGACCCGGCAGCGGATGCTGGCGGCGTTCACCCGGGCCACCGAGTACGAGTGGCTGTTCTGGAACAGCGCGTGGACGAAGGAGGCCTGGCCGACCGCGCAGTACCTCCGGTAGGCGGCGCCGAAACCCGTTGCGGGACAAGGGAAAGACGCTCGCGGAAATGTGATCCGGGGCACATGATCGGCCGCGTAACGAATGCCGAGAGCCGGAGCGATGTGCTCAGCGACACGCCCGTTCGGGCGTGGATTCTTCCCACCGTAATCGGGGTTTCAGGCGCCGTGGGCACTTCGCTTCTGATCGTTCTGCTGGGCATGCTGGTGCCCGTGCTTGCTGCTGCGCCGTTCTACTGGGCTGAACGCCGAACCGAACAGCAGCAGCTGCAGGGCCAGGGGGGCGAGACCGAACAACCCGCCGGTTCCGACGACTGACTAATAACAGCTGCTGGAACCGGCGGCTGTCATTCCTTGCTGATCTCCGTGCGGAGGCGGGCGAGGCGCTGGCGGGAGCGGTTGAACTTGGCTTCGAAGTGCTTCTCGTACAGGTCGGTCGGCAGTTCGGGGAGCTCGACGGGCTCCGCCGTGCGCTGCGCCGGTGCGACTGCCGGGGACTCGCTCGGCTCGGCCTCGGCGGCGGGCTGCTCGGCCTCGGCGGCGGACTGCTTGGTCTCGGCGGCGGGCTGCTCGGGCTCGGTGGGCTCCGGGGTGGGCTGCTGCGGGGCGGTCGTCCGGCGGGTGACCGTCGGCGGCGCCGGGGCCGGGGTGCGCAGCGCGTGCTTTCCGCGCGGGGCGGCTTCCTGCTCGCCGAGTTGGCGGTTCGCGCGGTGCAGCAGCGGCCAGAAGATCAGCGTGGCCAGTGCGAATCCGGTGACGAACATCAGCACGAGCAGTTCCACGTGGTGCTCCGATCAGTTCTGTCTGGCAGGTCCGGGCTGCGGGGTCGCACCGTTGGTGCTCGGGTGCTGACCGTCGATCGGGATGAGGAACGTCTGCACGTCCTCGCGCTGCGAAGGCAGCTGGAGCGGTAGCTGGTCCTCGGGTTCGGGAGCCGGTTCCACGGCCGGGGGGTGAGCGCGGAGCTCGTCGACGGAGGCGCTGAGCGCGCGGTGGGCCTGGTCCATCGAGGACAGCACCGCGGCGCGCAGTTCTTCCAGGCGGCGCTGCTGGGCGTGGATCTCCTCCAGCGCCTCCAGGCGCATCTGCTCGGTCTCGGCGTCCCACTGGCCGCACTGCCGCCGGGTCTGGGCGATGAGCTCGTCGGCCTCCTCCTGCGCAGCGGCGATGATCCGCTTGTACTCGGCGCGGATGTTCTGCCGCATCCGGTGCTCCCGGGAGCGCAGCTCGCTGACCTTCTGGTCGTGCTCGCGGTGCAGGCGGGCCCGGCGCTCCTCGACCTCGGAGATGAGCTGGCTGCACTCCTCGCGCAGTTCGCTCGCGTTGCGCTCGGCCTCGCTGATCAGCTCGCGCGCCTCGGTCTCGGCGGTGCCGCGGATGATCTCGGCCTGCCGCCGGGCCTGGTCACGGAGGGTCTGCACCTCCTCCTCGGCGATCGAGAGCATGTTCTGCACCCGCTGCGAGGCGGCGGGCAGGCCGGTGTCGGAGGACTCGATGCGCCGGAGGCGCTCCTCGGCCGCGTCCAGGCTGCGGCGGGTGTCGTCGCAGAGCTTGCGCAGGTCGGTGTTGAGCTGCGCGGCCTCGTTGCGGTCGATGGTGACCAGCCGCAGCTGGTCCTCCAGCAGCTCGATGTGGTCGATGACCTGGCTGCGGTTGAAGCCGCGGACCTGGATGTCGAATCCCGGCCGGAGCGGAACGACGGAGTCGGCGTCATCCATGGGTGAACTCCTCTCCGGGCGGTGGGCCGATTCGATAGCTCGGAGAGTAGGGGTGATGGTCTGCGTTCGCCCAGCGAAACACAACGATCATCACCGGATCAGGTAGTCATGATCGATTTGTTGCGCGCCCAGCTTGCGCTGCGTGACGACCGGTCCGGTTCGTCCACAGTGCACGGTGTCGTACCAGGGGGTTCGGCGCCCCTGCCGTTGGGGTTGTTAGTTAGGTTAGGCTCCGCTCACGGATCCGAGGTTCGAGGAGCATCGCGTGACGAGTGGAGTGGACCTTGCCGGGCAGGCGCACCAGTGCGCCTCGGTGCTGCTGCGGCGCTGGTTGGCCGAGACGCACACGCCGGTCGCCGAGGGGCCGTTGCGGCTGACCGTCGGAGCGCTGCGGTTGGGCACCGACGTCGTGTACAGCTCGCCGACCGGTGCGCACGGGTTCGGGGCGATCCACGTGCTCGACGACTCCGACGAGCCGGTGGCGGTCGCCGATCCCGGCCTGCTCGCCGCGTCCTGCTCGGCCGATGCGCGCGCCCGCGCGCTGCCCGGGGCGCCGATCAACTCCGCGGACGCCGGTTCGCTGGTGGACTGGTTGCTGCACGCGCTGCCGCGGCGCGAGCTCGATCCGCTCGCGCTGCCGGACGACCTGGTCGCCGTGGCCCGCTCGGTGTCCGACGCGGCGGAGGCGCGGCGCTGGTTGGCCGCGCACGTCGAGGGGCGGCTGCTGCCCGCCGTGCTGAGCTGGGAGGGCGAGGACGTCGCCGCCGCGACGGTGAAGCTGCTGACCCGCGGGCCGTTGGCGGTCATCGGGTTGCTCGGGCGGCGCGGGGTCGTGCACGAGGAGGACCTGCTCGCCGAGCTGCGGAAGTGGCTGGGCGGGGTCGCCGAGGCGCACCCGGCGTCCGGGTGGCTGGTCGAGCACTGGCTGACCAGCCCGACGCTGACCGATCTCGCCGCGCTCAACGGCTCCGACCTGCGCTACCGGGCGGACTCGGGGCGGGTGGAGGTGCGGCCGGTGCCCTTCGAGGCGCCGAACCCGCTGTGGTCCGGGGCGGCGGAAGCACCGGGCGTGCCGATCCCGGAGCTGGGGGAGGGCTGGTCGCTGCGGCCGGTGGAGGTCGTCGGCGACGACGGCGGGCCGGACGTCGCGCTGGTGCACCGCTGGATGAACGCCGAGCACGTCGCGGTGAACTGGAACCAGGCGTGGCCGCTGGCGCAGTGGCGCGCGGAGCTGGCCGGTCAGCTCGGCGGGCAGCACTCGGTGCCGTGCATCGCGGGGCGCGACGGCCGCGACATCGGCTACCTGGAGCTGTACCGGGTGCAGCGGGACAAGCTCGCGCGCTGCTACTCGCACGATCCGCACGACCTCGGGGTGCACATCGCCATCGGGGAGCCGGACGCGATCGGTCGCGGGGTCGGGTCTTCGCTGCTGCGGGCGGTGGCCGGTGGTCTGCTGGCGGCCGACCGGGAGTGCCGTCGGGTGGTGGCCGAGCCCAACGTCCACAACGGAGCTTCGGTGGGCGCGTTCGGCAAGGCCGGGTTCGGCCGCTCCGGCGAGGTCGGGTTGCCGAACAAGAACTCCGCGCTCATGATCTTCGAACGCGGGTGAGCAGACCCACTCCATCGCCGGTGCCGGGTGTCTGTACTCCCGATCGACAGCGCACTAAGGTAAGCCTTACTTACCTTGTTGATCGTGGGGAGAGCGATGCCGGGCCGAGCTGACCAGCTGTTGCCACTGTCGGCCGCGCAGGCGGGGATCTGGTTCGCCCAACAGCTTGACCAGGCGAACCCGATCTTCAACACCGCCGAACGCGTGGTGATCGACGGACCCGTGGAGCCGGAGCGGTTCGCCGTCGCGCTGCGGCGGGCGGTCGCCGAGGTGGAGGCGCTGCGCATCCGGGTCCGCGACGACGGGGACGAGCTGGGGCAGGTCGTCGAGGAGCCCGCCGAGCTCGACCTGCCGGTCGTCGACTGCACGACCGCCGCCGACCCCGAGGAGCGGGCGCTCGCCTGGATGCGCGCCGACCTGCGCGAACCGGTGGACCTGACGCGCGGCCAGGCCGGGCGGCTGTGGAGCGCCGCGCTGTTCAAGCTCGGCGAGCGGCGCTGGTGCTGGTACCAGCGGATCCACCACGTGGCCATCGACGGCTACGGCTTCTCGATCCTCATCCGCCGGGTCGCCGAGCTCTACACCGACCTCGACGCCGGTCCGTCGCCGTTCGGGCCGCTGTCGGCGCTGCTGGCCGACGAGCAGGAGTACCGGGAGTCGGCGAAGTTCGAGCGCGACACCCGGTACTGGCAGGAACTCTTCGCCGACCGGCCGGACGTGGTGTCGCTGACCGGGAGCTCGCGGCCCACCGCGCACGACTTCCGCAGGCAGACCGCCGAGTCGGCGGCCGGGCGCGCGCTGGCCGCGGCGGCCGAGGAGGGCCGCACGATCTGGTCGGACGCGCTCATCGCCGCCTTCGGCGCCTACCTGCACCGGATGACCGGGGCCACCGACGTGGTGCTGGGCCTGCCGGTGATGGGGCGGCTCGGCTCGGTCGCGCTGCGGGTGCCGGGCATGGTCGTCAACGTGCTGCCGCTGCGGTTGCGGATCACCGCTTCGACCACCCGCGCGGAGCTGATCTCGCAGGTCGCCAAGGCCGTGCGGGACCTGCGCAAGCACCAGCGCACGCGCAGCGAGGACCTGCGCCGCGACCTCAAGCTGCTGGGCTCGGACCGGCCGCTGTTCGGGCCGATGCTCAACATCAAGGCCTTCGACTACGACCTGCGGTTCGGCGACAGCCCGGCCACCGTGCACAACCTCGCCGCCGGACCGGTCGAGGACCTGACCGTCGCGGTCTACCACGAGGACGGGCAGCTGCGGTTCGAGTTCGACGCCAACCCCGACCGCTACGGCGAGGACGAGCTCACCGCGCACCGCGAGCGGTTCCTGCGGTTCCTCGGGAACTTCGCGGAGTGCTCCGGGGACACCCCGGTGGGCCGGGTCGAGCTGCTGGCCCCGGAGGAGCGCACCCGGATCCTGGAGGAGTGGAACGCGCCGATCGCCGACGTTCCCGACCTGCCCGCCGCGACGCTGCCCCAGCTGTTCGAGGAGCAGGCGCAGCGCTCGCCGGACTCGGTCGCCGTCACCTTCGGCGCGCAGCAGCTGACCTACGAGGAGCTCAACTCGCGGGCCAACCAGCTCGCGCACCACCTGATCGACCTCGGCATCGGGCCCGAGCAGCTGGTGGCGCTGGCGCTGCCGCGCTCGGCGGACCTGGTCGTGGCGCTGCTCGCGGTGCTCAAGTCCGGTGCGGCGTACCTGCCGCTGGACCCCGGGCACCCGGCCGAGCGGATCGCCTACATCGTCGGCGACGCCCGGCCGAGCGTGCTGATCAGCGACTCCGAGCACGCGGCCAACCTGCCCGCCGGGCTCACCCGGGTGCTGCTGGACGACCCGACCGCGCAGGCGGAGGTCGCCCGGCACTCGCAGCGCGACCCCAAGTCCGGCGAGCGCGGGCCGCTGACGCCCGAGCACGCCGCGTACGTCATCTACACCTCCGGTTCGACCGGGCAGCCCAAGGGCGTGTCGATCCCGCACCACAACGTGGTCCGGCTGTTCCGCGCCACCGACCCGTGGTTCTCCTTCGGCGGCGACGACGTCTGGACGCTGTTCCACTCCTACGCCTTCGACTTCTCGGTGTGGGAGCTGTGGGGCGCGCTGCTGCACGGCGGTCGGCTGGTGGTGGTCCCGCACGAGATCAGCCGTTCGCCGCGGGAGTTCCGGCGGCTGCTGGTCCGGGAGCGGGTGACCGTGCTCAACCAGACGCCGTCGGCGTTCTACCAGCTCATCCAGGCCGACCGGGAGGACCCGGCGGGCGAGCTGGCGCTGCGGGTGGTGATCTTCGGCGGCGAGGCGCTGGAACTGTCCAGGTTGGACGACTGGTACCAGCGGCACCCCGAGACGCCCAAGCTGGTCAACATGTACGGGATCACCGAGACCACCGTGCACGTGTCCTACGTCGAGCTGGACCGCGAGCTGGTGGCCCGGCGCGACGGCAGCGTGATCGGTCGCGGCATCCCGGACCTGCGGGTCTACCTGCTGGACCCGCAGCTGCAGCCGGTGCCGCCCGGCGTGGTGGGCGAGCTGTACGTGGCCGGGGAGGGCCTGGCGCGCGGTTACCTCGGGCGGCGCGGGCTGACCGCGCAGCGCTTCGTCGCCGACCCGCACGGCGCGCCGGGGACCCGCATGTACCGCTCCGGCGACCTGGGGCGGTGGCGGCCGGACGGCAGCATCGAGTTCATCGGCCGCGCCGACCACCAGGTCAAGGTGCGCGGGTTCCGCATCGAGCTGGGCGAGATCGAGGCGCACCTGGCCGCGCACCCGGAGGTCCGGCAGGCCGCGGTGGTGGTGCGCGAGGACCAGCCCGGCGACCAGCGCCTGGTCGGCTACACCGCGGGCGAGGCCGGGGCGGCGGAGCTGCGGTCGCACCTGGCCGCGCGGCTGCCCGGCTACATGGTGCCCGCCGCGTTCGTGTCCGTGGACGAGATCCCGCTGACCGCCAACGGGAAGCTCGACGTGCGCGCGCTGCCCGCGCCCGAGTTCGGCGGCGACGCCGCCGGGCGCGAGCCGCGCAACGCTGTCGAGGCCGAGCTGTGCCGGTTGTTCGCCGAAGTGCTCGGGGTGCGCGAGGTCGGCATCGACGACGGGTTCTTCGAGCTCGGCGGGCATTCGCTGCTGGCGGCGCGGTTGCTGGCGCGGGTGCGCGCCGAGCTCGGCGCCGAGCTGACCATCCGCGCTCTCTTCGACCACCCGACCGTCGCCGGTCTCGCCGAGCAGCTCGGGGCGGTCGACCGGAGACCGGAGCTGCGGCGCGTCGAGCGGCCCGAGCGGATCCCGCTCTCCTTCGCCCAGCAGCGGCTTTGGTTCCTCAACCGGCTGGAAGGTCCCAGCGCCACCTACAACATGCCGCTGGTGCTGCGCATGTCCGGTGATCTGGACGTGGCGGCGCTGCGGGCTGCGCTCGGCGACGTGGTGCGGCGGCACGAGAGCCTGCGCACGATCTTCCCGGACGAGCTCGGCGAACCGCGCCAGGAAGTGCTCGACGCCGTTCCGGAGCTGACCGTGGTCCAGCTTCCCCGGTCCGGGGATCCGCGATTTCCATTGAAATCGGACGTGCGATTTCCATTGAAATCGCGCGGCTCCGAGAGCGGGACGTCCGATGTGGACGTTGCGCTGGAGGAGGCGGTGCGGCAGGGGTTCGACCTGGCTGCGGAGCTGCCGATCCGGACCGTGCTCTTCGAGACCGGCGACGAGCACGTGCTGCTGGTGCTGCTGCACCACATCACCGGTGACGAGTGGTCCATCCGGCCGCTGGTGCGCGACCTGTCCACCGCTTACGCCGCGCGGCTGCGCGGTGCGGCGCCGGAGTGGGACGAGCTGCCGGTGCAGTACGTGGACTACACGCTGTGGCAGCGGGAACTGCTCGGCGAGGAGTCCGACCCGGCCGGGTTGGCCGGTCGGCAGCTGGAGTTCTGGCGCGACGCGCTCGCCGGGCTGCCCGACCAGCTGGAGCTGCCCACCGACTTCGCGCGCCCGGCCGTGTCCAGCCACCGCGGCGAATCGGTGCGCTTCGAGCTCGGCGCCGAGCTGCACCAGCAGCTGCGGCAGCTCGCCGGGGAGCACCAGGCCAGCGTGTTCATGGTGCTGCAGGCCGGACTCGCGGCGCTGCTTACCCGGCTGGGCGCGGGCACCGACATCCCCATCGGCTCCCCGGTGGCCGGTCGCGCCGACGACGCGCTGGACGACCTCGTCGGGTTCTTCGTCAACAGCCTCGTGCTGCGCACCGACACCTCGGGCGAGCCCGGGTTCGCCGAGCTCGTCGACCGGGTGCGGCAGACCGACCTGGCCGCCTTCGACAACGCCGAGCTGCCCTTCGAGCGGCTCGCGGAGGTGCTCAACCCGGCGCGCTCGCTGTCCCGGCACCCGCTGTTCCAGGTGATGCTGGCCTACTGGGGCGCCACCGACACCGTCACCGCGGACCTGCCCGGCCTCCGGACCACTGTGGACACGATGGCCGCCGGGGCGGCGAAGTTCGACCTGGCGTTCAGCCTCGGCGAACGCGCCGACGGCGGGGTCGACGGGCTGGTGCAGTACAGCACCGACCTGTTCACCCGGCAGACCGTCGAGGACCTGGCCGCGCGATTCGTCCAGCTGCTGACCGCCGCAGTGGCCGACCCGACCACCCCGATCGGCCGCTTGGACGTGCTGGGCGAGGAGGCCCGGCAGCGCGTGCTGAGCTGGGGCGACGCCGTCGGATCGGTGGAACCGGCCGGGACCTTCCCCGAGCTGTTCGCGCGCAGCGCCGAGCGCGACCCGGACAAGACCGCGCTGATCTTCGAGGACGTCGAGCTCAGCTACCGCGAGCTCGACCGGCGGGTCACCGAGCAGGCGCGGCTGCTGGTCGAGCACGGCGTCGGGCCGGGCGACATCGTCGGCGTGCTGCTGCCGCGCTCGCCCGAGCTGATCATCGGGCTGCTGGCCGCGATGCGCGCCGGGGCCGCCTACCTGGCGCTGGACCCGGAGTACCCGGTGGAGCGGCTGCGGCACATGGTCGACGACGCCCGGCCGCGCCTGGTGCTCACCGACGACCTGGGCGCCGAGCTGCCGACGACCCTGCTGAGCTGCCACGACCGGCCGGAGGGCAGCTGGCAGCTGCCGACCCCGCAGTTGGACGACGCCGCGTACGTCATCTACACCTCGGGCTCCACCGGCACCCCGAAGGGCGTGGTCGTGCCGCACCGCGGCATCGCCAAGCTGCTGGCCACCCAGACCGAGCGGGTCGGCATCACCGCCGACAGCCGGGTGCTGCAGTTCGCCTCGCCGAGCTTCGACGTGGCGTTCTGGGAGATGTGCATGGGCCTGCTCAGCGGCGGCACGCTGGTCGTGGTGCCCGCCGACCGGCGGGTGCCCGGGGAACCGCTGGCCGAGTACGCCCGCCGCCACCGCGTCACGCACCTGGCCATCGGGCCGTCGATGATGGGCATGTTCCCCGCCGACACCGAGCTCCCGCCGGACGCGACGCTGCTGTGCGGGGCCGAGAAGGTGCCGTCCGACCTGGTGCTGCGCTGGGCGCGCGGGCGGCGGATGCTCAACTGCTACGGCCCCACCGAGGCCACCGTCAACTCCACGCTGTGGGACTGCGATCCCGACGCCGTGGGCAGCTCGGTGCCGATCGGCGTGCCCGATCCCGGCGCCCGGCTCCACGTGCTCGACGCGCAGCTCCAGCCGACCCCGCCCGGGGTGGTCGGCGAGCTCTACGTCTCCGGGCTCGGGCTTGCCCGCGGCTACCTCAACCGGCCGGGGCTGACCGCCGAGCGGTTCGTCGCCGACCCGTTCGGACCGCCCGGCTCCCGCATGTACCGCACCGGCGACCTGGTGCGCTGGCGCTCCGACGGGACGCTGGACTTCGCCGGTCGGGCCGACGACCAGGTCAAGATCCGCGGGTTCCGCATCGAGCTCGGCGAGGTCGAGGCGGTGCTGGCCCAGCACCCGGACGTCGCGCAGGTCGCGGCGGTGGTGCGCGAGGACACCCCCGGCGACAAGCGGTTGGTGGCCTACGTGGTGGGCGGCGGCGACGCGGCCGAGCTGCGGCGCCACGTGGCCGACGCGCTGCCGGACTACATGGTCCCGGCCGCGGTGGTGTTCGTCGACGCACTGCCGCTGATGCCCAACGGCAAGCTCGACCGCCGCGCACTGCCCGCGCCCGACCTGGGCGAAGCGGTCGGCAACACGATGCCGCGCAACCCCACCGAGGAGATCCTCTGCGGGCTGTTCGCCGAGGTGCTGGGGCTGCCGCGGGTCGGGACCGAGGACAGCTTCTTCGACCTCGGCGGGCACTCCCTGCTGGCGGCCAAGCTCATCGGCCGCATCCGCGACGCGCTGGGCGTGCGGGTCAACGTCGGCAGCCTGTTCGCCGCGCCGACCGTGGTCGGCCTGGCCGAGCGGCTGCACAGCGGCGGCGGCCGGGACGCGCTGGAGATCCTGCTGCCGCTGCGCACCGAAGGCAGCAAGCCGCCGCTGTTCTGCGTGCACCCCGCCGCCGGGCTGGCCTGGCCGTTCTCCGGGCTGCTCAAGCACATCGACGAGGAGCGGCCGATCTACGGAATCCAGTCGCGCGGGCTCGCCGAGCCGAAACCGGTCGCGGCCAGCCTGTCCGAGATGGCCGCCGAGTACCTCGAGCACATCCGGCAGGTCCAGCCGCACGGGCCGTACCACTTCCTCGGCTGGTCCTTCGGCGGCGTGGTCGCGCACGAGATGAGCACCCACCTGCAGGAGCAGGGCGAGGAGGTGCGTTTCCTGTGCATGCTCGACTCCTACCCCAAGGACGTGTGGGACGAGCTGCCGACCGAGGAGGAAGCGCTCAAGGCGCTGCTCTACATGGCCGGTTACGACCTGGCCGAGCTCGGCGAGGGGCCGCTGACCAGGGCGGACGTGATGGCGATCCTGTCCGCCGAGGGCAGCGCACTGGCCAACCTGGAACCGCACAGCATCACCGCGATCATCGACAACTTCGCCAACTGCGCGGTGCTGGAGAACGAGGCCGACCACGACAAGTTCCGCGGTGACGTCCTGTTCTTCACCGCCACCGTCAACCCGGCCAAGGCGTCGCTGACCGCGCAGATGTGGCAGCCCTACGTCGACGGCGAGGTGCGCAACCACGACGTCGCCTGCGAGCACAAGGACATGACCCAACCCGGGCCGCTCGCCGAGATCGCCGCGGTCGTCGACCGCGAGCTCGGCGAGGCCGACCGGCTCGCAGGGGTGAACACCGAAGGAGCACGAGGATGACCAACCCGTTCGAGGATCCGGCCGCGGAGTACTACGCCCTGATCAACGACCAGGACCAGTACTCGCTGTGGCCGAGCGCGATCGAGGTGCCGGCCGGGTGGAGCGTCGCGCACGGCCCGGCCGACCGGGAGTCCTGCGTGGACCACATCGAGGCGAACTGGACCGACATGCGGCCCGCGCGCTGACCGCGATGCTTCGCCAGGTGAGCCCCCAGGTCGCGGTGTGCGTCTGCTACGTCGCGGCGATGTTCATGAACGGCATGGACGCCACCATCGTCAACGTGGCGCTGCCCGCGATCGCCGACGAGTTCGCGGTCCCGGCCAGCACGACCTCGGCGGTCAACGTCGGGTACCTGGTCAGCCTCGCGGTGTGCATCCCGGTGTCCGGCTGGCTCGGCGACCGGTTCGGCACGAAACGGGTCTTCCTCGGTGCCTTCGGGATGTTCGTGCTGGCATCGGCGCTGTGCGGGCTGGCCACCGACCTGACCCAGCTGACCCTCGCGCGGGTGCTGCAGGGCGCGGGCGGCGGGGTGATGAGCCCGGTCGCGCTGACCATGCTGTTCCGCGCCTACCCGCCGGAGCAGCGGATCCGGTTGTCCCGGGTGCTGCTGCTGCCGACCGCGGTGGCCCCGGCGCTCGGGCCGGTGCTGGGCGGGTTCTTCGTGGAGAACTTCACCTGGCGGTGGGGCTTCTACGTCAACGTGCCGGTCGGCGTGCTGGCGCTGGTGTTCGGCGCGCTGCTGCTGGTCGAGCACGTCGAGGCGCGCGAGAAGCGGTTCGACGCGCTCGGTTTCGCGCTGGCCGCGCCGGGGCTCGGGCTGGTGATGTACGCGCTGGAATCGGTCGCGCAGGCCGGGCCGGGCTCGCCGCACTTCTGGGCCAGCGGGATCGCCGGGCTGGTCTGCCTGGGACTGCTGGTCCGGACCCAGCTCAGAGCCCGGGAACCGATGCTGGACCTGCGGTTGTTCGGCGACGCCTCGTTCCGCCGCGCCAGCGGGATCCTGTTCCTGTGCGTGGCCGGGTTCCTCGGCACGCTCTACGGGTTCACGCTGATGTTCCAGGAGGGGCTGGGCGCGTCGGCCTGGGAGACCGGGCTGGTGACGCTGCCGAAGGCGATCGGGCTGATGATCGCCTCCCAGCTGATCGGCTGGGCGCACCGCAGGTTCGGGCCGCGCCGGGTGATCGCGACCGCCATGTTCGGGGCTGCGGTGT
The DNA here is from genome assembly GCF_008630535.1 of Saccharopolyspora hirsuta. GTDB lineage: Bacteria > Actinomycetota > Actinomycetes > Mycobacteriales > Pseudonocardiaceae > Saccharopolyspora > Saccharopolyspora hirsuta. The sequence goes on along the minus strand of NZ_VWPH01000014.1, from coordinate 211,124 downwards.
CGTTCGCGCTGCTCAACGCGATCAGCGCGGGCGACTTCTGGTTCGCCGCGTTCGTGCAGCTGCTCACCGGGTTCTTCGTGGGCGCGGCTTCGGCCGAGCTGCAGGTCATCGCCTTCACCACGATCAGCGCATCGGCGACCGGCGGGGCGTCGACGCTGTTCAACGTGCAGCGGCAGGTCGGTTCCGCGCTCGGCGTGGCGCTGACCGCGTGCGTGCTGGCCGGTGCGCCCGGACTGGGCGGCTACCACCTGGCGATGTTGGTGTCGGCCGGATTCGCGCTGGTCGGAATGCTTCTTGCCGTGCGCATCAAGGAAATCGCCCCGGTGCGGCAACCGGTCGCGGTGGGGCGCTGAGAGATCTGAGCCACCGCGGGGCAGACAACGCGGTGGTTATATGGTTAGGCTTGCCTTAACTGACATGATCGTTGGTGGACAGGAAGGAACGCATGGTCGATGGGTACCGCGGACCGACTCCGGCACAGCCGGCCCCCAGCGCGCAATCTCCAGGTGCTGCGCACCGCTGAGCTGAGCCCGTCGATGCGGCGGATCACCCTGGGCGGCGAGGAGCTCGAGGGCTTCCTGGACCAGCACACCGGGCCGAACATCAAGGTGTTCGTGCCCCGGCAGGGCCAGCAGCGACCGGTGCTGCCGGTGCTGGACGAGGAGACCGGCCGCTACCGCTGGCCCGAGCTGCACGAGCGGCCGACCATGCGCACCTACACCGTCCGCCGCTACGACGAGGCCCGCGGCGAGCTCGACGTGGACTTCGTGATGCACGGCGCCCACGGGGTGGCCTCCAACTGGGCGCGCAACGCCCGGCCCGGCGACCACCTCGGCGTGATGGGCCCCGGCGGCAAGACCTGCCGGGCGGCCGACTACTACCTGCTGGTCGGCGACGAGACCGCGCTGCCGGCGATCTCCAGCATCGTCGAGGGCCTGCCGCCCACCGCGCGCGGCCAGGTGCTCGTCGAGATCGGCGACGCCACCGACCAGCAGCACGTCGAATGCCCGCCGGACCTGCGCTGGACCTGGCTGCACCGCGACGGCGTCGCGGCCGGGCGCTCGCAGCAGCTGGTCGACGCCGTCCAGCAGCTGGACGTGCCCGCTGACGTGGACGTCTCGGCCTGGGTGGCCGGGGAGTCCGGCATCGTCCGCGGCATCCGCCGCCACCTGCGCAACGACCGCGGCATGGACGCCAAGTCCGTGCTCGCCATCGGCTACTGGAAGTACGGGCTGGCCGAGACCGAATACCACGACAAGCACAACCACGACCGGGACTGACCGACGTGGACCGGGTCCGGCGCGAGCGAGCGGCTTGCGCCGGTGTATGCGCGTGCCCGCGAACGGGGCACCAGCGACGCGAGGGGACAACGTGACCGCGGTACCGAGCGAGGAAGAAGTCCACGACGTCCTGGGGATCGGCTTCGGGCCGTCCAACCTGGCGCTGGCCATCGCGCTGGAGGAGCACAACCGCACCGCGCCGGCGGCCGACCGGCTCTCCGGGGTGTTCTTCGAGCGCAAACCCGCCTTCGGCTGGCACCGGGGCATGCTGATCGAGGGCACCACCATGCAGGTGTCGTTCCTCAAGGACCTGGTCACCATGCGCAACCCGGCCAGCGACTTCTCCTTCCTGAGCTACCTGCACGCCAAGCAGCGGCTGGTGGACTTCATCAACCACAAGACGATGTTCCCGACCCGCGTCGAGTACCACGACTACCTGGAGTGGGCGGCCGCGCGGGTGGCCGACCAGGTGCGCTACGACGCCGAGGTCGTCGAGCTGCACCGCGCCGGGGAGCACTTCGAGGCCGTCGTCCGCCGCGGCGGGCAGCTGGAGGTGCACCGGGCGCGCAACGTCGTGCTCGCGGTCGGGCTGGAGGCGAGCGTGCCCGCCGGTGCCGAGCTCGGCGACCGGGTGTGGCACAACCTCGACCTGCTGCACCGCGTCGACGAGCTGACCGAGGCGCCGCGCCGCTGCGTGGTCGTCGGCGCCGGGCAGAGCGCCGCCGAGGTCACCGAGTACCTGCACCGGACGTTCCCGGCGGCCGAGGTGTGCGCGGTGTTCAGCCGGTACGGCTACAGCCCGGCCGACGACAGCCCGTTCGCCAACCGGATCTTCGACCCGCAGGCGGTGGACGACTTCCACACCGCCTCGCCCGAGGTCCGCGACCAGCTGCTGGACTACCACCGCAACACCAACTACTCGGTGGTCGACCTCGACCTCATCGAGGAGCTCTACGCCCGCGCCTACCAGGAGAAGGTGCGCGGCGAGCAGCGGCTGCGGATCCTCAACGCCTCCCGCGTCCGCGACGTCGCGACCCGCGACGGCGGGGTGTCGGTGACCGTCGAGCACCTGCCCTCGGGCGAGCGCGCCGAGCTGGCCGCCGACCTGCTGGTGTACGCGACGGGGTGCCGTCCGCGCGACCCGCTGCCGCTGCTCGGCGAGGCCGCGCAGGACTGCGAGCGGGACGAGCGGGGCCGTCTCCAGGTGGAGCGCGACTACCGCCTGCGCACCAGCGCCGACCTCCCGGGCGCCATCTACCTGCAGGGCGGGACCGAGCACACGCACGGCCTGACCTCGTCGCTGCTGTCCAACGGCGCGGTCCGCGCGGGCGAGATCCGAGACTCGATCCTCACCCGCCGCAGCCGGACGGCGGCCGCCGAGCCGGACCGGGCCGTCAGCTACGCCTGACCTCGGGCGCGTCCGGGCTGCCGACCTGCAGTTTCAATGGAAACGGCGATTCCCGCGCACGGCGATTCACAGTTTCCATTGAGGTGGTCTCAGGGGGTGATCCGGGTGGAACGGGCCGGTCGTCCGCGTGTCGGGCGGGATGTCAGTTTTGCCTAAAACTGACACGGCACCTCGGGCACCGGCCGGTGTCAGTTATAGGCAAAACTGACACCCAGGCACCGCCGGTGGGCCGAGGACCGTCACTGAGATCACCTCACTGAACTTCTTCCATCCTGTCTGCGGACAGAGGCCGCGACGGGCGACCGGCACCGACCGGCAGGTGTCGCATGCGCCGCCAGGCGCATAACCCACCCTCGCAACTCGCACCGCCGCGGGTTCTCAGCGTCCGCCTGGTGAGGACGGCCCGGCTGCCGTGTATTGGTCATACATAAAGCCGGGCACCCACAGCCAGGCGGGCGCTGAGGTTCCGCCACTTGCACCGCCACGCAAAACGAGACTGGAATAACCTCAATGGCGGGAACAAGGTCGGGGTTCGGGTGGTTGCAGGGGTCGATGGACACCAATGCGACTCCGGAGCGCGCCGAGGCCGGTAGCGCGACCGCCGATCAGGCCGATCAGATCAAGGGCGTTGCGCGCGGTGACTCGCCGGTGCCGCTGTCGGTGCTCGACCTGTCCACCGTCGGTGCGCAGCACAGCCCGTCCGACGCGTTGAGCACCACCACCGAGCTGGCCCGCAGCGTCGAGGCCTGGGGCTTCCAGCGGATGTGGGTCGCCGAGCACCACGGCATGCCCGGCATCGCCAGCTCCGCCCCGGCGGTCGTGATCGCGCACCTCGCCGCGCACACCAGCACGCTGCGGCTGGGGTCCGGCGGCGTCATGCTGCCCAACCACGCGCCGCTGGTCGTCGCCGAGCAGTTCGGCACCTTGGAGGCGCTGCACCCCGGGCGCATCGACCTCGGCATCGGCCGCGCCCCCGGAACCGACCAGGCCACCGCCCGCGCCCTGCGGCGCACCACCGGTCCGCTGTCCGCCGACGACTTCCCGCAGCAGCTCGGCGAGCTGATGGCCTTCCTCGGCGACGACTTCCCGATCGACCACCCCTACGCGGCGATCCAGTCCGTCCCGAACGGGCCGGTGCCGCCGATCTGGCTGCTCGGCTCCAGCGGCTTCAGCGCGCAGCTGGCCGGGGCGCTCGGCCTGCCGTTCGCCTTCGCCCACCACTTCAGCGCGCAGAACACGCTGCCCGCGCTGGACCTGTACCGGCAGTCCTTCCAGCCCTCCGCGGTGCTGGACGAGCCGTACGCGCTGATCGGGGTGCAGGCGGTGGCCGCCGACACCGACGAGGAAGCGCTCGACATCATCCGCCCGGTCGCGCTGAGCATGCTCCGGCTGCGCCGCGGCATGCCCGGCAAGCAGCCAACCCGGCAGGAGGCGCGCGAGTACGCCTACACGGAGCTGGAGCAGAGCTTCGTGGACAGCTGGCTGGCCGACGCCGTGTACGGATCGCCGGAGAAGGTCCGCGCCGAGCTGGACGAGCTGCGCGAGCGCACCGGTGTCCAGGAGCTGATGCTGACCGCCAACGTCCCGGACCGGGACACCAAGCTGCACTCGTTCGAACTGGTCGCCAAGGCCTACCGGATGATCTGAGGCGCCGCGGACCAGCGGTTCGAGCCCGGGCAAGGTGGGCGGCGCCACTCTTGGTCGAGGTCCGGCGCGGCCGCTGGTTTCGCGTGGCGTACGGTCTATTGACACCGGTGTTTCTTAGGCACGAGGCGGGATTGAGGGATTGGCGTGAAGCCTGGTGTGCTGATCTTCTACCGGATCATGGCGTACGTCACCGCGGTGCTGTTGATCCTGCTGTGCGCCGCGATGGTGCTCAAGTACGGCCACTTCGCCGGGCTCTGGGACGAGGGCAGCCCGACCCAGCAGCTCGGCACCGACTGGACCTTCCGGATCGGTGTCGCGCACGGCTGGCTGTACATGGTCTACCTGCTCGTCGCCGTGGTCGCCACGACCCAGCTGCGCGTCCCGATCGGTCGCATGCTGCTGGTGCTGCTGGCGGGCACCATCCCGTTCGGCGCGTTCTTCGCCGAGCGCAAGGTGACGCACTGGCACGAGCTGCGGTTGGCGGGCAAGCCGCTGACCGAAGCGCGCACCCGGACCGCGGAGGAATCGCCGGCCTCATGACAGCAACCCACGAGTCCGCCGCTGCCGAAGTCGCGCCGCCCGCCGGGCGCAAGCGCGGTGTCGTCGCCGCCTACTTCGCGCTGACCAAGCCGCGCGTCATCGAGCTGCTGCTGGTCACCACCATCCCGGCGATGTTCCTCGCCCAGCGCGGCGTCCCGTCCCCGTGGCTGGTGATCGTGACGCTGGTCGGCGGCGCCATGTCGGCCGGTAGCGCCAACGCGCTCAACTGCGTCGCGGACTCCGACATCGACGCGGTGATGCACCGGACCAAGAAGCGCCCGCTGGTGCGCTACGAGGTGCCGCGCCGCAACGCGCTGATCTTCGGCATCGTGCTCGGCGTGGTGTCCTTCGCCGTGCTGTGGCTGGGGGCGAACCTGCTGGCCGCGGTGCTGGCCACCAGCGCGATCCTGTTCTACGTCTTCGTCTACACGCTGGTGCTCAAGCGCCGGACCTCGCAGAACATCGTGTGGGGCGGCGCCGCGGGCTGCATGCCGGTGGTGGTCGGCTGGGCCGCGGTCACCGGCAAGGTGGAGTGGCCCGCGCTGGTGATGTTCGGCGTGGTGTTCCTGTGGACGCCGCCGCACTTCTGGTCGCTGGCCATGAAGTACAAGGACGACTACGCCCGCGCCGGGGTGCCGATGCTGCCGGTGGTGGCCACCACCCGCCAGGTGTCGGCGCGGATCCTGGCCTACAGCTGGGCGACGGTGGGCTGCACGCTGCTGCTCGTGCCGGTGACCAGCTGGGTCTACGTGGCTTTCGCGGTGCTGGCCGGGGCGGCGTTCCTGATCGTGGCGCAGCGCCTGCACAGCGCGGTCCGCAACGGTCGGGCCGTCAACCCGATGAAGCTGTTCCACCTGTCGAACTCGTACCTGGCCCTGCTCTTCGTGGCGATCGCGATCGACGCCGCGGTCGGCCTCCCGGTGCTGGGCTGAGCCCCACCTCGACACCCCCGAACGGACCGTTCGCCCCACTGCGGTGAGCGGTCCGTTCGCTTTGTGCGGCGCTGCTCAGAGGCGGAGGTGGAGGCGGAGGGCGTTGTCGAGGGCGGCGAGGGTGTTGCGGGGGAGGGCGCCGATCCGGTTGCCGATGCGGTTCACCGCCACCACCCTGACCTGTTCGGCCTGGGCCTTGGAGTCGTGGGGGAGGCCGCAGTCGGCCGCCCGGAGGAGCACCTGGAACGGGTGGACGCGGTCGATGTTGGTGGTCACCGGGACCACGGTGATCACCCCGCGCTTGGCCCGCTGGGCGCTGCGGTTGGCCGCGTCGTTGCTCACCACCACCGCGGGGCGGGTCTTGTTCGCCTCGGCCCCGCGGATCGGCTCGAAGTCGACCCAGTAGAGGTCACCTCGGCGCATCGGCCATGCCGTCCGCCGTCGTCGCGTCCCACAGCTGCGCGTCGTCGCCGCTGTCCCACTCGTCCCAGGCGCTCTCGTAGGCCTCTTCCAGCTCGGCGGTGCGCAGCAGGTTGATCGCCTGGTGGATCACCGCCGAGCGGGAGCGCGCCCCGGTCTGCTCGGCATAGGAGTCGACGAAGGTGACGTCCTCGTCGCTCAAGCTCACACTCACCTTCATACCGCGATGCTACCGGCGTTACTACCCGGTGTCATACCTGATCAGTGCAGGACCGGGAACACCGGCGGGGTGCCGCGGCCGGTGGCGGCGTCGATCAGCGCGACCGGGTCGGCGGTCTCCGCCAGCAGCCGCACCGTCTCGCGGACCGGGGCACCGGCCATCGGGCCCGGTATCGGCAGGTCGAGCGCGGCGGCCATGTCGAAGTGGTGCACGACCGCCTCCATCAGGAAGATCCGCAGGGCCTCGCCCGCCGGGACCACCGCGAACCCGCCGTAGTCGACCTTGCGGTCCAGGTCGGCGGTGCGGAGGCTGGCGATCACCTCCGGCGCGAGGTCGGTGAACTGCGCGACCAGCTCGCCGGTCGGGGACCCGGCCCGCTGGAGCGCGGTGGTGCGCACCTCCTCGCTGGTCTGGTCGGCGATGCCGCCCGGCTGCTGCATGTGGGCCAGCAGGGCGGCGGCGTCGGCGTGGGTCACCGGGGCCTCCGGCTCCGGCGCTGCGACGCCCGCCGCGGTCCCCGCCGGGAAGTCGGCGTGGTGGGCGTAGACGTCCTTGACGGTCCAGTCGGGCAGCCGGGTGGGCCGCCGCCACTGCTCCTCGTCCAGGTCGCGGCCGAGCTCGGCCCACACCTGCCAGGCCTGCTCCAGTGCGTCGACGATCATCCTGCTCCGATCAGCTCGAAGGTCACGCACGCCCGGCCGCCGAAGCGGTCGGCGTGGTGCCGGGCGGATTCCTCCACGATGTGGCGGGCGTGCTCCTCGGCGGGCTCGTCGCTCAGGGCCTCCAGGTAGGTCTGGTGCGCGGCCAGCGAGGCCACCCCGTGCTCCAGGAAGTCGGTGATGTCCACCGCGTGCGTCGGGTGCGGCGAGGCGGCGACGCCGATCCAGCGGACGCCCTGCCACGGTTCGTAGCCCTGCTCGACGAGCTCCGGGAAGATCCAGCGGTTCCCGGCGTCGGCGACCGCGTCCAGCGCGGCCCGGCCGACCGCCCGGTGGTCCGCGCTGTTCCAGCTGCCCGGACCCCAGGAGTCGTGGTGGTTCAGCGTGATCACCAGCCCGGGCCGGTGCTGCCGGATCGCGCGGCACAGGTCCTGGCGCAGCTGCGGGCCGTACTCGACCACGCCGTCGCGGTGGTCCAGGAACTCCACCGAGTGCACGCCGACCTTGGCCGCGCTCGCGTGCTGCTCGAGCTCGCGCAGCGGTGCGGCCTCCGCGGGCGGCACGTCGTCGATGCCCGCCTCCCCGCGGGTCACCAGCAGGTAGGCGACGTCGCGGCCGGACGCGGTCCAGGCCGCGACCGCGCCGGAGCAGCCGTACTCCAGGTCGTCGGGGTGCGCGACGATCGCCAGCGCCCGCTGCCAGTCCGTCGGCATCGGTTCGAGCTCATCGGTCATCGGGTCGCCTCCTGGTCGCGCTGCGGGTGGTCCGAGTGTCGCGCAGCGGGCGCGGTGCGGTCCGCTGCGACCGCCGGTTTCCCCGGACCGGTTGGGAAGAGCGGCCCGCACCAGCGGAAACCGGGCGGTACGACACGCGGGCGGCGCGTCGGGGGCCCAGCTTCGCAGCCGACCTCGACCGGCTTCCACAGGTTTTTCCGGTCGCTATCCGGCAATTTCGCGCAGTGGCATTTCTACGCCACCGCGACCTCGGCGATGACCGGCCGCAATACGTTCGGGTGCACCGTGATCCGGACGGTTGAGGGAGGTCGGTGCAGATGATCCTGCCCAGGACGCTGCGGCCCGTTTTCGGTGTGCTCATCGCATTCCTGCTCGCGCTCGGGGTTCCGGTGGTGGCCACCGCCGCCCCGGAGAACGTGCGGGTGGTCACCTACGACGCCAGCCAGGCCGCGGAGTTCCGCGACGCCGTGGACGCCGGGGCGCAGGTGTGGAACGACAACGTGCAGAACGTGCGGTTCGAACCGGCCAGCGGCGGTGCCGCCGACGTCGTCGTGCTCGCCGACGACGGCTGGCCGCGGGCCGAGGTGATCGGCCTCGGCCAGGGCCGGGTCTGGATGGGGCGCCAGGCGGTCAACGAGGGGCACGACACGGTGCGCATCGCGGCGCACGAGCTCGGGCACATCCTGGGCCTGCCGGACAACCGCACCGGCGTGTGCGAGGACCTGATGTCCGGTGCCAGCGCGGGTCCGCAGTGCAAGAACTCGAAGCCGAACCCGGAGGAGATCGCCGAGGTCGAGCGCAACTTCGCCGAGGGCGTGCGCATCGCACCGCGGCTGTACCGCGAAGGCGTGCTCGCCCTGCGGTGAGCACGAGCGGAAGCGCGGCGGTCCTTCGCCCCGACCGCCGCGCTTTCGCACGTCAGAGCCCGTGAGTACCTTTTGGTGCCATAGCACCGGAAAGTGCTCGCGGGCTCTGTTCACCGGAACGGCCTAGCGCGCTGCGGAACCGTGCTCGCCGCTGCGCCGTCGAAGTCGCCGAATCCCCTGGACTCCGGGTGGGACGGGGCTAGGCTGGGTGATCATCATCCTGATCACCCACGGCCGGTCACCCGTGCGATGACGACGAGCAGCGAGGCGGGCGAAGCGATGCGCGACGAGCCAGAGCAGAACGACCAGCGCGAGGAGGCTGCGAGCCCCGCGCCGGTCGACGCCGAGGCGCCGGAACCCGTCGAGGAGTTACCCGAACCGGACCCGCTGGCCGAGCTGACCGACGCGGTCTCGGCCCTCACCGAGCAGGTCCGCCAGCACCACGACCGCGCCGCCGCGCGGGAACGCGTCATCGACAAGCTGCACGCCGAGGTGGAGCGGTTGCGCGCCGGGGAGCAGAACCTGCTGCTGCGCCCGATCACCACCGACCTGCAGAACCTCCGCAAGGACCTGCTGCACCAGGCCCGCACGCTGCCGCCCGAGCTCAGCCGGGAGCAGGTCGCCGCCCTGCTGGAGTCCTTCGCGCTCAGCGCGGAGCAGGCGCTGGAGCGCTGCGGCAGCACGCCGATCCGGCCGGAGGTCGGCGCGGAGTTCTCCGCCCGCGAGCACCGGGCCGTCAAGATCCTGCCCGCCGCGGAAGCCGACCAGCACGAGCGGATCGCGCTCGTGCTCTCCGACGGCTACCTCGACACCACGACCGACCGCGTGACCGTCCCCGCGCGCGTGCACGTGTACCGCTGGAGCGCGACCACCGGGGACGACCCGCGAGCAGAGGGGATGAGCGCTGATGTCTGACCGCGACCTGCAGGTGTTCGGCATCGACCTGGGCACCACCTACTCGGCCATCGCCTACGTCGACGAGACCGGTCGTCCCGCGGTGTGCCGCAACACCGACAGCAGCGAGACGACCCCGTCGGTGGTGTTCTTCGAGAACGCGTCGAACGTGGTCGTCGGCTCGGTGGCGAAGAACTCCGCGATCATCGACCCGGACCGGGTGGTGTCGCTGATCAAGCGGCAGATGGGCAGCGACGCCGAGTTCGAGTTCGACGGCAGCACCTACACCCCGGAGTCCATCTCGGCGCTGATCCTCAAGCAGCTCGCGCAGGACGCCGCCGCGCACACCGGCGGCGAGGTCACCCGCGCGGTGATCACCGTGCCCGCCTACTTCGGCATGCAGGAGCGCAGCGCCACCAAGCAGGCGGGCACCATCGCCGGGCTCGACGTGATCGGCATCGTGCCCGAGCCGGTGGCCGCCGCGCTGCACTACGAGGCGACCACCGGGGCCGACGACAAGACGATCCTGGTCTACGACCTGGGCGGCGGCACCTTCGACACCACCGTGATCCGGGTGTCCTCCGACGAGATAGCGGTGGTGTGCACCGACGGCGACGACCACCTCGGCGGTGCGGACTGGGACCTGCGGCTGCGCAACCACCTGCTGGCGAAGTTCCAGGAGCAGGCCCCGGACGGCACCGAGGTGGAGGACGACGAGGAGTTCCTGCAGTCGCTGGCCACCACCGCCGAGGACACCAAGAAGCAGCTGTCCAAGGCGGAGTCCCGCGCGGTCGCGCTGCGCGGGGCCGGGGTGAGCGCGCGGGTGGAGGTGACCCGCGCGCAGTTCGAGACCGAGACCCAGGACCTGCTGGACAAGACGATCGACATCGTCAGGCGAACCCTGGCCACGTTGGAGTCCAAGCAGCCCGGCGCGAAGATCGACGAGGTCCTGCTGGTCGGCGGGGCCACCAAGATGCCCGCGGTCGCCGAGCGGCTGCGCGCCGAGTTCGGGTGGGACCCCAAGCTGCACGACCCGGACCTGGCGGTGGCCAAGGGCGCCGCGCTCTACGCGCTGGGCCGGGTGGTGCACCGGGAGGCCGCGGAGGACGGCGGCTCGGGGGTGTCCGAGGCGGTGCGCACCGTCGCCAAGCAGACCGGGATCTCCGAGCGGGCGCTGGAGAACCTGGCCGCGAAGCAGACCCGGAACGTGCTGCCCAAGGCCTTCGGGGTCAAGCTCGTCGACACCTCCGACCCGGACTGGCGCAACAAGCCGGAGCGGTTCCTCGTCCGGCACCTGGTGCACGCCAACGACCCGCTGCCCACCGAGGAGCGCACCCTGGAGGCGTCCACCATCTACGAGGGCCAGACCGGGGTGAACATCGAGCTCTACGAGCAGTCCGGGGTGGTCGCCGGGCCGGACCTGGCGGAGAACAAGGAGATCAGCGAGGGCAAGGGGACCATCGACGGGCTGCCGCCGCTGCCCGCCGGCTCCCCGGTGAACATCCGCATGACCGTCGACGACGAGGGCCTGCTGGAGCTGACCGCCACCGAACCGTCCACCGGCAAGTCGCTGGACATCAAGGTGCGGGTGAGCGTGCGCAGCGACGAAGAGGTCGAAGAAGCGGCGCGGAAGGTCGCGGGGATCACCGTGTCCGGCTGACTGAGCGGCAGTGCCAACCCGAGTGCTAATCAACCGCACCTCAGGGGAACGTGACGCAAACCAGCCACAAGAAACCGCCAAGCGCAAGGTCATCCGCCGAACGCAACCACCACTGCGAATCGCGGAGAGGCGGTACTGGATGGGATCTGATGGAACCCTTCGATCCGAAGGCGTACGAGCGTGAAGTGGTGCGGCCGCTGCGGGGGCGCAGCGGCCGACTACCGGACGATCTGCTGACCCGGTACGCGATCGGGCCGGAGTTCTCCGACGCCGACCTGGCGCAGCGGTTGTCGCAGGTCCGGTCGCACTGGAACAAGAGCGCCCAGTCCACCGCGAAGTCCAGCTTCACCACCAGCGTCTACAAGGCCTTCCTGCGCGAGGACGAGGAGCTGCGCCGCGAGCACGGCGAGGCCATGTCGCGGATGTCGTGGTGGCGCGCGCGGCACGACGACCGGGCGGCGGCCGGGCGGGCCCAGATCGACGAGCTCGCCCAGATGCTCAAGGCGAACTTCGGCGACCTCGGGCTGATCACCCCGGGCCAGCTGGAGGCGATGCGCGAGGCGTTCGGCCAGCTCGCCCCGCCCGAGGTCGACCAGGCGCTGGCCAAGGCCGGGGTGCGCACGGCGGTCCCGCTGGACCTGCCGAAGACCTCCGGGCTGCCGGACACCCTGTTCCGCCGCCTGAAGGAACTGCTGAAGGACGCCGAGGTCACCGGCATCCCCGAACTGCTGCACGGCAAGCTCGACAGCTTCGCGCTGCTCACCGAGTTCCGCAGCACCCCAGCGCATTCCGCCGGGCTGAGCGCGAAAGCCGTTCAGGCGGCCGTGGACCGGGAGAACCGCCGCTCCGGCAACCGCGCCGCGCGCGAAGCCCTCGGGCTGGTGACCACCGCGGCCGGGCGCACCGACCTCCGCCTCCTGGCGCTGTACCACCTGCTCGACGACGTGCGCAGACTCCGCGAGAACGGTGCACCGGCCAGCGCGCTGCTGCGCGTGCTGCGCCAGTCCGGGCTGGAGGACGGCGAAGCACGACAGGCCGTGGTGAGCGTGCTCAGCGAAACGGGCGCGACGAAGATCGAGGTCACCGGCCTGGCCAAGGTCGCCGAACTGCTCGCCGGGGGACTGCTGGTCGCCGCCCAGCAAGCCCTCGTCGGCATCGCCGACGCCGAGGAGGCCGCAGCCGCGAAAGCGGCGGTCGACCGGCACGCGGCGCAGGTCCGCGAACTGCGCGAGGCCGCGCACCGCGCGCTGGAGCGCGGAGCCGAAGGCGAAGCGCGGAGACAGCTGACCGAAGCAGCGCGGCTGGCCGCCGACGACGACGCGATAGCGGCGGAGGTGCGGCGCATCCCGGTCAGCCCGGTGGCGGACCTGACGGCGCAGCCGGAAGGGCTCGGGGTGCGGCTGTCGTGGCGGGCGCAGCCCGACCACGACGAGAGCACCCGGTACCGGGTGGTGCGGCGGGCCGGGCGGACGCCCGGCGACGCCGCCGACGGCGACGTCGTCGCCGAGGGGGCGGAGACCGCGGTGGTGGACGCCGCCGCGGCGGCCGGGGGGACCGCGGGGTACGCGGTGTTCGCCGCGGCGCCCGACGGGGTGTGGTCGCGGCCGGTCGGGCGGACCGTCGAGGTGCTGCCGCCGGTGCACGAGGTGCGGCTCGCGGTTCGCGGGGGCGCGGTCGAGGGGCGGTGGAAGCTGCACCGCGACGCCGTCGGCGTGGACGTGGTGCGGCGGGACGAGACCGGTGAGGTTCCGGTGCCCACCAGCGGCGGCACCTCGTTCCGGGACTCCACTGTGGACGTCAAGGTGGACTGCACGTACCTGCTGGCGGCGCGCTACCGGCGCGCGGACGGCACCGAGGTCCGGGCGGAAGCCGTCGCGGTGCGGCACACCGCGCGGGTCGCACCGACCTTGCCGCCCGTGACCTCGTTGGAGGGGCGGCACTTCGGGCGCCAGCTCGTGCTGTCCTGGGTGTGGCCGGACGGGGTGCGGCTGGCCGAGGTGACCTGGGCCGGTGGGTCGCGGCGGGTGACGCGGCAGCAGTACCAGGCCGAGGGCGGCTGCCGGATCGACACCGGGCCGGGCGAGGCGAGCGTGCAGGTCACCTCGCTGGCCACCGGCGACGACGGCGAGCACCGGTCCAAGCCCAGCGAGCTGTCCGTGTCCGGGCCACCCGCGCAGGTCGAGTACCGGGTCGAACGGCGGAACCGGTTGTTCGGGGCGCGCACCGCGAGCATCCTGCTCAGCAGCGACCAGCCGGTGCCGGAGTGCGAGGTGGTGGTGGTCGTCGCGCCCGGTCGCGTCATGCCGCTCGGGCCGGACGACGGGCAGGTCGTGCACCGGGAGGTGCACCGGATCGACGACCTCGTGGAGATCACCGTCGAGCTGCCGCGGCGGAAGCCGTTCTGGCTGCGCTGCTTCGTGCAAACGTCCGGTATCGAGTTGGTGGATCCGCCCGTTGCGCAGCTCAAGGTGTCCTAATGTGCACTGCCGGGTCACGACACGCCGGAGGTCGTGGACGACTTCCGCGATTTCGATGGAAATCGCACCGCCGATTTCCATGGAAATCGCACCCATCACGACGCGACGAGCACGGGGAAGACCAGATGGCCAAGGTTGCGTGCCCCTACTGCTACCACCGGTTCCCGGTGGGCAACCTGTGGTTCCAGTGCACCGGTCGGCCCGCGCCCGGCCGCGAGAGGTGCCGCAAGGCGGTCGACCCGATGCGGCAGCGGCTGACCGGGTACGGGGCCGCTTCCTGGCCGGTCTTCGAGCCGCGCAGCAGGTTCCGCAGCCCGCGCAAGGCCGAGTGCCCGGACTGCGGCACCCCCAGCGGGATCCGCGCCTGCCCGGTCTGCCACACGCCGCTGCCCGCCAGCTTCGCCGACGGCGACAGCCCGCTGATCGGCGTGGTCGGCGGCAAGAACGCGGGCAAGACCGTCTACACCACGGTCCTCGTGCACGAGCTGCGCAACAACATCCGCCGCCGCTTCGACGCCGACATCTCCTTCGCCGGTGAGCAGGCCGGGTTCGGCACCGCGCAGTGGCTGGAGCGCTACGAGCAGGCGCTGTTCGGCGACCAGGCGCTCTTCGAGTCCACCGCCAGCTCCGCCGACGGCATCCGGACCCCGCTGGTGGTGCAGTGGCGGCAGCCGCGCGTCCAGCTGGGCAGGCGCGTGCACCGGACGACCACCCTGTCGTTCTACGACGCGGCGGGCGAGGACATGACGACCCAGGAGTTCGTCAACAGCCAGGCCTACCTGACCTCGGCGGACGGGCTGATCGTGCTGCTCGACCCGTTCCAGCTGCCCGGCGCGGCGGACCGCATCGCGGTGCCCGACGCGGGTCGCCGGGACGCCGAGCCGCCGATCAACGTCCTCAACCGCGTGACCGAGATGCTGCGCGCCAGCACCGGTCTCGGCGACGGAAGGCAGGTGCGCACCCCGATCGCCGTGGTGTTCTCCAAGATCGACGCGTTCTTCCGGGTGCTCGGCGACAACCACCCGCTGCTGCGCCCGCCGCGCGCCGGGGCGGAGTACGACGAGGTCGTCGGCCAGGACACCGACGAGCACCTGCGGGCGCTGCTCGCCGAGCTGGGCGCCGACGACATCGACGGGCACCTGCGGGCGCACTACCGGACGTTCCGCTACTTCGCGGTGTCCGCGCTCGGTGCGGAACCGGACTACGGCAGCAAGCAGATCGACCCGGCCGGGGTGCGGCCGTTCCGGGTGGACGAACCGCTGCTGTGGCTGCTCAGCCACTTCAGGATCATCGAACGGAGCCGAGCATGAGCGCGCGGGAGTTCCACTCGCTGTACTACACCGACTGCAGCCCCGGCCAGGGCCTGCGCGGCGGTGCCGGGTTCCAGTTCCAGGCGGTCTCGCCGGGCACCACCGACGAGATGATGAGCGTGGTGCAGCGCTCGGCGCTGTACGAGGCACCGGTCGGGTGGATGCGCGAGAAGCGCCCCGTCGAGGAGTACCCGCCGTCGCTGGTCCACGTGCACAACGGGGTCTACGCCACGGCGCGCGGCGTCTACCTGGGCGCCGAGACCGGCGGGGTGCGGGAGGGAAACCAGTTCACGCACGCGCTCGTCGCCACCGACGGCCAGCTGTACGGACCGATCCGCCCGGCGCAGCTGTGGGGCGCGCCGTGGTGGGTGGAGGAACCCGCGTCGAGCACCGAATGCCCCGCCGTGCCCGCCGAACCGGAGGCCGGGCCGTTCGGGGTGGAGGCGCTGCGGGAGTGGGTGCTGGGGCAGCAGGACGGCGAATCCTGGCTGCTCGCAGTGCATTCCGCGATCGACAGGGTGCACGACGAGGGCGCGCCGCGGGTGGTGTTCGTCGGCGAGGACCCGGCCGCGGTGGTGCGCTGGATCGCCGCCGCCACGCTGCTGCTGCCGCAGGAGCGGGCGCTGGAGGTCGGGTTCCGGGTGTTCGCCACCAACCCGCAGTTCAGCGGGCAGGAAGTGCTGGCGCTGCACCCGGACTGGGCGGGTTCGCTGGCCGAACCCGAGCGGCACACCGACTTCGAGGTGTTCAACCTCGCCACCGGCGAACGCCGGGAGACCGAGCCCGGCGACGCGGCGCTGCACTGGGTTCCGCGCTTCCTCCGCGCCGACCCCTACGACGTGGTGGACGCCGTCGAGCTGTCCCACCAGTTCGCCCGCGGCCGGGGCGCGGCCCGCCCGAGCACGGCGGACCGGCTGGCCGCCGGGGTGCTGGCGCTGGACGAGCAGGTGACCGGGCCGGAACCGGCGATGGCCCTGGCGGAATGGCTGGCCGCCCCACCCGCGGTGTCCGCCTCGGACGTGCTGGAGCCGGTGCTGACCGCGGTCCTGGACTCCGCACCGGGCGTTCCGGTGCTGACCCGGCTCGCCGAGACCGACCTGGAGCAGGCCGGGCAGGTGCGGATCGCGTTGCTGCGCGCGGAGATCGACGAGATCGTGCGCGGCACGCCCGCGGACGACCGGGCGCCGCTGCGGGCCCGCCCGTGGCGGCCGGAGGAGGCCGAGCAGGCCGCTGCGCTGGTGGAGGGCGCCGCCGGTGCGGTGCAGCCGGAGCGGATGGACCTGTTGCTGCGCACCGCGACCCGGTTCGACGTGCGGCCCCGGCTGGGCAACTTCACCGAGGCCGCCGGGCGGTTCGGGGAGTGGTGGGCGCACCACCCGCACGCCGGGGTCGACCCGGCGCGCTGGACGTGCGGCCCGGAGCTCATCGACCTCCTGCGCGACGTGCTGGCCCGGCGGCTCGACGGGCCGCACCGCGACGAGGTCGGCGCGGCGATCAAGGAGCGCTGGTGGCGGCTGCTCGCCCCGACCGTCAGCGATCCGTTCATGCGGCTGGACGCGGCGGTCGCGGCAGCCGCCGTGGCGGCCGGGGGGTCGGCGCGGCAGGAGACCATCGAGGTATTCCGCGAGCGGTTGCGCAAGCCCGAGCAGCCCGGCACCGGGGAAGCGGTGTTCGACGCGCTGTTCGGCGAATCCGCGCCCACGCTGGTGGAGCTGTCCGACCTCCTCGCGGAGATGCCGTCCACCGCGGTCTCGGACGCCTTGGCGCAGCGCGCTTTCGGCGTGCTGGTGAAGTCCAAAGTGTCCGGACGCTACCTCGACGTGCTGCGGGGGCTCAGCCACCACCTCGGCGACCGGCAGGACCTGCGCAAGCTGTGGGAGGACGACGGCCGACTGCGCGCCTGGCTGACCAACTTCCGCCGCAAGGGCGCGGAAGCGGGAGGCCCCGGCGACATCTCCGAGGAGGTGCTCGGCGCCCGCGCCGGCAAGATCGTCGAGGCCCTGCTCGACGCGTCCCCGCAGGACTCCGCGGACCTGGCCGTCGCCAGCGGCGAACAGCTCCAGCAGACCCTGGTCCGCGAACTGCCCGCGGTGTGGAACGACGAGAGCGCCGAGCAGGACCGGCGGGACCGCGCCGTGGTGCTGGCGGTCGTGACCGCCTTGTCGGACAACGCCACCGGCACCGTGCGCGCGGCCTTCGACCGCGAGCTGGAGGCGTGGATGCACGCGCACAAGCAGGCCGACTTCCGGCGGATCAGCAAGCTGCTGCGCGGTGTCGACGCCGGCGCCGCCTCGGTCTGGCACGAGTGGCTGCGGGAAGCCGCCCAGCGCAAGCCGAAACCGGCGCGCACCCGCCAGGTCGCGCGGCGGCTGTTCGGCAGACGGGAGCGGTGAATGCCGTACTTGGTCCTCGCGGTCGCGGTGCTGCTCGGCGGGATGTTCGTGCTGGCGATGATGTCCGCCGTGATCACCGCGCTCTCGCCGCTGGTGGCGCTCGGCGGCGCGGGTTCCGCCCTGGTCGTCGCGGCCCTGACGCTGCTCGGCCGCGGCCCCCGGCGCCCGGTCCTGGTCACGCCGGACGACGTGGTCGGCGGAACGGCCGGGATGCGCGCCCAGCGCGGCCCGTTCCCGCGCGACCGCGCCTGGCCGGGCTACCTGGTCGCGCAGTGGCGCCGCGACGCGATGGCGATCTTCCGCGGCTGGGGAGGGCTGGTCGCGCGCGGTTGGCGGTGGGCGTTCGGCCGCGGGCAGCTCGGCGCGCAGCGCTGGTTCCGCGTCGGAGTCGTCGTCTTCCTCGGCCCGGCGTTCATGGGCGGCGCGGCGCTGGGCGCGGCCCTGGGTTTGCTGCTCGGTGCTGTCGTGCTGCTGCTGAGCTGGCTCGGTTGGGGCGCGGCGATCGGGATCATGCGCGGCTACGACAACGTCCTGCGGGGGCTGCGGCGGGCCAGCGCCAGTTGCGCGACCTGCTACCACGTGATGTCCGTGCCCGCCTACCGGTGCAGCCGCTGCCAAGCGGTCCACCACGACATCCGGCCCGGCCTGCTGGGCGCGGTGTGGCGGACGTGCGGCTGCGGCCAGCGCCTGCCGACCACGGTGCTGCGCGCCTCCCGGCGCCTGGAAGCGCGCTGCCAGCGCTGCGACCAGCCGCTGCGCGGCGGCTCCGGTGCGGTCACCGACATCCGGGTGCCAGTGTTCGGCCCGGTGTCGGCGGGCAAGACGCGCCTGGTGCACGCAGGTCTGGTGACGCTGCGGGACGTGGCCGCCGCCGAAGGCGTCCGGCTGGACTTCGTCGACGAGACCAGCAAGCAGGCCTTCGAGCACGGCGAGCAGCTGATCACCAGCGGTGCCGACACCACCAAGACCCCGGCCGGGCGGCTGCCCGCGGCGATCACCGTGCAGCTGGCCAGGGCCCGCGGGCAGGCGCTGCTGCACCTGTTCGACGCGGCGGGGGAGTTCTTCCTGGACCGCGACGACAACAGCGAGCTGGAGTTCCTCGACCACGCCGGCGGGCTGGTGTTCGTGATCGACCCGTTCACCATCGGCTGGGTCCGCGACCAGCTCGGCGGCACCCTGCAGTCCCGCCTCGCCGAAGCCCACCCGGCCAGCGGTGATCCCGAGCAGGTCTACCACGTCACGGCCCGGCGGCTGCGCGACTACGGCGTGGAGACCGGCAAGCGCGCGCTGGCGGTCGCCGTGGTCAAGGCCGACCTGCTGACCGACGTGCCGTGGGCGGCCGACCTGTGCGCGGGCGCGGTCCGCGAGTGGCTGATCACCGCGGGCCTGGACAACCTCGTGCTCTCGGCGGAGCGGGACTTCGCCGAGGTCCGGTTCTTCGTGGTGTCCTCGGTGCTCGGCACCCGGCCCGGGCACCGGATGACCCCGGCCGCGCCGTTCCGCTGGCTGCTGGGCCGCGGCGGCTTCCCGCTCGGCGACGAGAAGAAGGCGGAGCCCGCATGAGCAGTGCCCTGATCAGCCGGGGGGACCGCGACGCGACCCAGCCACCGGAAACTCCGAATACGCAAGATCGATCTCGCAAAGGACGACCACTGTGAATCGCGGAGAGGCGGGAACTGCACCTCCTGGGTACCGGGTCTTCCGCTGGGTGCTGGTGGGGGCTTTCGCGGTCGCCCTGCTGCTCAGCGCGTACGGGCTGCTCGACGGGTTCATCACCGCTTTCACCAGTCCTTGAGCCGGAAATGTCCGGTGCCGGTGGGAACGTCGGCGTGAATAACGTGATCTGCTCCACCGTTGGTGTATGGATGGTCACGTTGTGGTAACAATGGTGCGATCGCGGAGGATACTTCACTCGGAGGTTGCCGCGCACAACCATCGGAGCACGACCACGACGGTGGTCCGCGGCGCACGGTGCACCGGCAGTCTGGAGGTTGGCATGGTCGCGGCGCTGAAAGCGCACGCTGCATGGTTGGTGAACGCACTGGGCGTGACCCGGAACCCGTTGCGCAGGCCGATCGACCGGCTCGCGGCGGGGATCACGGTCCTGCTGCTGATGGCAGCCCTGATCGCGGTCCCGGTGGCGGGCATGCTCGGCGCCTCGCTGCACACCGGACTCGCGCAGCGCGCGGCGGAATCGGCGGCGACCACCCGTCCGGTGGAGGCGGTGCTGACCACCGGCCCGGAGATGAACATCCCGGTCTCCGAGGTCTACAGCAACGACGCCCTCAGCTCCACCGCGGTCGCGGAGTGGCGCACCGGCCTCCGGACGCACAGCGCCACCATCCAGGTCCCGGCCAGCGCCACCGCCGGTGAGACCGTGACGGTGTGGGTCGACCAGGCGGGCAACCGCGTCCCGCCCCCGGCCAGCCCCGGCTCGGTCCTGACCTCGGCGATCTTCGCCGCCCTCCTCGTCCTCCTGGTGGCGGAGCTGACCTGCTTCGCCCTGATCGCGGCCACCCAGAACCTCGCCCGCCGCATCGGCATGCGCGCCTGGGAGCGCGAGTGGCTGCACCTCCGCCACGGCGGGACCTGGTCCCAGCGCTGAACCCCGGCCCCGGTCAGTTGGGGCTCGGGGCGACCGCGGCTCGGTACGGGGCGAGCATCTTGGTCAGCCAGGCCTCGCCGATCGGCGTGTCCAGGTCGATCTGCAGCTCCGGTTCCGCGCCCTCCAGCGCGTCCGCGCAGCGGTCGCCGAACAGCACCACGGCGGGCTTGCCGGTGTCCCGCTTGGACGGCCAGATCAGCCCGTCCGCCCAGCTCGCCTGCGAGCGGATCCACACCGCCCAGCTGCGGGTGTGCGGGTAGGCGTCCCGGCCCTCGGCGTCGACCAGCCAGGAATCCTGCGCCACCGCCGCCAGGTCCGGTGCGGTCAGCAGGCTGACCAGGGTCAGCTCCCGGTTCGTGCGCACCGCGCTGAACCGCCGCCCGGCGATCTGCGCGCGGCGGATCAACCGCTGCCCGTCGCCGCCGAACCCGAGGTTGCGCAGCAGCACCTCGGCCAGCGCCGTCGTCACGTGCAAACCGGCGTAGTAGCTGGGGAACGGGTCCTCCGGGGTGCCGTCGAACCGGCCGCCCGGCGAGTCGAAGCTGACGTGGGCGGGCTTGAACTCGGCGGCGTGCCGCTTGCGCTCGTGGAGCCGGAACAGCGCGGTGTCGGTGGGCAGGACGTGCCGGTTCGGCGTGGCCGCGTACTGCTGCGGTGGTGTGGCCTGCGGCATGCTCACACCTCCGCCGACTCGTCGCGGGCGGCCTCGATCAGCGCGGCGTCGTCGACCTGGCCGATCAGCTGCGCCGGGATGCCGCCGAGCCCGTCGTTCGGCCCGAGCCACCAGTCCGCCGCCCCCCACGGGTCCGAGGCGGCCTGGAGGTGCCGGTTCACGGTGCGCACCAGCTCGCGCGGCGCGCCGTCGGCGTCGAACTGGAACGCGGGCCACCGGTCGCCGTCCTCGCCGGGCAGCCGGATCAGGTCCGGATCGGCCGGGTCGACGCCGGCGGCCGAGAGCTGTTGCGCGTCCAGCGATTCCGCCGCGCGCAGCCGGTCCAGCCGGGGGATCGGCGCGGAGCCGGTCAGCCGGTCGCGCAGCCCGGTGCTCAGCTGCTCCCAGTCGACCTCGGGGCGGCGGAACCGCGACACCGGCTCGGCCAGCGCCCGCCGCACCGGGTGCTCCACGGGCAGCACGTCGCCGAGCAGCATCGCGATGTCCTCGGTGACCATCGCCGAGGTGTCCGCATCGGCGTCCTGCAGCTCGGCGACCAGCGAGACGAGCCGGGTGAACGTCTCCGGATCGAGCCGGTCCGCCACGTCGTCCCACTCGGCCGTGAGCACGTCCAACATCTTCTGCTGGCTCATCCGACCCCCTCCTGCGCGATTTCCATTGAGGTTTTTCCAACCTCGTCCTGAGTGGCGGTGCAAGTGGCGGAACCTCAGCGCCCGCCTGGACTGCGGGGTCCCTGACTGATGTATCACCAATACACGGCGTCAGGGCCGTCCTCGCCGGAAGGAACCCCGGAGGGGTGGGCACCGTGAACCCGCGGCGGTGCCGGTTGCGAAGGTGGGTTATGCGCCTGGCGGCGCATGCGGCACCTGCCGACCGGTGCAGTTCGCCCTTCACGGCTGCGGTCCATGAACAAGTTCAATGGAAATCGGACCTCCGATTTCCATTGAAATCGCGGATTTCCGCGCACTGGCACCGGTGTGTCGGGCGCCGACACGCCGATGATCCACAGTTTCAACTGAAACTGCGCGCCTACCCGCTGACGGTGTGGTCGGCGATGGCGGTGCGGGCCGCGGCCACGGACCTGCGGTCCGCGCCGCCGATGTTGAGTTCGAAGCGGACATCGTTGCCGGTCTCCAGTTCCTTGGCGTGCACGGTGAGCTCGCCGGTCTCGGACATCGCGAAGGTGATCTCGATCCGGCACCCGGCGGGCCGGGCCGGGATGCCGGTGAGCATGCCGTGCCCGACCTTGGTGTTGTCGGCCAGCTCCTCGGAGGGCGTCGGCCCGGCCTGCTCCCACACCTCGATCTCGGCCATCCGCTGGTTGTCGACGGCCGTCTGGAACGGGAACGGGCCGGTGTCGGCGGGCAGCTGGGTGTTGGGCTGCAGCAGGTGCGCCACCATCTGCCGGGCCCGCATCGGGTCGGTCAGCGCCAGCGGGTCCCGCGGATCGACGGCCTTGACCCCGAACGCCCGCGGCACCACGGTCGCCACCCGCTTCCTGGCCATCGCGGCGGCGTCCGCCTCGGTGATGCCCAGCTGGCGGGCGGTGCCGCTCTTGGCCTGCTTGATCACCGCGAACAGCGCCGCCCCCTTGGCGACCGCGAGGTCCGGTTCGGACAGCCGCGCGGACAACCCGAACCGTTCCTCCAGCGCGGCCGCGACCGCTGGCATCCGGGTCATGCCACCGGCGAGCAGCACCTCGTCGAACCGGTCGACGCCCTTGCGGCGGGCGGTGGCGATGATCCGCTCGGTGATGGTCATGGTCCGGTCGAGCAGGTCGGCGGTCAGCTCCTCCAGCAGCTCCCGGGTGAACGGCACGTTCACCGCGGCACCTGAGGCCCGCAGCGCGACGTTGCGGGACATCGTCGCGCTCAGCGCCTTCTTGACCTCCTCGGCCCGGTCGGCGAACTCCTGCATCGCGAGCTCGTCGGCGCTGGGGTCCAGCTTCGGGTGCGCCTCGCGGAATGCGTTGAGCAGGTGCTCCACGATCCGCTGGTCCCAGTCCGCGCCGCCCAGCTCGCCGTCCCCGTCGGTGCACACCACCTGGATGTCGTCGCCGGACACCTGGATCACGGTGGTGTCGAACGTGCCGCCGCCGAGGTCGTAGACCAGCACGTGCCGCGTGCCCGGTGCGTCGTCCAGCGCGTGGTGGTGCAGCGCGGCGGCGACCGGTTCGGCCAGCACGTCCAGCACGGTCAGCCCGGCGATCTCCCCGGCCCGGCGGGTCGCTTCGCGCTCGGCGATGCCGAAGTAGGCGGGCACGGTGATCACCACGTCCCGCACCTCGAGGCCGGTGTTCTCCTCGGCGGCGCGGGCGAGCTCCCGCAGGACGAGCGCGGAGATCTTCTCCGGCGTGTACCGCTCGCGGTGGTAGGTGAACTCGACGCCCTCGCGTCCCATGTCCCGCTTGACCAGCTGCGCCACCAAGTGCGGGGCGAGCAGCGCGGAGTTCTTCGCCGCGGTGCCGACCAGCGCGCTGCCGGGCCGCTCGAAGTACACCACCGACGGCGTGGTGTCCTCGCCGACCGCGCTCTTGGCGATCACCGGCCGGGTGGACTCGTCGACGTAGGAGATGCACGAGTGCGTCGTGCCGAGGTCGATGCCGAACGTCGCCATCGGGTTCCCTTCTTCATCGGCCCTGATAGGTGAATGCTGCCCAGTGCTGCGGCGCCGCGGGGTCGACTTCGGCGAAAAACGCCCCCAGCTCCTCGGGAATCCCGGGCAGCGGGCGGCGCCGCGGGTCGAGCATCCACAGCTGCGCGGCGCGCAGCGCGCTCGCCGGGTCGGGGCAGCCGGTGTTGAGGTGGTGGTGGAAGACGATCATGAACATGGCGGTGGGCAGGTCCACCACCTCCCACCGGGTGCCGACCACCCCGACCGCCCCGGCGGCGAGGAACGCGGTGGACAGCGTCAGCACCTCGTCGTGCTGCCGGTCGGTGAGGTCGCTGGCGCAGGACGCGAGCACGACGAGCGCTCCGGCGGGCGGCTTGTTCCGCGCCTGCCGCAGGATGTCCTGCACCGGCAGCACTTCCCGCCTGCCGAGCAGCAGCGCGGACTCCACCGGGAGCTCGCCGGGCGCGGCGTGGCAGGCCAGGTGCAGCAGCGAGGCGGTGGGCAGCAGCGCCAGCACGTCGTCGGGTTTCGGCGGAGGCTGCCGGTCGCGGCGCCGGGGATCGCGCGGTTTCCCCAGGTAGGAGCCGTTCTGGTAGTGCGCGCGGTGGATGTGCCCCATCTCGTGCTGGGTCCAGTGCAGCTCCGGCATCCGCACCAGCACGGGTGCGCTGTCCCACGGCCGGGTTTCCCGCCGACCGGCCTCCAGGAACTGCCGCGCCGAAGCGGCGTAGCAGATCACGGCGTCCTGGCAGGCGTACCGGACCTTCCCGCCCGGCACCCGCCGCCGCGCGGCGTGCCAGGGCACGACCCCCAGCTTGCCCACCGGCACCAGCACGATCCGCAACCGGGGACCGGCCAGCAGGTCCAGGACCGGGTTCAGCACCGCCGACCAGGCCCAGTCGCACACGGCCTCCAACGCCGCCTGCCACTCCGCCTCGTCGCCTTCGCCCCGCGCCCGCTCCCGCTGCGCCCGGTCGAACCGGGCGACCGGCCCGTCCTCGCTGAGCTGCGGAGACATCACCTGCCGAACCTCGCCGTCAGCGGTGACCAGCACGGCGACACCGGGCAGCAGGTAGACGAGCGCCCGGGTCTGCGACTTCCGGAGCCCAGCGGCGATCTCCTCGACCGGCGGAGGCGAAAGCAGCTGCGCCTCAACCTCGGTCCCGTGGAAGGCCCGCAGCACTTGCGCTCGCAGATCGCTGGGCAGCACCACCTCGGCCTCGTCGGGAACGCCGACATCCCACGGTTGCTGTTGCCCAGCTTCGGAAATCCATCGTTCAGCGAGGTCAGCACGACCGTGCTCGTGCAGCAGGGCAGGCATGTCGGCGTCGACCGTCGCGGCGTGCAGGACCATGCCGCGGCCCAGCTCAAGCGCTTGCACGGCGTCTTCCGGTCGGCCGACGGCGAGGCACCAGCGGCTCACCTCTGCGGCCTCGCCGGTGGCGGTGCTCGCGGTTTCGAGCGCTCGCCGCGGACTCGACTGCAGCAGCACGGTGCGGGCGCGTTCACGCAAGCCGTCGAGCCCGGTCGAGATGGCCCGCTGCTGGTCGAGGCGCATCCGGTCGCCGCGGGTGAAGTAGCAGTTGGCCAGCGAGTTCAGCACGCTCGCATTCTCGAACTCGCCCGGCTCGAACTCGAACTCGCGGAGGATCTGCTCGAACCGGTTGGCGGCGTTGCTGAGGTCCCGCGGATCCCGGGTGAAGTCGAAGCGGGCCCGCAGCGCGATGGCCAGCGTGCCCAGCGCGTTCCGACGCTCTCTCCGGAACAGGTCGGTCTTCCCGCTGATCTCGATCAACATGCGGATGGCGCGGTTGAGCAGCGGCAGGTCCTGCGTCGCGAGCGCCGAGGCCAGGTGGGCATTCGCAGCTCCGAGCAGTTCGTTCGTCTTGTCGATGTGGTGATCGGGCACCTGTTCCGCGGCGTCGACCAGGTCCTGGAGGCTGCGGCGGATTTCGTCGTGATCGTGCGGGCCCGGGTCCGAATCAAGGGCTCTTCTGAACAACTGGAAGGTCGCCAGCGAGCTCGCTGCTCTGGGACGCAGAAAGTGGTCGGGCGGCATGTCGGCCAAGAGCGCTTCGAGCTCGGCGGCGGCGCGGGTCAGTCCCTCGGCGTCATCGAGGCGCGGTGAGACGTGCCTGAAGGCGGCGGCGAAGCGCATGTGCAGGTCGTCCCCGGTGGGTTCTCCCGAGAAGTGCTTGGCGGCGTCGAGGTCTTCGTTGCCGCCGAAGACCATGAACCGCTGGGTGAGCAGGACGCTCAGCCAGGGCTTGAGGAGTGCGCGGGAGTCGTGGTCCGGTGGCAGCAGTTCGTCGGCGCGCCGGAGGTTCGCGATTGCGGAGTTCAGCAGCGTTCCATCGCGGGTGTTGATCGCGTGGAAACCTTCGGCGACGCTCAGGAAGTAGTGGTTGATCCCCATGTTGACGGAATCGGCGACGCCGCGTTCGATCGCTTGCTCGGTCAGCTCCCGGGCCCGGACGAGAAGATCCGGCGACTGGTCGCGGTTCGTGGCGACCGACATGAGCAACGCGCCCATCAGCGGCCTCAGCACATCCGCGCGATTGGGATCGTCGTCGGCGAAGTGCTCCAACGCGTGCTCGAGCCGCCGGACCACGGCCGTGCTGTCCTCGGACTGCTCGGTGAAGCCGCGCGCGGTCGCGCGCAACCCGGTCAGCAGCAGGGACCGCATGGGGTTGTCCAGTGGGAGCGCAGCGGCGGCTGCGGCGAGCTGAGCTGCCGCGACGTCGGTGTCCTCGGGGTTGCCGCTGGTCTCGGCCAGTTTGGCGGTCAGGCTGGCCTGAAGACCTGCGAGCTCCTGCTTGCCGGGCATGTCGTCGGGCCAGTTCTCCCGCGTGCGGTCCAGCTGGCTGATGGTGGTCGACCAGTCCTCGGACGTCGAGCCGTCGAGGTTCGCCCCGGCGCGGAACAGCAGCTTCAAGACGTCCACGGTCTCGTCCTCGGCCGTGGCGGGGGAAAGCGCGCTGAGGTGTTGGTGCGCCTCGGCGAGCGCCTCGGTGGGAACGGTCAGCGACATCTTGTCGATGACGCCCGGCGCGATCTTCCCTTCGCGCAGTTCGGCAGGCATGTTCTCGGTAGCGAGGAGGATGGCGAGGCCTGCCCGGCAGGCGTCCGAGGTCCGCGTGTCCGAGCCCCCCTGCAACGTCGCGGTGAAATCCGCGGTCGCGGTCGAATGGTCGGTTTCGTCGCCGCCTTTCGACAGGTAGCGGACGAGGTGCATCAAGCCACGCCGGAAGCGGACCTGGTTGCGCAGCGGTGAATCGGGGAGCCGGTCGTAGGCCGTGCAGAGGTCGGCCAGTGCCGCGTCGATGTGCTCGAATGCCTCCAGAGCCAGTACCGCGTGGCAGGTGATCAACCCGATCCGCCCGATGATCTCGGGATCGTCGATCAGCGGTCGCAGCTCCCGCAGATAGCCCACTGCGGGGCGGAATTCGGCGGTATCGCCGCGCTCGGCGCGCAAGGTGTGCGCGAGCCCGAGCTGGTAGAGCGGCGCGGCGCGGGCGGGGGAGTCGTCGGCCAGGGTGTCGAGGAGGTTGCCCGCGACGGTGAGCACCTCGTCCACGTCGCCGGTGGTCTGAGCCCGCTGGAGCAGCAGGTCCGCGAGCTCCACCAGCAGGTGGTAGGCGGTCTCGTCGTCCAGCTCGTCGCTGAGCTGGGCGTAGCGCTGCGCGATCTCCTCGTCGAGCTCGCCCGGCATCGCGCCCCTTCCTGCCTCGGTGACCCACTGTGCGTTGGATGCGGCTGCGGGCGGGGAGGTTCCCGCGCCGAGTCCTCCGATCGGACGCAGCCCGCGGTAGTGCTTTTTCCGGGAGTTCTGCGCAAAATCACTCCGGCCCCGGGAGTGAGGAGAACCAGGTGGCGAAACGACGATTACCGATCGCACTGGCCCTGGCAGCGACGATGATGACAGCCGCGGTCCCCGCATCAGCAGCGGCGGCGACCCCGCCCGCGCTGTCGGACTTCCAGCTCGAACCCACCAACGGCAACCTGCAGGGCATCGTCGACCAGCTCGACGCCCAGCTGCCCAAGCTCGGAGTCCAGAACATCCTGGCGCAGGCCAACCGCGACGACGCCCCGAAGGGCGATGCCTGCACGTCCCCGGCGTTCGACACGATGACCCGCCCGGTGGTCCGCAAGTTCTGCTTCAACGCGGGCGACAACGGGACCGAGGAGTGGTACCCGCAGGGCATCACCACGGTCGCCGACGCCCAGGACGACCAGCAGTGGGGGACCAAGCAGGCGATCCTGGTGAGCTGGTACGACAAGCAGACCGCCCCGGTCAAGGGCGTCCGCGTGTCGTTCCTGGACATGTCGACCGGCAACTACCAGCACGTCCTGCTGGCCTACCCGTACACCAACAGCAACGGCAACCCGAGCTACGAACCGGTGACGACCCCGCAGGCCGGTGACGGCAGCAGCGTCCACGCGGGCGGAATCGCCTGGTACGGCAACTACCTGTACGTGGTGGACACCCGCCGCGGAATCCGCGTGTTCGACATGCGCTACATCTTCGACATCAAGTCGGCGACCAACGGCAACGTCACCGACAGCACGAAGATGGGCCGCCACGACAACACGTACTACAGCTACGGCTACCGCTACGTGATGCCCCAGGTCGCGGGCTACTCCAACCCGGGAGGCCTGGCGACCTTCCCGCCGGACTACAAGTGCAACCCGGACGGCCCCCAGAAGTTCTCCTTCCTCGCCCTCGACCGAAGCACCACCCCGGACGCCCTGACCACGGGCGAGTACTGCGCGGACCAGGGCGATGTGAACCTGAACGGCCGAGTGGCCCAGTGGCCCCTGGACGCGGCGACCGGCTTGCCGAAGCTGGACAGCGACGGCATGTGGCGAGCAACGGCAGCCCACCGCCTGCCGAAGCCCCGAGTCCAAGGCGCGCTGTCAACCGACGGCCGCTGGTACCTGAGCAGCACCGGAGGCGGAACCACCGGCCCCGGCCACCTGCAAGCGGCGACGGGCTCGGGGGTCCTGACCACGGATGGCCCGGAGCACGACGTGGCGATCGGTGTGGAGGACCTGTCCTTCTGGCCGGGCCAGAACGACCTGTGGACGGTGACGGAACACCCGGGCAAACGGATCATGTACAGCACAACCCTGCCCTGACCTGGAGAGCGGCCCGGATGCCTCAGCACCCGGGCCGCTCTGCTGAATCAGGTCAGGCTTCGCAGATCGTGCCCTCCGGAGGCAGTGTTCCGTCGGTGAAGTAGCGGTTCGCGTGGGCGATCACGCAGCGGTTGCCCGCCGACATGTAGAGGCCGTGGTGGACGCCCGGGAACTCGATCACCGTTGAGCCGGGGACGTGGGAGGTCACCTCGCGGGTGGTCAGGCGTTCGTTCGCTCCGGCCGCTCCGAGGATCGGCGGGAGGTTGGTGCCATTCAGCGGGCCTCGCGGGTTGGTGACCTCCGGCCAGCCGAGGCACGTCGTCTGCAGGCCGGGCAGCGCGTGGGGGAAGTCCGGAGCCAGGCGGCGCGCTCGGTCTGCGGCGGCTTCGAACTCCTCGTACGTCCGGTAGGTGAAGCCGTCGGCGCACTGGGTTGCCAGCAGGGCGTTGGGGTGCCACGCCTTTCGGCCCTGGGACGGCAGCGTGAACGCGGTCGCGTCGCCGTTGCGGGCATCGGCGATCGCCTTGTCCAGCTCGGCGTAGCGGGCCACGCTGAGGAACGGCTGCATCGCGTTCTCCAGGTCGAAGGCGCTGTAGCTGAGGTCGGTTCCCGCGACCGGGATCGGGTGGCGGTCGGCCTCGGCGAGCAAGGTCCGCCAGACCGCGCGCACGTCCTGGCCGTGCATGCTGCAGCTGTCCGTCTCATCGCACCAGGTCACGAAGCGGTTGAACAGATCAGTGCGCTCCGCCGCCCGCAACTCGTCCGCGCGTGCGTCGTCGGCCGTGTGGTTGACGATGCTGTCCAGGAACATCGTGCGCACGTTCTGCGGGAACAGCCGTGCGTAGGACGCTCCGATCACGCCGCCGTAGGACTGGCCGAAGTAGTTCAGCTGGTCCTCGCCGAGCGCTTCGCGGATAGCGTCGAGGTCTCGGGCGTGCGAGGCGGAGTCCATGTTGGCGTAGAGCTCGGGCGCGAGCTCGCGGCAGCGGTCGGCCACCGCCGCGTTCTCCGCCGCCTTGGCGTCGAACTCGGCTTGGTTGCGCGGGAAGCTGAACTCCGGGCCGGTCGTGGCGCAGGCCTCCTGCTGCGCTCCGGTCCAGGTCGGCCAGGAGCCTCGGGGCTCCCAGGTCACCACGTCGAAGCGGGTCCGCAGGTCGGTGACGTTCTCGGCACCGGCCGCGAGGTCCTCGATGCCGGATGCGCCGGGGCCACCGGGGTTGAACACCACCGATCCCAACCGCTGCGCCGGGTCGGTGCTGGGCAGCCGCGCTATTCGCAGCGACGTCTTCGCCCCGTCCGGGGCGTCCCAGTCGACCGGGACCTCCACGGACGCGCACTCGTAGCCGGGCGGCCCACCGCACGGTTCCCACGCCAGCTGCTGCTCCGCCGTCGCGGATGCGCACCCGGTCAAGCAGAGCGCTGCCAGACCGGCGATAACGATTCGTTTCATTCCCTTTCCTCCCAAGCAGTTCTGGTCCGTTCAGGAGGAAAAGCTAGGTGTGGCAATCGGATCGGACATCTGCCTCGGGGCATATCTTCACACGTCGTCCCACGTGACCAGACCGTGCCGGTGCGCGTAGATCACCGCCTGGACGCGGGTGGCCAGGCCGAGCTTGGCGAGGATGCGCGCAACGTGGATCTTCACCGTGCCCGGGGCGATGTGCAGGACTCCGGCGATCTCCGCGTTGCTGAGGCCGCGCGCGAGCTCGACCAGCACCTCCCGCTCCCGCGCGGTCAGCTCGTCGAGCTCCGCCGTGGCCGGTCGCGGCGACGTGGCCGCGAAGCGGTGCACCAGGCGGCGGGTCACCTGCGGGTCGATCAGCCCCTGCCCGCGCTCCGCGGCCCGGACGGCCTCGACGAACAGCGCCGGGTCGCTGTCCTTGAGCAGGAAGCCGACCGCGCCCGCCTGCAGCGCGCCGAACAGGTACTCGTCCAGGTCGAACGTGGTCAGCGCGATGACCGCCGGGCACGGGGTGAGCGACATCAGCCGCCGGATCGCGGCCAGGCCGTCCATGCGCGGCATGCGGATGTCGGTGAGCACCACGTCGGGCTTGCGGCGTTCGGCCAGCGCGACGAGATCTGCCCCGTCCACCGCCGCGCCGATCACCTCGATGTCGGGTTCTCCGGTCAGCAGCATCCGGAGGCCGTCGCGCGTCGGTGCCTGGTCGTCGGCGATCAGCACCCTGGTCATGCCGCTCCTCCGCGCGTCGGGATCCGGGCGCGCACCCGCCAGCCGTGCGGATCGCGCGGCCCCGCGGCGAAGCTGCCGCCGAGGGACTCCACGCGCTCCCGCATGCCGCGCAACCCGCGCCCATCGGTGTTGGGCGGACCACCGCCGCCATCGTCGTCCACTGTGATCACCAGATCGTCCTCGCCGTCCTCGACGCGCACATCGGCCTCCTCGGCGCCGGAATGCCTGGTCACGTTGGTCAGCGCCTCCTGCACGATGCGGTAGGCGCAGTGCCGGACGTCGCGGGGGAGATCTGCTGGCAGGGTGCCGTGCAGGTTGATCCGCGGGCCGGGCAGCCTGGCCACGAGCGCGTTCAGGTCGGGTGGTTCCTCGTTGTCGTCCAGGAGCTGGCGGATCTCCTGCAGCGCTTCGCCGGACAGCTCCGCGATGGTGGTCAGCGCGCGGTCCGCCTCCGCGTCGGCGCCCGCGAGCGCCTTGCGGGACCCGACGGCCTGCATCCGGATCGCGCTCAGGTGGTGCCCGACGACGTCGTGCACGTCGCGGGCGAGCTGGGCGCGTTCCTCCGCCCAAGCCTGCCTGACCTGCGCTTCTCGGAGCCGCGCCAGCTGCTCGGCGCGGCTCTTCTGCAACCGCAGCGCGTACCCGAGCGCGACGGGCGCGACAGCGGTGCCAGCGACGGCGAGCAGGTCCAGCGGCTGCAGCGGCTCGTAGGCCAGCACGATGTTGAACAGCAGCCAGATGATCGCGCCGACGGCGAGCACCAGTCGACGCCCCTCCCGGCGGTACGCGGCTGAGCCGATAGTGGCCAGCGCCACCACCACGCCGGTCTGCGGCTGGTCCAGCACGACGCCGAGGCTCACCACGCCTGCGGAAGCCGCTGCGGCGGTCAGCGGGACTCGGCGGCGGAAGGCCAGCGGCGCGCAAGCCCCGAGCACGAGCAGCACCCACGTCGGGCCGAGGGAACCGATGTCCGCGGTGGCATCGAGCAGCGGCAGGCAGAGCGAGACCGCAGCGGCCAGGGCCGCGAGCAGGACGTCCTGGGTGCGATCGGTCAGCCGCCGCCACCAGCGCACAACATCACGCATCCCGCCAGCATCGCCGAAGACCCGAGCCGGGCACATCTGCCGGACGGGATACGCGGTCGACTTCCCGCGAAAACGCCAGTGCACGCGCCGATTCCGGGCGAGAATCGGCGCGATGGGAACAGCTGGGGGAGAATGCGTCGGAGTCGTGGTGCTGGTCGGTGCGCTGGTCGCCGGGTGCGGCCTGATCCCGCCCGATGTGCCACCGCAGGTCCAGGACAAGGTGCTCGCGGCGCTGCGCCCGGTGGCCCCGCACGTCGAGGTGGAGTTCCAGGGCACCGACTGCCGGTCGAGCATCGCCGACATCCACAAACCGTGGTACTGGCATGCTTCCGCCGAACTGCAAGGCGATCCGAAGCAGCTGTCAGAAGCGCTGATCGAGGCGGGCATGCGTGCGGGCTGGCAGCCCTACACGCCGAGCGAGCCCGACGGCGCGGTGCTGGTGAGCGTCAGCCCGGACGAGCGGAGCCGGGCCCCGGAATCCACCGACCTCGCGCTGTGGGCGCTTCCCCGCCCCGGCGGGCTCAGCATCGAGGTCGTCTCGGAGACCTCGTGCAAGGTCGACGACCACGGACGGTCCCCGATCAGCGCGGAGTTCAACGGTCCGCAGTGGACCGAAGTGCAGCGTCGCACGCTGGAGGACGGGGTTGCGGAGGGGCGGGCCGCTGCCTACTCGTTCGCCGCGGCGTCGGGAGTTCCCGCGCCGTCGTTCGAGCCGATCGGTTGGGAGCGGTTCGACCCGCCCAGCTGCCGTGATGACCGGGGGAGGACGGGCTCGGCTGGAGCAAGTCCCTCGGGGAGCCGACCGGCTGGGAGGTGCGGGGCGATATCGGCGGAACCGTCGAACGGCTGCGCGCCGCCGCTGGGCCGGACTGGCGGTTCGAGGTCCGGGAGGGGGCGGTCGACGGATCGGCCCGGTGGGCGGAAGTCGACTACCGCCCGGCCGAAACCGGACCGGGCTCGCCGACGCTGAGCATGGTGTTCGTGGCCGGGAGGGACGGGCAGATCTCGATCCGCGGGGAGCTGCGCGCCTCGTGCGTCCCGCCGCTCTTCTGACCAGCGGTGCTACCGTCCAGTAACATGCGAGAGGTCACCCGCTTCGCCGAACTGGACGCCGCGCTCGACTCGTTCTGACCCGACCGATGACCTTCGCCCGCCGCGGTGGTCTGCACTGCAGGTTCCTCGGTTCGAGCGGAAGGGGTTCGTCGATGTCCCGGATCATCTACTCGGTCGTGTCCTCGCTGGACGGCTACAACACCGACGCCCAGGGCGACTACTCCTGGGCCTACCCGGGCGAGGAGGTCATCGCGGCGATCAACGCGGACATGGGCGAGGTGAGCACCTACCTCTACGGGCGGCGGATCTACGAGGAGATGGCGGGCTGGGAGACCGACCCCGCCTTCGCCGCCCAAACCCCGGAGTCGGCGGTGTTCGCGGCCACCTGGCAGGCCGCGCAGAAGATCGTCTTCTCCGCCACCCTCCCCGAGGTCTGGACGGAGCGCACCAGGCTGGAGCGGGAGCTGACGCCCGAGGTGGTGGAGCAGGCCCGGTCGGAAGCGCCCGGGGACCTGACGGTGGAAGGACCGACCCTGGCCCACAGCGCCCTCCGGCTCGGCCTCGTCGACGTGGTCCAGCTCCTGATCTGCCCCGTCGTCGTCGGAGGAGGCGCACCGGTCCTGCCGGACGGGCTCCGCATCGACCTCGCCCTGGAGCGGGAGCGCCGCTTCAGCAACGGGATGGTGCAGCTCACCTACGCCGTTCGGTAGGTCGTCGATGCGTGCAGCGGGCTTCCAGGGGCGGTCTCCCGTTCGCCTGAGCGATGCTCAGCGGATGGTGGCGCCGTAGACGCGCTCGACAGCCATGGTGATCAGCACCCGCCGGTCAGCCACCATCACCGACCGGTACTCGTCCCAGTCCGGGTGCTCGCCCGCGGCGCGCCGGTAGTAGTCCACCAGCGCCCCGACCTCGGGCCCGTGCGGATCGGTGCCCGGCCCGGTGAGCGTCACCGAACCCTCGGCGGTGGCCCAGGACAACCCGTCGGAGCTGGTGACCTCCAGCGCGGCCCGCGGATCCCGGCGCAGGTTCGCCGTCTTGGCCAACCCCTCCGACGTCGAGATGAGCAGGACCTCGGCCTGCGGGTCGTAGTAGGGCATGACGGGGGAGAGCTGCGGCAGCCCGCTGGACTTGATCGTGGCGAGCACGCCGAGTCGGCTCTCCGCGAGCAACTCGCGCGGATCGAACGGGGAAGCGGTCATGATCGCCCTCCTGGCAGGTGCGCAACGCCTCGACCATCGCCCCGCAGCGGTCGCCGCGCCCGGCCGAGACCCGAACGTTCACACCCAGGAACCCGCTTCACCGACGAGATGTTCCGCGCACGAAGAAGGGGGCTGATCCGAAGTGGATCAACCCCCACCGCTCGTGCGCCCCCAGCAGGACTCGAACCTGCGACCTAAGGATTAGAAGTCCTTTGCTCTATCCAGCTGAGCTATGGGGGCATGTTCCGCTGAGCTGCAAGCATGCAGGGTAGCGGTACGCGGTCGGGCCCGTGGCATCGACGCCGCACCGTTGCCGAGCCGGTACCGAACGGCAAGCTGATCGACAACCGGAACCGTAACGGCGAACGTTACCGCAGGTCAGGACTTGGGAAGGCGGTGCAACGCCGCCGTGGTCAACCCGAACAGGTGGTCGGTGGTGTCCGCGGCGGAGGCGTCCCGGAGGGTCAGCATGGTCAGCAGGGAGCGGTCCGGTCCGAGCTCGGTGGCCGCCGTGCACGTCTGGTGCGCGTCGACCAGTTCGCAGTACAGCCACGCCGATCGGCCCTCGACCTCGACCGCCACCCCGCGCGGCTGGCGCTCGGCGACCACCCGGAGCGGGTCGTAGAAGCCCGCCGCGGCGGCGTTCTCCGGTCCGCTGGTCAGCGCGTGGGAGCACGCGCCCGGCACCGGCTGGTCCGGGTGGGGCGGGCCCACGGGGCCGCCGAGCGCCGCCAGGTCCTGCGGGGTCAGCAGGGTGCACGGGTCGATCCCGGCCGCATCGCGCGGGGACGTGACGTTGGTCTGACCGGCGGAGCTCGTCGTCGGTTCGTCGCGGAACCCGGCGGCCGGAACCGGCTCGCCGGGCACCGGCGGGGAACAGGCGGTGGCGGTGCACAGGAGCAGCATCGGCGCCATGAGCGCACAGCGACGGACGACGGTCACGGCGTAACCGTAGCGGTCGCCCCGGTCGGAGATCACGCGTCGACCGGGCGGCCTGCGAACTGAATGATTCAAATCGGCGGTTACGCTCGGTTTGTGCCACCCGAGACCGCTCTGGAAAACGAACCGGCACGGCGCGGCCCGTCCAGCTCCGTGGGCGTGCTGATCGTCACCGCCGCAGTGCTGGCGGCCATCGTCGCCGCCGCGCTCACCGCTCTCTCCGCAGGCGCTTCCTACGCCCTGCTGGGGTTGCCGGATCCGGGGCCGCTGACGCAGTACGGGTTGCCGGTCGTCCGGGTGATCGCCGAATCCGGCGCGGTCGTGTGCATCGGGTCGCTGCTGTTCGCCGCGTTCTGCATCCCCGCGCAGCGCTCGGGAGCGCTGGCCGCGGACGGGTACGCCGCGGTCCGCACGGCGGGCTGGGCGGCCGCCGTGTGGTGCGTGGGTGCGGTCCTGGTGGTGCCGTTCCTCGCCGCTGACGCCACCGGGCGGCCGGTCGGCGACGTGCTCAACACCGAGGTCCTGTTCGGCCTGGTGGACGCGCTGGAGCAGGCCAAGGCGTGGCTGATCACCGCGGTCGTCGCGTTCGTGGTCGTGCTGGCCTGCCGGACCGTGCTGTCGTGGGGCTGGACGGTGGTCACCTTCGGCCTGAGCCTGCTGGCCCTGTTCCCGGTGGTCGCCACCGGTCACTCCGCTTCCGGCGGTTCGCACGACGTCGCCACCAACAGCCTGCTGTTCCACCTCTTCGGCGCGGCGCTGTGGGTCGGCGGCCTGGTCGCGCTGGTGGCGCACGCCGCCCGCCGGGGCGCGCACCTGCCGGTGGTCGCGCGGCGGTACTCGCTGATCGCGCTGGTGTCGTGGGTGGCGATGGCGCTGTCCGGGTTGATCAACGCGTTCGTGCGGATGACCCCGGAGCAGCTGTTCACCACCACCTACGGCCTGCTGATGCTGCTCAAGATCGCCGCTCTGGTGGTGCTCGGCGTCTTCGGCTACTTCCAGCGGCGCAGCGCGGTGCAGCGCATCGAGGAGCGCGCCGGGGTGGCCGCGCTGCTGCGCCTCGGCGCGGTCGAGGCGCTGGTCATGTTCGCCACGATCGGCATCGCCGTCGCGCTCGGGCGCACCCCGCCGCCGGACGGGGTGACCAGGGACATCCCGGACCGGGCCGAGCTGCTGATCGGCTACCCGCTGCCGGAGCCGCCGACCGCGTTCCGGCTGCTGTTCGACGGCCGGTTCGACCTGGTCTACGGCACGCTCGCGCTGGCCTTGGCCGCGCTGTACCTGCTGGGCGTGCGCCGGTTGCGGCAGCGCGGCGACAGCTGGCCGGTCGGGCGGACCATCGCCTGGCTGTGCGGCTGCGCGACGCTGCTGGTGGCGACCTCGTCCGGGATCGGCAAGTACGCGCCCGCGGTGTTCAGCGTGCACATGGGCCAGCACATGCTGCTGTCCATGCTGGCGCCGGTGTTCCTGGTGCTGGCCGGTCCGACGTCGCTGGCGCTGCGGGTGTTCAAGCCCGCGGGCAAGGAGCAGCCGCCGGGGCCGCGGGAGTGGCTGCTGGCCTTCGTGCACTCGCCGGTCACGCGGGTGCTGACCAACCCGATCGTCGCCCTGGTGCTGTTCGTGGGCTCGTTCTACGCCCTGTACTTCACCGGCCTGTTCGACGTCGCGCTGACGCAGCACTGGGCGCACCTGGCGATGAACGCGCACTTCCTGCTGGTCGGCTACATCTTCTACTGGCCGGTGATCGGCGTGGACCCGGCGCCGCGGCCGCTGCCGCCGATGGGCAAGGTCGGGCTGGTCTTCGCCTCCATGCCGTTCCACGCCTTCTTCGGGATCGCGCTGATGATGTCCTCCACCGTGATCGGCGGGGACTTCTACCGCGGCCTCGACCTGG
This sequence comes from Saccharopolyspora hirsuta, assembly GCF_008630535.1. GTDB lineage: Bacteria > Actinomycetota > Actinomycetes > Mycobacteriales > Pseudonocardiaceae > Saccharopolyspora > Saccharopolyspora hirsuta. The sequence goes on along the minus strand of NZ_VWPH01000014.1, from coordinate 174,296 downwards.
GGTGGATGACCGACCTGCTCGCCGACCAGCGGCTGGGCGGCGGGCTGGCGTGGGCGTCCGGCGAGGTCCCGCTGGTGGTGGTGATGCTCGCGCTGCTGGTCCAGTGGTCGCGGGCGGACAACCGCGCCGCGCGCAGGATCGACCGGAAGGCCGATGCGGACGGCGACGCGGAGCTGAACGCCTACAACGAGATGCTCAGACGACTCGCCGAGAAGGACAACCAGCGGAGTAGTTGACCTGGCCGATCGGCCGGAATCCGCACGGAGGGTGGTAAATCCGTCGCGCTGAGTGGCGATCTTCCGGCAACCTCGGGTGGTGGCCGGAGGACCGGCCGCGAATTCCCGAGGCAGCAGCGCCGGTCGAGCGCTGCGCGGAACGGAGGGCGACGGAGATGTTCGAGACCCAGGTGACCGTGGTCGGCTACGTCATCACGGAACCGGTCGTACGCGAGACCGCGGGCGGCAACCGGCTGGTCAGCTTCCGGGTGGCGGCCACCTCGCGCCGGTTCGACCAGGGGACCGCCCAGTGGGTCGACGGCGACCGCTTCCTCACCACGGTGAACTGCTGGCGGCGGCTCGCCGACGGGGTGGCCGGGGCGCTGACCAAGGGCGATCCGGTGGTGGCCACCGGTCGGCTGCGCACCCGCGAGTACGAGTCGGGCGGGCAGTGGCGCACCGCCGTCGAGGTGGAGGCGAGCGCGGTCGGGCTGGACCTGGCGCGCGCGGAGCCACCGCCCCAGGCCGAGGTGCGGGCGCTGGCACCCGCGGGCGTTGCGTCACCTGGCGGTTGACCGCCGCTGTCGGAGCAGGAATGCCGACGAGGCGGAGTGATGAGCGACTTTGGGAGCGGTTGGGACACATCTCAACCGCACCTCAGGGGACCGTGACGCAACTCAGCCACAAGAAGCCTCGAAACCGCCAGACGAACAGCGAACACGACCACCTGTGCGAATCGCGGAGAGGCGGGACAGTGATCGACCGGGCACCGCTTGGGGACCGCGTGCGCGGGCCGACACGGGCCGCAACTACGATTCGGGGTATGGCCGAGTTCATTTACACCATGAAAAACGTGCGCAAGACGCATGGTGACAAGGTCATCCTCGACAACGCGACGATCCAGTTCTACCCGGGCGCCAAGATCGGCGTCGTCGGGCCGAATGGGGCTGGCAAGTCGACCGTGCTGCGCATCATGGCGGGACTCGACCAGCCGAACAACGGCGAAGCGTTCCTGTCGCCGGGCTACACGGTCGGCATCATGCAGCAGGAACCTCCGCTCAACGAGGAGAAGACGGTCCTCGGCAACGTCGAGGAGGGCGTCGGGGAGATCAAGCAGAAGCTCAACCGCTTCAACGAGATCGCCGAGCAGCTCGCGACCGACTACTCCGACGAGCTGATGGAGGAGATGGGCAAGCTCCAGGAGGACCTGGACCACGCCGACGCGTGGGAGCTGGACTCCCAGCTGGAGCAGGCGATGGACGCGCTGCGGTGCCCGCCGCCGGACGCGGAGGTCAAGAACCTCTCCGGTGGTGAGCGCCGCCGGGTCGCCCTGTGCAAGCTGCTGCTGAGCAAGCCGGACCTGCTGCTGCTCGACGAGCCGACCAACCACCTGGACGCCGAGAGCGTGCTGTGGCTGGAGCAGTTCCTCGCCAACTACCCGGGCGCCGTGCTCGCCGTGACCCACGACCGGTACTTCCTGGACAACGTCGCCGGCTGGATCCTGGAGCTGGACCGCGGTCGGACCTTCCCGTACGAGGGCAACTACTCGACGTACCTGGAGAAGAAGGCCGAGCGGCTGGCGGTCCAGGGCAAGCGGGACGCCAAGCTGCAGAAGCGCCTCAAGGACGAGCTGGAGTGGGTCCGCTCCAACGCCAAGGCCCGCCAGACCAAGTCGCGGTCCCGGTTGAACCGCTACGAGGAGATGGCCGCCGAGGCGGAGAAGACCCGCAAGCTCGACTTCGAGGAGATCCAGATCCCGCCGGGCCCGCGGATGGGCAACGTCGTGGTCGAGGTGGAGAACCTCAAGAAGGGCTTCGACGAGCTGCTCATCGACGACCTGTCGTTCACCCTGCCGCGCAACGGCATCGTGGGCGTGATCGGTCCGAACGGTGTCGGCAAGACGACGCTGTTCAAGACCATCGTGGGTCTGGAGGAGCCGGACTCGGGCACGGTCAAGATCGGCGACACCGTCAAGCTGTCCTACGTGGACCAGAACCGGGCGAACATCGACCCGGAGAAGACCGTGTGGCAGGTCGTCTCCGACGGGCTGGACTACATCCAGGTCGGCCAGGTCGAGATGCCGTCGCGCGCTTACGTGAGCGCGTTCGGCTTCAAGGGCCCGGACCAGCAGAAGCCGGCGGGCGTGCTCTCTGGTGGTGAGCGCAACCGGCTGAACCTGGCGTTGACGCTCAAGAAGGGCGGCAACCTGATCCTGCTGGACGAGCCGACCAACGACCTGGACGTGGAGACCCTCAGCTCGCTGGAGAACGCGCTCGAGCAGTTCCCCGGCTGCGCCGTGGTCATCTCCCACGACCGCTGGTTCCTGGACCGCGTCGCCACCCACATCCTCGCCTGGGAGGGCGATGAGGAGAACCCGGCGAAGTGGTTCTGGTTCGAGGGCAACTTCGAGGGCTACGAGCAGAACAAGATCGATAGGCTGGGCGCGGAAGCGGCCCGTCCGCACCGAGTGACGCACCGCAAACTGACCCGGGGCTGAACGGAGGCGCCTTGGCGAGCGTGTCCGGTCCACCACACCCAGGCTCGGCGCAAGGACTCCTCGAACCCGCGCACCAGATGCGGTGGAGGGTCCCCGAGCTCGCGTTGGTGCTCAGCGATCGCGCTGTCGCGCTCGCCAGGCGCGCCGGTGACCAGGCGGCACGGCTGCGCGCGGAAGCGCTCGCCCTGTTCGCCTCGAACCGGTTGGGGCGAGGTGTCCCGGCCACCGGCCGGGCCCTCGCCGCGGTCCGCGACGCGGAATCGGCGGGCGACGCCGAGGTGACCGCCGAGCTGCGGGTCGAGCTGGCGTGGTGCGCGTGCGCCGCGGGCAGCCCGGAGGTCGCGGCCCGCATCCTGCGGCCGGTGCTGGAGCAGGAGCGGATCGAACCGTCGTTGCGGGCGCACGCGCTGCTGGCGCTGGCGGCCTCGATGCCGGTGCGCGAGCAGGGCGGTGCGCGGACCGAGGCGCTGGACGAGGCCGAACGGCTGTACGGCGCGGGGGAGAGCAACCGGGACACCGCCCGGCTGCTCAGGGCCCGGGTCTGCGCGGCCCGCGCTGGGCACCACCGTCGGCTGGGTGAGTTCGCCGAGGCGACAGAGGTCGCCGACGCGGGTCTGGAGCTGCTCGGCGAGCTCGGCGATCCGGCGGCCGACAGCGGTGAGATCCGGACCTGCCTGGTGCTGGAGCGGGTGCAGTCGCTGCTGGAGCTCGGCCACCGGCTCGAGGCCGTCGAGGCCGCTGAGCGGGTGCTGGCCGAGCCGGTGCGCGCTGCTGCGGCCGGACCGGTCGGCTGGTTGGGGCTGGCACTGGCCACGCGGGTGCACCTGCCCAACGGCGACCACGCGGCGGCGCTGCGGGTGCTCGGTGACACGGCCGCCATCTCCGAGCGGCACAAGCTCGACGGTCTGCTGGCCGAAGCGCTCAACACCCTGTCCCAGGTGCACGAACGCGGGGCGGAGTTCGCCGAGGCCCTGCGCGCCCTGCGCGGCGCGTACGCGGCCGACCGGCGGTGGCGCGCTGCGGTGCACCACGCGCGGGTCCGGCTGCTCGCCGAGTACCCGGAGCTCGCGGAGTGCGTGACCGTGCCCCGGCAGTCGAGGGGACCGCAGTCGGCACCGCCCGAAGCGGGTCCGCCGGACGTTCCCCCGCCTGGCCCGCAGCCAGCGCCGGAGGCCGCGGACGAGCAGCAGCCCCGAGCCGTCGAACCCCGGACGGTCGAGGTCCCGCACTCCGAAGTCCAGTCGGCTGAGGCCAGCGGGGCCGAAAGCCCGTTCCCCAGTGCTGAGTCGGTTGAGGCTGGAGGGGCCGAAGTTCGAGGGGCTCGGGTCGAGCTGGCCGAGGCAGGAGCGGGCGAGGGGCGACCCGACGTCCAGGCCGAAGACCGGTGGTTCCCCGAGATCGCGTCGGCTGAGGCCCGGGGTGACGACGGTCAAGGAGCCCCCGAATCCCAGCCCGCAGAGGTTCAGCGCCCCGAGGTTGAGTCTGCTGAGGCCCGAGGGGCTGAAGATACCGGGAGTGCTCAGCTCGAAGCGGCCGAGCCGGACGCCGTCGCTTCGGGGCCGGAGCTGCCCAAGCCGCGGCCGGAGTCCGACGACGCGGCCGACGCGGCCCGCCGACTGATGGAGTCGCTCACCAACCGGGCCGCTGAGCTGCGCGAAGAGCGCCGCCAGCGGCAGGAGGCGAGCAGGTCGCGAACTCCGGACGAACCGACCGTGGTGTTCGACTCCGCGCTGCTCGACGACCTGACGACCAGCACGCACCAGGAGTCCGGCGTGCTGGCGGACTCCGCCGAGCCGGAACCGGCCGGGGAGACCAGCGGCCGGTCCGACTGGTGGCCCCCGGAGCTCCGGGACCAACCGCCCGGCGAGGAGGACACCCACCCCGACCTGCCCGTCGCATCGGAACCGCTGCTCGGGTGGCAGACCGAACCCGAGCCCGACCCGGAACCGGCGCCGCCGGGTGGCGCGGACGCCACCGCGATCCTGCCGGTCGTCGAGCCGGAAACGACCGCGGACCGGCACCCCGAGGAGCGCGCGCCGAGGCACGGCACACCGGAGCCGGTCAGCACCGAAGCCGCCGAGGACGAGCAGCGCGAACCGTCCGGGAGCAGCGCCGACCAGGTCGAGGAGAACGGCGGTCGGCGGTCGCGCGGCCGGTCGCTGGCCGAGATCCGGGCGAGCCTCCAGCTGCCCGAGCAGCCGCGCGGCGGTCGCCGCCGGGCCCGGAGGCGCGCCGAGCCGGACGAGCCCGAGGCGGCGGAGGCGGTCGCCCGGCACCGCCAACCGGACCAGACCCCGGAAGCCCCGGAGCCACCGCAGGCGGAGCTCCCAGACCAGGACACCCAGCCGAACCTCCCGGTTCCGGAACCGGAGCCCGCGGCCGATCCGGGGGTCCCGGAGAAGGTTGGCCTCGCCGAGCTGCTCACCGAGGCGCTGCTGGCCTACGAGACCGGCCGCCGCGGCGAGGCGGAGGCCGGGGCGACCCGCTCGGGGCGGCACAGCGAAGCGCATGTGTCCGGGATCACCGAGCCTTCCCGGCTTTCCCAGACGGCATTCACGTCCACATCGGACGATCGCGGATCCGGTGCGGTGGCGCGGCACCGGCGACCGGGAATCGATGCTGCGGCGACGGATCCGCTGTTCTGAAACGTCCAGGTCATCGATCATTGTGCGGCTCTTCACGCACAAGACCGCTGGGCCGCCCTCCGGCGGTCGCCGGGAGTGGCAGTCTTATGGTGGAACCTGTGGGCACAAAGAGGTGCCGTCAAGCGTGGAGCTGCCTGAAGATGACCTCGAATCCCGGACAGTTGAAGACCGGACGACCGCAGACCGATGGGGAGGACTCGGCTGGGGAGCGATCCGAGAACCCCGAACTCGTCAAGAGCCGCCTGCTGGACCGGGCGGCGGAGAACGCGCCCGAGCTGGCCGAGCTGCTTCGCGCCTACTACCGGCACGTCCCGGCCGAGGAGCTGGTCGACGACGAGCCGACCGACCTGATCGGGGCGCTCCGGTCGCACCACAGGCTGGCCGCGACGCGGGTCGCCGGTCGACCGCTGGTGCAGATCTTCAACCCGACCCGGGCCGACGACGGCTGGGAGAGCCAGGCCACGGTGGTGCAGATCGTCACCGACGACTCGCCGTACCTGGTCGACTCGGTGATCGCCGAACTCGGCCGCGACGGCGCTGAGGTGCAGCGCATCATCCACCCGATCATCGCGGTGCGCCGCGACGTCGCCGGTGAGCTGCAGGAGGTGCTGCCCGGCGCCGACCCGGCCGCGCCGCCCGCCGACTCGATGGCCGAGAGCTGGATGTTCGTCGAGGTGGACCGGGTCACCGACGCGGAGCGGCTGGAGGTCCTCGAACACGGCCTGACCGGCGTGCTCAACGACGTGCGCGAGGTCGTCGAGGACACCGAGCGGATGCACGCCACCGCCCGCGCGCTGGCCGACGAGCTGGAGCAGAACCCGCCGCCGCTGCCCGCCGCCGACGTGCACGACGGCGCCGGGCTGCTGCGCTGGCTGGCCGACGGGCACTTCACCTTCCTCGGGTACCGGCACTACGAGCTGGTCGCCGAGGACGGCGCCGACCCGGCGCTGCAGGCCGTGCTGGCCTCCGGTCTCGGCGTGCTGCGCGGCGACAGCGTCGCGGCCCGCAGCCTCGCCACCTGGCCGGACGCCCGCGCCAGCGCGCTGTCGCCGGAGCTGCTGGTGCTCACCCAGGCCAGCGAACCGTCCACAGTGCACCGTCCGGTGCACCCGTTCTACGTCGGCGTCAAGACCTTCGACGAGTCCGGTGCGGTGACCGGCGAGCACCGCTTCCTGGGCCTGTTCACCACCACGGCGCTGCACGAGAACGTGCTGGACATCCCGTTCATCGAACGCCGGGTGCGCGACGTCATCCACCACGCCGGGTTCCCGATGGAGTCCTACTCGGGTCAGCGGATGCTGGAGGAGATCCAGAACTACCCGCGCACCGAGCTGTTCTCCACGGACACGGACACGCTGCAGGAGACCATCACCGGCGTGCTGGCGCTGGCCGAGCGCCGCAAGCTCAAGCCGTTCCTGCGCCGCGACCCCTACGGCCGCTTCTACTCGGTGCTGGTGTACCTGCCGCGCGACCGCTACACGACGAGCTCGCGGCTGGCCATGCAGGAGGTGCTGCTGGCCGAGCTGGGCGGCACCAGCCTGGAGTACAGCACGCGGGTCGGCGAATCGGCCCTGGCCCGGGTCGCCTTCGTGGTGCACACCGACCCGGAGAACCAGGTCGAGCCGGACCTGGGCCGCATCCAGCGGCGGCTGGACGAGGCCATCCACACCTGGGACGACCGGATGGTGGAGGAGGTCGACGCCGAGCAGTCCGGCAGCAGCCGCGACGGGCTCGCGACCCGCAGCCTGTCGGAGGCCATGAGCCAGCTGGGCCAGCGCTACGCGGCGAGCTTCCCGGAGGCCTACAAGGAGGACTTCACCGCCGCCGAGGGCCTCGCCGACCTGCGGCGACTGGAGTCCCTGTCCGGCCCGAACGACCTGAAGATGTCGTTCTACGCGCCGCGCGACTCCAGCGGCGGGCAGCGCCGGTTCAAGATCTACGTCGGCGGCCGGGTCACCCTGTCCCGGGTGCTGCCGGTGCTGCAGAGCATGGGCGTCGAGGTCGTCGACGAGCGCCCGTACGAGATCTCGCTGGACGGCACCGACCAGCAGCACTGGATCTACGACTTCGGCCTGCGGCTGGACTCGGAGGTGCTGGACACCGTCGACACGCGGCTGCTGGACACGCTGCGCGAGCGCTTCGAGGACGCGTTCCGCGCCGCCTGGCTCGGCGCCGCCGAGGTCGACCGGTTCAACGCGCTGGTGCTGCGCGCCGGGCTGAACTGGCGCCAGGCGTCGGTGCTGCGCGCCTACGCCAAGTACCTGCGCCAGGTCGGCATCGCCTACAGCCAGGACTACATCGAGGACGCGATCCTGGCGCACCGCACCACCACGACCACGCTGGTGCGGCTGTTCGAGACGCGCTTCGACCCGGCGCTGGACGACGCGGACCGCCAGGCCCGCGAGGCGGACCTGGTGGACGAGGTCACCAAGCTAATCGACGAGGTCACCAGCCTCGACGCGGACCGGATCCTGCGCAACTACCTGAGCCTGATCCGGGCCACGCTGCGCACCAACTACTTCGCCGCCGAACCCGGCCGGGAACGCCCCTACCTGGCGTTCAAGCTGGAGCCCAAGGAGATCCCGGGGCTGCCCGAGCCGCGCCCGCAGTTCGAGATCTTCGTGTACTCGCCGTGGGTGGAGGGCGTGCACCTGCGCTACGGCTCGGTCGCGCGCGGCGGGCTGCGCTGGTCGGACCGCCGGGAGGACTTCCGCACCGAGATCCTGGGCCTGGTCAAGGCGCAGGCGGTGAAGAACGCGGTGATCGTGCCGGTCGGCGCGAAGGGCGGCTTCGTGGTCAAGCGGCCGCCGGCGCCCACCGGTGACCCGGTCGCCGACCGCAAGGCGACCCTGGACGAGGGCATCGCCTGCTACCGGATGTTCATCTCCGGCCTGCTGGACCTGACCGACAACCTGGTCGGCGGCGAGGTCGCCCCGCCGCGGGACGTGGTGCGCCACGACGGCGACGACACCTACCTGGTGGTGGCCGCGGACAAGGGCACTGCGACGTTCTCCGACATCGCCAACGACGTGGCCAAGTCCTACGGCTTCTGGCTGGGCGACGCGTTCGCCTCGGGCGGGTCGGTCGGCTACGACCACAAGGCGATGGGCATCACCGCCAAGGGCGCGTGGGAGAGCGTCAAGCGGCACTTCCGCGAGCTGGACGTGGACACCCAGAGCCAGGACTTCACCGTGGTCGGCATCGGCGACATGGCCGGTGACGTGTTCGGCAACGGGATGCTGCTCTCCGAGCACATCAAGCTGGTCGCCGCGTTCAACCACATGCACGTGTTCATCGACCCCGACCCGGACCCCGCGGTGTCCTTCGCCGAGCGCCGCCGATTGTTCGAGCTGCCGCGGTCGACCTGGGACGACTACGACCGCAGCAAGATCAGCGCGGGCGGCGGCGTGTGGTCGCGCTCGCTGAAGTCGATCCCGCTGAACCCGCAGATCCGGCAGGCGCTGGGCATCGACGAGTCGGTGCGGCAGCTGGCCCCGGCCGAGCTGATCAAGAAGATCCTGCTGGCCCCGACCGACCTGCTGTGGAACGGCGGCATCGGCACCTACGTCAAGGCCAGCACCGAGTCGCACGCCGACGTCGGCGACAAGGCCAACGACGCGGTCCGGGTCAACGGCGCGGACCTGCGGGTCAAGGTCGTCGGCGAGGGCGGCAACCTGGGGCTGACCCAGCTGGGCCGGATCGAGTTCGCCCGCGCGGGCGGCAAGGTCAACACCGACGCGCTGGACAACTCCGCCGGGGTGGACTGCTCCGACCACGAGGTCAACATCAAGATCCTGCTGGACCACCTGGTGGCCGACGGCAGGCTGACCGGCGAGCAGCGCAACGAGCTGCTGGCGGACATGACCGACGAGGTCGGCGAGCTGGTGCTCACCGACAACCACCGGCAGAACGCGGTGCTGGGCATCTCGCGGTCGCACGCCGGGCCGATGGTGTCGGTGCACGCCCGCCAGGTGGCCGCGCTGGAGAAGAACGCCGGGCTGGACCGCAAGCTGGAGGCGCTGCCCACCGCCAAGGAGTTCCGGGAGCGGGAGAAGAACGGCGAGGGCCTCAGCTCGCCCGAGCTGGCCACGCTGATGGCGCACGTCAAGCTGTCGCTGAAGCGGGACGTGCTGGCCAGCGCGCTGCCGGACACCGAGGCGTTCAGCAGCCGGTTGCCGGAGTACTTCCCGAAGCCGCTGCAGGAGCGCTACGGCGACGCGATCGCCGCGCACCCGCTGCGCCGCGAGATCATCACGACCCTGCTGGTCAACGAGATGGTCGACGGCGGCGGGATCTCCTTCGCCTACCGGCTGGCCGAGGAGATCAGCGCCTCGACCACCGATGCGGTGCGGGCGTTCGCGGTGGTCACCAACGTCTACGACCTGCACTCGCTGTGGCGGCAGATCGACGCCCTGGGCGGTTCGGTGCCCAGCTCGGTGGCCGACGAGCTGGTCCTGGAGAGCCGCCGCCTGCTGGACCGGGCGGCGCGCTGGATGCTGACCAACCGGCCGCAGCCGCTGGCCATCGGCGCCGAGATCGCCCGCTTCCGGCCGGTGGTCGAGGAGCTGTCCGCCTCGGTGCGCGGGCTGCTGCGCGGCCGGGCGGCCGAGGGCGCCACCGAGATGATCGAGCGGTGGACCGCGGCCGGGGTGCCGGTGGAGCTGGCCGAGCGCGTCGGCACGCTGCTGGACTCCTTCGCGCTGCTGGACATCCGGGAGGTCGCCGAGCTGGCCGAGCGCGATGCCGGGGTGAGCGCCGAGCGCAGTCCGCGGGAGAGCGCGGACCTGTACTACACGCTCGCCGAGCACCTCGACGTGGAGCGGATGCTGCTGGCGGTCAACGAGCTGGAGCGCGGGAACCGGTGGCACTCGCTGGCCCGGTTGGCGTTGCGGGATGATTTCTACGCATCGCTGCGCGCGATCACCATCGACGTCCTGCGGACCAGCGACCCGGGGGACGACTCGGAGCAGAAGATCGCTCACTGGGAGTCGGCCAACGAGTCGCGACTGGCGCGGGCCAACTCGTCGCTGGAGCAGATCAAGAGCTCGGGTCGGCTCGACCTGGCCACGCTCTCGGTGGCCGCGCGCCAGCTGCGCAGCATGGTCCGGTGAGTTGCCGGGTGGCTCGCGGGCGACCGCGAGCCACCCGAACGGCAGGAAGGGAGCTCCCCAGTGGGCGCGTTCGTAGCAGAGGTGGCCCTGCGCTGGTCCGACATGGACGCGTTCGGGCACGTCAACCACGCCCGGACGATCACGCTGCTGGAGGAGGCGCGCGCCGAGCTGCTGTTCACCGAGGCCGAGCGGCAGGGCCTGCTCGGCATGGCCGAGGGCATGGTGGTGGCGCGGGTCGTGATCGACTACCACAGCCCGCTGCTCTACGCGTCGAAGTCCCTGCAGGTGCAGATGTCGGTGCGGGAGCTGAAGGCGGCGTCGTTCATCGTCGACTACACCGCCTACGCGCAGGAAGCGGTGGCCACCGCGGAAACCCTGATGGTGCCCTACGACCTGCAGGCCGGGCGGCCGCGTCGGCTGACCGCGGAGGAGCGCGACTTCTTGGCCGAGTGGCAGCTGGACGCGGTGAAGGCGGAGAACGCCCGTGCCTGAGCTGCGGATGCCCGATGCCGTCGAACGCGAGGACCTGGGCGCGTTCGTGGCCCGAGCGGTGCGCCTGGACGGGCAGGCGCTGGTGCGGTTGCGCAACCGCGCGGACACCGGGCGGTTGGACGTCTGGGCGGCGACGCCGTTCGACGCGCTGTGCACCAGATCCGTTGCGGCCGAGGTGGATCCGGCGGATCTGACGGTGTCCGGCAACGAGCTGCTGGCGACGTTGACGGTGGCGGGCGGCCCGGTGATGGACCCGGGGCAGCCGCGCGATCTGCTGTGGCGCTCGGAGCTGCCGCCGACCTCGGGCTGGCAGCGCGTGGACGACCTCCCGGCGAAGGTCGTCGGCGAGGTGGCAGAGCGCGGCATCGACGTGGCCAAGGACAACGTGGGCCCGAAGGGCACGCCGCCCGCGTCGCTGCTGGACCAGGAGGTCTTCACGGTCTCCGGTGCGGGCTACGAGGTGAAGGTGCCGCTGCGCTGCCTGTTCGTGCTGTCCGGCATGGGTTTCCTGGTCGCCAACCCCCAGGAGTCCGAGATCGTCCGGGTCAGCGCCACCGACGCCTGGCTCCGCCTGGACTCCCGCTACGGCGCGGTCGTCCGCCGCCGCCACGCCCTCCTCCCGCTGCTCGTCTGACGTCCCGCAGACGCGCCGATTTCGCGAGAAACGCCTCCGCGATTTCAATGGAAATCGCAGTCGTCACCCCCGGTCGGTCGCGACTGCGGCCGACCGAAGGAGCCAGGACACGGATCGCACGGCCGTCGTCCCGGTGGTGAGTGCAGAGATTTCTCACGAAATCGGCTCCGGTGCCAACTGGAGGTTGCGTCGAGAACGGTGCCGATTTCGTGAGAAATCGCGCCCGACGGGCAACGTCACCACAAGGTGGATCCGCCTCCGCAGGGAACCGAGGATCCTAAGGACAAGTCTCGCTCACTACCCGAACCGCATCCTTCGGCACGCCAAAGTGACCGATTCCTACCGCCAAAGCACAAGTCCGGCCACAGCCCGGCCTAAGGCCCAGCCCCAAGCCTCCTCCACACCATGCACCCCGCGCTCCTGGTCAGGTGCCGTGAGTGTTTTGGGGTGCCATAGCGCCCCAAAACACTCACGGCCCCCGGTCAGGCCAAACGCCCAGCCAGCCGGACCGATTCATCGGGGCCAGACATGCCAGGCAGGGATGGCGAACGTCCACATCGGACGTGCTCAGTGCTGGTGCGTGGATTCCACCGTGTACAGGTGTGGTTCGTACTGGTCCGCGAGTTCGGCCGCCTGCCGCATGTGCTCCTGGGCGGTGGGGTTGCCGAGCATGGCTCGGAAGTCGTCTGCGGAGCGCCACTGGGCGTAGTTGACCACCTTGCCGCCGTCGGTGCTGGTGTGGATGTTGGCCGAGATGAAGCCGGGGAGGTGCTGCATGACCTCCTCGGTGGCGCTGGTCAGCAGCTCCGCGAGGGCGCGCTGCCGGTCGGGCTGGACGGTGAAGACGTTGATCAGGGTGGCGATCGGGGCGTCTGTCGAGATGGTGGCCACGGCGAGCTCCTTTGTCAGGTTCCTTACAAGGGCCGATTATGTGTAAGGTTCCTGTCATGGGTCAAGAGGGCGTCCGCCAACGGGTCGGCTACCTGGTCAAGCAGGTGCAGCAGTCGTTCCACCGGGCCAGCGAGGAACGCCTCCGCCCGCTCGGCCTGTCGATGTCCCAGTACGCGGTGCTGCGCGCGTTGGCCGACGCGCCGGGAGCACCGGCGGCCGAGCTCGCCCGCCGCACCTTCGTCACGCGCCAGTCCCTGCGCGACGTGCTGAACGGCCTCCAGGCGGCCGGGCTGGCCAGCGTCGCGGAACGGGCCACCGCCGGTCGAGCCCGGCCCGTCAGCCTGACCGACCGCGGCCGGGCCCTGCTCGACGAGGCGGATGCCATCGTGTTCGACGTCGACGCACGCATGACGTCCGGTTTTGCGCCCGAGGACGTGCAGAAGCTGGCTGCACTGCTGGCCACCTGCGCGGACAACCTGGCCTGATCGCTCAGCCCAGGTCGGCGAGCTTGCGCTCGAGAACCGACCGCTCGCGCTCGTTCCCGCACAGCTGGAGGGCGCGCTGCAGCTCGGCGCGTGCCTGGTCGGTGCGTCCGAGGCGGGTGAGCAGCTCGCCGCGGACGCTGGGCAGCAGGTGGGAGTTCGGCAGCGCTCCGCCAGCCGCCAGTTCGTCCACGATGGACAGCGCGGCGGCCGGTCCGCTGGCCATGCAGACCGCGACCGCCCGGTTCACGTCGACCACCGGCGACGGCGCGAGTCGACCGAGCGCCTCGTAGAGGAGCACGATGCGGTCCCAGTTCGTCTCGTCGACCGAGGCCGCGACGGCGTGGCACTCGGCGATCGCCGCCTGCAGGCCGTAGGCGCCGAGACCCCGACCGGACCGTTCGGCGCGGGCCAGCGCGGCTCGCCCCCGGCGGATGGCGGAGTGGTCCCAGCGGCGGCGGTCCTGGTCCTCCAGCAGCACCGGCTCGCCGTCCGGGCCGGTACGCGCCGGGAAGCGCGCCGCGGTCAGCTCCAGCAGCGCCAGCAGGCCGTGGACCTCGGGCTCCTCCGGCATCAGCCGACTGAGCACCCGCGCGAGGCGCTGCGCTTCGCCCGCGAGGTCGACCCTGATCAGCTCGCTGCCGGAGCTGGCAGAGGAGCCCTCGGTGAAGATCACGTAGATCGCGCTGAGCACCGAGCCGAGCCGCTCGGCGCGCTCGGCGGCCGCGGGCACGGCGAAGGGCACCCGGGCCGCGGCGAGCGTCTTCTTCGCCCGGGTGATCCGGGCCTGCACGGTGGCGGTCGGGGTCAGGAACGCCCGGGCGATCTCGTCGCTGGTCAGGCCGCCGATCACCCGCAGCGTGAGCGCGATCCGGGACTCCGGCGCCAGCACGGGGTGGCAGGCGGTGAACATCAGCGCCAGCACGTCGTCGTCGATCCGGTCCGGGTCCCACAGCACGTCCCCGGCGGTGCCGTCCTCGCCCAGGTCGCGGGCGAGGACGGCGTAGCGCTCGTCGAGCGCGGACCGCCTGCGGAACGCGTCGATCGCGCGGCGGCGGCCGACGGTGAGCAACCAGCCCGCGGGGTTGGTCGGCACACCATCGCGCGGCCACGTCACGAGGGCCTCCGCGAACGCCTCCTGCGCGAGGTCCTCGGCGAGCGCGAGGTCACCGGTGTAGCGGGCGAGCGCGCCGACGATCCGCGCGGACTCGATCCGCCACACCGCCGCGACCGCGTCCCGGCCGGTGCTCAGAGCTGGCCGGTCGCCTCGCGCCACGCCCGCTCCTTCTTGATCCACTCGTTGTCCTGCGGGAACTCGTCGATGCTGGCGATCCGGCGGATCTCGCACTTGGTGCCGGGCCCGGCCATCGGCGCCCGCTTGGCCCACGCCACGGCCTCCTCCTTGGAGGCGACGTCGACGATCCAGTAGCCGCCGAACAGCTCCTTGGTCTCGCCGTAGGGGCCGTCGGTGACCACCGGCGGCTGGGACGAGTAGTCGACGACCACGCCCTCCTCGGCGTCGTCGAGGCCTTCGGCGGCGACGAGCACGCCCGCCTGGATCATCTCCTCGTTGAACCGGCCCATCGCCTCGATGATCTCGCCGAAGTCGACGTCCTTGAACGCCTCGTACGACTCATCGGTGGCCCGCATGATCAGCATGTACTTCACGGTTCTGCCTCCCTGGACTGGGCGGGCCCGGGTTGGCCCGCACCCTTGGGTCGAACGGGGTGCACCGAGGATCGACACGCCCGCGGACTTTTTCTCGCCGAACGGATCGGGCCAGCTTACGGCGCGAAATCGGGTTGATCGCGGATTCGAGCTGCGCCAGCATCGGTACCGTGCTGATCCGCGCTGCTGACCCGGGTGAAGCCGCTGTGCTGAGCGAGCTGGCGCTGCGCTCCAAAGCGCACTGGGGCTACGACCAGGAGTTCCTGGAGATGTGCCGGGCCGAGCTGACCCTCCGGCCGCAGGACCTGGTCGACCAGCGGGCGACCGTGGCGCAGGTCGGGGACCGGGTGGCCGGTTTCTACACCCTCGCCGGTCAGGCGCCCGAGGGCGAGCTGGCCTGCCTCTTCGTCGAACCGGACCACATCGGCAGCGGCGTCGGCACCCGCCTGTGGCAGCACGCCGCGGACACCGCCCGCGCTCTCGGCTTCGAGCGGTTCACCATCGACTCCGACCCCTTCGCCGAGGACTTCTACCTGAAGATGGGCGCGGTCCGGACCGGTGCCACGCCCTCCAGCTCCTTCCCCGGCCGGGAACTCCCGCAGCTGACCTACCACCTCGCCTGACGCGCCTACGACGTGCCCGTGGTCGGCGGGTTCGTCGTGGTGGGCTCCGTCGACGGCGTGGTCGTCGGCGCCGTCCCGGTCGGTTCGGTGGTGGTGGTCGGTGTCGGCACCGTCGTCGTGGGCGGTTGCGTGGTCGTCGGCGGGAGCGTGGTGGTCGTGGTCGGCGGCGGTGCGGTCGTCGGGTCCGTCGTCGGGACCGTCGTTGGCGGGACCGTGGTCGGCGGGTCGGCGGTCGTCGTCGGCGCGGGGCCCGTCGGCGGGGCCGTCGGAGGCTCCGGGGCCAGCGCGGGAGGCCGGGGCGAGGTGCCACCCGGCTCGGCGGTCTGCGGATCCGAGCGCGTCACCGGGTCCCTCGAGCCCGCATCCGGTGCGCTCGGTGGCGGCGCCGGTTCGGGCGCGGGCGGAACCGGGAGCCTCGCGACGACCGGAGCGCCCGGTGCCGTGCCGACCTGCGGCGTGAACTGGCCGTCCGGGCCGCTGTCCACCGGCTTCTCGGTGAACGGGGGCAGCCTGCTGAAGATGTCCGGCGGGATCAACCCGAAGAACGGGTCCGCCAGCGGCGCGGTCAGCACGTAGCAACCGGCCGCCACCGATGCGCCGAGGAACGCCGTGGCCAGCGCGACGCGGAACTGCTTGCGCAGCGGCAGCCGCGGGTTCGACGGCGGGACCGGGGAGGCGAGCGGCTCGTCGGTCAACCAGCGCCGCACCGCGGGACCGCCGCGCGCGTGGGCCGACCACACCCGGCCGAGCCACGTCGTGGCGTTGTGCAGGCGGCCGCGCAGCGCGGCGACCGGCAGCGGGTGCGCCGACAGCGGTGCGCGCACCCGTGCGGACTCGGCGTGCTCGACGTCGCGGACGATGCTGCTGAGGCGCTCCTGCAGGAGCACCGGATCGGTCGGGGCGGGCATGGCCTCACCCCTCGGCGTCGCCGAAGCGGAGGCTGGACAGCGCCACGCCGTCGTAGCGCCACCACCGCTCGGTCGACAGGTCCAGGATCCAGGCGTCCTGCTCGCGCAGGACCAGCCCGACCCGCAGCGCCCGGTGCCGGAACGTCGCTTCGTCGATGGTGCCGTTCTCCAGCTCGTCGAGCAGAGCCCGGTAGTCCGCCATCGCCTTGCCGAGCGCGGGCGGGATGTCGACCGCGCCGGCGCCACCGGTCCGATGCCGGATGTTCATGGAGCCACCCCCCCAGAGGCACGTGTACGTCCGTCCACGCGACCCCAGAATGGCCCGGGTTGTGCAGGGGCGAAAGTCCTAGGAGTGGGAAAACCCCTGATCAGGAGCGCTTGGAGAAGCGGACCGAGAGCCACTGGACCGATTCGCTGACCGCTGCCTCCAGCGGTCCGCGGCGGAAGAACCGCCGCCAGGCCAGCGGGAACAGGACGGCGAAGACCAGGAACAGCTCGGGCATGAAGGTGCAGATGAACGCCACCACGCCCTCGGGCACGTGGCCGTCGCGCGGGAACGCGGGCATGCCCGGCAGGTCGGGGAGGTCCGGACCCATGGCCGACAGCTGCGCCAGCGGCTCGGGCACGCCGCTGAGCGCGTAGCCGCCGACGACGATCAGCCAGGCCAGCGTCGCCGCGTGCAGGGCGTACAGCGTCAGCGCCATCGACCCGGCGGTGGCCAGCGGCTTGAGGAACCGGCCCGCCCGGTCGGCCAGCATCAGGCACAGCGCCAGGATGACCAGCGAGATGCCGCCGGAGTTGAGCAGTTCGAAGGTGGTGCCGCTGTGCGCGGTGGTGGCCAGCAGCCAGTTCGGGTGCTCGACCGGAACGGTGCCCTCGGTGGGCTGCGGCAGCTCACCGCCGACCGCCCCCACCAGCCACTCCGACACCCGCGCCGCGGCGATCGACACGGCGAGACCGGCCACCGCCAGCCAGCACCGGACCTTCGTCGACCGCAGGTCCAGGCGTCCGACGGCCATCCCGAGCAGCACCAGCGGCAGGTAGGAGGCCACCGGGTAGAAGCCGAGCAGCAGCAGGTCGAAGATCCCGGCGTTGGCGATCAGGTGGCCCGGGTCGACCGCGTTGACCGCGGTCACCAGCCAGGCCAGCGGGGTGTCCCCGGCGATCCAGGTGCGCAGCACGAACGACAGCTGCGGACCCACCGCGGCCGCGACCGCCGCCGCGATCAGCAGACCGCGCGCCCGCAACCGGATGAACGGCACCGCGAGCAGGAAGTACAGCCCGTAGAACGGGATGATCACGGTGAGCAGGAAGCCGGTCGCCTCGGTGGCCTTGGCCAGCGCGATGCCCAGCACCAGCAGCAGCAGCGCGCGCAGCGTGATCTTGAGCCGGGCCTGCCGCAGGGCATCGCCGGTCGGGGGAGTGGTGCGCCCGGACAGCAGCGCCAGCGACACACCGGCCAGCAGCGTGAACAGCGCGGTGGAGCGACCGCTGGAGAACTGCGCGACCCACACCTCGGGCATGCCGGTCAGGAACGGCACCCCGAAGTGGATGCAGAACATGCCGAACACGGCGAAGAACCGGGCGACGTCGACCCCGACCAGTCGGCCGGTGCGTGGTTGCGTCCGCGTCCGAGCCGTGCTCGTCGTTCCGGGCGCAGTTGCAGTCATGGCTTCCAGCGGGGTCTAGGGGCGTCTTCCGAACAACGTTACCCAGGTTAGAACGAGCCCCTGCACCGCCCGTTGCGGCCAGGAGGCAGGGCTCACACCAGCCAGGCGGCGGTACCGGGCGGCAGGTCCTCGCCGTCCAGCGGGCGCGAGGACAGCAGCAGCTCCCCGGGCGGCAGCGGCACCGGGGCCGGTGAGGTGTTCAGCGCGCAGATCAGGCTGCTGCCGACCCGCCGGAACGCGAAGCAGTCCTCGGGTGCGCCGAACCACTCCACCTCGTCACCGGTGAACGCCGGGTGGCTGGTCCGGGTCTCCAGCGCGTGCCGGTACAGCGACAGGGTGGACCGCTCGTCCTCCAGCTGCGCTTCGACGGTGAACGCGGCCCAGTCCGCCGGGATCGCCGACCAGTCGCCGGCGGCCTGGGAGAACCCGAACGGAGGCCGGTCGCCCTCCCACGGCATCGGGATCCGCTCGGTGCCCGGCAGCCCCAGCTCCTCGCCGTGCCGCAGGCACACCGCCCCGGGCAGCGCCAGCTGCACCAGGGCCATCGAGCGGACCGGGGTCAGCGCGGCGTCGTCCCGGCTGCGCCGGGTGTCGCGGCTGGCCATCGCCCACGCCGTGCGCGGCCCGGGGGCGGCCAGCGCGCTGGTGATGACCTTGCGCAGCGGACCGGCGGCGAACCCGGCGATCGCCAGGTCGAGGTTGAACGACAGGTGCCAGTCACCGGTCCCGATCACCACGCGGTCCGGGTGGTCCGCCAGCACCGACCGCACCGCGCCGGTCGGGTCCTCGCGCGGCGCCAGGTGGAACCCGTCCGCGCCGTGCGCCAGCCAGGGCTCGAGCACCGCGGCGGGGTCGCCGCGCGCCGGGTCCACGTCGAGCGCGAGCATCACCCGCATCCCGGCGTCGTGCGCCTCGGCCAGCAGCTCGGCGAAGTCCGGTGTCGCCGGGTCCAGCCCGGCGACACCGGCCAGCACGACCGCGTCCACCCCGAGCAGCTCCAGGTAGCCGAACCGGCCGCGCAGGCCTCCGAGGTCGCCGACACCGTCGCCGTCGCCGTCGGCGAAAGCGCCGACGTCGACCTGGTAGCACACCGCGTCCCACCACCACGGCCGATCGCCGTGGTCAGCCCGCGCACCCGCCGCCCGCATCACCGGATCCCTCACTCGAAGCTCTCCGCCACCCGCACCGCTGCGCACAGCGAGCACGGGAACCGTCGTCTGGTCAGAACCAGGAGTTGACCATGCTCTCGGCGGCCATCTCCAGGTACTGCCAGAGCTGGTCGCGGTGCTGCGGCGACAGCTCCGCCTCGTCGACCGCGATCCGCATGCAGCGCAGCCACGCGTCCCGCTCGGCCGGACCGATCTTGAACGGGGCGTGCCGCATCCGCAAGCGAGGGTGCCCGCGCCGGTCGGAGTAGGTGTGCGGACCGCCCCAGTACTGGATCAGGAACAGCCGCAGCCGCTCCTCCGCCGGGCCCAGGTCCTCCTCGGGGTAGAGCGGGCGGAGCAGCTCGTCCTTGGCCACCTCCTCGTAGAACCGGGCCACGATGCGGTGGAAGGTCGGTTCGCCGCCGACCTGCTCGTAAAAGCTCGCCACGGAAGTCACGGCGCCCATCCTCTCAGGGACGACCCCGGTGGTGTCACGGCTGCACCGGGCTCGTCGGCGGGACCGGCCGACCGTACGGGTACGGCGGCTCGATGTCCTCCTCGTCGTAGGCCCGCTTGATCTCCGCCCGCAGCCGGCGCTGTACCGACCACTGGCGGCCGGGCCGGACCTTGACGGTCAGCCGCAGCGTGACGGTGTCGGCGGTGATCTTGTCCACGCCCAGCATCTCCGGCGGGTCCAGCACGTCCTTGGACAGCGGCTCGCGGTTGGTGGCGTCGGTGGCCACCTTGGTGGCGACCGTGATGGCCTTCTCCACGTCGCTGGTGTGCGAGATCGGGAAGTCCACCACGGCGTACGCGAAGCCCTGGCTGGAGTTGCCGACCCGCAGGATCTCGCCGTTGCGGACGTACCAGACGGTGCCGTTGATGTCGCGCAGCGTGGTCACGCGCAGGCCGACGGCCTCCACGGTGCCGCTGGCCTCGCCGAGGTCGACCACGTCACCGACCCCGTACTGGTCCTCGACCAGCATGAACATGCCGGACAGGAAGTCGCGCACCAGGTTCTGGGCGCCGAAGGCGACCGCGACGCCGAGCACACCGGCCGAGGCCAGCACCGGCGCCACCTGGATGCTCAGCTCCTGCAGCACGTAGATCGCGGCCAGGCCGAAGATCACCAGCGAGGCGATCGACTTGAGCACCGAGCCGATGGTGCGGGCGCGCTGCAGGCGCCGCTCCGAGAGCAGCTCGGCGGTCAGCGCGTCGGTGCGCTTCTCCCGCAGCGGGTTCAGCAGCTTCGGGGGCTTGCCGTTGCCGCGGGTCAGCCGGTTGATCGTGCGGTGCACCAGCCAGCGCAGGATGAACGCGACGATCAGGATGAGGGCGATGTTCAGCGGTTTCGCGATGAGCAGGTCGGAGTAGGAGGCCAACCACTCGTTGCCGGTCCAGTTGTAGATCGTGCTGCACCAGCCCGGTTCGCTGACGCACTCCGGTTGGGTCAAAAGCGGCAGTTCCATGGGTTCGGGGGTTCTCCATGCTGTCGTTCAAGATCCCGCGACGTGTTCCTACCGTCGCGTGCGCGAACCGCACCAACCCGAGCATCGTGCGCGCCCCGCCGCGCACGAGACTCGACCTTCTCGGCTGCCCGGCCTGAGTTCGGGGCTCAGTCCAAGGTCAGCCCGGTGGCCTCCGCGAGGAAGGCGAGCTGGTCGGTCGCCAGCCCCACAGTACGGGAAACCGAGCGCGCAGCATGCCCCACCTCGGTCTCCCGGCGCAGCAGAATCGGACGTTTCGCCGGGTCGGAGCTCGTGGCGTGCTGCAACGCCGCGCACATCTTGCGGGCGTGATTCGGGTCAACCCGGGTGTCCGACTCGAAGACCGTGAACAGGACCGAGGGGTAGTCGGTCTGCTCGGCCACGTTGTGGTACGGCGAGTAGGACAGCAGCCAGCCCAGCTCCTCCGGGTCCTCGGCCGTGCCGTACTCGTCGTTCCAGGTGCGGCCCAGCAGGAACTGCTCGTAGCGGACCATGTCCAGCAGCGGCGCCGAGCACACCACGGCCCGGTAGAGGTCCGGGCGCTGGGTGAGCGCAGCGCCGACCAGCAGGCCGCCGTTGGAACCGCCGGAGATCGCCAGCTGGTCCGAGGTGGTCCAGCCCTCGTCGATCAGGTGCTGCGCGGCGGCGTGGAAGTCGTCGAAGGTGTGCTGCTTCTGCTCGCGCATCCCGGCTTCGTGCCACTCCTCGCCCTCCTCGCCGCCGCCGCGCAGCGACGGCAGCGCCCACACACCACCGGCGGCCACCCAGGCCAGCGCGGACGGGGTGTAGCCGGGCTCGCGGGACAGCGAGAACCCGCCGTAGCCGGTCATGAACGCCGGGCGCGGGCGGTCCGGCTCGGCGGCCGGGCTGAGCAGGAACATCCGCACCGGGGTGCCGTCCAGCGACCGGTAGGTGACCTGCTGGGTGTGCACCGCGGGCAGCTCCACGGCGCCCGGCGCGCGCTGCTCCAGCGCGACCTGACCGGTGCGGTGCGAGTAGGCGTGCACGCAGGGCGGGGTGGCGAAGTCGGTCCAGCCGATCCACAGCCGGTCCCGGTCCTGGTCGGTGTCCTCGTCGACCGAGGTCAGCGCGGTGACCTGGCCGGTGCCGGGCAGCGGCACCTCGCCGGTCCGGCGCCCGGTGGCCGGGTCGTGCAGCGTCACCTCCGACACCGCGTGCCGGGTGCGCAGCACGACCAGCTGCGGGTCGCCGTCACCGGTGTCGAACCAGCGCACCGCCTCCAGCACCGAGTCCGGCTGCTCGGCGATCAGCTCCGTCCAGTGCTCCGGTTCCGGCCGCTGCGGGTCGGCCACGCACAGCCGCCAGCGCGGCGCGTCCAGCGTCGTCATCACGTACAGCCGACCGTCGCGCTCGACCCAGGCGCCGACCCGGTAGCCGTCCGAGGTGTCCACGACCTGCCGCAGCTCGGGCACCTCGCCGCCGGCGGTCAGGTCGGCGATCCACACCGAGTCCCGCCGGGCGGTGCCGGGGCTGCCCTCGACCACCAGCCAGCGGCCGTCCCGGGACACCCGGGTGCCGTAGTAGTAGGTGGGGTCCAGGCCGTCTCCGTGCACCAGCAGGTCGGCGGTGTTCGGGTCGGTGCCCACGCGGTGCCGCCACACCCGCCGGTGGAACTGCTCCTCGCCGTCGGGCACCAGCTCGGGGGCGAGCCGCCGGACGTAGAAGTACTCCTCGCCGCCGGGCAGCCAGGAGATCGTCGAGTAGCGGCAGCGGTCGATCGGGCCCTCGACCAGCTCGCCGGTGGCCACGTCCAGCACGTGCAGCAGCGACTCCTCGTCGCCGCCGACCGAGATCTGGTACGCCAGCCGGTCGCCCTCCAGGCTCGGCGACCAGCTGTCCAGCGTGGTCAGCCCGGACGGGTCCATCGCCGCGACGTCCAGCAGCACCCGCTCGCTGCCGTCCCGCTCGCGCACGTGGAGGACCGGGAACTCCTGGTCGGGCTCGCGGCGGGTGAAAAACGCGCGCCCGTTGCGCCACGCGGGGGCCGACACCGAACCGGCCGCCAGCAGCGAGCGCATCCGCTCGGCGACGGCCTCGCGCCCCGGCAGCGCGTCTAGCCAGGTGCGGGCGAGCTGGTCCTGCGTCGCCGACCACGCCTCGGTGCGCGGGTCGGCCGGGTCCTCCAACCACCGGTAGGGATCGGCCACCTGGTGGCCGTGCAGGTCCTCGACGATGTCGTCGCGATCGGCGGTGGGGTAGCGCAGCTGGGCTTGAGCGTCGGTCACGCCCGCGACGATACGTGGCCGGGGCACCGGTGAGTTGATCTCGGCGCGCCGGATTCACCGGAATCGAGCACCGGCGGCGAGCTCCGTTGCCGGAGGGGGCCTTGATCCAGAATGATTGACCCAGGTTCACCGCCGCACCGGCGCGGCGTGTCGAATCACACGTGCGTTCGGACGGGGTTCTGTGCTGAACTTTGCCCGACACCGGTGGAGGTGGTCGCGTGCCCGACCGACAACCGACCCGACAACCGGCGCTGAAGGCGACCAGCCTCGCGTCGCGGGCCCCGCTGTGCCCGGCGAGCCGTGGTGCCACGCCGCAGCTCGACCGGCCTCCCGGTCACGCGCCGTCCTGGCGCAAGCGGCGGGTCCTGCTGCTCAACACCACCTTCGAGCCGCTGACGGCGCTCCCGCTGCGCCGCGCGATCGTGCTGCTCGTCTGCGGCAAGGCCGAAGTGGTGCACGGTGATTCGGCCGGCATGGTGCTGCACTCGGCGAGCGCTGCCGTCGAAGTCCCGTCCGTGATCCGGCTGAGCAACTTCGTGCGAGTCCCGTACCGCGGCCGGACCCCGTTGACCCGCGCAGCGCTGATGCTGCGGGACAACCACCGGTGCGTGTACTGCGGTGCTCGCGCCGAAACGATAGATCACGTCGTGCCGCGCAGCCGCGGCGGCCCCCACACTTGGGAGAACTGCGTCGCCTGCTGCACCAAGTGCAACCACCGGAAGGCGGACAAGACGCTGAGCGAACTGGGCTGGCGCCTGCCGGTGGCCCCGCGCGCGCCGCGGGGACGGCACTGGCGGCTGCTGGCCGGTCTGTCCGAGACGGACCCGCTCTGGTTGCCGTACCTGGGCGAACCGGCGGCCTGAAGCATCGGTGGACGACCGGGCGTGACGCGGTGCGAACTGCGCCACGCCCGGTCAGCTGATCCGCACACCCCGCTGCCCGCTGATCCGAACCCCGCGGCTGATCCGCACTCCGCTGGAAATCCGAACCCCGCGCTGCTGCCCGCTGATCCGGACACCCCGCTCGGCGCTGATGCGCACGCCCTGCTGCCCGCTGATCCGCACCCCGTGCTGCGCGCTGATCCGGACTCCGCTCCGGCCGCTGATGCGGACGCCCCGCTGCCCGCTGATGCGAACCCCGCTCTGGTTGCTGATGCGAACCCCACGCTGTCCGCTGATTCGCACGCCGCGCTCTCCGCTGATTCGCACACCGCTCTGGCCGCTGATCCGGACACCATTCCGGCCGCTGATTCGGACACCCTGCTGGCCGCTGATGCGAACACCGTGCTGGCAGCTGATGCGCACGCCCTGTTCGCCGCTGATCCGCACACCGCTCCGGCCGCTGATTCGGACACCCTGCTGGCCGCTGATCCGAACGCCGCTCTGCCCGCTGATGCGCACGCCCTGTTCGCCGCTGATCCGCACACCGCTCTGCCCGCTGATGCGCACGCCCTGCTGGCCGCTGATCCGCACACCGCTCCGGCCGCTGATTCGGACACCCTGCTGGCCGCTGATCCGCACCCCGCGTTCACCGCTGATGCGCACGCCGCGCCGGGTGCGGACGTCCTGCTGTCGATCGCTGATCCGCACACCCTCGGCGAGGCCGCTGATGCGCACGCCGCGGTTCTGGCCGCTGATGCGGACGCCGTGTTCGCGCAGTGGTCGGCGCGCGGTCAGAAGAGTGAGGGCGCTGCTCTGAGTGGCGGTTTCGAAGATCGACATTGTGTGCCTCCCGCATTCAAATGACGTTTTGAGCGCGTGTGATCAAATATGCAAGACCCATACAGGTGAAAAACTAGGAGCAGAGATCCTCAGGAACAAGCCGCCAAGTCGCCGCGCATTGCAACCTTCTGGTTGGACTCCATTCGGTGGCATCGATTAACCCGAACGAGTTACTTTAAGTGAGGTATAACACGCTTGACTAGTAACCGTACGTAGTTTCTTGGCGGCACGGTCGGCCCCGACCAGTGGAAACCCGAACGGGGACGTGCGGAACCCCGCTTCGCGGCGGCCCGCCCCGCGGCGGTGCGCGGGCGAGCCGGGCGGTGATCGACGACGCCGATCATGCACCGCACGAGGTCGTGGCGCATGGAGCGGTGGTCATCGGATACCGTACGGGCGTGACTGTCGTGGAGACTGTGCTCGCTCTGGCGGTGATCCCAGCGGCCATCTACGGCCTGATCGTGCTCATCGCGATGTGGCCGAAGCTCACCCGCCCGCGTTATCGCGCCGGGCAGAAGTGGGACTTCGCGCCGGTGTTGTGGGTGGCCAACCCGGCTGGCGTGAACAACGCCGTTCCGATGGCGGACGTGGAATCCGAGGCCGCGTCGGAGGGCGCGCGGCCCAGCACTGCTCGGGGAGGCGCACGTGGCAACTGGTGAGGTCGCGGGGCGGACCGCGGAGGCGCGGGAGCTCGCTGCCGGGGAGGCCATCACGGCCACCGGTCGGCTGTCGGTCGCCCGCCGCGTGGAGCCCGATCGCCCGGCGCTGCCGTTCAGCCCCGGCCAGCTCGCGCGGCTCGACGAGGCGCTGACGCTGTCCAGCCGCAGCACCGGCCTCGAGTTCGGCATCTACCTCGGCGACCTCGGCGAGGAGACCCGCCAGCAGGCCGAGGAGCTGCACGCCAACATGGGCCCGCGCGCGGCCGACGGCGTGCTGATCGCGGTGTCGCCGGGGCAGCGCAAGTTCGAGATCGTCACCGGCGAGGAAGCGCACCGCCGGATCCCGGACCGCAGCTGCCAGCTGGCCGCGATGAGCATGGTGGCGTCCTTCAAGGAGGGCGAGCTGATCGACGGTCTGATCAGCGCCCTGCGCATGCTCTCCGACGCTGCGGGCACCTCCTACCCGGAGTCCCGGGCGCACCACTGACCAGCGCTGCTTCGAACGGCCCGCTCGCCCGACCGGGGTGAGCGGGCCGTTCGCCGTTCAGAGCAGCCCGAAGCTCTGGAAGTTCTGGAACATCTCGTAGGTCGACGAGGTGGTGCCGACCGCGCCGGACCGGCGCGCCTGCTCGCCGTACTGCTGCTGGAGCTGCTGGCTGCTGAACACGATCACCGGGGTGTCCACGCCGAGGTCGCGGAGCTCGCGCAGCAGGGCGAGCCCGGCGTCCGGGCGCCACCTGCCGTTCTCCTTCCGGCCCATGTCCTCCACGATCAGCCGGTAGGGGCGCTGGGAGAGCTCGGCCAGCGCGGCGTCGGTGGTGGTGACCATGGTGACCCGCACCCCGTTGTCGCGGAGCTGCTCGGCCAGGATCGCGTGCGCCTGCGGCTTCTCGGCGACCCAGAGCACCGCGAAGGGCTCCGGGCCCACCGGTTCCCGCACCGGCGGCATCTCGCCGTGGCCGTTGCCGGACGGTTCGCCGTCGACGGGCAGCTCGCCGCGGCCCTCGGTGGGGAAGTCCGGCCCGTCGGGCAGGGCGGGGACCGGGGCGGCGGTCTTCGCCGGTTCGTCCGCGATGCGGGTGCGGTCGCGCTCGGCCAGCTCCCTGCTGAGCGCGCTGAGCTGCCGCTGCAGGTCCTGGATCATCTCGTTCTGCTGGTCGTTGACCTGGTGCATGGTGAGCTTCTGGCCGCCGATCTCGAACTCCAGCTCGCGCTTCTCGGCGGTGCGCAGCACCCGGCCGATGGAGCGCCGGAACACGAAGATCGCCAGCAGCGCCATCAGCGGCCACATCAGCTCGGCGACTGCAGAGATCAACTCGGGCATCGCCGCTCCCACCCCTCACGCCCCGCGGATCACGCGCACCTGACGCGTTGCACCTGTCCGATTACGATGCGTGTTCGAGGGGTGCCTTGCAAAGAGCTGCGCCCCGAACCTCGCCCGGCCGGGTGGTGGACACCGCGATTTCAATGGAAATCGCACCTCCGATTTCCATTGAAATCGCGTTCGGAACGAGGCGAGGGGCGCCTCCGGCCGGATCGGTCGGAGGCGCCCCTCGGCGGATCGGGTCAGGAGCGGTCGAACTCCCGGGCCGCCAGGGCGCGCACGATGCCCGCGCGGCCCTCCGAGACCAGGCGGCGCAGCGCCGGGGCGTGCTCACCGGCCAGCCAGGCGTCCGCGGCCGAGACCGTCTCGTCGGCCACCGCCCACGACGGGAACAGGCCGATCACCGTCGGCTGCGCGCGCTCGCTGGAGCGGCGCTGCCAGACCTCGTCGATCTCCTCGAAGTAGCGCTGGACGTACGAGGTCAGCAGCTCGCGCTGGGCCGGGTGCTGGAAGCCCGCGATGATCGCATCGCTGACCGCGTTCGGCAGCTGGTCGTCGTGGACCGCGCGCTGCCACGCCTTCTCCTTGGACTCCGGCGTCGGGATCAGCGCCCGGGCCCGCTCCGCGCGACGGCGACCGGTCGCGGTCTGGTCCTGCTCCAGCTCCGCGTCGATCTCGGCCTCCCCGGCCGCGCCGTGCGCTACCAGCGCCTGCAGCAGCGCCCAGCGCAGGTCGGTGTCCACGGTCAGGCCGGGCAGCGGGGCCGAGCCGTCCAGCCAGCCGCGCAGCTCG
The DNA here is from genome assembly GCF_008630535.1 of Saccharopolyspora hirsuta. GTDB lineage: Bacteria > Actinomycetota > Actinomycetes > Mycobacteriales > Pseudonocardiaceae > Saccharopolyspora > Saccharopolyspora hirsuta. The sequence continues at coordinate 147,083 of NZ_VWPH01000014.1, read as the reverse complement.
CCGAGCTGCTCGGCGGACAGCACCGATCCGGCCAGCGAGTTGACGAACGCCAGCTGGTGGTCCGAGCCGGGCTCGGCGGCGCGGGCCAGCTCGAAGAGCCGGGCGCTGAACCGGCGCCAGCCCTCCGCCTGCCACGACGGGTCCACATAGGACGCCAGCGCGGTCTGGGTCTGCAGCAGGACCCGCTGCACCACGCCGATCTGGCTCTCCGCGCCGATGCCGCCCTCGGCGGAGGCGCCCAGCACCAGGGTCACGAAGTCGCGGGCCTTCAGCTCGGCCTCGCGGGTCATCTCCCACGCGGTGGACCAGCACAGCGCGCGCGGCAGCGACTCGTCGATGTCGCCGATCCGGTCGATCAGCGTCGCCAGCGAGTCGGGGTCGAAGCGCAGCGAGCAGTAGGTCAGGTCGTCGTCGTTGACCAGCACCAGCTTGCCGCGGTGCACGCCGACCAGGTCCGGCACCTCGGTGACCTCACCGGTCACGTCGAGCTCGACGCGGTGCTTGCGCACCAGCTTGCCGTTCTCGTCGTCGTAGACGCCGATGGCCAGCCGGTGCGTGCGCAGCTCCCCGGCACCGGGCCGGGCGCCGTTCTGCACCACCGAGAACGAGGTGAACCGGCCCTCGTCGTCGGTGCTGAACCGCGGCCGCAGCATGTTCAGGCCGGTGGTCTCCAGCCACTGCGCGCTCCACCACGACAGGTCGCGGCCGGAAGCCTCCTCCAGCGCGCGCAGCAGGTCGTCGAGGGTGGCGTTGCTCCAGGCGTGCCGGTCGAAGTAGACCCGCAGCCCGGCCAGGAAGTTCTCCAGCCCGACGTAGGCCACCAGCTGCTTGAGCACCGAGGCGCCCTTGGCGTAGGTGATGCCGTCGAAGTTGACCTCCACGGCCTGCAGGTCCGGGATGTCGGCGGCCACCGGGTGGGTGGAGGGCAGCTGGTCCTGCCGGTAGGCCCAGGACTTCTCCACGCTGGCGAAGGTCGTCCACGCGTGGTCGTACTCGGTGGCGCCGACCTGCGCGAGCACGCTGGCCCAGGTGGCGAACGACTCGTTGAGCCACAGGTCGTTCCACCAGCGCATGGTCACCAGGTCGCCGAACCACATGTGCGCCATCTCGTGCAGCACCGTCTCGCAGCGCCGCTCGTAGAGGTAGCCGGTGACCTTCGACCGGAAGACGTAGTCCTCCAGGAACGTCACGCAACCGGCGTTCTCCATCGCGCCCGCGTTGAACTCCGGCACGAAGCACTGGTCGTACTTGCCGAACGGGTAGGGCACCCCGAACGCCTTGTGGTAGAAGCTGAAACCCTGCTTGGTCTCGGTGAACAGCCGCTCCGCGTCGAGGTGCTCGGCCAGCGAGGCGCGGCAGTAGATGCCCAGCGGGATCTCGCCCTGGCCGTCCTCGCCGGGGAAGACGTCGCGCCACTCGGCGTAGGGACCGGCCACCAGCGCGACCAGGTAGGTCGACATCTTCTCGGTGGTGGCGAAGCTGTGCCGCTTGACGCCCTCGCCCGCGTCGGCGACCTCGGCGGTGGCGTTGGAGATGACCTTCCACGAGGCCGGGGCGTCCACCGTGATCCGGTAGGTCGCCTTCAGGTCCGGCTGGTCGAAGCAGGTGAACATCCGCTTGGCGTCGGCGGTTTCGAACTGGCTGTAGAGGTAGACGCCGCCGTCGACCGGGTCGATGAACCGGTGCAGGCCCTCGCCGGTGTTGGTGTAGGCGCAGTCGGCGCGCACCACGAGCTCGTTCTCGGCGGCCAGGCCCGGCAGCCGGATGCCGGTGGACTCGTCGTAGTCGAAGACGTCGAGCTCGACGCCGTTGAGCACGGCGCTGTGCACCCGGTCGGCGACCAGGTCGATCCAGCTGTCGACCCCCGCCTGCGTGGTGCGGAACCGCACCGTGGTGGTGGAACCGAACGTCTCCACGTCCGGCCCACCCGCGCCCGCGGACAGATCCAGTTCGATGTCGTAGGACTGGACCTCCAGCAGCGCCGCGCGCTGCTCGGCCTGTTCGCGGGTGAGGTTCGGCGGGGCCACGGATCACCTCGTTGGTCGTCGGGACTGGTTGGTCCAGGCTCGCCGGGCGGCGACCTGGCGCAGGAATCAAATCACGTCCGCGCGCGGCCGCGCGCCCCGGCGTGCTGCGGCGCGGGCGCTCGGCGTGTCGGGAAGATAATCGCCCTCACCGGGGTTTGTACCCACGGCGGGTCGTGCCCGAACGTGCCCGCGAACGATCTCCCCGAGCCCTGGAGGCCGCATGACGTCCACCGCCCGCCCCCGCGTCGACTTCTACTTCGACCCGGCCTGCCCGTTCGCCTGGGTGTCCTCGCGCTGGATCCTCGAGGTCGAGAAGGTGCGCGACATCGACCTGCACTTCCGGGTGATGAGCCTGTCGGTGCTCAACGAGGGCCGCGACCTGCCGGACGAGTACCGGGAGCTGCTGGACAAGGCGTGGGGCCCGGTGCGGGTGGCCATCGCCGCGGCCAAGCACCACGGCGACGAGGTGCTGGCGCCGCTGTACACGGCGATGGGCACCCGCCTGCACGACCGGGGCGAGAAGGACTTCGACCAGGTCGTCCGCGACTCGCTGGCCGAGGTGGGGCTGCCCGCGTCGCTGGCCGAGGCGGCCGCCAGCACCGACTACGACGAGGAGCTGCGGGCCAGCCACCACGCGGGCATGGACCCGGTCGGCGACGAGGTCGGGACCCCGACCATCCACGTCGACGGGGTGGCCTTCTTCGGCCCGGTGATCACCCGGATCCCGCGCGGTGAGGAAGCCGCGAAGCTGTTCGACGGGGCGGTGGCGATGGCCAGCTACCCGTACTTCTTCGAGCTGAAGCGCAGCCGCACCGAGTCGCCCCGCTTCGACTGAGTTTTCCCGGTGTTCCCAGGAGCTGGTTCGATTCACCGGTGCGGGGTCGCGCCGAGCGTGACAGGCTCGGTGTGACGTCTGCTGTGTCGGATCAGGGAGGGTTCATGGCGGCACCGGACACCGGCCACGTCATCGGTGGTGCGCGGGTCGAGGGCGGCGGCGAGCGCATCGAGGTGCGCAACCCGGCCACCGAGGAGGTGATCGGCTCGGTGCCGGCCGGTGCACCGTCCGATGTGGACGACGCGGTCGCCGCCGCCCGCGCGGCGTTCGACGGCTGGGCGAGCACCTCGCTGGCGGAGCGGATCGCCGTGGTGCGGCGGATCTCGGCGGGGATCGCGGAGCGCCGCGACGAGATCGCGGCGACCGTGACCGCCGAGATGGGCTCGCCCATCACCTTCGCCACCAAGGTGCACGCGAGCGTGCCGGTGGCGACCTCGGCCGGGATCGCCGACGTCCTGGAGGGCGGGTTCGCCTGGACCGAGGAGATCGGCAACTCGCTGGTGGTCCGGGAGCCGATCGGCGTGGTCGCCGCGATCACGCCGTGGAACTACCCGCTGCACCAGATCGTCGCCAAGGTGGTGCCCGCGCTGGCGGTGGGTTGCACGGTGGTGCTCAAGCCGAGCGAGGTGGCCCCGCTGACCGCGGCGATCTTCGCCGAGATCGTGGCCGGGGCCGGAGTCCCGGCCGGGGTGTTCAACCTGGTGCACGGCACCGGCCCGGTGGTCGGGGAGGCGCTGGCCGCGCACCCGGACGTGGACATGGTGTCGTTCACCGGCTCAACCCGGGCCGGGCGCCGGGTGTCGGAGGTGGCCGCGGCGACGATCAAGCGCGTCGCGCTGGAGCTGGGCGGCAAGTCGGCGAACGTGGTGCTGGAGGACGCCGACCTGGCCAAGGCGGTCAAGCTCGGCGTCGCGGGTTGCTTCCCCAACGGCGGCCAGAGCTGCAACGCGCTCAGCCGCATGCTGGTGCCGGAGTCGCGGCTGGACGAGGCGGTGGAGCTGGCGGTCGCGGCGGCCGCCAAGTACACCGTCGGCGACCCGACCGACGAGGCGACGCGGATCGGGCCGATGGTGTCGGCGGCGCAGCGCGACCGGGTGGTCGACTACATCCGCAAGGGCGTCGAGGAGGGCGCGACGCTGGTCGCCGGCGGCCCGGAGCGGCCGGAAGGTCTGGACAAGGGCTACTACGTGCGGCCGACGGTGTTCAGCGGGGTGACGCCGGAGATGACCATCGCGCAGGAGGAGATCTTCGGGCCGGTGCTGTCGATCATGCCGTACCGGGACGAGGACGAGGCGGTGCGCATCGCCAACGGCACGGACTACGGGCTGGCCGGGGCGGTGTTCGGCTCGGAGGAGCGGGCGCTGGTGGTGGCCAAGCGGCTCCGGACCGGACAGGTCGACGTCAACGGCGGCCGGTTCAACCCGAACGCACCGTTCGGCGGCTACAAGCAGTCCGGCAACGGCCGGGAGTTCGGCCGCCACGGCCTCGAGGAGTTCCTGGAGACCAAGTCGATCCAGCGCTGAGCGGTCGTGAGTGCGAAAACCGGCTCCAGGCGGTTTTCGCACTCACGACTACGATCGGCGGTGTGATCCGCGACCTGCACCCGTGGCCGAGGACGGAGGCCGAAGCCGTCGCGATCCAGGAGCGCCTGCGCCCGATGGTCCGCGTCGAGGACCCGCCGCAGGTCCGCACGGCGGCGGGGCTGGACGTGGCGTACCGCGACGAGGACGAGATCGTCGCGGTGGTGACCGTCCTGGACGTGGCGAGCTTGTCCGTTGTGGACAGTTCGGTGGTGCGCGGGAAGGCGGAATTCCCCTATGTGCCAGGGCTGTTCGCGTTCCGTGAGGCGCCGCCGCTGCTCGCTGCGCTGGACGAGCTGTCGGTGCGGCCGGACGTGCTGGTGTGCGACGGCCAGGGCCTGGCGCACCCGCGCCGCTTCGGCCTGGCCTGCCACCTGGGTGTGCTGACCGACCTCCCGAGCATCGGAGTCGGCAAGACCGCGATGGGCCGCTACGAGCCACCCGGCGAGGAACGCGGCGACTGGTCGCCGCTGCGCCTGGACGACGAAGTCGTCGGCCGAGCCCTGCGCACGCAGCGCGGCGTGAAGCCGGTGTTCGTCTCGGTCGGCCACCGCTGCACCCTCGACGCGGCCTGCGACCTGGTCCTCCGCCTGACCCCGAACTACCGCCTCCCGGAAACCACCCGCACCGCCGACCACCTGGGGCGGATCTCGTAGCGCGAAGCCAGATGTTCGGTCCGTAACGTCACAAAGCTCCTGCAATGGACGGTCTGCACTCCGGAAACTATCTGCACCCGGCCCCGGTGCGTGCGATCAGCGGCCTGTCGAGGTGGTCGGTCAGACTGCGGAGCGGCGGCGGACGTCGAAGACGTCGGTCTGGTTGAGGTGGAAGACCTCGAAGAGCATGTCAGCGCCTTCTTCTCCGACGAACTCGACTTCGGCGTTCGTGATCGGCACCAGCGAGATGATCTGCAACGTCGGTGCCTGGTCGTTCGGGAAGAGGTTGAAGGCCTCGTCGAACAACGGGCTGGTGTGCGCGATGACGGCGGTGATCTCGGTGTCTTCGATGATGGGCTGGTCGTTCTGGAAGACCGAACCGTATTCCATCCCGGTCCCGTTCCGGATGATCATCGAAGCGATCGAGTCGACCAGGTAGTGCGCGATGTGCTGCTGGTCCGTCCGCAGCGAGCAGACGAGTTCCTCCGGCAGCATCGAGGTGATCGACTGGAAGCGCAGCCCGTTCGTGGCCACCGTGGTGATTCCGGGGTCGTCCTTGTGGAAGAAGACGAGGTCGTAGCCCCGGTTTCCCTCGTCGGAGCGGGCGGACTCGATCTTCTGAATGGTCCCCAGGTGCGACTTGAGGTGTTCGAGCAATCCCGTCCGGTTCTCCGGGGTGGCCATTTCGGCTCCGATCCTTGCGGTCCGCAGCCCGCTGCTCAGTCCGCCGTGCGGGGCATCCCCGCTCCGTCGATGAAGTGCTTCGGCAGGTAGTCCGATTGGTACCCGACGGCCATGCCGGTGTCGTGTGCGACCGCCGCCAAGGCCGTCGGGCCCAGTGCGAAGAACCCCTCGGGCTTGATCGAGCGTTCGTGGTTCGCGGTCCAGAAGCTCTGGTGCAGTTCAACGGATTCCTGGAGATCCGCGTTGAACTGCTCCGCCTTCCCGGCGGCCAGGTTGAAGAGCAGTTTCATGGTCGGGTAGTACCGGTAGAGCGCGATCTCCGGAGTCGCGTGCTGCAGGGAGTCGGGATCGGTCAGCTCGATGCTCCGGTTGATCTTCGGGTACAGCTCGTCCTCGCCGCGGAAGTACGTCTGGAGCGCCTCGACCCAGGCGTACATGTACTCGTCGAAGGTGCCGCCCGCGGATCGCAGCGTTTCCACGGGGAACTGGCAGAGGTCGTCCACCAGGTGACGGGCGCGGCAGATGACCGAGGCCCACAGCGCGTTGAGCCAGTTGGCCGGGTCGTGGTTGGAGGTCGGCCGAATGGACTTGATCGACAGCTGCGAGCCGACCACGTAGTTGAACTCTTCTTCGTCGGTGTTGGCTGCGGCGAAGAACGCGGATCCGGCCTGGGCGGCGAGCAGGAGGCTTGAATTCGTGCTCTCGTTCTCCGCCGCGGGGTCCTGCAGGAGCAGGTATTCCGTCCGGGTCATGGACTGCTTCGCGATCTGGAGCGCGAAATTGGGCAGGACTCCGATGTTGCCCGAGAATTCTTCGATCACCGCGGAAAGCGCGGAGACCGTCCCCTCCGTGGTCGCATCGGATGCTGCGTGCCGGGGCGTGGGGGTCATTCGTCAGCCTCGTTCCTGCCGGTGCCCAGATCGAAACGCTTGCGATCGTACCCGTTGGCCTTTTCGCCGACCACCTCGCCGTTTTCGATGATGGGCTCCACGATTGGTTTGACTACGTCGTAGCGCACGCGGCGCGGTGGGGCGGATGCGTCCGAGCCGGGTGGCGGTGCATCGGCTTCGTCGAGGGCGAGGGCCGTACTCAGACGGGCGGCAAGGCGCAACCTGGTTGCGTACTCGGCGTCCGTCATCTTCTCACCACGCGTCATCATGTTGTCGACAATGGACTCGAAGTACTCCCGGGTGCCCTGCTGGGACCGCTTGCCGCTCAGGTCGATGCGGCTGCCGAGATCGGCGCTCGGCCCCTTCGCCTCGATGACCACGAAACGGCCGTCCGGCAACTCGCCGACGAGGTCGAACACTCCGGAGTTGTGCAGGACCGTGATGTTCTCCGGGGGCACGCCGTAATCGTTGATGAGCGAGTCCCGCGCGGCTTGTTCACCGAACTCCTCGCCGATATCGGTCACGTTCGCATGGGCTTTGCGCAGTGCTTCTGCGCTCTCGTCCGCCTCCGGCGAGGTGTCGCGCTCCTTTATGACCTTGCCGTTCTCGTCCTTTTGCTGGGCGAATTGCTTGTCGTGCTCCTTCGCGTTCTCAAGTTCGGTGATGGCGGCCCGGCGACGTTCCACGAAGTCGTCGTAGGTCGCCTGGTCGAGCTTGCTGGGGTCGGGGCGCTCCAGCGGCTCCCAACTCGCGAAGTTGTCGATCGCGTCTGAGGGGCGGTCGAACGTTTGGGTGTCGGAGTTGTACCGCAGTGGCGGCACCGGGTGCTCGTCGAAATGCAGGTCCGGGTTCGTCTCCCAGCCGACGCGGCGGTGGATATGACCTGTTTTGTGCTCCACGTAGTACTTCTCGAAGAGGTCGCGGAACGCCTCCGCGTCGCCGCTTCGGTGCAACTCGTTGAGGCGGTCGATCAAGCGTTTCTGGGCTTCGCTCCGAGCATCGTCGTTGCCCTGAGCATCCTCGTCGCCCCGGGCTTCGGCTTCGTCGGGGCGTTGGCCCGGGTCTTCGCCGTCTCGGGTGGGGTGGAAGCCGTCGTTGCTGGCCGGGGTTCGGGTGCCGTCCGGGTTGTGGGTGTCCCAGCCTCCGTTCGGGGGCCAGCCCGGGCGGCCGTCGGGGCCCATGTCCGAGGCGAAGACGCGCCCGCTGCCGTCGGTCCAGGCCAGGCCGCGGGGGGCTGTCACCGGGACGCCGAGTTCCCGGGACAGGTCGCGGGCCAGGCCGCTGGTCCCCGCGTCGCAGGAGAGCAGGCGGATCGGCTTGCCGTCCCAGTTCGGGTCGCGGCGGAGCATGTCCGCGAACTCCTGCGGGCTGAACGTGCGGTCGCCGATGCGGACGCGGCCGTCCGGCAGGGCGTGCACGTCGACCGTGTGGTGGACGCCGTCGTCGGGGACCCGCTGCGCGAGGTCGCGCATGTTCGGGTCGGTGTGGAACGACGAGCCGCCCGGCGTGGTGTCGCGGTGGGCTTCGGCCTCGTCGATCTGCTGCTGGCGCTCCGGCGTGCCCGGTTCCGCGTCGCCGTCGCGGTGCGGGTCGGTGTCCGGGCGGTGCTCGGGGCCGTCCGGACCGGAGTCCTTCGGGGCCGATCCGTCCGGGCGGGGACCCTTCGGGTCGTGCGGGGCACCGGTCTCCGGGCGCGAGCCGGTCGGCCGGGTTCCCTGCGGGTCGGGCGTGCGATTGCCCGGGGTCGAACCGTCGCGGGCGGGGCCGTCCGGCTTCGGCGTCCTGCCGTCCGGGCGCGGGGCCGGGTCGGGACGAGCACCGTCGGGACGCGGGGTGGTCGGGTCCGGTCGGGTGCCGTCCGGGCGAGGTGCGGTGTCCGGACGTCCGGTGCCGTCCTGGCGGGTGGGACCGCCGGGGTTGGGCGTTCCGTCCGGCCGCGGGCCGACCCCGGCTGGGCTTGTTGTGCCGTCGGGCCTGGTCATTCCGTCCGGTCGCGGTCCCGTGCCGTCGGGGCGAGCCGGGCTGTCCTGCCGTGGGGGAGTGCTCGCGTCGGGTCGTGCCGGGGTGCTGTCCGGACGTGGCGGAGCGCCCGCATCTGGCCGTGCCGGGGTGCTGTCCGGGCGCGGTGGAGTGCTCGCGTCAGGTCGTGCCGGGGTGCCGTCTGAGCGCGGGGGAGCGCTGGCGTCGGGTCGCGCTGGGGCGCCGTCTGAGCGAGGCGGTGTGCTCGCGTCGGGCCGTGCTGGGGTGCTGTCCGGGCGAGGCGGTGTGCTTGCGTCGGGTCGTCCCGGAGTGCCGTCGGGTCGTGGTGGAGTGCCCGCGTCAGGGCGTGCTGGGCCGCCGTCCGGTCGCGGTGGGGTGGTCCCGTCGGGGCGCGGGCCGCCGTCGGGGCGGGCGCTCGGGCCGTTGGGGTTCTGCGACGGGTGTGCTGGTCCGTTGCTCGGAGTGCGCTGGGGTGGCACCCCGGGGCCGCCCTGCCCCGGTGGGGCGTTGTGCGGGCGGGATGGGGCGTTCGGTGTTGTCGATCCGCGCGGTGCCGCGTCGGTCGGGCGGGCGCCCGGGCGGCCGGAGTCCGGGCGCGGTCCCGCGTCGCCGCCAGCCGGGCGGGCCGCCGCACCTGGGGTGCCCGGGGTTCCGGTCCAGCTGCCTCCCGAGCCCGGGCGGCTGCCGCCGCCGGTCGGTGTGCCGCCGGGGGCACCGGCAGCGCCTCCGGCCATGCCGCCCATCGCGCCACCGCCCGCCGCTCCGCCGCTGGCGGAGCCGGTCTGGTCGCCGCGAGGCGCGGTAGGCGTCGGCACCGGTCCGGCCGACCCCGGAGCCGTAGCCGCCGGAGCGTCCACGTTGGACGAGGTGGTGCTGGCCGGGGTGTTCGGGGAACTGCTCGTGTCGGGCTGCGTTCCTCCGCCGTGCGAGGTCCCGCCGCCCGTGGTCGGGATTCCGCCTCCCGAGCCGCCGCCCTGCGGGATGCCGCCGCCAGCTCCTCCGCCGCCGTGCGGGATGCCGCCACCGCCACCGCCGCCGTGCGGGACTCCGCCACCGACGCCTCCACCGCCGTGCGGCGTGCCGCCGCCACTGGGCGTTGTCCCACCTGATCCGGAGCCGGGATTTCCGCTGCTGGACGGGGAATCGCTCGACGTGGTGTGCGACGTTCCGCCGCTGTTCGGCGAGTCGGCGCTGGACGTGTGGCTCACGCCGCTGGTGTCCGGTGTGGAGCTGCGCGGAGCCGGGCCGCCGTCGCCGGAGCCGTGCGAGCTGGTGTCCACATGGGACTGGCCTGATCCGCCGGACGGGGACGGTGCGTCCGAGCGCGGCGAATCACCTTGGGAGGAAAACGAATTCGATCCGCCTCCCGGCGAGTCGCCGCTGCTGTGCGAGGAACCGGTGCTGCCCGTCGTGGAGTCGTTCCCGCCGCCCGACGTTCCGCCGTGCGACGAGGTGGAGCCGGTGCCGCCGTCGCCACCGCCGTGGCCCGCCGTCGACACGCCGCCGGAACCACCGGATCCCGAGCCGGAGTCTCCGCCGGTGCCGCCGGTCCCGCTGCTGCCGTCACCGCCGGAACCCGTGCCGGACCGGCCGGAAGGCCCGCCATCCGTCCCGGAACCCTGGTCGCCGGAACTCGTGCTCGACGACGGGTCCGTGCTGGAGCCGGTGCCACCGTCGCCGCCGGAGCCCGTGCCGCCGTCGCCACCAGACCCGGTGCCACCATCGCCACCCGAGCCCGTGCCGCCGTCGCCGCCAGAACCCGTCCCGCCGGTGTCGCCGATGCCGCTGGTGTCGGGGACGTCGACGTTGCCCGCTCGGCCGAGGGCTTCGCCGCCCGCGCCCATCCCGGCGCCGGTCACGCCGCCGGACAGCGCTCCCTTGCCGACGTCCTCCCAGTCGAGCTTGCCCTCGGTGATCAGCTGCTCCGCCGCGCTGCCGACCGCGCCTTCGGCGGCGCCGAGGGCGCCTTCCTTCAGCGCCGTCTTGCCGAGCGCCGTCGCGGCGTTCTCCGCCGCTTCGCCAGCGGCTTCGCCCGCCGCGTTGCCCGCCGTCCGGCCCGCGGTGGTGGCCGCTCCGCCTGCGGCGTCGCCGACGGCCTCGCCCGCCTGCTTGCCGACCGACTTGCCGACGCCCTCGAACACGCCGCCCACGGCGCCGCCGATGGCTCCGGAGATGGCCGCGTCCTTGAACTTCCCGCCGTCGAAGCCGTCGCGCTCACCGGAGGCGATCTGCACGCCCTGCACCGCGAACTCGATCGCCAGCGAGGTGGCGATCTCGATGGCGACGTTCTTCAGGATGCTCATGACGAGCTGCCGGAAGATCGTCATGACCACGGTGCGGGTGACCGCCTGCGCGGCGGCGACGCCCGCGGTGGAGGCGCCGAAGGTGACCGGTGCGGCCGCGATCATCGCCGCGATCTGGATGGCCAGCGCGATCAGCGAGGCGATGATGGTCAGCTTGGTGTGCTCGACGTCCAGGGCGGCGTCGTCGCAGGCCTTGGCGAGCTTCTCGCAGGCCTCCTTCAGCTTCGGCAGCGCGGCTTCGCCGCCGTCGCCGATGTCCTTCCACAGCTTGGCGAACGCTTCGGAGGTCTGCCCCTCCATCGCGCCCTTGGCCTGCTCGGCGCCCTGGTTCGCAGCCGTGTTGACGTTCGCGATCCCGTCCGCGGCCGCGCGCCACGCGTCGGCCATGCGGCGCATGGCGTCCTCGTCGCCCTCGGGCCACGACTCGCCGACCACGATCGGCAGCAGCCACTTGACCTCGTCGGGCATCTCGATGCTCACGAAACATCCACTCCCTACGAGGGCATGCCGGAGCCGGACTTGCCGATGTCCTCGGCCGACCTGGCGTCGCTGGACTCGGTGTCGTCGGCGGTGGCCTTGAGGTTGTCGTCGATGTCGCCGAGAGCCTTGACGACCTTCTTCAGGCTGTCGAAGACGCTGTCGCGGCCCTGGGTGTAGTCCTTGGCGAAGTTCTGCCCGGCCTCGTCCGCGCCCCAGCACTCGCCCTCGGCGTCCAGCGCGGACTTCAGCGTGGTCAGCACCTGCTCGAGGTCGTCGCCGGAGTCGCCGATCTTCTTGCCGCCGGTGCGGACCTCCTCCGGCTGCATCCGCATCTGGTCGCTCATCGGCGGCCCCCTCGGCGGTTGCCGTCCCAGTCCCAGTCGTCCCACTCCTCGTCCGGCTTGGTGCGCACCTGCGGCGGCTGCGACCGGTTGCCGGACGGGGCGGCGGAGTCGTCCTCGCGCCGCTGGCGGCGCTCCGCGTCGGGGTCGGGCGGCTCGACCAGCGGGCCCTGGCGCAGCAGCCCGGCCAGCGACGGCACTCCGGGGACCTCCGGGACGTCGGAGACGTCGGCCAGCGGCGCGAACTCGGACTGCAGCTGCCGCTGGGCGGTGCCCGAGGCCTCGCGGATCACGCTGGTGATGGTGCGGGCCAGCTTCTCGGGGGTGGTGCGCTCGAACGCCTTCGGGGACAGGGCGAGTTCCTGCAGCGTGCCGGTGGCGTCCACCCGGACGGTCACCATGCCGTCGTCCGAGGCGATCTCGACGGTCTGGCGCGCGGCGGCCTCCTGCTTCTCCTGGATCCCGGCGGTGCGGCGCCGCAGGTCGGAGAGCATGTTGTCGATCTGGTCCCGCAGTGCGGCGTTGCGCGCGGCCAGGTCCTGGCGACCGGCCTCGAAGTCGTCCCGTCCCGACATGTTCGCCTTCCACCCGTCCTTCGCCCGCCGCGAGCGCGGGCGCGTTTAGAGAAGAATGACGTTCGCGTTATCGGATCGGTGCCGGAGGTGGCCGAAATGACTCTGAACGGCCTAGCGAAAAAGGCGGTCGGATCAGTGGTTTCGGGAGCTTCTGAGCGTTGTGCCGGGTTTTCGCGCGGGTTCGGCCCGGCGGAGCTGTGATCAACTGAACAGCGCCGGTGACCGTTTCGGCCGGAATGCCCGTCAGGAGCGGGCCAGCGCGGTCCGCGTGGTGTCCGCGGGGTAGGGCGAGCGGCGGAGCGCTTGCTCCAGCGTCAGCTCCCCGAGCCGGTGAGCGAGGCAGAGCTCGGCGATCGCGGCGAGCTCGGCGCGCTGGGTGCGCACGAAGTCCGAGGTGACGGGTTCGCCGTGGCCGGGCACGACGACGGCGGGCGAGAGCGCGAGGATGCCGTCCACCGCGGAAGGCCAGCACTCCGGGTACGAGTCGCCGAAGTCCGGTGGGGCGCCCTGCTCGACCAGATCCCCGGCGAACACGACCCCGGCGTCGGGAACCGCGACGATCAGGTCGTGATCGGTGTGCCCGAGCCCGGGGTGGCGCAGCTGCGCGACGCGCCCTCCCAGGTCGACGTCGACCCGATCCGACACCAGGTGGTCCGGCCGGTCCGCAGTCGACCCGGCCAGCGCATCGGCGATGTCGTCGGCGCCTTCGCGCCGGTAGTGCGCAACCCACTCAGCCCGCTGCTGGTCAGCGGTAGAGGCCAGGAACCCGGCGCAGCGCTCGTGCGCCCAGACCGGAGCGGGCAGGAAAGCGCTGGTCCCGAAGCAGTGGTCGAAGTGCCCGTGCGTGATCACGACCTGCCAGGGCAGCGCGGTGATCCCCCGAACCGCAGCGGCCAGCTCAGCCCCCTGCACGCGATCCCCACGAGTGTCGATGACCAGCGCGGACTCGGCCCCGACCACCAAACCGACGGACAGATCAAGCTCGGCGTACCGCCGCACGAACACGCCAGCGCCGACCTCGTGCCAGCTCATGCGGCTTCCAGAAAACCGTCGCGCAGCACCGGCGCGGTACGGCTGCTGTTCACCTCAGCGGCCAGAGCCACGTCGTGCGCGAATCCCATCTCGGCCAGCTCCCGACCGGACTCGCAATCCGCGAGCAGCGAGCTGATGTCGTCCCGCACGCTGCGGAATGCGGCGGCCGCGAGCTCGGCCTCAGGGGACCGGCGGCCGGACAGCGCGGAGACGATCGCGCCCGCGCCGAGCAGGTCCTCGATCGCGGGCCGCAGCTCGTCATCACGGCGCTCCCCACCCGCGACCACGCCGACCGGCCCACCAACGCGCGCCGCGGCTTCGGCCACAGCATCGGCATTGCGCAGACACCCGGCGAACACGGTCGAGCCCGAAGCAGCGGCGCACAACGTCGCGCCGTTCGGAGACGGAAGCCCCAGCCGCACACCCGCGGTGAGCATCAGAAGCGACGACGGGCTCAACGACCACCGCTCGCGATGACGAGCCCAAGCCAGCACAACACCCTCCGGAGTCGCGTCGTACCGCGACCGCATGGGCAGAACCCGAGCCCCGCGAGCGACCGCGAGGTCCGCAGCGGTGCAGAACGAGAGCACGTCGACAACCACCAGAACGGGGAAGCCCGACATCGCCCGAAGCCCCGGCAACCCCCAGTCCACGTGCACATCCACGCTGGCCATGCCCGGAAGCGTATCCAGAAAGAAACCCGAGCAGTGATCAAACCTCGCGGAACCACGAGGCGCGATCTTGAAAACGCGAGATCGATCCAGAGACAACCACCACTGTCGCAACTCGAGCCCTGCCCAACCGCACCTCAGGGGAACGTGACGCAACTCAGCCACAAGAAACCCCGAAAACGCGAGCTCATCCCCACGCGCAACCACCACTGTGAATCGCGGAGAGGCGGGGCTGTCAATCCCGGCGAGGCGGTTCTGTCAGACTGCCCACGTGCGCGTTTACATCGGTTCCGACCACGCTGGCTACGAACTCAAGAACCACCTCGTCAAGTGGCTGACCGACAAGGGTCACGAAGTGACCGACATCGGTCCCGCGGAGTACGACGCCCAGGACGACTACCCGCCGTTCTGCGTCGAGACCGCCCGCCGCGTCGTCGCCGACGAGGGCAGCCTCGGGCTGGTCCTCGGCGGCTCCGGCAACGGCGAGCAGATCGCCGCGAACAAGGTCCCCGGCGCCCGCGCCGCGCTGACCTGGAGCGTCGAGACGGCCAAGCTCGCCCGCCAGCACAACAACGCGCTGCTGGCCGGTGTCGGTGCGCGGATGCACACCGTCGAGGAGGCCGAGCAGATCGTCGAGGCGTTCCTGACCACCGAGTTCGAGGGCGGCCGCCACCAGCGGCGGATCGACCTGCTCACCGAGTACGAGAAGACCGGCCAGCCCCCGGCGCTGCCCGGCAACTGACCGATGGCACCGGCACGCCGCGCAGTCCCGACACCGCTGGTCGCGGTGGCGGCGACGGCGGTCGGCGTGCTGGTGCTCTTCTTCGGGCAGCGAGCGCTCTCGCCCACCCTGGTGGAGGCGTTCTGCCCCGCTCCGGACTGCGCCCTCGGCATCGGCCTGTGGCTGACCGTCGGCGCGGTCCTGGCGCTGATCCTCTCCCTGATCGCCGGGTTCGCGTTCCGGCGCCGCGACCGGCCGGTCCGCCGCGGCCTGCACATCGCGCTGTGGTGCGTGCTGGCCTACCTCGCGGATTCGGTCACGCTGTGGATCATCGCCTGAGCGGCCCGAGGACCACGAGGAAGACCCCCACATGCCCGAAGGTCACACCCTGCACCGGCTCGCCGGGGTGCACGACGAGCTGTTCGCCGGGACGCGGGTCCGGGTCGGCAGCCCGCAGGGGCGCTTCGCCGCGAGCGCTTCGCTGCTCGACGGCTCGGTGCTGGAGCGCGCCGAGGCGCACGGCAAGCACCTGTTCCACCACTACGGCCCGGACCGGATCGTCCACGTCCACCTCGGGCTGTACGGCACCTTCAGCGAGTCCGAGCTGCCGGTGGCCGAACCGCGCGGCCAGGTGCGGATGCGGATCATCGGCAAGACGCACTGGACCGATCTGCGTGGCCCGACCGCCTGCGAGCTGCTGACCGGTGACGAGGTCGCGGCGCTGCGGGCCCGGCTCGGCCCGGACCCGCTGCGCGCGGACGCCGATCCGGAGCGCGCGTGGGCGCGGATCTCCCGCTCCCGCACGAGCATCGCGGCGCTGCTGCTGGACCAGAAGGTGCTGGCCGGGGTCGGCAACGTCTACCGGGCCGAGGTGCTGTTCCGGCACGGCATCCCGCCGTACACGCCGGGCCGCGACCTCGCCCGCGAGCAGTGGGACCTGATCTGGGCGGACCTGGTCGAGCTGATGGCCGACGGGGTCCGGGTGGGCCGCATCGACACCGTGCGCCCGGAGCACCTGCCCGAGGTCACCGGACGCGCCCCGCGCCAGGACCGGCACGGCGGCGAGGTCTACGTCTACCGCCGGGCGTCCATGCCCTGCCTGATCTGCGGAACCCCGATCGCCACCGCGGACCTCTCCGGCCGCAAGCTCTACTGGTGCCCCACCTGCCAACCCGAGTAGCTCGCCGCGCCCCGGGCGCCGGTGGGACGCGATTTCACTGAGGTTTTTCCAACCTCGTTCTGCGTGGCGGTGCAAGTGGCGGAACCTCAGCGCCCGCCTGGACTCCGGGTGCCCAACTTTATGTATGCCAATACACGGCAGTTGGGCCGTCCTCGCCGGAAGGAACCCCAGAGGGGTGGGCACCGTGAACCCGCGGCGGTGCCGGTTGCGAGGGTGGGCTATGCGCCTGCGGCGCATGCGACGACCTGGTCATCGGTGCCGGTCGCCCTTCGCAGCTGCGGTCCACGGACAGGATGAACAAGTTCAATGGAAATCGGACATGCGATTTCCATTGAAATCGCGGAGGTTCGCCACGGCCCGGACGACCTGTCCACATCCTCCGGTGCGTCCGGCACCCGACACGCCGCGGGGCCGCAGTTTCAACTGAAACTGCGATCTCCAGGCACGGGAAACCGCAGTTTCAACTGAAACTGCGGTCGGGCCGGAGCCGGGCTCGCGGGGCGGGTCAGAAGCCGAAGTCCCCGAAGTCGCCGAAGTCGGCTCCGGGGTCGCCGAGGTCCGCACCCGGGTCTCCGCCGAAGTCGGCGCCCGGGTCCCCGCCGAGGTCGGCGCCCGGGTCGTCGGCGGCCATGCCGTCCTGGAAGCCGTCCGCGTAGGCGGCTTCCGCCGGGACCCCGGACATGCCGCTGAACAGGGCGCTCATCAGCACGAACGAGCCCACGCCCCAGGCGCCGGCGACCAGGGCGGGCTTCCACCACGGCTCGCTGTACCAGCCCTGCGGCACCGGGCGTCCGGCCACCGTGCCGCCGGGGTAGAAGTGCGGCGTCTGCTCGCTCGGGTTCGGCGAGGCGACCTGCTGGCGGCCCTCCACCTCGACCTCGCGGAGCTCGGTGACCTTGCCCGCGCCGCGCTGACCGGCCAGGTCGGGCAGCTCCGGCCCCGGGTCCATGTCCATCGCGACCCGCGCCGCCCGCACGTAGTAGAGCCCCTCCAGCGCGGATTCGGTGGTCAGGCGGGCCTGCTGCTCGGTGGTGGCCTGCTCCAGCTGGGAGACCGCCGCGCCGTGCCGCTCCGCCGCGTCGGCAAGCGCCTGCTTGGCGGCCTCGTTGGTGCCGACCAGGTTGAGCACCTGGCCGCCCAGCCGCTCCACCCAGCGGCGCGCTTCGGCCTTGGCGTCGTCCAGCTGCTTGCGCTGGTGCTCCACGGCCTTCTGGCGGGACCACCAGATGGCGGCTCCGATCACCACGAGCGCGACCACGATGATCAGGACTGCGGTGAACACCAGGACCTCCCCGAACCGGACGAATCCGTCCTCATCGACAGTACCTGGCCGTCACACGTGCGGGTGATCAGAAGCCTTCCTGGCAGTGCGGCGCGCAGTCGGTCGCGAACGCCCGCGACGCCGCGACCAGCGCACCCGGCTCGTGCTCGACGACCCGCCCGGCGCGCGCCAGCCCGGCCAGCGTGCTGCCGCCCAGGTAGGCGGCCGCGAGGTCGGTGACGTCCAGCGCGAGGTGCCCGGCGTCCTCGGTGCGGGTGGCGGTGGCCGATCCGGACGCGTCGGTGCGCAGGCGCCAGCGGCCCTCGTTCCACGGGCAGAAGCGGTCGGTGACGTCGAGGACCACGTCGACCGGGGCGGCGTAGCGGCGGGCCATCAGCGCCCGGTCCAGGTCGACCAGCCGCACCCACAGCCCGTCGAGCACCCGCCGGTCGACGGCGCGCGGGTTGACCAGCATGTCGAGCACCGGCTCGTCGATCGCAGCCTTGCGCCAGTGCACCTCGGCGACCAGGTCGACGTCCAGCAGGTACCGCCACAGCGCGGCGTAGGCCTGCGGGGTCGCGGCCACGAGCTCCGCCACGTGCAGCTCGTGAGCGGGTCCGCGCGTGGTCCACTCCCGCTTGGGCCGGTAGATGGCGTAGCCGTCGGGGTGCACCGCGAACCGGGGAGCGCTGAGGTCGCCGCGCGCGTTGGGGCCGTCCAGCACGCGGGCCTCCCAAGAGCCGTCGCTGCGGGAGAGCCAGCCGGTCCGGGTCTCGGCGATCGCGGGATAGCGGGTGCGCACCACCTCCAGCGCCTGCTCCCGGTCGACTTCGCGCACCGGTCGCCCGTCGACCTCCACAGTGGACAGGAATGCCGCGCCGCGGGGCACCGCCAGGTGGCTCTCGAAGCTGGCCAGCCCGTAGCCGAACCGGCCGTAGATGCCGGACTCCGAGGCGTACAGCGCCGCGATCGGAACGCCCCCGTCGTGCAGCGCGTCCAGCTGCGCGCGCATCAGCGAGGTGAGCACGCCGCGCCGTCGGTGCCCGGGCTTGACGCCCACCGCGGTGACCGCCGCGAGCGGGCACCGAGCTGGTCCCGGCACGGTGATCTCCTGGTCCAGCTGCCCGGCGCAGCCGATCAGCTCGTCCCCGTCGAAGGCGCCGTGCGCGAGTTCCGGGCGGAACGCGCTGCCGTACGTGCTGCGCACGGCCTCCAGCGAGTCGTCGAGGAACGCGGCGGCGAAGACGTCGAAGAAGGCGTCGTACTCGTCGGTCCGCAGACGTCGCGTGCTGAGCTCTCCCATGCGGCCTTGATACCGAGCAGGGCCGGGCCGCGCGACCCGATTTCGCGCGAAGTCGCGGTGCTCAGGCGCCGAGCTGGACCTCGGTGACCTTCTCCCACTCGGGGCACGAGTGGTCGCGGTTGAGCTTCACCAGGGACAGCGCCGGGAGCTTGGCGGTGGTCGGCTCCACCTGGGTGGCGCTGAGCGTGGCCACCGCGAAGATCGCCGGTCCGTCGGTGGTGGAGTGCGCGAGGCTGACGTGCTTGTCGACGTCCTCGGGCTCCGGCGGCACCGCAGACTCGCCGAGCACGTCGGCCAGCGCCTCGCGCACCGCGGTGCGCAGCTCGATGACGGTCGACTGCGGTTCGGCGGGCAGCGACAGCGATTCCGGCTGCACCACGGCGTGGTGGAAGGCCAGGGTGAGCGGAAGCACCGCTTCGAGCCGCTTGCGGGTGGCCGCGACCAGCGCCTCGATGCGCGTCTCGTCGACCTCGTCGGTGAACCCGACCTCCTGGACCAGGATGTGCATCCACTCCAGCGGCACCAGGTCGAAGCCGGGCAGGTCGCGCAGCGCGTACTGGTAGTCGTTCACCAGCTTGCGCAGCCCCGGTTGGTCGGCGAGCGGCAGCAACCAGGCGTAGCCGGTGCGCCCGGCGCGCCAGCCCGGGCGCCAGCGGGCGTGGTTGCGGACCTGGTCGACGTGCGGCATATCGGTCACCCCTCACATACTGCCCGGAGCTGTCCGGCGGCGGGGCGCGCTTGACCTATCTCACGGTCCCGGCCGCTTCGCGGTCGCCTGGTCGGGCCGATCCGCTGGGGCGGTCGAGGCTGGCCGCGGCATCGGCGTCGCGCACCCGCAGAGCCAGCAGGATACCCAGCGCGGCGAACACCGCGGAGACCAGGAACGCCCCGTGGTAGGCGCCGAGCTGGACCTCGGCCAACGGGGTGGCGGGATCCATTGTGGACTGACCGTGCTCGGTGAGCACCACCAGCACGGTGGCGACGACGGCGGTGCCGAGCGCGGTGGCGACCTGCCTGCTGACGTTGAACAGCGAGCTGGCCTGCCCCATCGCCCGGCCGGAGATGCCCGCGAAGGTGGCCGTCTGCACCGGCGTCATCAGCAGGCCCATCGCCACGCCCTGCACCGCGAGCAGCCCGGCCAGGAAGCCCAGCGGGGTGGTCAGCCCCTGCAGCTGCAGCCCGGCGCAGATCGCCAGCTGCACCGCGAACCCGGCCAGGATCAGCCGCTTCGGCCCGACCCGGCCGTAGATCCGGCTGACCACCTGGGTGGTCGCCAGCATGACCACCGCCTGCGGCATGAGCACCAGCCCGGCGTGCATCGGGGACACCCCGCGCAGGTTCTGCAGGTAGAGCGGCAGCAGGAAGAGGATGCCGAACATCGACCCGGTCTGGAGCAGCAGGAGCAGGTTGCCGGTGCCGAACATCCGGTCGGTGAGCAGCCGCAGGTCCAGCATCGGTTCGCGGACGGTGAGCTCCCGCCAGATCAGCCCGGTGATGAGCAGCCCGGCCACGAGCAGGCTCACCCACACCTGGACGGTGCCCCAGCCGAGCTGGGCGCCCTGCTCCAGCCCGTACAGCAGGGTGGCCAGGCCGATCCCGGCGAGCAGGAAGCCGGGCAGGTCGAAGCGCCCGGGACCGGTGCGCTCCTCCTCGCGCAGGTACAGCACGGTGAACAGCAGTGCGAGTGCCCCGACGGGCACGTTGATGAAGAAGATCCAGCGCCAGCTGGCGTACTCGACGAGCACGCCGCCGAGCACCGGTCCGAGCATCGGCGCGACGGTGATCGGGATGGACAGCACGGCCCCGGCCTTGGCCCGCTCGTCGGGCGGGAAGGCCCGGAAGAGCATGGCCTGCCCGACGGGCACCAGCATGCCGCCGCCGACGCCCTGCAGCACCCGTGCGGCGACGAGCATCCACATCTCGGTGGACACCCCGCACAGCACGGAGGCGAAGGTGAAGATGATCACCGCGGCCTGGAACGTCCGCTTGCTGCCGAACCGGTCGGCGATCCAACCGGACGACGGGATGAACACGGCGAGGCTGATCATGTACCCGGTCAGCACCCACTGCAGCGCGGCGGGATCGACCTGGAACTCCCGCCCCAGCGTGGCGAGCGCCACGTTCAGGATGGTGACGTCCAGGATCTGCATGATCAGAGCCAGCACGAAAGTGATCCCGACGAGCCACTTGTACTCAAGCCGCCGCACAAAACCCCCAAGAAGAGAAGAAGAGGAAAAACCGGGCCCAGCACCCCGGCCCAACCCCGAACCGCCCACCAGGATGACCCAACCCCCCGACAATCCCCAACCAAATTTCGCCACCCCCGACCCCAAACCCAGCGGCGACGGAGGCCCCAGTCACACCCCGTGCCTGGTGATGCAGAGGTGACGCCTGAGCAGCGGTGGTGATAGCCGGGCTGAGAGCGCAGCGGCCCTGTCCCCGAGCGAGTTCGCGGCGCCACCGAAGGATCGGTGGTGGTGTTGGGCTGGAGTTGGCGAGGAGAGGTGCCGTCGGGTGCGGGGTTGAGCGGGGTTCAAAGCGGTGCGTGGTCGCGCTGCGTGGTGTTGCGATTTCAATCGAAATTGCCACCGTTCCAGACGAAACCTGCGGTACCGACGCGAGGCAATCTCAATGAGGTTTTTCCAACCTCGTTCTGAGTGGCGGTGCGGGTGGCGGAACCTCAGCGCCCGCCTGGACTCCGGGTGCCCTGACTTATGTATTGCCCGATACACGGCGTCAGGGCCGTCCTCGCCAGGCGAACGCTGAGAACCCGCGGCGGTGCAAGCTGCGGGGGTGGGCTATGCGCCTGCGGCGCATGCGGCACCTGCCGACCGGTGCCGGTCGCCCTTCGCGGCTGCGGTCCACGGCCAGGATGAAAAAGGCTCAATCGAAATCGCGGACGTCACCACCCCGCCGAAGGCGGTGATACACCGACCGATGCGCTGGTGAAAACCCAGGCCGGGAACGCTCCCCAACCCGAGAAGCCCTCCAAAAAGCAACCCCCGCACCGTGGGGGCCTGGGGGGCTCGGCCCCCCAGATGCAATGGCGAAGGGGTGAAGGTCAGCGCATTCCGCTGACACACCCCTCCCAACCCCGGAGCGGGCGACGGGAATCGAACCCGCGTAGCCAGTTTGGAAGACTGGGGCTCTACCATTGAGCTACGCCCGCGCGCTGGTTTCGCCTCTCCCCGCGGGTGGTGCCCGGGGTTCGGCGACCTTGCGTGCCACAGCTTAGCGGGTCGCGATAGGCTCTTCGCAACGCACCCGGGGTTGCCGGGTGCTTCGCACGTCGGACGGGGTGTGGCGCAGTTTGGTAGCGCACTCGCTTTGGGTGCGAGGGGTCGTGGGTTCAAATCCCGCCACCCCGACGTCGCGGCCGGTCGCCCGCTTCTCGCGGGCGGCCGGTTCTTTCGTTCCCGGGCGGGGTTCCTCCGGTGATGTGGGTCGCAGTCGTGCGTGACGGTTGGTAACGGCCGGGCGCGGGGTGCCGATTTCCCGTTCGTGCGCGATGGGATTCCGGGGTTGCGCGCTCACCTTCCCGCGGTGGTGGTGTGCGCGGTGCTGGGTGCCGCGCTGGTGCTGTTGGTCGTGGTGTCGCTGGCGGTTCCCGGGCCGGACGGGGTTGCCGAGCTGGCGCCGTCGGACGGGATCGTGACGGCGGTCACGCCGACGAAGCTGAGCGCGGCGGTCGGTTCGGTGTTGAGCGGTCAGTGATGGCCACCGCCTCGGTGGCGGTGGGGCGGACCGCTGCCTTGCCGCAGCTGTTGGGGCGGGGCGGGTCGAGTTCGCGGACGCGCACGGTCACCTGCCAGCTGCGGCCGTCCTGGTGGGTCACGTCGACCCGGTCGGCGGTGCTGCCGGTGATGCGCAGCGCGTCGGCGAGGTGTTCGCCGAGGTGCTCGCGGACGGCCAGTTCGGCGGCTTGCCCGGCGCGCTCCCAGGTCGAGCGGCCGCGGCAGTGCTCGAGCGCGACCTTGCCAGCGGCGGCAGCGGACAGGATCGCCTCGACGGCCGGTGCGGTGAGGCGCCCGTAGGTGTAGCCGCTGGGCAGCAGGACCGCGGCGGGGGCGAAGCGGTGCCCGCCGGTGTGCGAGGTCTCCCAGATGGTGCCGTCGTGGCGCCCGGTCAGGTCGGTGATCAGCTCGCGGCCGAGCAGCGCGCAGCACCGGTCGCGGCGGCCGTTGGTGCAGATCAGGAGCACCGGGTCGGCGACGGGCCGCCCCCAGCCGTCGTGGTGCCCGGCGGCGATGCGCGCGAAGTCGAGGTCGAGCAGTTCGGCCGGGTCGGTGGTGGTGCGCTCGCGCAGCCAGCCGGTGCCGGGCGCGGTGTTGGCGAGCAGGACGCGGCGGGTGGTGTCGCCCGGGACGTCCGCGTGGCGGCCCGGCTGCCGGATCAGCTGCACCCGCACGCCGTGCTCGGCCGCTCTCGCGTCCAGCGCCCGCCCCAGCTCCGGGTCCAGGTGGCTCTGCACCAGCGCGTTGTGCCCCCACGGGCCGCGCTGCTCCAGGCAGAGCCAGCCGCGCGCGACCGCCGCGGTGCCGGTCAGCGGTTCGGCGAGCGCGGTGGACAGCGCGGCGCAGGTGGCGGGATCGGCTGCGGTGTGCTGCACGATTCCACTCAAGCACGGACCGCCCGTCCCGGGCGGGCGAGGCCGCCCGAGCACCCCGGCCCGTGGTCCCGGGTGGGAAGCAATAGACTCGGAGGTCAGCCCGGCATTGGGGGTGGTGTTGCGCCGCGCCCGCTGGCAGCGCCGGGAATCAAAGCACGTTCGCACTAGGAGACCACGTGAAGAGCACCGTCGAGCACCTGAGCCCGACGCGCGTCCGGATCAACGTCGAGGTGCCGTTCGACGAGCTCAAGCCGAACTTCGACCGCGCGTACAAGGCACTGGCCCAGCAGGTTCGCATCCCCGGCTTCCGGCCGGGCAAGGTTCCGGCGCGGGTGCTGGAGAGCCGCATCGGTCGGGGCCCCGTGCTCGACGAGGTCGTCAACGAGGCGGTTCCGGCCAAGTACCTGGAGGCGGTCAACAGCAGCGAGGTGCGCACCCTCGGTCGCCCGGACATCGAGGTGACCAAGATCGAGGACGGCGCGGAGATCGCGTTCACCGCCGAGGTCGACGTCCGCCCGGAGATCACCGTGCCCGCCTTCGGCGAGCTGTCGGTGAGCGTGGACGACGTCGAGGTCACCGAGGACGAGGTGACCGAGCAGCTGGACTCGTTGCGCGCCCGCTTCGGCACCCTCGCCGGGGTGGACCGGGCCGCGCAGGAGGGCGACTTCGTCAGCATCGACCTGTCCGCCACCGTGGACGGCGAGGAGGTCGAGGACGCCCAGACCAGCGGCCTGTCCTACGAGATCGGCTCCGGCCAGCTGATCGAGGGCATCGACGAGGCGCTGATCGGCGCGAGCGAGGGCGACACCAAGACCTTCACCACCAAGCTGGTGGCCGGTGAGCACGCCGGCAAGGACGCCGAGGTGACCGTCAAGCTGAACTCCGTCAAGGAGCGCCAGCTGCCCGAGGCCGACGACGAGTTCGCGCAGATGGCCAGCGAGTTCGACACCGTCGAGGAGCTCATCGCGGACCTGCGGGAGCGGATGGCCAAGGTCAAGAAGATGCAGCAGGGCATGCAGGCCCGGGACAAGGTCCTGGACGCGCTGCTGGAGACCGTCGAGGTGCCGCTGCCCGAGAAGGTCGTCGAGTCCGAGGTCGAGGTGCGCCAGCACGACGCGGTGCACCCGTTCGACCACGACGAGAAGCGCTTCGAAGAGTGGCTTGAGCAGCAGGAGAAGACCCGCGAGCAGTTCGACGCGGAGACCCGCGAGGAGGCGGAGAAGGCGGTCCGCACCCAGCTGGTGCTGGACACCATCGCCGACGCCGAGGACGTCTCGGTCTCCGACGACGAGCTCACCCAGCGGATCATCTACCAGGCGCAGCGCTTCGGCATGAGCCCGGACCAGTTCGTCCAGCAGGCCCAGCAGTCCGGCCAGCTGGGCGCGCTCTACGCCGACGTCCGGCGCAGCAAGGCGCTGTTCTCGGTGGTCCGCCAGGCCAAGGTCACCGACGCCTCGGGCAACGAGCTGGACCTCGACGAGCTGTTCGGCCCGCAGGAGGGCGAGGAGGCCGAGACCGCGAAGGCGGAGTGACCCGGCTCGCGCTCGACAACTCGATAAACATGCTCTAAGCGAAAGTGGGCGGTACTGGGAAGCTGGTGCCGTCCACTTTCGTTAGGGTCGGTTGTAGCGGATCACCCGAGAGGGAAGCAGGGCCGTCGACGTCGCCCGCGGACCAGCTCGGTCCACTTTGGAAGCGGATCGGGAGCGGCGCGAGTGACCGGTGTGGCCCACGTGAAAGAGCCCATTGTGGGAGAAGGCAGGGAGACGTGACGCAGCACCTGACTCCGGCGTCCGACGCGCAGGCGCCGTCCATGCGGACGGGTACCAACGGACTCTCGCTCAACGACTCGGTTTACGAGCGGCTGCTGCGGGAGCGCATCATCGTCCTCGGCTCCCAGGTCGAGGACTCGATCTCGAACCAGATCTGCTCGCAGCTGCTGCTGCTGGCGGCCGAGGACCCGGACCGCGACATCTCGCTCTACATCAACTCGCCGGGCGGTTCGGTGACCGCGGGCATGGCGATCTACGACACCATGCAGCTGGTCAAGCCGGACGTGGCCACCGTGGCGATGGGCATGGCCGCCTCGATGGGGCAGTTCCTGCTGTCCGCGGGCGCCAAGGGCAAGCGGTTCGCGCTGCCGCACGCGCGGATCATGATGCACCAGCCGTCGGCCGGTCTCGGCGGCACGGCTTCGGACATCGCGATCCAGGCCAAGATGTTCTCCAGGCACAAGAGGGAGATGGCCGAGCTGATCGCGGAGCAGACCGGTCAGACGGTGGAGCGGATCATCCAGGACTCGGACCGCGACCGGTGGTTCACCGCGGAGGAGGCCCGCGAGTACGGGTTCGTGGACCACGTGGCCAGCGCCGCGAACCTGCCGCGCAGCTGATCATCCCGCCCGGACCTAGCAACGAGGAGTCACCCGCCGTGAACCCTTACCAGTCTCTGCAGTCCCGGTACGTGCTGCCCTCGTTCGTCGAGCGCACCGCGTACGGGGTCAAGGAGTCCAACCCGTACAACAAGCTGTTCGAGGAGCGCATCGTCTTCCTCGGCGTCCAGGTCGACGACGCCTCCGCCAACGACGTGATGGCGCAGCTGCTCTTCCTGGAGTCCGACGACCCGGACCGCGAGATCCAGATGTACATCAACTCTCCGGGCGGATCGTTCACCGCGATGATGGCGATCTACGACACCATCCAGTACGTGCGTCCGGACGTGCGCACCATCTGCCTCGGGCAGGCGGCGTCCGCGGCGGCCGTGCTGCTGGCGGCGGGCACCAAGGGCAAGCGCCAGGCGCTGCCGAACTCGCGGGTGCTGATCCACCAGCCGTCGGTGGAGGGCATCTACGGCCAGGTCTCCGACCTGGAGATCCAGGCCGCCGAGGTCCAGCGGATGCGCGACCTGATGGAGTCGACGCTGGCCAAGCACACCAGCCGCTCGCAGGAGCAGGTCCGCGCGGACGTCGACCGCGACAAGATCCTGACCGCGGAGCAGGCCGTGGAGTACGGCATCATCGACGAGGTCGTCCCCTACCGCAAGCTCTCCGAGCAGAAGGCGTGAGCGCGGAATTCCAGGCTCGCTCCGCGTAGCGGAACCTCAGCGGCCGCCCGGCTGCGGGATCCCGTTCTCCGGTGTGCCCGATGCACGGCGAACGGGCTGTCCTCGCCAGGCGGCCGCTGGGAACCCGCGGTGCCGGTCGAGCACCGGAGATGGTTGGGCCTTCAACTTTTCGAGTCGTGAGTCACATCTTGTTCTCGCAGGTGGTGGCCGTGCTCTTCGGCCGGTATCAACCAGGGGGTCGCACTTCTCCCGGCTGCGGTCGCTGCGCAGCGCCGAGGCCGGAGAAAGCAGCTGCTGCGGGCTGCGGGAACGCGTAGCCTCCCGGCCAGGTGGTGGGGCGGCACGCCCGGCAGGAGGGTCACGACACGCCGGGCGCGGTGCTGGTCACATCACGCTTGGCCATGGCGGACACTGTGAGTCTCCCCGAACTCGGGGAACGCCAGGTACCGTCGGAAGCACATACGGTCAGGCGCGCTACCGGACGGCGCGCCGGAGGGGACGGGGTCAGCGGTCATGGCACGTATCGGTGACGGCGGCGACCTGCTGAAGTGCTCCTTCTGCGGGAAGAGCCAGAAGCAGGTGAAGAAACTCATCGCCGGCCCCGGCGTGTACATCTGCGATGAGTGCATCGATCTCTGCAACGAGATCATCGAGGAGGAGCTGGCCGAGGCCGGCGAGGTCAAGCTCGACGAGCTGCCCAAGCCCGCGGAGATCCACGAGTTCCTCGACCAGTACGTCATCGGGCAGGACCCGGCGAAGCGGAACCTGTCGGTCGCGGTCTACAACCACTACAAGCGCATCCAGGCCGGTGAGCGCCGGGAGAGCCGCGGTGAAGAGGCCGTCGAGCTGGCCAAGTCCAACATCCTGATGCTCGGCCCGACGGGCTGCGGCAAGACCTACCTCGCGCAGACGCTGGCGAAGATGCTGAACGTGCCGTTCGCGATCGCCGACGCCACCGCGCTGACCGAGGCCGGGTACGTGGGCGAGGACGTCGAGAACATCCTGCTCAAGCTGATCCAGGCGGCCGACTACGACGTCAAGCGCGCCGAGACCGGCATCATCTACATCGACGAGGTCGACAAGATCGCCCGCAAGAGCGAGAACCCGTCGATCACCCGCGACGTCTCCGGCGAGGGCGTCCAGCAGGCGCTGCTGAAGATCCTGGAGGGCACCACGGCCAGCGTGCCGCCGCAGGGCGGCCGCAAGCACCCGCACCAGGAGTTCATCCAGATCGACACCACGAACGTGCTGTTCATCGTGGCGGGCGCGTTCGCCGGGCTGGAGAAGATCGTCGAGGAGCGGGTCGGCAAGCACAGCGTCGGCTTCGGCGCGGAGCTGCGCTCCAAGTCCCAGATCGACACCACCGACCACTTCGCCGACGTGATGCCCGAGGACCTGATCAAGTACGGGCTGATCCCGGAGTTCATCGGTCGGCTGCCCACGGTGGCCAGCGTGACGAACCTGGACAAGCCGTCGCTGGTGCAGATCCTCACCGAGCCGCGCAACGCCCTGGTGAAGCAGTACAAGCGCTTGTTCGAGATGGACAACGTGGAGCTGGAGTTCACCAAGACGGCGCTGGAGGCGATCGCCGACCAGGCGATCCTGCGCGGCACCGGCGCCCGCGGCCTGCGCGCGATCCTGGAGGAGGTCCTGCTCCCGGTGATGTACGACATCCCGAGCCGGTCGGACGTCGCCAAGGTCGTGATCACCGAGCAGACCGTGCGGGAGAACGTCAACCCGACGATCGTGGCGCGCCAGGCGACGCGCCGCGAACGGCGCGAGAAGTCCGCCTGATTCCCCCGTTCCGCGCACCCGGCGCGGAACTGGCCGCCGAGCCAGCGGTTTTCGAGTCCGGAACGCTGAAAGGTCCCAGCCCGCGATGCCTCTCGCACCGCGGGCTGGTTCGTGCCCGGCCCCCGGGCGCGTCCGCTGCGGAGCGGGGCGGGTTAGATGATCCTGGGTACTGACCAGATCATCTTTCCGGGGAGCGCCTGCCATGAGCGAGATGCACGTCCTGCTGGTTCACGGGATGACCGGTTCCGGACCCTGGCACTGGCAGCAGTGGCTCGCCGGTCAGCTCCGCGACCGGGGCGTCGCGGTCGACCTGCCGTCGCTGCCCGGACCGGACCGCCCGGTGCTGGCGGACTGGCTGCCGGTGCTGCGCGAGCGGCTGGCCGCGGTGCCGAAGGAGGCCGAGCTGGTGGTGGCCGCGCACTCCTGCGGAGTGGCGCTGTGGCTGCACCACGCGGCGACGATCGGGGGCAGCTCCCGCCGCGCCGACCGGGTGCTCCTGGTGGCCCCGCCCGCCCCCGACTGGCAGCACCCGGACGCCCAGGGCATCACGCCGTACCCGACCGATGCGGCGGCGCTGCGCCGCGCGGCGGGCATCACGCGGCTCGTGGTCGGCACCGGGGACCCGTACCTGTCGATGTACCGGGCGCACGCCCTGGCGGAATCGCTGCAGGTCGAGATGGACGTGATCCTGGACGGCGAGCACCTGAACACCGACGCGGGCTACGGCCCCTGGCCAGCGGTGCTGAGCTGGACCCTCTACGGCACGGTGCCGCTCAACGACCGCTTCGACGCGGACCCCTACACCGCGGGACCGTCCCAGAACCGCCTCCGGCTGGCCTGACCGCGATTTCAACGGAGATGAGATTTCCAGCCTCGTCCTGCGTGGCGGTGCCGGTCGTCCTTCGCGGCTGCGGTCCGCGGACAGGATGAACAAGTTCAATGGAGATCGGACCTCCGATTTCCATTGAAATCGCGGAGGGCCGTCACCTGGGGCCGGAGCGGGCCAGCTCGCCGCCGATGAAGTTCACCAGTTCGGGGAGGGCCTTGCGGTAGTAGCGGCTGTTGTGGCCGCCCGAGGTGGTGGAGGCGTACTCGGGCTCGGCGAGGCGGATGAAGCGGCGGGTGCCCTCGATGAACCGGTCCTCGGTGCCGCACCACACGCCCAGCGGCAGGTCGCCGAGCGACTTGATGTGCCGCAGCGGGTCGATGGCCGCCCACTCCGCCTCGTTGGCGAACGCCTTGCGCTTGCGCATCTCCGGCCAGCTGGTGATCAGCGCCGGGGACACCACCGCCGCCGCGGACAGCGGGTTGCCCATCTCGCGCCTGCGCCGCGCGTAGAGCAGCGCGCCGAAGCCGCCCATCGAGATGCCCGCCGCGGCGAACGGCAGGTGGCGCGGACCGCCGAGGTTGCGCTCGGCCAGCCAGCGCGGGACCTCGCCGAGCAGCATCCACAGCGGATCGTCGTTCGGGCGGCGGTGCCAGTAGTTGTTGCCGCCGCCGTCCACCGCCAGGAACGCGAACGGCGGGATGCGGTCCTCGGAGACGGCCGCGGTCAGCCAGTCCGGCAGCCCGCCCACCGACTTGCGCGCGTCGCCGAACCGCCCGTGCAGCATCAGGCAGACCGGAATCCCTTGGCGGGGAACGCCTTTCGGGAACATCAGCACGAAGTTGATGAAGCAGTTGCGGGCGGCCGAGTAGAGCCGCTCCACGGACACGTTCGACTGGTTCGCCAGCGGCACCGGGCCCCGGTCGGAGCCGACCCGAACCGACCGCCCAGGCCCAGCCCGAGAGCGGCGGCGCCGGTGATCCCGGCGGCCAGGACGCTGCGACGCGGCAGCAGGTTGCGTCCCTGCGAATCGCGCATGCGTCCTCCCCGTGGTTGCTCCCCGCTCTCCATCGTGCCAACGCCGCGCGGGGGCACCAACCGAATCCGTCCCTACCCGGCGATGTCCTTGGTCACGATGCGCTCGGTGCCGGTGTAGACGTTCATGGACCGCCCGCGCAGGAACCCGACCAGCGTCATGCCCTGCTCGGCGGCGAGGTCGACCGCCAGCGACGAGGGCGCGGACACGGCGGCCAGCACCGGCACCCCGGCCATGGCGGCCTTCTGCACCAGCTCGAACGACGCCCGCCCGGACACCATCAGCACGCATCCGGCCAGCGGCACCCGCTGCGCCAGCAGCGCCCAGCCGAGCACCTTGTCCACGGCGTTGTGCCGCCCCACGTCCTCCCGCACCACGAGCAGCTCGCCGTCGCCGCTGAACAGCCCGGCCGCGTGCAGGCCGCCGGTCGTGTCGAAGACGCGCTGGGCGGCGCGCAGCTGGTCCGGGAGGCCCACGAGGGTCTCCGAGGCGACGGTGAGCGGGTCGGCGGCGGGGGAGTGGCGGGTGCTCAGCCGGACCGAGTCCAGCGCGGCCTTGCCGCACACCCCGCACGAGGAGGTGGTGTAGAAGTTCCGGGTCACCGAGGAGTCGGGCGGCTGCACGCCGGGGGCGAGCACGACGTCGAGCACGTTGTAGGTGTTGCGCCCGTCCGGTCCGGGGCTGTCGCAGTAGCGCGCCGAGGACAGCTGCTCGCGGTCGTGGATGACGCCTTCGGTCAGCAGGAACCCGTGGGCGAGCTCGACGTCGTGACCGGGCGTGCGCATGGTCACCGACAGCGGTCGGCCGTCGACGCGGATCTCCATCGGCTCCTCGGCGGCGAGCGTGTCCGGTCTGCGGGTGGTCCCGTCGGCGGCGATCTTCAGCACCGGTCGCCGTACCGTGACGCGTCCCATCGGCCCCTCCTGGCGCGTTCGCTCGGCGGAAGACGACCCTCGTCGGACCGCCTCCGCACAAGTATGCTCAGCGCGCCTGATCAACAGCACGTGGCCGGGAGGCCTGATGGTCGCAGACCTGCTCTCTCCCACCCGGGTCGTCGCGCCCGTCGGCTGGAACCGCTGGCTGGTGCCGCCCGCGGCGCTGGCGGTGCACCTGGGCATCGGCCAGGTGTACGCCTGGAGCGTCTTCAAACCGCCGCTGGAGGACGCGCTCGGCCTGAGCGGAACGCTCAGCGCGCTGCCGTTCCAGCTCGGGATCGTGATGCTCGGGCTGTCCGCGGCGCTGGGCGGGACGCTGGTGGAGCGCCGCGGGCCGCGCTGGGCGATGGCGGTGGCCACCACCTGCTTCTCGCTGGGGTTCCTGATCTCCTCGCTGGGCGTCGCGCTCGGCCAGTACTGGCTGGTGG
Organism: Saccharopolyspora hirsuta; assembly: GCF_008630535.1. Classification (GTDB taxonomy): domain Bacteria; phylum Actinomycetota; class Actinomycetes; order Mycobacteriales; family Pseudonocardiaceae; genus Saccharopolyspora; species Saccharopolyspora hirsuta. The sequence goes on along the minus strand of NZ_VWPH01000014.1, from coordinate 115,873 downwards.
TGCTCGGCTACGGGTTCGTCGGCGGCATCGGGCTCGGGATCGGCTACATCTCGCCGGTGTCGACGCTGATCAAGTGGTTCCCGGACCGGCCGGGCATGGCCACCGGGATCGCCATCATGGGCTTCGGCGGCGGCGCGCTGATCGCCTCCCCGTGGTCGACGCAGATGCTGGCCTCCTTCGGCGGCGACCGGCCCGGCATCGCGCTGACGTTCCTGGTCCACGGGCTGGTCTACGCGGTGTTCATGTCGCTGGGCGCGGTGCTCATCCGGACGCCGCCGCCGGGCTGGAACCCGGGATCGGCCCGACCGGTGTCGCGGCCGATGATCACCACGGCGAACGTGACGGCCCGCAACGCGGTGCGCACCCCGCAGTTCTGGCTGCTGTGGGTGGTCCTGTGCTGCAACGTCACCGCGGGCATCGGCATCCTGGAGAAGGCCGCGCCGATGATCACCGGGTTCTTCGCGCAGAGCTCGACGCCGGTGGCGGCCGGGTCGGCGGCCGGGTTCGTCGCGCTGCTGTCGCTGACCAACATGGCCGGTCGGTTCATCTGGTCGTCCACATCGGACCTGGTGGGGCGCAAGAACATCTACCGCGTCTACCTGGGCGGCGGAGTGCTGCTGTACCTGGGGATCCTGCTGGCGGGCTCGTCCGGCGTCCCGGTGTTCGTGCTGTGCGCGATGCTCATCCTGTCCTTCTACGGCGGCGGTTTCGCCACCATCCCGGCCTACCTGAAGGACCTGTTCGGCACCGCGCAGGTCGGTGCGATCCACGGTCGGCTGCTCACCGCCTGGTCGGCGGCCGGGGTGCTGGGACCGCTGATCGTCAACGCGGTGGCCGACGCCCGCGAGGCGGCCGGTGCCACCGGCCCGGACCTGTACACCACCTCGCTGGTGATCATGATCGGCCTGCTGGTGGTCGGCTTCGCGGCCAACGAGCTGGTCCGCCCGGTCAACCCGAAGTTCCACGAACCGGAGGAGCGATGAACCGCCGAGCCGTCCTGGTGGTGTCCTGGGCGTGGGTGGGCCTGCCCTTCGCCTACGGCGTGTACGAGCTGGTCCAGAAGGTCTCCCAGCTGTTCACCGGCTGATCGCGGCCAGGCGGCGCCGGACGTGGTCCGGGAGGACCGCGGCCTTGCGGGCGAGGGTGTCGACGAACGCCGAGGTGAGCGGGTCGGGGCTGTGCCGGGTGTAGGCGGCCAGCGTGCGGTGGACCGGTGGGTCGGGCCGCAGGAGCTCGCCGTCGAACTGCCTCGGGATGATGTTCGCCGGGACCAGCGCCGGACCGAGCCCGGCGGCGGCGAGCATCGGCGCCGCGGCCGTCTGCTCGGCGCGGACCGCGGCGCGCGCCTGGAACCCGGCGCTGGCGCAAGCCCTGTCGAGCACCTCGGCGAGGCCGTTCTCCGGGCTGTAGTGCACCCAGCCGCGGTCGGCGAGCATCGCCAGCTCGACGCTCGTCGCGCCACCGGCCAGCGGGTCATCCGGCGGCAGCACCACGACGAACTCCTCCACGCCCAGCGCGTGCACCGGACCGTCCCAATCGGACGGTGCTGGGCCGACCGCGATGTCCGCCTGCCCGGCCGCCATCGCCGCCTTGAGCTCGTCACCGTGCCGGTGCTCGAAGAGCCGGATGTGCACGCCCGCGTGGTCTTTCCGCCACGCGCGCAGAACCGGTGGCAGCACGCCGAGGCTCGCTGAGTACACCGTGGCGAGCTGCAGCTCGCCGCTCTCCAGCCCGGACGCTTGCCGGGCGGCCGACCGCGCCCGCTCCGCGTCGGCGAGCGCGGCTCGCGCGTGCGGCAGCATCGCGCGGCCCATCGGCGTGAGCCGGACCGCGCGCGGCAGCCGCTCCAGCAGCGGTCCGCCCGCGTCCCGCTCCAGCGCGCGGACCTGGTGCGACAGCGCGGGCTGGGTGACGTGCAGCAGCTCGGCGGCGCGCGTGAACGACCCGGTGTCGACCACGGTCACCAGGTACTCGAACTGCCGCAACGTAGCCATGAGCAGAAGTTATCACTCCAAGAAACAACAAGCCTTGGACTTATCCAGCGGGGCGCACGAGAGTTGATGCCATGAGTCACCCCAGATCAACCCGAGTCCAGCCCGACCGCACCTCAGGGGACCGTGACGCAACTCAGCCACGAGAAACCGCGAAACGCGAGAGTGCTCCGGAACGCAACCACGACTGCGAATCGCGGAGAGGCGGGACGGCGTTGGTCGTCGGGGCGAACGGGGTGATCGGGCGCAACCTGGTCGAGCACCTGGTCACGCTCCCGGAGTGGGAGGTCGTCGGGGTGTCCCGGCGCGGCGGCGAGGACACCGACCGGGTCCGGTACCTGGCCGTGGACCTGCTGGACCCGCAGGACACCCGGCGGAAGCTGAGCGGGCTGACCGGCGTGACCCACCTCTTCTACGCGGCCTACCAGGACCGGCCGACCTGGGCCGAGCTGGTGCCGCCGAACATGGCGATGCTGACCAACGTCGTCGAGGCGGTCGAGGCCGCCGCGCCCGGTCTGCGCCACATCAGCCTCATGCAGGGCTACAAGGTCTACGGCGCGCACCTAGGCCCGTTCAAGACCCCGGCGCGGGAGACCGACGCCCGCCCGATGCCGCCCGAGTTCATGGCCGCGCAGCAGGACTTCCTGGAGCGGCGGCAGCCGGGCAAGTCGTGGACGTGGACCGCGCTGCGCCCCTCGGTGGTGGCCGGTTTCGCGCTCGGCAACCCGATGAACCTGGCGCTGGTGATCGCGGTCTACGCGGCGATCTGCAAGGAACTGGGCCTGCCGCTGCGCTTTCCGGGCAAGCCCGGGGCGTACGACTCGCTGCTGGAGATGACCGACGCGCGCCTGCTGGCGAAGGCGACGGTCTGGGCGGCGACCGCCGAGCAGGCGCAGAACCAGGCGTTCAACATCAACAACGGCGATCTGTTCCGCTGGCGGGAGATGTGGCCGAAGATCGCCGCGCACTTCGACCTGCCGGTGGGCGACCCGCTGCCGATGTCGCTGACCGACGTGATGGCCGACAAGGCCGAGCTGTGGCAGCGCATCGTCGCCGAGCACGACCTGGAACCGCTGTCCTACCAAGAGGTCTCGTCCTGGGGGTTCGGCGACTTCGTCTTCTCCTGGGACTACGACATGTTCGCCGACGGGTCCAAGGCGCGCCGCTTCGGCTTCCACGAGTTCGTCGACACCGAAGCGATGTTCCGGGAGATCTTCGACGACCTGCGCGAGCGCCGCATCATCCCCTGACAGGAGCCGAGATGGATCTGCAGCTGACCGACAAGGTCTACCTGGTGACCGGGGCGTCCGCCGGGATCGGCGAGGCGGCGGTGCGACTGCTGGCGGCGGAGGGCGCCAAGGTCGTCGGCGTGGCCCGGAACCCGCACTCGATCTGCGAACTCGGCAGCGGGGTGAGCGGGATCGCGGCCGACCTCACCGACCCGGCCGCCGCGGAGCACGTCGTCGCGACCGCGCTCAAGCGGCACGGTCGGTTGGACGGCCTGGTGAACAACGTCGGGGGCGTGCGCTCCCGCACGGGGTTCCTGGACGTGACCGACGAGGACTGGCAGCGGACCTTCGACCTGAACTTCCACTCGGCGGTCCGCACGACCCGCGCGGCGCTGCCCGCGCTGCTGGAGACCGGTGCTGGCAGCGTGGTGCACGTGACCAGCGAGGCGGCCCGCCTGCCGGACTTCCCGCTGGTCGACTACGCGGCGTCCAAGACGGCCCTGCTGGCGGTGTCGAAGTCCCTGGCGGCGGAGTTCGGCCCGCGCGGGGTGCGGTCCAACGTCGTCGCGCCCGGCCCGACGAGGACCTGGCTCTGGGACGCCCCGGGCGGCTTCGCCGAACAGCTAGCGGCCCAGTACGACCGCCCGGTGGACGAGGCGATCGACCACTTCGTCCGCGAGGTCCGCCGCCTCCCCTCGGGCCGCCTCGGCACCCCGGAGGACGTGGCCCGGGTGATCGTCTACCTGCTGTCCCCGCTGGCCGCCCAGGTCACCGGAGCGGAGTGGTCGGTCGACGGCGGAGCCCTCCGCGAGCTCTGACGCTCGTGAGCGGCGATGGCCGCAAGAACGACCATCGCCGCTCACGACGGGTAGGGTGTTCGGCGCTGGATGCGCGGGAGGTCACGTGGCGAACGGGGGAGTGCGCATCCCGGTGGAGTTCGTGGCGTCGGGCGGGCTTCCGCAGTGCTGTGCGGCGCATGGGAGGGCTGCGGTGCGGCGGGTTGACTTCGCCGTGCAGTCGCGCGTGCGGGTGGACGGCGACCGGCTGTTGAGCTCCAGTCCGCTCGGTGTGGCCGACCGGATCGGGGAACGGGCGCGGCGGGTCGAGGTCGCGCGGGCGCGCAGTTGGCCGTTGTGCCGCAGTTGCGCGCGGCGGCGGTCAGTCCTTTTCGGACTCGCTCAGGTGTTGTTCTGGGGTGGCTTGGCGTCGACCGCCGCGGCGCTGCTGATCCGGCTGATCGGCGGTGAGCAGGCCGCGTTCCTGGGGGTCCTGCTGCTGGGCGGGTTCTTCGCCGTGCTGGCTTCGGTCGCGCCCTTCGTCGCGGGCTCGCTGCCGCGCATCACCCGCGCCCGGACCTCCGACGACGGAGGGTGCGTGATCGTCGAGAACCCGCACCCGACCTTCGCCGAACAGGTCCGGGGCGGTCTCAGCCGCTGATCAGTTCGCGCAGTGCCTGGGCGGTGTCGTCGTCCACCCAGTCCGGGAGGGTGTCGAGCGCGGTTCGGATCGCTTCGCCGGTCGTGCTCGGCGCGGATTCCGCCGAGGACAGCCAATCGTCCAGGACGGGCCTTCCCCGACCGCCTCGGCGATCTGCAGCAGCAGGTCGAGGCAGAACCCGCGGCTCGTCGCGCGGCGGTCCTGGGCGAGCCTGGCGAGGGCGGGAACCGCTGCTGCGGTGGCCGGGCGCATGCAGCACGTGGCCTGCCCGCCCTCCCACACGACGAGCCGTTCTTCGAGCTCGCTCAGCGCTCGCTGGAACGCGGTGCCGTCGGCCTCCGGGTCGCGCAGCGCATCGAGGAGCGCGGGGACCACCGCGGTATCACCCCGGCAGTCCAGCACACCGTCCCAGTACCCGGTCATGCGCAGTTCCGTCAGCGCCGCTCCAGGCGGACGATGATCGCTTTGGAGACCGGGGTGTTGGACTTCTCCGCCACCGAGTTCAGCGGGACCAGGGGGTTGGCCTCCGGGTAGTAGGCAGCTGCGCAGCCCCGGGCCGTCGGGTAGGCGACGATGCGGAAGCGGTCCGCGCGGCGCTCCTCCACGCCGCCCTCACCCGGCCACTCGGAGATCACGTCGACCAGATCCCCTGCTGCGAAGCCGAGTTCGGCGATGTCGTCCGGGTGGACCAGGACCACCCGGCGGCCGTCCTCGACACCGCGGTAGCGGTCGGACAGGCCGTAGATCGTGGTGTTGTACTGGTCGTGGCTGCGCAGCGTCTGCAGCAGCAGGCGACCGGCCGGGACCTCGATCGGCTCCGGGACGTTCACCGTGAAGTTCGCCCTGCCCGTCGCGGTGGGGAAGGTCCGGCTGTCGCGCGGCGGGTGCGGCAGGACGAAGCCGTCCGGCTCGCGGACCTTGCGGTTGTAGTCCGCGCAGCCCGGCACCACGTTCGCGATGTGGTCGCGGATCACGTCGTAGTCGCGCTCGAAGGACTCCCAGCGCACCGGGTGCTGCGGGCCGAGCAGCTCGCGGGCCAGTCGGCAGATGATCGCGACCTCGGACAGCAGCTGGTCGGAGGCGGGCTTGAGCCGACCGCGCGAGCGGTGCACCACCGACATCGAGTCCTCGACGGTCACGAACTGCTCGCCACCGGCCTGCACGTCGCGCTCGGTGCGGCCGAGCGTCGGCAGGATCAGCGCGGTGCGGCCCGGCGTCACGTGCGAGCGGTTGAGCTTGGTCGACACCTGCACGGTCAGCTCGCAGCCGCGCAGGGCGCGCATCGTCGCCCCGGTGTCCGGCGTCGCCGAGACGAAGTTGCCGCCCATCCCGATGAACGCCTTGACCCGGCCGGACAGCATCGCGCGGATGGTGTCCACGGTGTCCAGACCGTGCTGGCGGGGCACCGGCACGCCGAACTCGTCCTCCAGCGCCGCCAGGAACTTCTCCGGCATCTTCTCCCAGATGCCCATCGTGCGGTCGCCCTGCACGTTGGAGTGGCCGCGCACCGGGCACACCCCGGCGCCGGGCTTGCCGATCATGCCGCGCAGCAGCAGGAGGTTCACCACCTCGCGGATCGTGGCCACGCCCTGCTTGTGCTGGGTCAGCCCCATCGCCCAGCAGGCCACGGTGCGCTGCGAGGACATCACCATCTCGGCGATCCGCTCGATCTGCTCCCGCGGCAGCCCGGTCGCCTCGGCGGTGGCCTCCCAGTCGACGTCGGCGGCCTGCGCGGCGAACTCGGCGAACCCGTGCGTCCAGCCGTCGACGAACTCCCGGTCCACCGCGCCCGCCTTGAGCACCAGCGCGTTGAGCGCCTTGAACAGCGCCAGGTCGCCGCCGATGCGGATCTGGGCGAACTCGTCGGCCAGCTGGGTGCCGTCGCCGACCACGCCGCGCGCGTTCTGCGGGTTCTTGAACCGCATCAGCCCGGTCTCCGGCAGCGGGTTGACCGCGATGATCCGCCCGCCGCGCCGCTTGACCTTCTCCAGCGACGACAGCATCCGCGGGTGGTTGGTGCCCGGGTTCTGCCCGACCACCAGCACCAGGTCGGCGTGCTCCACATCGGACAGCGACACCGATCCCTTGCCGATGCCGATGGTCTCGGTCAGCGCCGAGCCGGACGACTCGTGGCACATGTTCGAGCAGTCCGGCAGGTTGTTCGTGCCGAAGCTGCGCACCAGCAGCTGGTACAGGAAGGCGGCCTCGTTGCTGGTGCGGCCCGAGGTGTAGAACGCGGCCTCGTCCGGCGAGCCGAGCCCGCGCAGCCGCTCCGCGATCACCTCGAAGGCCTCGGACCACTCGATCGGGCGGTAGTGGGTGTCGCCGTCGCGCAGGATCACCGGGTGGGTCAGCCGCCCCTGCTGGCCCAGCCAGTAGTCGGTGCGCTCGGCCAGCTCGGCCACGCCGTGCCGGGCGAAGAACTCCGGCCCGACCCGGCGGGTGGTGGCCTCCTCGGCGACCGCCTTCGCGCCGTTCTCGCAGAACTCGGCGATCTTGCGCTTGTCGCCCTCCTCCTCGCGCGGGTCCGGCCACGCGCAGCCCGGGCAGTCGAAGCCGTCGCGCTGGTTGAGCAGCGGCAGCGTGCGCGCCGTGCGGGCCGCGCCCATCTGCTCCCAGCTGCGCTGCAGCGAGACCAGCACCCCCTTGACCCCGGCGGCGGCGCGGCCGGGCTCGCCGACTCGGAGGGCGTTCTCGTCGATGTCCTGCTCGGGGGCTCCACGCGACATGCGCCTAGCCTGCGACACCGCGCGCGACGCGGCACGGCGGGGGTGTCCAGCGTCACAACGGCGCTGGTCGCGGCGGGGGCGATGCCCGGAAAAACCGCTGAACAGGCACTCGTAGAATTCACCCCGTGACACAGACCCATGCCGCTCAGCACCGTGAACTTCCGTCGACCTGGAATCCGGCCGACGTAGAGGCCGAGCTGTACCGGCGCTGGGTAGAAGCCGAGTACTTCACCGCCGACGTCAACAGCGACAAGCCGCCGTTCTCGATCGTCATCCCGCCGCCGAACGTCACCGGCAACCTGCACATCGGGCACGCCTACGAGCACACCCAGATCGACATCATCACCCGGCGCCGCCGGATGCAGGGCTACGAGACGCTGTGGCTGCCGGGCATGGACCACGCCAGCATCGCGGTGCAGGCGCTGGTCGAGCGGCAGCTGCGCGATCAGGGCGTCGACCACCGCGAGCTCGGCCGCGAGGCGTTCGTGGAGCGGGTGTGGCAGTGGAAGGAGCAGTACGGCGGGGCGATCCTGGACCAGATGAAGCGCCTCGGCGACGGCGTCGACTGGTCCCGCGAGCGCTTCACCATGGACGCCGGGCTGTCCCGCGCGGTGCAGACGATCTTCAAGAAGCTCTACGACGACGGCCTGATCTACCGGGCCGAGCGGCTGGTCAACTGGTCGCCGGAGATGCGCTCGGCGATCAGCGACATCGAGGTTGAGCACAAGGAGGTCGACGGCGAGCTGGTCTCCATGCGCTACGGCGACGGGGAGAGCTCGATCGTGGTGGCCACCACCCGGATCGAGACCATGCTCGGCGACACCGCCGTCGCGGTGCACCCCGACGACGAGCGCTACCGGCACCTGGTCGGCACCGAGATCGAGCTGCCGCTGACCGGTCGCAAGATCCCGGTCGTCGCCGACGAGCACGTCGACCCGGAGTTCGGCACCGGCGCCGTCAAGGTCACCCCGGCGCACGACCCGAACGACTTCGAGATCGGCAAGCGGCACGACCTGCCGATGCTGACGATCATGGACGAGCAGGGCCGCATCGCCCACACCGGCACGCAGTTCGACGGCATGGACCGCTTCGAAGCGCGGGTCGCGGTGCGCGAGGCGCTGCGCGAGCAGGGCCGCATCGTCGAGGAGAAGCGGCCGTACCGGCACAGCGTCGGGCACAGCTCGCGGTCCAAGGAGCCGATCGAGCCGCGGCTGTCGCTGCAGTGGTTCGTCAAGGTCGGCCCGCTGGCCAAGGCGGCCGGGGACGCGGTCCGCGACGGCCGGGTCGCCATCCACCCGCCGGAGATGTCCAAGCGGTACTTCGACTGGGTCGACAACCTGCACGACTGGGCCATCTCGCGGCAGCTGTGGTGGGGCCACCGGATCCCGATCTGGTACGGCCCCAACGGCGAGGTCGTCTGCGTCGGCCCGGACGAGGAGCCGCCGTCGGGCGAGGGCTGGTACCAGGACGAGGACGTGCTGGACACCTGGTTCTCCTCCGGCCTGTGGCCGTTCTCCACGCTGGGCTGGCCGGACGACACCCCGGACCTGCGCAAGTTCTACCCGACCAGCGTGCTGGTCACCGGCTACGACATCCTCTTCTTCTGGGTCGCCCGGATGATGATGATGGGCCTGTACGCGATGGACGGCGTCGAGCCGTTCAAGGCGATCGTGCTGCACGGCATGGTCCGCGACGCGCACGGCAAGAAGATGTCCAAGTCGGCGGGCAACACGGTGGACCCGCTGGAGTGGATGGACACCTACGGCACCGACGCGTTGCGGTTCACCCTGGCCCGCGGCGCGAACCCGGGCACCGACTCGCCGATCAGCGAGGAGTGGGTGGCGGCGTCCCGCAGCTTCTGCACGAAGCTGTTCAACGCCACCAAGTTCGCCATGATGAACGGCGCGAAGGTGCCGGAGCGGTTGGCCGACCGGTCCGAGCTCACCGACGCCGACCGGTGGATCCTGGACCGCGCCGACCAGCTGGTGTCCGATGTGGATGCGCTGCTGGAGGACTTCCAGTTCGCCAAGGCCACCGAGGCGCTCTACCACTTCACCTGGGACGAGTTCTGCGACTGGTACCTGGAGCTGTCCAAGGTCCAGCTGGACGCGGACGGCGAGCGGGCGGAGCGGACCCGCGAGGTCCTCGGGTACGTGCTCGACGTGCTGCTGCGCCTGCTGCACCCGACGATCCCGTTCATCACCGAGACGCTGTGGACGGCGCTGACCGGCGGTGAGTCCGTGGTCGTCGCGGAGTGGCCGAAGCCGACCGGTGCGGTGGCCGACGAGGCGGCCGCGGAGCGGATCGCCGCCGTGCAGAAGCTGATCACCGAGATCCGGCGGTTCCGGTCCGACCAGGGCCTCAAGCCGGGGCAGCGGGTGGCGGCCAAGCTCGGCGGTGTCGCCGAGCTCGGGCTGGCCGACCACGTGCCCGCGGTGCGCTCGCTGGCCCGCGTCACCGAGCCGACCGACGGCTTCACCTCCTCCGCCTCCATCGAGGTCGGGCTGACCGGCGGCAACGTGTCGGTGGAGCTGGACCTCTCCGGGGCGGTGGACATCGCCGCCGAGCGCAAGCGCCTGGAGAAGGACCTGGCGGCGGCGGAGAAGGAGCTGACCGGCACCGACAAGAAGCTGACCAACCCGGCCTTCCTGGACAAGGCCCCGGCCGAGGTGGTGGACAAGATCAAGGCCCGCCGCGAGACGGCGCAGTCCGAGATCGAGCGCATCAAGGCCCGCCTGGAAGCCCTCCCGCAGGGCTGATCTCCGGCCCGAAGGGCACCTCCGGCTCGGTCGGAGGTGCCCTTCGCCGCGTTCAGGGGTTGGTCGCCGCGGCCAGGAAGATCGGGATCGCGCAGCTGAGGCGGTCGGTTTCGGCCCGGCGGCGCTGCTCGGCGATCCAGGAGTCCGCCTGCGCGTCGGTGATCGCACCCGTCGCGCGGGCGGCCCCGGCCAGCCCGAGGAACACCGGCAGGACGGACGGGCCGGTGAGCAGACCGGTGTGGACCTCCGCGATGACGTCGTGGAAACCGTGGTCCAGCAACAGGTTTCGGTAGCGGCGCGCGGCGTGCGGCTGGGCGACGGTGGCGAGCCGGGCCTGCACCGCGGCGCGGGTGGTCGCCATGTCGTCGGAGTCGACCAGGATCCCCTCCCAGTCCTGGCCCAGCAGCACGATGCGCCCGCCCGGCGCCAGCGCGCGCCTGGCCTCGGCCAGCGCGGCGGCCGGGTCGGCGATGGCGTGGAAGACCTTGTCGGCCCGGTAACCGGCCAGCTCGCCGTCGGCGAAGGGCAGCGCAGCGGCGTCGGCGACCCGGAACTCGGCCTCCGGGAACCGGGCGCGCGCCACCGCGACTATCTCCTCGTCGGGGTCCAGCCCGATCACTGAGGAACCGCGTTTGCGCAGCTCAGCAACAGCCCTCCCGGCGCCGCAGCCGACGTCGGCGACGAGCCCGGCGGTGGGCAGCAGCTGGTACGAGCGCTCGCGCAGCCGAGCAGCTTCGGGGCGCTCGTCGAAGCGGTCGAGGACCTCGATCAGGTTCGCGGTTGACATGCCGTCGAGCCTGCGACTTCATGTCGACGTGAAGTCAACACTCGGCATCGGCGAGCTGGCCGCGCACTTCGGCCTCGCCACCCACGTGCTGCGGCACTGGGAATCGATGGGGCTGCTCGCACCGGCCCGAGCCTCGGGGCGGCGCCGCTACGGCGCGGACGACCTGTACCGCGTGGCGATCATCCTGCGCGCCAAGCAGGCGGGACTCGGCCTCGACGCCATCCGGGAGGTGCTGGCGACCGCGGACCCCGGCGCGCGGCAGCGGATCATGCGGACCCACCGCGACGAGCTCCGCCGACGCATCGATGATCTACAGGCGTCCCTGGAGCTGATCGAGTGCGCATTGGACTGCGACCACGCCGACATCGCCACCTGCCCGCACTTCCAGCGGGTGCTCGACGAATCGGTGACGTCCGGCGCGGGCGTTCGCGGCCCCGGTCGCGGGGCTCCGGTCCGGAGCTGCGGCGGAGCCGTAGACTGAACTCGACATTTCGTCGTTCGCAGGGGAGTGGGCACTTGTCCGGCACCGATCCCGCCGCGCTGCAGGAGCTGCGCGCCGTGGAGGCCGAGCTCAACGAACGCTGGCCGGAGACCAAGATCGAACCGTCGCTGGACCGGATCCGGGCGCTCACCGATCTGCTCGCCGAGCCGCAGCGCAGCTACCCGGTGGTGCACATCGCCGGGACCAACGGCAAGTCGTCCACCTCGCGGATGACCGACGCCCTGCTGACCGGGCTCGGCCTGCGCACCGGCCGCTACACCAGCCCGCACCTGCAGCTGGCCACCGAGCGGATCAGCATCGACGCCAAGCCGATCAGCCCGGAGGCCTACGTCGAGGCCTACCGGGACGTCGCGCCGTACGTGTCCATCGTGGACTCCCGCAGCGACGTGCGGATGAGCAAGTTCGAGGTGCTGACCGGGATGGCCTTCGCGGCCTTCGCCGACGCCCCGGTGGAAGCGGCCGTGATCGAGGTCGGGCTGGGCGGCAGCTGGGACGCCACCAACGTCGCCGACGGCAAGATCGCGGTGGTCTGCCCGGTCGCGCTGGACCACGCCGAGTACCTCGGCGACGACATCGCAGGGATCGCCAAGGAGAAGGCCGGGATCATCAAGCCCGGTTCGATCGCCGTGGTCGCGGCCCAGCCCGCGGCCGCGCAGAAGGTAATCATGGAGCGCGTCGCGGAGGTCGACGCCACGGTGGCCCGCGAGGGCCAGGAGTTCGGCGTGCTGTCGCGGACCGTCGCGGTCGGCGGGCAGATGCTGCGCCTGCAGGGCTTGGGCGGCGTCTACGACGAGGTGTTCCTGCCGCTGCACGGCGAGCACCAGGCGCGCAACGCCGCGCTCGCGCTCGCCGCGACCGAGGCGTTCTTCGGCGCTGGCGCCGACCGCCAGCTCGACGTGGAACGGGTCCGCGAGGCCTTCGCGGGCGTCATCACACCGGGCCGCTTGGAGCGGGTGCGCTCCGCGCCGACCGTGCTGGTGGACGCCGCGCACAACCCGCACGGCGCCCGAGCCCTGGCCGACGCGCTGAGCTCGGAGTTCTCCTTCCGCCGCCTGGTCGCCGTGGTCGGCGTGCTCGGCGACAAGGACGCGCGCGGCATCCTGGCCGAGCTGGAACCGGTGGTCGAGGAGATCGTGCTGACCCGCACCTCCTCGCCGCGCGCGATGGACCCCGACGCGCTGGCGGGCGTGGCCAAGGACATCTTCGGCCCGGACCGCATCGTCGTCGAACCGCGGCTGGACGACGCGGTCGAGACCGCGGTCCAGCTCGCCGAGGAGACCGACGACCCCGGCGAATCGGTGTCCGGTGGCGGAGTGGTGATCACCGGCTCGGTGGTCACCGCGGGCGAGGCCCGAGCGTTGTTCGGCAAGGAACCAGCATGAACGATCAGAATCCGCAGTCCCGAACCCCGCGCGACCGCACCTCAGGGGACCGTGACGCAACTCAGCCACAAGAATCCGCGCAACGCGAGACCACTGCGAAGCGCGACGGCAGCGGTGAACCGCGGGGAGGCGGAACTGTGCCCGATTCGGGCAAGGGGTTGCCGGAGGCGCCGCCCGGTGTGCGCGACCCGTGGAAGGGCCTGCGCGGGATCATGGCTGGCACGCTGGTGCTGGAGTTCATCACCTTCATGCTGGCGCTGCCGGTGGTCTGGCGGTTCGGCGGCGGGGTGTCCAGCGCCGGGTTCGTCATCGTCGCGGTGCTGTCGGTGCTGATGCTGGCGGCCGCGTTCGTGCAGCGCCGCCCGTGGGGCCTGGCGGTGGCGCTGGTCCTGCAGGGCGCGATGGTCCTGTGCTACTTCGTGCACCCGTCGGTCGGCATCATGGGCGCGATCTTCGCCGCGATCTGGGGCTACATCCTGTACCTGCGCAACGACGTGGCCCGCCGCATGCGCGAGGGCCAGCTCTACGACCAGCTCGGCCACCCGCCCGGCTACCCCCCGGAGGACAAGACCGACTGACGGTCGCCGCTCTAGCCGATGTCGACGACGGCGCGGCCGATGATCTCGCCGCGCTTGAGGGCGTCGTAGGCCTCCTGGACCTGGTCGAAGGGGTAGCGGCGGCTGATCGCGTCCTGCGGGCGCAGGAGACCCCGGGCCACCAGGTCGAGCAGGACCGGCATGTCGCGGCGCGGCTTGGCGCCGTAGGAGCCCTTGATCTGCAGCTTGCGGCGGGCGATGGTGGCCAGGTCGAACTCGCCGGTCGTCCCGCGGGCGGCGATGCCGACCACCACGACCTGCCCGCCCTCCACCACCGAGTCGCGCGCCACGTTGAACGTCGGCACCGCGCCCAGCGCCTCGAACGCGACGTCGACGCCGCGCCCGCCGGTCAGCTCGCGGATCGCGGCCGGGGCGTCCACCTCGGCCGAGTTGACCAAGTGCGTGGCGCCCAGCTCCTCCGCCCCGGCCAGCTTCTCGTCGCTGATGTCGACGGCGATGATCATCGACGCGCCGAACACCGACGCCAGCTGGATCAGCGCCGAACCGACACCGCCCGCCGCGACCACCGCCACGGTGTCGCCGACGTGCAGGTCCGCCGCGTGCCGCAGCGCGCCGTAAGCGGTCATCGTCGAGCAGCCCACCGACGCGACGTCGGCCAGCTCCACGCCCTCGGGCACCCGGTACACCGAGGTCGCCGGGGTGACGCACCGCTCGGCGAGCCCGCCCATGGAGTACATCCACACCGGCTCGCCGTCCGGCCGGAACAGCCTGGTCTCGTCGTCGTAGAGCCGCCCCTTGCCCCGGTTGAACTCGAAGAACCGCTGGCAGATCTCCTCGTTGCCGCGGGCGCACTGCGCGCACTGGCCGCACGGCATGATGAAGCTGGTGACCACGGGGTCGCCCACCGCGAGCTCGGTGACGCCCGGGCCGACCTCGGCGATCACGCCCGCGACCTCGTGCCCCAGCACCGTCGGGGTGGGGAACGGCAGCTCGCCCTTGAGCACGTGCAGGTCGGTGTGGCAGGCGCCGCAGGAGCGCACGTCGATGGCGACCTCGCCGGCCTTCGGCCGCGGGTCGGCGAGCTCCTCGATCCGCATCGGCTGGTTCGCGGCGGTGTGCACGGCGGCGCGCATCCGGACCTCCTCGTCAGACCGGCCAGTCGGTTTGACGGTGAAGCTATCGCGCCGATCCGCCGCGCACCAGGCCCGCGAACGGCACGCACTCTTCACCTCGGCGTCGTCCAGCGGTGATCCGGCAGCCGCCTGGCGCGTATAGAACCAGCGGCATGAGCACCGATCCCGCGCTGAACCGGCGCACCCTGCTCCGGGGTGCCGCCGCCACCGGCCTCGCCGCCACCGGTCTGCTGCTGTCCGGCGCCCCGGCCTTCGCCCGCTCCGGACGTCCCGAGCTGACCCACGGCGTGCAGCTCGGGGATCCGAGCCCGGACGGCGCCGTGGTGTGGACCCGCGCAGACCGGCCGTCGCGGATGTTCGTCGAGGTCTCCCGGCACGCCGACTTCCGCGACGCGCGCCGGGTCCCGGGCCCGCTGCTGACCCCGGAGACCGACGGCACCGGGGAGCTCCGGCTGGGCGGGCTGCCGCCGGGGCAGCAGCTGCACTACCGCGTCGTCGCCCAGGACCTGGACGGCCGGGTGGACAGCGAGCCGCTGACCGGCACCTTCCGCACCGTGCCGCGCGGCCGCCGCGACGTGCGGTTCCTGTGGTCGGGCGACGTCGTCGGGCAGGGCTGGGGCATCAACCCGGACGTCGGCGGCATGACGATCTACAACGCGATGGCCGCCCGCAACCCCGACTTCTTCCTGCACAGCGGGGACACGGTGTACGCCGACGGCCCGCTGGAGGAGTCGGTGACGCTGCCGGACGGGCGGGTGTGGCGCAACATCGTCACCCCGGAGAAGTCCAAGGTGGCCGAGACGCTGGCCGAGTACCGCGGGCAGTTCGCCTACAACCTGCTCGACGAGAACTTCCGCCGCTTCGCCGCTCAGGTGCCGCAGCTGGTGCAGTGGGACGACCACGAGGTCACCAACAACTGGTACCCCGGCGAGGTCCTGGACTCCGACAAGTACACCGAGAAGCGCGTGGACGTGCTGGCCCAGCGGGCCTTCCAGGCGTTCCACGAGTGGCAGCCGGTCCGCCGCCAGGACGCGGTGGACGGCCGGGTGTACCGCAAGGTCCCGCACGGCCCGCTGCTCGACGTGTTCGTGCTGGACATGCGCAGCTACCGCGACCCGAACTCGACGGGCACCAGCCCGGAGCGGATCCTCGGCGAGCGTCAGGCGCGGTGGCTGGTCGACGAGCTCAGCCGGTCGCGCGCGACCTGGAAGGTGATCGCCTCGGACATGCCGATCGGCATCGTCGTCCCCGACGGCGACAAGATCGAGGGCGTCGCCAACGGCCTGCCCGGCGTGCCCAACGGGCGCGAAGCGGAGCTGGCCTGGGTGCTGCAGGAGATCAGCCGCCGCGGGGTGCGCAACATCGTCTGGCTGACCGCGGACGTGCACTACTCGGCGGCGATCCACTACTCCCCGGAGCGCGCGGCCTTCGAGGGCTTCGACCCGTTCTGGGAGTTCGTCTCCGGCCCGCTGCACGCCGGTGCCTTCGGCCCGAACAAGCTCGACCCGACCTTCGGGCCCGAGCAGGTCTTCGTCAGCGCGCCGACCCGCCAGGGCGCCTCGCCGCTGGAGGGCTTCCAGCACTTCGGCGAGGTCAACATCGACGCCCGCACCGGCCAGCTCCACGTCGACCTCCGCGACCAGGCGGGCCGCTCCCTCTGGGCCAAGACCCTCGACCCCCAGCGCTGACCAGCCGTCCCGCAGCGGTGCGGAGTGGCCCGGCGTCGGGCTCGTCACCTGCATCGATACGCTGGCGGGCAAATCGGGCGCGGTGCGTGGTGGCACCTGGCGCCGAAGGCGACGAAGGAGGACAACCGTGAGCGAGCGCACCCTGGTCCTGGTCAAGCCCGACGGGGTCGAGCGCGGCCTGGTCGGCGAGGTGATCAGCCGGATCGAGCGCAAGGGCCTGAAGCTGGTCGCGCTGGAGCTGAAGAACGTCGACCGCGAGCTGGCCGAGCAGCACTACGCCGAGCACGACGGCAAGCCGTTCTTCGGTTCCCTGATCGAGTTCATCACCTCCGGCCCGGTGGTGGCCGCGTGCGTCGAGGGCCCGCGCGCCATCGCGGCGTTTCGCCAGCTGGCCGGCGGCACCGACCCGGTCGAGAAGGCCGCGCCGGGCAGCATCCGCGGCGACTTCGGCCTGGAGGTCCAGTTCAACCTCGTGCACGGCTCGGACTCGCCGGAGTCCGCCGAGCGCGAGCTCAAGCTCTGGTTCCCGGAGCTCTGACGCCGGTGACCGGGATCGACCCGGCGGGCTTCGTCACCGGGCCGCACCGGGTGGACACCGTCCACCCGGACCTGGCGGACGCGCTGGCCGACCTGATCGGGCGGGTCACCGTCGCCGGGGGAGCGATCGGGTTCAGCCCGGCCGATCCGGTCGACGAGCTGCGCGCCGTGGCGGACCAGGTGGTCGAGGACGTCCGCAACCGGGCGGTGCACCTGATCACCATCGGTCAGCAGCACGAGCTGGTCGGCTTCGCGGTGCTGCGCCCCGGCAAGCTGCCGGTCCGCAGGCACACCGGCGAGCTGGAGTGGCTGGCGGTGGACCCGAGGTTGCAGGGCGCGGGCTGGGGCAAGCAGCTGCACGACGCCGTCCTGGTGCAGGCCCGGGCGCTGGGCCTGGAGAAGCTGGAGCTGATCGCCCGCGGCGGTCACGGCCTGGAGCGCTTCTACGGGGCGCTGGGCTGGGTCGAGCGGGGCCGCTGGCCGGGAGCGGTGCGCGTCGCCCCCGGCGACGACCGGGACAAGATCTGGTTCACGCGCGACGTCTGAATTCCGTGTTGCGCGGTTCCGGCGGAGAGCGCGAGTCGACTCCGCCGGAATCGCCCCCGCTCCTCGGCGAGGGGTCGGGCCTTTACCCTGGTTGGGTGCGTGTGGAGTCCGTTTTCGACAGGTTGGAACCGCTGCTGTCGCGGGTGTCCAAGCCCGTGCAGTACGTGGGTGGGGAGCTCAACGCGACCCTGAAGGCGTGGGACGACACCGCCGTCCGGTGGTGCCTGATGTACCCCGACGCCTACGAGGTCGGGCTGCCCAACCAGGGCGTCCAGATCCTCTACGAGATCCTCAACGAGCAGCCGGACGTGCTGGCCGAGCGCACCTACGCGGTGTGGCCGGACCTCGAGGCGCTGATGCGCGAGCACGGCATCCCGCAGTTCACCGTGGACGCGCACCGCCCGGTCGGTGCCTTCGACGTGCTCGGCGTCAGCTTCGCCACCGAGCTGGGCTACACGAACCTGCTCGGCGCGCTGGACCTGGCCGGGATCCCGCTGCACGCCACCGACCGCACCGACGACCACCCGATCGTGCTGGCGGGCGGCCACGCGGCGTTCAACCCGGAGCCGATCGCCGACTTCCTGGACGCCGCCGTGCTCGGCGACGGCGAGGAAGCCGTCCTGGAGATCACCGAGGCCGTCCGCCGCTGGAAGGCGGAGGGCCGACCGGGCGGCCGCGACGAGCTGCTGCTGCGCCTGGCCGAGTCCGGCGGGGTGTACGTCCCGAAGTTCTACGACGTCAGCTACCGCGAGGACGGCGCGATCGACCAGGTCGTGCCCAACCAGGAGCGCGTGCCGTACCGGGTCTTCAAGCGCACCACCATGGAGCTCGACGACTGGCCCTACCCGAAGCAGCCGCTGGTCCCGCTGGCCGAGAGCGTGCACGAGCGGATGAGCGTGGAGATCTTCCGCGGCTGCACCCGCGGCTGCCGGTTTTGCCAGGCCGGGATGATCACCCGACCGGTGCGGGAGCGCTCCATCGAGGGCATCGGCGAGATGGTGCAGCGCGGGCTGGAGGCGACCGGGTTCGAGGAGGTCGGGCTGCTGTCGCTGAGCTCGGCCGACCACTCCGAGATCGCCGAGATCACCAAGGGGCTGGCCGACCGCTACGAGGGCACCAACACCGGCCTGTCGCTGCCGTCCACCCGGGTGGACGCGTTCAACATCGACCTGGCCAACGAGCTGTCCCGCAACGGCCGCCGCTCCGGGCTGACCTTCGCCCCGGAGGGCGGCAGCGAGCGGATCCGCCGGGTGATCAACAAGATGGTGTCGGAGGAGGACCTGATCCGCACCGTCTCGGCGGCCTTCGCGAACGGCTGGCGGCAGGTCAAGCTGTACTTCATGTGCGGTCTGCCCACCGAGACCGACGAGGACGTGCTGCAGATCGCCGAGATGGCCAAGGAGGTCATCCGCGCAGGTCGGGAGGCCTCCGGGCGGAAGGACATCCGCTGCACGATCTCCATCGGCGGGTTCGTGCCCAAGCCGCACACCCCGTTCCAGTGGGCCTCGCAGACCGACCCGGACACCGTCGACGCGCGGCTGCGCAAGCTGCGCGAGGCGATCAACTCCGACCGCAAGCTGGGCCGCAACATCGGCATGCGCTACCACGACGGCAAGCCGTCGATGATCGAAGGCCTGCTCTCCCGGGGTGACCGGCGGCTGGGCCGGGTCATCGAGCGGGTGTGGCGCGAGGGCGGCCGCTTCGACGGCTGGAACGAGCACTTCTCCTACGAGCGCTGGGTCTCCTGCGCCGCGGCCGAGCTCGAGCCGCTCGGCGTGGACCTGGACTGGTTCACCACCCGGGAGCGGACCGAGGACGAGGTCCTGCCGTGGGACCACCTGGACTCCGGGCTGGACAAGGAGTGGCTCTGGGCGGACTGGCAGGACGCGCTGGACGCCCGCGAGCAGGACGACTGCCGCTGGACGCCGTGCTTCGACTGCGGCGTGTGCCCGACCATGGGCACCGACATCGAGGTCGGGCCGACCGGGCGCAAGCTGCTGCCGATCTCCCCGGTCGGCCAGGGCTCCCCGGTCCGCAACCCGGCCTTCAACCAGGGCTGAGCACCTCCGGAGGCCACCGTTTCCGCTGGTCAGGTCCCGTGAGTCACAGCCCCGCAAAACACTCACGGCTTCCTGCCAGCGGAAATGCGGCGGTGATGGCCGAGTTCTCGGTGTTGCGGCCCTCGGCGGGGTACGGTCCTTCGAAAACTGGCCCGCAGGTGTTGTCACACTGCGGTTGAGCAAGCAAGCATCGGCATCGGAGCGGTCGGCGAGGACCGCCGATGACGATCATGGTCGGGAGGGCATCCTGAGTCGGCGAGATCACCCGAATCCCTCGGCTCCACCGGTGCAGAAGCTGCGGCTCCGCTACGCCAAGCGGGGGCGGCTGCGGTTCACCTCGCACCGGGACGTGGCGCGCGCCTTCGAGCGCGCGCTGCGGCGGGCCGGGGTACCGATGGCGTATTCCCAGGGCTTCAGCCCGCACCCGAAGGTGTCCTGGGCGGGCGCGGTGCCCACCGGGGTGTCCAGCGTGGCCGAGTACGTGGAGCTCCAGCTCGTGGAGCGGGTGGAGCCGGACGCGCTGCGCGCCGAGCTCAACGCCGCGCTGCCCGACGGCATCGACGTGCTCGAGGCCGCGGAGGCCCAGCCCGGTGCGCTGGCGGACCGGCTGGAGGTGAGCCGGTGGCGGATCGACCTGCCCGGCACGGACGTCGCCGAGCTGCGCGACGCCGTAGCGGCGCTGATGGCGGCCGAGAGCGTGCTCGTGGAGCGGATGACCAAGGACGGTCGCCGCACCATCGACGCGCGTGCGGCGCTGCTCAGCGCGGAGGTCCAGGAGGCCCACCAGGCGGTTGCGCAGCGTGATCAAAATTCCGCTGCGACCGCCCGAGTGGACGATTGGCCGAAGGCATCGGAACCGTATGGGATACTTGTAACGGTCGTGCGGCAGACAACACCCGTCGTACGACCCGACGACGTACTGAGCGCCCTGCGTGTCGTCGCCGGTCTGGCACCGTCGGCCGCCGCGAGCGCGACCCGGCTGGAACAGGGTCGGCTCGACGACGGAGGAGGCATCGCCGACCCGTTGGCCCAGGACTCAGGCGCCGAGTGGAGTCCGGCGGGGGAGCCCACGGCCGGGTGACGGACGGCGCGGACGTCGCCGACCCGCCGTGTGACTTCCCGGCCCGAAGGCCCGGGGCGGAGGGACCACCAGAATTGCCGTCGCCCGCGGGCGGCGGAGACCGAAGAACGCACATGCCTCTGTGCGGCCGCGTCCACCCGGACGCGCCCGGGGGCGGAGGAGCTGGATGTTGAACACGGATACGCCCGCTGGAAGCGCCAGCGGGCAATCGCCCACACCCACCGGAGCAGAGCAGGGCACCATCGAGCTGCCCGCCAAGCTCCGCGTGCACGCACTGGCCAAGCTGCTGGGTTCCAGCAGCCGGGAGATCATCAACACGCTGGAGTCGATCGGCGAATCGGTTCGCAGCGCCCAGTCGAACATCACCCGGGAGGTGGCGCTGCAGGTCGTGCAGGCCATGCACCCGGAGCTGGTGGCCGAGTCGGAGACCCCGGCGGAACCGGAGCAGCCCGAGGCGGAGCAGACCCCTGCTCCCGAGCAGGCGGAGGCCGAGCAGCCGACCGCCGGGGAACCGGCTGCGGAGTCGGCACCCGCCGTGCCCGCCGCGCACTTCGCAGCGGCCGCGAACGAACCGGGCCCGGACAGCGGCGCGCCCGCCGGGCTGACGCCGGTCTTCGCCGCGCCGGAGGCGATGTTCCTGGCCCCGTCGCCGCAGGAGGCGCGGCCCGAGCCGAAGGCCGAGCCGGAGCCCGCCGCGGCTGAGGAGCCCGCCGAGACCCAGACCAAGACCGAAGCCCCGGCCGAGTCCGCCGAGGGCGAGGAGGAGACCGAGGGCACCGGTCGGCGGCGCCGTCGTCGCGGTCGCCGGGGTCGCGGTCGCGGTCGCGGTGCCGACGCCGAGACCAGCGGTGAAGGCGAGTCGGAGACCACCGAGGAGACCGGCACCGAGACCGCCGAGCAGCCCGCGGAGGAGGAGTCCGCCGAGGAGCAGCCCGCCGCCGAGTCCGAGGGCTCGGGGGAGACGAACCGCCGTCGCCGCCGTCGCCGTCGCCGCAAGGGGTCGTCCGACGACGAGACCGGCGCCCGCGAGGACGACCCGCCGAACACCGTCGTGCACGTCCGCGAGCCGGCCGCCGAGACCCGCCAGGACAGCAGCGACGACGAGGTCCGCGCGGTCAAGGGCTCGACCCGCCTGGAGGCCAAGCGCCAGCGCCGCCGGGACGGCCGCGAGGCCGGTCGGCGCCGCGCCCCGGTGCTCTCCGAGGCCGAGTTCCTGGCCCGCCGCGAGTCGGTCGACCGCAAGATGGTGGTCCGGCAGAACGGCGACCAGACCCAGATCGCGGTGCTCGAGGACAACGTCCTCGTCGAGAACTTCGTGACCTCCTCGGGCTCGGGCTCGCTGGTCGGCAACGTCTACCTGGGCCGCGTGCAGAACGTGCTGCCCAGCATGGAAGCCGCCTTCGTCGACATCGGCCGCGGCCGCAACGCGGTGCTCTACGCCGGTGAGGTGGACTGGGACGCCGCTGGCCTGGCGGGCAAGGCGCGCCGCATCGAGCAGGCGCTGCAGACCGGTGACAGCGTCCTGGTGCAGGTCACCAAGGACCCGGTCGGCCACAAGGGCGCCCGGCTGACCACCCAGATCAGCCTGCCGGGTCGCTTCCTGGTGTACGTGCCGGGCGGCGGCGCCACCGGCATCAGCCGCAAGCTGCCCGACACCGAGCGCAAGCGGCTCAAGGAGATCCTGAAGCGGATCGTCCCGGACAACGCCGGGGTGATCATCCGCACCGCGTCCGAGGGCACCAGCGAAGAGGCGCTGGACCGCGACGTGCGGCGGCTGCAGGCGCAGTGGGAGGTCATCAAGGAGAAGGCCGAGATCCCCGGCGCCCAGGCCCCGCAGCTGCTCTACGAGGAGCCGGACCTGCTGATCAAGGTCGTCCGCGACCTGTTCACCGAGGACTTCTCGCAGATGACGGTCCAGGGCTCCGACGCCTGGGACACCATCGAGGCCTACGTCCAGCACGTCGCGCCCGACCTGGCGCAGCGGCTGGTCAAGCACGTCGGCAAGAACGACGTGTTCACCGAGCAGCGGATCAACGAGCAGATCGCCAAGGCCCTGGACCGCAAGGTCTGGCTGCCCTCCGGCGGCTACCTGGTGATCGACCGCACCGAGGCCATGACGGTCATCGACGTCAACACCGGCAAGTTCACCGGCTCGGGCGGCAACCTCGAGGAGACCGTCACCCGCAACAACCTGGAGGCGGCCGAGGAGATCGTCCGCCAGCTCCGGCTGCGCGACATCGGCGGCATCATCGTCATCGACTTCATCGACATGGTGCTGGAGTCCAACCGCGACCTGGTGCTGCGCCGCCTCACCGAGTGCCTGGGCCGGGACCGCACCCGCCACCAGGTCGCCGAGGTGACCTCGCTGGGCCTGGTGCAGATGACCCGCAAGCGGGTCGGCACCGGCCTGCTCGAGGCCTACAGCAGCACCTGCGAGCACTGCCGCGGCCGCGGCCTGCTGGTCTCCACCGAGCCGATCCACCACCCGAACGGCCACGGCGGCGGGAACAACAACAACGGCTCGCGCCGCAACCGCAACCGCGGCAAGCAGCAGGACACCGAGCAGCCCGAGCGCACCGAGGCGAAGTCGACGGAGTCGGCGAAGCAGCCGGAGGCCGCGAAGGCGGAGGCCGCCAAGGCCGAGGTGGCCAAGGTCGCGGAAGCGACGAAGGCCGCGGAGCCGAAGGCGGAGCCGGTGAAGGCCGAAGCGCCGAAGGCGGCGGAGGCTCCGAAGGCGGCGGAGGCGAAGGCCGAAGCACCGAAGGCCGAGGCCGAGCCGGTGGCGGAGCCGAAGGCGGAGACGCCGAAGGCTGAGCCGAAGGTCGCAGAGCCGAAGGTGGAGGCGAAGCCGGAGCCCGCGGAGGCGAAGCCGGTCGAGCGGCCGGAGGCCGCGGCGGCGGAGCCGAGCGCCAACGGGCGGCGCCGGAAGGCGACGCGGGCCGCCGGGAGCGCTGGCGCTCCGGTGGCGCCGCTGGTGATCAGCAAGCCCGCCGAGCCGGTGCAGTCGACCGACAACGGCATGGCCGACGTGGCTCCGGCCGCGCCGGTGCGCCGGGCACGGCGCCGGTCCGCGTCGCGGCCCGCCGGTCCGCCCGTCGAGGGCTGAGCCGACGAAGCAGCTGGGATGGCCGATCCGTTCTCGAACGGGTCGGCCATCCCGCTTTTCCACCCCGGGAGATTTCCCCGTCGTTCGGGGCAGGCGAAGAACACGGCGGCTTCGCCGCCGACCACCGGCTGGACTTCTGGACCAGGTGACGCGAAGGGCCCCTCCGACCAGGTCGGAGGGGCCCTTCGCGTCGATCAGTCCTGCTGGGGCGTGTCGAAGGTGGGGATGTCGGTCCGGTCGTCGGAGCTGGGCACGTCGCCCGGCAGCTCCACCGCCTGGGTCAGCGGTCCCGGCGACCAGGTGCCCCAGTGCGTTTCCGGCCGGATGTCCAGCGCCGCCTCCGCGGGGAGCGCGTCCGCGTCGTACGGGTGCACGACGTACAGCGAACCCCAGTCCTGCTGCGGGTCCCCGCGCAGGTAGGTCGGCAGCTCCCGGACGCTGGAGGCCACGTTGAGCCAGCCGAACGGCCCGCCCGCGTCCGGCGACGACCAGCCCTCGCCGACGTCGCGCACCAGCTCACCGGCCGACACCCGGAAGTGCGGCATCTCGGCGATGCCGTTGTACAGCCCGGAGATCCGCAGGCACGGGTGCACCAGCGCGGCGGGCCACTCCACGAACGTCGGGGCACCGCCGACCAGCTGGGTCATGCTGGTCAGCTTCGGCACGCGCGGCGCGGTCACCGCCAGCCAGCCGTCCGCGCCCAGCGCCTGGTCGATCGCGATGAGCCGCATCTTCGTGGCGCCCTCGGCCTCGGCGCCGAGCGTGTACCGGTGGTCGCGCCAGCCCGGCGGCGGGCCCTGCTCCACGGTGTAGCGACCGGTGATCTCGAAGCCGCGCTCGGTGTCCCGGCCGAACTCCAGCACCACGGAGTTCGCCCCGGTCTCGGCACCGGCCAGGCTCAGCACCACCGGCACCTCGCCGCTGAGCGCCTCCGGCGGCAGGTCGTACCAGGGCGTGCGCAGCTCGCCGGTGCCGAGCCCGGCCTCGTCGTAGCTGCCCCACGCCGGGGCCTCGTCGTCGCCGAACTGGTTCGGCGGCCGCCAGCTCGGCTCCTCCGGGTCGCTGCCGTTGACCGGCACGCCGGGCCGGGTGAAGCCGGTCTCCTTCGGCTGCAGGTACTGCGCGGCGGTCTCGTGGCCGACCAGGCGCCGCGGCGGGACCGGCACCGCCTTGTCGGTCACCGGCGCGGCCTTCGTCGGCTGGTCCGGGGCCACCGGCAGCACCCCGGCCCGGGGGTCGGTCTCCACGTCGATGTAGTCGGACAGCCCGCAGCTGGACCCGGCCAGCTGCTTGATGTTGTCCACACCCAGGTTGTAGGTGTCGTCCTGCTTCTGGATCGCCTTGCCGAAGGCCGCCAGCTCGCCGAGCACCAGCAGGGCGCACAGCAGCGACAGGGGTGCGGTGCCCAGCCGCAGCGCCCGGCTGCGCTTCTCCCTGTTCCAGCTCTCGTCGACGACCTTCGGGTTGTTCTCGTCGATGCGCAGGTGCTCGATCAGCGCGATGATCCCCGCGATCGCGGCGAAGACCAGGAACAGCGTGCTGAAGTTGTAGCCCTTGATCGACGGCGGCTTGTCGAACCAGGGGATGCCCCAGCCCGAGACGTACCACCAGGCGTTGGGCCCGGTGGCCGCGAACGCCAGGATCACCATCAGCCCGGCCACGAACGCCGCCCGGTTGCGCCGCGAGCGCAGCACCGTGGTGCTGGTCGCCAAGGCCGTCAGCGCGGCCAGCGCACCGCCGACCGCGGCGAAGATGCCGAAGTGGTGCGTGTGCTTGGTCGGGGTGAGGGCCAGCACCCCGAAGTACATCGCGGTGATGGCCAGCAGCCGTCGGCTCGGGCCCAGCGCCGCGCCCCGGATGCGGTTGCGGCGCAGCAGCACCACGGCGCAGGTCACCAGGCAGAGGATCACCAGCAGCACCGGGAAGCGCCGGGTCAGCGAACCGTCCGGGCTCTGGCTGAACAGCAGGCTGTAGCGGCTGAGCTCCTCGTACCACCGGCCGTTCGGGCCGAAGGTGGTCTTGAGCTCCATCGAGTCCAGCACGGACCGGAAGGTCTGGTCGTAGAAGACCAGCGTCAGGATGACGAACCCGGACGCGGAGATCGGCGCCAGCACCGGCAGCCAGCCGAACTCCTGCGCCCGCTTGCGGACCAGCCGGAACAGCGGCTTGATCGCGGCGATGTAGGGCAGCACGGCGACCAGGCCGTGCGGGTTGACGCCGACCGACAGCGCCGCGCCCACCAGGCCCAGTGCGGCGGGCATCAGCCGCCCGGTGGCCACGGCGCGCTCGACGGCGCACAGCGCCAGCAGCGAGAACAGCACCACGACCGGCTCGGCGCGGAGGCCGTTGTTGTAGGGCAGCCAGAACGCCAGGAACACCGCGGCGGCGGCCCAACCGGCGGCGTTGGAGCGCCGCACCTGCTGGCCGAGCCGCGGGAGCACCTCCCGGCTGATCAGCAGCCAGGACACGATGCCCATCAGCAGCGCGGGCAGCCGCACCCACGGGGTCGCGGTGGAGATCTGCACCCACAGCGCGTACGGCTCGTAGAACCAGCCGAACGGCGATTCGGGGTTGGCGAACCAGCGGTAGTAGTTGCTGACGTACCCGGCGCTCTGCTCCGAGCGCACCATGCTGAGCACGTAGCCGTCGTCGGAGGTCATCGCCCCGATCAGCCACCACACGCCCAACGTGGCGAACACCGCCGTGTCCCGCAGCGTCGGCTTCCACCAGCCGGTCGGGGCCAGGCGCGGTGCCCGCCGCCCGGCGCGCACGTCCAACCGCCGCAGGCACACGATGCAACCGATGAACGCCGCGACGGTCAGCGCCATCACGACCACCTTCAGCACCGTCGGCTCGGTGCTGAACCGGTTGTCCACGCGGGCCTCGAAGGACAGGCCCCGGACGTCGTCGACCGCGTTGTCCAGCGCGGAGTAGATGCCGGTCAGCTGGGGCCGCTGGTCGCCGAGCACGTGCGCCCACTGCTTGCCGCCGACGGTGGCGGTGGTGCCCGAGGCGTCCGCCCGCAGCGTGATGCTGCAGTCACCGGCCGGGAGGTCGACGGTGCTGACCTGCCGCCCCTTGGAGAACAGCGCGACCTGGCCGTCGTCGACCTGCAGCACCAGGCCGGTCAGCTTGCCGAAGTCCGAGGACGGCGGGTTGGTGCTCAGCAGCATGCCGGGCCCGGCGGTGCGCTCGTCGAGGCTCCGCACGGCGGCGCACGGCACCTCCGCGTCCAACCACAGCGGTGAGTAGGCGACCAGCGGCGCGGACACCGATCTGGTGCCCTCCGCGGTCGGCCACCTCAGCGTGGCGATGTCGTGGTTGACCGGGAGGAACGGGATCAGGAGGGCGAGCACCGTCCCGACGGTTCCGAGGATTGCGGCAGACAGCCGAAGTCGCTTCGCCGAGTGCACGCGCAGCACCTTACGGGGGTGTGATCGCAGCCGGACGAGTGCACCCCCGGCGGTGGGCGCGCCGTTACCGCCCGGTCCCCACGTCGTTACCCGCTGGTAGTTGATCTTTCGGGCCGGGCTCGGGAACCGCGGTCTGATCGGCCACGAGGACCTCGACGTCGCGGTCCCGGCCGGTGCGGTGCAGCACCAGCTCGGCGAGCAGCCCCACCGAGATCATCTGCACCGCGAAGATCTCCAGCAGGATGCCCAGCGTCAGCAGCGGCCGGGTGCCGATCGGCTGGTCGGTGAACAACCACACACCGGTCAGGTACAGCAGGATCAGCGTGCCGATCGTCCCGGCCAGCATCCCCAGCCCGCCGAACAGGTGCGCCGGGCGCCGCCCGTACCGGGTCAGCGCGACCACCGTGAGCAGGTCCAGCGCGCCGCGCAGGTAGCGCTCCAAGCCGTACTTGGACTTGCCGTGCAGCCGCGGCCGGTGGTGCACGGCCAGCTCGGCGACCCGGTAGCCCAGCTGGTGCGCCAGCGCCGGGATGTAGCGGTGCAGCTCGCCGTACAGCGGAACCCGCCGGTAGACCTCGGTCCGCGCGGCCTTGAGCCCGCAGTTGTGGTCGGAGAGCTTCAGGCCGGTGATCAGCCCGGTGAACCAGTTGAACACCTTCGACGGCAGCCGCTTGCCCAGCGGGTCCTGCCGGTTCGCCTTGTGCCCGCTGACCAGGTCGGCCCCCGCGTCCAGCTCGGCCAGCAGCCGCGGGATCTCGGCCGGGTCGTCCTGCAGGTCGGCGTCCAGCGTGACCAGCAGCTCGCCGCGGACCTCGGCGACCCCGGCGGCCAGCGCGGCGGCCTTGCCGAAGTTGCGGCGCAGCCGGATGCCGCGGATCCGCGGGTCCCGCGCCGCGTGCTCGCTGATCACCCGCCAGCTGCCGTCGGTGCTGCCGTCGTCGACGACCACCAGCTCCCAGGTGCGGTCCTGCGCCGCCATGGCCCGGCTGATCTGGGCGAACAGCTCGGGCAGGTTGTCCTGCTCGTTCTTCGCCGGGGTGAGCAGCGACACCTGCGGGGACGGGGTGCACGTCATGACGCCACCTGCGGGTTCTCGGTGAGGGGCCGGATCCACCAGCCGTCGGGGAAGTGGAACGCGACGCGCAGCAGGCCCGGCTGGGCCGGTGCGACCGCTTCGAAGCCGAGCCCGATCTCGATGCCCGGCGTCTGCGCCTCGGCGTCGGAGCGCGGGATGTCGACCACCCCGCCGCCGATCACCGTGCCGCTCTGGTCGAGCACCGCGACGCAGCTGGCGCGCTCGATGCCGGAGATCGCCCAGCCCTTGAGCATCCGCGCCCCGCCCTGGACCTCGTCGGTCTCGACGTTGAGCACCACGTCCCAGCCGTCCGGGCGGGGTTCCCGCAGCGCGCCCTGGCTGGGCGTGCGCCAGTTCGCGGTGCTGACCCGGTCGCCGATCTCCAGGCCGTCGGGGCAGCCCAGGGTGAACTCCGGGGAGAACGGGTAGTGGCCCAGCGCCTGCAGGCGCGGCAGCAGGCGGTCCGGTTCCGGGAACCGGTCGGTGAAGGCGTCCGGGTGCCCGATGCGGGCGGCGATGGCCAGCAGGTCCTGGTTCGGCGCGTCGGACCGGACGCTCTGCGCCATCGGCGCGCCCAGCGCGACGGTGGCCAGGACGGTGCCCGCGACGGTGACGGTGCGCAGCTTCGGCAGCTTGGGCCAGGCGACCACGATCACCAGCAGCGCGATCCACAGCGCGGCGGTCATGCTGTTGTACCGGCTCTGCAGCCCGGCCGACTCGCCGAACGCGGCGCGCGAGCCGGAGATCATCACCGCGCACCCGACGGCGTAGACCGCCAGCCCCCACCAGGGCGCCGCGCTGCGCCGCTGCTCCGGCGTCTGCTGGGCGTGCGCCACCAGCACCGCCAGCCCGGCCACGCCCGCGATCAGCGCGATCGCCGGTTCGGTGCCGGTCCACACCATGCCGAGCATGCTCAGCCCGGCCAGCAGCGCCTGCGCCGGGTCGTCGGTCGGCGAGGCGCCCCCGCCGCCCTGCGGACCGCGCAGCACCAGCCAGGACAGCACCACGACGACCCCGACCGCCAACGGCGCCGCCACCCACCGGCGGCGGTCCCCGCGCAACCAGGCGATCAGGGCCAGCGCGGGCCACACCGCGAACGAGGTGCCGTAGCTGATCGACGCCAGCAGCCCGAAGACGATCGCCCACACCCGGTGGTTGCGCTGCATCGCCAGCAGCGCGGCGAGCACCAGCATCAGCGCGAGGATCCAGGACGCGCCGCTCATCGAGCGCACGTAGTTGTGGATGCCGTGCGGGTTGAACACCAGCGTCGAGGTGGCCGCGACCAGCCCGGCGCGCTGCCAGCGGTTCAGGCCCTCCGGCAGCATCGCCCGCACCAGCAGCACGCTGATCACGCCGAAGGCGATGATCACCAGGCCCAGCGGTTGGTTCAGCCCGTCGCCGTACCGCGCGCTGAGCCAGAACAGCAGGCTGGGCAGCACGAACGGGTGCTCGTTGCGGAAGCCCAGGAGCGCTTCCGGGCGCAGCGTGCCGTCGTCGTTGGTGAGGTCCAGCAGCACCCACCAGTAGTCGTAGAAGTGCATCTGCGGGTAGCGCAGCACTTCCCGGAGCATCAGCAGCGGCGGAACGATCGCCGACAGGCCGAGCAGCAGCGGGCCGAACCGGTGCAGCGGGCTTGGGCGCGAAGGGGGCCCGGAGGCGGCGCGCTCGTCCTGCTCGGTCCCCGGTGCGATGTCAGTCACGAAGGTGTTTCCCCAGATCAAGTAGAACGGCGACCTACCGTAGCAAGCGATCGAGGGGGCCCGGCACCTTCTTTCGGAAGGGGTCGATTTGACCGCACCGACCGGGCCGCCTTACGCTGTCGCGGCTCGCCCGTCGCCGGGTCCGGCAGCCGTGCGCGCCGCTTGGTGCGGCCCCGGCCGATCGGGACCCGAGAAGCGGTCTGTATGATGGGTGAGAACTTCTCGCCGCCGGACGGGCGGAGAGACAAAACGCCTGTTTCGAGCGGTGCTTCGCGCTGCTGGGACGGGAACCCCACCGAGGCGCTGCACCAGCGGCGTGGTAGGAATCCTCGATCCTTTCGGGTCGGGGTGGACGTCCGCCGCAGACCTGGTGAAAGTAGCGAAACCGAGCAGCAGGAGACTTCCGACTCATGTACGCGATCGTCAAGACCGGCGGCAAGCAGTACAAGGTGGCTGTCGGAGACGTCGTCGAGGTCGAGAAGCTCGAGGGCGAGCTGGGCTCCGAGGTCAGTTTCCCGGCACTTCTGGTCGTCGATGGCACCGATGTCACGACCGACGCCGACGCGCTGGCCAAGGTGTCGGTGACCGGCAAGCTGGTCGAGCAGACCAAGGGCCCCAAGATCCGCATCCACAAGTTCAAGAACAAGACCGGCTACCACAAGCGGCAGGGTCACCGCCAGAAGCTGACCCGCGTCGAGGTCACCGGCATCAACAAGTGAGGACCTGAGTAGTCATGGCACACAAGAAGGGCGCATCCAGCTCTCGGAACGGCCGCGACTCGAACCCCAAGTACCTCGGGGTGAAGCGCTACGGCGGCCAGGTCGTCAAGGCCGGCGAGATCCTGATCCGTCAGCGCGGGACCAAGTTCCACCCGGGTCTGAACGTGGGTCGCGGCAACGACGACACCCTGTTCGCGCTGGAGGCCGGTACCGTCGAGTTCGGTCGTTACCGGGGCCGCAAGGCCGTCAGCGTGAAGCCGGTCGAGGCCTGATCCGGCTCTCGACTGCGAGTACTTCCCGACGAGGGGCGGGTCCGGCTAGTCCGGCCCGCCCCTCGTCGCTGTTTTCGGACCTGGTTCGGGGATGAGGGGCGGCCCCGCCGCCGTTGAACCAGGTCAGAGCGTGCTACCGCCGGGCCCGGCTCGGCTCGATCTTCCTGGAGGCATTCGTGTCGCGGTTCGTTGACCGCGTGACCATCCACGTCGCGGCTGGCGACGGCGGGCATGGCTGCGCCTCGGTGCACCGGGAGAAGTTCAAGCCGCTGGGCGGGCCGGACGGCGGCAACGGCGGCAAGGGCGGCGACGTGCAGCTGGTCGTCGACCCGAACGTGCACACCCTGCTGGACTTCCACTACCGGCCCAACGCGAGCGCCTCCAACGGCAAGCCGGGCAAGGGCGGCATGCGCAACGGCGCCCAGGGCGAGGACCTGGTGCTGCCGGTCCCGGACGGGACCGTGGTGCTGAGCCCGGACGGGGAGGTGCTGGCCGACCTGGTCGGCGTCGGCACCACCTTCGTCGCCGCGGCCGGCGGGCGCGGTGGTCTGGGCAACGCGGCGCTGGCGTCCAAGGCGCGCAAGGCCCCGGGCTTCGCCCTGCTGGGCGAGCCGGGGGAGCAGCTGGAGCTGGTGCTGGAGCTCAAGTCGGTCGCCGACGTGGGCCTGGTCGGCTTCCCCTCGGCGGGCAAGTCGTCGCTGATCTCGGTGCTGTCCGCCGCGCGCCCGAAGATCGCCGACTACCCGTTCACCACGCTGGTGCCCAACCTGGGCGTGGTCACCGCGGGCGAGACCGTGTTCACCGTGGCCGACGTGCCCGGGCTCATCCCGGGCGCCAGCGAGGGCCGCGGCCTCGGCCTCGACTTCCTGCGGCACATCGAGCGCTGCGCCGTCCTGGTGCACGTGGTCGACTGCGCCACCCTGGAACCCGGCCGCGACCCGCTGTCCGATGTGGACGCGCTGGAGCACGAGCTCGCGCAGTACACGCCCGCGCTGAAGGCGGAGCAGGGCGGTGTCGACCTGGCCGAGCGCCCGCGCATGGTGGTGCTCAACAAGATGGACGTGCCGGAGGCCCGCGAGCTGGCCGAGCTGGTGCGCGCCGACGTCGAGGCCCGCGGCTGGCCGGTGTTCGAGGTGTCCACCGCCTCCCGCGACGGCCTGCGGGAGCTGAGCTTCGCGATGGCCGCCGAGGTGGAGCGCTACCGGGCGCAGCTGCCGCCGCCGGAACCGGCGCGCGTGGTGGTCCGCCCGACCGCGGTCGACGACGGCGGGTTCACCGTCGAGCCGGACCCCGAGGTCGAGGACGCGTACGTGGTGCGCGGCGAGAAGCCGGAGCGCTGGGTGCGGCAGACCGACTTCAACAACAGCGAGGCGGTCGGCTTCCTGGCGGACCGGCTGGCCAAGCTGGGCGTGGAGGACGCGCTGGCCAAGCAGGGCGCGGAGCCGGGCAGCCAGGTGACCATCGGCAGCATGACCTTCGACTGGGAGCCGTCCACCCCGGCGGGCGTGGCCGGTGTGCTCGGCCGCCGCGGCACCGACCTGCGCATCGAGCACGACGACCGGGTCTCCGCCAGCGAGCGCAAGGCCGCGAAGAAGGCGCGCCGCAGCTCCCTGGACGAATCCGGCCGCTTCCTGGAGGACCAGGACTAGATTGCTCGTCTTGCGTGGCGGTGCCGGTAGCGGAACCTCAGCGCCCGCCTGGCTGACCAGTGCACGGCGAGCGGGCTGTCCTCGCCAGGCGAACGCTGAGAACCCGCGGCGGTGCCGGTTGCGAGGGCGGGCCAAGCGGCTGGCGCCGCTCAAGGACAAAAGATCAAAAACCAGGATCGAAGACTGGTTCTGAGGAGGACGGGTCGGTGAGCGAGGAGCTCTCGGCGACGCGGAAGGCGGTCGCGGCCGCGCAGCGGATCGTGGTGAAGGTCGGTTCCTCGTCGCTCACCACCGCGGAAGGCGGGCTGGACACCGAGCGGCTGGCGGCGCTGGTCGACTCGCTGGCCCGGCGGGTGGCGTCCGGGTGCCAGGTGGTGCTGGTGTCCTCGGGTGCGATCGCGGCGGGGCTCGCGCCGCTGGGGTTGCGCCGCAGGCCGCGGGACCTGGCGACCCAGCAGGCGGCGGCGAGCGTCGGCCAGCAGTCCCTCGCGCACGCCTACGCCGAATCCTTTTCGCGTTATCGGCTGACGGTCGGCCAGGTCCTGCTCACCGCGGAGGACGTGATGCGCCGCGGCCACTACCGCAACGCCCAGCGCACCCTGCACCGGCTGCTGGGGTTGGGCGCGGTGCCGGTGGTCAACGAGAACGACACGGTGGCCACCACCGAGATCCGCTTCGGCGACAACGACCGGCTCGCCGCCCTAGTCTCGCACCTCGTGGGAGCGGACGCGCTGATCCTGCTGTCCGATGTGGACGCCCTCTACGACGGGGACCCGCGGCGCGGCGGCGCATCGGTGATCCGCGAGGTCAACGGCGATGCGGACATGGTCGGCGTGCAGGCGGGCAGCACCGGTGCGTCCGGGCTCGGCACCGGAGGCATGGCGTCGAAGGTGGGGGCGGCCCGGGTCGCCTGCTCGTCGGGCATCCCGGTCCTGCTGACCTCGGCAGCGCAGGCCGAGCGCGCGCTGGGACCGGCGGACGTGGGCACCGCCTTCGCCGCCACGGGCAGCCGCCTGTCGGCCCGCCGCTTCTGGCTGGCGCACGCGGCCGACGCCAACGGGCGCCTGTGGCTGGACGACGGAGCGGTCGCGGCGGTGGTCAAGCGCCGCCGCTCCCTGCTGGCCGCGGGCATCACCGCGGTGGAGGGCGCCTTCGACGGCGGTGACGTGGTGGAGCTGGTCAACCCGTCCGGCGTGGTGGTGGCCCGCGGAGTGGTCGCCTACGACGCGGCGGAGCTCCCGGACCTCATCGGCCGCTCCAGCCACCAGCTCCCCCCGGAACAACGCCGCGAAGTGGTCCACGCCGACGACCTCGTCCCTCTCCGCTGAGGCACCCCCGAGGTAAGCGGTATCGACGACAGGCTGCGCCGCCCTGTGGGCGAGAGCGACCGGAGAACGCTTGCCGAGGTTCGCTCGATGATCCGGCGGTTTCTCGATCTTTAGAAGGTGGCGGGCTCCGCAGGAGTTGATCGAGTGCGGTAGCCCGCCGCACTTCAGCCGACCGGCGTCAGCGGAGTTCGGTGCCCCGGGTTTCGGGGAGGGTGCGGATCACGAAGAAGGCGATGGCCGCGCCGACCGCGATGTACCAGAAGAACAGCGAGGACAGCTCGTAGCGGGCCAGGGCCTGGATGACCAGCGGTGCCGTGCCGCCGAAGACCGCGACGGTGAGGTTGTACCAGGCGCCGATGCCCAGACCGCGCAGCTCGGTCGGGAACAGCTCGGACATGATCGCCGGGGCGATCGAGGTCATCGCTGTGTAGAGCGCGATGCCGACGCAGAAGACGACCAGCAGGTTCCAGAAGCCCGGGCGCACCAGGCCGGACAGCGGCACGATGAGGATCGCCGTGGCCGCCGACCAGATCAGCAGCTGCGGCTTGCGGCCGAAGCGGTCCGACAGCGCGCCGACCGGGTACTGCAGGGCGATGAACAGCGCGGTGGCGATCGACAGCGCCAGGAACACGTCGGTGGCGTCCGCGCCGCGGTTCTTCACCGCGAACGGCGTCAGCGCGCTGAAGAACGTGTAGTAGCACAGCGTCGAGAGCATGCTGAAGCCCACCAGCTGCCCGACCGCCTTCGGGTGCTTCGTCAGCGTGATCCACAGTGGATTCTTCAGCGCCTTGGCCTTGGCCTGGTTGTCCTCGAACTGCTCGGTCTCCTCGAGGGTCCGGCGCAACCAGATGCCCAGCAGGCCGAGCACACCGCCGATGATGAACGGGATGCGCCACCCGAAGTCGGTGAGCTGCTGCTCGGTGAGCAGCGCGGTCAGCAGGAAGCCCAGCAGCGAGGCGACGAGCAGCGCGGTACCGGTCGAGATGTAGAAGAACGCCGAGTAGCGGCCGCGCTTGGCCGCCGGGGCGATCTCCGCCAGGTAGGCCGAGGCGTTGGACACCTCGCCGCCCAGCGACAGGCCCTGGCTGACGCGCGCCAGCACCAGCAGCACCGCCGCCGCCCAGCCGATCGTGTCGAACGTGGGCAGCAGGCCGATCACCAGCGAACCACCGGCCATCAGCGAGATGGTCACCAGCATCGCCGTCTTGCGGCCGCGCAGGTCGGCGAACCGGCCGAGCAGCCAGCCGCCGAGCGGGCGGAAGAAGAACGCCAGCGCGAACGTGGCCAGGGTGTTGATCAGCGCGAGCTCACCGGGGAAGAACGCGTGCGCGAAGTAGACGCTGAACGCCGTGTAAACAGTCCAGTCGTACCACTCCACGGCGTTGCCGATGCTCGCGGCGACCAGGGTCCGCATGGGCAGCCGGGATTCGCCGGTCGTCGCCGTGCCTTGGGACATCGCATCCTCCGGTGTCGTGGCAGGACGCCCGCGTCCTGGAGGCATGTCCATGCACTCCGGACCTCGAACGGGTGACGACACAGTACGGTCTGCGACGTCCGTTCGGAAGATCCGAACTCAATGACTGTTGGTGGTCGCGTTGCGTGCGTGGTCGCTTGGCGGAACCTGAGAGCTTCCCCGGACTGCGGGTGCCCCTCCTGATGTATGTCCAATACACGGCGGAGGGGCCGTCCTCGCCGGGAAACCGCTCAGAACCCGCCGGTGGTCGCCTTGCACGGGTGGATGCAAGCGGCTGGCGCCGCTTCCACAAGCGCGGACGGCTTCGCCGACTGTGTTCTCAGCCCGTGGGAAGTCCTTGCGCTCGGTCAGCCGGGCACTATCGGGGTCCCGGCCAGCTCGTGCGCGCCCCGGTTGCACTCCGGGCAGGTCGTCCACAGCCACGCCACGTCGGAGTTGTCCACAGTGATCTGCGTGCCGCACAACGTCTCGATCTGCGCGTCGTCCGGAAAGCCGCCCTTCGGGCGTGGTTTCAGCGTGGCGTGCCGCTGACCTTCGCCGGGTTGCCAGCGAAACGGGTGTGGCATGCGCGATCACCGCCTGTTCCAAGTCGACCGGAGGCGACCACCGCGAGTGGGTCGCGTCCTGGCAGCCGGGTTCGGTGGCGAGACGTCGGTGGGGCCGCGGAACCGGATGGCCGGGCGACTCGCGCGGTCGGGGCGCTGGTCGCCGCGGCGGCGGGCGGTGTCCGCATGTGGTGCTCCTGGTCGTTCGTCGTCGCGCGTACCATTCTGGTGGTACTGAAACGCGGGGCCAATTACCTGAACAGGTAGTAGTTACCGGCGCGGAATTCTGTTTCGCTGTGTTTCATGACCCGTACCACCGGCGGTACGCCGAAGGCCCGCGCGCTCGGCGCTGAGCTGCGCGAAGCCAGGGAAGCGGTCGGTCGGAGCCTGCGTGCGCTGGCACACGAGCTCGACACCAACCACGTCAAGCTGATGCGCTACGAGACCGGGCGGTCCGTGCCTTCGCCGGAAGTGGTTGCCGCTTTCGTGACCGCGTTGGGCGTTTCGGCTACTGAACGTGATCGACTCGTCGAGATGGCGCGCGACGCCGACGCGCCGAACTGGCTCACCGCGGACCGCGCTGGGGTCCGGCAGGAGCTGACCGCGCTGATCGAGTTCGAGCGCACCGCGACCCGCATCACCAACGTCGCCACCGGTCTGATCCCCGGCCTGCTGCAGACCTCCGACTACGCGCGGGCGGTGATGCACGGCAAGCCCGTCGGGGAGGTGGAGAAGCTGGTGCTCATGCGCCTCGGTCGCCGCGAGGTGCTGGCCGCCCGCGACGCCCCGGAGCTGACCGCGATCATCAGCGAGAACGCGTTGCGCGAGCCGATCGGCGGGCACGAGGTGATGGCCGAGCAGCTCCACAAGGTGGCGGAACTGGCGGAGTGGCCCAACATCGACGTCCGGGTGCTGCCCAGCGGCTGCACCACCTGGCACCCCGGGCACGTCGGCCCGTTCGTGGTGTTCGAATTCCCCAAAGCCCAGCCGATCGTGCATTTGGAGCACTACCGGTCGTCCGCTTTCCTCTACAACCCCGGACTCGCGCAGGAATACCTGGAGGCGATCACTACCCTGCTCTCGTTCGCGATGGACGACGCCGAGTCGATCGCGTTCATCACGAAGTGTGCGAACGAGATGGAGGCTCTTGCGTGATTACGGCACAACCGGTCGGTTGGCGGAAGTCGAGCAGGTCGGCGCAGGAAACCGATTGCGTGGAGGTCGGCCGCTGCGGTGATGGTGCGGCGGTCCGCGATTCCAAGCACCGGGCGGGTGGGTACTTCACCGTTTCCGGTGCGCAGTGGCGACTTTTCGTCGCCGGGATCCGCGCAGGCCGGTTCGACGGCTGACGACCAGCGGTGCCCCGCGGGGAGGGGGCACCGTGCCCGGCCGGGTGCTGGCGATTTTGCGAAGAATTGTGCAAATTCCGACCCGATCGGGCGAAATTCTGTTGTTCGGCGCGGCAGACTGTCGCGGTGACGACAGTGCGCGAACTCGCCGATGAAGCCCTCGAACTGATCGCCGCCGCTGATCCGCTGAACGAACTGCTCGTCGATTTGCCGAGCACCCGGGACCGCCTCAACGACTTGTCCGGAGCAGCAGAGCGCGCGCTGCGCGATCGCGCATCCGGAATCCTCGCCGCCGCAGGCCGGATCGAGGCCACCGGGGACGACCGGATCACGCTCGGCGTCGTGGTGCAGCAGGCCGAATCCGTCATCACCCGGATCGATTCCCGGATCGTCGAGCACACCGTGCACGACAGCGAGACCTCGCCGCTGGGCAAGCTGCTGATGGTGCTCGCCAGCACGCGCCCGAGAGGTGTGCAGCACGAGCAGGACTTCCTGACCCGGCTCGCGGCGATCCCCGAGTTCCTGGCCCAGGGGGCGGAGCGCCTCCGCCTCGGCGTTTCCGCCGGTCGGCTGCCGATCGCGCGCTCGGTGCGGGAGGCCGTCAAACACCTGGACGCGCATCTCGCCGCACCGGAATCCGATCCGCTGCACCTGGTCCCGCTGGAAGCCGCGGCCGAGCGCGACGAGCTGCTCGCGGAGGTGGTGCGCCCGGCCTTCGCCGAGTACCGCGAGGTCCTGCGCGCGGAGATCCAGCAGCACGGGCGTCCGGACGAACGCGCGGGGTTGTGCTGGTTGCCGGACGGAGCGGCGACCTACGCGGCGCTGGCCCGGATGCACACGACGACCGACCGCACCCCGGAGGAGCTGCACCGGACCGGGGTCGAGCTGGTCGCGGAGCTCGCCGAGGAGTACGCGGAGATCGGCTCGCGGATCTTCGGGCTGCGCACAGCGGCCGAGGTCCAGCAGCGGATGCGCACCGATCCTGCCCTGCGCTGGTCGGGCGAGCAGGAGCTGCTGGACGCCGCCAGGGCCGCGATCGAGCGGGCGGAGCGCGCTGCGCCGGAGTGGTTCGGGAAGCTGCCCGCGCAGCGCTGCCAGGTGGAACCGGTCCCGGCGGAGCTGGCCCCGAACGCCCCCGCGGCGTACTACCTGCCCGGCCCGCCCGACGGCTCCCGCCCCGGCACCTACTACGCCAACACCCACCTGGCCGAGCAGCGCCCGCGCTTCCTCGCGGAGGCGACCGCGTTCCACGAGGCCGTGCCAGGGCACCACTTCCAGGTCACCCTCGCCCAGGAGCTGACCGGGGTGCCGGAGATCCGGCAGTACGCCTGGGTCAACTCCTACGCCGAGGGCTGGGGCCTGTACGCGGAGCGCTTCGCCGACGAAGCCGGGTGGTACACCGACGACGTGGCGCGGCTGGGCATGCTCGCCATGGACTCGATGCGCGCGGCGCGGCTGGTGGTGGACACCGGCCTGCACGCCTTCGGCTGGCCCCGCCAGCGGGCCGTGGACTACCTGCGCGAGCACACCGCGTTGCCCGAGATCGACATCCAGTCCGAGACCGATCGCTACCTGGAGATGCCGGGGCAGGCGCTGTCCTACATGGTCGGCAGGCTGGAGTTCCAGCGGCTGCGCGACCGCGCCAGGGCGGCCCTGGGCGAGGCCTTCGACCTGCGCGCCTTCCACGACGTGGTGCTGGGCAGCGGTGCCCTCCCGATGCCGGTCCTGGACCAGCTGGTCGCCGACTGGACCGGCTAGCTCGTGGTGGCGAGGGTGAACGGCAGCACCGAGGGCGCGCCCGCCTGGCGGAGCAGTCGGCTGACCACCGTGATGGTCCACCCCGTGTCGGCGTAGTCGTCCATCAGCAGCACCGGACCGTCCACTGCGGACAGCTTCGCGGCGAGCTCCGCCGGGACCTTGAACTGCGGCCACAGCGAAGCGACGCGCTGGGCGCTGTTGGTGGCGCTGCGCGGCGTGGTGTTCGGGTTGGTCAGCACCTCGCCGAGCAGCGGCAGGCGCCCGATGTTGGCGATCCGCTCGGCCAGGCTCCGCACCAGCTTCGGGCGCGTCCGCGAGCCGAGCGCGACCACGCCGACGGGGCGCTGCGCCCAGTCCCACGCGGCCAGCACCTTGATCGCCGCCTGGAACAGGTCGTCCGGCAGCTCCTGGTCGGGGGCGCCGGTGGCGAGCAGCTCGCGGAGCCGGTTGCCCCAGCCGATGTCGGTGAGCCGACCGACCGCCCGGCCGGTGCTCGCCTGCTCGTCGGCGGGCAGCTTGCCGGACAGCGGAACGCCCAGCGCATCCATGCCGCTGGGCCACATCTTGCGCGGCGACACCTCGACGCCGGGCCTGCGCAGCCGTTCCTCCGCTTGCTGCACGGCCTGGTCGTCGACGTCGCCGGAGTAGCCGGAGCCGGTGCAGTTGTCGCAGCGCCCGCACGGCGCGGCCTGCGGGTCGTCGAGCTGGCGGCGCAGGAACTCCATGCGGCACGAGGACGTGCTGAGGTAGTCGAGCATCGCCTGCTGCTCGGCCTTCCGCTCGGCGGCGATGCGCTGGTAGCGCTCGGCGTCGTAGTGCCACGGCTCGCCGGTGGGCTCCCAGCCGCCCTTGACCCGCCGCACAGCACCGTCGACGTCGAGGACCTTGAGCACCATCTCCAGACGGCTGCGGCCGAGCTCCACGTGCGGTTCCAGCGCGGCCGTCGACATCTTCCCGTGCTGCGCCAGCGCGTCGAGCACCGCGCGCACGGTCGGCTCCGGCGGGAACGCCAGCGAGGCGAAGTAGCTCCAGATGTCGCGGTCCTCCGGACCGGGCAGCAGCAGGACCTCCGCGCGCTGCACACCGCGACCGGCGCGGCCGATCTGCTGGTAGTAGGCGATGGGGGAGGACGGCGCGCCGAGGTGGACGACGAACCCGAGGTCGGGCTTGTCGAAGCCCATGCCCAGCGCGGAGGTCGCCACCAGCGCCTTGACCCGGTTGGCCAGCAGGTCGGCTTCCGCCTGCTCCCGCTCGGCCGGATCGGTGCGGCCCGAGTAGGAGGCGACCTCGTAGCCCTGGTCCCGCAGGTAGGCGGAGATCTCCTCGGTGGCGGCCACGGTCAGCGTGTAGATGATCCCGGAACCGGGCAGCTCCTCGAGGTGGCTGGCCAACCAACCCAGCCGCGCCTCGGCGCTGGGCAGCCGCACCACACCGAGCCGCAGGCTCTCGCGGTCCAGGCTGCCGCGCAGCACCAGGGTCTCCTGCGGGTCGGTGTGCTCGCCGCCGACGCCGAGCTGGTCGGCGACGTCCTGCACGACCCGGTCGTTGGCGGTGGCCGTGGTGGCCAGCACCGGCACGCCCTCGGGCAGCTCGGTCAGCAGGGTGCGCAGCCGCCGGTAGTCCGGGCGGAAGTCGTGGCCCCAGTCGGAGATGCAGTGCGCTTCGTCGACCACCAGCAGCCCGGCGTTCTGGGTGAGCTCGGGCAGGATGGTGTCCAGGAAGTCGGGGTTGTTCAGCCGCTCCGGGCTGACCAGCAGCACGTCCACCTCGCCCGCGGCGACCCGCTCCTCGACGTCGGCCCACTCCTCCGGGTTGGCCGAGTTGATCGTCGCGGCGTGCACGTCGGCCGCGGCCGCGGCCTCGACCTGGTTGCGCATCAGCGCCAGCAGCGGGGAGACGATGACGGTCGGGCCTTCGCCGAGCTCGCGCAGCAGCGCGGTGGCGATGAAGTACACGGCCGACTTGCCCCAGCCGGTCCGCTGCACGACCAGCGCGCGGCGGCGCTCCAGCACCAGGGCGCGGATCGCGCTCCACTGGTCCTCGCGCAGCGCCGCCTCGGGCCCGGCCAGCGCGCGGAGTCGTTCGTCGGCGAGTTCGCGAAGCGCCTGTTCGTCCACGACCCCGATTCCTACCGGACGTCTCCGACGTGCGTCGTCCGGGGGCTGGGACGGTGCGAAATCCGGTGCTGGTCCGGTGGCCGAACGGATTAGTCTGGGCCCGTGACCACGACCACGACCACAGGTAAGGCGTCCGGCGAGCAGCTGCGGGACCAGGTCCTCGACGCGGCGCGCCGGGCGAAGCGGGCGGCCGCGGAGCTCGCGCTGGCCACCCGGAGCACCAAGGATGCGCTGCTGCACGCGATGGCCGAGGCGCTGGTGAAGCGCGCCCCGGACGTCCTCGCCGCCAACGAGCTCGACGTCGCCAACGGCCGCGAGTCCGGCATGCCGGAGGGCCTGATCGACCGGTTGAGCCTGAGCACCGAGCGCATCGAGGCGATGGCCGACGGCCTGCGCACGGTGGCCGGGCTGCCGGACCCGGTCGGCGAGGTGGTGCGCGGCAGCGTGCTGCCCAACGGCCTGCAGCTGCAGCAGGTCCGGGTGCCGCTGGGCGTGGTCGGGATCGTCTACGAGGGTCGTCCGAACGTCACGGTGGACGCCGCCGGGCTCACCCTCAAGGCGGGCAACGCCGTGCTGCTGCGCGGGTCGTCGTCGGCGGAGAACTCCAACACGGCGCTGGTCGGGATCCTCGCCGACGTCGTCGTCGAGCACGGGCTGCCCGCTGACTCGGTGCAGCTGCTGCCGTGCCACGACCGGGCTTCGGTGCAGCACCTGATCACCGCGCGCGGCCTGGTGGACGTGGTGATCCCGCGCGGCGGCGCCGGGCTGATCTCGGCGGTGGTGGAGAACGCGACGGTGCCCGCGATCGAGACCGGGGTGGGCAACTGCCACGTCTACGTCGACGCGAGCGCCGACATCGACACCGCGCTGCGCATCCTGCTCAACGCCAAGGCCCGCCGCACCAGCGTGTGCAACGCAGCGGAGACCTTCCTGGTGCACGAGGCCATCGCGGCGGAGTTCCTGCCGCGCGCCATCGCCGAGCTGGGCGGTGCGGGCGTGACCGTGCACGGCGACGAGCAGGTGGTGGCCGTCGGCGGCGCGAACGTGGTGCCCGCGACCGAGGAGGACTGGGACACCGAGTTCCTGTCCGCGGACATCGCCGCCGCCGTGGTGGAGTCGCTGCCCGCCGCGGTCGAGCACATCCGGGAGCACGGTTCCGGGCACACCGAGGCCATCGTGACCAGCGACGTCCGCGCCGCGCGGCAGTTCACCGCGCAGGTCGACGCGGCGGCGGTGATGGTCAACGCCTCCACCGCGTTCACCGACGGCGGCGAGTTCGGGATGGGCGCGGAGATCGGCATCTCGACGCAGAAGCTGCACGCCCGGGGCCCGATGGGGCTGCCGGAGCTGACCTCGACCAAGTGGCTGGTCTTCGGCGACGGGCACGTGCGGCCGGGCAGCGCCCCGGCGACCCCGAGCTCCTGCCCGGGGAGCTGAGTTGACCGCGGGCCCGCGCCGCAAGCGGGATTCGGCCGCCACCAAGGAAGCGCTGCTGCAGGCCGCGTCGGCGTTGTTCGCCGAGCGCGGCTTCACCGCGACCACGGTGCGCGACGTGGCGGCGCGGGCCGGGGTCAACCAGGCGCTGCTGTTCCGCTACTTCGGCTCCAAGCAGGAGCTGTTCGCCGCGGTGCTCAGCCACAACAGCGCTCGGCTGATCGAAGCGCAGCCGCCCGAGGGGCTGCCGCGGCGCATGCTCGACGGTCTGCTGGCCGCCGACCAGCTCAGCGGTGACGAGCACCCGATCGCCGCGATGCTGCGCTCCTACAGCGACGAGCGCGCCGCGCACGTGCTGCGCGAGGAGCTCGGCGCCCGCTACACCGCCGGGCTGGCGGAGCTGACCGACGCCGAGGACGCCGAGCTGCGCGCGGACCTGGTGCTGGCGTGGTTGTTCGGCCTCGGGATGGTCCGCTCGGTGCTGGGCAAGAGCCCGCTGGCGCAGGCCGATCCGGACGTCGTGGCGCGCTACGTCGCGCGCGGGATCTCGGTCCTGCTGGAGCGAACGGATCTTCCGGACGAAAGGTGATCGACGCGTGCGGGTAACCGAGGGGCTGCGTACGGTGAAGATGTAAGCAACCGCTTACACAGCGTCGACCGGAAGCGGTCATGACGCCCCTTGTGTCGAGTCCTACTCAACCGCACCTCAGGGGACCGTGATGCAACCCAGCCACCAGAAACCGCGAAACGCGAGAATGGCCCCAAGCGCAACCACCACTGAAAAACGCGGAGAGGCGGGACAGAGAGGCGGAACTGTGTCGAGGACCTACCCGTTCAGCGAAGCCGAGAAGCTCGACCTCGATCCCCTCTACGCCCAGCTGCGCAAGCAGGAACCGCTCACCCGGATCCAGCTGCCCTACGGCGAGACCGCGTGGCTGGCGACCCGCTACGAGGACGCCAAGGTCGTCCTGGGCGACCCGCGGTTCAGCCGGGCCGCGGTGCTGCACCACGACGAGCCGAGGATGCGTCCTAACACCTCGAACGGCGGGCTGCTGACCATGGACCCGCCCGAGCACACCCGCCTGCGCAAGCTCGTCGCGAAGGCCTTCACCGCGCGCCGCGTGGAACGGCTGCGCCCCCGCGCCGAGGAGATCGCCGACGACCTGGTCGACGGGATGCTGCAGCGCGGCGCCCCGGCCGACCTGGTCGAGGACTTCGCGCTGCCGCTGCCGATCACCGTCATCTGCGAGCTGCTCGGCGTGCCCTACGCCGACCGCGCGGACTTCCGGGTGTGGTCGGAGGCGTTCCTGTCCACCACGAAGCTCACCCCGGAGCAGGTCACCGACTACATGGACCGGATGCTCGACTACATGGCCGGGCTGATCGCCGAGCGCCGCGCGGAACCGGCCGACGACCTGCTCACCGCGCTGATCGAGGCCCGCGACGAGCAGGACAAGCTGTCCGAGGAGGAGCTGGTCCGGCTGGCGGCCGGGATCCTGGTGGCCGGGCACGAGACCACCGCCACCCAGATCCCGAACTTCGTCTACGTCCTGCTCACCCACCCCGAGCAGCTGGCCGCGCTGCGCGCGGACCTGGACGGGATCCCGCAGGCGGTCGAGGAGCTGC
The DNA here is from genome assembly GCF_008630535.1 of Saccharopolyspora hirsuta. Lineage (GTDB taxonomy): Bacteria > Actinomycetota > Actinomycetes > Mycobacteriales > Pseudonocardiaceae > Saccharopolyspora > Saccharopolyspora hirsuta. The sequence goes on along the minus strand of NZ_VWPH01000014.1, from coordinate 71,890 downwards.
TGCGCTTCGTGCCGCTCGGCAGCGGCGCCGGGTTCCCCCGGTACGCCACCGAGGACGTCGAGCTGGGCGGCGTGCTGGTCCGCGCGGGCGAGCCGGTCATGGTCAGCACTGCCGCCGCCAACCGCGACGAGTCGGTGTTCAGCGATCCGGAGCTGCTCGACCTGACCCGCCAGGAGGCCACGCACATCGGCTTCGGCCACGGCCCGCACCACTGCCTCGGCGCCCAGCTCGCGCGGATGGAGCTGCAGGTCGCGCTCCGCACGCTGCTGACGCGGCTGCCGGGGCTGCGCTTCGCGACCTCCGCCGAGGACGTCGAGTGGAAGAGCGGAATGCTCGTCCGAGGGCCCCGGAAGATGCTGCTGGCGTGGCAAGGTGTCGAGTGATCTCGCTCATATCTGAAAGAGGTGGCGAATGAGCTGGTCGATCGAGATCTCGCACGACTGCATCGGCAGCGGCATGTGCGCGGGCGTGGCGCCGGACCACTTCGAGATGGTGGACGGCTACTCGTGCGCGAAGCGGGCGCAGGTGGAACCGGCCGACGAGGTGGTGGACGCGGCCGAGTCCTGCCCGGTCGAGGCGATCCTGGTCAAGGACGTCGACACGGGCCGGGTGATCGCCCCGGAAGAGTGACGCAGGACACGTTCGAGGTCGCGTCATAGCCCTCCAGGCGCGGGGTCACACCGGTGCGCGCCTGAAACACGGCAGCGCCCGCGATCCGAGGTGGGCCCCCAGCCGCCGAGGGTCGCGCAGGGCCGCGGGGCCCGGCTCAGGGGGGAGCTTGGGCCGGGCTCCGCGGTCGGCGGGGGCCGTGCGGCCCGGCCTGGGAGGGGGAGTCCCAGGCCGGACCACACGGTTGATGAGGGGCGTGGGGCCCGGCCCGGCGGGGGGCGGGGTCGGGCCTCACGGTGCGGGTGCGATCCGCAACACTTCGCGACGCCCCACCGCGCGCTCGGCGGGGATGCCTTTCTAGGCTTGGCAGCTATGTCTCGTCGCCGGATCGGGGTCATGGGTGGCACCTTCGATCCCATTCATCACGGTCACCTGGTGGCCGCCAGCGAGGTGCAGGCCCAGTTCGGCCTGGAGCAGGTGGTCTTCGTGCCCACCGGGCAGCCGTGGCAGAAGAGCCACGAGGCGGTCAGCCCGGCCGAGGACCGCTACCTGATGACGGTGATAGCCACCGCGTCCAACCCGCGCTTCCTGGTCAGCCGGGTCGACATCGACCGAGCGGGCCCGACCTACACCGCGGACACCCTCACCGACCTGCACGCCGAGTTCCCGGACGCGGACCTGTACTTCATCACCGGCGCCGACGCGCTGGAGCAGATCCTGTCCTGGCACCGGGTCGAGGACCTGTTCGACCTGGCGCACTTCATCGGCGTGACGCGCCCGGGCTACTCGCTCAACGGGGCCCACCTGCCAGCAGGCGCGGTGTCCCTGGTGGAGATCCCGGCGATGGCGATCTCGTCGACGGGCTGCCGCGACCGGGTCCGCGCCGGGCTCCCGGTCTGGTACCTGGTCCCGGACGGCATCGTCCAGTACATCTCCAAGCGCGGCCTCTACCGCGAACTCACCCCGGAGTGGGGGCCCTAGCTCCCGGGAGTGGTGTGCCCGACGAGCTCCGCGCGGACGTGGAGCTGCTGTGGCACTACCACTTCCTGCCGCACGAGCTCCGCGCCTGCGACGTGGCCATCGGGCTGGGCGGGCACGACATCGGTGTGGCCGACCACGTCGTCGACCTGCACCGCGCCGGGTACTTCCTGCTGGCGGTGTTCACCGGGGCCAACGTCGCGACGACCGCTGACCGGTTCCCGCGCGGCGAGGCCGTGCACTACCGCGAGCGCGCCCTCGAACGCGGGATGCCGGACTCCGCGATCCTCGTCGAGCCGCGGGCGACGAACACCGCGGAGAACATCGAGCTCACGCGGGAGCTGCTCGCCGAAGCCGGTGTCCGGGTCGGTTCCGCGCTGCTGGTGTCCCGCCCGTACCAGCAGCGACGGGCCTTCGCCACGGCCAGGAAGGTCTGGCCGGAGGTCGAGTTCGTCTGCAGCGCGCAGCGGTTGCCGCTCGACGACTACGTCCGCTCGATCGGCGACGTCGACCGCGTCATCAACATGCTCGTCGGCGACACCCAGCGGATCACCGCCTACGCCGAGCGCGGCTACGCCATCCCGCAGGAGGTTCCGGCCGAGGTCGAGGCCGCGTACCGGCGCCTGGTCGACGCGGGCTACACCCGCAGGCTCGTCGCCGACTAGGCCGTAGCCTCCCCGGCGTGGAACGACTGCGCTACCGCCTCATCACCGGCCCCGACGACGCCGAGTTCTGCCGCCGGATCAGCGCGCTGCTGGAGGAGGGCTACGTCCTGCACGGCCCGCCGACGCTGACCTGCAACGGCGAGACCGTGATCGCCGGGCAGGCCGTGGTCCTGCCCGCCGGGCAGGGCTGATCTCGCGTGGCGTTCGCCTCAGCGCGTCGCCGCCGTCGGCGGCCGCACGTTGATGCGGACCGCGTTCTTCGGGCATAAAGGACGTTGCGACCGGCGGTCGTGCGAGGTGGTCCGTCCTGGCGCGCTGCGGGCTGGCCTATCCTCTACCCCGGCGTGGGTCGCATACCTGGCCCACCTCGAGAGGAGTGACGTGGCAGCCACCGAGAACGCTCGCAGGCTGGCTCTGATCGCGGCGCAGGCCGCGGCGGACAAGAAGGCCACCGACGTGGTCCTGCTGGATGTCTCCGAGCAGCTGGTCATCACCGACTGCTTCCTGATCGCCTCGGCGCCCAACGAGCGGCAGGTCGAGGCGATCGTCGACGCGATCGAGGAGAAGGTGCGCGAGGCCGGTACCAAGCCGGTGCGCCGCGAGGGCGCGCGCGAGGGCCGGTGGGTCCTGCTGGACTTCGTCGACCTCGTGGTGCACGTCCAGCACGCCGAGGAGCGCTCCTTCTACCAGCTGGAGAAGCTGTGGAAGGACTGCCCGCGCATCGAGTTCGTGGACCAGAACGCGCCGTCGGCCGACTCGTCGGACGCCGAGGGGTGAGCCTCGACCGGCTGGTGCTCTGGCGGCACGGCGAGACCGACTACAACGCGGCCGGGCGCTTGCAGGGCCACTTGGACAGCGCGCTCACCGAGACCGGTCGGCAGCAGGCCCGGCGGGCGGCGCCGCAGATCGCCCGGTTCGCGCCGGACACCGCGATCAGCTCGGACCTGAACCGGGCGCGCACCACCGCGGAGGCGTTCGCCGAGGTCAGCGGGGCGTCGGTGCGGTTGGACAAGCGGCTGCGCGAGACGCACCTGGGGGAGTGGCAGGGCCTGAGCGGAGCCGAGGTCGAGCACGGCTGGCCCGGGGCGATGGCCACCTGGCGGTCGAGCCCGACGTGGGCGCCGCCGGGCGGGGAATCCCGCATCGAGGTGGCCGAGCGCGCCGCCGAGGTGGTCGAGGAGCTCGACCACCAGCACCAGGGCACCGCGCTGCTGTGCGCGCACGGCGGGCTGATCACCGCGTTGACGGCCAAGCTGGTCGGGCTCCCGCTGGACCTGTGGCCGGGTCTGGGCGGCATCGGCAACTGCCACTGGGTGGTGCTCAAGCGGCGCACCGACACCCACTGGCGGCTGCTGGCCTACAACGCCGGGGTTCCCGCCGAGGACTGACCTCCACCTCCCTCGGCACGAGGTCGTTTCGCCTGGTTTATTGGTGTCCGTCCGTGTTCGGCGTGCGGGGGTCGTCCGTGGCAGCTGCGGGGAATTCGCTCGTCCTGTCGTTGAGCCTGGTCTTCCTGTCCGGTGTCGTGCACGCGATCCAGCGGTCCATCGCGAGCGGGAAGTTGCAGCGCAACGGCATGCTCGGCATCCGGACGAAGGTCACGATGTCCTCCGAGGAGGCGTGGCTGGCCGGTCACCTCGCGGCGTGGCCGTGGACGCGCGCCGGGGCGTGGGTCGGTTACTCCGCCGCTGCGGTGACTGCGGCGATCGCCTCGTGGCAGCTGGTGTCGGGTGCGGGATCGCCGGTCCTCCTGCTGTTGCCGGGTGCCGCGCTGGTCGTCGTGATCGCGCTGGTGCTGATCGGCACGCGCAAGGCCAACGTCGCCGGACGGGCTGCCAATGCCCGGGAGAGCGAGGATTGACCACGCCGGGCGAGCGCTGATCGGATTCGCCGTGCGACGTCGTAGGGTTGCGGTGTGCCCATTGCAGTCGTCACCGATTCGACGGCGTACCTGCCCGCGGGATTTGCCGAGCAGTACGCGGTGCGGACCGTTCCCCTGCACGTCAGCGTGGACGGGGCGGCGGCGGTCGACGAGTCGGACTTCGGTCCGGACGACCTGGCGCGGGCCTTCGCCCGCAAGCACCGCGTGACCACGGCGGGCGCGACCCCGCAGGAGTTGGCGCGCGCCTTCCGGGCGGCCCTCGACGAAGGCGCCGACGGGGTGGTGGCGGTGCACCTGTCGCGGCAGCTCTCCGGCACGTGGGACGCGGCGCGGCTGGCCGCCCGCGAGGTCGATCCGGACCGGGTGCGGGTCGTCGACTCGCGATCCGCCGCGATGGGGCTGGGCTTCTCGGTGCTGGCCGCGGCCGAGGCGGCCAACTCGGGCGCTGACCTGGACGAAGTCGTGCGCACCGCGACCGCCACGGCCGAGCGCACCACCACCTTGTTCTCGGTGCAGACGCTGGAGTACCTGCGGCGCGGTGGCCGGATCGGCACGGCGGCCGCGGTGCTGGGCACGGCGTTGGCGATCAAGCCGCTGCTGCACGTCCACGACGGGCGGATCGACGCGCTGGAGAAGGTGCGGACCACCACGCGGGCGATGTCCCGGCTGGTGGAGATCTCCTCGTCCGCGGCGGGTTCCGGGGCGGCGGCCATCGCCGTCCACCACCTGGCCGCGCCGGAGCGTGCGGAGCAGCTCGCGAGCCGGATCCGCGCCGATCTCGGTGCCGAGGCGGACTGCGTGGTCTCGGAGGTGGGCGCGGTGATCGGGGCGCACATCGGACCCGGCGCGGTGGGGGTCGTGGTTCTCCCGAACGGGTGGCGTTCGGGCGATTGAGAATCTTTCGGCGGGCGGATTCCACACCATCGGGCTGAATCTGCGTCCACAGTGGTCAGATCTGCGAAAAATAAAGCTGCGCAACGGATTTCGCGTGATCTACCTTCGTCGTCATGTTCGAAGCACAAGCATTCCGCGCCGCAGGCGGACCTGACGAAGCGCTCGACCCGCGCAGCAGGCTGCAGGCCCTGCGCCGCCACGCCGCCCAGGACGACGAGGTGGAGCGAGCCGGGCCCGATTATTCCGTGACACCACCGGAACCGGTGCCGCGCACGCGCACGCGCCGGTTCGCGGAGCGGTGGCTGCCCGAGTCCTTGCTGAGGTCCAGAGTGGACCCCGGCCGGACCGGCGTGCTCGCGATCGGTCTGGTGGCCGCGGTCCTGCTGCTCGGCATGGCCGCGCTGGCGTGGACCTCGCGATCCGCCGCCGAACCGGCGCCGCCGCCCGTCCTGCCCCCGCCGCCGCTCCCGGCGGCCACCCCGGCCGAGTCCGAGCTCGTGGTGAGCGTCGTCGGCCAGGTCAACCGCCCCGGCCTCGTCACGGTCGAGCCCGGCAGCAGGGTCGCCGACGCCGTCGAGGCGGCCGGTGGCGCGCTGCCGGACACCGACCTGACCGGGCTCAACCTCGCCCGTCGGCTGGCCGACGGCGAACAGCTCTACGTCGCCGTGCCGGTGCCGCCGCAGGCCCAGGCCGGGCAGACCGGCGACGGCAAGGTCGATCTGAACACCGCAACGGAGGAGCAACTCGATGAACTGCCAGGCATCGGCGAGGTCACCGCCAAGCGGATCGTGCAGTGGCGGACCGAGCACGGCCGGTTCGACTCGGTGGAGCAGCTGCGGGAGGTCGGCGGGATCGGCAGTTCCCGCTTCGCCCGGCTGCGGGAGTTGGTGCGGGTGTGAGCACCGGATTCGACCTCCGACTGGCGCCGACCGCGGCCGCGGTCTGGGCGGTCACGCTGCTCGGCCTGCTGGTCGGGTGGGGTGCGGCAGCGGCGACGGCGGCGTGCGCGCTGCTGGCGGTACCGCTGGTGTGGCCGGTGTCGGGGAACCGGGCCTGGGCGAGGGGAGCGCTGGTGGTCCTCCTGCTGGCGGGCGTCGCTGCGGCCGGAATGGCGTTCCGGGGCCACCACGCCGAGCACCACCCGGTCCGCGAGGCGGCCCACCACGGCGAGCGGCTGACGGCACGGGTGACCTTGACCAGCGCACCGATCCCGTTGCGCGGTGCGTCCTTCGGGGCGCGGCGAGCGCAGGACCGCGCTCTGGTCCGGGCCGAGCTGGAGACCGCTGACCTCGCGGGTCGGCGTGTGCGGGCGAGCGGCCCGGTGGTGCTGCTGGTGCCGACGGAGCAGTGGTGCGAGCTCATCGCCGGGCAGCGGGTGACGGTCCGCGGCAAGGCCGCACCGCCGCGCTCGGGCGAGCTCACGATCGCCGCGCTGCAGGTGTTCGGGGCTCCCACCGAGGTCGCCCCGCCACCGGGTTGGCAGCGCGCTGCGGCGGACCTGCGCGACGGGCTGCGCCGCACGGCGGCCGCCGAGCTGAGTCCGGCTGCCGCCGGACTGCTGCCCGGCCTGGTCGTCGGGGACACCAGCGCACTGCCGCCGGAGGTGGAGCAGGACTTCGAAACCGCCGGTCTCACGCACCTCATGGCGGTGTCGGGGGCCAACTTGGCGATCGTGTGCGGTGCTGTGCTCGTGGTGCTGCACCTGGTCGGCGCGGGACCGCTGCTGTCGGCGCTGGGCGCGGGCGCGGCGCTCGTCGGGTTCGTCGTCCTGGCGGGTCCGGAGCCGAGCGTGCTGCGCGCGGCGGCGATGGGGGCGATCACGCTGCTGGCGCTGGTCCTGGGCAGGCGGCGCTCCGCGCTGCCGGTGCTGTCGGCGAGCGTGGTCGGCTTGCTGCTGCTGATGCCGGAGCTGGCCACGAGCGCGGGGTTCGCCCTGTCCGTCGCGGCGACGGCCGGGCTGGTCGTGCTGGCCCCGGCATGGGCGGCCGCGCTGCGGGCGCGCGGTGTCCCGGTCGGCGTGGCGGAGGCCATCGCGGTCCCGCTGGCGGCGCACGTCGTGACGGCTCCGCTGGTCGCGGCGCTGTCCGGGACGGTCAGCCTCGTCGCTGTTCCGGCGAACCTGCTGGCCGGTCCGGTCGTCGCACCGGCGACCGTTTTCGGCGTGCTGGCGACGGTGGTCGCGCCGGTCTCCGGTTGGCTCGCGGGCGCATTCTGCTGGCTGGCCGCGCCCGAGCTGGAATGGCTGGTGCTGGTCGCCGACCGCGCGGCAGCCGTGCCCGGCGGCTCGTTCGACTGGCTGCCCGGGACGGCCGGGGGACTGCTGCTGGCGGGGCTGGTCGTCGTCGGGCTGATCGCGTTGCGCGGCAAGCGGTTCCGCGTCCTGGCGTCGGTGGCGCTGCTGCTCGCGGTGCTCGTGCTGGTGCCGGTGCGCAGCGCGGTGTCCGGCTGGCCCGCTCCCGGCTGGAGCATGGTCGCTTGCGACGTCGGGCAGGGGGACGGGCTCGTGCTAGCCACCGGGCGGCCGGAGGAGGCGGTGGTGGTCGACACCGGTCCCGACCTGGAGCGGGCGGCGGCGTGCCTGGATCGGCTAGGGGTGCGCCGCATTCCGCTGGCCGTGCTGACGCACCTGCACGCCGATCACATCAGCGGGCTCACCGGTCTGCTGGGGAGGTTCGCGGTCGGTGCGGTGGCGGTGGGGCCGTTGCGGGAACCGGCGTGGGCGATGCGGGAGGTGCTGCGGGACACCCGGAGGCACCGGGTCCCGGTCGTGCCGATGCAGTCCGGGCAGCGGGCGAGCTGGCCGGGCCTGGTGCTCGACGTGCTGGCACCGGACCCGGCGCTGACCCGGACGCAGACGGCCGAGGACGCCAACGACGCCTCGATCGTGCTGCTGGCGACCACTCCGGCCGGACGGCTGCTGCTCACCGGCGACGTCGAGCTGCCCGCCCAGGGCCACCTCGTCGCCGCCGGGCTGGACCTGCGGGCCGACGTGCTCAAGGTCCCGCACCACGGATCCCGGTACACCACACCGAGGTTCCTGAACGCGGTGCGGCCGAGGACGGCGCTGATCAGCGTCGGCGACGGCAACAGCTACGGGCACCCCAGCCCGTTCGTGATGGACATGCTCACCCGCGGCGGCGCGGAAGTGCTGCGCACCGACAAGGAAGGAGACATCGCGATCCTGCCCGGCCCGCAAGGACCCCGGCACATCTCACGAGGAGACCCGCTGCGCGCGGTGGACCGCTGAACTCCCGTCCACCGTGGACGAAAAGTGCGCGGTGCCGCGAGCAGCACCGCGCACTTCCGGGATGCGGCTTACAGGCCCAGGGCCTGGTTGACGGCCTCGGTCGTCGGCGCCACGGTGGCCTTCGGGCCGATCTGGTCCTGGACGGCGTCCAGCGTCTTCAGCCCGTCACCGGTGATCAGCAGGACGGTCTCGGCGTCCGGGTCGATCTTGCCGGTCTCGATGAGCTTCTTCGCGGTGGCCACGGTGACCCCGCCGGCGGTCTCGGCGAAGATGCCCTCGGTGCGGGCCAGCAGCCGGATGCCCTCGCGGACCTCGTCGTCGGTGACGTCCTCGATGGCGCCGTTGGTCTTGCGCACGATGTCCAGCACGTACGGGCCGTCGGCGGGCGCGCCGATGGCCAGCGAGCGGGCGATGGTGTCCGGCCGGACCGGCTGCACCACGTCGTGCCCGTTCTTGTACGCGGTGGACACCGGGGAGCAGCCGGTGGCCTGCGCGCCGAAGATCCGCACCGGGCTCGGCTCCACCAGGCCGACCTCGGCGAGCTCGTTGAATCCCTTGTGGACCTTGGTCAGCTGCGAGCCGGAGGCGATCGGCACCACGATCTGCTCGGGGATGCGCCAGCCGAGCTGCTCGGCGACCTCGAAGGCCAGGGTCTTGGAACCCTCGGAGTAGTAGGGCCGGACGTTGACGTTGACGAACGCCCAGTCCTCGTGCTCCCCGGCCAGCTCGGTGGCCAGGCGGTTCACGTCGTCGTAGTTGCCGTCGACGGCGAGCAGCGAGCCGTCGTAGACCGCGCTCATCAGGATCTTGGCGCGCTCCAGGGTCTTCGGCACCAGCACGACCGAGTCCCAACCGGCGCGGGCGGCGGCCGCGGCCACCGCGTTGGCCAGGTTGCCGGTCGACGGGCAGGCCAGCACCTTGAACCCGAACTCGCGGGCGGCGGCCAGCGCGACCGCGACCACGCGGTCCTTGAACGAGTGGGTCGGGTTGCCGGTGTCGTCCTTGATCCAGATCCGCTTGACGCCCAGCGCCTTGGCGAGCTTGTCGGCCCGGATCAGGCGGGTACAGCCGGGGTCGGTGTTCGGGTGCTCCTCGACGTTGGAGGGCACCGGCAGCAGCTGCTTGTAGCGCCAGATCGAGCGGGGACCGGCTTCGATGTCCTCGCGGCGGATCCGCGGGAAGTCGTAGGCGACTTCCAGCGGGGAGAAGTCTTCGAGCGAAACGAACTCGGGGGCCAGCGGCTGCCGGTGGCCCTCTTCCTTGGACACCAGTTCGACGGCGTTGCCCAGGTCGAAGGTCTTGGTCGCGCTCTGGGCATGGGCAGCAGCGGTCATCGCGAGGTCCTCTCCTCATCTGTCCCGCGGACGGGTCGGAATTGGCACCGCTTTCGCCGGAGACCTCGCGGAAGACACGATTCACCGGGCGAACGGTTGCCGGGGCTTCATCGGGCCGTTCCCTCTGCCCCTCTGGATGAGCTATTCGGTTGTGGCGGCAACGCTAGTGGATCCCGCGCGGTTCTGGCCAGGCCGATCCAGATGCCGGGATCGTCACGGGTGCGTGGGACGATGCCTGCATGAGCTCTCCGGCCGTGGTCACCGATCCGCTGCACCTGGTTCTCGGCGACGAGGAACTGCTGGTGGAACGCGCGCTGTGGGCGGCGGTCGGAGCGGCCCGCGCAGCGGACCCGGAAGCGGAGCTGCGCCGGGTGAAGGTGAGCGAACTCACCCCGCCGGAGCTCGCCGAGATGCTCAGCCCGTCGCTGTTCGCGGAGGGCCGGGTGCTGGCCGTGGAGTCCGCGCAGGACGCTGGCAAGGAGATCGCCGAAGCCCTGCTCTCCCACGCCAAGCAACCGGTCGACGGCGTGACGCTCGTGGTCGTGCACTCCGGTGGTGGGCGGTCCAAGTACGCGAAGGAGCTGCCCAACGCGCTGCGCAAGCTGGGCGCGCGCGTCACCGAGTGCAACAAGATCACCAAGCCCGCCGAGCGGGAGTCGTTCGTCCGCGACGAGGTCCGCCGGGCGGGCGGCAAGGCGGACGCGGCGGCGGTGGCCGCGCTGATCGAGACCGTCGGCTCGGACCTGCGCGAGCTCTCCGCGGCGGCGACCCAGCTGGTCGCCGACACCGGCGGGAAGGTGGACGAGACGGCGGTCCGCCGCTACCACCGCGGTCGTGCCGAGGTGACCGGGTTCGCGGTCGCGGAGAAGGCCGTGACCGGGGACCGCGCGGCTGCCCTGGAGGCGCTGCGCTGGGCGGTGCAGCTGGGCGTGCCGCACGTGCTGATCGCCGATGCGCTGGCGGATTCGGTCCGCACCATCGGCCGCGTCGCCGCAGCCGGTGGTCGCAACGACCCGTTCCGCCTGGCCGGTGAGCTGGGCATGCCCGCGTGGAAGGTGAAGAAGGCGCTGGCGCAGTCCCGGGGCTGGAACCCCAAGAGCCTCGCGGCCGCGCTCCAAGCCGTCGCCGAGGTCAACGCGGGGGTCAAGGGCATGGCCGCGGACGCCACCTACGCCCTGGAGCGCACCGTCCTGCGCCTGGTCGAACTCCGCAACCAGCGCTCCTGAGAAGCAAACGGCCCCTTCCCGCCGGGGAAGGGGCCGAAGGCCAGGCCGAGGCTCAGAGCTCGTTGACGCGCTGGGCCAGCGCGGACTTCTTGTTGGCGGCCTGGTTGCGGTGGATCACGCCCTTGCTGGCGGCCTTGTCCAGCGCCCGGCTGGCGGCCCGCTGCAGCTCGATGGCCTTGTCCTTCTCGCCGGCGGCAGCGGCCTCGCGGAACTTGCGGATCGCGGTCTTCAGCGAGGACTTCACGGCCTTGTTGCGCTGCCGGTTCTTCTCGTTGGTCTTGATCCGCTTCATCTGGGACTTGATGTTGGCCACTGGTTCGCCTCTTCCTCGTCTTCGAAACAGTCGTGCCGCGCTTCAATCGGCCCTGCCCGGGGGCAGGTTTCCTCCACGGCGGAACGCCGCACGGCACGGTCGACCATGTTAACAGTCGCGACCTGGGCGGATGTCGGCCGGGCGAGCCGGGGCGAGAGCGATCACATCCGACTCGGAACCGGCTCGGCAGGCCATAAGGTCGATCCTCGTGCTCGACGCCCTGAACTGGCCCGGTTTCGCCGATCTCACGCTCGCCGGTCTGCTGTTCCTCTGCGCGGCGGCGTTCCTCGCCGGGGCGGTCGACGCGATCGTCGGCGGTGGCGGCCTGATCCAGCTGCCCGCGATGCTGCTGCTCATGCCGGGCGGCGAGGTGATCTACTCGCTGGCGACCAACAAGGTCGCGGCGATCGCGGGCACCACCGCGGCCGCCCGCACCTACGCCAAGCGCACCCCGATCGACTGGCGCGCCGCGCTGTCGATGGCCCTGGTGGCGCTGCTGGGTTCGCTGGGCGGCGCGATGCTCGCCAACGCGCTGCCCTCCCACGTGCTCAACATCATCGTGCTCGTCGCGCTGGTGGCCGTGGGCCTCTACACCTGGCGCAAGCCCGATCTCGGTTCGGTCGACGCCCCGCGCTTCCAGCGCCGCGTGCAGCTGCTCGTGATGCTCGCGGGCGGTGCGGTGATCGGCTTCTGGGACGGCATCGCTGGGCCGGGCACCGGATCGTTCCTGGTGTTCCTGCTGGTCGGCCTGGTCGGCTTCGCGTTCCTCACGGCCTCGGCCACCGCGAAGGTCGTCAACGTCGCGACCAACATCGGCGCTCTGATCTTCTTCATCCCGGCGGGCAAGGTGCTGTGGGGGCTGGGGATCTTGATGGCGCTGAGCAACATCGCGGGCAGCGTCCTGGGCGCGGTGGTCGCGGCCCGGCGCGGATCGGGCTTCGTGCGCCGGGTCTTCCTGACCGTGGTCGTCGGCCTCGTGATCAGCCTCGGCTGGAAGCTCGCCGCTGGCGCCTAGACGTGCTGCAGCCCACAAGATCCTTCAGCCACCGCGCCCGAGCGGCGTACCATCGCCGCAGGTTGTGCCTAGGGTTCCGCTCCCGCTCCGCCGCAGATCGACACAACCAGGAGCGCGGGGGACTGGTCCGAGCGGCACCGGCGATCGCGGTACGGAAGCGCTCGCACATCTGACGGGACAAAAGCCTGGAGGAACCCGGATGCTGCGCGCCCGCGCGGCACGGAGAGGGTTCCATGGGTCTGGTCGCCGTGCTCCTGGTCGTCGCCGCCGCGTTCGCCCACGCGGGCTGGAACTTCTTCGCCAAGCGCGCCGGATCGGCCGGTGCCGGTTTCGTGTGGCTGACCGCGACCTGCTCCGCCGTCCTGTACCTGCCGGTGGCCGCCGGGGTGCTGCTCTGGCAGGGCGCTCCGCCGCTGGGCAACTGGGTGCTGGGGGTGCTCGTCAGCGCGGTCGTGCACCTGGCCTACTTCCTGCTGCTGCAGCGCGGCTACGCGGTCGGTGACATGTCGGTGGTGTACCCGCTGGCCAGGGGAACCGGGCCGATGCTGGCGATGGTGATCGCGGTGCTGGTGCTGGGCGAGCGGCCGGGTTGGCTCGGGGTGGCGGGCGGCCTGCTGGTGATCGCGGGTGTGCTCGTGATCGGCTTGTCCGATGGCCTGCCCCGATCCGGCGCGAGCCTGGCCGGGGTCGGCTTCGGCGTCCTGACCGGTTCGCTCATCGCGCTCTACACGGTCTGGGACGCCTACGCGGTGACCGGTCTGGCGCTGTCCCCGCTGCTGTACGACTGGGCGAACAACTTCGCCAGGTCGGTCCTGCTCGCCCCGTACGCGGCCCGCCGCCGCCCCCAGATCGCCGAGGTCTGGTCCGAGCACCGAGCATCGGTGCTGGCGGTGGCGCTGCTGTCGCCGCTGGCCTACATCCTCGTCCTGTTCGCGATGCAGCTCGCCCCGGTGAGCCTGGTGGCCCCGGCCCGAGAGCTGAGCATCGTGATCGCGGGCCTGCTGGCCTGGCGCTTCCTCGGCGAGTCCCAACCCGGCCGCCGCATGGCGGGAGCCCTCGTCGTCCTCACCGGAGTGGTCCTCCTCGGCATCGCCTGACCAGCCCAGATCGCCCATCCGTGAAACCCGGCCCCGCGCCGGGGTGCCCGCGAAATCCTGCGGTGATACGACGTAGTGCGAACTTCGTTTTGCGAGATCGGGACTCGCACGGCGCGTGCCATCAGTGCCGGGGAGATGCGATGACGGAGCGGAGTGAGCCGGACTTCCCGCGGATGAGCGGTGCCGAGCTCGCAGAGCGGCAGTAGGAGCACCGCGAGGAGCTCGATGCTGAAGTGCAGCGAGGCGAGTACGAGCCGGTCGAGGTTTAGATCGAGCTTTCGAGGTGACGAGGTCGTTTCCGCTTCCGGCTGCGGATGCTCGGCTGATCGACGAGGCGGCAGAGCGTTCGGGCCTGAGCCGTTCCGAGCGGATCAGAGGCGTGGCTGCTTCGACGGGCGGAGCGCTTGGTGGAACCGGCACTTCGCCGGGCGAGCTGACTCGGCAGTCGGGGGTGCGGCCCGGTAGGAATGGGGCATGGATGTCTTGGCCAGCCGGTTGATCCTCCGGCCGCGGGATTGGGACCGATCGGTGCGGTTCTACCGGGACGTGCTCGGGTTGGCGATCGCCCGGGAGTTCCCCGGCGGCACGGTGTTCTTCCTCGGGCAGGGGCTGTTGGAGGTCTCGGGCAGCGCCGGGCCCGGTCCGAGCCCTGACCAGGTGCTCTGGGTGCAGGTGCGAGATGTCCGGGCCGAGTTCGAGCAGCTGCGCGAGCGGGGAGTCACCGTGCTGGCCGAGCCCGAGCGCAAGCCGTGGGGCTTGGACGAGGCGTGGATCGCCGACCCGGACGGCATGCGGATCGTGCTGGTGGAGATCCCGGACGACCACCCGCTGCGCATCGACGTCCGGAACCTCTGAGGTCACTGCGCGCGCTGGCCCCCGGTGAAGGTGCGTTCCGCTGGTGAGGCGATCAGCTCGACCGTCGCTCCGGCTCGCACGTCTTCGCCGAGGACGTCCGCGATGGCGTTGGTGATCCCGGCGCCGAGCTGGGCGGTGATCTCCTGGGCGTCGGGCCGGTCGAAGAGGCCTGCGCGCACCCCGAACGCCATGGTGACCGCGGAGTCGGCGGTCTTCCCGCCCACTTCCCAGCGCCCGCCCGGCATGCCTTCCAGGCGGATGTCGACCAGTTCCCGTACACCTCGACGACGGCGTCGGTCAGGCCGGTGATGAGTTCCTGCTCGTGGCCGGACAACCGGGTCTCGCCCAGCCGATCCGGGAGTGGCTCGCCGGTAGCGTGGCGGACCCTCATGCTCGGGCTGTCCCCAGCCGAGCGCGCCACCGTGGTGGCTGCTCTGCGCGCCTACGAGGAGGCACTGGGCGGGCAGGCTTGAGTGTTCCGCGGCCCCGCCTCGGAGACGGGGCCGCGAGAGCTGCTACTTGATCTCGGCGATCAGCGCATCGCGCTCCGCCTCGGGGAGGAAGGACGCCCGGAACGAGTCGGCGGCGAGCTGGCGCAGCACCGCGTCGTCGAGCTTCAGCGCGTCCTGCAGCGCGACGAAGTTCTCGCCGACGTACCCGCCGAAGTAGGACGGGTCGTCGGAGTTGATCGTCACCAGCAGCCCGGCGTCGAGCATCCGCGGCAGCGGGTGCTGGGACAGCTCCGGCACGCAGCGCAGGCGGACGTTCGACAGCGGGCACACCGTCAGCGGCGTGCGGTCGTCGGCGAGGCGCTTGAGCAGCGCGCCGTCCTCGACCGAACGGATGCCGTGGTCCACGCGCTCCACGCCGAGCACGTCGATGGCCTGCCAGACGTACTCCGGCGGTCCCTCCTCACCGGCGTGCGCGACCACGTGCAGACCCGCTTCGCGGGCGCGGGCGAACACCGGCTCGAACAGCTGCGGCGGGTGGCCCACCTCGGCGGAGTCCAGGCCGACGCCGTCGATCTGCGCGAGGTGCGGCTGCAGGCCCTCCCAGGTCTCCAGCGCCTCCTGCGGGCCGCGGTCGCGGAGGAAGCACGCGATCAGCCGGGTGGAGATGCCGAAGCGCTCCTTGCTGGTCCGCAGCGACTCGGTCAGCCCGGCCACCACCTCCGACAGCGGGACGCCGCGCGAGACGTGGGCCTGCGGGTCGAAGAAGATCTCCGCGTGCCGGACGCCCTGCTCGCGGGCCTTGGCCAGGTACGCGTCGGTGAGGTCGGTGAAGTCCTGCGCGGTGCGCAGCACCGCCATCGCCAGGTAGTAGAGGTCGAGGAACGACTGCAGGTCGTCGAAGACGTACCGGCGGCGCAGGTCGTCCACGGTCTCGAAGGGCAGCGCCACCCCGTTGCGCCGGGCGAGGCTGAACACCAGCTCCGGTTCGATGGTGCCTTCGATGTGCAGGTGCAGCTCGGCCTTGGGCAGCGTCAAGCCCAACGACATCTCGTGATCCTCCAGAGGTCTGGTCCGTTACCGGCGGTCAACCGTAACGACGGGTCATCGCGGCCGGACGGCGCGGGCTTGGACCTGCGCTCCGCTTCGGCCGGGCGGCTGCCACGCCCAGACCTGCACGTCGGTGAACCCGGCCGCCCGCACGTCCGCGTCGAGCCCGGTGCGGCCACCGGGCAGCCACCGACCGTGCGCGGACAGCAGCAGGGTGCCGCCGGGGCGCAGCACGCGGCGCAGCTCGGCGAGCGCCGCGACCCGGTCCGGCCACAGCTGCACGTTGTTGACGCTCAGCACCACGTCGAACGCCGCGTCCGGCTGGCCGGTCGACTCGGCATCACCGTCCTGCACGTTCACGTTCGCGAGGTCGCTGCACCGGTGCGCCGCGGCGTGCCGCATCTGCTCCGAAGGCTCGACGGCCACCACCTGAGCGGCTTGCCCCGCCGCGGCCCGCAGCCCCACGCCGGGACCGGGGCCGATCACCAGCACCCGCTCGGTACCGGACAGCCGGGCCAGGCGCACGACCTGCTGCTCGGTCGCCGCGTTGCAGCGGGCCATCAGCCAGCCGCCCGCAGCGCCCAGCAAACCGCGCGGGTGACCGAAAGCACGGTCCAGGGCGAACTCCGGAAAACCACTCATACGTCCAGCTCAGCACCGTGCGCGCGGCGGTGGCATCGGGGATGACCCGGAGTTGGACATCGGGCACTTGGCGTGTCATGGGACGATGGGGTGAACCCCCGCACCAGCCGACATCCGCGAGGAACACTGAGTGAGCAGTTTCGCCGACACCACGTTCACGCCCCCGGAGCGGATCCGGAACTTCTGCATCATCGCGCACATCGACCACGGCAAGTCGACGCTGGCCGACCGCATGCTGCAGCTGACCGGCGTGCTGGAGGAACGCGCGTACCGGGCCCAGTACCTCGACCGGATGGACATCGAGCGGGAGCGCGGCATCACGATCAAGGCGCAGAACGTGCGCCTGCCGTGGACCGCGGACGGCGTCGACCACGTGCTGCACATGATCGACACCCCCGGTCACGTCGACTTCACCTACGAGGTCAGCCGGTCGCTCGCCGCGTGCGAGGGCGCGATCCTGCTGGTCGACGCGGCGCAGGGCATCGAGGCGCAGACGCTCGCCAACCTGTACCTGGCGATGGAGCACGACCTGCAGATCATCCCGGTGCTCAACAAGATCGACCTGCCCGCCGCCGAGCCGGACAAGTACGCCGCGGAGCTGGCGCACATCATCGGCTGCGAGCCGGAGGACGTGCTGCGCGTGTCCGCCAAGACCGGTGAGGGCGTCGACGCGGTGCTCGACGCGGTCGTGCAGCAGATCCCGGCGCCGCAGGGCGACGCCGACGCCCCGCCGCGCGCGATGATCTTCGACTCGGTCTACGACACCTACCGCGGCGTGGTCACCTACATCCGCGTGGTGGACGGCAAGATCACCCCGCGGCAGCGGATCCGGATGATGTCCACCGGCGCCACCCACGAGCTGCTGGAAGTGGGCATCATCTCGCCGGAGCCCAAGGCGTCGGCGGGCCTCGGCGTCGGCGAGGTCGGCTACCTGATCACCGGTGTGAAGGACGTCCGCCAGTCCAAGGTCGGCGACACGATCACCGCCGAGCGCAAGGGCGCCGAGGAGCCGCTGAGCGGCTACCGCGAGCCCAAGCCGATGGTGTACTCCGGGCTCTACCCGGTGGACGGCACCGACTACCCGCTGCTGCGCGAGGCGCTGGACAAGCTGCAGCTCAACGACGCCGCGCTGACCTACGAGCCGGAGACCTCCGGGGCGCTGGGCTTCGGCTTCCGGTGCGGCTTCCTGGGCCTGCTGCACCTGGAGATCACCCGCGACCGGCTGGAGCGCGAGTTCAACCTGAACCTGATCTCCACCGCGCCGAACGTGGTCTACGAGGTCGGCATGGAGGACGGCACCGAGCTGGTCGTCACCAACCCCTCGGACTGGCCGGAGGGCAAGATCAAGGACGTCTTCGAGCCGGTCGCGAAGTGCACCATCATCGCGCCGTCGGAGTTCGTGGGCACGATCATGGAGCTGTGCCAGAGCCGCCGCGGCCAGCTGTCCGGCATGGACTACCTGTCGGAGACCCGCGTCGAGCTGCGCTACACGCTGCCGCTGGCCGAGATCGTGTTCGACTTCTTCGACCAGCTCAAGTCCCGCACCCGCGGCTACGCCTCGATGGACTACGAGGAGTCGGGGATGCAGACGTCGAACCTGGTCAAGGTCGACATTCTGCTGCAGGGCGAGCCGGTGGACGCCTTCAGCGCGATCGTGCACCGCGACGCCGCCTACGCCTACGGCACGAAGATGGCCACGAAGCTGCGCGAGCTGATCCCGCGGCAGCAGTTCGAGGTGCCGATCCAGGCGGCGATCGGTTCGCGGATCATCGCCCGCGAGACGATCCGCGCGATCCGCAAGGACGTGCTGGCCAAGTGCTACGGCGGTGACATCAGCCGGAAGCGCAAGCTGCTGGAGAAGCAGAAGGAGGGCAAGAAGCGGATGAAGACCATCGGGCGGGTCGAGGTCCCGCAGGAGGCCTTCGTCGCGGCGCTGTCCACCGACGAGTCCAAGGAGGACAAGGCCAAGGGCAAGAAGTGACGCCCGCGCACCGGTGCCTCCTTCCCCGCCCGGGGAGGGAGGCACTCGGTGTTTCCGGCCGGGGTTCGCGCTTCGAAAGGCGTTCCACCGTCGGTGATTTCGCGGTCGCCGATCATGCGGGCGAGTGAGGAACCGGACCAGAAGGGTGCGTTCGCGGGCGCACGGTGGCGCTGCGCCCCAGACTCGATGCGCACACCTCGACCCCGGAACGGAGACTGAGCAATGCGCTTGCGTTCGTTCGTGCTCGCGATGCTGACTGCAGCGGGATTCGGCTTGCTGGGTGGGGGAGCCGCCCTCGCCGACGCCGTCCACGACGTCGTCGATGGCACTGTCGCCACGACCGACAGCGCCATCGACCCGCTTCGGAAGCTGGAGATCACCGTCCTCGGATGATGGCGGTCCGCTGATCAGCGGTGCAGGCCCCGCATCGCAGCAGGTGCGGGGCCGCGCTGCCGGGTTTCAGGTGGATTCGAGGAGGGCCAGGCGGCTGGCGGTCCGGTCGGTGTCGCGCCCCTCGGTCAACGTCCTTGCGATGTCGTGCTCGGCCACCACGTGCAGGGTCGCGTCCTTGTCGCACAGCACGTCCACGAGGTTGGCGAAGCGCTGCTGCGTCTCGGCATCACGGTCGGTCAGCTGCGGTACGCCGGTGATCACCCACGTGCTGAACCGCTCGGCGACCGCGAGGTAGTCCTGCGCCGAGGTGGCCGTCGCGCACAGATCCTCGAAGTCGAACCACACCAACCCGTCTCGCACGGCTGAAGCGCGCAGCGTCCGGCCGTTCACCGGGAGCGCGGTGCGTTCGGCTGCGGTGGGGGATTCGAACCCGGCCGGTGGCGACCTCGACCAGGTGCCGCTCGCGAAGCCGGAGCCGCTGCGTCGGCCGGTGCGCCGGTAGTCCGGACCGTCGGGGAGTTCGACCACGTCCCAGTGCGCCTCGATGAATTCGATCGCGGGCCGGAACAGCTCGTGGAACAGCGGATTGGGCAGCAGGTCGGCGGGCCGGTAGTTCGACGTGGCCACGAGCGCGATGCGGCGGGTGTGCACGGCGTGCAGCAGCTTGATGACCAGCCTCGCGTCGCCCGGGTCGTGCACGTGGAACTCGTCGAAGCACAGCAGCTGCAGGCCGCCGAGCAGTTCGGCGAATGCGGCGTCCACGGCGTTCGCCGACGACCGGTGCTGCGCGATGGTCCGGTGCAGCTGGTTGAAGAAGTCGTGGAAGTGCACGCGCAGCTTGCCCGGGACGGGAGCTCCGGCGAAGAAGGCGTTCATCAGGAAGCTCTTGCCGCGCCCGACCGCACCGTGCAGGTACACCCCGCTCGGTCGGCGGAAGCGCTTGGGCAGCGCGGTGCCCAGTTCGGCGAGCTTGTCGGCCACCCGCTGCTGCTCGGCGTCGAGTTCGAAACCTTGTTGCGAGGCCGCCAGATCGAAGCGTTCGCGCAGCTCGCCGGGTGAGCTGGTTCGGTTGAGCACCGTCCTCCTCTACATCCATAGAGCCTCTATGGATGTAGAGTATCGGCGGCATTGGGGAGGTCGAGTCATGTGTGAGCAAGACCGCCGCACGCGCATCGCCGACGCCGCGATCGAACTCGTCGCCGAGCAGGGAGTTCGGGCGCTGACGCACTTGGCCGTCGATGCGAGGTTGGGGCTGCCGCGCGGCTCGACGTCGTACTACGTGCGCACCCGCCGAGCGCTGCTTGAAGCTGCGGTGAAGCGGTTGGCGGTGCGGGCCAGGGAGGACTTCGACGCCTTCGCCGGTTCGGACTTCGCGCCATCGCCGGACGTTCGCGCTGCGGCCGATCGGATCGCGGTACACCTGGACCGCATGCTGGGGGAGCGGCGCAACGACACCATCGCGAGGTACGCACTGGTCGCGGAGGTGACCGCGACCGCTGAACTGCACGAGCCGTTGGCGCGGGCGGCCTTCTCCGAGCAGCTGGCGGCGGGCCTGATGGCGTCCCTGCAAGTGCCCGATCCGGCTGCAGCTGGCGCTGATCTGGTCAGCCTGTGCGAGGGATTGGTCTTCGACCGGGTAATCGGCAGCAGATCGCTGAACGCACCTGAGCCGGGGAGTGCGGCCAGCCGGGAGCAGCTTTCGCGGGCGGTCGAGGTGTTCCTGCGGGGTGCAGCCGGCTGAACGGCCTGCGGCGGGAAGTGGATGACGGGCCGAGGAGGACGCTCGGCCACGGTCAGTTCTCCCCAATCATGCCGGGCGCGGCGCAGGTTGGACCCGTGTTCGTCAAACCCGGTGTCGGGGTGCGAGGTTCGCGTTGTTCCGCGACGCAGGTCTGGTGACAAGCGCCCCGCATGTCCGCCGGATGTCCTTCGCGGTCGACGGTGCTGTGATCAGGTGCGTGCTTCGAGCGCCTTGCGGTAGCGGTCGGCTGCGTCCTCCACCACGCCCATGTTGAAGGCCGCGCTGCCGGGTTCGCGTTCTTCGGCGAGGAGCTGGAGGACCCAGAGGGGTGCGTTGACCTCCTCGAATCCCTGCGGGGTGTTGGAGCGGATCAGCGGGACGTTCGCGTAGAGGGAGGGAACGTCCGAGTGCTGGTAGCTCCAGCGGGCGGGCCAGGCGCGAATCGCGGTTTCGCCCAGGTACCTGACTGCGCCGTCGACGAACTCGTCGGCCGCAGCGGCCTTCACGGCATCGCTGCTGTCGAAGCGGTCCAGGATCAGGTCCGCGCGCGCGGACAGCAGCACGCCCAAGCCGAGGCCGCCGAGAACCTGGACCAGTTCGGACGTGCTGCGCTCCTCGTCGGAATCTGCCGGAGCGCTGAGCTCCGCCAGCGCCGCTGCGGCTGGAGCGTCGGTCACGGCACCGAGCTCCACCAGCCTGTTCGCCAGTGCTCGGAACGTCCGAGGACTCTTGCTATGGCGGGGTTCTCGCAGGTCCGGACATTGTTCCGGCGTTGCGCGCGAAGATCGTTCCAGCGGCCGGGCCGCTGTCGCCGACGGCGCTGGGGTTCGGCGAACGGCCGAGGTTATCGCCGAACCGCGTCCTGATCAGCTCTGGTGGGACTCCACGAATGCGTAGACGTCGGCTTCGTCGACACCGGGGAAGGTGTCCGCGGGGAGCGCGGCGAGGACGTGCGAGTGGGCTCGCGCCGATGGCCACACCATGCCTTCCCAGCGGTTGGCCAGGTCCGCCGGCGGGCGCTGGCAGCACTCGCCGTTGGGGCACTTGGACTTCGAGTGGTTGTTGGTGTCCCGCCCGCGGAACCAGCGGGACTCTGCGTAGGGGACGCCGAGGGTGATCGCGAAGTCCCGGCCGCGGCTGGGGTCGACGTGCGCGACGCACCAGTGGGTCGCCCCCGGCTTGTCGGTGTACTGGTAGTAGGTCGAGTACCGGTCGGGGGAGGCGAAGACCTGGCGCCCGGACCAGTACCGGCACATCCGCTGCCCCTCGATCGCGCCGGTCGGGTCGGTCGGGAAGACCAGGCCGTCGTTCTCGTAGGCCTTGTAGATGATGCCGGTCTCGTCGTTGCGCACGAAGTGGCAGACCAGGTCCAGGTACTGGGTGGCCAGGTTGGTGAAGCGGTGCGCGGCCATCTCGTAGGACACCGAGAAGACGTCCCGCATGTCCTCCACCGCGATGTCGCGCTCGGCCTTGGCGGCCTGCAGGAACGGCACCGCGGTCTGCTCGGGGACCAGCACCGCCGCGGCGAAGTAGTTCGCCTCGACGCGCTGCCGCAGGAAGTCCGCGAAGTCGCGGGGCTGGCTGTGGCCGAGGGTGAGGTGGCCGAGGGTCTGCAGCAGGATGGTGCGCGGGCTGTGCATGCCCAGCGATTCGCGGCGCAGGAAGATCCGGCGGTTCTTCAGGTCGGTGACCGAGCGGACCGAGCGCGGCAGGTCGGTGACGAACCGCAGGCCGAAGCCGAGGTGGGTGGCGATCGCCTGGATCTGGCCCTCCGACAGCGGACCGCCGTGGTAGCCGACCTTGTCCAGGATGTCCGCGGCCGCCTTCTCGATCTCCGGGAAGTAGTTGCCGTGCTCGCGCATCATCTGGCGCAGCTCGGCGTTGGCCTTGCGGGCCTCCTCCGGGGTGGCGACCTGCTTGGTCTCCCGGCGCTTGAGCTCCTCGTAGAGGGCGAGCACGTGCTCCAGCGCCTCGGTGGGCACCCGCTTGCCGACCTTCAGCGGGGGCACGCCCAGCCGCTGGTAGATCGGGTCGAGCTGCGCCTTCTCCACGGCGATCTCCAGCTCGGCGCGCCGGTTCGGCGGCTTCTTGGACAGCAGTTCGTCGACGGAGGTGCCCAGCGCATCGGCCAGCCCGCGCAGCAGCGACAGCTTCGGCTCGCGGTGGCCGTTCTCCAGCAGCGACAGCTGCGACGGGGCGCGACCGACCCGCTCACCCAGCTCCACGAGGGTGAGCCCGGCGGCGCGGCGCAAGTGGCGCAGCCGCTGACCGAACACCAGAAGGTCGTGTTCCGTCGAAAAACTGCGGTCTTCTTCGCTGGCGAACTCCGTCATGGCGTTGATGCTAGCAGAAAAATCAAGAAAATTACCAAGGAAATCTGGTCGTGTTTCGCTGGACCTGGGGCAAAACTGGTTCCCAACAGGCCGCAGGAGAGCCCGGAAGGGGAACAAGATGAGCATCCGCGAGCAGGCGAAGCAGGCCGCTGAGGAACTGCAGCGCGACTGGGACACCAACCCGCGGTGGAAGGGCATCGAGCGCACCCACTCCGCCGAGACCGTCATCCGCCTCCGCGGTTCGGTGCGCGAGGAGCACACCCTCGCCCGCCAGGGTGCCGAGCGGCTGTGGAAGTTGCTGCACGAGACCGACTACGTCAACTCGCTGGGCGCGCTGACCGGCAACCAGGCGGTCCAGCAGGTCCGCGCCGGGCTGCAGGCCATCTACCTGTCCGGCTGGCAGGTCGCCGCGGACGCCAACCTGGCCGGTGAGACCTACCCGGACCAGAGCCTCTACCCGGCGAACTCGGTCCCCTCGGTCGTGCGCCGGATCAACAACGCCCTCAAGCGCGCCGACCAGATCAACTGGTCCGAGGCGCTCGACCCGGAGGCGCCGGGCGGCGAGAACGAGAACATCCACTGGCTGGCCCCGATCGTCGCCGACGCCGAGGCCGGTTTCGGCGGTGTGCTCAACGCCTACGAGCTGATGAAGGGCATGATCGCCGCCGGTGCGGCGGGCGTGCACTGGGAGGACCAGCTGGCCTCCGAGAAGAAGTGCGGCCACCTGGGCGGCAAGGTGCTCATCCCCACCAGCCAGCACGTCAAGACGCTCAACGCGGCGCGGCTGGCCGCGGACGTCGCCGGGGTGCCGAGCCTGGTCATCGCCCGCACCGACGCGCAGGCCGCGACCCTGCTGACCAGCGACGTCGACGAGCGCGACCAGCAGTACACCACCGGTGAGCGCACCCCGGAGGGCTTCTACAAGGTCCGCAACGGCATCGAGCCGTGCATCACCCGCGCGCTGGCCTACGCCCCGCACGCCGACCTGATCTGGATGGAGACCTCCACGCCGGACCTGGAGGTGGCGCGCAAGTTCGCCGAGGCGGTCAAGGCGAAGTTCCCGGACCAGATGCTGGCCTACAACTGCTCGCCGTCGTTCAACTGGAAGAAGAACCTGGACGACGCGACGATCGCCAAGTTCCAGCGGGAGCTGGGCCACATGGGCTACAAGTTCCAGTTCATCACGCTGGCCGGCTTCCACGCGCTGAACTACAGCATGTTCGACCTGGCCAAGGGCTACGCGGCGGACGGCATGACCTCCTACGTGGACCTGCAGGAGCGCGAGTTCGCCGCCGAGGTCGACGGCTACACCGCGACCCGCCACCAGCGCGAGGCGGGCACCGGCTACTTCGACCTGATCAGCACCGCGGTGAGCCCGGACTCGTCGACTACGGCGCTGGCCGGTTCGACCGAGGCCGCGCAGTTCCACTGACCGGTTGAGACCGTGGTCGGCCCCGCGCCGGCCACCCGAGACGCACCAGCGGCCCTGTGGCGGGGTGTCGGAAATATCGCGATGGTGCGAGTGGGCGGGAACCCAGGCGTCGGGTTCCCGCCCACTTCTCGTTGGTGGTGGGGGTTTTCGACTCGTTCAGGTGATCATCGGCCGTTGCTGTATCTGTTCGGCGCCTTCGCTCCTCTTTATATGCGGGACCCCGAGAACCGGGGTGGTGCACGAGCGGAGGGAGCACGCGATGTCGATCGATCTTGGTGGCCGTCGGTTCACGGTCCAGGACCTGGAGGCGTTCCCGGAGGACGGGCGCCGGTACGAGCTCGTCGACGGCGAGCTGCTGGTGAGCCCGGCGCCGGGGTGGCCGCACCAGGAGGCGCTGGGCGCTCTGCTGGTTCGGCTGCACCGGGCGAGCCCGCCCGAGTACCGGGTGCTCGCCGCGCCGTTCGCGGTGCGGCAGGACCTGTACACCGAGCTGCGGCCGGACCTCGTCGTCGCGCGCTACGGCGACCTGACGTTGAAGAACCTGCAGGCCGCGCCGGTGCTGGCGGTCGAGGTCGCGTCGCCGAGCAGCAGGCTGAACGACATCAGCCTGCGCAAGGCCGCCCACGCCAGGTTGGGCAGCCAGCACTTCTGGCTGGTCGACCCGGACCTGGAGGTGCCGTCGGTGACGGCGTGGGAGCTGGTCGGCGGCAGCGACTACCAGCGGGTGGCGCGGGTCGTCGGGGACGAGCTGTTCGAACCGCAACGACCATTCCCGGTCCGGTTCGCCCCGGCGGACCTGGTGACCGGGCTGCGCCCCTGACGGGTCAGGGGCGGGCGGGCCGCCACATGCCGTAGACGGTCAGGCCACCGGCGACCGGGAACTCGTGGATCACCCGGAAGCCGAACCGCTCGAAGTGGGCGACTCCGGCGTGCGTGGTGGTTTCCAGGTACACGGGTGTGTCGTGGGCGTCGGCTCGGGCGAGCCCGGATTCCAGCAGCGCGCGGGCGAGCCCGCCGCCGCGCGCTTGCGGCGCGGTGCCGAGGGCGAACAGGTGCCAGTGCGGTTCGTCCGGGCGGTGGCTGTCGGTGGCGTTGAACGCCTCGATCGCCCGCACGGTGTCGCGGAGGTGCCAGCGGAACAGCGAGAGCAGCGCGGGCAGGTGGGCGATGCGGCGGCCGAGCGCGGGCGTCTGACCGCCGGGCTGGTCCCACACCGCCGCGGCCCGCGGCTGTCCGCGCAGCACCGCGATCTCGGTGCGGTGGGTGGGGTGGTCGTGGTCGAGCAGGAGGGAGAACAGCTTGCGCAGCCGGGCTTCCCGGTGCGCCTGATCGGGCAGCAGCGCGGCCATGCGGGGTTCGTCGCGGTAGGCGGTGCCGAGCAGCTCGGCGAGGGTCGCGGTGTCTTCGCCGCTGGCGGTGCGGAGCACGAGGTCCTTGCGCGTGGTGGTCTGCATGGTTGTTGCCCTTCGGATCAGCGCCTCAATTCCGTTATGCCGAAGAGGGAGGAGGAATGCCGTTGAAAGAGTGCCGGATCACCCGCTGCGGTGTGCGCGGTGTCGAGCCGCGGGTGCCCCGGGCGCGGGCGCGGTGCCGGAACGTGATCGCCGGGCGAGGGGTTCCGACGACAACCACCCGGCCAAGGTCGAGGTGGTGATCGCCGAGCGGTCCCGGTGGCCTGATCAGTCCACTGTGGATCGGATGGCCGGGGAAGCTCGCGAAGCCCTGCGGCAGGCCAGCGCGTGGCTGCGACAGCGGGTGCATCCGGAGCGGCGACGTGTTCGGCGTCTCCGCATGTGGATATCGGTTGGTGCTGCGCGCCGGGCGCCACGTAGGTTCAGGGCATGGGGATCGTCCAGTCGGTGAACGTTGCGGTGGTGCGGACCGGGGAGTGGACCGGGCGGGTCGGCCGCAGCGGTATCGACAAGCAGCCGGTGGCGCGTCCGGTGCGGTTCGAGCCGACCGGGGTGCGCGGGGACACGGTGTGCGACCGCAAGCACCACGGCGCGTGGTACCAGGCGGCCTACGCCTTCGACCGCGAGGAGCTCGGGCACTGGTCGCAGGTGCTGGGCCGGGAGCTGGTGCCGGGCAACGCGGGGGAGAACCTCACGCTGGTCGACGTCGACAGCAGTTCGGCGGTGATCGGTGAGCGCTGGCGCATCGGCGGGGCGGTGCTCCGGGTGACCGGACCGCGCACCCCGTGCCGGGTGTTCGCCGGGTTCTGGGACGTGCAGTCGCTGGTGAAGCAGTTCACCGAGCACGGCCGGACCGGCGCGTACCTGGCGGTGGAGGAGCCGGGCGAGATCACGGCGGGCGACACCGTCGAGGTGCTCTCCCGGCCAGAGCACGGCGTGCAGGTTGCCGAGGTGTTCGCGGTGTCGATGAACCGGGCCCCGGAGCTGGCCGAGCACGTCGAGCGCGGGCTGGCGGATCTGCCGGAGAAGTGGCGCGAGTCGGTCGCCGCCAAGGTGGCTAGCGCTCGCAGCGGCACTCGATGATGGCGTAGCCGTTGTCCAGCGGGGTGAAGTCCTCGACGGACAACCCGCCCGCGGCCGCGACCTGCTGGGTGCGGTCGAGGTCGCGCATCCGGCCGCCGACGTAGACCATCATCCGCAGGTCCATCTCGGTGAAGGTGGCCATCCGGTCGCTGTCGGGCAGCAGCTCGACGATCAGCACCCGGCCGTCGGGTTCCAGCGCCTGGCCGCAGTGCCGCAGGATCTGGGCCGCGTCCTCGTCGTCCCAGTCGCCGAGGACGTCGCAGATGACCACCGCGTCGGCGCGGACCGGCAGCGGCTCGAAGAAGCTCGCCGCCACCACCTCGGCGCGCTCCAGCACGCCCTGTTCCTGCAGGTAGGCGGTGGCGTTGCGGGCCGGGCCGACCAGGTCGACCAGCACGCCGCGCGGCTGCGGGTGCTGCCGGAGGATCTCGGCGATCAGCACGCCCTTGCCGCCGCCGACGTCGGCGATCCGGGCGTAGCGGGACCAGTCGTGCGCGGAGGCGACCAGCGGGGCGATCCCCTGGGTCTTGGTCTCCATCAGCGTGTCGAAGGAGTCCGAGAGCTGCGGGTTGTGCGCCAGGTCCTCCCAGAAGGACCGGCCGAACGCGGCCGGGTACGCCGGGTGGTGGCCCCGCACCTGCTCGACGAGCTCGACGAACGCGAGGTCGGCGCGGCCGACCGCGCCGTCGAGGTCCAGCCAGGCGCACGGCCCGTCGACCAGGTCGCTGCGCAGCGCGTTGGAGGCGTCGTTGGGGCCGAAGACGTCGGGTTCGGGTTCGGTGAACATGCCGCGGTGCACCAGGAATCGCAGCACCCGGCCCAGCGGATCGGCCACGGCTCGGCAGCGGTGCGCGATCTCGGCGAGCGGGAGCGGGCCGTCCTTGACCACGTCGGGCACTCGCAGGGTGGCCGCGGTCCGAACCGCGAACGGCGTGGCCAGGTCGGCCATCGCCCAGATGTCCGGTGATTCGGAGGACATGCGTTGCAGGGTAAGCCCGCAGCGGCCGATCAGCGCGCCGCGACGCGGCTGTGCTTTGTGGACTCCGGTGGTCAGTCGGCGAGGATCGCGACGATCCGCTCGGCGCTCTCCTGCATGTGGCTGCGCACGACCTCGCGCGCCCGCTCGGCGTCACCGGCCTCGATGGCCTCGACGATCGGGGTGTGCCGCTGCCAGTCCATGTTGCGCAGGGCCTGCTCGGGCCCGGAGCGGACGATGGTCGCCCGGGTCAGCCCGGACAGGTGCTGCCAGGACTGCACCAGCGTTTCGTTGCCGGTGAGCTCGCACAGCCGCCGGTGGAACGCCAGGTCGGCCTCGACCAGGTCGGACATGGGCTGGTCGGGGCTGCGCAGCCGGTCGACCGCGGTCCGGAGCTGCTCGACGATGGTGGCGCGGTCCGGTGCCGCGCACAGCGTCTCCGCGGCGAGCGACTCCAGCGCGCCGCGGACGGCGAAGATGTCCCGGACCTCGGCCGGGGTGAGGGCGCGGACCAGCAGGCGGCCGCGTTCGTCGGCGACGACCAGGCCCTCCTGGACCAGGTGGCGCAGGGCCTCCCGCAGCGTGCCGCGGGACACCGAGAGGGCTTCGCTGAGCTCGGTCTCGATCAGCCGGGTGCCCGGCGCGAGCTGGCCGCTGCTGATGGCTTCGCGGAGCTTGTGCAGGCTCTGCTCGCGTAGCGTCTGCCGGTCGACTCCGGCCAGCGCTGGGACGTCGAGGGACACCGGGTCTCGCCTTCCTGGTTCGTCGGACGCGCCCACTCTAATCCATCGGCGAACGAACGACGGTCGACTGTTGACAGTCGGCAGTGCGGCGGCGTTAACTGTGCGCATCCAGCAGCGGGGAAGGGGTGTCACCTTGACGGGTCAGATCGCGGAGATCGGCTGTTCGACGATCTCGTTCCGGCACCGAGCACTGCCGGAGGCGTTGCGCGCGATCTCCGGCCTCGGGCTGCCCGGCATCGACCTGGGCGGCCTGCCGGGCGTCTGCGACCACATCCCGCACCCGCTCGACGGCCGCGCCGACGACGTCGTGCGCGAGCTCGACCAGCACGACCTGCGGACCTGGGCGATCAACGTGGACCCCGGGGCGATGAACGACCCGGCGCTCGACGACGCGGCCCTGGAAGCCGCCGGTGGCGAGCTGATCGCGCTGGCCGCCCGCCTCGACGCGGCGATCATCGTGCCCTGCGGCGCGCAGTCCCGCGAACCGTTCGTCGACGAGGTGGCAGACCTCGACCGGCTGGCCCGCGGCCTGCGGAAGCTCGGCGACCTGGCGGCCGCCCGCGGTGTCCGGCTGCTGGTGGAGGGCCTGCACCACTTCCGCTTCTGCCACGACCGAGCACGTGCCGAGGCGCTGCTGGAGCGGGTCCCGGCCGAGTCGGCCGGGTTCGTCTTCGACGTCAGCCACATCGTCGCGGGCGAGATCGACGAGGT
Source organism: Saccharopolyspora hirsuta (assembly GCF_008630535.1). GTDB lineage: Bacteria > Actinomycetota > Actinomycetes > Mycobacteriales > Pseudonocardiaceae > Saccharopolyspora > Saccharopolyspora hirsuta. The sequence goes on along the minus strand of NZ_VWPH01000014.1, from coordinate 42,829 downwards.
CGCCTTCGTGCACGACTTCGCCGACCGCATCGAGCACGTCCACCTGCGCGACGCCGTGCCCGGCAACATCAACCTGAGCCTGGGGCGCGGCCGGGCGGACTTCGCCGGTGTCATCGCGGCCCTGCGCGAACACGGCTACGCGGGCCGCTACGTGCTCGAGCTGGAGACCCACGACGTGGCGGAAGCCGACCGCGAAGCGGTCGCCGCGCAGGCCGTCGACCTCATCGCCCCGCACCTGGCCGCCTGACCCCGCAAGCCCCGAGAACGAGGAGAGATCCATGTCCACCACCCGCACCGCCGTGATCACCGGCGCCGGTTCCGAACGCGGCATCGGCCGGGAAACCGCGCTGCACCTGGCCGCGGCCGGTTTCGCCGTCGCAGTGCTGGACATCGACGGTGCCGCCGCCGAGAGCACCGCGAAGCTGGTCGCCGAGCGCCACGACGTCCCGGCGCTCGGCTTGGCCGCCGACGTCACCGACGCAGAGTCGGTCGACCGGGCCATCGGCCAGCTGGAGGACTCCGAGCTGCCCGCGGTCGGCGCGCTGGTGAACAACGCCGGGATCACCCGCCCCACCCGGTTCCTGGACATCGAGCAGGACGAGTGGGAGCTGGTCTTCAAGGTCAACGTGACCGGCACCTACCTGGTCACCCGCCGCGTGCTGCCCGGCATGGTCGAGCGCGGGTACGGCCGGATCGTGAACCTGTCCTCGGTCAGCGCGGAGCGCGGCGGCGGGGTGTTCGGCGGCTCGCACTACTCGGCGGCCAAGGCCGCGGTGCTGGGGCTGACCCGGGCGCTGGCCCGCGAGGTCGGCCAGCACGGCGTGGTGGTGAACGCGGTCGCACCGGGCCTGATCGACACCGACATCACCGGCGGCGCGCTGACCGGCGAGCGCAAGGCGGCGCTGATCGCCGACATCCCGGTCGGCCGCAACGGCCGCACCGAGGACGTCGCCGCCACCATCACCTTCCTGGCCGGTGAGCAGGTCGGCTACATCACCGGCGCCACCTTCGACATCAACGGCGGCTCGCACATCCAGTGAGGTCCGGCGCGACCATCCGAAGTGGACCCATCGAGGAGTCATGACACGTCTGTTCAACGACCCGGCCGACTTCACCGAGGACGCGATGGCGGGGTTCTGCGACCTCTACCCGCACTACGTCCGCGCGGTGCCCGGTGGCGTGGTCCGCTCCGCGCCGGGGCGGCCGGGCAAGGTCGCCGTGGTGGTGGGCGGCGGGTCCGGGCACTACCCGGCGTTCTGCGGCGTGGTCGGCCCGGGCTTCTGCGATGGCGCGGTGGTCGGCAACATCTTCACCTCGCCGTCCGCGCAGCTGGCGTACGACGTGGCGAAGGCGGCGCACCGCGGCGGCGGAGTCCTGTTCAGCTTCGGCAACTACGCCGGGGACAACATGAACTTCGGCGCCGCCCAGGAGCGGCTGCGGGCGGAGGGCATCGACTGCCGCACGGTGGTCGTCACCGATGACGTGGCCTCCGCGCCGAAGGGCGAGGAGTCGAAGCGGCGCGGTATCGCCGGGGACTTCGCGGTGTTCAAGCTCGCCTCCGCCGCGGCGGAGGAGGGCGCTTCGCTGGACGAGGTCGAGCAGGTCGCCCGCGCCGCCAACGACCGCACCCGGACGCTCGGCATCGCCTTCGACGGCTGCACGCTGCCCGGCCAGGGCCACAAGCTGTTCACCGTCCCGGCCGGGAAGATGGGCCTGGGGCTGGGCATCCACGGCGAGCCCGGGGTGTCCGATGTGGACATGCCGAGCGCGGCGGAGGTGGCCGACACCCTGGTCGACGGGGTGCTGGCGGAGGCCCCGGCAGAGGCGGGGCGGCGTGCGGGCGTGATCCTCAACGGCTTGGGTGCCACCAAGTACGAGGAACTGTTCGTGGTCTGGGCGCGGGTGGCCGAACGGCTGCGCGCGGCGGGGATCGAGGCCGTCGAACCCGAGGTCGGGGAGCTGGTCACCAGCCTGGACATGGCGGGCATCTCGCTGACCCTGGTCTGGCTGGACGAGCAGCTGGAGCGCTACTGGTGCGCCTCGGTGGACACTCCCGCCTACCGAAAGCGCCCGCGTCCGGCCGAGGCGGTCTCCCACGAGGTCGAGCACGACGTGGTCGAAGCCGTCGAATACCCGCCTGCCGCACCGGAATCCGTTGCGTGCGCCGGGACGATCGCGTCCGTGCTCGCCGAGGTCCAGCAGGCGATCGTCGCCGCGGAAGACGAGCTCGGCCGCATCGACGCGGTGGCGGCCGACGGTGATCACGGCCGGGGCATGGTCAAGGGCGCGACGGCTGCCGCCGAAGCTGCTGCCGCCGCGTTCGCCGCCGGGGCCGGGGCGGAGTCGGCGCTCGCCACGGCCGGGGATGCCTGGGCGGCGAAGGCGGGTGGCACTTCCGGCGTGCTGTGGGGCACCGGGTTGCGCGCCTTCGCGGAATGCCTCGGCAACGACCGCGAGCCGTCGGGTTCCGACATCGCCGCGGGCGTCGCGGCCTTCGCCGAAGCCGTCCAGCGCACCGGTGGCGCGCAGGTCGGGGACAAGACGATGGTCGACGCGATCGTGCCGTTCGCCGAGGCCTTCGACGGGTCCTGGCGCGCGGCCGCGGAAGTCGCCCGGCAGGCCGCTGCGGACACCGCGGCGCTCGCGCCCAAGGTCGGCCGCGCCCGGCCGCTGGCCGAACGCAGCATCGGCACCCCGGACGCCGGTGCGGTCTCGTTCGCGCTGATCACCGAGACGATCGCACACGCGCTGGAGGACTGATGGACGAGCCGTTCCGGATCGTGGTGGGCTCCGACGACGCGGGCCTGCAGTACAAGGACGCCCTGAAGGCCGACCTGGCCGCCGACCCGCGCGTCGAGTCCGTTGTGGACGTGGGGGTCAACGGCGACGACGGGACGGCTTACCCGAGCATCGCCATCGCCGCCGCCGAGAAGGTCGCGCGCGGCGAAGCCGACAGGGCGCTGCTGGTGTGCGGAACCGGGCTGGGGGTGGCGATCAGCGCGAACAAGGTCGCGGGGATCCGCGCGGTCACCGCGCACGACACCTTCTCCGTGGAGCGGTCGGTGCTGAGCAACAACGCCCAGGTGCTGTGCCTCGGGCAGCGCGTGATCGGCCTGGAGCTGGCCCGCCGCCTGGTCCGGGAGTGGCTGGGCCACCGGTTCGACCCGAACTCGCCCTCCGCCGCGAAGGTCGCCGTGCTCAGCGAGTACGAGGGGTGCTGATCGGCCGGAGCGAACCGGCCGATCAGCGCGGGATCACAGCTCCGGGACGCCTTCGCTGATCGCGCGCGGAGCACCGGGGCTGCCCGCGGTCACGTCCCAGGTCCAGAACTCGACGACGTTGTGGTCCGGGTCGGCGACGTACGCCGAGCGCGCGTTGCCCGGCCCGAACTCGACCTCGTCGACGTGCACGCCGAGACCGCGTATCCGCTCGACCGCGGCGTCGTACTCCTGGTCGCTCACCGACAGCGCGTAGTGCACGTGCACCCCGCCGCGGGCGCGGGCGATGCCGAGGGCGGGCTTCCACAGACCGATCCGGGTACCCCCGGCCAGCACCCAGACGGCTTCCCGGTTCCGCCAGTGCTCGCCCTGCCAGCGCTCGATGACGGGAAACCCGAGCACCTCGGTGTAGAAGCGCTCGGCGGCGGCCAGGTCGGCCACCTCGAGGACCAGCTCGTTCACGCCCGACGTCATCGTCATCCTCCTATATAGTGTTTTGCCTATGCTCAACGTATAGGAAGATGCCGATACAATGCCAGCGTGGGCAACGACGAGCTGACGCGAGCCGCCGCGCTGTTCCGGGCGATGGGGCACCCGATCCGCCTGGGCGTGCTCGAGCGCCTGCGGCAGGAGGGCGAGATCTGCGCCTGCGACTTCACCGAGCACTTCGGCGTCAGCCAGCCGACGATCTCCGGGCACCTGCGCACGCTCCGGGAGGCCGGGCTCGTGCGCACCCGCCGCGACGGCACGCAGATCTGCTACTCGCTGGCCCCGGACGCGCTGGAGGCGGTGCGCCGGATGTCCGCGGCGCTCTGCGCGGCGGAATAGCCGGGTCCGCCCTGCGGTACCGTGTCCGAAAGCCCGGGAGGACGGTCCGCATGCACTTGGCCGAGATGGCCGACCTGGCCCGCCAGGACGCCGCCGACGGCGTTGAACAGCAGATCGTCGCGGCGCTCGTCGACGTCGACGGGCGGGTGCTGCTGCTCCGCCGCTGCGCGGGGGATTCCCGCGGCGGGGAGTGGGAGTTCCCCGGCGGCAAGGTCGACCCCGGCGAGGACCTGAACACCGCGCTGCACCGCGAGGTCCGCGAGGAGACCGGCCTCCGCATCACCGGCATCGCCGACTACCTGGGCTCTTTCGACTACACCACTGCGAGCGGTCGCTTCAACCGCCAGCACACCTGGTCGGTCCGCGTCGAACCGGTCGGAGAGGTGCGCCTGACCGAGCACGACGCCCACACCTGGGTGGCGAAGGCCGACGAGGTCCCGCTCAGCCCCGACCTCGCGGCGATCCTCGAGAAGCACCTGGGGCCCGTCCTCTGACGGACCGCGCGGAACGGCGATTTCGCGCGAAATCGGCCCAGCCGGTCAGGAATCGCGCCAGGCCAGCGGGGACGAGGCGACCGCTGCTTCGGCGATTCGCCGGGCCGTCGCGGTCTTGAGCCCGGCGCGGGCCGAGTCGATCCAGGCGTCGACCCGCTGGACGCCGATGTCGCGGTACTCCACGGCCTGCAGGAGCATCTCCAGCTTGTCGGCGTCCTTGGCGCACAGCGCTTCGGGGCTCTGCCGCGACTCGTACTCGTCGACAGCGCCGCGGATCATGCCCCGGGACCGGTCGGGCAGGTCCTCGGTCTGGTCGGCGGTGATCCGCCGGGGCTCGGGTTTGGCGAGGTAGCCGTTCGCGGTGTGCGGCAGGTCGCCGGTCCGCGTCTCCTGGCTGTCGTGCCACAGCCCCAGCAGCGCGGCCCGGCCGGGATCGGCGCCCTCCTCGGCGGCGATGATCGCGGCCAGCTGCGCGACCCGCGCGCTGTGCTCGGCGACCGACTCGGGGTCGCGCACGCCCGCGTGCCACCAGCCCGCGCGGCGGATGCGCTTGAGCACCCCGAGCTCGTACCCGAAGGCGGCGAGCGCTGCGGCGTCGTCCGGCACGGCATGTCCTCCTCGGTCCTCGCCCGTGACCCGCGACCAAGTTACTGGAGCGAGCTGCGTGGCCCGCTGGGCGCGCGGGCGGCCGGAATCCGGCGAAAGTGTGATGCTTGCCACCCTGTTGCGGCCGGTGGCTTTCCAGGAATGATTGAGGTACCAAATGTTTGACTTCCGAGTAATTACCGGCCGGTACGGCGGAAGGTGCGTTGCGAGATGACCAACGAGCTGGAGCACTTCATCGGCGGCAAGCGCGTCGCGGGGACCTCGGGTTCCTTCGGCGACGTGTTCGACCCCAACACCGGGCAGGTGCAGGCCCGGGTGCCGCTGGCGTCCGCGGCGGAGGTCGAGGCGGCGGTGGACAACGCCGCCGAGGCGCAGCCGGCCTGGGCCGCGCAGAACCCGCAGAAGCGGGCGCGGGTGCTGATGCGCTTCCTGCAGCTGGTCAACGAGGAGATGGACTCGCTGGCGCGGCTGCTGGCCTCCGAGCACGGCAAGACCGTGGCCGACGCCAAGGGCGACATCCAGCGCGGTCTGGAGGTCGTCGAGTTCGCCGTGGGCATCCCGCACCTGCTCAAGGGTGAGTACAGCGAGAGCGTCGGCACCGGCATCGACGTGTACTCGTTGCGCCAGCCGCTGGGCGTGGTCGCCGGTATCACGCCGTTCAACTTCCCGGCGATGATCCCGCTGTGGAAGGCCGCACCGGCCATCGCCTGCGGCAACGCCTTCGTGCTCAAGCCCTCCGAGCGGGACCCCTCGGTGCCGCTGCGGCTGGCCGAGCTGTTCATCGAGGCCGGGCTGCCGCCGGGGATCTTCAACGTGGTCAACGGGGACAAGACCGCGGTGGACGCGATCCTGACCGAGCCGCGCGTCCAGGCCGTCGGGTTCGTCGGCTCGTCGGCGATCGCCGAGTACATCTACACCACCGCCGCGGCGCACGGGAAGCGCGCGCAGTGCTTCGGCGGTGCCAAGAACCACCTGATCGTGATGCCCGACGCGGACCTCGACCAGGCCGTCGACGCGCTCATCGGCGCGGGCTACGGCTCGGCGGGGGAGCGCTGCATGGCCATCTCGGTGGCCGTGCCGGTCGGCGAGGCCACCGCGAACGCGCTGGTGGAGAAGCTGGTCGAGCGGGTGGGCGAGCTCAAGATCGGCACCAGCTTCGACGAGGACGCCGACTTCGGCCCGCTGGTCACCGGGCAGGCCCGGCAGCGGGTGCTGGACCTGATCGGGGTGGGCGTCGAGGAGGGCGCGCAGCTGCTGGTCGACGGCCGCGACTTCCGGCTGGCCGGGCACGAGGACGGGTTCTTCCTCGGCGCCTCGCTGTTCGACCACGTCACCCCGGACATGCGGATCTACCGCGAGGAGATCTTCGGCCCGGTGCTGTCGGTGGTGCGCGCCGCGGACTACGACGAGGCGCTGCGGCTGCCCAGCGAGCACGAGTACGGCAACGGCGTGGCGATCTTCACCCGCGACGGGGACGCTGCCCGCGAGTTCGTCTCCCGCGTCAACACCGGCATGGTCGGGGTGAACGTGCCGATCCCGGTGCCGATCGCCTACCACACCTTCGGCGGCTGGAAGCGCTCCGGGTTCGGCGACCTGAACCAGCACGGCCCGGACTCGGTCCGCTTCTACACCAAGACCAAGACGGTCACCTCGCGCTGGCCCTCCGGCCTGAAGGAAGGTGCCAGCTTCACCATCCCGACCATGCACTGAACCCCGGTGGCGGCGTCCTGGGCGGGCGCCGCCACCGGTGCAGCGCGGGACCGCCGAACGTGAAGGAGTGGACGTGTCCGTTGCAGCGGTAGCCGGCCCGGCGTCGCCGTTCGAGCTCACCGACGACCAGCGCGCGATCCGGGACGCCGCGCGGGAGTTCGCCGCCGAGCAGCTCGCCCCGCACGCCGTCGAGTGGGACCAGGACAAGCACTTCCCGGTCGACACGCTGCGGCTGGCCGGGGAGCTGGGCATGGGCGGGGTCTACGTCGACGAATCGGTCGGCGGCAGCGGCCTCAGCCGGTTCGACTCGGCGCTGATCTTCGAGGCGCTGGCGGGCGGCGACCCGTCGATCGCCGCCTACATCTCGATCCACAACATGTGCGCGGGCATGATCGACCGCTTCGGCACCGACGCGCAGCGCGCCCGCTGGTTGCCGCAGCTGTGCTCGATGGAGCGCCTGGCCAGCTACTGCCTCACCGAGCCGGGTGCCGGTTCGGACGCGGCGGCGCTGCAGACCCGGGCGGTCCGCGACGGCGACGACTACGTGCTCACCGGGGTCAAGCAGTTCATCTCCGGCGGCGGCAGCTCGGACGTGTACGTGGTGATGGCCCGCACCGGCGAGCAGGGCGCGAAGGGCATCTCCACCTTCGTCGTCGAGGGCGGGGCGCCGGGGCTGTCGTTCGGGGCGAACGAGAAGAAGATGGGCTGGAACGCCCAGCCCACCAGGCAGGTGATCTTCGACGGTGTCCGGGTGCCCGCCGACCAGCGGCTCGGCGAGGAGGGCATCGGCTTCCGGATCGCGATGGCCGGGCTGGACGGCGGTCGGCTCAGCATCGGCGCGTGCTCGCTGGGCGGCGCGCAGGCCGCGCTCGACAAGAGCCTCGGCTACGTGCGGGAACGCACCGCGTTCGGGGTCAAGCTCAGCGAGTTCGAGGCGCTGCAGTTCAAGCTCGCCGACATGGCCACCGAGCTGGAGGCCGCCCGGCTGCTGCTGTGGCGGGCGGCCTCGGCGCTGGACGCCCAGGACCCGGCGGCCACCCGGTTGTGCGCGATGGCCAAGCGGCTGGCCACCGACACCGGGTTCGCGGTGGCCAACGAAGCACTTCAGATCCACGGTGGATACGGCTACCTTGCCGAGTACGGCCTGGAGAAGATCGTCCGCGACCTGCGGGTGCATCAGATCCTGGAAGGCACCAACGAAATCATGCGCCTGATCGTCTCCCGCAGCCTGCTGGCGGGGTGAGCCCCGAGGTCCGGGGACGGTCGGTGCACCGGCGCGGCCCGGGGATCCGCAACTTCCGTTGAAATCGGACGTGCGATTTCAATGGAAGTCGCGGCGGTCCGCGCGCACGAGACACAGGAGTCGCTATATGACGGAGCCCGAGGTCCTGGTCCGCGAGCAGGGTTCGCTCGGACGGATCACGCTCAACCGGCCCAAGGCGCTCAACTCGTTGACCCTGGGCATGGTTCGGGCGATGACCGAGGCCATCGAGCAGTGGCGCACCGCCGAGCACATCAAGGCGGTCCTGATCGACGGCGCTGGCGAGCGCGGGCTGTGCGCGGGTGGTGACGTCCGGGCGCTGCACGACGCGGTCAAGGCCGGTGACGAGTCGCTGCCCATCGCCTTCTGGACCGAGGAGTACCGGCTCAACTCCGCGCTGGCGGGCTACCCGAAGCCGGTCGTGGGGATCATGGACGGCATCTGCATGGGCGGCGGGGTCGGCATCTCCGCGCACGGCTCGCACCGGGTGGTCACCGAGCGCTCCAAGGTCGGCATGCCGGAGGTAGGCATCGGGTTCATCCCGGACGTCGGCGGCACCTACCTGCTGTCCCGCACGCCCGGCGAGCTCGGCACGCACCTGGCGCTGACCGGCACCCCGATCGGCGGCGCGGACGCGGTGCACTGCGGGATCGCCGACCACTTCGTGGACAGCGCCAACCTGCCCGGGCTGATCGACGCGCTGGCCGGTGGCCAGGTGGACGAGGTGCTGCGCAAGTTCGCCGAGCCCACCCCGGAGGCGCCGCTGGCCGCGCAGCGGGAGTGGATCGACGCCGCCTACTCCGCCGACAGCGTCGAGGAGGCCCTGCGGCGGCTGCGCGAGCGGCCGGAAGCTGCGGCGGGTGAGGCCGCCGAGGTGATCGAGCAGAAGTCGCCGACCTCGCTGAAGGTCACGCTCAAGGCGCTGCGCAGCGATTACTCCTCGCTGGAGGAGGCGCTGACGCAGGAGTACCGGCTGGCCATGGCCTGCGTGCGGATCGGCGACTTCGTCGAGGGGGTGCGGGCGACCCTGGTCGACAAGGACCGCAACCCGCGGTGGTCGCCCGCCGCGCTGTCCGAAGTGGACGACGCGCGGGTGGCGGAGTTCTTCGCCCCGGCCGCGGACGAGCCGACGCTGTTCGGCTGACCTGGCGACTCCGAAGTTCCAGCGCAGAAAGGTTGTGACAATGGCTGTCATCGGTTTCATCGGGCTGGGCCACATGGGCGGTCCGATGTCGGCGAACCTCGTCAAGGCCGGGCACACCGTGCAGGGCTACGACCTGATCCCGGCTGCGCTGGAGGTCGCCGCCCGGCACGGCGTGACCACCGTCGGGTCGGTGGCCGACGCGGTCGCCGGTGCCGATGCGGTGATCACCATGCTGCCCAGCGGCAAGCACGTGCTGGAGTGCTACGACGAGGTGCTGGCCGCGGCCAAGCCCGGCGCGCTGCTGGTCGACTCGTCCACTGTGGACGTGGCCGACGCGCGGGCGGCGCACGAGCGGGCCGAGCAGGCCGGGTTCGGCTCGGTGGACGCCCCGGTGTCCGGCGGTACGGCCGGTGCCGAGGCGGGGACGCTGACCTTCATGGTCGGCGGCTCCGAGGAGGACTTCCACCGGGCCGAACCGCTGCTGGAACCGATGGCGCGCAAGGTGATCCACTGCGGCGGGCCGGGCAACGGCCAGGTCACCAAGATGTGCAACAACCTCATCCTCGGCGCCTCGATGGTCGCGGTCAGCGAGGCCTTCGTGCTCGGCGAGCGGCTGGGGCTGTCGCACCAGGCGCTCTACGACGTGGCGTCGATCTCCACCGGCCAGTGCTGGGCGCTGACCACGAACTGCCCGGTGCCGGACCTGGTGGAGACCAGCCGCGCCAACCACGACTACGAGCCCGGCTTCGCCGCCGCGCTGATGCTCAAGGACCTGCGGTTGGCCACCTCGGCGGCCGAGCAGAGCGGCACCGACATCGCGATCGGTCGCCTGGCCACCGAGCTCTACCAGCGGTTCAACGAGGAGGGCGGCGGGAACCTGGACTTCGGCGCCATCATCAAGTCGGTCCGGGAGCACTCCGGCGACTGAACCCGTCGTGAGCGGTCCGGGGTGCCCGGACCGCTCACGAGGTCAGCAGCGGCAGTTCGCTGACGCCCATCGAATCCGGCGACGGCATGAACTGCGGCCGCGTCGCCGGATCGGTGCGCAGCACCGGGAACCGGTCCAGCAGGATGTTCAGCGCGACGCGGCCCTCCAGGCGGGCCAGCGGGGCACCCAGGCAGAAGTGGATGCCGCGGCCGAAGCCCAGGTGCGGGTTCGGGTCGCGGGTGACGTCGAAGGTCATCGGGTCGGCCCACTGGCGCGCGTCCCGGTTCGCCGCCGCCAGCTGCACGGTGACGACCTGCTTCTCCGGGATCCGCCGACCGCCGATCTCCACCTCGGTGGTGGTCGCCCGGTAGAGCGCGGTGAACGGGGTCATGAAGCGCACCGACTCCTCGATCGCGCCGGGCACCAGCGCGCGGTTCGCCCGCACCAGGGACTGCTGTTCCGGGTGGGCGTCCAGGCAGAGCACGGTGTTGCCCAGCAGCATCGTGGTGGTGATGTGCCCGGCGAGCAGCAGCAGGCTCGCGAAGTTGACCAGCTGGGCGTCGGTGAGCTGCTTGCCGTCGACCTCCGCTTCGACCAGCTTGGTCAGCAGGTCCGCCCGGGGCTTGCGCCGCCGCTCGGCGGCGTGCGCCAGGACGTACTCGCCCATCTCCTGCGCCGGTTGCGCCTGGTCGGCCAGACCGGCTTGCTGCTCCGCGAGGTCGTCCTCGGCCAGCGAGAGCGCGGACTGGTTGGTGAACAGCGCGTCCGCCCACTCCTTGAACAGCTGCCGGTCGCTGCCGGGCACGCCCAGCAGCTCGGCTATGACGATCACCGGTAGCGGGTAGGCGAGCCCGGTGATCAGGTCGAACCGCTCCTGCCCGGCGAACTCGTCGAGCAGTTCGCGGGTGACCTCGGCGATCCGCGGTTCGAGGTCGGCCACCACCTTGCGCGTGAAGGCGTGGCTGACCAGGCCGCGCAGCTCGCGGTGGTCCGGCGGGTCCATCTGGATCAGGTTGCCGTCGGTGAGCGCCGGGTCCGGATCCACCGGCAGCAGCGGCACGAGGTTCGAGGAGAACCCCTGCGGGTCGCCGATGACCTGGACGGCCTCCAGGTAGCCGGAGACGGCCCACAGCTGCCTCGACCCGTCGAACCGCACCGGCTGCTCCGGCTGCCGCCCGTGCATCCAGAACCGCTGCGGGTCGATGCCCCACCGCTCGGCGAGCGTCGTCGTCATGGATTTCCCCTCCGCTTGCGGACTTCTCGGGGCCGACCCCGCGCCGGTCCCGCGTGGCACAAGAATGGCACCACATTGATGCCAAAACAAGTCATTGCGGCGCACGATGGCATCGTGCTGGTCCGGGGGCGTTGTTCGGCGCTCTGACGTGCTCTTCGCGAAACCGGCGAACCCGGCGCGGTGGAAGAGGGCGGGGTGGCGCAGCGGTCCGCCGAGCCGGGCGTACCCTGGCGCCTTGTGTTGGAGTGGCTTGTCGAGTGGTACGACGGCGTCGAGCTGTGGCTCGTGCAGCTGCCCTACCCGCTGCAGGTGACACTGGTCTTCGCCGTGCTGCTGCCGCTGTGCTGGGGCCTGGCCCGCGTGATCGATCGCGGCATCGACGGTCTCGGCGCGAAGCTCACCCGCGTGCGCGATGCCGAACCCCCGGTCGGCCGCCGCGATGGCGAACCCGCCCGGGGTCGGAAGGAGACGGCGTGACCTCGCGCAAGCGCATCTCGACGGCGCTGATCGGGCTCATCGCCCTGGTCGTCATCGGCTGGTTCGTCCGCGACTACGCCGTCACCGACACCGCGCCCACCGGCAGCCAGCCGGCCGCGGCCGTTCCCGGCGCCGAATCCGGCCTGCCGGTCGAGGAGCTGTCCGCGCTCCCCCCGGAGGTCGGCAAGACTTGGAAGCTCATCCAGAGCAACGGACCGTTCCCGTACCCGCAGAAGGACGGCACGGTGTTCGGCAACCGGGAGGGCATCCTGCCCGAGCAGAAGGCGGGCTACTACCACGAGTACACCGTGCCGACGCCGGGATCCCGCGACCGCGGCGCCCGACGGCTGGTCACCGGTGACCGTTCTGAGCTTTACTACACCAGCGATCACTACGAGTCCTTCGTGGTTGTCGACACCACGGGTTGAGTGCGATGTTTGCGACTAAATGGGCCAGCAGGGTGCGGAAGGAGCAGCCGGTGAGCGAGGTGGAACACCCCTCCGCCGACATCACGGCGCGCGAGGCCGTCCGGGAAGCTGAGCAGCGCGGGGCGACCGCGCACGTCCTCGACGGTTCGGACCTGATCAGCAAGCGCACCACGCTCGAGGGCATCGCGGCGGTGCTGAACTTCCCGGAGTGGACGGGCCGCAACCTGGACGCCCTCTACGACTGCCTGACCGACCTGTCCTGGCTGGACGAGGGCGAGCACGTGCTGATCTGGTCGGGGTTCCAGGCCCTGGCCGAGCACGACCCGAAGGCGTTCAGCCGGATCAACGCGGTCCTGCGCGACGCGGCGGAGCACCCGATCTGCGGCCGCACCTTCACCTCGGTCCTGACCAGGGATTGATCGCCCGATCGGGAAACCGCGCTGGTCGCAATACTGGCTGCTGTGAAACAGCCGGACAGGTTGATGACCGTCGACGACATGGCGCTGCTTCCGCCTGACGTCGGTCGGTACGAGCTCGTTGGCGGACGAGTCGAGCTGTCACATCCGCAGGTCCTCTGGCACGCCCGGGCGGTCAGCAGACTTGCTTACGCGGTTGGGCTGCGGGCACCACGCGGGCTCGAGGTGCTCTTTGCGCCGGTCGTCATCTTCAACGACGAACGAACCCATTGCCGACGACCGGATCTCACCGTGTTCAGCCGTGACGCGTGGGCTGAGCCGTGGCTGGCCAGCCCGCCGCTGCTCGCGGTCGAGGTGGCTTCGGCGGAAACCGCGGCTCGTGACTACCGCCAGAAGTTCTTCGAGTACGCCGAGTTCGGGATTCCGGCGTACTGGATCATCGGTCCGGACAAGCACTGGCCCGCCATCGACGAGTTCCGGCTTGACGACGGCGAGTACCGGCACGTTCAGCAGATCGCCGGGGAGGACGCCTTCGCCACGGACTTTCCGTTTCCGCTCCGGCTCGTGCCGCACTGGTTGTTCGCCGATGGACCGTGGCGGGAACGGATCAGTGGCGAAGGCGCCTGAGGGATCAGGTCACTTCAGGGCTTCGGGGACCCAGGAGGGCTTGCGCTTCTCGGCGAAGGCCCGCATCCCTTCCTGGCCCTCTTCGCCCGCGAAGTGCTCGGCGGAGAGCTCGAGCATCTGCTTGAAGGCCTCGTCCATGGCCGCCGGGCGCTGGGCGGTCAGCATCTCCTTGGTCGCCGCCAGGGCCTTCGGGGCGCCGAGGGCGAGCATGTCCGCGTAGCGCTTGACCTCCGCGTCCAGGTCGTCGGCGGGGACCGCGGAGTTGATCAGGCCGATCTCGGCGGCGCGGCGGGCGTCGAAGGTCTCGCCGGTGAGGAACAGCTCGTGCGCCCGGCGGGCGGTCAGCCGCGGCAGCACGGTCACCGAGATCACCGCGGGCACCACGCCGATGCGCACCTCGGAGAAGGCGAACGTGGCGGTGTCCACCGCGACGGCGATGTCGCAGGCCGCGATGATGCCCACCCCACCGGCGCGGGCCGGTCCGGCCAGCTTGGCCACGATCGGCTTCGGGCTGGTCCAGATCTGCTCCAGGATCGCCGGGAACTCCTGCACGCCCTGGTTCTCGGCGTCGGCCGAGCGCGACTCCTTGAGGTCCATCCCGGCGCAGAACACGGTGCCGGTGTGGTCCAGGACGATCACCCGCACCGCGTCGTCGGCGAGCGCGGTCGTCAGGTGCGCCCGCAGCTCCCGCCGCAGCTGGGCGGAGAGGGCGTTGCGGTTGCGCGGCGAGTCCAGGGTGATCGTGGCGACGCCGTCGGCCACCGCCAGGTGCACGAGTTCATCCATGACAGGCACGTTAACCGCGCTGACCACGACCGAGCCAGTGATCCACGTCCCACCCCGTGAGCGCAGTTTCAACTGAAACTGCGATCCGACGTGCGGGGGATCCGCAGTTTCAATTGAAACTGCGGATCAGGTCGGGGGGTAGCGGTCGGACCAGGCCGGGGGTCGGGGGCCGAACTCCAGGACCGCGTCGAGGGCGAGGCGTTCGATCACCTCGTGCAGCTCCAGCTCCGCCGTCCAGCGCTCCGGGATGCGCCGCGCACCGGCCACCGCGCCGACCAGGCTGCCGCAGACCGCTCCGGTGGTCGCGCTGTTGCCGGAGTGGTTGACCGCCACCGGCAGCGCGGCGTCGAAGTCCCCGTCGCTGATCAGCGCCGCGTGCAGGCCGATGGCCAGGGATTCCGCCGCGGTCGAGCCGGTTCCGAGGCTGCGCTCCAGGTCGGCGGGCGGCACGCGGCCCTCGCGGGACAGCCGGACCGCCGCGCCGATCCGGCGGGTGACCTCCTCGTGCCCGGAGTGCGGGGCGAGCTGGCCCAGCACCTCGTCCACGGCGGTGGCCAGCGGTTCACCGGCGAGCAGCCGGGACACCAGGAAGGCCAGCGCGCCCGCGCTCAGCAGGGCCGTCGGGTGGCCGTGGGTCAGCGCCGCGGTGCGCATCCCGACGTCGAACACCTCGGCCGGGTCGCTGCTCCACAGCGCCGCCGGTACCGCGCGCATGATCGCGCTGCTGCCCGACGAGTCGCTGGCCGGTTGCTCCGGGGTGCCCATCGGCTGCTGGCCCTTGGCGAAGGCGATCAGCGTGCGCATCATCGTCCGGCCCGGGTTGCGGGTCTGGAACAGGGCCCGCTGCTTCACCAGCCAGCCGTCCGGTTCGGGCGTGGTGGCCAGGAACTCGCCCGCTGCGCGCGGCCAGCTCAGGTGCTGGGTGTGCAGCCAGCGCTGGTAGGCGTGCTGGATGTGCCGGGTCGGGTCGGTGGTGCCGGTGGTGCGGCGGCTGATGTTGGCCCGGATGGTGCCCTCCAGCGAGAACAGCAGCAGCTGGGTGTCGCTGCCGAGGCGGCCGGAGGGGTGACCGGCGGGGATGTAGTCGGTCAGGCCGTCCGACCCGTGCCGGGACCGGATCTCGTCCCAGCTGTCCGCGGCCACCGGGATGCCGAGGGCTTCCCCGACCGCGCAGCCGAGCACCGCGCCCAGGAACCGGTCGCGGGACGCGGCCAGGCGGGGGACCGCGGTCAGCCCGGTGCGGTAGTCGGTTGTGGACGGTGCCGGTTCGGCGGCGTCGGTGGTCGGGTAGCGGCGCTCCCAGCCGTCGGACTCGTCCGGGTAGGGGCCGAACTCCGCCGCCGCGTCGGTGGCGATCCGCTCGACCAGGGCGGTGATCGGCAGCTCGTCGAGCAGTTCGGCGGGGATCGCCGTCGGGCCGCGCAGCGCGCCGAGCAGCTGCCCGCACAGCATCGCGGAGCTGGCGGTGTGGGCGCTGGCGGCGCGGACGGCGGCGGCGAAGTCGTCCTCGCACGCCACGGCCACGCGCATCGCGACCGCCAGGGCGGCCAGGCCGCTGCGCCCGGGTTGCATCGCGTCGAGGTTGGCCGGGCCGGGGTGGGCTCCGGCCGGGCTGAGGCGACCGAGCCGCAGCGCGTGCGCGAAGGTGGTGCGGGCCGACTGCCACCCCGAGATGCTCTGCCGCAGCGAGGTTTCCAGCGGATTGCCGCGCAGCAGCCACAGCATCGCGGTGCCGAGGACGCTGGCCGGGCTGTGCCCGTTGACGTGCCCGTGGGTGAGCGCGGCGAGGTCGCCGCCGAGAGCGAAGACGGTGCCGGGATCGCCCGACCACAGCGCCGCGAGCGCGCCCAGCGGCACGGCGGTGGCGGCGTCGGAGCTGTTGATCGGCTGCTTCCGCGACCCGGGGGCTTGACCGGCGGCGATCCGCGCCAGCGCGGTGAGCATCGTCGGCTCGTCGGTGCGCGGGGAGTGCAGCAGCCTTTCCCGCACCAGCCAGCCGTTGGGGTGCGCGGTGTCGGTCCCGCAGTCCTGCCACGGGACGCCGCGGGTGTGCATCCAGCGGCGCAGACCGCTGAGCGCGAAGCGGACCGGATCGCCGTCGCCGGACGCGCGCGCCTGCGTGTGCGCGCGGATCAGGCCTTCCAGCGCGAAGAGCAGCGCGCTGGTGCGCTGCCCGACTTCGCCGAGGGCGACGAACTCGCCGACCGCGCCGCCCAGCAGCATGCCGAGGACGCGGCCGGGGGCTTCGGGGATCGGGCCGTCCCGGTCGGCCAGCCCGGTGGCCGGTACCGGTGGCGACTCCGCGCCGAGCCGGTGCTGCAGGGCCGCCGCCCACAGCGGTCGGGTGGCGGGCCGTTCCCGCCACCGCCGCCAGGTCTCCAGCAGCCGCTGTTCCACCGGGTCGCGGCGGTCCGCCGCGCGGGCCGCGCGCCAGGCGGCCAGCAGTGCTCGTTCGGAGTCGTCCAACCGGGATTCGTCCACGCGGGTTATCCGAGGTAGCGCTGTGCCCAGTCGGGCACCGGCTGGTCGGTGAAGATCTCGGTGTGGGCCCGGTGGTCGTCGGTGATCAGCTGCTCCAGGACCTCCCGCAGCTCCAGCTCCGCGAGCCAGTCGGCGGGGATCTGCTCGGTGCCGCGGGCGGCGCCGAGCAGGCTGCCGCAGATCGCCGCGGTGGCCGCCGTGTTGCCGGAGTGGGTGGCCGCCAGCGACACCGCGTCCGCGAAGGAGTTCGGGTGCGCCAGCGCGGCCGCGACGCCGATCGCCAGCGCCTCCGGCGCGTTCCAGCCCAGGCCCAGCTCCGCGAACCGGGTGGGCGAGACCTGCCCGCTGCCGACGATCTCGACCGCCGAGCGCAGCCCCTGCGTGATGCCCTCCGCGACCTCCATCTGGTCCAGCTCGGCGAGCACCGAGTGCACCGCGTCGATCAGGGTCTGCCCGTTGTTGAGCGAGCACACCAGCCCGGCCAGCGCCCCGGCGGACAGGTAGCCGTCCGGGTGGCCGTGGGTGACCGCGGCGATCTCCGCGCCGTGGATGATCGCGTCCTGCGGGGAGGTGAACCCGAAGCCGACCGCGGCGCCGCGCACCGTGGCCGCGGTCGTGCGCGCGGAGTTCGGCGGGTTGCTCGGGGTCGGGACCTCGCGGCGGTCGGAGAAGCGGGCCAGCGCGGTCAGCGTCGCCTCGTCCGGGAACCGCTGCGCGTGCAGGACCTCGGTCTCGGCGAGCGCACCGAGCTGGAAGACGCCGCTGCGCAGCTTCACGCCCTGCGTGTGCATCCAGTGCAGCAGGGTCCCGCGGACCATCGACGGCCGGTGCGCGCTGATGCCGCGCAGCACCGAGCGGATGCGGCTGCGGATGAGGCCGTCCAGGACGAACGCGGTCTGCTGCCCGTGCGAGGTGGCCGCCGCCCGCGTGCCGAACGCCTCGGCCATCTCCCGCACGCCTTCCGGGTTCTCGCGCAGGATGGTGCTCAGGTCGGCGAACATCCACGGTGCGCCGAGCGCGTCGCCGACCGCGGTGCCCAGCACGCAGCCCGCCACCCGCTGCTCGCGGCTGAGCTGGACCTGGGTCTCGGCGACCAGCTCGTTCTCCTCCTCGGCCTCGGCCGCCTCGCCGATCAGCTGCGCCGCGCGCTCCGGGCCGAAGGCCTCGACGAGCAGCTTGTGCAGGTCCTGCGTGAGGTCCGCGGAGTTGCCGTCCTCGTTGTCGCGGAACTTCCGCCAGGCCGCGAGCAGTCGCAGCTCCTCGTCGGAGAGCCCGTCGTCCGCGTCGTCGTCGGCGGGCTGCTCGGCGACCGGTTCGGCCGCGGGTGGTGCCGCTACCGGCTCAGGCGCGGACTGTGCCGCCACTGGTTCGGGTTCGGGCTGCGCCGCCACCGGCGCGGGCTCGGGTTCTTCGGCGGCCTCGGGCTCCTCGGCGACCGCAGGTGCATCGGCGACTTCCGGCTCCTCGACGACCTCGGGCTGTTCCGCGACCACCGGTTCCGCCGCTTCGGCGACCTGCTCGGCGGGTTCCGGCTGCTCGGCGACGGCGGGTTCGGCCGAACCGATCGGGTAGCGCTCCAGCCACTCGGTGTCGCTCGGCGGGTTCGGGCCGAACTCCCGGATCGCGTCGGCGGCCAGCTGCTCGATGACCTCGCGCAGCTCCAGCTTGTCGCGCCAGGTCTGCGGGACGGCCTCCGCGGTCAGCGCAGCGCCCATGATGTTGCCGCAGATCGCCGCGGTCGAGTCGCTGTCGCCGGAGTGGTTGGCGGCCAGCACCACCGCGTCGGCGAACGACCGCGGGTGGGTCAGCGCCGCGCACACCGCGATCGCCAGCGCCTGCTCGCCGAACCAGCCCTCGCCGAGGACCTCCTGGATCTGCTCCGGGCTCGGGTCGCCCGCGGCGGCGAGCTCGACCGCCGCGCGCAGGGCCGCCGCCGTCTCCTCATTTCCGTCCCAAGTGGACAGCTCGGTGAGCGCGCCGTCCACCGCCTCCGGCAGCGACCGGCCGTCGAGCAGCTGCTGGACGATCACCGCCAGCGCACCGGCGGGCAGGTAGCCGCTCGGGTTGCCGTGCGTGAGCACCGCGGTCATCGCCCCGACCTGGAACACCTCGGCGGGATCGTCCGACCACAGCGCGGCCGGGGCCGCCCGCATGACCCCGCCGCAGCCCTTGGAGTCGTTGAGCCGGTTGCTGAACGAGCCCTGCGGGTTGCCGTTGGCGTAGCCGTGCAGCGCCTGTATGCACGTGGTGCCGGGCGCGCGGCGGACGAACAGCCCCTTCTGCCGGATCAGCCAGCCGTCCGGCGGGGTGCTGGCCAGCGGGCCACCGGCTTCCTTCCAGTCGAAGCCCTGGGTGTGCAGCCAGCGCTGGTAGGCGTGCTGGACCTGGGTGGCCGGTTCGTTCTCGCCGAACAGCCGCCGCCGGATGCTCGCCCGGATCAGGCCTTCCAGGGTGAACAGCGTCATCTGGGTCTCGTCGCTGACCGAGCCGCCGGGCCGGTGCGCGTCGACGAAGTCGGTCAGCCCGGCCGAGCCGTACTTGCGGCGGATGTCCTGCAGCGAGTCGTCCTCGATCGGGTAGCCGAGGGCGTCCCCGGCCGCGCCGCCGACCAGGAAGCCCAGGATCCGCTGCGCGCGCAGCTCCGCCGGGTCGGCAGCGACCTCGGGGCTCGGCTCCTCGGTGGCCTCGGGCTCCTCCGCCGCAGCGGCGGCTTCCTCGGCAGAGTCGGTCGCGGGCTCGTCGTCGACCGGTTCCTCCTCGACCGGTTCGGCGACCCGGGCTGCCGCGGGTTCTTCAGGCGCTTCCTCAGCGACCTGAGCGGTTGCGGGGTCTTCGGTGGCAGGCGGCTCCTCGGCGACCGGGGCCGCCGCGGGCTCCTCCTCGACCGCCGGGGCCTCCTCCACCGCGGGCTCCGGCTTCGGGGGCTTCGACCCGACCAGCGGGAGGGTGGAGGTGAAGTCCAGGTCGGAGATGTCCTTGGCCGCGGGGTAGCGCGCGGTCCAGGCGTCCCCGCTCGGCGGCGTGGGGCCGAACTCCAGCAGCGCGTCCTTCGCCAGGGTTTCCACGGTTTCGCGCTGCTTGAGGTCGCGCAGCCAGACGCCCGGCAGCGCGGGCGCGCCGTAGCGGGCACCGACGATGTTGCCGCAGATCGCCGCGGTGGAGTCGCTGTCGCCGGAGTGGTTGACCGCGACCATCAGCGCGGCCGCGATGCTGTCGGTGCTCAGCGCCGCGCACACCGCGATCGCCAGCGCCTCGTGCCCGGCCCAGCCGCCGCCCAGCGTGTCCTTGAGCTGCTCGGGGGTCGGTTTGCCCTGCTGGGCGAGGTCCTCGGCGGCTTGCAGCGCGCGGTCGGTGTCCTCGTGGTCGGCGTACTGCACCAGCAGCTCGCGGGCCTGGCGCACCGATTCCTCCAGCGTCGCCTCCCGCAGCAGCCGGTGGACGATCACCGCGAGGACACCGGCGGGCAGGTAGCCGTTGGGCTGCGAGTAGGTCAGCGCCGCGCTGGCGGCGGCGAGCTCGAAGACCTGCTTCGGGTCCTCGGACCACAGCGCGATCGGGGCGGCGCGCACCACGCCGCCGCAGTCGGGCGAGTCGTTGATCGGCCGCTCGAAGGTGCCGGGCGCCCCGACCGAGGCGAACTCGCGGAGCGCGGTGATGCAGCTGCTGTTCGGCGAGCGCACCGCGAACAGGTCGCGCTGCTCGATGAGCCAGCCGTTGGGCTTGGGGTGGCTGATGGCGAACGGCCCGGCCGCCCGCATCCACGCGTAGCCCTGGGTGTGCAGCCAGCGCTGGTAGGCCAGCTGGATCGCGGACAGCGGGCTGTCCGCCCCGGACCGGACCGCGATGTGCCCGCGGATCAGGCCTTCCAGGGTGAACAGCGCCATCTGGGTGTCGTCGGTGAACTCGCCGGGCTGGTCACCGGTGCGGTCGTACTCGGTGACGCCCATCGCGCCGAAGCGGCTGCGGATCTGGTCCACCGGGTAGAACTCGACCGGCGCGCCCAGCGCGTCCCCGATCGCACCGGCCAGCACCGACCCGAGGAAGCGGCGGCCGAACTCGGTCTCGGTGGGGTCGATCGCGGGCGGCGGAGCGGGCTGCTCCACCGGGGCGGCGCCGGGCGGCACCGGGGTGCCGTTGGGCGGGGACGGCGGCGCGACCACGGGCGTTCCGGAGGCGGGCGAGGGCACCGGCATCCCGGGCGTCTTCGGCGGCACCGCGGCGGCGGCCTTGACCAGGTCCTCGGCGGGCACCCGGGCCTTGACCGGGCTGGTCGGGTTCACCTGGACGTCGATCCCGGTCGGGTTGTGCGCGGCCAGCTGGCGGCCGGTCATCCGCTGCCAGGTGGTCCAGTTCGGCGGCAGGAACCCCTCGGAGGTGAACACCTGCAGCTGCCGCCGCCCCGACTCGTGCTCCATGGTGAACAGGCCGCTGCCCTGCGGCTGCGCGAACAGGATCAGCTCGGCGTCCAGCATCGCGGTCAGCAGCGCGTGGCCCTGCGCGTAGCCGGTGGTGGTCAGCTGGAGGGCGCGTTCGACGTCGTTGGTCGGCGCGGGCAGCCGCAGCGCGACCGGCGACGGCCGGTAGTTGGGGTTGGGGGAGAAGTCGTCGGTGATCTCGCCGTGCTCGTCGACCCGGTAGCCGCCGATGAAGCCCCACGGCGGCACTTCGGCGTTGGGGTCGGTGAAGATCGGATCGACCACGTACAACCAGGTGTTGGGCTGCTTGGTGGCCTGCTCCCGCATCGCGGGGGTGATGACCGGTCGATTCGGCTGCTGCGTCGTGTTCATCTCGCGCTGTTGTCCCCGACTCCTCATCCAGCCCTGCATTGATCGCCCCCACACCACGGCGGTCACTCGATAGCGCGGGTCTGGCGGGTCCGACGAACACAGGGAGCGGCCGGTTCCCCGCCCAGACGCTGATATCAAACTCTCTCATGACCACATGGGGTGAAGCTTAGTGTTCGAGAGAACAACTCACTGTTAACGGGTGATCGGCCCTTTTTGCCCGGCTCCGGCGGTTCAGGAGGACAGCGCGGCGGCCATCAGGCAGCCGGTGCAGGGCATCCCGGCGGGCGCGTCCAGCGGTTCGGCCTCGCCGGGGTGGATGTGGAACCCGCAGTAGGCGCTCAGCACGACCGGCATGGCGCCGTCGGCGGGCAGCGGGAAGAAGTGGCAGCACCGGTCCCGCTCGCCGCGGGCGAACTCGGGGCGCACCCGCGCGATCAGGTGCGGCTGCGAGATCATGCGGCGCTCGCGGGGCGCCGCCAAGACGGGTCCGGCAGCGACCTGGGATGTCGGGGTGTTCCGGGTCGCTGCCGGTCATCGTGTACCCAGCTGGTGGACACGAGCGCCATCATGCCCCGCACGTTGCGCCCCCGACCCCAGTTGTCGACTTTTGCTCACAAGCACGTCTTTTCGGCGCAATCGGACGCCACTTCCGGGTGGTCGAGTTCGTTAGGCGGCCAAAGCGGATCCGGTCCGCTCAGAGGGCGACGGGCAGGTGCGGGACGCCGAGGGTTTCCGCGTGGCGGGTGAGGATCAGGTCCGCCAGGTCCTCGTCGTCGGCCATCGGGGGTGCGATCAGCGGGTCGGTCGCGTGGTCGCGGGCCAGGGCCGTGATGCGGTCCGGGAGGAGGCCCGGGGCGAGGAACCAGGAGGCGACCGCGATGCGGCGGGCGCCGCGGGCGCGGAGGAGCTCGATCGCGGCCGGGACCGCGGGTTCCGCCGCTGCCGCGAAGGTCGCGACCGCGCCCGCCCAGGACGTCTGCGCCTGCCAGCGGTCGGCGACGTCCGCGACCAGCTGGTTCGCCGGGGCGTGGGAGGAGCCCGCGCCCGCCAGCAGGACGCCGAGCTCCGGGTCGTCGGGGTCGGCTCCGGCTTCGAGCAGGCGGCGCCAGGCCGCGGCGTCCAGGCGCGGGTCCGGGCCCAGGACGTCGGACACCTGGACCTGGAGGCGCGGGTAGCGGCGCTCGGCCTCGGCCACGGCCGCCGGGACGTCCACGCGGGCGTGGAAAGCGCGGCCCAGCAGGAGCGGGACGACCACTGCCGCGTCGTGGCCGTCGCCGTGCACCGCGCTGAGCACGTCGCCCAGGCGCGGTGCCGACAGGTCCAGGAACGCCGCGCGCACGTCGAGGTCCGGGCGCTTCGCGCGCACCACGTCCAGCAGGGCGTGGATGGTCGCGGCCGAGCGCGGGTCGCGGCTGCCGTGGGCGACGGCCACCAGTGGTGCGGTCATGGTCATTCCGCGAACGGCGCCAGCGGCACCCCGATCAGGCCGGCGGCCAGGGTGGTGCCGTCGGCGGGGTCGATCACCAGGAACGAGCCGGTGCGGCGGCTGGCCGCGTAGGTGTCCACCGGCAGCGGTTCCGCGGTGCGCAGCTGCACCCGGCCGATCTCGTTGAGCTGCAAGGACTCCGGACCGTCCACGCTGGACAGCTGCTGCTCGTCGAAGCGGGCCGACAGCTCGGTGACGATCGCCTGCGCGGTGCGCGTGCCGTGCTTGACCAGCACCTTCGCGCCGGGCTTCAGCGGCTTCTCCGCCAGCCAGCACACCGTGGCGTCGAGCTCGTCGGTCAGCTCCGGGGCGGCGTCCGCGGCGGCGATCAGGTCGCCGCGCGAGATGTCCACGTCGTCGTCCAGCAGCAGGGTGATCGAGTGGCCCGCGGCGGCGCGCGGCTTGACGCCGTTCGGGGTGTCCACCTTGGACACCCGGGTGCGCACCCCGGCGGGGAGCACCACGACCTCGTCGCCCTCGGCGACCACACCGGCGGCCACCTGGCCCGCGTAACCCCGGTAGTCCGGGTGCTCCGCGGTGCGCGGGCGGATCACGTACTGCACCGGCAGCCGGAACGGCGCGTCGTGCGGGTCCGGCGCCACCGGCACGCGCTCCAGGTGCTCCAGCAGCGACGGGCCGTCGTACCAGGGCGTGTTCGCCGAGCGCTCCACCACGTTGTCGCCGAGCAGGGCGGACACCGGGATGGTCACCACGGCGTCGTCGGAGTAGCCGAGCGCGCGGGCGTGCTCGGTGAACTCGGCGGCGATGCGGGTGAACACCGCCTCGTCGAAGTCGACCATGTCGATCTTGTTGACCGCCAGCACCAGCTGCGGCACGCCCAGCAGCGCCAGCACGGCCGCGTGCCGCCGGGTCTGCTCGACGACGCCGTTGCGCGCGTCCACCAGCAGCACCGCCAGCTGCGCGGTGGACGCGCCGGTGACCGTGTTCCGGGTGTACTGCACGTGCCCCGGGGTGTCGGCCAGCACGAAGGAGCGCTTCGGGGTGGCGAAGTAGCGGTAGGCCACGTCGATGGTGATGCCCTGCTCGCGCTCCGCGCGCAGCCCGTCGACCAGCAGCGACAGGTCCGGGGTGGCCAGGCCGCGGTCGGCGCTGGCGCGGTGCACGGCGTCCAGCTGGTCGGCCAGCACCGACTTGGTGTCGTGCAGCAGCCGCCCGACCAGGGTGCTCTTGCCGTCGTCGACGGACCCGGCGGTGGCCAGCCGCAGCAGGTCGGTCTGCACCGGCAGGGTCACCTCGGTGCCGCTGTCCGGCGCGGTGCGGGTGGTGGTCTCGGTCATGCGGGAACCCATTCCTGGTGGTTCGGCTCGGGAGTCGGGGTCGTGAGTGCGAAGACCGCCTCCAGCCGGTTTTCGCACTCACGACGTCAGAAGTAGCCCTCGCGCTTGCGGTCTTCCATCGCGGCTTCTGACAGGCGGTCGTCGGCCCGGGTGGCGCCGCGCTCGGTCAGGCGGCTGGCCGCGACCTCGGCGATCACGTCGTCCACCGTGTAGGCCTCGGACTCCACCGCGCCGGTGCAGGAACCGTCGCCGACCGTCCGGTAGCGGACCGTCTTGAGCTCCGGGACCTCGCCGTCGCGCGGGCCGCCCCACGGGCCGGAGGTCAGCCACATGCCGTCGCGCTGGAACACCTCGCGGCGGTGCGCGTAGTAGATGTCCGGCAGCTCGATCTTCTCCCGCTGGATGTAGCGCCAGATGTCCAGCTCGGTCCAGTTCGACAGCGGGAACACCCGCACGTGCTCGCCCGGCCGGTGCCTGCCGTTGTAGAGGTTCCACAGCTCGGGGCGCTGGCGGCGCGGGTCCCACTGGCCGAATGCGTTGCGCAGGCTGAAGATCCGCTCCTTGGCGCGGGCCCGCTCCTCGTCGCGGCGACCGCCGCCGAACACCGCGTCGAACTTGTTGTCGCTGATCGCGTCCAGCAGCGGCGTGGTCTGCAGCGGGTTGCGGGTGCCGTCCGGGCGCTCCTGCAGCCGCCCGTCGTCGATGTAGTCCTGCACCGACGCCACCACCAGCCGCAGGTCGTGCCGGGCGGCGAGCTCGTCGCGGAACGCCAGCACCTCCGGGAAGTTGTGCCCGGTGTCGACGTGCAGCAGCGGGAACGGCACCGGCGCGGGCCGGAACGCCTTGAGCGCCAGGTGCACCAGCACCGTGGAGTCCTTGCCGCCGGAGAACAGGATCACCGGCCGGTCGAACTCCCCGGCGACCTCGCGGAAGATGTGGATCGCCTCGGACTCCAGCGCGTCCAGGTTGTCCACCTGCGGCGGTGCGTCGCCCGGCAGCTCGACCTCGGCATCGATTGCGGTCATGTCCCCTCCCAAGGTTTCGGGGCTGCTTGGTCTTTGTCTTTGAAGCGGCGCAGCCGCTTAGCCCACCCGTGCAACTCGCACCGCCGCGGGTTCTCAGCGTTCGCCTGGCGAGGACGGCCTTGACGCCGTGTATTGGCATACATAAGTCAGGGCTCCCGGAGTCCAGGCGGGCGCTGAGGTTCCGCGACCGGCACCGCAACGCAAGACGAGCTTGGAAACATGCCGTTCAGCCGTGCAGGCCGCACTCGGTCTTGGCGCTGCCCGCCCAGCGGCCGCTGCGCGGGTCGGCGCCCGGCGCGGGCTTGGCGGTGCACGGTTGGCAGCCGATCGACGGGTATCCGGCCGGGACCAGCGGGTTCACCAGCACGCCGTGCTCGTCGATGTAGCGCTGCATCTCCTCGTCCGACCAGGCCGCCAGCGGGTTGATCTTGACCAGTCCGTTGCGGTCGTCCCAGGTGACGATCGGGGTGTTCGCGCGCGTCGGGGCCTCCACCCGCCGCACGCCGGTCACCCACGCCTCGTAGCGGGCCAGGGTGTTGCGCAGCGGCACCACCTTGCGCAGGAAGCAGCAGCGGTTCGGGTCCCGCTCGTACAGCCGCGGGCCCTCGGCGGCGTCCTGCTCGGCGACGGTCTGCTCCGGGACCGCGTTGACGACGGTGACGTCGTAGACCTGCGCCACGGCGTCGCGGGTGCCGATGGTCTCGGCGAAGTGGTAGCCGGTCTCCAGGAAGAGGACGTCCACCCCCGGCTTGGCCTTGGCCGCCAGGTCGACCAGCACCGCGTCCTGCATGTTCGACGCGACGATCAGCTCGTCGCCGAAGGTCTCCGCGGCCCAGCGCAGCGCCTCCTCCGCGCTGGCCTCGGCGAGCCTCGGTGCGGCCTCCTCGACCAGGGCGCGCAGCTCGTCGTCGCTGCGGCGGGTGCCGATCTTCGTGGTGGTGGTGTCGGCAGTCATCGGTCTCCTCCCAGGGCCAGCCCGATCAGCCGCACCGCGAACACCCGCAGGCACGACTGGCACTTCCACGCCCCGGCCGGTTCGGCCTCGGGCGTCAGGTCCTCGTCACCGCAGTACGGGCAGTAGAACGGCGTCGCCCGGCTCACTTGAGGTCGCCCTCGTCGGCGCGGGCGACCCACTGCGCGAAGCGCTCGCCGTCCCCGCGCTGCGCCAGGTAGCGGCGGACCAGGCGTTCCACGTAGTCGCCGAGCTCGGCGGAGGTGACCTTGTGGCCGCGGATCTTGCGGCCGAACCCGGCGTCCTGCCCGAGCCCGCCGCCCAGGTGCACCTGGAAGCCCTCCACCTGGTTGCCGTCGCCGTCCGGCACCATCTGGCCCTTCAGGCCGATGTCGGCGACCTGGGTGCGGGCGCAGGCGTTCGGGCAGCCGTTGAGGTTGATCGTCACCGGGTCGGCGATGTCGCCCTGGATGTCGGCCAGCCGCTTCTCCAGGTCGTGGACCAGGGCGATCGCCCGCTCCTTGGTCTCCACGATGGCCAGCTTGCAGAACTCGATGCCGGTGCAGGCGATCACGCTGCGCCGCCACGGCGACGGGTCGGCCTGCAGGCCCAGCTCGGCCAGGTCCGAGACCAGACCGTCCACATCGGACTTCGCCACGTCCAGCACGAGCAGGTTCTGCTCGACGGTGGTGCGCACCCGCCGGGAACCGACGCGCTCGGCGGCCTTGGCCACCTCCACCAGCGTCGACCCGCTGACCCGCCCGGCCGGGGACTTCACCCCGACGTAGAAGTTGCCGTCGACCTGCGGGTGCACCCCGATGTGGTCGCGCGCCCCGGTCGGCGTCTCCGGCGCGGGACCGTCGACCAGCTTGCGGCCCAGGTACTCGTCCTCCAGCACCTGCCGGAACTTCTCCGGGCCCCAGTCGGAGACCAGGAACTTCAACCGCGCCCGGTGCCGCAGCCGCCGGTAGCCGTAGTCGCGGAAGATCTGCACCACCGCGTGCCACACCTCGGCGACCTCGTCCAGCGGCACCCAGGCGCCCAGCCGCACGGCCAGCTTCGGGTTGGTGGACAGGCCGCCGCCGACCCACAGGTCGAACCCGGGGCCGTGCTCCGGGTGCACCACGCCGACCAGCGAGATGTCGTTGATCTCCGGCACGGTGTCCCAGCGCGGCGAACCGCTGATCGCGGACTTGAACTTGCGCGGCAGGTTGGACAGCGACCGGTCGCCGATGAACTTCTCGGCGATCTCGGCGATGGCCGGGGTGGCGTCGATGATCTCGTCGGCGGCGATCCCGGCCACCGGCGAGCCCAGCACCACGCGCGGGCAGTCCCCGCAGGCCTCGGTGGTGGACAGCCCGACGCCCTCCAGCTTCTGCCAGATCGTCGGCATGTCCTCCACCCGCACCCAGTGCAGCTGGATGTTCTGCCGGTCGGTGATGTCGGCGGTGTCGCGCGCGTAGGTCTGCGAGATCTCGCCGATGGTGCGCAGCTGCTCGGTGGTCAGCGCCCCGCCGTCGATGCGCACCCGCAGCATGAAGTAGCGGTCGTCGAGCTCCTCGGGCTCGATCGTGCCGGTGCGCGCCCCCGGGATGCCCGGCGCGCGCTGGGTGTACAGGCCCCACCAGCGGAACCGGCCCCGCAGATCGGCCGGGTCGATCGAGTCGAAACCGCCGTGGGCGTAGATCGTCTCGATGCGCTGCCGGACGTTGAGCGGGTTGTCGTCCTTCTTGGAGCGCTCGTTGGCGTTGAGCGGCTCGCGGTAGCCGAGCGCCCACTGGCCCTCGCCGCGCGTCTTGCGCTTGCGGGCGGGGCGGGTGGCAGCTTCCGTCGGGGGGACCATGTCCGACCTCCGGGATTCAGGCGCGGCGGCGCCGCGTGTCCTCCCGTCGGTGACGGATCGCACTGCCCGGCGCCCCCAGCGCCGACTGGACAGTGCAGCAGCGCGGGATCAATCGATGGCGCGGCAGAGCGCGCTGGAGACCCGCCGCAGGTCCACGTAGCGGCGGGCGACCAGCAGAAGCCTCGGCAATGTTGCGCCCACGTGAAGGAGCGTGCCACGCGCCCACCAGCCGGTCCAGGCCCATCCGCATGGTGAGACAGTGGTGCTGTGCCTGCTCAGCTGCCCACCGGCGAACCCGCCCCGGCCGACGGAACCCTGCCGTCCGAGGCCCTGACCGGACTCGGTTCCCGACCGTTCGGGGTGTACGTCCACGTGCCGTTCTGCGCGACCCGCTGCGGGTACTGCGACTTCAACACCTACACCGCCGACGAGCTGGGCTCATCGGCGAGTTTCGGCAGCTGGCTGGACGGTTTGCGGGCCGAGCTGGAGCTGGGCGCGCGGGTGCTCTCGGCGGAGGGCGCGCGGGTGCCCGCGGCGCAGACGGTGTTCGTCGGCGGGGGCACCCCGTCACTGCTCGGCGCGGGGCGGCTGGGCGAGGTCCTGGATGCGATCCGGGACACCTTCGGGCTGGCGGATGCGGCGGAAGTCACCACCGAGTCCAACCCGGAGTCGACGTCCCCGGAGTTCTTCGCCGCGATCCGCGACTTCGGTTACAACCGTGTTTCGCTCGGCATGCAGTCGGCCGCCGAGCACGTGCTGCGGGTGCTGGAGCGGCGGCACACGCCGGGCCGCGCGGTGGCGGCCGCCCGCGAGGCGCGCGCGGCCGGGTTCGAGCACGTCAACCTGGACCTGATCTACGGCACGCCGGGGGAGACCGACGACGACCTGCGCCGCTCGCTGGACGCGGTGCTGAGCACCGGCGTGGACCACGTCTCGGCGTACGCGCTGATCGTGGAGGACGGCACGGCGATGGCCCGCAAGGTCCGCCGCGGCGAGCTGCCGATGCCCGACGACGACGTGCTCGCCGACCGCTACGAGCTCATCGACCGGACCCTCGCCGAGGTCGGCCTGAGCTGGTACGAGGTGTCCAACTGGGCCCGCGACGACGCGGCGGCCTGCCGCCACAACCTCGGCTACTGGCAGGGCGGCGACTGGTGGGGCGCCGGACCGGGCGCGCACAGCCACGTCGGCGGGGTCCGCTGGTGGAACGTCAAGCACCCGGCCCGCTACGCGGCGCTGCTGGCCGAGGGCAACTCCCCGGCGGCGGGCCGCGAGCGCCTGAGCGCTGAGGACCAGCGCATCGAGCGGATCATGCTGGAACTCCGCGTGGCGCGAGGCCTTCCGGTGGCGGCCCTGGACGAATCCGGTGTCCTGGCGGCGAAGCAGGCGGTGACCGACGGCCTCCTCGACCGCGAAGCCCTCACCGCGGGCCGCTGCGTCCTCACCGACCGGGGTCGCCTGCTCGCCGACGGGGTCGTTCAGCGCCTCGTCGCGTGAGGGGGGTGCGCGTCCAGGTCGAGGACCCGGGCGTGCAGGACCGTGCGCTGGTGGAGGGCCGCGCGGAGGGCCCGGTGCAGGCCGTCCTCCAGGAACAGCTCGCCGCGCCAGCCGACCACGTGCGGGAACAGGTCGCCGAAGAAGGTCGAGTCCGGGCTCAGCAGGCGGTCCAGGTGCAGGACCTTGGTCGTGGTGACCAGCTCCTCCATCCGCACCGGCCGCGGCGGCACCGCGGCCCAGTCCCGCAGGGACATCCGGAGCTCCGGATACGGCCGGCCCTCGCGGACGTCCTTGAAGATCACGTGCTGGTTACCTCCTGGCGAGCGGCCGATCCGGCGATCGGCGTGCTGCGCCCGTCGGCGGCGGTCGGCCACCCGGCAGGCTACCGGTGCCTACCTGCGGCGCTCGGTCCTGGGCGAAGAACACCGTAAACTCGGTGGTGGTACCCGGGCCTGGCCCGGGCGCATCAGGCTGAGCAGGTTCTGCTGGGCGCAGGATGGAGGTGGCGCGGGTGAACTCGGACGAACGCCGGTTCGAGGTCCTGCGGGCGATCGTCGCGGACTACGTGTCGACCAAGGAGCCGGTCGGCTCCAAAGCCCTGGTGGACCGCCACAATCTGGGTGTGTCCAGCGCCACCGTCCGCAACGACATGGCGGCGCTGGAGGAGGAGGGCTTCATCGTCCAGCCGCACACCAGCGCAGGACGGGTGCCCACCGACAAGGGCTACCGGTTGTTCGTCGACCGGCTGCACGACATCAAGCCGCTGACCGCCGCCGAGCGCCGCGCCATCCAAACCTTCCTGGAGGGCGCGCTGGACCTCGACGACGTGATGCGGCGCAGCGTCCGGCTGCTGGCGCAGCTCACCCAGCAGGTCGCCGTCGTGCAGTACCCGACGCTGACCCGGTCGACGGTCCGGCACGTCGAGGTGGTCACCATCACCCCGGCCCGCCTGATGCTGGTGCTGATCACCAACACCGGGCGCGTCGACCAGCGGATGGTCGACCTGGGCGACGTCATCACCGACGACGACGTGGCGCGGCTGCGCAACGTGCTCAACTCCGCGATGGCCGAGAAGCGGCTGGCCGACGCCTCCGCGGCGGTGGCCGAGCTGCCCGAGCAGGCCCCGGCGGAGCTGCGCGACGCGCTGATCCGGGTGTGCAGCGTGCTCATCGACTCGCTGGTGGAGCACCCGGAGGAGCGGATGGTGCTCGGCGGCACCCCGAACCTCACCAACAACGTGGCCGACTTCCCCAACTCGCTGCGCCAGGTCATGGAGGCGCTCGAAGAGCAGGTCGTGGTGCTCAAGCTGCTCGCCGCCTCCCGCGACTCCAGCACGGTGCGGGTCAGCATCGGGATGGAGAACGAGGCCAAGGAGATGCAGACGACCTCGGTGATTTCGACCGGTTACGGTTCAGATGGCATGGTGCTGGGGGGCCTCGGTGTCGTCGGACCGACCCGGATGGACTATCCGGGCACGATGGCGGCGGTGCGGGCGGTCGCCCGGTACGTGGGTGAGATCCTGGTCGGTCGGTGACGCTTCACCAGCCGGACCGGCGTGTACTCGTTGATCGAGCAGAGGAAGTACGGAGAAGGTGGCCAGGGACTACTACGCGACCCTCGGCGTGTCCAGGGACGCGACGCCCGAGCAGATCAAGCGGGCGTACCGCAAGCTCGCGAGGGAATTGCACCCGGACGTCAACCCCGACGAGGCCGCGCAGGAGCGGTTCCGCGAGGTGACCACCGCCTACGAGGTGCTGTCCGACCCGAAGAAGCGGCAGGTCGTCGACCTCGGCGGTGACCCGCTGGGCAACGGCGGCGGCGCCGGTGGCGGGATGGGCGATCCGTTCGCCGGTTTCGGCGGGCTCGGCGACATCATGGACGCCTTCTTCGGCGGCGGCGCCGGTGGTGGCGGCCGCGGCCCGCGCAGCCGGGTCCAGCCGGGCTCGGACGCGCTGCTGCGCCTGGAGCTCACGCTGGAGGAGTGCGCCAGCGGGGTCAACCGGGACATCACCGTCGACACCGCGGTGCTCTGCGACTCCTGCGACGGCGGCGGTTCCAAGGCGGGCAGCGCGCCCTCGACCTGCGACACCTGCGGTGGCCGCGGCGAGGTGCAGTCGGTGCAGCGGTCGTTCCTCGGCCAGGTCATGACCTCCCGCCCGTGCCCGGTCTGCCGCGGCTTCGGCGAGGTCATCACCGACCCGTGCCAGCAGTGCAACGGCGACGGCCGGGTCCGCGCGCGGCGCACCATCACGGTCAAGATCCCGGCCGGGGTCGGCGACGGGATGCGCGTCCGGCTGGCCGGTGAGGGCGAGGTCGGGCCCGGCGGCGGACCGGCGGGCGACCTGTTCGTCGAGGTCGAGGAGCTGCCGCACGAGCGCTTCACCCGCGACGGCGCGGACCTGCACTGCACCGTCGAGGTGCCGATGACCGCGGCCGCGCTGGGCACCGTGCTGACGCTGGAGACCCTCGACGGCGGGCAGGAGGAGCTCACCGTCGAACCGGGCACCCAGCCCGGCACCGAGCACGTGCTCAGCGGTCGCGGCCTGCCGAAGCTGCGCTCCAACGGCAAGGTCAGCGGGCACGGCGACCTGCACGTGCACCTGGACGTCGTGGTGCCGACCCGGCTCGATGACGCGCAGGCCGACCTGCTGCGCCAGCTCGCCGCGCTGCGCGGCGAGGAGCAGCCCGAGCCGACCGTGACCGCGAACGGCAACGGCAGTCGCCACGGGTTGTTCTCCCGGTTCCGGTCCTTCGGCCACCGCTGAGACGCATCTGCTGGAAATCGCGGCGAAACGGCGTGTCGTGCCCCGGCACGCCGACGTCCGCAGCGGGTTCGCCGCGATTTCAGGGGAAGTCGGACGTGCGACTTCCGTTGAAATCGCGGCCACGTGAGAGCTGAGGCCCGAGGTGTCGGAATCTTCGTTGCCGGTGTTCGCCGTCGAGCAGCTGCCCGCCGTCGGGCCGACCACGCTGGACGGCCCCGAGGGCAAGCACGCGGCCACCGTCCGCCGGCTCCGGGCGGGCGAGCACCTGCTGCTCTCCGACCGCAGGGGCGGCATGGCCCGCTGCGAGGTGGTGGCCGCGGCCAAGGACTCCCTGCAGCTGGCGGTCGCCGAGACCTGGCGCGAACCGCAGCCCGCGCTGCGCGTGCGGCTCGCGCAGGCCCTGGTGAAGGGCGATCGCGGTGAGCTGGCGGTGGAGCTGGCCACCGAGGCCGGTGTCGACGCGGTCGTGCCGTGGCGGGCGTCCCGCTGCGTGGCGAAGTGGGACGACGGCCCGCGCGGCGCGAAGGCGCTGGCGCGCTGGCGCAGCACCGCGGAGCAGGCGGCGAAGCAGGCGCGGCGCGCGTGGACACCGGAGGTGGCCGAGCCGGTGAGCACCAAGCAGCTCGCCGCGCTGGTCGGCAGCGCCGACGCGGCCCTGGTGCTGCACGAGTCGGCGACCGAACCGCTGGCCTCCGTCGACCTGCCGGACTCCGGCGAGCTGGTGCTGGTGGTCGGCCCGGAAGGCGGCATCACCCGCGAGGAGCTCGCCGCCCTGACCGAGGCGGGCGCGCACGTGGTGCGCTTGGGCCCGACGGTCCTCCGAGCCTCCACGGCGGCCGCCGTCGCCCTCGGCGCCCTCGGCGTCCGCACCGACCGCTGGAGCTGACGCACCGACCACGACCGGGCGTGCCGCCCGCGGATCTCGCCGCCAACGCCCGTTCTGTCAATGTTGAGATACCTGGAGGCGGCACGGCCGATGCGGTGGAACTGATCCAGGAGCGCTGGCGGCGGGAGCGCCCGATCTTCGGCCTGCACCTGGCCGACGAGGCGCGCCTGCTGCCCGAGCTGGAGCCGGGGCAGCACGAGCAGCTCGTCGACCTGCTGCGCGCCCTGCTGGAGGGCTTCGGCGACACGGCGCTGGAGTAGTCGCGGCGCTCAAGGCGCGGTGACGGTCCGCTAAGAAGATCAAAAACTTCGTGCGTTCTCGTAGCGCGAACGGTTGACGGGGCGCTACGCTCGGTGGTGGAAGTTGGATATCGCGGCTCGACCGCGACCGGTGCCGCACGGGGCATCGGACCCCAGCACTCGCCGGACACCTCCCCCCTCGGTCCGGCGAGAGCTGCGCCGCAAACGGGAACACCCCCAGACCCGGTTGCGGCGCAGCGTGCCGGGTGGGCCGCGCCACCCGGGGCGGGGTGGTCACCCCTTAGTCTTCCGGCATGAGCGACATGGATTCCCTGTTCCTGCGGATCATCGAGCGCGAGCTGCCCGCCGACATCGTGCGGGAGAACGAGCGGGTCATCGCCATCCGCGACATCAACCCGCAGGCCGCCACGCACGTGCTGGTGGTGCCGAAGAAGCGCTACCGCAACGCCGCCGAGCTGGCCGCCGCCGACCCGGAGCTGCTCGCCGAGCTGATCACCGTGGCCCGCGAGATCGCCGCGGCGGAGGGCATCGAGGAGTCCGGCTACCGGCTGCTGTTCAACACCAACGCCGACGCCGGGCAGACGATCTTCCACGTGCACCTGCACCTGCTGGGCGGCGAGCCGCTCGGCGGCCTGACCGGCGGCCCGCTCAAGGGCTGAGCGGTCCTCCCGGCGGCGGCGTGCCGCCGCCGGGATGTTGCGCGATCCACGTCGTCCGCGCCGCGGTGATGGCGGCAATCCGATTGCCGCGTGGACTACCATCGGTGCCAGGCAGAACTGACCGAACGACCCGCGCGGAACGCGCAGAAAGCAGGCCCGAACACACGTGGCCGGTATTGCAGCGGGTGGCGCTGCCGCCCACTCCGGAGAACCCCACCAGACGGCAACCGCCCAGACCGCGAGCGCGCAGTCCAGGGTGACCGTTCCCGACGACGTCGTGCTGACGTTGGTCGGATCCCGCGACGAGAACCTGCGGGTCGTGGAGGACCTGCTCACCGCCGATGTCCACGTTCGGGGCAACGAGGTGACGCTGTCCGGCGACCCCGCCGAGGTGGCCTTCGCCGAGCGGGTGTTCGCCGAGCTCATCGCGTTGATCGGCAAGGGCAGCCCGCTGACCCCGGACATCGTCCGGCGCAGCGTCGGGATGCTCTCCGCGGACCACAACGAGTCCCCCGCCGACGTGCTGAGCCTGGACATCGTGTCGCGGCGGGGTCGGACCATCCGCCCCAAGACGCTGAACCAGAAGCGCTACGTCGACGCCATCGACCACCACACCGTCGTCTTCGGCATCGGCCCGGCCGGTACCGGCAAGACGTACCTGGCGATGGCCAAGGCGGTGCAGGCGCTGCAGGCCAAGCAGGTCAACCGGATCATCCTCACCCGCCCCGCGGTCGAGGCCGGGGAGCGGCTCGGCTTCCTGCCGGGCACGCTCTACGAGAAGATCGACCCCTACCTGCGGCCGCTGTACGACGCGCTGCACGACATGGTCGACCCGGAGTCGGTGCCGCGGCTGACCCAGGCGGGCACCATCGAGATCGCGCCGCTGGCCTACATGCGCGGTCGCACCCTCAACGACGCGTTCATCATCCTGGACGAGGCGCAGAACACCACGCCCGAGCAGATGAAGATGTTCCTGACCCGGCTGGGCTTCGGCTCCAAGATCGTGGTCACCGGGGACGTCACCCAGATCGACCTGCCCGGCGGCCAGCGCAGCGGGCTGAAGGTGGTGCAGGAGATCCTGGGCGAGGTGGACGACGTGCACTTCGCGCAGCTGGACAGCCACGACGTGGTGCGGCACCGGCTGGTCACCGACATCGTGAACGCGTACGACCGCTGGCACGCACTGGAAGACGCCGAGCAGCACGACCGGTCCGGTCGGCGGAACGGGCAGCGACGAGGACGAGCATGAGCATCGAGATCGCCAACGAATCCGGCGTCGCAGTGCCCGAGGCGACCATCGTCTCGGTCGCCCGGTTCGCCCTGGACAAGATGAGCGTCAGCCAGCTCGCCGAGCTGTCCATCGTGCTGGTGGAGCTCGACGTGATGGCCGACCTGCACGAGCGGTGGATGGACCTGCCCGGTCCCACCGACGTGATGTCCTTCCCGATGGACGAGTACGACTCGGCCCGCCGACCCGACTCGGCCGGGGCCGGTCCGGCGCTGCTGGGCGACATCGTGCTCTGCCCGGCCTTCGCCCGCGACCAGGCCCGCAAGGCCGGGCACAGCCTGCTCGACGAGCTGCACCTGCTGACCGTGCACGGCGTGCTGCACCTCCTCGGCTACGACCACGCCGAGCCGGAGGAGGAGCGGGAGATGTTCGGGCTGCAGAACCGCATCCTGGCCGAGTTCCGCGAGGCCCGCGCCGAGGCGGAGCGCGCAGAGGCGCAGCGCAGCGCCGACGACCGGGTGCTGGGCGCGGTCGGGCTGGACGAGTCGGAGCCGCAGAGCGGTCCGACGCCTGCCGACTGAGGGAGCTGGCGTTGGAATTGACCGATTCCACCGCGTTCCTGGTCACGGCAGTGCTGCTGGTGCTGGCCGCCGGGGTGTTCGCCGCGTCGGAGGCGGCCGTCACGGTGGCCTCCCGCGCCCGCGTGGAGGAGCTGGTGCGCGAGGGCCGGGGCGGGGCCAAGCAGTTCGCGCTGCTGCTCGCCGACCGGCCCCGGCACGTCAACCTGCTCCTGCTGCTGCGGCTGGCCTGCGAGCTGGGCGCCACGGTGCTGGTCACGGTGGTCGCGCTGCGGCTGGCGGACTCCGAGGCCTGGGCCGTGGTGATAGCCGGGCTGATCATGCTGGTGGCCTCGTACGTCCTGGTCGGCGTCGGGCCGCGCACGCTGGGCAGGCAGCACCCCTACGGCATCGGGCTGAAGGTGGCCGCGCCGGTGCGGGTGCTGGCCCGGCTGCTCAACCCGCTGACCAGGCTGCTGATCCTGATCGGCAACATGATCACCCCGGGCAAGGGGTTCCGCGAAGGGCCGTTCTCCACCGAGGTGGAGCTGCGCGAGCTGGTGGACCTGGCCGGGGAGCGCGGGGTGGTGGCCGCCGGCGAGCGGGAGATGATCCACTCGGTCTTCGAGCTCGGCGACACGCTGGCCCGCGAGGTCATGGTGCCGCGCACCGAGATCATCTGGATCGAGCAGACCAAGTCCGCCCGGCAGGCGCTGGCGCTGTGCCTGCGCTCCGGGTTCTCCCGGGTGCCGGTGATCGGCGAGAGCATCGACGACATCGTCGGCGTGGTGACCGTCAAGGACCTCACCCGCGCGGTGCTGACCGCCCGCGACGAGGCCGGCCCGCCGGTGTCCGAGCTGATGCGCGCGGCCAGCTTCGTGCCCGACACCAAGCGGGTGGACGAGCTGCTCCGCGAGATGCAGCTGTCCCGCAGCCACCTGGCCATCGCCGTCGACGAGTACGGCGGCACCGCCGGGCTGCTGACCATCGAGGACATCATCGAGGAGATCGTCGGCGAGATCACCGACGAGTCCGACCTGGAGGAGCACCGGCCGGTCGAGAAGCTCGACGACGGCACGGTCCGGGTCAGCTCGCGG
The DNA here is from genome assembly GCF_008630535.1 of Saccharopolyspora hirsuta. GTDB lineage: Bacteria > Actinomycetota > Actinomycetes > Mycobacteriales > Pseudonocardiaceae > Saccharopolyspora > Saccharopolyspora hirsuta. The sequence continues at coordinate 5,851 of NZ_VWPH01000014.1, read as the reverse complement.
CTGCCGGTGGAGGACCTCGGTGAGCTGTTCGGCGTCGAGCTGGACGACTCCGACGTGGAGACGGTCGGCGGCCTGCTGGCGCAGCGCCTCGGCCGGGTTCCGCTGCCGGGTGCCGAGGCCGAGATCGCCGGGCTGAAGCTGCGCGCCGAGGGCGGCAAGGACCACCGCGGCCGGATCCGCATCAACGCGCTGCTGGTCCGCCCGACCAACACCGACCAAGCACCGCTGCGCGGTGCTGACCAGGAGGGAGGCAACACCCGTGGCTGAGCACGTGGAAGCGGCGGCGCCGCAGCAGATCGACCCGGAGGACGCCAAGATCGTCACGCTCGCGAGGTCGGCCCGCGCCCGCACCGGCGCCGCCGAGGGCGCGGCGGTGCGCGACACCGACGGCCGGACCTACGCGGCGACCACGGTCACCCTCCCGTCGCTGCGCCTCACGGCGCTGCAGGCGGCGGTGGCCGCAGCGGTCTCCAGCGGTGCCGAGGGCCTGGAGGCGGCTGCGGTCGTCACCGACGCCAGGACCATCGACGCGGACTCCGCGGCAGCGGTCCGCGACCTCACCGCCGCGGCCCCGATCCTGCGCGCCGACGCCCGCGGCGAAGTCGCCGGAGTCCTCGCCTCCTCGTGAGCCGTCGTGAGCGGCGATGGTTGCCCTCGCGACCACCGCCGCTCACGAAGCCCGGTGCGCGGGTGCGCGGACCGGGCCGTCACAATGGGTCGGTGACCAGCTCTGATGTGCACCGCTCCGGATTCGCCTGCTTCGTCGGCCGCCCCAACGCCGGGAAGTCGACGCTGACGAACCGCCTGGTCGGCTCCAAGGTGGCGATCACCTCCAGCAAGCCGCAGACCACCAGGCACGCCATCCGCGGCATCGTGCACCGCCCGGACGCGCAGCTGATCATCGTGGACACCCCCGGCCTGCACCGGCCGCGCACCCTGCTCGGGCGGCGGCTCAACGACCTGGTCTACGAGACGTGGTCCGAGGTGGACGTGGTCGGGTTCTGCGTGCCCGCCGACCAGAAGGTGGGCCCGGGCGACAAGTTCATCGCCGAGCAGCTGAAGAAGGTGGCCCGCCGCACCCCGGTGCTGGGCATCGTCACCAAGACCGACCTGGTGCCCAAGGAGCAGGTCGCCCAGCAGCTGCTGGACCTGCAGCAGGTGATGGACTTCGCGGACCTGGTCCCGGTGTCCGCAGTGGACTCCTTCCAGGTCGACGTGCTCTCCGACCTGCTGGTGCAGCAGCTCCCGGAGGGGCCGCAGCTGTACCCGGACGGCGAGCTGACCGACGAACCGGAGACCACCCTCATCGCCGAGCTGATCCGCGAGGCGGCGCTGGAGGGCGTGCGCGACGAGCTGCCGCACTCGCTGGCGGTGACCGTCGAGGAGATGATCCCCCGCGAGGACCGCGACGACCTGATCGACGTGCACGCGGTGGTCTACGTCGAGCGCCAGAGCCAGAAGTCGATCGTCATCGGCAAGGGCGGGGAGCGGCTGCGCGCCGTCGGCACCCAGGCCCGCAAGCACATCCAGGCGCTGCTGGGCAGCAAGATCTACCTCGACCTGCACGTCAAGGTGGCCAAGGACTGGCAGCGCGACCCGCGCCAGCTGCGCAAGCTGGGCTTCTGATCACATCTGCGCGGCGGATTCGCGGGAACGCCGCCACAGGTGCCCGCGTCTCAGGTACGTTTCCGCCGACACCTGCTCTCAGTCGTAAGAGCACTTCGGTTCTTCGATGATCGTTCAGAGGAAATTGACGTGACGAATCCCTATGGCGGGCCGCCTTCGGGGCCCAATCCGCAGCAGCCGTACGGCCAGCAGCCCGGTGGGTACGGGCCGCCGTCGGGGCCGATGCCCCAGCAGCCCTACGGCCAGCCCGCGCCCTACGGCCAGCCCGGCTACGGTGCCGCGCCGCCGAACAACAACATCGGCTGGGGCATCGGCTCGATCTTCCTCTGCTGGCCGTTCGCGATCCCCTCGCTGATCAAGGCCACCTCGGTGCAGAACCTGTGGGCCCAGGGCCAGTTCCAGCAGGCCCAGGAGGCCGCGGACGAGGCCAAGAAGTGGGGCAAGATCGGGATCATCGTCGGGGCCTGCGGTTACGGCCTGCTCATCCTGTTCTACATCGTGATCATCGTCATCGCCGGTATCGCGGCGTCCAGCTACAGCAGCTACTGATTCCGCCACGTCGTTGTGGGCGCGGACCCCGTGCCCACAACGACGTGCGCACCTGAACACGGGGGGCAGGCAGAGATGAGCGAGCAGCCGGAACCGGACCAGGCGCCGCAGCAGGGGCATCCGCCGGTACCAGTGCCGGTGCACCCCTACGGAGCGCAGTTCGGTGTCGCGCCGATGCCGTTGAACAACAACCTCGGCTGGGCCATCGCGAGCCTGCTGATCTGCTGGCCGTTCGGGATTCCGTCGCTGATCAAGGCGTTGCAGGTCAGCTCGCTGTGGTACCAGGGCCAGGCCGACCGGGCGCAGCTGGCGGCCGACGAGGCCAAGAAGTGGGGGAAGATCGGGGTCATCGTCGGGGCCTGCGCCTACGGCGGGATGGTCCTGCTGTTCGTGGCCTACTTCGTCTTCCTGTTCGCGATCATCGGTGCCGGTATCTCCGCGACGGTCCGATGACCTCCCGACCGCACGGCGCCGCGACCGCGATCCGGCTGCGCGCCATGGTGTTCCCGGCCGCCACGGTGCTTCTCGCGTGCGCCGGAGCAGCGGTCGTGCTGGCCGCGGACCCGACCTCCGACGCCGGGTTCCCGCTGCCGCCCTGCCCGGTCAAGTGGCTGACCGGCCTGGACTGCCCCGGGTGCGGCTCCACCCGCATGATCTACAGCCTGCTGCACGGGGACGTGCTCGCCGCGCTGCACTTCAACGCGGCGGCGGTCCTGTTCATCCCGTTCTTCCTGTGGACCTGGGGTGCCTGGGTGCTGGGGCGCTGGCGCGGTCGGAGCGTGCGCACCTGGGAGCAGTGGCGCTGGTCGCCGCTGGTGGGGCTGGTCCTGATCGCCGTGTGGTCGGTGATCAGGAACCTGCCCTTCCCCCCGTTCGACGCGCTTTACGTCTAGTCGTTGATCCACTCGTAGAGACCCGGGCCGAGGGCGCCCGTCCCGGACAGGACGAGGAACGCGATGAGGAGCGCCCACAGCCCTGGCACCACCCAGCCGATGATGATCCCGGTCAGGGCCATGTTGCGGTTGGTGAACGCCTGCGGGTTCCGGTTGATCTCGCGCAGCGCCACGTGCCCGAGGATCGCCCCGATCGGTCCTACGAGGATCGCGCCGTAGCACGTCATGATCGCCGCCAGCGAGACGCACATCGATGCGATCGCCATCCCGTTGTTCCGCGGTGGCGGCGGGTAGCCCATCCCGTACGGCGGCTGGGGCTGCTGGTACGGGTTGTAGGGGTCGTAGGGGTAGGTCATCCGTTCCTCTCAGCTGCGCCGGTTCGCGAATGGGACGTTCCGGGGAGCGAACCGGATCCACCGAATCTTCGCCGCACCCGCGAGGCGTCCGCACGACAGGTGCGACGATGTGGGGGTGAGCCTCTACCGGGATACCGCGGTCGTGCTGCGGGTGCAGAAGCTGGGCGAGGCGGATCGGATCATAACCCTGCTGACCCGCCGCTACGGCAAGGTGCGCGCGGTGGCCAAGGGGGTGCGCCGGACCACCTCCCGGTTCGGGGCCCGCGTCGAGCCGTTCTGCCACGTCGACGTGCAGCTCTACACCGGCCGCACGCTCGACGTGATCACCCAGGTGCAGACCCTGGACGCCTTCGGCCTGCACATCGTCGACGACTACCAGCGCTACACCGCGGCCTGCGCGGTGCTGGAGACCGTCGACCGGCTGGCCGCCGAGGAGGGCGAACCGGTGCTGCGGCTCTACCTGCTGGCCATCGGAGCGCTGCGGGCGCTGTCCGGCCGGGAGCGCGACTCCTCGCAGGTGCTCGACGCGTTCCTGCTGCGCGCGATGTCGTTCGCCGGGTGGGCCCCGGCGCTGTCCGAGTGCGCGCGGTGCGGCGAGTCCGGGCCGCACGCGGCGTTCAACGTGCAGGCCGGTGGGGCGGTGTGCGTGCGGTGCCGCCCGGCCGGTTCGGTGCGGCCGTCCGCGCACACGCTGCCGCTGATGGAGGCGCTGCTGCACGGCGACTGGGCGGAGGCCGAGCGGGCGGCGCCGCCGGTCCGCCGCGAGGCCAGCGGGCTGATCGCCGCCCACCTGCAGTGGCACATGGAACGCCAGCTGCGGTCGTTGCCGCTGGTCGAGCGGACCGTGCCGGAGCTGATCCGGGAGCGGGCGGCGGAAGCCGCGCTGGTCGGCACCGCCGAGGACGGGCGCTGAACTGTTGATCGACGCGTGCGGGGACAATGAGCACGCACGCAGTCGGAGGAGGAGTGGCCAGATATGTTGCGACGCCGTGGGCGGGGCAAGGACGACCCGACCGTTCGGGCACCGGCCCCGCACGCCTCGGGGGAGAAGCCGCCGGCGCTGCCGCCCGAGTTCGTGCCCAACCACGTCGCGGTCGTGATGGACGGCAACGGCCGGTGGGCCAACGAGCGCGGCCTGCCCCGCATCGAGGGGCACAAGCGCGGTGAGGCGGTCGTGCTGGAGCTGGCCCGCGGGGCGATCGAGCTCGGCGTCAAGTGGTTGTCGCTGTACGCCTTCTCCACCGAGAACTGGAAGCGCAGCCCGGAAGAGGTGCGGTTCCTGATGGGCTTCAACCGCGACGTGATCGCGCGGCGCGTCGACGAGCTCGACGAGATGGGCGTGCGGGTGCGCTGGGCCGGGCGCAAGCCGAAGCTGTGGCGCAGCGTGGTCAACCAGCTGCAGTCCGCCGAGGTGCGCACGCAGAACAACGAGGTCATGAACCTGACCATGTGCGTCAACTACGGCGGCCGGGCCGAGATCGGCGACGCGGCGCGGGAGATCGCGCGGCTGGCGGCGGCGGGGAAGATCAACCCGGACAAGGTCGACGAGCGCACCATCGCGAAGTACCTGTACCAGCCGGAGATGCCGGACGTGGACCTGTTCATCCGGCCCTCCGGGGAGCGGCGGACGTCGAACTTCATGCTCTGGCAGTCCGCCTACGCGGAGTTCGTCTTCCAGGACACCCTGTTCCCCGACGTGGACCGGCGGCACCTGTGGCGGGCGTGCGAGGAGTACGCGCGCCGCGACCGGCGGTTCGGCGGGGCTGTTGATCGGGCGGCGGCGACCGCCGAACCCGCCCAGGAGGGCAATTGATGACGCAGGAGGCGGCAACCACGGCGCGGTTGATGACCGCGGCCAAGGAAGCGCTCGAGACCTACCACGACGTGCACGTCGACGACGACGGCGCGCTGACCTTCCGGCACTCCGAGGTGCCGTGCGCGGTGCAGGCGATGCAGTTGGCCGAAGGGCTGACCGTGCTGAGCCTGACCTGCGTGGTCGCCTGGGACCTGCCAGCGTCCGACGAGCTCGCGCAGTCGGTCGCGGAGCGGGCCGGGCAGGGGTTGTTCGGCACGCTGGGCGTGGTCCGCACCGAGCGGGGCATGGACGTCACGCTGCGCTACGCCTTCCCGGCGGAGGGCATGGCACCGGCGCCGCTGGGCACGCTGATGATGCTCGTGGTGGCCACGGCGTCCCAGCTGCGCACCGAGCTCCTCACCGAACCCGAGGGCACCACGTCCTGACGCGGCGCTCGGGCCCCGGGTGCCGCGATTTCAATGGAAATCGGACGTCCGATTTCCATTGAGCCTTTTTCATCCTGATTTTTGCTGGTCAGGGTGGAGGGGCTTGGGTGTGAGTGAAGCTCCTGGTAGATGGATCGTCGACCAAGATCAACCCAGGACTGCCAGGAGCTTCGGGTGTTGTTGTAT
>NZ_VWPH01000013.1 GCF_008630535.1 Saccharopolyspora hirsuta | reverse complement strand
ATCCTCGCCCTCGCCCGCCGCCGCGTCGACGTGCTCTGGGCACTCATCCGCGACCACCGCACCTGGCAGCCCACGATGCCATCGATCGCCGCCCAAGCGGCTTGACAACATCATTGAGACTCCCTTCTGGCTCCAGGGTTCCGTTACCGGTTCCAACTCCGCTACTACACGATTGACGGATCATGATCGGGCGATCTTCCCGCTAAGCTCGGTTCATGCCCGGTACCACCGAACACACGCCGAAAGCTCGGCTCCTGGGCGCCGAGCTCCGCGAGTGCCGCAAGCAAGTCGGCTTGACCGTCCGCGATCTCGCGAGCCGCGTTGGTACCAGCCACGTCACCATCTCCCGCTACGAAACGGGTACGCGAACTCCTCAACCGGAGGATGTGGCACGAATTCTGGGTACTCTTGGCGTTACCGGTACCAGATATGACGAGATCGTCGAGTTCGCGCGGACCGCAGGCGACAAGAACACCTTCGCCCGCAGCTCCTCCAGCACGCACAAGCACCTGGTGGACCTGGCCGAGTTCGAGCGTTCGGCCTCCGCCATCGTCGACGTCGCACCGAACCTGCTGCCAGGGCTGCTCCAAACCGCCGACTACGCCCGGCAGGTCATGCACACGCTTCCCGCCGACGAACGTGAGATCAGAGTTGGGCTGCGCATGTCCCGCCGTGACGTGCTCTTCTCCAAAAATGCTCCAACGCTAGAAGTCTTCGTAGCGGAATCCGCGCTCCGGCAGCCGCTCGGAGGGCCAGCGACCATGGCTGAGCAACTCAGGCACGTGCTTCGGATGACTGAGCTGGACAACGTGACAGTGTTCGTGCTGCCCAACGCTCTTACCCGCTACACACCAGCTCAGGACGGCGCGTTCGTCCTGTACGAGTTCGTCAAAGCGCCGCCGATCGTGCACTTGGAGCACTACCGATCGCCTGCTTTCCTGTTCGACGCAAAAGATGTTGCCGCATACAAGAGCGCCGTGACCGAGTTGCAGGACGCGTCCTTGAACGAGGACGAATCCGTCGAACTGATCGCTTCGATTGCCGATGAAATGGAAGGTATGCCATGCCGTTAGAGCAGCCGATCTGGCGCAAGTCCAGCTACAGCGGACAGACTGGCAGCTGCGTTGAGGTAGCGGATCTTCGAGGTTGGCGGAAGTCCAGCCACAGCAACGGGGCTCAGAACTGCGTCGAGGTGGGCTGGCGCAAGTCGAGCCGCAGCAACAGCCAGGGCGGAATGTGCGTCGAGGTCGGTCGCGGCGAGGAGGTCGTCGGGATGCGGGACTCGAAGCTTGGGGAGGCCAGTCCCGTGCTGGCCGTTTCGCGGGCTCGGTGGGCCGACTTCGTGTCCGCTGTCAAGGGTGGTGCGTTCGGGTCGTGAGTGCGTAACAGTGTTCGAACACTGTTACGCACTCACGACCTTCAGCGGCCGAGGCCGTCCAGGACCTCTGCGTTGGGGAGCTGGGTCAGGACCTCTCCGGGGGTGATCAGCTTGCTGCGGCGGACGCCGCTGCCGACCACCACCGCCGGGGACTTGGCCACCTCCGGGTCGATCAGGATCGGCCAGTCCGCGGGGAGGCCGAACGGGGTGATCCCGCCGTACTCCATGCTGGTCAGCTCGACCGCGTCGTCCATCGGGGCGAACGACGCCTTGCGGACGTCCAGGCGGCGCTTGACCACCCCGTTCACGTCCGCCCGGGTCGTCGCCAGGACCACGCACGCCGCGTAGCGGACCTCACCGGCCCGCTTGCCCGCGACGACCACGCAGTTCGCCGACAGCTCCAGCGGCGAGCCGTACTTCTCGCAGAACGCCGCGGTGTCCGCCAGATCGGGGTCGATCTCGGTTGCGCCGATGCGCGCGTCGTCGAGCTGCCGGACCGATGCCGCCACCGGGTCGGCGAGCAGGTCGAGGCGCTCCAGCGCCGATGCCACGTCCAGCGTTCCTGCGGCCAAAGACCAATCAGCACCCATGACTCGACAATACGAACCGCCGCGGACCACCGGTGAGGTGGCTCACCCCAAGAAGTCCACCAGCAGTCCGCGCAGCTCGCGGCGGTGCGTGAGCATCGGCGCGGGCGAGGGGAAGATCTCCAGCCGCGCGCGGGTGAAAGCGGCGGCGACCGCCTTGGCCACCTCGGCCGGGTGCAGCGGATCGTCGGTGGCCCCGACCACGAGCACGTCCGACTCGACTGAGCTCAGCGGCGACGCATCGGCCAGCGGTGCCTGCTCGGGCAGCTCGCGGAGGGCGTCTTCGAGGCGCATCAGCGCCGCCGCCCGCTGCTCGACGTAATCCCCGACCTCGGCGCCCGCCGGGAGATCGGCCGCGACGAGATTCCGCAGCTCAGCGGCGTCACCAGCCGCGACCGCGTCGGCGAGACGCTGGAAGGACCAGGTCGCCGCGACGTCGCGAGGGCGGTCCAAGGCGGCCGGGAGCAGCAGCGCCAGCCGCTCGAACCGGTCCGGGTGCTCGGCCGCGATGCGGGTCAGCGCGCCCGCGCCCAGCGAAACACCGACCGCACGCGTCGCTTCCACCTCATCGGCGACCGCGAGGACATCAGCCGCGATCCGCGCGTAGTTCCAGTAGTCGGCCGGTGCGTCCGGGGCCTTGCCGTGCCCCGGCAGGGTGAGGACGACGCGGGTGCCCGGCAGTCCGGAGGACGGGATGCGGGCTTCGCCCTCGGTGGCACCCAAACCGTGCACGACCAGCGTGACCGGGCCGCCGCGGCCGTGCACCGTCCAGCGGGCGTCCACTACCAGGACCGCCCCTGGATCTCCCGCACCTTGGGCCGCACGTCGACGATGTAGACCAGCGAGGCGACCAGCCCGGCGATCCAGATGATCCCGTACGGGCCCCGGCTGTCCAGGATCAGCAGCAGCGCGGCCGCACCGGTGATGGCCAGCCACTTCACCTTGCTCAGCTTGTCCACGGCGGTGAACGCGTCGGGACGCTGCAGCGCAGCGTGCACGAACGCGAAGACCCCGACCGGGATGCCCGCGATCCAGATCACCAGCAAGATCCACTGGTACAAAGCCAAGCCGGTAAGTGCCACGACCCCACCTTACGTGCTGCGCACCGCCCCGGGCACCCGCCGATCGCCTCACCGCCGCGTTGCAGTTTCAATGAGCCTTTTTCATCCTGTCCGTGGACCGCAGCTGCGAAGGGCGACCGGCACCGGTCGGCAGGTGCCGCATGCGCCGCCAGGCGCATAGCCCACCCCCGCAACCGGCACCGCCGCGGGTTCACGGTGCCCACCCCTCCGGGGTTCCTTCCGGCGAGGACGGCCCAACTGCCGTGTATTGGCATACATAAAGGTGGGCACCCGGAGTCCAGGCGGGCGCTGAGGTTCCGCCACCGGCACCGCCACGCAGAACGAGGTTGGAAAAACCTCAATGGAACTGCGGTTCGCCGTGCGGGGACTCCACAGTTTCAATTGAAACTGCGAGTTGAACCCGCGCGACTCGAGTCGGTTCCGGGCCGAGATGCCCCTTCCCGGCACACCTGGAGTGCGCCGGGAAGGGCGGAAGCGCGAGGTCAGTTCTCGCTGGGCTTGTCGGCGGCCTTCTTCGCCGCGGGCTTCGCGGTGGTCTTCGCGGTCGACTTGGCCGCAGGCTTGCGGGTCGCCGCCGCGGGCTTGGCCTCCTCGGCCTTCGGCTCCTCGGCCTGCGCCGAGGTCTCCTCGGCCGGGGTCTCCTCGGTCTTGTTGAACGGGCGGCTCACCTTGCCCAGCACGTCGTCGGCCAGGTCGCGGACCTCGTCCACGGTCTCCTCGACCTTGTCCTGCGCGGTGCCGACCTGGCTCCAGACCTTCTTGACCTGCGGCTGGTCCTGCAGCCGGTGCAGGGCCTCCTCGCCGCGCTCGGCCAGGTAGTCGTAGAGCTGCTTGGCGGTCTGGGTGTAGGCGTCGACGCGCTTGCGCAGCTCCGCCGGGTCGAGCTTGCCGCGCAGCTCGTCGAGGTCGTTGGGCAGTTCCTGGCGGGCCGCCTCGGCGCGCTCGTTGAGCTGGGTGCGGACCTTGTTGACCGCCTCCAGCAGGGCCTGCGCGGCGAGGTCACCGGCGCCGAGCGCGGCGAGCAGCGGCGTGCGGGCCTGCTCGACGGCGTCGCCGAACGCCTTCTCGGCCTGCTCGCGCACCTTGGTCACTTCCTCGGTCTTCGGGAAAACCGGCATGGTGGTCACTCCTCGGATTGCTGGCTGTCCTCGTCGGGTTCGGCGTCGTGCTCCCGCCGGAACGAGGCGTAGATGTCCAGAAGCACTTGCTTCTGCCGCTCATTGAGCTGGGGGTCGGCGAGGATCGCGTCCACCACCGGCCCGCTCTCGCGGCGCTCCAGGATCCCGGCCTGCACGTAGAGCGCTTCGGCGGAGATGCGCAGTCCCTTGGCGATCTGCTGCAGGATCTCCGCGCTCGGCTTGCGCAACCCGCGTTCGACCTGGCTCAGGTACGGGTTCGACACGCCGGCGAGCTTCGCCAGCTGCCGCAACGAGATCTGGGCGTTGTTGCGTTGCGTCCGGATGTAGCTGCCGAGATCGCTGACCGCCTGGTTCACGGCCTTGTTGACGGCTTTGTCCACACGTTCCACGGGCTAGCACCTCTCCGGTCACCAACCACGATACGCACGAGTGCTAGCTCTTGCAAGCACCCTGCTTGCACCCGTTCGCGGGACCTAGCACGGCGGCATGGAGACCTCCCGCCTTCCCGCGGCAGCGGCGCAGCGCCGAGATCCGCGACTTCCTGCGCTCGCGACGGGCGCGGCTGACCCCGGCGGACGTCGGCATGCCCGCCGCGGGCCTCCGCCGCGAGGAGGTCGCGGTGCTCGCCGGGGTGGGGGTGTCCTGGTACAGGTACTGGCAGGACGCGGCGCGCGCCATGCTCGGCCAGTACCAGGCCGACGCCGCCCGCTGCGCCGACGACCCCGAATTCGACCGGCTGGCCACCGACATGTGCGCGGTGAGCCCGGCGTTCGCCGAGATCTGGGCCGAGCACCACGTCGGCAGCAACACCCGGGGCACCAAGGTCCTCGACCACCCCGAGGCCGGTGAGCTGCTCTTCGAGTACACCATGCTCCCGCTGCCCGACCTGCCCGGACCCCGGCTGCTGCTGCACAGCCCGCACCCGGACGACGACACCGCGCCCCGCTTGGCCGACCTGCTCGCCGAGCCGGTCGCGAGCTGACTGGTGGTGGCAGACCCAGGTCCGGCCAGCACTCCCGGAAGCAAGGCCGCGGTGCACAACCTCGCGCGCGCTCGGCGCCGACCTCGCGCCGCGCGGGATCCGGGGCAACTCCGTCAGCCCCGGCTACATCGACACCGAGATGTACCGGAGCCTGAACACCGATCCGAGCTCGGAGGCGCGGAACTCGGCGGAGGTGGTCCTCGGCTCGCTCGGCCGCGCCGAGGACGTCGCGGCCGCGGTGGCCTTCCTGGCCTCGGACGACGCCGCCTACATCACCGGGCAGGACCTCGTCGTGGACGGCGGGCTCGTCGGCTCGGTGCCCGCGGCATGAGCGCCCGGCGATCGGTGTCGGCGGTCTGCGCGAACCTGGTGGCTCAGCCCTGGGCGGCGCACATGCAGAACGGGTGGCCGACCGGGTCGGCGTAGACGCGGAACTTCGCGTCCTGCTGGTCGGGCGGCTGCGGCAGCGGGGTCGCGCCCGCCGCGATCGCCCGCTCGTGGCCCTCGTCGAGGGTCTGCACCCGGATGTCCAGGTGCATCATCTGCGGCACGTCCCGGCTGGGCCAGGTCGGCGGGCGGTAGCCGGGGTCTCGCTGGAAGGCCAGCGGCGCACCGCCGCCGGGGTCGGCCAGCTCGACCCAGTCGTCGTGGGACTCGGCGTCGTCGACCTGCCAGCCGAGCAGCCGGGCGTAGAAGTCGGCGAGGGCGCGGGGGTCGGGGCAGTCGATGGCGAACGCCGCCAGCTTCAACTCGGTCATCGTTCCTCCGTTCAGCTCAGGCAGCCGCGCGGCGCGGGCCCGGGGTCGACCGCCGCGCCGGGGCGCAGCGGGGCCGAAGTCGCCGCCCACCAGTTGGCGAACCGGTCGAGCCAGCGGGGCTGGAGCCTGCCGCCGTCGCTCAGCGCGCGGTCGATCTCCGCCTCCCGGGCGGCAGCGGCGGTCAGCCCGCGCCCGGTGTCCCGCGGCTCGAACTGGATCGGGTTCATCCCACACCCCTAACCATCAAACCTGCATCATCGGTTACTAACTCGTGTAGCGAGTATGGTGGTTACAGAGGCTCGGCACAACCCCCTACTGGCTTACGATGGTGTTCGTGAACAGCAGAGCTGTCGCTCCGGAGGCGGTCCGACCACCGACGCTGGAGGCGGTCGGACTCGACTTCGACCACGACATCGAGCTAGTCCTCGCCTTCCTCAACACCTGCGACGCGGAGAAGGGCACCGAATCCCTGGACGACCACGACCAGTGGCAGCAGTGGTGCACCGACCGCGGATTGGGGACGGCACCCGACGTCGAAGCGGCGCGCGAGATCCGCGACTCCATGCGCAGCGCGGTCTCCTACGGGACCCGACCACCCGAACTGGCCACGGCGTGGCCGGTGCAGGTCCGGCTGCAACGAGGCATACCCGTGCTGACCGGCGCCGACGCCCTGGGCACCGTGCTGGTGGCGGCGGCCCGCCTGGTGCACACCGGGCACTGGGACCGGATCAAGATCTGCCCTGCCGAGGACTGCCTGTGGGCGTTCTACGACCGGTCCCGCAACCGCTCCCGGACCTGGTGCTCGATGCGGGTGTGCGGCAACCGGGAGAAGGCCCGCTCCTGGCGCGAGCGCCACACCACGAGCGCCTGACCTGCGGGCCCAGGACGAGCGCGGGGCGGGCCGGTTCTGCGCAGAACTAGCCCGCCCCGCCGCCGGATCCCGGGTGCGCCGTCAGAAGAACAGCTGGGAGATGCTGTAGATCGCCAGACCCGCGAGGGAACCGACCACCGTGCCGTTGATCCGGATGAACTGCAGGTCCCGGCCCACCTGGAGCTCGATCTTGCGCGAGGTCTCCTGGGCGTCCCAGCGCTCCACCGTGTCGGTGATCAGCGTGGTCAGCTCGGTGCGGTAGTTGGACACCACGTACACCGTGGCGCCCTCCAGCCAGCCGTCCACCTTCGCCTGCAGGTCGGGCTCCTCGACGAGTCGGCGGCCCAGCGAGCGCAGGCCGTCGCGGACCCGCAGGCGCAGTTCGCTGGACGGGTCCTCGGCCGCGTCGAGCAGCATCTTCTTCGCGGTGCCCCAGGCCGAGGCGACCAGGTTCTGCACCTCGGGGTGCTCCAGCACCTGCTGCTGGATCTGCTCGGCCTTGGCCATCGTCCTCGGGTCGTGCTGCAGGTCGTCGGCGAACTCGACCAGGAAGCGGTCGACCGCCTTGCGCATCGGGTGCTCGGGGTCGGTCTTGACCGCCCAGGCGAAGGACAGCACCTCGGCGTAGATCTTGTCGGCCACCATCGCGTCGAAGAACTTCGGCGACCAGGACGGCGCGCGCTGGCTGACCACGCGCAGCACCGTCTCGTGGTTGTCCCGCACCCAGTCGTAGGCCCGGTCGCAGACCAGGTCGACCAGCTTGTGGTGCGAGCCGTCGGCGAAGACCTGCCCCAGGATCCGCCCGAGCGGCGGGCCGAACGGCTGCGCGAGCACCTTGCGCACGACCGCCTGCTCCAGCACGGCCTGCACGTCGTCGTCCCGCAGCACCTGCACGGCACCGCGCACCGCGGTGGCCAGCTCCGAGGTGACCCGCTCGGCGTGCTCCTCGTCGTCGAGCCAGGCCCCCAGCCGACGGCTGATCTCCGCCCGGCGGAGCTTGTCCCGCACCACCTGCTCGGACAGGAAGTTGGTGCCGACGAAGTCGCCGAGGCTGCGGCCGATCACGTCCTTGCGGGTGGGGATGATCGCGGTGTGCGGGATCGGCAACCCGAGCGGTCGCCGGAACAGCGCGGTGACCGCGAACCAGTCCGCCAGCGCACCGACCATGCCCGCCTCGGCAGCGGCCCGCACGTAGCCCGCCCACGCCGCGCCGGTGCTCTCCTGCCAGCGGGCGAAGATGTAGACGAGGGCCGCGAACACCAGGAGTCCACCTGCGACGGCCTTCATCCGCCGCAGGCGCCGGCGCTTGTCAGTGTCGGAAACCGATGTGGGCTGCACACACCGATTGTGGCAGTGCTCGACCGGTGCTCACCCCGTCGGCGGACCGAACCCCCACCGGACCGCACCCCGCCGCAGGTCGGGCGATCACGACATTTCACCTGGTGAGCACCCGTCCACCGGGTCGGGCTGCGGCGTCGGCGGGCCGTGTCGGAAACCTCAGGAGTCCCACGTCCTGGACGGCCGCGAGCTGGCCCCGCACAGCGCTCCCGGTTTCGACTACTCTCGGCAGACGTGCGTACTCCAGCCCTCACCACCCGGTTGCGCCCGTTCACCTCGACGATCTTCGCCGAGATCACCGAGCTGGCCCGGCGGACCGGCGCGGTCAACCTCGGCCAGGGCTTCCCGGACACCGATGGTCCCGAGGGCATGCTGCGGGTCGCGCAGGAGGCGATCGCCAACGGCGTGAACCAGTACCCGCCGGGAGCTGGCGAGCCGGAACTGCGCGCCGCGATCTCCGAGCACCGCGCCGCGCGCTACGGCATCGAGCACCGGCCCGAGGACGAGGTGCTGGTCACCGTCGGCGCCACCGAGGCGCTGACCGCCGCGATGCTCGCCCTGGTCGAACCCGGCGACGAGGTCGTGCTCATCGAGCCCTACTACGACTCGTACCCGGTGGCGGTCGCGTTGGCGGGCGGGGTGCGCCGCACCGTCGCGCTCCGGCAGGGCCCCGACCACCGCTTCGAGCTCGACCTGGACGCGCTGCGCGCCGCGGTCGGCCCGCACACGCGCGCCCTGGTGCTGAACTCGCCGCACAACCCGACCGGCACCGTGTTCACCGACGCCGAGCTGGCCGCCATCGCCGAGGTCTGCCGCGAGCACGACGTCATCGCCATCACCGACGAGGTCTACGAGCACCTCCTCTACGACGGCCGCGAGCACCACCCGCTGGCCACCCTCCCCGGCATGGCCGAGCGCACGCTGTCGATCTCCAGCGTGGGCAAGAGCTTCAGCGCCACCGGCTGGAAGATCGGCTGGATCTGCGGCCCCGCCGAGCTCGTCGCCGCGGTGCGCGCGGCCAAGCAGTTCATGACCTTCGTCGGCGGCGCCCCGTTCCAGCCCGCCGTCGCGCACGCCCTGCGCAACGAGCTCGACTGGGTCGAGCAGCTGCGCAAGGACCTGCAGCGCAAGCGCGACCGGCTCGCCGAAGGCCTGACCGAAGCGGGCTTCGACGTGCTCAACAGCGAAGGCACCTACTTCATCTGCGCGGACGTCCGCCCGCTCGGCTTCGACGACGGCGAACAGCTCTGCCGCTCCCTCCCGGAACGCATCGGCCTCGCCGCGATCCCGGTCCAGGTCTTCTGCGACGACCCGGCCCCGGCCAAGCACCTGGTCCGCTTCGCCTTCTGCAAGCGGGACGAAGTGCTCGACGAAGCGATCACCCGCCTCCACAAGCTCCGCCGTTAGTTCCAGTGGCTGGTTTGCGTAGCGGTGCAAGTGGCGGAACCTCAGCGCCCGCCTGGCTGTGGGTGCCCTGACTTATGTATGTCCACCCCGCTACTGTTCGTTCGCAGGTTTGACCAGCTCAGTTTGGGGCTCTCGCGCTGGTACCTCCTCTTCCCTCATCCAGCTCGTTCTCTTCTGGAAGCTGTCATCGATCACCTCCGTAGCCGAGGCAGACGAAGCCGGATTCGCCGTGTTGGGCTTGGGCGGTTGCCAGGGCTCTGGCCGGGGTTGCTCCTTCGCGGAGGGATTCGTGGAGGGACTTCATCACCTTGACGGTGCGCTCGTCGGGGACCGGGACGACGCTGGCGATCACCGTTGCCGTGCCTCGGCCGAGCAGGGTTGTCGCCAGGCCGCTGAGCTGGTCCCCTCGGCTGACCGCGGACCTGCCCACGTCGCACGCCGACAGGACCACCGTGGTCGGGCCGCGGTGCAGGCCGTCCAGGTCGTAGGCGTAGAGCGGGCCGTCCGCGAGGTCCAGGCAGGACAGCAGCGGCTGGTCGTCCCGGAACCTGCCGTGCGCGGCGATGTGCACCACCGCCGCACCATCCACAGTGGATAGCACCTGTTCGGTGGTCGCGTCCGCTCCGGTCAGCAACCGGCCGCCCGCCGCGTCGTGCAGCGCCCGCGCTTCGCTTTCGGCGTGGTCCAAGCCCGGTCCGGCGATCCACACCGCCGAACCCGCAGGGTCGACGGCGCGGGCGTCCAGCGCAGCGCGCAGCCAGCACCGCACCGACGGTGCCACGGTCACGCTCCGACCGCGGCACGCGGGCAGGGCCGCCCAGGGCAGCACGTGCAGCCGTCCGGTCGGGACGACCACCAGCGGGCGTCCGCTTTCGAGCGCCGGTAGCACCGGTTCAAGGAGTTGGGCCTGCAGCTCCTCCGCCGCTTGCCGGGCACCGTGCTCGAACATCGGCGCAGCACGCGGCGCCGTGCCGGTCGCCTGCCTGGCGAGCAGGTGCCGGAGGCGTGCCGCTTGGGTGTGCGCGCTGGCCTCGGGGCCGAGCACGTGCAACCGAACGCCTCCATCCACAATGGACACCGCGAACAACCGGCCGCGGTGGGCGCAGAGGCTCAGCAGCGCGGAATCACCGAGTTCGGCGACCACCTCGTTCAGCCCGCACGGCGTCGGCAGTCCGCTGGTCCGCCCTTCCACCAGCATCGCCCGGTGCCGGACCTGCTCCTCCAGCCCGGCGACGGCTCGCAGCGCCTGTTTCGGATCCTGCGCGCGCTGGGTCTCCTGCACGGCCGAGCGCAGCCGCACCAGAGCCGAGTTCAGCTGGGAATCCACGGGCGGCCGGAGAGCTCGGCGGTGCAGGGCGCTGGCCCGCGAGCGCTCCGTCCAGCGCAGCACCAGCTCCGGATCTCCGGTGCGCAGCGCGGTGCCGACCGCGAGATCGCCGAGTTCGCTGGCCAGGCCCGCGGTGTGCGCACGCAGCTCGAAGGCCACCATGTCCGAGATCTGGCCGTCCACAGCGCGCAACCCACCCCGGCACGCCTCGAACAACCGCTCCAGGTCGTCGTCCTGCTCGGCCAGCAGCGCTTCGGCCAGCCATCCCAGCGCGCGGTGCTGCGGAGGTGCCACCATCGCGTCCTTCAACGGTGCGCACTGGGCGAGCAGCTTCCGGGATGCCGTGCGCATGCCCGCCCGCGCCGCGCACCGCCCCGCCGTGAGCCGGAGTTCCGCGGCCAAGCCGGTCCAGCCGAACTCCGCGCACGCCGCGGCCGCTCGTCGCGCCGCGGACAGGGCGTACCGCGAGCACTGGCCGGAGCGCAGCTTCGCCTGCCACGCCACGGCGGTCGCCAGCGCTGCCCAGGCCGGACGCCGCTGCGCGCGGAACAGCCGACGTGCGCTGTTCGCCGCCTGCACCGCCGCAGGCAGGTCGTCGACGCGCAGCGCGCACCCGGCCAGCGCCAGCCGGGTGTCGGCGAGCCGACCGGCCCGGCCGCAGGCCGCCAACCGGTCCGCGGCCTGCTCCATCACCGCTCGCGCATCGGTGGCCAGCCCGGCGGCGGCCAACGCCTCCGCCCGGTCGACCAGCGCTTCCGGGCTCGACCGCACGTCCAAGCCCGCTGCGACCGCCTCCTCGAACAGCCGCAGCGCCCGCGGCAGGTCACCGGCGCGGAACGCGACGCAGCCCCGGTTGTGCCGACACCCCGCGGCCCGCGCGGCCTGCCCGTCCGCCGCGAAGACCTGCTCCGCCGCGGACAGGTCCGACTCGGCGGCCGCCAACCGGTTCGCGTACAGGTTGGCCAGGCCGCGCCCCATCAGCGCGTTGGCCGTCCAGCGCCGGTCGTCGCCCCGCAGGCTGCGCAGCGCTCGGGTGAGCTCGGCCCGTGCCTCGCGGTGCCGATCAGCCCGGCAGTGCAGCAACCCGCGCAGGCACGACGCCCTCCCCTGCTCCGCAGCGGGCAACCGCGGTTCCGCGGAGCGCAGGTTCGCCCAGCTGGCATCGACGTCACCGCGCTCCAGCTCGATCCACGCCAGCGTGAGCTGCAGCTGGGCGGCCAACTGCCACCGCTGCGCGCGCCGCGCCGCAGCGAGCCCGAGCCGGGCGTGGCGGCGCGCTTGCCACACCCGCCCCCGCTCGACGGCCGCCAGCGCGGCGATGTGCCGGGCCAGCGCGCGGAGTTCGCCGTCCGGCTCGGACAGCAGCTCCGCGGCCTCGCGCATCGCGGCTTCCGGCGCCGAGCTGGCGTTGTCCCGCCACCACAGCGCGGACCCGATCCGATCCGGCGGTGCCACCGCCGTCCCGGCGCTCAACAGACCAGCCAATCCGCGACGGCGGGCGCCGACCGCAGCGGCCGGAACACCACGCTCAGCGGACCGCGCGGGACGTCCGGTGCCCGGAACGCGCCGTGCTCGTCCAGCGCGCTCGCGCACTCACCGGACCGGTGGCGCAGCACCACGTCCCCGCTCGGCGGCGTTCCGCCCGCGCGGTTCAGCACCATGCCGGACACCTGGTAGCGGTCCTCCGCGACCGGTGCCAGGTCCAGCTCCAGCACCCGGCCGGGCATCGCGAAGGTGAGCACCCGCGGCTCCGGCGGGCCGAGGGAGCGCACCTTGGCCAGCGACTCCGCCGAGTCCCCGATCAGCCGCAGCGACACCGGGTCCCGGTAGTCCGCCCGACGCGACATCGCCGCGTACGCGCCCGCGAGCGCGCGCTCGGGAACGGGATCGCAGGACTGGAACAGGTCCCGCAGCCGACGCAGCTCGCTCGGCATCCCCGGGTTCATCCCGCCACCTCCTCGGGAACGTCGGCGGCGAGCATGCGCCGCCGGAGCTCCGCCAGGCACCGGCTCTTCTTCGGCCCGATCGTGCCGCGCGGCCACCCCAGGGCCTCGCTGACCTGCGCATAGCTCGCCTCCGGCGCGACCGCCAGCACGCGTAGCAGCTGCTGGCAGCGCTGCGGCAGCTCGGCGAACGACTTCGCCAGCCGCGAGTTCGTCCACTCCCGCAGCACCCGGTGCTCCGGGCCCTCCGCGGACTCGGCACCGCTGAGCACCTCGGAATCCAGCCCCACCGGCGATTCCCGCTGCCGCGCGCGGTGCAGCCGCAGCGATTCCCGGCGCGCGGTGGTCACCAGCCACGCGGACAGCGAATCCGGATCGCGCAGCCGATCCAGGTTCTCCGCGAGCAGCAACCACGTCGCCTGGCAGATGTCCTCGGCGTCGGCGCTGTTCGCGGAGAACGCCCGCGACACGCCCCAGACCACCGCCGCGTTGCGGTCCACCAGCTCCCGCCACGCCTGCTGATCCCCGGCCGCCGCCCGGCGCAACAGCACCGCCGCGGCGCCGGTCTCCCCGACCTCGTGCACGACCTGCTCCTCCCCGCATCTCGATCTTCGTGCCCCCGGGTAAATAGAGGAGCGAGCAGGCCGCACAGATTCACTTCACGTCGATTACCGCTCGAACGGGTAGCGATCGCGGACGAGATCGAGTGAGTCTGCGCGAGTCCGGCCCTCGTGCAGCGCGGTGGCGACGGCGGCGGCCACCCGCGGTGCGGCGAAGGACGTGCCGCTCCAGCTCGCGAAGCCGAATTTCCGCCCGCCGCCCCCGGTCATGCGGACGAAGCTGCTGGTCACGGCCACGCCGGGCGCGGCGGTGTCCACCCAGGGGCCGAAGTTCGAGAACTCCGCCACCGCCCCGTCCGACCCGGTGGCGCCGACCGCCACCACCGACGGCAGCGCCGCGGGCCAGAACGGCCTGCTCCGCCCCTGGTTCCCGGCCGCCGCGACGACCACCGAGCCCGACCAGCGCGCCAGCTCCGCGCCGAGGATCGGCGGGCACTCGTCATCGGCGGTGTGGCACCCGGCGGTCAGCACGACGACGTCGACCTGCTCGCCGCGCGCGGCAGCGGCCTGCCGCAGCGAGCGCAGCCCGGCGACCACGGTGTAGTCGTCGGTGAAGCCGAGCGAGGAGAGCACCCGCTGCGTCCGGAGCACCGCTCCCGGCGCGTGCTGCAGCAGCACCCCGCTGACGAACGTGCCGTGCCCGGCCTGGCGGTCCTGACCTGCGTCGTCGTCGGCGTCGAGCACCTCCGGCACCGGCTCGAACCAGGGCCGGTCGCGGAACCACGGGTGCGGATCGCAGCCGGTGTCCAGCACCCCGACCACCACCGGCGGTTCCCACTGCGCGGCGGGCGGCTCCGGGACCGGCGGCGCCTCCCGGGCCTCCGCGCCCGTGCCGTACATGACGGGCGTCCCGTACATGACCGGGCAGCCGAAGTGCACGTGATTGGCCGCGAGACCAGCGGTTTCGCGCGCCATGTCGACGCAGCGGTCGCGCTCCGCGCCCCGCAACCGGACCCGGGCCAGCAGCAGGTCGTCGTCGTGCTGCACGTCGTCGACCCACCTCCGGAACCGGTCCAGCACCGGGTCCAGCACCTCCGCCGACGCGATCAGCTCACCGCGCCGCACCAGGCATTCGGCGCTGCCTCCCGGGTCGTGCAGCAGCAGGTCGTGCCCGTAGTACGCCCACAGCTCGCGGAGTTCAGCGATTCCGAGCCGAGTTCCAGTTTCCTGATCCACAGCGGACACCATGCCCACGACCGGTTCCGTCCACAGCGGACACGCCGCCCGCGGGTGCCGGACTCACCCGACCGACGGGGGCCGGGGATCTTCCCTAGTCGCCCGATTGCGTGGAGAATGCTGGACCGACCGCTGTTCCCCTCGCGGTCGGTGGCGCGAAACCGCCGCTCGAAGTGGTTGAATGCCATCAACGGCGTCGATCATGGCGCAACCAACGCTGATGCCGCGCTCGGCCGCGCGGACCCGACCGACAGGCGGTGGTGATCGTGACCGGAAGCTGCGCGCAGCGCGCTCCCCGATCGCGGCTCGCCCTGCTCGTCGCACGGGTTTCGCTGTTCAGCGCCTTCTGCTTCGGCGGTTGGCTCGGCGGCAGCGCGGTCGCCGAGGCCGTCGAGCTGCCGGACGTCGAACCGCCGGAGATCGAGGTCGCCGCGGCCGAACCGGACATCGCACGACCGCTCCTGGACGACCTGCGCCCCGAGCTGGACGAGGTGCAGCGGTCGGAGCCCCAGCTGCCCGACGCCGTGGAGATCGACCCGCCAGCCCCGGTCGACGAGCAGGAACCGCCTGCCGCGACCGACGAGCCGGCCCCCGCCCCGGTGGCCGCACCGACCGTGCCGCCACCGGCGCAGCAGCGCGCCGCCGCACCACCCCGCGTCGAGCAGGCCGCGCCGCTGCCCCCGGAGCCGGTCTCCGTTCCGCGCGACCACCCCCGCAGCGCGGCGGAACCGCGCGCGCCCAACACCACCGAATCAGCCGACGAAACCCCGCGGGACGGCGGCGATCACGACACCGACGTGCCGCAGCAGCCCGCTTCCGGGTCCGGCAGCGGGGTCAACGACCTGCGCGGTGCGCTGGTCGTCCTGCCCACCGGACCGAGCCTGACCGACCCGTCGGCGGTCGGCTCGACCCGCGCGGAGAACCGCCCGGTCACAGGCCTGTCGTCCGCCGAACCGTCAGCATCTCCCGACTGACGCTGCACCGAACCGCTCCGGCGGTGACTCTGGTTATCGCACGCGCACCCAGCTCCGAGTCGGCCGTCTGCGCCCGGCCGGGTCGGATCGGGGCACCACCAGCCTCCCGGCGACGTCGCTGACCTGCCGAACCGTGAAGGCGTGGGCCCCAAGCCCCGGTGCCGCAAATGCCCCTGCGGCACCGGGGCGACACCTGCCGCCCGAACCGCCCACCGGCACGACGAGGGGCCGTGCCGACGGGTGGTCGGCGGTGTGCGGGCGGCCGTCCCGGCGGATCCGGGACGGCCGCTTCGCAGGTCAGGCGATGGGGGCGGTCAGGAGCGCCGGGCCGCCCCCGGGGACGGCGGCGGCCGCTGCGGCGAGGCGACGGATGGCCTCCACCAGCTGGTCCCCGGGCAGCGTGTACGGCAGGCGGATCCAGTTCTCCAGCGAGCCGTGCACCGAGAACCGCGCTCCCGGGGCGACCCGCACGCCGTGCTGCTCGGCGGCCACCGCCAGTCGGCTGCTCACCGGCGCGCCGATGTCGCACCACAGCGCCAGCCCGCCGTCCGGGAGCCGGAAGCGCCAGTCCGGCAGGTGCTCGCGCAGCGCGTCCACCAGGCATTGCCGCCGTTCGACCGCTTCGGCGCACCGGCGCGCGAGGACCTCGTCGGCGTCGACCAGCAGCTCCGCCAGGACGAGCTGCTCGAACACCGGGCTGCCGAGGTCCAGCGCGGCCCGCCCGACGATCATGCGCTGCACGAAGTCCTCGGACGCGCGGATCCAGCCCAGCCGCAGGCCGCCCCAGAAGGACTTGCTGGCCGAGCCGACGGTGATCACCCGGTCGGTCAGCGCGGCCATCGGCGGCGGGGGCTGCTCGCCGGTCAGGTCGATGTCCACCAGGGTTTCGTCCACGACCGCGTTCGTGCAGGTCCGCGCCAGCGCGCGGGCGAGCCGGTCGCGGCCTTCCGCGTCCAGCCGGATGCCGGTCGGGTTGTGGAAGTCCGGGATCAGGTAGGCCAGCCGCGGCGAGGTCTGGCGCAGGTTCGCGGTCAGCAGCTCCAGGTCCCAGCCGTGCTCGACCATCGGCACCGCCACCGGCATCGCGTTGAGCCCGCGCACCGCCTCCAGGGCGTTCGGGTAGGTCGGGTGCTCGACGAGCACGCGCTCCCCCGGGGCGACCAGCATCCGCAGCACCAGCGCGAACGCGTGCTGGGCGCCGTTGGTGACCAGGATCTGCTCCGGGGTCGTCGGCAGGCCGCGCCGGGTGAACCGCTCGGCCAGCCGCTCGCGCAGGATCGGCAGGCCGTGCGGCTGGTAGCCGTGGCCGGGCAGCTGCTCGGCCAGGCGCAGCCGCGCCCGGTCCACCGCCGCGCACAGCTCCGGCGGCGCGCTGGGCGTGGCCTGCGCGAGGTTGAGCACCCCGGCGTCCTCGGGCGGGAACCAGCCGCCGTGGGCTTCGTTGCCCCGCTCCGAATCAGGCAGCTTGATCCACGACCCCGCGCCGCGCCGACTGGCCGCGAAACCCTCCTCGCGCAGCCGGTCCAACGTCCGGGCCACCAGCGTCCGGCTGACGCCGAGGCTCTCCGCGAGCTCGCGCTCAGCGGGCAGCCTGGTGCCGGGCGGCAGCCGCCCGTCCAGCACGAGATGCCGGATCGCACCGGCCAGCAGCTGCGACGACGGCCGGTCCGAGCCGTGCCAGGAACCCAGCAGCTCGACGAGTTTGCGGCCGTGGATCTGGGCGGACTTCGTGAACACCATGCGGCCAATATAGCTGCATTGGCTATCGCATCCAGATCCAATTTCAGCTTATAAAGAGCACATGGCCCTAAAATCGGTCCAGGTGGACCTATCTCCGCTCCCGCTCCGGACCCGTCCGGCCTTCCGTCTCGCGCAACTGCTCAGCGGTCTGGTCGCCTACGGGGTCAGCATGGGCCTGATGGTCCGCGCGCAGCTGGGCCTGGACCCGTGGGACGTCCTGCACCAGGGCCTGGCGGAACGGCTGGGCTGGAGCTTCGGCTCGATCACCGCGCTGACCGGCGCGCTCGTCATGCTGGCCTGGCTCCCGCTGCGGCAGCGGCCGGGCATCGGCACGGTGGCCAACGTCGTCGTCATCGCGCTCGCGGTGGACCTCACCCTCGCGCTGATCCCGCCGCTCAGCGCGCTCCCGGCGCAGATCGCCCTGATGGTCACCGCGGTCGTGCTGAACGGGCTCGCCACCGCCGTGTACGTCGGCGCGCGGCTGGGTCCGGGCCCGCGGGACGGCCTGATGACCGGCCTGCACGCCCGCACCGGGTGGTCGGTTCGAGTGGTCCGCACCACCATCGAGGTCTGTGTGCTCGCCGTCGGCTGGCTGCTCGGCGGCACCGTCGGCGTCGGAACAGTGCTGTACGCAGCAGCGATAGGTCCGCTGACCCAGCTGTTCCTGAAGTTCGCCGCGGTTCGCGAGAAAAAAGATCTCTGCCCCTAGAGACATCTCGGATACCACGCAGTAGCATGGACGCCGTCCACCTGACCCCCAGGGGTGGACCTTGACGCCCCCGCACTCCCGGTAACCCCCAGGCCGGTTGAGCGCGGGGGCGTCCCTACTTCAGCCGCACCCTAGCGCCGGGGTCTGACGAAACGGCTCACGCGGAGATCTCGGACAGCTTGCCGTCGGCCATCTCCAGGCGGCGGGTGGTGCGGACCGCGTCGAGCATCCGGCGGTCGTGGGTCACCAGCAGCAGCGTGCCCGGGTAGGAGTCGAGGGCGGATTCCAGCTGCTCGATGGCGGGCAGGTCGAGGTGGTTGGTCGGCTCGTCCAGCACCAGCAGGTTGACGCCCCGCCCCTGCAGCAGGGCGAGCGCGGCGCGCGTGCGCTCACCGGGCGAGAGCGTGGTGGCCGGGCGCAGCACGTGGTCGGCCTTGAGCCCGTACTTGGCGAGCAGCGTTCGGACGTCGGCAGGGGCGGTGTCCGGCACCGCCGCGCAGAACGCGTCGAGCAGGGACTCCGAACCGTGGAACAGGGCTCTGGCCTGGTCGATCTCGCCGATGACGACTCCGGAACCGAGCGCGGCGGCTCCCGCGTCGAGCTCGATGCGCCCCAGGAGCGCGCCGAGCAGCGTCGACTTGCCGGAGCCGTTGGCGCCGGTGATCGCGACGCGGTCCGCCCAGTCGATCTGCAGGGTGACCGGCCCGAAGGTGAAGTCGCCGCGCCGCACCTCCGCCTCGCGCAGGGAGGCGACGACCGCGCCGGACCGGGGCGCCGCCGCGATCTCCATGCGCAGCTCCCACTCCTTGCGCGGCTCCGCCACGACCTCCAGCCGCTCGATGAGCCGTTCGGTCTGGCGCGCCTTGGCGGCTTGCTTCTCGGACGCCTCGGAACGGGTCTTGCGGGTGATCTTGTCGCTGTCGGTGGCCTTGCGGCGGGCGTTGCGGACGCCCTTGTCCATCCACGCGCGCTGCATCCGGGCGCGCGCCTCCAGCGCGGACTTCTTGTCCGCGTACTCCTCGTACGCCTCCCGCGCGTGCCGCCGCGCGACCTCGCGCTCCTCCAGGTAGGCGTCGTACCCGCCGCCGTAGAGGTTGATCTGCTGCTGGGCGAGGTCGAGTTCGAGGACCTTGTTGACGGTGCGGGCCAGGAACTCCCGGTCGTGGCTGACGACGACGGTCCCGGCGCGCAGCCCGCGCACGAACCCCTCCAGGAGTTCGAGACCTTCGAGGTCCAGGTCGTTCGTGGGCTCGTCCAGCAGGAACACGTCGTAGCGGGACAGCAGCAGCGAGGCCAGCCCGGCGCGGGCGGCCTGGCCGCCGGACAGCGAGGTCATGGGCTGGTCGAGCTCGACGGACAGGCCGAGCTGGTCGGCGACGCCCTCGGCGCGTTCCTCCAGGTCAGCGCCGCCCAGGCTCAACCAGCGCTCCAGGCACTCGGCGTAGGCGTCGTCCGCACCTGCCGCCCCTCCGGCGAGCGCCTCCATAGCGTCGTCCATCGCGCGCTGAGCTGCGGCGACGCCCGTGCGGCGGGCGAGGAACCGGCTCACCGTCTCGCCCGGACGGCGGTCCGGCTCCTGCGGCAGGTAGCCGACGGTCGCGGTGGCCGGGGACAGCCGCACCTCGCCGTGCTCCGGTGCGTCGAGCGCGGCGAGCAGCCGCAGCAGCGTCGACTTGCCAGCACCGTTCGCGCCGACGAGCCCGATCACATCGCCTGGTGCGACGACGAGGTCCAGCCCGGAGAACAGGGAGCGGTCGCCGTGCCCGGCGGCGAGGTTAACGGCAACGAGAGTCGCAGACATCAGAACGCCGAGATTAGCAACACCCGGCGCAGCGCCTCCCGCGAAGCCATTGCCGGTGAAGATGCGGAAGATCTCGTTCAGGAGCGCACGGCCGTCAGCGCGACGCGGCCAGGAACTCCGCGATGTCGGCCGCGATCCGGTCCGGGTGCTCGCCGTTGATGGCGTGGGACGCGTCGGGGTAGACGCGCACCGACGCCGCGGGCAGGGCTCGTTCGGCCGTCGCCACGGCCGTTCCGGGGTCGTGCATGACGGATCGACCGGCGATGATCGCCAGCACCGGCAGGTCCAGTCCGGCGAGCTCCTCCTCGGCGATCCGGGTGGGCTGGGGCAGGCGCAGCTGGTAGTGCTGCATCCCGGCCTCGATCATCTGCGCGACCGGCACGTCCTCGACCGGGGAGCCGCCCGCCGTGTAGGAGTTGAAGCCGTCGCGCCACGATTTCGGCAACCACGAGAACGCCGCCGGGAGGGACCGCACGACGGTGCCCAGCGGCATGTCGTCGAAGACGAAGACCGGGTCGACCAGGGTGAGGCTGGCGACGAGCTCGGGCTGCCGCAGGGCCAGGTTGGTCGCGTTCCACCCGCCGATGGAGAGACCGACCAGGTGGAACCGGTCCTCGGGGAGCCCGGCGAGCGCCTGGTGCAGCCAGGCGGCCTGGTCCGCGCCGTCGGCGATCGGGCGCTCCTGGACGCTCCGCCCCGGCTCGCCGAGCAGATCGACGGTGTAGACGTCGCCGACCTCCAGCAGCGACGGGAGGTTGTCCGCCCATACCGGGCTCGCCGAGGCGCGGCCCGGGAGGAGCACCAGCGGCGCCGAGGCCTGCCCCGTGCCCGCGAAGCGGTAGAAGCGGACGACGCCGTAGTCGGTGCGCACATCGACCGCGTCCGCATTTGGGGGCAGGTCGCGGAACGCCTGGTCGTAGGCCGCCATGAAGCGGTCTCGTCCCTCCGCGCCGTCCCAGTGCCCGACCGGCGAGGGCGTGCGAACGGCGAAGGCGGCGACCACCGCGAGCGCGGCGACGCCCCCCAGGGCGATGAGCCATCGGCGCCGACGCGGACGTTTCGACTCGTTCACGACGTCTCCTAACCGATCGGTAAGTCTTCTAACCGATCGGTAGAATAGGCGCCATGTCAAGGCACGAGCGAGCGGAGTCGGAGCTGACGCTCACCGAGCGGGCCCGGCGTCGGCAGTTGATCGAAGCGACGGTCGAGCTGGTCGCCGACCGCGGTTACGCGGGCACGTCCCTGTCCCGGATCGCCGAGCGCGCCGGCATCACGAAGGCGGCCGTGCTCTACCACTTCCCGTCGAAGGACGCCGTGGTCCGCGCCGCGCACGAGCACGTCCTGACCGCGTTGACGACGCAGGTCGGCGCAGCGGTGGAAGCGGCGGACCCGGCGCAGGGCCCGGCCGCCTACATCCGGTCGATGATCGGCCACCTGCGCGAGCACCCCCGGCACACCCGGATGATCACCGAAGCGATGACCAGCGAGGCCGCCGAGCGCCAGCCCGCCGAGCGGTGGCAGCCCCTCGCGCAGATCCTCGAAGCGGCCGCGCGCGCGACGGGGGAGCGAACCCCGCTGGACGTGCGCACGCTCGCGATCATCATCGGCGGCGGGATCGACGCGATCGTCGCCGAGCAGCTCACCGACCCGAGCTACGACACGGCGGCGGCCGCCGAAGAGCTCGTCGACCTCGTGCGGGCCAAGCTGTCCCCGTGACCCCGGAACGGAAAAAGCCCCCACCGGATCCGGTGGGGGCTTGATCGAAGCTCTCGGTTGGTGGCCAGGGGCGGGGTCGAACCGCCGACCTTCCGCTTTTCAGGCGGACGCTCGTACCAACTGAGCTACCTGGCCGATAGCGTCCGGTTCTGCACCGTTCGCCTTGGCGACCCAGACGGGACTTGAACCCGCGACCTCCGCCGTGACAGGGCGGCGCGCTAACCAACTGCGCCACTGGGCCATGCTTCTTGCTCTCTTCAGTTGTTCCGTACCCCCAACGGGATTCGAACCCGCGCTACCGCCTTGAAAGGGCGGCGTCCTAGGCCGCTAGACGATGGGGGCTTGGCCGATTCGGGAACCGACCCGGCCTTGCCTCCAACCGGCTTTCCCTTTTCAGGTCCGCTCCGTTGGCGTTGAGTAAAGCTTACGACATGCCTCCAGCGGCCCTGAAACAGGGGGGTCACTTAAGCCGTGCGGTCCCCTCGCGAGCCCCGCCCGGAGCCCGCGGCCGACGGCAAGCTTACCGTCTTGACCTGCCGATTTCGACCTATCGGGGCATCCGATCTCAGGGCTCCGCGAAGCCGCCGCAGCGCCCGCCGAGCGACCTCCCCGGGCGGAAAATCCGGCAAAACGGCCGAGATCCGAAATTGTGATCCGCGCCTCAGGTTCTGCCGAGGATTTCCGGTCTCCCCAGCGCGCCCTCGCGGGCGACCCCGGCGAGCACCACGCGCCAGATCTCGACGAAGCGCTCCGACAGGCCGGAGAAGTCCGCACCGATCTTGTGCGCGCCCACCAAGCCCGCGTGGACCACGCGGGCCACCGCGGCCGGATCCGCATCGGGCTCCAGCTGCCCCGCCTCCGCCGACTCGTGCAGCAGGCGGTCGATGAGCCCGTCCCAACCGTCGCCGACCGCCCCGGGTCGACGGCAGGAGAGCAGCAGCCCGGCGCGGAGGACGACGTCCCGCTCCACCCGGCGGGCCGCCTCGACGGTCAGGCCGACCGCCGTCGACAGCGGGTCCAGGCCGCGCTCGAGCCATTCCCGCCGCAGTGCGGAGAGTCCGGCGGCGTAGTCCTCGACCAGCGCTTCTGCCACCGCCTCCTTGGAGGAGAAGTGGAAGTAGAACGCGCCCTTGGTGGTCCTGCTGCGCCGCAGGATCGCGTTCAGCGCGGCGGCCTCGTAACCGACCAGGTCGAACTCCGTCGCCGCCGCGATCAGGATGGCGCGGCGGGTGAGCTGCGCCCGGCGCTGCTGTGGCATGGCTCGGCTCCGGCGGGCAGTCGTTCGTCGATTTCGCTCTTCCGAGCGATGAGACCCACGAACGGTTGATCAACACTGCCACCGGAAGTTACTCCGGTTCGGGGCGTCGCGCCCGCCGGGCGACGCCTCCCCGCGACCCCGGTCAGCGGGTCACCGGCGGCTGCCCGTCCTCGTCGGGAGCCAATCCCAACATGTCCAGCAGGAGTCTGCAATCCTCGGCGCTCTCCGCGCTGCGGGCGACCGCCATCCTCGCCTTGTGCACCTGCTCCGGCGAGATCCGCGAGGGCTCACCGGCCCGCGGGGCGGGTACCGCGGCCGACTGCCGCGAGGGCCCGTCCTCCTGCTGCCACAAGAACTTCCGCACATCCAGCGACCCGTACATGACGCCTCCCCGGCCTCGGGTTCCCGGCGCAGGCTATCCACAGGTTGTCCACACCCGCAGCCCCCCAGAGAGTGATTTGACTTCGACGCTGAGTAATCACCCGCCCGAGCACGATCCACTTCGGATGGCCGGGCCGCGAACTCGATCATCCACACTGGACCACCGGTGGGCCGCCCCGGGCATCGGGCGTTCGGGGCGGAAGATCAGGAAGGAACGCACATGAGCAGTCGCACGTTCACCGTCGGCGGCATGACCTGCGGCCACTGCGCCCGGTCGGTCACCGAGGAGCTCTCCGAGCTCCCGGGCGTCACCGACGTGCAGGTCGCGGTGGACAGCGGGCAGGTGTCGGTGACCAGCGAGCAGGAGCTCAGCCGCGACGCGGTCGCCGCGGCGATCACCGAGGCCGGTTACACCATCGCCGAGTGGCCGAGCGCGAACTGAGCCCCGCAGGGCCCTCAGCAGGCGGGTAACACGCCGAACCGTTGCGCGAGACCGCCGACCGGGCCTGCCCGAGGAGCGCCGGACGCACGAATCATGCGTCGAAAGCTCCCCAAAGCGCCTCGTCGCGTGCCACAATCGGGTCGCTGACACACCCCCGGTCAGCACTTGTGGAGATCCCCTCCGGCCCCCGCGTTCGTCCCCCTGACGCGGGGGCCCTCCGCATTTCACGGCCCGAAACGCGCCCAGCACGGGCGGTGACAGGCCTCACAGCGATTCGCGCACCGCAACCTGACCGTTATCGTGGGCGCGTGGCTCTAGGACGAACCAAGACCAGCCGTCGGCAGAAGGCGGCCGAACCGGCCGAACCCGATCACGAGTTCGAGTCGTACCTGGCTGCGCTGGCCCCGGAGGAAGACGTCGAGTCCACCGGGTCCGGCCGCCGCTTCGGCGCGGCGCAGGTCCACCAGCTCCGGCTGCCCCTGATGGCCAACGAGCGGCTCAAGGAGCTCGCGGCCAAGCAGGGCACCTCACCGGCGTCGCTCGCCCGCGACTGGGTGATGCAGCACCTCGCCATGGAGGACGAGCAGGCACCGGCCGCCCCGGTGCCGCCCGCAGCCGCGCAGCCGTCGCCGGTGCCGCCCGCCGCCCAGCAGGCGGCGCCGATGTGGCCCGACCAGGACACCCAGCAGGACTTCCGGCCGGTGGCCGAACCGGTGCAGCCCGACGCGTACGGCGACGTCGAGCAGACCGAGGAGATCACCGTGCCGCAGAACCGCTTCCGGCACTGATCCCGGAGCGCGATTTCGCGAGAAACCGGCAGTACGTCGATTTCTCGCGAAATCGACGACCTCCGGGAGCCGGTGGGGATCAGGCCGGCAGGCCGAGCTCCCGGGCGATCAGCATCCGCTGGACCTCGCTGGTGCCCTCGCCGATCTCCAGGATCTTGGCGTCCCGGTAGAACCGGCCCACCGGCGTCTCGTTCATGAACCCGTAACCGCCGAAGATCTGGGTCGCGTCGCGGGCGTTGTCCATCGCCGCGTTCGACGAGGCCAGCTTCGCGATCGCGGCCTGCTTCTTGTACGGCTCGCCGCGCAGCATCCGCGACGCCGCGTCGTAGTAGGCCAGGCGCGCGGTGTGCGCGCGCAGCTCCATGTCGGCGAGCTTGAACTGCATCGCCTGGTACTCGCCGATCTTGCGGCCGAACGCCTCGCGCTCCTCGAGGTAGCGCACGCACTCGTCCACGCAGCCCTGGGCCAGGCCGACGCCGACCGCCGCGATCGCCACCCGGCCCTCGGTGAGGGTGGCGAGGAACTGCGCGTAGCCGCGGCCCCGCTCGCCGAGCAGGTTCTCCGCGGGCACCCGGCAGTCGTCGAAGGACAGCGCGTGGGTGTCCGAGGCGTTCCAGCCGACCTTCGAGTACTTCTTGGCGACGGTGAGCCCGGGGGTGCCCGAGGGCACGATGATCGTGGAGATCTCCTTGCCGCCGTTCGGCTTCTCGCCGGTCACCGCGGTGACCGTGACCAGGCCGGTGAGGTCGGTGCCGGAGTTGGTGATGAACGCCTTCGAGCCGTTGATCACCCACTCCCCGCCGTCGAGGACCGCCGTGGTGCGGGTGGCCCCGGCGTCGGAGCCGCCGCCCGGTTCGGTCAGGCCGAAGGCGCCGAGGATCTCGCCGCGGGCCAGCTTCGGCAGCCAGGTGCTGCGCTGCTCGTCGTTGCCGAAGCGGTAGATCGGCATGACGCCCAGCGACACGCCCGCTTCCAGCGTGATGGCCACCGAGGAGTCGACGCGGGCCAGCTCCTCCAGGGCCAGGCAGAGCGCGAAGTAGTCGCCGCCCATGCCGCCGTGCTCCTCCGGGATCGGCAGGCCGAACAGGCCCATCTCGCCCATCGTGCGCACCAGCGGGTACGGGAACTCCTCGCGCTCGTAGTAGTCGCCGATGACCGGGGCGACTTCCTTGCGGGCGAAGGTCCGCACGCTTTCGCGCAGGGCTTCGTGCTCTTCGCTGAGCCGGTGGTCGACCATCACTGGGCCTCCTTCGTTGTCCCGGTCGCGTCCGACGGGGTGGTGAGGACAGCCAGCGGCTGGTCGAGCCCGACCGACTGCCCCTTTCTGGCGTGGACCTCGGCGACGACGCCGTCGATCGGGGCGGTGACGGTGTGCTCCATCTTCATCGCCTCGACCACGAACAGCCGCTGTCCGCTGCTCACGTGCTGACCTGCGGAGACGTCGGCGACCAGCACCGTGCCCGGCATCGGGCTGGTCACCACGCCGTCGGAGCGGCCGCCGGCGGCGCCGCGGTCGGCGAGGAGCCGGTGCTCGGCGAGCGCCCAGGTGCGGCCGTCGGCGGCCAGCCAGGTGGTGCCGTCCACGTGCGCGAACCGGTAGCGGCGGGTCCGGCCCCGGTAGGTGACGGTCAGCTCGTCGCCGCGCACCTCGGCCGCGGCCCGGTGGGGCGCAGTTTCAATTGAAACTGTGCTCTCCCCGTGCCCGGCGGGCGCAGTTTCAACTGAAACTGCGGCGTCGTGGGCGCGGCCGCGGAGGCGGACCTCGACCTCGCCGCCGTCGGCCGCGAAGCGCCAGGTGCTCCACGCCGGTTCGCCGAGCCGCCAGCCGTCGGGGACGTCCCACGGGTCGACGACCGCTCCGGTGGGTTCCGCCGCGAGCAGGCGCTCCAGGGCCGCGGCGACGTAGATCTCGTCGGGCGTGCTCTCGGTGATCAGCGCGTCGAGGTCGCGCTCGACCAGGCCGGTGTCGAGTTCGCCCGCCTGCACCTGCTCGTGCTGCAGCAGCGCGCGCAGGAACGCGACGTTGGTCTGCAGGCCGAGGACCGCGGTGTCGGCGAGCGC
Source organism: Saccharopolyspora hirsuta (assembly GCF_008630535.1). Lineage (GTDB taxonomy): Bacteria > Actinomycetota > Actinomycetes > Mycobacteriales > Pseudonocardiaceae > Saccharopolyspora > Saccharopolyspora hirsuta. The sequence continues at coordinate 219,999 of NZ_VWPH01000013.1, read as the reverse complement.
CTTGTCCAGGCGGCGCAGCGCATCGGCGCGGTTCGGGCCCCAGGCGATGACCTTGGCCAGCATCGGGTCGTAGTCCGAGCCCACCCGGGCCCCCGGGCGGACGCCGGAGTCCACCCGCACCCCGGGGCCGGACGGCTCGTGGACGGCGAGCACGTCGCCGCCGGTCGGCAGGAAGTTGCGGGTCGGGTCCTCGGCGTAGACGCGGGCCTCCACCGCGTGCCCGTCGAGCGCGAGGTCCTGCTGGGTCCAGGGCAGCGGTTCGCCCGCCGCGACCCGGACCTGCTGCTCGACCAGGTCGATGCCGCGCTGCCCGGCGGCGGTGGCGACCAGCTCGGTGACCGGGTGCTCGACCTGCAGGCGGGTGTTCATCTCCATGAAGAAGAACTCGTCCGGCCGGTCCGCGGAGACGATGAACTCCACGGTGCCCGCGCCGACGTAGCCCACCGAGCGGGCGGCGTTCACCGCGGCCTCCCCGATGCGGGCGCGGGTGGCGGCGTCCAGCAGCGGCGACGGAGCCTCCTCGATGATCTTCTGGTGGCGCCGCTGCAGGCTGCACTCGCGCTCCCCGAGGTGCACGACGTTGCCGTGCTTGTCGGCCAGCACCTGGACCTCGATGTGCCGGGGGCGGGACACGAAGCGCTCCACGAACAGCGTGTCGTCGCCGAAGGCGGAGCGCGCCTCCCGCCGCGCCGAGGCGATCTGGTCGTCCAGGGCGGACTCGTCGTGCACCAGGCGCATGCCCTTGCCGCCGCCACCGGCGGAGGGCTTGAGCAGCACCGGGAACCCGATCTCCAGCGCCGCCCGGTGCAGGTCGGCGTCGGTCATGTCCGGCTCGCTGCGGCCGGGCACCACCGGGACGTCGGCGGCCGAGACCGTCTGCTTGGCGCGGATCTTGTCGCCCATCGACTCGATCGCGGCCGGGGGCGGGCCGATGAACTCGACGCCCGCCGCGGCGCACTCCTCGGCGAAGGCCGCGTTCTCGGCCAGGAAGCCGTAGCCGGGGTGGATCGCCTGAGCGCCGGTGCTGCGGGCGGCGTCCAGGATCCGCTTGCTGTTGAGGTAGCTCTCGGCGGCCGCGCTCGGTCCGATGTGGACCGCCGTGTCGGCTTCGCGGACGTGCCGGGCGTCGCGGTCGGCGTCGCTGTACACCGCCACCGAGCGGATGCCCAGCTCGCGCAGCGTCCGGATCACCCGGACCGCGATCTCGCCCCGGTTCGCCACCAGCACCGCGTCGAAGTGCTGCATCGTCATCCCTTCGCCTCGCACCGGAGAACGTTTGGCCTGGTCATCGCCCGTGAGCGCTTCGGGGTGCCATAGCGCCCCAAAACGCTCGCGGGACCTGGACAGCGCATGCCGATCACATCCGGAAGACGCCGTAGGAGATGTCCTCCAGCGGGGCGTTCGCCGATGCCGAGATCGCCAGGCCGAGGACCGTGCGGGTCTGCTTCGGGTCGATGACCCCGTCGTCCCAGAGGCGGGCCGTCGCGTAGTACGGGTGGCCCTGGTGCTCGTACTGGTCGCGGATCGGCTGCTTGAACGCCTCCTCGTCCTCGACCGACCAGTGCTCGCCGCGGGCGTCGAGCTGGTCGCGGCGGACCGTGGCCAGCACCGAGGCCGCCTGCTCGCCGCCCATCACCGAGATCCGCGCGTTCGGCCACATCCACAGGAAGCGCGGCGAGTACGCCCGGCCGCACATCGAGTAGTTGCCCGCGCCGAAGGAGCCGCCGATGACCACGGTGAACTTGGGGACCCGGGCGCAGGCCACCGCGGTGACCATCTTCGCGCCGTGCTTGGCGATGCCGCCCGCCTCGTACTCCTTGCCGACCATGAAGCCGGAGATGTTCTGCAGGAACACCAGCGGGATGGAGCGCTTGTCGCACAGCTCGATGAAGTGCGCGCCCTTGAGCGCCGACTCGCTGAACAGGATGCCGTTGTTGGCGACGATCCCCACCGGGTGCCCGTGGATGCGGGCGAAGCCGGTGACCAGCGTCTGGCCGTAGTCCTGCTTGAACTCGGCGAACCGGCTGCCGTCGACGATCCGCGCGATGACCTCGCGCACGTCGTAGGGGGTGCGGCTGTCGGTCGGGACCACGCCGTAGAGCTCGTCCGGGTCGACCGCCGGTGCTTCGACCGGCGCGACGTCCCACGGCCGGGGCGCGCGGGGGCCGAGGGTGCTGACGATGGAGCGGACGATGCGCAGCGCGTCGGCGTCGTCGGCGGCCAGGTGGTCGGTGACGCCGGAGGTGCGGGAGTGCAGCTCGCCGCCGCCCAGCTCCTCGGCGGTCACCTCGGCGCCGGTCGCGGCCTTCACCAGCGGCGGTCCGCCGAGGAAGATGGTGCCCTGCTCGCGGACGATCACCGCCTCGTCGCTCATCGCCGGGACGTAGGCGCCGCCCGCGGTGCACGAGCCGAGCACGGCCGCGATCTGCGGGATGCCGCGGGCGGACATGGTCGCCTGGTTGTAGAAGATCCGGCCGAAGTGCTCGCGGTCCGGGAACACCTCGTCCTGCCTGGGCAGGAACGCGCCGCCGGAGTCGACCAGGTAGAGGCAGGGCAGGTTGTTGTGCAGCGCGACTTCCTGCGCGCGCAGGTGCTTCTTGACCGTGACCGGGTAGTAGGTGCCGCCCTTGACCGTGGCGTCGTTGGCCACCACCACGCACTCGCGGCCGGACACCCGGCCGACGCCGGTGATGATGCCCGCCGACGGGGCTTCGTCGTCGTAGAGGCCGTGCGCGGCCAGCGGCGAGAGCTCCAGGAACGGCGAACCGCGGTCGAGCAGCGCGTCGACCCGGTCGCGGGGCAGCAGCTTGCCGCGCTCGACGTGGCGGATGCGGGCCTTCTCCGGCCCGCCGAGCCTGGTGCGGGCGAGCTGGGCGTTGAGGTCGTCGACGAGCTTCGCGTGCTGCTCGGTGTTGCGGGCGAACTCCGCCGAGTCCGGATCCGCGGTCGTGCGCAGGGCGGGCGCATCCATGCGGGGCACACCTTCCACCGGAGTTAGTCATCGTTAACGTGGCCGATGTTAACGACGACTAACGCGTTTCGTCTAGCATCGACTTCGATGCCCACCGATGCAGCCAAGCCCTCCCGCCGCGAGCAGATCCTGGCCGCGGCGGCGGAGAAGTTCGCCCGCGCCGGCTTCCACGGAGTCGGCATCGACGACATCGGCAGCGCCGTGGGCATCTCCGGGCCCGCGCTGTACCGGCACTTCCGCAGCAAGGACGCGATGCTGGCCGAGCTGCTGACCGGCATCAGCGACCGGCTGCTGCGCGGCGGGCAGGACCGCGTCGGCGAGGCGGCCGACCCGCACGACGCGCTGGACCGCCTGGTGCGCTGGCACGTCGAGTTCGCCCTGGGCAACCCGGCGCTGATCACCGTGCACATGCGCGACCTGGACAGCCTCGCCGAGACCGACCGGCACAAGGTCCGCGAGCTGCAGCGCAGCTACGTGGAGGTCTGGGTGGACGTGCTCTGCCAGGCCCGGCCGGAGCTGCCGCGCCCGACGGCCCGCGCGGCGGCCCACGCGGTGTTCGGCCTGATCAACTCGACGCCCTACAGCGCGCACCTGGACGTCGAGGCGATGTCCCGGCTCCTGCACTCGATGGCCCTCGGCGCCCTCGACCGCGCCACCAGCTGAGGAACCCCACCGCCGCCGAACGCGCGTTCGCGGGGCTTGACGGCGCGCGGCCGGGGGTTGCTGGCGGGCGGAGGTGGGTAGGGAGAGGGACACGGCCAGCTAGGCGCAGATCCGCGCGCTCTGGAGGCGGAGATGGCCACGACCCGGATCCGACCCGGACCGGTCCCCACGCGGGCCCGGACCACGCGGCGGCCGCGCAAGGGCGAGCACCTGGTGCCCTGGTTGCGGACCACCGACCCCAAGCAGATCGGGATCATGTACCTGCTCGCCTCGTTCTTCTTCTTCATCGTCGGCGGGGCGATGGCGCTGCTGATGCGCGGCGAGCTGGCCGTGCCGGGGCTGCAGTTCCTGTCCCAGGAGCAGTACAACCAGCTGTTCACCATGCACGGCACGGTGATGCTGCTGCTGTTCGCCACCCCGGTCATCTTCGGCTTCGCCAACGTGGTGCTGCCGCTGCAGATCGGGGCGCCGGACGTGGCGTTCCCGCGGCTGAACGCGCTGTCGTTCTGGCTGTTCCTGTTCGGCGGGCTGATCGTGCTCAGCGGGTTCCTGCTGCCCAACGGCGCCGCCGACTTCGGCTGGACCGCCTACGCGCCGCTGTCGCGGTCGGTGTTCAGCGTCGGTCCCGGCGGGGACGTGTGGGCGGCCGGGCTGATCATCAGCGGGCTGGGCACCATCCTCGGCGCGGTCAACATGATCACCACGCTGGTGTGCCTGCGCTGCCCCGGCATGACCATGTGGCGGCTGCCGATCTTCTGCTGGAACATCCTGGCCACCAGCCTGCTGGTGCTGATGGCGTTCCCGATCCTGGCCGCGGCGCTGTTCGGGCTGCTGGTCGACCGGCACCTCGGCGGGCACGCGTTCGACCCGGCCAACGGCGGCGCGATCCTCTACCAGCACCTGTTCTGGTTCTTCGGCCACCCGGAGGTCTACATCGTGGCGCTGCCGTTCTTCGGCATCGTCACCGAGATCCTGCCGGTGTTCAGCCGGAAGCCGCTGTTCGGCTACACCGGGCTGGTGTTCGCCACGCTGCTGATCATGGGGCTGTCGATGCTGGTGTGGGCGCACCACATGTTCGCCACCGGCGCGGTGCTGCTGCCGTTCTTCTCCTTCGCCACCTTCCTGATCGCGGTGCCCACCGGCATCAAGTTCTTCAACTGGATCGGCACCATGTGGCGCGGGCGGCTGACGTTCGAGACGCCGATGCTGTTCTCCACCGGGTTCCTGGTGACGTTCCTGCTGGGCGGGCTGACCGGGGTGATCCTGGCGTCGCCGCCGCTGGACTTCCACATCACCGACACCTACTTCGTGGTGGCGCACTTCCACTACGTGCTGTTCGGCACCATCGTGTTCGCGGTGTTCGCCGGGATCTACTTCTGGTTCCCGAAGATGACCGGCCGGATGATGGACGAGACGCTGGGCAAGCTGCACTTCTGGCTGACCTTCGTCGGGTTCCACCTGACGTTCCTGGTGCAGCACTGGCTGGGCGCCGAGGGGATGCCGCGCCGGTACGCCGACTACCTGGTCTCCGACGGGTTCACCGCGCTGAACGTGGTGTCCACCATCGGCGCGTTCGTGCTGGGCGGGTCGATGCTGCCGTTCCTCTACAACGTGCTGAAGAGCTACCGGTTCGGCGTGGTGGCCGGGGTGGACGACCCGTGGGGGCACGGGAACTCGCTGGAGTGGGCGACCTCCTGCCCGCCGCCGCGGCACAACTTCACCTCGCTGCCGCGGATCCGGTCGAACCGCCCGGCGTTCGAGCTGCACTACCCGCACATGGTCGAGCGGATGGAGGTCGAGGCGCACGCCGACCTGCGGCGCGGGCGGCGGTGAGCCGACCGCCGGACGGCCCGGTGGTTAGATGCTCGCGTGTCCGCAGAGTCCTCGGGGATCGCGTTCCTGCTCAGCCAGCTGGGCGCGCACGCCGCGATGCAGTTCGGTGCGCGCGTCGAGGAGCTGGCGCTGACACCTCCGCTGGTCGGGGTGCTGCGGATGATCTCGGCCCGGCCGGGTCTGAGCCAGCAGCAGCTGGCCCGGGAGCTCGGCCTGCTGCCCAGCAAGGTGGTGACCTTCGTCGACGACCTGGAGCGCCGCGGTCTGGTCACCCGCACGCGCGGCACCCGCGACCGCCGCGTCCAGCACCTGACGCTGACGCCCGAGGGCACCGAGCTGCTGGAGGAGGTACGCGCGGTGATCGCGCAGCACGAAGCCGCCTTCTGCCAGGCCCTCGACCCGGGCGAGCGCGCGCAGCTCAAGGCCTTCCTGGAGCGCTTGGCGAGCAGCCACCAGCTGACGCCCGGCGTCCACCCCGGCTACCGCGCCCTGCGCTGACTCGTGAGCGGCGGTGGCCGCTCTTGCGACCACCGCCGCTCACGACTCCGGCTTGACCGGCTCCGAGCGGGCCAGGACCTGGCCGTTCGCGTCGAGGGCTTCGACCGCGGCGTAGGCCTCGGGGGCGGGGAGGGCGGTGGGGGTTTCGAAGCCCGTCTTCGGGGCGTCGACGACCGGGCGGAGCTGGTCCGGGGTCGGGCCCGCGAGGATCCGCCAGGCGCGGACCTCGGTGGATCCGTTCCAGCTCGCGTACACCGTCGGCGTCCCGTCGTCGCGCAGCGCCGCCACCGGGGGTTCGGTCGGCGTGCCGGTCCAGGGCAGGCGGAAGGCCCGGTAGGACGGCATGTTGTCGCCGAACGAGCCGTGCAGCGCCACCGCGCCGGTCTCGTCGAACTCGGTGAACTCCGGCTGCGATCCCCAGCCGACGAAGCTGTTGCCGCCCGGCAGCACCTGGTGGTTGCCCTGGCTGACGCTGGTGGCGCTGCCGGAGTGGGCGAAGTCGCGCACCACGCGGGCGGTGCGCGCCTGCTGGTCGACGGCGAGCACGAGCGCCCGCGAGACCGGCCCGGGCTCGCTGGCCGCGTTGTCGAACAGGCTCATCGTGCCGTCCGGCTGCCAGCGCGCGTCGTGCTGCCGGGCGAACACCGCGTCCGGGTCCACGGCGAAGTCGCTGCGCTTGCCGCCCAGCCGCCACTGGACCTGGCCGGTGGCGCGGTCCAGCTGGTAGATCGCGTCGGTGTGGCGCGCGGAGATCAGCAGGTTGCCCGCCGCGTCCTCGGTGACCGAGTTGAGGTGGATGTAGTCGTACGGCGCGGCGGGGTCCTCCGGGACCGGGACCGTCGACTCGTCGACCGCCACGTGGTCCAGGCTGCGCCAGTCGAACAGGACCTCGCCGGTGGCGATGTCGACCTCCTGGACGACGCCCTCCACCACGGGCCGGTCCAGCTGCACCGTGCGGTAGGCGATCAGCAGCGCGGTGTCGCGCGGCGTGATGACCATCTCGTGCAGGTCGGCGCGCAGGCCGTTGCCCGCCCGGACCGTGGCGATCTGCTGGTAGGAGCGGTCCAGCACCACGTACTCGCCCTCGCCGTAGCCCGGGTGCGGCGCGCCCTGCCACCAGGTCAGCACCGGTTGGCCCCGGTAGGTCTGGGCCTTGAAGTCCATGGTGAACAGCCCGGCGCCGTCGCCGACCGGCTGGAACCAGACCGGCTGACCGGCGTCGTCGACGATCATCGGCCCGCTCTGGGTGGCCGTGCCGTGCGGCGCGAGGAAGATGCTGCCGGGTTCGGTGCCGTTCGCCGGGGTGTCGATCCGCACCACCGGCGGGCTCAGGTCCGGTCTGGTGACGAAGCGGTGCGGTTCCGGGGGCGCGGACGCGCCGGGAACGGCCGTCGCCACCAGCAGTGCCAACGCCGCGAGCACGACCGCGACGACCTTCGAGCGCATCGGCCCCTCCGTCCACCGGGGATGGGTCGCGTCGAGGGCTATCACCGATCAACTCGCGGCCGACAGGCAGTTGCGAAAAGTTTCCACGTTTCACCGTTTGCCGGACTGCACAGCGGGAACGCCCGACGGCTGTGCGCCCCGCACTGTCAAAATCCACAGTGGACGAACGAGTTCCGCTGCGCGCTCGGCTGAACGAGCGAAGCCGGACGTGGCGCGGTTCATATCCGGTTCGGGAACAGCGGTGCGCCGGGATACTGTTGAAGACGTCCGGGAGCGCCTGCGTGAGCCGTCTCCTGAATCGTTTCCCCGGCCTGGAGCAGAGCGAGCCGCTCCGGCGTGCGCGCGGCCGGGGTTCGACCCGCACACCGTCCGGCACGTTCGTCTAAGGGGACTTCCTTGCCCATTGCCCTGTTGGCCCTGGCCATCGCCGCATTCGGGATTGGGACGACCGAGTTCGTGATGATGGGCCTGCTGCCCGAGGTCGCCACCGACCTGCACGTGTCCATCCCGGACGCCGGCGGCTACATCTCGCTGTACGCGCTCGGCGTGGTGATCGGCGCACCGCTGCTGACCATCCTCGGCATGCGCACCCGGCGCAAGGCGATGCTGCTGAGCATGCTGGTGCTGTTCACCGTCGGGAACCTGTTCTCCGCGTTCGCCCCGACGCACGAGCTGCTGCTGGCGGCCCGGTTCGTGGCCGGTCTGCCGCACGGCACGTTCTTCGGCATCGGCGCCGTCGTCGCGGCCGGGCTGGTCGCCGCCGACAAGCGCGCGCAGGCCATCTCGATGATGTTCATCGGCCTGACCGTGGCCAACATCGTCGGCGTGCCGGTCGGCACGCTGCTCGGCCAGCAGCTCGGCTGGCGCTGGGCGTTCGGCCTGGTCGCGGTGATCGGCGTGGTCGCGCTGGCCGCGGTCGCCGCGCTGGTGCCCGACCAGCCCAAGCCCACCGACGTCAGCCTGCGCGGCGAGCTGCGCGCGTTCCGCCGCCCGCAGGTGTGGCTGGCCTTCGCGGTGGTCGTCTTCGGCTTCGCCGCGACCTTCTCCTTCTACAGCTACATCAAGCCCGTGCTCACCGACGTGACCGGCTTCTCCCCGACCGCGGTCACGCCGCTGCTGGCGCTGTTCGGCGTCGGGATGACCGTCGGCACCGCGCTCGGCGGGCGGCTGGCGGACCGCAACCCGATGCGGACGCTGTACGTCTTCCTCACCGCGCTCGCCGCCTCCCTCGGCCTGTTCGTGCTCACCTCGCACAGCGCCGTGCTGGCGCCGATCACGGTGTTCCTGATCGGCGCGACCGGCTTCGCGGCCATCCCGAGCATCCAGGCGCGGATCCTGGACCAGGCGAAGGAGGCCCCGGCGCTGGGCTCGGCGAGCATCCAGTCCACGTTCAACATCGCCAACTCGCTGGGCGCCTACCTCGGCGGCCTGGTCATCGCGGCCGGGCTGGGCCTGACCGCGCCGAGCTGGGTCGGCGCCCTGCTGGCCCTCGTCGGCCTCGGCTTCGCCCTGCTGTCCGGCTGGCTGGACCGCAAGCCGCAGGCCGCCCCGGCGCCCGCCGCGCAGCCGAACGAGTCCGTCGAGGTCCGCTGACTCCCTGAGCGGCAGCCCGGCGGGTGAAATACCGTGGCCTGCGGCAAGGGCCACACCGCGTGGCGGGAATCCGGGACCGGCTGAATCGGTTCCACCTGGTGCCGGTCCCGCGCGACCGGCGACGAACGCGATATCGGCGGAGGAAAGCACCCACATGACACAGGTTCCGAACATCACGCTGAACACCGGCGCAGCGATGCCGCAGCTGGGCTACGGCGTCTTCCAGGTCCCGGCCGACGAGGTCGTCGCGCCGGTCAGGGCGGCGCTGGAGGCGGGCTACCGGAGCATCGACACCGCCGCGGTGTACGGCAACGAGGAGGGCGTGGGTCGGGCGATCGCCGAGTCGGGCATCGCGCGCGAGGACCTGTTCGTCACCACCAAGCTCTGGAACGACAAGCAGGGCTACGACAGCGCGCTGAAGGGCTTCGACGAGAGCCTGGAGCGGCTCGGCCTGGACTACGTCGACCTGTACCTGATCCACTGGCCGGTCGCGGCCAAGGACCAGTACGTGGACACCTGGAAGGCCTTCCAGAAGCTGCACGCCGACGGCCGCGCCAAGGCGATCGGCGTCTCGAACTTCCAGATCCCGCACCTGAAGCGGCTGTTCGAGGAGACCGACATCGTGCCGGCGGTCAACCAGATCGAGCTGCACCCGAACCTGCCGCAGGCCGAGCTGCGCGCGTTCCACGCCGAGCACGGCATCGCCACCGAGGCGTGGAGCCCGCTGGGCCAGGGCAAGGGCCTGCTCGACGACGCGACGCTGGCCTCGCTGGGCGAGAAGTACGGCAAGAGCCCGGCGCAGATCGTGCTGCGCTGGCACCTCCAGCTGGGCAACGTGGTGATCCCGAAGTCGGTCACCCCGTCGCGGATCGAGGAGAACATCGAGGTCTTCGACTTCGAGCTGGCCGACGACGACGTCGCGGCGATCACCGCCCTGGAGACCGGCGTCCGCGTCGGCCCGGACCCGGACACCTTCGGCGCCTGAGCCGACCTGCCGACGACGGCCCGCCCCGCCACTCCGGCGCGGCGGGCCGTCGTGGTTCCGCGGGCCCCCACCAGCGAAAATGCCGGGGGGAGCTCAGGCCGCCTGGACCACTGGGTGCGGGGCGACGCCGCGGAGGACGTTGCTGCCGGAGCGCAGGGATGCCACCTGGCTGCGGGTGGCCAGCCAGCTCGGGAACTTCGCCAGGCGCTGCAGCGGGGTGCTGCGCTGGGCCGAGGTCAGGGCCGCCGTGCGGGAGACCTTGAGGGCGCGCGGGCGGCGCTCCTGCTCGTAGGCGCGCAGGCGGGTGGCCAGATCGCCGTCCACATCGGACAGGTACTGGGTGAGCAGCCAGGCGTCCTCCAGCGTCTGGTTGGCCGCCTGCGCCACCGCGGGCGGCATCGCGTGCACCGCGTCGCCGAGCAGCGTGCTGCGCGGACCGCCCCAGACGTGCGGGACCTTGTGCCGGATGTGCGGGAAGAAGCCCAGGTCGTCGTCGGTGACCGAGGCCAGCAGCTCCTCGACCGGCGCGGGCCAGCCGCGGAAGATCGCGCGCAGGTCGGCGACCGAGAGCACCGGGTCGCCCTCCTTCCACGGCATGTCGAACCACCAGTGCAGCAGTCCGCCGCCGGTCGGGATCAGGCCGCAGTGCGCGTTGCGGCCCGCGATGTTCAGCGTCTGGTGACCGTGCGCGACGGGCAGGTCGCTGCGGGTCAGGCCCTGCCAGCTGGCCCAACCGGTCGGCTTCGCCGGGGCGCCGCCCAGCAGCTCCCGCCGCACCACGGAGCGCTGCCCGTCGGCGCCGATCAGCAGGTCGCCGGTGGCCCGGCTGCCGTCGTCGAACTCCACGACCACGCGGTCCGGCTGCTCGACGACGCCGACGCAGCGGCGGCCGAAGTGCAGCACGCCCGGCGGCAGCGCGGCGGCCATCTCGGCGATCAGCACGCGGCGCGGGATCTGCACGGTCGGCGAGCCGAGGCGCTCGGTGACCTCGCCGAGGTCGGCCTCCCACAGCAACCGACCGGTGTCGGTGAGCGAGCGCAGGCTGTGCAGGCGACGGCCGGACGGTTCGATGTCGATGCCCAGATCGCGCAGCGCGGCGGTGCCGTTGCTCCACACCGTGATGCCCGCGCCGGTGGTGCGCAGCGAGTCGGCGTGCTCGAAGACCTGCACTTCGTGGCCCTTGCCGAGCAGCCCGTTGGCGATGGCGAGTCCCCCGACTCCGGCTCCGATCACGAGAACTCGCATCGTCTCCATCCGTCAGCCCCGACGTCAGTTGTCCTGGTCGATTTTATCCAGCAGACCGGATGTACCGATTTGTCCTTGCTCACAGCCGCCACCGACCGCAGCGGCGAGACCTGGGCGGACGACCAGCTGATCCCTCGTTGGACTGCAACTGCGACGCCTTCGCGACGACAGCATGAGCTGCCGCAAGCGCGCAGCGCTTAACCCACCTTCGCAGCCCGCACCGCTACGCAAAACGAGCATGGAACCACTCCTCTAGGCATGCTCGCATTCGCAAACTATCTTGCGAGGCATGAGCCCTCGTGTGTCCCCACCGTTCCGCGCCGACCACGTCGGCAGCCTGCTCCGACCGCAAGCCCTGCTCGACGCCCGCGACGAGCACGCCGCCGGCCGCATCGACGACGCCGAGCTGCGGCGCGTCGAGGACGAGGCGATCTCGCAGGTGGTGGCCATGCAGGAGGAGGTCGGCCTGCACAGCGCCACCGACGGGGAGTTCCGGCGCAGCTCCTGGCACATGGACTTCCTGTACCAGCTCGACGGCGTCGAGAAGGTCGAGGACGCCAGCCTCACGGTCAAGTTCCGCAACGAGCAGGGCGACGTCGAGTTCGCCACGCCGGACCTGCAGGTCACCGGCCGGATCGGGCTGAGCCGGACGATCTTCGCGGACGCCTTCACCGCGCTGGCCGACCGGGTCACCACCGCGACGCCGAAGCTGACCATCCCGTCGCCCGGCATGCTCTACTACCGCGGCGGCCGCGCCGCCATCGACGAGGCCACCTACCCGGACCTGGCCGAGTTCCGCGCCGACCTGGCCGCGGCCTACCGCGCCGAGGTGCGCGCCCTGGCCGACCTCGGCTGCCACTACCTGCAGCTCGACGACACCAGCCTGGCCTACCTCAACGACCCGGCGCAGCGCGCCCAGCTGGCCGCGCGCGGCGACGACGCCGAGCGGGCCCACCTGCAGACCATCGAGCTGATCAACGAGTCGCTGCGCGGGCGGCCGGACACCCTGGCGGTGACCACGCACATGTGCCGGGGCAACTTCCGCTCGTCGTGGGTCGCCGAGGGCGGCTACGACTTCGTGGCCGAGGCGCTGTTCAACGAGCTCGAGGTGGACGGGTTCTTCCTGGAGTTCGACGACGAGCGCTCCGGGGGCTTCGAGCCGCTGCGGTTCGTGCCGAAGGGCAAGGCCGTGGTGCTCGGCCTGGTCACCACCAAGCGCGGCGCGCTGGAGTCCAAGGACGCGCTCAAGCGCCGCATCGAGGAGGCCAGCCGGTACGTCGACCTGGACCAGCTGTGCCTCTCGCCGCAGTGCGGCTTCGCCTCGACCAAGGACGGCAACTCGCTGACCTACGACGAGGAGGTGGCCAAGCTCCGCCTGGTGGTGGAGACCGCCGCCGAGGTCTGGGGCTGAGCCGTCGACCGTGCGATTTCAATGGAAATCGGACATCCGATTTCCATTGAAATCGCGGAAGTACCCCCGCGCCCGGGCGTGTCCGGCGCGGTGGAGGAGCACAGTGCCAGTGGAAGCTGTGCCGTTGGGGTCGGCCTAGGCCGCTTCGAGGAAGCGGCCCGCGACCAGGCCGGGTTCTTCCGCGTCGTCGAAGCGCACCCACAGGACGGGACCGTCGAAGACTTCGGGAAGACCGGTGGCGGTCTCCACCACCGTGCCGACCTTGTCGCGGAACCGGCCGAACGTGGCGCGGACCCGCACGCCTGGTTCAAACGGGCTCGAGGACTGCTCCATGAGGGGGGACGTTACGTGCCCGCGGGCCACAACGGAAATCGCCGTCCCCCGTTCGTCGTCGCACCGCGCTGACCTGCACCGTTGCTGCAATGGGAGGATGGCGGGAGCGACCCCTCGGGGCCGTGAGCAACGCCACCTGCCGGAGGGGACAGATGCGCACCATCAAGCAGTCCGGTGAGCACGAGCTGGAGGTGAAGAAGTCCCGCTTCCTGTGCGCGCTGGCCCGGGTCACCGACGAGGCGGAAGCCCGGGAGTTCATCCAGCAGCGCCGCAAGCTGCACCACGACGCGCGCCACCACTGCTCGGCGTTCGTGCTCGGCGACCTCGGCGAGGTGCAGAAGTCCAGCGACGACGGCGAGCCCGCGGGCACCGCCGGGGTGCCGATGCTGGAGGTGCTCCGGCACAACGAGATCACCAACACCGTGGCCGTGGTGACCAGGTACTTCGGCGGGGTGCTGCTCGGCGCCGGAGGGCTGGTGCGCGCCTACGGCGGTGCGGTGTCGGCCGCGCTGGAGCACGTCGGCCTGGTCGAGCGGCGCCCGGTGCGGACCGTGACGACCGCGGTGGACTACCTGGTGGCGGGCAAGCTGGACAACGACCTGCGGTCGGCCGGTTACCAGGTGGTCGACACCGAGTACCAGGACGTGGTCCGCTTCCACGTCAACGTCCCGGTGTCCGAAGTGGACGCCTTCCGCACCTGGCTGGCGGAGATCACCGGCGGCACCGCCGAAGCCACCCTCGGCCCCCTCACCCACGCCGAGGTCACGACATGATCCCTTACCGCCGAACGGCCCAATGATCCCTGTGGTCTAAACCACGGATTTTCCGCCGCGAACCGCCCAGGGGTTCGACTAGCGTCACCACCCGCTGTGATCGAACAACTCCGGGGGGAAGTGTGTCCACGGCGATGTCCATGCTGGATCACCCGCCGATCGTCCGGGAAGCGCTGCGGTTCCGCCGAACCCTGGAACGACCGGAAGATCTGGTGGCGACGTTCCGCAGTGCGGGCGTGTACCTGGAATGCGTGTCCGAGCCACCGACCGTGCCCGTGGTGCACGTGGACGACGTCCCGTGGCTGCCGGTGTTCTCCGACCTGAGCTTCCTCGCCCGGTACCGGCTGCAGCGCGGCGAGACCGGCGAGGTCGAGTACCTGCTGCTGACCGGTGCCCGGCTGCTGGACGGCTACCTGCCCGGGATGCCGCCGGGCACCGGCGTGCTGCTGGATCCGGCGCAAGAGCACTGCGTGGCGCTGCCCGCGCTGCGCGGCATCACCCCCTCATCGATCGCAGTGGATCGCGACCAGCCGGAACGGCCGGTGGCCGCGATGTCGCCGTACGAAAGACCTGTGCTGCGTGCTTGGGGAGGGACGCTGTAAGTGGGGGATCACAACGGATTCCAAGTCGATCTGGAAGCGCTGGGCAAGGCGTCGCAGGGCGTCAACGACGCGATCGCCGCGCTGGAGGCCGAGCTTCCGTGGCCGGTGAAGAAGCTGGGCAACGACGGCCACGGCGTGGCCATGATGACGTTGAGCGAGGTCGATGCCGGGTCGGCCCTGCTGGCCTCAGCGCTGCGCAAGTTCTGCGGCAAGTGGAACTACGGCGTGAAGTTCCTGGTGGAGGAAGGCGCTGCTGCTGCGGCGGCGCTGTCGGACACGCGCACCGAGTACCAGAAGGCCGAGCAGGCAGCGCTCGACGCGTTCAAGAAGATCGTGGTCGCCGTGGGCGACGACCCGATGGCCGATCTCAACGCCGCTCCGCAGCAGTCCATCGAGCAGCTCGCGGTGAACTTGACGCCCGAGGGCCTCCCGCAGCAGGCGGTGTCCCACGTCCTCAACGACTCCGGCGCCAACACCAGGGTCGGTGGCTGATGGCGCCGAACCCGAAGGACGAGGTGCCCGGCGAGCTGCCCGCCATCGACGAAACCCTGACCACGATGACCAAGCTCGGCACCGCGTTCGAGAACGCCGGGCAGGGTTTCCAGAAGATCAGCACCGACGGCTGGCGGGGCGCCACCGCGGACGCCTTCCAGGACTACTACCAGCAAGAACCGCCGAAGTGGTTCCGCGCGGCGGACGCCTTCACCAACTCCGCGAACGCGCTGCGGCAGTACCGGGACACGCTGGCCTGGGCACAACGCCAGGCGGAGCAGGCGTGCGCGGACCTCGAAGCGGCGGAAAAGCAGAGCGAACGGGCCCTCGCGCAGTACGAGAATTCCGACGCCACCGGCCCGTTCGAAGATCCCGGTGCGGCGGCCCGCCAACAGGCCCAGGCCGCCCTCGACGACGCCAAGAACCAGGTCGAAGAGGCGGCGAAGAAGGCAGCGGGCGTCCTGCTGAAGGCGGCCGACGAAGCACCACCGCAACCCGGTCCGCTGACCCTGCTCGGCAGCGCGCTGGGGGACATCGGCCAGAACGTCGCCGAATCTGTCGGCGACTTCTGGCGCGGCAGCTTCGAAGGCGGCCTGGAGATGATCCAGCAGCTCCGCGCGATCACCCCGTTCGACCCGTACAACTTGACGCACCCGTCGCAGTACGCGGAGAACATGGGCAACCTGGTCGCCAGCACCTTCGCAGCGGGCAAGGCCTTCGTAACCGACCCCATCGGCACCGGCAAAGCAATGCTCGGCGCGGGGATCGACAGCTTCACCAAGGACCCGTTCGGTTTCGCCGGGAAGCTGGCACCGGAAGTGGCCGCAGGCCTGGCGACCGGCGGCGGGAGCACCGTGGGCTCGCTGGGCCGCCAAGCGGCCGGCAAGGTGATGGACTTCTTCGGCGACATGCGCAAGGCCGGAGCTGGGCAGTTGGACGACCTGCCGCACCCCAACGCTGGGCCGTGGGCCTGGCCGGACTACGAACCACCAGTCCGCAACCCCGACGTCGGCCCGCGGTACGAGCCCTACGACGGCCACGAGTTCGGTCCGAAGGGCAGCGACTGGGCCCCGGAACCAGAACCCCAGGCCGACCCGACGCCGGACCGAGCCGACGCGCCTGAACCGGACTCCCCAGAACCCGACCGCAGTCCGGTGGACGATCCGGGTCCTCGGGAACTGGACGCGTGGGCGAAGGCCCAGCTCGAAAAGATCGAATGGGAGAAGGCGAACCTCTCCGCACGGCTTGACGAAGGCCCACCGCTCGCCGAGCGGGAGAAGATCAACGCTGACATGAACAAGCTCCTCGCCAAGGAAAGAGCGATTCTCAAGCGCTTCGGCCACTGACGACGAAGCCAGATTGGACAGCCCCGCATGCACACCCCGACGCAGTTCCCGCAAGGCGTTCCGGTCACCCGCCAGGTCGTCCTCTTCGGCGACCGCCCAGACCACCCGGAACGCAGTGCCTTCACCGCCAACGCGAAGTGGTGGGTGGTCGGCGAAGAAGTCTTCTTCGAGATCGCCACCCCCAGCGGCACGTTCCGCGCGAGCAGCACCAACCTGTTCAACGCGATGATGAACGTCCGCCTGAACCACTTGGAGCCGAACAAGCTCATGCTCATGACGGCGGGATGCCGCTACGACGTGTGGTCCACGCTGACGCCGGAGGGCTACTTCCCCGGCCCCCGCGGAACGGTGCACGGCACGGGCGAGTCGGTCGACCTGCTCGCAACCGTCGACCAACCGAACGTGGACCGCGTCCGCCTGGTCCGAGATCAGCTCAAGTTCCACACCCAGCACGCGGACAACTGACCAGGAAGGCCCCGGTCGGCGGCGGGAAGATGACGGATCCCGCTGGACCGGGCCGATCTGCACCACGAGTTCGACGGACATCGGGCGTCCGATGTCCGTCGGACTCGCGGGAATCAGCGGACTGGTCAGGACGGTTCTGCGGTGCCGAAGAGGCGGTCCAGGTAGTAGTCGATCGCGGCGATCGCCCCGTCGCCCGTGCGGTGGCCGAGGAGGAGGCCCACCGAGAGGCCGTCGGGGACGGTGAGGAGCAGTTCCGCTTCGCGGGCCGGGTCCCGGTCGGGCGGGAGCTCGCCGGTCTCCTGGGCCGCGCGCAGCTCGTCGGCCAGCCAGCGCTCCAGCTCCGGCCACCACTCCCGGTACATGGCGGCCAGCTCGGGTGAGCCGAGGGCGCGCATGAAGAACGCCAGGTGGGTCAGGAACTCCATGCGGCTGTCCTCGGTGAGCGCCAGCATCTCCAGCATCACGGTGCGCACGATCTCCCGCGCGGACGGTCGGCGGCCACGCGCCATCAGCGCCGTTCTGATGCGCTCACCAGCGCGTTTGGTCACGTGGTCCATCGCGTGCAGGAGCATCTGCTCCTTGCTCTTGAAGTAGTGCTGCACCGCGCCCATCGAGATGCCCGCCTCGGCGGCGACGTCGCGCAGGCTCACCGCCTCCAGGCCGCCGCAGCTGGCCAGGCGCAGCAGCGCCTCGGCGATCTGGGTGCGTCGAGCCTCGTGATCGACCTGTTTCGGCACGTCACCAACCTTTCCAATGCAACTGCATTGCAAAACCGGCGATCAGCCGTTTACCATGCACTTGCATCGTAACCCTCCGTCATCGACGGAAGCTTCCGACCAACTGGGGAACCCGTGACAGCTCTGCACCAGGCACCCGCCACGACGCGAATAGCCGCACTCGACGTCATCCGCGGCGTGGCAATCCTAGGCACCCTCGGCACCAACATCTGGATCTTCACCAACCCGCAGGGCCCGGCCGCCGCCCTGAACGTCACGCTCGACAGCGGCGTCGCGCACGTCGAGGCGGCACTGCGCTGGCTGGCCAACGGCAAGTTCCTCGCCCTGCTCACCCTGCTGTTCGGCATCGGGCTGGAGCTGCAGTACCGCTCCGCGCGGCGGCGCGGCGGCAGGTGGCCCGGCTGGTACCTGTGGCGGGCCGGGCTGCTGTTCACCGAGGGCCTGCTGCACTACGTGCTGATCTTCGAGTACGACGTGCTGATGAGCTACGCGGTGACCTCCGTCCTGGTCGCCCACCTGATCGGCCGCAGCGATCGCGCGCAGCGCGGCTGGATGATCGCGATGGGCACCGTGCACGTGGCGTTCATCGGCCTGACCACCGTCGGGATGCTGCACGGCAACGTGTCGATGGACATGCCGCCGACCGACCGCTACTCGCACGGCAGCTACCTGGAGCAGGTCTCGGCGCGGCTGACCGAGTGGGGCGCCTTCCGCGCCGAAGCGATCTTCGTCATCCCGCTGTCGACGCTGCTGTTCCTGGCCGGTGCTCGGCTGTACCGCGCCGGGGTGTTCGACGTCGACCGCCAGCAGCTGCGGAACCGGTTGATGCTGTTCGGCTTCGGCATCGGCGTACCGCTGAACCTGGTGACCACCTTCGCCGGACCGAGCTGGTTCATGGTGGACCGCTACATCCTCCCGCCGCTGATCGCGCTCGGACTGCTCGGCCTGATCCCGACCGTGCTGACGACGATGCGCGGCGAACCCGGTGTGCTGCGCCGAGGCCTGACGTCGGTCGGCCGAACTGCCTTGTCCTGCTACGTCTTCCAGAACCTGGTGGCCGCGATCCTGTGCTACGGCTGGGGTTTGGGACTGGCCACCCGGTTCGACTGGGCCCGGCCGTGGTGGGTGCTGCTGGCCTGGGCGGCGATCTGCGCGTCGTTCATGACGCTGTCGGCGTGGTGGCTGCGGCGCTTCGAGCGCGGACCGCTGGAGGCGGCCTGGAACTGGGCTTATCGGCTTCCGCAGCGGTGACTGGGGGTCAGCGGGACCGGCACGCGTCGGCGTGCCGGTCCTGCTGCGTGTTGGGTGGTGATAGCCGGGTGGGGTTGGTGAGGAGGGGTGCCGTTGGGGACGTGGTTGGGTTCGGGTTCGAAGCGGTGGGTGGTTGCTTTGCGTGGTGCAGCGATTTCAATCGAAATCGCGTGAGGTTCGGCGCTCGGGGTTTGGTGGTGGCTGGTGGTGTTGGGTCAGGGTTTCGTGGGTGGGGGTTCCTGGTTCCGCTGTCAGGAAGATCAGGCGGTGGGGGCTGGACGGGGACTGGAGGATCTGGGCTTCCAGCTCGAGGGTGCCCAGGTCGGGGTGGTCGATGTGCTTGCGGAGGGTTGGGCGGGGTTGGACTTCGTGGTCCGTCCAGGACGCTGCGAAGCCTGCGTTGAAGTCGGCGTATTCGCTGGTCAGCTGCGCTAGGCGGGCGTCGTCGGGGTGGCGGGCCGCGGCTCGGCGGAGGTCTGCAGCCGCTTGCCTGGCGAATTCGTCGTTCGGCGACGAGCAGCGGTCGCTGCTCATCGACATGCGCAGGACGTTGCGGTCTTCCGGTGGTAGCGCCGAGAAGTCCGCGATCAGGTTCGCCGCCAGCGCGTTCCACGCGACCACGTCGTAGCGCTCGTCGACGACGTACGCCGGGACCGGGCCCAGCCGGTCCAGGAGGCGCAGCACTCCGTCCGGGACCTGCTCGTCGCGCACCGGTGGGGCCTGTCCGGCCAGGCGGGCCAGGTGTTCGCTCTCGGCCTCGGTCAGCCGGAGCGCTTTGGCCAGCGCGGCGAGCACCTGGGTGGACGGGCGCGGGGCGCGGGCTTGTTCCAGGCGCTCGTAGTAGTTCGTCGACACCCCGGCCAGCCAGGCGACCTCCTCGCGGCGCAGCCCCGGCGTGCGGCGGCGTCCGCTCACCCGCAGACCGACCTCCGCGGGCCGCCGGGCCTCCCGGCGGTGGCGCAGGAACTGGGCCAGGTCGAGCTTGTTCACCCCGCCAGCCTGGCACGACCCCGGCCCGCCGAGCCACGGACTGCTGGTCCGGGGCGAGGTCGGCCCTGCCAACGCCGGTCGGCGGGCGGAAACCTGGTCGGTGTGGAAGAACTGTTCCAGCGGGCTCTGGACCTGCTGCTGGCCAAGGACATGGACGGGTTCGTCGACCTGTTCACCCCCGACTGCACCGTCGAGTTCCCGTTCGCCGAGACCACTCCGGCGCGGCTGACCGGGCGGGACGAGCTGCGCGCGTACCTGGCGGAGTACCCGGCGCGGATGGACATCACCGCGTTCCCGTCGGTCCTGGTGCACCGGACCGCCGATCCGGCGACGATCGTCGTCGAGTTCACCGCGCACGGGCGGACCGTGGCGACCGGTGCCGACTACGAGATGCGCTACGTCTCGGTGTTCGTGGTGCGCGACGGCGCCTTCGCGGAGCTGCGCGACTACTGGAGCCCGGTGCAGGCCGCGCGAGCGGCGGGAAGCGCATGACAGCCCCTCGTGCCGAGTCCTGCCCAACCGCACCTCAGGGGGCCGTGATGCAACCCAGCCACAAGAAACCGCACAACGCGAGATCGACCCCGAACACAACCACCACTGAAAAATCGCGGAGAGGCGGCACTGTGCTGATCACCGGCGGCACCGGGAACACCGGGCGGCCGCTCGCGGCGCTGCTGCGCGACCGGGGTGTTCCGGTGCGGATCGCCAGCCGCCACCCCGACGCCTCTGCCGACCACGTGCGGTTCGACTGGTCCGATCCGCGGACCCACGGCCCCGCGCTGGACGGCGCCGATCAGGTCTACCTGGTGCCGCCGATCGGCGTGCTGGACCCGATGCCGCTGGTCGAGCCGTTCCTGCGGGCCGCCGAGGGGCGCCGGGTGGTGCTGCTCGGGTCGCTGGCGGTGCTGCCCGGGCTCACCGAGCTGCGCGATCGCGTGGCGGCGATGGCGGACTCCACCGTGCTGCGGCCGTCCGGGTTCATGCAGAACTTCACCGGGGCGCATCCGGTTGCCGTGGACCTGCGGGAACGCGGCGTGCTCCGCACCGCCACCGGCGGCGGCCGGGTCGGCTGGATCGACGCCGCCGACATCGCCGCGGTCGCCGACGTCGTGCTCACCGCGGCCGAGGTGGCCGACGAATACCTGCTCACCGGCCCGGAATCGCTGAGCTACGCCGAAGCCGCGGCGATCCTCGCCGAGGTCACCGGGCGGCCGGTCCGGCACCAGGAGGTCACCCCGGACGAGCGGGCCCGGCAGTTCGCCGCCGGGCTGCCCGCGGACTTCGCCACCGCGCTGGCCGCCGTGGACGTCGACATCCGCGCCGGGTCCGAGGACCTGGTCACCTCGACGGTGCCGGACCTCACCGGGCGTCCGGCGCGGTCGTTCCGCGACTTCGCGCGCGCGAACCGGGCCACGTGCACACCACCGCCAGCACCGCGCCCAGGATGAACCCGGCGAGCACGTCGTGCGGGTAGTGCACCCCGATGAAGATCCTGGTGAAGCCCTCCAGGACGGCGATCGCCGCGGCCAGCGGCGCGATCCGCCGCCACTGGAGGGCCAGGGCGACCGCGAGCGCCGCGGCGGCCGCCGAGTGGCTGCTGGGCAGCGACCAGGTGCTGACCTCCGCGCAGGCCTTGATCGTCTCGATCGGCATGACGCGGCACGGGCGCGGCTGCTGGATCCAGTCCTTGAGCAGCTCGGCGCACACCCAGCCGAGGGCTCCGGCCAGCAGCGGGATCAGGTGCGCTGGTCGGCGCTCCGCGCGCCACCACGACAGCAGGGTCAGCGCGGCCAGCACCGCGAGCAGGGCCTGCGTCGCGAACAACGAGATCTGGTGCACCCACGGCGGGGTCCCGGCCGCCCAGCTCGCGATGGCGCGGTACCAGTCCGCGCTGAGGTCGATCAGCACCGCGCCGAGAATACCGAGCTGGCCCCGGGCGGCGCGGTGGGCAATACTGCTCCGCGGCCTGATCGTCGACCCGGAGGTTCGCCGTGCGATCGCTGCTCGTCGCAGGTGCCGTCATCGTCGCGCTCGCCACCCCGGCGCACGCCGACCCCGGCTCGCTCGACCCGCTGCTGCACTCGGCCGCCGAGCGCGTCGCGACCTCCGACCAGGTGGCGGCGGCCAAGTGGGGCACCGGGCAGCCGATCGACGACCCCGCCCGCGAGGAGCAGGTGCTCGACGCGGTGGCGCGCAAGTCCGTCGAGCTGGGTCTGGACCCGGCGGAGTCGAAGCGGATCTTCCGCGACCAGATCGAGGCCAGCAAGGTCGTGCAGCGCGCGCTGCACGACTACTGGGCGGCGCACCCCGAGGAGCAGCCGACCGACCGCCCCGACCTGGGCGAGGTGCGGCCGATCATCGACCGGCTGAACAACGAGATCCTGCTGGAGCTGCGCGACACCCAGCAGCTGCGCGAGCACCGGTCCTGCAACGGTCGGCTGGCCGGGGCGTTCAACCGCACCCGGACCGACCTGCGGCTGGACCACCTGCACACCACGGGGCTCGCGCGGGCGATCCCGTCGTTGTGCCGCTCTTGACCTCCAGCGCGCTCCAAGTCCGACGCTGAGGGGAGCAGCGACCCCAGGAGCAGCAGATGGCTATCGACATCGGAATCTTCCTGCCGCACGTGGAGCTTCCGAAGGTGGAGATCCGGGAGGCCGCCTACCACGCGGTGGACGCCGAGCTGGACTCCCTGTGGTGCGGCGACCACCTGGCCCGCGGCGTCCCGGTGCTGGACGGCATGCTGGTGCTGGCGACCGCGGCGGCGGTGACCGAGTGCATCGACATCGGCTTCGCCGTGTACCTGCCCGCGCTGCGCTCGCACGTCTGCGCCGCCAAGCAGATCGCGACCCTGCAGCACCTGACCGGCGGCGACCGGCTGCACCTCGGCGTCGGTGTCGGCGACCACGACAGCGGTTGGGACGCCGTCGGCCTCGACCCGACCACGCGCGGCGCGCGCACCGACGAGTTCCTGCAGCTCCTGCCGTCGCTGCTGGCCGGTGAGCCGACGGACCTGCCGGACGGGACGACCGCCCAGCTCGCCCCGGCGGCGCCCGCGCCGCCGGTGTGGATCGGCGGGACCTCGCGCGCCGCGCTGCGCCGGGCGGCCCGGTACGGCGACGGGTGGCTGGCCGCCCTGCAGAGCCCGGCGGAGATCCGCGCCAAGTCCGACCTGCTCCGGGAGCTCGCCGAGGAGCAGGGCCGCCCGGTGCCCCGGCTGGCGACCGTGGTCCACTGCGCGCTCACCAAGCGGCCGGACCCGACGTTGGGCCCGAGCTTGGCGCGTGAGATCGCGGGCACCTTCGGGATTTCGGTCGAGGCGGCGCAGGGGTGCGTCGTCGCCGGGACCCCGGGGCAGGTGGCGGAGCAGTTGGCGGCGTACGCGGAGGTGGGGGTGGAGAAGGTGGCGGTCGCGGTGAGCGGCGACTGGCATCGCGCCTGCGACCTCCTCGGTGAGGCGCGGCGGCTGGTCGTGGCGGAACCCGGGGGTTGACCGCGCGGGGCTTCTCTTGCCTGGGGATCGGTGGTGATAGCCGGGTGGGTTGGTGGGGAGAGGTGCCGTTGCGTGCGTGGTTGGGTTTGGGTTCGAAGCGGTGGGTTGTTGCTTTGCGTGGTGTTGCAATTTCAATCGAAATTGCGGACGTCACCACCCCTCGCAGGGTTCTGGCTCAGTCGTCGTGGGGTGGTGCGCCGGTTTTGGCTGTAACTGACCGGGTGGGGTGCCAGGTTTAGGCGGAACTGGCACCTCCACGACGCACGGCCGGGCTTTGCCGGGGCTCGGGTGTTACTCGCGGGCTGCTGCGGTGAAGGTCATGTCTGGGTAGCGGGTGCCCTCGACCTGGGCTGAGATCGGTTCCAGGGCTTCCAGGTCTGCTGGGGTGAGGGTCAGGTTCGCCGCTGCCAGGTTCTCGTCCAGGCGGGTGCGGCGGCGGGTTCCGGGGATCGGGACCACCGTGAGGCCGCCGCCCTGCTGGGCGTGCAGCCAGGCGAGGGCCACCTGAGCCATCGTTGCGCCGTGGCGGTCGGCGACTTCTCGGAGCGGTTGCAGGAGTTCTGCGTTCCGGGCCGCGTTCTCGCCGGAGTACTGCGGGAAGTTCCGGCGGAAGTCGGTGTCCGACAGCTGCTCCGCCGCCGCGAAGGCTCCCGTCAGGAATCCCCGGCCGAGCGGCGAGTACGGGACCAGGGCCACACCGAGTTCCGCTGCTGCCGGGACCGCCGTGTTCTCCACGTCGCGGTTGAACACCGACCACTCGCTCTGCACCGCCGCGATCGGGTGCACCGCGTGCGCCGCGCGGATCTCGGCGCCGGTCACCTCGGACAGGCCGAGGTGGCGGACCTTGCCCTCGGCGACCAGCTCGGCCATCGCGCCGACCGTCTCCTCGATCGGCACCGACAGGTCGCGGCGGTGCATGTAGTAGAGGTCGATCTCGTCGACGCCGAGCCGCCGCAGGCTCGCCTCCGCCGCCGCGCGGACGTAGGCCGCGTCGCCCCGGAACCCGCGGTAGTGCGGGTCGTCGGCCTTGCGGACCAGGCCGAACTTGGTCGCGATCACCACCTGGTCGCGGTGGGCCCGCACGAACGGCGACAGGAACTCCTCGTTGGCGCCCATCCCGTAGATGTCGGCGGTGTCGAACAGGGTCACGCCGCGGTCCAGCGCGTGCTCCAGCGTGCGCCGGGCCTCGTCCTGGTCGGTGGGGCCGTAGAACTCGCTCATCCCCATGCAGCCGAGGCCCTGCGCGCCCACCGCGGGTCCGGAACCCAGCTGAACCTGCTGCAACGTCATCTCGTCCTCCCGTTCGTCGGTCGTCTCCGATCGTCGCCGGGTTCGGCGCCGCGCGGCAGGTCGCGCTTCTCCTGGGTGTGGCACACCCAGGCTGGGCTCGTGGCAGCATCGGGAGGTGAGCACCGAGCTGGGCACCTTCCTCAAGGCGTGCCGCGCACGCCGCAAGCCGGACGAAGTCGGCATTCCGGCCGGTCCCGGAGTGCGCCGGACTCCGGGGTTGCGGCGCGAGGAGGTCGCCGCCATCACCGGGATCAGCGCGGACTACTACACGCGGCTGGAGCAGGGCCGCGAGCGCCACCCGAGCGATGCCGTGCTGGACGCGCTCGCGCGGGCGCTGCTGCTCGACGCCACCGAGCACCAGCACCTGCACAACCTCGCCCGGCACGCTTCGGGCGCGCGGCCCCCGGAGCAGCCGGAGGTCGAATCGGTCCGCCCGAGCGTGCTGCGGCTGCTCGACTCGCTCGACTCGCCCGCGTACGTGCTGAACCGCTGCAACGACGTGGTGGCCGCGAACCCGACCGGGCTGGCGCTGCTCTCGGGCATCGACCAGTGGCCCGCCTCGCGGCGCAACACCACGCGCTACCTGTTCCTGCACCCCAGCGCGCGGACGCTGATGGTGCGGTGGGCCGAGATGGCGCAGAACACCGTGGCCGACCTGCGCGCGACCTTCGGCGACAACCCGGACGATCAGCGGCTGCGGGCGCTGGTCGAGGAGCTGACGGTCAAGAGCGAGGAGTTCCCGGCGATGTGGGCGCGGCACGAGGTGCAGCCGAAGTCCGTCGGGGTCAAGGAGTTCGACCACCCCGCGGTGGGCCGGATCGCGCTGACCTACGAGGTGCTGGCGGTGTCCGGCACGGACCAGCGCATCATCGTCTACCAGGCCGAACCGGGCACCCCCGACCACGACGCGCTGACCCTGCTCGACCACGTCGCCCGGGGCGGGACCCGCGCGGCCCCCGAGCACCGGGTGTGAGTTCCCGGCGTGAGTGCGGAACCGTGCTTGGACGCTGTTGCGCGCTCACGACGCTCAGTCCAGGGCTTGGTAGGTCGTGGTGGTGAAGTCCGTGAAGTGGCCGGGGAGTCCGGCGGAGTCCATGGCTCGTTGGGTGAGGAGGACTCCGAGCAGGTCTTCGGCCGGGTCCGCGAACGCCGTCGTGCCGAGGCCTCCCGACCAGGTCTGCGTGCCCGGGGAGTGCATGCCCGTGCGGCGGGTGATCACCGCGTGGCCGAAGGCCCAGCCGGTTGCGGCGTCCAGCAGCGGTTCCGCCTGCCGCTTCTGGTGTTCGGTGAGGTGGTCGGTGCGCATCAGCTCGACCGCCGCCCGGGACAGGACGCGGTGCGGGCCGCTGCGGCCTCCGTTCAGGAGCATCCGGTAGAATGCCAGGTAGTCGTCGACGGTCGACACCAGGCCGCTGCCGCCTGCCGGGAAGCTCGGCGGGGTCGCGCGCGGGTCGTCGCGCAGCACCAGCTCGCCGGAGGGACCGGCTTCGTAGCTGGCGGTCAGCCGGTGGGCCTGGTCGGCGGGCACGTGGAAGGCGGTGTCGCGCATGCCCAGCGGGTCGAAGATCCGCTCCCGCAGGAACTCCGGGAACGGCTGGCCCGCCGCCCGCTCGATCAGCACGCCCAGGACGTCGGATCCCGTGTGGTAGAGCCACTGCTCGCCCGGCTGGTGGGCCAGCGGGAGCTCGCCGAGGCATCGCATCCACTCCGCCACCGGCAGCTCCGGGTTGCCCGGTCCCGGTGCCAGCCCCGCTTCGGCCAGCGCCTGGAAGATCGGCGGTTCGCCCGGGACGTAGCCCAGGCCGGAGCGGAAGGTCAGCAGGTCGCGCGGGGTGATCGGCCGGTTCGCGGGGACCGTGTCGGTCAGCGGTCCGTCAAGCTTCGCCAGGACCCGGCGGTCGGCGAGCTCCGGCAGCAGCGGGTCGACCGGGTCGTCCAGCCGCAGCGCGCACTCCTCCACCAGGATCAGCGCCGCCGCGGCGGTGATCGGCTTGGTCATGGAGGCGATGCGGAAGATCGA
Organism: Saccharopolyspora hirsuta; assembly: GCF_008630535.1. Taxonomy (GTDB): domain Bacteria; phylum Actinomycetota; class Actinomycetes; order Mycobacteriales; family Pseudonocardiaceae; genus Saccharopolyspora; species Saccharopolyspora hirsuta. The sequence continues at coordinate 193,562 of NZ_VWPH01000013.1, read as the reverse complement.
GTCGCGGCGCATCGGCGGGCCGCCGAACGACTGCGCGCCGATCACCTCGACGTGCGTCTCACCGCCCCTGCTCACCGCGGCCACCAGGCCGGGCATCGCCCCGCTGTCCACGTGGCCGGACAGCACGCGCCGCAACCGCGCCAACCTCGCTCCGGAAAACCCCACAGCTCCTCCTGAGTTTCGCGTCCTGCCCAGGTTGACCCGTCGGCGGGCGAGAACTCGTCGCGGGCGGATCACATGTGGGTTCCGCCGTCGATGCGCAGCTCGGTGCCGGTGACGAACGCGCCGTCGTCGGAGGCCAGCGCGGCGACCAGCCCCGCGACGGTCTCCGGCGGCGCCATGCCGCGCATGATCGCCGGGGAGAGCTTGGCGAACAGGCTCATGTCGGCGTCCTCGGGCAGGCCGGGTCCGCGTCCGGTGGTCATGTCGCTGCTGATCGAGCCGGGCGCCACCGCGACCGCGCGGAGGCCCCGGCTGGCGTACTCGCTGGCCAGCACGTGCGTGAACGACTGGATCCCGCCCTTGGACGCGGCGTAGGCGGCCATGTAGGGGTGCGCGAAGCTCGCCGAGGTCGAGCTGAAGTTGATCACGACGCCGCGCCCGGACTCCAGCAGCGCGGGCAGCGCCTCCCTGGTCACCAGGAACGTGCCGGTCAGGTTGACCTGCAGGATCGCGTTCCAGAACTCCAGCGTGGTCTCGTGGGTGTGCGCCGAGCGCAGGACGCCCGCCGCGTTGACCAGCACGTCCAGCCCGCCCAGCTCGGCCACCGCGTCGGCCACGCCCGCGCGCACCGCGGCCTCGTCGGCGATGTCGACCACCATCGTGGTCAGGCGCTCGGCGTTCTCCGCCGCCCCGGCCGCGGTCGCGGCCAGCCCCTCCTCGTTGCGGTCGAGCGCGACGACCCGCCCGCCCTCGGCGAGGATCCGCTGCACCGTGGCCCGGCCGATGCCCGAGCCCGCGCCCGTGATCAGCACCCGGCGTCCCGCGAAGCGTTCCATGACTGTCCCCTTCCCTCGTCGACACATCGTGTCTATATGGCACAACGTGCCACATAGGCAGTTTGTTCCTAGACTGGGGGTGTGAGCCTCACCGAGCGCCGCAAGGCGGCCACCCAGCTGGAGATCGCCCGAGCCGCCGCCGCGCTGTTCGCCGAGCGCGGCTCCGACGGCACGACGGCCGAGTCGATCGCGGAGCGGGCGGGCGTGAGCCTCCGCACCTTCTACCGCTACTTCCGCACCAAGCAGGACTCCGTGGCGCCGCTGCTGAACTTCGGCGCCCGGCGCTGGCAGGACCTGCTTGCCGAAACACCCCGCGACGTCCCGCTGCCGGAAGCCCTGGAGCGGGCGGCGGAGCGCGCGATGACCGTCCGCGACGCCGACGACGTCGGCTCCCTCGCGTGGACCCGCGGTCTCCTCCGCGCCGCGACCGACGACCCGGCGCTGCGCGCGGTGTGGGCGACGGTGAACCAGGACTCGGAGCAGGAGCTGCTGCCGCTCCTCGCCCAGCGCACCGGCGCGGAGCCGACCGACCTCCGGGTCCGCCTGACCGCAGCAGCGGCCACCACGGCGATCCGCGTGGCGGTCGAGACCTGGGCCGCGATGGACCCCGACGCGGCGGAGCAGACGGTCGCGGACCTCGCGGTGCGCTGCATGCGCGACCTCACCGCAGGCCTGGCGTAGCGAATTCCGGTGCTGCCAGTGAGCACTTTGTGGGGCTATAGCCCCGGAAAGTGCTCACGGACGCGGAAGGCGGCACGGGCTCCGGCATACTGGGGCGATGCGGACTCTCGGGGTGATCGGTTGCGCGGCGGGCGGGGTGGAGAAGCTCCGGACCGAGCTCGTCGAGCCAGCCGTCGAGCGCGGTTGGCAGGTGGCCGTGACGTTGACCCCGACGGCCGGTGGTTGGTTGCGGGAGATCGGTGAGGTGGAGCGGATCGCGCAGGTCACCGGGTTGCCGTGCCGGGTCGAGCCGCGGTTGCCCGGGGAGGGGCGGCCGCACCCGGACATCGACTGCTACCTGGTGTGCCCCGCGACGGCGAACACCGTCGTCAAGCTCGCGCTCGGCATCGCCGACAACCAGGCCCTGACCACGCTCGGCGAGGCCATCGGCACGCCGGGCCTGCCCGTGGTGGTGTTCCCGAAGATCAACGCGACGCAGGTCCGGCACCCGGCCTGGCAGTCCCACGTGGACGCCCTGCGCGCCGCCGAGGTCCACCTCCTGCTCGACGACCAGTTCGCGGCGCACGGACCGCGCAGCGGGAGCGCGCCCGGCATCCCCTGGTCCGAAGCCCTCGACACCGTCGAGCGCATCACCGGCTAGGCACCGCCCCGCGCGAACTCGTCGAAGTGCTCGGCGAACACCGAAGCATCACCGGCGTTCCACGCCCGCTGCAACCCGCTGAGCACCTGTTCCACTGACATGCACCGATCGTGGAACCTCGACAGCGCTCGAAGTCAAGGCACGCCGGTGAACCCTCCGGGGCTCGGGTTCCGTGCACGAGGTGAGCACCGAAGACCGGCCCGAGTGACGCCCTCCCTCCACTGAGGACGTTCGCGATGGAATGTGCGAGGTATCGAGAACCTTAACCACCCGGAAACCCCACTGGTGGCGGGCTGCCGCGGTGGCGGTCGCGGCCGCCGGGCTGCTGGCCGCCGCCCAGCCCGCCGTCGGCACCGCCGCGACCGAACCCCGCTCCGCCGAGCAGCAGGCCTTCGAGTCGGCCGCCGCCGAGTTCGGCGTCCCGGCGCCCCTGCTGCTGGCCACCTCCTACCAGCTCACCAGGTGGGAGGACCACCGCGGCGAGCAGAGCCGAGCGGGCGGCTACGGCCCCATGCACCTCACGGAGGTCGACTTCGAGGAGCTGCGCCGCGAGAACCCGCGGCTGAAGAAGCTCGCCGACCACCCCAGCCTGCACACGCTGGCCGAGGCCGCCGAGCTCGTGGACCTGCCGCCGGAGCAGGTCAAGCGCGACCCGGCGCAGAACATCCGGGCCGGTGCCGCGCTGCTGGCCGAACGCGCCAAGCAGCTGGGCGGCGGCCAGCTGCCGAACACCCTCGGCGGCTGGTACCCGGCCGTCGCGGAGCTCAGCGGCAGCCCGCAGGCCAGCGGCGCGAGGTCGTTCGCCGACTCCGTCTACGAGGTGCTCGACAGCGGGCGCAGCCGCACCACGTCGACCGGCCAGCAGGTCGGGTTCGCGAAGATCCCGCAGGTGGTGCCGGACCGCGACCTGTCCCGAACCGGTCTGGTCGACGCCACCGCCGCGCGGACCGCCCCGAAGCCGGAGTGCCCGGAGGAGCTGGACTGCCGGTACATCCCGGCCGCCTACGCGCCGACCGACCCGGAGGACCCGACCGGCGGGTACGGCAACTACGACACCGCGAACCGCCCGAAGGACGTGCGGATCAGCTCGATCGTCATCCACGACACCGAGACCTCGTACCAGTCGACGATCTCGGCGTTCCAGAACCCGGCGCACGGCTCGGCCTCGCACTACGTGATCCGCTCCTCCGACGGCCAGGTCACGCAGATGGTGCCGACCAAGGACATGGCGTGGCACGCGGGCAGCTAGGACCGCAACATGCGCTCCATCGGCATCGAGCACGAGGGCTGGGCCGCCGAGGGCGGCACCTGGTACACCGAGCAGATGTACCGCTCGTCGGCGGAGCTGGTGAAGTACCTGGCGGACAAGTACGACATCCCGCTGGACCGCGAGCACATCGTGGGCCACGACGAGGTGAGCGCGGACAAGCCGGAGCAGGCGGGCGGCGAGCACTACGACCCGGGCCCGTACTGGGACTGGGCGCACTACATGAACCTGCTCGGCGCCCCGCTGGACGGCGACACCGGCGACGACGTGGTGACGATCTTCCCCCGGTTCGACACGAACCGGCCGGTGGTGACCGAGTGCCCGCCGAAGGAGGAGTGCCGGGAACTGCCGTCGCAGCCCGCGAACTTCCTCTACCTGCGCACCGCGCCGCGCGACGACGCCCCGCTGATCAGCACGCCCTCGGTGCACCCGGACGGCTCGCCCGGCACCACCAAGATCGACGACTGGTCGGCGAAGGCCGCCGTCGGCCGCCAGTACGCGGTCGCGGAGCGCCGGGGCGACTGGCTGGCGCTCTGGTTCGACGGCAAGAAGGCGTGGCTGCGCGACCCGGGCGGGGTGAACACCGCCCCGGCCGACGACGCCGAGCTGGTGACACCGGTCCGCGACGGCATCCCGACCTACGGCATGGCGCTGCCGAACGCCGACGAGTTCCCGGACGGGCTCGACCCCCTGGTGATCAAGCCGCTGCCGTACGAGCTGCCCCAGGGCCAGGTGTACGTCGCGGGCCGGGCGAGCCGGGCGATCTACTACAACGTCGGCTACGACGGTGTGAACGACCCGAACAACCACGAGGTGGTCATCGGCGGCGAGACGTACGTGCCGATCTCCTACAACCACCGCTGGGTCTACGCGAAGGAGTCCGACCTCGAAGAGGCCTGATCGACCGGGGTGAGCGGGAGGCTTCCGCTCATCGTGCCCACTGAGGACGTTGGTCGGTCATCCTCCGGCGACGCCGTGCCAGTAGGCGGCGATGTCGCTGGTCTGCTTGAGGATCCGGTCCGGCGCGGGCGGGGCGGGCCAGAGCTGGAGGAGGTAGCGGTCGACCAGCGGTTCGTCGTTCAGCCTCGTGTCCAGCTCGTTCGCCTCGTCCATCCGGAGTGCGCTGTAGCGGGCCCGGTAGTCGGTTTCGGTCAGGTCGAGCGGCCAGCTGGCCTCACCTCCCCAGCTGACGAGGGAGGCATCGCCCGCCGGTTGGTACGAGGCCTCGACGATCTCCTCCCAGGTGTCGTCCAGCGGTGGGGCTTGTTCGTGGAGTTCGACGGTGAAGCCGACGTCTCCGGTGTGCAGGCCGGTGATCAGGAACAGGCCTCCGGGTTCTGCGGCGCCGAGCAGTCCGTTGCGCTGTCCGGCCAGGGACTTCTGCAGATCGAGGTACTCGCCCCCGCTCTCGACGTAGACCTGTCCGTAGTGGACCGGGACCTCGCCGTCGAACAGTGTTCTCGCCATGGTCGCGATCCTCGCGCAGACCCCTGACGCTCAGCGCCATCTGGTCACCAGACCTCAGGCGGATTCCCGGGAAACGCCCCCGGCGCGATCGGGTTGAGGGCAGCGTCGCGCCGGGGGCGAGGTGGATGGTCGGGCGGTGTCGGGGAGGGCGCGTGCCCGCCCGACCATCCGCGTGCCCGGCTGCCGCCTGGGGGCCGACGGCGCGGGCACCGACGACGAGGACACCGGGTTGGGAGGGGAACGCGGTGGCCTCGCCGGGTCTTACAACCGGTGGAGACCGGCGTGAATCCGGCGCAACGTCCACGGATGCCTGGCCATCAGATCGGGGTCGCCGAGCGGAAGCCCCGTCTCAGCGCGCGGCAGCAGCTGCGTCACCGAGTCGTCGAGCGGATCGCCCCTCGTCACCGGCTCGCGCAACCGATGCCTGCCACCGCGCGTCCTCGGCATCTATCTGGGCCAGCAGCTGCTGCACCGTCAACGCACCCACGCCCGCGCCAGCGTGCTTGCCCTGCTCGGCGAACTGGCGCACCGACAACCAACCGGCGAAAGCAACGACGGCCGCCAGGGATGAGACCAGCACGATGATCAACGATCTGTCCTCTCAGCTCGAATGGTGATGACCGGGTTCTCCGAGCGCAGCGCCCCGACCACCCGTTCCAGGCAGCTCGCCAGCCGCTCGCGCTCGAACGACGTGCACTCCCCCGATTCCAGGTCCGCAGCTGCGCCGTCCAGCGCGAGAATCGCCCCGCGCGCCAAGTAGGCGAGCTGCGGACGCCCCGCGCTCATCGCTCACCGGCCAACGGCGGAAGCCCGACCAGCGCCCGCGCCGCCGCGTTGCAGTCCGCGCAGGTCGGCCACAACCACGCCATATCGCCGGATTCGGCCAGCACGGTCCGCTCGCACAACGTCGTCACCTCGGTCCCGTCCGGATAGACCAACGCACCCGGCGGATGCGCGTCAGCGCTCGCGTGCCGCTGACCATCAGCCGGAGTCCAGTGGAACGGGTGGGGGCTGTATCCAGGCATGGCGACCTCCGTCCGGTAAGTTGCTCCCAGCCGGAACCGTGGTGCCAACTGGATACATTCAGGATGATCGACCGGTGCCAGTTGGCACAATTCATCTTTCGGGCGAACTAGTCACCACCTCGGGCGTCGTTATCCTGTGGCACATGGCTGGCACCACCCCGAAAGCAGTGGCGATCGGCTCCGAACTTCGCCGCGCTCGCGAAGATGCGGGGCTCAGCGCTCGGCAACTCGCCGACAAGCTCGGCCTCTCGCACACGACCATCGGCCGTTGGGAGAAGGGCGAGCGCTCGCCACGACCTGTCGACGTCGCCACCGTGCTCTCGGCACTCGGCGCGGACAACGCGCTCCGCGAGGAGCTCGTGGAGCTGGCGCGCGACACCGATGGTTCGCACTGGGTGGCCACCAGCCTGCCCGAACAGCAACGGCAGACCGCCGCACTGCTGGAACTCGAACGCGATGCAACAGCGATCACAGATGTCTCGGCGATGCTGATTCCTGGCCTACTGCAGACCGGGAACTACGCGCGGGCGATCATGATCGCTGGTGGCGTTCCGGATGCCGACATCGAAACACGTGTCGCGGTTCGCCTTGGCCGACGGGATGTCATTACGCGCACCAGCAGGCCAGCCAGCCTGTCCGCGTTCGTTGACGAGAGCGCGCTCTACCGCTTGATCGGCGGACCGCAGGTGATGCACGAGCAACTGCAGTGGCTGCTTCACGTCATGGAGTGGCCCACCGTCAACCTGCGCGTGGTACCGATGAGCGTGAGCTGGCATCCAGGGCTTGAGGGCGCATTCGTCATCGTCGAGCGCGGCGAAGGTTCTGCACCAGCGGTCCAGCTGGAGACACGACGATCCTCCTTGTTCCTCCACGAAACTGCCGACGTCGCCACATACCAGGAAGCGGCTGCGAAGGTGGAAGAAGTTGCGATGAGCCCGGAGGCCACATCCGAGCTCATCGCCGAGGTGATCAACAGATTGGATGCGGAAAATGACGGTACAGCACGAGCCGGTTAACTGGCGGAAATCCAGCCGATCGGTGAACGGCTCCGCCTGTGTCGAGGTGGGCCGGTTAGGCAGCGGCGCCGCGGTTCGCGACACGAAGGACCGCGCCGCCGGATACTTCACCACCACTCCAGGCCAGTGGGCCGCGTTCATCGCAGCGGTGAAGGCCGACCGCTTCGACGGCTGAGGTAGCACGCACGATACAACGGTGCCCGCATGGTGCTGCTTCACCATGCGGGCACCGTCGTCTGACGGTCAGTACAGCTCGATGACCAGCTTCTCGGTCCGGGCCCGGGAGACGCAGAGGGCCATCTGGTCGCCGGACTCCTTCTCCGCCTTGGACAGGCAGTTGTCGCGGTGGTCGGGGACGCCGTCGAGGACGCCGGACACGCAGGAGCCGCAGATGCCTTCCTCGCAGGACTTCGCCACGTCGATGCCGCCCTCCTCCAGGACCGACAGGATCGAGCGGTCCGCCGGGACCTCGAAGACCTCCCCGGTGTCGAGCTCCACGGTGAACGGCGCGTCGCCGCTGGTGTCGACCTCGGCCGCGGTGAAGTGCTCGACGTGCACGTGGTCCGCCCCGACGACCGGGGCGAACACGCCGGTCACCTGGTCCATGAACCCCTCTGGGCCGCAGGTGTAGACGTGCGCGGCCGGGGTCAGCTCGGCGGCGACCTCGGCGAGCAGGGCCGGTTGCTCGTCGCGGGGGACGCCGATGTGCAGGTGGGCGCGGAACTCGCTTTCCAGCAGGTCAGCGAAGGCCGCCTCGTCCCGGGTGCGGGCGAAGTAGTGCAGCTCGAACGCGGCTCCGGTGCGCCGCAGCTCGTGGGCCATGCTCAGCAGCGGCGTCACGCCGATCCCGCCCGCGACGAGGACGTGGCGGTCCGCGTCGTCGGCCAGGGCCAGCAGGTTGCGCGGCGGCCCGACCTCCAGGTGCTCGCCGACGGACACCTCGTGCAACGCCGCCGAACCGCCCCGCGACCCCGGCTCCCGCTTCACCGCGATGAGCAGGGACTGCCGGTCCGCGGGCGGCCCGCACAGCGAGTACTGCCGCAGCAGCCCGGTCGGGCCGGTGACGTCCACGTGCGCGCCCGCCCGGTGGGCGTCGAACGGAGCGCCGTCCGCGCGGACCAGCCGCAGCGCGCGGACCCCCGCGGCCGCCTCCACCACCTCGACGACCTCGACCTTCATCGCACCTCCCATCAACGCAGGTAGAGGCCGCCGTTGGCGTCCCAGCAGGCCCCGGTGACCGAGGCGGCCTCGGGCGAGGCCAGCAGCGCCACCATGCGGGCGATGAACGCCGGGTCTCCGAGCCGTCCGACCGGGATGCTCGCCGCGTAGGCGTCGAGGGCGTCCTCGCCGATGATCGACCGCACCATCGGGCTGTCCTGCGGGCCGGGGGACACCGCGTTGACCGTCACGCCGCGGGGCGCGAGCTCCCGGGCGAAGACCTTGGTCGCGGACATGATCGCGCCCTTGGACGAGGCGTAGTGGCCGCCGGTCGCGGTGCCGCCGTTCTGCCCGGCCAGCGAGGCCATGTTGACGATCCGGCCGTAGCCCTGGTCGGCGAAGTGCCTGCCGAAGACCTGGCAGGCGGTGAAGGTGCCGGTGAAGTTCACCGCCATCACGGCGTCGAGCTCCTCCGGCGTGATCTCCAGCAGCGGCTTCGCCTGCGTGCGGGCGGCGTTGTTGACCAGGACGTGCACCCCGCCGAAGTCGGCCACCACGTCGGCGAGCAGCTGCTCCAGCGCAGCGCGTTCCCGCACGTCGACGCGGTAGGCCCGCGCGCTGCCCAGCTCTGCGGTCAGCGCCGAGGCGTCGGCCACGTCCGCCACGGCGACGCGGTAGCCGTCGGCGTGCAGGCGGCGGACGATGTGCTCGCCCAGCCCGCTGGCCCCGCCGGTCACCACCGCGACCTGCTCGGCGCTCACAGCAGGAATCCCGCTGCTGGCACGGCGTCCTCGCTGTCCACGAGCCGCACGACCTTCTGCACGATCCGGTCACCGGTGTCCGACAGCCGGATCCGGTGCACCAGGTCGCCCGCCCAGATGTCGTGGCGACCCCGCTTGTAGGCGATGAGGATCTGCGCCGAGCGCAGCACCACCTCGTCGTCGGAGACCGACTCGGGCACGAAGCGGGACACCGTGCGCACGGTGCGGGCCGCGTCGACCGCCGCGATCGCGTAGCCCTCGATCATCCGGGTCACGCGCATCTGCCGCATGCGGGCGTCGTCGTAGACCATGTTCAGCGAGTTCGCGAAGTCCTCGGTGTGCGGGTCGATCGGGATGACGTAGTAGCCGTCCGCCGCGAACAGGTCGTTCCAGGCGGTGTAGTCCTTGCGGTCGAGCAGCTCGGCCTCCCGCCACACCAGCTCGATCGCCCGGACGACGCGGGGATCGGTGGTGGACAGCACCGCGGTCGCCTCAGTCATCGCCCATCATCTCCTTCCACTTGCGGTAGGCCGCGCGCATCCCGGTCTCGTCGGTGACGTGGGCCGTCGGCCAGCCCTCCGGGCTCGTCGTCTCGCGGCCGATGCCGCGGTTGACCAGGATCGGCATCTCCGGCGCGCCCTGCGCACCGCGCTGGACCCGGTCCCAGCCCTCGGCGTCGTCCGGCGTGCCGAACCCGAACGGGCCCTGGAAGTGCTCGTGGATGCGCAGCCGCTCCCGGTTGACCGCGTCGACCTCGGGCGGGCCGTCCGGACCGATCGCGACGTGCTCGATCCAGGTCTCGTCGACCGCGACGGGGCGCAGCACCCGGAAGAACGCCGAGGACATCGAGACGTTCGGGAACAGGTTGAGGTTGAACCCGGTGCCGTGCATGGCGCGGACCAGCTTGCGCACCTGCGCGTCGTCCAGCGTCTTCGACAGCTCGGCCACGAGGTCGTCGAAGCGGCCCTGGAGCGGCTCGGTGCCGTCGTCGGCGTCGAGGTCGGAGTGCTCCGGCACCATCTGCATCACGCTGTGCCCGTTGCCGAGGTCGTGGGTGATCGCGGCCGGGTCGGTCATGAACGACATCATGTCCGCGGTCTCGGCGTCCACCGAGGCCATCCACGACCGGTGCACGATCGGGAAGTGGTAGCCGTCGGTGGTGTTCTCCAGCTGGATCTTCCAGTTGCCGCGGAACTTGAACTGGTGCTTGCCCAGCACCTTGATCGGGTAGCCGCCGCCCTGCTTCATGAACCGGTCGATCCACAGCTTGGCGTCGCCGAGGAACTCCTCCAGCGGCTCGGCGTCCTCGTTGAACGTGGCGAACACCAGCCCGCCGTAGGACTCGGTGCGGAGCTTCTTCAGCGACAGCTCGGACTTGTCGAGGACGCCCTCGTAGCCGTCCGGGTACGGGATGCCGCGCAGCTGCCCGTTCAGGCCGTAGGACCAGGCGTGGTACGGGCAGGTGAAGCCGTTGGCCTTGCCGCTGGGCTTCTCGCAGATGCTGGCGCCGCGGTGGCGGCAGCGGTTGAGCAGGGTGCGCAGCTCGCCCTTGCGGTCGCGGGTGACGATCACCGGCTGCTTGCCGACGTGCGTCGACTTGAAGGTGCCCGGCCCGGGCAGCTCGCTCTCGTGCGCGACCCACACCCAGGTGCGCTCGAAGATCCGGGTCAGCTCCTGGTCGAAGATGTCCGGGTCGGTGTAGAGGCGGCCGGCCACCCGGTCCCCGGCGGCCAGCTCGGCGATGGTGTTGTCGGTCATCGGGTTCTCCCTGGTCAGTCGGGAAGCTCGACGTCTTCGCGGACGGTCAGCGCGCGGCCGATCCGGGCCTCGACCTTGGCGAAGCGCCACAGCTTGGCGCGGCCGTCGGCGACCGGCGTGGTGCGGAAGAGGTTGCAGGCGGCCTTGACCGTCTCCTGCGTGTCGACGTCGGCGAGGATGTAGCAGGTCCACGGCCAGCCGTCGGACGGCCCGACCAGGTGCGAGTCGTCGTCCATGTCGCCGATGAAGTCCACCCCGGGCAGCGCCTTGAGCTGGTCCATCATCGAGACGAACGCCTGCCAGACGTCGCCGATCTCGATGCCGTCGGTGGGCAGGTCGAAGAAGTTCTGGTTGATGCCGATGCAGAACAGCACGCGGAGCGGCTGCGCCATGCGGACCTCCTTCGTCGTGGTGTCGGCCTTGCTCTTCGGCGGGAGTTCCGAAGTGTGCGGAACGCTCCTCAGCGGAAACCCGGGGTGGTGGGCGGCAATCCCATCAGGACCGCACCGGCCGCGTCGTACATCGACGGGCCGAGGAAGGCGTGCTGCTTGGGCACGAGCGCGTCGCCGTGCAGCAGCTGCAGCGGGTGCGTGCTGTGGATCGGGGCGGTGCCGGAGATCTCCAGCAGGCGGGCCACGACGTCCGAGGAGGTCTTGGCCAGGTGCGCGGAGGCCAGGCGCAGCCCCGCGTTCTGCTCGTCGGTGGCCTCGTCACCGGCGAGGACGGTCTGCCAGACCTCGTCGCTGAGCTCGTAGAACCAGGCCCGCGCCGAGCGCAGCGCGGCCTCCGCCACCGCGATCTCGGTGCGGTAGTAGGCGCGGTCGGCCAGCTTCGGCGCACCCGTGACCCCGGCGTACCCGGCGCCGACCTCCTCGGCGTAGTCGAGCGCGGCGCGGGCGACACCGGCGCCCACGACGGCCAGCACCTGGGAGGCGTAGGCGATCGTCGGGTAGCGGTAGAGCGGTTCGTCCACAGTGGGCGCTCCGCCGCGGATGAAGGTCCACTCGCGCGGGACCTCGACGTCGCGCACCACCAGGTCGAACGAGCCGGTGCCGCGCATGCCCACGACGTCCCAGTCCTGGACGATCTCGACCTGCTCGGGCCGCAGCACCGCGGTCCGCGGCTTGCCGCCGGTGGACTCGTCGCCCGGGATGCCCACGCCGAGGACGTCGGCGCCCATGCAGCCGCTGGCGAACTTCCAGCGCCCGTCGACCCGGAAGCCCGTCCCGGTCGGCTCGGCGGGCTGGACCGGGAACAGGCCGCCCGCGAACGCCACGTCCGGGCCGTCCCGGTAGAGCTCGGCCTGCGTGTCCAGCGGCAGCGCCGCGAGGTACACCAGCGCGGACCCGAAGCTGGCGACCCAGCCGGTGGAGCCGTCCACCACCGAGATCCGCTCGATCCGCGCCAGGAAGTCCGCCGGGGGGAGCGGTTCGCCGCCGAACCTCGCCGGGGTGGCGGCGCGGTAGATCCCGAGCTGCTTGAGCCGGGCGATGAAGTCCTTCGGCACGTAGCGCTGCTCGCGGAACTCGACCCGCCGCTCGGCGAGCTCCGCCAGCACCGCCTCGAAGGTGACGCCGTCGCGCATCTGAAGCTCCCTCGTCGTAGCCGGACGGCATCCGACGTTACGAACGCACCCGCCCCGCGGGAATTGGTATTGCCTCTGCCGCCGTAGGGGATTCCTTCAGTGCGTACCCCCGTGAACCCGCCTTACGCTGGGCCGATGCAGGTCGACCCGCGGGCGCCGGAGCTGACGGCGCAGGACTTCGTGGCGATGGCGCGCGCCACCCGGATGTGCTTGCTCCTGCACGACGGCGCGTCCAAGGACATCCTCTGGGCCAACCCCGCCGCGTGCGAGATGCTGGAGTGGAGCGTCGCCGAGCTGCGCCCGCTCAAGGCCAACGACATGAGCAGCTCCGCGCAGCAGTACGACCGGGTGATCGGTCGGGCCTGGCTGCAGGAGGCCGTGGACAAGGGCGCCAGCCGGATCGAGTGGCACTACCGCGCGAAGTCGGGCCGGGTGATCCCGACCGACGCGGTGGCCGTGCGGGTCGAGCTGGAGCGCGGGCCCGCGGTGCTGGTTCAGTTCCGCGACATCGAGCGCGAGCAGGAGATCGAGCGCCAGCTGCGGCTGACCACCTCGTGGGTGGACGCGCTCGCGCACCACACCTCGACCGTCGCGCTGATGCTGGACGCGGCGGGCACGATCCGGTTCGCCACCAACACCGCGCTGCCGCTCATCGGCGCCACCGCGGGCGAGCCGCTGGGGCCGTTGACCGAGCACGCCCGGCTGCGGCTGCGCGGCCGGGTGTCCACATGGGACGAAGTGCTGGCCCGGGCGGACCCGGTCACCCCGGTGCAGCTGGAGGTGGACCGGCCGGGGCAGGACCCGGTGTGGCTGGAGGGCAGCCTCGAACGGCTGCAGGAGACCGGCGGCGACGCGCTGCTGATGATCCTGCACGACGTCTCCGAGCGGGTGCACGGCCAGGTGCGCCGGGAACGCGAGATGCACAAGGAGAACTACCTCGCCCGCTACACCGCGATGGGCGACATGGCGATGGCCATCGCGCACGAGCTCGGCCAACCGCTGGCCGCGGCGGCGAACTTCCTGGCCGGGGCCCGCGCCGGTGTGCAGACCGACTCGCGCGTCGGCTACGGCATCGACAACGCGGTGCGGCAGATCGACCGGGCCGCCACCATCGTCAGCTCGGTGCGCGCCTTCGTCGGCCACCTCGAGCACGTGCAGCAGGTCGCCGACCTCAACGACATCCTGGAGGAGTGCCTGTACTTCGTCGGGCTGCGCGCCGGTCCGGCGGGCGTCGACGTGCGGGTGGAGCGCAGCCCGCGGCCGGTGCCGGTCCGCTGCGAGCGGGTGCTGACCGGGCAGGTGGTGCTCAACCTGTGCTTCAACGCCATCGACGAGATGGCGGCCTGCGACCCGCAGCGGCGGCAGCTGACCATCACCACCCGGATCGACGACGACGCCGGGGTGCTCACCGTCGACGACCAGGGCCGGGGGATCCGCCACGACCCGTTCGAGCGGACGTTCACGGACAAGGAGCACGGCAGCGGCATCGGCCTGGCCCTGAGCTACCGGATCATCACCCGCCAGCACGGCGCGATCTGGGCCGAGTGCCGCGACGAGGGCGGCTCCCGATTCGGCTTCACCCTCCCCCTCGCCGAATGAGGTTCTTCCAGCCTCGTTCTGCGTGGCGGTGCCGGTGGCGGTGCGAGTTGCGAGGGTGGGCTATGCGCATGCGGCGCATGCGGCACCTGCCGACCGGTGCCGGTCGCCCTTCGCAGCTGCGGTCCACGGACAGGGATGAACAAGTTCAATGGAAATCGGACCTCTGATCTCCATTGAAATCGCGTCCACCGGGACCGTCACCCGGCGCCGGGCGGAGGTCGTCCGGGGCCGGACGTAGGGGAAATCCTCAGGCGGGCGCGGGGAAGTCTCGATTCCCGCCGGGAGGGCTCGTGCGTACCGTCGGAACGGTGCCGGTAACCGTCGGAGCCCCAGGAGGAATCGTGCCCGAGCTGACCCCGGCCCAACGCGACTTCCGCGCCGCGATGGCGAACCTCTCGGCCGCCGTCAACGTCGTCACCACCGACGGGGACCACGGGCTCGCCGGGATGACCGTCAGCGCGGCCTGCTCGGTGACCGACTCGCCGCCGACCGTGCTGGTGTGCGTCAACCGGTCCAGCCGGTCCCACGACGTCCTGGTCGCCAACGGCCGGATCTGCGTCAACGTGCTCGGCGCCGACCAGGAGGACCTGGCGTTGCACTTCGCCGGTGCCACGAAGGTGCCGACCGCGCAGCGGTTCACCGCGGACTGCTGGGACCTGGACTCCGAGGGCGTCCCGGTCCTGCGCGACGCGCCCGCCTCGCTGATCGGCCGGATCACCGCCGAGCGGGCGCAGGGCTCGCACTCGGTGATGTTCGTCGAGGTCGACAAGGTCATGACCCGCGAGGACAGCGGCGCCCTGGTCTACTTCCAGCGCCGGTTCCACAGCCTGACCGCACCCCTGAGCGCCTGAGCCCTGCGGAGAGGAGAGCCGATGGACGCCGAACCCACGCGGATGACGCTGACCTGCTACAACGACACCCACGGCTACGGCTGGCGGCACGTCGACCTGTTCGTGCACGACGCCCGCGGCCGCGAGCTGAACTGGGTCCACTGGGAGGTCCCGGAGGACGGGCCGGACGCGGCCGACGCGGTCACCGCCGAGGTGGAGCCGCTGCTGCGGCGGACCTCGGAGTGGCGGCACGGCGTCAGCGCCAGCGGCATGGACTACTGGGTCGCCGACGCAGCGTGGGAGCAGCCGTGAACCACTGGCACTGGCAGCCCTGGTCGCTGCGCGAACTCGTCGACTCCGCGACCACGCCCGCCGAGGCGCACCGCCGCTCCCGCGCGCGCATCGCCGAGACCGACCGCGAGCTTGAGGCGTGGGTGGAGCTCGACCCGCCAGCGGCCCCCACCGCCACCGGACCGCTCGCCGGAGCCCCGCTCGCGGTCAAGGACATCATCGACGTCGCAGGTCTGCCCACCAGGTGCGGCTCGCAGCTGCGCGCGGGCGCAACGCCCGCGGAGGCGGACGCGGCGATCGTGACGGCCTGGCGGCGGGCCGGGGCGATCCCGGTCGGCAAGTCGGTGACCACCGAGTTCGCCTACTTCTCCCCCGGCCCGACCCGCAACCCGGCGGCGCTCGACCGCACGCCCGGCGGCTCCTCCAGCGGCTCGGCGGCAGCGGTCGCCGCGGGCCACGCCCCGCTGGCCCTGGGCTCCCAGACCGCGGGATCGGTCACCCGCCCGGCGGCGTTCTGCGGTGTCGCCTCCCTGGTCCTCACCCCCGGCCGCTTCCCGGCCGACGGGGTCACCGGCCTGAGCCCCACCCTGGACAGCCACGGCTTCTTCACCGCGGGCGTGACCGACCTGGCCCTGGCCTGGTCGGCCTTGACCGGCGAACCGGACCCGGCCCTCGCGGCGGCTCGCCCACCACGCCTCCTGCGCTGGACGCCCGAGAACCTGGAACCACCGATGCAGACCGCCCTGACCAGCGCTTGCGACGCGCTGCGCGCGGCCGGGGCGACGATCGACGACTTCCCCGACGACCAGCTGATCGCCCGGGCCACCGCAGCCCACCCGGTGATCATGGCCTACGAAGCGGCCCGCGAACGAGCAGCGGAACTGGCGCTCGCCCCGCAGCTGAGCGACCAGCTGGCAACCCTGCTGAAGACGGGTGCCAACACCCCGCAGCACGACTACGAAACCGCCCGCACCACCGCGTCCAAGGCCGCAGCCCGCCTGGCGGACCTGTTCTCCGACTACGACGCGGTCCTGGCCCCGGCAGCCCTCGGCCCGGCCCCCACCGGCCTGACGGCCACCGGAGACCCGGTCCTGAGCCGCCCCTGGCAAGCCCTCGGCCTCCCAGCCGTCGGCGTCCCAGGACTGCGCACCGAGTCCGGCCTCCCCCTAGGCCTCCAGCTCATAGGCCCCCACCAGCAGGAATCCACCCTCCTGCAGCACGGCTGCTGGGTCGAGTCAACCCTCCACCCCCGCAGTTTCAACTGAAACCGCAACCCACCCACACAACCAACAACAGTTTCAACTGAAACTGCGGTCCGCACCCACGTCGATCCGCAGTTTCAATTGAAACTGCGGACCCGCGGTGTGTCGGGCGTCCGACGCGCCGGGGGGTGTGGACAGGTCGTCCGGGGTTGCGGAGGACTCTCCGCGATTTCAATGGAAATCGGAGGTCCGATTTCCATTGAACTTGTTCATCTTGCCCGTGGACCGCAGCTGCGAAGGGCGAACGGCACCGGTCGGCAGGTGTCGCATGCGCCGCAGGCGCATAGCCCACCCTCGCAGCTCGCACCGCCGCGGGTTCTCAGCGTTCGCCTGACGAGGACGGCCCTGACGCCGTGTATCGGGTCATACATAAGTCAGGGCACCCGGAGTCCAGGCGGGCGCTGAGGTTCCGCCACCCGCACCGCCACCCAGAACGAGGCTGGAAAACCTCACTGAAATCGCGTCGTCCGAGGTCCGGAGCGGGGGTCGGGTCAGACCTCCACGCGGTACAGGAGGATGTCCCGGACCAGGGCCGCGAGGCTGTCCGCTCCGGCCTTCGCCTTGATGCGGGCGCGGTGGACGTCCACGGTCTTCACGCTCGTCCCCAGCTTCCCCGCGATCACCTGGCTCGGGAGGCCCTCGATCACCAGGCGCAACACCTCCCGCTCGCGCGGCGTCAACGCCTCCAGGCGGGTCGCGACCGCCCTGCGGTCGGCGTGCTCGGCGAAGCGCTGGCGGGCCACGTCGAGCTGGGCCTGGACCAGCTCCACCATGCGCTGCGGCTGGTAGGGCTTCTCCAGGAAGTCGACCGCGCCGCGGGTGACGGCGCGGACCGACATCGGGATGTCGCCGTGGGCGGAGCAGAACACCAGGGGCGCCGGGTAGTCCATCTCCAGCAGGCGTTCCTGCAGCTGGAAGCCGCTGATGCCGGGCATCCGCACGTCGACGATGACCACCGCGACCTCGGCGGGGTCGAACTCCGCGAGGAAGGTGGTGGCGTCCGGGTAAGTCAGGGCCTGCACCCCGATGCTCTCCAGCAGGAACACCAGCGACTGCCGCAGCGCCGCGTCGTCGTCGACGATGTGCACCACCGGTTCCGAATCCGCCGAAGTCACCGGACCTGCCTCCTCCGCATCGCCACCACCCGCCCGACTACGGCTTCATCAGCACCGACGCGGTCGGGTGGTCGCTGACCCAGTCCGCGGCGAGCGGTGCGATGAACACGTTCTCGGTGCGCGTGCGTGTGATCTTCCAGGTATCGCCGGTCTTCCGGAAGGCGTTGTTCAACCGGCTGGAGCGCAGCAGCGCCTTGCCGTCGGAGAACAGCCAGGGCTGCACGTGGATCCACTGGCCGGTCGCCTCGGTGCCGTCGACGTGGATCTGCTCCGAGGTGAGGTAGTGCGCGTTCAGCAGCAGCGCCGGGTCCTGCTTCTGGCCCCAGAACGCCTCGAAGTGCGCGCGGATCGCGGCGGCGCCCTCGGCCCGGCCGAACTGGTTGTCGTAGTACTCGCCGACGCCCTCCCAGACGGCGTCCTCGGTGTAGAGCTCCATGATCAGGTCGATGCGGTGGGCGTCGTCGCGGACGCCGAACTCCGGGCAGGGCGTGTCGCACAGGAACATGTAGCGCGCCTGGACCCGGCGGATCTCGGCTTCGGCCTCCAGCACCTCGACCCGGCGGGCCAGCTCGGCGACGGTCTTCTCCAACGACATCGGCGGTGTTCCCCTCAAGTGGTGTCGGATTCGGTCGGAGCGCGGCCGAGGTCGGGGATGCCGAGCAGCATATGCGCCGACCTCGCTCAGGTCCACCACCGGATTTCGGAGTGCACAGTGGACTGTCGCGGGTTTTCCCGTTGCCCGAGCGGACTTCGACCGAAGTGCATGGTGCACCACTCCACCGCCACTGCGAAACCCCACGCCCCAACGGTCACAACAAGCCCCTGACCAGGCAGAACGAGCCGTCCTCCTAAAGGAATCCCCTACGCCCGCAGGGTCACTACCAATTCCCCGCCGCCGGACCGGCTCCATACGCTCGGCAACCATCCAGCCACGGCGGGAGGATTCGCGTGAAGATCACCGAGGTGGAGGCGATCCCGTTCGCCATCCCGTACGCCAAGCCGCTGAAGTTCGCCTCCGGCGAGGTGGCCACCGCGGAGCACGTGCTGATCCGCGTGCGCACCGAGGACGGCGTCGTCGGCGTGGCCGAGGCACCGCCCCGCCCGTTCACCTACGGCGAGACGCAGGCCGGGATCGTCGCCGTCGTCGAATCGCTGTTCGCCCCGCAGATCACCGGGCTCCGCCTCACTGAGCGCGAAGTAGCCCGGGCCCGCCTGGACCGCACCGTCGGCAACCCCACCGCCAAGGCCGCCATCGACATGGCCATGTGGGACGCCTTCGGCAAGACCGTCGGGCTCGGCGTCACCGACCTGCTCGGCGGCTACACCGACCGGCTGAGGGTCAGCCACATGCTCGGCTTCGACGAACCGGCCGCGATGGTGGCCGAGGCGGAGCGGATGATGGCGACCCACGGCATCCGCACCTTCAAGGTGAAGGTCGGCCGCCGCCCGGTGGACCTGGACGTCGCCGTGGTCCGCGCCCTGCGCGAGGCGTTCGGCGACGCCGTGGAGCTCTACGTGGACGGCAACCGCGGCTGGACCCCGGCGGAGTCCGCGCGGGCGATGCGCCAGCTCGCCGACCTCGACCTGCTCTTCGCCGAGGAGCTCTGCCCGGCCGACGACGTGCTGGGCAGGCGCTGGCTGGTCGGGCAGCTGGACGTGCCGTTCATCGCCGACGAGTCCGCGGTGACCCCGGCCGACATCACCCGCGAGGTCCTCGGCGGCTCGGCCACCGCGATCAGCATCAAGACGGCCCGCACCGGGTTCACCGGCTCGCAGCGCGCGCACCACCTCGCCGAGGGGCTCGGCCTGGAGGTCGTCATGGGCAACCAGATCGACGGCCAGCTGGGCACCGCCTGCACGATCGCCTTCGGCGCGGCCCACCAGCGCACCGCGCACCGCGCGGCGGAGCTCTCCAACTTCCTGGACATGACCGACGACCTGCTCACCGAACCCCTGCAGATCCGGGACGGCGAGCTGCGGGTCCGGCCCGGCGCCGGGATCGGGGTCGAGATCGACCCGGACAAGCTCGCCCACTACCGCACCTCGTGAGCGCCACCGCCGCCCACGACGGGATTGGAGGAACCAGATGAGCACCGCTGAGGAGACCGCCACCGCAGCCGCGTCGGGAGCTGCTGCGACCGAGCGCTTCCACCACGACAAGTCGCCCTACGAGGCGGTCAAGGACACCCCGAAGGAGCGGGTCGACCTGCTCGCCCGCGAGGTCCTCGACGCGATCCACCGGACGATCCGCGAGCACCGGGTCACCTACGACGAGTACAACGCGCTGAAGGCGTGGCTGATCCAGGTCGGCCAGGACGGCGAGTGGCCGCTGTTCCTGGACGTGTGGGTGGAGCACGTGGTCGAGGACGTCGCCACCGCCGGCCGCCGGGGCAGCAAGGGCTCGATCGAGGGCCCGTACTACGTCCCGAACGCGCCCGAGCGCGGCGCGGACGCCTCGCTGCCGATGCGCGACGGCGAGCCGGGCACCCCGCTGCTGTGGGAGGGCGCGATCACCTCGATCGACGGCACCCCGCTGGCCGGGACCGTGGAGCTGTGGCAGGCCGACGCCGACGGCTACTACAGCCAGTTCGCCCCGGGCATCCCGGAGTGGAACCTGCGCGGCACCTTCACCACCGGCCCGGACGGCAAGTTCCGGATCCGCACCATCCAGCCCGCGCCGTACCAGATCCCCACCGACGGGGCCTGCGGCAAGCTCATCGCCGCCGCGGGCTGGCACGCGTGGCGCCCGGCGCACCTGCACGTCAAGGTCACCGCGCCCGGCCACCAGGAGCTCGTCGCGCAGCTGTACTTCCCGGGCGACCCGCACAACGACGACGACATCGCCAGCGCGGTGAAGCCGGAGCTGATCCTCGCGCCGGTCGTCCAGGACGACGGCACCGCTAGGATCGAATACGGTTTCGAGCTCGACCCGCAGGAGGACTGACAGTGCTGTTCCAGGTGCGGATGGACGTCCACCTGCCGCCCGACCTCGACCCCGAGGCCCGGACCGAGATCCTGGCCAGGGAGAAGGCCTACTCGCAGGAGCTGCAGCGCGCCGGGAAGTGGCCGCACATCTGGCGCATCGTCGGCGAGTACGCGAACATCTCGATCTTCGACGTCGACTCCAACGACGAGCTGCACGCCCTCCTCTCCGGCCTGCCGCTGTTCCCGTACATGGACATCCACGTCACGCCGCTGGCCACCCACCCGTCGGACGTCAAGGCCTGAGCCGGTCTCGCGGGAGTTCGCCGTACTCCCGCGAGACCCTCCCCGCGGCGAGCCCGGCTGCCCTACTGTGATCGAGTTCCGGAACTCGATCATCGGGGGTCTCGGTTGCGCAAGTTGCTGCGCCGCGCGCGGTCCAAGGCCGACTACACCTGGTTCCTCGCGGTCCGCGAATGGCCCGTGCTGGTGTCCGCCCTCGGCGTGCTGCTCGGCGCGATCACCATCCTGCCCAGCGCGGTCGGCGTCGCGATCTCGGTGATCGCCCTGCTGCTGGGCACCGCGACCTTCGTCCGCGACTTCCGCAACCTGCGGCAGCGCTGGTCCTCCCACGAGTTCTCGCTGATCGCGGCCCCGTTCCCGCACGAGCAGCTCCCACCACCGGCCGCGTACCCGGACGCCGCGTACAGCTACCTGCCCAACCGCGGAACCGCGCTGCTCAGCGACGAGATCGACCGCACCCTGCGGGACCGGACCTTCACCGTGCGGCTGGCCGACGAGCCCTACCGGCTCCCGCCGATCCTGCGCGCCACGGCCCCGCACGTGCTGCCCATCCGGGCCCGCGGGCGCCTGCTGTTCAACGGCCCGGTCGTGGGCCTGCGCACCGACCCGCTGCCGGGTTCCGGCGAGGCCGAGGTCGTGCTGCACCGCGCCCGGTTCTTCGACTTCCAGTGCTCCAACGAGCTGTGCGCGATGCGCATCACCAACCGGGAGACCGGCGAGGACCTCGACCCGCGCCGCCGCCTGCTCACCGACGCCTCCGGCCGCATCCGCCCGCTGACGGCCAGCATCCTGTCCGACGTCGTGGGCATCTCCACGCTGGCGTTCACGACCGACGGAAAGCTGCTGCTGGTCGGCCAATCCGACCGCAACACGGCCAGCCCCCTGCTGCTGGCCCCGTCCGGCAGCGGCTCCCTGGAACCCCGCGACCTCGTCGACGCCGAAGGCACCGAGCGCCCCACCCTGGCCGAGGTCCTGCGAACCGGCATGGAGCGCGAACTCTGCGAGGAGACGGGCCTGTCCCCGGAGACCATCGCGAGCACCGAGCTGACGGGCTTCGCCCGCTGGATGGAACGAGGGGCGAAACCGGAGTTCTTCGCGGTGACCCACCTGTCGGTGTCGAGCACCGAAGTCCGCGACACGGCCCCGCGCGGCGCGGAACGCCTGTACAGCTCCGACGTCACCGCCCTGGAGGTCGACCTCCCCGCCCTGAGCGCGGAACTCCGCGCGGGAACCCCGATCCTCGAAGCCCCGAGCCTTCCCCCGGTGATCCGCGACGTCGGCTCCCTCCCGCTCCTCCTGGCCCTCCGCGCTGTCGGCCTGTTCTGCCAAGATGCGCCGCGATGAACCCGATTGCAGACCGAAACGCCCTGCTGGACGCCAACGGGTTCCCGCGGCCGCTCCCTCCCGACCCGCTGAGCCCGATCCCGGACGAGGTCGAACTCGCGCTGACCGCCTACCGCGCGGGCGATGTCGCGCAAGCCCGAACCTCGCTCGGCGCGATCGCCGAATCGGGCCGCACCACCGCGGCCGGGCACGCGGCCATGGCGCTGGCCGTGTTGGACTCGCCGAGAACGGCCTCGGCGAGGCTTGCGAGAAGTGGCTGGAGCAGGTCGCCGCAGGCGAAGACCCCTGGCTGGGCCCGCTGGCCGGGGTGATGCTCTCCTTCGAAACCGCCTGGCACTTCGAGTATTTGAGCCGCCCCGCCCTCGCCGACATCGGCTTGCACCTGTTCCCCGCGGGCGCGGACTTCGAACCGGTGCACGCGGCCTGGACCGGCTGAAGACCTGGAGCGCCGAACGCCACGACCGCGCCCGCAGGCTGATCCTCGTCCTCCACCGGTACGTCGAAGACTGGCGTGACGAGGAGAAAACCCAGGCCCTGGCAGACCTGCGAAACCAACTCGACCTCCCCGAACCCCGCTGACCGCGGCCGACAACTGGGCTTCATCGCGGCGCAGAAGCCAGCGAAGTCCACAACCGTCCACTGTGGTGCTTCGGCGAAAGGCTGGGGACGGACGGAGGCCGCGTGGGATGCTGGCGGCATGTTCTCCGTGTCCGCGATGCCCAGCCTGACCGAACTGCTCGTCGTCTTCGGCGTCTTGGCCGCCCTGGTGCTGATCGTCGTGTTCGCGGCTCGCAAGATCAGCAAGTAGCCGCCCGGCGCGGTGCGCGGTTTCCGCTGGTAGCGGAACCGCTGCGTCCGGGGGCCGGATCGGTGTCAGGATGGCGGAATGGCGGACATCCTTCCCTTCCACCAGCGGCGCGCCCCTGCGCCTGATCGAGAGCCGGAACCGCTGTGGCGCGAGGCGCTGGGGCGGAACCTGCGGGCGATCAGGGAGGAGCAGGGCGGGCGTCTCGTCGACGTCGCCGAGCGGGCCGGTATCTCGCCGCAGTACCTCTCCGAGATGGAGCGCGGGCGCAAGGAGCCGTCGAGCGAGATGATCGCCGCGGTCGCGGGCGCGCTGGGCGTCGGCCTCGACGACCTGCTCATCGGCATCGCCAGCGACGTCCGCCGGGTCCGCGGCACGGGTCCCGCTGCCGGGCGCCGTCCCGCAGGACCCGTGCTCATGGCCGCCTGAGCTCAGGCCCGGCGGTCCAGAACCCGGTCGGCGAGCCCGTACTCGACGGCGCCCGCCGCGTCGAACACGCGGTCCCGGTCGGTGTCGTGCCGCAGGTCCGCGACGTCGCGGCCGGTGTGCGCGGAGAGGATCTCCTCCAGCTGGGTGCGCACCCGCACCACCTCGTCGGCCTGGATGATGAGGTCCGGGATCGCGCCGCGCCCCTGCGCCGCGGGCTGGTGCAGCACCACCCGGGTGTGCGGCAGCACCGACCGGCGCCCGGCCTCGCCCGCGGCCAGCAGCACCGCGCCCGCCGCGACGGCCTGCCCCACGCACGTCGTCGCCACCGGCGCCTTGATGTAGCGCATCGTGTCGTACAGCGCGAGCATCGCGGACGGGTCGCCGCCCTCGGAGTTGATGTAGAAGTTGATCTCGCGGTCCGGGTTGTCCGCCTCCAGGTGCAGCAGCTGGGCGATCAGCGCGTTCGCCACGCCCGAGTCGATCGCGGTGCCGAGGTAGACGATCCGCTCCGACAGCAGGTGCGAGTAGACGTCCATGATCCGCTCGCCCGCCGCGGTGCGCGTGATGACGTTGGGGATGGTGTAGGTGCTCATTCGCCGCCTCCTGCCGTCGAACCGATTCCGAGCTGGTGCGTGCGGACGGGCACGACCTGGTCGAGGCTGTCGACGACGTGGTCGATGAAGCCGTACTCCTTCGCCTGCGCGGTGGTGAACCAGCGGTCGTGCAGCGAGTCGGCGAAGATCCGCTCGACCGGCTGGCCGGTGTCCTCCGCGATGAGCCCGAGCACGGTGTCCCGGGTGTGCCGCAGGTCGTCGGCCTGCACCTCCACCTCGACCGCCGACCCGCTGATCCCGGACGACCCCTGGTGCATGAGGATCCGGGCGTGCGGCAGCGCGAAGCGCTTGCCCGGCGTGCCCGCGGACAGCAGGAACTGCCCGGCGCTGCACGCCAGCCCCAGCGCGAGCGTGGCCACGTCGCACGGCACGAGCCGCATCACGTCGCGGATGGCCAGCATCGAGGGAACCGAACCGCCCGGCGAGTGGATCCACAGCGCGATGTCCTTCCGCGGATCCTCGCTGGCGAGGGACAGCAGCTGGGTGGTCAGCACCGTCCCGTTGTCGTCGTCGAGCGCCCCGTCGAGCACCAGGACCCGCTGGCTGAAGAACCGCTCCCGGAGCCGGTGGTCGAACAGCGGCCGCCTGTCGTCGTTCGTCATGCCCCGACCATGCCCCCACCCCGACACGCTTGGCCGCTCACGCTGCTGTGAGCAGATCAGCCCTCAGCAGCGCCGTCGGCCACGCGCAGTCGGTTCGTCCACATCGGACTTGGTTGGCCGATGACCGCAATCGCACGCCACCATTCCCTTTCCGGGACTGGTGACGAGCACCTCCGAACGCACCCCGGACCCGTTTTCCCCGGGAAGACAGTGGAAATCATCGTGATCGCCGTCGTCCTGGACGGCATCGGATCCTGCCTCCTGCGGGCCTTCAACAGGTGAGAGCCACGGATCGGACCGACCACAGAGGACTTCAGGACACGGTGCACCAGGACTTATCGGCGCAGACGCCTGTGGACGGCTGCACCGATCATGAGG
This sequence comes from Saccharopolyspora hirsuta, assembly GCF_008630535.1. Classification (GTDB taxonomy): domain Bacteria; phylum Actinomycetota; class Actinomycetes; order Mycobacteriales; family Pseudonocardiaceae; genus Saccharopolyspora; species Saccharopolyspora hirsuta. Next base: position 168,712 of record NZ_VWPH01000013.1, on the reverse strand, counting down.
ACCGGGACGACCAGCGGGAGCAGGGCCAGCGGCCAGAACAGCCCCATCAAGGCGGGCAGCGCCATCAGCACCGACCCGAACCCCATGGTGAAGGTGAGGTCCCCGTCCTGATCGTCGTGGGGATGCCGGACGAACACGGCGATCAACCCGGCCACGGCCAGGACCACCAGCACCCGCAGCCCCCACACGCCCACCCGGGCGGTGACCGGCGCCAGCACGGCAACGGGCAGGAAGACGGCGAGGTACACCCACGGAGCGACCACGCACACACGCGCCGCAACGAGAGCCCGACCATCGGGCCGCCCCTCGGCGCTGGGTGGCTTGCGCCACCACACGATCATCGGCATCTCAACTCTCCCAGGCCTCCCAGCCTCATGACCTGGGACTTTCGCCATCCGACCCGCGCTCCGCACGAACCCGAGGAAGCGCTGGTCCACGACCAGGCCGGGCACGCTCCCCGAAGCGCGGAGCCGACGCACCGTGGGGGTCTGCGGGGGCCCGGCCCCCGCAGCGGAAGAGGCGGACAACGGCGAAGCTGCCCAATCGGCGAGCAGCCTTCGCCGTCTCGTGGGGCGCCAGGGGATCGAACCCTGAACCCGCGGATTAAAAGTCCGCTGCTCTGCCAGTTGAGCTAACGCCCCGCGTGCCCCAGGTTACAAGGTCCGGACGATCTTGTGCGGTACTGGTGGGCGGTTTCTCCTCCGATGAAGGTCACAACCCGGGCGCCCCGTTGGCGATTCACCTGTTCGTGGCACATCAGGTTGGCCGTTGGCCGATCGGGGGCGGTTCTCGTTCTCGCTGGTCGCGGACGACTTCCGGGGTTCGCGCAACCTCGAGTGGTAGCGCGCGTCTTCCGGGCAAAGGGTGTTGGGACGCACCCGGCAGGAACAACGGAGGGGAATCCACCATGCTCAACCGGACTCGTGCGCTGGGCGCCGTCGCTGCTCTCGTCGGCGGGGCCGCCCTGCTGACCGGGTGCGCTCAGGGCGCGACCAGCGCGCCCGCTCCGGGCACCAACGCCCTGTCCAGCCAGGTCGGCGGGCAGGTCCAGCAGGCCAGCGGCCAGGTGGGGGGCACCGGTCAGGCGCAGGAGGCCAGCTGCACCGCCGAGGACGTCGACGTGACGCTCACCGTGCAGCCGGACCGGCCCGGCGTCCTGCTGCTGACCGCGGTGAACCGCTCGCAGCAGGCCTGCACGGTCGACGGCTGGGCCGGGCTGGTGCCGCTGGACATGTCGAACTCCGAGATCGAGGTGCCGACGCAGCAGGTCGAGATCCCCGGCGCGCCGACCTCGACCCGCATCGAGCCGGGGAAGACCGCCTTCGCCGGGGTGAAGCTCGAGCTGGGCGGCAAGGACGACCCCGACGCGCGGGTCGCCACCGGGTTCAAGGCCTCGATGCCGGGCACCGACACCACGACCAACGCCCGCATCTCCTTCGACCAGAGCGCCGGGGAGTACGCCGAGTTCCCGGTGAAGTCGATCCAGATCGGATCGTTCCAGCCGTCGGCGCAGGGCGTCACCGTCTTCTGATCGCGAACCGCGAAGGGCGCCTCTCCGCGACGGGGAGGCGCCCTTCTGCTCGGTCAGGCCGCGGTGCAGGTGACGCGGATCTGGCTGGCCGCGACGTGGGCGCCGTCGCCGTCCGCGCCGCCCTCCCAGTCCTCGCCGCGGTTGTGCAGCTTGACGGAGATCTTGCCCTGGTCGACGCGGTGGGTGCCGAGGTCGACCCACTTGCCGCGGTTGGCGGGCTGGTCGACGTCCTCGACGCCGATCACGTTCGCCGCGCCCTGGTCGAAGCCGTTGAAGATCGAGTAGTGCGCGGCGGTGGCCCCGACGTTGCGGCGGTCGCCGTCGTTCGGGACGTAGACCGACATCCGGCAGGACGCCGCCGTCAGGCCCGGGGAGACGTCGAAGGTCCACTTGGCGAACAGGCCGGAGTTCGAGGTGTTGGCCTTGCCCGACATCGGCATGGCGTCGAAGGTTCCCCGGCAACCGGCGTCGGTGCTGCCGCCGCTGCGGGAGTACCAGCCCTCGGAGCCGTCCTCGTAGTAGCCGACCGCCTGGTACTGCTGCTTCGCGTTGTTCGCGCACCCGGGTCCGGCGATCAGCGACACCTCGCCCGACGGCGGCTCGGCGGGCGGCGGGGCGGGGTTGCGCACCGGGGTCTCCGGCTCGGTCGTGCCCGGATTCTGCGCCGGGGACGGCGGCAGGACCTCCTGCGGTTCCTGCGCGGGGAGCGCCGGTTCCGGCGCTTCGACGCCGTCGGTCTCCTGCGGCGTCGAGGAGTTCATGCCGATCGCGACGTGGTCGGCCTCGCGGTTGCCGGTCATCAGCAGCGCGATCACGAACGGCACCGACACCAGGACCACGGCCGCCGCCGCCAGGGCGAGCAGCGAGAACTTCGACGGCAGGCCGACGCCCTTGGCCGGGCTGGGGTCGGCGGACGGCTGCGGCGCCGGGGCGGTGCCGGACAGCGACGCCAGCGGGACCTGCTCGTAGGAGGGCTCGGCGGGTTTCGCCGGTTCCACCGGGGTGCCTTCCGGCGGCGCGTAGATCCGCAGTCCCGGGGGCAGCGAATCCAGCGATTCGCCGTCCGGCCCGTCATTCCGGTCAGTTCCCGACGTCACTCGTATCACTAACTCCAGAAGTCCGGGAACGGTGCTGATCCCCGAACGGCGCACCGCTTTCCGGTCCGTACCTTATACTTTGCGCCGTTCTGGGGGAAACCTGCGCGGGGGCACCTTCATCGAACGTGAACGATCCGTTGCCGCGAACAGAAACGAAGGCCATGCGAGACCTCATCTTCGTCGCTCTCGTCTCGCTCTGGTGCTCGGTGGCCGTGGGGGTGCTCGGCGCCGTCGTCCTGTGGATGATGCGCCGGAGCTCACTGGTCGTGATGATGATGGTGCTCTCGGTGGTCACCGTCATCGAGATCGCGTTCACCTTCGCCGCGCTGGGTTTCCTCGGGGTGTTCACCGAGCAGGCGATGACCGCCGTGCTGCTGGCCTGCATCCCGACGACCGCCGTCTCCCTCGCGCTGTGCCTGCTGCTCGGCGCGCGGATCCTGCACGGCAGCCGGAACCTCGCGCGCGCCACCCGCACCATGGGCGAGGACGGGCGGTTCGCCGCGCCCGCCCAGTCCGGATCCGCGGAGCTCGCCGTGCTGACCCAGGAACTCGCCGCGACCAGCGCGGCGCTGACCGCGTCCCGCGAGCAGGAGCGGGTCCTGGAGGCCTCGCGGCGGCAGCTCATCGCCTGGGTCTCGCACGACCTGCGCACCCCGCTGGCCGGGCTGCGGGCCATGACCGAGGCGCTGCAGGACGGCATGGCCCGCGACCAGGACCGCTACCTGGGGCTGATCCTGCAGGAGACGCAGCGGCTGGACCAGCTGGTCGGGGACCTGTTCGACCTGTCCCGCATCCAGTCCAACTCGCTCACGCTGTCGCTGACGCCGGTGGGGCTGCCGGACCTGATCAACGACGCGGTGACCGCCATCGAGCCGCAGGCGCGCAACCGCGGGGTGCGGCTGGTGCCCGGCGGCATCGAGTCCATCGAGGTCCGGGTGGACGTCCGGCAGATCAGCCGGGTGCTGGGCAACCTGCTCGGCAACGCCGTCCGGCACACCCACCCCGGCGGCGCGGTGACGGTGTCCGCGCACTCCGCCGGCGGGGTGGCCGTGCTGTCCATTTCGGACGCTTGCGGCGGGATTCCGGAGGAGGACCTGGGGAAGGTCTTCGAACCCGGTTGGCGCGGAACTCCCGCGCGCCCGGCGGGCAAGGACGTCGGCGGCGGGCTGGGGCTGGCCATCGTGCGCGGCATCGTCGAGGCGCACCGCGGCGAGGTGGCGGTGGACAACATCGAGGGCGGTTGCCGCTTCACCGCCACCCTCCCGCTGGCCTGAGCGCCGTCGTCAGGCCGCGGTTAGAAGGGGTTCCCGTCGGACCACGCCCAGCTCGATGGCCTTGCGGGTCAGCTCGGCCTTGTTGCGGACCTCCAGCTTGGCGCGGATGCGCTTGACGTAGGTGTCCACCGTCGCCGCGGACAGCCCCATCCGGCGGGCCGCCTGGGAGTGCGTGTAGCCGTCGGCGATCCAGCGCAGCACCTCCTGCTCGCGCCGGGTGAGCACCTGCTGCACGGCCTCGGCCTCGGGGCTCACGCCGGTCAGCGCCTGGCGGGAACCCGACGTCACGTACACCGCGCCGCGCGCCACCACGGCCAGCGCGTCGTGGAACTCCTGCTGGTCGCAGCCGGTGCCGAGGAAGCCCAGCGCACCGGCCCGCAGCAGCCCCGGGACCTGGTCGAACGCCTGCTCCGGCAGGACCACCAGCACCCGGTAGGAGCGGCTGAGCCGGGACACGCAGTGCTGCAGGGACTCGATCGGGGTGGCTCCGCCGAAGGCGAGCACGGCGACGTCGGTGAGCGACCGCTGCGGGGCCTCGCCCAGCATCCGGGTGACCTTCTCCTGCAGCTCCGGTTGGTCGGCGAACACCGTGACTTCCGACAGCACGCGCATCAGCAAGGCGATTCACTCCCACACTTCGCCGGTTCGCGCCGCGGCACAGGCAGCATCGGCTGTTCGTCGCGATTCGGCGGAAATTGTTCGGGGCCGGTGCTTTCCCGGCCGCTTTCGGACACCGAGAACGCTACCGGCGGGAGCGCTGCCCGCGAAGAGTTGTCGAGCAGCTGTAAGGGATGGTCGGAAAGGTTGTAAGAAACTGTAAGAAAGGGTCGTGAGCGCGTTGGGGCTACTCACGACCATTCGCGCGACCGCGCCGCGCACCCGGGGCGCGGGATCTGGGTGCGCGGCGCGGTGCGAACCCGGTCCGCGGGAAGGACCGGGGGTTCCGGTGGGGTGCGATTTCAATGGAAATCAGACCTGCGATTTCCATTGAGCCTTTTTCATCCTGTCCGTGGACCGCAGCCGCGAAGGGCGACCGGCACCGGTCGGCGAGGGTCGCATGCGCCGCCAGGCGCATAGCCCACCCCCGCAACCGGCACCGCCGCGGGTTCTCAGCGTTCGCCTGGCGAGGACGGCCCAACTGCCGTGTATTGGCATACATAAAGTTGGGCACCCGCAGTCCAGGCGGGCGCTGAGGTTCCGCCACCGGCACCGCCACGCAGAACGAGGTTGGAAAAACCTCATTGAAATCGCACTGGTCACCCGCGGATGGCGGGCATCAGGACGGTCTGCGCGGTCGGGTCGACCCGCCGCTCCGGGCGGCGGACCGGCACCGGGACGGTCGGCCGCCCGCCCGCGTGCTCCCGCCGGACCGGCTGGCGAGTGCCCGAGCGGGGCGGGACCTGCGGGGGAACCGCGGGCATGACCCGCGTGTCGGCGACCGGCGGCGTCTGGCGGGCACCGGCCCGGCGGTCGAGCTGGTCGACGGAGGTCGTGTCGCCGCGGTGGGACTCGATGGCCTCGCGCAGGGTTCGCCGGTCGCCGTTGGAGACGAGCAGGTCGCGGCGGGCGGCGAAGGACGCCAGCGCCAGGGCCGCGCCCAGCACGTCGCCGCTGTCCAGCTGGTGGCCGATCGCGGTGGCGAGGCGGTCGGGCATCTCGGCGGCGAAGTGCAGCAGAACTCCGTCCAGCGCCTCGGAACCGGCCATCGCGTCCACCTCGGCGGGCATGAACACGCCCTGCTCCCAAACGAACACGGTCTCCTCCGTCAAGATCGATGCCGATCTCACGCGCCGCAAGCGACCTTGATCTGCGCCGCCGCGTGGCGCGCGTAGGTCGGCCCGTCGTTGGTCCAGTCGATGCCGCGTGAGTGCAGCTTGATGGTCAAACGTCCCTCGCTGACCGGGAAGCGGCCCGCGTCGACCCAACCGCCCTGCTGCCGAACCTGGTGGATGCGGAAGTCGCCGACCGGGTTCGACGTCTGGTCCGTCCGGTAGACGGTGTAGTAGCTCGGGTCGCCGCCGACCCGCGTGAGGCCGCCGCGGGGGACGAACACCGACACCTGGCAGCTGCCCTGCCTGACGTCACCAGTAGTGAACCGCCAGACCGCGGCGTTGTCACCGTCCTTGTTCGGGTCACCCGACATCGGCAGCGAGGAGAACGAGCCGTTGCAGCCGTCGGCGGCGTGGGCGCCGTTGCTGCTGGTCTTCCAGCCCGCCTCGCCCTGGGTGTAGTAGCCGGGGGTGCTGAAGCTGCCGCCCGCGCAGCCCGGCCCGGCGACCGCGGTGAAGGTCGGCCCGGCCGGTGGCGCGGGGTTCTCCTGGACGCGGTTGGTCTCCCCGGCGGGCGGTGGCGGCGGGGCGCCCCCTTCGGCCGGGACCTGCGGCGGGGCCGGGTTCCCGTTGCCGACGGGCGGTGCGGGCGGCGGCACCTGCTGCCCGGGGTTCGACTGCTCCTGCGCCACGCCCGGCACGAACCCGGACTGGGCCTGCGCGTCGTCCTCGAACGCGGCGGGCACCGGCAACCCCCGCTGCGGGCCGTCGTCCTTGGACAGCCCCATGACCAGCAGCGGAACGGAAAGCAGCACCAACCCGGCCACCGCAGCGGCGGCGATCACCGGCTTGGAGACGCGGTTGCCGGGACGCGCCGCGGCCTTCTCGGTCTTCGGGGCCTTCGCGGTGGTGGTGGCGACGGCCGCCACCTTGGTCTCCGCTTCGGCCTCGGCCTTGGTGCTGGTCGCGGCCTCGACCTTGCCGCTGGCGGCGGCGACCGGCTCGGCCAGCGCGGACTTCTCGACGGCGGGCATCACCTGGGTGTCCGCGGCGGCGGCCTTCAACTCGCTGTCGGCGGCCTCGGCAACGGCGTGCACGCTGACGCCGGAGGCCTGCTCCCAGGGGTGCTCACCTGCAGTGGACGCATCTTTGCCGCTCGGGCTCATCTGTCGGTTCCCATCGGTTGAGTCGTTCCAGCCGCGACATCGCCAACTGCTCCCACCGGCAGGGGACGCGCGGTCACGCGCAGCGGAGGCGGTGCGCTGAAGCCACCGAGCCCCTGCTCAGAGCCTGGTCAACAGCGAGCGCACGAACAAGTAACCGAATACGGGGACAACCGGGGGAACTCGGTTGCACCCCAGCCCAGCCGCTTCAGACGCTGCCGACCAGTGCAGGAGAAAGGACGGCCGTCATGGCGCTGCGCTCTTCCCCGCCGACGCGGACTTGACCATCCAGCAGGGGGCGGACTTCCTCAACGTCTCCCGCCCATACCTGGTCCACCTGCTGGAGAAGGGCGAAAACGAGTTCCGCACAGCCGGGACCGACCGGCTCGTGAGGGTCGAAGCGCTGATCGAGCACCTGCGGCGCGACGATCAGTGCCGCCGCGCCGCAGCCGACGAACTGGCCCGACCCACCCGAGAAATGGGACTCTGACCGGCTTCGTCGTCCCCGGCGAGCTCACGGCTCGAACCGGTCGGTCTTCACGGCGGCGATGAAAGCCGCCCACTGCTCGCGGTCGGCGACGAAGTACCCGGCGGCCCGGCAAAACACTCACGAGGTTGGGGACCGCCTCGCACCTAAGCACTCACGGAACCTGCGCGGTGGCCCTGCGGAGTGCTTCCGCGAGGATGCGCATCGAGGCTGTTGAGCCGGGGTTGATCAGGGCGTCGACACCTTCGGCCGACAGCACCTGGGACAGCTCCGCTGCGGTGGCGTCCCGCCAGGCCGCGACCTGAACTCGGGCACGGTGCGCGGGCGCGCTGGTCACCAGGACCGTGGGCACCCCGTCCGGGGCCGGGGCCACCACCGGGGCTCCTGCGTCGTCGACAGCGATGCCGAACGCCGCCTCACCCAGCACGGCCAGGAGCTGCTCGGCCTGCAGCTCGCCCCGGGCTGCCAGGCGCAGCGCGGCGTCGAGCGGGTCGGTGGGCGAGTCCGGGCCGGGCTCGTAGTCGGGGTTCGCGTGGAACCGGCCCGTCGTGCCGTCGGGTTCGACGTACCAGCCGCCGACCACCGCAGAGCGGGGTGGCTGCCCGCTCCGCTGCTGCCTCGACGGGTCGATCAGGAACACCCACTGCGGTTCCGCGCTCAACGCAACGACCTCCTCCGATCGCGGCTCACGCCGGTTGCGGGGTGTTCTCCAGGGCGACCATCGCGACCCATTCGCGGCGGGTCGGGGTGCGGGCCTTCGGACCGGCTTCCGCGATGTGGGCCCGGAATGCTTCCGGGAGGGCGATGCCGCGGGTCCGGAGGTAGTGGGTCGTCAGGTCGGACCAGATCCAGGCGCCGTCCGTGCGGAGGGCCACCGGGACGACCGGTTCCCCGTCGTCCGCGAACAGGTCCGGGACCAGGGTGTCCTCTTCCGTCAGCGGAGTGCCGGATTCGAGGTACGCGAGCTGGGCGTCCCGGATCGGCCCCGGTGGTTCGCGGTCCTCGGAGCTCTCGTCGAAGCGGGCCAGCTCGACGTGCGGCGCGGGCCCGGTCGCGTGGATCTCGCGGCCCGCGACCAGGGCCGGGGCGTGGTAGTAGGCGTCCAGCGGGCTGTCCGGGTGGAACACCTCCACCTGCGGGCTGGGCAGGCCCGCGCGCCAGAGGCGGTCCGCCAGTTCAGCCGCGATCACGTGCGGTTTCATCCCGCCCTGGGTTTCCACCAGGTGCAGCGGACGAGCCGCCCCGCCGGAGGTTCGCCAAGCCGACCACGCGGTGTGCGTGCCGGGCAGGTCTTCGAGGTAGGCGCGGACGATTTCGGCGTACCTCTCCGACGTCTCGTCCTCGCGGGCCTCGAAATCCCACAGCAGCACCGAAACGTCGTCGGCGTCTTCGAGCTCTGCGACCCGCTCGGCGGTCGCCGGGTCCACGCCGTCGAGCAGGATCCCGCGGGCGTCCGGCGGCAGCGGCTCGTTCCACTCCAGGAACACCTGCACGACCAGCCGAGCCGCGTGCGGCCACTGGTCAGCGGCCAGCCAGCTCCGCGCCTGCCACACCACGTCGTCGGGCAGCCTCGGCGCGAGCCGCAGCAGCAGCTCGTGCCTCGCCCGGTCCTGCTCGTCCTGCATCATCTCCGAACCCCAAACGTCAACCACCGCCGAGCCTCCACCCGGGACGAACCCACTTCAAGTAACCGATAACGGGGACGGCATCACCACCGGACGCCCGCCGCTTCGCAGATCTCCTCGAGCGCCCTGGCGAGCTTGATGAGTTCCGGCACCTCCTGCAGCTCCCCCTCGGACTCCACCTTCCGCAGGACCTTCACCAGCTCGCCGAGGCTCTCCCGGGCCTTCACCGCATAGTCACGGGCGCGGCCTTCGAGCAGCACGTTCCGATCACCGATCTTGAAGAGGTAGTCGTCCAGGATCTTCTTCCGCTCGCCCTTGAGGTCGTTGACCAGCTTCGGCACCCCTCCTCCGAGGTCCCTGGCCTCCTGGAACAGCGCGTTGGAGATGTCCAGCTGCAGGAACCCGTCCCGCACCGCCTTCCGGACTTCCAGGAGTTCCCGCTGGTCAGCACCGAGTTTGATGGCGTCGGGACGACGCTGCCCGCGGAAGGACGCCGCCTGCTCCGAGAGGCGGTACCCCACGGGCCAGCGGGGTGCGCTGCTGCCGAGGAAGTGCTCGTAGGCGTTGTAGAGCTCCTCGTTGATGCGCGACTGCGTGGCCCACGGGATCACATAGCTGTGCACGAAGGTGTTGCCCGCCGCCCGGTACCCCTGCTTCAGGATCCCCTCCGGGGCGTGCGCCTTGAAGAACTGCTTCACGTAGGCCTTCGACGCGCGCTTCTCGCCCCGCTCCAGCAGGCCCCGGTTGCCGGTGTGACCGGCGGCGATCCGCCGCAGCGTGGACGTGATCGCGGCGTACTGGTGGTGCCCGAGGAACTCGCCGGGCTCCGGCGAGCTGGCGGATTCGGTGTACACCCGGAAGTCCCGCAGCTCGCCGGGCACGCCCAGCTTGCCCCGCAGTTCGTCGAGCGGGCGGACGTCGCCCCACGAGTGCGGGTTGCCCTCGACATCGCCGTCCGTGTAGGTGCGCAGGGATCCGGGCAGGGCGAACTTCCGCAGCTTCTCCAGCGAGACCGGGTTCTTGATGCCGAACTGGTTGGCCCCGAAGTGCTTGTCCACGTTCAGGTCCTCGGTGCGACCACCGGAGTCGTGCTCGGTCACCGCTTCGCGCGAGATCTCGTTGGCGACGCTCAGCGGGATCAGGAAGGAGCGGATCATCGGGTTCTGCGCGCGCCCCTGGTACCGGTACTTCTCCAGCCACTTGACCTGCCGCAGCGCCTGGCCGATGCTCACCCACAGCGTGAGCTCGGTGTCCTTGGGGCTTCCGGTGTGGATCTGGACCACGCCGTGCTCGTCCTGCCCGAAGTCCTTGTGCCGCAGGCCGATCTCCTCGGGACGTGTCCCCGGGGCCTCCGGGCGCAGCTCTCCGAGGGCATCGGCGAACACCGTCATGTAGACCGGCGTGTAGTGCTCGTGCTCGATGGTGACCACGGCCGGGATGTCCCGGTTGATGTAGCCCGAACCCGGGCCGGGCGGCACCACGCTCCCGGACAGGTAGGTGGCGCCGGGGATCGCGAGCACGGCGCGCGAGGGGTCGAGCTGGGCCAGGACGTCGAGCGCTGCGTTGACCGACTCCGGCGGGTAGCTGTCCGGCAGCTGGTCGACGAGGTCCCAGGCCTGCTTCAGCCTTCCGGCGCGCTGGTCGGCGGGGATGCTCTCGAGGAAGTCCTCGAACAGCTGGGTGAGCTCGGCGTGGAGCTTCTCGACCGGGCCGCCCGCGAAGGACCTCAACTTGTCGGCGAACTCCTCGAACTGCTCCGCGCCGTCCCGGCCTTCCACGTCGACGTGCGTCGGCTTCGTGCTCGGCTGGTTCTCGGTGCCTGCTGGCCGGGTCGCCGAGGTGGTCGAGGTGGGGGTGAACTTGTTCCAGTCGCCGCCGTTGAGGACTCCGTGGGTGCCGTCGTTGGCGACCGTCACGTCTTCGGTGCTCGCGTAGACCGCTTCCACGTCGGGGAAGTGCTCGTGCAGCGCCTGCTGGAAGTCGAAGGCCGCTCCGCCCGGGCCGTCGATCCTGCCCGCCTTGCAGGCCAGGAGCTGGAAGGACATCAGTTCCTGCTGGTGGTTCGCGCGGTACTCCGCCAGCGCCTGCTGGAAGATCTCCGACTGCTTGAGGACGTTCGCGAAGACCTGGCCGCTGACCTGGACCGTGCCCTCCGGGGTGGTGATCTCGAAGGTTCTCGGGAGGCCGTGGGCGTTGATGTAGAACGGCGCCGCCCCGCCCTTCGCCGCCCAGTCCATCTGCGCGTACTTCGGCGTGGCGTTCGCCAGCTGGTCCTTCGTGGTGACGCCCGCGTCGTAGAGCGCTGTCATGCCGCTGCCGCCGGTGTTCTCGGCGAACTCCTGCTTCACCTTGAGCTCGTGCTGCTCGGTCTGGAACGTGACGCCGATCGACTGGCCGTCGCCGTACCGCAGCGGAGTCACCTGCACGTCGTTCGAGCTGAAGTACACCGCCCGGCCGTGCGCGTCGATGCCCGGCAGCTTCTTCGGCGGGTTCAGCGCCGCCATGAACATGTCCTGCAGCTGCGAGCCGCTGGATTCGGGCTGCGGCTCGGACTCCGGCGCGTCGTCCTCCAGCCAGCCGAGGGCTTTGGCCTCGGCTTCGGTCAGGGAGGCCCAGAGGCCGCCTCGGCGGGTTGCCGTGTTCTCGTACGTCGTGGTGTTGCCGCGGCGGGAGGTGGCCGTGGCCGTTGCCGTGTACTGGACGTCGAGCTTGAACAGGTGGCGGGTCTGGTCGGCGTGGCGGGTTCGGGTCTGCTGGTCGATGCCGTCGTTGGCGTCGGTGGTGAGCTTGTGCTTGGTGCCCGCGGTGCCCTCCGGGGCCACCCAGCCGATGCCGTCCAGGGCCGTGAGACCGCCGGTCGCCGAGCCCGCCGCCGGGTTCTTCACGTCGGTCACCGATTCCGAGGTGGACCGGCCCTGCATCCGCTCGTTGCGGCTGGTGCTCTGCTGCCCGATCAGCTCCGGGTTGAACACCCGGTACTTCAGGTCGACGCGGTAGTCGCTGGCGAAGGTCTGCTCCGCGAGCGTCATCCGGTGGCCGTAGCCGCCGTCGTCCTGCATGAGGATCTTGGCGTTCGGGCGCAGCAGCTGGTCGGACAGCAGGTTCTCCAGCTCGCCGCGGTGCGGGTTGCCGTGGCCGACCAGGCGCTGGGCGGGCTTGTGCACGCTGTGGTCGGCGTTGGCCGCGCGGCTGATCACGTCGGCCACGAAGGGCACCAGGCCGTCGCGGAACTGCTTGGTGACCAGCAGCGAGTCGGCGTTGCGGGCGGCTTCCGTGACGTCGTTGCCGGTCAGCTGCTCGCCGACCTCCAGGGGCCCGGCGGTGGCCTGGACGTTCTGCAGCTCCGCCGGCACCAGCAGCTTGGCGTTCGCGTCCACCGCGGCGTCGTCGCCGAGGTCCACGTGGCGGGCGCCGACGTCGCGGAAGCTCTTCGAGAAGCCCCAGCCGTTGGTCAGGGTCTGCACCAGGTGCGAGTCCGCGCGGTAGACCGCGAGCTTGAAGCGCAGCCGCACCGGGACGTCCATCCGGACGTTCCGGCCGGTGCGCTCGGTCCGGTCGCCGTGCTGGGCGGAGGTGCCGGTGGCCAGGTCGGTGCCCGAGCCCTTGCTGACGCCGATCGCCGGTGCCGGTCCGGCCAGCACGTTCGGGTTGCTGGTCGGCGGCATGATGTTGAAGGCCAGCTGGAACGCCTTGGTCGTGCTCAGCGAGTGCTGCTGGTCGTCGCCGAAGACCGCCAGGTGCTCGGCGAAGGAACGACCGCCGTCCGGCAGCTCCGTCACCGTCGCCGCGGCCGACACCGGCTCGGCCTCGACGTGCAGCGCCGTGTAGTAGTTGCCCTCCCAGGTCGGGTACTCCTCGTAGAGCGTCACCCCGCCGTTGAGGATCTCGCGCTGCACCGCCTTCTGGTCGAGGAACTGCAGGCGGTGGATCGCGTCGTAGAGCGGCCGGTCCGGTGCTCCTTCGCGGTTCGACGTCGGCACCAGGTCGGGCACGTGCCGCTGGTAGATCGCCGCCGCGCGCTCGGACAGCGGCACGTCGGTGGTCAGCTTCTGCAGGCCGACCGAGGCGTCCAGCGACTTGCCGATGTCGGTCGGGGCGGCGACCTCGGTCGCAGCGGTGGACTCCGCCTGCTGGTTCAGCAGCGCGTCGGCGTCCGCCTCGGTCATCAGCAGGACGGTCGAGTCCCGCATCAGGTAGCTCTGCTGCTTCCGGGCGCCGCCGACCGGGTAGGGGTTGAGCGTCTTCCAGTGCGTCGGGTGGCCGCGGAAGTTCTGGTAGCCGTCCACCTGCTGGGTCAGCACCGAGTCGACCAGGACCAGCGCGTACCGCCCGCCGGACTCGTGGGTGAGCTTGTGCGTGCCGGAGGCGGACTCGCCCTGCCCGGTGTCCCGCGAGGCGGACCACGACGCGAAGCCGTCCAGCCCGACCGCGCCGAGCTGCAGCGTCCCGCCGCCGGACAGGCCGGAACCGGTGCCGGACCGCAGGCCGCGGCCCAGCTTGGCGATGTCGCTGACCGTCAGCGAACCGGCGTCGACGGTGCCGATCTTCTTCGCGTTGTAGTACTCGACCGACGCGGTCTCCCGCACCGCGCGGTCGAACATCGCGCCGCTGCGGATGCCCTGGGCGGTGATCTGCGGGCCCCGGTGGCCCTGGGTCAGCGCGGTGCCGACCTGGTTGGGGTCCAGCTCGGCGCGGAACTTCGGCCCGTGGGTGAACGGGAGCTTGAGCCGCTGCTGCTCCCACGCCGCCTTGACCGCCAGGGACGCGTCCTGCTGCAGCTGCCCGGACTTGCCCTGCAGCAGTTCGAAGGTCGCGTCGCCGGGCGAGGTCAGCACGTACCCGAGGTCCTCCGGCACCTTCGGCCCGAGGTCGGGTTCGGCGTCCAGGACCTGCACCACACCGGTCCGGAAGCTGTTCGCGTGCTCGGCCAGGAACTCCGGGACCAGGTACTCGGCCGCGCTGTGCACCGTGTCCGCGGTGCTGCTGCGCAGCTCGCCCCGGTGCGTCACGGTGACCGCGACGTCGAGGTCGAAGGCCTGCTGGATCTCGACCGCGGCCCCCTGGTAGGTCACGTCGGTCTCGTCCCCGGCCGTGGTGGTCGAGCCGGAGCTGGTGCTGCGCGACGAGGTGATGTCGAAACCGGCGTTGAAGTTGGCGTACAGGCCGCTGCCGGGGCCTGCGGCGAAGTTCTTGATCCGCGACCGGAACCGGCCCGCGAAGGTCCCGGACAGGCCGTCCGAGGTCGAGCTGCCGACGACGGTCTCCAGGCCGCGGTTGCCGGAGATCTTGGCGTTCGGCACGGTCTGGGCGGTCAGCACCTCCTTGGGGGTGCCGGTGACCGCCACGTCGATCCGGTAGTCGCCCAGTTCGAGCTGGACGGCGTAGGCGTGCTTGCCGCCGCTGCGGCGGTTCTGCTTGTCCGCCTTCAGGATGTCGCGGACACCGGCGATCTGGTCCGCGTCGAGGTGGATGCCCCTCTTCCCCAGCTCGTGGGCGAATTCCGCCGCTGCGGCCGAGGCGGACTTCGTGCTGCGCACCGGGTAGTTCTTGCCCTTGACGTGCACCTCGGTGTCGATCGAGCAGGGCTTGCGCAGCCCGTTCTCCGCGCGGATCGCCTCGTTCGCCTTGAGCTCGGCGAGGATCTGCTTCTTCTCGGCGACCGTGAGGGGCGGTTCTCCTGCGGCCTCCAGCTGCGCCGCGAAGTCGGCCAGCGCGCTTTCGGCGTCCTTGGGGCTGTGCACCGCGTACTGGTTGCCCCGCACGGTGACCTCGGTGGCGATCGCGTTGGTGCCGATGTGCGCGAACTGGCGGATCAGCTTCGCCGGGTCCAGCTTGCCGAGCTGGTCGTCGAGCTCGGTCAGCAGCTCGTTGCGCCGCTCCGGCGTCAGCGATCCGTCGCGGGTGATCGCGCCCCGCGCGATGTGCCGGACCCGGTCCGCGACCTGCTCCGATCCGGTCAGCTTGCTGAGGTCGGAGAGCCTGGTGTTCTTGGCGACCTCGGCGTAGGCCTGCTTCTGCTCGGCGGTCAGGGTGCTGTCGGCCTGCGGCAGCGGCGTCGGGCGCGGCACGCCGTCCAGCGCGGCCTGCAGGACGGCCTCGAACTCGGCGGCGTCGCTGTCCTTCACCCACACGTAGGCGGCGGTTTCCCCGGTTCCGGAGGGGTTTTCACCGGCCTTCCTGCCGTCGGAGGTGACCGACAGCTGGTAGTCGAGGCCGAGGTCGATCCGGTACAGGGTGCTGCCGGACTCGGCGAACGACTTCTGCTTGAGGTACTGCTTGGCCTTGCCCTGCACGGTCGTGGTGTGGCTGGCGCCCGCCTTCAGCGCGGCGCTGCCGCCGACCTGCACCGGGAGCTTCCCGGCCTCGCCCACCTGGCCGACGGCCTTGAGCCCGCGCACCTCCACGCCCAGCTCCGCCGCGGAGGTCGTGCTGCTCTGGAACACCAGCTGCTCGGCGCGGCGACGGGTGGTGCCGGACTGCAGGGTGGACGTGCCGACCTTCTGGAACCCGCGCAGCTTCGGCCGCAGGGTCGCCTCGGCGCTGTACTTCGTGGTGTCCGAGGTGAAGTGGTTCCGCACCGCCTTGGCCGCGTCGTCCACCGGGCGCGGCAGCCAGCTCGTCACCGGGCCGGACTTGTCGCGCAGCTCCGCCACCTGGCGCGCGATCTTGACCGGGCCGGTGAGCGCGGGGGTGGCGTTGTCCAGCAGGCCGTCCTCGGAGAAGTTGGCCGCGAAGTCCTGGTGCAGCTTGGACGCGTCCGGGGCCAGCCGGACCAGGTGCTGCAGCACGATCTGGCGCAGGCCGCTGAGGTCCCCGTACCCGGCGACCTTGCTGATCAGGTTCTGCACCGCGGTCGGCACCGCCGGTGGTCGGCGGTCGCCCCGCAGGGTGTGGTGCGGGTTGTCGGTGACCGGGGTGCCCAGCGCTTCCGGCGGGTAGCCGAACTGCAGCGTCTCGGGCAGCGGGGCGACCACCTCGGCGCTGCGGACGCCGTCGTCCACCAGCGTCGCGCGCACCTCGAAGTCGAGGTCGACGGCCGCCAGCTGCTGGCCCAGCTTGCGCTCGTGGAGCAGGCTCTCCGAGGTGGACTGCCCGTGCTTGACCGCGCCCTCCTTGCTGGTGGAGACGGTGGGCCACACGTAGAACGGGCTGCCGGAGAGCTCCATGAGGACGCCGGGGGTGACGCTGAACTTCTGCTTGTGCGAGTGCTGCTCGCTGCTGCCGGAGCTCGGCCCGGTCTCGAACCGGACTTCCTGCGCCGCGCCCGGGCTGCGCTGCGCGTGCGCGGCGGACGTGGGCGTCAGCTGCAGCCACGCGTGCCGCTTCGGGCCGAGCGGGACCAGGTGCCCGGCGTTGAGCTTGTGCACCAGGTCGACCTCGGTGAGCCCGTTCAGGTGCTCGGTCAGCGCGGTCATGTCGGCCCCGGTCCAGGTCTGGCCGAGCGGGCTGCCCCCGACCGCGTCGACGACCGCCCCGACCAGCTGCTGCTTCGCGGTGCCGACCTCCCGGCCGCCGACCGCGAGCAGCTTCGCCGACGGCGAGATCACCTTGTCCCCGATGCCCAGCGGCGTCGGGGTCCCGGTGCTCTCGACGGTCAGGTCCGGGGCGGGCAGCGTCGCGTAGTAGTGCGCGGCGCCCTCGCGGCCCGTGCGCGCGAGGACGACCGGGGCCGGGCGGACCTCGCGCTCGTCGAGTTCGTGGCGCACACCGCTGTCGAGGTCGAGGACCTGGAGGTTCAGGTCGTAGGCGTGGGCGACGAGGGCGGGGATGTGGTCCCCGACCTCCGGGCCGTAGTAGCCCGGTGTGGTGATCTTCCCGGCGGCCGTGTCCCGGTCGATGCCGTCGAAGAAGGGCGCGTAGTCGGTCCAGTTCTGCCGGAGGTGGTCGGCGGCGCGGGCGCGCATCTCCGCCACCGACTTGTCGGCCAGCTCGGGGCTGGCGATCTTGAGCGCGTGGAACAGGCAGTCGCCGTCGCCGTGCACGTAGACCGGGGTGTGGCCATCCAGGTTCGCGGCCTGCTCCGGCGTGAGGTGGGCGTAGGCCTGCGCGATCGCCTCGTCGTAGACGGTCGCGGAGGGCTTCTGCGGGGCAGGTTCCTGCTTGCCGGGGTCGGATTCGGCCGCAGGCGGGGTCGGTTTCGGGCTGTCGGGACCGGACTCGGGCGAGGAGAGGTTCGGGCTGCGGGATCCGTCCGCTGAAGTGTCCACTTCGGAAATCCGCGATTCCCCGGACAGGTCGATCTGCGCCAGCGCGTCCACTTCGGACTGGAAGTCGGCGTCGTCGAGGTGGATCTTCGACAGCTGGTCCAGCTCCGCGGCCAGGTCGACCTGCGCGAACGCCTCGTGCTCGGCCCGGGTCCGGTGGGCGTGCGCGTCGGGGTCGAACTTCGCCGAGTCCGCCACGCCGACGTCGAAGACCACGCTGTTCGGGTAGAGCCAGGACGTGCGGTGCGGTTCGGTCCACCGGCCGCCGCGCAGCTTGGTGGACACCTCGATGACGTGCACCGCGTCCGCGCGGTAGCGGTTCAGCTTGACCTTCGAGCCGCGCTCGCCGACCTCCAGCTTCGTGGTGCTGTTCGCGCCGTGCCGCTCGCCGGACTTGCGGTTCACCGGCCGGGCGTCGGAGTTCTGCTGGACGTGCGGGCTGGTCGCGCCGTAGCCCAAGCCCCCGTAGTAGCCGGTCTCGGACGTCTCCGCGTAGTCCTCGGAGCGCACCTGCGCGTGCTTCTGCTGCCGCTGCGGCATGTTCCAGGACAGCTCGTACTGCGGGTTGTACAAGCGGGTGTTGACCCGCACCGAGATCTCCTCGCGGCGGGTGCGGTCCGGCACCCGGATCTCGATCGTCGCGCCGTCCTCGCTCAGGAACAGCTTCGCGTTGTTCACCAGCGAGTCCGGCGAGAGCGCCGCCTCCAGGACTCCCCGGTTGAACGTGCCCGGCCCGGTCGAGCGCTGCGCCGGGATGTCGGTGCCGCGGGCTTCGACGACGGCCTGGACGACCTTGTCCACCAGGTCGCCGGGCAGCGCCTTGACCACCTCGAACGAGGTCGCCCCGGCCACCTGCCCGGTGATCTCCGGCGGGTGCAGCGGGGCCGGGACCAGCCCCTTCGGGGAGGTCTCGGCACCGCCGCTGGGCACCAGGTCCTCCGGCACTTCGAGGCGCACGGTGCCCTGGCAGCTGTGCTCGTTGGCGATGGTGCGGCTGCCCAGGTCGCGGAAGGACTTGCCGCCGAAGCCGTTGGTGATGGTGCTCAGCAGCAGCGGCGGCCGGGTGAACTTCGTGAGCTCGACGGTGAACCGAACCTGCTGGTCGAACTGCGCGTTGTCGCCGGTGCGGGCGCGGTTCTGGTGCTGGTCGGTGACCGAGTCGCCGACCTCGGTGCCGGACGCGCTGTGCCCGCCGAGCAGCGCCGTCGGGCCCGCGGTGTTGCCGTTGTGCGGCACCAGCGGGTTGACCGTCAGGCCCGCGGTCGCCTTGGTGGACCGGCTGCCCTGGTGCTCCTCGCCGGTGCTGCCGGTGGCCTCCGCGGAGCCGCCGCTGTTCGGCTTCGGGTGGATCACCTGGTGGGTGGTGCCGACCGGCTCGGCGACGACCTTCACGGTGTAGTGCTCGGTGCCGAACCAGCCCGAGCGGTTGAACGACCGCGTCCAGCCGCCGTTGAGCGCCTGCCGGATCGCACCGCGGTGGTCGAGCCCGTCCAGCGCGCGCACCGCGTCGAACGCCGGGGCCCGGGTGCCGCGCTCCGAGTGCGGCACCAGCTTCGAGAACGTCTCCTTGACCGCCTCGGTCGCCCACGCCGACAGCTTCGGGTTCCCGCGGTCCGGGGTGAACTGCACGACCTTGACGTCCTTGTCCAGCGCCTGCCCCAGCCCTTTCAGCACCGGGACGCCGTCGGGCACCGGGACCAGCTTCGGCGGCTCCCAGCCGTCCGGTGCGGGCAGCCCCTGCGCGGCCCGGCTCTCCTCGGTGAGGCTGACGAGGGCCCCGTTGGGGAACAGGACCTGCACCTGGCCCCGGGTCGCCGCGATCGGGTACGGGTTGAGCGCCTGCCCCTTCGTGGTGGGCTGGCCGAACAGGTTCTGCCAGGTGTCCCAGCTCATGGTGGCGAGCACGTCCACGCCGTAGAGGTGCATCGGCCCGGCCTGCTTGGCCGCGGTGAGCTTGGTGGTCGCCGATGTCGTGCCCCGGTCGCCGGTCTCGGCCTGCCAGCCGAAGTTCGCGCCGAGCTCGCCCACCCCGAGCAGCAGCGACCCGCCCGCCTCGGCGGAGCCGCTGGTCGACGTCCCGTGCTGCGTGGACCGCTCCCCGGTGGTGGACGGCTGCCACGAGAGGTCGTGGCGGACGTCGACGTGCTTGGGGTTGAAGGCCTGGAGCTCGATGGTGCCGACCCCGGCCCGGTCGAACAGCAGCCCCGGCTCCAGGCCGTCGGTGCGCCGCTGCCCGCCGGTGAACATCGACTGGTGCGCCGTGTCGAACCAGGCGCGCAGCAGGTCCGTCGGGTTCTTCGGCGCGCTGCTGCCGGGCGGGCGGAAGCGCAGCCCGGACTTGCCGACGACCTCCTTCTGCAGCTGCTGGAACTTCTCGTTGAGCAGCGAGAACTGGTCGGTGGCCGAGATGACCGCGCCGTCGAGGCGGACCGGGTTGCGCAGCGGGTTGGCCGCCAGGTGCTGCTTCAGGGCGTCGCCGTGCAGCGGCTCGCCGGGGCGCAGCTGGGCCTGCAGGTCGATGAGGAACTTCGGCACCAGGTGCGTGGTGGTCGCCCGGACCGTCACGTCGCCGAGGTCGGTGCGCACCGACCCCTTGCCGAGCTCGGCCAGGTCGGTGGGCCGGTGCACGCTCGCCCACCGGTCGCCGAGCCCGCGGTGCCGGGTCTCCTCGACGTGCGCGGTGAAGGTGATCTCGCGGCGGACGCGGCTGGCCGGGCCGGTGTACTTGTGCTTGTCCTCCTGGCCCGAGGCGCTCAGGTGACTGCTGTTCTTGCCGAACTCCCCCTTGCCCTGCACGCCGACGGTCCCGCCGACGTACATGGTGCGCTGCATCCCGTCGCTGGCCAGCCGCTTGCGGGCGTAGGCGGCCAGGTTCCCGCTGATGCTGAAGGCGTTCTTGCCGCGCACCCGCCAGCTCGAACCGGTCGAGCGGGTCCCGGTCAGCACGGCCTTGTCCACCTGCTGCTCGCCGACGACCTTGCCCAGCACGCCGTCGACGGTGATGGTGAACGCCCGGTCGCCGACCTGCACGGTCACCTCGTGCGGAGCGGCGGGCAGGTCGTCGTAGTGGTGCGCCAGGTCGCGGTACTTCGCGGCCAGGTCGAGCGGGTTGAGCCCCTTGAGCTGCCGGTCGATGCTGCTGCGGGTCTTGGCGTCGAGCTCGACCCCGGCGTCCCGCAGCCGGTCGTGCAGCACCTGGCGCACCCCGTCGAAGACCTTCGACGCGTTCTCGATGTGCGTCAGGTCGGTCAGCAGCCCGCTCTCCGCAGCCGCCTGCAGGTCCGCGGCTCGCTGCGGGTCCAGGTCCGCCGCCGTGGTCACCTGCGGCGCGACCGGCCCGTCGCCGAGCGCGGCGTCGAGCAGGTCGCGGAACTCCTGCGCCTTGGACTGCTCCACCACGACGTGGTGCGCCGCGCCGTCGACGCCGCCGAGGTCCTGGAAGGACAGGGCCTTGCCGCCGAACTCCTGCGACTCCAGCTCCAGCTGCAGGCTGGTGTCCAGCTCGAACGCCACCACCGGGCCGTCGACCCGGGCCTTCTGCTTGAGCGCCCAGATCTCCTTGCCGGTGCTGGTCTCCTTGTACGACGGCCCGGCGTAGACCTGCAGGCTCGGGCCCAGCTGCACGTCCGCGCCGAGCCCGTCCAGGTAGCGGGCCCGCAGCCCGGCCTCGAAGGCCGTGGGCACCGAGGTCTCCTGCAGGTTCTCGAAACCCTGCCGGTGGTCGGTGCCGGTCAGCGCGGTGAACGTGCCGATCTCGCGGTAGCCCCTGAGCTGCGGGCGGACGTGCAGCGACACCTCGGCGGGTTTGGTGCCGGGCTTGAGGGACAGCGGCGGCAGCTTGCGGCCGTGCTCGGAGCGGTGGGTGATGGTGACGCCGTGCACCAGGCCCTGCACCGAGGCCTCTTCGAACAGCGCGGGGTTGAGGCTGTCGCCGAGCTTGGTGCGCAGCGCCGGGTCCTGCTTGACGTGCTCCGGCAGGTTGCTGAGGACCTTCTGCACGTCACCGAGCACCACGGTGTCGACGGCGACGGCCAGTTCGGTCAGCTTGGTCGGCAGCGCGACCGGGTTCCCCGCGCTGTTCGCGGCGGGCAGGTCGGCGCTGCTGACCAGGCTCTCCTCCGGGTAGGCGAGCCGCCCGGTGCCGAACCCGGCCCGCCCGCTGCGCCCGCCGTCCGTCTCCCAGCGCAGGTCGAAGCCGACGTCGAAGACCTGCTTGGCCGAGCCGACCTTCATCGAACCGACCACGGTGTTGTACTGCCGCGCACCGGACTTGGTGGTGGTCTCCCCGCCCAGGTTGAGCGCCGGAACGACGGCGGCCGCGTTGTTGGCCAGCGAGATGAGCCCGCCGACCACGGTGTTGACCGGTCGGCGCCGCCCGATCTCGGTGCTGCTCTCCCACTTCTGCGAGGTCTCCTGCTTGCCCTTGCCCTGGACGTCCAGCAGCCCGGGCGTGCCCGGGTCGACCGAGCGGATGTCGCCGACCGGCAACTTCAGGAGCACCTCGACCGGCCCGTCGGCCCCGTTCACCCGGAACTGCTTGCCGTTCCCGGCGAGCGCGTGCAGCACGCCCTGCGGCCCCTTGGCGTGCGCGTAGTCGGTGAGCTGCTGAACCAGGTCAGCGCTGGCAGTCGCGTCGTCCAGCCGGACGTGGTTGGCGAGCTTGGTGGCGAACTGCTCGGCGTTCTGCCGCCAGCCCTGGCCGTTGAACGGCCCCACGACCTGCCCGTCGAAGGACAGCAGCACGGCGTTGGACGAGATAGCGCCCTTGACGGCCAGCGCGTACGGAACCTTCTCCGGCAACGGGCGCGGCGGCAACGGCTTGGTCTCGGGGGTGTCCGGCAGCGGCTTGTTCTCAGGCCCGTCCGAGTCCTGCGGGATCGGCTGCAGTTCAGAGACATCGGGATTCGGCGTGCTGGCCTCGTGCGGCGGATCGGCCACACCGCCCAAGGCCTCCGCGAAGCTCTTCGCGGAGGCGGATTCCACCGTCACCTCGGGACGGCGCTTCGGCGGCGCACTCGGTTCCGGGTGCGAGGAGGTTTCCTCGTCCTCCTTCAAGAAGCCGCTTTCCTTGAAGCTGTCGAGCGTCTCCTTCAGCGCCTTGCGTGTGGACGCGGCGATATGGACGATGTTCTTCGTCGCATTCCCGTCCCCCCACTTTTCGAAACGTTCTTTGCTCAGGGCGACGGTCTTCTGGTTCTGTTCCTTCGACCACGACGGAAGAACGGCATCGAACGCGAGCATCGCCGCGATCTCGAGGTCAGGCGCCTTCCCCGAGAGCCCGTGGACCGTCTCCAGGTAGTGCTCTAGCTGGTCCTTCCAGACCTTCCTGTTCGCGTGGCTCTGGACGAGCTTGTTCATCAGGTCGCTGACCGTCGGCTGCTGCTTCTGCTCGTCGAGCTCCTGCAGCTCCTTCGCGAGCCGATCGACGTCGGTGGCCACCGAGAACCTGGAGTTGAACTCGGAGTCCTCCTTGGTGGCCCGCACCGTGTCGTGGAGGGTCTGCCCCTCCCCGTGCCCGGTACCGAAGGTCCAGCTGTAACCGAGGGGATCCGAGGCATCCTCGATCTTCAGGAAGCCGTCCGGCTCCGTGAAGTACACGGCACGGGCGTCGACCTTCGCCATCGCGTCGCGCACCGCGTGGTCGAGCTCGATGGCCATCGCGACCGCCGACTTCTTGGACGCCCCCTCGGACGCCGTCTGGTTGCGGTAGCCACCGTTGAACAGCTTCGGAGACTTCTCGCCGAGGTGCTCGGCGGCCGCGTCGAACAGCGGTTGGTTGTCCTTCGTCGTCAGCGACTTCACGTCGGAGTCGCCGATGTGCAGGTAGGTCGTGTCGTTGCCGCTCGCGATCTGCTCGACGAACTCCCTGCCCGCGTCGTGGCGCAGGATGACCTCGCGGAGCATCCCGTACGGGATGGCCTTCTGGTCGTTGAGCTTCAGCTTCCCGTCGTGGACCTGCTTGTTCGACCAGGTGAACGGGATGATCCGCACCGGGATGCCGAGCGGGTTCCTGTCCCACGCCGCGTTGAACTCCTTGATTGCAGCGTTGATCTTCGCCTCGTGCCCACGATCGGCGAGGCGGTGCTGGTTGAGGCCGATCACCAGTCCGAGCCGGTGCTGCCGGTCCGCGCCGGACATCGCGTTGGAGTACTTCTCGGCGAGCGCGTGGAGATCCACGCCAGGCGTCGCGGGCACCGTCGCGACGAACCCGACGGGCGAGTTCGCGGGTTTCGGGGCAGGTTCGGGCACCTTGCTCACCACGTCGCCCGAGAAGTGGACGTAGTAGTCCCGGAGGGCCTTCTTGAAGACGGTGCTGCCGCTCTTCACCGCGGAGACGTCGAGGCCGTCGTGCGACGGTGCCGGGCCGTAGTCCGGTCCGGTCTCGACGTTCTGGTTCTTCGCCGCCTTCTTGCCGCTGCTCCCCGCGGCCTTCTTGCCCTTCCCGCTCGCCGGTTCCGCCCAGTCCTTCTGGTCGAAGTCGGCGGAGGTGGTGAGCTGCTGGGGCCGCTGGTCGGCGGCGGTGAGCGGGTGGTCGACCACGTTCACCAGCTGGGTGGCGTAGGCGTTGATCTTGGCCAGCTCGGTGTCGGTCAGGTCGACGGACAGGTCCAGGTCGTTCATCAGACCGGGCTTGTCGCGGGTGTTGCGCCGGAACACCGAGTTCGTGTCGCGATAGGTGTCGGGGAGCCCCAGGAAGTGCATGATCTCGTGCACGAACTCCTCGGTGCGCGCCTCGAAGATCCAGTTCCGCTGGGTGCTCACATCCTTGCTCGGATCGCCGTGCCGCGCCTGGACCTGGGCGTGCGGATCCGGGGAGTCGAACTCGACGCGCAGGTGGAACTGGTCGCCGTCGGCGAACCGGTACCGCTTGTTGACCTGCGCCTCGATCGTGTCCTGCACGTTCTTCTTCAGGTCCGCAAGCGGGTCCTCCTCCCCCGGTTTCTTCGCGAGGTCGCCCTGGCCGACCAGGTCGAGCTTGACGGTGAACTCGCGGACCCACCGGCCGGGGGTGACCTCGATGTGCCGCAGGTCGTACCGGACCGCGGCCATCGTCCCGTCGAGGATGCCCTTGCCGTCCCGGTCGGACCGCCGACCGCCGCGCCCCGGGTCGAAGTGCTCGCTGCGGATGTGGGACACGGGCGCACCCCCGCGCCGGTCCTCCCACTGGGCCGGGTCGAGGAAGTGCTTCCCCAGGTCGTCCAGCGGCAAGCCGCCGATCGCCTCGATGTTCAGCTGCGGGTCGTACACCGGCCGCGCCTTCGGCGCGCTGGACGTGGTCACCGCAGTCGGTTCGGGGGGCGTGCTGATCCCGGTGGTCCGCGTGGGCGATGCGGCGGTCGGAGTGCCGTGCTGGGCGGCTCCGGGACCGGTCGAGGTCTTCGCCGCGGACTCGGTGACCTGCGGAGTCGGGTTCGCCGGAGAACCCGGGTGCGGCGTCCCGGAGTTCGGCGGCGTCGCGCTCGGCGCGGATTGCACCGGAGCGGCGGTGGACTGCGGACCGGTGGAGGTCTGCTGAGCCGACGGCGCGGTGTTCTGGGCAACGGGCGCCTGCTGCTGCCCGTGCTGCGTGGCGGTCTGCTCGGACGGCTCGTTGGCCGTCGGCTCGTGCTGCACCTCGAAGTCGTTCGGATCGGGCAGGTCGATGCCGTCGTCGAAGCTGCTCTCGTGGTGCGAAGTGGTCGTCTGCTCCTGGACGACGGTGTGGTTCGACGCCTCGCCGTCGTGTGAAGAGCTCTCCACCTGGACGCCGGTGTGGTTCCACGCGTCGGCGTCGTGCGAGGAACTCCCCACCTGGACGGTGGTCTCGTTCGGCGTTCCCACGTCCAGCGCAGTGGACGTCGGCGTATTGGAAGAGCTGTCGCCGCCGTGGGAGTAGGTGCTCTCCGTCTGCACGCCCGCGTGGGTGGACGTGCCCCCGGCAGGCGGAGCACTCGTCTGTCCACCGTCGTGGTGGGACAGCACCTGGTCGTACAAGGACGAGCCGCCAGCCTGAACACCGTTGCCGTTCGAGGTGGGCGCGTGCTCGCCGGAGCCGGTGGGAGCACCCCCGTTGTGCTGGCCGGACGTCCCGGCGTTGCTGAAGCTCGACGAGCCGGTCTGCGCACCGGTGCTTCCGAAACCGCTGCCGGGATTCGAGGCCGACGTACCCGTCCCGCCGCTGGGCGAGGTCGAGGGCCCCGTCTGCGTCCCGCTGCTGCTGGCAGAAGCGCTCCCTGTGTTCGGGCTCGCCGTCTGCGTCCCCGTGCTGTGCGGGACGGTGCTGGCGCTCTCCGTCTGCGTCCCGGTGCTGTTCGGGAACTCCCCGACCGCGTCGGAGTTCGGCGTCCACTTCGGACCACCGCTGTTCGGCGCGCTGGTCCCGCCCGTCGGGGAGGTCGCGCCGGAAACCGCGCTCGGGCCGAAGCTCCCCGGCTCGTTCAGGCCCCACACCGCGTTGGACAGCTTCTCGCCGAGCGGGTCGCTGATGAAGTGCTCCCCGAGCTCCTCGCCGAAGCCCATCACCGCGCCACCGGTGAAGCTGTACCAGTTGACCTCGAACTCGCCCTTCTCGGCGTAGTTGGTCAGGCCCTCGCTGAGCAGGCCGTGCACACCCATGACCGGGCTGCCGATGGCCGACGCAGCGGTCTTGTGCAGGAGGTCCTTGACGGTCGCGTTCGAGATGCCGTCGGTGAACTTGACCACGACGCCCGAGGGCAGCTTCTTGGCCAGCGCGTTCATGACGCTCTTGCCGAGCGCTCCCGCGCCCATCGACGCGATGCCGCCGAGCGCACCGGAGATGGCCGCGCCCTTGAGCGCCCCGTCGGTCAGCTCGTGGTTCCACTCCTTGCGCGTGCCCGCGTTCAGCTGCTCGGTCTGGATCACCGCGTCCAGCGCCTTGGCGAACACCAGCTCCATCGCGAGCGAGAAGATGGTGGCCATCACCAGCCTCAGCAGCAGCCTGAGGATCGCGCTCGTGAGCGCCTTGATCGAACCGATCGTCAGCAGCGACAAGCCGCCGGTGGGCACCGCCATGGCGACCGCCACGGCGATCTCGGCGGCCATCAGGATCAGCTGCCCGATGGCCTGCCACTTCATGTACTCGACGTTCGCGGCGGTCTCGAACAGGAACTCGCCCATGCCCCGGGCGGCCTCGACCGCGGCGTCCAGCGGCACGACGCCCTTGTCGTTCTTGACGATGAACTGCCGCACGTAGTCCAGGAACGCCTGCTGGGTCTCGCCCTCGAAGTCCTGGTTGATCGAGTTGATCAGGTGGGCGAAGTGGTCGTGCAGCGAGCTGAGCGTGCCGGCGAGCTCGTGGTACTTCCCGGACAGCTCGCGCAGCCGGTCCTCGTCGGCCTCCGGCCAGGTCGAGCCGGTGAGGGCGGCGAACGCCGTCGCGTGCTCCGGCGGGATGTACAGCGCCAACGTTCAACTCCTCCCGGCGAATCCCGGCGCGTCCGTCCACTGCGGACTCTGTCAGTGCTTGCCGCCGCCGGAGGCGCTGCCCCCGCCCTCCAAGCTGTTGCCCCACTGGGACACCAGGTCGGCGTTGTAGTTGTCGGCTTCGGTGAACTTGTCGTGGGCGGACTTCCCCTTCTCCGAGTTGATGCCGAAGGCCGCGCCGAGCGCGTCGAGCAGATCCGAGATGGCGGGGTTCACCACGTCGGCCTTCTTCTTGATCTCCGCCGAGGTCTCCTGGTCGTTACCGGCCGCCGCCCGGAGCGCACCGTCCAGCCCGTGCCAGATGAACAACGCCTCCCGGATGTCGTCCTCGGCGAGCTTCAGCCGGGCGAACCGCTGCTTGAGGTCTTCCGGGACGCTGATCTCACCGGCCATCGCGCTGCCCTGCGCTCGGGAAGTTCGACGCCTCCCGCTGCATGGCGAACAGCGGGGCCAGGAAATCTCCCCAGTGCGACCCGTTGTGCAGCGAGTCGCGCAGCTCGGCCACATCGCCGACGTGCGGTTCCACGGCAGCGTTGACCTGCGAGGTCATCTCGTCCCGCGCTTGGCCGACGACCTTGGTGATCGCGTCGGCGAGCTCGGCCTTGGCCATCGAGCGGTAGCGCTCGTCGTGGAACTCCAGCTTCGTGAGACCGCCGGAGGCGTCCACCGTGGCGGACAGCATCCGGTCCTTGGAGCGGGCGGTCACCGATCGCGCCCGCAGGTCCGCCTCCAGCTGCTTGATCTTCTGCTGCTGCGCGGTGATCTCGCGCATCGCCTTGTCCAGCTCCGCCTGCATGTCGAAGGGCACTCGGTTCACTGCTTCTCCTCCTCTTCACCGACCGATGGCGGTGGTGAACCCCTCGTCGGTGTTCCAGGTGTCGGCTTCCTCGGACAGCCAGGTGGTGCGCTGCCGCTCCCGGTTCTGGTCGCCACCGGCACCGCCTCCGGCCATCGGCGGCGGCATCATCGGGGTCTGGCCGTTCGCGCCGCTCTTGCTGCCCAAGCCGCGCGGTCCGCTCTCGGTGCTGGGGGTGACGGGCTTGCGCAGGGCCTCGTCCAGCGCGGACGAGTTCACCGTGGACCGGCGCGTCGGGTCGCCGATCTCGGCGGAGCCGAACCCGCCGGCCCGCTTGGTGGTGTCGGACCCGATCCCGCTGCCGAGCCCGTACTTGCTGCCGGAGGTGTGCAGGTCCGGCGACAGGTTGGCCTTCCCGAACGGGTAGAGCGTGCTGCCCGACGAGTTCGGGTGGAGCACCGACCCCGGCGGAACCCTGACCGGGTTGCCGTGGGGATCGCGCAGCAGCGAGCCGTCCGCGTTGGTGACGGTGCCGTCCGGGTTGACCACCGAGCCCGGCTGGAGGCTCGGCTGGATCGACGACCCCGGCGGGACCTTGATCGGGTTTCCGCTGGGATCCCGCAGCAGCGAACCGTCAGCCTTCGTGACGGTGCCGTCGGGGTTGATCTTCGAGCCGGGCGGCACGCTCAGCGGGGTGCCGTCCGGCTTGGTCACCATCGTCCCGTCCGGGCCGACCACGGTGCTGCCGCCGAAGCCGTCGGGGTCCATCTTGGACAGCGCGCTGGGGTTGATCTGGGCGGAGCCGAAGCTGCCGAGAGTCGTTGGCGGGGGCGTGAACGCACCGCCCTGGTTGGTGCCGAAGCCGTCCTCGCTCGTGCTGCTGCCACCGGTCGGCAGGTTCTGCCCGGTCTCGTCGGAGACGTCGGTGTCGGGCAGGTCGAAGTCCTCGCCGTCGCCGCCGGGGTCACCACCGGTGTCCAGCTCGGTGGAGCCACCCGAGTTCTCGGGCAGGTCGGAGCCCTGCTGCTGGAGGTCCTGCGACTGCTGGTCCGGCAGCTCGGACTGGAGGTCCTCCTGCTGCTGTTGCTGCTGGTCCTGCAGCTGCTGCTGGTACTCCTCCTGCTGTTGCTGCTGCTGGTCCAGCTGGTCCTGCATCTGCTGCTGGTACTTCTCCTGCTGGTCCTGCACCTGCTGTTGGTAGTCGTCGAGCTGCGACTGCGGGTCCTTGGCCCCGCCGCTTCCGCCGCCGAACGAGATCTCACCCGGCGTGGCGAGGAGGGCCGCGGTGTAGTCCCTCTCGACCGCGTTGATCATGGTCTGCGCGGCGGGGTCGAGCAGGACCGCGTAGTTGTCCATCCAGAGGCTCTTCGCCTCGGTGTCGAGGTTCACGATGAAGTCCGAGTTCAGCACGCTGCCCACGGCGTGCTCCATGTTCGTCAACGTCCCGCCATCGGCCTTGAGGTTCTCCAGCGAGTACTTGTCGAACGCCTCCTTCACCGCCGCCACCGGGCTCCACAGCTTCGACCCCCGCCAGTTCTGGAAGGCTTGCAGCAGCGCGTTGACCTGCGCTTCCAAGGTCGCCCCGGCCTTTCGGAGCTGATTGACCACGGTGTCCCGACCGAGCACCCCGGCGAACGTGTTCAGGTTGCTGCCGAAGGCGTGGAGGGTTTGCTGCAGGGACTGGGCGGTGGCCCCGGCCAGCTTGTCCCCGCTGCCCACCTCGTTGGCGAGCTTGGCCATCTCGTCGGCCTTGTCCTCGAGGAACTTCCGCGCGTTGGCCAGCAGGTCCGCGGTTTCCCGGAAGCTGGGGATGCTGGTCACCGAGTTGGCCTGGGGCGGGTGCACCAGGGGGTCCAGGCTGGTGGTGCCCACCCGGGTCAGCTGGCCGAACGTGGTGGCCTCCCCCTCGAACAGCGGCCAGTTGACCCTCGCCCAGATGTAGAGCGTGCCGAGGTTCGTGTGCGTGTCGGGTGACTTGCCGCCCGACTCCTGCGCATGGCTCACCCGGACGTCGCTGGTCGACTGGATCTGCGCGGACCGGTAGACGTCCCAGTTCGCCGTGGACGCCGAGCCGTCGTACACGATCTGGTAGCCGACCTCGGAGATCCACGACGGCGAGCCCGGCCCCGCCAGGTCGTCGCGGTCGCGCACCGGCGAATCCTGCGGCACGACGCTGTTGACCGCCTGCTCCCATGCACCGGCCATGACTTCAACCCCTTCCGCGGTCGAGGATTCCGGCCGCCGACCGCGACGACCCGTCGTTCAGCGCTGGTCCAGGTTCTGCTGGTGGGACGTGACCTGATCGCTGTTGTTCTGCTCGTTCTGCTGGAACTTCTGCTTCGTCCGGTCCAGCCCGTCGCCGATGTCCGGCAGCGTCGTGCTGGTGATCTTCCGGACCTCCTCGAACGCCTTCGTCATGAGGTTCTGCACCGCGTTCTTGAGGTTCACCGCGGCCTGGGCCGACCCGGGGAGGAACCGGTTGCCGTGCAGCGACAGGTCCTGCAGGTGCTGGTTGCTGGCCAGCTCGGACGCGACCCGGTTCACGTGGCCCTGCACCCGGGTGTTCTCGGCCTCGTCGTACTTGATCTCACCGTTGCTCTGACCCATCGGGTACCGGCCTCACCACTCGCCCCGACGCACGGCGTTCACTTCTTGAACTCCAGCGCGGTTTCGTTGTCGGTGCGCCGGTTGTTGCCGCTCATCTGCCCGATCAGCTGACCGGCCTCGCCCATCTTCGCGTCCATCGAATCCTGCAAGCGGTTGATGCGGCGCTGGGTCTGCTCCCAGGACTCCGCGTACTGACCGCCCGCGTTGTTGCTCAGGTTGCGGAGGCGGATCTCCAGTTCATCCATCTGCTTGCGCATGTTCTGGGCCAGGCCGACGATGCGCATCGCGACGTCGTCGACCGCGTCCGGCTGGGTCTGCAGCAGCCCTTCGAGGCGCTCAGGCATGGGTGGTTCCTCCGTTCAGTCGGTGGTCAGTTGGCCTGCGGGCCGTGGTTGGCGAGCTCGTTGTAGAAGGCGCTGTGGTAGGCGTTGGCCGCCTGCACGTTGTCGTCGTCGATCCGGAGGAACGACTGGTCCGCCTTGCCCAGCGCGTCCATCACGGCGAGGAACTCGGTCTTGACCTTCTTGTCGTAGATCTCCAGCCAGTCGTTGATCAGCTGAACGACGCGGCGCCCGGCTTCCGAGACGTACACCGGGCCCAGGACACCGGCGAGGTCCCGGATCTTCGCCTCGTTCGACGTCATCGCTTCGACGTGACCTTCGAGGTCGCTGATTCCCCTCTTGATCGCCGCCGAATTCGCTTCGATGTGATTGGTCGCTACCATCCGTCCTCCTCGATCTGCTTGGCGCCCACCGCAGAAACTAGGACCGCGGCGGGTGCGGGGCCACATCCCAGAACAGGGACGCGGCAATGGGTTTCAGCACTGCGGCGGGGTCACCGGTGGGAGCTCGGTGACCGGGCGTCCGGCCGCTGCCGGGTCCAGCGCCGGGCCGGTGGCGAGCTGGTCCACCAGCAGTGCGGGCAGCTGCACCGGGGGTGTCGCGTAGCCGAGGGCGGCGGCCACCTCCGCGGACGGCACCGGGTACTTCACGCCGTTGTCCGCGACCAGGTACAGCGTTGGCGACGGGGTGTCGCCGCTGGGCTTCACCGCGACCAGCGCGCCGGTTCCCGGTTCCACGCCGACCCGGTCCGGCCGCGAGCAGGACAGCGCGACCCCCGGTTGCGGCAGCACCGGCCGCGCGGCGTCCACAATGCTCCGGTCCACCATGGACACCGTGGTCGTCACCGGTTCTGGTGTGGTGGACACGCACAGCGCTTGCTCGTCGTCGTCCGCGACCAGCTGCGGTGGGGTCTCCGGGAACGCGCCGCCGCGGGTCAGCTGGTCCTTCGCCTCCGGCGGGGCGGAGTGCGCGGTGAGGTCCCCCGCGCCGATCCGGCGCGGTTCCACCGGCTGCCCGCCGTAGGCGGTGGCCTGGGTCCGCGGGTCGCCGCTGATCAGCTTGTACAGGGTGTCGGTGAGCGGCACCAGGCCGGACTCGGCCAGCAGGTACGGCTTGCCCGCGGCGTCGCGGAACAGCTGTCCGACCACGCTCGGCGCACCGGCCAGCTGCGGCCCTGGGGTGCCCCGGCCGGGCACCTCGGGGGCGACCAGGTCCGGGCCGGTGGGCAGCGCGTTGAGGAATCCGGCGGGCACCTTGATCGGGTCGGCGGTGCTGTAGCCGAGCGCGGCGGGCCCGGCGGATTGGACGTCCATCCGCAGCTTGTGCCCGAACCACACCAGGAACACCGCGCCGTCCGGGCCGGCGACCAGCGCACCCTCGTCCTCGGTCAGCCCGGTGCCGTCGGCTTCGCCGATCAGCGCGGTGAAGTCCCGCCCGCCGCCGACCGGGGCGGCGCAGGACAGCCACGGATCGCTGCTCAGCGCACCCGGTGACGGCAGCCCGTCCGGTGCCCCGGGGATCCCGATGGTCGCGCCGCGCGGCGTGCCCACCAGCGAGTTCGCCGACACCGTGTGCACCGTCATGTCCGCGCCCGCGACCAGCCGCGCGGACGCCTGGTTGAGCACCGGGTGCAGCTCGCCGTTGAGGTACAACCAGCGCGCCCCGGACTCCTTCTCCACGACCACTGCGCCCGGCACCTGCCACGCCGTCGCCCCACCTGGCTTGATCAACCCGAACAGGAAGGTCCCGAGCCCGATCAGGATCGAGATGATCACCCCGATGACGACGCCGCGCGAGGTCCGCCGCTGCGGCGTGTCGGAGATGTCCGGATCGGCCCGCAGCATCCCGGCGCTGAGCCGCCCCATGACGAACACGTGCGCCTGAACCTGGTCCCGCCGCGACTGCACACTCCCACGCCCTTACGAAAGTCTCGTTGTTTCGGCAGCTGATCGCCCGTGAGCACGTTGTGGGGCTATAGCACCGGAAAGCGCTCACGAGCCCTGACCAGCCGGTCAGCCGTTGAAGGCCCGGATCCAGCCGAAGACGCCCAGCACCGTCAGCATCAGCGGGATGAGGCTCACCGCGAGCACGACGTGCAGGATGTCGGCGGCGCGTCCCCAGTACGGGACCAGCCGGTTGCCCGGGACCGTCCAGCCCGCCACCATCAGCGCCGTGCCGACCAGGGCCACGCCGACGAACAGCAGCAGACGCCCGAACAGGTCCTGCGCGGACAGCGCCAGCAGCAGCATCGTGCAACCGAGCACGCCGGGGAGCACCACCGAGAGCCGGTGCCAGATGCCGCCCACGTCGCGCCCGTGCAGCAGCATGATCGCGCTCAGCACCCCGGCCATCGCGTAGGTCGCCCAGTCCGGTTCGGTGAGCAGCCCGGCGACCGCCACCGCGCACACCGCACCGACCGCCAGGAACAGCGACGTCATGTACTTGTCCGCGATCACGGTGCGGTCCAGCACGTTCCGGCTCGGGTGCGGGTCGATGCCCTCCTGCAGCTGCTCGGAGTTCGTCGGCAGCGGCGGCATCTTCAACCCCGCCACCCGGAACGACA
Organism: Saccharopolyspora hirsuta; assembly: GCF_008630535.1. Lineage (GTDB taxonomy): Bacteria > Actinomycetota > Actinomycetes > Mycobacteriales > Pseudonocardiaceae > Saccharopolyspora > Saccharopolyspora hirsuta. The sequence goes on along the minus strand of NZ_VWPH01000013.1, from coordinate 135,832 downwards.
GGCCGGGCACGAACGCGCCGAACAGCACCGCGATCACCGCCGTGGCCGACACCGCCTCCGCCAGCGTGCTCGTGAGCAGCGTCAACAGCGCGGTCAGCACGCCGAAGACGCACACCACCAGCACCCCGAGGAAGGCGTGCGGGTGCGTCCCGGACGCCGCCAGGGCCAGCACCGCACCACCGGCCGCGGTCGCCGAGGCGGCGAGCAGGACCGCCATCCCGGTCGCCCCCGGCCCGGGCGCGAGGAACCCGGCCAGCGCGAAGAAGGGCACCGCGGCGAGCCCGAAGACGGTTCCGGCGAAGGCGTCCCCGACCGCGCGCGACGCCGAGCCCGACGCCGCCAGCAGCAGCAACGCCACGACACCCGCGGCGAGCGAGCGGACCAGCCATTCGCCGGAACCCGAGCCCGGGAAGAGCAGCCCCAGCCAGATGATCCCGGCCGCGACCAGCACCGACGCGTGCAGGAGCCGCTTGGTGGCCGCGGGCTTCCAGGCCCCCGGGCGCTCCTGCATGCCCTTCGCGACGCCGTCCACCAGGTCGTCGAAGTGCACCGCGGGCATGGCTTCCTGCCGCGAGCGCAGGTAGAGCGTCTGCCCGTCGTGCAGGCCGAGCGCCTCCGGCGTCTCCTCCTCGTCGAGCGGCTCGCCGCCCACGTCCTGCAGCACCCAGCCGCCGTGCTCGAGACCGGCCTCCTCGACCTGGCTCCCCGCGTAGCTGACGATCGTGGGCATCAGGTCGATCAGCGGCACGTCGGTCGGCACCGCGAGGTCGAAGTTCCGGTCCGGCGCCCGGATGGACAGGCGGCACAGACCCGCGACTGCGCTGGTGCTCACGCCCGTTCACGCTCCTTTTCCCGCGAGGATTCGGTGAAGGAGCGTCGGGCACCGGACCCGTGATTCGGTGCCCGACGCTGGAAATGCGGTCTCGATCGTCGGGGGACAGTTCGCTCTCGAGACCGAGGGGGCGGGTTCTCGCCCGCCGTCCTGGTGAGAACCCTAGGGCGGATTCCGGTAATCGCGCTGTCGCCGATTTACGTGACCTGAAAATCACCGGTCCTCAGTGGAATTCTGCGCTGGTCGTGAATTTCCCGAGCGGGAAGGGAATCCGCGTGAGCGTCACGCTGTTCCGCCGTCCTGAACGGCAACCGGGGCCGCCGATGCCGTCCGGCGAGCTGACCCTCCAGGAGCCCCCGGAGCTGCCCGAGGTGCAGAGCGGGCTGTCCGGGATGATCACCTACCTGCCGATGGCGCTCAGCTCGCTGGCGATGGTGATGATCTTCCTCCGCCCCGGCATGGGCGGCGGCGGCACGATCATGTACTTCGCGATGGGCATGATGGTGCTCGCCGCGCTCGGCATGCTCGCCGCGAACTTCCTGCGCGCCGCCGCCGAGCGCAAGCGCCAGATGACCGGCGCCCGCCGCGACTACCTGCGCTACCTCGCGCAGGTCCGCCGCCAGGTGCGCAAGACGGTGGTGGCGCAGCGCAAGGCGCAGACCTGGCGGCACCCCGACCCGGCGGCGGTCTGGTCCCTGGTGCGCACCTCCCGGTTGTGGGAGGTCCGCCCGGAGCACGCGGACTTCGGCGAGGTCCGCATCGCCGTCGGCGATCAGCAGCTCGGCACCCGGATCGGGCAGCTCAACACCAAACCGGTCGAGGACCTCGAACCGCTGTCCGCGCACGCCCTGCGCCGCTTCATCCGCGCCTACTCCACGGTCGCCGACCAGCCGGTCCCGCTCTACCTGCGCGCCTACGCGCGGATCCTGCTGCGCGGCGACCTCGAAGCGTCCCGCGCGATGGTCCGCTCGATGCTCGCGCAGCTGGCGGTGCTGCACGCACCGCAGGACCTGCGCATCGTGATCCTCGGCCGCGAGCTGGACCGGTGGCAGTGGACCAAGTGGCTGCCGCACTGCCTGCACCCGTCCGAGACCGACGGCGCCGGACCGGTCCGGCTGGTCGCCGAAACCCCCGGTGAGCTGGAAGGGCTGCTCGGCGAGGAGCTGGCCGGACGCCCCTTCTTCGACCGCGACGCGATGCCCACCCGCGACGAGCCGTACGTCGTGGTGGTGCTCGACGGCGCGCAGCCCGCGCCCGGCAGCCGGATGGCCACCAACGGCTACCGCAACGCCACGGTGATCGACCTCGGCGACTCGCTGGACTGGCAGACCGACCCCCGCACGCTGCTCATGCGCGTCACCCCCGACCGCGCGGAGCTGGTGCGGATCGGGCGGGCGGGCAAGGAGACCACCTCCCCGGTCGGCCGACCGGACTCGCTCAGCCCGGTCCGCGCCGAGTCGCTGGCCCGGCTGCTCGCCCCCTACCGGCTGGCCATCTCCACCGACACCACCGAGCCGCTGGCCACCGACTTCGAGCTGACCACCCTGCTCAACATCACCGACCTGCACAGCTTCGACGTGGCCAAGCTGCAGGCGCTGCGGGCCGCGGGCAGCTCCCGGCTGCGGGTGCCGATCGGCGTCACCGGCGACGGCACGCCCATCGAGCTGGACATCAAGGAGTCCGCGCAGGGCGGGCAGGGGCCGCACGGCATGCTCATCGGCGCCACCGGCTCCGGCAAGTCCGAGCTGCTGCGCACCCTGGTGCTCGCGCTGGCGCTGACGCACTCCTCGGAGACGCTGAACTTCGTGCTGGTCGACTTCAAGGGCGGCGCGACGTTCCTCGGCCTGGACGAGCTGCCGCACACCTCGGCGGTCATCACCAACCTGGCCGACGAGGCGTCGCTGGTCGAGCGGATGAAGGACGCCCTGCACGGCGAGCTGGTCCGCCGCCAGGAGCTGCTGCGCAAGGCCGGGAACTTCAGCTCCGTCACCGAGTACGAGAAGGCCCGCGCCGAGGGCGCCGACCTGGACCCGCTGCCGACCCTGTTCGTGGTGGTCGACGAGTTCAGCGAACTGCTGGCCGCGCACCGCGACTTCATGGACCTGTTCGTCATGATCGGGCGGCTCGGCCGGAGCCTCTCGGTGCACCTGCTGCTGGCCTCCCAGCGGCTGGACGAGGGCCGCATGCACCAGCTCGAATCGCACCTGTCCTACCGGATCGGCCTGCGGACCTTCTCCGCGATGGAGAGCCGCGGCGTGCTCGGCGTGCCGGACGCCCACCAGCTGCCGTCGCAGCCCGGCGCCGGTTACCTCAAGACCGATGTGGACACCCTGACCCGGTTCAAGGCCGCGTACGTGTCCGGCACCTACCGGCACGCGCGCCGCGAGCGGCGGCAGTCCGTGGTGGCCCGCCAGATCGTCCCCTACACCACCTCCTACGTCCCGCGCCGCGAACTGCCGGTGGCGGAGGAACCCGTTGCGGCGCAGGAGGAAACCGGCGAGTCGCTGCTGGAGGTCGCGGTCGGGCGCCTGCGCGACTCCGGACCGCCCGCGCACCAGGTGTGGCTGCCGCCGCTGGAGGTCCCGCCGACGCTGGAGCAGATGCTGCCGCCGCTGGAGATCGACCAGGCGCGCGGGCTGAGCGCGGTGGCCGACCGGGGCGAGCTCCGGGTGCAGGTCGGGGTGATCGACCGGCCCTTCGAGCAGCGGCACGAACCGCTGGTCGCCGACCTGTCCGGCGCGGGCGGCAACGTGCTCGTCGCGGGCGGTCCGCAGAGCGGCAAGAGCACCCTGCTGGCCACCCTGATCACCGGCCTCGCGCTCACCCACACCCCGCGCGAGGTGCAGTTCTACGGCCTGGACTTCGGCGGCGGGCTGCTCTCGTCGCTGGCCGGGCTGCCGCACGTCGGCGGCGTCACCGGCCGCCTCGACGCCGAGCGGATGATGCGCACCATCAACCAGGTCAACGCGCTGCTGGAGGAGCGCGAGCAGCGGTTCGCCGAGCTGGGCGTGGACTCGATGGCCACCTACCGGCGCCGCCGCGCGGCGGGCGAGTTCGCCGACGACCCGCACGGCGACGTGTTCCTGGTGGTGGACGGCTGGACCACCATCCGCCAGGACTTCCTGGACCTGGTCCCGCAGTTCACCCTGCTGGCCACCCGCGGCCTGAACTACGGCGTCCACCTGATGATCGCCTCCGGGCGCGCGGGCGAGGTCTCCAGCGGCGTGCGCGACCAGCTCGGCACCCGGTTCGAGCTGCGCCTGGGCGACCCGGTGGAGTCCACCGTGAACATGCGCGCGGCCGCTTCGGTGCCGAAGATCCCGGGCCGCGGCCTGGCCGAGGACCAGGCGCACTTCCTGGCCGGGCTGCCGCGGCTGGACGGCCAGGGCAGCACCGCCGAGGGCACCCAGGAGCTGATCGCCACCATCGCCTCGGCCTGGCACGGCCCGACCGCCCCGCCGGTGAAGATGCTGCCGACCGTGCTCGCCGCCGACGAGCTCCCGGCCCCCACCGGCCAGCTGCGGGTGCCGCTGGGCCTGTCCGGCGAGGACGTCGAACCGCTGTGGCACGACTTCACCGAGCACCCGCACCTGCTCATCGCCGGCGATGACGCGACCGGCAAGACGAACCTGCTGCAGCACATCGCCCGCGCGATCACCCGCCAGTACACGCCCGAGCAGGCGCGGATCACCTTCGTGGACTTCCGCCGCGAGCTGTTCGACGCGGTGCCGGAGGAGTACCGGCTCGGCTACGCGGTCTCCAAGGACATCGTGCGCGACGCGGTCGCGGGTTCGTCGCGGGCGATGCGGGAGCGCGTGCCCGGCCCGGAGATCAGCCCGGCCCGGCTGGGCCAGCGCGACTGGTGGACCGGCCCGGAGCTGTTCCTCGTGGTCGACGACTACGACATGGTCAGCACCGACTCCAGCGACAACCCGTTCGTCCCGCTGCTGGAATGCCTCGCGCAGGGCCACGAGATCGGCCTGCACGTGATCGTCTCCCGCAGCGCCAACGGCCTGTCCCGCGCGGCGTTCGACCCGCTGCTGCGCCGGATGCAGGAGGTCAACACCCCGGCGGTGCTGCTGTCCTGCCCGCCGTCGGAGGGCACGGTGTTCCACGACGTCCGGCCGAAGAAGCTCCCGACAGGACGGGCGCAGTACATCACCCGCCGCAAGACGGTCCTGCTGCAGACGCCGCTGGTCAAACCGGAGTGACCCGATCTCGCGGGGGTCCGCCCCCGCGAGATCGCGCCCGGCTCGGGTGCCGACGGCCCGGGCCGAGCACCCGTTAGGCTCTGGTGCGGTCGGGTTCGAGCGGAGGCGTGCGGTGGACATCGGGGCGTCCGGGGCGGTGCGCAGGCACCGGGTGCTGGTGGTCGAGGACGATCCGATGATGGCCGAGGTCATCGCCAGCTACCTCAACCACGCCGGGATGCTGGTGGCGGTGGCCGCCGACGGCGTGATGGCGCTGGACGGCTTCCAGGCGTTCAACCCGGACCTGGTGATCCTGGACCGGATGCTGCCCCGGCTGGACGGCACCCACGTGTGCCGCAAGCTCCGCGAGCAGAGCTCGGTGCCGATCATCCTGGTCACGGCCCTGGGCGAGCAGGACGACCGCATCCACGGCCTGGAGCTCGGCGCGGACGACTACGTCACCAAGCCGTTCAGCCCGCGCGAACTCGTGCTCCGCGCCCAAGCCCTGCTCCGCCGCACCGCGGGCCAACCGGCCCAGCCGCAGCAGGCGCCGCAGACCCGCCAGGTCGAGGACCTGGTCCTGGACCTGACCACCCGCCAGGTCACGAAAGCCGGGAAACCGCTGCGCTTCACCGGCCGCGAGCGCGACCTCCTGGACTTCTTCTTCGACCACCCCGGCGAGACCTTCCGCAAGGACGAGCTGATGCAGCGCGTCTGGCAGTGGAAGGTCGGCGACTCCTCGATGATCAGCGTCTACGTCCGCCGCCTCCGCGAGAAGATCGAGACGGACCCGGCCAACCCGACGATCCTGCACACGATCTGGGGCGTCGGCTACCGCTTCGGCCCGGCGGTCTAGCCCGGCGCCGCGAGGTTCCCCACCTGGGGAACAGCGGTGGTACCCGGGGTTCCGCCTGCTCAAGGCCGTTCATCGCGCGGAGGCTGAACGGGGTGGGGTGGCCGGTCGGCGCGTTGGGGAGGGGCGCGGCGCCGACCGGCCCGCAGGGCCCGGGCCGCGGGGTCGGGGGCACGGTGCGGCCGGGTCCTGGCTTGTGGGGCGATTTCGAGAGAAATCGCCTTTCCCTACAGGTGGTGGAGCGCGTCGAGGACTCTGCGCTGGAGTTCGAGCGGTGGCGGTGCGCTTGGGGTGTCCGGAGTGGACGGTGGTGGTGGTTCCGGGTGGGGCTCGGGGTGTGGTTCGTGGAGGCGGTGGCGGCCGGTTCGCTGGCGTTGGCGGCGTTCGGCTTCGACGTGGGCGATGAGCTGGTGGACCGTCAGGGCGCCTTCGCCGCCGCCGGAGTGCTGGGGGCGGTGGGCGTTCCAGTAGATCGCGAACGCGTAGAACGCGATGCCTGCGGTGATCATGATGATGCCGGGCAGTGCGGTGGCCATCTCAGATGCTCCGTTCGGTCGAGGTGGTGCGGTGTTCCCGGGCGATCCGGTGCGCCTCGGTGTTGCAGCCGTCGCAGGTGGGCCACAGCCACCCGATCTCGGAGTTGTCGGCCACGACCTGCTCCCGGCACAACGTCGCCACGGACGTCCCCGTCGGATAGGCCAAGGCCCCCTCAGGCCGCCGATCAGTACTCGCATGCCGCTGCCCAGCAGCAGGAACCCAATGGAAGGGGTACGGCTGGTACATCACTCGCACCCCCAGTTCGTCACACGGAGCAACACGTCATACCCTCCGTCACTCTTGGAGACCGCGACGACTCTTGTCGCGAGTCCTAGTCTTGTCGCAAACAACATAGTTGTCGCGCGCGACACGTCCAATGATGCGAATGGGTGAGGGGTTATGAGCCGTCGTTATGCTCGTCGCATGGCCAGCACCAGCAGCGGATCACCGCGACTGCGCGCTTTGGGCGCTGAACTGCGGGAATATCGCGAACAGGCCGGGCTGACCGTGCGTGCAGTGGCGCAAAAGCTCGGCGGGCACCACTCGAAGTACGCTCGGATCGAGACAGGTGAGCGCGCAGCTTCACCCGAAGAGGTTGCCGCAATGCTGGCCACCTACGGCGTGTCGGAGGAAGAGCGTGAACGACTCGCCGAAATGGCTCGCGACGACCGTCCCGATTGGCTTTCCACCAGCAAGACCGGGGCTCGGAAAGAGCTGACGACGCTGATCGAGTTCGAGCGCACGGCAACCCGAATCATCGACGTTGCCACGGGCGTAATCCCTGGCCTGCTGCAAACCTCCGACTACGCGCGGGCGATCATGCAGGGGCTTCCACCGGACGAAGTCGAGACGATGGTGCTCATGCGTGTGGGCCGTCGCGAGATTTTGACGTCGAAGAACGCTCCTGAGTTCGTGGCCTTCATCGCCGAGGCCGCGCTCAACGAGCGGATCGGCGGCGCGGCGGTGATGGCCGAACAACTGCGCCACCTGGTCAAGATGGCCGAGTGGCCGAACGTCGAGGTTCGAGTCCTGCCAGCCGGTGCGGAACGATGGCATCCCGCCCACATGGGCGCCTTCATCGTTTTCGAGTTTCCGAAGGCGACACCGATCGTGCACCTGGAGCACTACCGGTCGTCGGTGTCGCTGCACAACGTGGGGATCGCGCGGGCATACCTGGAAGCGGTAACTAGCCTGCGCGAGTTGACCATGAGCCCGCACGACTCGGTGCGGCTCATTGCTGAATGCGCGGACAAGTTGGAGGCAACCACATGACAGAGCCGACCGGGTGGCGGAAGTCGAGTCGATCGGGGCAGCAGACCAGTTGCGTCGAGGTCGGTGCGTTAGCCGACGGTGCTGCGGTTCGCGACACCAAGGACCGGGCCGCCGGTTACTTCGTCGCCGACCGCAAGCAGTGGTCGGCGTTCATCACCGCCGTGAAGACCGACCGATTCGAACGGTGATGCGGCTCCCGTGAGTACTTTGTGGTGCTATGACGCCACAAAGTGCTCACGGCTCGCCACCTCACGCAATCCGTCGCGCCACCAAGGCACCGCTGACCTGGCGCAAGTCCAGCCGTTCAAGCAACAACACGGCATGCGTCGAGGTCGGTGCGTTAGCCGACGGTGCTGCGGTCCGCGACACCAAGGACCGGGCCGCCGGTTACTTCGTCGCCGACCGCAAGCAGTGGTCGGCGTTCATCACCGCCGTGAAGGCCGACCGATTCGAACGGTAGGCGCGTCCTCGTGAGTGCTTTTGGGCGCTAGAGCAGCCAAAAGCACTCACGAGTCACAGCGACCCGCGGGGAGGCGGGTGGTGAAGCGGCAGCCGTCCGTCACCTGGTCTATGCGGACGTCTCCGCCGTGGGCTCTGATCAGGCCTCGGGTGATCGCCAGACCGCTGTCGGGCGGTTCCGCCGCCAGGTCGGGGTCCGCCACTCCTCCGCAGCCGTCGACCACGATCACCTCGATCTCCTCGCCCGAGACCACCGCCGTCACCGTCACCGGCTCGCCGGGGACCGTGTGGCGGACCGCGTGCATCACCAGGTTCGCCAGGGCTCGGGTGGTCACCGCGACGTCCACCAGCACCGGGTCCGTCGCGCTGTCCAGGCCGACGCCGTGCAGCCGCACGCCGCGCTCCAGCGCGACCGGGAGCGCCGCCGCGAGCGCGGAATCCAGCAGGTCGGCCAGGCGCGCCGGGGTGCGCTGGGGGCTGTCGACCTGGAGGCGGGCCAGCTCGAACAGGTCACCGGTGACGCGGTTCAGCCGCTGCGCGCCGCCGATCAGGCTGTCCAGGTAGCGCTCCGGCTCCTGCGCCACTCCGTCCTGCAGGGCTTCGGCGGCGGCGCGGATGTTGGCCAGCGGGGTGCGCAGTTCGTGGGAGATCGCGGTGATCAGCTCTCGCTGCGCTCGGCGCAGGTCGGCGCGCTCCTGCTCGGCCTCGATCAGCGCGTTGCTGGTCGCGGTGAGCTCCTGGCGCAGCCAGCGCAGTTCCGGGGTCGACTGGCGGCGCGACCAGCGGCCCAGCAGCCAGCCGGTCGCGCTCGACACCGCGCACGCCGCGACCAGCCCCCTGCTCACCCTGGCCACGTTCGGTCACCCCTAGTGCGTTCCCCGGCGGCTGCGCTGCCCCTCCGATTCGTCCGCTCCATTTAACCTCCCGGCAACCGCGCGCGGGGAGTCCCATGAATAGGGGTCGGCGGGCGACGTTGTTGGGACTAACGCCGCTGAGCTGCGGCGGGCAGGCTGGGAACACCGTTTCAACTCAAGCGGATCCGGGCCCGGGTCCGCGCGGTTGCTGGAGGAGTTTCTAGTGGCGCGGCCTGTGCTTTCCGTTCGAGCCGAGGGATCCGACGGGCACCGGACCATCGCGGCGGCGTTGGAGCAGGCCCGCCCCGGGTCGGTCATCTCGGTGCACCCCGGCCGCTACCAGGAGAACCTGGTCATCACCAAGGTGGTCACCATCATCGCCGCCGAGGGGTCGCGGACCGTGGAGCTGTCCCCGGTGCGCGGCAGCGCGGTGCGCGTGGTGTCCGAGGCCGTGCAGCTCAGCGGGCTGGTGCTGCGCGGCCGCGACCCGGAACTGCCCACTGTGGACGTCCCGCGCGGGCAGGCGGCGATGGACGACTGCGAGGTGACCGGTTCGGCCTGGACCGCCGTGCTGGCGCGCGAATCCGGTTCGCTGGCGATGCGGGACTGCCGGGTCACCAACGCCTCCGGGGCCGGGATCGTCGACACCTCCGAGGCGGGCAGCGTCGTCGAGGACTGCGTGGTCGAGCACCTGGGCAGCTCGGCGATCGTGATCAGCGACCGGGCCGCGCCCACCATCCGCCGCTGCGTGCTGCGCGACAGCCGGGGCAACGGGGTCTGCGCGAACGCCGAATCCCGCGGCACCGTCGAGGACTGCCAGATCTCCCGCACCGACAAGCCCGCGATCGCCCTGGAGGCCAGCAGCAGCACCACCATCCGCGGCACCTCCGTCAAGGACGTGGCGATCGGTGCCTACGTGAACAGCCAGGGCCGCCCGACGCTGCGGGACTGCTCGTTCACCGGCACCCGCGAGCACGGCCTGGTCGTGCTGGGCGGCAGCGAACCGGTGGTGACCGGGTGCCGCGTCGGCCGCACCAAGGCCAACGGCCTGCTGATCACCGACAAGGCCAAGGGCAGCTACGAGGAGCTGCGGATCGTCGGCACCCGCAAGGCCGCCATCGAGGTCGGCGAGCTGGCCGGGCCGGTGTTCCGCGACACCTCGGTCCGCGACTGCGCGGAGGACGGCGTGGTGCTCACCGACGAATCGGTCGCGGAGTTCGAGCAGCTGGAGGTCCAGGACGTCGAGGGCACCGGGATCACCGTGCGCGCCGGGGCGAACCCGATGCTGCGCCGGGTCACCGTGCAGGACGCGCGCGGCGACGGCATCGCGGTGTTCGGCGGCGGGCACGGGCGCCTGGAGGACGTCGAGATCGGCGACGTCGCCCGCACCGGCCTGCGCATCGGCGAGGACGCCGACCCGACGGTGGACCGCGCGGTGATCCGGGCGGCGACCGGGGTGGCCGTCGAGCGGGGCGGCACCGGGCTGCTGCGGGAGTGCGAGGTGCGCGACTGCACCGGCGACGGCATCACCGTCGCCGACCACGCCGAGCTCACCCTGCTGCGCGGCAAGATCAGCAAGAACGACGGCCACGGCGTGCTGGTGCACGACGGCGGCCGCGCCACCCTCGAGGACTGCGAGCTGACCGACAACACCCGCGACGGCGTCCGGGTGGAGACCGCCGAACCCGTCGCGGTGACCAACTGCACCGCCACCGGCAACGGCGGCGTCGGCGTGCACTCGCCGGACAGCTCCCGGCTGGAGATCGAGAACCTGGACAGCCGGGACAACGCCGGGACCACCGACGCGGAGGCCGGACCGCTGGCCGAACTCGCCGCGCTGGTCGGGCTGGACGGGGTGAAGCAGCAGGTCACGACCCTGGTGAACCTGACCGAGATGGCCAAGCGGCGGGAAGCGGCCGGGCTGCCCGCGCTGCCGATGAGCCGCCACCTGATCTTCGCCGGGCCGCCCGGCACCGGCAAGACCACCGTGGCCCGCCTCTACGGCGAGATCCTCGCCTCGCTCGGCGCGCTGCGCAGCGGGCACCTGGTGGAGGTGGCCCGCGCCGACCTGGTCGCGCAGATCGTCGGCGGCACCGCGATCAAGACCACCGAGGCGTTCACCAAGGCCCTCGGCGGCGTGCTGTTCATCGACGAGGCGTACACGCTGAACGCGCAGGAGGGCGGCGGGCCCGACTTCGGCCGCGAAGCGGTCGACACCCTGGTCAAGCTGATGGAGGACCACCGCGACGACGTGGTGGTCATCGCCGCCGGGTACTCCGAGCAGATGGACGGCTTCCTGGCCTCCAACCCCGGCCTGGCGTCCCGCTTCAACCGCACCGTCGAGTTCGAGAACTACTCGGTGCCCGAGCTGGTCACCATCGTCGAGCGGCTGTGCCAGGCGCACAGCTACGAGCTCGGCGACGGCACCCGCGAGGCGCTGGAGCGGTACTTCGGGCGGCTGCACCGCGGCGCGGACTTCGGCAACGGCCGCGCGGCCCGCAAGCTGTTCGAGGAGATGATCGACCGGCAGGCGGTCCGGCTCGCCGGGCAGCCCGACGCCGACGAGGCCGAGCTGTCCCGCATGCTGCCCGCCGACGTCGGCGCGGAACCCGAGGCCGCCGAGCCGGAGAAGCCGTCGGCGCTGACCCGGCTGCGGGAGATGATCGGCATCGGCTCGGTGAAGTCGGCGGTCGAGGACCTGGTGAACCTGCTGGCCGCGAACCGGCGGCGCGCGGCGGCCGGGCTGCCGACCCCGAAGATCAGCCACCACCTGGTGTTCGCCGGTCCGCCCGGCACCGGCAAGACGACGGTGGCCCGCCTCTACGGCGAGGTGCTCGCCGACCTCGACGTCTTGCCGACCGGCCAGCTCGTCGAGGTCAGCCGCGCCGACCTGGTCGGCAAGTACATCGGGCACACCGCGCAGCTCACCCGCGACGCCTTCGAGCGGGCCCGCGGCGGCGTGCTGTTCATCGACGAGGCGTACGCGCTGACCTCGGCCGGTGGCAACGACTTCGGCCGGGAAGCGGTGGACACCCTGGTCAAGCTGATGGAGGACCACCGCGACGAGGTGGTGGTGATCGTGGCGGGCTACTCGGCGGAGATGCAGGACTTCCTGGCCACCAACCCGGGCCTGGGCTCGCGCTTCTCCCGCCACGTCGAGTTCGCCGACTACACCCCGGCGGAGCTGGCGGAGATCTTCGACCGCACCGCGCGCAGCAACGGCTACGAGTGCGGCGAGGACGTCCTGGCGGCGCTGCGCCGCCACTTCGAGGAGATGCCCCGCGACCGCAACTTCGGCAACGCCCGCTACGCCCGCCAGCTCCTGGAGTCCACCATGACCCGCCAGGCGGGCCGCCTGAGCGCCCTACCCGACCCAACCCTCTCCGACCTCCGCAACATCCACCCGGAGGACCTGCCGATCTGACCCGGGGTGACGCCCGGGGTGACGCCCGGGGGGTGACGCGATTTCAATGGAAATCGGATCTCCGATTTCAATGGAAATCACCCCTGGACACGAGCCCGGAGGAGCGCGGAATCACCAGAGGACCTACCGATCTGACCCGGGGTGACGCCCGGGGGGTGACGCGATTTCAATGGAAATCAGATGTCCGATTTCCATTGAAATCACCTCTGGGCACGAGGCCGGAAGGCGCGAGGTTCCGGAGGACCCCTTTTCGGGACGTGTCGGCCACGGGTCGGTGCGGCTTAGCTTCGAGGGGTGCGAAGTGGTGTCCGGTCGTTGACCGTTCTCGTTGCCGCGTCGGTGCTTTCGGCCCCGGCCGCGATCGCCGCGCCGGAACTCCCGGCGATCTCCCCGACCCTCTCGTCCTACCAGGAGTGCCGCACTGGATCCACTGTGGACACCACGGAGAAGCCGTGGGCGCAGGCTCAGCTCCAGCCGGAACGGGCGTGGGAGCACGGGAACGGCTCCGGGGTGACGGTCGCCGTCGTCGGCTCCGGGGTGGACGCGACGTCACCGGCGCTGGCCGGGCGGGTGAGCGGGGCCGGTCCGGACTGCGTCGGTTACGGGACCTTCGTCGCGGGCATCATCGCCGCTGCTCCGCATCCGGGCGGCGGTTTCGCCGGGGTTGCGCCGGGCGCTCGGATCCTGGCCGTTCGCGCCACGGACGACCGGGGCAACGCCACCGCCGACGGTCTGGCCAACGGCATTCGCAGTGCGGTCGCCGGTGGTGCGCGCGTCATCTCGGTGGCCGCTGCCGCCACCGGACCCAGCGAGTCGCTGGCCGCAGCCGTGCGGGATGCCGCAGCCGCCGGTGCCGTGGTGGTGGCCCCGGCGTCGGCCGGGGAGCGCGACGACGTCGTCCCCGCGTTCCCGGCCGCCTACCCGGAAGTCCTGTCCGTCGCCGCGACCAGCCCGAACGGGGCTCCCGTCCGGACCGCGCAGCCGCAGATCAAGGTGGACGTGGCGGCCCCCGGCGCGGCCATGACGGGGATCGGGCCTCGCGGCGGCGGCCTGTTCATCTCGGGCGGGGACGCGGTGGCCGCCGCGCAGGTCTCCGGCACCGCGGCCCTGGTGCTCTCCTACCGACCGCACCTGACCGGCGCGGAGCTCGCCCGCCGCCTGCGCGACACGGCCTACCCGCCGCCGGGCGGCGCCCCGAATCCGCTGCTGGGCAGCGGAATCGTCGACCCGGCTGCCGCGGTGACCGCTGAACTCCCCGCCGCAGGAGGAAAACCGCCAGCCAACCCGGCAGCGGTGCACATGCCGCCCCCGACCGACCCCACCCCGACCATCACCGCCGCGGTCGTGGCAATCGCCGCCGCACTCGTGATCGGCACCGCCGCCGCACTCGCGGTCGTCATCCCCCGAGGCCGGAAGCGCCGCTGGCGCCCGGCCTCCTGACCAAGGCCCGTGAGTGTTTTGGGGGCCTATAGCCCCCCAAAACACTCACGGTCTCTGACCTGCAGAAGGACGTGCCGATCACCGGCTGGGCACGACCTCCGGGGCTTCGACGACCTTCACGCGGCTGACCCGCTCGTGCCAGCCGAGGCCCGCGACCATCGCGACCACCAGCACGAACCCGATCCACTGCGTCGCGCTCAGCTCCGCGCCCAGCACGAACACCCCGACGATCGCCGCCGTCGCCGGGAACGACAGCTCCGCCAGCGTCGCGCGCGCCGCCGGGGTGGTGCTCAGCCCCACGTAGTACAGGCCGAGCGCGATCAGCCCGGGGATCAGCGCCAGCAGGACCAGGCCGAACGCGTTGTCCCAGCCGACCGCCACCGGCGACCCGCTGGCCAGCAGGACCACCGCAGCCGCGGGCAAACCGATGGAGAACCGCAGCGCCGTCACGTCCCGCGCGGGGATCCGGCTGCTCACGAACCGGCCCAGCACGGTCCCCGCCGCCCACAGCGCCGCCGCGCCCAGGGCCAGCAGAGCGGGCACCACCTGCGAGACCTCGATGTGCAGCGGGTCCTCGAACGCCAGCAGCCAGGCCCCGACCAGCGCCGGGACCGCGAAGGCGAAGTACCGCGCGCTCAACCGCTCGCGCAGCAGCGCGTAGGACGCCACCGCCGCGAAGATCGGCTGCAGCTTCTGCAGGACGAGCGGCGTCACCGGGTCGCCGACCTTGAACGCGGTCGTGAACAGCGCGGTCGCCAGCGCCGACGAGCCGACGCCGACGGTGATCATCGCGATGCGCTCGCGCCACCCGCACGCCGCCAGCGCGCGCCACGCCCGCGGCAGCAGCGGCGCCAGCAGCAGCACGATGATCACGTGCTCCCAGAACACCACGCTGGCCGAGGGCAGCGACGTCGCGAGCGGCTGCCGCCACAGGGCGTCCGTGCCCCACATCGCGGTGGCCAGCGCCACCAACCACGTCCGGTCCGAACCCCGCGCCAACGCCATGCGGCCAAACCTATCCGCGAGCCGATTTCACGTTCGCCCCCGTTTCACATGACAGGACGTCCGGGCCGCGCCGCCCTACGCTCGACCGGGGCGACTCGGACGCCACCCGCCTCTGCCCGTGGCCGCGAAATAGACATCACGGGCAGAATCGACGCCGCTACATCCGGTGATGAACAAGGACGGATACCCATGCTCCAGCAGCGGACCCGACTGCTCAGTTCGATCGTCGGCGCGTGCGCGGCGGCGGCCCTGCTCGCCGGGTGCGGCGGCGGCCCCACGCCTCCGCCCACCGGGAACCAGCCCACCCAGGAACACCCGCCGAGCCACGAGCAGACCGCCTCGACCAAGCAGGCATCGGCGACGTACGGGGCCTTCGAGCCGGGCGCCAAGGCGGTCACCTACAACCCGGCCCTGGTCCCGACCGGCGCCAAGGTCGACCTGACCTCGCAGCGCACCAACGGCCGGACCAAGATCACCGTCAACGTCCACGGCCTGGTGCCGAACCGCGAGTACGGCGCGCACGTGCACACCAAGCCCTGCGGCGCCACCGGCGAGGACGCCGGCCCGCACTTCCAGGAGAAGGCGGACCCGGTCAAGCCGTCGGTCGACCCGGCCTACGCGAACCCGCAGAACGAGGTGTGGCTGGACTTCCACACCGACGCGCAGGGCAACGCCAGCGCCACCACCGAGGGCGCCTGGTCGTTCGACACCCGCCAGGACGCGAAGTCCTTCGTGATCCACGAGACCCACACGCACACCGAACCCGGCAAGGCTGGCACCGCCGGAGGCCGCCTGGCCTGCCTCAACGCCGAGTTCTGACCCGATCGGGGGCGCTCGCGCGGCGGGCGCCCTCCCTTCGGCGCCGATTCTTTAACTGACCAATCAGTTAATCTGCTAGCCTGGGCGCATGGCACGGACCGTCGACCACGAGCGCGCTGCCGCGCGGCGCGAGGCGATCATGCAGGCGGCAGCGGCGCTGTTCGCCGAGCGCGGGTTCGAGAGCACCTCGGCCGCGGAGATCGCGAAGGCCGCCGGGCTGAGCTCGGGGAGCGTCTTCTACTACTTCACCGACAAGCGGGCCCTGTTCCGCGCGATCTTCGAGCAGGACCTGCCCGCCTCCCGCGAACTCGTGGAGCGGCACGCCGCGGGCGACGACCCGGTGGCGTCGATCCTGGCGATGGTGGACGCGCTGGCCGCGGACGCGATGGACCCGCTGGCCCCCGGGATCCTGGTCGAGGTGGTCCGGCAGGTCGGCAAGGACCCGCAGCTGGAGCAGGTCATCGCCGAGACCACGGCGGTCCTGCACGAGGGCTTCGCGGCGCTGGTCGAGCGCGGCATCCGCACCGGCGCGATCGACCCGGACCTGGACCCGCGCGAGACCGCCCAGTGGATCCAGGTCGTCATCGACGGCGCGTTCCTCAACGCCGACCCCGACCACGACCCGCGCCCGATGCTGCGCCGGATGATCACCCGCTTCCTCTCCCGACCGCACCATGGAGACACCGCATGACCACCACCGACCCGTCCACCACCCTCCGCATGCCGGACGCCGTGCTCTGGGCGCTGGGCATCGGCGGCGGCGCCCTCGGCCTCGGCCTGGGCTTCCTGGTCAAACCCCTGGTGAACTGGATCATCGACCTGATCGGCGACGCCCCCGGCCCGCTGCGCCTGGCCGCCACCCTGCCGACGGCCTGGGCGGTGCCGGTGCTGGCCGTCGTCGGCCTGCTCGCGGGCGCCTGGCTGGCGGCCGAGGCGAAGAAGGAGAGCCTGGAGCTGACCGTCGACCCGGCAGGAGTCCGCCTCAAGCAGGACAGCGCGGAGCGATATCTCCGCCGCGACCAGATCGACGCGGTCTTCCAGGACCGCAAGGACCTGGTCTTCCTGGACGCCACCACCCGGCAGCTGGCCCGCCACAAGTCCTCGGACCTGTCGAAGGACGAGATCCGCGCGGCCTTCGAGCGCTTCGGCTACCCGTGGGCGGGCGAAGCCGACCCCCACGAGTCCGAGTTCCGGAAGTGGCTGGACGGCCACCCGGACCTGGACGAGAAGACCAACGGCCTGCTCCGAGCCCGGTCCCGAGCCCTCGCCGACAAGCAGCACGGAGCGGCAGCAGACCTCGCCGACCAGCTCCAAGCCCTCGGAGTGGTCCTCCGGGACCGCGACGACACCCAGCAGTACCGCCGCATCCCGTCGTGAGCGGCGGTGGTCGTCCTTACCACCATCGCCGCGCACGACCGCACTTCCCGCGCCCCCGGCGCACGTGACGGGCCGCACCAGCGACAATGGAGGTCGTGACCGCGACGTTGAGCAAGCCCGCACTGAGGATCGGACCGCACGAGGTCGATCCGCCGGTCGTGCTCGCGCCGATGGCCGGGATCACCAACGTCGCCTTCCGGCGGCTGTGCCGCGAGTACGGCGCCGGGCTGTACGTGTGCGAGATGATCACGAGCCGGGCGCTGGTCGAACGGCACCCCAAGACGCTCGAGATGATCACCTTCGACCCCGACGAGCACCCGCGCTCCATGCAGCTCTACGGGGTCGACCCGGTGACCATGGGCAAGGCCGTGCAGATGATCGTCGACGAGGACCTCGCCGACCACGTCGACATGAACTTCGGCTGCCCCGTGCCCAAGGTGACCCGCAAGGGCGGGGGTTCCGCGCTGCCGTACAAGCGGCGGCTGTTCGCCGAGATCGTCCAGGCCGCGGTGCGCGCCGCCGAACCGGCCGGGATCCCGGTGACGGTGAAGTTCCGCATCGGCATCGACGACGACCACATCACCTACCTCGACGCGGGTCGGCTGGCCGAGGAGAACGGCGCCGCGGCCGTCGCGCTGCACGGCCGCACCGCCGCCCAGCGCTACTCGGGGACCGCGGACTGGTCGGCCATCGCGCGGCTCAAGGAGCACGTCAAGACGATCCCGGTGCTCGGCAACGGCGACATCTTCAGCGCCGACGACGCGCTGCGGATGATGGCCGAGACCGGCTGCGACGGCGTCGTGGTCGGCCGCGGCTGCCTGGGTCGGCCGTGGCTGTTCCGCGACCTGCAGGCCGCCTTCGCCGGCGAGCCGATCCCGGCCGGGCCGAAGCTCGGCGAGGTCGCCGCGGTCCTCAAGCGGCACGCCGAGCTGCTGGCCGACCACATGGGCGAGGAGAAGGGCCTGCGCGACCTGCGCAAGCACATGGCGCAGTACCTGCGCGGCTTCCCGGTGGGCTCCGAGCTGCGGCAGCAGTTCGGCATGGTGTCGAGTCTGGCGCAGCTGGAGGACCTGCTGGCCCAGCTCGACCCGGAGGTGCCGTTCCCGACCGACGCCGAGGGGCCGCGCGGCCGCCAGGGCTCGGCGGGCAAGGTCGTGCTGCCGGAGGGCTGGCTCGACGACCCGGACGACGTCACCGTGCCCACCGCGGCGGAGATCGACCACAGCGGAGGCTGATCCGGCACCGGTGCTGCACACGAGAGGAAAGCCCCGGGTGTCGAAAACCGTTGCGCGATCAGGTGTCCTCATCGGCGCGGCGGCAGCGGCTTTCGCGGCGGCCTGCGCGCCGTCGCCCGCGGTGCCCCCCGCGTTCCGGTTGGCGCAGCAGTACTTCGCGGCCAACAACGCCGCCGCGCGGTCCGGCCCGGAGGCCCAGCAGGAGTTCTTCCGCCGCACCCAGCACCCGGACTTCACCGACCGGAGCTGCGACCTCGGCGGGACCACGGTGGAGCTCGACCCGGCCATGTCCACCCTGCGCCCCGATCCCGGCTACGCACCGGACGGCCTGCCGCCGCGCGGCGAGGTCTGGGTGGTCGGCGTGGAGGTGACCACGCGGACGGCGGGCACCGTCACCGGCCACCAGATCGGTTCGCAGCACCTCGTCGTGCTGGACGGGCGGCTGCACGGATTCGCCCCTTGTCCGAGCGGGTGAATGATTGCCTGATCAAATTCCGGTAACGCGGCGGCTGGCCGGTGCCGATGAAGTTGCAATGCGGTGGTGGAACGGGCGCGTCGCCCTGCTCGTCCGTGCGGGTGGGTCCGATCCGTTTCGCTTCCACATCCACCCCGGGCCCGGTACACATCCTAGGCAGTTGGGGATTCGTCCGGCGCTCGGCAATTCGGACCAGACCTGGGGGTCAGCCGGTTGAGGGAATTGAGCGAGGGGCGTGTCAGACCAGCTCAAGCGATCCGTCACACCCGACGACACCACGGACGGGAGGTGAGTGCGATGACCGGACTGCGCAACGGTTTCGCCGGGCCGGAACCCCTTCGCGAGGACGGAGCGCCGGTGCTGCCTCCCGGCCGCCGCACCCGCCAGGACCTGGCCAACGGGACCGGGATGGCGGATCTGCACGAATCGATCGCGAGCCTGCTGGCCTCGCGCGGCCAGTGGCGCCAGGCCTACCACCACCTGCGCTCGGCGCTGGACCTGCGGTCCAGCGTGGACGTCCCGCGGGTGCCGGAGCAGCTGCGCCACGAGGTCAACCGGCTGCGCCGCGAGCACGCCGAAGCCCGCGAGCAGAGCATGCGCGACAGCCTCACCGCGAGCTACAACCGGCGCTACTTGGACGAACGGCTGGCCGACCTGCTCACCGAGCACGCGGGCTCCGACGCCGGGCTCGCCGTCGCGCTGGTCGACCTGGACTGGTTCAAGCAGGTCAACGACACCTACGGGCACCTGATCGGCGACCGGGTGCTGCAACGGGTGGTCGACCTGCTGCAGAAGGCACTGCCGAGCGGCGCGTTCTGCGCGCGCTACGGCGGAGAGGAGTTCGTGCTCGTGCTGCCGGACGTCGAACCGGCGGCAGCGGTCGCGGTCTGCGAGACCGCCCGCTCGTCGGTGGAGCGGTTCCCGTGGTCGCAGATGGCCCCGGGGCTGCGGGTGACGGTCAGCGTCGGCGTCGCGCACGAGCACACCGCCGCCGGACCCGCGCCGATCTCCGCCGAGCAGCAGTTGATCAGCGCCGACGCCCTCCTCTACGCCGCCAAGCAGGCGGGGCGCAACGCGGTCGCCCACCGGATCGGATCCGATGTCCGTTTGGCCGGGATCGCCGCGGAGCGACGAGGAACACACCCGCGCGAAGCGGCCGGCTACTGATCGCGTTCAATTGAGGGCGCAGGGTGTGATCGAGCGTATTTGTGCCGGTCAAACGGCATAGCACGGTTGGTCGAAATAGACGAGGTGCCAGGCGGGATCGTGCACTGATTGTGAAGAAATTGTCGGTCCTATCGTCAGTTCGGGCGATCGGCCGTACTATCTCGGAGGCGCCGTCCGAAACACGTCGGGGGGTATCGAGCGCGTCGGCATCGTGCAGACCGTTGGCTTTCGCAGGTGGGAGGGAAAACGCGTGCCGCAAGACCCCCGGCATGGCGAAGTCGGGCACCGGCGTTCCCGCCCGGACCCGGACGCGGACGGCGGCTCCGCCACTACCGGTCGACGTCGCCGCGCGCTGAGCGAGGACGGCACCGGCGGCACCCGCGTCATAGACCTGCTGTCGAAGCACGGCAAGGCCCCCGGCAGCTCCACCCACCGCCGCGCGGCCGAACCGGAGCCCCCGCAGGCCCAGCAGCCGCGCCGCACCCGCCCGCCGCAGCCCGCCCCCGGCCCGGCCGCGCCCCCGGAACCGGCCGAACCGGCCGCGCGCCCCCCGGAAGCCGCGCCGCGCCGCCGCCCGGCCCCCCCGAACCGCCCCAGCACGCCTCCCGGCTGGACGCCGCCCGCTGGCGCGCGTCCCCCGCAGCCGCCCGCTGGTGAGCCCCGCCGACGCCAGGACACCCCGCCCCCGCCGAGCCGCCGCCCGGCGGGCGGCGCTGCAGCCGCCTTCGCCGGTGGCGCAGCCGCCCGCGGCGGACGCCCGGACGTTCCCCCGGAACCGCCCCGCAACGGCGCGCCCATCGAGCCGCCGCTCAACGGCCGCAACGGCGCCCCCGTCGAGCCGCCCGCTGCTCCCCGCAACGGTGCTGAGCCGACTCGCGGTGCCGAGGCCACGCGGATCAACCAGGCCCTGGGCGGGGACGCCCCGGCCAGCCCGCCGCGCCGGACGCGCCGCCCGGCGCCGAGCCGCCCGGTCCCGCCCCCGGTGAACGAGGACCTGGAGGCCACCACCCAGCACGCGCCGGTCCCGGCCGCGCCGCCGCGCGCCGAGGCGACCTCGGTGGTCTCCCGGCTGAACCCGGAGGACCAGCAGACCACCATCGCCAAGCCCGTCGCCCCGGCCAACGCCGCCGAGGAGACCGCCGTCGTCGCGGCCCCGGACGACCTGTCCGACCTGGTCGACGACGACGAGTTCGACGAGCTGGACGAGGACCTGGAGTCCGACGAGGACGCCGACGAGGACCGCAAGGCCGACATCAAGCAGATCGACGCCACCCTCGCCCGGTTCTCCGCGGTGCACGACGAGATCGCCGCCGAGGAGGAGGCGCGCCGCAAGAAGTTCGCCTGGCTGCTCGGCAAGCGCAAGGAGCCCGAGCTCGGCACCGACATGCCCTTCGACTTCCACGAAGGACGGGACGGGCAGTCCCGGATGGAGTGGAAGAAGAAGCAGCGCAAGCGCCGCACCAACCTGATCGTGATGGCGGTCGCGGTGGCCGCCTCGCTGTCGGTGTTCCTGACGCTGGGGATCGCCTGGGGCGCCACCACGTTCTGGGGCCCGTCGTCCATCGCGGCGCTGGACCCGAACTCCGACTCCATCAAGGACGTCGCCAAGCAGACCGGCGATCAGAACTTCCTGCTGGTCGGTTCGGACACCCGCGCCGGGGCGAAGCCCGAGGACGGCGTGGGCTCCGAGGACGAGACGCAGGGCGCCCGCTCGGACACCACGATGATCGCGCACATCCCGGCCGACCGGAGCCGCGTGGTCCTGGTGTCCTTCCCCCGCGACCTGCAGGTCGACATGCCCTCCTGCGAGCGCTGGGACCCCAAGACCGGCCAGTACACCGGTCAGCAGGCCCCGGCCCAGCAGGACGTCCGCCTCAACGAGGCGTACGCGGTGGGCGGCCCGCTGTGCACCACCAAGGTCATCCAGCAGATCTCCGGGCTGCGCGTGGACAGCTTCCTGGGCATCGACTTCAACGGCTTCAAGTCGATGGTGGACGCGGTGCACGGCGTAGAGATCTGCACCGAGAAGCCGATCGTCGACAGCACCCTCGGCACCGTGATCCCGGAGGCGGGCAAGCACACCATCAGCGGCGACCAGGCGCTGAACTACGTGCGCGCCCGGCACGTCGAGGGCGACCCGACCTCGGACTACGGCCGCATGCAGCGCCAACAGCTGTTCCTGTCCGCGCTGCTGCGCAAGACGATGTCCGGCCAGGTGCTGCTCGACCCGGCCAAGCTGAGCAACTTCGTCAAGGCGGTCAGCGCGAACACCTTCGGCGAGAACATCGGCGTCGACCGGCTGATGGACCTGGGCCAGCAGCTGCAGGGCCTGGACCCCAGCCGGGTCACCTTCATCACCGTGCCCACCACCGGCTACGCCAACGACGAGGGCATGGAGGTGCTGCGCGAGGCGGACGCCCGGGCGCTGTTCCAGGCGATCCTCGACGACCAGCCGATCAACCCCGACGGCAAGCCCCAGCAGGCCGGGAACCTGCCCAGCGGCGGCGGCGCGAGCTTCCACCAGCAGCCGGCGGACCCGACCCAGCCTCAGGAGCCGTCGGTCCCGACCGGCCTGTCCACGGTGAACGCGGGCACCGACCTCTGCGGCTGATCAGCAGCGCGGACGAGAAATTACTCATGGCGTGTTAACCACCGGTTCACCACGGGTCATTCTGTCCGATTACCGCTGGAAGTACCCTGGGTAGCATGCGTGAGGTCTACCAGGAACAGCTCGGCGAGCTCGCCGAAGAACTCGCTTCGATGTCGACCATGGTCGGCACCGCCATGGAGCGCGCCACCAAGGCACTCCTGGAGGCCGATCTGGAGCTGGCCGAACAGGTCATCGAGGACGACGTGCAGGTCGACGAGGCGCGGGCGCGCGCCGAGGAGCACGCCTTCGGGCTGCTCGCCCTGCAGGCCCCGGTGGCCGGCGACCTGCGGACGGTCATCTCCACCATCCACACCGCCGAGGACCTGGAGCGGATGGGCGACCTGGCGCTGCACGTGGCCAAGACCGCGCGCCGCCGCCACCCCAACGCGGTCCTGCCGCCGGACGTGCAGCCGTACTTCGCCGAGATGGGCCGCATCGCGGTCAAGCTCGCCGGGCGCGCCCGGACCGTCATCCAGACCCAGGACGTCGACGCGGCGCGCGGGCTGGAGGAGGACGACGACGAGATGGACGACCTCCACCGCCACCTGTTCACCGTGATGATGAGCCCGGAGTGGTCGCACGGCGTGGCCGCCGCGGTGGACGTGACGCTGCTCGGCCGGTTCTACGAGCGCTTCGCCGACCACGCGGTGTCGGTGGCCCGCCGGGTGGTGTTCATCGTGACCGGAAAGATGCCGAACAGCTGAGCCGTTCCCGCAGGTCGTCGGGGCTGTGACCAACGAAGTATTAATAGTCGGTCTCAGCACTCGATGCTGTGATCGGCGTGTGCGATCCTCGTTCGGGTGAGAACGTACCGAACCGCGGTCGGTGAGGTGCGCGGTGCGTAAGAGTCCGACCGTGCACAGACGACGGCTGGGCAGCGAGCTGCGGCGGCTGCGCGAATCGGCGGGGCGCACGCACCGCGAGGTCGCCGCCCACCTGGACTGCTCCCAGGGCAAGATCAGCCAGATCGAACTCGGCCGGGTCCCGGTCCGCACCTCGGACGTGCGGCTGATGGCCGAGTTCTACGGGGCGAGCACCGAGCAGCTCGCCTCGCTGGTGGACCTCGCGCAGGACTCCAAGCAGCGCGGCTGGTGGCAGCAGTACCCGAGCACCGCGCAGCGGCCGGGCCTGCAGACCTACCTCGGCCTGGAGACCTCGGCGAAGGCGGTGAGCTGCTACGGCGCGGACCCGCTGCCGGAGCTGCTGCAGACCGCGGACTACAGCCGCGCACTGCTGACCACGGACGCGCACGAGCACACCCCGGAGGAGCTGCAGGAGCGCCTCACGGTGATCTCGACCCGCCAGCAGCGCCTGCTCGGCGAGCAGCCGCTGGAGCTGTGGGCGGTGCTGGACGAGTCGGCGCTGCGCCGCGCGGTCGGCGGCCCCGGGGTGATGCGCCAGCAGCTGGAGCACCTCGTGCTGCTCGGCTACCGGCGCAACGTGACGATCCAGGTCCTGCCGTTCCGGGTGGGCGGCCACCCGCTGATGGGCGACCGGATCGCGGTGTTCTCCTTCCCGGACGAGGCCGACCCGCAGGTGGTGCACCTCGGCGACTCGGCGAACTCCCGCTTCCTGGACAAGGCGGCGGACACGGCGGACTACCTGAAGGCCTTCGAGCAGGTCTGCACCAGGGCCCTCAACCCGAAGGACTCCAGCGCCTTCATCTCCGCGATCGCCGACGAGTCCGCAGCCGCCTGAGTTCCGCGATTTCATTGAGGTTTTTCCAGCCTCGTTCTGCGTGGCGGTGCAAGTGGCGGAACCTCAGCGCCCGCCTGGCTGTGGGTGCCCAACTTTATGTATGCCAATACACGGCAGTTGGGCCGTCCTCGCCAGGCGAACGCTGAGAACCCGCGGCGGTGCGAGTTGCGAGGGTGGGCTATGCGCCTGCGGCGCATGCGACCCTCGCCGATCGGTGCCGGTCGCCCTTCGCAGCTGCGGTCCACGGCCAGGATGAACAATTTCAATGGAAATCGGACCTCCGATTTCCATGGAAATCGCGAGGCCGGGCTCAGGACCGGTCCGCCGCGCGGGCGCGGAGGAGGTCCGCCGTGGCCTGGTCGGCGGGGAAGAAGGACTCGATCGCCAGTTCCGCGACGGTGACGTCGAGCGGGGTGCCGAAGACCGTCGTGGTGCTGAAGAACGACAGCACCGCGCCGCCGCGGCGGAAGCGCAGCGGCACCACCACGTCACCGGCACCGGGGAGCTCCACCTCGGGTTCCGGCTGGTCGCACGGGTAGTCGCGGAGTTCCGCGTGGAGCTCGCGCAGCGCCGGGTCCGCCGTCGCGGCGGCCTGGCGCTGCAGCCTGCTGAGCACGTGGGCGCGCCATTCGCCGAGGTTGGCGATGTTCGGCGCAATGCCCTCCGGGTGCAGGCTCAGCCGCAGCACGTTCACCGGTGGGGCCAGCAGGTCCGGCGATGCGCCGTCGAGGAGGAGCTGGACGGCCTCGTTGCCGTCGACCAGGTGCCAGGTCCGGTCGACGACCAGCGCCGGGTACGGCTCGTGCCCGACCAGCACCTGCCGCAGCGCCGTGCGCACCGCGTCGAGCTCGGGCGCGTCCAGCGAACTCGCGGGGTAGACCGGCGCGTAGCCCCCGGCCAGCAGCAGCCCGTTGCGCTCCCGCAGCGGGACGTCGAGCTGCTCGCTGAGCCGCAGGATCATCTCCCGGGTCGGCTTGGACCGGCCGGTCTCCACGAAGCTCAGGTGCCGGGCCGAGATGTCGGCGTCCAGCGACAGCTGCAGCTGGCTCAACCGCCGACGCTCCCGCCACTCCCGCAGCAGCGCGCCCACCGGGCGCTGTTCCACCGTCGTCACACCACGACCGTAGCCACCACCGCCATTACCTCCCGGGTAATCGACGCGATGACCTCGACGCCGCAGGCTGTCCGCACTGCCGAACCCGAAGCACGGGAGGAAGAACCGATGACCGAACTGCTCGACCGCTACATCGCCGCCTGGAACGAGCGCGACGCGGACAAGCGCCGCGCCGCGGTCGACGCCCTCTGGGCGCCGGAGGGCACCTACACCGACCCGCTGGCCGACGTCCGGGGCCGCGAGGCGATCGACGCGACGATCGCCGCCGTCCAGGACCAGTTCCCGGACTTCGCCTTCCGCCCCGGCGAGCTCTTCGACGCCCACCACGACATCGCCCGCTTCACCTGGGAGCTCGGCCCGGTGGACGGCGAAGCGGTGGTGGTCGGCTTCGACGTGGTGGTCCTCGACGCGGAGGGCCGCATCAAGCACGTCCACGGCTTCCTCGACAAGGTCCCCGCGATGTGAGCGGAGGTGGGAGGGCACCTGCTGACGAGGTGCCCTCCCACCGAACGTTCATCGCTGCCAGGACGTTCCGGGTGAGTCGTTGCTCGGTGGCCCCGGCTTCCGCGAAGCGGCGCAGGGATCGTTCCACGCGGACCTGATCCGGCACGTGCAGCGCGAGGGCAAGTCGTTCACCGCAGCGGTCCAGGCCCTGGCGAGCGGTCTGCTCGACCAACCCAACGCCCGGTGAACAGCAGCTGACAGGTCGTCGCGAAACAACCCGAAACCCCTTCGGAATCACTAGATTTGGCCATCCCGGTTGATCTGCGCGCAGGGGGAGCGGGTCGTGGCGGACAGCGATTCCTGGAACCTGGTCCTGGCGGCGCTCGGCGTGCTCGTCCCGATCCTCCTCGGGCTCTACGAGTTCGCGATCGCCGGTCGCAAGCGGCTCGGCTACCGGATCCAGATGGACACCATCGGCGGCAGCGGCGCCGGCCTCTCGTCCCCGGACGCCGGGGCGCTGGAACGCCTGGTGCACGGCGAGAACGCCGAACCGCTGAAGGCGCCGTCGTTCATGCTGCTGCGCGTCGAGAACTACGGCACCACCAACATCACGCCGGAGGACTACGCCGTCCCGAACAACGACCCGGTGGGCATCCGGGTCAAGTTCCCGGGGCGGCGGGTCGCCGGGATGGTGATCACCGAGCTCAGCGACGAGAGCCTGGCGCCGAACTTCACGCGGGAGAACGGGCTCCGGGTGGCCGAGGACGTCATCGAGCTGCCCCGCGTGTCGCTGAACCCCTACCAGCACTACAAGGTCCTGGCGGTGCTGGACCGGCGCCCGGAAACGCTCAACTCGCCCGAGCTGATCAAGGAACCGGAGGTCATCGGCGGCATCAAGGGCGGGGTGGCGCGCCGGCTGTTCCACGGCGGTCTGCTGGGCAAGCGCAAGGACGTCGGCACGTTCGGGGTCCTCAAGGAGACCCGCAGCGAGCGGCTGTCCGTCCGGCTGGTGGTGGCGCTCAGCACCTTCCTCGTGTCGATCATCCTCGTGCAGTACGTCGTCTCGCAGTACCGGTCCACCGCCCCGCTGGACTGCGCGACGGGCCAGCTCGACGTGGTCGGCTCTACGGCCTTCCAGCCCGCCCTGGCGGACGCGAAGGCGATGTACGAGAAGACCTGCCCGGGCTCGACGATCAACGTCAACACGACCGGGAGCGGCGCGGGCCTGTCGGTGCTCAACGACGCGGGCAACCAGCTGAACCGGGCCGAGTTCGAGTCCGGCGAAGGGGACTTCAGCAGCCCCGAGATCATCGCCTTCTCCGACGGGCCGAAGAGCGGCGACTACCCGCTGCTGCTGCCCCAGCCGGTGGCGTTCTCCCTCTTCGGCGTGGTGGCCAACCCGGAAGCGGCCGTGCAGGACCTCTCCGCGGACCAGATCCGGATGATCTACGCCGGGCAGATCACCGAGTGGGGCCAGGTGGGCGGCAAGCCCGGCCTGCCGATCCGGCTGGTGAGCCGGGACTCCAACTCCGGCACCCGCAAGACCTTCGAGAAGCACGTCCTCGACCCGGACCCGTCCGACGACGTGCCCGGGCGCGAGCCGCGCATCACCTCCGACGACTGCCTGGTCTTCGACCCGGGAGTGGCCCCCGCCCGGTGCGAGCGGGACTCCACGGCGGCCCTGCTGGCGAAGGTGGCGACCACGCCCGGCGCGCTCGGCTACGCGGAGGCCCAGGCCGCGGTCGGCCGCGACGACGTGGTCCAGCTGCGGATCGGCGGCCAGCCCGCAACGCTGGAGGGCGCCGACCAGGGCACCTACCCGTTCTGGGAGACGGTGTACGGCTACACCTACAGCGATCCCCGACCGGACTCCCTGGCCGCCAGCTTCCTCCGCTACCTGACCAACCAGGTGGGCAAGGACATCGTCCGCTCCCACGGCCACAGCCCGTGCGCGGACCTGGAGAACCCGATGTCCTGCCAACCGGAGCTCCCCACCGCCCAGCAAGCGGTCGCAGACCCCAGCCACGGCCTACCACCCCGCTGAGCGGGCCGAGGTCGGCAGCGGTTTCGCGCGAAACCGCCGCCGGACACGCGAAAGGGGCGGCGATTTCGCGCGAAATCGCCGCCCCTCGCCGCGGACCGGATCAGCCGAAGCGACCCGAGATGTAGTCCTCGGTGGCCTTCTGAGTCGGGTTGGAGAAGATCTTGCCCGTCTCGTCGATCTCCACCAGCTGGCCGGGTTCGCCGACCGCGCGCAGGTTGAAGAACGCCGTCTGGTCGCTCACCCGCGCCGCCTGCTGCATGTTGTGGGTGACGATGACGATCGTGTAGTCCTGCTTGAGGTTCGAGATCAGGTCCTCGATCGCCAGCGTGGAGATCGGGTCCAGCGCCGAGCACGGCTCGTCCATCAGCAGGACGTCCGGGCGCACCGCGATGGCCCGCGCGATGCACAGGCGCTGCTGCTGACCGCCGGAGAGGCCGCCGCCCGGCTTGTTCAGCCGGTCCTTGACCTCCTCCCACAGGTTCGCGCCGCGCAGCGCGCGCTCGGCGACCTCGTCGAGCTTCTTCTTGTTCTTCTCCCCGGCCAGCTTCAGCCCGGCCACCACGTTGTCCCGGATCGACATCGTCGGGAACGGGTTGGCCCGCTGGAACACCATGCCGATGGTCTTGCGCACCTGCACCGGGTCCACGTCGCTGGCGTAGATGTCCTCGCCGTCGAGCATCACCTTGCCCTCGACGCGCGTGCCCGGGATGACCTCGTGCATCCGGTTCAGCGACCGGAGCACGGTCGACTTGCCGCAACCGGAGGGGCCGATGAACGCGGTGACGCTGCGGGCGGGCACCTGCAGGGTCACGTCCTGCACGGCGTGGAACTTGCCGTAGTACAGGTTCAGGTCCTTGATGTCGAGACGCTTGGCCATGTTTCGGTCCCTACTTCGTCTTGATCGCGAACAGCTTCGACAGCAGCGACGCGACGAGGTTGATCAGCATGATGACGACCACGAGGGTCAGCGCGGCGCCCCACATGCGGTAGTCACCGGCCGGCGTACCGGTGCTGCGCTCCATGTAGATGGCCAGCGGCAGCGACGCGAGCTCGCCCTGGAACAGGTTGAAGTTGATCGAGGCCGAGTAGCCCACCAGGATCAGCAGCGGTGCGGTCTCGCCCAGCACGCGGGCCAGGCCGAGCATCACACCGGTCAGGATGCCGGACAGCGCCGTGGGCAGCACGATCTTCATGATCGTCTTCCACTTCGGCAGGCCGAGCGCGTACGCCGCCTCGCGCAGCTCGTCCGGGACGATCAGCAGCATCGTCTCGGTGACCCGGACGACCACCGGGATCATCAGCAGCAGCAGGGCCAGCGCCACCGCGAAGCCGCTGCGGGTGAAGCCGAGGGTGGTGATCCACAGCGCGTAGATGAACAGACCGGCCACGATCGACGGCAGACCGCTGAGGATGTCCACCATGAAGGTGGCGACCTTCGCGAACTTCGACTGCCGCCCGTACTCGACCAGGTAGACGCCCACCATGATGCCCAGCGGCACCGAGATGACCAGGCAGACCAGGCCTTCGAGCAGGGTGCCGACCAGCGCGTGGTAGATGCCGCCGCCGAAGTCGTTGGGCAGCAGGCCGTTGAACGAGTGCGTCCACCAGTCCGCGCTGAGCACCGGCTTGAGGCCGCGCTCCAGCAGCGTCCACAGCACCCACAGCAGCGGGATCACGGCGATCACGAACGCCGCGCCGAACAGCGTGGTGGCCAGGTTGTTCTTGAACTTGCGCGCGAAGCTGATCCGCTGGAACGCCGGTGGCGTGGCCAGCTGCTCCACGTCAGCGGTGTCGGTCCTCATGCTTTCCCCTTACCGCTGGCGCTCTCGATCCAGCGCGCGATCGCGTTGACGGCGAAGGTGATGATGAACAGCACCAGCCCGGCCGAGATGTAGGCGCCCACCTGCATGTTGTTGTTGAACTCCGCGGAGCCGAGCGCGATCTTGGAGGCGAAGGTGGCACCGGCGTCGAAGATGCTGTAGCCGGGCGGGGCCGTGGTGGAGCTGAGGATGATGGTCAGCGCCATCGTCTCGCCCAGGGCGCGCCCCAGGCCCAGCATCGAACCGCCGATGAAGCCGTTGCGGCCGAACGGCCACACCGTGGTCCGCACGACCTCCCACTGGGTGGCGCCGAGCGCGAGCGCGCCCTCGATCTGCTGGTTGGGGGTCCGGGAGAAGACCTCGCGGGTCACGCCGGTGATCGTCGGGATGATCATCACGGCGAGCACGATCCCCGCGGTGAAGATGTCCGTGCCCAGGCCCATCGGGCGCACGTTGCCCTCGGCGAAGATCGGGATCCAGCCGAGGTACTCGTTCAGCCACAGGGCCACCGGCCGCAGCACCGGCCCGAGGACCAGGAAGCCCCACAGGCCGTAGACGACCGACGGCACCGCGGCCAGCAGGTCGACGATGTAGGCGAACGGCCGGGCCAGGCTGCGCGGGGCGTAGCGGGTGAGGAACAGCGCGATCCCGCAGGAGAGCGGCATCGCGATGATCAGCGCGACCAGCGAGCTCGCCACCGTCACCCAGGCCAGGTCGAGGATGCCGAACTTGAGGTTGTTCGGGTCGCGGGTGTCCCACTCCCGGCTGAACAGGAAGTTCCCCTCGTTGACCTGCAGCGAGGGGACCGCCCGGATCAGCAGGAAGATCGCGATGGCCGCGATCAGGGCGACCACGAAGGCGCCGGAGGCGGTGGCGATCGAGGAGAACACCCGGTCGCCGAGGCGGTGCGTCTTGCCCGCGGAGGTGTCGGGAGCGGAAATGGGAGCCTCCGGTCCGGAACTAGGCGCCGAAGCGCCCCGCGGGGCACCGGTCTCGGTGTCCGCGGGGCGCAGGTCGGCTCTCGTCGAGTCGGTCACTGCTGCTTGCAGCCTCTCACTTCGTAGATTCGACCCGTTGTTCGCCCAGGCTGGGTGCGACCCGGGTTACTCAGGAGATGGCGTTGACGGCCTCGGTGACCTTGGACTTGAAGCCCTCGGGCAGCGGCACGTAGCCCGCGTCCTGCAGCTGCTGCGGGTCGGCGTTGGCCGCGACCGTCAGGAACGCCTTGACCGCCTTCGCGGTCTCCGGGTCGTAGCCCTTCGAGCAGACGATCTCGTAGGTGTTCAGCACGATCGGGTAGACGCCCGGCTGCTTGTTGCCGTAGATCGACTCCAGGTTGACGCGCAGGTCGTGGCCCTCGCCCTCGATCTGGGCGCCGTCGATCGCCTTGCCGACGTTCTCGGTGGTCAGCTCGACCGGACCGGCGCCGCTGTCGATCTTGGCCTGGCCCAGCTGGAGGTTCTTGGCGAACGACCACTCGACGTAGGTGATGGCGCCCGGGGTGGCCTTCACCGACTGCGAGACCTGGTCGCTGCCCTCGCGGCCCTGGCCGACGCCCGGACCGCCCTGGAAGGTCTTGCCCTTGCCGGTCCACGCGCCGCTGGTGGCGGTGGCCAGGTACTTCTGGAAGTTCTCGGTGGTGCCCGACTCGTCCGAGCGGAAGAACGGCACGATGTCGGTGGACGGCAGCTGCGCGTTCGGGTTCAGCGCCTTGATCGCCGGGTCGTCCCACTTCTTGATCTGGCCCTGGTAGATCTTGCCGATCACGTCGGCGTTCAGGGTCAGGTCGTTGACGCCCTCCAGGTTGTAGGCGATGGCGACCGGGCCGAAGACCATCGGGAGGTTCCAGGCCGGGTTGCCCTGGCAGCGCTCGGCGGCCTTGGCGACCTCGCCCTTCTCCTCGTTCAGCGGCGAGTCGGAACCACCGAAGTCGACCTGGCCCGCGGTGAAGGCGGCGACGCCCTTGCCGGAACCGGACTTGGTGTAGTTGACGTTCTGCCCCTGGCACTTGAGCCCGTAGTCGCGAGCGAAGACGTCGACCGCGTTCTTCTGCGCCGAGGAGCCCTCACCGGAGACCGGCTTGGTGCCGCACTCGAGCTGCAGCGAGTCCAGCGCCGGGTTGCCGCCCCCCTGCGGGGTGTTCTGGTCGGAGCCGCAGCCGGCGAGCACGAGCGCGCCCGCGGCGAGAACGGCGAACGCAGCGCTGTGCCGCTTGATCTTCACTTCGTTCCTCCACTCGGAAAGACCTGCGGATGTGCGGCCGAGCCCCGTTCGGCCCGTGCTCTGTGCCGCTCGCCAGGGACGTTAAGGAGCCGTGGTGGACGGCCCTCGCCATTCAGGTGAACGAGAGGTGAACAAGGCACGCTTAGTAAGCAGACGCACATACCTTCGGGGGAACAAAGGCGCGAATCCGGGTTGTGTTCGTGACGCACAGCACGGGACGGTCAGCGTCCGAATTGCACGTCCACATCCCATTTCGCGAACCCCAATCGCTGGTACACCTTGACGGCCGGGGCGTTGTCCGCCTCGACGTAGAGCATCACCTGGCGGCAGCCAGTGTCGCTCAGGTGTCGCAATCCGGCCACTGTGAGTGACCGGCCCAGCCCGCCGCCTTGCGCGTCCGGGTCCACCCCGACGACGTAGACCTCACCCGTCCCGTCCGGGTGCACCTTCGTCCAGTGGAATCCGAGCAGCTCGTCGCGGTCGTCC
The DNA here is from genome assembly GCF_008630535.1 of Saccharopolyspora hirsuta. Taxonomy (GTDB): domain Bacteria; phylum Actinomycetota; class Actinomycetes; order Mycobacteriales; family Pseudonocardiaceae; genus Saccharopolyspora; species Saccharopolyspora hirsuta. The sequence goes on along the minus strand of NZ_VWPH01000013.1, from coordinate 103,414 downwards.
ACGGCCAGGAAGAACCCGGCCGGGTCGAACCAGTCCTCGCGCTCCTTCATCCGCAGGTCCTGCTCGGTCATGCCGCCCTGCTCGGGGTGCCAGGAGAACGCCCGGTGGTTGACCGCCACCACGGCGGCCTCGTCGCGGTCCGGCCGGAAGGTGCGCAGGTGCACGCCCTCCCGCAGCTCGACCTCCGGCAGCTCCGGCTCGGCCAGGTCCCGGCCCATCCGCCACAGCTCGCGCGGGCGGCTGAACCCGTACCGCTCGGCCAGCCGCACCGCGCCCGGGTGCTCGCCGTGCGACCAGATCCGCAGCCGGGCGGTGTCCGGGGCGGGTTCGAGGGAGAGCTCGGCGCGGTCCAGCAGCGCCTCGACCAGGCGCGCGCCCGCCCCCTTGCGGCGGTGGTCCGGGTGCACCGCGAGCTCGGCGACCAGCTGACCGGAGGTCTTCTCGTGCTCGGTGTCCAGGTGCGCGTACCCGATGAGGCTGCTGCCCGCGTCCCGCAGCACGAAGTGCTCGGAGCGCACGTCGGCCTGCACCGGCTCGATCTGGTGGATGACGTCGCGGTGCGCCTTCAAGCGCAGGATCACGTGCTCGCCGACCGGGGCCACCCCGTCGGCCTCCTCGGTCTTCTCGAGCAGGCCCATGACCTCGGCCGCTTCCCTGCTGTCCAGTCCATTTCGCCAAGTCAGCTGCACGCCACCGACGTTACCCAGCTTCCCGCCCGATGACGCGGGAAGAGTGCCGGGGAATCCTCACCCCGCCGCGCTTGCGGTGCTCGCGCCCGGTGGCCGAAGGTTGCTGCGACCCGCCCGGAAGCGAGGACCACCGCGTGCCCCCACTCCACCGACGGCTGACCACCGCCGACGCCGTGGTGATCGGCCTCGGCTCCATGATCGGAGCGGGCCTGTTCAGCGCCTTCGCCCCAGCAGCGGCAGCGGCGGGCTCGGCGCTGCTGATCAGCCTGCTGCTGGCGGCGATCATCGCGTTCTGCAACGCGACCAGCTCCGCAGCCCTGGCCGCGCAACACCCGGCAGCGGGCGGAACCTACGTCTACGGCCGCGAACGCCTCGGCCCGTTCTGGGGCTTCCTCGCGGGCTGGGGCTTCGTGATCGGCAAGACGGCCTCCTGCGCGGCGATGGCCCTGACCGCCGCCGAGTACCTCCTCCCCGCCCACGCCGAGCCCGCCGCCGCGGCGTTCGCCGCGGCTCTGGGCGCGGTGAACTACGTCGGCATCACGCGCACCGCGAAGCTCGCTCGCATCCTGCTCGCGCTGACGCTCGCCGCGCTCGCAGCTTCGCTGGTCGCGGTGTGGCTCGGCGGCGCCTCGGCTCCCGCCTCGGCGCTGCCGCCTGCGCCGCTGGGCGTGCTGCAGGCCTCCGGCCTGCTCTTCTTCGCCTTCGCGGGCTACGCCCGCATCGCGACGCTCGGCGAGGAGGTCCGCGATCCGCAGCGCACGATCCCCCGCGCGATCCCGATCGCGCTCGGGATCGTGGTGTGCCTGTACTTCGCGGTGGGGATCACGCTGCTGGTGGCGCTCGGCCCGGATCTCGCGACGTCGTCGGCCCCGCTGGCCGACGCGGTGCGCGCGGGCGACCTGCCGCAGCTCGCGCCGTTCGCCGTGGTCGGCGCCGGGGTGGCGGCGCTCGGTGCGCTGCTCGCGCTGCTCGCCGGGGTCGGCCGGACGACGCTGGCGATGGCCAGGGAGCACGACCTGCCCGCACCGCTGGCCGCGATCCACCCGCGCTTCGCCACCCCGCACCGCGCGGAACTGCTGATCGTCGCGGCGGTGGTGGTGCTCGTGCTGGTCGCGGACCTGCGCGGCGCGATCGGCTTCTCGTCGTTCGGGGTGCTGGTCTACTACGCGATCGCCAACGCTTCGGCGCTCACCCTGCCGCCCTCGCAGCGCTGGTTCCCCCGCGCCCTCCCGGCCCTCGGCCTCGCGGGCTGCGCGGTCCTCGCCTTCGCCCTGCCCTGGACCTCGGTCCTCGCAGGCCTGGCCTGCTTCGCCGTCGGCGCCGCCCTCTGGGCCTGGCGCCACCGCCGGACGTCCTGACACCCCGCAGTTTCAATTGAAACTGCGATCTCCGCGCACGGCCGACCGCAGTTTCAATTGAAACTGCGGTCCCACGGCGCGTCGGGCGCCCGACGCACCGGCGCATGTGGACAGAACCGCCGTCCGACGTGGAGAAACCCGCGATTTCAATGGAAATCGGATGTCCGATTTCCATTGAAATCGCGGGGGGGACCGCAGGTCAGCGGGAGAGGGCGGTCTCCCGGGCCGGGGTTTCGAGGTCCGCGCGCTCGGCGGCTTCCGCCTCGATCGGGGTGCTGCTGCGGTTCGGGCGGACGAACTTGTAGCCCACGTTGCGGACCGTGCCGATCATCGCGTCGTGCTCCGGGCCGAGCTTCGCGCGCAGGCGGCGGACGTGGACGTCGACCGTGCGGGTGCCGCCGAAGAAGTCGTAGCCCCAGACCTCCTGCAGCAGCTGGGCCCGGGTGAACACCCGGCCCGCGTGCTGGGCCAGGTACTTGAGCAGCTCGAACTCCTTGTAGGTGAGCTCCAGCGCCCGACCCTTCAGCCGCGCGGTGTAGGTGGCCTCCTCGATCACCAGGTCGCCGACGCTCAGCGATCCGTCGCCGCTGCTGCTCGCGTCGCCGTGCCGGGAGAGCAGCAGGCGCAGCCGGGCGTCGACCTCCGCCGGGCCGGTGGTCGGCAGCAGGATCTCGTCCACCCCCCACTCGGCGCTGATGGTGACCAGTCCGCCCTCGTTGACCAGCGCGACCACCGGCACGTCACCGGCGGAGAGCAGGCGGCACAGGTCGCGGGCGCCGACCAGGTCGGTGCGGGCGTCGACCAGGATCACCTCGTGCGCGCCGCCGGGCAGGACCGACCCGGGGTCGGCGGGCAGCACGCGCACCCGGTGCGGGAGCAGGGCGAGCGCGGGCAGGACCGCTTCGCAATCTGGTTCGCTGGTCAGCAGCAGCATTTCGGAGCTCATCTGGAGGGCCTCCGTCCCCAAGGCGATAACCCGACGTCCGGGCAGGGAGTGGCCAGCCGCGCGCGGCGGATGACTCGGCGTCGTTGCCTGTGGATGGCAAGGAGAATAACCGACATGCAGCGGAAAAGCCCAGGTCCAACGGGCCGCATCACATTTGTGAACAGCAGTCGACCGCGTGTTACGCGCGTGTGTCGCCCGCGCGCGGTCGAGCTGTCGGCCGCCGACGGAACCGCGCTGCGCGGCCAGCTGCTGACCGGTCCCGGGCTGCCCGCCGACCTCGGGTTCGTCGTCGGGCACGGCTTCACCAACCACACCCGCAAGCCCACCCTGCAGCGGATCCTGCACCGCCTGGCCCGGCGGGCCCCGGTGCTCGCGGTCGACTTCCGCGGGCACGGGCGGTCCGGCGGCCGCACCACCGTCGGCCCGGCCGAGGCGCTGGACATCGACGCCGCCGTCGCGCGCCTGCGCGAGCTCGGCTGCCGCCGGGTCGTCACGATCGGCTTCTCGCTGGGCGGTTCGGTGGTGCTGCGCCAGGCCGCGCTGGGCTCCGCGCCGGACGCGGTGGTCGCGGTGAGCAGCCCCGCCCGCTGGTGGGTGCGCGACACGCCCGCGATGCGCCGGGTGCACTGGCTGCTGGAGCAGCCGCACGGCCGGTTGAGCGCGCGGCTGCTGGGCGTCCGCCTCGCGCCGCCCTGGGACGAGGTGCCGGTCTCGCCGATCGAGCTGGTCCCGCGCATCCCGGTGCCTCAGCTGATCGTGCACGGTGCACAGGACCACTACTTCCCGGCGGCCGACGCGGTCGCGCTCAGCGAAGCAGGTGGCGGCGAGTTGTGGCTGGAAGCGGGCATGCGGCACGCGGAGAGCGCGACCACGCCGGACTTGGTGGACCGCATCGCGCGGTGGGCGGCCGATACAGTGGGGCCACCCGATCGTGGCGGTCGCTGACGCCCGCCGACCCACCCCTGCCCCGACAGAAACGGACCGCTCGGTGAAGAAGCTCGTCATCGCCCTCGTCATCATCGCGGGTCTGCTGGTGGGCGCCGACTTCGGCGGCGCCGCCATCGCCGAGTACCAGGTGTCGAAGAAGGTCGCCGAGCAGCTGAAGCTGCGCGAGAACCCCGAGGTGCGGATCAACGGCTTCCCGTTCCTCACCCAGGTGATCGCCGGGAACTACCGCGACGTGCAGATGGCGGCCGACGCCGTGCAGGTCGGCCCGTTCAACGAGGTCGGCATCGAGGCCGACCTGCACGGGGCGAAGGTGTCCACCTCCGAGCTGATCGCCGGGACCGCCGACCACCTCACGGTGGACGAGCTGGTCGGCCGGGTGAAGCTCAAGGCCTCCGACGTGGCCCGGCTGATCGGCATCCAGGACCTCACCATCAACCCCGCCGCCAAGGACGCGCTGGCCGACGAGGACGGCAGCATCAGCGCCGCCGACGAGCAGCTGGCCGCCGGCACCGACCGCACCAAGGCGGTGGTGCAGCTCGACGGCACCGTGAACATCGCCGGATCCGACAACAAGGTGCGGGTGATCGCGGTCCTGTCGCTGGTCAACGGCAAGATGCAGATCGAGCCGCGGAAGCTGGACCTGAACAACAGCACCTTCGGCGCGATCGAGCTGCCGTCGATCTTCGAGAAGTCGGTGCTCAAGCAGTTCAGCACCACGCTGGACCCGGGCATGCTGCCGTTCGAGGTCAAGCCCACCGCGGTGCGCGCCGAGCGCGGCGCGCTGGTCGTCGAGGGCATCGCGGACAACGTCACGATCAGCGCCGACGGGGTGACCACCGGGTGAGCCCGGGCACCTGGGCGCTGCTGATCGCCGTGGCCGCGGCGCTGCTGATCGGCGCGGTGTGGAAGTCCCGGCAGGGCAAGGTCCGCGAGAGGAACGGCGGGGAGAACGTGACCGACCTCCTTCCCGAGGCGCTGCAGCAGCGGCTCGCCGACGCCCCGGACCAGGACGCGAAGGTGACGCTGCTGCAGCTGTCGACGACGTTCTGCGCGCCGTGCCGCCACACCCGCGTCCTGCTGGCCGACTTCGCGCAGCGCACCGAGGGCGTCCGCCACGTGGAGGTGGACCTCACCGACCACCCGGAGTGGTCCACGCCCCTCCGCGTCCACACCACCCCGACGACCCTCGTCCTGGACGCCACCGGCGCCGAGCTGTTCCGCATCAGCGGCGTCCCCCACCGCACCAACCTCGCCACCGCCCTCGAACCCCACCTGGCCTGACCCCGGGCCGGGGGCACTACTCCGGGTGACGGTCGGGGTCGGCGTCTCACCCTGTGAACAGGGTTCCCGCTGATCGGTCCAGGCGGTAGCCTCCGTGGCGTGCATGTACTGCTGACCCGAAGGCGCGCGGTCGATCTCTGCCGCGTGGGTAGCAGCCTGTGTTGCGGGCACTGACCGGGCGGTAGTACGTCTCGCACCTCGCACGGCCGTGTCGTGGCGACGGTGCGCGCTCCCACCGCCTGACGGACTCGGCAGCCGAAGTCCACAGTCAGGAGGCCCCATGTCTGCCGGAACGCTCGACCCCCGCGGCGTCCGCTTCACCGCCGGGATGACCAGCGCGATCCTCGCCCTCGGGCTGATCACCGCCAGCTGGCGGGTGCTGGCCGCCCAGATGGTGCTGTTCGGGATGTGCGCGTTCCTCGGGATGCGGCTCAACCCGTGGGGTTTCGTGTACCGGCAGGCGGTGCAGCCGCGACTGTCCCCGATCGACCCGGCCGAGCGCGAGGACCCGGCACCCGTCCGGTTCTCGCAGGGGGTCGGGTTCGCGTTCGCCCTGGTGGCCACCGTCGGCTATGCGGCCGGGTGGACCACCCTGGGCCTCGTCGCGAACGCGTTCGCGCTGGTCGCCGCGTTGCTGAACGCGGTGTTCGGCTACTGCCTCGGTTGCCAGCTGTACCTGGTGCTCCGGCGCTTGGCGCCCGCCGGGGCGTCCACTTCAGACACCCGCTGAACCACCGAAGATCAACGAAGGAGTCGCTCGATGAGCCGCGCAGAGGTCCTGGTTTCCACCGAGTGGGCCGAGCAGAACCTGAACACCGCCGGGGTGGTGTTCGCCGAGGTGGACGAGGACACCACCGCCTACGACGGCGGCCACATCCCCGGCGCCATCAAGCTGGACTGGAAGAACGAGCTCCAGGACCACGTGCGCCGTGACTTCGTCGACCGCGAGGGCTTCCAGAAGCTGCTGTCCGCCAAGGGCATCAGCAACGACGACACGGTGATCCTGTACGGCGGCAACAACAACTGGTTCGCCGCCTACGCCTACTGGTACTTCAAGCTCTACGGGCACGCCGACGTCAAGCTGCTCGACGGCGGCCGCAAGAAGTGGGAGCTGGACGGCCGCGAGCTCACCAAGGAGGAGCCGAACCGGCCCGCCACCACCTACCAGGCGCAGGAGCCGGACACCTCGATCCGCGCGTTCCGCGACGAGGTCGTCGACGCGATCGGCAACAAGAACCTGGTCGACGTGCGCTCCCCCGACGAGTTCGCGGGCAAGCTGCTCGCCCCGGCCCACCTGCCGCAGGAGTCGGCGCAGCGCGCCGGGCACATCCCGTCGGCGATCAACGTGCCGTGGAGCAAGGCCGCGAACGAGGACGGCACCTTCAAGTCCGACGAGGAGCTGAAGGAGATCTACGCCGAGGCGGGCCTGGACACCTCCAAGGACACCATCGCCTACTGCCGGATCGGCGAGCGCTCCTCGCACACCTGGTTCGTCCTGCGCGAGCTCCTGGGCAACACCAACGTCAAGAACTACGACGGCTCCTGGACCGAGTACGGCTCGCTGGTCGGCGTCCCGATCGAGAACCCGGCCGAAGCCGCCAAGAACTGAAGCAGATCCCCGGACTGTGAGGAGATGACATGAGCAGCGGATGCGGAGCGCCGCAGCAGTCGGCGACGGCGGTGGCCGAGGACACCGACCAGGTCGTGGTGGCCGGGAAGGTGCGGGCCGGGGACCAGCCGGTCGGCGGAGCTTTCGTCCGCCTGCTGGACTCCTCCGGCGAGTTCACCGCGGAGGTGGTCTCCTCCCCGGAGGGCGACTTCCGCTTCTACGCCGCCCCCGGTGACTGGACGGTCCGAGCCCTCCACCGCGACGGCAAGGGCCAGTCCACCGTCTCCACCGCGGGCCCCGGCGTGCACGCGGTGGACATCGCGGTCGCCTGACGCAGCGATTCCTTCGAAGCGAGGGGCACCTCCCGCGGCGGGAGGTGCCCCTCGTTTGTCGTGAGCGGCAACGGCCGCAAGAGCGACCATCGCCGCTCACGACTGATCAGCGCTTGGAGCGGAGGAGGGCGAAGGCGCGCTCGTCGCGGTCCTGGGCGCTCGGGTTGGAGTCCTCGGTGCAGCCGACCGTGGTGAAGTCGACGACCTCCCAGCCGGTGCGGTCGAACAGGCGGCGCAGCCCCGCCTCGCTGAAGATCCAGAAGTTGGTCGCGTCGTTGTTCGCCTCGGTCGGGTCCAGCAGGTAGGCCACCGGCTGCTGCTGGATGCGGGTGCCGTCCGGGGTGAGCTGCGCGATCCGGGTCGAGACGAAGCACAGGTCGGCGCGCTCGGCCAGCCGCTCCAGCACGAAGAACGGGTTCTTCAGGTGGTAGAGCAGCCCGAGGAAGAACACCGCGCCGTAGTTCTCGGCGGGCAGCTCGAACTGCGCGTCCAGGTCGATCTCGTGCACCTGGACCTTCGAGTCCAGCTCGGTCACCAGCCGCCGCGCGCCGCGCAGGCCGTTGAAGTTGGTCGGCGCGTTGTCGATCACGTCCACCTGGCAGCCCAGCTCGGCCTCCAGGAAGAACCCGAAGTCGCCGTCGGCCGCGCCGATGTCGGCGACCCTGGTGCCCGCGATCCGGTCGAACACCTGCCGCTGCGGCCCGCTGAGCAGCGCGTCCAGGTGGAAGATGTTGGCCATCGTGTCGTACGGGTACCAGCCGAAGTCGCTGGGCGCGATCTCGTCCTTGCGCGCCAGCAGGTCCTCGCGGAAGGCCAGCGCCCGCTCGCGCAACGTCTCGAAGTCCATGTGATTCCCGTCCCGGCTGTCGGTGCCCGCCAGATCATGCCCGACGCCACACTCCGCCGGGCCCGTTCGATGGTTATTCTTTGCCCGTGGAACTTATCGACTTCCTGCACTACGGCCTCGTCACCCTCGTCGGCCTCGCGGCGGTGGCCACCATCTGGTTCGCCGCCTACGTGGTGTACCGCCTGTACAGCGACTGATCCGGGGCTACCGGTAGCCTTCCCACCGTGACTGCAACGCCCAACGAACCGCAGCGCGGCAGCGGTGACGCCGCAGTCGCCGCAGCCGCCGAGCGCGCCAAGCTCACCGCGCACCGCAACGTGCCGGAGTTCGAGGACCTGCCCGGCCCGGGCGACACGGCCAACCTGCGCCTGGGGCCGTCGCTGAACGACGCGTGCCTGGCGCTGCTGCCGATGGTCGGCGTGTGGCGCGGCGAGGGCGAGGCCTCGCACCCGTCGCTCGACGAGACCTACCGCTTCATCCAGCAGGTCACGATCGCGCACGACGGGCGCCCGTTCCTGACCTACGAGAGCCGCGCGTGGCGGCTCACCGGGGAGGGCGGCGAGGTCGTCGGACCGGCGTTCCGGGAGACCGGCTTCTTCCGCCCGCAGCCGGACGACACCATCGAGCTGCTGATCCTGCACGAGACGGGCGTCGCGGAGATGTTCTTCGGCAAGCCGACCGCCCAGACCACCTGGCAGTTCGGCACCGACGCGGTCCTGCGCACCCCGACCAGCGAGGACGTTTCCGCGGCCAGCCGCCTCTACGGCGTGGTCGAGGGCGCGCTGGCCTACGTCGAGGAGCGCGCGACCTCCGAGCACGAGCTCCAGCCGCGCCTGTCCGCCAAGCTGGACCGCGTCGTCGGCTGACCCGAGCACCGCACGCCCGCGCTGATCGCGCAGCGCGGGCGTTGTGCTGCTCGCCGAGCGGTGTCGGTCCTGCCCACTAGGTTCGTCGGTGACGACGGCGATTCGAGGTGGGCAACGATGACCAGCAAGGACACCCTGACCGGCGAGCGCGCCGACATCCTGGAGCTGCTGCAGGCGCACCGCGGCTTCCTCCGGTACGCGGTGCAGAACCTGACCGAGGAGCAGATCCGCTCCCGGCCCACCAAGAGCGAGCTGTGCCTCGGCGGGCTGATCAAGCACGTCACGGCGGTGGAGCGCCAGTGGGCCGACTTCATCCGCAACGGCCGCAAGTTCGACGCCTACGACGAGGCGGTGTTCGCCGAGCACGCGGCGACCTTCCAGGTGACCGACGAGGACACGCTGGAGGCGCTGCTGGCCGACTACGACGAGGTCGCGCGGGCCACCGACGAGATCGTCGCGACCCTGCCGGACCTGGACCTGTCCCACCAGCTGCCGGAGGCGCCGTGGGACGAGGAGAAGGGCAAGCGCTGGACGGTGCGCCGGGTCCTGCTGCACATCGCGGCGGAGACCGCCCAGCACTCCGGCCACGCGGACATCATCCGCGAGACCATCGACGGCCAGAAGACGATGGGCTGACCGTCCCGGGCTCCGGCTCCGGAACCGGTGGACCGCGATTTCAATGGAAATCGAAGGTCTGATTTCAATGGAAGTTGCGCACCGTCGGCGTGTCGGACCCCGACACGCCGACGGCTGTGGACAACCCGCACGATTTCAATGGAAATCGGAGGTCCAATTTCCATTGAAATCGTTCATCCTGCCCGTGGACCGCAGCTGCGAAGGGCGACCGGCACCGATCGGCGAGGGTCGCATGCGCCGCAGGCGCATAGCCCACCCTCGCAACCGGCACCGCCGCGGGTTCTCAGCGTTCGCCTGGCGAGGACGGCCCAACTGCCGTGTATTGGCATACATAAAGTTGGGACCCCGCAGTCCAGGCGGGCGCTGAGGTTCCGCCACCGGCACCGCCACGCAGAACGAGGTTGGAAAAACCTCACTGAAATCGCGGCAGCACGGGGTCGGATCAGTAGTTGGACTCGTAGAGCCGGGTGATCTCGGCGTGCAGCTCCGGGTCGGCCTTGATCGCGGTGCCGTCGATGGTGTGCACCTGGGTCACCAGCCGCACGCTGGAGCACAGCCACACGCCGTCCGCCTCGAACAGCGCCGAGGTCGGGAACTTCGCCACCTCGGTCCGCCAGCCCGCCTGCTCGGCGGCGCGGAACAGCGCGCCCTGCGTGGTGCCCTGCAGGATGCCGGAGCTCGGCGGGGTGGTCAGCAGGGTGCGGCCCTGGGCGATCACCACCGTGGAGGTCGGGCCCTCCAGCACCGAGTCGTCGGTCGCGGTGAAGATGACCTCCTCCGCGCCGCGCGACTCGGCCTCCCGCATGGCGGCCATGTTCACCGCGTACGACAGGGTCTTCGCGGACAGCAGCAGCCAGGGCGCGCGGTCCATCAGGTCCGGCGCGAAGCCGCGCTCCAGCGTCACGGCCGCGACGCCGTCGCGGCGCTTGCGCCGGGTGTCCTCGCCGATCTGCATGCCCATCGCGAAGCCGTGCGGCGTGCCGTCCCCGCCGTCGATGCCGCGGGTGCACACCAGCTTCAGGGCCATCTCCGGGTCGGTGTCCCACGGCCAGTTGTCGATCACCGCCTGGACCGCCCGCTCCCACGCGGCGCGCTCGGGCAGCCGCATCTGCATCAGCCGGGCGGACCGCTCCAGCCGGTCCAGGTGCGGGCCGATCTCCCGCGGCTGCCGATCGGCGACGAGGATCGTCTCGAAGATCCCGTCACCGCGCATCACCCCCAGGTCGTCGGCGCGGAACAGCGGAGCCTCCGGGTCGGCGATCGTCCCGTCCAAAAGTGCCAGTACGCGCATGCCGGAAGCGTAGAACCTCCAGCGCCCGGAGCTGGGGCGGGTCGCGCACGCGTCCGGCGGGCGGCGCTGCGGAGTTACGATCGGACGTGCCGACCGGAGCGCGCCGAGCACAGGAGCGGGCATTGAGCGACCAGGGATCGCTGCGCAGCACCTTGCACCAACGTGGCATGCGGATGACGCCGCAGCGCCAGCTGGTGCTGGACGCGGTGCGCGAGCTCGGCCACGCGACACCGGAGCAGGTCTGCCGCAAGGTGCAGGGCACCGCGTCCACGGTCAACATCACCACCGTCTACCGCGCGCTCGACCTGCTGGAGGAGCTCGGCCTGGTGCGGCACACGCACCTCGGGCACGGCGCACCCACCTACTCCGTCGAGGAACACGAGCACGTCCACCTCGCCTGCCACCGCTGCGGGGAGATCGACGAGGTGCCGACCGAGACGCTCGACGAGCTGGCCGACCAGCTGCGCCGCGAGCGCGGCTTCGAACTGGACGCCACCCACCTCGCGCTGTCCGGCACCTGCCGGAGCTGCCGCGCGACCGAGGCGGGCTGATGGCCCGCACGCCCGACCGGGCACCCGAGCAACACACCGAGGAGCGCTGATGAGTTCACCCCTGTTGGACCTGCCGGGTGCGGTACCCGCACCGGAGGACGCGGTGGACGTGAGCGTGCCCTGGCACTTCGGCGACCCGTTCGCCGAGCAGCGCTCCGCCAGCCGGTCCGCGGTGCTGGTGGACCGCTCCCACCGGCAGGTGATCGCGGTGCCCGGCGAGGAGCGGTTGAGCTGGCTGCACCTGGTGCTGTCGCAGCACCTGACCGAGCTGCCGGACGGGCAGGGCACCGAGGCGCTAATCCTCGACAGCCACGGCCGGGTGGACTGCCACCTGCTGGTCGCCCACCACGAGGGCGTGGTCTACCTGGACACCGACGCCGGCGCGCAGGCCACCAGCGCGCTGCCGACCATCGGGGTGGACGGCAAGCAGACCGTGCCGGAGTACCTGGAGGCGATGCGCTTCTGGTCCAAAGTGGAGCCCCGGGACGCCACCGCGGAGTTCGCGGTGCTCACCGCGGTCGGCCCGGACGCGGGCGGCATCCTCGCCCAGTTCACGGCGGTCCCGTCCGCGCCGTACGAGGTGAAGCCGCTGCCCGGCGGCGGTTTCGCGCGCAACGTGCCGTTCCGCTCGCTGCCGACGATCGACCTGGTGGTGCCCCGCGAATCGCTGGTCGAGTGGTGGACGAAGCTGACCGACGCGGGCATCCGCCCCTCCGGCACGCTCGCCTTCGAGGCGCTGCGGGTGGAGGCGCTGCGCCCGCGCGTCGGGCTGGACACCGACGACCGCGCGATCCCGCACGAGCTGGGCTGGGTGCACGTGGCCGCGCACGTGGCCAAGGGCTGCTACCGCGGCCAGGAGACGGTGGCCAAGGTCCACAACGTGGGCAAGCCGCCGCGGCGGATGGTGCTGCTGCACCTGGACGGCTCGGTGGAGGTGCAGCCGGAGACCGGCGACCCGGTGTGGCACGGCGACCGCAAGGTCGGCCGGGTCGGCAGCGTGGTGCAGCACCACGAGCTCGGCCCGGTGGCGCTGGCGCTGCTCAAGCGCTCGACCCCGGTGGACGCCGAGCTCGTCGCCGGGGACCCGGCGGAGGACCGGGCGGTGGCCGCGGCGGTGGACCCGGACTCGGTGCCGCCGGACAGCGGGGAGCCGCCGGGGCGGGTCGCCGCGGAGCGGTTGCGCGGCCGGTAGCACCGGGAGATCACCCGGTTCCGCACCGCTTTCGAAACGACATCGCCGAATTGTTGGCGAGTTCGGCCGAATTGCCGGAGGATGGCCACGTGATCGAAGTCCGCCCGGGTGGACGGCGCCGCATCGACAGGGTTCTGTCCCCGGACTACACCAGTGGAATCGAAGGCCGCGCGCTGAGCGAGGTGCGGGCGCTGCGGGACGAGGCGGCGCAGGAGGAGACCGACCTCTCGTACCTGCGCCGCGTGCTGCACGTCCGGATCGACATCGTGCGCGCCGAGCAGCGGCGCCGCGTCGAGGACGGCTCGACCTCGGTGGTCGAGCAGTTGGTGAACATCCTGTCGGACAACGCCGTCGGCCCGGCGACCGGTTCCGGCCGCTACCAGACCACCGAACCGTCGCGGGCGGAGGCGCACCGCAGGCACGTCGAAGCGCTCGTCTCCGACGTCGACCTCTCCAACGTGACCTCGCTGTCCGACGCGAAGCTGGACCAGGCCCTGGAGGCCTACACCGCCGAGGAGGACTCGGTGTCCCAGCGCCGCCGCGAGGTCCAGGGCGTGGTGGACTGCCTGAACGCCGAGATCGCCCGCCGCTACCGCGAAGGAGCGGCATCGGTGGACGACCGCCTCGCGGAGGAGCGGGACCGGCGCTGACGTGACCCCGGTGTCCGAAGTGGATACCGGGGTGCGGTGCGCGTCGCCGGAGGTATCACCGCCTGGGGTTCGGCGGTGGTACCGGGCCGGGTTGGGGTTCGAAGCGGTGGGCGGTCGGCCTGGGTGTGCTGAGATTTCAATCGGAATTGCGTCGTTCTCGACGGAGCCTGCGGTGGTGCCGTGGGCAATTTCAATTGAAATTGCAGTCGTCACCGCCCCTCGGACGGCCGTCCTGGAGGTTGTGGTTCTCGTCGTCGTCCGAAGGGCTGGGTTCGGGGTGTTCTGGCGATTTCGCGCGGAATCGCCGCCTTCGGAAAGGTTCTTCCCTCCCGGAACCCGTTCGCGTTATGCTCATATTCTGGAACATTTCTCCCAGATAGTGAGATGATCTGATGAGTGCGCAGTCGGATACGTACACCCACGGGCACCACGAGAGCGTGCTGCGGTCGCACCGGTGGCGGACCGCCGAGAACTCCGCCGGTTACCTGATCCCGCACCTGCGGGCCGGTGCCAGCGTGCTCGACATCGGTTGCGGGCCCGGGACGATCACGCACGACTTCGCCGCTCTGGTCTCACCCGGTCCCGTGCTGGGCGTCGACAACGTCGACGAGCCGCTGGAGATCGCTCGCGCCGGAGCGGCCGAGCGGGGGCTGGACAACGTCACCTTCGCCAACGCCGATGTCTACGAGCTGCCGTACGCGGACGCGTCCTTCGACGTCGTGCACGCGCACCAGGTGTTGCAGCACCTGACCGACCCCGTCGCCGCGCTGCGCGAGATGCGGCGCGTGTGCCGCCCCGGCGGGGTGGTCGCGGCTCGCGACGCGGACTACGGCGGCATGCGGTGGTCCCCGGAGAACCCCGGCCTGGACCGCTGGTTGGAGCTCTACCGCGACGTCGCCCGGCACAACGAGGCGTACCCCGACGGGGGCAAGTACCTGAAGGCCTGGGCGCTGGCGGCTGGCTTCCGCGAGGTCACCTGCACCGCGACGGCCTGGTGCTTCGCCACGCCCGAAGAGCGCTCCTGGTGGGGCAACCTGTGGGCGGACCGCATCCGCCGCTCGTCCTTCGCCGAACAAGCCCTGGGCCACGGCCTGACGACCCGCGACGAGCTGGAAGACCTGGCGACGGCCTGGCACGAGTGGATCAACGCCGAGGACGGCTGGTTCGCGGTCCTCAACGGCGAGATCATCTGCCACCCCTGACCCGGGCAGCGCGCCACTGGAAATTTCGGTCAGTTGTGGCGTTCGCGGGCGGCGAATTCCGACCAGAAGTCGCGGAGGGACTCATAGCGGGTGGCCACCTCTTCCGCGTCGTCGGCTTCCATCGCGTCGACGATCGCGTGCACGTCCTCGGCCGAGGTGTCCGCTTCCAGGTCGCTGGAGGTCATCAGCTGCACCAGGCCGCCGTAGTCCAGCTCGACCGCCGAGTGCGGGTGGAAGCGCTCCAGCCAGCGGCCCGTCTCGCGGAGGATCCGCGTCGGGCCCTCCTCGCCGATCGACTGGCGGCCGATCGAGTGCGCCCGCGCCACCCGGCGGCGGGCGTCGGCCATCGCCACCCGCCAGCACACCCGGCGCCGGTCCGGCTCGGTGAACACGCAGCGCTCCGTCGGGTCCACCAGCACGAACCAGGGCAGCGGCACGGTCCAGGTCGAGGACAGCACGTGCACCGCGCCGCCCGCCAGCTCGCTGACCACCGCGCTGGCGCGCACCTTGGCCTGCTCCACCGGGACCGTCAGCGCCGCCGTGCGCAGCGGCAGCTCCGAGTCGCCCAGGAAGCCGACCAGCGCCGCCGCGGACCGGCCGCGCAGGTCCAGCGGGCACACCAGGGGGCCCGGGCCGACCGTGGCCGCCGGGGCGCTCGGCACTTCCTTCGGATCGAGCACCAGCACGTCGCCGACGCCCTGCACCGCGCCGTCGGCGGTCTCCCCGGGCAGCAGACGGGGCGGGGCGGCGAGCTGGCTGCGCAGCCAGACGTCCTGCTCCCGGAGCCCCGCGTCGAACGGATCGACCGGCCCCCGCTCCACCGCCGCCGCCAGCTCCTCGCGGAGCGGTGCGTCGAAGGACGACAAGGGCTCGTACACCCTCAGGTAGGCGACGAACGGCTCAGGCACAGCGAGCATCGTGCCAGACCGCCCGGCGGGGCCCGCCGCCGACTCGCGGACGTCGGAAAACGGCGGGGAGTGCGACGTCACCCAAGACACGACCACTCAGACCCGGCACCACGTCGCGTTCAACCGCCTCGACACGGTACGGTAGTTACAGGAAAAGTTGTCGAGATCATGCGGGGCCGACTTTCCCCTGTCCGCCCCGCACACCCTGTGCGAGGGGGTCGAGCCATGGGGCGCGGCCGGGCTAAGGCCAAGCAGACGAAGGTGGCCCGCGAGCTGAAGTACAGTTCCCCGTCCATGGACATCGAGGCGTTGCAGCGCGAGCTGTCCGGCTCGGAGTCCGGCGAGTGGTCCAACGAGGACCGCGAGGACTCGCACGACGACGGGTACGACGACTACGACTACGGCCGACGCTGAAGCACATCTCCACCGAACACGGCGGTTGAACGCTGCTCGCTCGGTGGAACGACGCGTCGCAAGTCGTTCGTCCTACCCGACAGGTGGGAATTGACGAACTCGCAGAGTCCCACATAGGAGGAGCTCACGTGAGTGGCGTCGCCGGGAAACCGGTGACGCCACTCACGTGCGTCTGCTCCAGGGCACCAGCAGCCGAGCGGTGACAACACCGCTCGGCTCCCTGCGTTGACCACCATCAACCACCGAACCCGAACCACCGCAACCGAACACCCAGCAAGATCAACAACCACCACCAGCCGAACCCCACGCCGGTCCCCCAGCAAAAAGCAACACCGCCCCCACCACCGAACCCACAGCAGCGAGCAGAGCTCGGCGATCACCCATCGCCAGGCGAACGGCGAAGCCGCGTCCAACGAGCAAAAACGACCAGCGCTCCCACCACCAAGGCAACCGCAGCAAGGGGAACTCGGCGATCAGCCATCGTCAGGCAAGCGGCGAAGCCACGTCCAACGAGCGATCACTGACCAGCGCCCCCACCATCGAACCCACGGCAGCGAGCAGAGCTCGGCGATCAGCCATCGTCAGGCAAGCGGCGAAGCCGCTTTCGGCGGTAAACAGCGACCGCGAAGCACGACCGGCACCGATGACCAGGTCGTCGCATGCGCCGCAGGCGCATAACCCACCCTCGCAACCGGCACCGCCGCGGGTTCTCAGCGTTCGCCTGGCGAGGACGGCCCTGACGCCGTGTATTGGACATACATCAGTCAGGGCACCCACAGCCAGGCGGGCGCTGAGGTTCCGCCACCGGCACCGCCACGCAAAGCTTGGTTGGAAAACTCCGGACGCTGGCGTGCGCGGGCCGCCTCTCGGCGGGTGGCGCTGTGAGGCTCCAGCCGGACGGTATTCCTCGCAGGCGATAGTTGGGGCCCGGGGGCACGCGCGCACGCCAGCTCTCCCTACAACGAGCGGGCCCCGGTGCGGATTCCCGTTCCGGCGGGTGAATGCGAAACGCGGCCCTCGGACCAGGTCCGGGGCCGCGTTCGGCGATCAGGTCAGAAGCGCGGGTGGTTGCCGCGCAGGACCACGCGGTCCGCCTCACCAGCGTCCTCGACCGAGGGCTGCTTGGCGATCTCGCCGAGCACCCACGCCGGGACGTGGCGGGCCGTGAGGACCGCCAGGGCGCGGTCCACGTCCTCGGCGGTCACCACCGCGACCATGCCGATGCCCATGTTGAAGGTGCGCTCCATCTCCTCGGCCTCGACGCGGCCGCGCTGGGCGATCAGCCGGAACACCGGGGCCGGGGTCCAGCTGCCGCGGTCCAGCACCGCGGTCAGGCCGGACGGGATCACCCGCGCCAGGTTCTCCGCCAGGCCGCCGCCGGTGACGTGCGCGAACGTCCGCACGCCCGCCTCCGCGGCCAGCGCCAGGCAGTCCTTGGCGTAGATCCGGGTGGGCTCCAGCAGCTCCTCGCCGAGGGTGCGGCCGAACTCCTCGACGTGGCCCTCCAGCGGCATCCGGGCGATGTCCAGCAGGACGTGCCGGGCCAGCGAGTAGCCGTTGGAGTGCAGGCCGGAGGAGCCCATCGCGATCACCACGTCGCCGGGCCGCACCTTGTCCGCGCCCAGCATCGCGTCCGCTTCGACGACGCCGACGCCGGTGGCCGAGATGTCGTACTCGCCGGGCGCCATCATCCCGGGGTGCTCGGCGGTCTCGCCGCCCAGCAGCGCGCAGCCCGCCTGCACGCAGCCCTCCGAGATGCCCTTGACCAGGTCGGCGATCCGGTCCGGCACGACCTTGCCGACGGCGATGTAGTCCTGCAGGAACAGCGGTTCCGCACCGCACACCACCAGGTCGTCGACGACCATCGCGACCAGGTCGATGCCGACGGTGTCGTGCAGGTCCAGGGCCTGCGCGACGGCGAGCTTGGTGCCCACGCCGTCGGTGGAGGAGGCCAGCACCGGCTCCTTCCAGCGGTCGAGCTTGAGCTGGAACAGGCCGGCGAACCCGCCGAGCGAGCCGAGCACCTCGGGCCGGGTCGCGCGCTGCGCCCACGGGCGCATCTTCTCGACCGCTTCGTCCCCGGCCTCGATGCTCACCCCCGCAGCGGCGTAGGTGGCTTTCGGGCTCTCGGGCTGGGCAGACCCTGCGAGCAGGTCTTCGGACACGACTGGCTCCACATTCTGGTGCGATTTGCGATTCGCCGGACGCGCATGTGTAGCACGGACAACGCTACGCGTCGACGGTGAACCCCGGGGGTCTCTGCGGGCGGATCAGGGCCGTTGCAGCGCTTCGGCGGCGCCGTAACCGGCGGGCAGCACCGGTTCGGCCGGTCCCGCCACGCCCCGCTCGGGCTGGCCCTCCAGCACGTACTTGCCGAGCTTGGCGTCGTCCGGCAGCGGGATCGGGTACTCGCCGTCGAAGCAGGCCGCGCACAACCGGGTGCGGGGCTGCTCGGTGGCCGCGACCAGGCCGTCCAGCGAGACGTGGCCGAGGCTGTCCGCGCCGATCGAGCGGCGCACCCCGTCCATGTCCAGGCCGTTGGCGATCAGCTCGGCGCGGGAGGCGAAGTCGATGCCGTAGAAGCAGGGCCACTTGACCGGCGGCGAGGCGATCCGCACGTGCACCTCGATCGCACCGGCCTCGCGCAGCATCCGGACCAGGGCCCGCTGCGTGTTGCCGCGCACCACCGAGTCGTCCACCACGACCAGCCGCTTGCCGCGGATCACCTCGCGCAGCGGGTTCAGCTTGAGCCGGATGCCGAGCTGGCGGATGGTCTGCGACGGCTGGATGAAGGTGCGGCCGACGTAGGAGTTCTTGACCAGGCCCTGGCCGTAGGGGATGCCGGAGGCCTGCGCGTAGCCGATGGCGGCGGGCGTGCCCGACTCCGGCACCGGGATCACCAGGTCGGCGTCCACCGGGTGCTCCTTGGCCAGGCGGCGCCCGATCTCCACGCGGGCGCCGTTGACCGAGCGGCCGGAGATGGTGGTGTCCGGGCGGGCCAGGTAGACGTACTCGAAGATGCAGCCCTTGGGCTTCGGGTTGGCGAAGTGCTGGGAGCGCAGCCCGTCGCCGTCGATGGCCAGCAGCTCGCCGGGCTCGACCTCCCGGACGAACGAGGCGCCGACGATGTCCAGGGCGGCCGTCTCGCTGGCCACCACCCAGCCGCGCTCCAGCCGACCGAGGACCAGCGGGCGCACGCCGTGCGGGTCGCGCACCGCGTAGAGGGTCTGCTCGTCGCAGAAGACCATGGAGAACGCGCCGCTGAGCGTCGGGAACAGCTCCATCGCCGCCTGCTCGATGCCCAGGTCCGCGGCGCGCGCCGCGAGCAGCCCGGTGACCAGGTCGGAGTCGGTGGTGGCGCGGTCGCAGCCGTTGGCCGGGGAGGAGCTGTTGGCCGAGACCGTGTCCACGCCTTCGGCGATGATCCGGTCGCGCAGCTCGCCGGTGTTGACCAGGTTGCCGTTGTGGCCGAGCGCCAGGCCGCTGCCCGCGACCGTGGTGCGGAAGGTCGGCTGGGCGTTCTCCCAGGTGCCGCCGCCGGTCGTGGAGTACCGGGCGTGGCCGACCGCGACGTGGCCGCGCAGCGACGCCAGGGTCTGCTCGGTGAACACCTGGCTGACCAGCCCGGTGTCCTTGTAGACCAGCACCTGCGAGCCGTCGCCGACGGCGATGCCGGCGGCCTCCTGGCCCCGGTGCTGGAGGGCGTAGAGCCCGTAGAAGCTGAGCTTGGCGACCTCCTCGCCCGGAGCCCACACGCCGAAGACGCCGCACTCCTCGCGGGGAACGTCGCGTTCGATCGGATCGTCGGCGGGGCTGGAGAGGTCCGCGTGCGTACTTGCGTTAGCCGGTTCGGGCCGGTCGGTGACCACCGAGAACTCCCTGAAGGACGGAGCCGGAGTTACACCTCAGTGTAAACAGCCCGAAACCAGCCGAGTCCCGGCCTGATGCGTGTCGGCCATCTCATAACCGGGACGGCCGCGCACCATCACCGCGCGTCGACCGCCCGGCTACTGCCTGGGGACCTCCGAGGTGAGTTCTGCGTCGACGGTCCGCACCAGCTCGGCCAGCCAGGGTGGGATCGACTGCTCGTCACTGGGCGCGTCGGTGCTCTGAAGCTGCACCAAGTACTGCCCGTAGCGCAGGTCGATCCACCAGTTGTCGCAGGTGAACGGCCTACCGCGGATCTCCCCGCAGACGTAGCGGGCCTCGTCGGCGTCGGCCAGCCGCAGCGCTGGCGGGCGGTCCAACGTCTCGTCGAACATCTCGCTGCCGTGCCTGTCGACGCGATCGAACGCCCAGTGCGCCCACCGCGAGGAGGCGTAGCGGCGCACGGTGTAGTCGATCTCAACGCCGTCCGGCCGCTGCCATGCGGCGGTCGCTTGCGCTTGGGCTCCCCAGTCCGAAGGCAACCGGCCGGAATCGACCTGGCGGTGTTGCCACGGTCCGGGCAGCACCGGCGGTGGCACGTCGACCAGCTCCATCGGCTCGACCACCCGCCGCTGCTGGCCGGGCAGCGCGAACCACCACCAGACCGGGATGCCCGCGGCCACCAGCGCCACGAGCACCCCGGTCAGGACCAGCGGCCACCGTCTCGTCACGGTGCGCTCCACTTGCGGACCTGCGTGAGGTTCGGGGTGTGCTGGTCGATCTGGTTGATCATCTCGTAGGCCTTCGCGCGGAGCTGGGAAAGCGTGAGGTCCTCCTCGTGCTCGTTCCACAGATCCATCCCGGCCTGCATGCTGAACACGTCGCCCTTGTCGTGTTCACCGGTACCCGGCAGCCTCGGTGCGGTGTGCAGCACGTCCTCGTCGAAACCGCACGCCCGGCCGACGTAGCCGTAGTGGATGTTCGACCAGACGTCGTAGAAGACCTCGCGGCCCGCGTCGTCGCCCGGGATCTTGAAGTACAGCTGGTCGGGATTCCCCTCGTCCAGCCCCTCGCGGGCGCGGATCTTGGGCTTGTGGTCCCAGTCCATGCCCGGCGCGACCTTGACCGCGAAAAGCAGCATCGCAGTGGGGTGTTCGGCGAAGTCCTCCATCAACTGCAACCACTTGGTCCATTCGGCTCCGCCGAAGAGCTTCGACGCGATGTCACCGATGTCCGGGTCCGGAATCCACGGCTCGTTCAACGCCCAGATCACCCAGGCGATCGGCGAGTTCTGGTTCTGCACCATTTCGCCGTGGATGTATTCCAGAGTCCGCTTGAACCGACCTTCGCTGATTTCGGCCCAATCCGGCTCCTTGCGCCCCCGGCCACCGGCCCGAGGTCCGGCGGCCTGGTCCTTCCACGATTCCTCGGCGTTGCCGAGCAGGTCGCGAGCGCGGTCCTCGACTTCGTCGTAGCGGTCCGGAAAGGCCGACCGCTGCACCGCTTGCGCGAGCTCACCGGCGCTGTACTTCGGGTTGTCGGCCTCCGCCTCAGCAGCGCGGGAGAAGAACTGCCTGGACGCGTAGTTGACGTTCATGCAGTCCTTGGCCGACCCCCACCCCTGGCTGGGCCGCTGCTGGAACACCCCCACCGAGTCGCGGTCGCCGTAGTTCAGGTTCTCCATGCCGGACTCGACCAATGCTGCTTCGAACGCGGCCAGCATCACCTTGTCCGACACTTCCAAGTGATCGCCGACGGCATAGATAACCCGTCCGACCTCCGGGTCCGGACGCCCCTTGCCGGGCCCCGGCGGCGGTCCTTCCGGCAATTTATCCGCCATGATCAAACAACCCCCATTCGCGAATCCCCCGATGAGGCACAGACTGTCAGGTGCCGCCGAAAGGGGTCGCGAAATAGGCGTGGTTCACTCAGATGGCCCACATTATTGCGGAATCCGTAAACGGTGGACGTATTCCCGGATGACGAAAAGATCGTCCTGGTGCGGTCAGGAGTCGACGCGGACCAGGGGGAGCCACTGGGAGATGTCGGCTCGGGTTCCGGAGGCGGTGAGGGCGCCCTGGTCGACCGCTTCGGTCCAGGTGAGGCGGCCGGTGGCGAGCAGGAGCCAGGTGCGGGCGTCGGTTTCGACGACGTTGGGCGGGGTGCCGCGGGTGTGGCGGGGTCCGGCGATGCACTGGACCGCGGCGAACGGCGGGACGCGGACCTCGACGCTGTTGCCCGGCGCGATCTGCTCGAGCGTTCGCAGGCTCAGGCGCACCGCGGCGGCGAGCTCGGGGCGGGCGGGGCGCTGCGCGTCGTCGTCCAGCCAGGGGCGGACCGCCGCGACGGCATCGCGCACTTCACCGGGATCAACGGCACGTCGACTGGGCATGCGGCCAGCCTACGAAAGCGCGCCGTCGCTGGTGAAAGCACGTGAGCGCTTTGCGGGGTCATAGCCCCGCAAAGCGCTCACGACATCTGACCAGCGGAAACCTACAGCCAGCCGAGTTTGACCGCTTGCATGCCCGCTTGGAAGCGGGTCTCCACGCCGAGGCGGGCGATCAGCTCGCGGACCCTGCGGTGCGCGGTCCGGGCGCTGAAGCCCATCAGCCGACCGATGGTGTCATCGGTGGCTCCGGAGGCCAGCAGCGACAGGATCCACCGCTCCTCCTCCGTCGGCTGCATGTCCTGGCCGGACAGGTCGTGCGCGGCGGTGAACGGTGCGGCGAAGCGCCACATGTCCTCGAAGATCCGGCCGAGCGCGGCCAGCATCGCCGAGCTGCGCACCACGACCGCGCTCTCCACGGTGTTCTCGCTCACCGTCAGCGGCATCAGCGCGATCTCGTTGTCGACCATGATCAGCTTGGTCGGCGCCACGTGGATCACCCGGGCCTGCTCGCCCTGCGCGACCAGCTTGGTGGTGATGTCCAGCTGCGGCGGCAGCGCCAGCGCGGACCGGTCGTAGAGCACCTGGTACTGCACGCCCTCGGCGAGCTTGCGGGATTCCAGCGAGTCCAGCGGCCCGGTCGTCACGTACGGCGGCTTGGCCACGCCCTGGACCAGCTGCGAGGCGTTGCGCTGCAGCTCATAAGCCGCCCAGCCGACGCGCTTCGCCCCGTGCACGACCTGCAGCACACCACCGTTGCCGGACTGCGCCCGGGCAGCGCGGGCGACCGAGGCGACCTGCGCCCGCACGGCCCGCTCGGTGAGCGGCTCGGTGGTCGCGGTCTCCCTCGTCGGTTCGTCGACCGCAGTCGACGACTGCGCCAAGTCCTCGGTGTATCCGGGAAGCACGGCACACCCCTCCTCGTGTGCCCCGGCAGCACCGATTCAGCACCGGTACCGCGATGGACACTGAACACCCCCGTTGATGGCAACGTATCCACCGGGAACGATCGCTGGAACCGACTTTCGCAGGATGGTGGTCAGCGACCTTGGATTGACCCCGTTCGGCCGCATCCCGGCGTCCCCCGAATGCAGCAGCGGACGCGACGCGGGCCCTTCCCGATCGGTGTCAGGAAGGGCCCGCGGTTCGCATGTCGCTACCGGATCACAGGTCACCGATCTGCAGCAGGTCGGTGATGGTGCCCGACGGCGCGTTCTGGATCTTGCCGGTGGCCGCCTGGCCCTGCAGCCCGGAGATCACGTCCGCGGGCTTCGCGTCCGGGTTGGCCTGCAGGAACAGCGCGCCGACACCGGCCACGTGCGGGCTGGCCATCGAGGTGCCGCTCAGCGCCTCGGTGCCGCCGCCCGGGACGGTGGAGACGATGTCCACGCCGGGGGCGTAGCCCTCGACGGTGGCGCCGAAGTTGGTGAACTCGGCGGAGCCGTCCTGGTTGTCCGACGCGGCGGTGGTGAACACGCCCTCGGCGCTGGCCGGGGACACGTTCTCGGCGTCCTGGCTCTCATTGCCGGCCGCCACCGCGAGGAAGACGCCCTTGTTGACCAGGTTGGTCGCCGCCTCGTCCAGCGCCGGGTCCTTCGGGCCGCCCAGCGACATGTTCGCCACCGACGGGCCGTTGGCGTTCTCCGCGACCCACTCGATGCCGGACACGACCTGCTCGGTGGTGCCGCTGCCGTCGTCGCCGAGCACCTTGACGCCGACCAGCTTCACGCCCTTGGCCACGCCGTAGGTGTTGCTGCCGATGGTGCCCGCCACGTGGGTGCCGTGGCCCTGCTTGTCCGAGCCGTCGCCGCCGTGGGCGTCGAAGCCGACCTCGGCGCGCCCGCCGAAGTCGGGGTGCGAGGTGTCGATGCCGGTGTCGATGATGTAGGCGGTGACGCCCTCACCGGTGCCCTTCGGGGCGTAGTTGTTGTCCAGCGGGAGGTCCGGCTGGTCGATGCGGTCCAGGCCCCAGGACTCGACGGCCTGCTTCTTGCTCGGCTCGACCTGGATGCGGTAGCTCTGGGAGACGTTCTCGACCTTGCCGCTGGCGCGCACCTTGTCCAGCTGCTCGGGGCTCAGCTTCGCGGAGAAGCCGTTGAGCGCCGAGTCGTACACGGTGCGGGCCTGGACGCCGAGCTCCTCGGCGACACCCTGGGCGGTGATGCCGTCCTTGAGGTTGACGATGTAGACGTCCGCGTCGTCGGCGCTCGCGACCTTGGCCTGCGGGTGCAGGATCAGCGGTGCGAGTTCGATCTGCGGCTGTGCGCCGGCGGGAGTCCCGGCGAAC
This sequence comes from Saccharopolyspora hirsuta, assembly GCF_008630535.1. Taxonomy (GTDB): domain Bacteria; phylum Actinomycetota; class Actinomycetes; order Mycobacteriales; family Pseudonocardiaceae; genus Saccharopolyspora; species Saccharopolyspora hirsuta. Next base: position 79,154 of record NZ_VWPH01000013.1, on the reverse strand, counting down.
ACGAGCGCCGCTGCGGCAACCCCTGCCCCGGTGCCGTAGAGCAGCTTCCTCATGTGTCCCCTCCTTCAAATACGCTCGGGTGGGGCCGAGCGAAGGTGTTTCACGCCGGAACGTAACCAGGGAAAACACTCGTACGGGTGATGTTGGCGATTTGTCGCCACACAATCGTGCGGAGGGGTGAACGCTTTCCCAGCTCTGCGTTGCTTACCGGGAATGAGCAGGCAAAATCGCGCCCGCCGCGATCAGCGACGGGCGCGTGCAAAAATCACGTTGATCCGCTTTGAGCGGTTCTCGGGTGAGCTGAACGGCCTTCAGCCGTGTTCGCCGGGTGAGCGGCGCAGCTAGCCGATCAGGTGGCGGCGACCCAGCGCCGCAGCCGGAGGCGGACCGCCTCCACGTACTCGGGTTCGAGATCGTCGGTGGAACCGTCCGGGGCGACCCCGTAAGTCAGCCCGTAGTGCAGGTACAGCGCGCGCTCCTGCGCCAACGGGAGATCGCCCTGCTCCAGGTCGACGCGCGGGGCCAGCCGGACCGCCTCCTTGCCGACCGCGACGGTGAGCGTGTCGCCGTCGAAGGCGGCGCCCTCCAGCGGCACGAAGCTCTCGTTGGTCCCGAAGAGTCCGGTTTGGACGGTGACCCAGGCGGGCTGCTCGGTGTCCTCGTCGATGAACAGCTGGCCGACGATGCCTATCCGATGACCGGCCGGGTCGAACACCTCGCACCCGAACATCCGCAACGCTTCCCGCTGACCGATCATCGCCGCCTCCCCTCCCCGAAACCTCCCGCCAGTCTCCCCCCGGACCAGCCGCGGCGGCACCTCGGAACGGCTGGTCCCGGGACCGCCCCGGCGCGTCCCGGGGTGCGGGTGGCACTCTCGGGGGCGTGCTCGGCAGCAGCTGGGCACGAAGATCAACAGCACGGAGCCCGCGATGTCCGAAGCCACCCCGCCCGCACCGCCGATCACCGACGAGATGCGCGCGCACGCCGAGCAGAACCCCAACAGCTGGCTCTACATCACCGACCCCGGCTACGGCGCGGACGGCGGCGAGGTCCCGCCGGAGGGCATCGTGGGCGCCTACCGGATCGGCCCGGACGGGGAGATCGACGAGGAGTTCCAGTTCAACGACCGCTACCAGCCGTCCGCGATGGTCGCCGAGCGGCCGGAGCCGACCAACGAGCTGGAGCGGGTGCTGGTCGAGATCGCCGAGGGGCGGATGGCCGATTCCGCGCTGCCCGCAGCGGTCCTCGACTCCGAGCTGCTGCTCTACGCGCCGAGCGAGGACGACGCGATGCTCTACACCGCGGAGATGTCCGACGGCAGCCAGCTGCTCCCGGCCTGCACCTCGGCGGGGCGGGTGCCGTCCGACTGGCCGGGCTTCCGCCGGGTTCCGGGCAGCGCCCTGCCGGACCTGCTCGACGGCCTCGCCCTCGGCCTCAACCTGCACGAGGCGGTCCAGGCGGTGATCCCGCACAGCGTCCTGGCCCAGACCGCGGCCGAGCGCGGCTGATCCACGCGTTCCGCGCGGCGGTGTTGATCGGGGTGGACGCGATTTCAATGGAAATCAGGTGTCCGATTTTCATTGAAATCGCGGAAGTCCCCCTGCACCCGGGCGTGTCGGGCACCCGGTGCGCTGGCCGATCGCGGGTCCCGTTGGAACTGTGATCATCGGAGGTTGTGCCTAGTCTCGGCTGGGTGACGGACGATCAGCGGCGCAGCGGGCCGGGGCCGATCGAGGACTACGCCCTGCTGTCCGATCTGCGCACCGCGGCGCTGGTCGGCAAGGACGGTTCCATCGACTGGCTCTGCCTGCCGCGCTTCGACGCGCCGTCCTGCTTCTGCCGGTTGCTCGGCGGCGAGCGGGACGGGCACTGGCAGATCGCGCCGACCTCCCCGGTCCGCGAGGTGCGCCGCCGGTACCGGGCCAACTCGCTGGTGCTGGAGACCGACTTCCACACCGACGACGGCGTGCTGCGGTTGATCGACTGCATGCCGCCGCACGAGCAGGACCACCGCGCCCAGCCCTGCCTGGTGCGGACCGTGCGGGGGATCTCCGGCGAGGTCGACGTCAAGATGCGCTGGGTGGTGCGGTTCGCCTACGGCGAGGCGGTGCCCTGGGTGCGCCGGGTGCGCGAGACCGACCCGGTGCTCGACGAGTTCATCCTGGCCATCGCCGGTCCGCACACCGCGGTGCTGCGCGGCGACGTCCTGCCGCAGCGCGCCGAGCGCGAGCGGGCGCACGAGCTGATCCGCACGGTGCGGGCCGGGGAGAGCCTGTCCTGGGTGATGCAGTGGTCCCCGGACCCGGACGACCTGCCCGCGCCGGTCGACCCGGGCGAGGAGGTCCGCGACGCCGAGGAGTTCTGGCGCGACTGGACCACGAAGATCTGCTACTCCGGACCGCACGCGAGCGCGGTCTACCGCTCGCTGGCCACCCTCAAGGCGCTGACCTACGCGCCGACCGGCGGGATCGTCGCGGCGCCGACGAGCTCGCTGCCGGAAGCGGTGCCGGGCAACCGGAACTGGGACTACCGGTACTGCTGGCTGCGCGACGCGACCCTGGTGCTGCTGGCGCTGGACGACTTCGGCTGCTCCGCGGAGGCGGCTGCCTGGCGCGCCTGGCTGGTGCGCGCGGTGGCCGGGGACCCGGCCGACCTGCAGATCATGTACGGCGTCAACGGCGAGCGGCACCTGCTGGAGTGGGAGGCCGACTGGCTGCCGGGCTACCGCCGCTGCCAGCCGGTGCGCTTCGGCAACGCGGCCTTCCGGCAGCTGCAGCTCGACGTGTACGGCGAGGTCATGGACGTGCTGCACCTGGCCAGGGAGCGCGGGCTGCCGGAGCGCGAGGAGACCTGGGCGCTGCAGCGCGGGATGCTGCGCCACCTGGAGAAGATCTGGCGGCAGCCGGACCGCGGCCTGTGGGAGGTGCGCGGCCCCGACCGGTACTTCACGCACTCCCGGGTGATGGTGTGGGTGGCCTTCGACCGGGCGGTGCGCGCCGCCGAGGAGGACGGCCTGCCCGGTCCGGTGCACCGCTGGCGGGAGATCCGCGACGAGGTGCACGCGGAAGTGCTGGAGCGGGCGTGGAACCCGGAGCTCGGGGTGTTCACCCAGTACTACGGCGGGAGCACGCTGGACGCGGCGACGCTGCGGATGCCGTCGGTGGGCTTCCTGCCCGGGGACGACGAGCGCGTGGTGCGCACCGTGGAGGCGGTGCAGCGGGAGCTGCAGCACGACGGCGTGCTGGTCGACCGCTACACCGCGAGCGAGTCCCGCAACCAGGTCGACGGCCTGACCGGCCGCGAGGGCGCGTTCCTGGCGTGCTCGTTCTGGCTGGTCGACGCCCTGGTCTACATCGGCCGCCGGGACGAGGCCGAGAAGCTGTTCGGCGAGCTGGTGGCGCTGGCCAACGACGTGGGCCTGTACGCCGAGGAGTACGACGCCGCGACCGGGACGTTCGCGGGCAACTTCCCGCAGGCCTTCAGCCACCTGGCGCTGGTCAACTCTGCGGCGGTCCTCTACGGCGGCCTCACCCGGGCCCAGCGCAGCCGCCGCAACGGCAAGCCCGGCTGACTTCCACCACCGGTGCACCAGCGCGAGGCGAACGGCGTCAACCACTTCCAGCGGAAAACAGGGACCGCGACGGGCGACCAGCACCGCTCGCTAGGTCGTCGCATGCGCCGCAGGCGCATGACCCACCCTCGCGACCCGCACCGTCACGCAAACCAGCCACTGGAAGTGCTCATCAGTCCAGGTGGTCGAGGATGAACTTGGTGATCTCCTCCGGGGAGCCGGGTTTGGCGAAGAGGTAGCCCTGGCCCGTTTCGCAGCCGATGTCGGCCATGCGGCGGGATTGGGCCAGGGTTTCCACGCCTTCCGCGGTGACCGTCAGGCCTAGGGCGTGCGCCAGGTCCACCAGGGTCGCCACGATGCGGGCGTCCACCGGGTCGGCCCGTTCCGCGTCGCGGAGGCCTTCCATGAACGAGCCCGCGATCTTCAGCTCGTGGACCGGGAGGTGGCGCAGGTAGGCCAGGTTCGAGTAGCCGGTTCCGAAGTCGTCGATGGCGATCCGCACGCCCATCTGGGACAGCGCGCGCAGCGCGTCCAGCGGTTCGTCGGCGGTGCCCATGATCGCGCTCTCGGTGAGCTCCAGCTGCAGCCGCGAGGGTTCCAGCCCGGTCTCGGCCAGGATCGCCGCGACGTCGTCGACCAGGTCCGGGTCCCGCGACTGCCGCACCGCCAGGTTGACGCTGACGAACGGCGCCGCCGAGCCGAACCGGTCCTGCCAGAGCTTGGCCTGGCGGCAGGCCTGCCGCAGCACCCACCGGCCCAGGGACACGATCAGCCCGGTCTCCTCGGCCAGCCCGATGAACCGGTCCGGGCCGAGCCGCCCCAGCTCCGGGTGCGCCCAGCGGACCAGCGCCTCCACCCCGACCACGTTCTGGTCGCGCAGGCCGATCAGCGGCTGGTAGTCGACGTAGAACTCCTCGCGCTCCAGCGCGGCGGGCATCTTCGCGGACAGGTGGAACTGCGCGACCTCGGTGGCGTTGCGCTCCGGGTCGAACAGCGCCCACTGGCCCTTGCCCTCGGCCTTCGCCCAGTACAGCGTCACGTCGGCGTCGCGCATCAGCTCGGCGGCGGTCTGCCCGTTCACCGGCCGCTCCACGATGCCGATGCTCGCGCCCACCGACAGCTCGTGGCCGCCGATGCGGAACGGTTGCTCCAGCGCGTCCAGCACCGTGTCGGCGACCTCGACGGCCTGCTCGGTGCCCAGCGAGCTCTGCAGCAGGATCACGAACTCGTCGCCGCCCATCCGCGCGACGAGCCGGTCGTCGCCGTGCACCACGGCGGCCAGCCGGTCCGCGACCGCGACCAGCAGGTCGTCGCCGACGTGGTGGCCGAGGCTGTCGTTGATGACCTTGAAGCCGTCCAGGTCCATGTAGCACAGCGCGACCCGGTCGCCGGGTTCGTGCTGGCGCAGCACGTTGGTGAGCCGTTCCAGGAACAGCGCCCGGTTGGGCAGCCGGGTCAGCGGGTCGTGCATCGCCTGGTGCCGCAACCGCTCCTGCAGCATCAGCCGGTCGGTGACGTCCTCGATCAGCGCCACCTGGTAGAGCGGCAGGCCGTCCTCGCCGCGGACCAGGGACACGATCATCTCGGTCCACACGGTGCCGCCGTCCGGGCGGATGAACTGCTTCTCCACCCGGAACTGGTCGCGCTCGCCGCGGACCAGCTCCTGGTACATCCGCCAGACGCTGTCCGGGTCGGCCGGGTGCATCATGTCGGAGACCAGCATGGTGCGGAGCTCGTCGCCGGAGCGGCCCATGATCCGGGTCAGCGAGTCGTTGACCTCGAGGATCCGGCCGTCCATGTCGCCGATCCCGATGCCGATGGCGGCCTCGGCGAAGATCGCGCGGAACCGCGCCTCGCTGGTGCGCAGGGCCTGCTCGACGGCGTCGCGGGCGTCCAGCACGGCCTGCCGGATGGCCTCCTGCTCGTCCAGCGTGCGCTTGCGGGCGGCCTGCACGAACCCGGAGCACAGGGCGCCCTGCAGCGCCGCGACCCGGCCGCGCCAGTCCGGGGTGCTCTCCAGCCGCAGCACGTCCAGCATCTCGTCGCCGATCAGGTTCACCGTGCGGGCCAGCGACTCGGCGCTGGTGAAGTGCACGGCGACGAGGTCCACGCCGACCTCGCGCGCGGCGGCCGCGTCGAACGGGTCGCTGAGCAGGGCATCGACCAGTCGGTCCGTGTAGCCGTACAGGCGGCCTTCGATCTCGGCGCTGGTCATGGGCACGTAGCTGGTGCCCATGAGCACGTGCGCCCAGGCCGCCGCGAAGCGGCGTCGGTCGGCTCGGTTCACCTCGGCGGTCACCTCGTGAGCGCTTGGCACCGGCGCGGTCCAGCCAGTCATGCCTGGGGCGCCCTCCACTCGTACTCGCCCGGCCCGTTCTCGTTCGGAGCATACGACCGGATCGGTCCGGCGGTCGAACATCATGTGCGGCACCCGGGGTAAGCCGTAACCTCATCCGAGCAGGCCATCCGCGTGGTCCGCACGACGATCGACTACCGTCCGCAACCACGTGATCGCCCGAGTACGGCTGTCATGATCGATCTGCTGGTTTCGACGCTCAGCCCGGCTGAGAGGTTGTGCGCGCAGCCGAACTACCCGTTGGTGGCCAGCAGTTCACCCTCAGCTGTCCGGATTGAGCCAATCCGGTTAAAAACTAACACAGGATCTACTTCCAACGAAAACCATTCGCGACACTTCCGGGGCAAGCCGCGTCGTCCCCCGACGACGCACCGCATCCGATCATCAGGAGGCCCCGATGAACCGTCCGAGTGGACGTGGTCGCCGATTACGGCTGCTCTCCCTAGCATCGATGATCTGCGCAGGTGTCGTCTTCCTGTGCGCGCCCGCGCTGGCCAGCACCCCCCTTCCCGGAAGGGACTCCGCCATGGGCACGCAGACCAGCTCCGAACCGGTGACCGACACGCCGATGGGCTCGCAGATCCGCAAGCACGAGGGCGGTGACGAGCTGCCCGTGCCGGTGCCCGCGGTCGACCCGCTGGCCACCGTGGCGGGCATGGACGTCAGCAGCCACCAGGGCAACGTGGACTGGCAGTCCTGGTGGAACCAGGGCATGCGGTTCGCCTACGTCAAGGCCACCGAGGGCACCGGGTACGAGAACCCGTACTTCGCCCAGCAGTACAACGGCTCCTACAACGTGGGCATGATCCGCGGCGCCTACCACTTCGCGCTGCCGGACCGCTCCAGCGGTGCGGCCCAGGCCAACTACTTCGTGGACAACGGCGGCGGCTGGTCGAAGGACGGCAAGACCCTGCCCGGCGCGCTGGACATGGAGTACAACCCGTACGGCTCGACCTGCTACGGCAAGACCAAGAGCCAGATGACGGCCTGGATCAAGGACTTCAGCGACACCTACCACTCGCGCACCGGCCGCTGGCCGGTCATCTACACCAGCACCAGCTGGTGGAACCAGTGCGTCGACGGCGACTTCAGCTCGACCAACCCGCTGTGGGTCGCCCGCTACGCGAGCACGGTCGGCCAGCTCCCGTACAACTGGGGCATCTGGACGATCTGGCAGTACACCTCCTCGCCGATCGACAAGAACACCTTCAACGGCGCGTACGACCGCCTGCAGGCCCTGGCCAACGGCTGACCTCCGCGAACCCGCGGTGCCGCTCCCGACGGCACCGCGGGTTCTCGCTGCGCGCCCCGGAGCGCCACCACCACCCGGCAGAATCACGCGCATGGGTGAGCGCAAGATCGGGTTGGTGGCCACGATCGCCATCGCGGTGGCGGTGCTGGTCGGCGTGACGATCGCGCTGCTGGTCTTCGACCCCCGCGCCACCGGCGCGGACGCGCTGCGCACCGGCGGGCTGGCCGCGGGCTCGGTCGTCGCGCTGTACGCGCTGTGGCTCAACGACCGGCGACGGCGCACCGAGGAGAAGCGGCAGGAGCTGGAGACCCAGCGGCAGGAGCTGGACCGGGAGCGCTACGCCCTCGAACAGCAGCGGCAGGCCCTGGAGGACCGGCGGACCGCGCAGGACCACGTCCGAGCCGCCGACGAGCGCTTCGCGCGAGCGGTGGAGCTGCTCGGCAACGAGGCGGACCAGGTGCGCGTCGGCGCGCTGCACGCGCTGGCCGGGCTGGCGCGCAGCAACCCGGACTACACGCAGACCGTGCTCGACGTGCTGTGCTCGTACCTGCGACGACCGTTCGACCATCCGAAGTGGACGCGGTCGGACGACGTCGAGATCGCCGAAGAGCTGCAGCGCGAGCGGACGGTGCGGCAGACCGCCAGCAAGCTCGTGGTCTCGCTGCTGCCGACCACCGACGAGGTGGACCCGCCCCGCTACGACCTCGACATCGCGGCAGCCTTCATGGACCGCTTCGACCTCTCCGGCCGGGTCGTCGGCCGCCTCGATGCGCAAGCGTGCCGGTTCCGGCACCGGACGAACCTGGAAGGCGCGGTCTTCCACCGCAAGGTCGACCTCCACGACGCCACCTTCCTGCACCCGCTCCACGCCAGGAAGGCCGTGTTCCACGACCGCTTGGTCCTGACGTGCGCGACGAGCAGCGCGCCGGTCAGCTTCAGCCTCGCGGAGTTCCACGGGGAAGTGGCCCTGCGAGAAGCTCGGTTCGCCGAACACGTCTCGTTCGCGCAGGCTTCCTTCCGCGCACATCTGGACCTCCGCTGGGCGTCCTTCTCCGGCGGAATCGACCTCCGGGTGAGCTCGCCGGTACCGGCGACGGCCCTGCACGAGTCCGAGGTCAACACGGCTGCCGACGTCTCCCTCCCGGACGGCTGGGACCTCGATCCGCTCCCAAGCCCGAATCTGGCGCGCATCTCGGCGGAGCCGCTCCGGCAGGATCACGCACATGGGTGAGCGCAAGATCGGCTTGGTCGCGACCATCGCCATCGCCGTCGTGGTGCTGCTCGGGGTCAGCGCCGCGCTGATGGTCTTCGACCAGCGCACCACCGGGGCCGATGCGCTGCGGACCGGTGGGCTGGCCGCGGGTTCCGTCGTCGCGCTGTACGCGCTGTGGCTCAACGACCGGCGACGGCGCACCGAGGAGCAGCGGCAGGAGCTGGAGGACCGACGGGTCGAGCTGGACCGGGACCGGATCGCCGACGAGCGGTTCGCCCGTGCGATCGAGCTGCTCGGGCACGAGACCGACCAGGTGCGCGTGGGCGCGCTGCACGCGCTCGCCGGGCTCGCCCGCAACCGGCCCGACTACACGCAGACCGTGCTCGACGTGCTGTGCTCCTACCTGCGGCGGCCGTTCGCGCACGTCCGCTACGGCGCGGAGTTCGAGACCAGGGCCGAGGAGGACGAGGCGGAGCGGATGCTCCAGGTGCGCCTGACCGCGCAGCGGCTCGTGGTGGAGCTGCTGCCGCGCGCCGGGGACGCCGACGCCCCGGCGTACGACCTGGACCTGACCGGCGCGATGCTGGAGTACTTCGACGTCGCCGACCGGAAGATCGGCACGCTGACCCTGCGGTACGGGAAGTTGTTCAGCGACAACAACTTCAGCCGGTGCGAGTTCCACGGGCCGGTGTGGTTCACCTCGGCGACCATCGGGCCGGGCCGGTTGTACGGCCGGTTCCGCTGCGACGACGCGGTCTTCCACCAGCTCGCCTGGTTCCCGGGCGTGGAGTTCAACGGCCGCACGAGCTTCCGCCGCACCCGGTTCACCGGCACGACCAAGTTCAACGAGACCCGCTTCAGCGCCACCCTGTCGATGGCCGACGCCGAGTTCCACGCGCACACCGACTTCCGCGAGGCGCACTTCGGGGCCGACACCGACCTGTCCGGCACCACCTTCCGCGGCGAGGTCGTGACCACCGGCATCACCACCAGCCCGGACCACGACGTCACGATGCCAGCGGGCTGGACCGTCACCACCCGCTGAGGTCGTGAGTGCGAAAGCCGCCTGGAGCCGGTTTTCCCACTCACGACCACAGGACGACCGGAGGGCACCTTCCGCCGATCGGTTCGGCGGAAGGTGCCCTCCGGTTCCGGATCAGCCGAACAGCTTCGGCAGCGTGCCCTCCCAGGCCTCGCGGAGCTCGGTCAGCGGGATGTTCGCGACGTCCTGGATGTCCAGGGACTTCTCGCCCGCGTCGGCGACACCGACCTTGGCCCACGGGAGACCGCGCGCCGTGCACATGTCGGTGAAGCGGGTCTCCTCGGTGCGCGGGACCGCCACCAGGACGCGACCCGCCGACTCGGAGAACAGCCAGACGAACGGGTCCGCGCCCTCCGGCAGGACCACGCGGGCACCGCACTCGCCGACCAGCGCCGTCTCCACCAGCGCCTGCGCCAGGCCGCCCTCGGAGAGGTCGTGCGCCGCCGAGATCATGCCGTCGCGGGAGCCCGCGACCAGGATCTCCGCCAGCAGCTTCTCGCGGGCCAGGTCGACCTTCGGCGGCACGCCGCCGAGGTGGTCGTGCACCACGCGCGCCCACTCCGAGCCGCCGAACTCCTCGCGCGTCTCGCCGAGCAGCAGGAGCGTCTCGCCCTCCTCGCCGCCGATGCCGGTCGGGATGCGGCGGGTGACGTCGTCGATCGTGCCCAGCACGCCGACCACCGGGGTGGGCAGGATCGCCTTCTGCCCGGTCTGGTTGTAGAAGCTGACGTTGCCGCCGGTCACCGGGATGCCCAGCTCCGCGCAGGCGTCGGCCAGGCCGCGCACCGCCTGCTGGAACTGCCACATCACGCCCGGGTCCTCCGGCGAGCCGAAGTTCAGGCAGTTGGTGACCGCCACCGGCGTGGCACCGGTGGTCGCCACGTTGCGGTAGGCCTCGGCCAGCGCCAGCTGCGCGCCCGCGTACGGGTCGAGCCGGGTGTAGCGGGCGTTGCAGTCGGTCGCGATCGCGATGCCGCGCCCGGTCTCCTCGTCGATGCGCAGCACACCGCCGTCCGACGGCTGCGCCAGCACGGTGTTGCCGCGCACGTAGCGGTCGTACTGGTCGGTGACCCACGCGCGGGAGCACAGGTTCGGCGAGGCCGCCATCCGCAGGATGGTCTCGCGCAGCTCGTCCGGGGTGGACGGGCGGGCCAGCGTGCTCGCGTTGTCCGCGGCGATCAGGTCCTGCTCGGCGGGCCGCTCCACCGGGCGCTCGTAGACCGGGCCCTCGTGCGCGACGGTCCGCGGCGGCACGTCCACCACCAGGTCGCCGTGCCAGTAGATCTCCAGGTTCTCGCCGTCGGTGACCTCACCGATCACGGTGGCGGTGACGTCCCACTTCCGGCAGACCTCCAGGAACGCGTCCACGTTGGACGGTTCCACCACGGCGCACATCCGCTCCTGCGACTCGCTGGAGAGGATCTCCGCGGGCGTCATCCCGGTGGCGCGCAGCGGCACCTGGTCCAGGTCGACCCGCATGCCGCCGTCCCCGGCCGAGGCCAGCTCGGAGGTGGCGCAGGACAGGCCCGCCCCGCCCAGGTCCTGGATGCCCACGACCAGGCCCGCGTGGTAGAGCTCCAGGCAGCACTCGATGAGCACCTTCTCGGCGAACGGGTCGCCGACCTGCACGCTCGGCAGCTTCTTGCGGCCGGTGCCGCTCTCATCGCCGTCGAAGGTCTCCGAGGCCAGCACCGACACGCCGCCGATGCCGTCCAGCCCGGTGCGGGCACCGAACAGGATGATCTTGTTGCCCTTGCCGCTGGCGTGCGCCAGGTGCAGGTCCTCGACCTTCATCACGCCCACGCACATGGCGTTGACCAGCGGGTTCCCGCTGTAGCACTCGTCGAAGACGACCTCGCCGCCGATGTTCGGCAGGCCCAGGCAGTTGCCGTAGCCGCCGACGCCCGCGACCACGCCGGGCAGCACCCGCTTGGTGTCCTCGGCGTCGGCCGGGCCGAAGCGCAGCGGGTCGGCCACCGCCACCGGGCGCGCGCCCATCGCCATGATGTCGCGGACGATGCCGCCGACACCGGTCGCCGCGCCCTGGTAGGGCTCGACGTAGGACGGGTGGTTGTGGCTCTCCAGCTTGAACGTCACCGCCCAGCCGTCGCCGATGTCGACCACGCCCGCGTTCTCGCCGATGCCCGCGAGCATCTTCTCGCGCATCTCGTCGGTGGTGGTCTCGCCGAAGTACTTCAGGTGCACCTTCGACGACTTGTAGGAGCAGTGCTCGCTCCACATCACCGAGTACATGGCCAGCTCGGCGTCGGTGGGACGGCGCCCCAGGATCTCGCGGATCCGGGCGTACTCGTCGTCCTTCAGCCCCAGCTCGCGGTAGGGCTGGTCGAGCTCGGGAGTGGATTTCGCCTGTTCGACGGTGTCGATGTTGGTCACGCTGCCACCAGTGCATCCAGAACGGACAGGAACATGCCGAGGCCGTCGTCGGTGGGGCCGGTCAGCGGGTCGATCGCGTGCTCGGGGTGCGGCATCATGCCCGCCACCCGGCCGCGAGCGTCGGTGATGCCCGCGATGTCGCGCTGGGACCCGTTCGGGTTCTCCCCCGCGTAGCGGAACAGCACCCGGCCCTCGCCCTCGAGCTCGTCGAGGACGGCCTGGTCGGCCATGTAGTTGCCCTCGCCGTGCTTGATCGGGATCAGCAGCTCGGCGCCCGCGTCGTAGCGGGTGGTCCAGGCGCTGCTGTTGTTCTCCACCTTCAACCACTGGTCGCGGCAGACGTAGTGCAGGCCCGCGTTGCGGGTCAGCACGCCGGGCAGCAGCCCGGACTCGCACAGGATCTGGAAGCCGTTGCACACGCCGAGCACCGGCATGCCCTTGCGGGCGGCTTCGACCACCTCGGTCATCACCGGGGCGAACTTGGCGATCGCGCCGCAGCGCAGGTAGTCGCCGTAGGAGAAGCCGCCGGGCACGACCACCGCGTCCACGCCCTTCAGGTCGTGGTCGGCGTGCCAGAGGGCGACGGACTCGGCACCGGCGCGGCGCACCGCGCGGGCCGCGTCGACGTCGTCGAGGGTTCCGGGGAAGGTGATGACGCCGATCTTCATGCCAGTACCGCCTCTCCGCGATTCACAGTGGTGGTTGCGACCAGCTTGATCTCACGTTTCGCGGTTTCCCGTGGCTGGCTTGCGTCACGTTCCCCTGAGGTGCGGTTGAGCAGAACTGGAGTTGGCACAGACCTGCTCATGCGTCCACCCTGCGGACGGTCCAGTCCTCGATGACCGGGTTGGCCAGCAGCGTTTCGGCGATCTTGGCGAGCGTGTCGTCGTCGACGTCGTCGGCGACCTCCAGCTCGAAACGCTTCCCCTGGCGGACTTCGGCGATCCCTTCGAACCCGAGCCGCGGCAGCGCATTCGCCACCGCCTGCCCCTGCGGGTCGAGGATCTCCTGCTTCGGCATGACGTCGACAACGACTCGGGCCACGGGTGCTGCTCCCGGTTTCCGTGCAGATCCGCCGGGATCCGGCGGATGGCCAGCAGTACCGGCAAAGCGTAACTGAGCTGGGCGTTCACCCCTCCGGGCAGGGGCGCTGGGTGCGGTGTGGCTCACCACATCCGGCCCGAGCTGTGTCTTCCGTCACATATTTCCCAGCTTGTCTAAACCTCTGGCCCTCCGGGGCGTCTAACAGAGCGGGCACCAAGGGGAGGTGCCCGGTGTTGATCGAAAGCCACTGAGGGGAAACGCATTCCGATGCGCACTTACAAGACCTTGCTGGGCGCGGCGCTGCTCGCCGGACTCGCGCTGACCACGACCGTCCCGGCCACCGCCGCACCGAGCCCCGGCACCGCCCGGGTCGCGGTCGCCGAGCAGCCGCGGTTCACCGCCGACAAGTCCCAGGTCAAGGCGGGCAACACGCTGGTCATGCGGCTCGACCACGGCCTGGAGGGCGTCAGCTGGATCTCGTCGGCCGCGTTCGTGCGCAACCGCGAGCACCCGGTGGGGGCGGACGAGGGCCTGGCCGAGGTGGTCACCGACCGGGACGGCGTCGCCGAGGCGGTGGCGACCATCGCCGACGTCCCGCCCGGGCAGTACCCGGTGCACACCCGCGTCGGCGGCGGCGCCGGACCGACGATGACCATCACCGTCACCGGCTGACCGCGACACCGCGGGCGCTCCGGCCACCGGGGCGCCCGCGGTGTTCACCGGTAGCGAGATCCGTCGCCGCGGCCGGGTTCTTCCGGAAGTGTGCTGGGCATGCGGATCTTGGTCCTGGGCGGGACGGTCTTCGTCGGGCACGCGGTCGCCGCGGCAGCGCTGGAGCGCGGGCACGAGGTCGTCTGCGCGGCGCGCGGCGCGAGCGGCGACGTGCCGGACGGCGCGGAGCTGGTGGTCGTGGACCGGGCCGAGGGGCTCGGCGCGCTGGCCGGGGAGCGGTTCGACGCGGTCGTCGACGTCGCGCGGAACTACCAGTGGGTCCGCGAGGCCCTGGACGCCTTGGGCGATGCCGGGCACTGGACGTTCGTGTCCACGATCAACGTCTACTCGGACAACAAGACCACTGGTCAGAACGCCGGTGGCGCGCTGCTGGCGCCGATCACCGACTCCGCCGACACCAGCACTCCCGAGTCCTACGGCGGGATCAAGGTGGCCTGCGAGAACGCGGTGCGGGCCGCGATGGGCGACCGCGCGTTCGTGGTGCGGCCGGGCCTGATCACCGGGCCGCACGATCCCACCGACCGGTTCGGCTACTGGCCGCTGCGGCTGTCCCGCGGCGGGCGGGTGCTCGTACCGGACACCCCCGGCGCACCCGTCCAGCACATCGACGTGCGCGACCTGGCCACCTGGATCGTCACCGCTGCGGAGCGCGGGCTCGCCGGGACCTTCGACGGCGTCGGGCCGGTCAGCACGCTGGGCGCGCTGCTGGCGGAGGTCGCCGCGCTCGTCGCACCGCCCGGCACCGAGATCGCGGCCGTCGCGCCGGACGCGCTCGACGAGGCTGGGGTGCAGCGCTGGAGCGGGCCGAAGTCGCTCCCGCTGTGGATCCCGGACGACTACGAGGGCCTCGCCTCGCACGACGCCGCGCCCTCGCTGGCCGCCGGTCTGCGCGTCCGGCCGCTGGCCGACACGGTGTCGGCGGCGCTGGCGACCGAGCGGGCGCTGGGCGCCGACCGGGCGCGCAAGGCCGGGCTCACCGCCGCCGAGGAGGCCGAGCTGCTCGGGACGCTGCCGAGCCGCCCCTGGTGATCGTGCGACAGTGGACGGGCCGTCTGACGAGGAGGAACACCGTGCAGATCACCCACTTCGGACACTCGTGCGTGCTGGTCGAGACCGGATCGGCGCGGCTGCTGATCGACCCGGGGACGTTCTCCGCGGACTTCGAGGACCTGCGCGACCTGGACGCCGTGCTGGTCACCCACCAGCACTTCGACCACCTCGACCTGGACCGGCTGCCCGCGCTGCTGGCGGCCAACCCGAACGCCCGGCTGGTCGTCGACCCCGGCTCGGCGGCGTCGGTCGAGGAGCGCGGCCTGACCGCGACCACCGCCCGGCCCGGTGACGCGATCGAGCTGGGCGGCGCGGCGGTCAGCGTCGTCGGCGGCGCGCACGCGGTGATCCACCCGGACATCCCGGTGGTCGACAACATCGGGTACGTCGTCGACCACGGCGCCTTCTACCACCCCGGCGACTCGTTCTTCGTGCCGGAGCAGCGCATCGACGTCCTCGGCCTGCCGACCGCGGCCCCCTGGCTGAAGCTCTCCGAAGCGGTCGACTTCCTCCGCGCGGTCGCCCCGCGAACGGCGGTCCCGATCCACGAGGCGGTGCTGGCCGCGCCGCAGATGCACTACCGGATGTTCGAGCAGCTCCGCCCGGAGGGAACGGCCGTCGAGGTGCTCGCGAAGGGCACCCGGACGTCGGTCTGAGCCCCCGGGGCGGGTACCACCGCTCGGGGAGCGGGCTGGCCTTGTCGGGCGTGGCGGGGTGTCAGTTTCCGGTGGAACTGGCACCCCGTACCAGTACAGGCGGACTTCGCCAGGGCCTGGGGCGCGGTGGTGATACCGGGGTTGGGTTGGTGCGGGGGGTCGTTTGGGTGCGTGGTTGGGTTTGGGTTCGAAGCGGTGGGTGGTCGGCTTGGGCGTGTTGCAATTTCAATCGAAATTGCCTCGTTCTCGACGGAGCCTGCGGTGGTGAGGTGGGCAATTTCAATCGAAATTGCAGTCGTCACCATCCCTCCGACGGCCGTCGTAGACCACTCCCCGGACGGCCGTCGTAGACCGTCCCTCGGACCGCCGTTGTAGTGGGCGTTTCCGGGGTTCAGTCGTCGTCGCGGTCGTCCACGTCGTCGTGGTCATCGCGGTCGACGGTGTGGTTGTCGATGTGATCGTCGTGGTCGTCGTCGAACTGGTCGTCGCAGTCGTCGAACCGGTCGTCCCGGTCGTCGTCGAAGCGGTCGTCATCGAAGCGATCATCGAGGTCATCACGGTCGTCGAAGCGATCGTCGAGGTCGTCTCGGTCGTCGAAGCGGTCGTCGAGGTCGTCCTGGTCGTCGTCGATGCAGAGGGGGGCCGGGGTGGCCTGGTTCTGGTTCGGGGGCTGGGGTTGGGTTGTCGGGAGGGGGGCCGGGGGCGGGGTTGTGCCCGTGTTGGCCAGGGCCACTCCCGTGCCGCCGAGGCCCAGGGCCGCCAGCGCCGCGCCCGCCACCAGCCAGGTCCGCTTCATCGTCCGCTTCCGCATCGTCGTGCTGCCTCTCGTTCGTTCTCCCCTTGACGAGAACCAGCTTCGGCGGTGAGCGTGAGGCAGCTCTGAAGGTGCGATGAAGGGATCCTCATCGGCCTTCACAGGCCGCCCGGGGCACCGAACGAGGCGTAGGTGACCGGCCGGGCACCGTGGTGCAGGGCCAGGTCGATCGCGTCCAGAACCGCTTGTCGCGCAGCGGGTTTTCGCAGCACTCCGGAGTCCACCGCGAGGCGCACCGGGCGGGCTCGGCGGGCCGCCCGCCCGGTTCCCAGCACCAGCGCTCGGCACCACCACGGCTCGGCCCGCTCACCCGGTCCGATCACGCGGATGCGGCCCCGGTGCACCCGGCCGGTGGCGAGCTCGCGGACCGTCATCGCGTCCGCGCAGACCGAGAAGCCGCGGCACCGCAGGGCGGTGAGGGTGCCCGGCGAGCCGAGCCAGCGCGGCGGGATGAAGGTCTTGGTCCGCAGCCCGAGGCGCTCCAGGATCGCGGCGGCGGCCACCAGGTGCAGCCCCGCCTCGTGCGCGGGCAGCCCGGCGGCCGGGGCCAGCCGGGCCCGCAGCCCGGGCGCGGTGCGGGCGAACCCGTGCAGGCTCACCGCGTCGCGGGCGGCCACCCGCTCGGCGATCCAGTCCAGCACCGCGGCGTGCGGGGCCGGGTGCGGCGCGATCAGCAGGGACATCGGGACGGCGCGCCGGTCCAGCGCAGCGCCGAACTCGGCGCACTGGTCCAGCACCCGGACGTCGAGTCCGGACAACGACACCACCAGCGGCGGGCTCACGATGCCTCATTCGGCCTGGCCGGGATGTCCACGACCTGACCACCAGGTGTCGCCCCGGCGCAAATCCGGCGAACCTCCACGCCGCAACCTTCGGCAGTCCACCCGGCCCGACATCAACGACACGCCGACGCATACCCCGACCGAGCGACCTCACCCCGCCCCGGAACGCCGGGGCTCCTGCGCCGGTCAGGACTCCGGGGTGGGCCAGTCGGCGAAGGAGCGGCCGGTGATCCGCTCGTAGGCCTCCACGTAGCGGTCGCGGGTTGCCGTCACCACTTCCGCGGGCAGGGACGGCGGCGGGACGTCCGAGGCGCGGTCCCAGCCGGATTCCGGGGAGGTCAGCCAGTTCCGGACGTACTGCTTGTCGAACGACGGCTGGACCCGGCCCGGCTGGTAGCCGTCCGCCGGCCAGTAGCGCGAGGAGTCCGGCGTCAGCA
Source organism: Saccharopolyspora hirsuta (assembly GCF_008630535.1). Lineage (GTDB taxonomy): Bacteria > Actinomycetota > Actinomycetes > Mycobacteriales > Pseudonocardiaceae > Saccharopolyspora > Saccharopolyspora hirsuta. The sequence continues at coordinate 61,811 of NZ_VWPH01000013.1, read as the reverse complement.
CCTCGTCGCCGAGCACCAGCGTGCCGTCGGGCGCCAGGCCGAACTCGAACTTGGTGTCCGCCAGGATCACGCCGCGGCTGCGCGCGTGCTCCGCCGCCCGCTGGTACACCCGCAGCGTCACCTCGCGCAGCTGCTCGGCGCGCTCCGCGCCCAGCTGCGCGGCGACCGCGTCGAAGCTGATGTTCTCGTCGTGGTCGCCGATCTCCGCCTTGGTGGCCGGGGTGAAGATCGGTTCCGGGAGCTGCGAGGCCTCGACCAGACCGGCGGGCAGCTCGACCCCGCACACCGCGCCGGTGCGCTGGTAGTCGACCAGCCCGGAGCCGGTGAGGTAGCCGCGCGCGACGCACTCCACCGGCAGCATCTCCAGCCGCCGCACCAGCAGCGCGCGGCCGCGCACCTCACCGGGGATGCGCGGGTCGTCGGCGCTGACCAGGTGGTTCGGCACCAGGTCGGCGAGCAGCTCGAACCAGTACACGCTCATCGCGGTGAGCACCCGGCCCTTGTCCGGGATCGGCGTGTCGAGCACGTGGTCGTACGCCGACAGGCGGTCGGAGGCGACCAGCAGCAGGTGTTCGTCGTCCACGGCGTGCAGCTGGCGGACCTTGCCCGCTGCGATCTGGGGGTAATCGGCGAGTGCAACCACGTGCCGGATTCTCCCCCACCGGGGACCGGGCGCCCGCACCCCGGTGGTAGGAGTGACCCGGCCACCGGGCGCTCGCCTGGCGGGGGCGGCCGGTTCGCCGTGTATTGGACGCATGAGCACCGGACCCGGCGCAGGAGGACTTCCGTGACCGAGACATTCACCGACTGGCTCCGCCAGCGCAGCGAGCCCGACTGGACGGCGGTCATCACGCACCCGTTCACGCAGGCCCTGTTCGACGGGCTGGTGCCGGTCGATTCGATGCGCTCCTACCTGGTGCAGGACTACCAGTTCGTGGACGACTTCCTGGCGCTGCTCGGCTCCGGGCTGGCCAAGGCCGACCGCTACGCGTCGCGGCTGGCGATCGCGGGCAGCATCGGGGTGGTCACCAGCGAGGAGAACACCTACTTCCAGCGCTCGTTCGACGCTCTGGGCGTCGGCGAGTCCGACCGGGTGCACCCTGAGCTGGACGACGCGACGGTGGCGTTCCGGGAGCTGATGCAGGACGCCAACGCGCGCGGCAGCTACGCGGAGGTCCTGACGGTGCTGACCGTCGCGGAGTGGTCCTACCTGGAGTGGGCGATGCGCGCGCCGAGCGCGCTGCCGGAGAACTTCGTGCACGCGGAGTGGATCACGCTGCACAACAACCCGGACTTCCAGGCGTGGGTGCGCTGGCTGTGCGGCGAGCTGGACCGGGTGGGCGCGGGGCTGGACGAGCGCGAGCGGGCCCGCTGCCTCCGCCTGTTCCAGCAGGCGACCCGCTGCGAGCTGGACTTCTTCAACGCCCACTGGCGCTGACCGGTCGTGAGTGCGCAGCGGTGCTCGAGCACGGCTGCGCACTCACGACCTCAGAGGATGTCGGTGGGGCGGTAGGCCGCGGCCTCCGGGTAGCGGGCCGTGACCTCCTCGACCTGCGCGACCACGTCGCCGACCTGGGCCGCCGCCGCGCCGGTGAAGGCCAGGCGGTCCGCCAGCAGCTCGTCGAGCTGCTCGCGGGTCAGCGGCAGGCGGTCGTCGGCGGCCAGGCGGTCGAGCAGGTCGTTGCGCTCCGCGCCCTGCTCGCGCATGGCCAGCGCCACCGCGACCGCGTTCTCCTTGATCGCCTCGTGCGCGGTCTCCCGGCCGACCCCGGCCCGCACCGCGCCCATCAGCACCTTCGTCGTCGCCAGGAACGGCAGGTAGCGGTCCAGCTCGCGGGACACCACCGCCGGGAACGCGCCGAACTCGTCGAGCACGGTCAGGAACGTCTCGAGCAGCCCGTCGAAGGCGAAGAACGCGTCCGGCAGCGCCACCCGGCGGACCACCGAGCAGGACACGTCGCCCTCGTTCCACTGGTCACCGGCCAGCTCGCCGGTCATCGAGACGTAGCCGCGCAGGACCACCGCGAGGCCGTTGACCCGCTCGCAGGACCGGGTGTTCATCTTGTGCGGCATCGCGCTGGAGCCGACCTGGCCGGGCTTGAAGCCCTCGGTGACCAGCTCGTGCCCGGCCATCAGCCGGATGGTGGTGGCGACGTTGGACGGTGCGGCGGCCAGCTGGGCCAGCGCGGTCAGCACCTCGAAGTCCAGCGAGCGCGGGTAGACCTGGCCGACGCTGGTCAGGGTCCGGCCGAAGCCCAGGTGACCGGCCACCCGGCGCTCCAGCTCGGAGAGCTTCTCCGCGTCGCCGCCGAGCAGGTCCAGCATGTCCTGCGCGGTGCCGACCGGGCCCTTGATGCCCCGCAGCGGGTAGCGGGCGAGCAGCTCCTCCAGCCGGTGGAAGCCGACCAGCAGCTCGTCGGCGGCGGTCGCGAAGCGCTTGCCCAGGGTGGTCGCCTGGGCGGCGACGTTGTGCGAGCGCCCGGCCATCACCAGCTCGGCGTGCTCGGCGGCGAGGTGGCCCAGCCGCGCCAGGACGGCGACGGTGCGGTCGCGCACCAGCTCCAGGCTGCGCCGGATCTGCAGCTGCTCGACGTTCTCGGTCAGGTCCCGCGAGGTCATGCCCTTGTGGATCTGCTCGTGACCGGCGAGGGCGTTGAACTCCTCGATGCGGGCCTTCACGTCGTGGCGGGTGACCCGCTCGCGGGCGGCGATGGAGTCCAGGTCGACCTGCTCCAGCACCCGCTCGTAGTCGGCCAGCGCCGACTCGGGCACCTCGATGCCGAGGTCGGCCTGGGCGCGCAGCACCGCGAGCCACAGCTTGCGCTCGAGGATGATCTTGTGCTGCGGCGACCACAGCTCGACCAGCTCGGGCGAGGCGTAGCGGGCGGCGAGGACGTTCGGAATGCTGGGCTTGACCGTCACGAGCAGCCAGGATACCGGCGCGCACCCCCCGTTCGGCCCACCCCGGCCCTCCGGCCGCGCGATCAGCCCCCGGGAGCCCGAGTTGACTTCCTCTCGTCGTGGGTCCCTCGGGTCGCTCAGCGGGACAGGGCGAACTTCGGGTCGGTGACCAGCGCAGTGAGCTCGGGGGGGGGCTCAGCGGCTCGCCGAACCTCTCGGCGTCGTCGGCGCCGTAGCGCACGTCGACCGTCACGACGGTGCCGCCCGGCCGGAAGTGCCGGACCGACCACGTCAGCACGTTCGATCCCACGCGGGTCTGGGCGTCCACGACGACGGACCGGTCGTTCTGCACGTACTGCTCGCAGTGCAGGACGACCTGCTCGCCGTCCCGGCAGGCCTGGTCGGGCGGGACGTCCACCGTTCCGGGGCCGAGCACCGCGATCTTCAGGTCCACCGGCGGAACTCCGCGCGCAGCGTGACGGTGGCCGGGGTCTCGGTGCCGAACCCGGGCCCCGGCTCGTACGGCTGGTCGGTGGTGATGCCCTGCGCGTCCGGCACGACGCGGGAGATCGCCCTGGGCAGGTAGGCCTTCAACCGCACACCCTCCAGCAGCGTCATCCGGACCATGCCCGGCGGTGGCCAGGCGATCGGGTCGACGACCTCGATCTGCGGCGCTGCCGGTGCGGTCGACTGCGGGACGAGCAGGTTCGGCACCGCCGCCGCACCCGCGACGACGACCGCGGTGGCGACCGTCGCGCCGATTCCGGCACGTCTGCGCTGCCTCCGCTTGCCCTCGGCGACCACGGCGTCCGGGTCGAGCCCCATCGGCGGCTCGCAGGCTCTCGCGCAGCAGTTCCTCCGACATCACTGGCTCCCCGCATCCGTTCGGGCCAGGTCCGGATCGGACCCGGCGATCGCCGCGCCAGGTTCTGGAGCCCGCGCGACGCCTGGCTCTTGACCGCGCCTTCGGGACACCCCAGCGCGGCGGCGACTTCGGCAGTCGGCAGGTCTTCCCAGCAGCGCAGGACGAGCACCGCCCGCTGCCTCGGCGGGACCTCGGCCAGCGCGCGCAGCACGGTGTCGCGGTGCCAGGCGCGCTAGCCGAGTTCGGCGGGATCCGCCGCGGTGTCACCGGTTTCCGGCGGATCGGCGTCGTGCCGTTCGGCCCGGTGCCACGGTCGGCGGTGCTCGTCCAGCCACACGCGCAGCAGGGCGCGGCGCACGTAGGAATCCACTGTGGACATGTCCACGCGGCGCCACGCCTTGTAGAGCTTGAGCAGCGTGTTCTGCACCAGGTCCTCGGCCAGGCGCCAATCGCCGCAGAGCAGGTACGCCGAGCGGCGCAGCCACAACGCCCGTTCCTGTTCGGCTCGCATGGAGCTTGTCCCCTTCCCCGCTACCGCCGCTCTGTACGCAGCCGATCCGCGTGCGGTTGCACGGGTCCGGACGCGGGGCGGGGAAAGGGGTTGCTCCGCCGACCGCGCTCACAAGGAGAACCGTGCGCGTCCTTAAGGGGACCTCAATACCTCGGGCGGTGGTGGCCGTGGGAATGTCCGCCCGAATATCGTTGGTGCGGACGACGAGGAGCGAGGGCGCAGCAGAGATGGAAATCGACGTGTTCGGCGGCGAGCGGCAGGACGTGTTCTGGATAGTCGGGATGGGCTTGACCGAGCGGCACGCCATCACCATGCGCCCCGGCGCGGTGTACGCCGGTCAGGTCGTCCCGGCGCTGTGCGGGACCGAGCTGAAGATCCCGCAGCCCACCCCGATCGGCCGCGACCCGCGCTCGAAGAACATCACCGACAAGTGCCCGGACTGCGCCGATCGCGTCACCGAGGCCGACTTCGCCGAGACCACCTGGGACTTCTGACCCGAGATGCGCGCTCCCCGGCTGCGATCCGCCGACCGGGGACGCAATTTCAATGGAAATCGGACCTCCGATTTCCATTGAAATCGCAGGATCCCCACCGCAGCGACGACGACCTGTCCACAGGTCTCGGCGTGTCCGGGCGCGACACGCCGGTGGAACCGCAGTTCCCGTTGAAACTGCGGTCCGGACGGCCGCGGCGATGAGCCGCCCGGAAGCGGAAAAATCGATCGCCAGCGGACTTTTCGCGGACTAACGTCGGTCGGGCCATGGCTTCCGACAGTTCCCCCCGCTTCCTGTGGTCCCTGCTCGCCCAGCGACCGGGACTGCTGCTGCTCGCCACCGTCGCGGGCTCGCTCTGGATGCTGCCCACGGCGCTGATGCCGCTCGCCATCGGTTCCGCGATCGACTCCGGGATCCGCCCGCACGACGTCGCCGCGCTGCTGAGCTGGGTGCTGGTCGTGCTCGGGCTCGGCCTGGTGCAGATGATCTCCGCCGGGGCCCTGCACTGGGCGACGCACACCATCTGGCTGCACGGCGCGGCCGGTTCGCAGCGCCTCGTGCTCGCGCACGTGACGAAGCTGGGCGGGGTGCTGACGCGCAAGGTCCGGGCCGGTGAGGTGGTCGCGATCGGCGCCTCGGACATCTACCGGGTGGGCAACCTGTTCGAGGTGGTCGGCCGGGCGACCGGGGCGCTGGTGTCCTTCGCCGTGGCGGCGGGGGTGCTGCTGTGGATCTCCCCGCTCCTGGGGGCCGTGGTGCTCGTCGGCGTGCCGCTGGCGACGCTGGGCATCAGCCCGCTGCTGAGCCCGCTGCGCCGCCGCGAGGAGGCCCAGCGCGAGCAGCTGGGCCAGGTCAGCGCGCAGGCGGCGGACATCGTGTCCGGGCTGCGGATCCTGCGCGGCGTCGGCGGCGAGTCCCGGTTCCACGAGCGGTTCACCCGCGCCAGCCAGCGGGTGCGCGCCGCCGGGGTGGCGGCCGGGCGGATCGAGGCGTGGCTGGTCGGGACCGAGGTCCTGCTGCCCGGTCTGGTCACGGTGCTGGTGACCTGGCTGGGTGCCCGGCTCGCGCTCGACGGCACGATCAGCGTGGGCGAGCTGGTCGCGTTCTACGGCGTCTCGGCGTTCCTGGTCATCCCGGTGCGCACGGCCTCCGAGGCCGCCTACTCGTTCGCCAGCGGCATGGTCGCGGCGGGCCGTGCGAAGGCGCTGCTGCAGGTGGAGCCCGAGCCGCCGTCGCCGGAGCAGCCGCGGGCGCTGCCGCCGGGGCCGCTGGACCTGGTCGACGAGGCCAGCGGGGTGCGGTTCGCCGCGGGTGAGCTGACCGTCGTCGACGCCGGGGAGCGGACCGAGGCCGTGGCGGAGCGGCTGGCCTGGCGGTCGAGCGCGGGCGGCGTGCCGCTGCGCGAGGTCGAGCCGGACGAGGTCCGGCGGCGGATCTTGTTGGCGCACAACCAGGACCAGCTGTTCGCCGGTCCGGTCCGGGCCGAGGTGGACCTGGGCCGCGGGGTGGACCTGGACGCCGCCCTGCACGCCGCGGACGCGCACGACGTGCTCGCCGCGCTGCCCGCCGACGGCGTGCTGGACGAGCGCGGCCGCTCGCTGTCCGGCGGTCAGCGGCAGCGGTTGCTGCTGGCCCGCGCGCTGTGCGCGGACGCGGACGTGCTGATCCTGGACGAACCGACCTCGGCGGTCGACGCGCACACCGAGGCGCGGATCGCGGCCCGGGTCAAGGAGTTCCGCGCCGGTCGCACCACGATCGTGCTCAGCCAGAGTCCACTCTGGACGGCAGTGGCGGACCGGGCACTGGACATGGGGGCGGAGAAGTGAAGCTGCCGTTGGCCGACGGGCGCACCGTCCGGCGCTGGGCGTGGCAGACCCTGCGCGCGCACCGCGGCCGGTTCGCCGCGATGATGCTGCTGTTCGGGCTTGCCACCGTGGTCGGGCTGGTCGGCCCGCAGATCCTCGGCAGGCTGGTCGACGCGGTGGTCGCAGGCACCACGACGCAGCGCATCGACCTGCTGGCCGGGGCGTTCCTCGTGGTGCTGGTGGTGAACGCGCTGCTGATCCGGGCGGCGCGGATGCGCGCGACGCTGCTCGGCGAGCACCTGCTGGCCGAGTCCCGCGAGGGCATGGTCGGGCACGCGCTGCGGCTGCCGCTGGGCACCGTCGAATCGGCGGGCACCGGTGATCTGCTCAGCCGCGCCACGACCGACGTCGACCGGCTGGACTTCACCATCCGCAACGCGGCCCCGGAGATCACCACCGCGCTGATCGCCGTGCTGCTGACCGGCACCGCGATGGTCCTCACCTCACCGCTGCTGGCCTGCGGGATGCTCATCGCGGTGCCGCTGATGGTGTTCAGCACCCGCTGGTACTACCCGCGCTCGCTGCCGACGCTGCGCCGGATCATGGCCGGTTGGGCGGAGGTGCAGTCGAGCACGCACGAGTCCGTCGAGGGCGCGCGCACCGTCGCCGCGCTGCGCCTCGGCGAGCGCCGCATCGCGCGCAACGAGCAGGCGCTCGGCAACGCGGTGGGCGCCGAGTACCGGCACCGCACGCTGCTGACGATCTGGCTGCCCTGCCTGGAGCTGTCGTACGTGCTGCCGATCGGCGTGATCCTGCTGATCGGCGGCTGGGCGTACTGGGGCGGGATGGTCGAGCTCGGCACGGTCATCACCGTCGTGCTCTACGCCCAGGCGATGTCGAACCCGTTCGACGAGCTGTTCCGGTGGCTGGAGGAGCTGCAGACCGGCTACACCGCGCTGCAGCGGATCCTCGGCGTCCGCGAGGCGCCGACCGCCGACACCGCGCGGCAGGACGTCGACGGGTCGCGCGAGCTGGTCCTCCGCGACGTCCGCTTCTCCTACCGCGCGGACCGGGAGGTGCTGCACGGCATCGACCTGACCGTGCCCGCCGGGCAGCGGCTGGTCGTGGTCGGCCCGTCCGGGGCGGGCAAGTCCACGCTGGGCCGGTTGATCGCCGGGATCAGCCGCCCGGACTCGGGTTCGGTGGCCTTCGGCCGCACCGAGATCGCCGACCTGCCGACCGAGCAGCTGCGCCGCGAGGTGGTGCTGCTGACCCAGGAGCAGCACATCTTCGCGTGCTCGCTCCGGGACAACCTGGCCCTGCCGGACCACGACTTCACCGACGACCAGCTGGTCGACGCGCTGAAGTCGGTCGGGCTGCTGGAGTGGCTGCGCACCCTGCCGGACGGCCTGGACACCGTCCTCGGCGCGGGCGGTCACCCGGTGGCCGCCTCCCGGGCGCAGCAGCTCGCGCTGGCCCGGGTGCTGCTGGTCGACCCGCACACGGTGGTGCTGGACGAGGCGACCTCGCTGCTGGACAACACCACGTCGCGGGAGCTGGAGCAGGCGCTGGCCACGCTGCTGGACGGGCGGACGGTGATCGCCATCGCGCACCGGCTGCACACCGCCCGCAACGCCGACCGGGTGGCGGTGATGTCGGACGGGCGCATCGTGGAGCTGGGCAGCCACGACGAGCTGCTCGCGGCCGGTGGCTCCTACGCCGAGCTCTACCGGGTGGCTCAGCCGAGCTGAGCGCGCAGCATCCGGCGGGCCGCGCCGCGCGGGTCGGGGTTGCTCTCGATCAGCGCGTTGACCACGGCACCGTCGACCAGCGCGATCAGCTCTAGCTGCCGGTCCCGGCTGATGTCCATCCCGCTGCGGGCGAAGATCTCGGCCATCAGGTCGTGCAGCTCCGCGCTGAGCTCGCGCATCAGCGGCGCGAGGTAGGGGCGGCGGGGCGAGCCGACCAGGCGCTCGTAGCGCAGCAGCACCGCCTCCGCGCCGCCGTCGCGCGACTCCCGGCCGAGCAGCATGTCCAGCAGCAGCTCGATGACGGCCTCGGTGCTGCGGGGCTGGTCGGCGAGCTCGTCCAGCCGGGCGCGGCCCGCCGCGAGCTCCTGCCGCGACTCGTGCTCGACCGCGGCGCTGACCAGGTCGTCGAGCGAGGAGAAGTAGTAGGTGGTGGAGGCCAGCGGCAGTCCGGCGCGCTCGGCGACCGCGCGGTGGCGGACGGCCTCGAAGCCGCCCTCGGCGAGCAGTTCCGCGGCGGCCACCACCAACGCCTGCCGCCGCCGCTCGCCCTTCGGTGTGCTGGCCGCTGTCATGCCTGCCGATCCTATTCGCCGCCGGGCCGGTCCCGGTCACCCCGCGACCTCGGCCACCCCGGGGTGACGGCCGTCCGACGCTCCGTCACCCCTTCCGCGATTTCAATGGAAATCGGAGGTCCGATTTCCATTGAAGTTGCGGGGACCGGCCCGAGGCCGTCGGCGTGTCGGGGTCCGACGCGCCGACGGGGTGCGATTTCCATTGAGGTTTTTTCATCCTGCCCGTGGACCGCAGCCGCGAAGGGCGACCGGCACCGGTCGGCAGGTGTCGCATGCGCCGCAGGCGCATAACCCACCCTCGCAACCGGCACCGCCGCGGGTTCTCAGCGTTCGCCTGGCGAGGACGGCCCGGCTGCCGTGTATCGGGTCATACATCAGTCAGGGCACCCGGAGTCCAGGCGGGCGCTGAGGTTCCGCCACTTGCACCGCCACGCAGAACGAGGCTGGAAAAACCTCACTGAAATCGCGGGTCCGATTTCCATTGAAGTTGCGTCAGTGGCCCGCGCCCGCGAGGTTGAGGCCGATGACGCCCGCCACGATCAGGACGATCGAGACCAGCTTCAGGACCGAGAAGCCGTCGCCGAGCCAGACCATGCCGACTATCGCGGTCAGCGCCGCGCCGATGCCGGTCCACACCGCGTACGCCGGGCCCGCTGGCAGTTCGCGCATCGCGTAGGCCAGGCCCGCGAAGCTCACCGCGGCCAGGACGAAGAACGAGATCGTCGGGATCAGGCGGCTGAAGCCGTGCGAGAGCTTCAGCGAGATCGCCCAACCGGCTTCGAAGACTCCCGACACCATCAGGATGATCCAGGACATCATCGCTGGTCTACCTCTCCTTCGGACGCGGAGCGAGCTTTTCTGGCACGAACGTACCAATAAAGTGGTACGGATGTACCGGTTTGGTGAGGGAGGCCACCGGGGCGGCGCCTGGCGATGGGGGCTTGGGTGGGGTGATACCCGGGGATCGGTGGTGATACCGGGGTCGGCCTGAGGAGGAGGGGTGACGTTGCGTGGGGGGTTGGGTTTGGGTTCAAAGCGGCGGGTGGTTGCTTTGCGTGGTGTTGCAATTTCAATCGAAATTGCCAGCGTTCTCGACGGAACCTGCGGCGGCGGGGTGAGGCAATTTCAATCGAAATTGCGGACGTCACCACCCCTCGGATGGCCGTCCGAACCGTAGACGCCACCACCGCCCGAGCGGCCATCCGAACCGCAGGCGTTACCACCCCGGGCGGCCATACGAACTACAGACGCCACCACGCCTCGCGCGGCCGTCCGAACCGCAGACCTCACCACCCCTCGCGCGGCCATCCGAACCCCAGGCGTTACCGCACCTCGGATGGCCGTCCGGATTGCAGGCGGCACTGGCCTTCGTAGGGCATCGGCTCGGGTTCGATCTTGGCGGGGAGGGGCGTCCGCTAGGGCCGGAACGTGCGGTCAGTCTGGGCGGGGGCTGGCTCGTCGAGCGTTTCGGGTCGGCTTGTCGGGGTCTGGCGCGGCTCTCGTGGTTGTGATCGGGTGTGGTCGTTTGTTGGGTGGCGCTCAGAACTGGCCTGCTAGGTCTCCGGCCAGGGCTGGTAGGCGGGTGCTGTAGGGGGCCGCTGGGGAGCCTTCGTCCGGGTCGCTCCGGACGACCACCAGCTTTCCGCTGCGGGTTTGGCGGACCGACTGCTGCGTGCCGTCGGGTTGGCGGGTGTCGCCAGGGGTTGCTTGGTCCGGGGGGACCGTTCCCGCCGGGCTCACGATCACCGTCACGCTGCCCGCCGCCGGGCCCTCGCGGAGGACGAAGGACGCCGCCTTCGCCCCGGACGGGCAGCTCGGGGGCGCCACCGGGGCCGTCGCCGCCGCCTCCGGGAGCTGCTTGGTCACCGCCGCCGCCACCTGGGCGTCCGGACCGCAGCGTCCGCTGCGCTGGGAGAAGATGCCCGGGCCGTCCTCGCTGCGCGGCGAGGCCGGTGCGACCTCGGGCTGCGCCTGCTGGCTGGTGACGGGCTGCTGCTGCGGCAGGGTCAGGAAGACCCCGCCCGCGAGCACGCCCGCGGCCACCACCGTGCCGCCGACGGCCGTCATCCGGCGGCGAGCCGTGATGCGCCGCGACGCCCGCGCCACGTCGTGCTCGTCGAACGTCGCCGGAGGAACGGACTGCACCGAATCACGGAACAGCTCCTCGAGCTTGCGCTCGTCCACTTACCCGCACCCCCTCACGCCGACCGCAGATCGCCGAGCTCGTCGCCCAGCGCCTCGCGCAACGCGGCGAGACCCCGGGCGCACTGGCTCTTGACATTGCCCTCGCTGCACCGCATGACCGCCGCGACCCCCGCGACGTCCAGCCCCTCGAGGAACCGCAGCACCAGCACCGCGCGCTGCTTCGGCGGCACCTTCTGCAACCCGGCGAGCAGGGTCTGCTTGGTCGCCACCGAGTCGTCCACGTCCGGGCTGTCCACCGGCTTGTCCGGCAGCACCTCCGCGGCCCGCTCCCGCCGCCACGGGCGCCGGGACTCGTCGATCACCGCCCGCGTCAGGGTCCGCCGCACGTACGCGTCCAGCGCGCCCTTGTCGCGCACCTTCCGCCAGTGCCGGTGCAGCGAGATGAACGCGGTCTGGGCGAGATCGTCCGCGCGGTGCCAGTCACCGCACATCATGTACGCCATCCGACGCACCGCCTCCCGCCGAGCCGCGAAGTACTCCGCGAACTCCTGCTCCTCGCGCTGGTCCACGCGGAACTCTCCGCTCGTCAGTGCTTGCACGTCTAGGACGGGATCCCCGCCCCCAACCGTTGCACGCGCCGGCGCGGCGATCCACCCCGTGATTGATACCGCAATCCCCCCGGCCGTCGGCGGCGGGCTGTTGCCCTCCCCCGGGGCAGGTGTGATGTGATCCGTTCGTGACCAAACTGGCCCCCATCGACCTGCGCTCCGACACGGTCACGCGTCCCGACGAGCAGATGTCCGCGGCCATGGCGGCCGCCGAAGTCGGCGATGACGTGCTCGACCACGACCCGACCATGCGCGCCCTGGAGGAGCGCGTCGCCAAGCTGCTCGGCACCGCCGCCGCCCTCTGGGTGCCGAGCGGTTCGATGGGCAACCTGATCTCGCTGATGCTGCACCTGCAGCGCGGCGACCGGTTCCTCGCGCCGCACGGCTCGCACGTGCTCGCCTACGAGTTCGGCTCCGCGGCGTGGCTCGCCGGCGGCATGCCGCAACCGCTGGAGTGGAACGCCGGACCGGGGCGGCCGACGCCGGAGACCGTGCGCGGGCACGGCGAGTCCAGCTACGACACCCTGCGCACGACGCTGCTGTGCCTGGAGAACACGCACAACAGCGCTGGTGGCGCGGTGACGCCGCCGCACGAGCACGCGCAGCTGGCGGCCGCGGCCCGCGACAGCGGTCTGCGCATCCACCTCGACGGGGCGCGGATCTGGAACGCCTCGGTCGCCCTCGGGCTGCCGCCCGCCGCGCTGACCGTCGGTGCGGACAGCGTGCAGGCGTGCCTGAGCAAGGGCCTCGGCGCCCCGGTCGGGTCCGTCGTCGCAGGTGGCGAGGACTTCATCACCGAGGCGCGGCGGGTGCGGCGGATGCTCGGCGGCGGGGTCCGGCAGGGCGGGGTGCTGGCCGCGGCCGGGCTGGTCGCGCTGGACCGCATCGACGCGCTGGCCGCCGACCACGACAACGCCCGGCTGCTCGCCGAGGGCCTGGCCGAGCACGGCTGGTCGGTCACCGCGCCGCAGACCAACATCGTGCTGGCGGCGGTGCCGGACGTGGCCCTGACCCTGCAACGCTTGGCGGCGATCGGGGTGCAGGCGGTCTCGATGAGCGGCCAGATCCGGTTCGTCACGCACCGCGACGTCTCCTCGGCCGACATCAAGGAAGCGCTGCGCCGGATCGAGGAAGCCCGGCTCTGACCAGGAGGTGCACGTGGTGCGTTGGGTCGTGTTCGACTACGGCGAGGTGATCAGCCGGCGGACGGCGGCGCTGCCCGGCATCGCGGCGATGCTCGACGTCGAACCCGAGGAGTTCGAGGCGGCGTACTTCGCCGAGCGCAAGGCCTACGACTGGGGTTGCCCCGACCTGGCGTACTGGCGGGCGGTCGGCGAGCGGGTGGACCGGCAGGTCGACGCCGCGCTGTCCGAGCGGCTGACCAGCGCCGACGTGGCGGGCTGGATGGAGACCGACCCCGGCTCGGTGCGGCTGCTCGAAGACCTGCACCAGCAGGGCGTCACGCTGGCGCTGCTGTCCAACGCGCCGTCGTCGTTCGGGCGCGCGGCGGAGCAGGCCGACTGGGCGCGGCTGTTCAAGCACCTGGTGTTCTCCGGCGACCTGCAGCTGGCCAAGCCGGACGCCCGGATCTACCGCTCCCTGCTGGAGACCATCGACGCGGAACCCGCCGACTGCCTGTTCTTCGACGACCGGCAGGAGAACGTCGACGCGGCTCGCGAGGTGGGTCTGGCCGCCGAGCTCTGGCCCGGCCCCGACGCGGCCCGCGCCCTGCTCCGGTCCCGCTCGATCCTCGCCTGACGAGACGAGGGCACCTTCCCCGGCGGAAGGTGCCCTCGTCGTCGAGCGGTTACGACTTGATCTTCTTGCGGTCCCGGGCCCAGCCGATCGCGGCGGTGGCGACGAACAGCACCCCGCCGATCACCGCGAGCCAGAACAGGCCCTTGATGACGACCCCCGCGATCGAGATCACCAGCCACAGGACCAGCAGCCCGCCGATCACCTTCCACAACATCGCAAGCACCTCAGCTCGACCGCAGCAACTCGTCACCCCAAGCCTGCCAGACGGGACGCCCGATTAGTCCCACCCGGCGCGGACACCGGGGAAATCTCAGGGCTTCCCCGGACCGCTGGTGGGGAGCCAGGTCTTGAGGCGGTCGAGGGCTTCGGCGATGTCGTCGGTGCTGCCCGCGAAGGACATCCGGACGTAGCGGTTGCCCAGGTCCGGGTCGAAGTCCGCGCCCGGCACCACGGCCACCCCGGTCTCGTCCAGCAGGCGGCGGCAGAACGCGGTCGCGTCGTCGGTGAGATGCCCGATGTCCGCCCAGGCGTAGAACGCGCCGTCGGCCGGGGCCACCCGCGTGATGCCGAGGGATTCGAGGCCGTTCAGCAGCAGCTCGCGGTTCTTCCGGTAGCGCTCGACGTGACCGGCGGCCTCGTCGAGGGCGGACGCGGAGAAGGCCTCGATCGCGGCGTGCTGGGACAGCGCGGGCGGGCAGAGCGTGAAGTTGCCGGTCAGCGAGTCGACCGCGCGCCGCAGCCGCGGCGGCACCAGCATCCAGCCCAGCCGCCAGCCGGTCATCGACCAGAACTTGGAGAAGGAGTTCACGACGACCGCCTCGCGGGAGAACTCCCACGCCGAGTGCAGCGGGTCGCCGTAGCTGAGCCCGTGGTAGATCTCGTCGCTGATCAGCTGCACGCCGTTGGCCTCGCACCAGGCGGCGAGGTCGGCCAGCTCGGCGCCGGAGAGCACCGTGCCGGTCGGGTTCGCCGGGCTCGCCACGATCAGCCCGCGCACCGGTCGGTCCAGCTCCTCCAGCATCGCCACCGTCGGCTGGAAGCGGGTCGAGGCGTCGCACGGCAGCTCCACGACCTCGCAGCCCAGCGCGGCCAGGATGTTCCGGTAGGCGGGGTATCCCGGGCGGGCCAGCGCGACCCGGTCCCCGGCGTCGAACGCCGCGAGGAACGCGAGCAGGAACGCCCCGGACGCGCCGGTGGTCACGACCACGTCGTCGGCCTGCACCGACAGCCCGTACGACCGGTCGCAGTGCCCGGCGATGGCCTCCCGCAGCGCGGGCAGGCCGAGCTGCTCGGTGTAGCCGAGCGGATCGCCCTGCAGGGCGGCTGCGGCGGCCTCGCGGACCGCTCGCGGCGCGGGCGTGCTGGGCTGGCCAGCGGCCAGCGACACCACGTCGCCCTTGACCCGCTGCCGCTCCGCAGCAGCCGTGAGGACCTCCATGACCTGGAACGGAGCGACGTCGGCGCGCTGCGCGACGCCCAGAACCGCAGGATCGACCATGCGCTCAGCGTGCCAAACGCGACTCGGGGTCGGAACCCCAGCCCTCAGGGGCTCACCCCCGACGCAACCCACCGTCCCCCGGGTCTCCCCACCCGCAGTCCGCCCCTCCGCGGTGCCGCGATTTCAATGGAAATCAGATGTCCGATTTCCATTGAAATCGCGGGAGTTCTCCACAGCCCGGACGGCCTGTCCACACCCGTCGGCATGTCGGGCGCCGGACGCGCCGACGAGTGCAGTTTCAATTGAAACTGCGATCCGCCGTGGGTGGGAACCGCAGTTTCAGTTGAAACTGCGGTTCCCCCGGCTCGGAGCCGGTGCGGGGCACCGCGGGATCAGTAGCCCCGGTAGCCGCCGCCCTGGGCCATGGACTTCAGGCCGGGGTGGCCGTCGAAGCCGCCGTAGCGGTCGAAGGTGTAGCGGACACCGGCGATGATGTTGTCGACCGGGTTCCAGATGTCGTCGTGCCCCGGCAGCTTGTAGGACTGGAACGTCGGGTCGATGCACTGCATCAGACCCTTCGACGGGGTGCCCTTGGCCGCGTTCGAGTCCCAGTCGTTGATCGCGTTCGGGTTGCCGCCCGATTCCTTCTGGATGATCGTCCAGATCTCGTCGATGTTGTCCTCGGTCACCGGGATGCCGTTGGCCTGCAGGATCTTGATCGCCTCCCGGATCCACTCCTGGACGTTGCCGGGCGGCGGCCCGGCGGGCGGACCACCGCTCGGCCCGAGGCCGCCGCCGCCTCCGCCACCGGAGCCGCCGGACTCGCCGCCGCCCCCTCCGGAGCCGGAACCCGAACCACCGCCGGAACCGCCCGACCCGGTGCCACCGGACGATCCCGGCTCGCCGCCGGGCGCGGCGGACTGCGAGGTCGTCGCCGACGGCATCGTCATCTCCCAGTCGACCTTCCGCCCCTCGGCGGGCGTGAACGGCTGCTCCCCGGCCTTGGGCAGCGCGGAGAACACGTCGTTGAGCCCGGCCGCGGCGCCGCGCAGCTCGCCCAGCGCGCCGCTGAGCTTCGCGTTCGCCGCGTCGACCTTGCCCCTGGCCTCCTCGGCGTGCTCCTGCATGGCCTTCGCGATGGCCTCGTCGCGTCGCTTCGCCGCCTCCTCCTTGGCCTCGTCGTCGGCGTCGGCGACCTCCTTCTCGTACGCCTGCTCCGCGCGCCGCGCGTCGGCCAGCGCCCGCTCGCCGATCGCGTTGACCTCGTCCTTCGCGGCCTGCACCGCTTCGGCCGCGCGGTCCAGCGCGTCGGCGGAGCCCTGCAGCGCTTCGCGGGCCTTGGCGAAGCCGTCGTTGATCTTGCCCATGTAGCCGACGAAGGCGTCCGCGGAGCTGCCCTCCCAGGCCCCGTCCAGGCCGCTCACGGTCCGGCCCAGCGCGTTGCCGTGCTCATCGGCCTTCCCGGCCGCCTCGCGCCAGCGGGCGCTCACGGCGCGGATGTCGTCCGGCCTGCTGTTCTCGATCTTGCGCAGCTGCTCGGCGAGCGGGCCACCACCGGGCTTGCTCGCCACCTCTCCCGATATCCCCATCAGATCCCCAGTTCAGCGGAATGATTCGGCGTTGGCCTGGTCGATCTCGTCCACGGTGCTGCGCACCGCGTCGAGCGCGCCGCTGGCGCTGCGCAGCAGCTGCTCGGCGGCGTCGAACTGCGCCTTGCCGGTGGTGTCCAGCTCGCCGATCGCGGCGGCGAGGTCGCCCGCCGCGTCCAGCTCGCCGAAGATCGCGGCATCGACGCGCTGCCCCTCGAACCCGTCGCCGACCGCGCCCACCGGACCGGCCTTGCCGTCCAGCTCGGCCCGGCAGTCCTCCAGCGCCGCCAGGTTGTAGCCCGCCTGCGTCACGACTCCTCCTCGCGCTCGGCCGCCCCCATCGCGGCCCAGTTCCCCAGTCAGAACACCAGAAAAAACCGCCCAGCGGCGGGATTTTCCCCACCTCCGGGCGGTTTTCGCCGGAATGTCCCGATCGTCAGGCGGTCGGGACGGTGATCTCGCCGCGCACGGCGCGCAGCGCGATGTCGGTGCGGTAGTGCGCGCCGGGCAGGTGCACGCCGTTGACCCGCTGGTAGGCCGCGTCCCGCGCGGACGCCAGGTCCGCGCCCGTGGCGACCACGGACAGCACGCGGCCGCCCGCCGAGACCACCGCGCCGTCCTCGCGGCGCCGGGTGCCGGAGTGCAGCACGCCCTGCGCGTCGCTGCCCTGGATCACGTCGTCCACGCGCGGCCGCCCCGGGTAGCCCTCCGCGGCCAGCACGACGGTCACCGCGGCGCCGGGCTCCCACTCCAGCGGCGGCTGCTCGGCGAGCGTGCCGGTCGCCACCGCGTTGAACAGCGAGGCCAGCGGCGTCTGCAGCAGCGACAGCACCGCCTGGGTCTCCGGGTCGCCGAAGCGGCAGTTGAACTCGATCACCTGCGGGCCGCTGGAGGTCAGCGCGAGACCGGCGTAGAGCAGGCCGGAGAACGGGGTGCCGCGGCGCGCGAGCTCGTCGACGGTCGGCTGCACGATGGTGCGCACGACCTCGTCGACCAGGCCTTCCGGCGCCCACGGCAGCGGCGCGTAGGCGCCCATGCCGCCGGTGTTCGGGCCCGCGTCGTCGTCGCCGACGCGCTTGAAGTCCTGCGCGGGCAGCAGCGGGACGACCGTGGTGCCGTCGACCAGGCAGAACAGCGACGCCTCCGGGCCGTCCAGGAACGACTCCAGCAGCACCGGGTGGCCGCCGTCGAGCAGCTTGAGCGCGTGCGCCCGCGCCGCGTCGAAGTCGCCGGTCACCAGCACGCCCTTGCCCGCGGCCAGCCCGTCGTCCTTGACCACCCAGGTGGGTCCGAAGTGGGTCAGCGCGGCGTCCAGCTTGGCGGGGTTGTCCACCACCTCGCTGTGCGCGGTCGGCACCCCGGCGGCGAGCATGACGTCCTTGGCGAAGGCCTTCGAGCCCTCGATGCGGGCCGCCGCCTTGGACGGGCCGAA
This sequence comes from Saccharopolyspora hirsuta, assembly GCF_008630535.1. GTDB lineage: Bacteria > Actinomycetota > Actinomycetes > Mycobacteriales > Pseudonocardiaceae > Saccharopolyspora > Saccharopolyspora hirsuta. The sequence continues at coordinate 43,942 of NZ_VWPH01000013.1, read as the reverse complement.
GCAGGCGATGCCGGCCGCGCGGACCGCGTCGGCCGCGCCCGCGACCAGCGGCGTTTCCGGGCCGAACACGACCAGGTCGGCCTGCCACCTGGTGGCCAGCTCGACCACCTCGGCGGGCTTGGCGACGTCGACGCCGTAGTTCTCGGCCAGCGCAGCGGTGCCCGCGTTGCCGGGCGCGCAGGCCAGCGCGGTGACGGAGGGATCGCGGGACAGGGCCAGGGCGATCGCGTGCTCCCGGCCGCCACCACCGATCACGAGGATTCGCACGAACCGCAGCGTAGAGCGTGCGGCAGGCCACGCGAGACCTGCCCCCGCGAAGAGGCCGGTTGGTGGTTGCGCTGCTCGGGTGGTCGCTCAGCGGAACCCGAGCGCTTCCCCGGGCTGCGGGTGCCCCTCCCGATGCACGCCCGCTTCGCCGACAGGCTGTCATCCCGGCGTTCACCTGGCGGTCGACCGGACGTCGCACCCGCTTGCGCGAATGGTCGATTGCGGCGGTCAGTGTTTTGCCCGAATGTGCAGCGTTGATCACGCGCTGCGGGACACGGGAGGGCAAATTGACGATTCGGGTACGCCTGACGGCGCTGTCCGTCGCGGGCGCAGCGGCGCTCGGGCTGATCACCGCGCCCGCCATCGCCGCACCGGACCGGCCGACCGGCACCGACCAGGTGACGGTCTTCGGCCACCGGGGCGCCTCCGGGTACCGCCCGGAGCACACGCTGGCCTCCTACGAGCTGGCCGCCCGGATGGGGGCGGACTACATCGAGCCGGACCTGGTGCCCACCAAGGACGGCGTGCTGGTCGCGCGGCACGAGAACGAGATCGGCGGCACCACCGACGTCGCCGACCGGCCCGAGTTCGCCGACCGCAAGACCACCAAGGTCATCGACGGCCAGGAGCTGACCGGCTGGTTCACCGAGGACTTCACGCTGGCCGAGCTCAAGACGCTGCGGGCCAAGGAGCGCATCCCGGAGGTGCGGCCGAACAACACCATCTACGACGGCCGCTACGAGGTGCCGACGTTCCAGGAGGTCCTGGACCTGCGCGCCCGGCTGTCCCGCGAGCTGCACCGGGAGATCGGCGTCGCCCCGGAGACCAAGCACCCGAGCTACTTCGCCAAGATCGGCCTGCCGCTGGAGCCCGGCGTGGTCGAGGCGCTGACCCGCAACGGTCTGAACCGGCCGAACGCCGAGGTCGCGGTGCAGTCCTTCGAGGTGGCCAACCTCAAGGAGCTGAGCAGGTCGCTGCGGGTGGACCTGGTCCAGCTGATCAGCAACAGCGGCGCGCCGCAGGACTTCGTCGAGTCCGGTGACCCGCGCACCTACGCCGACCTGGTCAAGCCGGAGGGCCTGCGGGAGATCGCCGGGTACGCCGACGTGATCGGGCCGGACACCAAGGTGATCCTGCCGGTCCGGGAGGACGGCTTCCTCGCCGAGCCGACCTCGGTGGTGGCCGACGCGCACGCCGCCGGGCTGGAGGTCGTGCCCTACACCGTGCGGGCGGAGAACAACTTCCTGCCGAAGGACTTCCGGTCCTCGGACGACCCGGCCGCCTTCGGGGACGTCTTCGGCTTCTTCCGCGCGCTGTTCGACACCGGCATCGACGGGATCTTCGCCGACCACCCGGACATCGCGGTGACCGCCCGCGACGAGTTCGCCGAAGGCCGCTGAGAGGAGTTCCGTTTCCGCTGCTCAGGCCCCGCGAGCACTTTCCGGCGCCAGGACCCCGGAAAGTGCTCGCGGGCCATCACCTGCGGAAACGTCCGCCGGGCCGGAGCAGCGGTGCCGAGCGGCGCGGCTCGGGCGCCGCCTAACCTGTCCATGATGGACGGAGGTGTCGCCCGGTGGTCCAACTGCTCCTCGTGCTGATCGGTGCGCTGCTCGTCACCGCGCTGGCCCGCAGCCGCGAGATCGCGGCCCCGCTGCTGCTCGTGCTGGTCGGCCTGCTGGTGTCGCTGATCCCCGGCACCACCGAGCTGAACATCAACCCGGAGCTGCTGCTCACCGTCGTGCTCCCGCCGCTGCTCTACGCCGCGGCGCTGGAGAGCTCCTACACGAACTTCCGGGCCCAGATCCGCAAGATCGCGCACCACGGCGTGCTGCAGGTGATCGCCACCTCGTTCGCGATCGGCTGGCTCGCCTTCACCCTCATCCCCGAACTGCCGCTGGCCTCGGCGATCGTGCTCGGCGCGGTGATCGCCCCGCCGGACGCGGTGACCGCCTCCGCGATCGGCCGCCAGCTGAAGCTGCCGCGCGGCGTCATGACGATCCTCGGCGGCGAGAGCCTGATCAACGACGCCGCCGCGCTGACGATCTACCGGATGGCGATCGCGGCCGTCGTCGGCACCACCCCGACCCTCGCGCACGGCGTGCTGGTGTTCGTGCTGGCCGTGGTGGTCGGCGTCGCGCTGGGGCTGGTGTTCGGCGTGCTCGCGCAGGCCGCGCGGACCCGCATCCCGGACGTGCAGGTGGCGACGGTGCTGGGCGTGCTGGTGCCGTTCCTGGCCTACCTCACGGCCGAGGAGCTGTACGGGTCCGGCGTGCTCGCGGTGGTCACCGCCGGGCTCTACGTCGGCCACAACCAGCCGCGCGCCCGCGCCGCGGGCCGCCTGCAGGAGCACACCGTCTGGGCCTCGATCAACCTGCTGCTGGAGAGCCTGGTGTTCGCCTACATCGGGCTGCAGCTGAAGACGGTCGTCGACGGGCTGATCGCCTCCGGGCGGGACATCAGCTCGCTGCTGCTGGCGACGCTGGCGATCTTCGCCGCGACGGTCGGCTTCCGGGTGCTGTGGATGTTCAGCTCGAACTACCTGCCCGGCCTGTCGCACCTGCTGAGCCCGGGCAAGCGGCCCGGCGGCCGGTGGCGGCGCACGGCGGTGATCTCGTGGGCGGGGATGCGCGGCGTGGTCACCCTCGCGGCGGCGGGCGCGATCCCGTTCACCACCAGTTCGGGTGATCCGTTCCCGGCGCGGGACCTGATCCAGTTCGTCGCGTCGGTGATCACGGTGGCCACCATCCTGGTGCAGGGCACCACGCTGCCCTGGCTGATCCGCAAGCTCGACGTGATCGACCCCGACGAGGCGGCCCGCGACGACCACGCCGAGGCCGAGGCGCGGGTGACGGCGACCAACGCGGCCCTCCGCTACCTGGACCAGCTCACCCCGGAGGACCTGCGCACCGACCCGGAGCGCTTCGACCGCATCATCACCCGGATGAAGGCCCTGGTGGAGCACCAGGGCATGGCCGCGGCCGAGCAGGTCGGCCGAACCCCGGCCGAGCGGGAGGACACCGCGAGCCGCGGCTTCTCCGACCTGCGGAGGGACCTCCTGGAGGTCCAGCGCTCGGCGATGGCCGACGAGCGGGACGCGGGCAACCTGGACGACGAGATCCTCCGCCGCGTCCTCCGCGAGCTCGACCTGCAGGAAGCCGCCCTGGACAGCTCCTGGCGCAACCGCTGACCCGCGATTTCAGTGAGCCTTTTTCATCCTGGCCGTGGACCGCAGCTGCGAAGGGCGACCGGCACCGGTCGGCGAGGGTCGCATGCGCCGCCAGGCGCATAACCCACCCTCGCAACTCGCACCGCCGCGGGTTCTCAGCGTTCGCCTGGCGAGGACGGCCCAACTGCCGTGTATTGGCATACATAAAGTTGGGCACCCGCAGTCCAGGCGGGCGCTGAGGTTCCGCCACCGGCACCGCCACGCAGAACGAGGTTGGAAAAACCTCAGTGGAAGTCAGATGTCCGATTTCCATTGAAATCGCGGCAGGGGACCCCGGCCGGAGCCGAGGTCCCCTGCCGTCGGAGGTCAGGCCATGGTGTGGCGGACGATGGTCTGGTCGCGGCCGGGGCCGACGCCGATCGCCGAGACGCGGGCTCCGGAGAGCTCCTCGATGCGCTCGATGTAGGCGCGGGCGTTGGCGGGCAGGTCCTCGAAGGAGCGGGCGCCGCTGATGTCCTCCCACCAGCCCGGCATCTCCTCGTACACCGGGACCGCGTGGTGCACGCCGGTCTGCGTCATCGGCATCTCGGTGACCCGCTCGCCGTCCACGTCGTAGGCCACGCAGATCGGGATGGTCTCCAGCCCGGACAGCACGTCCAGCTTGGTCAGGAAGTAGTCGGTGATGCCGTTGACCCGGGTCGCGTAGCGCGCGATCACCGCGTCGAACCAGCCGGTGCGCCGCGAGCGGCCGGTGGTGACGCCGAACTCGCCGCCCTGCTTGCGCAGGTTCTCGCCCGCCTCGTCGGTGAGCTCGGTCGGGAACGGACCGGCGCCGACGCGGGTGGTGTAGGCCTTCAGGATGCCGATCACCGCGTTGATCTTCGTCGGGCCGATGCCGGACCCGGCGCAGGCGCCGCCCGAGGTCGGGTTCGACGAGGTCACGAACGGGTAGGTGCCGTGGTCGACGTCCAGCAGGGTGCCCTGCGAGCCCTCCAGCAGCACCGTCTCGCCGCGGTCCAGCGCCTGGTTGATCAGCAGCTTGGTGTCGGCGATCCGGGACGCGAACTTCTCGCCCTGGGCCAGCACGGTGTCCACGACCTCGTCGACGTCCAACGCGCGCCGGTTGTAGACCTTGACCAGGATCTGGTTCTTCACGTCGAGGGCGGCCTCGACCTTCTGCCGCAGGATCTTCTCGTCCAGCAGGTCCTGCGCGCGGACCCCGACGCGAGCGATCTTGTCCTGGTAGCAGGGGCCGATGCCGCGACCGGTGGTGCCGATCTGCTTCTTGCCCAGGTACCGCTCGGTGACCCGGTCGATGGCCACGTGGTACGGCATGATCAGGTGCGCGTCGGCGGAGATCAGCAGCCGCGAGGTGTCCACGCCGCGCTCCTCCAGCCCGGCCAGCTCCTCCAGCAGCACGCCGGGGTCGACCACGACGCCGTTGCCGATCACGTTGGTCACCCCGGGGGTCAGGATCCCCGACGGGATGAGGTGCAGCGCGAAGTCCTGCCCGTCGGGCAGCACCACGGTGTGACCCGCGTTGTTGCCGCCCTGGTAGCGGACGACCCACTGCGCCTGCTCGCCGAGCAGGTCGGTCGCCTTACCCTTGCCCTCGTCGCCCCACTGGGCGCCGATCAGCACGATCGCCGGCATGTGAAACTCCAACCTGGACTGGGTGGTCGCCAGCGTGACCGCACGCTTCGCCCGCTCCCACCACGGGGTATGCCGGTCGATCAGGGTAAACCAGGAGCGAAACGTGAGTACCACCGCATTGTCCTGCGGAAACGTCGACCGCGCAGCGCGCCCGGCCGGTGACGGTGTGCAATGGTTCGACGTGCCGGTCACCCCGACCCGGCAGGACCTGGACCCGCTGCTGGCCGAGACCTCGGACCGGCTGGTGGTGCACGGCACCGACGCCGACTTCGCCTCGGTCGTGCTGCGCCTGCTCCGCAAGGGGCGGCTGGCCGACCTGGTGGTGGGCTACGTGCCGGTGGCCGACTCCCCGGCGGCCCGGCTGTGGGGGCTGCGGGCCGGCGACTTCGAGCGGGCGCTGACCGCCCCGCCCCGCCCGTCCGCGCTGATCCGCGACGACTCGGGCGGCGTGCTGCTCGGCACCGGGAGCATCGAGCCGATCACCGGCCAGGTGTACTGCGACGACGAGCAGGTGCTCAACGGCAGCGCGCTCGAGATCACCGTCTCGCCCGACCCGGCGGCCACCCCGCTGCCGGAGTCCACCCCGGACCCGATGAACGCGATGCTGGACCCCGCGACGGACGGGCTGCTGGTCACCACGGTCCGGCGCGGCCTGCTGCGCCGCCGCAGCCAGGTGACCCGGGGGCGCGCGGTGCAGGCGTCGTTCCGCTCGGCGACGGTCGTGCACGACGGCATGAAGCACCCGCGCCCGGCGGAGAAGTGGGTCTGGTACCGGCACACCGAGGACCTGCGGTTCGCGCGCTGAGATCACCCGGCCGAGCGACGGCCATCGGTGCGAAATTCACCAGAAGATGACACGATCGGTGGCGATTTCACGCCAAGTCACCCACTGGCCACGCGCTGGCATTGATCCGTCCACCTGCGTGGGCAATGGTCGAACACCGACAACGGCGAGACGCCCACGCGGAGGAAGCCATGACAGGCCACCGAACGTTGCGCGCGACCCTGACCGCCCTGCCGCTCGCGGCCGCCCTGGGCCTCGGCCTGGCCGCGCCCGCCGGCGCAGAACCGCCGGGCATCCCGGACCCGGCGACCGCCAAGACCCAGCTCGGCGAGCTCAAGGTCGCCCCCGAGGGTTCGATGGACGGCTACAGCCGGGAGAAGTTCCCGCACTGGATCGACGGCCCGGACAACTGCAACACCCGCGAGTCGGTGCTCAAGCGGGACGGCGAGAACGTGCAGGTCGGCTCGGACTGCTACCCGACCTCCGGCTCCTGGTACAGCCCGTACGACGGCGAGACCTGGACCCAGCCGTCCGATGTGGACATCGACCACGTGGTGCCGCTGGCCGCCGCGTGGCGCTCCGGCGCGGCGGACTGGACGCAGGAGAAGCGCCAGCAGTTCGCCAACGACCTGGAGGGCCCGCAGCTGATCGCGGTGACCGACAACGTCAACCAGGAGAAGGGCGACCAGACCCCGGACCAGTGGATGCCGCCGCTGGCGGACTACCACTGCAAGTACGCCTCGATGTGGGTCGGCAGCAAGCACAAGTACGAGCTGACCATCACCGAAGCGGAGAAGTCGGCGCTGCAGAAGGCCCTCGACGGCTGCTGACCCGACCGGGGCGCGGCGTCCGCCGTCCGGCGGGCATCGCGCCCCGGCGCTTGACACGCTGTCGGGCGGTTGCGAGATTGCGGGCATGAGCAAGATCGAGATCGCCGCGCCCGAAGGCCGTCCGAGGTGAGCCGGGGCGAGCACCCCCGGCACCTGCTGGACCGCACCATCCACTCCCCGGTCCGGCTCTCGATCATGGCGGTGCTGGTCGCGGTCGACCAGGCCGAGTTCCGCCGCGTGCGGGACACCGTCGAGGTCAGCGACTCCGCGCTGTCCAAGCACGTCTCCACGCTGGAGGGCGCCGGGTACGTCGAGGTGCGCAAGGGGCAGGCCGACGGCCGCCCGTGCACCTGGTTGAGCGCCACACCGGTCGGCCGCCGCGCCTACGAGTCGCACCTCGCGGCGCTCGGCGCGATCATCGAGAGGTCGTGAGAGGGGAGGGCCGATGTCGGGGGCAACCGAGCTGCGCTCGTCGATCGCCGCACCGCCTGGCGGGGTGATGACGGACGAGGTCGGCGTCATCACCGGCACCTTGGAACTGGCCACGACCTGCGCCGACGGCGCGGTCGAGGTGTGGATCCGCTACGCCGGGGCCGAGGAGTGGTACCGGATCTCCGCGGCGGACTGCCGCCTGCACGACCCGCGCGACCACGAGGCCCTGCACACCGCCCTCGCCGCGGTCCTGAACCGGCCGTAGCGGGTCACTTGGCCTCGGGGTACAGCGGCGGGAGAGCCGCGGTGGCCTCGTTGCGGCTCAGGCCGGTCGCCTGCAGCAGGTCGACCGCGATCGAACGGACCTGCATGACCACCACCTGCATCGAGAAGTCGCCCTCCCCGAGCAGTTCCACAGTGGACTTCTTCGCCACCGAGCGGGCCGCCTCCCGGGTCTGCAGCGGATCGACCCCGCTGGCCAGCTCGTCGCGCAGCAGCACCACCGCGCCCGCCAGCTCCTCCAGCAGGCCCGGCAGCGGTCGCGGCACGGGCTCGCCGTCGCGCAGCGCGGCCAGCGCGCGACGCGCCAGCACGCGCGTGTTGCGCAGCGCCCGGTCGATCGGCGTCGCCGCGGTCTCGTAGCGCTCCAGGTCGCCGCGCCGCCGCCACCGGATGGGCGCGAACCTGGCGATCTCCTGCCCGGCCTCCAGCGCGGCGCGGAACTCCTCGACGGACTTCTGGCTCTTGCGGGCGCTCGCGAGCACGTCGCTGGCCATCTCGGGGTCCTGCCGCGCCACCGCCCCGGCGACGCCGCGCAACGCGTCGGCCAGCGCACCGAGCACCAGCCGCCCGTTGCGGTGGGCCACGGCGAGCGGGTTGGCGGGCAGCAGCGCCGCCACCGCGAACCCGACCAGGCCGCCGATCGCCGCGTCGAGCATGCGGGTCAGCCCGCCCGCGGTGGCGGGCGGCAGCAGGGTCGCCACCAGCACCGACGAGGACGCGGCCTGCAGCACGATGACGACACCGCTGTCCAGCAGCACCGCCGTGCTCATGGCCAGCGCGACGACGAGCGCGATCTGCCAGGTGCCGGTGCCGATGAACGAGATCAGCACGTCGCCGACGCCGATCCCGATGCTCACGCCGACGACCAGCTCCAGCGCGCGCCGCATCCGCTGCCCCAGCGAGACGCCGAGCGAGATGACCGCGGCGATCGGCGCGAAGAACGGCTGCGGATGTCCGAACAGGTGACGGGCCAGGAACCAGGCGAGCCCGGCCGCGACCGCGCACTGCACGATGGGCACGCCGGTGCGCAGCAGTCGGCGCAGTCGGCGGTTCAGTTCCTCGCGCAGTCGGTGCACACGGGACATTGTCCGCCAGACCGCCCGGCGATCCGAGCACAGGAGCAGTGATCCTCGTCAGAACCGCGATTTCCATTGAAATCGGATGTCCGACTTCAATGGAAATCGCGGTGCGGCATCACGCCAGGCCGGTGGCTTCGAGGGACTTCGGGTCGCTGTCCTCGAGCAGCTTGCGGCAGCGGTCGAACTCGTCGTCCTCGCCGATCGACTTCGCCGCCTTGGCCAGCGCCGCGATGGAGCGCAGCACGCCCTGGTTCGGCTCATGGCGCCACGGCACCGGGCCGAAGCCCTTCCAGCCCGCCTTGCGCAGCGCGTCGAGCCCGCGGTGGTAGCCGGTGCGCGCATAGGCGTAGGCGGCGATGTTCTGGCCGGACTCCAGCGCCGCCTCGGCGAGCGCGGCCCACGCGGCGCTGAAGGCCGGGTGGTGCGCGGCGACCACGGTCGGATCGGTGCCCGCGCTGAGCTCGGCCTGCGCCTCCGGGCTCTCCGGCAGCAGCGTCTCCGGCGGTTCCAACAGGTTCCTCGTCATGGCCCAATCCTGTCAGGTACGACGACGGCCCGTCCGCACCTGGCGAACGGGCCGTCGGAAATCAACGCCGGAACAGCAGCAGCCACCTGGAAGCGCGAACTTGCCGACGTCAGGCAAGCGGCGAACCGACGTTCCGAAGGCGTCAGCCCGCGAGCATGCGGCCTGCGGACTTGAGGTTCTCGCAGGCGTGGGCGACTCGGGCCGCCATGGCCTGCTCCGCGACCTTCAGGTAGCTGCGCGGGTCGTAGGTCTTCTTGTTGCCGACCTCGCCGTCGATCTTCAGGACGCCGTCGTAGTTCTTGAACATGTGGTCCGCGATCGGGCGGGTGAAGGCGTACTGGGTGTCGGTGTCGATGTTCATCTTCACCACGCCGTAGGAGACCGCCTCGTGGATCTCCTCCAGCAGCGAGCCCGAGCCGCCGTGGAAGACCAGGTCGAACGGCTTGGAGCCAGCAGGCAGGCCCAGCTTCTGCGAGACCACGTCCTGGCCCTGCTTGAGGATCTCCGGGCGCAGCTTGACGTTGCCCGGCTTGTAGACGCCGTGCACGTTGCCGAAGGTAGCGGCCAGCAGGTAGCGGCCCTTCTCGCCGCTGCCGAGGGCGTCCACGGTCTTCTCGTAGTCGCCGGGCGCGGTGTAGAGCTTCTCGTTGATGTCGTTGGCGACGCCGTCCTCCTCGCCGCCGACCACGCCGACCTCCAGCTCCAGGATGATCTTGGCCTTGGCGGAGGCGGCCAGCAGCTCCTGGGCGATCTGCAGGTTCTCGTCGAGGTCGATCGCCGAGCCGTCCCACATGTGCGACTGGAACAGCGGGTTCTCGCCGCGGTCGACCCGCTCCTGGCTGATCTGGATCAGCGGCCGGACGAAGCCGTCCAGCTTGTCCTTCGGGCAGTGGTCGGTGTGCAGCGCGATGTTCACCGGGTACTTCGCGGCGACCACGTGCGCGAACTCGGCCATCGCGGTGGCACCGGTGACCATGTCCTTGACCTTGGTGCCGGAGGCGAACTCGGCACCGCCGGTCGAGATCTGGATGATGCCGTCGCTCTCGGCCTCCGCGAACCCGCGCAGCGCCGCGTTGAGCGTCTCCGACGAGGTCACGTTGATGGCCGGGTAGGCGAATTCGCCAGCCTTCGCCCGGTCCAGCATCTCCGCGTAGACCTCGGGGGTCGCGATGGGCATCGGTCGTCCTCCTCGCATGGAGTTTTGTCGTGGTGACGGGGAGTTGCGCAGCATCCTACGAGCCGCGGCCCAGCGCCAGCGGGCCCTGTTGGCTCGGCGCCACACTTTCGCGTCACAGTGCCCGAGCCGGGGCCGCTTTGGAAAGCCGGTGACAGGATTCAGAACGCGACGAATCCTGTGTACATCCTCACACGCTGGGGTTTCGCGGCTCGCCGAGGTCGTGTTTTCGATCTTGGGGAGATCACTGCAGCCACGCGCCGACGACCACGTCCCACTCCCGGACGGTGGTCTTGGCGATCACCCCGGCCTCGGTGTACGGGTCGGCGTCGAGCACCTTCTGGAGCTCGTCGCGGTCGGCGACCTCGTAGACCAGCTGCGCGCCCTCGCCGTCGGTGAACGGGCCGCCTGCCAGCACCACGCCGCGAGCGGCCAGGTCCCGGCAGTACTCGCGGTGCGCCGGGCGGACCTCCAGGCGGCGCTCCTGGTCCTCGCCGTAGACCAACTCGACCACGAACCTGGCCATGCCGAAACCTCCGTCTTCGGATCACGATTCGGTGCGCACGCTACCCGGCCGCGCCACACGGACCGGGGTGCAACCGGTAACTTGTTCGATCATGGCCGGTGATTCACGCGGAGTCGAACGGAGCGTCGAGCAGACCCTCGGCCACCTGCGGACCCTGGACAGCGCGGCGATCGACGCGTCGGCGCCGCCGCTGACCCTGGAGGACCTCTACCGACAGCAGCGGATGCGGATGGTGCGGCTGGCGATCCTGCTGGTCGACGATCCGGCGACGGCCGAGGACGTGGTGCAGGAGGCGTTCACCGGCCTGTACCGCAACTGGTCGGGCCTGCGCGACGCCAGGGCGGCGATCGGCTACCTGCGGACCGCGGTGGTCAACGGCAGCCGCTCGGTGCTGCGCCGCCGCAAGACGGCCCGCGAGTACCAGCCGCCGCACCAGGCCGACGCCCGGTCGGCGGAGTCGCTGGCGATGCTCACGGCCGAGCACCAGGCGGTGGTGGCGGCGCTGGCCAAGCTGCCGCGGCGGCAGCGGGAGGTCCTGGTGCTGCGCTACTACGGCAACCTGTCGGAGGCGGAGATCGCCGAGGCCACCGGGGTGTCGCGGGGCACGGTGAAGTCCACCGCGAGCCGGGCGCTGGACGCGCTGCAGAAGCTGATGGGCGGTTGAGCGCGGGAAGTCCGCGAAAACCTTCCGCGAACAACACACCGGTTTGGTGTAGACCAATAGGTGTTCGGTAGCGGAGGATCGTCGGCGTGACCGCAAACGCCATCGCCGTCGACGTCGGCGGAACCGAGATGAAGGCCGCGCTGGTCGCCGTCGGCGAGCGGAGCGCGGAGCCGCTGCGCTGGCTGAGACGCCCGACCCCGCGAGGCGCGGACGGCTCGGCGACCGCGGAGCGCGTGGTGGCCGCCGTGGCCGAGCTGGTGGCCGAGCTGCGCGTGGACGCATCGGTCGACGCCGTCGGCGTGGTGGTGCCGGGCGCGGTCGACGAGGAGCGCGGCGTCGGGGTGTACTCGGCCAACCTCGGCTGGCGCGACGCCCCGCTGCGCGACCTGCTCGCCGAGCACATCGACCTGCCGGTCAGCCTGGGCCACGACGTCCGCGCGGGCGGCCTCGCGGAGGCCCGGCTGGGCGCGGCGCGCGGCATGCGCGACGTGGTGGTGCTGCCGATCGGCACCGGCATCGCCGCGGCGCTGCTGTTCGACGGGCGGGTCCACTCCGGCGGCGGGTTCGCTGGCGAGATCGGGCACGTCGACATCGGCCACGACGAGCTCTGCGGCTGCGGGCGCACCGGCTGCGTCGAGGCGCTGGCGTCCTCGGCGGCCGTGGCCCGCCGCTACCTGGCGCGCACCGGCACGGCGCGGACCAGCGCCGAAGTGGCGTCGGCCGTGCGCGCGGGCGACCCGGACGCGCAAGCTGTGTGGGGGGAGGCGGTCGACGCGCTCGCCAAGGGCCTGCTGGTGCTGGTGACGGTCGCCGCACCCGAGTGCATCGTGCTCGGCGGCGGCTTCGCGCAGGCCGGGGACCTGCTCACCGGGCCGCTGCGCGAACGGCTCGACGGCATGCTGGCGGCGTACCACCGCCGCCCGCACCTGGAACTGGCCGAACTCGGCGACACCGCGGGCTGCCTCGGGGCAGCGCTGCTGGCGACGGAAGGATTGAGAGCGAAGTGAACGATCCCGAACTGATCCTCGCCGGTGGGCAGGTCGTCACCCCGGAGGGAGTGCTGGACCGGGGGTGGGTCCGGGTGTCCGGCGGGACGATCGCCGAGGTCGGCACCGGTCCGGCGCCCGCGGGCCGGGTGGTGGACCTGCGCGGGCAGTGGCTGGTGCCCGGTTTCGTGGACATCCACTGCCACGGCGGTGGCGGCGGCTCGTTCACCAGCATCGAGGTCGACCAGGCGCGGGCCGCGATCGCCGCGCACCGCAGGCACGGCACCACGACCATCATGGCCAGCCTGGTGTCGGCCCCGCTGCCCGACCTGACCAAGCAGATCAGCGCGCTGAGCGACCTGGTCGTGGACGGCGAGCTGGCCGGTATCCACCTGGAGGGCCCGTTCCTGTCCGCGGCGCGGTGCGGCGCGCACGACCCGGCGATCCTCCGGGCCCCGGAGGCCTCCGCCGTGCAGCAGGTGCTGGACGCGGGGCGCGGCGCGGTCCGGATGGTCACCCTGGCGCCGGAGCTGCCGAACGGGGTCGAGGCGGTCCGCCAGCTGGTCGACCACGGGGTGATCGCCGCGGTCGGGCACACCGACGCGGTGCTGTCGCAGGTGGTGCCCGCGGTGGAGGCCGGGGCGACGGTGGCCACGCACCTGTTCAACGCGATGCGCCCGCTGCACCACCGCGAGCCCGGCCCGATCGGCGTGCTGCTGGAGGACGAGCGGGTGACTGTCGAGCTCATCTGCGACCTGGTGCACCTGCACCCGGCGATCGTGCAGCTGGCCGCCTCGCACGCGGGCACCGGCCGGACCGTGCTGGTCACCGACGCGATCAGCGCCACCGACGCCGGGGACGGCACCTACGAGCTGGGCAAGCTCCCGGTGACCGTGACCGACGGGGAGGCGCGGCTGGCGGACGGTTCGCTGGCGGGCAGCACGCTGACCATGGACGTGGCGTTCCGCAACCTGGTCGAGTCCGGCGGGCAGAGCGTCCCGGCGGCGGTGGCGGCGGCCTCGACCAAGCCCGCGGAGCTGCTCGGCCTCGGCGACCGCACCGGCGCGATCCGCCCCGGCCTGGCGGCCGACCTGGTCGTCCTGGACGCGGACCTCCAGCTCACCGGCGTCCTCAAGGACGGCGCCTGGGCCGTCGACCCCAGCTGACCAGGACTTGCAGTTTCAATTGAAACTGTGGTCCCACCGGCGTGTCGCCTCCCGACACGCCGGTGCCTGTGGACAGCTCGACGCCGCTGCGGGGGACTTCCGCGATTTCAATGGAAATCGGATGTCCGATTTCCATTGAAATCGCGTCCACCCCGGGCGGAGGCCGACGGGCGGAGGCGGATGGGCCGGATGTGCGGGGTGCGGTGGTTAGGCTCGGGGCGTGACGTCGCCTGATCCCGAGCACCTGCTGTCCGCGGCGCTGCGCGCCCAGGCCGGGGGAAGTCCCGGCATGGGCCCGACACCTCCGCCGCCCCCACCTCCCGCGCGCAAGCGCCTGCCCGTCGCGGGCGTGCTGGTCTTCGCGCTGGTCCTGGGGTTGGCGGCCGGGGCGCTGGCCGGGGTCATGACCGTCGTTGGTCCGATCTGGTGACCTGACCCCGACATCGCGGGAGATCGTTTCCGCTGGTCAGAACGGCCCTCGAAAGGGCGCTCCGCGCCCGGACGACCCAGCCGTCCAGGCCTTCGGGATCAGCCGGAGAGTGCTCGTCGCCCCCGCCTGTCATTCCACCGGGTGATCGGCCGACCGTGCTGCGTGCACGGCGGGTCACTCGCCCGCGGACCGGGCTTCACGGGGTCGCGGTACCGTTGGCGACCGTGACGACCGAACTGCCCGCGATTGTCAACGCCGCCGCGAACACATCCGCGCTGGCCCTGCTGCCGGACTGGCTCAACCCCGAGAACATCGTCCAGTCCCTCGGCCCGTTCGCCCTGATCGGCGTGTGCCTGATCATCTTCGCCGAATGCGGCCTGCTCATCGGCTTCTTCCTGCCGGGTGACTCGCTCCTGTTCGTGACCGGCCTGTTCGTCGCGGCCGGTGCGATCGACACCCCGATCTGGCTGGTCCTGATCCTGCTGAGCTTGTGCGCCTTCGTGGGCAACGTGACCGGCTATTGGATCGGTCGCAAGGTCGGACCGGCGATGTTCAACAAGCCGGACTCGAAGCTGTTCAAGCGCGAGCACGTGGACAAGACCCACGACTTCTTCGAGCGGTACGGCGCGCGGGCGATCATCCTGGCCCGGTTCGTGCCGATCGTGCGCACCTTCATCACCGCGGTCGCGGGCATCGCGCAGATGGACCAGAAGAAGTTCTTCAGCTACTCCGCGATCGGCGGCGTCGCGTGGATCGTGAGCATGACGCTGCTGGGCTACTTCCTCGGCAACATCCCGTGGATCCGGAACAACCTCGAAGCGATGGCGATCCTGATCGTGCTGGTCTCGGTCATCCCGATCGTCATCGAGTACCTGAAGGGCCGCCGCGAGAAGGCCCGCAAGGCCGCGAGCTGATCAGTCGCCACGTTTCGCGCGGATCCGGTCGCACCGGGTCCGCGCGAACTGCTTTTCAGCCCTTCCCGCGAGCTCGTCGGCCGCGGCAACGACTCCTCCCAGAAAGCCCATCCGTGGAACTCTCCCAGGTCCGCCTGCTGGTGACCGACTTCGCCGCCTGCTACCGCTTCTACCGGGACGTGCTGGGGCTAGAGCCGCAGTTCGAGGCGCCCGACGGCCCGTACGCGAAGTTCAGCCCGGACGGCGGCTCCGCAGGCATCGCGCTCCAAGACCGGGCGCAGATGGCGCAGGTGCTCGACGAGCTCGGCGAGGAGCCGTCCGCCCACCGGTCGCTGGTCGTCCTGCACCTAGACGACCTCGACGGCTACTGCGCGGAAATCACCCGTCGCGGCGCTCAGCTGTGCAACGGACCCGCCCCGATGACCGACCGGATGCGGGTCGCGCACCTGAAGGACCCGGCCGGGAACCTGATCGAGCTCCAGGAGTGGCTGGCCACCCGCGGCTGATCACCAGGCGTCGTCGGGGTTCGCGTGCTGCTGGATCCAGGTGTGCATCACGACTCCGGCCGCCACGCCCGCGTTGATCGACCGCGTCGAGCCGTACTGCGCGATGGAGACCACCAGGTCGGCGTCGCGCCGCGAGTCCTCGCGCAGGCCGGGCCCCTCCTGGCCGAACAGCAGCACGCAGCGGCGCGGCAGCGCCGTGCGCTCGATCGGCACCGAACCGGCCGTGTTGTCCACCGCCACCACCGCCAGGTCGTGCTCGGCCGCGAAGTCGCGCAGCGAGGCGAACTCCGGGTGGTGGTGGATGTGCTGGTAGCGGTCGGTGACCATCGCCCCGCGCCGGTTCCACCGCCGCCGACCCACGATGTGCACGGCCTTGGCGGCGAAGGCGTTGGCGGTGCGCACCACGGTGCCGATGTTGTGGTCGTGCTGGAAGTTCTCGATCGCCACGTGGAAGTCGTGCCGCCGCAGGTCCAGGTCGGCGACGATCGCCTCGCGCCGCCAGTAGCGGTAGTGGTCGACCACGTTCCGGCGGTCGCCGTGCTCCAGCAGCTCGGGGTCGTAGCGCTCGTCGGTCGGCCAGGGACCTTCCCAAGGACCAACGCCGACCGTGGTGCCCCACTCGGTGGGGCCGAGGTCTTCGCTCACGGTCCCGCCTCCCCGCGATTCACAGTCCCGCCTCCCCGCGATTCACAGTGGTGGGTTGCGTCCTGGAGCGATCTCACGTTTCGCGGTTTCTTGTGGCTGAGTTGCGTCACGGTCCCCTGAGGTGCGGTTGGGTGGGGCTCAGGACTGGGGCACCGAACGGGCCCGCTCACGCCAGGCCGAGGTCGGCCAGGCCCAGGAGGGAGCGGTACGGCAGGCCCGCCGCCTCGATCTTCTCCCGCGCTCCGGTGTCGCGGTCGACGACGGTGGCCACGCCGACGATCTCGGCGTCGGCCGCGCGCAGGGCCTCGACGGCGGTCAGCACGCTGCCGCCGGTGGTGGAGGTGTCCTCGACCGCGAGCACCCGGCGACCGGTGACGTCCGGTCCCTCGATCAGCCGCTGCATGCCGTGCTCCTTGGTGCTCTTGCGCACCACGAAGGTGTCCAGCGGGGCGCCCTCGGCGTGCATCATGGCGGTCGCGACCGGGTCGGCGCCGAGGGTGAGGCCGCCGACGGCGACGTAGTCCCAGTCGGCGGTGAGCTGGCGCAGCAACCGGCCGATCAGCGGTGCCGCCTGGTGGTGCAGCGTCGCGCGGCGGAGGTCGACGTAGTAGTCGGCCTCCTTGCCCGAGGCCAACGTGACCTTGCCGTGCACGACGGCGATTTCCCGGACCAGGCGGGCGAGCTCGGAGCGCTGCTGTTCATCCACTGTGACCACGAGTTTTCAGCATACGTCCCGCTGCTCGGCCCGCGCCGGGGTGGTCGTGAGTGCGTAACGGTGTTCGAACACTGTTACGCACTCACGACAGCTCAGGTGCGGTCGGGGACGGTGCGGGTGACGATCATGCGCTGGAGCTTCTGCGGCACCAGGCGGCCCAGGGTGACCAGCGCCTTGTACTGCGCGCCCGGCACCGAGACGTCCTTGCCGCGGCGGAGGTCCGCCAGCGCCTCGTGCACCACCTGGTCGGCCTGCAGCCAGAACGCCTTGGGCAGCCGCCCCATCTCCAGCCCGGCCCGCTGGTGGAACTCGGTCTGGGTGAAGCCGGGGCACAGCGCCATGACCCGCACCCCGGTGCCGGTCAGCGAGACGGACAGGCCCTGCGAGAAGGCGGTCACGTAGGCCTTGGTCGCGCCGTAGGTCGACCCGGCCACCGGGAAGAACCCGGCCACGCTGGACACGTTGATCACGTCGCCGCGGCCGCGCTCCCGCATGCCCGGCACCGCGGCGTGCGTCAGCGCGAGCACCGCGCCCGCGTTGAGGTCCAGCTGCTTCTGCAGCTCGGCGGCGGGGGTGTCCCAGAAGGCTCCGGCGGTGCCGAACCCGGCGTTGTTGACCAGCACGTCCACCGGCCGCTCGGCGTCGGCGAGGCGCTGCTCGACCTTCGCGCGCTGGTCGGCGTCGGCCAGGTCCGCCGGGAGCACCTCGACGCGCACCCCGTGCCGGGACTGCAGCCGGTCGGCGAGTTCGGCGAGCCGGTCGGCGTCGCGGGCGACCAGGACCATGTCGTGGCCTTCAGCGGCGAGTCGGCGGGCGAAGGCGCGCCCGATCCCCGCGGTGGCTCCGGTGACGAGTGCGGTAGGCATGCGCCCGAACTTACCGTGGCCCGCACCCGCAGCCGCGCGCCCCGATCCGGTGCCCGCCAGGCACTGCGATGTCCGGGCCGTCGATGCCGTTTGATCTGCACACGACCCCACCGCCGAAGCAGCGGCGGGGGTCAGCGGGACTCGGAGGGCTCGACCTCGGCGGGGGTCTCCGCCTCGTTCGGGTCGGTGTCGAAGGGGTCGACCAGGTCGGCCAGGTCGCCGAGGTCGCGGAGCAGGCGCTCCAGCCGGGCCGGGTCGGCCTGGCCGGGCTCCAGGGCGGCCAGCACCCAGTCGTCCTCCAGCCACACCACGGTGACGTCCGAGCCGATCTCCTCGGTGGCGTCCACCAGGTCCGGGGTCACCAGCGGACGGGCCGCGGCCACCTCGGTGACGAACGCGTAGCGGGCGCCGACCGGGCCGAGCAGGTCCAGCTCGGAGTCCTGGGGCACCGGCACGTCGGGCAGCCACAGCTCGATGGTGGCCGGGGCCGCCCGGCGGCAGCGGATGCCGACCAGCACGGTCGCCGCCCGGCCGTTGACGGCGAGGTCCATCACGTAGACCTGGCGCCGCCCGTCGGCGGTGAAGGTCGATCCGGCGACCACGTCGGTGGCCGTCGGGCTGCCGTACTGGGCGAGCGCGCCGCGCTCCCAGCGGGTCGGCAGTACTTGGTCGACCTCGGCGAACTGCCAACCGCGCAGCGCGGCCCAGCGCCGCCGTTCCCGGTTGTTCGAGACGCGCTGCGACCGGTCAGCGATCAGCAGCGCGACGCCCGCGCCGATGGCGAGGACGGCGACGACGAACCAGAGCCACGCAGGTATGCCCACACTGCGCAGGGTAGTCCGATCACCGCCGAAGACGAAGATCACCTGGAGATCCGCTCCGGAACCGCCCCATCGGCTGAAGTTGACCTGCGGAAACGCCCGGCCGCCCCCGGGTCGGCCGGGCGTTGCGCCACGCCGGGCGCTCAGAGCGCCTTGCGGCGCAGCAGCCAGCACGTCGCGCCGATGCAGACCGCCGCGAGCACCGCGAAGACCGTGGCGTCGACGAGCTGGAAGGTCCAGAACCGGTCGCCGGGCTGGACGATCGCCAGCTCGGTGAACCCGGCCTGCTGCAGCTGGTCGATCTGCGCCGATCCGAAGGACCGCGACTCGTGCGGGACGCCGCTCATCCGCATCGCCTCCCAGACGTCGACCTCCGCACCGGTCGGGGTCCGGTAGGTGAAGTCCGTGATCCAGCCGGGCTCGCCCCGGTAGTACTCGTCGACGGGGATCCGCTCCGGCGACATGTAGCGCGGCCGCAGCCACGCCACGACCGGCAGGAACACCGCCAGGAACCCGAACAGCGCCAGCGCCATCCCGACGAGCACGTGCCGGGTGAGCGTGCCCGCCAGGACGCCGAGCGCGAAGCCGAACAGGCAGAGGGCCGGGAAGGACGGCCAGGCCATGCCGAAGGAGTCGAACCAGCTCCACTCCGGCACCGCGGGCTGGAAGAAGTACATGTACCCGGCGGAGAACGCGCTGCCGAGCAGCACGATCACCCCGCCGAGCAGCAGCACCTTGCCGAACAGCCAGTGCTCGCGGGAGACCCCCTGCGTCCAGGCGTAGCGGAGGGTGCGGTGCTCGATCTCCCGCGACAGCATCGGCGCGCCCAGGAAAGCGCCGATCAGCGCCGGGATCAGCGGCAGCAGCGTCTGCTGCAGCTCGGAGAGCAGGCCGACGGACGTCGACCACTCCCCGCAGTCGACCCCGATGCCGAGGCATCCGGACAGCTCGCCCGGTGCCAGCGAACCGCGCATCCCGCTGCCCAGCAGCAGGAACCAACCGGCGAAACCGACCAGCACCGCGGCGATGGCCGCGACGGCGAGCCGGTGTTGCCGCCAGGTCAACCAGATCATCCGTTGTCTCCTCGTCCGGGTTTTCCGGGCAGCGTCGAGCCGGACGCGATTTCGCGTCCTGGTGAGGGGGTTCTCGCGCTGCCCGGAGCGGGTTCAGCTGAACTTGCGGCGCAGCCACCAGAAGGTGAGCGCCAGGAGGGCGGCGGTCAGCGCCAGGTAGATACCGGCCTCGACGAACTGGAACGTCCAGAACCGGTCGGCCGGGTGGTAGGAGGTGGTCGTCATCTCGCCGTTCACGACGGAGCCGAGGTAGTAGGCGCCGTCGAGCTCCGGCGGGCCGTCGATGGCGGTCACCGGGCTGCTGACGGTCAGCGGCGCCTGGTAGTTCGGCCGCAGCACCGTGGCGAACAGCAGGAACACCGCCCCGGCCGCGACCAGCGTGGTCGCCATCGCGGGCACGGTCCGCCTGATCAGCGCGCCGATCGCCACGCCCAGGGCGAAGGTGAACAGGCAGGTCGCCGGGAACACCAGGATCGACTGGTTGAACAGCTGGAACCAGCCGCGGTCGGGGGCCGCCGGCGCGAACCAGGCCATGTGCACCGCCGAGACCAGCGCGCTGAGCACCAGCACGGCACCGCCGACCAGGAGCACCTTGCTGCGCAACCAGTTCCCGCGCGAGGTCCCCTGCGTCCAGGCGTACCGGTAGGTGCCGTGCTCGATCTCCCGGGACACCAGCGGAGCACCGGCGAACATGCCGACCAGCACCGGCAGCGGCTGCAGGTACGTGCTGACGTCCTCGCCGAGCTTGACCAGCCGCGAGAAACCGGCGGCCGCGGTGTAGACGGTCAGGGCGTCGGCGCCGAGCGGAGCGGCGAGCCGGTAGAGCGCGACCACGGCGAGGAAGAGGACGGCGAAACCGGCCAGTCCCAGGCGGTGCTGCCGCCACGCCAGCCAGGTCATGCGGCGACCTCCTGCGGTCGCACCGGAGCCGCGGCGGTCAGGTAGTGCATGACCAGGGTCTCCAGGTCGACGTGCTGGACGTCCCACGGCGAGCCCGGCTCCGGGCGGGGGCCGCGCACCAGCAGTGAAACCCGGTCGCCGCGGTCGTCCCGGTGCACGACCTGCCCGGCCACGTCGTCCGCGGCGGCGGCCGGTCCGGTCAGCAGGTGGTGCTGCTCCAGCAGGTCGTCGATGTCGTCGGCGAGCTTGACCCGGCCGCGGTCGAGCACGATCAGGTGGTCGCAGAGCCGTTCCAGCTCGGAGACCACGTGCGAGGACAGCACCACGGTGCAGCCCGAGTCGGCCTTGGCCTCCATCAGCACGCTCATCAGCTCCCGCCGGGCCAGCGGGTCGAGGCTGGCCACCGGCTCGTCGAGGATCAGCAGGTCGGGTTGCTTCGCCAGCGCCACCGCGAGCGCGACCTGCGCGCGCTGGCCGCCGGAGAGCGCGCTGATCCTGCTGTCCAGCGGGATGTTCAGCTCGGCGAGCCGGTCGAGCGCGACCTGGTCGTCCCAGCGCTGGTTGAGCTTCCGGCCCGCCTTGACCATCTCGCGCACCCGGAAGTTCCGGTACAGCGTGTGCTCCTGGTCGATGTAGGCGACCCGGTGCAGCACGGTGCTCGTCCGCACCGGGCGGCCCAGGACCTCCAGCTCGCCCTCGGTCGGCGCCAGCAGGCCGACGACCAGGTTCATCAGCGTCGACTTGCCCGCGCCGTTCGGGCCGACCAGCCCGACCACCCGCCCGGCCGGGACCTCGATGTCGCAGCCGCGCAGCGCCCACTGCTGCCGGTACCGCTTGCCCAGCCCGCTGGTTCGTATCGCTATCTCGTTCACTTCCGCTCCTCCTGGCGAAACTCGGCCAGCACCGTCGCGACCAGCGCCGCGATCCCGTCGGCGTCCATGCCCGCGCGGTGCGCCTCGGCCAGCCACGACTCCAGACCGGCGCGCAGCTCGGCCTGCTTCTCCGCGGGCAGTCCGACCAGGCCCTGCTCGATGAAGGTGCCCTGTCCCGGACGGCCCTTGGCCAATCCCTTGTGCTCCAGCTCGCGATAGGCCTTCAACACCGTGTTCGGGTTGATGACCAGGTTCTTCGCGACTTCCTTGACGGTGGGCAGCCGATCCCCGACCTGCAGCTGCCCGAGCCGGAGGGCGTGCTCGACCTGGTGCACGAGCTGCCGGTACGGCGGCACGCCCGATCCCGTGTCGACCCGGAACTCGATCAAGCACTCGCTCCCATCTCTATTTACCTATGACCATAGGATAACCATACGATGATCTTTGTCGAGCGGAACCGCGAAAATGACCCCTGAGCAGCAAAAACGCCCCGACGGACGTCGGGGCGCGAGGGTGGGTCAATCGCTAGGACGTGGCCAGGTTGTCGCAGAGGGACTGCCACTCCGCGCGGTCCGGGGCCGAGCCGGGGAGCTCCGGGCCACCGGCGCGCAGGCCTTCGAGGACCAGGGCGAGGTAGCGGGAGCGCAGCTCCGCGCGGCGGTGCTCGCTGGTCGGCAGGCGCGGGTTGAGGTGCTTGAGCAGCAGCAGGATGTCCGGCCAGTCGACGTCCGAGCGCAGCTCACCGGCCTCCTGGGCGGCGGTGACCAGCTCCTCCAGCTCCTTCGCGACCCGTCGCTGGAGGTCGCGGAACTCGTCCGAGTAGACGTGCTGCGGGTCCATCGGCGGCATCACCGCGCCGATCCCGGAGCTCTCCCGCAGGCACCGCTGCATGAACCGGACCAGGGCCGCCCACGGGTCGGACTCCTGGGCGCGCGCCTGCTCGGCCTCGGCGAGCATCAGCCGGAACCCGTCGATGCGCACCTGCTCGACCAGCTCGTGCTTGCTCGGGTAGCGGCGGTACACGCTGGCCACGCCGACGCCCGCGCGCTTGGCGACCTCGGCCATCGGGGCGGCGAAGCCCTGCTCGGCGAACACGTCGCGAGCCGCCCGGATGACCAGGCCGTCCACCTCTCCGTGATTGTCAGCGGCGGTCGCGTCCGGGAGGGATCCCACGTTTCGCGGTTTCTTGCGGCTGGGTTGCATCGGTGTCCCCTGAGGTGCGGTTGAGCAGGACTCGACACCAGGGGTGTCTTGGGACACAGGATAACCCCGGAGCGGAATGATCCGTTCCGCCCTCGGGTTGCAGCGGAACGGAATCGTCCGTTCCGGTCTTTCGCGAGGATGGGAAGCAACCATGACCACCACGGAACTCGTTCGGCCCCGCGGCGCGGTCCGCGCGTTCCGCAGCGGCGGGCTGTCCCGGTCCGCTTCGTTCTGGTTCATCGGCGCGCTCTACGCCCTGTTCCTGATGGCGTCCACCGCGCCGTCCCCGATGTACTCGATCTACCAGCAGCGGTGGGGCTTCACGACCACCGTGCTCACCGAGGTGTTCGCCGTCTACGCGGTCGCGATCCTGGCCGCGCTGCTGCTGTTCGGCTCGCTGTCCGACCACATCGGGCGCCGACCGGTGCTCCTGGTCGCGGTCGTGCTGGAGATCGTCTCGATGCTGCTGCTCGCCTTCGCACCCGCCGTGGGCTGGTTGTACGCGGGACGCGCGCTGCAGGGCCTGGCCACCGGCGTGGCGACCAGCGCGATCAGCGGCTCGCTGCTGGACTTCCAGCGCCCCGGCACCAACCGCGGGTCGCTGGTCAACGGGGTGGCCGCGGCGTTCGGCATGGCGCTGGGCTCGCTGCTGGCCGGGGCGCTCGTGCAGTACGTGCCCGGTCCGACGCTGACCAGCTACCTGCTGATCGTGCTCGGCCTCGCGGTGGCGATCCCCGGCGTGCTGGCGATGCCCGAGCCGGTCGCCCACCGCAGCAAGCTGCGCGAGGTGCTGCGCCCGCAGCGGCCGACCGTCCCGGCGGGCAAGGGCCTCGCGTTCGCGCTCATGGCCACCACGCTGCTGGCGTCGTGGATCGTCGGCGGGATGTTCATGTCCCTCGGCCCGTCGGTGGCGAAGGGCATGGTGCACGGCAGCCCCTACCTGATCGGGGGCGCGACGGTCGCGGTGCTGGCCGGGTTCGGCGGGCTCTCGCAGCTGGTGCTGTCCGGTGTGGACGCCCGCCGCGCGGTGCGGATCGGCGGTCCGGTGATGGTCCTCGGGCTGGCCGGGGTGGCGACCTCGACCGTCGAGCACCAGCCGATCCTGTTCTTCGCCGCCGCAGCTGTTCTGGGAACCGGCTGGGGCGTGGTGTTCATGGGCGGCATGCGCATGCTGACCGGCCTGGCCTCCCCCGAGCACCGCGCGGGGACCTCGGCGCTGATCTACGTGGTGGCCTACCTGTCGGCAGGAGTCCCCAGCGTGGCGCTGGGCGTGGTCAGCACCTTCTTCGGCCTCACCGCGGCAACGGTCGTCTTCGCCTCGGCCGCAGCGCTGTTCGCCGCGATCGCCGTGACCTCGACCTACCTCCACCGCTGACCGGGACTCGTGAGCGGCGATGGCGGAACCATCGCCGCTCACGACCTCAGCCCTCGGCCGCGGTGACCGTGAGGGATTCGTTGTCGTCGGTGGTGTCGACGCGGATCTTGTCGCCCTCGCGGATCTCACCGGCCAGCAGCTTGCGAGCCAGCTGGTCGCCGATGGCCGACTGGACCAGGCGGCGCAGCGGGCGCGCGCCGTAGACCGGGTCGAAGCCGTTGAGCGCCAACCAGTCCCGCGCCGCCGGTTGGACGTCGAGGGTGAGGCGGCGCTGCGCCAGGCGCTGGCCCAGGCGGTCCACCTGGATGTCCACGATGGACGTCAGCTCCTCGGTGGACAGCGAGTGGAACACCACCACGTCGTCCAGCCGGTTCAGGAACTCCGGCTTGAAGTGCTTGCGCACCACCGACATGACCGCGTCGTCGCGCTCCCGCTCGGACAGGTTCGGGTCGGCGATCGCCTGCGAGCCCAGGTTCGAGGTCAGCACCAGGATGGTGTTGCGGAAGTCCACCGTGCGGCCCTGGCCGTCGGTGAGCCGACCGTCGTCGAGCACCTGCAGCAGCACGTCGAAGACGTCCGGGTGCGCCTTCTCCACCTCGTCGAACAGCACCACCGAGTAGGGGCGGCGGCGCACCGACTCGGTCAGCTGGCCGCCCTGGTCGTAGCCCACGTACCCGGGCGGCGCACCGACCAGCCGGGCCACCGAGTGCTTCTCGGCGTACTCGGACATGTCGATGCGGATCATCGCCCGCTCGTCGTCGAACAGGAACCCGGCCAGCGCCTTGGCCAGCTCGGTCTTGCCGACGCCCGTCGGGCCCAGGAACAGGAACGAGCCGGTGGGCCGGTCCGGGTCGGCGACCCCGGCGCGGGTGCGGCGCACCGCGTCGGACACCGCGCGCACCGCCTCGGCCTGCCCGACCACGTGGGCGCCGAGGGCCTCCTCCATGCGCAGCAGCTTCGCCGTCTCGCCCTCCAGCAGCCGCCCGGCGGGGATGCCGGTCCAGGAGCTCACCACGTCCGCGACGTCGTCGGCGGTGACCTCCTCCTGCAGCATCGCCTTGCGCTCGGACTGCGCGGCGGTGGCCGCGTCGAGCTCCTTCTCCAGCTGCGGGATCCGGCCGTAGCGCAGCTCGGCGGCCTTGCCCAGGTCGCCGTCGCGCTCGGCGCGCTCGGACTCGCCGCGCAGCTGCTCCAGCTGCGTCTTCAGGTCGCGGACCTTGTCGATGGACTCCTTCTCCTGCTGCCAGCGCGCGGTCAGCTCGGACAGCTTCTCGCGGCGGTCGGCGAGCTCGGCGCGCAGCGCGGCCAGCCGCTCCAGGGAGGCCGGGTCGTCCTCCTTGGACAGCGCCATCTCCTCGATCTCCAGCCGCCGCACGGCGCGCTCGACCTCGTCGATCTCCACCGGGCGGGAGTCGATCTCCATGCGCAGCCGGGACGCCGCCTCGTCGACCAGGTCGATCGCCTTGTCCGGCAGGAAGCGCGCGGTGATGTAGCGGTCGGACAGGGTGGCCGCGGCGACCAGCGCACCGTCGGTGATCCGCACGCCGTGGTGCACCTCGTAGCGCTCCTTGAGCCCGCGCAGGATCGCCACCGTGTCCTCCGGGCTCGGCTCGCCGACCAGCACCTGCTGGAACCGGCGCTCCAGCGCGGCATCGGTCTCGATGTGCTGGCGGTACTCGTCGAGCGTGGTGGCGCCGACCATGCGCAGCTCGCCGCGGGCCAGCATCGGCTTGATCATGTTCCCGGCGTCCATCGCGCCCTCGCCGCTGGCCCCGGCGCCGACGATGGTGTGCAGCTCGTCGATGAAGGTGATGACCTGCCCGGCGGAGTCGGTGATCTCCTTGAGCACCGCCTTGAGCCGCTCCTCGAACTCGCCGCGGTACTTCGCCCCGGCCACCATCGAGCCAAGGTCCAGCGCCACCACGCGCTTGCCGCGCAGCGACTCCGGCACGTCCCCGGCGACGATCCGCTGGGCCAGGCCCTCGACGATCGCGGTCTTGCCGACACCGGGCTCGCCGATGAGGACCGGGTTGTTCTTGGTGCGGCGGGAGAGCACCTGCACCACGCGGCGGATCTCGGTGTCGCGGCCGATCACCGGGTCCAGGTCGCCCTTGCGGGCGCGGTCGGTGAGGTCCTGGCCGTACTTCTCCAGGGCCTTGTAGGTGCCTT
Source organism: Saccharopolyspora hirsuta (assembly GCF_008630535.1). GTDB lineage: Bacteria > Actinomycetota > Actinomycetes > Mycobacteriales > Pseudonocardiaceae > Saccharopolyspora > Saccharopolyspora hirsuta. The sequence continues at coordinate 17,918 of NZ_VWPH01000013.1, read as the reverse complement.
CGGGGTCCGGGCTGGTCACGCGGGCCGAGCCGCGCACGTTGCCGAAGGCGTCGGTCAGCGCCTCGGGCGTGGCGCCGTGCTTCTTGAGCAGGTCTGCGACCCGGCCGCCCTCAGCGGCCAGCCCGACCAGCAGGTGCTCGGTGGAGACGTACTCGTCGCCCATCTCGGTCGCCAGCCGCTGGGCGTGGGTGAGCGCCTTGACCGCGTCGCGGGACAGCTGCGGCGCGGACACCGTGCTGCCGCTGGCCGCGGGCAGGCTGTTCATCAGCTGCTCCAGCTCCTGGCGCACCGCCGCGGGCTCGGCGCCGACCGCGGTCAGCAGCGGTGCGGTCAGCCCGTCGCCCTGGGCGAGCAGCGCGCCGAGCAGGTGCGCGGGGCTGACGTCCGGGTTGCCGGCCACGGTCGCGGCCTGCACCGCCGAGGAGATCGCCTGCTGGGTCTTGGTCGTCGGGTTGAACGCGTCCATTCCTCACCTCGTCGCCGATGGCTCCTGCCAGGACATCTTGCCCTGTACCAGCCTCATCTACACCGTCAACGTAAGAAAAGTTGAGCGAGTTCCGCTCAAGGTGATGACGTGACGCACGACACGAACTGGTTTCATTTTCGACGAATGTGACAAGCAGGTCTTGTCCGGGACATTTCACCCGTTTTAGCTAAACCGCCATGACCACCACGACAGCGGGCGATCAACTCGTCCTGGCTGCCGAAGAGGGCGGCGCGCTCTCCGGCATCGAGAACGCGATCAACACGGTCTTCACCCCGATCTCGGAGGGCTTCTCCAACATCGTCTTCGGCGAGGTCACGGTCTTCGGCGTGACCTTCCCGTGGATCGTGGCCTGGCTCGCGATCGCCGCGGCGGTGTTCACCGCCGTCTTCGGGTTCATCCAGATCCGGTCCTTCAAGCTGGCCGTCGACCTCGTCCGCGGCAAGTACACCGACAAGTCCGAACCCGGCGAGATCAACCACTTCCAGGCGCTCGCCTCGGCGCTGTCCGGCACCGTCGGCCTCGGCAACATCGCCGGCGTCGGCGTGGCGGTGACCGTCGGCGGCGCGGGCGCGACCTTCTGGATGATCGTCTGCGGCGTGCTCGGCATGGCCACCAAGTTCGTCGAGTGCACCCTCGGCGTGAAGTACCGGGAGATCGACGCCGACGGCACCGTCTCCGGCGGCCCGATGCACTACCTGCGCAAGGGCATCGCCGAGCGCTTCCCGAACGCCTTCGGCGCGGGCCTGGGCAAGGTGCTGGCCGTGCTCGCCGCGATCATGATCCTGTTCTTCGCCATCGCCGGCGGGAACATGTTCCAGGCCAACCAGACCTTCGCGCAGCTGCGCAACGTCACCGGCGGCGACAGCGGCCTGCTCGGCTCCGACGGCGCGGCGCTGATCTTCGGCGTCCTGCTGGCGGTGCTGATCGGCTCGGTGATCATCGGCGGCATCAAGTCCATCGGCGCGGTCACCAGCCGCCTGGTGCCCGCCATGGCCGTGATCTACGTGCTCGCCTGCCTCACCGTCATCGGCGTCAACTACGACACGATCCCCAGCGCGATCGGCGAGATCATCTCCGGCGCGTTCACCCCGGAGGCCGGGTTCGGCGGGCTGATCGGCGTGCTGATCGTCGGCTTCCAGCGCGCCGCGTTCTCCAACGAGGCCGGGCTCGGCTCGGCGCCGATCGCGCACTCGGCGGTGAAGACCAAGCACCCGGCCACCGAGGGCCTGGTCGCGCTGCTGGAGCCGTTCATCGACACGGTCATCGTGTGCACCATGACGGCGCTGACCATCGTCATCGCCAAGACCCAGTTCTGGACCGACGCGCAGCAGACCGTGCTCAACGGCGGCGACACCCCGGACGGCGTCACGGTCACCTCGGAGTCCTTCGCCACCGTGCTGCCGTGGTTCCCGTACGTGCTGACCGTGGCGGTGGCGCTGTTCGCGATCTCCACCATCATCACCTGGGGCTACTACGGCCAGCGGGCGTGGCTGTTCCTGTTCGGCAAGAGCAGGACCAAGGAGCGCGTCTACAACGTGGTGTTCTGCGCGTTCACCGTGGTGGGCTCGGTGCTGACGCTGGGCAGCGTGCTGGACTTCGCCGACGCGGTGCTGTTCGCGCTGGCGCTGTTCAACATCCTGGGCCTGTACATCATGATCCCGGTGGTGAAGAAGGAGCTGGCGTCCTACCGCGAGAAGCTCCGCACCGGCGAGGTCACCAAGGCCGAGAAACCCGAGAAGGTCTGACCCCTCGTGAGCGGCGATGGTCGCCCTTGCGGCCATCGCCGCTCACGACTCAGTCCTCGCGGACGGCCTGGATGTCGATCTCGACCTTGAGGGTCGTGCCGATGGCTGCGATGCCCGTCTGCAGGGCCTGGTTGAAGTTCATCGCGAAGTCCTCGCGGCGGAGCTGGGTCGTCGCCGTCGCCGAGGCGCGGGTGCCGCCCCACGGGTCCGGGCCGACACCGGCGAAGCGGGTGTCGAGGCGCACCGGGCGGGTCAGGCCGCACAGCGTCAGCTCGCCGTCCAGGTCCCAGCGGTCGCCGCCGCGCGGGCGCAGCGCGGTGGAGCGGAAGGTGATCTGCGGGTGCTTCTCGACGTCCAGGAAGTCCGCGTTGCGCAGGTGGTCGTCGCGCATCCCGTTGGCCGTGTCGATGCTCGCCGCGACGATCGTCGCCTCCACTGTGGACGATTCGATCGGGTTGCCGATGCGGATCTCCCCGGCGAACTCGTTGAACCGCCCGCGGATGCTGCTGATCCCCAGGTGCCGGGCGGTCACCTGAATCGACGAGTGCACCGGGTCGATCCGCCACAACCCCGGCGCGGGCAGGTCCGCCCCGCCCGCGCGGCGCAGCTCGACCTCGCCGAGCGTGGCGGCCGTCCCGTCGTGCACCAGCGTGGTGCGCGCGACCGGTTCGTGCCCCACCGCCGTGACGATCGCGGTGTAGGCACCGGCCTTCAGCCCGGCGGCGACCACCGAACCCTGCGCGTCGCCCTGCACGCGGGCGACCTGGGTGCCGGTGCCGTCGATGACGGTCAGCACCGCCTCCGGGACCGGCCAGCCGTCACCGCCGCGGACCGTCGCGGTGACCGCGCCGGTTCCGACGCCGGTCGTGTCGACCTGCTGTTGGCCGAGGTCCATCCAGAACATCTCCTCAGAGTCTGCTTTCGAACCCGCTTTTGATCTTTGGCTTTTGAAGCGGCGCAGCCGCTTCAACCCACCCTCGCAACTCGCACCGCCGCGGGTTCTCAGACGTCGCCTGGCGAGGACAGCCCGTTCGCCGTGTGTTGGACAACGGGATCCCGCAGCCAGGCGGCGTCTGAGGTTCCGCTACCGGCACCGCCGCGCAAAACGAGTTCGTCAGACGGGTTTCTCGCTGCTCAGTCGGCGTCCGGGTAGCCGAGCTCCACGTCGTGGGTGCTCGTCTCGCCGGAGAGCTGCAGCGACGTGGCGACCGGCGGGTAGCCGGTGGCGATCACCGTGTACTCGCCGTCGGGCAGGTCGGTGAACGTGTAGTTGCCGTCGATGTCGGTGGTGGCCGCGCCGACGACCGCCCCGCCGGAGTTCAGCAGGGTGACCCGCGCGTCCGGCACCGCGACCCCGAGGCTGGCCGACCGGACCACGCCGGTCAGCTGCGCCCCGCTCTGCAGCACCACGTCGGCCGTGGTCTGCTCGCCGTCGGTCACCGTCACCGAGTTGGCCACCGGCCGGTAGTTCGGCGCGGTGACGGTCAGCGCGTACGAGCCGCCGACCAGGTCGCCGAACGCGTAGTGCCCGTCCGCGGCGGTCGCCGTGGTGGCCACGACCTCGCCCCGCACGTCGGTGAGCACCACCATCGCCCCGCCGACCCCGACGCCGCCGACGTGCACCAGGCCGACGAGCCGACCGGCGCCGAGCAGCTGGACGTCGTGGCGCACCGGGCGGTCGCCGACCACCACCATCGACGCGGTGGGCTGGTAGCTGCCGCCGGAGGCGATCAGCACGTAGGTGCCGCCGTGGGTGACCGCCAGCCGGAACTGGCCGTCCTGGTCGGTGCGGGCCCGCTCGACCTGCCGCCCGTTGGCGTCGGTGAGGGTGAGCACCACCCCGGGCACCGGGCTGCCGACCGAGTCCTGCACGGTGCCGTGCACGAACAGCCCGTCGCCGCCGATTTCACCTGCCAGATGCCTGCCGTTGGTTGCGTAGCGGCGCGGCGACACCGGCTCTGACCAGGCCTCGGAGCGCCTGTCCACAGAGTTGTCCACAGGCTCGGCGGCCAGTCGCGCGGTGCGCGGGCCGGGGTCCCCAACCAGCGGAGAGCCGTTGACCGCGGCACCGGTCACCGTCGAGTTGTCCACAGGACGGGTGGGGTTGTCCACAGCGTCCTCGTGCGCGGCCACCGCAACCGCCTCCCTTTCCTCGTGACTGTCGATCGTGGTCCGCAGCGGGGTCTCCCGCACGAACAGCACCGCCAGGAAGGTGACCACCGCGATGCAGGCGGAGATGAAGAAGATGTCGCCGATCGCGTCGCCGTAGGCGGCCCGCACGATGACCTGGATCGGTTCGGGCAGGCTGCCGACGTCCAGCGAGCCGCCGCCGCTGCCACCGGCCGCCTGCGCGGCGCCGGGGATCTTGGCCAGGCCCTGCACGATGTAGTCCGACACGCGGGTGGCCAGCACCGCGCCGAGCACCGAGACGCCCGCCGAACCGCCCAGGGTCCGGAAGAAGGTGACCACCGAGGTCACCGACCCCATGTCCCGGGCGCTGGTCGCGTTCTGCACCGCCAGCACCAGGTTCTGCATCAGCATGCCGACGCCGGTGCCCATCAGGAACAGGTAGACGCCGACCAACCACAGGTTCGTCTCGTGGTCCATGGTGCTCAGCAGGTACATCGCCGCGACCATCACGACCGCCCCGGCCACCAGGAACGGCTTGATCTTTCCGGTGATCCGGGAGATCACCTGACCGGAGACGGTCGAGGACAGGAACATCCCGCCGACCATCGGCAGCGTCATCAGCCCGGCCTCGGTGGGCGTCATGCTGCGCGAGATCTGGAAGTACTGGCCCAGGAACACCGAGCCGCCGAACATCGCGGTGCCGACCGCGACGGTGCCGATGGTGGCCAGGGTGACCGTGGGGTTGCGGAACATCCGCAGCGGCACGATCGGCTCGCTGACCCGCGACTCGATGATCACCGCGATGATCAGCGCCACCACGCCGCCGCCGACGTAGGCCGCGGTCTCCGCCGACCACCAGTCGAAGGACTTGCCCGCCAGCGAGACCCACACCAGCAGCAGGCTCACGCCGCCGACCAGGAACAGCGCGCCGAACCAGTCGATCTTGACCGGCCGCTTGATGACCGGCAGCTTCAGCGTGCGGCCGAGCACGATGAACGCGATCACCGCGATCGGCACGGTGACCCAGAAGCACCAGCGCCAGCCCAGCCAGGAGGTGTCCACGATGACCCCGCCGACCAGCGGGCCGCTGACCGTGGCCACCGCGAACGTGGCGCCGATGTAACCGCTGTAGCGACCGCGGTCGCGCGGCGAGACCATGGCCGCGATCACGACCTGGATCAGCGCCTGCAGACCGCCCATGCCGATGCCCTGCAGGGCGCGGAAGCCGATCAGCGTCTCCATCGACTGCGCGAACCCGCCGGCCACCGAGCCGACCGTGAAGATCACGATCGCGAGCTGGTAGAGCAGCTTCTTGCTGAACAGGTCGGAGAGCTTGCCCCAGATCGGGGTGGACGCGGTGGAGGTCAGCAGCATCGCCGTGACCACCCACGTGTACTGGCCCTGGGTTCCGTCCAGGTCGGCGATGATGCGCGGCAGCGCGTTGGAGACGATGGTCGAGCTGAGGATGGCGACCAGCAGCGCCAACATCAGCCCGGACATCGCCTCCATGATCTGCCGATGCGTCATCGGCGATTCATCGGCGGACCCGCGCGCATCCCGCCGGGCCGGTGCGTCCCGCACCGCCTCCGTCGAGCTCGTCATCGAGTTCCTTCCCTGGTAGCGGGGTCTGCGTGGCAGATCCCCTCGTCGATCGTGTGGCGGCGGATGTCGTCCATCGCTTCCCCCAGCAGCCGGGTGAGCTCGCGGACCTCCGCGTCCTCCCAGTTCCCCAGCGCACCGGCGATCCACTCCGCCTTCTTGCGCTCCAGTTCGGCCACCGCGCGCTCGCCCTCGGGGGTGGCGCGCAGCAGCGACACCCGCCGGTCGGCGGGGTCGGGTCGGCGGCTGATCAGCTCGGCCTGTTCGAGCTGGGCCACCTGGCGGCTCACCACGGAGGCGTCGACGACGCGGTGGTGGGCGAGGTCGGAGGCCCGGCACTCGCCGCGGAACACGAGTTCGGTGAGCAACCCGGCCGCGGCGTAGGGCACCTGATCAGCGAAGTGGCCCCGTTGCAGTGCGACCTGCTTGAGCCCCATCAACGCCCGGAGCGGGCGGAGCAGTTCACCGCAGGTCTCGAGTTTCGGTCCCATGCGAACCCAATCCTTTAGTTGCTGCACGCAACCATAACCTCAATTGGTTGTAGCACGCAACTTGTCGGCTTGTGACCCGCAACACCCGCAGCTCCGGCGCGGGGCGTTTCGCCGATTTCGCGCGAGATCGGCGTTTCGCAGGCGGGGGAAGCGGCGCTTTCGCGCGAAATCGCCGGGGCCCGCACTCAGGCGGGCCCCGGCGATCGGAGGATCAGGACGTCACATCATGGCGTTGAGCTTGGCGAGGAGCCTGGCCAGGTCCTTCAGGTCCTGGGTCGTCCAGCTGGCGAACTGGCCGTGCAGGTGCTTGCGGCGCTCGGCCCGCACCTGGGCCAGGCGCTCGCGCCCCAGGTCGGACAGCTGGATCCGGCGGGCCCGACCGTCGTCCGGGTCCGGGACGCGCTCCAGGAGGTCGAGCTCCACCAGGGTCGCGATCTGGCGGCTCACCGTCGACTTGTCCAGGCCGGTGCGGCCCGCCACGTCCATGCCGCGCAGCGGTCCGGCGTCGTCGATCATCAGCAGCAGGCTGTAGGACGCCGGGTCCAGGTCCGGGTGCACGTGCGCAGCCACCGTGGTCGAGAGGTTGCGGGCGCGGCGGAACATCATCACCAGCTCGCGCTCCACGGTCTCCGCCGCGGCGCGCCGGTCCACGCCCTCCTCGCGGACCCCGTCGGTCGCCCGCGCCTCATCCTGCTCGATCACAGCTCTCCCGCCCGCGCCTCCACCTGCCGGAGGCGCACCCGCAGCACCCGATCAGGCCCAGGCCCCACGTTAGTCCGTTTCGCCCCACTCTAGGAGGCCGTCCCAGAACCGATGTCGCGCGGCGGCCCTTCGTTGCGATCAGTTCGCGGAGACGGGCTCCACCCGGTGCCAGGGGCGCGGGGTGCCCTTGGCCGCGAAGTAGTCGCCGCCCTTGCGCTTGACGTCGTCGGTGCCCCAGGTGCGCTGGCGCAGCACCGGGACCATCCGCGGGATGTGCTTGCGGCAGTGGATGTAGGCCTCCTCGACCTGCACCACCACCCACCGCTCTGGGGTGCGGCCGCGGTCGAACTCGGCGGGCAGCGCGGGGTGGATCGCGCGCAGGTCGGCGTCCTCCACGATGCGGGCCTTGCCGTTGAGGTGCAGGCCGATCAGGTCGGTCACGAAGTCCACCAGCAGGATCCCGACGTGCGGGTTCTCGCTGATGTTGCCGAGGCTGGCCATCACGCCGTTGCCGCGGTACTCGGGGTAGCAGACGTGCCGGTCGTCGAGCACCTCGATGAAGCCGGGCGGACCGGCGCGCAGGCTCGAGTCGCACTCGCCGCGGGCGTCGGCGGTGGCCACGAAGGCCAGCTCCATCCGGCCGATGAACGCCTTCATCTCCGAGTTCAGGTGGTCCAGCACCTGGTCGTCGTAGAACCGGCGGGCCCGCTTCTCGGTGCCGTAGGCCTGCTGCAGGAGGTGCTCGCCCGTCGAGCCGGGCAGCGGCACCGGGCGGTCCTCCTCGGCGAACGGATCGCGGGGCGCCACGTCCAGCGCGTGGTGCTGGAGAGGGGTGCTGACCTGCGACGAATCGGTCGGGGTGGACGGGTCGGACAGCTCCAGGTCCAGCAGCGCCTCGTCGGCGGTGCCGGTCGGGGTCGGGTGGTCGGGGCTCACGCGGCTCACCGTGTCACGCCTTCCTCTCCACTCACAGAGGTGGATACTAGGTTCCCCCGACAGGTTCATGCACTATCTACCAGTAGTAGTTAAGAAGCACTCAAAAGTGGCATCAAGGCAGACGTTCCCCGACCCACGAGTTAGGGTCAGCCCAGTGTCGGGGGACGCAAGCAAGTAGCGGTGCGCCCAATCGGGTACCGCCGCCAACGTGGAGAAGACTGCACCCGAACCATGACAGCGAACGCCGTACTGAGCCCCGGACCACCCCCGAACCGCGAGCCGTCCTCTGGTGTGAGCAAGATGGTTCGCCTGATCCGCGAGAGCTTCGAGGTCGTCGAACCGCAGATCGAGGACGTCGCCAAGTTCTTCTACGGGATGCTCTTCAGCCTCTCCCCGGCCACCCGCGAGCTGTTCGCGGTGAACATGGAAGTGCAGCGCAGCCGTCTGCTGCGGGCGCTCGTGCACGTGATCCAGATGGTCGACAAGCCCGACGAGCTGCTGCCGTTCCTGCACCAGCTCGGCCGCGACCACCGCAAGTTCGGCGTGGTCGCCGACCACTACGAGGCGGTGGGCACCGCGCTGCTGGCCTCGATCAAGAAGCACGCCGGGGACGCCTGGAACGACACCGTGGAGCGGGCCTGGGCGGAGGCGTACACGGTGATGGCCTCGGCGATGACCGAAGCGGCCGCCGCCGACGACGGCCCCGCCTGGTACACCGGCGAGATCGTCCACCACGAGCGGTTGAGCTGGGACGTCGCCGTGATCCGCGTCCAGACCGACCACCCGGTGCCCTACCTGCCCGGGCAGTACGTGAGCGTGGAGGTGCCGCAGCGGCCCCGGCTGTGGCGGTACCTGACCCCGGCGAACGCGCCCGCCGAGGACGGGATCATGGAGTTCCACGTCCGCTCGGTGGAGGGCGGCTGGGTGAGCCGGGCGCTGGTCGGGCACGCCCGCACCGGCGACCAGTGGCGGATCGGCTCGCCGATGGGCCGGATGACGGTGGACCGGGAGGAGTCCCCGGACGTGCTGATGATCGCCGGCGGCACCGGGGTGACCCCGATGCGCGCGATCATCGACGACCTCGCCCAGTACGGCGAGAACCCCCGCGTCCAGGTGTTCTACGGCGGCCGCACCCGCGAGGACCTCTACGACCTGGAGAACCTCCAGCGGATCGCGATGCACAACCCGTGGCTGACGATCACGCCGGTCCTGGAGAACGCCCCGAACATCTCCGGCGTCGAGCACGGCACCCTCCCCGAGGTGGTGACCCGCTACGGCGCCTGGCAGGACTGGGACGTCCTGGTCAGCGGCTCCCCGGGAATGATCCGGGCCACGGTCTCCCGAATGCTGGTCGCGGGCACACCCCTGGACCGCATCCGCTACGACCCGTTCACGTTGGACTGAATTCCAGAGCACGAGTGAAGGGCGGCTTTCGCACCTGGCGAGAGCCGCCCTTCACTCGTAGCTGGGGGTATGAAGCGCCTGGCCGAGCAGGTGTCGGGAGGAACGCCGAAAACGCCCGACCACCGGGCTTTCTGCGGTGAACAGCTACCGCGACGGGCGACCGGCACCGGTCGGCGAGGGTCGCATGCGCCGCCAGGCGCATAACCCACCCTCGCAGCTCGCACCACCGCGGGTTCACGGCCCACCCCTCCGGGGTTCCTTCCGGCGAGGACGGCCCTGACGCCGTGTATCGGCTCATACACAAGTCAGGGCACCCACAGCCAGGCGGGCGCTGAGGTTCCGCCACCGGCACCGCCACGCAAACCAGCCACTGGAATCCAAGAATCAGCGCTTGCGGTTGGGTTTCCAGACTACGAGGGCCGTTTCTTGGCGGACCGGGACCAGGTCTCGGCGGTAGGAGGCGTGGATCTGGGCCGCTGCTTGTTCGGCCGCCGCGTGGGCCGCGGCGACTTCTTCGGCCAGCTCCTGGACCTTCGCGCGGAGGGCGTCGACCTCGTTCTCCAGGTCGATGATCCGCTTGATCCCGGCGAGGTTGACGCCCTCCTCCTGGGAGAGGCGCTGGACCTCGCGCAGGAGCGCGATGTCGCGGAGGGAGTAGCGGCGGCCGCCGGCCGGGGTCCGCCCGGGCGACACCAGGCCCAGCCGGTCGTAGCTGCGCAGGGTCTGCGCGTGCAGGCCGGAGAGCTGGGCGGCGACCGAGATCACGAACATCGGCGTGTCCTCGTCGGCCCCCGGCGGGAATCCGAAGCCCGGATCCGTCGTGCGGCGACCGGCCATGGCTACCTCCCGAGCAACTCGTTCAGGTCCTGACGCGGATCGTGGTCGGCGGTCGCCTTCGCGTAGTCCGCCAGCGCCTCAGCCGCCTTGCCGTCCAGTTTGGACGGAACGGCGACCTGCAACGTGACCAGGAGATCCCCGCTGCTGCCGTCCTTCTTGCCGACTCCCTTGCCGCGCACCCGGAAGGTGCGGCCGCTGCTGGTCCCGGCCGGGACCTTCAGCGTGACCTTCCCGTCCAGCGTCGGCACGGTCAACGTAGTGCCCAGCGCCAGCTCGGGGAAGGTCGTCGGGACCGTGATCGTCAGATCGTCACCGGAACGTCCGAACACCCGGTGCGGGTTGACGTGCACCACCACGTAGAGGTCACCGGCGGCAGCGCCCTGCCGACCCGGTTCGCCCTGGCCCGCCAGCCTGATCCGCTGCCCGTCGGAGACCCCGGCCGGGATCCGCACCGTCAGCGTGCGGCTGCGGGTGCTGACCCCCTCACCGGCGCAGTCCGGGCACGGGTCGTCGATCAGCTGGCCGCGACCGCGGCAGTCCGGGCACGGCTCGCTGAACGCGAACGCGCCCTGGTTGCGGGTGACCAGCCCCGATCCGGCGCAGGTGCCGCAGGTGCGCGGCCGGGTGCCCGGCTTGGCGCCCGAACCGCGGCAGGTCTGGCAGGTCGCCGGGCTGGACAGCCGCAGCGGCACGGTCGCGCCGCGCACCGCCTCGGTGAAGTCGATGCGGACCTCGGTCTCCACGTCGGCGCCGCGCTTGGGCCGGTTGGCCGTGGACGCGCCGGGGCGGCGGCCGCCGAACAGGCCGCCGAACAGGTCGCCCAGTCCGCCAGCACCGCCCTGACCACCGCCGAAGAGGTCACCGATGTCGAAGCCGCCCTGGCCGCCGAAGCCGCCGAACCCGCCCTGGCCACCGCCGCCGAACCCGCCGGAGCCGAACAGCCGACGGGCCTCGTCGTACTGCTTGCGCTTGTCCGGGTCGGACAGCACGCCGTACGCCTCGGAGACGGCCTTGAACTTGGCCTCCGCCTGGGCGTTGCCGGGGTTGGCGTCCGGGTGGTTCTCCCGCGCCAGCTTCCGGTACGACTTCTTGATCTCGTCCGCCGAAGCGTCGGAGGAGACGCCCAGCTCGGCGTAGAAATCCTTGTCCAGCCATTCCCTCGCGCTCACCGGACGCCCCTCCTCTCGCTCCTGATCAACCCTGCTCGGCCTGGCTGTCGTCGTCGGCGGCCGCAGGTTCCGCCGACGCCGGTTCGTGGTCGGTCACCGCGACCATCGCGGGCCGCAGCACCCGGTCGGCGAACCGGTAGCCGCGACGCAGCACGGTGGTCACGGTCGGGCCGCTCACGTCCGGGGAGGTGCTGTGCTGCACCGCCTCGTGCACGGACGGGTCGAACTCGTCGCCCTCCGCGCCGAACGCCTCCAGACCGGCCGAGTTCAGCGTCGCGACCAGCTTGTCCGCCACGGCCTTGAACGCACCGTTGAGGTCGCCGTGCGCCTCGGCCCGCTCCAGGTCGTCGAGCACCGTCAGCAGGTCACCGGCCACCGAGGCCTTGGCCCCGGCGATCACCGACTCGCGGTCGCGTTCCACCCGCTTGCGGTAGTTCGCGTACTCCGCTGTGACCCGCTTGAGGTCGGCGGTGAGCTCGTCGACCTGCTGCTGCAGGCCGGCGGACTCGCCCTGGGTCGGTTCAGCGGCGGACTCGGAGCCCTCCGCCGCCGGCTCGGCCTTGGCGATCTCCTCGTCGAGGGTGCCGGAGATGCTTTCGGGCACCTGCGCCTCTTCTCCGTTCGGAGCGGGGGCCCGGCGCTGGCCGGTCTCGGGGTCGATGCGACGCCGATCCCGGACCACCACCGGCTCCTGCTCGCCTTCGTTGTGCGACATCTCGGACCGGTCCGCTGTCACTTCTTCTTCTCGTCCTCGTCGTCGACGATCTCGGCGTCCACCACGTCATCCGCGCCGGAGGCCTTCGCGCCCGCGGCGTCGTCCGCGGCACCCGCGCCCGCACCGGCACCCGCCGCCGCGTTGGCACCGGCGTCGGCGTAGAGCGCCTGGCCGAGGGCCTGGGACTCGGTGGCCAGCTTCTCCACCGCGGCGGAGATGGCCGCGACGTCGTCGCCCTTGAGCGACTCGTTGACCTCGTCGATCGCGGACTTGACCTTGTCCTTGACCTCCGACGGCAGCTTCTCGTCGTTCTCCTTGAGGACCTTCTCGGTCTGGTAGACGAGGGTCTCGGCCTGGTTGCGGGCCTCGGCCTCCTCGCGGCGCTTCTTGTCCTCCTCCGCGTGGGCCTCGGCGTCCTTGACCATGCGGTCGATGTCCTCCTTCGGCAGCGCGGAGCCGCCGGTGATGGTCATCGACTGCTCCTTGCCGGTGCCCAGGTCCTTCGCCGAGACGTGCACGATGCCGTTGGCGTCGATGTCGAAGGTGACCTCGATCTGCGGCATGCCGCGCGGCGCCGGCGGGAGACCGGTCAGCTCGAACATGCCGAGCTTCTTGTTGTGCGCGGCGATCTCGCGCTCGCCCTGGAAGACCTGGATCTGCACCGAGGGCTGGTTGTCGTCCGCGGTGGTGAAGGTCTCGGAGCGCTTGGTCGGGATCGTGGTGTTGCGCTCGATCAGCTTGGTCATGATGCCGCCCTTGGTCTCGATGCCCAGGGACAGCGGGGTGACGTCGAGCAGCAGGACGTCCTTGACCTCACCGCGCAGCACACCGGCCTGCAGGCTCGCGCCCACGGCGACGACCTCGTCCGGGTTCACGCCCTTGTTCGGCTCGCGGCCACCGGTCAGGTCCTTGACCAGCTCGGAGACCGCCGGCATGCGGGTGGAACCGCCGACCAGCACCACGTGGTCGATGTCGTCGAGCTTGATGCCCGCGTCGCGGATGACCGCCTCGAACGGCTTCTTGCAGCGCTCGAGCAGGTCGGAGGTGATCCGCTGGAACTCGGCGCGGGACAGCGTCTCGTCCAGGAACAGCGGGTTCTTGTCCGCGTCGACCGTGATGTACGGCAGGTTGATGTTCGCGCTGGAGGAGCTGGACAGCTCGATCTTGGCCTTCTCCGCGGCTTCCTTGATCCGCTGCATGGCCATCCGGTCCTTGGTCAGGTCGATGCCCGACGAGGACTTGAACTTCTCCACCAGCCACTCGACGATGCGCTCGTCCCAGTCGTCACCACCGAGGTGGTTGTCACCGCTGGTGGCCCGCACCTCGACGACGCCCTCGCCGATCTCCAGCAGCGAGACGTCGAAGGTGCCGCCACCGAGGTCGAAGACCAGGATGGTCTGTTCCTTCTCGCCCTTGTCCAGGCCGTAGGCCAGCGCGGCCGCGGTCGGCTCGTTGACGATGCGCAGCACGTTCAGGCCGGCGATCTGACCGGCTTCCTTGGTGGCCTGCCGCTGGGCGTCCTCGAAGTAGGCCGGGACGGTGATCACCGCGTCGGTGACCTCCTCGCCCAGGTAGGCCTCGGCGTCCCGCTTGAGCTTCATCAGCACGCGGGCGCTGATCTCCTGCGGGGTGTAGGGCTTGTCGTCGATCTGGACCTTCCAGTCGGTGCCCATGTGGCGCTTGACCGACCGGATGGTGCGGTCCACGTTGGTGACCGCCTGGTTCTTCGCTGGCTGCCCGGTGAGGATCTCGCCGTTCTTCGCGAAGGCCACGATGGACGGCGTGGTCCGCGAGCCCTCGGAGTTGGCGATCACCGTCGGTTCACCGCCCTCCAGGACGGAAACGACGGAGTTGGTCGTCCCCAGGTCGATACCGACCGCTCGCGCCATGCTCGATTCCTCCCGACTTCTTGCCTGTGCGCCCAGCAGCCACCGAGGCCCTGAGCCTTGCTCACTCAAGTTTTACCCACTGCACGTCAGCACCGTCAATCGGGGTTGAGCGCAGCTCACTCAAGCTTTCTGCCAGGACAACGCCCGACCAGGCGCGCGAGTTCCGCGGAGTGATGCGAACCACCCGGTCGGGGCCGGTCCTCCTCAGGAACGGACGTTGATGTGCCCGCTGCCGCTGGACAGCGTCAGCCGCTTCTCCGCGGACGGGTCCTGGACGACCTCGATGTCCGCGCCGCCGCTGCCGGCGTCGGCGTCCACCCGGTAGCGGTCGGCGGGCACCACCAGGTCGATCCCACCGCTGCCGGTGGACAGCGAGGCGTTCCGCGGTCCGGTGAGCTCCAGCTCGATGCTCCCGGAGCTGGCGTCCGCGACGATCTCCGCGCCGCGCAGGCCCCTGCCGGTGATCCCGCCGCTGCTGGCCTCCACCTCGACCCGACCGCCGAGGTCGGCGAGCTCGACGTGCCCCGAGCCGGTGCGCACCTCGACGGGCCCGTCGGCGCCGCGCACCTGCACCGAACCGGAGCTGGCCCGCACGTTCACCGGCCCGGGGACCTCCTGCACGTCGACCTCCCCGGAACCGACCTCGGCCTGCACCGACCGCATGCCGACCACGGTCAGCGAGCCGGAGCCGAGCTCCCCCTCGACCGGCACCGGCGCGGGCAGCGTGACCTGGTAGGACACGCTGCAGCCCCACCCGCAGTCGGTGTCCAGCACCAGCGCACCGCCCTCGACCCGGTGCTCCACCGCGCCGTCGCCGCCCCAGAGCGCGGCACCCCACCGCCGCACCTGCTGGGTGACCTCACCGCGCCCGCCCGGGGCGTACCGGATCTCGACCGACCCGGCCCCGTCGCCGAGCTGGACGCGGTCGACCTCGCCGATCGGGTCGGTGCGCTGCTCCGCGGACGACATCGGCCCCCAGAACGCCACAGCACCCCCGACCAGCACCAGCGCCGCACCACCGATCGCGAGTCCCACCCGAGCCATCGATTCCCCCTGTCCCCAGTACGTTCCGCGCGGACGAAACTACGCACCGGGCACCCGCCCCGGCATCGGGGACACCCCGGATCCGCCCCGGAGCCGCCGTCGTCCGACGGCGAGGACCTCCCGTCGGCGGGAACGCGCGGTCGGGTTCAGTCGAGGTAGCCGCGATCGCGCAGGTAGTCGACCGGTTGGACCAGGAAGCGGAGCACCGGTTCGAGGTCGTCGGCGGTGGGCGGTTCGTCGGCGATGAGGCCCTGCATGAGGATGCCGTCGATGGCCGCGAACAGGGCCCGGATCGCCGGTCCGTCGCCGCCGCGACCGCCGTTGACGTAGCCGGAGGCGGCCTCGATCCAGCGGCGCGCGGCCGGGCGCAGCGCCGGGCGGCGGGCCGCCAGCAGGTACAGCTCGTACTCGCCGAGGGTGCGCTCTCGGTGGTCGCGCAGGACTCCGGCCAGGTTCTCCGCGATCGCCCGGGGCCAGTCGGCGCGCTCGCGGACCTGCTCGTGCAGCTGGTCCAGCTGCGCGATGAGCCCCTCGCAGCCCTCCATCAGCGCGGCCACCAGCAGGTCGTCGATGCCGTCGAAGTAGTACGCGATGGACGCCGGCGGGACGTCGGCCTCGCGCGCGATGTTGCGGTGGCTGACCGCGCCGACGCCTTCGCGGGCCACCACCCGCAGCGCCGCGTCGATGATCGCGCGGCGGCGGCGCTCGCCCTTGGCCCGGCGACCGTCGGTCTCCTCGGCCCGCGGTCGGGTCAATGCGCACCTCCCAGCTCCAGCGCGACGACGCCGCCGATGATCAGCGCGATGCCGCCGATCTGCACCGCGGTGATCGACTCGCCGAGGAACACCGCGCCGATGATCGCCACCAGCGCGACCCCGGCCCCCGCCCAGATCGCGTAGGCGACGCCGACCGGCAGCCCCAGCTTGAGCACCGAGGCCAGCGCGGAGAAGGCGATCACGTACCCGACCACGACCAGGATCGAGGGGACGGGCTTGCTGAACCCCTCGGAGAGCTTCAACGACACGGTGGCGAACACCTCGCTGAGGATCGCCACCGCCAGGACCAGGTAGGCCACGCCCGAACTCCCTTCGAAAAGCTGTACGATCGCCCCACTTTCAGGGCACGACGATGCCCCCGTCGAGGGGGCGCCCGGTTCAGTCGTCGGAGCGCTTGCCCCCGCTGCTGAAGACCAGTTCGCTGAGGATCACCGCGGCCCAGATGCCCAGCGGGATCATCGGCCAGAAGAAGGTGAGCTCGCCGGAGGCGATCGAGGTCACCAGCCAGATCCCGACCAGGATGACCGCGACCCCGCCCCAGTCCCGCCACTCCTTGATCTGCTTGCGCTTGCGCTTCTCGCGCTTGGCGACCTGCTTGGACGGCTTCGGCGGCGTCGACTCGGGCAGGTCGGCGGTGAGCGGTTCGAGCTCGCCGTAGGTGGTGGCGGCGAACGCCTGCTGCAGGCGCTCGTCGTACTCCGGCAGGGTGAGCCGCCCCTCGTCCAGCGCCGCCCGCAGCCGCTGCGCCACGGCCTCCCGGTCACCGTCCGATGCGCGCATCGACGCGTTGTCCGCCCCAGTCATCGCAACCCCCTGGACGTTCGGCGTGGCCGAACGAACCGTTCACCCGATCAAATACGTGGCGAAAATCGCACTGCGCCCCCGAGTCTGCCCCGATCGACATCCGCCACGCGGAAGCCGCGACGAAATCGCAACCCCCGTCTCAGCCGTCTAACAGGAACAACCAGGACAACTCCAGCGGCCGCGGCCGGCGCCACCCGCAACTGACGGGGGCAGCCTACCCGATAAACCTGAACGAATGCACAACTAGTTTTTCACCCAGCCGTCTCGCAGAATCACCGACTGTTCCCGACATGCGCACAGCCCCCGTAGTTACCGATGGGTAACAGGGCGTACGCTGCCCGAACGGACAACCCCCTCGAAACAGGAGGCCGCGAGCATGGGTGCTGTTCAGATCACGCTTGGCGCGATCTCGGTCGCGCTCGGCGTCGTCGCGTGGAGCATGTTCGCCATGACCATCGCCCGGTTCGTGCGGATCATCCGCCTCGGGCAACCGGACGGCACCCGCAACGGCCCGGTGATGGCGCGGCTGGCGACCCTGGTCAAGGAGTTCGCCGCGCACACGCGGATGAACAAGTTCCGCAACGTCGGTGTGTGGCACTGGCTGGTGATGTGGGGCTTCCTGCTCGGCTCGCTGGCGGTGTTCGAGGCCTACGGGGAGGTGTTCGTCCCGACGTGGGGCTTCCCGGTCCTGAGCGATCTGGCGATCTACGGCCTGCTGATGGAGCTGCTGGGCATCGGCACCGTGGTGGGCATCGTGGTGCTGATCGTGATCCGGCAGCGCAACCACCCGCGGCGCGCTGACCGCGTTTCGCGGTTCCAGGGCTCGAACTTCAAGTGGGCGTACTTCGTCGAGGCCGTGGTCCTGATCGAGGGCTTGGGCATCATCGGCGTGCGGGCGGCGAAGTCCGCGCTGGGTGTGCACCCGATGCCGCTGTGGTCGGAGTTCGTCTCGGGCCCGCTGGGCACGCTGCTCCCGGCCAGCGAGAACCTGGTGTCGGCGTTCGCGTTCCTGAAGCTGATGTCGGCCACCGTCTGGCTGATCGTGGTGGCCCGCACGATGACGATGGGCATCGCCTGGCACCGGTTCAGCGCGTTCTTCAACATCTACTTCAAGCGCGAGGACGACGGTGGTGTCGCGCTGGGTGCGGTCAGGCCGATGATGTCGGCGGGCAAGCCGCTGGACTTCGAGG
>NZ_VWPH01000012.1 GCF_008630535.1 Saccharopolyspora hirsuta | reverse complement strand
TGCCCTTCGGGCGCCCCGTGGTGCCCGAGGTGTAGAGGATGAACAACGGATGCTCGGCATCGAAGGCCTCCGGCGCGTGGGTGTCGGGCTGGCCCTCCAGCACCGCATCCCACCACTTGTCCCGCTTCTCATCCCAGGCGACCTCACCACCGGTGCGCTTGACCACCACCACATGCTCAACACTCGGCGTCTCCGCCACCGCGGCATCCACGTTGGCCTTCAACGGCATCGCCTTACCACGCCGGTACTGCCCATCAGAGGTGATCACCACCTTCGCCCGGGCATCGTTGATGCGGGTCCGCAGCGCCTCCGAGGAAAACCCGCCGAACACCACACTGTGCATCGCACCCAACCGGGCGCACGCCAGCATCGCGAACACCGCCTCCGGCAGCATCGGCAGATAGATCGCCACCCGATCACCAGCACCGATCCCCAACGCCGCCAGCGCATTCGCGGTACGCGAGACCTCCCGCTGCAACTCCGCATACGTGATCGTGCGGGAATCCCCGGGCTCACCCTCCCAATGAATCGCGACCCGATCCCCGTTCCCGGCCTCCACATGCCGGTCCACGCAGTTGTAAGCCACGTTCAACCGACCGCCCACGAACCACTTCGCGAACGGCGCACCGGACCAGTCCAAAACCCGGTCCCACTTCCTCTCCCAATGCAGCTCACCAGCCTGCTCGGCCCAGAACGCCTCCCGATCGGCATCCGCCTGGTCGTACAGCGCGGCGGTGGCGTTCGCCTGCGCCGCGAACTCCGCCGAGGGCGGGAACGTCCTGCTCTCCGTCAGCAGGTTGCTGAGCTCGTTGTTCTGCCCGTCGGGCTGGCTCATCGCCGAGAACCTCCGTGGTCGTGGGGTAGCCAGTGCTAACCGCACCGTAATGCGATCGGGCTCACTGCAACAGAGGGTTCGCGCTAATGGTTCAGACCAATCAGGCATACGGTCCGAAATCGCTGCGCTACGCAGGGGTGCTGGCCGGGCCACTGTGGCACACCTCGCATCCTGCCTCGGCGGCGGGGGGACGGCTGGCCGGTAGCGTCTCCGGGCGTGAACGACAAGCCATCGCTGGCGCCGCTGGTCGAGCTGGACGGGGTGGAAGACGCCGTGGCCGCCGCCCGCGCGGCCATCGACGAGGTCCACCGGCACCCGGCCAACCGCCGCGGCTGGCCGACCACCGCCGCGGAGGCGTCGGTGCGCGCCGCCCGCGCGTCCGCGGCCATCGCCGGGGGCGCCGCGGAGATCCCGGAGTCCGGGGAGGTCACCGACCCGCTGCTGGCCGGTTCGCTGCGGATCGCGGAGGCGATGGGCGCGCTGCTGCCGACCTGGCAGCGCGCGCCGCGGCAGGCGCTGGCGCGGATGCACGTGCTCGCCGCCGCGGACCTGGTCGAGGACGAGGAGCAGCTCGGCCGCCCCAAGGCGGACCCGGTGATCGCCGAGCGGCTCGACCTGCTCGCCGAGATCATCACCGACCCGCAGGCGCAGGGCCCGGGGCCGGTGCTGGCCGCCGTCGTGCACGGCGAACTGCTCGCGCTGCAGCCGTTCGGCCTCGTCGACGGCGTGATCGCGCGCGCGGCCGCGCGGCTGAGCGTGATCGGCAGCGGGCTGGACCCGAAGGGCCTGGTCGTGCCGGAGGTGGCGTACTTCCGGCGGCAGGAGGAGTACGCGGAGCTGGCGCTGGGCTTCGCCACCGGCGACCCGGACCAGGTCGCGGCGTGGATCGTGCACTGCTGCAAGGCCCTGGAGGCGGGCGCCCGCGAGGCGAAGTCCATCGCCGACGCGGTGCAGGAGGGCTGACCGCTGCGGTCCGCAGGGGGAGCGCAGTTTCAACTGAAACTGCAGAGCGTCCCCAGGAGTGATCGCAGTTTCAGTTGAAACTGCGGGTGGAGCACGGCCGGAGGAAGAGGACGTGGCGAAGAAGATCCTGATCGACTGCGACCCGGGCATCGACGACGCGCTGGCGCTCGGGCTGGCGCACGGCAGCCCGGAGCTCGACGTGGTCGGCGTGACCACCGTCGGCGGCAACGTGGAGCTGGCGCACACCACCGACAACGCCCTGCGGCTGCGGGACTTCTACGGCATGGACGCGCCGGTGGCGCGCGGTGCCGGGCGCCCGCTGGTGCGCGAGCCGCGGACGGCCGGGGAGGTGCACGGCAACTCCGGGCTCGGCGGTGCGGTGCTGCCGGAGCCGAAGTCGGCGCTCAGCGAGCAGCACGCGGTCGACTTCATCATCGACACCCTGGCCGCCTCGCCCGGCGAGATCAGCCTGACCGCGGTCGGGCCGCTGACCAACATCGCGCTGGCGCTGCGCAAGGAACCGCGTCTCACCGAATGGGTGAAGGAATTCGTCATCATGGGTGGCTCCTACACCCGGGGGAACACGAATCCGGCCGCCGAGTTCAACATCGTCGCCGACCCGGAGGCCGCTGCGGTGGTCTTCAACGCGCCCTGGCGGACGGTCATGATCGGGCTCGACCTCACCCACCAGGCGCGCGCGACCGCCGACGTGCGGTCCGGGTTCGCCGATCTCGGTCGGCTGGACGCGGAGCTGCTCACCCCGTGCCTGGACTTCTACGGCAGCCACGTCAGCTACCAGGAGGAGGGCCCGGCGATCCACGACGCCTGCGCGGTGGCCTACGTGATCGACCCCGGCCTGTTCGAGGCGGTCCCGGCCCGCGTCGACGTGGAGACGCAGGGCCGCTTCACCTCCGGCATGACGGTCACCGACTTCGCGGCCCCGGCCGACCGCCACAACGCGATCGTCCCGACCGCGCTGGACACTGAGCGCTTCTGGAAGCTGGTCACCGACGCCTACCGCAACGTCGCCGCGGGTCTCCCGGACTGACCGGCGGGGCGGGTCCCCTGATCAGCACTGCCGCCGCCCGAGGCGAACGTGAGATCTTTTCAAGATGGTGGACCCGCGGTACATCCGGATGTTCCACGCCGTGGTCCGGGCCGGTTCGTACGCCGGAGCGGCGCGGGAGCTCGGTTACAGCCAGCCCGCGGTCAGCCAGCAGATGCGGGCCCTGGAGCGGGCCGTCGGCACGCCGCTGTTCGCCAGGGCCGGGCGGTCGCTGCGGTTGACCGCGGCTGGTGAGGTGCTGGCCCGGCACGCGGGTTCCGCGCTGCGCGACCTCGCCGCCGCGCAGAACCAGATCACGGCGATCCGGCAGCTGCGCGCCGGGCACATCCGGATCTGCGCGTTCCCCAGCGCCAGCGCCACGATCGTGCCCGCGGCGGCGGCGCGCATCGCCCGCCGCCACCCGGACCTGCGCATCCAGCTCACCGAGGCGGAGCCGCCCGATTCGGTGGAGACCCTGCGGCGCGGCGAGTGCGACGTCGCGCTGGCGTTCACCTACCCGGGAACGGCCGAGCAGCCGGACGACGACCTGATCGAGGTGGCGGTGCTGGACGATCCGGTGGTCGTCGTGCTGCCCAGCGGGCACCGGCTGGCCGAGCGCCGGTCGGTGGAGCTGGTCGATCTCGCCGGTGAGCGGTGGATCGCGGGGTGCAGCCGCTGCCGCGACCACTTCGTGCGGGAGTGCCGCGCGGTCGGTTTCGAGCCGGACATCGCGTTCACCACCGACGACAACCTCGCGGTGCAGGGCCTGGTCGCGGCGGGCACCGGGATCGCGCTGATGCCCGGCCTGGTGCTGTCGTTCCTGCGGCACCCGAAGGTGATCAGCCGCCGCGTGCGCAAGCTCGACGACCGCCGGGTGTCGGCGTACGTGCTGCGCGACCACCACCGCATCCCGGCCACCGCGCTGATGCTGGAGACGTTCCGCCAGGTGGGTGCCGCGACTCGTCCGTGAATCCCCAAGCAGGGCTTGGGGAGTGCCCAAGTTTTCTGCCGTCGACGCGCGGATTCCTTGCGGGGCAAGGTGATTCGCATGACTTCGCAGTTGGTCGAACTGGCCGGAACGATTCGCGAGCAGGTCCGCCGCGGGCTGCCCGCGGCGCAGACCGCGGAACTGGTCGAGGACGCGCTGCGGCCCTTCCTCACCGCGCCCGACCTGCTGAGCCCGGAGCAGCGCGTCGGCGACCCCGACAGCTACCGGCAGCACGTGCTGCACGTGGAGCCGGACGGCAGCTTCTCGATCGTCGCGCTGGTCTGGCTGCCGGGCCAGCGGACGCCGGTGCACGACCACGTCTCCTGGTGCGTCGCCGGAGTGCACGAGGGCGTGGAGCACGAGCAGCGCTACGTCCTGCGCGACGACCGCCTGGTCCCGGCGGAGCAGACCACCAACCACCCCGGCGAGGTGTGCGGTTTCGCGCCGCCGGGAGACATCCACCTGGTCCGCAACGCGGGCTCGGCCAAGGCGATCTCGATCCACGTCTACGGGGCGGACATCGCCGTCCTCGGCTCCAGCGTCCGCCGCTGCTACGAGCTCACTGCGTGAGGGCGCGGAGGGCTTCGCGGACATGGCCGTCGGCGACCGCCAGGGCTGCCGCCGAGCTCTCCACGTCGGCACCGGTCAGCAGGTGGACCAGGGCCGTCTTCAGGTCGCCGTCGGCGGCCGTCAGGGCTGCTTCGCAGATCTCCTCGGAGGCGCTGGTCGCCTCCTGCAGGATGCTGATCGTGCGGCCGCGCAGCTTCGCGTTGGTGGCGAGCATGCTGACCATCAGGTTCGAGTAGGTGCGGCCCATCCGGATCATCACCGCGGTGGAGAACGAGGTGAGCACCAGCTTCTGCGCGGTGCCCGCCTTCATCCGGGTGGAACCGCTGATCGGCTCCGGGCCGGTGTCCACCGCGATCACCACGTCCGCGGGCACCTTCCCGACGTCCGGGTTCGAGGTGACCAGCGCCGTCTTCGCCCCGAGCTGCTGCGCGGCCTCCAGCGCCCCCAGCACGTACGGGGTGCGCCCGGACGCGGCCAGGCCGACCACCAGGTCGTCGGGCGAGGCGCTCTCGCGGATCTCGGCGGCCCCGGAGGCCACGTCGTCCTCGGCGTTCTCCACCGCGCGCACGAACGCCTCGGAACCGCCTGCCTGGTGCGCGACGATCCAGTCCGGGGGGACGTTGAAGGTCGGGATCAGCTCTGCTGCGTCGAGCACCGCGAGCCGACCGGACGTCCCCGCGCCGACGTAGTGCACGCGGCCGCCCGCGCGCAGCGCGGCCACCGCCATGTCGACCGCGCGCGCCAGCTCGGGCAGCACCCGGCCGACCGCCACCGGGACGGTGCGGTCCTCGCCGTTGAGGACGTGGAGGATGTCCAGCGTCGGCAGCAGGTCTATGTCCCGCGTCCGCGGGTTGTTGCGCTCGGTCGGAGCATCCACCCGCACTGCGCGGTCCTGGCTCATCACGCCTCCTTCTGCCGCCGGCGGTCCGGTCGGCTTTCGAGGCGGTGGCCGCCCACCGCTTCGTAGGTGGCCTCCAGCGCTGCCCGGGCCTGGTCCAGGTGGCGCTGCGCGACGCCGATGAACAAGCAGTCGATCACGGTGAGCTGGCCGATCCGGCTGGCCATGGCCCCCGAGCGGTAGGTGGTCTCGCGGACCGCCGTGGTCAGCACGTGGTCGGCGACCTCGGTGATCGGGGAGCGGGCGAAGTTGGTCAGCGCCGCCGTCGTCGCCCCGCGCCGCCGCGCCTCGCGCAGCGCCTCGACGGTCTCGGCGGTCGCGCCGGTGTGCGAGATGCCGATGGCGACGTCGCCCTCGCGCAGCACCGCCGCCGAGGTCAGCGCGTTGTGCGTGTCGGACCAGGCGAAGCAGGTCAGGCCGATGCGGTGCAGCTTCTGCTGGAGGTCGAGCGCGACGAACGCGCTGGCGCCCACGCCGTAGACGTCGATGCGGCGGGCTTGGGCGACGTCCTCGACGAGCGGCTGCAGGACCGCGGCGTCCAGCTGCCCGGCGGTCTCCTCGACGGCTTTGGCGTCCGCGTAGCCGACCTTCTCGATGATCTGGCCGAGGTCGTCGTCCGGCGCGATGTCGCTGCCGAGCTCGCGGTCGCGGGTGGAGGTGCGCGCGGTGTCGGCGGCCAGCGCGATGCGCAGGTCGGGGTACCCGCCCACGCCGATGGCCTTGCAGAACCGGGTGACCGTGGTCTCGCTGGTGCCGGCGGCCTCGGCGACCTCGGTGATGCTGCGCCGCGAGATCGAGGCGGGGTCGGCCAGCACGATGTTGGCCACTCGCTGCTCCGCTCGGGCGAGTCCGGGCAGCAGCGAGCGAATCTTGACGAGGGGGCTCGCCTCGCCCGATTCGCGGGACGTGTCGTCAGTGACCATGTGGGAAACTTACTAACCGTTGCTTCTGGCGGTCAATGGCCCTCTTTCGGGTTTCCGACGGGAGGACGGGGCAACTTCATACCCAGGTTGCATCCCACCCCAACTACTCCGAAAGGGGTAATGGGTGAGTTTTCCCACTTCGGAACGTGATCCGCGCTGAACACCGGGCACACGTCGCCGAAACATCCGTGCCCAACACTCCCGTGCGCACATGCGTTCGGAGGGAGCAGCGGATGGTCGTCCAAACCAGGCGGAGGGATCCGCGGGACCAAGCGGCGCGGGAGACGCTGGAGGACTACACGCTGCGCTTCGCGCCGCGCAGCTACCGGCGCTGGAAGCCCTCGGTGGTGGCCACCACCGCGCTCGGCGGCATCGCCTACCTGGCGGACTTCTCCATCGGCGCCGGGATCGGGCTGGCCCACGGCACGCTGAACGCGCTGGTCGCGATCCTGGTCGCGGCGGTGATCATCTTCGTCACCGGGCTGCCGCTGGCCTACTACGGCGCCCGCTACAACCTCGACCTCGACCTGATCACCCGCGGCGCCGGGTTCGGCTACTACGGCTCGGTGCTGACCAGCGTCATCTTCGGCAGCTTCACGTTCATCTTCTTCGCCACCGAGGGCGCGATCATGGCGCAGGGCCTGCAGGTCGGGCTGGGCGTGCCGCTGTGGCTCGGTTACCTGATCACCACGCTGATCGTGATCCCGCTGGTCGTCTACGGCATGAAGGCGCTGAGCAAGCTTCAGGTGTGGACGACGCCGCTGTGGTTGCTGCTGATGGTCGGCCCGCTCGGCTACCTGGTGGTCGTCGACCCGGGATCGGTGAGCTCCTGGCTGGCGTTCACCGGTGAGAGCGGCGGCGGGCTCAACGCGGCGTCGGTGATGCTCGGCGCGGGCGTGGCGCTGTCGCTGATGGCGCAGATCGGGGAGCAGATCGACTACCTGCGCTTCATGCCGCCGCGCACCGAGCAGAACCGCCGGTCCTGGTGGGCCTCGGTGCTGGTGGCCGGTCCGGGCTGGGTGCTCTTCGGCGCGGTCAAGCAGGCGACCGGGGCGTTCCTGGCGTTCTTCATCATGGGGGTCGCGGGGGCGGCGGCGACCGAACCGGTGCAGCAGTTCACCGGCATCTACGAGCTGTTCCTGCCCGCTTGGCTGGCGATCCCGCTGGCGGTGGTGCTGGTGGTGCTCAGCCAGGTGAAGATCAACGTCACCAACGCCTACTCCGGCTCGCTGGCCTGGACGAACTCCTTCACCCGGATCACCCGGCGGTACCCGGGGCGGATCGTGTTCGTGCTGCTGAACCTGCTGGTGGCGCTGGTGCTGATGGAGGCGAACATGTTCGCCTTCCTCAACTCGGTGCTGAGCTTCTACGCCAACTGCGCGATCGCCTGGGTGGTCGTGGTGGCCACCGACATCGCGGTCAACAAGTACCTGCTGGGGCTGTCGCCGAAGGAACCGGAGTTCCGCCGCGGCATGCTGCACGCGGTGAACCCGGTCGGCGTGGTGGCGTTCCTGGCCTCGGCGGGGATCTCGATCGCGATGTACTTCGGCGCCTTCGGCGCGGTGGTCCAGCCGTACTCGCCGATCGCCGCCGTGCTGATCGCGGCGGTGCTGACGCCGCTGCTGGCGGCGGTCACCCGCGGCCGCTACTACCTGCGCCGCACCGACGACGGCATCGCCGAGCCGCGCTTCGACGCCGACGGCACCCCGGTCGCCACGACCTACCGCTGCGACGTCTGCGAGCAGGACTTCGAGCGCCCGGACGTGCTCGCCTCCGCGGTCCCGGACACGATCATCTGCTCCCTCTGCGTGACCACCGACCGCACCGGCACCCACGTCCTGCCCGCCACCTGACCGTCACCCGGGCTGGCGCCGAAACGCTCGCCCGGGTGACGGCCCCCGTCACTGCTTGGTGGTGTGCTCCGGTTCGACGTAGACGATCACGCGCTCGTCGCCGGGCTGGGGCCACGGGTACTCGTCCTCGTCGAGGTACTTCTTGGCCATCTTGTTGATGAACCGGTTGTCCGGGTCGTCCTCGATCTTGGCCACCCGGCCGCGCACCTCCACGTAGCGGTAGGGCTGGTCCGGGTCGTGCACCGAGACGGAGATGCGCGGTTCCCGCTTGAGGTTGCGGTACTTCTGCCGCGTCTTGGTCTGGCTGAACTTCAGGTACTGGCCGTCCCAGTCGATCCACACCGGGCTGGACTGCGGTTCGCCGTGCGGACCGATGGTGGCCACGTGCCCGAAGGCCCGCTTGCCCAGGATGTCCTCGCGGTCCTGCGGAATCCCCGACATCTCCGACTCCTCTCCGACGGTTGCGGCTGCGCTTCGACCCTGCCCGCCCGCCGCCGAGCTCGCGACTCGGAGGTCAGGGGCGCACGGCGACGGCGTCGACCTCGAAGAGCATCCCCGGCAGCGCCAGCGCGGCCACGCCGGTGAGGGTCTGGGTGGGCGGCTGGTCGCCCCAGATCTCGGCGATGTGCTCGCCGAGGACCGCGAGCTTGTCGGTGTCGTGGTCGACGACGTGGGTCCGCAGCTGCACGACGTGGCTGAGGTCCAGGCCGACCGCGGCGAGCGCGGTGCGCAGGTTTGGCCAGCGACTGCCGGACCTGCTCGGAGAAGTCCGCCGAGGTCACCTCGCCGTTGTCGTCGGAGGCGTACTGGCCGGCGATGAAGACCAGCCCGGTGGAGGTGTCGGCGACGTGGCTGTAGCCGAAGCGGGTCGGGTCGTGCAGCGTCGGCGGGTTGATGATCCGGTGGCCCACGGGAGTCCTTTCCTGGATGCGTTCTTCGATCTCGGGAACGCATCCGGGCCCGCGGCATTCCTCAGCGGGTGGACAGCGCCTGCTGCAGCAGCCGGTGCAGGGTCTGCTGCTCGTCCGCGGTGAGCCCGGACAGCGGGGTGTTCACCGAGAACCGCTCGATGATCTGCGTCCGCTGCCGCGCGCCCTCCTCGGTCAGCGCGATCTCCTTCGCGCGGCGGTCGGTGGGGTGCGGGCGGCGGGTGACCAGCCCCTGCTTCTCCAGGCGGTCGATCAGGAACGTGACGTTCGAGGTGGCGCAGTGCATCCGTGCGGCGAGCTCGCGCATGCTCAGCGGTTCGGCCAGTTCGCGCAGCGCGATGGCCTGCGACGCGGTCAGGTCGCTGTCCGCGACGCAGTGCCGCACGTGGTCCTCGATGGTGTGGGCGAGCTCGCTGACCAGGCTGCAGAGCTCGCGGGTTTCGGCAGACCGGTCCATGCGAACAGCATACCAAGTTAGAGATGTTGCAATTAGAAAAATTATAGTTGTAAGGTTGTCGGCATGATTGCGGAACACCGGTGGAGCGCGGTGGCCGGAGCCCGGTCGATCGAGCTCGGCGACCTGCGGATCAGCTACGTCCCGGACGGCGCGGTCGGCCTCAAGCCGCGCGGCTGGTTCCCGGAGACCTCGGCGGACGACTGGCGCGACCGCGCGCACCACCTCGACGGCGCGGGGCAGCTGGTGGCCAGCATCGGCGGGCTCCTCGTCGAGCGCGGCCCGCGCGCGATGCTGATCGACGCCGGGTTCGGCCCGGTCAGCCGCCCCGACGACCCCGGCAACCCGGCCGTCGGCGCCACCCGCGGCGGCGACCTGCTGGACAACCTGGCGGCGCTGGGGCGCGCTCCCGGAGAGATCGAGGCCGTGGCCATCACCCACCTGCACACCGACCACATCGGCTGGGCGCACCGGGGTGCCTTCCCCGCGGCGCGGATCCTGCTCGCGGAGCCGGAGTGGGAGAGTCGCGAGGAGCACGCCCCGGACGTCACCGACGAGATGCTGACCGCGCTGGGAGCGCAGGTCGAAACCGTCCACGATGGACAAGAGGTGTTCCCCGGCGTGCGGGTGCGGTACACCTCCGGCCACACGCCCGGCCATGCGTCCTACGTGATCACCTCGGGCGACCAGCGCCTCATCGTCATCGGCGACGCGCTGCACAGCGCGGTGCAGATCGCCGAGCCGACCTGGCCGGTCTGGGCCGACGTCGACCGAGCTGAGGCGATCCGAACCCGCCAGGACCTGGTGCGGGAGCTCCAGGAGCCGAGCACGATCGGCTTCGCGGTCCACTTCGCCGACGTCCAGTTCGGCCGCGCGATCACCGACTCCGGCACTCCCCGCTGGCAACCCCTCCCGTGACGGACGAACGCGATTTCAACGGAAATCGGACGTCCGATTTCCATTGAAATCGCGGGAGTCCCGTCAGCGGTCGGTGGAGGTCCAGTCCTCGGGGTGCAGGCGATCGGCCTGGAGCTCGCCGTCCAGGAGGGTCGCGTCGCGGTCGGCGACCAGGATGCCGTCCACGTTCACCCCGCGGCCGGTGTACTGGTCGTTCGGCGCGTACCGCCAGCGCAGGTGCACCTGCTGGCCCGGTTCCGCGGCGACGGAGCCGCGGACCTCCCACCAGCTGCGGTGGCCGGAGCCCGCCAGCTGCTGCTGGGCGTCCTTCGGCGCTCCGGGGCCCTTGGCCCGGACCGGTACCGGCTGCCAATTCGTTCCGTCCACACTGGATTCGAGCAGCAGCGGGTCGGAGCCGTCGGAGTCCCGCTGGGTGTCCACGAAGGCGCTGTAGGACACCTGCACCGGCCCGCTGACCGGGCCGAGCGGGTCGGTGGTCAACGTCCCCGCGCGGTCGGTGAACCACGAGGCCGAGCCGAACTCCGGTCGCACCGCCAGCGCCCGGGCCATGCCCTGCGCCAGCTCCTGCCGGGCCGGGTTGTTCGAGCCCCACTCGCGCGACGGGTGCACCCGGTTGGTGAGCAGGACCGCGACCGTCCGGGACAGCGGGTCGATGACCAGCGACGTTCCGGTGTAGCCGGTGTGACCTGCGGTGTGCGGGGCGCTGAGCCCGGCCATGTACCAGCGCTGGTCGAGCTCGAAGCCCAGGCCGTGCGCGTTGCCCGGGAAGGCGTCGTTGTAGTTGGTCAGCATCTTGGCCACGCCGTCCTCGGACAGGATGCGGCTGCCGTTGTAGACACCGCCGTTGAGCAGCGCCTGGCCCAGCGTCGCCAGGTCGTCGGCGGTGGAGAAGACCCCGGCCTGGCCCGCGACACCGCCCAGCGACCAGGCGTTCTCGTCGTGCACCTGGCCGCGCACCATGCCGCGCGGCGGGTCGGCCTGGAACTCCGTGGCCGCGATCCGGTGCAGCTCGGCGGCGGGCGGGTTGTAGCCGGTGTCGCGCATGCCCAGCGGGCCGGTGATCCGCTCGGCCACCACGCGGTCCAGCCGTTCGCCGGTGACGCGCTGGACCAGCACGCCGAGCGTGATCATGTTCGGGTCGGAGTAGGTGTAGTTGGTGCCGGGCGGGTGCTCCGGGGTCAGCTGCATGATCGACGGGATCCGCTGCTCCGGCGGCAGCTTCCACAGCTGCGCTTCGGCCTGCAGCCCCGAGGTGTGGGTGAGCAGCTGCTCGACGGTGATGCCCTGCTTGCCGTTGACGCCGAACTCCGGCAGGTACTGCGCGACCGGCGCGTCCAGCTCCACCGAGCCGTCGTCGACCAGCTGCAGCGCGGCGATCGAGGTGAACAGCTTGCTGATCGAGGCGACGTCGAAGATCGTGTCGACGCCCATCGGTTCCTGCTGGTCGGCGGGTAACTCGGTGCCCGCGCCGTCGGAGTAGCGCTGCTCTTTCCCGACGGCCTCGCGCCGCACCACCACCCCGTCGTGCACCAGCAGGCTCACCGCGCCCGCGTACATCGGGTGCTCGCGGCCCGGCGTCCGCTCCGTCCACGCCGCGATCTGCTGCAGCGCCGCGTCGATCGGGGTCGGGTCCAGCCCCACTTCCTCGGGGGTGCCGTCGCGCAGCACGGTCTCGCCGGGGGCGAACCCCCGCTGCGGGCGGTCGAAGTGACCGCCCGCGCTGCTGGGCGAGGCCGTCGCAGAACCGGCCAGCGCGGTGACCGACAGCAGCGCCACGGCCGCCAGGATCGTCCTGCCCATCGCGTCCCCCTCCGAGCTCGTCAGCGGTACAGCATGTGCGGTTCGCGTTGCCTTCGGAAGTCCTCGACCTCGTCCTGCCACGAGTCGACGATCTCGGCCGCGTCGGCGCCGCGGTCGACCATCGTGCGCAGCCGGTCGGAACCGGACAGCTTGTCGATCATGTTGTCCGGCCGCCAGCCGAACACCTGCGGGTACAGCCGCCGCGCGGTGACGAGCATGGTCACCGCGGTCCGGATCGCGTCGACCTCGCCGAGCAGGTGCACCTGCACGCCGCCGCAGGTGACGTCGGCGTGTTTGGAGAAGGTCGGCACGAAGTAGGTCTCGCGGAACCGCACCCCGGGCAGCCCGGCGTTGTTCAGCTCCTCCGCCCACCGCCAGTCGATGCCCGGCGCCCCGATGATCTCGAACGGCCGGGTGGTGCCGCGGCCCTCGGAGAGCACGGTGCCCTCGAACAACCCGGTCCCGGGGTACAGCGCGGCGGTGTCCGGGGTCGGCATGTTCGGGCTGGGCGGCACCCAGGGCAGGCCGGTGCTCGCGGTGCGCCCCTTCCACCCCTCCACCCGCACCACGTTGAGCTGCGGCAGCGGTTCCGGCAAGTACACGCGGTCGAACATCCGGGCCAGCTCGCCGACGGTCATCCCGTGCTGCTGCACGATCGGCAGCAGCCCGACGCCGGAGGCGAACCGCGGGTCCAGCCGCGGCCCGGCGACCTGGCTGCCGATCGGGTTCGGCCGGTCCAGCACCAGGAACGACGCCCCGACCTGCTGCGCGGCCTGCATCGCGGTGTACATCGTCCAGATGTAGGTGTAGAAGCGGGCGCCCACGTCGGCGATGTCGAAGACCACCTGCTCGACACCGGCCTTGCGGAGCATCCCGGCCAGCTTCGCGGCGTCGGCCCCGTACGCGTCGTACACCGGCAGCCCGGTGCGCGGGTCGCGGTAGTCGCCCTCCGAGCCGCCCGCCTGGGACGTGCCGCGGAAGCCGTGCTCGGGCCCGAAGACCGCCACGACGTTCACCGAGCCGCTGGCGTGCATGGCGTCGACGACGTGCGTCAACGACGAGAGCACGCCGGTCGGGTTGGTCACCACGCCGATCCGCCGACCCCTGACGTCCTCCCAGTTCCGCCCGGCGAGCACGTCCGCGCCGGTGCGGACCTCGAAGCCGAGGTCGGGGGACTGCGGAGGAGCGGCGCAGGCGGAGCTCGCCGCGACCCCGGCCGCGGGGACGGCCAGCGCGGCCGCGGTGAGAACGCCGCGCCGGGAGATCCGGAACTCAGCCACCGGCCGTCACCAGCCCAGGCCGTGGCCGAAGGGGTAGGCGTCGGTGCCGGGCTTGTTCGGGTCCGGCACCGGGACCGGCAGCTTGCCGACCGGGGCGAGCTCGCCGAAGAGCACCTTGGCCAGCGATTCCATCGCCACCGGCTTGTCCGAGTAGGTGGCGACCCAGGCGGGCAGGTCGACGTGCGCCGCGTCGTAGGGGTCGCGGGTGGCGACCGCGACGACCGGCTTCCCGGTCTGCTGCAGGGCGCGGACCAGGTCGAGCTGCCCGGCGTTGGCCTCGCTCCACGCGGCGCTGGTGAGCACGACCGTGACGTCGTTCTGCTTGGCCTGCTCGACGGCCTGGTCGATCTGCTCCTTCGTCGGCTTCAGGCCGGTGGCCAGCGCCGAGGTCTGCGGGCCGCGCGCACCGATCCGCTCGGCCAGCGCTGCCGTGGCGTCGTCCCCGGCGCCGGTCACGAACATCTTGGCCGGTGGCTTGAGCGGCAGCACGCCGTCGTTGCGCAGCAGCGTGGTGGTGCGATCGGTGATCGCCTGCGCCTCGCCGAGGTGCTCCGCGCCGCCGACGATCTGGTCCACTTTGGACACGTCGACGAACGGGTTGGCCAGCACGCCGCGACCGGACTTCAGCGCCAGGACGCGCTCCACGCTCTGGTCGATGCGCTGCTCGCTGAGCTCGCCGCTGCGCACCGCGTTGAGCACGCCGTCGATGGCGACCTGCAGGTCGTTCGGCATGAGGAGCATGTCGGCACCGGCCTTGAGCGCCAGCACCGGGATCTCGGCGTCCGGGTGCTTCTGCCGCACGCCCTCCATCTGCAGCGAGTCGGTGATGATCACGCCCTTGAAGCCGAGCTCCTCGCGGAGCATCCCGGTGAGCACCTTCGGCGACAGCGTCGAGGGCTCGCCGGAGTCGTCCAGCTTGGGCACCACGATGTGCGCGCTCATCACGGCGTCGGTGCCAGCGGCGATGGCGTCCTTGAACGGCGGGGCGTCCAGCTGCTCCCACTGCTGGCGGTCGTGCTCGATCACCGGCAGCGCGGTGTGGCTGTCCTGGTTGGTGTCGCCGTGCCCGGGGAAGTGCTTGACCGAGGCCGACACCGTCTCGCCGGGACCGGCGGAGTCCTCGTAGCCGCGGATCTGCGCGGCGGTGAGCTGCGCGGCCAGCGCCGGGTCGGAGGAGAAGGAGCGCACCCCGATCACCGGGTTCGCCGGGTTGACGTTGACGTCGCCGCTCGGCGCGAAGTTCTGGTTCAGCCCCATCGCGCGCAGCTCCTGACCGGTGATCGCGGCGGCGCGCTCGGCGTCCTCGGGGCTGCGACCGGCGCCGAGCGCCATGTTCCCGGGGAACTGGGTGGCGGGCTCGTGGATGCGGGTGACCTGGCCCTGCTCCTGGTCGGTGGAGATCAGCAGCGGCACCTTGGCCCCGGAGTTGACCGCGGCGTTCTGCAGCCCGTTGGACAGCTCGGCGATCTGCTTCGGGTCGTGGAGGCTGTCGGTCCACGCGAAGTGGATGACGCCGCCGAGGTGGTACTTCTGCACCACCTGGGCCGGGGTGTCGACGCCGAACTCCTCCTTGTTCTTGGGGTGCGGGGTGTCGGCGGTGCGCCCGTAGGCGTAGGTGACGAAGAGCTGCCCCACCTTCTCCTCGAGCGTCATCTCCTGGAGGAGGTCGGCGGGCTGCTGCGGCTCGGACGCACCGCCGGTGGCGGTGATCGCCACGGCGCCGACGGCGAGGGCGCTGAGCGCGATGGCGGCGCGGCGCGTTCGGGTCTTCGGGGACACGGTCGCCTCCCTGCGGGGCGGATCTTCGCCAGGCGGTAAGAGTTCACCACGAAATCGGACGATTTCGGAAGTTACTCACGCCACCACGGCCGGTCAACGCTGCCGATCGGCGTGGGCGAAAGATGCCACCGCTGGGAGTCCCGTCGCGGGAGGGGGCGGACGTACGGCGGCGCCCGCCGATCCGATCGGCGGGCGCCGCCCCACTGCGCGAGCACTCGGGTTACCAAGCGTGCACTTGTGTCGTAACTTCCGGGCTAGGCGTCCGGCGTCCCGGTACGCAACCCCGTGGAACGACCAGCCTTGTGTGCGGCAACGCGTGGGTGCTCCGGGCCTCGCGCGCGGAGTCTGATCGGGGTGGACGTTACTTCTCCTCCGTAACGTCCCTGGCCAATCAGGGTCCGCACCTCCATTTGTAGACGGTGACGCCCGTCACTGCAAGGGTTCCGGCCGGTGCGGTCGCGACGACTTCGCCAGCTGGCGATCATCGCGCGCTTTGCGCTAAGGGAGCGGGGAAATCGCCGGTCAGCGGCGGCGGCGCCAGGCGCGCAGCCCCCACCACGCGGCACCCGCCGCGGCGACCGCGCCCATCCCGACCCCGGCCGCGGTCACCGCGGCGCGCGACGGCGTGGGGATCCGGGCCCGCAGCGACACCGGGTGGTCGAAGGCCAGCGACGGCCACCCGCGCTGCACCGCTTCCTTGCGCAGAGCCCGGTCCGGGTTGATCACGGTGGGGTGCCCGACGGCTTCCAGCAGCGGCAGGTCGGTGATCGAGTCGGAGTAGGCGTGGCACTCGGACAGGTCGTAGCCCTGCGTCTCGGCCAGCTCGCGGGCGGCGATCGCCTTGTTCTCCGCGGAGCAGTAGAACTCGACCTCGCCGGTGTAGCGGCCGTCGGCGACCACCATCCGGGTGCCCGACCAGTGGTCGGCGCCGAGCAGCTTCGAGATCGGGGCGACGACCTCCTCGCCGGAGGCCGACAGCACCACGATGTCGTGGCCCTGCTCCTGGTGCTCGGCGATCAGCTGGGTGGCCTCCTTGTAGACCAGCGGGTCGACGATGTCGTGCAGGGTCTCCTCGACGATGGCGTTGACCTGCTCGACGTCCCACCCGCTGCACAGCGAGGTGATGTGCGCGCGCATCCGGTCCATCTGGTCGGCGTCGGCCCCGGCCAGCATGAACACGAACTGGGCGTAGGCGCTCTTCAGCACGGCCCGCCGGTTGATCAGCCCCTCCTGGAAGAACGGTCGGCTGAAGGCGAGCGTGCTCGACTTGGCGATGATCGTCTTGTCCAGGTCGAAGAACGCCGCCACCCGGCGTCCGGTGCGGGGCGATGGGTTCGCGGGCTCTGTCACGCCGCACAGCATACGAGCCGCCGCGGGCCGCCCGCGGGCGCGCACGCTCGGTGGCGCGGGCCGCTGATATTTCACGCTGCGTACATTCCAGCTCGGGGATTCCGACTAGTGGGATACATTTCTTGACTCGAATGATTGCTGGCCTCGGATAGGTGGGCACCGAGAGCAATAACGTTCCCTCAAATGGACGGGGGGCATTGCGGGTGATCTGCGGGATACAGTGTGTGGAGTCCGGTGCGACCGGACAGGTTCAGCTCGACCCCCCGGAGCTGAACTGACGACGGCCCCCGCCCCTCCCCCCTGGCGGGGGCCGTCCCATTTCCGGGGTGGGTTGCGCGGCGGAACTCCGGTCGCCCCGGAGCCCGATTCACGGGTGCGCGGCCCCGGTTCGGGATCCCGCGTTCGCCGCGGAGGCGATCCCGTCCCGCCGCAGCCGGGGTGCTGTTCGGCAATGCGCGTGGCGGAAAGCGAATTCGCGCAACGCTTTCGTGTGAGCTGAGTTGTCCACAGTGCCGGGGTTTGTCCACAGATTTCGAAAACCTCCTTGGCAGCGGCCGGAGTTCGGTCCACCTTGGATATCGAGCGGCCCGTTCGGGCTTTTCGCTCCTGGTTCCCGATTCGCCGGAAGGTTTTGCCATGACTGCTGCACGCCCGCTGCTCGTTGCGCGAGATGCCGAACTGGCCGAGGAAACCGCCCGCCTGGCCGCTGCGTCCTGCGGTGAGCTGGTGCGCGCGAGAGAGCTGTCCGCGCCCGCCTGGCGCGCGGCACCGCTGGTGCTGCTCGACGCCGCTGCGGCTGCTGCCGGAGTGGCCGGTGGGTTGCCGCGAAGACGCGGGGTCGTGGTGCTCTGCCGCGATCCGACCCCGGAGCTGTGGCGGGTCGCGTTCGAGATCGGCGCGGACCAGGTGATCGCCCTGCCCGCCGAGGAGACAGCGCTGATCGAGCTGCTGGCCGACACCGCCGACACCCCGGCGCAGGACGGCCGGATCCTCGCGGTGCTGGGCGGCTGCGGCGGCGCTGGAGCGTCCGTGCTGGCCACGGCTGCTGCGGTGCTGGCCGCGCGCGGTGGTTCGCGCGCGCTGCTGGTCGATTGCGACCCGCTGGGCGGTGGCGTCGACCTCGCGGTGGGCGCCGAGGCGGACGACGGTCTGCGCTGGTCGGGGCTGGCCGTCAACGCCGGTCGGCTCGGGGCGAGCGCGCTGCACGAGGCGCTGCCCGAGCGCCGGATCGGGTCCGGCGCGATCACGGTGCTGTCCTGCGACCGCGACGGCCCGTCCAGCGGGCTGACCCCGGAAGGCGTGCGGGCGGTGCTGGCGGCCGGTCGCCGGGCAGGCGACGTCGTGGTGTGCGACCTGCCGCGAGCGCTCCCGGAACCGGCCGTCGCAGCGCTGCGCGAGGCCGATCTCGCGGTGGTCGTCGTCCCCGCCGAGGTCCGCGCGGTGGCTGCGGCCGAGCGGGTGGTGGCGGCGGTCGGGGAGCACGCCGCCGGGCCGATCCGGCTGGTGGTGCGCGGTCCCGCGCCGGGCGGGCTGCGGATGGCCGACGTGGCGCGGGCGGTCGGCGCCGAGGTGCTGACCGGGATGCGCCCGGAGCCGCAGCTTCCGGCGCTCGTCGACTGCGGCGGGCTGGCGGCCCGGTTGCGCCGCCGCGGCCCGGTGGCCAGAGCGGCCCAGCACGTGCTGGCCGAGCTCGACCGGTGCGAAGCGGCTGCCCGCTGAGTCCTGTTTTCCGTTGCGTTGAAAGGAGAGTCATGAGTCGTGTTCTGGAGCCCGTCGACGGTGCGGTGGACGGCGAGCTGCTGGCCCGGGTCCGCAACCGCCTGGTCGGCAGCGGTGCCGCGCTGACCTCCAGCGCCGTCGCCTCGGCGGTCCGGGAGGAATCCGGTGCGCTGGTCGCCGATGCCGACGTGCTGGCCGCACTTCGCCTGGTGCAGCAGGAATTCCGCGGTGCCGGGGTGCTGGAACCGCTGCTGCGCGATCCGGAGGTCTGCGACGTGCTGGTGACCGCGCCGAACAAGGTCTGGGTGGATCGCGGCAACGGCCTCCAGCGGGCGGCGGTGCGCTTCGCCGACGAGGACGCGGTGCGCCGCTTGGCGCAGCGCCTGGCGATGTCCACCGGCCGTCGGCTCGACGACGCCCAGCCCTGGGTCGACGCCTGGTTGCCGCAGGAGAGCGCCTCCGGCGCGGTGCGGTTGCACGCGGTGCTGCCGCCGGTGGCGGGCGAGGGGACCTGCATCTCGCTGCGCATCCTCCGCCCGGCGGCGCACGACCTCGCCGCGCTGCAGGAGTCGGGCGCGTTCGACGGCCCGACGGCCGAGGTGCTGCGCGAGATCGTCGCCGCGCGGCTGGCGTTCCTGGTGGTCGGCGGCACGGCGAGCGGGAAGACCACGCTGCTGGCGGCGATGCTGGGCGAGGTCGCCGAGTCCGAGCGGATCGTCTGCGTCGAGGAGGCCGCGGAGCTGCACCCGAGGCACCCGCACGTGGTCCGGCTGCTCACCCGCCCGCCGAACGTCGAGGGCGCTGGCGAGATCCAGGTCCGCGACCTGGTGCGCCAAGCCCTGCGGATGCGGCCGGACCGGCTGATCGTCGGCGAGGTGCGCGGCGGGGAGGTCCGGGAGCTGCTCTCGGCGTTGAACACCGGCCACGACGGTGGTGGCGGAACCCTGCACGCCAACTCGCCGCAGGAAGTCCCGGCCCGGATGGAAGCCCTGGCGGCTCTGGGCGGCTTGTCGCGCTCAGCGCTGCACAGCCAGCTCGCCGCAGCGGTGCAAGTCGTGCTGCACGTTCGACGAAGCGCGCAGCGGGGCCGGTACTTGGCGGGCATAGGTGTGCTGCGGCGCGACGGCGAGCGGGTCCAGGTCGTTCCGGCGTGGCAGCGCGACGGCGGCTGGACGTCGGGCCGGGAAGACCTGGCGGCGCTGCTCGCCGCGCGAGGAGGTGCCTTGCCGTGCTGATCCTCGCGCTGCTGGCGGCCGCCGCCGCTGCCCTGTGCTGGCCGGAGGTCCACGCCCGCGACCGGCTCCGCCCGAGACCGGTGCGGCCGGCACTCGGACCGGTCCGCCACCTGCGGCTGCTGGTGGTCCTGGCATCGGCGGTCGTCGGGTTCTTCGTCGCTGGTCCGGCAGGCCTGCTCTCCGGAGCCGGGTTGGCGCTGCTCGGCGCGCACCACTGGCGCTCGCTGCGGGGACGGCGGGACAGGCTCGCCCGGGCCGACGAGCTGACGGCGGGTTTGCGGTTGCTGGTGGCTCAGCTGCGCGCGGGCGCGCATCCCGCTTCAGCCGCGGAAGGGGCTGCGGCCGAGGCCGGGGCGGTGATCGCCGGAGTCTTCCGGGACATGGCGACCACGGTCCGGCTCGGCGGTGACGTGGCGACGGTCCTGCGGAACCACGAGCTCGTCGAGCTGCGCGCGCCGCTGGGGCGGATCGCCAGGGCGTGGGCGCTGGCGGAGCGGCACGGTGTCGCGCTGGCCGACCTGCTCGACGCGGTCCGCCGCGATGTCGAGCGGCGCACGGCCTTTCGGCGCGGCGTCGACGCGAAGCTGGCCGGTCCGCGCTCGACGGCGGCCGTGCTCACCGGGCTGCCGGTCTGCGGCCTGCTGTTCGGCGAAGCCATCGGATCGGCTCCGCTCGCGGTGCTCAACGGCGGGCTGCTCGGACAGCTGATGTTGCTGGTCGGAACGGCCCTGCTGGCGGCAGGCGCGAGCTGGACGCTGCGGCTGACCGAGGCGGTGGCGTCGTGATCGAAGCGGTTCCGGCGCTTGTGGCAGCTGCGGTGCTGATCGACCCGACGCCTTCGGGGCGAGCGAGGCTGAGCTCGCTGCGCCCGCGGTCTCGGCCGCGGCAGCGGACGTCCGCCATCGCGTGGGTGCTCCCGCTGGCCGCGGGTTCGGTCGCCGCGCAGATGTTCGGCCTGGTCATTGGCGTGCTGATCGGCTCTGCAGCCGCGATCGCCGCACGCCGGTGGTCAGCGCTGGCGGCTCGAAGGCGCGAGCGGACCGATCCGCTGGTGCTGGCGGCTGGCTGGGACCTGCTGGCCGCGGGAATGCGGGCGGGCCTGCCGGTGCCGGTCGTGGTGCAGGCGGTGGCCGAGGAACTGGCCGGTGCCGCGCGCCGAACCCTGCGCGAGGTCGCCGATCACCTCGCGCTCGGATCGGACGCGGTGACCAGCTGGGAACCAGCGCTGTCCAATCCGGACACCGCCGAGCTCGCCCGCGCCGCGCGGCGGACCGCGCGCACCGGGCAGGGCTTGGCCGAGGTCGCCGCGGAACTGGCCGAGCACGCCCGCGCCACGGTCGCCGAGCAGGCCGAAGCCCGGGCGCAGCGGGTCGCGGTGTGGATCTCCGCGCCGCTCGGCCTGTGCTTCCTGCCCGCGTTCCTGTGCCTCGGCGTGGCACCCGTGGTCGTGGGCACCCTGCACCGGCTGACCTTCCCGGGATAGCGAAAGACCACTGTGGACGAATGGAGGAGAGATGACGAAGGTGGACCTGCCGGTTCGGCGGGCGGCGGGACGGCTCCGCGCGCTGCTGCACGGCGATGGCGGGATGACGACCGCGGAGTACGCGATGGGGACGGTGGCCGCGGTCGCGTTCGCCTCGCTGCTGTTCGAGATCGTCACCGGCGGCACGATCAAGGAGGCGCTCACCGGGCTCATCGAGCGCAGCCTGGAGGGTGGCGGCGTCTGATGGCGGCGCAGGTGGCTCCGGTGCCGCAGGGCGCCGGAGCACCCGACCGCGGCGCGGTGACGGTCGAGGCCGCGCTGGGCATCTGCTCGGTGGTCGCGGTGTTCGCGCTGGCCCTGGTCGGCGCGAACGCGCTGATCGGCCACCTCCGCTGCACTGACGCGGCGGTGGAGGCGGCCAGGCTGGTGGCGCGCGGTGACCGGTCGCGGGCCGACGAAGCCGTGCACCGGGTGGCTCCGGCCGGTGCGGCGCTGGCGGTGCAGGTGGACGGCGACGTCGTCCGCACGGAGGTGAGCATGCCGCTGCCCGCCCAGCTGCCCGGCCGCTGGCTGCACGCGCGCGCGGTCGCCGTGCTGGAACCGGGCGTGGAAGGGCAGGTGGTGCGATGAACGGCGATCGGGGAGCGGCGACGGCGTTGTCCGCGATCCTGGTGCTGGCGCTGCTCTCGCTGCTCGTGCTCGTCCTCCAGCTCGGCGCGGCGACCATCGCCCGGCACCGCGCGGAAGGGGCTGCCGACCTCGCGGCGCTGGCGGCCGCCGCGCACGCGCCGCGCGGGCCGGAAGTGGCCTGTGCGCGGGCCGCGCAGGTGGCCGACGGCATGCGGGCCGCGGTCGTCGAGTGCCGGTTGGCGGGGTGGAACGCCCGCGTGACGGTCGAAGCTGATCTTCCGCCGGTGGTGCCGCTGGCGGGAAAGGCCAGCGCACGGGCGCACGCGGGGCCGGACGGCGGCTGATCGGACCGCCGCGACGAACGGTCGACGAACGGTCGGAAAGGTCCGGGCCAACAGCAGTTCCGGAGCCGTTCACCCCGGTGATCTTTCGGTTGTGGTGTTCCGCCGGGACGCGTTCGTCGCGGCTGAACGACCGGTCGCCGACGCGGGGTGTACTCGACGGGGTGGCATGCCGTTGATTAGTGGTGTGAGCGGGAAGACTCAAGGTTCACGACAACGAGGTCGCGAACCAGGTGGTTCCCCGAGACCGCCGGTCCACCGCCCACTGTGGAGCAAGGAGGCGGAACAGATGCATTGGTCGGCGGAGAGGTGGCAAGGCGCCTTCCGCGGCGTCCCGGCCCACCCGGCCGGGTTGACCAGCAGCCGGATCGAACTGCGCGTGCAGGCAATCGGATTGGCCTCGCGCGGGTGGCCGATGCTTCCCGGAACCTACCCCGAAGGAGATCACTGGATCGGTCGGCACGGCCGTCAGGAGCACGGCCCGATGCCGGTGCACCGCGACTGGCAGACCCGGCTGGGCACCAACCCCGACGACGTCACCGCCTGGTGGGCCGAACGCCCCTACAGCCTGCTGATCGCCACCGGGAGCACGGTCGACGCGCTCGAGGTCGACGCGGAGCTCGGCCGGGCCGGTGCCTCGGTGCTGCGCGCCCTGGGCTTCCCGGTGCCGATCGTGGCGACCCCGCGCGGGCGCTGGTACTTCCTGACGGCCGGTGGCGGCAAACTCGCCGCGGACCTGGCCGACGTGCCCGGAATCCGCTTGCACGGCAAGGGGAGCTGGGTGGCCATGCCCCCGACCGCCTACCCGGGCGGCCAGGTGCACTGGCGGGTCAAGCCGGAGGTCTGCGCCTGGCGGCTGCCCACCCCGGACTTCGTGCAGGACGCCCTCCGCACGGGTCGCGAGCACCTTGACAACAACGCAGACGTGGCGGAACTCCTCGCGGCAGGCAGGTGACGCACCTGCCGACCGTGCCGGCCCCGACCGGATCGGCATCCGCGCCCGGGCTCCCCGACGCGACCGGACCCCGCACCTCCCCGAGCACGCACCAGTTCCCCTGTGCTCAGACCTGTTGCGGACGGTCGTGCAGCCCAGCCGATCCACCGGTGCCGCCTCCGAGCACGGTCGACACCGCATCGAGAACAGCCACCGCCCCCGCCTTGTCCAGCGGTTCGTTGCCGTTCCCGCACTTGGGCGACTGAACGCAGGACGGGCACCCAGCCGGGCAGTCGCAGGAAGCGATCGCTTCCCGCGTCGCGGCCAACCACGGGACCAATGCGGCAAAACCGCGATCGGCGAATCCGGCCCCTCCCGGATGCCCGTCGTGCACGAACACCGTTGCCTCCCCGGTGTCGGCGTGCATCGCGGTGGACACCCCGCCGATGTCCCAACGATCGCAGGTCGCGAACAGCGGTAGCAGGCCGATCGCCGCGTGCTCGGCGGCATGCAGCGCACCGGGGATGCGCGCCGGATCCAGCCCGGCGCCCCCCGGTGCGCTGCTCATCAGCAGCTCGTCGCTGACCGTGTACCAGACCGCGCGGGTCAGCAGGGTCTGCGCCGGGAGGTCCAGCGCGACCTGGTCCAGCACCTCGCCGGACGGTCGTTTCCGCAGGTAGCCGACGACCTGCGAGGTGACCTCTACCTCGCCGAGGCACACCGTCACCCCGCGGCCGGTGTCCCGGCGCTCGATGGTCCGCAGCACCGAGATGTCCACGACGTTGCGCGGCGAGGTCGTCCAGTCCGGGCTCTCCTCGTGCACCAGCGCGATGCCGTTCTCCAGGTCCAGGTCGTCCACCACGAAGGACTCGCCGCGGTGCAGGTACACGGCCCCCGGGTGCACGGTGGAGCAGGCGGAGTCCGGGTCCACGGTGCCCAGCATCCGGCCGGAGTCGCCCTCCACCACGGCGATCGGGTGACCACCGGCGCCGCGCAGCTCCACGTTCCGATGTGGACGTTCGCGGGAGGTCCAGAACCAGCCGTGCGGGCGCTTGCGCAGCACGCCGTCCGCGGTGAGGGCCTGCACCGCGCGTTCGGCGGCCTCGCCGCCGAAGATCTCGAACGAGTCCTCGTCGAGCGGCAGTTCCGCGGCGGCGCAGGCCAGGTGCGGCTCGAGCACGTACGGGTTGGTCGGGTCGAGCACCGTCGCCTCGACCGGCCGGTCGAGCATCGCGGGCGGGTGGTGCACCAGGTAGGTGTCCAGCGGGTCGTCCCGCGCCACGAACACCACCAGTGCGCCCTCGCCGTCCCGCCCGGCGCGACCGGCCTGCTGCCAGAACGAGGCCAGCGTGCCCGGGTACCCGGCGACCACCACGGCGTCGAGCCCGGAGATGTCGACGCCCAGCTCCAGCGCGTTGGTGGTGGCCACCGCGCGCAGCTGACCGGTGAGCAGCGAGCGCTCCAGCTCGCGCCGGTCCTCGGGCAGGTACCCGCCGCGGTAGGAGGCGACCTTGCCGGGCAGCGATTCGTCCACTTCGGACAGCGCGCGCTGCGCGGCGATCGCGGCCAGCTCGACGCCGCGCCGGGACCGGATGAACGCCAGCGTGCGGGCGTCCTCGATGACCAGCTCGGTCATGATCCTCGCGGCCTCGGTGCTCGCGGCCCGGCGCACCGGGGCGCCGTTCTCGCCGATGATCTCCTCCAGCAGCGGCGGTTCCCAGAGCGCGATGGTCCGCGCCCCGCGCGGCGAGCCGTCGTCGGTGATGGCGCGGCAGGGCACCCCGGTGAGCCGCTGGGCCAGCGCATCGGGGTCGGAGACGGTGGCGGAGGCGAGCACGAAGACCGGGTCCGCGCCGTAGTGCTGCGCGACCCGGCGCAGGCGGCGCAGCAGGAGCGCGACGTGCGACCCGAACACCCCGCGGTAGGTGTGGCACTCGTCCACCACGACGTGGGTGAGCTGCCGGAAGAACCGGGCCCACCGGCCGTGCCCGGGCAGGACGCCGTAGTGCAGCATGTCCGGGTTGGTGAAGATCCACCGGCCGTGCGCGCGGATCCAGTCCCGCTCCACCTGCGGGGTGTCCCCGTCGAAGGCGGCCGCGCGGACCTCCTTCAGCCCGAGCTCGTCGACGGTGCGCAGCTGGTCGGCGCCCAGCGCCTTGGTGGGCGCCAGGTAGAGCGCGGTCGCGCGGCGGTCCTCGAGCAGCCGGGACAGCACCGGCAGTTGGTAGACCAGCGACTTGCCCGACGCCGTGCCGGTGGCGACCACGACGTGCTCACCAGCCCGGACGGCCTCCGCGCCCTCGACCTGGTGCACCCACGGCTCGTCGGCGCCGCGCTCGCGGAGGGCGTCGACCAGCCGCGGCGGGACCCACTCCGGCCAGTCGGTGGTGCGGGCCGGGCGGTCCGGCAGCTGCGCGACGTGGCGGATCGGTGATTCGCCGGTCGGCACCCCGGCCAGCACGCGGTCGAGCAACCGCTTCCCTCTGTTCTGCTCCGCTGCGCGCACGTCAGCGAGCCTCGCACAGGGCGGTGCGGGCGCTGCGCACGAGTTCCCGATTCCCGCAGCTGTGTCGGTGTCGCTCGATCGGATGGTTCTGGGCGGACCGCCGGGCGGGCGGCTGACGGCGGCCGGGTCCCGGCGGATTCTGCGAAAGCACGCCCTATACCTCATGTCACCCGATCGGTCCAAATCAAGATCGGCCCGAACGGGTGATCAAGTAGAGCTCTGAATCGATCAATCGGTAACAGATTCCCACGTCGGAGAGAGGTGCGTATCACACCGTGAGGTAAGCCACTCGGGGCCTGAATAGACTCCCGAGCCACGACGTCGCCACGGACGGCCAGCGGACGATCACCGGCCGTACCGGGCGGGGCCGCCTACCGCGCACTGGAGCCGGTCGAGAGTCGGCGGGCCTCCGGTGCTGAACCGAGCACAACCCAGGAGGACGGATGTCCCTGCTCACCCCGGTCCAGCACGGCTGGGCCCAGGGCGCTGCACCACCGAGCTCGCAAACCCGGATGGACCTCGCCCAACAAGCCTCCGGAATCGAACTCGGCGGCGCCGACTACGCAGTGGTCGGAGTGGTGATGGTGATCGCCCTGGCCGCGTTGGCCTTCGGCTACGTCCTGATCAAGGAGGTGCTGTCCGCCGGCCAGGGCACGGCCAAGATGCAGGACATCGCCAAGGGCGTGCAGGAAGGCGCTTCGGCCTACCTGAACCGGCAGTTCCGCACCCTGGCGATCTTCGCGGTGGTCGTGTTCCTGCTGCTGTTCGCGCTGCCCGCGGAGACGGTCGGCGAGCAGATCGGCCGCTCGATCTTCTTCCTGTTCGGCGCCGCGTTCTCCGCCGTCATCGGCTACCTCGGCATGTGGCTGTCCACCCGCGCGAACGTGCGCGTCGCGGCTGCCGCCCGCGAAGCCGGTGAGGGGCGCGAGAAGGCGATGCGCGTCGCGTTCCGCACCGGCGGCGTGGTCGGCATGACCACGGTCGGCCTCGGCCTGTTCGGCGCCGCGCTCGTGGTGCTGGTCTACGCCGGTGGCGCGCCGCGCGTGCTGGAGGGCTTCGGCTTCGGCGCCGCCCTGCTGGCCATGTTCATGCGAGTCGGCGGCGGCATCTTCACCAAGGCCGCCGACGTGGGTGCCGACCTGGTCGGCAAGGTCGAGCAGAACATCCCCGAGGACGACCCGCGCAACGCCGCCACCATCGCCGACAACGTCGGTGACAACGTCGGCGACTGCGCCGGGATGGCGGCCGACCTGTTCGAGTCCTACGCGGTGACCCTGGTCGCCTCGCTGATCCTCGGCACCGCCGCGTTCGGCCTGCACGGCCTGCTGTTCCCGCTGATCGTGCCCGCCATCGGCGTGCTGACCGCGGTGATCGGCGTCTACATCACCAAGGCCCGCAGCGGGGAGAACGCGCTGGTCGCGATCAACCGGTCGTTCTACATCTCGGCGGCGATCTCGGCGGTGCTCTGCGCGGTCGCCGCGCTGCTGTACCTGCCCAGCTCCTTCGCCGACCTCAACGGCGTCTCGCCGGCCCTGCAGCAGGCCAGCGGCAACCCGGCGGTGATCGCGCTCGTCGCGGTGATCATCGGCATCCTGCTCGCGGTGGTCATCCTCAAGCTGACCGGCTACTTCACCGCGAC
Organism: Saccharopolyspora hirsuta; assembly: GCF_008630535.1. Lineage (GTDB taxonomy): Bacteria > Actinomycetota > Actinomycetes > Mycobacteriales > Pseudonocardiaceae > Saccharopolyspora > Saccharopolyspora hirsuta. Next base: position 229,628 of record NZ_VWPH01000012.1, on the reverse strand, counting down.
CGAGCACCGCCCGGTGCGCGACGTCGGCAAGTCGTCGCTGACCGGCGCGGCGACGGTGATCCTCTCCGGGCTGTCGGTCGGCTTCGAATCCGCCGTGTACACCGCGCTGATCATCGGCGCGGCGGTGTTCGGCGCGTTCCTGCTGTCCGGTTCGCTGCCGGTGGCGCTGTTCGCCATCGCGCTGGCCGGGTGCGGTCTGCTGACCACCGTCGGCGTGATCGTCGCGATGGACACCTTCGGCCCGGTCAGCGACAACGCGCAGGGCATCGCGGAGATGTCCGGCGACGTCGAGGGTGAGGGCGCGAAGATCCTCACCGAGCTCGACGCGGTCGGCAACACCACCAAGGCGATCACCAAGGGCATCGCGATCGCCACCGCGGTGCTGGCCGCGACCGCGCTGTTCGGCTCCTACACCGATGCGATCGGTGCGGCGCTGGTGGACGTGGGCGGCCAGCTCGGCATCTCGGAGTTCTTCGTCTACGCGCCGAACGTGCTGGTGGGCGTGGTCATCGGTGCCGCCGTGGTGTTCCTGTTCTCCGGGCTGGCGATCAACGCCGTCTCGCGCGCCGCGGGCGCGGTGGTCTACGAGGTGCGCCGCCAGTTCAAGGACAAGCCGGGCATCATGGACGGCTCGGAGCGCCCGGAGTACGGACGGGTGGTCGACATCTGCACCCGCGACTCGCTGCGCGAGCTGGCCACGCCGGGTCTGCTCGCGGTGATGGCGCCGATCGCGGTCGGCTTCGGCCTCGGCGTCGGCCCGCTGGCCGGTTACCTCGCCGGTGCCATCGCCACCGGCACCCTGATGGCCATCTTCCTGGCCAACTCCGGTGGTGCCTGGGACAACTCGAAGAAGCTGGTCGAGGACGGCTACCACGGCGGCAAGGGCTCCGAGGCGCACGCCGCCACGGTCATCGGCGACACCGTCGGCGACCCGTTCAAGGACACCGCGGGCCCGGCGATCAACCCGCTGCTGAAGGTCATGAACCTGGTGTCCGTGCTGATCGCACCGGCCGTGGTGGCCTTCTCCGTCGGTGCTGGCGCGAACCACCCGGTGCGCATCGGCATCGCGGTGGTGGCGGTCGCGGTGATCGTCGTCGCGGTGGTGGTCTCCAAGCGGCGCTCGACGTCGATCGCGGAGTCATCCCCGTCCGACGACAAGGCGATCAACGGCGCACCCTCCTAAGCGCGCCGGTCGGTTCGAAGGGCGTCTTCCCCGCCGGGGGAGGCGCCCTTCGCCGTGCGCTGGGCCTTCGGCGGAGAGCGCACCCCGGGCTCCGGGGCGCGGTCGCGGGTGGGGGAGAGTCTGGGCCGCACGCCGAAGGCAACTGGCGATCTGTGCGAGGAGTGCGCATGAAGCTACGTTCGACGTCGATCGCGGCGCTGGCCGCAGCCCCGCTCGTGCTGGCGGGCTGCGCCGGAGGCCCGGCGGGCGCCCCGCCGCAGGCCCCGCAGCCGCCCGCGCCGAGCGCGGAGGCGGTCGCCTGGACCGGCAAGATGTGCGGCCTGGTCAGCGGCTTCAGCACGGCCCAGAAGAACCTGCCGGAGCTGGACCGGAGCAACACCGCCACGGTGAAGGACTCGGTGATCAAGCGCATCGACACCGCCGCGCAATCCGCTGATGACACGGTGCGCGGTCTGCAGGGCCTCGGCGCCCCGCCGGTCGAAGGCGCCGGGCAGGTCAGCGCCGGGTTCCAGGAGGGCTTCACGCAGGTCCGCGACCTGCTGCGCGGGGCGCGCGAGAAGGCCGAGCAGGCCGACCCGACCGACAAGCAGCGGTTCCAGCAGGGCATGACCGCGGTCCAGCAGGAGCTCGACAAGGGCAGCAAGCTCGACCTGAAGGACAAGTTCGTCCAGCTGGAGCAGAACCAGCAGCTCAACGCGGCGGCCCACCGGGCCCCCGAGTGCCAGCCCTTCTTCACCAAGCCCCAGCAGCAACAACCACCCCGCTGACCGCCGCAACTTCCATTGAAATCAGACCTCCGATTTCAATGGAAGTTGTGGTCTCCGCGCCCGGTGCCGCTGCAGTTTCCAGTGAAACTGCGGTGCCCGCTCGCTCAAATGGGTGGAAACCGTGGCGCAGCTCGAACTGCTGTTCTAGCATGCGGGCCGTGGACCAGCTGTCCTTCTACTCGGCCGAGGCGCGGCAGCCCGTCATCGCTGACCTGGCGGGCATGCTGTGCGGGCCCGGGCAGGCGGTCGGCTTCGGCCGCGGGACCGCAGCCCGGCTGTCGGTCGTGGTCGACGCCGAGTGGCGCGCCCGGTCCCTGGTCGAGGCGTGCGCGCAGCGCGGCGTGGAAGCCGAGCTCGGCCGCTCCGACGAAGGCCGTCCGCTGATCCGCACCGCGTTCCGCGCCGACCTGACCGGCCTCGCCGCGCAGTGGCTGCGCGGCGCGGTGAAGTCCGTCCCCGACGGCTACGTCCCGGACGGCGCCGCCCTGCGCATCTGGGCGCTGACCGCGGGCTCCGCCGAGCCCACCGGCTACCGCCTCGGGCTCGACCCGCACGCCCCCGACACGCACGCGCCGCTGGCCGCGGCGCTGCTCGGCTGCGGCCTCCCGGCCAAGCCGGTCGGTCCGCGCGCCGGTGGCCCGGCGCTGCGCGTCACCGGGCGCCGCCGCCTGGCGCGGCTGGCCGAGCTCGTCGGCCCGACGCCCGATGGTGCGATCGAGCGAACGTGGCCGCTCGTGTCGTGACCGATTTGACGCATATCACGCCAGGTCACGCAACGGAACACGTTCGTCACCCGATACGTTCGTAAGGCAAGACGCCGACGTGCATGGGCGTGTTATGTGCAACCCTGTGCCTTCCCGGGCGGCGTTCGGAACTGCGCACGGGGCACACTGAGGAACTTGTCGGGTAGCAAAGGATGCTTCCGGGAGAAGAGAGCGGGTAAGCGTGGCTGGGTCGACACGGACGAAGAAGGCTGGCGGGACCGGCCGGGCTTCCGGGTCCGCCAACGGGGCGGGCTCCGGTGGTCGGCGCCTGGTGATCGTCGAGTCGCCTGCGAAGGCCAAGAAGATCGCCTCCTACCTGGGCTCGAACTTCATCGTGGAGTCCTCCCGCGGCCACATCCGCGACCTGCCCAAGAACGCCAAGGACGTGCCGGAGAAGTACAAGGGCCAGGCGTGGGCCCGCCTCGGCGTGGACGTCGACAACGACTTCGAACCGCTCTACCTGGTCTCCGCCGACAAGAAGTCCACGGTCACCGAGCTGAAGGACGCGCTCAAGCAGGTCGACGAGCTCTACCTCGCCACTGACGGCGACCGCGAGGGCGAGGCGATCGCCTGGCACCTGCTGGAGACGCTGAAGCCGAAGGTGCCGGTGCGCCGGATGGTGTTCCACGAGATCACCGAGTCGGCGATCCAGGCGGCCGCGGCCAACCCGCGCGACCTGGACCACGACCTGGTGGACGCGCAGGAGACCCGCCGAATCCTGGACCGGCTGTACGGCTACGAGGTCAGCCCGGTGCTGTGGAAGAAGGTCATGCCGAAGCTGTCGGCGGGCCGCGTGCAGTCGGTGGCGACCCGGATCGTGGTGGAGCGCGAGCGCGAGCGGATCAAGTTCGTCCCGGCCGACTACTGGGACATCTCGGCGACGATGGACGCCGGTCCGGACGCCTCGCCGCGCCGCTTCGGTGCCCGCCTGGTCACGGTGGACGGCGCGAAGCTGGCCACCGGCCGCGACTTCGGCCCGGACGGGCAGCTGAAGAACTCCGACACCCGGGTGCTGACCGAGGCCGAGGCCCGCGCGCTGGCCGCGGCGCTGACCGACGTGCAGCTGCACGTCTCCAGCGTCGAGGAGAAGCCGTACACGCGGAAGCCGTACGCGCCGTTCATGACCTCCACGCTGCAGCAGGAGGCCAGCCGCAAGCTGCGCTTCTCGGCGGACCGCACGATGCGCACGGCGCAGCGGCTGTACGAGAACGGTTACATCACCTACATGCGTACCGACTCCACGACGCTGTCGGAGACGGCGATCGCGGCGGCGCGCAACCAGGCCCGCGACCTCTACGGCGAGCAGTACCTGTCGCCGCAGCCGCGCCAGTACACCCGCAAGGTGAAGAACGCGCAGGAGGCGCACGAGGCGATCCGCCCGGCGGGCGAGAGCTTCCGCACCCCCGGCGCGGTCGCCGCCGAGCTGGGCAACGACGTCGACGGCTTCAAGCTGTACGAGCTGATCTGGCAGCGCACCATCGCCTCCCAGATGGCCGACGCCAAGGGCACCACCCTGTCGGTGCGCATCACCGGCACCGCGACCAGCGGCGAGGAGTGCACCTTCGCCGCCTCGGGCCGCACCATCACCTTCGCGGGCTTCCTGAAGGCCTACGTCGAGGCGGTCGACTCGGAGGCCGGTGGGGTCGCCGACGACGCCGAGTCGCGGCTGCCGCAGCTGGTCAAGGACCAGCCGGTCACCGCGCCGGAGCTGTCGCCGGACGGGCACACCACCAACCCGCCGCCGCGCTTCACCGAGGCCAGCCTGGTCAAGACGATGGAAGAGCTGGGCATCGGCCGCCCGTCGACCTACGCCTCGATCATCAGCACCGTGCAGGAGCGCGGCTACGTGTGGAAGAAGGGCTCCGCCCTGGTCCCGTCGTGGATCGCCTTCGCCGTGGTCGGGCTGCTGGAGAAGCACTTCGAGCGCCTGGTGGACTACGACTTCACCGCGGCGCTGGAGGACGAGCTGGACCGCATCGCCGAGGGGCGCGAGCAGCGCACCAGCTGGCTGTCCGGCTTCTACTTCGGCGGCGACGTGGGCCCGGAGGGCTCGATCGGCCGCGCCGGTGGGCTGAAGAAGCTGGTCGGCTCGGGCGTCGAGGAGATCGACCCGCGGGAGATCAACTCGATCCCGATGTTCACCGACGACCACGACCGCACCGTCTACGTGCGCGTCGGCCGCTACGGGCCGTACCTGGAGCGGACCCTGGAGGACGAGTCGTCGCAGCGGGCGAACCTGCCCGACGACCTGCCGCCGGACGAGCTGACCGTGGAGATCGCGGAGAAGCTGTTCTCGACGCCGATGGAGGGCCGCAGCCTGGGCACCGACCCGGAGACGGGCCACGAGGTGGTGGCTAAGGAGGGCCGCTTCGGGCCGTACGTCACCGAGGTCCTGCCGGAGGGCAGCAAGGGCAAGCCGCGCACCGGCAGCCTGTTCAAGTCGATGTCGCTGGACACCGTCACCCTCGACGACGCGCTGAAGCTGCTGTCGCTGCCGCGCGTGGTGGGCAAGGACCCGGAGAGCGGCAACGAGATCACCGCGCAGAACGGCCGCTACGGCCCGTACCTGAAGAAGGGCACGGACTCGCGGTCCCTGGAGACCGAGGAGCAGATCTTCTCGATCACCCTGGAAGAGGCGCTGAAGATCTACGAGCAGCCCAAGCAGCGCGGTCGGCGGGCCGCCGCGGCGCCGCTGCGCGAGCTCGGCGAGGCCCCGGACACCGGGAAGCCGCTGGTGATCAAGGACGGCCGGTTCGGCCCGTACGTCACCGACGGCGAGACCAACGCGTCGCTGCGCAAGGGCGATGACGTGGAGTCGTTGACCATGGACCGCGCGGTGGAGCTGCTCGCGGAGCGGCGGGCCAAGGCCCCGGCCAAGAAGAAGGCCCCGGCGAAGAAGACCACCGCGGCGGCCAAGAAGACGACCACCAAGTCGACCAGCACGGCGAAGAAGACCACGAGCAAGACGACCAGCACGGCGACCAAGAAGCGGGCCAGCTCCTCGAAGTCGTCGTGACGTGCCGTCCGCCCGGACGGCACGCAAGCGTTGCCGCCGGTGCGCGTCTACCCGGATGCCTTGACCGCGCCACGAGCGCGGTGCTGCTGAGCTGAGGCCTCCGTTCGCGGTCGGGGTGGCACCGTAGAGTCGTGAGTGCGGAAGCCGCCTCCAGCCGGTTTTCGCACTCACGACCCACGGGAGGCGACGCGATGCGGACCGACGCTCCGGAGCAGCTGAACACCGGGGTGTGGGCGGAGGTCGTCGGGCAGCCCGACGCGGTGCGGACGCTGCACGCCGCGGTGTCCGCGGCCCGCCGCCAGGTCCGCGGCGAACCGGTCCCGCCCGGCGCCATGACGCACGCCTGGCTGTTCACCGGCCCGCCCGGCTCGGGCCGCTCGATCGCGGCGCGCGCCTTCGCCGCGGCCCTGCAGTGCACGGACTCCGATGTCGTGGGCTGCGGGAGCTGCACGGCGTGCCGGACGGTCATGCACGGCACCCACGCCGACGTGCGCCTGGTGGTGCCGGAGGGCCTGTCGATCTCGGTCGCGGAGATGCGCTCCCTGGTGCAGGCGGCGGCTCGCCGCCCGACCACCGGCCAGTGGCGCGTCGTGCTCATCGAGGACTCCGACCGCCTCACCGAAGGCGCGGCGAACGCGCTGCTCAAAGCGGTGGAAGAGCCGCCCCCGCGCACGGTGTTCCTGCTCTGCGCTCCGTCGGACCACCCGGAAGACGTGTCCGTGACGATCCGCTCCCGGTGCCGCGTGGTGCAGCTGCGCACGCCCCTGGCCAGCGCGATCGCCGAGGTGCTGCACGAGCGCGACGGCGTTGACGCCCAGCTGGCGCAGTGGGCGGCCTCGGTGTGCGGCGGTCACATCGGCCGCGCGCGGCGGCTGGCGACCGACGAGGAGGCGCGCGAGCGGCGCGAGTCGGTGCTGCGCATCCCGCTGGGGCTGCGCAGGTTCTCGGACGTCTTCACCGCCGCGACCGGCCTGGTGAAGCTGGCCGAGACCGAGGCGGTCACGGCCAACGAGGACCGCAACGAGGCGGAGAAGGAAGAGCTGAAGACGGCGATGGGCGCGGGCGGCACCGGCAAGGGCACCGCCGCGGCCACCCGCGGGGCCAACGCGGCGCTGAAGGAGCTGGAGAAGCGCCAGAAGTCCCGCGCCACCCGTTCCCAGCGCGACGCCCTGGACCTGGCCCTGGTGGACCTGGCGGGCTTCTACCGCGACGTCCTGGTGACCCGCGCGGGCTCGTCCGCCCCGCTGAACCACCCGGACTTCGAGCGCTCGATCGCCCAAGCGGCGGCCGAGTGGACGTCGGAGTCGGCCCTCCGCCGCTTGGACGCGGTCCTGGAGTGCCGGGTCGCCCTGACGCAGAACGTCAAGCCGATCATCGCGGTGGAAGCCATGCTCGCCACCCTCCACATGGGCTGATCGCTGCTCAGGCCCGCCTGCGGGGGAGGACGGCGATGATGATCGAGCCCAGGAGCAGCAGACCGGTGCCGGTCCAGAACAGCGGGATCGCGTAGTAGCCGCTGCTGGTGAGCGCCAGGGGCTGGACCGCCTGCGGGTTGGTGCCCGCCGGGTCCGGCGCCGGTGGCACCGGTGCGGTCGTGCAGTCCACGCCACCGGCCGGGGCACCGGCCCGGACGACCTGCTCGCCGAAGGAGACCTGCAGCAGCGAGGTCGGCAGCCCGACCGCGTGCCCCCGCAGGACCTGCAGGTCGAAAAGCCGCGCCGCGGCGCGAACTTCGGTGTCCACGACGTCCTGCTTCAGCTCGCCGACGCTCAGCCGCAGCACCCCGGCGTCGAGCACGCGCCGGTCGAGCCCGGGCGGCGGGACGTCCAGGGCCGGGTGCGCGGCGTCGAGCACGCCGAGCTGCTCACCACCCCGCGAAACCCGCAGCACCGGTGCCTCGTACTCCACAGTGGACGTCGCCGGGGCACCGGTGGCGGTGGCGGTCAGCCGCGGCGTCCCGACCACGTCGACCCGGATCTCCTGCGGGGTCCCGGCGAACAGCCGGACGCTGGCCAGCTGCAGGTTCGAGGTGGACTGGACGGCCTTGCCGACCTGCCCGGGCACGTCGACGAGCTGCACGTTGGAGTGCGCTTCGGCGGAGTTCGGCACGTGCAGAAGCGACCCGGCGCCGTCCTCGGCGGGCTTCCCGCCGTTGAGCAGCCCGCCCAGCGACAGCCCCTCCGGCAGCGCGTTCACGGCCGATGCGCTGCCCATCGAGTACCGGGCGTCGGCGATCGGCGACACGCACGGCCCGGCCTCCTTGTCCCACCGGGCGTGCACGCTGCCGTCCAAGCCGCTGAGCTTGACCAGCTGATCGGCCGGGGAGCTGGGCGGCTGCATGCTCGACCTGATCGGCTCGGCCCGGTCCGGCAGCGCGGCCTGCGCCAACCCGACCGGCAGCTGCGGCGACTTCCCGAACACCGCGACCCCGAACGGCGAGGCCTCGGCGACGGCCCGCTCGTGCGCGAAGTAGGCCGTGGAGTTGGCCTGCGCGACGGCCCGCCCCATGCCCGCCTCGGCGACCGCCTGCTTCGGCAGCTTCTCCTCGAACTCCGGGTCGTCGATGATCGACTCGGTCGGCACGGTGTTCGGCAGCACCCGGACGACCCCGATCAAGGTCCCGGCATCGGCCACGATCGGCCCGGGAGCCGGGGTCGGCACGGAAGCAGGGGGCTGACCGGGATCGACCGGCGACGGGATGGGAGTGGTCGGCGGAGAACTCTGCGCGAAGGCGGCGGGCAGCGAAAGCCCAGCTACGGCCAACGACACGGCGGTGCACACGCCGAACCGGCGAACAGCGCGCATCCGACCCCCTCCAGGTCGAGTGACAAGCATCACTGTGATCTCAACGACGCCCCGGGCCCCGGGTGACGCCCGACTTCGCGCAACCCGGGGCCCGCGCGTGAGCCCGCAGGGGAGCCCGCTACACTTGACCGCGCAATGCCGCCTTAGCTCAGTCGGCCAGAGCGACGCACTCGTAATGCGTAGGTCGAGGGTTCGATTCCCTCAGGCGGCTCCGCCGGGCTCAGCCCGCTGACCTGCGGCGGGAGCCGAGATCGATGATCTCGGCTCCCGCCGCAGAGTCGTTTTCGGGGTTCGTCCAGTTGGTCGTGGATGGTCGGAGTCCGCGCAGGGTTGGCGGTGGTGGTCGGCCCTCCGAACGAGTCCTGCTTGCTCTGCTTGAAACGCAGTAGCCTGAGCTGAGCGCTATCCGTCCGTTGGCTATGTCAAGGGGGTACGCCGTGACCGCTGAGATGATTGCGCCGGCGTGGATGCACGCGCAGGTCACTGCGGAGCAGTACGACTCCTGGTCGGAAGAGCAGTGCGCGGGTATCGAGATCGTGGACGGGATGGTCGTTGTGAGCCCCAGCGCCTCCAAGCGGCACAATCGCATGGCGCGGATTCTGGCGAACGCCCTGGAAGCAGCCGCTGGGCCGGAGTGGAACGCGGATACGGCCTTCGACGTCCGCCTGCAGGATGTCCCGCTGACCAACCGTCGCCCGGATGTGGTCGTTTATCGAGCCGACACCCTCGACATCACGCCGACCCGGCCCGAGCACGTGCTGCTCGTGGTCGAGATCGTCTCGCCCGGTTCGGAGACCACCGACCGGATTGTGAAGGTCGCCCAGTACGCCGAGGCAGGCATCCTCTTCTACTGGCGGGTGGAGCAGAGCGCCACGGGTGTTCCGCTGGTTTACACCTATCTCCTCGATCCGGCCAGCCGCGTCTATCGCGAAGGTGACGTGTTCGCCGGTGTGGTCAGGGCTGTCGCGCCGTTCACGGTCGAGATCGACCTCGGCGCGATCTGATCCTCCGCCGTTCGGTCGTTCGGCATGGAGCCTGAACCCTGCGCGTTCGAGGGGGCTTTCGCTCACTCGGCGGGAGAGGTCAGGTAGGACAGGGCGATTTCCGCTGTCTCGTCGGCCCATTCCGGCCAGGAGAGGTCGTCCGGCCACGACTGGCAGGTGGCTGCGCGGTGCACGCAGGAGCTGATGATGGTTCGGGTCGCCACGCGCAGGGCCAGTTCGGGGTCGGGGCGGCGGATGTCGTCCAGGTGGGGTTTCGCGGCCTCGGTCAGTAATTGCTGGATCGTCGCGAGTGCTTGCAGGCCGCGTTCGACCCCTTCGGCGCGTTGGCCGCTGAGGAGCTCCGGGAAGGTCCGGGTGTGGTGCGAGAACGTGTCCGCCATCGCTCGGGTGAAGGCGCCGATGAGGTCGGCCAGTTCGGGGCGGGCTGAGCCGAGCGCTTCCGCGACGGTGGTTTCCAGCTGCGCCATCAGCTGTTCCTTGACCGCTTGGAGCAGCTTCTCCTTGCCGGTGAACCGCCGGTAGATCGCGCCCACGGACACGCCCGCGTGCTCGGCCACCGCCGCCACGGTGAACTCGTCGATGCCCCCGGTGCTCAGCACGTGCTCGGCGGCGGCCAGCAGCTTGTTCAGCGACTCCGGAGCATGGTGAGCATCGAGGTGCGGGACGCCTGCGTCGACTTCCCGATCTTCGACGCCAAGACGCGGTCGCTGAAGAAGAAGGTGCTGGGCAAGGTCGGCGGCAAGATCGGCACCGGGGCGTGGGTGCCGATCGTCGAGGCGCTGCGGGACATCACCCTGTCGCTGTGCGACGGCGACCGGGTTGCTCTGGTCGGGCACAACGGGGCGGGCAAGTCCACGCTGCTGCGGCTGCTGTCCGGGATCTACGAGCCGACGCGCGGCAGCGCGCGGATCGTCGGGAAGGTCGCGCCGGTCTTCGACCTGGGGGTGGGGATGGACCCGGAGGTCTCCGGCTACGAGAACATCATCATCCGCGGCCTGTTCCTCGGGATGACCCGCAAGCAGATGCAGCGGCGGGTGGCCGACATCGCCGAGTTCACCGAGCTCGGCGACTACCTGGCGATGCCGCTGCGGACCTACTCCGCGGGCATGCGGGTGCGGCTGGCGCTCGGCGTGGTGACCACGATCGACCCGGAGATCTTGATCCTCGACGAGGGCTTGGGCGCGGTCGACGCGGCCTTCGTCGCCAAGGCCCGGCAGCGCCTGGTCGACCTGGTGAACCGCTCGGGCATCCTGATGTTCGCCTCGCACGCCGATGAACTCCTGCTGGAGCTGTGCACCTCGGCGATCTGGATGGACGAGGGCCGGATGCGGATGCAGGGCCCGCTGCGCGAGGTCCTCGCCGCTTACAAGGGGCACGCCCCCTGAGGAATTTCGGTTGCGGGCGGGCCGCGCGCTGGACGAAGGTGGCGTCCGGACCGGCAGGGAGGAAGTCAGCGTGCACGTACCGCCTTCGGCGCGACCGCTCAACGACGACGAGCGCGAACTGGTCGAGCTCGCCCGCCGAACGATCGACGAGAACACCGACGCCGAGCCGGGCGGTGACGGTGTCCACACGATGGGCGCCGCGGTGCGGGCCGATTCCCGCACGTTCACCGGCGTGAACCTCTACCACTTCACCGGTGGCCCGTGCGCCGAGCTGGTCGCGATCGGCTCGGCCCGGGCGCAGGGCGCGCGGCAGCTGGAGTGCATCGTCGCGGTCGGCAACGACGGACGCGGGGTCACCGGCCCGTGCGGGCGGGATCGGCAGGTGTTCGCGGACTACTACCCAGCGATGCGGGTCGTGGTGCCCACGCCGGACGGCTTGCGGTCCGTGGTGGCCGCCGAGCTGCTGCCGCTGTTCCAGCGGTGGACCTTGGAAGCCGGGACGACTCCCTTCGGAGGGGGCGAACCCGAGCGTTGAACCGGCGAGAGCCCCTAGCCTGCGTTGCATGATCAACGTTCTGGCCGGGATCATCGGTGCGTTGCTGGGGTTCTCGGGTGCGCTGCTCGGCGCTTGGATCAAGAGCCGGGCCGAGCACGGGAAGTGGCTCCGCGATCAGAAGCTCTCCGGGGCCGCTGAGATGGTCAGCGCGGGGACGAGCATCTTCGAATTCCGCAGCGGGAGCCATGCGTGGGTCGACTCGTTCGAGCCGAGCGAGCTGCGGGAGTGGCAGGCCCAGCTGCAGCGGGGCCGCGCCGTCGTCCACACGTTGTGCGCGGAGAAGACTCGCGATCACGCGAACGCCTTCGTCAAGGCGTGCTGGCGGGCCGAGGACGAGGACGCGGCGATCCAGGCCCTCCAGGCGTTCACCGCGTCGCTTCGCCGGGAGATCGGCAGCAGCTAGGTGACCCGCTCGGCGGTGGCGGGAACTTTCGCCCGGGTCCGTCGGGCCTGGACCACCGTCATCCTCCTGGCTGCGGTGGTCCGGCCCGCGACCGGACCACCAGCATCAACCCACGCGCTGCTGTTCGGAGCCGAGCTCGTCCGGGGCGACACCGCGCTCGTCACGGCCTTCGTGGAGACCCTCGTCCCCGGGCGACGACGTCAGCGGATCACTTCGTAGACGAGCTTCTGGATTCCGTTGGAGTAGGACTCGCTCTCGACCAGCTTCAGGTTCTGCTTGTCCTTGTCGGTGTCGCTGAACAGCTTCTTGCCCGCGCCGAGGAGGACCGGGAACAGCAGCAGGTGGTAGCGGTCGATCAGGCCTGCGTCGGAGAGGTTGCGGTTCAGCGTGGCGCTGCCGTTGATGATGATCGGGCCGCCTCCGGTCTCCTTCAGCGCGGCGACGTCGTCGAGCGAGCGGAGGATGGTCGTCTCGCCCCAGTTGGTCACCAGGTCCGCGTCCTCGAGCGTGGTCGACACGACGTACTTCGGCATCGCGTTGTAGCCCGCGAAGTCCTCGGTCATCTGCGGCCACACCGGGGCGAACGCCTCGTAGCTGACGCGGCCCATCATCAGCGCGGTGGCCTCCTCCTGCTCGCGCCCCTTGATCTCGAAGGCGGCCGGGTCGAACTCGATGTCGTTGAAGGTCCAGCCGGAGTTGCGGTAACCGGCCTCCCCGCCGGGGGCCTCGACGACGCCGTCGAGCGAGACGAACGCGGTGCTGATCAGGGTGCGCATGTGGTGCTCCTCAGTGGTTCCTGGCTTGCTCTCGTCAGTGCATCGAACGGGGGTAGCCGGGATCGACACCGCTGCCGAAGAAAATTCTGCTGAGCCGATCCTGCCAGGTCGCAGGCGGTTTTCCGGGCCGAACAGCTTCCGCACGGCTTCTTCGCGGGTTCTTGACGAGCGGCCGCGATCATCGGTTCGGGAGGTCGGTGATGAAGGTTTCCACGGCGGCAGCAGGTGCGGTGCTCGCCGCATCGGTGCTGGTCACGAATGCTGTTGCGGCACCGGACGACGTGCGGGTTTCGGCGTACGACCTCGGGGACCAGGCGTTCACGCCTCCGGCTCCGTACGAGGGGAAGTCCGAACTGGCCGCGGTGGTGCGCTATCCCGCGAAGCTCAGCGGGAAGCACCCGGTGATCGTGATGCAGCACGGTTCTTGGACGACCTGCGCGGACGCTCCGGCGCAGCGCAGGTTGGTCGAGGCCAAGGAGGCGCTGGCGGAGGCCGAGCAGACCGGTGACGAGGCCGAGCAGGCCCGGCAGCGGGCGATCATCGATGAGGCGAGCGGGCGGTTGTGGGCTTGGCCGTGCCCGGTGGGCGTGGCGCCGCTGCGCAGCAGCTCCGGCTACGACTACCTGGCCGAGGAGCTCGCGCGGCAGGGGTTCGTCGTGGTGTCCACCGGCGCGAACGGGCTCAACGCGACCGGGTTCGGGCAGGCCGAGACCGTCTACCGGGCGCGTGCCGCGCTCATGAACAAGCACCTGGAGATGCTGCGGCAGCTCGACACGGGCACCGGGCCGCTGGTCGGCGACCTCGCGCGCCTGCGGGGGCACTTGGACCTCCATCGGGTCGGCACCCTCGGCCACTCAATGGGCGGTGGCGGTGCGTTGCAGCAGGTTTCCGACCAGCGGCACGGCGAATGGCCCGCGGGTGTCGAGGTCAAGGCGACGGTGGCGTTCGCCCCGGCCGCGCCGCTGGACGCCGAGCCGGTCACCGAGGTCCCGTTCGCGGTCCTGCGGGGGACGTGCGACCAGGTCAACACCGGGGAGTACTTCAGGTGGAACCGGGACCGCAACCACGTCCCCATCTACAACTTCACGCTGACCGGCGGCAACCACAACTACTTCAACACCCAGTGGTCCCCGAGCAGCGGTCAGGTGGCCTCGGCGGACGACGCGATCCCCGGCGAGCAGCCCGGCCACTGCGTCAGCACGGACGGTGCGAACGAGGAGCACCGCCAGCTCGACGAGGCCACCGAGCGGCGCATCGCGACCGGCTACACCGTCGCGTTCTTCCGCCGCCACCTCCTGGACGACCGCTCCGCGATCCCGCTGCTGACCGGCGGCGAACGGCTGCCGGGTGTGCCGAACGTGGTGCAGGTGGAGTTCGCCGATTCGCACTGAGAGCCGGTCTGCGGGAGTGGTTCGCCACCGTTCAGGTCCACCACCTGCGGAAATGGTGCCCGCGGCGGTGGGCCCCGGTCTGTTCTCCGGGCAGGGCTCAGGCGGTGCGCTCGGCGGCGCTGCGCTCCACGCAGAACTCGTTGCCCTCCGGGTCCAGCAGGGTGACCCAGCCGAGTCCGTCCGGTTTCCGGTGGTCCTCGTGCAGGGTCGCGCCGAGGGCGAGGATGCGCTCCACCTCCTCGTCCCGGGTCCGCTCGGTGGGCATCCAGTCCAGGTGGATGCGGTTCTTGACCCGCTTGCTTTCGGGGACCCGGATGAACAGCAGCCCCGGCTGCGGCTCCGGGGCCACCACCAGGACTTCGGGGTCGCCGGGCTGGTCGCCGTCGAAGAGCGGCCAGCCGGTCACCCCGCTCCAGAACGAGGCCAGCCGGTACGGATCGGCGCAGTCGACGGTCACGTGGCGGAGGAGCATCGGTCCACCGTAGTCGGCGGAAAACCTGTTGTGCGGGCGATTCGAGCAGCACGATGATCGGCGGACGAGCAGAGGAGGAACGTCGTGGAGCGGAATGCACCGCCGGTCGTCGGTGCCGAGCGGGAGATGCTGCGGGGATACCTGGACTTCCACCGCGCAACGCTGGCGATGAAGTGCGAGGGCCTCGGCGACGACGAGCTCCGGCGCGCGGCGAGCCCGCCGTCGACGCTGTCGCTGCTCGGGCTGGTCCGGCACATGGCCGAGGTGGAGCGCACGTGGTTCCGCCGCACCATCAACGCCGAGCACGACCTCCCGCTGGTCTGGTCGGACGACGGCGACTACCAGGCGGCGTACGACCCGAGCGGTTCGACCCGCGAGCAGGCCTTCGCGGCCTGGCAGGAGGAGGTCGAGCACTCCCGGCGGATCGAGCGCGCGGCGGAATCGCTGGACGTGACGGCCTACAACGCCCGCTGGGACAAGGACGTGTCCCTGCGCATGGTGATGCTCCACCTGATCCACGAGTACGCCCGCCACAACGGCCACGCGGACCTCATCCGAGAAGCCATCGACGGCACCGTCGGAGCCTGAGCTTCAGCTGACGAGGCATCGACGTCCCACCACGTCGACCAGCCTCCGAGCGGTCGTGAGTGCGTAACAGTGTTCGAACACTGTTACGCACTCACGACCGAGCGCGAACCACCATTACCGCACGTGGACCGTTACTTCTGCAGGAGGTGACTGGTGAACGAGGCCCACTGCTCGGGGGTGAAGATGAGTGTGCCGCCGTTGCGGTTTTTGGTGTCGCGCACGCCGACCGCATCGGTCGTCACCGCGACCTCGACGCAGTGGGCGTTATCGGCACTGCGGCTCGACTTCCGCCAGCGTGCGTCGGATAAGCAGCTAGATGTGCGGAAAATGCTCATGTTCCAACAGTAGGCCGCGCTCACAGGTTGCTGGAAGCCTTCCTGATCAGCTCGAACGATTCTTCTCGGCTGAGTGAGGCCGACGTCGCGCCAGCGAGTGCGATGGAGTACTCGCGGATCGTGGTTGCGTCTGAGGTGAGCAGGGTGGACGTGATCGATTCTTGCCAGAGGACGCTCGGCAGTTCTTCGTCGGGGAACCCCAGCAGGAAGAAGGCTGAGCCGCCCAACGCGTCATATGCAGCAGCTTCGAACGGGACGATTCGCACCTCGATCGTTTCGGGGCGCTCATCGATGAGCGTCGCCAGGTGCTCGAGCTGCCCTTTCAGAACGTGGGTTCCGCCGATCTGCTGCCGGATCACTGCTTCGCTCATGATCGCGTAGAACCGCACGGGGTCGTCATCTGTCAGGCGGCGCTGCCTGAACAAGCGGCAGCGCAGTCGCCTGTCGGTCTCGGCAAGGCGCAGGTTGGGGCTGCCGGACTCGATGATCGCCCTCGCGTACTCCTCGGTCTGGAGCATTCCCGCGACGATGTTGCAGGCATAGGAGTGGATGCGCTCGGCGCCGTACTCCAGGCCAAAGAGCCGGATCAGGTCCGGGTTGGCGAAGAGTGTCGAGTACTTGGTCCACCAGCCGCGTTCTGTTGCTTGTTCGCGGAATCGGCGGAGTTCTTCTGCTTCTTCGTCGGTGAAGCCGTAGACCTTGATCAGGGCGTCGAGTCGGTCCGCTGCCAGGTTCTTCTTGCCGTGCTCGACCTCGGACAGGTAGGCGCCTGCGATGCCGATCTGCTTCGCGGCCTCACCACCGGTGAGGCCGACGTCCTCCCGCTTCTCGCGCAGCCGCAGGCCGAGTGCCCAGTTGGCGACGGTCGGGGAGCTTGGCGCCATGTCTGATCTCCCTGTGTCGATCACTCTTCAGATTGATTGCGCTAGATAAATATCCCAGGAGCTTCTAGCGTTGCTGCTGTCGGTGACGATAGCAGCACGGTCGGTCACCGTCTGGCGGTGGCTCCGGTGTTTGCCCCCTCCCCGACGGCCGGGGCCACCGCTTTCCCTTCGGCAGTCAGGAGATGCGATGCACGACATGTTCCAGCCAGCGGGTTTGGTCGCGTACTGGCGGCCGGTTGACGGTGTGCGGCACGGGTTGTTGCCGACGGAGCCGCCGTATCCCGGGCAGGAGCGGGAAACCCTGTGCGGCACGACGGTGACCGTCCTCAAGCCGACCGACCTCGACTGGCTCGCCCCGACCTGCGGGCCGTGCTGGGACGAGGCCCGACGCCGCCGCGACGCAGCGGAGGCCGCGAGCGAGGCAGGTGCGCAGTGATGACACCGGTTTTCGCCCTGGTGCAAGCGCCGACCAGTTCGCTGGTCGCGCTCATCGCGATCGCGGTCCTGGTCGCGATCGTCGCCTTGCTGCCGCTGCGCAGCGGAAACGGCCAGCACGCGCATGCCGGCCCGGGAGCGGTGATGGTGTGGCAACTCGTCGACGCGATAGCCGCTGAAGCCCGAAAACCCGAATCGCCACCCCACCAGCCGCCGGAACCCATCGCCTGGCCGCCGGAAGAAGAGGAGGAGTACACGGGTCGCCACCGGCTGCTTTCGGTGTAAGAGCTCCGGGGCGCGTTCTCCTGCGTCAGGCCCGTGAGTGGTTTGCGGGGTTATAGCAACAGAAACCACTCACGGGCCCTGACCTGACCACAACCTGCGGGAACGCGTGCTGGGGCGCTTACGCGATCTCCAGGACGTCACCGAGCGGTCGTGCCTGCCGAAGTCGCCGAACATCGCGCCGTACGGGAAGTGCTCGGCCTCGCCCGCCGAGTGCCCGATCGCGACCAGCGTGCCGCCCACGGCGAGGCGGTCGTGCGCCGCGACCAGCTGCGCGCCGCCGACCATGTCGAGCACGCCGTCCACCTCGTCCGATTCGGACGGATCCGAGACGACGCGGTGCGCACCGAGGGCGCGCAGGCCGTCGCCGTGCGCGGCCGGGTTCCCGGTGGAGGCGGTGACGTGCGCGCCGCCCATCCGGTCGCGATCGCCGCGTTCCACCGCGCGCTGGAGCTGTGGTTGCAGGCGGACCCGCACACCCGCGACGGCCTCGCCGACTGCGTTCGGCAGGTGTTCGACGCCGTTCCCGGGGTGCTGGAGGTCTCGGTACGCCCGGCCTGAGCGCCGATGCCCCGGCGCAAGGCGTCAAGGGCCTTGCTCACCAGGCAGAACGGGGTGCCGAGGTCAGACGGCGCGCAGGGCGCCGGGGTGGCGGCCGTTGAGCCGGTCGAGCGCGCGGGACGTGGATTCGTCGCCCGGTACGTAGACGATCAGGCGCTGGGAGTCGAGCCCGGCCACGTCCATGATCTCGAAGTCCAGCCGCAGCTCGCCGACCTCCGGGTGCACCCACCGCTCGGAACCCGAGCGCAGCGCCGGGGTGGGCGACCTGCGGAACCGGTCGGTGAACTCGGGGCCCACCGCGGACAGCTCCGCGACGAGCTGCGCGGAGTGCGGGTCCTGCTCGTGGGAGCCGAGCTTGAGGTGATTCGCCTGCGCGTCCGCGAGGAGCTCCCAATCCGGGTGCGCCTCGCGGGCGCGGGGGTCGGTGAACAGGTAGCGCGGCAGGTTCGGGGGATCCCCGTCCAGGACACCGAGCGGGCCCGCGAGCCGCAGGTAACCGGCGGTGTGGGCGAGCACGTCGCCGATCCGGTTGACCACCAGCGCCGGGGTCGGCTCGAGCCGGTCGAGGACCGCGCGCACCCCCGCCCGCACCTGCTGCACCGGGGGTTCGGCCACGCTCGGGCACAGCGCGGTCGGCTTGTTGTGGCCGAGGATCACCCACAGCTGCTCGCGGTCGGCCGATGACAGCCGCAGCGCCCCCACCAGGGCGGACACCACTTCCGCCGACGGGTGGCGGTCGCGGCCCTGCTCCAGCCGGGTCAGGTACTCGACGCTGATCCCGGCCAGGGTGGCGAGCTCGGAGCACCGCAGTCCGGGCGTGCGCCGCCGCGACCCGGTGGGCAGGCCCACATCCGCGGGCTGCAGGGCTTCGCGGCGGGCCCGCAGGAAGTCGCCGAACTCGTTCTCGCGCACGCCCCGAATCTAATCCCGGCCGCCGCGCTCAGGGTGGCCCTGGGAGGGCCAGTCTCCGCGCGGCCTCCCCACCGGCGGACGCGGCCAGCAGGGTTGTCGGCATGACCAGTCAGACCAATGCACTCCCGCTCATCGCAGGCCGCTGGGCGCTCGACCCGCTGCACTCCTCGGTCGGGTTCGCCATCCGGCACCTCGGGGTGTCGAAGGTGCGCGGCCGGTTCACCGCGTTCGACGCCGAGCTCGTGGTCGGCGAGACGCTGGCGGACAGCGCGATCACCGCGAAGGTCGAGCTCGCCTCCATCGACACCGGCAACGCCGACCGCGACGCGCACGTGCTCGCCCCCGACCTGCTCGACGTCGAGAAGCGCCCGACCCTGTCCTTCCGCTCCACCGAGATCAGCGGCGGGGGCGAGGACTGGAGCCTGGACGGCGAGCTCACCATCGGCGAGGTGACCCGGCCGATCAGCTTCGCCGTGGAGTTCGGCGGGGTCCAGGACGTCTTCGACGGCAGTCGGCACGCCGGGTTCGAGGCCACCGGGCAGATCCGGCGCAGCGACTTCGGCATCGGGTTCGGCCCCGCTGAGGCCCTGCTCGGCGACGTGGTCAAGATCCAGCTGGACGTGCAGTTCGTCGAGCCGTGACGGTTTCGCGCGGAACCGGCGGTCAGATTCGGGACAGCGCCCGGGTGAAGTCCGCGATCAGGTCCTCGGTGTGCTCGATGCCGACGCTGATGCGCACCAGGTCGTCGGTGATGCCGAGGGCCTCGCGTGCTTCGCGGCTCATGCCCGCGTGCGAGGTCGCGGCCGGGCGCGTGATGAGCGACTCCACGCCGCCGAGACTCGGTGCGTCGTAAGGGATTTCCAGTGCGTCGATCAGCGCTCGGGCCGCCGCCTCGCCGCCTGCGAGCCGCACGCTGAGCATGCCGCCGAAGCCGCTGAACAGCTCGGCGGCGTGCGCGTGGTCCGGGTGCGAGGCCAGGCCGGGGTAGTTCACCTCGCGGATTTCCGGTCGTGCGGCGAGGAATTCGGCCAGTGCCGAGGCGCTCGCGTTCTGCGCCCCGACGCGCAGCGCCAGCGTCTTCAGCCCGCGCGCCAGCAGGAATCCGGCGTGCGGGTCCAGGCTGCCGCCGAAGTGGTTCGCGGTGGTCCGGGCGCGCTCCACGTGCTCGGCGCGGCCGGTGATCGCGCCCGCGACGATGTCGGAGTGGCCGTTGAGGTACTTCGTCGCGCTGTGCAGGACCAGGTCGAAGCCGATCTCGGCCGGGCGGAAGTTCACCGGCGTGGCGAAGGTGTTGTCGATCAGGCTGACCAGCCCGTTGCGCCGCGCGAACTCGGCCACCTCGCGCAGCTTCCCGACCCGCATCAGCGGATTCGCGATGCTCTCCACCAGGATCGCCCGGGTGTTGGGCCGGGCCGCCCAGGTCTCCGGGCGCTGCGGGTCGATGAACGTGACGTCCCAACCGAAATCGGCCGCGTGCTCGGTCAGGAAGTCGTGCGTGCCGCCGTAGAGGCAGTTGCCGACCAGCAGGTGGTCACCGGTGCGCAGCACGCTGTGCAGCGCCGTCGTGATGGCCGCCATGCCCGACGCGGTGGCCAGCGCGGCTTCGGTGCCCTCCAGCGCGGCCAGCTTGTCGTGCAGGTAGGCCTGGGACGGGGTGGAGTTCAGCCGGATGTAGCTGAGGTCGTGGTAGGCGGTGCCGGGCGGTACCGAGTAGACCGTGCTCTGGTAGATCGGGAACACCACGGCGCCGTCCGGCCCCGGGCGCCGCTCGCCGCCGTGCACCGCCACCGTCTCGATCCGCGACTCGCCCACCGCAACCTCCATCCGCTCGGCTGCCGCCACCCTAGGTTCGCGATCACCCGCGCGGTACCCGCCGTGATCGCTCGCGGTAGCGGGAGCCTCCGGATATCGCCCGGTCGAGTGAAAACTGTCGGGTTGAGGGGGCGTGCCGGGGCTGCGGGCCTGTTCTAACTCGATCGGGTGAGATCCGTCGGAGCGGAGGGGTGAATCCGGGGCCGTCCGGCGGGTCGGCACCGTCCGTGAGGAGCGGAACGGTCTTCGGATTCCGCGCCGGTCCGGTTCACCGATAATCGCGACCACTGTGGACTCTCGGTGTTCGCCGCGGTTTCTTGTGGCGGACTTCCGGAGTCGTCCGGTCGAGGCGCGCGGAAATCGCCGCCGCTCATGCCATCGGGCCATTCCGGAATGCATTCCCGGAGCGCCTCGGCTGGAATCTCCCCGGGCCGCCCCGCGCCGAATCGAACGGAATTCGGCGCGCCTGCGCCAATTCAGCCCGGCCACCGCCCGGTGCGGCGGATGGCGGGAGGAGTGGAATCCGATGGCAATTCGAGAGAGGACCGCGCTCGGCGGTCTCGCCGTCCTGTTCGCGGCCAGCATCGCGTGCGCGGCCGCCGACCTGTCCGCCGCCGTCGCGCCACCCGGCGCCGCGGCCCACTTCGCCGCCGAGTTCGCTGCTCCGCGGCCTGCACCGGCCCCGGCACCGGACGAGGAGTGGGTTGCGCCGACCGACGGCGAGATCAGCAGCGGCTTCGGCGAGCGGTGGGGGGAGGTGCACCGCGGCGTCGACGTGGCCAACGACGTGGGCACCCCGATCCGGGCCGCTTCGGCGGGGGTCGTCATCGATTTCGGCCCGGCGAGCGGATACGGCCTGTGGATCAGGATCGCGCACCCGGACGACGTCATTTCCACCTACGGCCACATCGACGCCGGATTCGTGTCGGTCGGGCAATCGGTGCGGGCGGGGGAGGTCATCGCGACGATGGGCGACCGCGGCCAATCCACCGGACCCCACCTGCACTTCCAGATCGACGTCGCCGGGGAACCGGTCGACCCGGTGCAGTTCTACGCGGAGCGGTCCGCCGAACTGGTCGGCTGACCCGGGTGACCACCCCGCCGCGCGCGCTGTCACAGTGGCAGGTCCGGAGCCGGTCGCGCCGCCACCCGCTGTTATCACTGCGGAGTATCGCGCGGCGATCGACCGCCGAACCCAGCGGCGATCACCCGGCGCAGCCGGAAGTGGTCCGGAAGGCCGAGCAGACCATCACCCTCCTGGCCGATTGTCGTGGTGCTCCGGAAGCTACTTCGATCGCACTAACGCGCTGGAAGGATAGTGATGGAGCGAGTGGACACGGCTGGGATCGTCGGTGGCGGAGTGCTCCCCGGGGACCACCGCCCGGCGGACTGGGAACGCCGGATCGCCGAGCGCTCCGAGCAGCTCTACCGAGCCCGGATGGTCCAGCGGCTGCTGCTGCTCTGGGCGGTGCCGGGCAACCTGCTGCTGGTCGTCCTCGGAGCGGTCGCGCTGGCGTTATGGGGGATCGCGGTACCTGCTGCGGTGGTGTTCGTGCTGGCGATCGCCTCGATCGCGGTGGCGGCGAACTTCGTCTACCGGCAGCACTTTAAGGTTCGCGCGGTGGAGTCAGAACTGCGTGCGCTGGAGCACGGCTACCGCGAGCACCTGCTGGAAGAACTGGGGACCGGGGACCTGCTGGCGGCGCACAAGCGCTACCGGGCGCAGCTCCCGGAGCTGGTCGAGCGCTACCGCGGCGAGGCCCGGCGCGACCGGTGGAAGGACAACGCCCTGCAGACGGTGGTGGTGGGCGGCTCGATAGTGGCCGCAGTCGTCACCGCGACCGCGATGTCCGTTGTGGACGTTCGCTGGGTGGCCGCGGCGCTGAGCCTGCTGGTCGCGGTGTGCGCGGCCTTCGCCGGGTACGCGAAGTACCGGGACCGCGCGCAGGCGCTGCAGCAGACCGCGGACGCGCTGGAGCGGGAGTACGAGTCCGTGGAGCTGCGGGTCGGCCGGTACCGCCGGTTCGACGGCGAGCGCGAGGCGTACGCGGAGTTCGCCGATGCGGTGGACGCGCTGCGGGCCGAGCAGGCGCGGCGGTTGCCGTCGGCATCGATCGACGCGCCCGGTCAGTAGTCGCGGCCCCACGGCATCGCTCGAAAGTGGGGCGCAGGACCGGGAATTCAGTGACCGAGCGTGTGCATTTCCCACTTATGTGATCGCTGAATAGTGGAGGGTGATCCTTCCGTAATCTCCGCCGCGGCACAGGAAGTCGGCCTGTGCAGAGAGGAGCATTGCGATGAAGCGCACCCTTACGGCCGCGGCCGCTGTGCTGGTCAGCGGCGCCGGTGCCGTCGGCCTGGCCACCACCGCGAACGCCGCCGAAACCCCGCAGCTGCCCGCCGAACTGCCCACGGACAACGGCCTGGCGCAGACCGCGTACCACACCGCGGCCACCCTGCACTCCGCGCAGAAGACCGTCGGTGACGTGGTCCCGCTGGAGGAGCAGCTCACCGGCCGCAGCGCCGACCCGGTCGGCGACCTCGCGGGTGGCCTCACGGGCGGGCTGCCGACCGGCGACCTGCTCGGTGCGGTGACCGGTGCTGCGGGCGGCAAGTCCCTCGACCCGAGCGCGCTCGGCGGCCTCCCGGTCGACCAGGTCGGCCAGGTCCTCCCGGTCGGGCAGACCCTGCCCGCGGGCAAGAGCGGCACCAACGACCTGCTGCCCCCCGGTGTGGACTCGTCGCTGAACCAGATGCAGCCCAGCGTCCCGCAGACCAAGCCCGCGCCGCTGCCCGCGCAGGACGTCGACCTGGTCGGCGAGACCGTCAACGGCGTCGTGGACAGCACCCCGCTGGGCCGCACCGGCGACCTGCTGGGCGCCGCCGACGGTGCGACCGGCGTGGTCGGCGACCTGACCGGCGGCCTGCCGCAGACCCTCCCGGTCGGCAAGGCGACCCCGGCCGCCCAGGTCCTCCCGCCCGGCGTCGGCGACAAGGTCAACGACCTGGCCTCCCACGGCCTCCTCGGCGGCAACACCCAGCTGGGCGGCTGACCGGACGCCCCACCCGCACCGGAAAGCAGGAAGACCGAGGGAAACCCCGAAACCCGCGCAGTCCCAACAGATGAGCGCGGCGGTCGCACCGGTAGCGCCCCCGAACAAGGACACCCGATGGCCCTCGCGGAACCCGCGAGGGCCATCGGCATGCTTGCCCCCCGGCTCGAACTCCACTGTGGACCAGAACGGCGATTTGCCGGAAATCCCCGAACTCCCGGTGTCCGACTGGGCTGAACGCGTGAACCAGGACTGGGCTGAACGGGTGGAACCGCCTCGTCCGGCATCATGGAACCGGCGCTCGCGCATTCCCTCCGCGACGGGAGGAGGCGCGATGTTGTGGTCGATGGCGGTGGTGGTCGCGGCGGGGTTGGCGCTCGCCGTTCCCGGGGTGCGCAGGTACTTGCGCCGACGTCGGGCGGTGGCCCGCGCGCGGACCGAGCTGGCCTGGTTCTACCAGCAGCGCCCGCCGCGCGAGCGGTTCACGCCGGGCAGCGGCAAGCACGCTTCGACCGTGCCGGTCGTGGTGCTGCGGCGCGCCGACGGCACGACGCTGGGGCGGGTGCCGAGGTGTATTGACCACAAGCGTTGTTGACGGGACCGCGCTGCGCGTGTGCGCTCACCGGCTCCGGAGCTGAGGTGACGGCGCCGGACCTGCTCGGTCGTGGTGCGGTGAGGTTTCCCCTCGGTCTCGTCCCGCTGGGGATTGAGGGTGCGCTGCTGGCCAAGACCTCGCCTTTCGGCGCCCGGGGTGGTGTCCCGGGGGCTCGGGAGTTGTGTCGGTACGTCGGCTCAGCGTCCTGCTCGCCCGCCGTGGGGTGGTAGGCCGAGCAGGGGTAGCCAGACGGTGTCCACGATCTCGACGATCGCCTTGTCCGGCACTGCGCCCATGGTCATCAGCATGTCGTGGCGCACCAGGTCGAAGGGCAGGTTCACCACGCGTTCGGGCCGCGGCACGTCCGCGAGCTCGCCGCGCTCGATGGCGCGGTCGACGAGCGTCGCGAAGGGGGACGTCTGGTCCGCGGGGTGGAGGCGGCTGCGCAGGTCGCTGAAGTTGGTGCCGGTCTCGCGGAAGTAGTCCGCCAGCTGGATGCGCATGAGGATCATCGTGCGGGCCCGCTCGGCGTTCACCGTGCGCAGGAGGGTGAGGGCGTCCTGGCGCAGGTTGCCGGTGTCAGGGATGTCGAGTGGGCGCCAGTGCCGGGCGAGTGTGGCGATGAGGAGGTCCTCGCGCTGCGGCCAGCGCCGGTAGAGCACCGGTTTGCTGGTTCCGGCGCGCACTGCGATGGCCTCGTAGGTGAAGCCGTTGTAGCCCTGCTCGACGAGCACCTCCCAGGCGGCATCGGTGATCGCGTTCTCCAGGGCGGCACCCCTGCGCCGGGTGGGAGTGCCCTCCGCGCGCCGCTCGCTCACCACTGCCCCCAGGGTCCATCTCCGCAGCATTCAGCCGTGCGGTTAGATCCGCTTGCGTATCTTAACCTGCGGCCTTACCCTCGCCATCATAAGATACTAGACCGTTTCTAAAAGGTGTGCGACCAGGTAGGGAAATGCGCATGTCCATGATCAACGCCGCGCTTGTGGAGTCCTTCGACGAGCCGCCGCACTTCCGCTCCATCCCTGCCCCCGAGGCTGGTCCCGGCCAGGAGATGGTGGACGTCCTCGCCGTCGGAGTGCACCCCGCCACCCGCGGCATTGCCGCCGGCAAGCACTACACGAGTCCCGAGGTGCTGCCCGCCCTGGCGGGTGCGGACGCCGTCGTCCGCCGGGCGGACGGCCGCCTCGGCTACGTCATGGTCATGGGCGCCGGCACCCTGGCCGAGCGCATCGTCATCGACCCGGCCGCCGTCATCCCGGTCCCGGACGGAGCTGATCCCGCAACCCTGGCCGCCACCATGAACCCCGCCCTGTCCTCATGGGGTGCGTTGCGCACCCGCGTCCCGTTCCAGGCCGGGCAGTCGGTCCTGGTGCACGGCGCGACCGGCAACGCCGGCTCGATGGCCGTCAAGGTCGCCAAGCACCTCGGCGCGGGGCGAGTGATCGCCGCCGGGCGCAACCGCACCCGCCTCGACGAACTCGTGGACCAGGGCGCGGACGCCGTCGTTCAGCTCGTCCCCGACGAGGCCGCCACCGCGGCCGCGCTCGCCGAGGTCGCCGCAGAGGTCGACGTGGTCCTGGACTACGTGTGGGGGGCGCCCACCGAGCTCGCCATGCGTGCCGTCCTCGGAGCGCGCACCCAGCACACCCGCCTGCTCGACTGGGTGCAGATCGGTGGCATGGGCGGAGACGCGATCACCCTGTCCGGACACGCTCTGCGCTCCAACGCGTTCCGGATCCTGGGCAGCGGCTTCGGCTCGGTGGACATGCAGGTCATGCAGCGGGAGTTCACCGAGCTCGTCGCCGCGATCGCCGCGGGCGGCATGGCCGTGCGCCCGCATCCGTTCCCGCTCGACCAGGTCGAAACGGCCTGGGCCCACCAGGACGCACCCGGCGAGCGCACCGTCATCCTCCTGTGACGCGCGCGCCGGCAGCTGCCCGGCCCGATGCCCGGGCGCTGGCGGGCGTGCTCGACCGCCCACCTGCGGGCCGATGGCCGAGGCCGCGCTGAAGTGGCCCAGCGCACAGGGAACGAAGTTGCCTCGCCGATGTCCGCGGTGGATATTGGTCCCCGGGCACTAGTTGAGTGCTGCAAGCAAATTTCTGGGGATTCCGGGCGCCGCAGCGCCCCAGCCGGACGCGCGCACCGGCTTCGAACGAGGAGAACAGATGTCGGACACGGCTGCGCCGTCCACGCGGACGCCGGGATCCGCGCTCAGCCACCGCCAGATCCTGACCGTGCTCACCGGCCTCCTGCTGGGGATGTTCCTGGGGGCGCTCGACCAGACCATCGTCAGCTCCGCGATCCGGGTGATCGCCGACGAGCTGCACGGCCAGACCGCGCAGGCGTGGGTCACCACCGCGTACCTGATCGCCGCGACCATCACGACCCCGCTGTACGGCAAGCTCTCCGACATCTACGGCCGGAGACCGCTGTACCTGACCGCGATCTCGCTGTTCCTGGCCGGATCGCTGCTGTGCGGCATGGCGAACTCGATCTACGAGCTGGCCGCCTTCCGCGCGGTCCAGGGGCTCGGCGGCGGTGGCCTCATGTCGCTGGCGCTGACGATCATCTCGGACATGGTCCCGCCCCGGCAGCGCAGCCGCTACCAGGGCTACTTCATGGCGACCTTCGGCAGTGCGAGCGTGATCGGCCCGGTGGTCGGCGGGATGTTCGCCGGGATGGACAGCTTCCTGGGCGTCGACGGGTGGCGCTGGGTGTTCCTGGTGAACGTGCCGGTCGGGCTGGTCGCGCTGGCCGTGGTGACGAAGGTGCTCAAGGTCGCCACCGAGCGCGTCCAGCACCGCATCGACTTCCTGGGCGCGGCGGCGCTGGTGGTGCTGCTGGTGCCGCTGCTGACCGTCGCCGAGCAGGGGCGGGAGTGGGGCTGGCTGTCGCCGCTCGCGCTGACCATGTTCGGCATCGGGGCGCTGGGCCTGGTGCTGTTCGTGCTCGCCGAGCGCCGGATGGGGGCGGAGGCGCTGCTGCCGCTGCGGATGTTCCGGCTGCCGTCGTTCCGGATGGGCAACGTCCTGAACTTCCTGGTCGGCATCGGGATGTTCGGCGGGCTGAGCTCGGTGCCGCTGTACCTGCAGATCGTCAAGGGCCTGAACCCGACCGAGGCGGGCCTGATGCTGCTGCCGATGACCGCCGGGATCATGATCTCCAGCGGGCTGGTGGGCAAGCTGATCGCCCGCACCGGCCGGTTGAAGGTGTTCCCGATCGCCGGCTCGGCCCTGATGGCCGCCGCGCTGTTCCTGTTCAGCCTGATCGAGGTGGACACCTCGCTGGTCCAGGTGGGCGCGACGGCGCTGCTGATGGGCGGCGGGCTCGGCATGCTGATGCAGACCCTGACCCTGGTGGTGCAGACCGACGCGACCCCGCGCGACCTGGGGGTGGCGACGGCGTCGGTGAACCTCTTCCGCCAGACCGGCGGCACGGTGGGCGCGGCGGCCTTCCTGTCGATCCTGTTCAGCACGGTCGGCGGCCGCATCGCGGACGCGATGCGCGCGGCGGCGTCGACGCCGGACTTCGCCGCGGCGGCCCAGGACCCGGCGGTGCGGGCGGACCCGGCGAACCGGGCCTTCCTGGAGGCGGTGTCCAGCGGCCGACCGCTGGACCTGAACGACACGTCGTTCCTGCACCACCTGGACCCCCGGCTGGCGCACCCGGTCCTGGAGGGCTTCGCCAGCGCGATGAGCACGGTGTTCTTCACCGGCGGCTGCGTCGTGGTGGTGGCCTTCGCGCTGACCTGGTTCCTCCGCGACGTCCGCCTGGACTGACGGGCTCCACAGAGTTGTCCACAGAACCACCTGGTTGTCCCCAACCCTGTGGACAACTCCGGAGTCCCAGGTCACCAGGGCGTGAAAAAGCCCTCCGCGCGTGGTTGCGGGGAGGGCTCGTTCGGGGAGCGGAAGTTCAGTGACCCTGCTCCTTGGCCCGTTCGTACGAGCGCTTGATCTCCGCTTCGGCCTCCGTGCGGCCGACCCACGTCGCGCCCTCCACGCTCTTGCCCGGCTCCAGATCCTTGTACACCTCGAAGAAGTGCTGGATCTCCAGCTTGTAGAACTCGGCGAGGTGGTGGATGTCGCGGAGGTGCTCCTGCCGCGGGTCGTCGGACGGCACGCAGATGACCTTGTCGTCGCCGCCCTTCTCGTCCCGCATCCGGAACATGCCGATGGCGCGGGACTTGATCAGGCAGCCGGGGAAGGTCGGCTCCTGCACCAGCACCAGCGCGTCCAACGGGTCGCCGTCCTCGCCGAGGGTGTCCTCGATGAACCCGTAGTCGGCCGGGTACTGGGTGGCGGTGAACAGCGTGCGGTCGAGGCGGATCCGCCCCGTCTCGTGGTCCACCTCGTACTTGTTCCGGTTCCCCTTGGGGATCTCGATCGTGACGTCGAAGTCCACGCGGTTCCTCACTCGTCTTGCGTCGGATGCAGCCGCCCGCTCCGGCGCGCGGCCACGTCTAGTGTGGACCACGGCAGCGCACCGAGCCCCACCGCAGTGCGGGAGCTCGCAATCTGGCAGGCTGGCGTTCCGTCGAGGAGGAGCACGTGCCCGAACCCCAGAACAACCGGGGTGAGGTGGCCGAAACCGGCGCTCGGGCGTCGTCGCCGAACAGCGGGAGCTCAGGCCGCACCGTTGCGCCGCCGCCGGACCGACCTGCGGAAGCACCCGCCCCGGAGGCGTCGGACACCACCCCACCAGAGACCGACCGAACCGCGGATGCCGATGCCGTGACCTCGGAGAACGCCGAGCCGACCGCGGAGGCCGCGGACGCGGCCGAGACGAAGCGCACAACCGCGGCGTCGAAGCGCGTGTCGGGCGCGCTGGTCGACCCGAGCACCGACGCCGAGGAGGCGGAGACGGCCCGCCTGGGGACCGTCGAGCGGGAGCCGGAGGAGGCCGAGACCGCGCGGCTGGGGACCGTCGAGCGCGAGGAGCCGGGCAGCGGCACCGAGGCCAGCGCCTCGAAGCGCGTCGCGGGCAACCTCGAGGACGCGCCGGAGGAAGCGCCCGCCGAGCAGGACGGTGCCGATTCGGGCTCCGCTGCCGAGAACGACGACGCGGCCACTGCCGAGCAGGACGACGAGGACTCCACCGCCGAGTCCGAGACGGCCGACGACGCCGAGGCTGAAGCTGGTGAGGACGCATCCGCGACCGGCACCGATGATCCGGAGCAGCCCGCGGCCGACGCCGATCAGGAGGACGGGACCGG
Source organism: Saccharopolyspora hirsuta (assembly GCF_008630535.1). Lineage (GTDB taxonomy): Bacteria > Actinomycetota > Actinomycetes > Mycobacteriales > Pseudonocardiaceae > Saccharopolyspora > Saccharopolyspora hirsuta. Next base: position 200,431 of record NZ_VWPH01000012.1, on the reverse strand, counting down.
CAGCGCCGAGGAGTCCACCACCGTTGAACCGGCGGAGTCCGAGGCGAGCGCTGGCCGAGAAGCTTCTGACGCCGGGAGCAGCGCGGACGAGCCCGAAGCCGAGGTCAGCGCTCCTGCGGGAGGTGCGGCGACCGGGAACTCCGGGCGCGTGACCGGAACCGTCGACCTCGACGAGACCGCCGAGCAGGGCCCGTCCGACGAGCCGGAGGAGCCCGCCGAGCAGCCGGACGACGCGGGTTCCAGCGGCGAAGAGTCCTCGTCCGACGAGCAGGACAGCGCGAGCTCCGCCGAAAGCACCGAGTCCGGCGACGGGGCCTCGGCTGACGTAGACGCGGGCTCCACCGGGAGTTCCGAGGACAGCGAGAGCTCCGGCGCGGATGAGCCGGAGAGCAGCGACGAGCAGGCCGAGGCCAGCGCGGACGACCAGTCGGCAGCTGACGAGGGCGAGGCGGAGCAGCCCGCGGCTGAAGCTGCGGAGGCGTCGACGAAGCCCGAGGCGGACGAGGACCAGGAGGTGTCCTGGCCGTCGGCTGAGGACAAGTCGTCCGACGACGAGCCGGGAGACCCCGATGTCGGGTCGTCCGCGGTCGAGGCCGGTTCGAGCGAGCCGATCGCCACGGACCCGGCCGAGCAGGGGACTCCGGACAACGCGGCAGCACCGGTTGCTCCGGCGACGACTGATCAGGCGGCTTCCGAGGAGTCGACCGGGTCGGCCGAGGCGGCGCCGACGGAGGCTGATCAGGCGGTTGCGGAGGACTCGGCCGGGTCGGCCGGGGCCGCGCCGACGGAGGCTGATCAGGCGGTTGCGGAGGACTCGGCCGGATCGGCCGGGGCCGCGCCGACTGAGATTGAGCAGGCGGTTGCGGAGAAGTCGACCGGGGCTGCACCGACGGAGGCTGATCAGGCGGCTGCGGAGGACTCGGCCGAATCGGCCGGGGCCGCACCGGCCGCGACTGAGCAGGCGGCTTCCGAGGAGTCGACCGGGTCGGGCGAGGCTGCACCGGGTGAGGCTGATCAAGCGGTTGAGGAGGACTCGACCGCCACGGCACCAGCTGAGCCTGAGCAAGCCGTTGAGGATGATTCGACCGGACCTGTCGCTCTGCCGGAGACCGCGGCTGAGCAGGAGGCCGAGGAGGACTCCACCGGGCCGGTCACGCCGCCCGCTGCGGCCGAGCAGCCGGTCGCTCCGGCGCCGACCGCTGTCGAGCAGACCCAGCAGTTCCGGCCGATCACCGACGCGCCGCCGGTCGGCGGCGTCGAGCAGACGCAGCAGATCAGCCGGGTCGAGGCCGCCGAGCTCGGGCGGGGCGACACCGCGCCGGAGATCCCGCGGGTCGAGACCGGGCAGCAGCCGGTCGACGCCACCCAGCAGATCTCGAAGGTGCCCGCCGAGACGGAGGTGGAGCGGACCACCCGGATCGAGCTCTCCGACCTGGCGGACCTGCGCAAACCCGCCGACCAGGGACCGGCGACGCAGCGGATCCCGGTGGTCCCGCCGGTGGAACCGGCCGAGCGGACCCAGCAGTTCGCCCGCCCGGACTTCGACGGACCGCGCCCGGCCTCCGCCGCCGACTTCGCCGGGCTCACCGCCCCCGCGGCGTCCCCGGGGGACTTCGCCGGGCTCACCGCTCCGCACGCCAAGCCGTCGCAGGGGCTGACCCCGCCACCCACCGCCTCACCCGAGGACTTCGCCGGGCTCACCGGCCGGGCGCAGCCCCAGCGCATCGACCCGCCGCCCCCGGCGGACTTCGCCGGTCGGGCGCAGCCGCAGCAGATCCCGCCCACCGACCAGCCCCCGGTCGCCGCGCCCCCGAAGCGGAGCCGCAAGGGGCTCATCGCGGTCGCGGTGGTGGTCGTCGTGCTGCTCGGCGCGGGCATCGGCTTCGGCCCGCAGCTGGTCGACGCGGTGATGAAGGCGCAGATCGCCGACCCGCCGCCGCCCGTCCGGCTCGACCCGTCGATCAAGCCGCTCGCCCAGGACGCGCCGCGCCCCACCAGGTCGGGGCTCGACGCGGCGCTCGCCGGTCCGCTGAGCAACCCCGCGCTGGGCACCCTCGCCGGGCTCGTGACGGACGCGCGGACCGGTGAGGTGCTGTGGGAGCAGGACTCGGCGCACCCGCTGGTCCCGGCCTCGACCGGCAAGCTGCTCGCGATGAGCGCGGCGCTGCTCGTCCTCGACCACGACCAGCGGCTGACCACCAAGGTGGTGCGCGGCAGCGAGCCGGGCAGCGTGGTCCTGGTCGGCGGCGGGGACGTGACGCTGTCCACGCTGCCGCCCGGCGAGGAGTCGGTGTACCCGGGGGCCGCCCGGTTCGACGACCTGGTCCAGCAGGTGCGGGCCGCGACCGGCGGGAACGTGACCTCGGTGCAGGTCGACACCAGCCGGTACGCCGGACCCGACCTCGCGCCGGGCTGGCTGCCGGGGGACGTGCGCGCCGGGATGATGGCGCCGATGGAGCCGGTGATGCTCAACGGCGGCCGGGACGACCCGAAGGTGGACTACAGCCCGCGGACCGAGCAACCGGCGATGCAGGCCGCGCAGCGGCTGGCCGCCGGTCTCGGCGCGACGCAGGTCTCCGAGGGCAGGGCGCCGCAGAACGCGGAGGTCCTCGGCCAGGTGCAGTCGCCGACGGTGCAGGAGATGGTCGACACCGCGATGCTGCACTCGGACAACATGCTCGCCGAGGTCCTCGCGCACGAGGTGGCCGTCGCCACCGGCGGGGAGCCGTCGTTCGCGGGGTCGTGGAAGGCCGTGCACGACGTGCTCGTCAAGCACGGCTTCGACCTCAGCGGCACCTCGATGGCCGACGGCAGCGGGTTGTCGGTGGACGACAAGGCCACCCCCAAGCTGCTCGCCCAGCTGCTGTCCACCGCGACCACCCCGGCCAGCCCGGAGGGCGGGCTGCCCCCGGACTCGGCGAAGCTGCGGGGCCTGCTGTCCGGCCTGCCGGTGGCGGGCGGTTCCGGCAGCCTGCAGAACCGCTACGGCGACAACGACGGCCGCGGCTGGGTGCGGGCGAAGACCGGCACCCTCGACGGGGTGAACAGCCTGGCGGGCACGGTCGTCACGGAGGACGGCAGGCTGCTGGTGTTCGCCCTGATGTCCAACGGCCCGAGCACGCCGGACGAGGGGCGCAAGGCGCTGGACGCGGTGACCGAAGCGCTGCGCACCTGCGGCTGCCGCTGACGCACCGCGCGGGAAGAGGTCGCAGACAGGGCCCCGGGCAGCGGGTACGGTCGGTCGTGTGAACGCCCGACCTTCCACCCTGCCGACCCCGGGTTCGGGCGCGGCCGGGGGGCACCGGCCGCTGGACTGGAACGTCGCCGTCGCCACCGCCGTCCGGCTGATGAAGCCGGGCCCCGAGGTGCCGCGCGAGGACGCCGAGCAGGCGGTCCGCGCGCTGCGGCGGTTCAGCGTCGAAGCCGAGAGCCACGTCCGCGACCTGACCGGGCTCGGCCAGGACCTGCCGATCATCCCGGGCGACGTGGTGGACCGGCCGTCCTGGGTGCGCGGCGCCGCGAACGGCCTGGCCGCCCTGACCGACGCGGCGCTCACGTCGGCCGACGCCCGGATGCAGCGCGTCGACGACCTCTTCGGCGGGTTGAGCGCGCGCAGCGCCGGGGTGCAGGCCGGGCTCGTGCTCGCCTACCTCGGCGGCAAGGTGCTGGGGCAGTTCGACCCGTACGGCGAGTCCGGGGTGGCCGGGCAGCGGGGCCGGTTGCTGCTGGTGGCGCCGAACATCGTCGCTGCGCAGCGCTCCCTCGGCGTCCCGGCCGAGGACTTCTGGATGTGGGTGTGCCTGCACGAGTCCACGCACCGCCTGCAGTTCAACGCGGTGCCGTGGCTGCGCGAGCACTTCACCGAGAGCCTGGGCGTCCTGCTCGCGGAGATGGAGGGCACCACCGGTGAGCTGCTGAGCAGGCTGCCGACGGTCCTGCGGGAGGCCCGCGCGGCCCGCTCCGGCGACTCCAGCCCGGGCATGCTCGGCGTGATCGAGCTGCTGCAAACGCCCCAGCAGCGCCTCGCGCTGGACCGGATCATCGCGATCTCCACCCTGCTGGAGGGCCACGCGGACCACGTGATGGACGCGGTGGGCCCGCGCGTGGTGCCGAGCGTGGCGACGATCCGCCGCCGCTTCACCGAGCGCCGCAAGGGCGGCGGCCTGCTGGACCGCATCCTGCGCAGCCTGCTGGGCGTGGACGCGAAGATCCGCCAGTACGCCCAGGGCGCGGCCTTCACCCGCCACGTGGTCGACGAGGTGGGCATGACCGGCTTCAACGCCGTCTGGACCGCCCCGGACCACCTGCCCACCCGGGCCGAGATCTCCGACCCCGCCGCCTGGATCCGCCGCATCCACGGTTGACGCTGGTCAACGCCCGTGAGCGCTTTGTGGTGCACAAGCGCCGCAAAACGCTCACGCCCCCTGACGACTCACCCGGACGGGTGAAATCGGCTCCGCGCGGCTCCGCCGCACGCCCTCCCGCCGCCGGGCGGGAGAATGGCGGCGTGCCGCCGCCTCCCGCCGTCAGCGCCGTCCGCGGCGCCGTCCGGCGCTTGCTCGGCTCCGCCGAGGCCGCGCCGTTCCGGGGCGCTCCGCTGGTCGTCGCGTGCTCCGGGGGCGCGGACTCGCTGGCGCTCGCCGCTGCCGCCTCGCACGCCGCCCGCCGCGCGGGCGTCGCGCTGCACGGCCTCGTGGTGGACCACGGGCTCCAGGTCGGCTCCGCCGACGTCGCCGCGCGCGCCGCCCAGCAGCTCGCCGAGCTCGGGGCCGTCGCCGAGGTGGTCCGGGTCCAGGTCGGCAGCTCCGGCGGGCCGGAGGCCGCCGCCCGCCGCGCGCGCTACCGGGTGCTGCGCGAGCGCCGTCCGCCCGGTTCGCTGGTGCTGCTCGGGCACACCCTCGACGACCAGGCCGAATCCGTGCTGCTCGGGTTGGGGCGGGGTTCGGGCGCGCGGTCGATCGCGGGGATGCGGCCGCTGGATCCGCCGTGGGCGCGGCCGTTCCTGGGCGTGCGGCGGGAGACCACCGAGGCGGCTTGCCGGGAGCTCGGGCTCGATCCCTGGCGGGATCCGCACAACGCCGATGCCCGGTTCACCCGTGTGCGGTTGCGCACAGAAGTTCTTCCGCTGATGGAAGAAGTCCTGCAAGGTGGTGTTCACGAGGCGTTGGCCCGGACCGCGCAGCAGCTGCGGGAGGACGCCGACGCGCTGGACGCGGTGGCCGCCGCCGAACGCCGTCGGGTCGAGGTCGGGGAGGGGCTGGATGCCTTGGCGCTGAAGGAGATTCCCGCCGCAGTGCGGCGCCGGGTGCTCAAGGCGTGGCTGCTCGACCGCGGCGTGCCGGAGCTGTCCGACGCGCACCTGCGGGCGGCCGACGCGCTGCTCGCGGACTGGCGCGGGCAGGGCGGGCCGAGGTTGCCGGGCGACTTTGTGCTTCGTCGCGCGCATGGCACGCTTCAAGTCGAAGCGGCGGGTCGCAAGCCGCCGAATGGCTGATGGGCGACGCGTTGTCGAGACCGGGGCGTTGCTTGCGCCGGGGGAACTGTCGATCAGACGAAGAGGGGAAGCCGGGCCGTGTACGACGGCGACATTGCTTCTGTGCTCATCAGCGAGCAGCAGATCAAGGACAAGGTCACCGAGCTGGCCAAGCAGGTCGACGAGGACTACCACCAGGCCGGCGGGGACCTGCTGCTGGTGGGCGTGCTCAAGGGCGCGGTGATGTTCATGACCGACTTCGCGCGGGCCCTGCCGCAGCCCGCCCAGCTGGAGTTCATGGCGGTCAGCTCGTACGGCTCGTCGACCTCCTCGTCCGGCGTGGTGCGGATCCTGAAGGACCTGGACCGCGACATCGCCAACCGGCACGTGCTGATCGTCGAGGACATCATCGACTCCGGGCTGACGCTGTCCTGGCTGCTGAAGAACCTGAGCTCGCGCAACCCCGCCTCGCTGGAGGTGTGCACGCTGCTGCGCAAGCCGGACGCGGTCCAGGTCGACGTGCCGGTGAAGTACGTCGGCTTCGACATCCCGAACGAGTTCGTGGTCGGCTACGGCCTGGACTACGCCGAGCGCTACCGTGACCTGCCTTACATCGGCACGCTCGACCCGAAGGTCTACACGACGGGCGTCTGATTCGTTCGAGTTTTTAAGCGGCGTCAGCCGCTTAGCCCACCTGCGCAGCTTGCGCCGCCGCGGGTTCCCAGCGTTCGCCTGGCGAGGACGGCCCAGCCGCCGTGTATTGGGCATACATAAGGCTGGGCACCCACAGCCAGGCGGGCGCTGAGGTTCCGCCACCCGCGCCGCTGAGCAAGGTGAGTCCGGTGGTGTGTTGTTGCGTGTCCGGTTCGACCCTCTTGGCCCACGGCCCCGGGTCGACCGGATACGCTGTTCTACCTGTGTCGGGCGCGGCGTGGTCGGGCCCGCACATCGGCCGGTACGCTGGTCTGAAGGGGTTGACGGCGACGATGAACTGTGTCTGCCGAGCAGCCGTCGCCCGAAGTGACAGTCAGGGAGGGTCGAGGCCGCCCGTCGGCCGCAAGTGAATGGACCGAAAGCGCCTGCTCCGCAACCCGCTGCTGTGGATCCTCATCGCATTTCTGTTGATCTTGTCGTTCAACGTGCTCTTCGACGAGACCCGCGCCTACCGCGAGGTCTCCACGTCGCAGGCGCTCGAGCAGATCGCTCAGGGCAAGGTCAGGGAAGCGACCATCGAGGACAAGGAGCAGCGGGTCCGGCTGACCCTTAATGACGGCCAGAACTTCGATGGCAGCAACCAGCTGATCGCGCAGTACCCGGCGGGGGCCACCGACCAGGTGGTCAACGAGATCCGCAACGCGCACGTGCCCACGTGGAACACCAAGGTCTCCCAGGACTCGTTCTGGGTGCAGATGCTGTTCTACCTGGTGCCCATCGGCCTGCTCGTGCTGCTGCTGATGTGGATGATGAACAACGTCCAGGGCGGCGGCAACCGCGTCCTGAACTTCGGCAAGTCCAAGGCCAAGCAGCTGACCAAGGACATGCCCAAGACGTTGTTCTCCGACGTCGCGGGTGCCGACGAAGCCGTCGAGGAACTGCACGAGATCAAGGACTTCCTGCAGAACCCCGGCCGCTACCAGGCACTCGGCGCGAAGATCCCGAAGGGCGTCCTGCTCTACGGCCCGCCCGGCACCGGTAAGACGCTGCTCGCGCGCGCGGTCGCCGGTGAGGCCGGGGTGCCGTTCTACTCGATCTCCGGCTCCGACTTCGTGGAGATGTTCGTCGGCGTCGGCGCCTCCCGCGTGCGCGATCTGTTCGAGCAGGCCAAGCAGAACGCGCCGTGCATCATCTTCGTCGACGAGATCGACGCGGTCGGCCGCCAGCGGGGCGCCGGCCTCGGCGGTGGCCACGACGAGCGGGAGCAGACCCTCAACCAGCTGCTGGTCGAGATGGACGGCTTCGACTCGCGCGGCGGCATCATCCTGATCGCCGCCACCAACCGCCCGGACATCCTGGACCCGGCGCTGCTGCGCCCGGGCCGCTTCGACCGGCAGATCCCGGTGTCCGCGCCGGACCTGCGCGGTCGCCGCGCGATCCTCGGCGTGCACTCCAAGGGCAAGCCGCTGGCCCAGGACGTCGACATGGAGAGCCTGGCCAAGCGCACCGTCGGCTTCTCCGGTGCCGACCTGGAGAACGTGGTCAACGAGGCCGCGCTGCTCACCGCGCGGGAGAACGGCCAGCTGATCACCGCCGCGGCGATGGAGGAGGCGGTCGACCGGGTGGTCGGCGGTCCGCGCCGCAAGAGCAAGATCGTCTCCGAGCGGGACAAGAAGATCACCGCCTACCACGAGGGCGGCCACGCGCTCGCCGCGTGGGCGATGCCCGACCTGGAGCCGGTCTACAAGCTGACGATCCTGCCGCGCGGTCGCACCGGCGGGCACGCGCTCGTCGTCCCCGAGGACGACAAGGACATGATGACCCGCTCGGAGATGATCGCCCGGCTGGTGTTCGCGCTGGGCGGCCGCTCCGCCGAGGAGCTGGTCTTCCACGAGCCGACCACCGGTGCCTCCAGCGACATCGAGCAGGCCACCAAGATCGCCCGCGCGATGGTCACCGAGTACGGCATGACCGCCCGCCTGGGCGCGGTGAAGTACGGCAAGGAGGAGGGCGACCCGTTCCTCGGGCGCACCGCCGGCCAGCAGCCGAACTACTCGCTGGAGGTCGCGCACGAGATCGACGAGGAGGTGCGGCGCCTCATCGAGGCCGCGCACACCGAGGCGTGGGAGGTGCTCAACACCTACCGCGACGTGCTCGACGACCTCGTGCTGGAGCTGATCGAGAAGGAGACGCTGAACCGCAAGGACCTGGAGCGGATCTTCGCCCGCGTGGAGAAGCGGCCCCGGATCACCGCGTTCAACGACTTCGGCGGTCGCACCCCGTCGGACAAGCCGCCGGTCAAGACGCCCGGTGAGCTGGCCAAGGAGCGCGGCGAGCCGTGGCCCCCGGTCAAGGAGGAGCCGACCCCGGCCCCGACCCCGGCGGGCAACGGCGTCCCGTCCAACTACGGCCAGCCGCAGGAGCCGACCCCGGCCGGTGCCGGGGCGAACCAGGGCACGGTGCAGATCCAGCAGCCGCAGCCCCCGCAGCAGCAGCCCGGCCAGTACGGCCAGGCGCCGCAGGCGGTGCCGCCGAACTACGGCGCCCCGCCCGGCTGGACCCCGGCGACCACGCCGTCGGGCTCGTCCAACTACTCCGGCGGCCAGTACAACTGGACGCCGTCCTGGGAGCGCGGGCCGCAGCAGGCCGAGCACCCGGCGGCGCCGGAGCACGGCGAGCAGCAGCCGCAGGAGGCTCCGCGGCCGGAGGGCTCGGACTCGGCCCAGGACAACGGCAGCGGCAACCAGAGCCGCTGATACTGGCTCGCCGCGAGGCGACTCAGCCAGTGGAGGAACGAAGAATTGACCAGTTCGGTCGACGAGCCGATCGGGACGGGGGGCGACTCCCGTCCCGACGGCTCTTTCCACATGCCCCAGTTCGACCAGGCCCGCGCGGAGGCCGCTGTTCGGGAGCTGCTGCTCGCGACCGGTGAGGACCCGGACCGGGAGGGCCTGCGCGACACGCCCGCCCGCGTCGCCCGCGCCTACCGCGAGCTGTTCGCGGGGCTCTACACCAACCCGGACGAGGTCCTGGACAAGACCTTCGACGAGGCCCACGAGGAACTCGTCCTGGTTCGCGACATCCCGGTGTACTCCAGCTGCGAGCACCACCTGCTGCCGTTCCACGGGTACGCGCACGTGGGGTACATCCCGAACGAGCAGGGGCGGGTGACCGGGCTGTCCAAGCTGGCCCGGCTGGTCGACCTGTACGCCAAGCGGCCGCAGGTGCAGGAGCGGTTGACCTCGCAGATCGCCGACGCGCTGGTCCGCCGGTTGGAGCCGCGCGGGGTGATCGTGGTGATCGACGCCGAGCACCTGTGCATGGGCATGCGCGGGGTGCGCAAGGCCGGCTCCACCACCACGACGTCCGCGGTGCGCGGCCAGTTCCGCAGCTCGGCGTCCTCGCGCTCCGAGGCGCTGTCGCTGATCAGGGGACGCTGATGCACCCGCGGTTGCCGAACCCGCCGCGCTGCGCGGTGATGGGCGTGCTGAACGTGACGCCGGACTCGTTCTCCGACGGCGGGCGCTACCTGGACCGCGACGCGGCCATCGCGCACGGCGTGGAGATGCACCGGATGGGCGCCGACATCATCGACGTCGGCGGGGAGTCCACCCGGCCGGGCTCGGAGCGCGTCGACCCGGCCACCGAGATCGACCGGGTGCTGCCGGTGGTCCGCGAGCTGGTCGCGGCGGGCGTGCCGGTCAGCGTCGACACCACCCGGGCCAAGGTCGCCGCGGCCACCGCGGAGGCCGGGGCGGCGGTGATCAACGACGTGTCCGGCGGGTTGGCCGACCCGGACATGGCGCACGTGGCCGCGGACACCGGGCTGCCGTGGGTGCTGATGCACTGGCGCGGCCACAGCAAGGACATGAACAGCCTGGCGAACTACTCCGACGTGGTCGCCGAGGTCCGCGACGAGCTGCTGCGGCAGGTCGACGTGGCGTTGCGGGCCGGGGTGGCGGAGGAAGCCGTCGTGCTGGACCCGGGGCTGGGCTTCGCGAAGACCGGTCGCCACGACTGGCAGCTGCTGCAGCGGCTGGAGGTCTTCGTCGAGCTCGGCTTCCCGGTGCTGGTCGGGGCCTCGCGCAAGCGGTTCCTGGGGCGGCTGCTGGCCGACGCCGAGGGCACCCCGCGCCCGCCTTCCGGGCGCGAGACGGCGACCGCCGTGGTGTCGGCGCTGGCCGCCGACCGCGGTGCCTGGGGCGTCCGGGTGCACGACGTGCGGCAATCGTTGGACGCCGTCGCGGTGACCGCCGCGTGGCGCAGCGGAGGGGAGTTCGGTGGCTGACCGGATCACGTTGACCGGGCTGAAGGTGCGCGGCAACCACGGCGTCTTCGACCACGAGAAGCGCGACGGGCAGGACTTCTTCGTCGACATCACCGTCTGGATCGACCTCGGCGAGGCCGCGACCAGCGACGATCTGGCGAAGACGCTGCACTACGGGGAGCTGGCCGAGCGCGCGGCGGCGATCGTGGCCGGGCCGCCGAAGGACCTGATCGAGGCGGTGGCGGGCGAGATCGCCGACGACGTGATGACCGACGAGCGGGTGCACGCCGCGGAGGTCACCATCCACAAGCCGAGCGCGCCGATCCCGCTGACCTTCGCGGACGTGGCGGTGACCATCCGCCGCTCCCGCCGGGGCGGCCGCGGCCAAGCCGTCCCGGCCTGACCGGGGGAGGGTGGGATGAGCAGGGCGGTGCTTTCGCTGGGGTCGAACCTCGGGGATCGGCTCGGCTACCTCCGGCTCGCCGTCGAGGGGTTCTCCGACGTGCTGGTCGCGGCCTCCCCGGTGTACGAGACCGCGCCGTGGGGCGTCACCGACCAGCCCGACTTCCTCAACGCGGTGCTCATCGTCGAATCCCCGGAGCTGGACGAGTGGGGCTGGCTGCGGCGCGGCCAGCGGCTGGAGCAGGAGGCGGAGCGGCGGCGCGAGCAGCGCTGGGGGCCGCGCACCCTGGACGTCGACGTGGTCAGCGTGGACGACGTCCGCAGCGAGGACCCGGAACTGCTGCTCCCGCACCCGGGCACCCCGAGCCGGGCGACGGTGCTGATCCCCTGGCTGGCCGTCGCCCCGGACGCCGTGCTGCCCGGTCGCGGTCGGGTGGCCGAGCTCCTGGCGGCCCTGCCCGCCGACGAGATCGCCGACGTCCACCTCCGCTCGGACCTCAGCCTGACCTGACGATCATCCACAGTGGATTCCCTGTCGTCGCGGGAAGTCCTCCGCTGTCCACCGTGGACTGCTGATGCCCGGTCGAGGCGGCCGGTACCCCGGGGCACCGGCCGCCCCGATCACTCGGCGGAGGCGCGGAGGGCGGCGGCGAGCCAGCGGGTCGCCTCGTCGGTCACCGGGTGCCGCGGCCAGTCGTTGATGATCGCCAGCAGCTCCCAGTACCGGGACATCCGGGGGTCGTGCCCCTCGTAGGAGTCGGCCATCTCGCGGCGGAACTCCGGGGTGTCCGGCTTGCCCCAGTCGCCGGTGGCCAGCGCGATCAACCGGTCGGCCAAAGCCCTGCCCTCGGCGCTGTCCGGGGCCGCGCCCGACTCGACGGCGGCCTTGGCCTCGTCGGTGATGGCCCACCACTTGGGCGCCTGCTCCTGCTCGACCATCGGCTCTCCGGCGTCGCGGCGGTCGGAGTGCTCCTGGTAGAGCGCCCGCACCGCGCGCCGGAAGTCCTGGTCCTGCACCAGTTCGGCCAGCTCGATCCAGGCCTCCAGCTGCTCGGTGCTCGGGTCGTCGGGCAGGTTCGGCTTCGCCGAGCGCATCCACTCGGTGAAGCCCGGGGTCACGTTCAGCTCCTCGGCGTCCGCGCTGACCTCGTCCCAGAACTCGTCGATGAGCCGGTTGCGCTCCTCGTCGGGCATCTTGGCCAGTTCCTGCATGATCTTCGCCTCCTCGGTCGTTCGGTCGAGCTTCACGACCGCCCGCAGCACGGCCCGCCTGATCCGCAGCACCCGCATCTGCTCCTCCAGCAGCCCGAGGTGGGCGCTGGCCAGCTGCGCCAGCGTGGTCTCGCGGGCCAGCACCTGCTTGACCTCGTCCAGCCCGGCCCCCAGTTCGCGCAGCGTGCGCACCAGTTCCAGGCGGCTGACGGCGGTCACGTCGTACAGGCGGTAACCGGACGCGGTCCGGTCGGTGGCCGGCACCACGCCGGTGTCGGAGTAGAACCGGATCGTCTTCACGCTCAATCCGGTGCGACGGGCCAGTTCACCGATCGTGTAGCGGGCGGTGTCGTTCACGTCGACCACCTTCGGCCCTCCTGTCGGGGGAGACTCAAGACGATTTTCGCCCGGCCCGTCCCGCGGTCGGATCAGGTGCGATCCTGGAGCCGTGGCACCGCGACAAGCAGAGCACCTCTCGTTCACCAAACCGCACCAGCTGATCATCGGTGGCGTGGCGGCGGCGGTCGTGGTCTACCTGCTGACCCGGCTCGCCTACGGGGACCTGCCGCGGCTGCCGGTCCTGGCCGGGGCGACGCTGCTGCTGATCGCGCTGGTCGACCTGGTGCTGGCGCTGGTCATGCGACCGCGGGTCCAGCGCAAGCCGGGCACCGAGCCGGTCGACGGCCTGACGGCGGCGCGCGCGGTGGCGCTGGCCAAGGCGTCCTCGATGGCGGGCGCGATCATGGCCGGGGCGTGGATCGGCCTCGGCGCCTACCTGGTGCCGCTGGTCCGGACCGTGGAGGCGGCGCAGTCCGACATCGTCGCGGCGGTGATCGGTCTGGTGAGCGCGGGGGCGCTGATCGCGGCGGGCTTGTGGTTGGAGAACTGCCTGCGCAACCCCGACGAGCCGGAAGAGCCCTACGACGACGAGGAGTGAGCGACCTCGGCGGTCGTGATCGCTCCGTCCGCGATGTTCCCGTGAGCACTTTCTGGTGCCATAGCCCCACAAAGTGCTCACGGGCCGGGGACGGCTGAAGCGGCATCCGGGCGGAGCGGCCCAGAACGTTTCCGCCGCCGAGCGGGTGATCGTAGTCACGGCATCGGCCGTTCGGACGCCCGCGAGGTGCTCCACAACGACCAAAGTGGAGTCGCGTTGCTCGCCTTCAGGTCTCGAACTGATAACCGCCCGGTACCGTGGTGGGCATGTCCGACCGCGGCAGTACCGAGACCGAATCCCGCGCAGGCGGCTCGACCGCTCTGTGGGTCGGCGCGCTCGTGCTCGCCGCCGCGGCCACCGCCGTGCTGGTGATCAGCGACGACGCCCGCCTGCTGCGGTTGGGTCTGGTCGCGGCCCTGTGGTCGGCGCTGGTCGGGGCGTTCGCGGTCGCCCGGCTGCGCCACCGGGTCGCGCAGGACGAGAAGCTCGCCGAGGACCGGCAGCGGATCTACGAGCTGGAGCTGGAGCGGGAGATCGCGGCCCGCCGCGAGTTCGAGCTGGAGGCGGAGGTCGAGGCGCGCCGGAAGGCCGCCGAGGAGTCCGACGGCGAGCTGAAGGCGCTGCAGGCGGAGCTGCAGCGGCTGCGGACCAGCCTGGAGCAGGTGCTCGGCGGCGACGTGCTGTTCGAGCGGGTCGCGCTGCGCGCCGAGTCCACCCGGGTCCGCTCGCTGGGCGAGAACGGCAACAAGATCGAAGGTCAGCTCGTCCAGCCGCCGCCGGGCCGGGAGCTGCCCGCCGCCGCGACCCAGAACACCGAGCTGATCAGCAGGTTGTCCGGCGAGCAGCCGCGCGAGGAGCACCGCCCGAAGCCCCGCCCGCGCCTCAAACCGCAGGCGGCGCAGGCGCACCCGCCCCGCCCGGCGCCGGTCCGCCGCCCGGAGAAGGTGCAGCACCACGAACCGCCGAAGCGCGCGCCGGAACCCCCGAAGGCGCCGGTGGAGCAGACTCCCGCCCCCGCGCCGGACCCGGCCGGGGCGCACGCCGAGGGGACCTCGGTGAACGACCTGCTCGCGGCCTACGGCGCCGCCTCCGACACGCAGCGCCGACGGCGGCGACGCGCCTGAGAAGGTGACTGTCCGGGCGACCCCGGATGCCCTTCTCTAGGGTTTTGTCCGTGTCGAGTCCTGATCTCCGGGGGCCCGCCGCCGACCTCTCCGGCGCGCGGAAGCTCCAGACCCGAAAGCACCACGCCGTCGGTTGGCCGGTCGCCGGCCTGATCGTGCTCGGGATCTGCGGACTGGTGATGGCCGGGGTCACCACCTCGCGGGTCGGTCTGCTGCCCGCGCTGGTCGGTGCGCTCGCCGCGCTGCTGCCGGTCGGCGTGGTGTTCGCCGCGATCATCTGGATCGACCGCTGGGAGCCCGAGCCGCCGATGCTGCTGCTCGGCGCGTTCCTGTGGGGCGCGGGCGGGGCGACCGCCTGCTCGCTGCTGCTCAACGACACCGTCATCCAGCTGGCCGACGGACTGTTCGGCACCGGCGACCAGAAGTTCTTCCTGACCGCGGTGATGGGGCCGCTGGTGGAGGAGGCGGCGAAGGCGCTGTTCGTGGTCGCGCTGTGGTTCAAGCGCCGCTCGGAGTTCAACGGGATGGTGGACGGCATCGTCTACGCGGCGCTGACCGCGGCGGGCTTCGCCTTCACCGAGAACATCCTGTACTTCGGCAAGGCGTTCGCGATCGGCGGCGTCGGCGGCCCGGCGGGCGGCGTGGTCGCGGTGTTCATCATGCGCGGCGTGCTGGCGCCGTTCTCCCACCCGCTGTTCAGCTCGATGTTCGGCATCGGCATCGGTCTGGCCTCGCGCACCGACGACAAGCGGCTGCGCTGGGTCTACCTGCTGAGCGGGTTCGCGGCGGCGTTCCTGCTGCACGCGGTGTGGAACGCGGCGACGCTGCTGGGCGGCGCGGAGTTCCTCAACGTCTACTTCCTGATCATGGTGCCGATCTTCATGGGCACCTTCGGCCTGGTGGTGTGGCAGCGCAAGCGCGAGCAGAAGATCGTCATCCAGCAGCTGCCGGTGCTGGAGCGGGCCGGGCTGATCGTGCGCAGCGAGATGGAGATGCTGGCCACCCTGGCCGGTCGGAAGGGCTGGCTGCGCAAGGTGCGCCGCAGCGCGGGCCACGAGGCGGCCAAGGCGGTCCGGGACTACCAGATCGCGGTCACCGAGCTGGCGTTCCTGCAGCACCGGGCGGCCGAGGGCCGCACGACCAGCGCGGCCCGCCGCGCCCGCCGCGAGAAGCTGATCGAGGACCTCAAGCAGGCCCGGCGCTCGGCCGCGGGCACCCAGCAGGCCATCCAAACGGCCCGGATCAAGCTCAACGAACTGACCCAGCACAACATGAAGCGCCCGCTGCCCAAGCCCCCGACCCAGCGCCCCCGCGGCTGACCGCAGTATCGATGAGGTTTTTCCAGCCTCGTTCTGGGTGGCGGTGCGGGTGGCGGAACCTCAGCGCCCGCCTGGACTCCGGGTGCCCTGACTTGTGTATGACCCGATACACGGCGTCAGGGCCGTCCTCGCCGGAAGGAACCCCAGAAGGGTGGGCACCGTGAACCCGCGGCGGTGCGAGTTGCGAGGGTGGGTTATGCGCCTGGCGGCGCATGCGACACCTGCCGACCGGTGCAGTTCGCCCTTCGCAGCTGCGGTCCACGGACAGGATGAAAAAGGCTCAATTGAAACCGTGGTCCGGCGTGGGGGGTGCACAGTTTCAATTGAAACTGTGCACCTCGCGGGCCGGGCGCGGACGTCGGGTCCGGTGCGGAACTCCTGCGATTTCAATGGAAATCGGACCTCCGATTTCCATTGAAATCGCGTGGACCCGGGGTGGCCGCGGCGTGGTTCTCGCCACCTGGGAGGGTTACCGGGCGGTTGGCGGGCTACTCTCGCGCTGCTGTCCGGTACCCGGTGGTTGGGACTGGAACGGTATGGAGGACGACGTGGCGATGTCTGCTGGTCGCACGGGCCCTCGGCTGCGCGTTGGAGTGATCTCCGCGGGCCGGGTGGGCGCCGTGCTGGGCGCGGCGTTGCAGCGAGCGGGGCACCAGGTGGTCGCGGTTTCCGCGGTGTCCGAGGCGTCGCTGCGCCGCGCGGAGGAACTGCTCCCCGAGGTCGCGGTGCTGCCGCCGGACGAGGTCGCCAAGCAGGCCGACCTCGTGCTGCTGGCGGTCCCGGACGACGCGATCACCGGCCTGGTCCGGGGCCTGGTCGCCACCGAATCCCTGCGCTCCGGGCAGATCCTGGTGCACACCTCCGGGGCGCACGGCGTGTCCGCGCTCGCCGCGGCGGCCGAGATCGGCGTGCTCCCGCTGGCGCTGCACCCGGCGATGACCTTCACCGGTCGCGCCGAGGACGTCGAGCGGCTCGGCAACGCCTGCATGGCCGTCACCGCGTCCGCCGCGGACGAGGCGGGCTGGAGCGTGGCGGAGGCGCTGGCCCTGGAGCTGGGGATGGAGCCGGTGCGGGTGCCGGAGGAGTCCCGCCGCCTGTACCACGCGGCGCTCACCCACGGCGCGAACCACCTGATCACCCTGGTCAACGAGTGCGCGGAACTGCTGCGCGGCGCCGGGGTCGACAACGCCGACCGCGTCATGGCGCCGATCCTGTCCGCGTCGCTGGACAACGCGCTGCGCCTCGGCGACCGCGCGATCACCGGACCGGTGATGCGCGGCGACGCGGGCACCGTCCGCGCGCACCTCGCCGCCCTGCGCGAGGCGGACCCGGGCGTGGTCCCGGGCTACCGGGAACTGGCCAGGCGGACCGCCGAACGGGCCGAGCGCGCGGGCATCCTGCGCGCGGACGGCGCGGCCGAGGTCCGCGAAGCACTGGACGAAGAGCCGTCGTGATCACGGCGCGCGGAACACTGGAGTCGTGATGAGCGCAGCTTTCGAGCACGGTGCGCTGACCGTGCACCGCGAGCCCGCCGAGCTGGCGCGGGTCACCCGCGCGCTGCGGGCCACCGGGCGCAAGATCCACCTCGTGCCGACCATGGGCGCGCTGCACCGCGGCCACCTGGAGCTGATCGAGCGGGCCCGCCGCGACATCAACGCGGTGGTGGTCGTGTCGATCTTCGTGAACCCGCTGCAGTTCGGGCCGAACGAGGACTTCGACCGCTACCCGCGCAGCTTCGAGTCCGACCTGCAGCTGTGCCGGGAGGCCGGGGTCGAGCTGGTCTTCGCGCCGTCGGTCCAGCAGATGTACGGCGACGACCCGCAGCTGACCGTCCACTCCGGACCGCTCGGCGAGCAGCTGGAGGGCGCGGCCCGGCCGGGCCACTTCGACGGCGTGCTCACCGTCGTCCTGAAGCTGCTCAACGTCGTGCGCCCGGACCTGGCGTTCTTCGGCGAGAAGGACTACCAGCAGCTGGTGCTGATCCGGCGCATGGCGCGCGAGCTGAACCTGGACGCGCGCATCCAGGGCATCCCCACCGTGCGGGAACCGGACGGCCTGG
Source organism: Saccharopolyspora hirsuta (assembly GCF_008630535.1). Lineage (GTDB taxonomy): Bacteria > Actinomycetota > Actinomycetes > Mycobacteriales > Pseudonocardiaceae > Saccharopolyspora > Saccharopolyspora hirsuta. The sequence goes on along the minus strand of NZ_VWPH01000012.1, from coordinate 182,984 downwards.
CGCTGTCCTCCCGCAACGCCTACCTCAGCGACGAGCAGCGCCGCGCCGCGCTGGCGATCTCGGCGGCCCTGACCGCCGGGGCGCACGCCGGACCGGCGGGCGCGGACGCGGTGCTCAAAGCCGCGGGCGAGGTGCTGGCCACCGAGCCGTCGGTGGAGGTCGACTACCTGGAGCTGCGCGATCCGGAGCTCGGGCCGGTCCCGGCCGGGGGCGAGGCGCGGCTGCTGGTGGCGGCCCGCGTCGGCACCACCCGGCTGCTCGACAACGCCAAGGTGCTGCTCGGCGTTCCGGAGCAGCCCTGACCGGGCCGACGGCGCGGGTGCCGGTGGGGGCCACCGCGCACCGCGCGAAGATACGTCGGCGAGAGTTGCGGTATCGGCAGTAGGAGGTCTGCGATGTTCCGCACCATGTTGAAGTCCAAGATCCACCGCGCCACGGTGACCCAGGCCGACCTGCACTACGTCGGCTCGGTCACGGTGGACGCCGACCTGATGGACGCCGCGGACCTGCTCGAGGGCGAGCAGGTGACCATCGTGGACGTCACCAACGGCGCCCGCCTGGAGACCTACGTGATCACCGGCGAGCGCGGCTCCGGCGTGATCGGGATCAACGGGGCCGCCGCGCACCTGATCGAGCCCGGTGACCTCGTCATCCTGATCGCCTACGGCGTGATGGACGAGCTGGAGGCCCGCTCGATCCGGCCGAAGGTGATCTTCGTCGACGCGGACAACAAGATCCTGGAGACCGGCGACCAGCCCGGCGTCGCGCCGGAGGGCTCGGGGCTGACCAGCGCTGGCGTGGTCGTCGACGCACCGGCCGAGACCGACGACGCGGCCAAGCTCGACGCCCTCCTCCAGCAGCCCGAGCACTGATCGACCGGCACAACCCGGGAAGGGGCGGACACGTGCTGCTGGCCATCGACGTCGGAAACACCAACATCTCGCTGGGCCTCTACGACACCGGATCGGACAGCTCCGACCTCGCCGCGACGCTGGTCCACGACTGGCGGATGCGCACCGAGCCGCGGATGACCGCCGACGAGATGGCGCTGACCATGCGCGGTCTGCTCGGGGACCACGCCGAACGGGTCACCGGCATCGCGGCGCTGTCCACGGTGCCCGCCCTGCTGCGCGAACTGCGCGTCATGCTCGGCCGGTACTGGGACGACGTGCCGCGCGTGGTGGTCGAGCCGGGCGTGCGCACCGGGGTCCCGCTGCTGGTGGACAACCCGAAGGAGGTCGGCGCGGACCGGGTGATCAACACCCTCGCCGCCCACCACCTGCACGCCACGAACTGCGTGGTGGTCGACTTCGGCACCTCCACCAACATCGACGTGATCTCGGCCAAGGGCGAGTTCCTGGGCGGCGCGTTCGCGCCCGGCGTGGAGATCTCGCTGGACGCGCTGGCCGCCCGCGCCGCGCAGCTGCGCAAGGTGGAGCTGGTCCGGCCCCGCTCGGTGATCGGCAAGAACACCGTGGAGTGCCTGCAGTCCGGCATCCTCTACGGCTTCGCCGGGCAGGTGGACGGCCTGGTCCGCCGCATCGTGGCGGAGCTGGAGGCCACCCACGGCGGCCCCACCACGGTCCTGGCCACCGGCGGCCTGGCACCCCTGGTGGTGTCGGAGTCGACGACGATCACCCACCACGTCCCCGACCTCACCCTCCTCGGCCTCCGCCTGGTCTACGACCGCAACTTCAAGACCGCCTGAGCGGCGGACGGCCACCGCTGCTCGAACGGACGCCTGCTCGCAGGGCGCGAGGGGCGGAACCGTACCCTTGGTCCCCGTGACTGAGGACCGTTCCATTCCCCCGGCAACCAGCGATGACGGCGTTGACGACCTGCCGGAGCAGATGCGGGTCCGGCGGGAGAAGCGGGAACGCCTGCTCGCGGCCGGAGTCGACCCGTACCCGGTGACCCTGCCCATCACGCACGAGCTCGCCGAGGTCCGCGCCGCCCACCAGGGGCTCGAGCCGGACACCGCCACCGGTGAGCAGGTCGGCGTCGCCGGCCGCGTGATGTTCCTGCGCAACACCGGCAAGCTGTGCTTCGCCACGCTGCGCGCGGGCGACGGCACCGAGCTCCAGGCGATGCTCAGCCTCAAGCAGGTCGGCGAGGACTCGCTGGCCATGTGGAAGAGCGAGGTCGACCTCGGCGACCACGTCTTCGTGCGCGGCGAGGTGATCACCTCCCGCCGCGGCGAGCTGTCCGTGATGGCCGACGAATGGCGAATGGCGGCCAAGTCGCTGCGCCCGCTGCCGGTCATGCACAAGGAACTCGGCGAGGAAATGCGGGTCCGGCAGCGCTATGTCGACCTGATCGTCCGAAAGCAGGCCGCGGACACCGTGCGCACTCGGGCCGCGGTGCAGCGCTCGTTGCGGGAATCGTTCGAGCGGCGCGGTTTCGTCGAGGTGGAAACCCCGATGCTGCAGACGTTGCAGGGCGGTGCTGCGGCGCGGCCGTTCGTGACGCATTCGAACGCCTTCGACATCGATCTGTTCCTGCGGATCGCGCCGGAGTTGTACCTGAAGCGTTGCGTGGTCGGCGGGATCGAGAGGGTTTTCGAGATCAACCGGAACTTCCGCAACGAGGGGAGTGATTCTTCCCACTCGCCGGAGTTCGCCATGTTGGAGTTCTACCAGGCGTACGCCGATTACAACGACATGGCCGCGCTGACCAGGTCCCTGATCCAGGAGGCGGCGGAGAAGGTCGCCGGTTCGCAGGTGGTCACCTGGTACGACGGAACCGAGTACGACCTGTCCGGCGAGTGGACCTCGATCCGGATGTACGACTCGCTGTCCGAAGCGCTGGATTCGGAGATCACCCCGGAAACTCCGGTCGAGGTGCTCCGCAAGCACGCCGACTCGCGGGGATTGCAGACCGATCCGGCGCACGGCCACGGAAAGCTCGTCGAGGAGCTGTGGGAGCACCTGGTCGGCGACCATTTGACCGCTCCGACGTTCGTGCGCGACTTCCCGGTGGAGACCTCGCCGCTGACCCGGCAGCACCGGGAGCGGCCGGGCCTGGCCGAGAAGTGGGACCTGTACATCCGCGGGTTCGAGCTGGCCACCGGTTACTCGGAACTGGTCGACCCGGTGGTGGAGCGCGCCCGGCTGGAGGAGCAGGCCAAGCTCGCGGCGGCCGGGGACGACGAGGCGATGCCGGTCGACGAGGACTTTCTGCGCGCGCTCGAGTACGGAATGCCGCCCAGCGGCGGGGTCGGAATGGGTATCGACCGGTTGTTGATGGCGTTGACCGGTCTCGGTATCCGGGAGACGATCCTGTTCCCGCTGGTCCGCCCCGAATGACCCGATCAGGGACGTCGCGGTGAATTTTCGGGCAGAGGTGAGTGCATTATCGCAGTTACTGCGCTAACCTGAGCTCAGAATGCATCGGTGACGGCTATTGGAGTACTCGCGGGGGAGTTCCCGCTCCCAGCAGTTCGTGCTGTCCCGTTCTGGCACATTTTGCTCTTCCGGGGAGGACTTCGAAGATGGCGCAGAAGGTCACTGTCACCCTTGTCGACGATCTGGACGGCGGCCAGGCCGACGAAACCGTCGAGTTCGGATTGGACGGCGTGTCGTACCAGATCGACCTTTCCGCGGACAATGCGAGCGAGTTGCGGGACGCCCTGGCCAACTACGTCTCCAACGCGCGGCGGGCGGGCGGCCGGAAGAAGCCGGGGCCGCGTCCGGGGTCGGGCGGTGCCCGTTCCGGCGGCGGTTCCACGAGCGCGGACCGCGAGCAGAACCAGGCCATTCGGGAATGGGCGCGCAAGCGGGGCCTGAAGGTGTCGGACCGCGGTCGGATCCCGGCCGACATCGTGGAGCAGTACCACCAGGCGAACTGAACGAGGACTGCAGAGGGGCGTTCGGACGGCGAAGAGCCGGACGAACGCCCCTCGTCGCGTTCGGACGACGCCATTCGGCGGAAAATCGGGAAAAGCGGTGGTGATCGTTCCGCGGCGCGTTTTCGGGCGGGTTCGGCGCCGAGGTGTGACGGTGGACATCCCGCCCCGCTCTGGGCCACGCGCTTAGGTGGGCCTAACCTAAGCACGATCGGGTGATCCGGCAGAGGGAGTGGGACGTGAGTGGCAGCCTGGCCGTCGACGGTCCACGCACAGCCGAGCGGGCCGCGACCGGTGGTACCCGCCTGCGCGAACGCCGTCGCCGACGACTCGTCGGCATCGCCGTCCTGCTGGTGGCGCTGCTGGCCAGCTGCGTGCTCAGCGTCGTGGTCGGGGCCAAGACGATCCCGCTGGGCGAGGTGTGGAGCGGGCTGTTCGCGCCGACCGGCACCGAGAACGACCTGATCATCCGCGAGCTGCGGGTGCCGCGCACCATCGTCGGCGTGCTCGCCGGGGTCGGGCTCGGCCTGGCCGGGGCGCTGATGCAGGGCCACACCCGCAACCCCATCGCCGACCCCGGCATCCTCGGCATCACCCAGGGCGCGGCGCTGGCCGTGGTCCTGGCCATCTACACCTTCGGCGTCACCACGCTGATCGGGTTCATCTGGTTCGGCTTCGCCGGGGCGGTGCTCGGCGCGCTGGCGGTGTTCGCCATCGGCTCGATCGGCCGCGGCGGGCCGACCCCGGTGACCCTGGCGCTGGCGGGGACCGCGATCAGCTTCCTGCTGCAGGCGATCACCTCGGCGCTGGTGCTCACCGACCAGCAGACGATGGACACCTACCGGTTCTGGAAGGTCGGCTCGATCGCGGTCACCGACCCCTCGGTGATCCCGCAGGTGCTGCCGTTCGTGCTGGTCGGCATCGTGCTGGCGCTGACCAACGCCAGCGGGCTGAACGCGCTGTCGCTCGGCGAGGACGTCGCCCGCTCGCTGGGGCACCGGGTGGAGTGGTCGCGCCGGGCCGGGATCGCGGCGATCGCGATCCTGGTCGGCAGCGCGGTCGCGATCTGCGGGCCGATCGGCTTCGTGGGGCTGATCGTGCCGCACGTGGCCCGGTACTTCACCGGTGCCGACTACCGCTGGCTGCTGCCCTTCGCCGGGCTGCTCGGCGCCTCGCTGGTGCTGCTGGCCGACGTGCTCGGGCGCCTCGTGGCGCGCCCGTCCGAAGTCCAGGTCGGGGTGATGCTGGCGATGGTCGGCGCCCCGTTCTTCATCGCGCTCGTGCGCCGCAGGAAGTTGGTGCGGTTGTGACCCAGGTGCTGGAAGGCGGGGTCGCCGGGCGGCGACCGACGCGGCTCGGGCCGTTCTCCGGGGTGCTGCGCTGGCGGCCGCTGCTGGCGCTGCTCGGCGGGCTGGTGCTGCTGCTGGCGGTCTTCGTGCTCGACGTCGGCCTCGGCGAGTACCAGATCAGCCCGCTGGAGGTGCTGCAGACGCTGGTCGGCGGCGGCGACCGGGCTCAGCAGATCATCGTCCTGGAGCTGCGGCTGCCCAGAGCGCTGACCGCGCTGCTGGTCGGCGCCGCGCTCGGCCTGTCCGGCGCGCTCATGCAGACCCTCGCGCGCAACCCGCTGGCCAGCCCGGACATGCTCGGCATCACCTGGGGCGCGGGCACCGCGGCCACCACGGTGATCGTGCTCGGCGGCACCGCGGGCAGCCTGGCCGGGGCGCTGGCCGACTACGGCCTGCCGCTCGTCGCGCTGGTGGGCGGCCTGCTCACCGGGGTGGCCGTCTACGGGCTGGCCTACCGGCGCGGGGTGGACTCCTACCGGCTTGTGCTGGTCGGCGTCGGGGTCAGCGCCCTGGCGGGCAACGCCACCTACTGGCTGCTGACCGTCGGCGACGTCAACGAGGCGGGCCGCGCCCTGGTGTGGCTGACCGGCAGCCTCAACGCGCGCGGCTGGGAGCACGTGGTGCCGACGGCCGTCGCGCTGTGCGTGCTGGTCCCGCTGACCCTGATCGGCTCGCACGTGCTCGGCGCGCTGCAGTTCGACGACGACACCGTGCGCGGCCTGGGCGTCCGCATGGACCTGTCCCGCGGGATGCTGCTGCTGGCCGCGGTGGTGCTGGCGTCCATCGCCACCGCGGCGGCCGGGCCGATCCAGTTCGTCGCGCTGGCCACCCCGCAGATCGCGCTGCGCCTGGCGCGCAGCTCGCGCCCGCCGCTGCTGGCCTCGATGGTGTTCGGCGCCGCGCTGGTGGTCGGCGCGGACGTGATCTCGCGGACCGCGTTCGGCAACCTGGAGCTGCCGGTCGGCATCGTCACCGCCATCTTGGGTGCGCCGTACCTGATCTACCTGCTCGTCCGTCGCTACCGAGAGGTCCGCGCATGACACCCCTTATGCCAACCCCACCTCTGCCCAACAGCACCTCAGGGGACCGTGACGCAACCCAGCCACGAGAAACCCCCAAGACGCGAGTTCCCTCTCGAACGCGACCACCACTGAAAATCGCGGAGAGGCGGGCTGGGGAGAGGCGGGACAGGGCATGACCGCGTCCGCCACGTCCAGCGAGAAGACCGGCGCCGCCGGTGCTCCCCGGCAGCGGCTGCACGCCAGCGACCTGAAGCTGGCCTACGGCGACCGGGTCATCGCCGACGGCTTGGACTTCGACGTCGTGGACGGCACGATCACCGCGGTGATCGGCCCGAACGGCTGCGGCAAGTCGACCCTGCTGCGCGCCCTCGGGCGGCTGCTGCACCCGCAGCGCGGCAGCGTGCTGCTGGACGGCAAGCAGATCCACAAGATGCCGACCAGGGAGGTCGCGAAGGTGCTCGGCGTGCTGCCGCAGTCGCCGGTCGCGCCCGAGGGCCTGACCGTCGCCGACCTGGTCGCGCGCGGGCGGCACCCGCACCAGTCCTGGTACCGGCAGTGGTCCTCCGACGACGAGTCCGCGGTCGCCGAGGCGCTGGGCATGACCGGCATCTCCGACCTCGCCGACCGCACCCTGGACGAGCTCTCCGGCGGCCAGCGGCAGCGCGCCTGGCTGTCCATGGCGCTGGCCCAGGGCACCGACCTGCTGCTGCTCGACGAGCCGACCACCTACCTCGACCTGTCCCACCAGGTGGACGTGCTGGAGCTGGTCGGGCAGCTGCACGACGAGAGCGGCCGCACCGTGGTGATGGTGCTGCACGACCTCAACCTGGCCGCCCGCTACGCCGACCGGCTGGTGGCGATGAAGGACGGCGCCGTGGTCGCGGAGGGCGAGCCGTCCGAGGTGCTCACCGAGCCGCTGCTGGCCGAGGTCTTCGGGCTCAACGCGCGCGTGATTGCTGATCCGGTGGCGGGTACCCCGATGGTGGTGCCGATCGGCGGCCGCGGGGCGGGGAAACCCGATCAGCCCAGCTAGCGGGCCGTGTTCGCGCTCAGCGGACAGGGCCATCCGATCGGTGTAAATCCGGAATCCCGCAGGCCAGCGAGCCGTTGGTCAGGGTGCCGGACAAGAATGTGGGCAGCAGGCCGTAGCGGGCACGGACCGCGACCGGGTGGGGCTACTACAGTGGTCCTCAAGAGTGCTGAACCCGTCGTGGGCATCGGCGATGCAGGAGCCGTGTCCAGCCAACGAGACCGCCGGCGCAGCAGTCAGGGAGTGCGAATGTTCGAGAGGTTCACCGACCGCGCGAGGCGGGTGGTCGTCCTGGCCCAGGAAGAGGCCCGGATGCTCAACCACAACTACATCGGCACCGAGCACATTCTCCTGGGCTTGATCCACGAGGGTGAGGGTGTCGCCGCCAAGGCGCTCGAGTCGTTGGGTATCGCGCTTGAGGGCGTGCGCCAACAGGTCGAGGAGATCATCGGTCAGGGGCAGCAGGCCCCGAGCGGGCACATCCCGTTCACCCCGCGGGCGAAGAAGGTGCTGGAGCTGTCGCTGCGCGAGGCGCTGCAGCTCGGCCACAACTACATCGGCACCGAGCACATCCTGCTCGGGCTGATCCGCGAGGGCGAGGGCGTGGCCGCGCAGGTGCTGGTCAAGCTGGGCGCGGACCTGAACCGGGTGCGCCAGCAGGTCCTGCAGCTGCTCTCCGGCTACCAGGGCAAGGAGCCGGCGGAGGCCGGTGGCCGCGGCGAGGGCACCCCGTCGTCGTCGCTGGTGCTGGACCAGTTCGGCCGCAACCTGACGCAGAGCGCGCGCGAGGGCAAGCTCGACCCGGTGATCGGCCGGGAGAAGGAAATCGAGCGGATCATGCAGGTCCTCTCGCGGCGCACCAAGAACAACCCGGTGCTCATCGGCGAGGCGGGCGTCGGCAAGACGGCCGTGGTGGAGGGCCTGGCCCAGAAGGTCGTCAAGGGCGAGGTGCCCGAGACCCTGAAGGACAAGCAGCTCTACACCCTGGACCTGGGCTCGCTGGTCGCCGGTTCCCGGTACCGCGGTGACTTCGAGGAGCGCCTGAAGAAGGTGCTCAAGGAGATCAAGACCCGCGGCGACATCATCCTGTTCATCGACGAGATCCACACCCTGGTCGGCGCGGGCGCCGCCGAGGGCGCGATCGACGCGGCGAGCATCCTCAAGCCGATGCTGGCCCGCGGTGAGCTGCAGACCATCGGCGCCACCACGCTCGAGGAGTACCGCAAGTACGTCGAGAAGGACCCGGCCCTGGAGCGCCGGTTCCAGCCGATCCAGGTCGGCGAGCCGTCGCTGGAGCACACCGTCGAGATCCTGAAGGGTCTGCGGGACCGCTACGAGGCGCACCACCGGGTGTCGATCACCGACTCCGCGCTGGTGGCCGCGGCCAGCCTGGCCGACCGCTACATCAACGACCGCTTCCTGCCGGACAAGGCGATCGACCTGATCGACGAGGCCGGGGCCCGGATGCGCATCCGCCGGATGACCGCTCCGCCGGACCTGCGCGAGTTCGACGAGAAGATCGCCGACGTCCGCCGCGAGAAGGAGTCCGCGATCGACGCGCAGGACTTCGAGCGGGCCGCCCGCCTGCGGGACGAGGAGAAGCAGCTCCTCGGCCAGAAGGAGGAGCGGGAGAAGCAGTGGAAGGCCGGTGACCTGGACGTGGTCGCCGAGGTCGACGACGAGCAGATCGCCGAGGTGCTGGCGAACTGGACCGGCATCCCGGTCTTCAAGCTCACCGAGGAGGAGACCACCCGCCTGCTCCGCATGGAGGAGGAGCTGCACAAGCGGATCATCGGCCAGGACGACGCGGTGAAGGCCGTGTCCCAGGCGATCCGCCGCACGCGTGCGGGCCTGAAGGACCCGAAGCGCCCGTCCGGTTCGTTCATCTTCGCCGGTCCGTCCGGTGTGGGTAAGACCGAGCTGTCCAAGGCGCTGGCGGAGTTCCTGTTCGGCGACGACGACGCGCTCGTGCAGATCGACATGGGTGAGTTCCACGACCGCTACACCGCCTCGCGGCTGTTCGGCGCCCCGCCCGGGTACGTCGGCTACGAGGAGGGCGGCCAGCTCACCGAGAAGGTCCGCCGCAAGCCGTTCTCCGTGGTCCTGTTCGACGAGATCGAGAAGGCCCACCAGGAGATCTACAACACGCTGCTGCAGGTGTTGGAGGACGGCCGCCTCACCGACGGTCAGGGCCGCACGGTGGACTTCAAGAACACGGTGCTGATCTTCACCTCGAACCTCGGCACGCAGGACATCTCCAAGGCCGTCGGCCTGGGCTTCTCCAGTGGTCAGGGCGCTGAGTCCAACTACGAGCGGATGAAGTCCAAGGTCCACGAGGAGATGAAGAAGCACTTCCGGCCGGAGTTCCTCAACCGCATCGACGACGTGATCGTCTTCCACCAGCTCACCGAGGCCGAGATCATCCAGATGGTCGACCTGCTCTCGGGCCGGGTGGAGAAGGCGCTCAAGGGCAAGGACATGGCCCTGGAGCTGACCGAGAAGGCGAAGAAGCTGCTGGCCAAGCGCGGGTTCGACCCGGTGCTGGGCGCGCGGCCGCTGCGCCGGACGATCCAGCGGGAGATCGAGGACAAGCTGTCCGAGAAGATCCTGTTCGGCGAGATCCAGCCGGGCCAGATCGTGATCGTGGACGTCGAGGGCTGGGACGGCGAAGGCGCCGACGACAAGGCGCACTTCACCTTCCGCGGCGAGGCGAAGCCCTCGCTGGTCCCGGACACCCCGCCGGTCGCGGTCTCGGCGAGCTCCGACGACAAGCAGGAGGGCACGGACCCCGAGTCCGCCTGACCCACCGCAGCGGAAGGCCCCGCCCCCACCGGGAGCGGGGCCTTCCGCATGTCCGGGTCCGGTCGTCGTCCTCGGCCGGGAAGGTCCGGGGCCCGGTGGCCGCAGTTTCAGTTGAAACTGCAAGCCCTGGTCAGGGGCCCGGCGGAGGGGTCCGGTGTCAGCGGAGGCGGCGGAACTCCTCGGTGGGGGCTTCCGCGGAGACCCGGGCGAACTGGACCGTGGGCACGTCGTCGGGCTCGGTGTCGCTGCGGTTGTTGCGGATGCGGACCACCACGAAGGCCACCACGGCGAGGACCGCCACGACCAGCACCGCCTTGGAGAACACCCCGGCGTACTGCTCGACCAGGTACCAGCTCTCGCCCAGCAGGTAGCCCGCGAGCACGAAGACCGTGTTCCAGATCAGGCTGCCGAGGGTGGTGAACAGCGCGAAGGTGCTCACGCGCATGCGCTCGACGCCGGCGGGCAGCGAGATGAAGCTGCGGAACAGCGGGATCATGCGGCCGAAGAACACCGCCTTGACGCCGTGCTTGGCGAACCACGCCTCGGTCTTGTCGATGTCGGCGATCTTGACCAGCGGCAGCTTCGCCGCGATGGCGCGGGTGCGGTCGCGGCCCAGCGTGGCGCCGATGCCGTAGAGCGCGAGGGCGCCGACCAGCGAGCCGAGCGTGGTCCACAGGATCGCGCCGATGACGGTCATGCCGCCCTGGCTGGCGGTGAACCCGGCCAGCGGCAGGATCACCTCGGACGGGATCGGCGGGAACAGGTTCTCCAGGGCGACGATGGCCCCGGCGCCGGGGCCGCCGAGCGCTTCCATCACGGAGATCACCCAGGCGGTGAAGCCGGTCGGTTCGGCGGAGGTGGCGGCTAACGTCGTCAGATCCATTCGAGCGGCTCCGGGTAGGGGTGCTCCGCCGCGGCGGTCGCGGCACAAGCGGAACGTTGATCGGAATAAATGTCCGTTTGTTCCATGATTCCAGCCGTTCGGCGCACTCCAGCCGCACGGGCAGTGATCTATGCCACTGCTACGCCTGCTTTGAGGGTCGGATCACGCCTACGATCGGCCGAACGGATGGAGGTGGAACCGTGGCCAGCTACGCGGCGCGACGCGGCCCCAGGACCGGGGCGACGCTGTGGCGCGTGCTGTCGGACGGGCACAAGCACGTCGTCCCGGACGGCGTGCTGGACCTGATGTGGTTCCAGAACCACCTGGTCGTCGCGGGTGCCGACACCCGGGCCATGTCCTTCGAGAGCGTGCCGGGCGAGGTGGCCTGGGGTCTCCGGCTCGCCCCGGGCGTGGCCCACGCGCTGCTGGGCGTCCCCGCCGACGAGCTGACCGACCGGCGGGTCGCGCTGTCCGAGCTGGTCGCTCTCCCCGCGCGGTCGTTCGAGGTCGGCGCGGCCGATGCCCTCGAGCAGGTCTTCATCGACTTGTGGACCCGCGCCGACCCCGACCGCTCGGCCTTGCGCCTCGCGGCCTCCTTGGACCGCGCGGCCCGCGACGGGCTGAGCGTGCGGGAGACGGCGCAGCTCCACGACCTGTCGGAACGGTCGTTGCGCAGGCTCAGCAACCGGGTCTTCGGCTACGGCCCGAAGTCCCTCGCGCAGATCCACCGCTTCCAGCGCGCGCTCCACCTGGCGAGGTCGGGGTTGCCGCTGGCCGAGGCCGCCGCGACCGCGGGCTACGTCGACCAGGCCCACTTCACCCGCGAGGCCAAGCGGCTCGCGGGGCGGACCCCCGCCGCGCTCATCGGGTAGTGGCCGATTCGTCCAAGCCGGGCCGGGCTCGCGGATGCCAGGGTGCTGGTATGAGCATCGACCTGGGCCGTGCGAGGACGTTCCTGACCTCGCACGCGAGAATCCTCGACCGGCGGCGCTTCGAGGCCCTGACCAGCGGTGGCGAGGCCGCTCGCCAGGCGGTCGTCAGCGCGCTCGACGGCTACCGGAATCCCGACGGCGGCTACGGGTGGGGCCTGGAACCGGACCTCCGAGCGCCGGAGAGCCAGCCCGGTGGCGCGCTGCACGCCTTCGAAGCGCTCGTGGACGCCGAAGCCGCGAACTCCCCGCACACCGCAGCGCTCCTCGACTGGCTGAACACCGCGACGCTCCCCGACGGCGGCCTGCCCTTCGCGCTGCCGGTCAGCGACCCCGCGGCCTGCGCCCCGTTCTGGGTCCAGGCGAACCCCGAGGAGTCGTCGCTGCAGATCACCGCGGCCGTGGTGGCGCAGGCGCACCGCCTCGCGCGCTGGGACGGGTCGGTCCGCGACCACCCGTGGCTGGAGACGGCGACGCGGTACTGCTTCGACGCGATCCGCCGGATCGAGGAGGCCCCCTTCGCCTACGTCCTCTCCTTCGCCCTCCAGCTCGTCGACGCCGCCTCCGACACCCACCCGGAGGCGCGCGACCTGCTCGACCACCTCGGCCAGTTCGTCCCGCGCGACGGCGCGGTCGCCGTCGTCGGCGGAGCCGAGGGCGAAACCCTCCACCTCCTCGACTACGCGCCCGAACCCGACCGCCCGGTCCGCGTCCTGCTCGACCCCGGAGCCGTCTCCGCCGACCTGGACCGGCTGGAGCGCGGGCAGCTCCCGGACGGCGGCTGGGCGGTGGACTTCACCAGCTACTCGGACGCGGCGTCCCTGGAGTGGCGCGGCCACGCCACGGTCGCCGCTGTCTCGGTGCTGCGCCGGAACGGCCGCTGGGGGTCGTGAGTGCGTAACAGTGTTCGAACACTGTTACGCACTCACGACCGCATATTTGCGAGCATCCGGTCCGGGGTTTTTGAGAAGCTGGGCAGGTGCGTGTCGCGCTCCTGGGGCCATTCCGGCTGAACACCCCCGACGGCCGGACGGTCGACGTCGGCGGCCTCCGGGTCCGCACGCTCCTCGCGCGGCTCGCGCTCGAAGCCGGTCGCACCATCGCCACCGAGGTGCTCATCGCCGACCTCTGGGGCTCCGCCCAGCCGACCGGCGCGCTCAACGCGCTCCAGTCGCTCGTCTCCCGCGCGCGCCGCGCGCTCGACGGCGCCCTGGAGCTCCGCTCCGACCCGTCGGGCTACGCCCTCCTGGTCGATCCCGACGACGTCGACACCAACCGCTTCGCGCGGCTCGCGGCCGATGGCCGCCGCCTGCTCCGCGACGGCCAGGTCGACGCGGCTGCCGCCGCGCTCCGCGAGGCGCTGGCGCTGTGGCGCGGCGGCGCGCTCGCGGACTTCCCCGACGCGCCGTTCGCCGAGGCGCAGGTGGCGCGGTTGGACGAGCTGCGGCTCACGGCGCTCGAAGACCGGGTCGAGGCGGATCTGCGCGCTGGTCACCAGGTCGACCTGGTGCCCGAGCTGCAAGGCTTGTGCGCGCGTTATCCGCTGCGCGAGCGGCTCACGTCGTTGCGCATCCGCGCGCTCTACGCGTGCGGGAGGCAGCCGGACGCGCTAGCGGTGTTCGAGGCGTTGCGGCGTCGGCTGGACGACGAGTTCGGCGTGGAGCCGTCGCAGGAGTTGAAGGATCTGCAGCTCGCGATGCTGCGCGGTGATCCCGCGCTCGCGCCGCGCCCCGAACCGCGCCGGGCGTCGAGCCCGGCCGTGCTGCCGACGCGGTTGAGCAGTTTCGTCGGCCGGGAGCGCGAGATCGAGCGCACGCGGGCGGAACTGGCCGATGCTCGGCTGGTCACGCTGTTCGGGCCGGGTGGTGCCGGGAAGACGCGGCTGGCCACCGAGACCGCGGCTGGCATGTCGGACCGCCGGGTGTGGTTCGTGGAGCTCGCGCCGCTGCGCGACGAGCAGGACCTGACGTCGGCGGTGCTGACCGCGCTGGGCGTCCGCGAGAACCGGCTGCTGGAAGCGCCGAAGGCGCACGCCCTGAGCCGGGTGGGGGAGCTGCTCGCGGCGGAACCGACGTTGCTGGTGCTGGACAACTGCGAGCACGTGATCGGCGCAGTCGCCGAGTTCGCGCAGGAGGTCCTGGGCCGCTCGCCGCAGCTCCAGGTGCTCGCGACGAGCCGGGAGCCGCTGGCGGTCGCCGGGGAGCGGCTGCTGCCCGTCGGCCCGCTGGAGCTGCCGGAATCCACCGCCGAGGCAGGGGAATCCGCGGCGGTGCAGCTGTTCGCGGACCGGGCGGCGGCCGCGCGGCCCGGGTTCTCGCTGGACGAGGGCAACATCGGTGACGTCGTGGAGATCTGCCGCCGGTTGGACGGCATGCCGCTGGCCATCGAGCTCGCCGCGGCCCGGCTGCGGGCGATGAGCGCGCGGCAGATCGCCGACCGGCTGGACGACCGGTTCCGCCTGCTCACCAACGGCAACCGCACCTCGATGCCGCGCCACCGGACGCTGCGCGCGGTCGTGGAGTGGAGCTGGGACCTGCTCACCGAGCAGGAGCGGACGCTGGCCCGGCGGCTGTCGGTGTTCGCCGGGAGCGCCACCCCGGAGGCGATCTCCGGGGTCTGCGCCGACGCCGAGCTCACCAGCGGCGACGCGTTCTACGTGCTGCTGTCGCTGGTGGAGAAATCCCTGGTGGAGGCGGTGGATTCGGGCCAGGGCATGCGCTACCGGATGCTGGAGACGGTGCGCGCCTTCTGCGGCGAGCAGCTCGCCGCGGCGGGGGAGGAGGACGTCCTGCGCGCCTCGCACACCGCGTACTACGTCGACTTCGCCGAGCGCGCCGCGCCGCACCTGCACCTGGCCGAGCAGATCGACTGGATGGACCGGCTCGACGCCGACCACGACAACATCATCGCCGCGCTGCACCAGGCGACCTCGTCCGGGGACGCGGACCGCGGGATCCGGCTGGTGGCGGCGCTGTGCTGGTACTGGTCGATGGCCGCGCAGCACGAGGAGCTGACCGGTCGGCTGAGCGCGGTCGCCGCGCTGCCGGGCGCGGCCCCGCCGGAGAGCCGCGCGGTGGTCGAGCTGATGCTGCGGATGGTCGCCGACGAGCCGGACTGGTTCACCCGCCTGCGCGACGCGGTGACCGCGGTCCGCGACACCGGGGCGCGGTCCCGGTACCTGTACGCGGCGATGATGGAGCCGGTGGCCTGGATGCTCTCCGGTGCACCGTCCGAAATGGACAGATGTGTGGAGTCCGCGCTGCAGGACCCGCGCCCGTGGTCGCGCGCCGCCGGGCTGTACTGCCGCGCTTGGGGTTCCGAGCACTCCGGGAACCCCGGTGCGGCGGAGAAGGACCTGCTGGCCGCGCTCGCCGAGTTCCGCGCGATCGGCGACCGGTGGGGAACCGCGAGCACGATCCACATCCTGGCCGAACTGCGCTCCCAGCGCGGCGACCACGAGGGCGCGATCGAGGCGCTGCAGGAATCCGCCGCCACCCTGCGCGAACTGCGCTGCACCGACGACCTGGTGTCGGTGCTGGCCCGGATCGGTGTCGAACGCCTGCGCGCGGGCGACCTGGAGGGCGCGCAGGAACAGCTGCGGCGAGCCGAGGAAACCGGCCGGAACGTCTTCCCGCACCACCGCATTGGTGCCCTGAGCGGACTGGTCGAAGTGGCCCGCCTGACCGGGAACTACGCGGAAGCCCGAGAGCACCTGGCCCGCCTGCGCGAAATCCTCGGCGACGTGACGGTGACCCCGCAGCCCCTCCAGCAGCTCGTGAAGCTCTGCGAAGCCCGCCTGCACACCGCTGAAGGCCGCTTCGACGCCGCACGCGCGGAACTGTCCGAAGCGCTGGTCATCGGCCTGGACCTCCGAAACATGCCGATGACCGCGGCCATCGCGGAGCAGGCGGCGTGCGCGGAATTCGCCCAGAACCGCCCGGAATCAGCGGCACACCTGCTCGGCCTGGCAATAGCCCTGCGCGGCCAGCTCGACGAAGGTGACCCGGACGTCCGCAACCTGCTCCGAACCCTCGGCGAAACCCACGAAGCAGCAAAGGAGAGCGGAGCAACGCTCTCCCGCGAAGCGGCATTCGAAGAGCTCCGCGCAGCGCTGGAGGAGTGAAAGCCCCCCACAACCAGCCCGACCACCCGCAAGCCCCGAAACGACCACGACCGCCCGAGGGTCAGGCAGGACGATCGTCCGAGGGGACCGACTCACGACGGTCGTCCGAGAGACAACGCCCTACGACGGCCGTTGGAGGTGTGGTGACGACTGCAATTTCGATTGAAACTGCAGCACACCCAAGCCGACCACCCACCGCTTTGAGCCCAAACCCAGCCCCGCGCCCAACGGCACTTTCCCCACCAACCCCACCCCGGTACCACCACCGAACCCCAAAGCGGTGATACCCGCGCGCGAAAGGCGGTTCCCCCCACCCCCGACCAAGGGAGGAACCGCCCCACGACTCACACCCGGCGGCGATAAGCCCACATGGCCAGCGGGAAGAACACCGCCACGATGGCCACCATCCAGATCAGGGTTGCCGTCAGCGGCCCCAGGACCGGCCCGCCGATCATCAGCCCCCGGGCGGTGTCCGCGAGCTGGGTGACCGGGTTGATGCCCACCCAGGCCTGCAGCCAGCCCGGCATCGTCTCGGTCGGGACGAACACGTTGCTGCCCATGGTGAGCGGGAACATGAACGCCATCGCCACGCCGGGCACGGCCTGCTGGCTCTTGATCAGCATCCCGAGGAACACCGTGATCCAGCACATCGCCAGCGCGAAGGCGATCACCACCACGATCGCGAGCAGCGCGGACACCGGGTCGGTCTGGATCCGGAAGCCCATGATCCAGGCGAACACCAGCAGGACCGCCAGCGACACCAGGTAGCGCACGATGTCGCCGAGCACCGCCCCGATCAGCGGGGCCGAGCGCGCCACCGGCAGGCTGCGGAACCGGTCGAAGACGCCCTTGTTGATGTCGGTGTTGAGCGCCATCCCGGTGCCGAGGCTGCCGAAGACCATGTTCATCGCCATCACGCCGGGCAGCGTGACCTGCAGGTAGGAGGCGGTGTCCCCGGCGATCGCGCCGCCGAAGAGGTAGACGAACATGACCAGGAACAGGATCGGCTGGATGGTGACGTCGATCAGTCCCTCGGGGGACTTGCGGATCTTCAGCACGCTCCGGCCCGCCAACGTCAACCCGTGCCGCAACGCGCGGATCAGGCCGATGCGCGCAGGCGCAGTTCCGCCTCTCCGCGATTCGCAGTGGTGGTTGCGTTGGAGGGCTATCTCGGGCTTCGGGGTTTCTTGTGGCTGGGTTGCGCCACGTTCCCCTGAGGTGCGGTTCACGCTGCCTCCTCGGTGGGTTTGCCGGTGATGGCGAGGAAGACCTCGTCCAGGCTCGGCAGGCGCAGGGCGAGTTCGTCCGCGGTGATCCCCGCGTCGTCTAGGCGGCGCACCAGGGTGGACAGCAGGACCGGGTCGTCCACCGGGGTGGTGAGCAGCCCGCTCTCGTCGTGCGTGGAAGGTTCCGCGCCGGTCAGCTCGGCGAGGATCCGGCGCACCGCGGGCACGTTCGCCAGGTCGGTCGGGCGCACCTGCAAGGTCTGCCCGCCGGTGCGGCGCTTGAGCTCGTCGGCGCGGCCGTCCGCGACGACCCGGCCGCGGTCGATCACGCTGATCCGGTCGGCCAGCTGATCGGCCTCCTCCAGGTACTGGGTGGTCAGCAGCACCGTGACGCCCTCGCCGGTCAGGTCGCGGACCATGTCCCAGACCTGGTTGCGGCTGCGCGGGTCCAGCCCGGTGGTCGGCTCGTCCAGGTAGAGGATCTCGGGGCGGCCCACCAGGCTGGCCGCCAGGTCCAGGCGGCGGCGCATCCCGCCGGAGTAGGTCTTGATCGCGCGCCCGCCCGCATCGGTGAGCCCGAAGCGCTCCAGCAGCTCGGCGGCGCGCGCCTTCGCGTCGCGTCGCGGCATCTCCAGCAGGCGGCCGATCAGCACCAGGTTCTCCACCCCGGTCAGCTCCTCGTCCACCGAGGCGTACTGGCCGGTCAACCCGATGCGGCTGCGCACCGCGACCGGCTGGCGGAGCACGTCGCAGCCCGCGACGGTGGCGGTCCCGGCGTCCGGTCGCAGCAGGGTGGCCAGGATGCGCACCGCGGTGGTCTTGCCCGCGCCGTTGGGGCCGAGCACGCCGAGGATCGTCCCGGCGGGCACGGCGAGGTCGACCCCGGCCAGCGCGGTGGTGGAGCCGAAGCGTTTGACCAGACCTTCGGCCTGGATCGCGTATGACATGCAACCTCCTCAAGGGCTTGCGCATCCACTGTCCGGAGGGGCGCTGACAGCTCGCGCACAGCGCGCTGACAGGCTTGGTGCGCCGGATGACAGGGGGTCGCGGGTGACTCGGACGTTGGTCGACCAGCCGGAAGAGGAGCTGGAACCGCGCAAGCCGGGCGGGCGGGTGCTGACCGTCCTGCTGGTGCTGCTGAGCCTCGGCTTCCTCGCCTGGGCGGCGCTACCGCTGGGCGGGCTGGAGTTCGACCGCTACACCGTGGCGCTGGTGGCGCTGACGCCGTACGCCGCGCTGGTCGGCGCGGTGCTCGCGCTGCTCGGGCTCCTGCTGCGGCGCTGGCTGACGGCGCTGGTCGTCGGCCTGGTGACGGCGCTGCTGGCGTTCACCGTGGTGCCGCGGGCGATGTCGAGCACCGCGCCGGTGCAGGGCGTTCCGCTGCGCGTGCTGTCGGTCAACGCCTACTTCGGGCAGGCGGACGCGGAGAAGGTCGTGGAGCTGGTGCGGCGGAACCAGGTCGACGTGCTCAGCCTGCAGGAGCTCACCCCGGAGCTGGTCGACCGGCTGGACGCCGCGGGGTTGGCCGCGGAACTGCCGCACCGGGTGTTCGAGGCGGGGCCGAAGGCGGACGGCTCCGGGATCGCGGCGCGCTACCCGCTGCGCGAGCTGGACCTGGTGCCGGGCTCGACGCTCGCCCAGCCGTCGGCGCTGCTGGAGCGGCCGGGCAGCCCGCCGGTGGAGATCGTCGCGGTGCACACGCTGTACCCGATGGGGCGCGACACCTACGACGTGTGGCGGCGCGAGATGGTCGAGCTGGGCCAGCTGCCGCTGGACGGCACGCCCCGCGTGCTGGCGGGCGACTTCAACGCGACGCTCGACCACAGCCGCCTCGGCGACCTGATCGGCCGCGGCTACACCGACGCCGCAGCGGCCACCGGCGCGGGGCTGCGCGCCACCTGGCCGGAGGGCTGGTTCCCGCCGCCGGTGGCGATCGACCACGTCCTCACCACGCCGGAGATCACCCCGCAGTCCTTCGAGGTCTTCCCGATGCCGGGTGCCGACCACCGAGCGGTCCTCGCAACGCTGGCGGTGGGCCGCGGGGGCTCGTGAGTACTTTCCGGTGCTCTGGCACCGCAAAACGCTCACGTGCCGTGAGCAGCGGAAACGGTGGCCCGCACTTCGGGCCGCTCAGGCGACCCGAAGTGCTGACCAGCGGGTCACTTCTCCGGGTAGGACTCCTGGACCAGCTCGAACTCCAGCAGGCTGGAGCCGGAGGCGACCGGGTTCTTCGCCTCACCGGCGTGCGCGGCCTTCGCCGGGCCGGACGCCCAGGCCTGGAACGCCTCCTCGGACTCCCACTTCGTGTAGACGAAGTAGCGGTTGTCGCCCTTCACCGGGCGCAGCAGCTCGAACCCGAGGAAGCCCGGCGCGCTGTCCACCGAACCGTGCCGCGAGGCGAACCGCTTCTCCAGCTCCGGACCAGCGCCTTCGGGAACCTCGATCGCATTGATCTTCACAACAGCCATGTAGCCAGACTACGAGCCCATCGGTGTGATCGGCGACCTCGTCGTGAGCGGCGATGGTGGTCCTTGCGACCATCCCCGCTCACGACCAGCTACAGCTCGATCTGCGGGTGCAGGCGGGCCACCGACCAGGTGCGCTGGCGCTGCACGACCAGCGTGGTCAGCAGCAGGAAGACCACCAGGAACCCGGCCAGCACCACCACGTCCTGCAGCAGGTGCTGCACCTCGCCGCCGGAGATCGTCACCCGCAGCCCGTCCACCAGGTAGCTCATCGGCAGGAACGGGTGCACCGCCTGGAACGGCACCGGCGCGGTCTCCATCGGGTACAGCCCGCCGGAGGCGGTGAGCTGGATGATCAGCAGCACCAGCGACAGCAGGTCGCCGACCGCGCCCAGCGCGGTGCGCAGGAAGTGGTCGATCGCCACGAACGCGAGCGCGGCGAGCGCCACCAGCCCGAGCGTCCACCACAGGTGCACCGGGTCCAGCCCGAGCCCGAAGTCGACCACCGCGTACAGCACGAACCCGCCGAGCGCGCCCAGCGCGGCGGCGGGCAGGAACCCGGCCAGCGCGATCGTCCATGCGCTCACCCGGTCCGCCATCGCCCGCTGGTTCACCGGCTTGAGCAGCAGGTACGCGAACAGGCCGAACACCCACAGCGCGATGGCGAAGAAGAACGGCGCCAGCCCGCGCCCGTAGACGTGCGCCGGGTTGATGTTGTCCACGTGGATCTCGGTCGGCGAGCCCAGCACGTCGGCGGCCCGGGCGACCTCGGTCGGGTTCGTCGGCGGGATCTTGCCCAGCGTGTCGTCGACCAGCCCCTGCAGCGACTTCGCGCCGTCGTTGAGCTGCCCGGCCCCGGTGTGCAGCACGCCGCTGCTCGCGGCCAGCGTGTTCAGCCCGTTCGTGATGCCGTTGCTGCCACCGGCCAGCTCCGCGGTGCCCGCGCGCAGCGCGTCGGCCGGTGCGGTGATCGCGCGGACCTGGTTCTGCAGCGGGCCGAGGTTGTTCTGCAGCGCGAGCGCCTGCCGGTTGGCGTCCTGCGCGGTGGCCAGCGCCTTCTGCGCGTCGCCGTCGGCGGTGGCCGCGGAGTCGGCGATCTTGCGGGAGATGTCCAGCGCGCGCTGGTAGGCGGAGTCCTGCTCGATGTCGGGGTGCTTCTGGCCGAGCTCCTCGACGGCAGCACGCCCCTCGGCGGCCCGCTGGCTGAGGAACCCGGTGGTCGTCTTGATCGCGCTCAGGCTGTTGACCGCGATGTTGCTCGCGTTGACCAGCGCGTTCACCGCGCCGGGCAGCCGCTCCGCGGTGAAGTCGGTGATCGCGGTCAGCTGCTGGTCCAGCTGGGCGCTCGCGTCCGAGACGCTCCGCACGCCGCGGGCGATCTCGCCGGTGCCGTCCCGCACGCCGCCGAGCCCGGTGGTGAGCGCGGCCGTGCCCTGCTTGCTCAGCTCGGTGCCCTCGACCAGCTGCTTGGACGCCTCCGACGCCAGCTGCAGCTTCTCCCGCGCCTGGTCCAGCTCGCCGTAGAGCGCGCGGGCGTAGGTGGCGTGCGCGGCGGCGTTGATCTGGTTCTGCAGCTCGGTCTTCACCGTGTCGGCCATGATCCCGACGATGAAGCCGTTGGCGTCGTTCTTGACGATGTGCAGCGCCGCCCGCTCCGGGTTGCGGTCCGCCGCGGTGGCCAGCCGGGCGCTGAAGTCCGCGGGCACCTCGATGGTGAAGTAGTAGGTGCCCTCCTCCAGCCCGCGCCGGGCGTCGGCGGCGTCCACGAAGTGCCAGTCGAAGGTGTCGGTCGCCTTGATCTGCTGGACGAACTGCTCACCGGCGTTGATGTGCTCGCCGCGGGCGTCCACCGGCAGGTCGGAGTTCACCACCGCGACCGGCACCTGGCCCAACTTGCCGTAGGGGTCCCAGTTCGACCACAGGTACAGCGAGCCGTACAGCAGCGGGACCAGCACCAGCACCAGCGGCACGAGGCGGCGCAGCGGTCCGCGGAAGCGCCGCAGCTCCAGCCAGGCCAGGTTGAACGCTTTCACGGCGTGTCCTCCTCCAGCAGGTCGAACACATCGGTCGGCCAGTCCTGCTCGCGGGCCGGGAGGTGGATCACCTCGACGTCCCCGGAGGGCGCGTCCGCGGCGCTGGCCAGCACCGTCATCCCGGTCCGGGTCACCTCGTGCAGCGCCGCCCACACCCGGGCGCGGGAGGGCAGCGGCAGCCCGACGTCGACGTCGTCGACGAGGATCCCGGCGGGGGAGGGCGCGACCGCCAGCGCCACCGCGAGCAGCAGCTGGTCGGCCGGGTGCAGGTCGCCGACCAGCGCGGACCGGTCGGGCGCCAGGCCGACCAGGGAGAGCGCGGCGTCGATGTCGCGGTCGGAGGCGCCGCTGATCAGGCGGCGCTCCAGGATCGCCTCCTTGACCCGGTGCTTGTCCTCCAGCTCGTAGCCCGGCCGCAGCCGGGCCGGGCGGATCAGCTGCTGCACCGCCTTGGCCTGGGCGGGCAGCACGTGCCCGGAGACGTCCAGGTAGCCGGTGATCAGCGGGAGCCGCCCGGACAGCGCGAGCAGCAGCGAGGTCCGCCCGGTGCCGCCGGGACCGGCCACCACGGCGAGCGCCCCGGCGGAGACCTGCAGGTCGAGGTTGGCGAACACGACGCCTTCCGGCCCCTTGGCGGCGATCCCGCGGGCGAGGATGCTCACGCCGTCGACATCCATGCGTCCTCCTGCCGGGTGCGGGTGCCGATCCAAAAGTGGCGGCAACCCCAGCACTCGGCAACTCGTGATCGCCAACGGCGTCCACTATGGACCGGGAGTCCTGGCTAGGTCCCCGGCCCCTGGACCTCGTGCGCGCCGCGGCGCTGCGGTTCCGCCCGATTTCAATGGAAATCGGAGACCTGATTTCCATTGAACTCGCGGATGTTCTCCGCACTCCCCGGAGCGTCGTGCCCCGACACGCCAGTGGTGTCCCCGCAAAGGGTGAACGAACCGCCCCGCGACTCCGCGGACCGGCGGAACGAAGTCCCGCCCCGCCCCCAGCGGAACCACAGTTTCAATTGAAACCGTGTTCGAGCCTTCGGTGGGACTGCAGTTTCAATTGAAACTGTGCTCGACCCCTCGGAGGACCCACGGTTTCAACTGAAACTGTCGTCGAGCCCTCGGGGGATCTGCGGTTTCAACTGAAACTGTGGTTGGGGCTTCGGGGGGATCGCAGTTTCGATTGAAACTGTGGTGGTCAGCGGGTCAGGACGGTCTCGGTGTCTCCGGTGCGGGTGTCGAGGATGGATACCTCGCTGATCGCCGCGCGGACGGCTTCCGGCGGCTGGAGGGTGCGGAAGCCCGTTGCGAGCTGGTCGTCGGTGATGCCCTGGGCGAGGGTGCAGTGCGGGATCCACGCCCCGGGGAAGTAGTAGGCCGACGGGTTCTGCACCCGGCCCGCCAGCGCGTCGTGCACCGCCGAGTGCACCGCCAAGAGCTCGGCGTCCACCACCGCGCCGAGCAGCAGCGTCCGGTCCTCGCCGGGGAACGTGCCGAGCGTGTGCAGCCACAGGTCCGGGATGGACAGCAGCTCCAGCTCGGTGCGCACCGCCTTGCGCGCGGCGGCCGGGATGCTCCCCGCCGCGGCCAGGGTCACGTGCGGGCGGTGCTTGCCCGCCGGGCTCGGGACCCCTGCGCCGTCCAGCCGCCGCCACAGGCCGCGGATCTCCGACTCGGTGCGGTCGTCGAAGAAGAAGACCAGCGCGTGCGCCATCAGTGCTCCCCGGGCAGCGCGAAGCGGCCGTCGTCGGTCTGCTCGACCAGCCCGTCCACCAGCAGCGAGTCCAGGCAGCGGTCGCGCTGCCCGGCGTCGGACCACACCGCGTCCAGCTGCTCGCGCAGCACCGGGCCCGACGACCCGCGCAGCACGTCGAGCAGCTTGCCGCGCACCTGGCGGTCGGTGCCCGCGAACTTCTGCACCTTCTTCGGGGGGCCCGCGTAGGCCGGTCGCCCGGCGTGCTGCCAAGCGCAGTCGTGCGCGATCGGGCACGACTCGCACAGCGGCGAGCCCACCGTGCACACGACCTGCCCGAGCTCCATCAGCGCCGCGGAGAGCTTCGCCGCCGAGGCGTCGTCGGCCGGGAGCAGGGCGTCGACGTCGGCGAGGTCCCGCTTGGTCGACGGCGGCCCGGCGTCCCCGGCGCCGTGCACGGCGCGCGCCACCACGCGCCGCACGTTCGTGTCGACCACCGGAGCGCGCTTGCCGTAGGCGAAGGCGGCCACGGCGCGCGCGGTGTAGGCGCCCACGCCCGGCAGCGCGAGCAGGGTGTCCACGTCCGACGGGACGACGTCGCCGTGCTCGGCCGCGATGGTCGCGGCGGCCTCGTGCAGGCGCAGCGCGCGGCGCGGGTAGCCGAGCTTGCCCCAGGCGCGCACCACCTCGCCCTGCGGCTCGGCGGCCAGGTCGGAGGGCCGCGGCCACCGCCGCATCCACTCCTCCCAGATCGGCTGGACCCGGTTGACCGGCGTCTGCTGCAACATCGTCTCGCTGACCAGCACGCCCCACCCCGTGGTACCGGGCGCGCGCCACGGCAGCGGTCGAGCGGTGGCGGTGAACCAGTCGATCAGCTCAACCGGGTTCAACGGCGGGGCAACGGGGTTCGCAGCAGAGCTCTTCATGGCACGACCGATCCTGCCAGGCCCCGGATCCGGCGAAAAACCACGCCCGCCCAACCACGCACAGTCACCACCGAAACCAACCCCAGCACACCAAGCCCCACACGCCATCACCGCGATCCCGAACCTCCAACCCCAGGTCCCGCCCCGGAACGACCACGACCATCGGAGGGGTGGTGATGCCTGCAGCAATGAACCTGGCCGCCCGCGCGCTGCGGGGAGACCACGAGGACGGCCGTCGGAGGGGTGGTGACGACTGCAATTTCGATTGAAATTGCCCACCGCACCACTGCAGGTTTCGTCGAGAACGACGCAATTTCGATTGAAATTGCAGCCTCCCCAAGCCGACCCCCCACCGCTTCGAACCCAAACCCAGCCGCGTCCGAAACCGCACCCCTCCGCCCCAACCCGACCCGCTATCGCCACCGATCGCCTGGCGGCAACCCGCCTCCGGCCGTCCGCCCGCTCCGCCGGAGCGGTTCCGGCCCGGTGGGGCGAAATCGCCGAGTTGCACCCGATCAGGTGATCATCGATGGGTCTGTTCGGAGTAGTCGCCGGGTTACTGTCGATCCGTGCTTGATCCGAACGGGCCGTTGCCGCCTGCGGTGTACTGGCGTCGCCGCGTGGTGGCGATCGTCGCGGTCCTGCTCGCGGTCGTCCTGCTCGGCTGGGGAGCGGTGGTGCTCCTGAGCGGATCGGGACCGCAGCCGCAGGCCGCCCCGCCGCCGGGGCCGCCGGTCGCGATCGCCGCGGACGAACCGCCGCAGCAGTGCCCGGACGAGGTGATCCGGGTGGTCGCGGAGGTGCCCCGCCCCGAGTTCCGGGTCGGCGAGCGGGTTCCGATGAGCATCGTGATCACCAACGCGGGCGACCGCCCCTGCGTGCGCGACACCAACCGCACGCTGCGCGAGCTGACCGTGACGTCGCAGTCCGGCAAGCACGTGTGGTCCAGCAACGACTGCTACGCGGAGTCGACCAACGAGCAGCCGCTGCTGCAGCCCGGCCAGTCGGTCCGCAACGACGTCGAGTGGTCCGGCCTGACGTCCACCCCGGACTGCGGCCCCGACCAGACCAAGGCCGCCGAGGGCCAGTACCGGGTGGTGGCCAGGCTCGCGTCCCTGAACAGCTCCCCGGTCGAGTTCCGCCTGGTCCCCTGACCGATCCTCAGGCGAAGGGGTCCACGATGGAGGACTCGGCCAGCCGGGACAGTCCTTCGCGGACCAGGCGGGCCTGGGCCTCGCCGAGCGAGTCCACCTCGCGCAGTTCGTCCACCGTCGCGGCGAGCAGCCGCTGCAGCGAACCGAAGTGCTCCACGATCCGGCGTCGAACCGTCGCGGGCAGCCGCGGGACCCGGGCCAGCAGGCGGTAACCGCGCGGGCTCAGGTGCTGGTCCAGGGCCTCCGGGGTGTCCGGGTAGCCGAAGGCGGCGGCGATCGCGGTCAGGTCCAGCAGCTCGGTCGCGTCGAGCTTGCGCAGCGCCGCGCTCACCTGCTCCGACGTCGGCATCGCACCGCTGGTGGGCAGGTACTCCTGCACGATCAGCTCGCGGTCCAGGTCGATGCCGTCGCGGCCGCGCCGGGCGTCGCGCAGCGGGCCGACCAGCTCGTCGAGCTGCAGCTCGATCAGCCGACCGTCCCCGCCGAGCTCGACCACGTCGCCCTCGATCTCGTCGGCGATCCGCCGCACCATCTCCATCCGCTGCACGACGGTCATCGCGTCGCGCAGCGTCACGTAGTCCTCGATCTCCAGCGCCGACAGCGCCTGCGCGACCTCGGCCAGCCGCGCGGTGTAGCGCTCCAGCGTGGCCAGCGCCTGGTTGGCGCGGGACAGGATCTCGGGCGAGCCGATCAGCACGTGCCGGTGGCCCTGCGTGTAGACGCTGATGATGCTCATCGACTGGCTCACCGACACCACCGGGTAGCCGGTCTGGATCGCGGTGCGCTCCGCCGTGCGGTGCCGGGTGCCGGACTCCTCGGTGGGCGTGCTCGCGTCGGGCACCAGGTGGACGTTCGCCCGCATGATCCGCCGGGCGTCGGTGGACAGCACCACCGCGCCGTCCATCTTGGACAGCTCGCGCAGCCGGGTGGCGCTGAACTCGATGTCCAGGTGGAAACCGCCGTCGCAGAGCGCCTCCACGGCCGGGTCGTAGCCGAGCACGATCAGCCCGCCGGTGCGGCCGCGCAGGATGCGCTCCAGGCCGTCGCGCAGGGCGGTGCCGGGCGCCAGCCGGGCCAGCGTGGCGCGCAGCGCCTCGTGGCTCATGGTCACCTCACGATCTTGAGCGCGTCGCCGATGTTCGACACCACCGTGGCCCGCACGCCCTTCGGCAGCGGACCCGAGTCCGGGGGCACCAGCGCCCGATCGAAGCCCAGCCGCGCGGCCTCCGCCAGCCGGCGGCCGACCCCGTTGACCCGGCGGATCTCGCCCGCCAGGCCCACTTCGCCGACCACGACCAGGTTCGGCGGCAGCGGTTTGCTCTTGCGCGAGGACGCGATGGCCAGCGCGACGGCGAGGTCCGCGGCGGGCTCGCTGACGCGCTGACCGCCGACCGTCGCGGCGAACACGTCGTACTCGCTGGTGGGGATCTTGCCGTGCTTGCCCAGCACGGCCAGCGTCATCGACACGCGCGCCGAGTCCAGCCCGCTGACCGATCGGCGCGGCATCGCCATCTGGGTCTGCATCAGCAGCGCCTGGACCTCGACCAGCAGCGGCCGCTTGCCCTCGACCATGACGGTCACCGCGGTGCCGTCGACCACGGTCTCCTGCCGGTTGATGAACAGCCCGGAGGGGTCGGGGACCTCGGCGATGCCGTCGTCGCGCTGCTCGAAGCAGCCGACCTCGTCGGCGGGGCCGAACCGGTTCTTCACCCCGCGCAGCATCCGCAGCGCCGAGTGCCGGTCGCCCTCGAAGTGCAGCACCACGTCGACCAGGTGCTCCAGCACGCGCGGACCGGCCACCGCGCCGTCCTTCGTGACGTGCCCGACCAGCACCACCGGCAGCCCGCGCTCCTTGGCCAGCGCCACCAGCGCGGTGGTGACCGCCCGGACCTGGGTGACGCCGCCGGGGCTGCCCTCGGCGTCCGGGGACTGCACGGTCTGCACCGAGTCGACGATCAGCAGGCCGGGCCGCACCGCGTCGACGTGCCCCAGCACGGCGGACAGGTCGCTCTCCGCGCCCAGGTAGAGCTGCGGGTGCACCGAATCCGTCCGCTCCGCGCGCAATCGCACCTGACCTGCGGATTCCTCGCCGGTGACGTACAGCGACGGGCCGCGCGCGGAGTTGGTGGCCCAGCGGTGGGCGACCTCCAGCAGCAGTGTGGACTTGCCCACTCCGGGCTCACCGGCCAGCAGCACGACCGCGCCGGGCACGATGCCGCCGCCGAGCACCCGGTCCAGCTCGCCGATGCCGGTGGACACCGCGCGGGCCGAGTCCAGGTCGACCTCGGCGATCGGTCGCGCCGGGGTGGCCGGGGCACCGGCGCTGACCTTGGCCAGCGCGGGGCGGGCCGGAGCGGCCTCCTCGACGGTGCCCCACGCCTGGCAGCTCGGGCAGCGCCCGACCCACTTGGCGACCTCGTGGCCGCAGTCGGCGCAGCGGAAGGCGGGGCGGGCGGCTCGGGCGTTCTTGGGCGGCACTCGGCGAGGCTATCCGCCCGCGGCGACACCTCGCCCACGACGTCCGTCCGGGTGCTGTTTTCGCAGGTCAGGGGTCGTGAGCACATTGTGGTGCGATAGCCCCGGAAACTGCTCACGGGCTGCCACCCGCGGAAACGCAGATCGGGCCGCCCGCTGCTGCGGACGGCCCGATCCGGGAAAGCTGAGGTCAGTGACCGCTCTCGCTGTCGTGCTGCTCCGGGCGCGGCGAGTGGTCGATGCCGACCGGCACCTGGACGGTGACCGGGCCCGCCTTCTCGAACACGAAGGTCACCGGGATGGTCACGCCGGGGGTGATGTCCTGCTTGAACCCGTTCAGCGTGATCTGCACCTGGCGACCGCCGGCGGCCTCGACCTGCGCCTTCTGCTCGGCGGAGGCGCCGGTGGCGTGCAGCGCGGTGCGGCTGGGCAGGGTGGTGTCCCCGCCGATGGTGGCCGGCGCGGTGGTGTAGGTGCTGGTGACCTCGACGAGCTTGTCGTTCTCGCCCTCGTTGGCCAGCACCGCCTCCAGCGGGGCGGAGGAACCGGCCGGGTAGACCGTGCCGGTGGTCGGGAAGGTGAACATGGCGTTGCGGATGGCGATGTCCTGGACATCACCGTTACCGCCGTTCACGGCGGCGACCTGGGTGTCGGTCTCGGTCACCTGACCGGCACTGCACCCAGCGAGGGCGACGACGGCGCCGAGCCCGATTGCGGCCGGGATCAACCGCAGGCGGACGGCCTTGTGGTGCTGAGGGCGGCTCACGGTTGCAGCGTCCTTCCTGATTGCCGGACAACCAGGTGGAGCTTAATCCCCCGCTCGCGCGGGGGTGCTCCAGGGTCTTGCCGACCTACGCATCGGCGGGTGACCGGAGGCGGCGCGCGTTCGCCCGACATTGATGTCCATTGTGGACGATTTCAGTGGGCCGAAAGGTCCCGCCTTGCACGTTCGGGTGCCCTTTGTCAACCCCAGTCCACGGCCTGACCTGCGATTACGGATGGTGGGGCGTCGAGGGCGAGTTGCCCGGCGTGGTAAAGTGGGCATAGCGAAAGGGGCAGAGGACACATGGTTTTCAAGGTCGGAGAGACCGTCGTCTACCCGCATCACGGTGCCGCGCTCATCGAAGCAATCGAGACTCGTGTGATCAAGGGCGAGGAGAAGCAGTACCTCGTCCTCAAGGTCGCGCAGGGCGACCTGACCGTGCGCGTCCCCGCGGACAACGCCGAGATCGTCGGCGTCCGGGACGTGGTCGGCCAGGAGGGTCTCGATCGGGTCTTCGACGTGCTGCGGGCTCCGCACACCGAAGAGCCCACGAACTGGTCTCGACGGTACAAGGCCAACCTGGAGAAGCTCGCCTCCGGCGATGTGAACAAGGTGGCCGAAGTGGTGCGCGACCTCTGGCGACGCGAGAAGGATCGTGGCCTGTCCGCAGGCGAGAAGCGAATGCTGGCGAAAGCCCGTCAGATCCTGGTCAGCGAGTTGGCGCTGGCCGAGGGCACTGACGAGGGCAAAGCGGAAACCCTGCTGGACGAAGTCCTCGCCACCGCGGTTTGATCATCGGGAACGGACGGGCGTGAGCGTAGTCGCGCTGGTCCCCGCGGCTGGTCGCGGGGTGCGCTTGGGGTTGGGGATGCCCAAGGCGCTGGTTCCGGTGAACGGTGAGTCGTTGTTGTTGCGCGCGGTCCGCGGCCTGCTGGCCGCGGGCTGCGTGCAGCACGTCGTCGTGGCGGCCCCGCCCGACCAGGTCGAGCTGGTGGCCGCAGAGCTGGCCGAGCTCCCGGCCGCGCACGTGGTGCCCGGGGGATCGGAGCGGACCGATTCGGTGCGCCTCGCGCTCGACGTCGTCGAGCAGGTCGCGCCGGAGGCGCGGGTCGTGCTGGTGCACGACGCCGCGCGTGCTTTCACCCCGGCGTCGGTGATCCAGGACGTCGTGCGGGCGGT
Source organism: Saccharopolyspora hirsuta (assembly GCF_008630535.1). Taxonomy (GTDB): domain Bacteria; phylum Actinomycetota; class Actinomycetes; order Mycobacteriales; family Pseudonocardiaceae; genus Saccharopolyspora; species Saccharopolyspora hirsuta. The sequence continues at coordinate 153,092 of NZ_VWPH01000012.1, read as the reverse complement.
CGAGCAGGGCGCGCCCGCGGTGATCCCGGTGCTGCCGGTCTCGGACACCATCAAGCGGGTCGACGAGGCCGGTGACGTCGTCTCGACAGTGGACCGCGCCGAGCTCCGGGCCGTCCAGACCCCGCAGGGCTTCGCCATCGACGTGCTGCGCGAGGCCTACGCGGCGGCCGGTGACATCGCCACGGACGACGCGGGGCTCGTGGAGCGGATCGGCGGCAAGGTGCACACCGTGGCGGGGCACCCGAACGCCCTGAAGATCACCACCGCGTTCGACCTGGCCATCGCCGAGTCGGTGCTGGCCGCGGGAGCCCCGCAGAGCACTGGAGAACTCGCGTGACCGAACTGCTTCCCCGCGTCGGCCAGGGCGTCGACGTCCACCCGGTCGAACCCGGCCGCGACTGCTGGGTCGCCGGGCTGCACTGGCCGGGCGTGGACGGCTGCGCCGGGCACTCCGACGGCGACGTCGCCTCGCACGCGCTGTGCGACGCGCTGCTGTCGGCGGCCGGGCTGGGCGACCTCGGCGCGGTGTTCGGCACCGACGACGACCGCTGGGCGGGCGCGCACGGGGTGGACTTCCTGGCCGAAGTGCGAGACCGCGTCGCAGCGGCCGGTTTTCGCATCGGCAACGCGACGGTGCAGGTGATCGGCAACGCGCCGCGCATCGGCAAGCGCCGCGAGGAGGCGCAGCAGGCGCTCTCGGCGGCGATCGGGGCGCCGGTGTCGGTGGCCGGCACCACCTCCGACGGCCTCGGCCTCACCGGCCGCGGCGAGGGCATCGCCGCGATCGCCACGGCTCTGGTCCTCCCTGCGTCCTGACCGCTGTCACCCGGGTGAACGTCAGTTCCGCGCGAGATCGGCACCGCCCCGGATGACGGGAGGTCCGCCGAGTTCGGAACCCCGAGTAACGGGTGGGTAGCCGGGCGTGACGGGTTGGCGGAGTCGGGGAAAACTCAGGGGTCGCGATCTGGAATGCCGGGGTCGGTGCGCGCCATGCTCGATGCATGGTGATCGAGCGGAACCGGTGGGTGCGTCGGCTGCTCGTGGTGCAGCCGGTGGTGGTGTGGCCAGTGTCGTTCGTGCTGTGGTCCGGGGGCGGCGGGCTCGGGCTGGCGCTGGCGGTGTTCCTGCTGTGGGTGAGCGCGGCGGTCTGCGTCGCGGGCATCGTCGTCCCGATGCGCGGTCAGGAGACCCGGCGCTGCTGATCGTTGCCGGATTTCCCGTTCCGGCAGAACTGGTGGTGCAACGCGGGTGAGCTTGACCGCATGTCGGTGCTGAGGCGGTCCGGCGCGCTTACCTTGGGCCACGTGACTCTGCGCGCGGTGCTCTTCGACTTCTCCGGCACGCTTTTCCGCCTCGAGGAAGATCCGTCCTGGTACGCCGACCTCACCGACGCCGACGGCGCCCCGTTCGACCTGGCCGCCCAGGCCGAGATCATGCGCCGGATGACCGCGCCCACCGGGCAGGTCGTCCAGCTCGACGCCGAGTACCAGCACGCCTGGGACAACCGGGACCTCGACCCCGAGCTGCACCGCAAGGTCTACGTGGAGGTGCTGCGCAGCTCAGGGGTGCGCGACGGCCAGGCCGAGGGGCTGTACAAGCGGCTGATCGACCCGGACTACTGGACCGAGTACCCGGACGCGGCCGAGGTGCTGCGCCGCCTGCACGAGTCCGGCGTGAAGGTCGGCGTGATCAGCAACATCGCCTTCGACATCCGTCCCGCGTTCGAGCGGATCGGTGTCACCCGGTACGTCGACGAGTTCCTGCTGTCCTACCTCGAAGGCGTGATCAAGCCGGACGCGAAGATCTTCCTGCGCGCCTGCGAGCGGCTCGGCGTGGCGCCGGAGGAGGCGCTGATGGTCGGGGACAGCGAGGAGGCCGACGGCGGGGCCGCCGCGGTCGGCTGCCAGGTCGCGATCGTGGAACCGACGCCCACCAGCCAGCGCCGCGACGGTCTGCTGACCGCCGTGGGCGACCTGCTGCGCTGACCGTCACTGCGCTCTTGACGCGACCGCCCCTGTCGTGATTGGGCCCGGACCGGCCCCCGTACCATCGGGGTTGTGAGCCTGCACCTGCATGACACCGCGACCCGCACGACGCGCGAGTTCCACCCGCGCTGCGACGGAGTGGCGTCGATCTACGTCTGTGGTGCCACCGTGCAGGGCGTCCCCCACGTCGGCCACGTCCGCAGCGGCCTGAACTTCGACGTGCTCCGCCGCTGGTTGCAGCACCACGGCTACGACGCGCGCCTGGTCCGCAACGTGACCGACATCGACGACAAGATCCTCACCAAGGCCGCCGAGGCCGGCCGGCCCTGGTGGGAGTGGGCCGCCACGCACGAGCGCGCCTTCGAGCGCGCCTACGACCAGCTCGGCTGCCTGCCGCCGTCGGCGCTGCCCCGCGCGACCGGGCACGTCACGCAGATGATCGACCTGATCCAGCGCCTGATCGACAAGGGCCACGCCTACGCGGCGGGCGGCGACGTCTACTTCTCGGTCGCCTCCTACGCCGACCACTACGGCAAGCTGTCCGGGCAGCGCCTCGACGAGGTGCAGCAGGGCGAGACGCTGGCCAGCGGCAAGCAGGACCCGCGCGACTTCACGCTGTGGAAGGGCGCCAAGCCGGGCGAGCCGAGCTGGCCGACGCCGTGGGGCAACGGCCGACCGGGCTGGCACCTGGAGTGCTCGGCGATGGCCACCTTCTACCTGGGCGGCGAGTTCGACATCCACGGCGGCGGCCTCGACCTGGTCTTCCCGCACCACGAGAACGAGCTGGCGCAGTCCAACGCGGCCGGGGACGGCTTCGCCCAGTACTGGATGCACAACGCCTGGGTGACGATGAGCGGCGAGAAGATGTCGAAGTCGCTCGGCAACGTGCTGTCCATCCCGGAGGTGCTGAAGCGGGCCCGCGCGGCCGAGCTGCGGTACTACCTGGTCACCCCGCACTACCGGTCCACCATCGAGTTCTCCGAGGCGGGCCTGTCCGAGGCGGTGGCCACCTACCGCCGCATCGAGTCGTTCGTGCGGCGGGTCGGGCAGCGGGCCGGTGCCGTCGAGCACGGCGAGGTGACGGCGGAGTTCGCCGCGGCCATGGACGACGACCTGTCCACGCCGCAGGCGATCGCGGCGGTGCACAACGTGGTCCGCGAGGGCAACGCGGCGCTGGACCGGGGCGACGACGAGTCGGCCCGCAGCGCGGCGGCGTCCGTGCGGGCGATGACCGACGTGCTCGGGCTGGACCCGCTGTCCGAGCAGTGGGCCGAGGACTCCGGCGCGGACGACGCCGCGCAGCGCGCGCTCGGCGACCTGGTGGAGGCCATGCTGGAGCAGCGCAAGCAGGCCCGCGCGGAGCGCGACTTCGCCACCGCGGACCTGCTGCGCGACCGGCTGCAGGCCAGCGGGATTGCCGTCGAGGACACCCCCGACGGTCCGATGTGGACATTGAAAGACGGGTAACACGTGGCTGGCAACGACAAGCGCCGCGGCGGCATGCGCAAGTCCAACAAGAAGGGCATGGTCGTCGGTTCCGGCGGGCAGCGACGCAGGGGCCTGCGCGGCAAGGGCCCGACGCCGAAGGCGGAGGACCGCGTCAGCCACCCCGCGAAGCGGCGCGCGGACGCGCGCGCGAAGGCCGAGCAGCAGCGCGCGAAGCGCCAGGCGGCGGCGGAGTCGCAGCCGGAGCTGGTGTGCGGGCGGAACCCGGTGGTGGAGTGCATCCGAGCGGGTGTGCCCGCGAGCGGGCTGTTCGTCGCGCAGGGCATCGACATCGACGACCGGGTCACCGAAGCGGTCCGGGAGGCGAAGTCGCGCGGCATCTCGGTGGTCGACGTGCCGCGCGTCGAGCTGGACCGGATGACGAACAACGCGATGCACCAGGGCCTCGCGCTCCAGGTGCCGCAGTTCAAGTACGCGCACCCGGAGGACGTGCTGCAGGCGGCGCGGGACTCCGGCCTGCCGCCGCTGATCGTGGCGCTCGACGGGGTCACCGACCCGCGCAACCTCGGTGCGGTGATCCGCTCGGCGGCGGCCTTCGGCGCGCACGGCGTGATCGTGCCGCAGCGCCGCAGCGCCGGGATCACGGCCGTGGCCTGGCGCACCAGCGCGGGCACCGCGGCCAAGCTCCCGGTGGCCAAGGCGGTGAACCTGACCCGGACGCTGAAGGACCTCAAGAGCGAGGGCCTGATGGTGATCGGCCTCGACGCGGACTCCGACGTGACCTCGGACGAGCTGGAGCTGGCCACCGGCCCGCTGGTGGTCGTCGTGGGCTCCGAGGGGCGCGGCCTGTCCCGCCTGGTCCGCGAGACCTGCGACCAGACGGTCTCCATCCCGATGGCGGCGGGGGTCGAGTCCCTCAACGCCTCGGTCGCCGCGGGCGTGGTCCTCTCCGAGGTCGCCCGCCGCCGCCGGATCCGCTGAGCCTCCCGTGAGCACTTTGCGGGGCTATGGCACCGCAAAGTGCTCACGGGCGATGACCTGCCGAAACACTCCCCGGGCCGAAGCAGGGGCGGTGGTCGGCGTCCCTACTGGTGCTGGCTGAAGATGGTGTCGAAGGTCAGGGCCGAGGACAGGACCATGCTCAGCAGGGGGTCCTGGAGCGGGCGGTAGATCTGCAGGACGTAGTTGTCCGCCGTGGTGAAGGCCGCCTTGGCCAGGCCCTGCCAGGTCTTGGTGATCTTGCCGACCTCCTGGTCCGCGTGGTCGAGGACCTTGATGTCCCAGGCGCGCAGGTTCTCCGCCTGCAGGCCGCCGATGCGCTGGCCGCCGATCTCGAAGTCGAAGCGGGCCTTGCCCCAGAAGTTCGCCAGCCGGATGTCGCCGATCGGCGACTGGTCCGGGCGCTGCACGTGGACGGTGCCCTTCCACAGGGTCGCCGGGCGGGTCAGCAGCAGGACCGGGCGGCCGGTGACGTCCCGGATCTCCAGCTTGACCGTCATCAGCGAGTCGAGCTTGGTGAACGCCCGCAGCGCCTTCTGCGCACCGCTCTGGCCGATCTGCACGACCGAGCCGATCTGGCGCCCGTGCTGGTCGTAGATGGCGTACTCGTTCGACATCTCGATCAGCTTCGCCTGCTGGTTGATCACCAGCACCGGCTCGGTGAACAGGGTTCCGCCGCCACCGGCGACCGGGCCGCCGACCGCCGCGCGCTGCTGGACCTGCTGCTGGATCGACGCGGCGTTGCCGGTGCCGCCCACGGACAGCTCCGCGACGGAGGCGTCGCCCTGCGGCGGCGGGGCCGGTGCTTGGGCGGGCTGGACGTGCGGGGTCCACTGGCGGCCGTCCCACCAGCGGACGTAGCGCTGATCTGCCTGGTCCGGGTACCAGCCTGGCGGGGGTGCGTTCATGGGGCCCAGGCTAGGTGATCGGCGCGGCCGCCGTCCGCGGTTCCGCCCAGCGCGCGAACTTGTTTTGCCTGGTCAGGACAAAGAGGACGTTCTGACCCGGTCCGTTTCGGCTCGGTGACGTTCCGGGCTCGGCTAGAGTCCGAGCAGCAATGCTCCCAGGGGAGGCGAGGGCCTCCCGCACCCCGAGGCCCCGATGTCGTTCGCAAGTCCCCTGTTCCTCTGGTACTTCCTGCCGGCCGTGCTGGCGGCGGTGCTGATCGCCCCGCGCACCGGGCGCAACGCCGTGGTCGCGGTGGCCAGCCTGCTGTTCTACGCCAGCGGCGCGGGCGGCACGACGCTGCTGCTGCTGGCGTGCATCGTGGTGAACTACTTCGCCGGGCTGCGGCTGGAACCGGTCGAGTGGGGCTTCGAGCGGACCCGGCGGCGGTGGGTGCTGATCGGCACGGTGTCGTTCAACCTGGCGATCCTGGCGGTGTGGAAGTACGCCGGGTTCGCCACCGAGCAGCTGGCGGTGCTCAGCAGCTGGTTCGGCGGCGACTTCCCGGTGCTGGAGCTGGCGCTGCCGATCGGCATCTCCTTCTACACGTTCCACCACATCTCCTACGTGGTGGACATCTACCGCGGCGAGCGGCCCGCGCTGCGCAACCCGGTCTCGTTCGTCACCTACATCGCGATGTTCCCGCAGCTGGTGGCCGGTCCGATCGTGCGCTACCGGGAGATCGCCGACCAGCTGCCGCAGCAGCGCACGCACCGGCTCGACGACATCGCGGCGGGCTTCCCGCGCTTCGCGTGGGGGCTGACGAAGAAGGTCGTCATCGCCGACACGCTGGCGCCGATGGTGGACGCCTGCTTCGCGACCCCGGACGAGGACATGACGTTCGCGATCGCCTGGCTCGGCGCGATCGGCTACGCGATGCAGCTGTACTTCGACTTCTCCGGCTACTCGGACATGGCGATCGGGCTGGGCCGGATGCTGGGGTTCCGGCTGCCGGAGAACTTCGCCCGGCCGTACTCGTCGGTGACCGTCACGGAGTTCTGGCGCCGCTGGCACATGTCGCTGTCGCGCTGGTTCCGGGACTACGTCTACATCCCGCTCGGCGGCAACCGCGGCGGCCAGGCCCGCACCTACCGGAACCTGGCGATCATCTTCGTGCTGACCGGCTTCTGGCACGGCGCGGCCTGGACGTACCTGGTGTGGGGCCTGTTCCACGGCCTGCTGCTGGTGGTGGAGCGGGCGTTCGGCTGGGCGCACGCCCCGACCGACCGCCGCGCCCGCCTGGCCCGCCGCGCGCTGACGATGCTGCTGGTGGTGATCGGCTGGGTGTTCTTCCGCGCCCCGGACCTGAGCAGCGCGTTCGCGATGCTGGGGCACATGCTGGTCCCGGACCTCGACGGCCTGACCGACATCGTGGCGGCCTCGGTGACCAACCAGCGAGTGGTGTTCCTGCTGCTGGCCCTGGTGGTGGTCTTCCTCCCGGCGAACGCGGGCACCGGCCCCTTCCTGGAGTCGGTCCGCACCCGCCAGGCCTACGCGTTGCGCATCGCGGTCCTGACCGCGGGCCTCGGCTACTCCGGGCTGCTGGTCGCCACCGGCTCGTTCAGCCCCTTCCTGTACTACCAGTTCTGAGGTGTTTGACTTTCTACCCGTGGGAAGGGGCGACGCTCGGGTCGGTGTGATCTGTGCGCTGGGATCGCGGGGCGTGCGAACCCCAGCGGGTCGGTGGCCGTCTTCCGATGGAGCAGTTCAACCGGTCAACCCGACGGAGGGGGTCCGAAGTGACCAGCACGCTTGTCGCCGGCGCCGCAACGCACCAGGGCGGACGGGAGATCAACCAGGACGCCGTGGTCGTCGGCGACGGGTTGTTCGGGCTCGCGGACGGGGTGGGCGGGCTGTCGAGCGGGGAGGTCGCCAGCAAGCTCGCGCTCGACGCGCTGAAGGCGGACTTCGCCACCGACCGCAGCGCCGACGGCCTCGTGCACGCCTGCCAGCAGGCCAACCGGGCGGTGCTGAGACGCGCGGACCGGGAGGAGGTCACGATGGGGACCACGCTGGTCGCCGTGGCGGTGACCTCGGACGCCGGTGTCGTGGCCGCGCACGTGGGCGATTCGCGGCTGTACCGGCTCCGGAACGGGCGCCTGGACGGGCTGACCCGCGATCACACCGTCATCGCGGAGCTGCTGCGCGCGGGAGCGGTCAGCGAGGCGGCAGCCGACGAGCACCCGCACCGGAACGTGCTCACCCGGGCGATCGGGGTCGGTCCGGAGGTCGACGTCGACCGCATCGAGCTGTCCTGCCAGCCGGGGGACCGGCTGCTGCTCTGCTCGGACGGGTTGTTCAAGACGCTGGCCACCGAGGAGATCGAGGAGGTCCTGGGCTCGGAGCCGAATCCCCAGGAGGCCGCGGACCAGCTCGTCGCGGCTGCGGTGGAGCAGCACGCCGACGACAACGTCAGCGCCGTGGTGGTCAACGTCGAGTAGGTCGTGAGTGCGAAAACCGGTTGGAGCCGGTTTTCGCACTCACGACCGTGCAACCCGCTGCAACGGTTGCACCGGGCCTGCGACCGGCGTGTGCTGGGGCCATGCGTGCTGCGGTGTACCGGGGGCGGGAAGAGCTGGTCGTCGAGGACGTGCCGGAGCCGACCTGCGCGGCCGGGCAGATCAAGGTGAAGGTCGGGCACAACGGGATCTGCGGCACCGACCTGCACGAGTACTACGCGGGGCCGATCTTCGTCCCGACCGAGCCGCACCCGCTCACCGGGTACCGGCTGCCGCTCACCGTCGGCCACGAGTTCTCCGGGACCGTCGTGGAGGTGGGCGCGGACGTGTTCGACGTCGCGGTGGGCGAGCACGTCGCGATCGAGCCGGTCTACCGCTGCGGGACGTGCCCGCCGTGCCTGGCCGGGCACTACAACATCTGCCGCCAGATCGGGTTCCACGGGTTGATGGCGCCCGGCGGGATGGCCGAGTACTCGGTGGTGCCGTCGTGGATGGCGCACCGGCTGCCGGAGTCCGTCGGGCCCGAGCTCGGGGCGCTGGTCGAGCCGATGTCGGTGGCCTACCACGCGGTGCGGCTCGGCGAGGTCGGTCCGGGCGGCAGCGCGGTGATCTTCGGCGCGGGGCCGATCGGGATCGGCATCTGGTTCGCGCTGCGCGGCATCGGCGTCGAGGACATCACCGTGGTCGAGCCGTCGGAGACGCGGCGGGCGGCGATCGCCGGGCTCGGCGCGACCGACGTGGTGGATCCGGCGAGGGCGGACCCGGCCACCCACGTCATGCAGCGCACCGGCGGGCGCGGTGCCGACGCCGCTTTCGACGCCGCGGGGGTGGCGGGCAGCGTGGCGGCCGGGATGTCCTGCCTGGGGGCGCGCAAGCGGCTGATCGCGGTGGCGATCTACGAGCACCCGATCGACACCGAGCTGCTCAAGCTGGTGATGAACGAGACCGCGATCCAGGGCTCGCTCTGCTACACCGCGGAGGACTACCGGGCGGTGATCGACCTGATGGCGCGCGGCCACTACGACACCACCGGCTGGGTCGAGCACGTGCCGCTGGAGCAGGTCGTCGAGGAGGGGTTCGCCGCGCTGCGCGCCGGGCGGAAGATGAAGGTGCTGGTCGATCCTTGAGTTTTCGGCCGGTCGCGGTGCGTGGCCGGATAACGTTGGGGTGTGTCGCGGCAGAAGAACCTCCCCCCGGTCCACGAGGCGTGGTTGCCGCGGGAGCACCCGCTGCACCGGCCGCGGCACGGCAGGCGGCAGCTCGCGGCGCTGGTGTGCGCCGTGCTGTTCTTCACCGCGCCCCTGGTCAGCTGGGTCTTCGGGGCTCGTCCGGCGCAGCTGGAGAACCGGCCGCTGGCGGCGTTCCCGAGCGTCACCGACGGCTGGGGGTTCTTCACCGGCCTGAACGCCTGGGCCACCGACCACCTGCCGTTCCGGCGGCAGGCCGTGCAGTCGGTGGACGCGCTCAGCCGCGGGGTCTTCGGCGAGCCCGCGCGGTTGGACGGCGGATCGCACACCTCGCCGGTGGGCGCCGGGCAGGTCGACGAGAAGCCGCAGATCGACGAGAACGTGTTCCCCGCGGTCATCGAGGGCAAGGGCGGCTGGCTCTTCCTGGGGCACGACGTGTCCTACCGGTGCGTGCCGAAGCGCTCGCTGGACGAGGTGATCGCCGGGCTGCGCCGCTGGCGCTCGGTGGTCGAGGCGTCCGGGCGGAAGTTCCAGCTGGTCATCGCACCGGACAAGTCCACTGTGTACCCGGAGAACATGCCGGACGACTACGCGGGCGAGGACTGCTCGACGCGGGCCCGCGAGGAGTTCTGGAAGCGGGTTCCGCGCGAGACGGGCGCTTTGGACATGCGCACCCAGCTGCGCGACGTCGCGGCCCGCAACCAGCGGCCGATCTACCACGACATCGACACGCACTGGACGCACGAGGGCGGCATCACGATGGCCTACCAGCTCGCCGAACGGCTGGCGCCGGGGACGACGAGCACCTGGAAGGTCCGGCCGTCGCGGCAGTACCCGCACAGCGCGGACATCCCGGACCTGCTGGGGCAGGACCGCACCGTGCCGATCCAGGCGTACTCGCTGGCCCCGGACGGCAGCGACGTGGACAACACCCAGTTCAAGCCGAGCGACTTCCACGAGCCGCTGCACCTGGGATCGCCGCCGAAGCCGGGCATGATCACCAAGCCGATGCGGATGGTGGGCGACTCGTTCACCCAGTTCGCCAGCCCGTACCTGGCGGCGACGTTCACCGACCTGACGATCGTGCACCCGGACCAGGTCGCGGTGGACCCGGCGGCGACGGGCCAGCTCCTGGCCGAAGGCGAAGTGGTGACCTTCGAGCTCTCCGAGCGCTTCGTCGCCGGAGGCCGCTACCCGATGCTCGACCCCGCGGTCGCGGACCGGGTCGGCGCGATCCTCGCCGCCCACCCGGTCCGCTGACTAGTCAGGTGCACGCATCATTTCCGCAGGTGGCGGCCCGTGAGCACTTCGTGGCGCTATAGCACCACGAAGTGCGCACGGGACTTGACCAGCGGATCAGCGGGTGACCGGGGTGAAGTCGCGGGAGGCGATGAACTCCGGGCGGGGGCGACTCGCCGCGAACGGTTCGGTCAGGGCGTTCTCCACGCTGTTGAACACGATGAAGATGTTCGAGCGGGGGAACGGCGTGATGTTGTTGCCCGAGCCGTGCATGCAGTTCGAGTCGAACCACAGGGCCGAGCCCGCCGGGCCGGTGAACTGCTCCACACCGTGCTCGTAGGCCAGCCGCGTGATGTCGTCCTCGGCGGGCACCCCGATGCGCTGCTCCTTGAGGGACGACTTGTAGTTGTCCTCCGGCGTCTCGCCCACGCAGGACACGAACGTCCGGTGCGAGCCCGGCATGATCATCAGACCGCCGTTGAACGGGTAGTTGTCCGTCAGGGCGATCGAGACGCTGACCGCGCGCATCGCGGGCATGCCGTCCTCGGCGTGCCAGGTCTCGAAGTCGGAGTGCCAGTAGAAGCCGGTACCCCGGTAGCCGGGCATGTAGTTGATCCGGCTCTGGTGCACGTACACGTCGGAGCCGAGGATCTGCCGGGCCCGGTCGAGCACCCGCGGGTCGCGGGCCAGCTCGGCGATCAGGTCGCTGATCTTGTGCACTTCGAAGATCGAGCGGACCTCGTCCGACGACCGCTCCACGATGGTGCGCTCGTCCGCGCGGACCCGCGGGTCGCTGGTGAGCCGCTCCAGCTCCTGCCAGTAGGTCTGCACCTCAGCCGGGGACAGCAGCCCCTCCACCACGTGGAAACCCTTGGCCTCGTGCGCGCGGAGCTCCTCCGCGCTGGCCGGGCCCGCGTCCACCCCGGGCCACACGGTGGGGTCGGTCCGGTCGATCAGGGCCGACGAAGCGCCCACCCGCGTCGGGTAGCGGTCCTGGGTGCTGAGATCAGCGACGGTCATGGGTTGCGCCTCCTTCGCGAATTCCCGCCGGAGCGGCTGGTGCCAACGGCACCGCCGCCATTTCTCGGTTCCTCGGTTAGAAGCGGCGCACGCGCGGTGCGCCCGCAAGCCCCCGCGTCGCCAGGCGGGGGAGACCAGTGATGCGCGTGGCGGGTAACCATCCAGGGTTACCCGCCACGCGCGCAGAACAAGCCGTCAGACCATCAGTTGGTCGCGGCCGCCTCGTCCTCCTCGACGATCAGCGGGTACACGCCGTTCTCGTCGTGCACCTCACGACCGGTGACCGGGGGGTTGAACACGCAGACGGTCTTCATCTCGGTGCGCGGGCGGACCTGGTGCTTGTCGGCGTTGTTGAGCACGTAGATCGAACCCGGCCGGAGCTGGTGCACCTCACCGGTGGCCTTGTTCTCCACCTCGCCCTCGCCGGAGACGATGAACACGGCCTCGATGTGGTTGGCGTACCAGAAGTCGTTCACCGTGCCGGCGTAGAGCGTGGTCTCGTGCACCGAGAAGCCGAGCTTGTCCTTGGCCAGGATGATCCGCTTGCTGCGCCAGTTCTCCTGCTTGATGTCGGCATCGGTGTCCTCGATTTCCGACAGGTGCCGGACGATCACGTTTCCTCCAAAGAAGTTCTCAGTTCGAATGCGCGCCGGTCACGCCGACCGGCACCGCCGCAGGTTCTCAGAGGCGCCCTCGCCGGGACAGCCCCGGAACGGGTGGTGAGAGCGCCTCCGAGCTCCGCGGCTGGATCAGGCCAGCACCTCGCGGACCGAGTCGCGGATGATCTGCAGCCCCTTCTCGAGCTCGTCGTCCGAGATGGTCAGCGGCGGCATGATCTTCAGGACCTCGCTGGACGGACCGGAGGTCTCCACCAGCAGCTTGCGGTCGAAGGCGGCCTTGGAGACCTTGCCCGCCACGTTGAGGTCGTCGAAGCCGATGCCGCGCGCCAGGCCGCGGCCCTTGGCGATGGCCCAGCCGTGCTCGGCGGCGATCTCCTCCAGCACCGCGCCGACCCGCTCGCCCTTGGCGATGGTCGACTTCTGCAGCGAGTCGTCGGCCCAGTACTGCTTCAGCGCCTCGGTGGCGGTGATGAACGCCGGGCTGTTGCCGCGGAAGGTGCCGTTGTGCTCGCCCGGCTCCCACACGTCGTGCTCCGGCTTGATCAGCGTCAGCGCCATCGGCAGGCCGTAGCCGCCGATCGACTTCGACAGGCAGACGATGTCGGGCTGGATACCGGCCTCTTCGAAGCTGAAGAACGGGCCGGTGCGGCCGCAGCCCATCTGCACGTCGTCGACGATCATCAGCATGCCGTGCTTCTGGCACAGGTCGTAGAGCCCGCGCAGCCACTCCGGCCGGGACGAGTTGATGCCGCCCTCGCCCTGCAGCGTCTCGACGATGACCGCGGCCGGCTCGTTGAGGCCGCTGCCGCTGTCCTCGAGCATCTTCTCGAAGTACAGGAAGTCGGGGACCTGGCCGTCGAAGTAGTCGTCGTAGGGCATCGGCGTGGCGTGCACCAGCGGGATGCCCGCGCCGCCGCGCTTCATCGAGTTGCCGGTGACCGACAGCGAGCCCAGCGTCATGCCGTGGAAGGCGTTGGTGAAGCTGATGATCGACTCGCGGCCGGTGATCTTGCGGACCAGCTTCAGCGCCGACTCCACCGAGTTGGTGCCGGTCGGGCCGGGGAACTGGACCTTGTAGTTCAGCCCGCGCGGCTCGAGGACGTTCTGCTGGAAGGTCCGCAGGAACTCGCCCTTGGCGACGGTGGACTGGTCGAGGGCGTGGGTGACGCCGTCGCGCTCCAGGTAGTCGAGGAGCTTGCGTTTCAGCGCCGGGTTGTTGTGCCCGTAGTTGAGCGCCCCCGCGCCGGCGAAGAAGTCCAGGTAGGCGGTGCCGTCCTGGTCGTAGAGGTAGCTGCCGGAGGCGCGGTCGAACACCGTCGGCCACGTTCGGCAGTAGCTGCGGACTTCGGATTCCAGGGTTGCGAAGATGTCGTTCACGATCCTCCGTTCGTGCCGGGCAGCGCACTGCGGGCGCGCCTCGGCAGCAGGCAAGATTTCGTGCGTCAGCGGTCGGTTGCGGCCGCGACGGCGGGGGCCGCCGCGAACGGTCCGATGCGGTACAGGTCCTCCCCCAGGTGCGCATCCGGGAACAGGTCGGCGGTGAACAGCTCGCTGCGCCGCAGTTCCGCCGAGCGGGTGCGCGCCAGCGCGGTGAACAGCTTGATCGATGCTGCGTTGTCCGGGGTGATCGTCGTCTCCAGGTACCGGATGCCGCGCGGCTGCACGCGGTCCACCAGGTGCCCCAGGAGCCGACTGGCCACGCCACCACCGCGCTGGGAGGCATCGACGGCGATCTGCCACACCACCAGGGTGTCCGGGGCGTCCGGCCGGATGTACCCGGTCACGAAGCCCACGACCGCACCGTCGATGCGCGCCACCGCGGAGGTCTGCGCGAAGTCCCGGCACCACAACAGATATGCGTAGGACGAGTTCACATCGAGCACCCCCGAATCGCAGGTGATCCGGTAGAGCTCAGGGCCGTCCGCGACGACCGGAGCGTCGATCTCCAACCGCCCGGCTGAACCGCTTCCGCCATTCCGCTCGTCGATGTTATGGCTCGGTTTGTCGCCGGTCATGCTTTGTCAACTTAACAGAACATCCGTAACGCGTCAGGCTCGCGATGCGATAACCACTCGTCTACCAGGCGAGACGCGATTTTACACGTGATAAGCACTACAGAAACGTTGATTTCTTATCCGGCGTGGTGCTAATCGCGCGTCGCGCGCATTGTCGATCAATGCATTCGCGCGTGCTCTGACCTGCGGAAACGTTGAATTCCCGACCGTTCGGCGCGGGTCGGGAAGATGATTTTCGATAGCCGAAAAAACTGCTCGCGCGGGGGTGCGGAATCCAAACGCGAGCGGTCCGCCCGGGCGCTGTCGCGCACCCGGGCGGACCGTCGACCGCGCTACCGGATCTACACGCCCGCCACGGACTGGATCCAGTCGCGGTACTCGGTGATGTTGGTGTAGGCCGTGGTGCTCTGCCGGTCGCTGGTGGAGGCCACGCCGACCTGCACGTTCCCGGCGAACATCGGGCCGCCGGAGTCGCCGCCGGCCGGGATGCCGTCGCCGCGGCTCGCGCACACCGCGGTGCCGCCGCGGTAGTCGCTGCAGGCGATGTCGGTGACGTTCACGTCCGCGACCTTGAGGATCTGCGACTGGCACTGGATCTCCGGCCGGTCGGTGCAGGTCGCGCCCCAGCCGTAGGTCTGCACGGTCTGGCCGACCTGGACGTCGCCGACCGAGCCCAGCGGCGAGTACTCGGTCTGCACCGCGTGGTCGATGTTGACCAGGGCGAGGTCGGCGGTGTCGTGGATGACCACGCCGCCCGGCTTGGCGGTGGCCTTCTCGCCCTGCGTCTGGTCGACGTTGCCGATGTTGAAGCTCAGCGCACCGTCACCGGCGCCCTCCACGCAGTGCTGGGCGGTGAGGATCCACTCCGGGGCGATGATGGTGGCCGTGCAGGTCTCCTGGCCGTTGGTGAACAGCCGGGCGGCCCACGGCGCGCTGTCCACCTCCCGGCCGTCGATGATGTAGGGCTGGACGTCCGAGGCCTGGGTCTCGGCGGCCTGGGCCGGGGCGGTGAACGCCGCGGCGGCCAGCACGGCCCCGGCGACGCCTGCGAGGTTTCGAGCGAGCGACACGCTGATCTCCTTCGGTTCGCGAGGAACGCAGCTGATTCGAACCGAAAAGCACTCTTCACTCGTTCGAGTGATTTTGTCCATTTGTTGGACACAACTCGCCACATTAACGGCTACGCCGCGAAAATTGATCAAGGTGTTGACCCGGGAAAACCCCCGGATTCCCGGATTTCCCGCGGGCTGCCGATCGGGTGATCCGAGGATCGCCCGGACGCGCGAGATCGCAATCCCAGCGCAGTCCTAAGAGGACACTTAGGCTTCGCCTGTGATCAGAGCCACCCATTCGATCCTCGCCGCAGTCGCCGCGGCCGCTGCGATGGCCGTGGCCACCACGGGGCCGGTGGCGACCGCTCAGCAGGCCGCGGCCGAGAGCACGTTGCTGCAGCTGAACGTCACCGCCGTCCCGGAGGCGGGCGTCGGCGGCTTCAGCGGCGAGCTCGGTTCGGTGTCCGCGGATCCCGGTGACGAGCTCGGCTCGTGGAACCAGAGCGACCCCGAAGGCGTGCTGAGCCACGTCAACGGCTGGTACGGCGGCCCCACCCCGCCCGGCACCGACACCGCGCGGACTGCGGACAGCGCCGGATCGCGCGAGGCCAGCGCGTCCTGGAGCGGGTTCGGCATCTCCGCGACCGAAGGC
The DNA here is from genome assembly GCF_008630535.1 of Saccharopolyspora hirsuta. GTDB lineage: Bacteria > Actinomycetota > Actinomycetes > Mycobacteriales > Pseudonocardiaceae > Saccharopolyspora > Saccharopolyspora hirsuta. The sequence goes on along the minus strand of NZ_VWPH01000012.1, from coordinate 137,473 downwards.
GGCCCGAACCTGCTCAGCTTCGGCTCGCTGCACACCTGGGCCCGCTGCACCCAACCGCCGCTGACCAGCACCGAGGAGGCCTACGCGGCGACCGACTCGAACTCGATCTACCTCTTCGACGACGTGACCCGCCCGCTGCCCGCCGGTACCTCGACCGCGGAGACCACCGGCGCGCAGCTGGGGCTGTCCGGCATCGGCGAGGTGACGCTGACGACCGACGTGGCCCGGATCGAGGAGACGTGGGACCACGGCGCGCACGCGGCGATCCAGGTCCAGGTGCACGCGGTCATGCACGACGCGTCGGGCGCGGTCGTCTTCGACGGCGAGCTGATGGACGTGACGGCTGGCGACGTCCGCGTGGAGTGCGAGGCGGGCACCCCGCCGACGACCACGACGGAGCCGACTACGACGACGGAGCCGACCGCGACAACGGAACCGACCACGACAACCTCGGAGCCGCCGACCTCGTCGTCGGAGACCTCGGAGCCGCCGACGTCGACGAGCACCTCGGAGCCGACCTCCGGCGAGCCCACGACGTCCGGGCCGCCGACCTCCAGCACCGGTACCTGCCCGCCGCCGCCGACCTGCGACCAGCGGCCCTGTCCGGAGCCGCCGCCGAACTGCACCGAACCTCCGTGCGAGGAGCGGCCAGAATCGCCGGGTTGCGGCGAGCAGCCGGGGGGTGGGGGCTGGCCCGGCGGCGGTGGTGGCTGGTCCGGCGGTGAGCCGCCCGGCGGCTCCTGGCAGGACGTCGAGCACCTGGCCAAGACCGGTGTGCCGACCGGCGCGCTGAGCATCGCCGGTGCCGCGCTGCTCGCCGCGGGTGCTCTGCTCCTCGTGGTGCTGCGCAGGCGGGCCTAGCGCCCGCGCTCCCCGTCGCCCGACATGCCCCGGCGTGTCGGGCGACGGTCGTTTTTCGCGCCGCCTTCAGCTCCGCTGGCGGCGCAGTTCCAGGTACTCCTTGACGACCAGCACGATGATCGCCACGTCGAGCGCGGCGAGCAGCGGCAGCACGATCGAGCGGGTCTGCACCGCCCGGAGGATCTCGAAGAGCACGAACAGCCCCAGCGCTGCGGCGGCCACCGGGTACATCGGCAGGACCTTGCGCAGCAGCGCGATCACCAGCACGAGCTTGATCACGCCGTGCAGCAGCAGGTAGGCGATCACGAACGTGCGGTTGCCGTCGGCGAAGTGCCGCACCGCTTCCTCGAAGTGCCCGGCCAGCGGTCCGGTGGGCGGACCGACCAGGTCGCGGGTGACGACCGCGTGCGCGAGCCGCGTGACGGCCTCCGGCGGCACGAAGATCAGCAGGATCCCGCCGAGCAGCTGCACCGCTCCGTCGAGCCCCTTGAGCAGGACGGCGCCCAGGAAGAACTTGTCGGTCAGCGTGGTCGGCTCGCGCACCGATCCATCATGCGCGCGCTGATCCGGCTCGGCCGGGCTGCAGCTGCTTGGTCAGGAAGACGCTGTTGGGGTCGGGGCGGTAGTCCGCGAACGGCTCGCAGGGCGTGAACCCGTGCTTGGCGTAGAGGTGGCGGGCGGGGGCGAAGAAGTCGAACGAGCCGGTTTCCAGGCTCAGCCGGGAGAACCCGCGCTGCTGGGCCGCTTCCGTGATGTGCACCAGCAGGCGGGACGCCAGGCCGCGGTTCTGGTGCGCCGGGGCGATCCGCATCGACTTCAGCTCGGCGTGGTCGGCGTCCAGCTCCTTGAGCGCTCCGCAGCCGACCACGGTGCCGCCGTCGCGCATCGACCAGAAGGTGATCTCGGGGCGGCGCAGCGCGTCCAGGTCGAGCGCGTGGGTGCTCTCCGGCGGGGAGACGGACTGGAGCTCCGCGACGTGGGCGGCGAGGAACTCCGCGATCTCCGGGCCGGTCAGGTCGTCGACGATGATCTCCACCAGTGCTCCGTTCGGCTGCGCCTCGGGTGATCGTCCGGGAACCGCGTTTCGGCGGGGAAACCGCGGCGTGACGGTCCCGTTTCCGCTGATCAGGGGTCGCGAGCGCTTTGTGGTGCTATAGCAACGGAAAACACTCACGACGCACCACCTGCGAAAACGGTCCAAAAATTGGTAAATACCACTTCGGTGGAGGTCTTGTATCCGCCTGCGCTGCTTGGCATAAAGGTTCCGATTGGTTTTCGCCGAATTCAATTCGATCCAGGACCAATTCTGCGACTGGTCCGGTCGAGAGGGGAGCAGCGCATGGTTGCTCGGATGAAACGCCTGCTCGGAGCCGGTCTGGCGGTGGCCTTCACCGCCGTGCTGCCGGTGTTCCCGGCTGCCGCGGACACCTCGGGCCCGGCGCCCGAGGCGGCCGCCAGCTGTCCGGTGAAGTCGAAACCGGAGGGCAAGGTCCTGCAGGGCTACTGGGAAAACTGGGACGGCGCGGTGAACGGGGTGCACCCGCCGTTCGGCTGGACGCCGATCACCAACCCGGAGATCGGCCAGCACGGCTACAACGTGCTCAACGCGGCCTTCCCGGTCATCCGCTCCGACGGCACCGTGCTGTGGGAGGACGGCATGGACAGCACCGTCAAGGTGGCCACGCCGGAGGAGATGTGCCAGGCCAAGGCCAACGGGATGACCATCCTGATGTCGATCGGCGGCGCGACGGCGGGCATCGACCTGTCCTCCAGCGCGGTCGCCGACCGGTTCGTCGAGACCATCGTGCCGATCCTCCAGGAGTACAACTTCGACGGCATCGACATCGACATCGAGACCGGCCTGACCAGCAGCGGCAACATCAACGAGCTGTCGCCGTCGCAGGCCAACCTGATCCGCATCATCGACGGCGTGCTGGCCCGGATGCCGGACAACTTCGGCCTGACGATGGCCCCGGAGACGGCGTACGTGACCGGCGGCAGCGTCCAGTACGGCTCGATCTGGGGCGCCTACCTGCCGATCGTGAAGAAGTACGCGGACAACGGCCGCCTCTGGTGGCTGAACATGCAGTACTACAACGGCAGCATGTACGGCTGCTCCGGCGACTCGTACCAGGCGGGCACCGTGGAGGGCTTCACGGTCCAGACGGACTGCCTGAACAACGGCCTGGTCGTCCAGGGCACGACGATCAAGGTCCCGTACGACAAGCAGGTCCCGGGCCTCCCGGCCCAGCCGGGCGCCGGTGGCGGCCACATGCCGCCGAACCTGGTGGCCCAGGCCTGGAACAACTACAACGGCGGCCTGAAGGGCCTGATGACCTGGTCCCTCAACTGGGACGGCTCCAAGAACTGGACCTTCGGCGACAACGTCAAGGCGCTGCAGGGCCGCTGATCCGGCGGTTTCGCGCGAAACCGCCCCGACAGCTCACCGGTCCGCGGTCGGCGTCCCGACCGCGGACCGGTGAGCTGTTCTTCCCGAGGCCGGTGGCGATCGATGTCGGCTGGGCTCGACGTTGTTCGCAGGCCGCCTTCGCGGATCCGGGGACACACCTTCGAGGGGTTCGCCTGCAAGATCGATGCCGTCGCGCCCGACGGCGAGATCACGGTTGCCGTCGCGCACCGACGGGATTCGGCCCGCCGTCGCGGCGTTGGGTGTGCTGCAGCTGACAGGTTGTTGGGGATTCGCCAAAACGCCTGGTCAGGTACCTTTGGAGCCGCTGAGGGGACTCGAACCCCTGACCGTCCGCTTACAAGGTCTCCGGTTCCTAGTTCACGTGAGTGCCTCACCGTGTCTTTGTGCTGGTCAATGCCATCGCTGAAACAGTGGGGGCGGGTGGCACGGGCGCGAACTGAGCCGGAAACTGAGCCGATCACATCGGGCGGCTAGGAGCGCGCGACCGTGCTGCTGGGTCCCGTTGCATAGCCCAGGCCTTTTCGTGACGTCTACGGCGATCTCAGCGCCTCTTGAGCGGGCCTCTGACGCTCAAGCGTCCTGTCGGCCTGAGGAAGATGGGGAACCTGCCGATCGACCGCCTGCGGCCCCGCTGGACCGTACTTGGGCGGGTTCAGGGAGCCACCCCCCACTGTTTCAGCCCCGGATTGAGTCGCTCTGGTGAGGGCGAATACCCGTACTGCGGGGGACACCGACTCCCTCGATGTCCCCGGATCTGCCGGAATTTATGCAGGTCAAAGCCTATGCGGGGACTCCGGGGACAGAAGGGACAACCCCTGTTGGAGCGAGCGAGCAGAAAGGTAGCGTGCCTGTACATGGAGCTAGCGCAGCGAGCAGCCGAGATCGCCGAACACTTCGTTGCGCCGCTCGGGCGAAGGTGGCTGCACGTTCAAGCAGTCGCTGCCCGCGCGGCCGAGCTGAGCCCAGCTGTCCCGCCGCAGGATCGAGACGTTCTCGTCGCAGCCGCGTGGCTGCACGACATTGGCTACTCGCCGGAGATCGGGCACACGCACTTCCACCCGCTCGATGGCGCTCGGTGGCTCCAGAAGCAGGGCTGGTCGGCCGAGGTGGTGAACCTCGTCGCGCACCACTCGGGAGCCCGATTCGAGGCTGCGGAACGGGGCATGTCGCAGGAACTGGCCGAATTCCCGTTCGAGGATTCCCCACTGCTGGATGCGCTTGTCGCGGCAGATCTCACGACGGGGCCGGGAGGCGAGCGGTACAGCTACGCCGAGCGAATCGACGAAATCCTCAGCCGCTACGCCCCCGACGACCCGGTGCACCGGACATGGGTCAAGGCTCGGCCTGTTCTCGCGGAAGCGGTTGACCGAACCGCGAAGCGGCTAGCTGAAGTTCAGCCGAGGTAAGGCGCGCTCCGCGATTCGTCCAGGGCGTGGTCGATCCGGAGACGCATGGACGGGTGGATGTTGAGGCGATCGAGGTCCGTTGGCGAAACCCAGCGGACCTCCTTCGTTTCGTTCCCATCTTCCCGAGGTTGTCCGCCGATCCACCGGCAGGCGAAACAGAGCGAGAATTGCTGCCGCACTTCGCCATCGTCGTATGCCATGACGTGGTTCGGGTTCGTGTAAACGCCGGTGAGGCGGAGGACTTCGACGTCGAGGCCGGTTTCTTCCTTGACCTCGCGAACCACGGTTTCTGTGATGTACTCGCCAGCATCGTGTCCGCCTCCGGGAATTGCCCAGCGGTCGTTGTCAATCTTGTGGATCAGCAGGATTTCGCCAGCGTCGTTGCGGATTGCCGCCGTGACGGACGGGACGACGGAGTTGGCTGCTGGGGCGTTGGGGTCGTTGAAGTAGTCTACGCGGGCCATGAATACTCCTCAGATGGTGTCGGGCGTGGCTTTTTGCCAGACTCGCTCGAATGAATTCATGTAGTGGTCCCACATCTGTCCTTGTGGGACTCGACGCAGATGCATCACCGGATTTTCGCCAGCAAGAGCACCGTACGCGTGGCCGTTGACCAAGAGCTGGTCGTCGAATCGGTAGAGCGAGTTGTAAAGGATGGTGCTGTGTGTGCGGACTTCCACATTCGGCAGATCTGAGACCTTGCTGAGGTAGCGGCGCATCATCTGGATCCGCCCTTCAAGGCCGCCTGTCGTGCCTTCTTCGATCGCGCGTTGAATGACAGTGTCGGAAGTCTCGTCTCCGACGATGAACCGGAATGCGACTCCCTTCTCTGATTTTCTCCTGATGATGGGAAGGATGTTGTGCTGTTCGACGAGGAATTGCCCGCTGAAGACGAGTACCTCCATGTGCTCCTGGACGCCGGAAATCAACTCTTCCCACAGGGCGAATGGTACCGAGGATCGTGAAGGGTAGATGTGAACGATTTCGGTATCTTCGTTCGGTTTCGTGTACAGGTCATTTGCCAGCGAAGGCCAGAGCTGCACTTCGTCAGTCTTGACGAGTTCCGCGACTTTGCGACGTGTGCGACGGTGTGGCACGCGTTCGAGGCTGATCCAGCGCTCGACGGTCTTCGTGTCGACCTCGACTTGCTGTGCGAGCTCCTGGAGCGTGAAACCAGCGGCGCGTAGCGCGGCTCGCAGTCTCTCGTTGGCCATCCCCACCCCCAGGGACGTTTCAAGGACGATTTCGGGACGTTCTCAGGACGATATATAGCGGGAAGGACGTCTTCAAGCGACTCGGGAAGATCCGTTGGAACGTCCGCTGGCCTGCCGTGAACTGGAGTCACGCAGGACGGAGCCCCCGAACTCCGGTGAACGACGCGGAGTGTCGCGGGGCGAACCAACGGAGGGCAGCATGGCGAAGAACTCGTTGCCGATCATGCCGAAGGCTGGCGGCGGAACGTTGTCGAAGGCGCTCTGGACGCTGGTCGTCGTCGCGCTCGTGGTGTTGGTGGTCAAGTACCCGAGCGACGCGGCCACGTTCGTGCAGAACGCAGCCGACCTGATCGGAAGGGCCGTCGAGGGACTCGTGGCGTTCTTCCGGGGCGTAGCGCGGTAACCGGTCATCGAGCTGAGCGGGGTAGCCGCTCCTCGATGGCAGCCAGGCGGGTGTTCACTTCGTCGAGCCGATTCAGGATCTCGGAGAGAACGCCCTGGGTGTCGGACGGATCCATCGTGTCTGCCGCGGGCGCTTCGGGGAGGACCTGTCTGACCCAGGAGCCTTCGCCCTGGCGGCTCGCGATCAGCGATTCGTTTCGCAGCACTCCCAAGGCGCTTTTCACGGTGCCCACTGCCACCCCGTACTCCTCGGCGAGCTCCGCGTGCTTTGGAAGTCGGGCACCTGGGGGGAGAACGCCGTTCCTGATGGCGGCGCGCAAGTCGTCGGCAACTTGCTGGAACGGCGGACGAGGGTCATCTGGATCGACTTTTCCCATGTCAAAGAGGGTACTAGGGGACGCAAGCTAGGCCATATAGGTGACATAGCTTTGACTAGGTTGGCTAGGTTGTCTAACGTTGCCCATGTCCCACCGCTCCCAAGGGAGCCGGGAAGCAAGAAAGCCCCGACCGGTGCGGCAACACCAGCCGGGGCGCACATCGAGGTTGGAGATCCGATGCACATCGAGAGTAACGCGTTCTACCGCGTGAAGGCGGTGGCCGAGATGTTGGACGTCTCGGTGAACACGATCTACCGGGCGATCGACGCCGGGGAGATCAAGGCCCTGAAGTTCGGGAGCACCCTGCGCATCTCCGGCTCCGCGCTGAACGAGTACCTCAAGAGCGCGCAGGCCACCAACGAGATCGAGGGGGTGGCCTGACGATGCGCTCGAACATGTCGCTGGCGTCGGAGCTGGTCCTGGAGTCGGAGTTGTCCGACCTGGAGTTGTTGTCCCAGGCGCTGCAGGAGGCGCAGGACGCCCACGCCCGCGGTCTGATCGGCGGGCCGGGTCTGGACGAGCTGCAGCTGGAGCGGGCGGCCCGGCGGGCCCGCAAGGCCGACACGAAGCGGTTGCTGAACACCCGGATCCCGGCTGAGGGGGCGATCGCGTGAGCGCCCTGGAGCGGATCGAGCGGGGAGACGCGCTCTACCAGTTGCTGACCCAGCTGCCCGCCGGTGGGCACCCGGAGTGCGCCGAGACCGACCCGGAGACCTTCTTCCCGGAGCGCGGCGAGGTGCACAAGGTGGCCGTGGCCAGGGAGATCTGCGCCCGCTGCCCGATCCGGCCGTCGTGCCTGGCGGTGGCGCTCCGCTCTCGCGACAAGGGCATCTGGGGTGGCCTGACCGAGGAGGAGCGGCGGAAGGTCCGCCGTCGTCAGCACCTGGTCGTGGTGCCGGGCACCGACGACGAGGTGGGGCGGGCGGCCGAGCGGGCGCTCGCGGCGATCGAGGACGTGACCGGGGGCCCGGTGCCGGGGTTGCGTCGGCACGTGCAGGACGTCCTGCGGTGGGCCGGGGACAACGGCGACAGCGACGCCGAGAGGGCCCGTGCGGTGCTGGTGGTGCTGCGCCCGGAGCTGGAGCGCATCGGCCTCGACGAGCTCGTCGAGGAGGTGGCGGCGTGATCGCGCACTTCGAGACCGCGGTGACGTTCGCGGCGGTGCTGCCGTCGCTGCCCTGATCACCGCTCTCTGAGCTGCCGTTTCCTGGATTTGAAGGGACTTTTGCTGTGAGCAAGCGTGTTGAGCACCGCGAGCGGGGCATGGTGCAGTTCGAGCTGGACATGGCCGCGGGCGAGGTCACGGTCATCATCGAGGATCGGGAGCGCGCCGAGGTCGTGCTGGAGCCGCTGGTGCCCGGCGACGAGGTCGCCGAGGACCTGATCGCCCGCACCCAGGTCACCGCGCCCCGCTTCCCGGTGATGAACGTCCGCATCCCGCATCCCGCACCCGGATCGGGCACGTACCACGTCGACCAGATGTCGGTCCACGTCACGGCTGGCCTGGTGCAGTGCGTGGTCTCCAGCGGTGACGCGGTCATCGTCAACGGTCAGGTCCTCACTGGAACCCCGGTCATGTGCGGCGGGGTGAAGGTCACCGCCCGGCTGCCGCTGGGCTCGGAGGTGTGGGCGACGACGGTGTCGGCCGACGTGGACGTGCAGGGGTGGGCGGACTACGTCCGGTTCTCCTCGACCTCGGGTGACCTGCACGTCGACGGGGCCACCGATGTGCGGGTCCGCACCGTCTCCGGTGCTGTCGACGCCGAGGCCCTCACCACGTTGGACTTCAACACCACTTCCGGTTCCGTCACCGTCGGCCGGGCCTGGAGCGTCGAGGGCCGCACGATCTCCGGCGACATCGCCATCGACCGGCTCACCGGCGAGTTCGCCTTGCTGCGCTCCGAGTCCGGCACGTTGCGGCTGCACGCCGTCGGCGACTGCAGGGTCACCGCGGTCACGGTCTCCGGCGACATCGCCATCACCGCCCCCGAGGCGGCGCGGGTCGACGCCCGCACCCGCTCGGTGTCCGGCCGGGTCCGCACTCCGCGGAACTGAGGGTGGAGGGCTGCGATGGTTGTGCTGCGACCGGCTTCCGAGTGCTTCTGCGGGGACTGCAAGCACCGCATCCTGACCCACGGGTGGAGGCCTGACCAGAAGTTCCCGCCGGATAACGGCTGCCAGGCGTGCACGGAAACGGTCATGGGTGTTGTCGCGCGCTATCCCGAAGGGATCATCCCGGTCGCCTCGTTGCCGCACAGCGACTCGATCAGCCCCGCCCAGTACCGGGCGATGGTGATCCGTCACGAAGCCGCTCACGCCACCGTTGCGCACCTGCTGGGCATGGACGTCATGCGGATCTACGTCGGTGACACCAGCGTCGAAAACGCCGGGGAAGCCGGGCACGTGGAGTGGGATTACCCCGGCGACAACATCGAGGCCTACGCCGAGATCTCGATGGCGGGGTGGGTCTCCGACCGGAAGTGGTTGGCCGAGAACGGCGTGGACGACGAGGCCAACCTGTTCGCGGCTGCGTCCCACTCGCGCGGGGACATCGGCGCGGTGCTCGGGCAGGGCGCTGGCCGCGCCACGATCGACCTCGGTGTGCAGCGCGTGGAGCAGAACTGGTCGGACTACGCGCCCTATGTCGACGCCGTCGCTGAGGAACTGACCCGCTTCCCGGACCTGTCCCCGGCGGTCATGCGGGCCGCGATCCGCAACGCCGACCGGCCTCGCAGGACACCCGAGCCCTCGACCGATCAGTCCCCGAAGCCACCCACAACTCCGAGCACCAACACCACACCGATTTCAGGAGGAACGACCCCGATGGGTATCGAGGAGATCCGCCAGGCCGTGGCCGCCAGCAACCAGAAGGCCGACTTCGCCCGCGGCGCGTTGCGGGAGGCCCGGCAGCAGTTCGAGGAGATTGTCTCGCAGCTGGCCGCCATCGGCGTGGAGACCAGCAGCCAGGAGGGCCCGAAGCAGGCCCTGGCCACCTACAGCCAGCTCCGCGACCAGCTCGACGGGTTCCAGGAGCAGGTTGGCAATGCGATGGCCTCGCTGGAGCAGTACGCCTACCAGTTCTGACCGGCCGGTCACTGTGGAGGACTTGGCGATGAGCATTCGGCTGGACCAGGACATCACTGCCCCGACCACGGTCACCATGACCACTCCGACCGCTGATGGCCGCTTGTCGATTCACCTGAAGCCCGGTCAGATCAACGCTGATGCGCAGAGCCTGTACGGCTACCACTCCTGCCACTACCTGGCCAGCGCGATCTCGTCCATGACCGGCGGGTGGTTCCTGGTGACCATGACGGCCCGACCTTTTGGTGGCGACCGCGATGTGCACGCCCACACCGGCACGATCACCCCGGCCGGGCGGGTCATCGACGTCTGGCGGGAGTACCCCTCGGTCGACGCCTTCCGCGACTACTGGAAGCAGCGCATTGTCGGCGCGGACTTCCTGAAGGTGCACGCCCCGGTCACACCAGGTCAGGCGATCGAACTCGTTCGTCAGCCCGGCGACACCGGCACCTTCCGCGGCAACCAGTGGTGGACCGAAAACCCGAGCATGAACCCGATCCACCAGCACTTCGCCCGCCTCGTGCTCGAAGAACGCGGGCTGGCTCACCACTTGCTGCCCCAAGCGCGCCCCGCCAGGCAGCAGACCGCCCCGTCACCGGCCCGCGCGGCCTCGGCCACCAACGCCACACCGAGTTCAGGACGAACGAGCTTGATGGGGATCGGCGAGATCCGGCAGGCCGTGGCCATCAGCGGCAAGATGGCGAACTTCGCCCGCACCGCGTTGCGGGAGGCCCGGCAGCAGTTCGAGGAGATTGTCTCGCAGCTGGCCGCCATCGGCGTGGACACCAGCAGCCAGGAGGGCCCGAAGCAGGCCCTGGCCACCTACAGCCAGCTCCGCGACCAGCTCGACGGGTTCCAGGGCCAGATCGACACCGCGATGGACTGGCTGGAGCAGTACACCAACAAATTCTGACCACAGTGGAGGAACCCACGATGAGCAACAGCGACCGCGACGCCGGGTACTGCCTGCCCCGCCCGCGAATCTGCTGGAACTGCACCACCAACGACGCGGCGCAAGCCGCCTGAGGAGGAAGGACACCGAGATGGGTTGGAACAGCAAGAAGCAGGCTGCCGACGAGTACAAGACCGCGCAGGCCGAGCTGGAGAAGGTCAGCCGCCGCGACCGCACGGAGACCGACGAGTACCTGGCCGCCAACGACCGCGTCGCCCGGGCCGCCCAGAACGTCCCGTGGTGGCGGCGCTGAGCCGGAGGGAGACGTCATGAGCAGAGACCTCGTTCACGACGCCCGATCGAGCTGGTGGAACGGCGACATCACCACGCTGTGCGGGTTGGTGTTCAAGGGCGGTAAGGGCTGGAAGGACAAGTTCTTCGCGGTCTCGATCAACTGCCCCACCTGCATCCAGATCCGCAAGCAGCGCAAGTGACCCCGCCCCGGCCCAGCAGCCCATTCCGCCAAGAAGACCTGCTGGGCCGGGCCCGCACCAATCAGCTCTGAGAACTGTTGGAGGAGTTCCGATGCTAGAGCATCACGCGTGTGTGACGGCACGGTGCGACCAGTGCGGCCGGTTCTACGGCGACGACCTCGACACGGGTGCCGCGTACTTCCGCACCGCCGCTGACGCGCTGGAGGTCATCACCATGGCCTTCAGCCGCGACGAGGTGACGTGGGTGGTCAGCCAGGACGGGCGGCTGCGCTGCGCGCAGTGCGAGTCCCAGCGGCTGTGCACCGAGTCCGGGCACAACTGGTCGACCTGGCTGCCCTGCCTGCCCGATGGGGCCGACGAGGTGTGCAGCGACCAGTTCCGCTACTGCAGGCGCTACTGCGACGCCCACGAGGTCAAGCACGGGATCGCGCCGGGTTCTGGGGAGGCGGCATGACCACCGACATCGAGGTGCCCACCGACGCCGAGCTGGCGGAGGCGATGAACGAGGCGCGGTTGGGGCCGGTGAAGAAGGTCCGGACCTACGACAAGGACGGCGTGGTGGTCGTCGAGGTGTGGCTGGCGGACTCGCCGATCAAGGCCCGGGTGCTGCACCGGTGGGTCACCGAGCAGATCGCGCCGGTCGCTGCCGTGATCGGCAAGTACAGCTCCACCGACCCGGTCACGCGGCTGACCGTGCGCGGCACCGACGCCAACGGCCTGATGTTCATCCTGGTCACCCCGTTCCGCGACGCCACCGAGCGTCGTGCGGTGGCCCTGCTCGACGAGCAGATCAGCACCGCCAGCCCGGCCCGGCTGGTGGACCGGCTGGCGCGGCTGGAAGCGGGAGGCCCGGCATGAACTCGACGGACTACGTGCGGGACTACACCGCGCCGCGCGCGGTGCTGGTCGGGGCGATGTTCGTGGTGGCCGTGGTGCTGCGGATGCCCGCGGTGGTGCTGGCGATCGCGGTGCACGCCCTAGACCGGGGTTCGGACCGGCTCATGGCCTGGATCGACCGAATCCCGCCGGTCCCGGCCCGGATGGCCACGGTGGCAACGGATCGGAGGCAGCGGCGATGACGTTCTACGACCACAAGGCCGAGCGGATCGCCGCGGCGGCGCAGGCCGAGGCGGCGCGCGCGGCAGCGGAGATCCAGCGGGCGCAGGCGAAGGCCACGCTGCTGGCCGCCCAGACCCGCGCCAAGGAGGAACGGGCCGATGCGAGGGCCGCGCGGGTCAGCTCGGCGCTGCGGGCAGTGTCGGGGTGGCTGGCCGGGCACGTGGTAGAGCTGGCGCTGAGCGTGATCGTGGTCGTGCCCGCGATCATGGCGTGGTCGGCAATGGCCGCCTACGGCGCAAAAATCTACGGCCCGGTCGGCTGGGGCCTGCCGCTGTTCAGCGAGGCGGCGATGTGGGCGTTCGCGTTCGCCGCCCACGCCGCCCGCAAGAACGGCAATCCGACCGGCTGGCTGCAGGCCGGGGTGTGGACCTTCGCCGCGGTCGCGGCGGTGCTGAACTTCATCCACGGCGCGACCATGCGCGAGGGCGGGCTCGCCGACGGCGTGGTGATGGCGCTGGTGTCGGTCGGCGGGGTGGTCGCCCACCAGCTGATCACCGCCGCCCCCACCCGCTCGCGGCGCAGCCGTGCGGAGCGGCGGGCGGCCCGCACCGAGCGGATCGCGGCCCGGCGGGTGACCCGGATGCAGCGCGCGGCGGTGCGCCGGGCGGTCGGGCAGCTCGCCGCCGACGGCACCGTGCGGCTGCTGCACACCCCCGGGGTGGTGACCCTGCACCGCGGCTGGACCGGACGCCTCCAGCTCGCCCCGTACACGCTGCCGGGCGAGGGTGCCGACGGCCCCGCCAGCGAGCTGGACGGGCTCGACGCCGAGCTGCGCGCCCTGCTGGCCGACGCGGTCGAGTCCACCCCGGTCGAGGCTCGACCCGAGCCCACGTCGACCGCCCCGGATTCGCCGGTTGACCTGCAGGAGTCGAGGGCGCGTCGGGGTTCGATCCCCGAGCCCGCGCGGCGGTCGTTCGACCAGCTTCGCGCCGAGCTGCGCGCGGCGGTCGAGGCCGGGCAGGTCGACCCGACCTCGGCGGAGTCGATCCGCAAGAACCTGCGCTGCGCGGCCCGCACGGCCCGGCAGCTGCGCGACGACTGGACCAACGGCAGCGGTTCGCCGGTCGCCGCCTGACCTGAGAAAGGGATGCGGCCCCGCCTGCCGGGGCGGGGCCGCACACCCCTCAACACCAGTTTGCCCTCTTGGCCGAGAGGTGATCCACATGATGCCCGAGAAGGAGACCACGATGGGAGACCTGCTTCAGTTCCCTCGCGGCCACCAGCCCGACAACCACCCGACCGACGGCACCGCGGTGCGCGCCGTCGCCGAACGCATCGACACCACCGACGTCGACCCCCAGCCCACCGGCACCGAGCCCGAGCCGGAGCGCGCTGCGGGCGCGGAGCTGGAGGTGCGGCCGGACACCCTGCCGGTGCGGCGGGAGCGCGGCCCGCTGGTTCCCGCCGAGCTGCGGGAGAAGGCCCGGGATGTGGGGCAGAGTGCGGCGCGGAGTGCTCGGCGGCACGCGATCATCGTGGCCAAGGGCATCGAATCCGCACGTCAGCAGCGTAAGGCGGAGAAGACGCAGGCCGATCTGAAGGCCGCCCGGTCCGCCGCAGCGGCCGCGGGGGACTACGCGACGGTCAAGGAGATCTCGGCGCGGATGTCTGCCGATCGGCTCTCGGCCATCGAGACCGCCAAGGCCCGCCTGGACCTGTGCTGGGAGATGGTGAAGAAGGCTGCGGTGGCGATCTGCGTGATCACCGGTATCGCGCTGGTGGTCGGGCTGATCAACGGGTTCGGCGGCTGGCTGGGGCAGTGGAACGCCCTGGACGTGCTGTGGCTGTTCGGCATGGTCATCACCGGCCTGTTCCGGGCGGTGCAGTGGTCGGTGCTGAACTGGGCAACGCTGGGACCTGCGGCGATGCTGACCGTGACCGCGGTCTGGCTGTCCCGCCGCTGGCGCGACGGGCGGCGTCTCGGCGAGCAGGTGCTCCCGGCGAACCTGCGCCGCGGCGCGCACGCCTCGGAGGTCCCGTTCGACGAGAACGCGCTGGTCGCGGCGCTGGCGAACATCGGTGTCCCGGCGCTGAGCGCGGCAGCGAAGGAGGGCTGGCCGAATCGGGACAGCGACAACGCGTGGGTTCAGTTCCCGCACAAGGACGGCAACGGCATGGGCGCGAGCCTGCGCCTGCCGATGAACGCGCCGGTGGAGAAGGTGCAGAAGGCGAAGGTGTCGCTGGCGCACAACCTCGGGTGCCTGCCCGCCGAGCTGTGGCTGAGCAAGAACGACGACGACCCGCAGGTGCTGGACCTGTTCCGTCTCGACCGGGGTGAGCTGCGCAAACCGGCCCCGGAGTACCCGCTGCTGCACGGTGGGGAGGCCGACTACTTCAAGGGTTTCCCGGTCGGGATCAGCCCGCGCGGCACCGAGATCACCGGCCACACCTTCGAACGCAACTGGGTGGCCTCCGGGATCATGGGGTCGGGCAAGTCCACGCTGGTCATCGACCTGCTGGCCGGGGCCGCGCTGGACCCGCTGGTGGACATCGACGTGTTCGTCTTCGCCGAGAACGCCGACTACGACCCGCTGCGGCCGGTGCTCAACCGGTTCGTCATGGGCGACACCGAGGAGAACGTCGAGGCCTGCCAGGACCACATCGCCGACCTGCACGCCGATCTGACCAACCGCGGCAAGCTGCTGCAGAAGCACGGGGTGCGGAAGGTCAACCGCGAGGTGGCGGCCAAGGAGCCGGGGCTGCGGCCGCGGATCGTGGTGATCGATGAGTGCCAGTCCTACTTCCGGCAGGACAAGCCCGAGGACCGGCGCGCGGTGGTCAACCAGATGGTGCGGTTCTTCTCCGCCGCCCGGAAGTACGGCATCACCTGCGTGTTCATCACCCCGGTGCCCTCCGACCAGTCGCTGCCGCGCGACCTGGTGGCGGTGACCAGCAACCTGGCGTGCTTCGCCATCGGCGACAAGACCCGCAACAACGTCGTGCTCGGCGACAAGGCCCACGAGAACGGCATTTCCGCGCTCGGGCTCAAACCCGCCAACCCCGAAACCGGCGAGCTCAACGACGTCGGCACCGCCATCACCCGCGGTTTCACCACCGAGGACGGCACCCCGCTGCGCACCTACTACCTCGACAACCAGGCACTGAAGACCGTGGTCGACCGGGCGCTGGAGATCCGGGGCGGCCGGGTTGAACGCGACGAACCGGAGGACAAGCCCGACCTGCTGGCCGACGTGCTGGAGGTCATGGGCACCGCCGAGGAGTCCCGCGGCGCGGAGGTCGCCTCCGCTCTCGGGGCCCGCTGGGCCCGCTACCGCGGCTGGAAGCGCGCCGATCTGGTCGAGGCACTCGCCGATCGGGGCGTCATCGTCCCCTCCACCGGCAACACCTGGCCGGTCAAACGCGACCGCGTGGTGACTGCGCAGAGTGCCGTCCACGACGACGAGCCCAATGAGGACTAGTTAGACCCGCGCACCCGCGCGAACAACCCCAAATCGGCCCCCTGAGGACCGGTTCGCGCGGGCCCTAACTCCCGTAACTCGGCTAACTATCGCAGGTCAGAAGGGTTAACCCGCCGAGTTACAGATCTAACTGCCCTCCCGCGATCTAACCCCAGATCTAACCCGCAGCGCGCCCAACCGCCAGGGCGATGCCCGACCCGACACACCCACCGATGGCTACAGACAGTAGCCGGATTGGAGATGAGATGACCACGACACCCGGCCTCGCCGAGATCGCCAGCGACCTGGCGGCCTGGCTCGCCGACCAGCCGCTGGCCGAGCTGCCGCCCGTTTTCCGGGTCCGGCTGACCAACCCCGTGGGACTGGCCCCGCTGGACGTCGATCTCCAGCTGTGGGGCGACGGTGACGAGCTGGCCGGGCTGGCGGCCTGGGCCGAGCACCTGAACACGACCGTCACCGTCGCCCGCCGCAGCACCTACGTCGAGGCCGTGATCCGCACCCAGACCCTTGGCGGCCACGGCATCGCCCTGTGGGACCACCTCGGCCACGCGGCGCAGAACGCCCTCCTCGGCTGCGACCTCTACCTGCCCGCCGCCAAGGACGACACCCCGGCCGTGCTCACTGCCAGCCAGCTGCGGGACGTGATCGCCCGGAGGGACCGCCGGTGACCCTGCTGCACCTGACCGTGCTCACCGTCGCCGCCGTCGGCGGCTACCTCGGCACCTGCCTGATCTGGCCCTACAAGAACTGCCGGACCTGCCGCGGGCAGGGCAAGCTCCGCGCCTTCATGGGCGTCCGGTACTGCCCGCCCTGCGACGGCACCGGCCTCCGACTGCGAGCCGGACGCCGCTTCCTCGACTCGATCCGCCAGCACCGCCGCTGAAGTCCGCACCGGAGAAGGAGAACCACCATGCACGCGCTGACCACCGCACCGCCCCCGTTCGTCGAGGGCGCTGAGCCGGTGATGCTCACCATCGAGATCGGGCCGTGGCGGCCCCGGCAGCGGATCACCACCGTCGTCGAGACCACCCCGGTGGCCGGGCTGGTCATCGGCCCGGCGGCCCGGTTCGACGACGAGCTCGGGCAGTGGGGGTTCACCGGGACGTGGAACCTGCTGCACGCCGGGTCCGGGCTAGTGGTGCTGAGCCTGCCCGGTATCGGGTTGGCCCGCCTTCGCGAGGTTGCGGTGCTGCTGGGCCAGACCGGGATCGACTGGACCCGCAGCCAGCCGGAGCTGGCGACCGAGGACGTGCGGCTGGCCCGCCACCAGGTCGCGCGCCGAGCCCAGGCCGCGGCGGAGCAGGGCTGCCCGCTGCGGCTGGAGGAGACCAGCTGGCGGCAGGTCCCGCCCTCGTGGGCGGTCACCGTCCTCGACGGCCAGGGCCAGGTCGAGGACTCCTACACCACCGAGACCTCGGACGCGGCCGACGAGCTCGCGCTGCTGCTCGGTGACGAACTGGGGCTGGACGAGACCAGCACCGGGGACATCACGGTCGGGCGCCTGACCGAGCTGGAGTGGCAGCTGCACTGCGCCCGCACCGGCTGCGGCACGGCCCTCACCGGCGACGACTACCTGCTGAGCACCCCCGACCGCAGCTGGCTGATCGACCTCGCCCAGGACGAGCAGTGGCGGCAGCTCGACGACCGCCGCTGGCTCTGCTGGTCCTGCAACCCCCAGTTCCGCGCCACCCGCTGACGAGCACCAGCCGAGTTTCTGGAGGACTGATGTTGACCATCACCGATCTGTTCTGCGGCGCTGGGGGCTCCGCGCTGGGTGCCACTGCGGTGCCCGGTGTCGGGCTGCGGATCGCAGCGAACCACTGGCAGCTGGCCGTGGAGTCCCACGCGGCGAACTTCCCGGAGGCCGACCACGACTGCGCCGACGTTTCCCAGGTCAACGTTCGGCGCTACCCGAGCACGGATCTGCTGTGGGCCAGCCCGGAGTGCACCAACCACTCGATCGTCCAGGGCCGGAAGCGGTTCGAGCAGCCGGACCTGTTCGGCGAGACGCTGCCACCGGAGGCCGCCGAGCGCAGCCGGGCCACCATGTGGGACGTCCCGCGCTTCGCCGAGCACCACCACTACCGCGCGATCGTCGTGGAGAACGTCGTCGACGCGGCGAAGTGGAGCATGTGGCCAGCGTGGCTGCACGCCATGTCCTGCCTCGGCTACCGGCACCAGCTGGTGTTCCTCAACTCCATGCACGCCCCCGCGATCGTCGCGCCCCGCGCGCCGCAATCCCGCGACCGGCTATACATCGTGTTCACCAAGGAGGGCGACCCGACGCCGGACGTGCAGCCCCGGCCGCTGGCCTGGTGCCCGGACTGCGAATGCGACGTGCAGGCCGTGCAGTCCTGGAAGCGCCCCGACAAGCCGTGGGGACGGTACCGGGCGCAGTACGTCTACCGGTGCCCCCGGCAGGAGTGCCGCCACCAGGTCGTCGAGCCCTACGCCCTGCCTGCTGCCGCGGCGATCGACTGGAGCCTGAAGGGCCAGCGCATCGGGGACCGCAAGACCCCGCTCAAGCCCGCCACCGTGCGGCGGATCGAGGCCGGGCTGCGCAAGTTCGCGACCGTGCCGCAGCTCGTTCCGGCCGGGGGCGGGTGGAACGTGTCCACCAGCCCGATCGACCGGCCGATGCGGGCCCGCACCACCCGGGAGACCGAAGGGCTGCTGGTGCCCGTCGAGGGCCGGGACGGCCAGGCCGCCGCGCCGTCCTGGCAGCCGCCGCAGACCCAGAGCACCCGCAACGAGACCGCGCTGGTCGTCCCGTACTACCGCACCGGCACCGCCCGACCGTCCAGCGAGCCACTGCCGACGGTGACCACCCACGACCGGCACGGCCTGGCGCTCATCGCCGAAATCCGCGGCGGCAGCAGCACCGCTCGCTCGGTCCCCCAGCCCCTGGCAACGGTCACCGCCGCCGGACACCACCACGGCCTGGTCGAACCCCACCAGCCCGCCAACCGCTCAAGGGAGACCCCGAGAGTCGAGGACGCCGAGTTCCGGATGCTCACCGACGCCGAGATCCAGGCCGCCATGGCCTTCCGCCCCGACTACCAGGTCCTGGGCACCCGCCGCGAGAAGGTCCGCCAGCTCGGCAACGCCGTCACCCCGCCCGCCGCCGAGTTCCTCCTGACCGCCATCACCCGCGCGCTCGGCCACACCAGCGGCCAGCACGCCGCCTGACCCCAACCACGTAGCCACTCCAGGAAGGACACGTCATGGCTGGACTGCCCGAAATCACCATCGCCGGAACCGTGGTCGCTGACCCCGAGATCCGGTACACCAACTCCGGCGCGGCGGTCGCGAACTTCACCGTCGCGGCCAACGACCGCCGCTTCGACCGCGAGAAGGGCGAGTGGGTCGACGCCGGGGCCACGTTCCTGCGCTGCTCGATTTGGCGTCAGGCCGCCGAGAACGTCGCCGAGACCATCACCAAGGCCACCCGAACCTCCGGTGCGTCGGCGGCCCCGGCTGGGCAGCCGGACCCGTGGGGTTCGGCTGCGCCCACAGCCGCCCCGGCTGGCGGGGGCGGTGGGTTCGTCGAGGAGCCCCCGTTCTGACCCGATCCGGCTCGGCCCGGCGCTCTCCGGGCCGAGCCCCGCCCCCTTTTTGTCCTTGCTGGTGTTGGGAGGTTGTCGTGCCGACTGCGACGACGTTGCTGAAGGCCGCGCTCGACGTGGCCGGGCGCGGGTGGCCGGTGTTCCCGGTCGCGCCGGGTGGGAGGTTCCCCGCCCTGCATTCCGCGGACCGCTGCCCGCGTAGCGGGGTGTGCGCAGGTGGGCACCTGGGGTGGGAGCAGCGCGCCACCACCGACCCGGCCCGGATTCGGATGTGCTGGGGCCACGCCGACTACAACATCGGGCTGGCCACCGGCCCGGCTGGGCTGGTCGTGGTCGATCTCGACGTCGCCAAGCCGGACAAGCCCGTCCCGGCCCGGTGGCGGGAGCTGGGCGCGACCAACGGCATGGCGGTGTTCCTGCTGCTGTGCGCCGAGGCCGGGCAGGAACCGCCGCTGGCGACTTTCACCGTCACCACGCACTCCGGTGGCACGCACCTGTACTTCACTGCCCCGCCCGGCGTGCAGCTGCGCAACACCCAGGGCGAGACCGGCCGCGGGCTCGGGTGGGGCATCGACACCCGCGCGCACGGCGGCTACGTCATTGCCCCCGGCTCGATCCGCGGCGGTCACCGCTACGAGATCACCGACGACACCCCGCCCGCGCCGCTGCCCGGCTGGCTGGTCGAGCGGCTGCGCCCCGCCGAGCTGCCGCCCCGGCGGCCCACCCCGGTCGCCACCGGGCAGGGTCGCCGGGCCCGCTACCTCGACGCCGCCATCGCCGCCGAGGTTCAGCGCGTCGAGACCGCCGCCAGCGGGCAGCGCAACTTCTCCCTGTACTGCGCCGCCACCGCGCTCGGGCAGCTCGTGGCCGGGGGCGCGCTCGACGAGCAGGACGTCACCAACACCCTGCTGGCCGCCGCCCGCCAGCACATCGCCGACGGTGCCTACAGCTGGACCCAAGCCCACAAGACCATCGCCTCCGGATTCCGCGCCGGGGCGGCCCGCCCCCGAAAGGTCGCCGCGTGAGCACCCCGCAGCCCGCGGAGCCGGACAACGTCCACCCGCTCCAGCGCCACCCCTCCGAAGCGCTCGCAGCCCACGCCTGGACGGCTGACGCGCTCATGGCCGCCGAGTTTCCCGACCCCACGTGGGCGGTGCCCGGCGTGATCGCCGAAGGCGTCAACGTGCTCGCCGGGCCGCCGAAGGTCGGCAAGTCCTGGATGTCGCTCGGGCTCGCCCTCGCCGTCGCCGGGGGCGGGCGGGCGTTCGACATGATCGACGTCGAGCCCGGCCCGGTGCTCTACCTCGCCTTGGAGGACACCCCGCGCCGGTTGAAGACCCGCATGGGCAAGCTGCTGGGCAACCAGCCCGCGCCGCCCGACCTGACCCTGGCCACCACCTGCCCGACCCTCCCGGCTGGGGGCGACCAGGCCATCGCCGGGTGGCTGGACGCCCATCCCGGAGCGCGGATGGTCGTGCTCGACGTCTTCGCCAAGATCCGCGGCACCGCACCCCAGGGGATGTCGGCCTACGACGCCGACTACGCCGCGGTCTCCCGCGCGAAGCGCATCGCCGACGACTACGGCATCGCGATGGTCCTGGTCCACCACGTCCGCAAGATGGGCAGCGAGGACTTCCTCGCCGAGGTCTCCGGCACCAACGGCATCGCCGGTGCCGCCGATGCCGTGCTCGTGCTCAAACGCGGACGCAACCAGGCCGATGGCGTCCTCAACGTCACCGGCCGCGACGTCGATGAAGCCGAATACGCCCTGGCCTTCCATGCCGGATCCGGAGCCTGGCAGCTCCTCGACGGCCCCGCCAGCGACCACACCATGCACGACACCAGCGCCGTGATCCTGCGGCACGTGCGTGAAAACCCCGGCCAGGGACCGAAAGCCATCGCCGAGGCGACCGGGCTGCCGCACGAGAACGTCAAGAAGACCTGCCAGCGCCTCGCGAAGGAAGGCCACCTGCACAGCGCCGGTGGCCGATACCGCCTCCCGGCCACCGCTGAGGAACCCAGGGACGCGACCGGGCAGGACGTGTCCCCGCTGTCCCCGCTGTCCCCAGACCTCGCCTGAACAGGGAAAACACTGATTCAAATCGGGGACACCCGCTGCTGGCTGTGTCCCCGGCGTTGAAGGAGAACGCAATGCCCGATATGCAGCACGTCGATCAGCCGCGCCTGTTGCTCACCGTCGAGGAAGCCGGTCGTCGGCTTTCTCTCAGTCGAACCACGATCTTCCGGCTGCTCAGGGAAGGTGCAATTTCTTCCGTCCGGATCGGCAATGCCCGTCGTATTCCGGCAGAGTCCCTCCAATCCTACGTTCGTCGAATGTCTGAGCGGCAGGCTGCCTGACGAAGCCCCGAATTAAGGAGAACGAGAATGACGCGCAAACGCCGCCCAGAAGGCACCCGAGCGCCTAATCGAGCCAGCAGCATTTACTTCAGCAAGACCGACGGCTACTGGCATGGCCGTGTCACGATGGGAATCCGTGACGACGGCAAGCCCGACCGCCGCCACGTGCAGGCCAAGACCGAGGCCGAAGTCACCGAGAAGGTCCGCAAGCTCGAAAGAGATCGCGACAGCGGGAACGTTCGCAAGCCGGGGCGCGGCTGGAAAGTCGACGAATGGCTCACGCATTGGGTGGAGAAAATCGCGGCTCTGTCCGTTCGGTACAAGACGCTCCAGGGCTATCGCACCGCGATCTACCACCACGCGATTCCGCGTATTGGTGCTCACTGGATGGAGCGCATTCAACCGGAGCACTTCGAGAAGCTCTACGTCGGCATGCAGGAATCCGGGGCCAGTGCGGCCACTGCGCACCAAGTGCATCGCACCCTTCGTACGGCCTTCAATGAGTATTTCCGACGTCAGCGCCTCGACGGGAATCCGTTTCAGTTCGTGAAAGCGCCGAAGGTTGAAGAAGAGGAGATCGAGCCGTTTACCCGGGAGGAAGCTCAGCGGATCATCACGGCTGCGCTTAAGCGGCGGAACGGCGTCCGGTACGTGATTGCGCTCGCGCTGGGTTCCCGCCAGGGTGAAACGCTGGCATTCAAATGGGAACGACTCAACCGGGAGGACCAGTTCTATCGCGTTCGGAGGGCGCTTCAGCGGCAGGCCTGGCAGCACGGCTGCGACGACCCGCATGCCTGCGGCGCGCGATTCCACCGGACCGCATGTGCGGAGAACTGCAAGCGGCACCGAAACCGGAAGAATTGCGTGCGCAACGAGAAGGGCCACCCGCGGCCCTGCCCGCCGAACTGCACCAGGCACGCCAGCAGTTGCCCGCAACGGCACGGTGGGGGACTCCGTGAAGTCGAGGTGAAGTCGAAGGCCGGACGCCGGGGGTTCGTTTTCCCGGACGCGATCTTCGATCTGCTCATGCGGCACGAGCAGGTGCAGCAGCACGAGCGGGAGGTCGCCGGAACAGAGTGGGAGGAGGGTGGCTGGATCTTCACTCAGCCCAACGGCAGACCGCTCGACCCTCGGCGCGACTGGGCTGAGTGGAAGGAGATCCTCGCCGAAGCCGGTGTTCGGGACGCTCGTCTGCACGACGCACGCCACACCGCGGCGACGGTGCTCCTGCTGCTGGGTGTGGACCCCCGGCTCGTCATGGAGCTGATGGGCTGGTCGACGGAGGCCATGCGGAAGCGGTACATGCACGTCACCAAGGAGCTCCGCCGTGACGTCGCAGAGCAGCTGAACGGGTACTTCTGGAACGTCAACCGAGACGGAAAGTGAGACGGAACGCGCCTGGTCTACAGCGGGCCAGGCGCGTTTTCGCTGGTACCTTTGGAGCCGCTGAGGGGACTCGAACCCCTGACCGTCCGCTTACAAGGCGGGCGCTCTACCAACTGAGCTACAGCGGCGTGCACATCCGTCGTGCGGGGACATCGTAAGCGTCGATCCCCTCCGGTTGGGAAGCGGCTGGGCCACTGCGGGCGGGGGACGTCCTCCGGTGCTGGCGGGGCGGGCGGCGCGGTAGTGATGGACGCCACGGAATTCAGGTGCAACGGTCGGCTCATGACAGGCGATGCCCGAGGGGAAGATCAGGCACGGCGGACCGCCCGCAAGGTGGGGCGGCAGGAGGGAAGAGCAGCATTGGGAATCACGCAGCGCGCCCGGGGTGTGCTGCGGCGGCGCGACCCGGAGGCCACCATCCCGCCGGGGGCTCGCAACGTCGTCTTCGGGCCTGCCCTGCCCGACGAGTCCACCGTCCACCTCGTGCTCGACCTCGGCCTGCGCATCGGTGAGGTGCAGATGGCCAGCGGCGCCGGTGCCTCCGACGTCACCGCGACGATCATCGCCGTCGTCAACGCCTACGGTCTGCCGCACTGCGAGGTCGACGTGATCTACACGTCGATCACCGTCTCCTGCTACCGGGGGACCGAGCTCCCGCCGATCACCTCGCTGCGGGTGGTCCGCAACCGCTCCATCGACTACACCCGGCTCGCCGACGTCGAGGACCTGCTGCGCCGGATCACCGCCAACGAGCTCTCCGCCGCCGAGGCCTACGCCGAGCTCGACCGGATCACCACCGCGCCGCACCCGTTCCCGCGCTGGGTGGCCACCGTGGCCTGGGCGGGCATGGCCGCCTCGCTGGCCGTGCTGCTCGGCGGCGGTGGCGGCGGCGTCATGCTGCCGGTGACCGCTGCCGCCGCGACCGCGCTGGTGGACCGCATCGGGCGGCTGCTGAACAAGCGGGCCCTGCCGTTCTTCTTCCAGCAGGCCGTCGGCGGTGCCGTCGCCACCAGCATCGCGGTGACCTTCTACGCCCTCGGCTGGCTGGACAACCCGCAGCTCGCGGTGGCCGCGAGCATCATCGTGCTGCTGTCCGGGATGACCGTGGTCGGCTCGATGCAGGACGCCATCACCGGCTACAACGTCACCGCCGCCGGTCGGATGGCCGAGCTCGCGCTGATGTCGGCCGGGCTGATCGCCGGTGTCGTGCTGTCGCTCTACATCGGCGTGCGCATCGGCGGCGACACCATGGCCGGGCTCGACGCCACCGACATCGGGCGCGCGCAAGTCCTCGCCCCGGCGCTGTCGCTGTCCCTGCAGGTGCTCGCGGGCGCGTCCACCTCGGCGTGCTTCGCGCTGGCCAGCTACGCGCCGCCGCGGCCGCTGCTGGTGGCCGGGATCGGCGGTGCCGTCGCCGCCGGGATGCACGCGGTGCTGATGCTGGCCGACGTGCACACCGTGCTGGCCGGGGCGGTGGCGACCACCGTGGTCGGTTTCGTCGGCGGGATCATCGCCCGCCGCCTGCGGATCCCGTCGCTGGTGATCGCGGTGTCCGGCGTCGCGCCGCTGCTGCCCGGTCTGGCGACCTACCGCGGCCTGTACGAGCTGTCCGTGCTCGGCAGCCCGAGCGGGGCGACCACGCTGATGCTGGCCGCGGCCATCGGTCTCGCGCTCGGCGCGGGCGTCGTGCTCGGCGAGTACCTCGCCCAGCCGGTGCGCACCAGGCTCGGTAGGTTGGAGCGCCGCATCTCCGGGCCCCGGCTGTCCGGGCCGCTGCGGCCCACCAAGCGGCGGTTGGACTGATCTTCTCTGGTCCGGAAGGGGCGCGGGGCGTGCCGGGCGGGTTGACCCGCACGCAGCACGCCGCGCCCGGCGGGATTGGCTAGCCTCGCGACAGGTCGTTGAGACGGCGGGAGGAACACCGGTGAGCAAGGGCAGCACGCCCAACCGAGCGGATTTCGTCGTGGTCGCCAACCGGCTGCCGGTCGATCTGGAGCGCCTCGACGACGGCACCCAGCGCTGGAAGCACAGCCCGGGCGGGTTGGTCACCGCGCTGGAGCCGTTCCTGCGGGCCCGGCGCGGGGCGTGGGTCGGCTGGCCAGGGGTGGCCGACATCGAGGTCGAACCCTTCGACGACGACGGCCTGCAGCTGTACCCGGTGCCGCTGTCGGCCGCCGAGTTCGCCGAGTACTACGAGGGGTTCTCCAACGCCACGCTGTGGCCGCTCTACCACGACGTGGTGGTGCCGCCGGTGTTCGACCGCTCCTGGTGGCACGCCTACCAGCGGGTCAACCGGCGGTTCGCGGAGGCCGCCGCCGAGGTGAGCGCCCCGGGCGCGACGGTGTGGGTGCAGGACTACCAGCTGCAGCTGGTGCCCGCGATGCTGCGGGAGCTGCGCCCCGACCTGCGCATCGGGTTCTTCCTGCACATCCCGTTCCCGCCGGTCGAGCTGTTCATGCAGCTGCCGTGGCGGACCGAGATCGTGC
The DNA here is from genome assembly GCF_008630535.1 of Saccharopolyspora hirsuta. Taxonomy (GTDB): domain Bacteria; phylum Actinomycetota; class Actinomycetes; order Mycobacteriales; family Pseudonocardiaceae; genus Saccharopolyspora; species Saccharopolyspora hirsuta. Next base: position 111,978 of record NZ_VWPH01000012.1, on the reverse strand, counting down.
GCGGCCTGCTGGGCGCCGACCTGGTCGGCTTCCACCGGCCCGGCGGGGCGCAGAACTTCCTGTGGCTGGCCCGCCGGCTGGCCGGGTTCGAACCCAGCCGCGGCCAGGTCGGGGTGCGCTCGCGGCCGGGCGTGGTGCAGGTCGGCGACCGGACGGTGCGGGTGGGCGCGTTCCCGATCTCCATCGCCTCCGCCGAGCTGGACCGGCTGGCGCGCACCAAGGAGATCCAGCAGCGGGTCAAGACGCTGCGCGCGGAGCTCGGCAACCCGCGCAAGATCATGCTCGGCGTGGACCGCCTCGACTACACCAAGGGCATCGACGTGCGGCTGCACGCGATGCACGAGCTGCTGGCCGAGGGGCAGATCAAGGCCGAGGACGTGACGATGATCCAGATCGCCACGCCCAGCCGGGAGCGCGTCGAGCACTACAAGCAGATGCGCGAGGACATCGAGCGCGAGGTCGGCCGGATCAACGGCGAGTTCGGCCGCGTCGGCCACCCCGCGGTGCACTACCTGCACACCTCGGTGGACCGCAAGGACCTGGTCGCCTTCTACTGCGCCGCCGACGTCATGGTGGTGACGCCGGTCCGCGACGGCATGAACCTGGTCTGCAAGGAGTACGTGGCCTGCCGCTACGACCTGGGCGGGGCGCTGGTGCTCAGCGAGTTCGCCGGGGCCGCGGCCGAGCTGACGAGCTCGTTCCTGGTCAACCCGCACAACCTCGACGGTGTCAAGGACGCGCTGCTCGCCGCCCTCGACATCGACGAGGCCGAAGGACGCCGTAGGATGCGCGCACTGCGTAGGCAAGTGCTCACGCACGATGTCGACCGCTGGGCGCGGTCGTTCCTCGAGGCTCTGGGCACGCCCCTCGCGGATTAGCTGCGAGCAACTGGTCCGCAACACGGATCGCGAAGCGTCAGCGATACTGATTGAACCCGGTCGGTCACCATCGATGACCGCAACCGGATCGATCAACCCCAGACTTGACCACGCCCCCCTGATGAGGAGTATGGCGTTGACCGCCGAAGCCCTGCCTGCGGAGCTGCGCCGCGAGATCGTGCAGCTCGCGCGGACACCCCGACTTCTGGTCGCCTGCGACTACGACGGCACCCTGGCGCCCATCGTGGCGGACCCAACCCAGGCGAAACCGCTGCCGGAGTCGGTGCACGCCCTGCGCTCGCTGGCCGCGCTGCCCGCGACCACGACCGCGGTGATCTCCGGGCGCGCCCTGCGCGACCTGGCCACCCTGTCCCGGCTGCCCGCCGAGGTCTACCTGGTCGGCAGCCACGGGTCGGAGTTCGACGTCGGGTTCGTGCACGAGCTGCAACCCGAGGCCACCCAGCTGCGTACCGAGCTGCAGATCGGCCTGCAGGACATCGTGCGCGGCAAGGACGGCGTGACGCTGGAGGCCAAACCGGCCAGCGTCGCGGTGCACGTGCGCCGCGCCGAGCCCGACGTCGCCGGGGAGGTGCTGGAGACCGTCCGCACCGGTCCCGCGCAGTGGGAAGGCGTGCAGGTGACCGAGGGCAAGGAGGTCATCGAGCTCGCGGTGGTGCAGACCGACAAGGGCAACGCGCTGGACACGCTGCGACACCAGGTCGGCGCGACCGCCGCGGTCTTCCTCGGCGACGACGTCACCGACGAGAAGGCCTTCGCCCGGCTGCACGGCCCCGACCTGGGCATCAAGGTCGGCGACGGGGACACCCTGGCCCGCTACCGGATCGGCGACGCCGCCGACGTCGCCACCGTGCTGGCGTTCCTGATGGAGGAGCGGCGGACCTGGCTCTACGGCGAGCAGGCGCCGCCGATCGAGCGGCTGACCATGCTCTCCAACGAGCGCACCGTCGCCCTGCTCACCCCGGACGCCCGGCTGACCTGGATGTGCCACCCCGGGCCGGACTCGGCGGCGGTGTTCGCCGACCTGCTCGGCGGCCCCGGCGCGGGCCACTTCAGCATCCGCCCGCACGGCGGCAACGGCACCCAGCGCAGCCCGCTGCCGCTGGGCCAGCGCTACGTGCCGAACACCATGACGGTGGAGACCCGCTGGTCGCGGCTGCTGGTCACCGACTACCTGGCGCACGGCACCGACAGCCACCGCACCGACCTGATCCGGGTGATCAGCGGCAGCACCACCGCGGACGTCGAGTTCGCGCCGCGCCCCGAGTTCGGGCAGGTGCCGGTGCGGCTGACCGCCGAGGCTGGCGGCCTGCGGGTGCAGGGCACCTCCGAGCCGATGGTGCTGTACTCGCCGGGCGTGCAGTGGGAGATCACCTCCGACGGCATGCACGAGTCGGCGCACGCGGTGCTGGAGCTGACCGACGGCGACCCGGTCGTCCTGGAGCTGCGCTGCGGCACCGACGACCTGTCCCCGGCGCGGCCGGAGCCGGAGCGCCGCGACGAGGCCGACCGGTACTGGTCGGACTGGATGAAGACGCTGTCGCTGCCCGAGGTGGAGCGCGACCTGGTCGCCCGCTCGGCGCTGACGCTGCGCGGCCTGTGCAACACCGACACCGGCGGCATCATGGCCGCGGCCACCACCTCGCTGCCCGAGGAGATCGGCGGCGTGCGCAACTGGGACTACCGGTACTGCTGGCTGCGCGACGGCGCGATGACCGCGCAGGCGCTGGTCACCCTCGGCTCCACCGAGGAGGCCGAGGCGTTCCTGGACTGGCTGCACCGGGTTCTGGAGACGCTGCCCGGCCCGGAGCGGCTGCACCCGCTGTACACGCTGCAGGGCACCGGGCTCGGCCCGGAGGCCGTGATCGACAGCCTGCCCGGGTACGCCGGTTCCCGGCCGGTCCGCGTCGGCAACCTCGCCGACCAGCAGGTGCAGCTGGACGTGTTCGGGCCCGTGGTGGAGCTGATCGCGCACCTCGCGCAGGCCACCGGCCGGATCCGCGACGTGGACTGGGAGCTGGTCACGGCGATGGCCACCGCGGTCTCGCAGCGCTGGTTCGAACCGGACCACGGCATCTGGGAAGAGCGCGACGTGCCGCGCCACCACGTGTACTCCAAGGTCATGTGCTGGGTGACGCTGGACCGCGCGGTCAAGCTGGCCGCCGCCTACGACCGCGAGGCGGACCCGTCCTGGGCACCGCTGCGCGACCAGATCGCCCAGGACGTGGTGAAGAACGGCTGGCACCCGGACGTGCAGGCGTTCACCACCGCCTACGAGGGCTCGGACCTGGACGCCGCGTCGCTGCACGTCGGGCTGTCCGGGCTGATCGACCCGGCCGACGAGCGGTTCCAGGCCACCGTCACCGCGATCGAGGCCGAGCTGCGCAGCGGGTCCACTGTGTACCGCTACCGCCGCGACGACGGCCTGCCCGGTGACGAGGGCGGCTTCCACCTCTGCGCGGCGTGGCTGATCGAGGCGTACCTGCTGATCGGCCGCCGCACCGAGGCGGAGGAGCTGTTCCAGCAGATCGTGGACACGGCGGGGCCGACGGGCCTGCTGTCCGAGGAGTACGACCCGATCGCGGAGCGCTCCCTGGGCAACCACCCGCAGGCCTACTCCCACCTGGGCCTGATCCGCTGCGCCCAGCTCCTGTCGGCCTGATCCGCAGCGAGGGGCACCCCGCGGCCTGACCGGTCGAGGGGTGCCCCTCGCTCGTGCGCGATTTCAGTGAGGCTTTTCCCACCTCGTTCTGCGTGGCGGTGCGGGTGGCGGAACCTCAGCGCCCGCCTGGACTCCGGAGGCCCTGACTGATGTATGTCCGATACACGGCGTCAGGGCCGTCCTCGCCAGGCGAACGCTGAGAACCCGCGGCGGTGCAAGCTGCGAGGGTGGGCTATGCGCCTGCGGCGCATGCGACACCTGCCGACCGGTGCCGGTCGCCCTTCGCGGCTGCGGTCCACGGGCAGGATGAAAAAGGCTCATTGAAATCGCGGACGGATCTCGGCCGTGCGAGAGCAGTTCCGGGGACGCTGGTCACGATTTGGGGGATTCGTGTCATCCGGTTGGGCCCTCGCTAATACCCTCTGTGCCGGACACTCGCGCTAGGGAAGGGCTGACGGGTGAACGGTCTGGTCACGGCGTTGATCGTCGTCGTCATCGTGCTGATCATCGTCGCGGTGGTCGCCGTGATCATGGGAGTGCGCGCCAAGCGGGCGGCATCGCAGCCGCCGGAGCCGCAGCGCCCCACCGATCCGTTCCACACCGGCGACCAGGACTCGCTGCGCGGCGACCCGCGCGCGCTGAAGGCCGGTGACATCGTGGAGGTGCGCGGCCGGTCGTTCACCGTGCGCGGCACCCTGCGCCTGTCCGAGGGCGGTTGGACCTGGTCGGAGCACCTGCTCGACGACGCCAAGGGCACCCAGGTGTGGCTGGCCGTCGAGGAGGACCCGGACCTGATCCTCTCGCTGTGGACGCCGGTGGCCGACGCCGGTGAGCCGGGCCCGAAGACCATCACCTTCGGCGGGCGGACCTACCACTCCGAGGAGTCCGGCAGCGCCGAGTTCCGCAGCGAGGCCACCACCGGGCTGGCCGAGCGCGGCAGCGTGCGCTACCACGACTACGAGTCGTCGGACGGCGCGCTGCTGGGCTTCGAGTCCTACGGCGACGCCGACTGGGAGGCCAGCACCGGCGAGGCGCTCAGCCGCTACGACGTGCTCATCTACCCGGCTGCGGGCTGACCCGTGAAGCCCAAGTTCTGGTTCGCGATCGCAGGCGCCGCTGCGGTCCTCGCGCTCATCGTCGGCATGGTGACGCTCTTCTCCACCGGCACCGGCCCGCGCGGCTACGTCGCGAACAACTACACCCGGGCGGCGCACCTGGACCTGCCCGGCGACTCCGACAACCGCGCCTACACCAGCCCGCTGCCGCCGACGACGGTCGCCTTCCAGATCAGCTCGAAGTGGCGGCCGCAGTCGCAGTACACCGACTCCTCCGGCATCTACCTGCGGTACTCCGGCGACGCCGTGGTGGTCAAGCCGCACCAGCAGGGATCGGTCATCCACGTGATGGACGCCCACCACGCCTACCGCCGCTACCACTCGCACGTCGGCGGGGTCTGGGGCTGGAGCAGCCCGCACGGCGAGAGCTTCCGCGGCAGAGGTCCGGGGGCGGGCAAATGAGCACCGTCGTGAAACCCGCGCGCCGGTGGGGGATCGTCGCGGTCGTCGTGCTGTTCTTCGCGGCGGTCGGCATCATCAGCACGATCGTCGGGGCGTTCAACGGCGGGGCGCAGACCGAGTTCACCTCCAGCGACACCGTCGTCTACTCCGACAGCGACGTCTACACCGGCACGTCGGTCCAGCGGTTCACCGCCGCCGATGCGCAGCAGCTCGCGCAGGGGCTGGCCGAGGCCGAGAAGCTGCACGGGGTGTGCTTCGGCTGGAAGCTCACCGACGGGTCGACCGAGGAGTCCGACCGGGGGTCCAGCCGGGGTGCGACCGTCCCGGCCGACACCTGTCCGCGCTGGGCCGAGGTCGAGGTGTTCGTGGCGGCGGGCTCCACCGACGACGACCCGGACGCCGCCGACGTCCGGGTGGCGGGCTCGCCGGACCTGCGCCCGCTGCCGGTCCGGGCCGACTTCGTCAAGCTGGGCGTCACCGCGGACTCGCTGGTCGAGGAGCCGGTGACGGTCACCGGGCAGGCGGCGCTGGCGCTTCCGCTGCTGCTGGTGGAGAGCGGTGCGCTGGACGCGCCGCGGATCCCGGACCAGGAGCCGGGCAGCGCCACGACGCCGCTGCCGCCGGGCGACGGCTCGGGGTCGAGCTGGGTGACCTGGGCGTGGCTCGGCGGGCTGGGCTTCGTCGTGGTGGTGGCGCTGGTGCTCGGCTTCGTCGCGCGGGCCAAGCAGAAGTCCACATCGGACGGTCCGGTGCCGGGTCCGCCGCAGGCCTGTCCGCCGCAGCCAGGTCCGGTGCAGGCCGGAACGCCGACGCCCGGCCCGCCGAACGCCGGGGCTGGTTCGCCTGGCCCGCCACCGCCCCCGCCCGGACCACCACCGGGCGGACCGCAACCACCTGGACCGCCGCCGCGCGGCCAGTTCCCCGGTGCTGGCCCGCAGATGCCGCCCGGTCCGCCGCCGTGGCCGCCGCGAGCTCCCGGCCGCTGACCCCGTTCACGACACGAGAAGGACACCACCTTGCTGCAGCAATTGCTCCACGGCTTGCTCGCCGCGGTCGCCTACGGGGTGATCGGCGTGGCGATGATGGCGCTCGGCTACGTGCTCGTCGACCTGGCCACCCCGGGCCGGTTGCGCGACCTGATCTGGGTGCAGCGCAACCCCAACGCGGCGCTGCTGCTGGTCTCCGGTCTGCTCGGCGTCGGGATCATCCTGACCACGGCGATCGCCGCCAGCTCGGACGACCTGGTCGCCGGGCTGGTCGGCACCCTCGCCTACGGCGTCCTCGGGCTGATCCTGATGAGCCTGTCGTTCCTGCTCATCGACCTGATGACCCCGGGCAAGCTCGGTGACGAGCTGTCCACGCCGGACCTGCACCCGGCCACCTGGGTGTCGGCGGGCGCGCACCTGGTGATCGCGGTGATCATCGCCGCGGCGATCTGGTGACGACCACCGCCGAACCGGAGACCGCCCCCGCCGCCAAGCCGCGCGGTCGGCTCGCCCGGACCGCCGTGCTGGTGGCGGTGTTCGTCTGCGCCGCCTGCGGTCTGGTCTACGAGCTCGCGCTGGTCGCGCTGGGCAGCTACCTGATCGGCGACACCGTCGGCCAGGCGTCGATCGTGCTGTCGCTGATGGTCTTCGCGATGGGCGTGGGCGCGCTGGCCGCGAAGCCCCTGCAGCGCTGGGCGGCCGAGGCGTTCGCCGCCATCGAGCTGCTGCTGGCGCTGCTCGGCGGGCTCAGCGTGCTGCTGCTCTACGCGGCCTTCGCGTGGCTGAGCCTCTACACCCCGGCGCTGATCGCGACCGCGCTGGTGCTCGGCGTGCTGATCGGCGCGGAGATCCCGCTGCTGATGGTGCTGCTGCAGCGGATCCGTCGGCAGGACGCGGGTTCGGCGGTCGCGGACCTGTTCGCCGCCGACTACGTCGGTGGTCTGGTCGGCGGCTTGGCGTTCCCGTTCCTGCTGCTGCCGCTGTTCGGCCAGGTGCAGGGCGCGCTGGTGGTCGGGCTGGTGAACGCGGCGGCCGGGATCGGGCTGGTGCTGACGGTGTTCCGCCGCGAGCTGTCCAAGCGCGCGGTGCTGCTGCTGACCGGCGTGTCGGTGCTGGTGGGAGGGCTGTTGGTGGGCGCGTACGTGTTCGCCGACGACTTCGAGGTCACCGCGCGGCAGGCCCTGTACGCCGATCCCGTGGTGCACGCGGAGCGCTCGCCCTACCAGGAGGTCGTGCTCACCGAGTCGGTGTCGTTCGCCGGAACTCCGGACACCCGCATGTACCTCAACGGCGATCTGCAGTTCAGCTCCGCCGACGAGTACCGGTACCACGAGGCGATGGTGCACCCGGCGATGGCGGGACCCCGCGGCCGCGTCCTGGTGCTCGGTGGCGGGGACGGCTTGGTGCTACGGGAGGTGCTGCGCTACCCGGACGTCCGCGAGGCCACGCTGGTCGAGCTGGACCCGGCCGTGCTGGAGCTGGCCCGCACCGACCCCCGGGTGTCCACTTTGAACGGACACGCCTTCGAGGACCCGCGGGTGCGCACGATCGCCTCGGACGCCTTCACCTGGCTGCGCGACAACCGCGACCGCTACGACGTGGTGCTGGTGGACATGCCCGACGCGGACTCCACGGCCACCGCGAAGCTGTACTCGACGGAGTTCTACGGCCTGGTCCGCCACGCGATGGCCGACGACGCGCGCGTGGTGGTGCAGGCGGGCTCGCCGTTCTTCGCGCCGAAGGCGTTCTGGAGCATCGAGGCGTCCATGCGCGCGGCGAACCTGAGCACGGTGCCGTACGCGGTCACGGTGCCCAGCTTCGGCGAGTGGGGCTTCCACCTCGCCGCCGCTGCTCCCGCGCCGCCGGGGGCCGCGAATTCAATGGAGATCGGACCTTCGAATTCAATGGAAATCGAAGCGGTCCGGAGTCCGCTCGCCTCGCCGGGAGCCCCGGAACTCCGCCTCCCGCGCGACGTCCCGCCCCTGCGCTCGCTGGACGAACCGACCCTGCGAGCCGCGGCGACGTTCCCACCGGACCGGACGCGCATCCCGAACATGGAACCGTCGACCCTGATGCACCCGACGATCCTCCAGTACGCCCAGGGCGAGTGGGAGAACTACTGACGGGGCGCCGTTTCCGCAGGCAGAAGCCCGTGAGCACTTTGTGGTGCTATAACGCCACAAAGTACTCACGGGGCCTGAGCAGGGACTACCCGCAGATCGTCACGGGCCGAACCAGCGCTCCTCGGCGGAGCGGGGCGGGGCCGAGGTGGTTCCGGTGATCAGCTGGGTCTCCAGCTGGATGTGGCGGGGGCGGCCCGGCTCGGCGGTCTCCAGCAGGAGCCGACCGGCCGCGCGGCCCTTCTCCAGCCACGGCTGGCGCACCGTGGTCAGGCCCGCCCGCTCCGCGTCCGGGATGCCGTCGAAACCGGTGATCGTCAGGTCCTCCGGCACCCGCAGGCCGCGGTTGCGGGCCTCGCTGAGCGCGCCCAGCGCCAGGATGTCCGAGGTGCACACGATCGCGGTGATGTCCGGGTCGATCTCCAGCAGCTGCGCCGCCGCCGACGCGCCGGACGCCGTGGTGTGGTCGAAGCGCTCCACCACCGGGACCGTCGTCCAGTCCACCCCGGCCTCGCTGAACGCCTCGGCCAGCGCGGTCAGCCGCGCCTTCTGCACGTGGAAGCTGGCGTTCGCCTGCCGCTGCACGGACGCGGGGCCGTCGTTGCGGCCGCGCGCCAGGCGCATGCACAGCACGCCGATGCGGCGGTGGCCGAGCCCGATCAGGTGGTCGGCGACGCTCTTGATGGCCTTGCGGTCGTCCGGGCCGACCCAGTCCACGTTGTCCAGCCGCGGCTGGTCGCAGACCACCACCGGCACCGGGCGCTCCAGCACGGCGGCCAGGTGCGGGTCGTCCTCGGGCACGGAGTAGACGACGAATCCGTCCACCCCGGCGCGGTGCACCGCGGCGACGTCCTCGCGCTCCGGGCTCGCCGGGATGAGGGTCAGGCCCTGCCCGGCGTCCTCGCAGGCGAGCGCCAGCCCTTCGAGGAAGCCGACGGCGCCCGGGTCGCGGAACGCGTAGGAGAGGTTCTCGGTGAGCAGCAGCCCGACCGCACCCGCCTTCCGGGTGCGCAGCGACCGCGCGACCGGGTCCGGACCGGGGTAGCCGAGCCGCCGAGCCGTCTCCAGAACCCGCTTGCGCAGCTCCGGGGAGAGCTGGTCAGGACGGTTGTACGCATTCGAGACCGTGGTCCTGGAGACCCCGAGTTCCGCAGCGAGCGAGGCGAGCGTCGCAGGCCGCCGGGCATTCGTTGACCGCGCCATGGAGGAACCGTAACGGTTCAGTACCCGACGGTGAAGTGAGCATGATGCATATCCCACTCATGTTCGAGCGGCGAACACGGAGCGACTCTGCGTGATTACTCAACGAGTTGGTTCATTCGAGGGGATGACCTTTGGTGGTGAAGCGGTTACCGTTTCGGGACCGGTTCAGTGAAAGGTGCGTCACACATGGCTGAGGTTGCATACGTCAACGCGTCGCGGGTGTACCAGGGGAATCCGCCGGTTCGCGCTGTTGACCAGCTGGAACTGGACATCGCCGATGGGGAGTTCCTGGTGCTGGTCGGCCCGTCCGGGTCGGGCAAGTCGACGGCGCTGCGGATGCTCGCCGGCCTGGAGGACGTCGACGAGGGCGGCATCACGATCGGCGGTACCGATGTCACCCACACGCCGCCGAAGAACCGGGACATCGCGATGGTGTTCCAGTCCTACGCGCTGTACCCGCACATGACGGTGGCCGAGAACATGGGCTTCGCGCTCAAGCTCCGCAAGACGCCCAAGGACGTGATCAAGGACAAGGTCACCGAGGCGGCGCGGATGCTGGACCTGGAGAAGTACCTGGACCGCAAGCCCAAGGCGCTCTCGGGTGGTCAGCGGCAGCGGGTGGCGATGGGGCGCGCGATCGTCCGCGAGCCCAGCGTGTTCCTGATGGACGAGCCGCTGTCGAACCTCGACGCCAAGCTGCGCGTGGAGACCCGCGCGAACATCGCGGCGCTGCAGAAGCGGTTGGGCACCACGACCATCTACGTCACCCACGACCAGGTCGAGGCGATGACGATGGGGCACCGGGTCGCGGTGCTCAAGGACGGTGTGCTGCAGCAGTGCGCCAGCCCGCGCGAGCTGTACGAGAACCCGGCGAACGCGTTCGTGGCGGGCTTCATCGGCTCGCCCGCGATGAACCTCAAGACGGTGCCGCTGAGCAGCGAGGGTGCGGTGCTGGACGGCACCACGATCCCGCTGGACCGCCAGGTGCTGGCCGCCGCCGACGGGTTGAAGGAGGTCACCTTCGGCGTGCGCCCGGAGGCGTTGTCGCTGGTCTCCAGCGCCGACGACGGCCTGGCCATGACCGTGGAGCTGGTCGAGGAGCTGGGTGCGGACGCGCTGATCCACGGCGCCATCGACATCAACGGCTCGCAGGAGCGCTTCGTGGTCCGCGCCGACGGCCGCACCCCGCCGGCCCTGGGGCAGCAGGTCAAGGTGGCGCTGCGCGACCACACCGAGGTGCACCTGTTCCACCCCGAGACCGGAGCTCGCCTGGCCGCCTGACGGCCGGTTCCGGAGGACGCCCCCGCAGGTCCTGGCGGGGGCGTCTTCGCGTTCGCGTGGGGAATAACCCACTCGGTGGAGTGTTGAGATCCGACGTGCTTAGACTGTAGATGACAACGGTTTCCGTTACCGTTCGCAGTAAGCCGTCAGCCTGCTGCGCACAAGTGATCACCTAGGAGTGCGCTCGATGACCTCTCGCAGTCGCTCTGCGTCCACCGCCCTGGCCGGGCTGGCCGCCGCCGCTCTCGCCCTGACCGCCTGCGGAACCGGTGACCAGGCCGCACCCGGAGCCGGGGACAAGATCAAGGTCGTCGCGTCCACCAGCGTCTGGGGCAGCGTCGCGCAGGCCGTCGGCGGGGACGCCGTCGAGGTCGAGTCGATCCTCAACGACCCCAACGCGGACCCGCACTCCCACGAGAGCACCCCGCAGGACGCCGCGAAGGTCACCGACGCCGACCTGGTGGTCTACAACGGCGGCGGCTACGACGAGTTCATCGAGCAGATCCTCGGCAGCGCGCAGAAGCCGACCGTCGCCGCCGTCGAGGACGAGCACGAGGGCGAGCAGGCCGGGCACGAGGAGCACGCCGGGCACGAGCACGGCCACGAGGGGCACGACCACTCGGTGAACGAGCACGTCTGGTACGACCTGCACGTGGTGCACGAGGTCGCCGACCGGATCGCCGACGAGCTCGGCAAGCTCCAGCCGGAGAAGGCCGAGCAGTTCAAGCAGGCCGCCGGGCAGTTCGAGACCGAGGTCGGCGCGCTGGAGACCAAGGTCGGCGAGATCGCCGCCGCGAACCAGGGCAAGCCGGTGATCGTCACCGAGCCGGTCGCGCACTACCTGGTCGAAGCCGCCAAGCTGCAGGACGTGACGCCGCAGTCCTTCGTCAACGCCGTCGAGGCCGAGACCGACCCGTCGGCGGCGGCCGTCGCCGAGATCCAGAACGCGATCAACGGCAAGCAGGCGGTCGCGGTCATCTACAACCCGCAGACCGAGTCCCCGGTCACCCGCAACGTCCGCGCCGCCGCCGAGCAGAACCAGATCCCGGTCGTGGAGATGACCGAGGTCCTCCCGGAGGGCAAGACCTACGTGCAGTGGATGGACGCCCAGATCGCCGCGTTGCAGAACGCCCTGAACCAGAATCGCTGAGGCATGACCGCCAAACCCGAGACCGAACCGACCGTCGCGCCGCCCACCGCACCCGCGGTGCGGCTGCGCGACGCCGCGCTCTCCTACGGCAGCCGAACCCTGTGGTCCGGGCTGGACCTGGAAGTCGCCCCCGGCGAGTTCCTGGCCGTGCTCGGGCCGAACGGCTCCGGCAAGACCAGCCTGCTCAAGGTGCTGCTCGGACTGCAGTCGCTGAGCGCGGGCAGCGTGGAGGTCGCCGGGGAACCGGCTCGCCGCGGCAGCAACCGGATCGGCTACATCCCGCAGCAGCGGGCGCTGGAGGCCACCGTGACCGTGCGCGGCAGCGACCTGGTCGGGTTCGGGTTGGACGGTCACCACTGGGGCGTCGGGTTCCGCAACCGCCGCGAGCGCAAGCGCCGGGTCGCCGCCGCGCTGCGCGCCGTGGAGGCGACCGAGTACGCGCGGATGCCGCTGGGGCTGCTCTCCGGCGGTGAGCAGCAGCGGCTGCGGGTGGCGCAGGCGCTGGTCAGCGACCCGTCGGTGCTGCTGTGCGACGAGCCGCTGCTGTCGCTGGACATCGCGCACCAGCGCAAGGTCAGCCGGTTGATCGCGAACCAGGCGCGGCAGACCGGGGCCGCGGTCCTGTTCGTCACGCACGAGATCAACCCGGTGCTGCCGCTGGTCGACCGGGTGCTCTACCTGGTCGACGGCCGGTTCCGGGTCGGCACCCCGGACGAGGTGATGAACTCGGCGACCCTGTCCGAGCTGTACCGCACCGACGTCGAGGTCGCCCGCGTCGGCGGTCGGCTGGTGGTCGCGGGCGCCGACGACCACGACCACCACGTGCAAGGGGCGGAAGAAGCGTGAACGCGATCACCGAGGCGCTGGGCAAGCTCTTCGACTTCACCACCACGGTGGACCTGCTCGGCTACCCGTTCGTCCAGCAAGCGCTGCTGGCCGCCGCGGCGCTCGGCCTGGTGTCCGGGTGCCTGGCGCCGCTCGTGGTGGCGCGCAAGATGTCCTTCGCGGTGCACGGCACGGCGGAGCTCGCCTTCACCGGTGCCGCCGCGGCGCTGCTGGTCGGCGTCAGCGTGGGCGCCGGTGCGCTGGCCGGTGCCGTGGTCGCGGCGCTGCTGCTGGGGCTGCTGGGCCAGCGCGGCACCGAGCGGGACTCGGTGATCGGCGCGATCCTGTCGTTCGGCCTGGGTGTCGGCGTGCTCCTGCTGTGGCTGAACCCGGAGCGCACCGCGAACAAGTTCAGCCTGCTGGTCGGCCAGATCGTCGGCGTGGACTCCGCCGACGTCCTGCTGCTCACCGCCTGCGCGGTGCTCGTCCTGCTGGTGTTCGCCTTCGTCTACCGGCCGCTGCTGTTCGCCAGCGTCGACCCCGACGTGGCGGCGGCGCGCGGGGTGCCCGCGCGCGTGCTGACCCCGCTGTTCGCGGTGCTGGTCGGCGTGGCGACGGCGCTCGGCGTGAAGACCGTCGGTGCGCTGCTGGTGCTTGCCCTGATGGTGACGCCGGGCGCGGCGGCGGCCCGGGTGACCGCGAGCCCGCTGAAGGCGACCGTGCTGGCCGTGGTGTTCGCCGAGGTGGCGGTCCTGGGCGGCATCGTCCTCTCGCTGGCCCCGGGAGCCCCGGTGAGCGCCTTCGTCACGATCATCTCGTTCGTGATCTACCTGGCCTGCCGGGTGATCGGCAAGCGCCGCCTGTCCCGCCTCACCCGCACCCCCGCCGCCTCCGCGTGAGCGGCGGCCGTCAGCGCTCACGAGAAGCCGGTCGAGTGGTGGTGGGGGCGTTGGTGGCACAACCTGACGGGCGTGGCTCGGCGGACGGTGCTGATCAACCTGGTCGCCACGGTGGGTGCCGTGGCGGTGTGCACCGGCGTCTACTACGCGCTGCCGATCGGCTCGTTCGGGCTCGTCGGCACCCTCGGCTCCGTCGTGGTCTTCGGCGCGGGGTTGGCCGCCGTGTCGGTGCTGATCACGGTCCAGATCCGGCGGTTCCGGTCCGGCGGCGGGCACCGCGGGAGTTCGGTGGCGGGCGTGGTGGCCGCGCTCTACCTGGCCGTGCTGTTCTTCGCCGCCGTCTACTTCGGGACGGAGCACCACGAGCCGGGCGCGATCGCCGAGCTGCGCACCAAGACCGACGCGCTGTACTTCTCCCTGGCGATCACCAGCACCGTCGGCTTCGGTGACGTGCACGCGGTCTCGCAGTTCGCCCGCGCGGTGGCGGCGGTGCACATGGCCTTCAACATCGGCTTCCTGGGCGGGGCGGTGGCAGTCCTGCGCACCAAGGCGACCCGCCCGAAAGCTTCCTGACCGTCAGGCGAGGCCGAGGTAGCGGCGTTCGTTGAACGGCTCGCCCGCGCAGGAGGCGCCCAGGTCGTGACCGATGCGCTCGATCACGTCCGCCAGCTCCAGGCGGGCCAGCCAGTGGCGGGGGAGGACCGCCGTGCCGTGGCGGGCGCCGAGGATGCTGCCGGTGACCGCTGCGGTGGAGTCGCTGTGCCCGGAGTGGTTCACCGCGAGCCGCAGCGCGTCCGCGAACTGGTCCGGCTTCGGCAGGGCCAGCGCGCAGTAGACGCCGATGGCCAGCGCTTCCGGGCCGATCCAGCCCTGCCCCAGCCGCTCGATGTGGCCGACGCTGGCACCGAGCCGGGCCAGCGTGGCGGCCTCCGCCAGCGCGTTCGCGGTCTCGGCGTCCTCGCGCAGCACGCGCCCGGCGGCCTGGTCCACGGCGGCGGGCAGCTTGCGCTCCTGGACCGCGACCAGGTGCACGATCAGCGCCAGCGCTCCGGCCGACGCCCAGCCGCCGACGCCGCCGTGGGTGAGCGCGGCGCACTGGCAGGCCAGCTGGTAGGCCATCTCGGCGGTCGGGGCCAGGCCGAGCGGCGCGCTGCGGTCGACGCCGCCGCAGCCCTTCGAGCTGTTGCGCGGCCGGTCCGGGGTGCCGAGCTCGGGCTCCTGGAGCGCGCGGAGGCTGGTCAGGCCGGGGGCCCGGCTCGCGTACAGCTCGGGCTCGGCGAGCAGCCCGGTGGCGCCGGGCTGCGGTTTGTCCTCCTGCTGGGTGATCAACCACCGTCGGTAAGCGGCTGCGGTCGACTCCACGGGCCGCCACGGGCCGCCGCTGTTGCCGGTCGTCCAGGCGTGCAGGTAGCCCTCGCCGGTGAACAGCGCCATCTGGGTGGCGTCCCCGAGCAGCGCCTGCGGCGGCGGTTCGGACACTCCTGCCTGGCCGAACTCGGCGCGGATGTCGTCCAGCTGCGCGTACTCGACCGGGCTGCCGAGGGCGTCGCCCAGAGCCCCGCCGAGCAGGCAGGCGACTGCGCGATCGACCACTGTGGATGGTTTGCGCACGGGTGGGGCTCTCCTTCCACAGTGTCCTCGTACGGGTGATCGACGGGTTCCGACTTTACTTGGCGTGTTCGCGGGCGGGGAGACGTTCACCGGCTACGGCGGGTCGTCGCGCGCTGCATCCGGGACGAACCGCTCATTCCTCCATTGGAGTGAGTGCGGCTCGGCATTCCGGCCGTGCGCGCCGACCGCTCGTTACGGTGTGTCGGCCCTCCGGCGGGGTTCGCCGGGGGTGTGGACTCGGTGTGGACCTTGGTCGAGACTGTCTGAAGGCTCAA
The DNA here is from genome assembly GCF_008630535.1 of Saccharopolyspora hirsuta. Lineage (GTDB taxonomy): Bacteria > Actinomycetota > Actinomycetes > Mycobacteriales > Pseudonocardiaceae > Saccharopolyspora > Saccharopolyspora hirsuta. The sequence goes on along the minus strand of NZ_VWPH01000012.1, from coordinate 96,553 downwards.
CAAAACATGAGCGAGAATCGGATTAGGGGATGATGGCGCCGCACGACAGATCGAGCGGAGCACCGGTCGCGGGCTTCGAGTTCCGCGTGCTCGGTCCGCTGGAAGTGCTCGTGGACGGCGTCGCGCGCCCGGTGGGCAGCAGCCAGGTCCGCGCCCTGCTCACCTGCCTGCTGCTGGAGCCGAACCAGGTCGTGTCCATGGACCGGCTGATCGACACCATCTGGGAGCACGACCCGCCGGCCAGCGCCCGCACCATCATCCAGGGCTACGTCTCCCGGCTGCGCAAGCTCTTCGCCGAGGGCGAGCCCGGCGGCCCCGAGATCGTCACCCGCCCGCCCGGCTACCTGCTGCGCGTCGACGCCGAGCGGATCGACGCGCACCGCGCCCGCGCCCTGATCAACCGCGCGCACGGCCTCGACCCGGCCGAGCGGTCGCGGGTGCTGGCCGAAGCCCTGACCCTCTGGCGCGGCCCGGTGCTCTCCGACATCTCCAGCAGCCGCCTGTACCAGATGGTCGCCCCGAACCTGGACGAGCTGCGGCTGCTCGCGCTGGAGGAGCGCATCGACGCCGACCTGGACCTGGGCCGCCACCACCAGCTGCTGCTGGAGCTGTCCACGCTGGTCGACCGGCACCCGCTGCGGGAGCGGCTGACCGGGCAGCTGATGCTCGCCAGCTACCGAGCCGGGCACCGGGCCGAGGCGCAGGCCCGGTTCCACGAGCTGCGCCGCCGCCTCTCCGACGAGCTCGGCCTCGACCCGGGCCCGGACCTGCGGGACCTCTACGAGCAGGTGCTCCGCGACGACCCGGCGCTGCGCAGCGCGCGCCGACCGGAACCGGCGCTCGGCATCAAGCGCCCCATCCCGGCCGAGCTGCCCCCGGCCCCGGCGGGCTTCGTCGGCCGCCGCCGCGAGCTCGGCGAGCTGGACCGGCTGCTCGCCGAGCGGGAGCGCGGCTCCACCCTGCTCGCGGTGCTCACCGGGATCGCCGGGGTCGGCAAGAGCGCCCTCGCGCTGACCTGGGCGCACCGCGTCGAGCAGGAGTTCCCCGACGGCCAGCTGTACGCCTCGCTGCGCGGCTACCACTCCGAGCGCGAACCGCTGAGCCCCGGCGAGGCGCTGACCAGCATGTTGAAGGCGCTCGGGGTGGCCGCCGACGCGATCCCGGTGGAGCTGGACGACCGCGCCGCGCTGTACCGGTCGCTGCTGGCCAAGCGCCGGGTGCTGGTGCTGCTGGACAACGCGCGCGACTCCGACCAGGTCCGCCCGCTGCTGCCCGGCAGCGCCGAGTCGATGGTGCTGGTGACCAGCCGGCGGCGGCTGGACGGGCTGGTGGTGCGCAGCGGGGCGACGGTGCTGCCGCTGGAGACGCTGCCCACCGAGTCCGCGATCGAGCTGCTGGACCGCGCGGGCGTGCCAGGCAAGTCGGCGTCCGAGCCGGTCGCCGCGGCCGAGCTGGCGGACCTGTGCGGGGGCCTGCCGCTGGCGCTGCGGATCGCCGCCGCGCGGCTGGCCGCGAACCCGGCGCGCGGGGTGTCGGACCTGGTGCACGAGCTCACCGACGAGCGGAACCGGCTGCACGCGCTGGACATCGACGACGACGCGGACACCAGCGTGCGCCGCGCCTTCGACATCTCCTACCGCAGCCTGCACCCGGTGCACGCGGAGACCTTCCGGCTGCTCGGCCTGGTGCCCGGCCACACCTTCACCGCCGACGCGGTCGCGGCGCTGTGCGACACCGATCCGGCCAGCGCGCAGCGCCGGTTGCGGGCGCTGGCGCTGGCGCACCTGGTGGTCGAGCCGGAGCCGGACCGCTTCGGCATGCACGACCTGCTGCGGGTGTACGCGCGGGACCTGCTGGCCGAGTCCGACGACCCCGGTGCGCTGCGGCGACTGCTGAACCACTACCTGGTCATCGCCGACCACGCGCGCCGCTTCCTCCGCCCGACGCGCGACGAGCTGAACTTCGCCGGGGACACCCCGCACCCCGAGATCAACGACCGCGCCCAGGCGCTGGACTGGTTCGACGCCGAGTGGCCGAACCTGGTCGCCGCGGTCCGGGCGGCCAACGCGCGGGGCATGCACGACCTGGCCTGGCAGCTGGCCCGGCTGCAGTTCAACTACCTGATGGTGCGCTGCCCGTGGGAGGACTGGATCCGCGTCTACACCGATGGGCTCGACTCGGCGCGCGCGATCGACGACCCCACCGGCAAGGTGCTGATGTCGGCCGGGCTGGGCGTGGCGCACTCCCGGTCCGGGCAGCTGGACGAGGCGCTGGCGCACTACGACGAGTCCTACCGGGTCGCGGTGGCCAACGACGACGCCTCGCGGCGGGCGATGACGCAGATCAACATGGCCAGCGTGCTGTTCCGGCTGAAGCGCTACGACGAGGCGAAGGCGCACTGCCAGGACGCGCTGCGGGTCTACCGGTCGCTCGGGGACAGGTACTTCGAGGCCGGGGCGCTGAACAACCTCGCCATGGTCGAGCAGGTCAACGGCGAGCGGGAGGAGGCGCTGGCCCACCTGCGCGAGGCCGAAGCGCTCTACCGGGCCGCCGACGACCTGGACACGCTGGCGATGGTGCTGAACAACTGCGGCGAGGTCTGCATCGAGCTCGGGCGGCTCGACGACGGCGAGCGCTACCACCACGAGGCCCTGGACGTCGCGCTGAAGTGCGGTTCGGCGATGCGGCAGGCCTCGGCCCACCTGGGGCTGGGCGATGCGGCCCGCTGCCGCGGCGACCTGGCGGTGACCCGGACCAGGTGGGAGACCGCGCTGGCGATCTTCGAGGCGGAGGGCTCGCCGCGGGCGTCCGAGGCCCGGGAGCGGCTGGAAGGTCTGGCCAAGCCCGCTTGACCGGTCGACCTTTCGCGATCTCCCGCCTAGTCTTGGCGGGAGATCGCGCCCAGGTCGGAGCAGCGTTTAGCGGGCATTTAGCGGCTGTGTAGCCCCCGCTGGGAATTTGTGCTCAGTGCGGATCAAGCCGTGCAAGATTCGCACTAAGGGCGGCTCTGGGGGGAGTCCAAGGGGGGATTGTCGCCCGGCCGCCCCGGTCGTTCCCGCGGGGTCGATCGGGGCGGCCGCTAGGGGGGCGAAAGCATTCGGGACGCCTCCCGGATGGACGATGGGGGTGAGTGCGGGCTTCCGGCCTGACGGGGTGAGCTGGCCGGAGGTCCGCACTTCGTCCTTTCCGCAGGTCACTTCGCGGCGATCAGCTTCTCCAGCTGCGGGCGCTTCGGCTCGCGGCCGTCCCCGCTGGACACCCCGCGCAACCGGCGCCCGATCCACGGCGCCAGGTACTCCCGCGCCCACCGGATGTCCTCGGCGCGCTGGTCCCGCCACGACGCTTCCGGCGCGGCGGGCCACGGTTCGCGCCAGTCCTCGTCCGTCGCCACGCCCAAAGCCTCGCAAGCGCGCAGCGCGACGCGGCGGTGCCCCTCGGCCGACAGGTGCAGCCGGTCGGCGCTCCAGGCCCGCGAGTCCCGCAGCACGTGCATCGACCACAGGTCCAGCACGTAGCAGCCGTGCCGGTCGGCGATGGCGCGCAGGTGCGAGTTGTAGGTGCCGACCTTGCCGCGGACGTGGCGCAGGACGGGCGTCTCGGCGGTGTCGAAGCCGGTGCCGATCAGCACGTCGATGCCCGCGGCGCGCAGCTGGGCGACGGCGCCCTCGAAGATCTGCGCCACCTCGTCCGGGTCGCTGCCGGGGCGGATGATGTTGTTGCCGCCCGCGGTGAACGAGACCAGCGCGGGGCGCAGCGCGATCGCCTTCGGCACCTGGTCGTCGACGATCTGGCGGACGAGCTTGCCGCGCACGGCCAGGTTGGCGTAGCGCAGGTCGGGGTCGTGCGCGGCGAGGTGTTCGGCCAACCGGTCCGCCCAGCCCCGGAACGCGCCGTCGGGCCCCGCGTCCGCCAGACCTTCGGTGAAGCTGTCCCCCAGTGCGACGAAGCTGTCCCAGCGCGCCGGGTCGGCGCTGCGCTGCGGTGCCATGCCAATTCCTTCCTGGTCAATCCCCCCGCTCCGACGCGGTCCGAGAACAACATTGGCGCTCGAATCCCTACCTACGCCACCGTCGGTTCCGCGTTCGTGATTAACGGCACTGACTAGTCTAGTTTTTCTGGGCGATTTGCGCGGTTCGATTTCCCGCAACCCGGGAGTTCGCGGCGGCGGTCCCGCCGGTGGTGTTCGCGCCGGTGCACGGGTGGGGCATTTCCCTTGTCGCGCGGGGCTTTTGGCTGTTCGCGGCAGCAACCGGGTGGCTGTTCCCGGAAACACCAGTACGGGTGAACGTCAGCTGCTACTGTCCTTCGGCGGTAACAGAAGCAACGAGGGGGCCCGCGATGTCGGCATCTACGCAGGTGACAGCCCGGTGTGCACTCGGGGATGCGCACCGCCGCCAGCCTGCGCGCCGCATCGCGGTCGGTTGAGCGGGGAACGACGGAATGCTGCACCGCGTCGGTTCCAGTGCGCCCGCGATCCGGAGTGATCCGCGGCGCTTCGACCGTCCCAAGCACCTGGGGGAATCGTGACGTCACCGCAGAATCCGGCGCCCGCGCCGGGGCCAGCGGGCTTCGACGCGCAACAGGCCGGCCCCGGCAGGCGCCGCTCGGAACCACCGATGCGCGGCTCGCTCGGCGAGGCACCACCGCCCGGCGGAGCCCGGCCCGCACCGCGCCCGATGCGCTTCGACCTGCGCGCCGAGTTCGCGGCCCTGACCGGCGAACCGCACCCGTTCGCGTTCTGGCAGCGGGCCGAACAGCTGCCGGAGCGCTTCGAGCACGACCAGCGCAGGCAGCTGCAGGCGGCCCGCCCGGCCCCGGACCGGCCGAAGCCCCCGGCGGCCGGGGTGTCCGCGCTGTCCGGCGACCTCGGCGGCGCGCCGGAACCGGAGTTCTCCGGCTCCCTGGACGGCGACCTGGCCGAACCGGCCCCGCGTCCCGGCGGCATGAGCGGCTCCCTGGCCGCGGAAGGCCAGCTCGCGGGCTCGCTGCCCCCCGAACCCCCGCTCGGCCCGCCGAGCGGTGCCTTCGCCCCGTTCGACGGCCCGCCGCCGCGCCCGGACGGCCCCGGCGCCGAGCCCGGCCCGCCGCGCCGCGAGGGGCCGCCGAGCGGACCGTTCGCCGCGCCGCCCCGGCCGGACGCCCCGCGCTTCGAGTCCGGGCTGATCGACGGCCCGCCACCGCGCCGCGAGGGCCCGATCGAACCGCTGCCGCAGGTCGGACCGGACGGGCTGGTGCCCCGCCCCGACGTCCCGCAGCCCGACGAACCGCCGCAGGCCGCCGGACCGATGGCCCACGACGGCCCGCCCAGCGGCGCCTTCACGCCGGACGGCCCACCGCCGCGCCCGGACGGCCCGCCGATGGGGCCGCCGAGCGGCGCTTTTGCCCAGGTGGGGCCGGATGGTCCGCCGCCGCGCCCGGACGGCCCGCCGCCGGTGGGTCCGCCCAGCGGTGCCTTTGCCCAGGTGGGGCCGGATGGCCCGCCGCCGCGCCCGGATGGTCCGCCGAGTGGCGCTTTTGCGCAGGTGGGGCCCGACGGTCCGCCGAGTGGTGCCTTTGGGGCGGACGGTCTGCCGCCGCGCCCGGATGGTCCGCCGAGCGGCGCTTTTGCCCAGGTGGGGCCGGATGGTCCGCCGCCGCGCCCCGACGGTCCGCCGAGCGGTGCTTTCGGGGCGGATGGTCCGTCCTCTGGTCCGATCGAGCCGTTGCCGGACGGTCCTGCGCCGGTGGGGCCGCCGAGCGGTGGCTTCGCCCAGGTCGGGCCGGACGGTCCGCCGCCTCGGCACGAGGCCGACCCGCACGCCCAGCCCGCCCCGCCGCCGCGGCGCGAGGCTCCGCTGGACGCTCCGCCGCAGGGCGCGCCCGACGGGCCGCCCCGCCACGACGCCGGGCCGCCGAGCGGCCCGCTCCCCGCGGCTCCGCCGCGGCCCGAAGCGGCTCCGCCGCCGGAGGCTCCGCACGACGGCCCTCCGGGCCGTCCGCTGCCGCCGGAGGCTCCGCCGTCGGCCGGTCCCCGCTTCGCGGGTCCGCCTCCGGCGGAACCGCCGCACGGCCCTGCTCCGCAGGGTCCGCCGTCGCCGCCCGCGGGCGCTCCCGCCCTCGGCGGCCCGCCGCCGCGTCCGCCGGTCGCGACCCCTCCGCCTCCGGCGCCGGAGGGGGCTCGGCAGGAGCCTCCTCGGCAGGAGCCGCCGCGTCCGGTGCCCGCACGGGCGCCGAAGTTCACGCAGCGCGCCGACGGCGGGTTCGGGCCGATGGGGTCGACGGGCGCGCTGGCGGGTTCGTCCGCGCGCGCCGGTTACGGCCGGAAGACCACGTGGTCGGCCGACGACTTCAAGGAGGAGCGCCGGACCGACGACGACCTGCAGGTCGGTTCCGGTTACAAGGCCGGTGAGGACGGGCGCAACGTCGTGCCGCAGTTCCTGATCGAGGCCGACGACCTCTTCGACGAGGACGACGGCGAGGGCCGCCTGGTGGCGCCGCCGGTGCTCGGCGAGTCGTCGTCGAGCTACCGGGACTTCTAGATGATCGGTTCCGTGCTCGGTGCGGGTGGCGGGACCTCGGCGGTTCCCGGTCGGCGGGCGCCCCGGGAGGGGGTGCCCGCGCCGGGGAGCTCCCGGGACCCCGCCGCATCGCGGCTGAAGGAATCAACCGTCCAGCACCGGCCGGTGCACCCGGACCCGAAATGAGCGTGCGATGGTCGAGACGATCAACCTGTCCGTTCCCGCGGTCGACCTGCTCGGCGAGCAGCTGAACCTCACCGTGCGGCAGTACCCGTTCGAGCTGCCCCGGCTCGGTGAGCTGGGGGAGGACCGCAACCGGCTGGTGCAGCAGGTCTGGCAGGAGCTGGAGTCCACCGGGCTGGCCCGCAACGGCCGCCCGGAGCCGGAGGTCGAGGACGCGCTCTACCTGCTGTGCAGCTCCGAGGTGTCGATCGCGGCGGCCGGGCTGCTCGACGTGCGCGCCGGGCACCGGCTGGCGGCGCGGGTGGTGGCGACCGGCGAGGTCGGCGTGGTCGGCGTGCTCGACGGCCGCGGCCTGCGGATGAGCTTCCTGGCCCCGGACGCCCTGCCGCGGGCGTGCGCCGACCTGCTGCCCGACGCCCCGCCGGGGGCGGGCGACGCGGTGCGCGCGGTGGCCGACCGCAGCAACGGGCACCCGGCGGACGCGGACATCGAGGGGCTGCCGGAGCTGCGCGCGATCACCTCGCGCCAGAAGTTCCGGCTCGGCCACTTCGTGGTCAGCGGCGACCGCCGCAGCGGCCCCCGGCTGCCGAACCTGATCTGGTTCGACAACGACCAGGGCCGCTACGCCCTGCAGGGCGAGCGGGCCGAGGGCCAGGACGTGGTCACCTGCCGTCCGGCGGACAAGCGAGCGATCGCGGGCCAGCTGGCCGCCCTCCTCGACCGCACCCGCCAGAGCCGCATCTGACCACTGCGGGGGATTGCCCCGGGACGTCCGACTCCCGGCCTCCGCGCCGCAGTTTCACTGAGGTTTTCCAGCCTCGTTCTGCGTGGCGGTGCAAGTGGTGGAACCTCAGCGCCCGCCTGGCTGTGGGGTCCCTGACCGATGTATGAGCCGATACACGGCGTCAGGGCCGTCCTCGCCGGAAGGAACCCCGGAGGGGTGGGCACCGTGAACCCGCGGCGGTGCCGGTTGCGAGGGTGGGTTATGCGCCTGCGGCACATGCGCCCCTCGCCGATCGGTGCAGTTCGCCCTTCGCGGCTGCGGTCCACGGGCAGGATGAAAAGGTTCAATGGAAACTGCGATCCCCACCCACGTCGTTCCGCAGTTTCAATTGAAACTGCGGTCCCCCGGTGTGTCGGGTGCCTGACGCGCCGGAGGGTGTGGACAGGTCGTCCGGGGTTGTGGGACTGTCCGCGATTTCAATGGAAATCGGAGGTCCGAGTTCCATTGAAATCGCGTCCACCGGGACCGTCGTCGCTGCGCAGGACGGGTTGGGGCGGTGAGTTCGGGAGGTTCGCGCCACGGCTGGGTGCGAGGAAGGCAACCCTTAGGGCAGGCTGGGGGACGTGACGCAGGACCGGCAGGCGGAGATCGTCGAGCACCCGGACGACCGCGATTCGTTCATGCGCTTGCTCGGCGGATGGGGCAGCGCGATCGACGCGATGCTGCCGCCCGTCGCCTTCGGCCTCGGGTGGTACCTCAGCGGCGAGTCGATCGCCGTCGGGGGATTCGTGGCCGTGGTCGTCGGAGCGGTGCTCGCGGGGTGGCGGCTGTCGCAGCGGGCGCGCCCGCTGGCGGTGCTGATCAGCCTGCTGGCCGTCGCGCTCGGCGCGCTCATCGCCCTGTACACCGGCGACGCGGTGGACTTCTTCCTGCCGCGGCTGGTGACCAACGCGCTCAGCGCGCTCGCCTGGATGACCAGCATCGCGATCCGGTGGCCGCTGCTGGGCGTCGTGGTCGGCGCGGCGCTCGGGCAGGCGCGGCGGTGGCGCCAGGACCCGGACCTGCTGCGCGCGTACAGCCGGGCGAGCTGGGTGTGGGTCGGCCAGTACGTGGTGCGGCTGGCGGTGTTCATCCCGCTCTGGCTGCTCGACGCCACCGGCCCGCTGACGGTCTCGCAGGTGGTCCTGACCTGGCCGCTGGTGGCGGTGTGCGTGGCGGGCAGCTGGTGGGTGGTGCGCCGATCGCTGCCCGCGCAGCACCCGGGCCTGCGGCATCCGCGCGTCGCGGTGGAGCAGGGCACCCCGGAGTGACAGCCGGGGGCGGCGCGCGCAGAATGCGCTCATGTCTCTCGGCAGTGTGATCACCGCGATCGTCACCCCGTTCGACGAGCAGCAGCGCGTCGACGAAGCAGCTTTCCTCGCCCTGTTCCGCCATCTCGTCGACCACGGGTCGGACGGGATCGTGGTCTGCGGGACGACCGGCGAGGCGCCCACGCTCACCGCTGACGAGCACCTGCGGCTGATCGAGCTCGCCTGCGCGGAGCGCCCGGCGGGGGTCTCGGTGATCGCCTCGACCGGCTCGAACGACACCGCGCACGCCTGCGCGATGAGCGCTCGGGCGGTCGAGTTCGGCGCCGACGCGGTGCTCTCGGTGACCCCGTACTACAACCGCCCGAACCGGCGGGGCCTCGTCCGCCACTTCACCGAGATCGCGAAGGCCACCGAGAAGCCGGTGGTGCTCTACAACGTGCCGTCGCGGATCGGGCTGGCGCTGGACAACGACCTGCTCGCCGAGCTCGGCCAGGTCGAGCACCTCGACTACGTCAAGCAGGCGGACAACGCCGCGCTCGCCCAGATCGACGGCCTCGGGCTGTACGCGGGCAACGACGACGGCTTCGCGCAGGCGCTCGACCTCGGTGCGTGCGGCGGCATCCTGGTGGCCAGCCACCTGGTCGGCGAGCAGATGCGCCGGATGGTCGACGAGCCGGAGAACCGCGCGGAGATCGACGCCGCGCTCAAGCCGCTGTACGCGGCCCTGTCGGTGACCACGAACCCGATCCCGATCAAGGCGGCGCTGAACCTGGTCGGCCACCGGGTGGGCGGGGTGCGCCTGCCCCTGGTCGAGGCCGACGAGTCGGAGCTGGAGGTCATCCGCAAGGCCCTCGCCGAGGTCGGCCTCCGCTGATCGCCGTCCGGGGGTCGTGAGTGCGTAACAGTGTTCGAACACTGTTACGCACTCACGACCTCAGGCGGGGAACAGGCGGCGGTGGAGCGCGGTCGGGTCCGGGGTGAGGTCGAGGGCCGCCAGCCAGGCCGCGCCCGCCGCGCCGGGGCCCGCGGTGTTCGGCGCGGGGAACCCCCGGGCCGCCAGCTCCGCGCGGAGCGCTTCGCCGACCGGGTTCTCCGGGGCGACCAGACCGCCCGCCAGGACGATCGGGGTCGCGTCGTCCGGGGCGCGGGTCTCCTCGGCGGTGTCGGCGAGCACGCGGGCGGCGCGCTCGACGATCGCCGTGGCCGTCGGGTCGGAGGCCTTGGTGACCAGCGGCGCGAGCTCGGCGAGCCGGATCGGGGGTGCCGCGTTGACCGCGGTGATCAGCTGTTTGCGCCCTGCGTCCGGGACGTCGGGCAGGAGCGCCTCGCGGACAGCCGCGGTGAGGCCGTGCAGCGGCTCGCCCCGGTCCAGCGCGTTGAGCGCGGCGCGGACGGCTTCGCGGCCGAGCCAGTACGCCGAGCCCTCGTCGCCGAGCAGCCAGCCGTAGCCGCCAGCGGTCCTGGCGAGCCGGTGCTGCTCGATGCGCGCCGCGATCGCCCCGGTGCCCGCGATCAGCACCGTGCCGCTCGGCTCCGGGCTCCCGGCCGCGAAGGCCACCTCGCAGTCGCTGATCGGCCGCACCGCGCAGGTCAGGCCCGACCCCGCCCACTCCCGCTCGAACAGCTCGCGGAACTGCGGATCGGCCATCTTGCTGACCCCGGCCATGCCGACCACCGCCGCGCGCACCCGCGCCGGGTCGACCTCGCGCAGGGCGGTCCGGGTGGCGGCGGCGATCTGCCGCACCGCCTCGTCGGCCGGGTGCGAGTTCGGGTTGCCGCCAGCGGCCTCGCCGCGGCCCAGCACGTGGCCGGACAGATCGCTGACCAGTGCGCGGCTGCTGGTGCCGCCGACGTCCAGACCGAGGACGACCGCTGTTGCGTCGGACATGCGCCATTTCTACGCCCCCGGCGGTGGTGCGCACGGCGGAAGACCCGAACATGACTGTTCTCGCCAACCGCTGGATTCCGCGTTCCCGAACGGCTATACATCGAGGCGTTTGCGCGATCAGTCGGGGAGAAGCACCATGGTCGACCTTGCCCAGCCGGAACCGTCCGAAGTGGACGAGGAGGGCCGTTGACGCTCTCGTGGCAACCGGAGTCCTGCTCAACCGCACCTCAGGGGACCGTGATGCAACCCAGCCGCAAGGAACCGCCGAACGTGAGATCGATCCCGGGCGCAACCACCACTGAAAATCGCGGAGAGGCGGAACAGGGAGAGGCGGAACAGTGACCGTCGACACCCACCACCACCTGTGGGATCTCGACGTCCGCGACCAGCCGTGGATCGCCGGGCCCGAGATGGAACCCCTGCGCCGCGACTTCCGGCCCACCGACCTGCAGGCCGCGCTGAAGGGCAGCGGCGTGGACGCCACGGTGCTCGTGCAGACCGTCCCCGACCCGGACGAGACGCCGGAGATGCTGGTGCTGGCCGACTCGGTCGACCGCATCGCGGCGGTCGTCGGCTGGGTCGACCTGACCGCCCGCGACGTGCGCGAGCGCATCGGCCGGTTGCAGACCCACCCGTCCGGCCGCTGGCTGAAGGGCATCCGCCACCAGGTCGAGGACGAACCCGACCCGGACTGGCTGGTCCGGCCCGACGTGCTCAACGGGCTGGCCGCGGTCGAGGACGCGGGCCTGGTCTACGAGCTGCTGGTCCGGGTGGACCAGCTGCCCGCCGCGATCAAGGCGGTCGGCCAGTTCCCGCAGCTGACCTTCGTCCTAGACCACTGCGCGAAGCCCCCGGTGGCCAGCGGCGAGCTGGAGCCCTGGGCGGAACGCGTCCGCGCGCTCGCGGCTCACCCGAACGTGGTGTGCAAGCTGTCCGGCCTGGTCACCGAGGACGACTGGTCGCGGCAACCTGATCCGGTGAGGCTGCGGCCTTATGCGGACGTGGTGCTGGAGGCGTTCGGGCCGCGCCGCCTGATGTTCGGCTCGGACTGGCCGGTGTGCCTGCTCGCCGCCGAGTACGGCCAGGTCATCGACCTGGCGAAACAGCTCACGGCGCACCTGGACGACCGGTCCCGTTCGGCGGTGTTCGACGGGAACGCCCGGGAGGTCTACGACATCTGAGGACTTTCGCCTCTGTCCGGACCCGCGCCCCAACGTGTGCACCCTGCTCCGTTCGGCGTAACCTGGCGATGCCCGCCTTACCCCGCCCCCTCGGTGAGGCGGGCTTCTACTGGTGATCGGCGCGTCCTGCGCGGCAGCACCGCCAGCTGTCACCACCGTCCGCGAAGCGGTGACGACCGCGATTTCGATGGGAATTGCGTCCCGCAAAGCGACCCCCTGCCGCTTTGCACCCGGCGCAACCCCGGCTCGTGAGCGGTTCTGGTCGCCATAGCCACCAAGACCACTCACGACCGCGAGCTCAGCGGGTTCGGGTGACCTTGTTCAGGCCTCGGGGGTTGTCCGGGTCGAAGCCGCGGGCCAGGGCCAGGCCGAGGGCCAGCTGCTGGACCGGGAGGATCTCCAGGACCGGGGCCAGCTCCTCCGCGCAGGCCGGGACCGGGATGCGGTGGGCCGCCGGGACGTCCGCGGCCGCCGATCCGATCGCGCAGATGTCCGCGCCGCGCTCGGCCACCGCTTCCAGCGGTTCGCGCATCGCCGCGCCGCCGCGGCCCTGGCTGGCCAGCGCGAGCACCGCGGTGTCCGCGTCGACCGCCGCGACCGGGCCGTGCAGCAGGTCCGCGCCGCTGTAGGAGCGGGCCGACAGGTAGCTGGTCTCGGCCAGCTTCAGCGCCGCTTCGTGCGCGGTGGCCAGCGAGTAGCCGCGCGCGGTGGTGACCATCCGCTCCAGGAACCGGTAGCGGCCGACCGCCTCGTCCACCGCCCGCTGGCCGGTGGTCAGGGTCGTCTCGGCCAGCTCGGGCAGCTTCGCCGCCTGCTCGCCGGTGCCGCCGCGCACCGCGTCGACCAGCAGGTAGAGCGCGAGCAGGGTGGCGCCGTAGGTCTTGGTCGCGGCGACCGCCCGCTCGCGGCCCGCGCGGACGTCCACCGACAGCTCGGCGGCCGAGTTCAGCGGGGAGTCGGCGGTGTTGGTGACCGCGACGGTCAGCGCGCCCTGCTTGCGGGCGGACTCGGTGACCTCCAGCAGGTCCGGCGATCCGCCGCTCTGGCTCACCGACACCAGCAGCACGTCGGTCAGGTCCGGCTGCGCGCCGAACAGCGTGGTGGTGGACGGCGAGGTCAGCCCGGCGGGCAGCTCCAGCAGGGTCTCGACCAGGTATTTCGCGTAGAGGGCGGCGTGGTCGCTGGAGCCGCGCGCGGCCAGCAGCGCGAAGCGCGGGCGGCGCTGCGCGACGGTGGCCGCGACCTCGGCGATCGCGTCCCTGGTGGCCAGCAGGTCGGCGAAGATCGCGGGCTGCTGGCGGATCTCGTCGGCCATGTGCTGGCCACGGGTGGCGGTCATCGGGTCCATCCCTTCGATTGAGGTCTAGACCAATCGTACTCGGGGATCGCCCCGCACCTCAATCGTCGCGCGGAACGACGACGGCCGCCCCGCCGAACCCGGCGGGGCGGCCGTCCGCGGGGTCAGCCCTTGACCGCGCCCGCGGTGATGCCGGAGACCATCCTCCGCTGCACGATCAGGAAGAACACCAGCACCGGCAGGGTGAACAGGGTGGCCGACGCCATCGTCGCCCCCCAGTCGGTGCCGAACGCCGTCTGGAACGTCTTCAGGAACACCGGCAGCGTCTGCAGGCTCTCGGAGCGCATCAGCACCAGCGCGTACAGGAACTCGTTCCACGCGGTGATGAAGGCGAACACCGAGGTGGCCACCAGCCCCGGGCCCAGCAGCGGCAGGGTGACCCGGCGGAACGCCTCGGCCCGGCTGCAGCCGTCCACCATGGCGGCCTCCTCCAGGTCGATCGGGATCCCGTCGATGAACCCGCGCAGCGACCAGATGGTGAACGGCAGCGTGGTGATCCAGTACACCAGGATCAGCGCGGGCAGCTTGTTCAGCAGCCCCAGGTCCCGCATGAACAGGAACATCGGCACCATCAGCGCCTCGAACGGCACCATCTGCGCGACCAGCACGAGCATCAGGAAGCCCTTGCGCCCGCGGAACCGGAACCGGCTCATCGCCAGCGCCGCCAGGGTGCCCGCGACCAGCGAGCACAACACCGCGGTGAGCGTCACCAGCAGGCTGTTGCCCAGGTAGCGCAGGAAGTCCGAGCCGAACAGCGCGGTCGCGTAGTTCTCCAGCGTGACCGAGCTGGGCACCAGGTCGTAGGAGGTGGACAGCACCTCGCCGCGCGGCTTGATCGAGCTGGTGAACATCCAGTACGTGGGGAAGGCGAACACCAGCGCGATGACCACCGCCAGCGCGGACAGCCCGATTCGGCGGATCGTCACAGCTCCCCCTCCTGAGATCGCAGCAGCAGCCGCAGGTACTGGGCGCAGACCACCACGAGCACGAGCACCATCAGCACGCTGACCGCGGCGGCCACGCCGAAGTGCTTGCCCGCGATGCCCTCCAGGTACTGCAGCACCGGCAGCGTGGTGCTCTCCCCGTTCGGGCCGCCCTCGCGGATCGCCCACACCTGCGAGAACACCTTGAAGTCCCACAGGATCGACAGGAACGTCACGATCATCAGCACCGGCTTCAGGTGCGGCCAGGTGATCGAGGAGAAGGTCTGCCAGCCGTTCGCGCCGTCGATCCCGGCCGACTCGTACAGGTCCTTCGGCACGCTCAGCAGCGCCGCGTAGAGCGTCATCGCCACGAACGGCACGGCCTGCCAGACGATCAGGACGCCGACCACGGTGAGCGTGCTGGTGCCGCTGGCGAACCAGGAGGCGCGCTCGAAGGAGTCGAAGCCCAGCAGCACCAGGGTCTTGTTCAGGATCCCGAACTGCTGGTCGAAGATCCACTGGAACACCGTCGTCGCGGCCAGCTGCGGCATCGCCCACGCCAGCAGCAGGCTGATCTGCAGCAGCACGCGCGGCACCACCGGGATGTGGTGCATCAGCAGCGCCAGCAGCAGCGCGATGACCACCGTGGCGCCGACCATGCAGGCGGTGAACACCACGGTCCGCAGCGCGATGACCCAGAAGTCCGGCCCGGTGAGGATCTGCGCGTAGTTGTCGAAGCCCGCCCAGACCACCTCGCCGCGGGTGAGCTCGCCGAGGTCGAGCTTGCGGAAGCTGGTCACGATCACGTTCACCGCGGGCCAGCCGAGCAGCACGACCAGCGCCAGCACCGCGGGCGCCATCAGCAGGTAGGGCAGCGACACCGATGTCCGGGGGCGGCGCCGAGCGCCGGGCACGGCGGGCGGACCCGCGGTGCCCGGCGCCGGGCGGGTGTGCGTGGCGGTCATGGTCAGTTCTTCGCCGCCAGCAGCTGGTCGATCTTGTCGTTGGCCTCCATCGTGGCGTCCACGATGGACTTCTGGCCGGTCAGCACGGCCGTCATCATGTCCTTCAGCGGGTTCTGCCCGGCCTCGACGGCGGCCCACTGCGGGACGGCGGGCGGCACCTTGCCGGACTTGGACGCGATCGCCATCGCGGCGCTGACCGGGTTGCCCTCCAGCGCGCTGGTGTCCTGCGAAGCACCCGGCACCACGCCGCTCTCGGCGATCTTGGTCTGGTACTTCTGGCTGGTCAGCAGCTTCAGGTAGTCCTTGGCGGCTTCGGCGTCGGCGCTGCCCGCCGGGATCGCCAGGTTGGAGCCGCCGAGGAACACCGGCGCGGTCCTGCCCGGGAACTTCGACGGGATCGGGAAGGCGCCGGAGATCTCGGCGATCCGCGGGTTCTGCTCCGCGGCGGTCTGCACCTCCCAGGGCAGCGCGATCATCATCGCGACCTTGCCCTTGGCGTAGACCTCGGCCTGCTGCGGCTCGGCCTCGTCGGTGTCCGCCGGTGCCAGGGTCCCGGACTCCTTCACCAGCTGCTGGTAGTAGGCGATGCCGTCGCGGGCCTGCTCGGTGTCCAGCGCGCCCTTGTAGTTCGGGCCCTCGGGCACCGCGAGCTCACCGCCGGAGTCCCAGATGAACGACAGCAGCGCGTACCAGGACTGGCCGGGCAGGTACAGCGACTGGAACTCGGGGTCCGCGCCGTGGGTCTGCTCCAGCTTGGCGATGGCGCCCAGCAGCTCCTCGCGGTTCGTCGGCAGCTGGGTGATGCCCGCCTTGTCGAACAGCTCCTTGTTGTAGACCACCACGCGGTTGGCGGCGTAGAACGGCACGCCGTACTGCTTGCCCTCCCAGGCGCCGGACTCGGCCAGCGCCGGGACCCACTGCGGCTTGTTCAGCGCTTCGGCGTCGGCGGTGAGGTCGAGCAGCGTGCCCTCGGCGGAGAACTGCGGGTTCTGGCTGTTCCCGAGCTCGATCACGTCCGGCGGGTCGTCGCTGGCCAGCGCGGTGGTCAGGCGGTCCTGGATGCCGTTCCACTGCTGGACCTGGTAGTCCACCTTCATCCCGGGGTGGCTCTGCTCGAACTCCGCGTTGAGCTCGGCGATCAGCGCGTCCTCCGCGGAGCCGTCCATCAGCCAGACCGTCAGGGTGTTGTCGCTGGCGCCGGGCCCCCCACCGCACCCGGCCAACGTCAACGACAGCGCGGCCGTGGCCGCGAGCGCTCTCCAGGCCTTCAATGTTCGCCCCTTCCTCCGCAGTGGCGCGGAGTTGCAAGCCTTTGGTGTAGACCAATGCGATGAGGATTGTGGTGTTGCACACCCGATGTCAAGAGCGCACGGGGTTACTGTTCACCCACGCATAAGGCTGGCTTGAGCTTCGGGAGTTGATCGCCGTCCGACCCGGATGCCCCGGTGGCGCTCACCGCGCCGTTCGGTTCGGGCATGCTGAAGGTCTGGACGACTTCGGCGAGGCGGCGACCACGGCGCTTCTGGGGTGGCAAGGTTGTGGCGGTAGGAGGAACGATGCTCGAAACGTCCGTGTCCGGCGGGGCGGACTCATCGGGGCGCGCGCAACGCGAACCGAAGTACTGGGGGCTCAAGCAGCACCTGCTGGACATGCTCCGCTCGCTGCCGCCGGGATCGCCGATCCCCACCGAGCGATCGCTGGCCGCCGAGTTCGACGTCTCCCGCACCACCGTGCGCCAGGCGCTCGCCGAGCTGACCGTGGAAGGTCGGCTGCTGCGGGTGCAGGGCAAGGGCACCTTCGCGGCCAAGCCGAAGGTCGCCCAGCGGCTGCAGCTGAGCAGCTACACCGAGGACATGCGGGCGCACGGCAGGCAGCCCACCTCGCGCCTGCTGGAGGTCGTCGAGGAACCGGCCGACCCGGAGCTGGCCACCCTGCTGGACACCAAGCCGAGCGCCACCGTGCTGCGGCTGCGCCGGTTGCGGCTGGCCGACGGCGAGCCGATGGCCATCGAGACCACCCACCTGCCGCTGACCCGGTTCCGCGGCCTGACCGGTCGGCTGGAGTCCGGCGGCTCGCTGTACCAGGTGCTGCGGGAGAACTTCGACGTCGAGCTGGGGCACGCCGAGGAGACCATAGAGACCGCGCTGGCCAGCCCGGAGGAGGCCGAGCTGCTCGGCTCCGAGGTGGGGCTGCCGATGCTGCTGCTGTCCCGGCACTCCTTCGACACCGAGGGCCGCCCGGTGGAGTGGGTGCGCTCGATCTACCGCGGCGACCGGTACAAGTTCGTCGCGCGCCTGAACCCGCCCGGCTGAGCCGCGTTACACGGAGTGGGAGTACTCACGAAACGCGCTGATCAGGAGAAAAGCCGTGCAGTCGGCCGTTTTCCGTTCTGGAGAGAGTGCGTTCGGAGTACGTGGGAGCCATGGTCAGGCAGGAAGAGGATCGGCAGGACGAGAAGGACTCGGACGAGGAGAAGAAGTCCAAGAAGATCGACATCAAACCGGCGCAGGTCGCGGGGGCGGCCACCGCGTCGGTGACGGCGGCCTTCCTGGGGTCCCGGCTCGGGGTCGCCGGCACCGTGATCGGGGCCGGCATGACCAGCGTGATCATCACCGTCGGCGGCGCGCTGTACCAGCGCTCCTTCGAGAACGCCAAGGAGAAGGCGCTGATCGCGGCGGTCAAGGCCAAGCGGGCCACTCGCGCCCACTCCCGCCAGCTGGTGGTGGACGCCGACGAGACCCGCAAGGCGTCGGAGTCGACGCGGCTGGTGTCGTCCGAGGTGACGCGCCAGGTGTCGGGCGACGCGACGCGGCGGATCCACCTCGAACCCGGCATGCACTGGCCGGGCGGTGAGCAGGTCGTCGACGCCGAGGGCACCAAGCGGATCGACAGGTCCGCCGCGGACGCGACCGCGAAGGTGGAATCCCCGGTCAGCCCGCCGGTCGACCGCCGCAAGCGCCGGATGCGCTGGGCGATGGCGGCGGCCAGCTGCGCGGTGGCGTTCGTGCTGAGCATGCTGGTCGTCACCGGCTTCGAGGGGATCACCGGGCGTCCGCTGTCCGGCGGGGAGGGCGGCACCACGCTCGGCCAGGTGCTGCACCGCGAGCCCCGGAAGGAGGTGGCCCCGCCGCAGCAGACGACGGAGGTCGAGAAGCCGACCGGGACGCCGACCCGCGAACCGGCGCCGACCACCGAGGTCCGGCCGACGCAGCAGCCGACCCAGCAGCCGACGCCGGAGAACCCGCAGCCCAGCGAGCAGCCGACGCAGTCGCCGTCGACGGAGCAGACCCCGACCCAGCAGCCGACCCGGACGCAGGAGTCGAACCAACCGGCACCGCCGACGGGTCAGCCCCAGCTGCTCGACTGATCCCCAGGACGTCACCCGGTGTGGGCGCCGATTTCGCGAGAATTCGGCGTTCACCCGGGTGACGTCCCATTTCGGGCGGAATCGGCAGGTTGGCGCGGCACGTTCGACGGGGCTCGTCCACCGCTGAAAGTGGCAGCGCGGACCGCTCGGCGGCGCAATCCGCGGGTGGTGCGAACGGCCGCCGCCCTACCTCGATCAGGCCGTTTTTGTGCGGGATGAGGCAAAAGGTGGATGTGAGTCCGGTGTAGTCCTCTGATACTGGATCGCGCGACGGGGGCCCTGAGATCCAGCTCACAAAGAGGGAGACATCAGATGAAGCGCAGACTCGCGGCCCGGGTGGCCGGGACCGTGCTCCTGGCAGCGGGGACTGTCGCCGCGCTCACGATGCCGGCGACCGCCACCGAGACCGCCCCGCCGGAGACCCCGGTGGTGACCCAGCTCGACGCGATGCAGCGCGACCTCGGCCTGACCAGGGAGCAGGCGTTGCAGCGGCTCGACCAGGAGGCGGAAGCCACCCGCGCCGAGCAGGCGCTGCGCCAGACGCTGGGCAGCTCGTACGGCGGCGCCTACTTCGACCCCCAGCTCGGCAAGCTCGTCGTCCTCGTCACCGACGAGGCGCGCTTCGACGAGGTGCGCGCGGCGGGCGCCGTGCCGAAGAAGGCGGACTTCACCCTCGAGCAGCTCAACGGGGTGATCGAGGGCCTCAACGCGCGCAGCGCGAGCGCCCCGAAGTCGATCTCGGGCTGGTACGCCAAGGCCAGCGAGAACTCGGTCGTCGTCACCACCCGCCCCGGCTCCGAGGCCCAGGCGGCCCAGTTCGTGCAGGCCGCCGGTGTCCTCACCGAGGCCGTGCGCGTCGTCGAATCCCTGGAGAACCCGCGGACCTACGCCGTGGTCGGCGGCAACGCCTACTACATCGGCAGCGGATCCCGCTGCTCGGTCGGGTTCTCCGTCCAGGGCGGGTTCGTGACCGCGGGCCACTGCGGTCAGACCGGCGCCACCACCTCCCAGCCCGCCGGGCGGTTCGAGGGCTCGACCTTCCCCGGCGACGACTACGCCTGGGTGAGCGTCAGCTCCGACACCCCGGAGCCGCTGGTGAACCGCTACGACGGCAGCACCGTCGGCGTCGGCGGCTCGACCGAGGCGAGCGAGGGCGCGTCCATCTGCCGCTCCGGTTCGACCACCGGCTGGCACTGCGGCTCGCTGGAGGCCAAGAACCAGACCGTCCAGTACCCGCAGGGCACCGTGACCGGCCTGACCCGCACCAACGTCTGCGCCGAGCCCGGTGACTCCGGCGGCTCGTTCATCTCCGACAACCAGGCCCAGGGCGTGACCTCGGGCGGCTCGGGCAACTGCAGCTCCGGCGGGACGACCTACTTCCAGCCGGTGAACGAGATCCTGCAGGCCTACGGCCTGACCCTGCTCACCCAGTGATCCGTCTCCCCGACGCGGCCCCCGGTGCTTCCGCCGGGGGCCGCGTCGTGCGTCAGGTGTCCCGCGATTTCATTGAGGTTTTTCCAGCCTCGTTCTGCGTGGCGGTGCAAGTGGCGGAACCTCAGCGCCCGCCTGGACTCCGGGTGCCCTGACTTGTGTATGTCCAATGCACGGCGTCAGGGCCGTCCTCGCCGGAAGGAACCCCGGAGGGGTGGGCACCGTGAACCTGCGGCGGTGCCGGTTGCGAGGGTGGGTTATGCGCCTGCGGCGCATGCGACCCTCGCCGGTCGGTGCCGGTCGCCCTTCGCGGCTGCGGTCCACGGGCAGGATGCGATTTCAATGGAAATCGGAGGTCTGATTTCCATTGAAATCGCGGAGGTCGCACGGACCTCCGGCGTGTCGTGCGTCCGACACGCCGGGGGACCGCAGTTTCAATTGAAACTGCGGATCAGGGGAGGCGGTTGCGGAGTTCGCGGGCCGCTGCGCGGGGGTCCTCGGCTTCGGTGATCGCTCGGACCACCACGATCCGCTCCGCGCCCGCCTTCAGCACGTCGTCGAGGTTGTCCGGGCCGATGCCGCCGATGGCGAACCACGGCCGCCCGTGCCCGCGGTGCTCCGCGGCGTGCTTGACCAGGTCGAGCCCGGCCGCCGGGCGGCCCGGCTTGGTCGGCGTCGTCCACACCGGGCCGGTGCAGAAGTAGTCCACGCCGGGTTCGGCCGCCGCCGCGTCCGCCTGCACCACGTCGTGCGTGGAGCGGCCGATCGCGATGTGCTCGCCGACGATGCGCCGCGCGACGTCCACCGGCAGGTCGTCCTGGCCCAGGTGCAGGATGTCCGCCTCGGCGGCGAGCGCGACGTCCGCGCGGTCGTTGACCGCCAGCAGGGCGCCGTGCCGGATGCACGCCTCGGCCAGCACCTCCAGGGCCGCCAGCTCGTGGCGGGCCTCCAGCGGTGCGCCGCCGGGCTGCTTGTCGCGCAGCTGCACGATGTCCACACCGCCCGCCAGCGCGGCGTCCACGAACTCGGCGAGATCACCTCGCTCGGTGCGCGCGTCGGTGCACAGGTACAGCCTCGCCTCGTTGAGGCGGGCGCGGATGCCGAAGCCGTCCATTCCAGGCATGCCCCACAGGGTAGCTCCAGACGTTCGGTCCCCTCTCGTCTCGCGGGTTCGAACACGGGCTCGGAGTCGGCGTTCTCGCCAGGTACGGTGTAAGCGGTGAGCACGGGAGCCCGGTCGCCGGGCTGAGAGGGGGCGTTGGCCCCGACCGTCGAACCTGATCCGGGTCATGCCGGCGCAGGGAGCGTGGAGTTGTCTGAATTGCGAACCGCACACGTTGTCGTGGTCGGCGGCGGGGTGATCGGGATGTCCGTCGCCTGGCGCGCAGCAGCTGCCGGGCACCGCGTGCAGCTGGTCGATCCGGCACCGGCGTCCGGGGCGTCGCACGTCGCGGGCGGCATGCTGGCGCCGATCGCCGAGGCCTGGCCCGGCGAGGAGGAGCTGCTGGAGCTGGGCAGCGCGTCGCTGGAGCGGTGGCCCGGTTTCGCCGAGGAGCTGAGCCGCGCGTCCGGCCTGCCGTCCGGGCTGCGCCGCGAGGGCACGCTGGTGGTCGGCGTGGACAGCGCGGACCGGGCCGAGCTGGACGACCTGGCCGACTACCTGTCCCGCCAGGGCCGCACCGTGACCAGGCTGTCCGGCCGGGAGGTGCGGCGGCTCGAACCGTCGTTGGGGCCCGCGGTGCGCGGCGGCCTCGAAGTACCGGGGGACCTCGCGGTCGACAACCGCTCGGCGCTGGCCGCGTTGCGCGCGGCGGCGACGGCGGCCGGGGTGGAGTTCGTCGAGGCGACGGCCAAGAACGTCCGCGGCGGGGCGGTGGAGCTCGAGGACTCCACTGTGGACTGCGAGGTGGCGGTGATCGCCGCGGGGGCGCACTCCGGTGCGCTGCACCCCGCGCTGCGCGGCCGGATCCGTCCGGTCAAGGGCGAGATCCTGCGGCTGCGCGCGCGGTCGACCGCGCTGCCACCGCCGAGCCGCACCGTCCGCGGACCGGTGCACGGCCGCCCGGTCTACCTGGTGCCGCGCGACGACGGGGGACTGGTGCTCGGCGCCACCCAGTACGAGGTCGGGTTCGACACCGAGGTCACCCTGGGCGGGGTGCGCGACCTGATCGCCGACGCCGAGCAGGTGATGCCGGGCATCTCGGAGTACGAGCTGGTCGAGGCCGAGGCCGGGCTGCGCCCCAGCACCGACGACAACCTGCCGGTGCTCGGCTGGCTGGAGCCGGGCGTGCTGGCCGCCACCGCGCACCACCGCGGCGGGTTCCTGCTCGCCCCGGTGACCGCCGACGCGGTGCTCGCGCTGCTGCGCGGCGACGAGCCCGACGCGCTGATCAAGGCCACCGATCCGAACCGATGGGGAGGACAGCAGTGAACGTCGTGATCAACGGCGAGCCGCAGCAGGTCGCCGACGGCGCCGATCTCGCCGCCGTGCTGGCCGATTTCGGCGTCCCGGAGCGGGGCGTGGCGGTGGCCGTGGACGGCGCGGTGGTGCCGCGTGCGAGCTGGCCCGGGACCGAACTGCAGCCCGGAGCCACGATCGAGGTCCTCACCGCAGTGCAAGGAGGGTGACATGGACGACCCGTTGGTGATCGCCGGTCGCGAGTTCGGCTCGCGGCTGATCACCGGGACCGGTGGGGCGACGAACCTCGCGGTCCTGGAGCGCGCGCTGATCGCTTCCGGCACCGAGCTGACCACCGTGGCGATGCGCCGCGCGGACGCCGGGGGCGGAACCGGCGTGCTCGACCTGCTGCGCAAGCTCGGCATCGAGGCGCTGCCGAACACGGCGGGCTGCCGCACGGCGGCCGAGGCGGTGCTGACCGCGCAGCTGGCCCGCGAGGCGCTGGGGACGAACTGGGTCAAGCTGGAGGTCGTCGCCGACGAGGACACCCTGCTGCCCGACCCGGTGGAACTGCTGGACGCCGCGGAGCAGCTGGTCGACCAGGGCTTCGTGGTGCTGGCCTACACCAACGACGACCCGGTCCTGGCGCTGAAGCTGGAGGAGGTCGGCTGCGCCGCGGTGATGCCCCTGGGCTCGCCGATCGGAACGGGCCTGGGCATCCGGAACCCGCACAACATCGAGATGATCGTCTCCCGGGCCTCGGTCCCGATCGTCCTCGACGCGGGCATCGGAACGGCCTCCGACGCGGCCCTGGCGATGGAACTGGGCTGCTCGGCGGTCCTGCTGGCCACGGCGGTGACCCGCGCCCAGGACCCGGAGCGGATGGCGGCGGCGATGCGATCGGCGGTCGAAGCGGGCCGCCTGGCGTCCCTGGCGGGCCGGATCCCCAAGCGCTTCTGGGCGGAGGCCTCCAGCCCCGGCCGCCCGATGGGCTGACCCGCGGCGCGTCCTCGCCCGACACGCCGACGGCGCTGGCGAGCTCCGTCGTCGGAGCCGGGGATCTCCCGCGATTTCCCTGGAAATCAGGGATCCGTTTTCCATTGAAGTTGCGGGTCTTCGGCGTGGCGCCCCACGACACGCCGACGGTTGTGGACAACTCACCGCGATTTCAATGGAAGTCGGACGTCCGACTTCCATTGAAATCGCGCTCCTCCGGCGCGTCGGCGACGGACGTGCCGGAGGTCGGGACGACCCACCACCCGGCGGTCAGCCGTGAAGGCCGCGCCACGTCGGCGCGCGGACGTCGAAGCGTCAGCGGATGTGGAGGCGCTCCGGGCGGACGAAGGAGATCGTGTAGCTCTTCCACGGGTTGTCGTAGCCGAAGGTCCGGTCGATCGCGTGGCGCGCGTGCAGCGCGTTCTCCAGCAGCGAGCTGGCCAGCAGTTCCGTCGCCGGGGCGCTGCTCTCCGGCACGTCCGGGATCTTCGCCGTCGGCTTGCCGCCCAGCAGGTCGTCCACCGCGCGCAGCGCCGGGACCGCCACCGCCTGCTCCGCCTCCGGGCGGAACGCCAGCGTCGCGACGTCCTGGCGGAGGGCGTCGAGCGCGACCGCCGCGTCCCGCGTCGCGCGGTCGTCGTCGGTCTCCTCGCCCGTGCCGTCCAGCAGCGCGGGCATGCCCAGCAGGTCCTGGGTCCGCCGCAGCGCCAGCACGTTCGCGGCCTGCAGCGCCGCGGGCAGGTCGACGCCCTGGCCCGCCGCCCGGACGCTGCGCAGCAGTTCGGACACCGCCCACACCGTCGAGCGGACCGCGCCCCGGACGTCCGGGAGGATGCTGCTCGGCAGCACCAGGTAGGCGACGTAGCCGACGATCAGCGCGATGGCCGCGCCGACCGCGGTGTTCGCGGCGAAGCTGATCCCGACGTTCACCAGCGGCCGGTCCAGCCGCATCGCCTGGTCCACGACGGTGATCACGATCAGGCAGCCCAGCAGCGTCTGGTACTCGCTGCGCAGCCGCGGCATGCTCAGCAGCATCCCGCCGATCACCAGCGGCACCAGCAGGAACGCGCCGGGCAGCAGGGTGATCAGCAGGGCCAGCGCGGTCACGCCCAGCACCGCGCCACCGGTGCGCTCCAGCGCGCCGGTCATGCTGTCGCGGGCCGCGGGCTGCAGCACCACGTACAGCGCGAGCAGCAGGCTCGACGCGGACGGATCGCGCAGCAGCAGCACGATCACCATGCCGAAGGCGACCGCGAGCGTGCAGCGGATCGCGTGCCGGAACAGCGACGACCGGAACGACAGGTGCGCGCGCACCGCGCCGATCACGCGCTCCCGGCGCGCGCCGGGAGCCTGCGGCGGCAGCGGGGTCTCGACGCGGCGCACCACGGTCGCCCGGATCCGGTCGAGGCCCTGGTTGATGCCCCGCACCGCCTCCGGCAGGTCCTGCCGCCCACCGCGGGCCAGGACCGCCTCCGCCGGGTCGCGGCGGGCCGCGTACGGGAGGCCGGTGCAGGCGCGGGAGCGCACCGCGCGGGCCAGTTCGGCGGCGACCTGATCGGCTTCGGCGACGATCCGCTGCAGCCGGTCGGCCTCGATCCGGTCGCTCTGCTGGGCCTGCGCGAGCAGCGTCTCGCGGGCGGCGCGGAAGCGCGCGGCACCGGCCAGCACCTCGCCGAGCCAGGTGCTGGAGCCGTCCGCCCGCCACGCGGCGGCAGCCGACTCCACCACGCCGGGGCCGGGTTCGAGCAGCGTCCGCGCGACCGCCACGCGGGTGGCCCGGCCGGGGTCGCTCAGCCCGATGATCACCCGCAGCACCAGCGCGAAGGCCGCGCCGGACGCGGAAGCGGCGAGCAGCATCCAGGCCGGTTGGTCGTTGCCGAGGCCGGTCGTGGTGGACACCAGGGTCGCCGCGGCGAAGGTCTGCCCGCCGATCCGGTAGTGCTCGCCGAGCGCGGGCAGCATGCCGGTGCCGAAGACGACGACCGCCACCACCAGCCCGGCCAGCACCGGGATGTTCGCCAGCAGCGGGCCGATCGTCATCACCAGCACCAGGGCCGGGGTGAACCAGACGAACCGGCGCAGGTCCGAGCGCAGCGACTGGCCGCCGGTGGCGACCAGCGTCAGCACCGCGGTCAGCCCGGCCAGCAGTGCGGGGGTCTGCAGGTCGAACAGCCACCCCACCGCGCTTCCCGCGACCACCGCGACCAGCACCAGCACGGCGTACTGGCGCTGCCGGGGGTCCGGTGCCCCCGCCTCGGTGGCCAGCAGCTGCCGGGCCCGGGAGGCCAACGCCGACTTAGCAGTCCTGACCGATTTAGCCACGCTGTCGAAAACCCCTGTCATCGTCGTTCGCGCAGCGCGCAGCGGACCGCGCGCAGCAGAGGCGTGCGGTCCTGGGAATTACGCGCTTCTCGACCAGTTTGTCGATGAGGCACACCATTCGGGTTACAGATCCGGGATGGAAATCACTCTATTAGGGGTCTGGTTGGGGAGTGTCGGCGGCTCAGAACGAGCGCGGGCTGACCCGCCAGAAGGTCGACACCGGCCCGACCCCGGCACCGAGCGGGTAGGCGTGCGCCACGCTGCGCGTGACGAACCGCTTGCCGCTGCGCACCGCGTCCGGCATCGACGCGCCCTTGGCGAGCGCCGCCGTGATCGCCGAGGCGAAGACGTCCCCGGCGCCGTGCGTGTGCACCGTGGCGTAGCGCGGACCGGCCAGCGGGATCGCCTCGGAGCCGTCGAAGAGCAGGTCGATGCACTCCGGGTCGTCGGGCAGGTGGCCGCTCTTGATCAGCACCCACTCCGGGCCGAAGTCGTAGATCGCCTTGGCCGCGTCCAGCAGGTCGGCGCGGGTGCGCGCGTCGATGCCGGTCAGCAGCCGCACCTCGTCGAGGTTCGGGGTCACCAGCGAGGCGCGCGGGAAGGCCTCGTTGCGCAGCGCGTCCAGGGCGTCGTTCCGGAGCAGCGGCTCACCGCTGCGGGAGGCGGCGACCGGGTCCACCACGAACGGCGTGCGCCCGCCGCGCCCGATGCCGTGCGCGTCGCAGACCTCCAGCACCGCTTCGATGGTCGCCGCGGAGGCGAGCACCCCGGTCTTGGCGGCGTCCACGCCGATGTCGGAGGCCACCGCGTCGACCTGCGCGGCGACGGTCTCCGGCGGGATCTCCACCAGCCCGGTGACGCCGACGGTGTTCTGCACGGTGACCGCGGTGACGGCGGTCATCCCGTGCACCCCGCAGGCGAAGAAGGCGCGCAGGTCGGCGTGCATCCCGGCGCTGCCCCCGGAATCCGATCCGGCGATGGTCAGCGCGGTCGGTGGGGCGGTGTCGTTCGCGGGCCGTGCTTCGTGCTCCGCCGAGATCTCGTGCATCCAGTCCATGCTACGGCCCCGCTCCTGCCGATCTTCCCGGGTGCGTGCGCGCATTTCCGCAGGTCAGGTTCCGCGAGTACTGTGCCGGGCGATAGCACCGCACAGTACTCGCGGTCGCTGACCAGGGGATTCAGTCCGCCAGCGGCAGGTAGACCTTGCCTCCGGCGCCCGCGAACTCCTCGGACTTCTCCCGCATCCCGGCCTCGATCGCCTCGACGCTGGTCAGCCCGCGCTCCTCGGCGAACTTGCGGACGTCCTGGGTGATCTTCATCGAGCAGAACTTCGGCCCGCACATGGAGCAGAAGTGCGCCGTCTTGGCCGGTTCGGCGGGCAGCGTCTCGTCGTGGAACGCCCGCGCGGTGTCCGGGTCCAGGGACAGGTTGAACTGGTCGGTCCAGCGGAACTCGAACCGCGCCTTGGACAGCGCGTCGTCCCGCTCCTGCGCCCGCGGGTGGCCCTTGGCCAGGTCGGCGGCGTGCGCGGCGATCTTGTAGGTGATCACGCCGGTCTTGACGTCGTCCCGGTTGGGCAGGCCCAGGTGCTCCTTGGGCGTGACGTAGCAGAGCATCGCGGTGCCCGCCTGGGCGATCATCGCCGCCCCGATGCCGGAGGTGATGTGGTCGTAGGCGGGCGCGATGTCGGTGGTCAGCGGGCCGAGCGTGTAGAACGGCGCCTCACCGCACAGCTCCTCCTCCAGCCGCACGTTCTCGGCGATCTTGTGCATCGGCACGTGGCCGGGGCCCTCGATCATCACCTGCACGTCGTGCTCGCGGGCGATGTGCGTGAGCTCGCCGAGGGTCTCCAGCTCGGCGAACTGCGCGCGGTCGTTGGCGTCGGCGATGGAGCCGGGGCGCAGGCCGTCGCCGAGCGAGAAGGTGACGTCGTAGTCGCGCAGGATCTCGCACAGCTCGCTGAAGTGCGTGTACAGGAAGCTCTCCCGGTGGTGCGCCAGGCACCAGGCGGCCATGATCGACCCGCCGCGGGAGACGATCCCGGTGACCCGCTGGGCGGTCAGCGGCACGTAGCGCAGCAGCACCCCGGCGTGCACGGTCATGTAGTCCACGCCCTGCTCGCACTGCTCGATCACGGTGTCCCGGTAGATCTCCCAGGTCAGCGCGGCCGGATCCCCGTTGACCTTCTCCAGCGCCTGGTAGATCGGCACGGTGCCGATCGGCACCGGCGAGTTGCGCAGGATCCGCTCGCGGGTCTCGTGGATGCGCTTGCCGGTGGACAGGTCCATGACGGTGTCGGCGCCCCAGCGGGTGGCCCACACCATCTTCTCCACCTCCTCCTCGACCGAGGAGGTCACCGCGGAGTTGCCGATGTTGGCGTTGACCTTCACCAGGAAGTTCTTCCCGATGATCATCGGTTCGCTCTCCGGGTGGCACCGGTTGGCCGGGATCACCGCCCGGCCGCTGGCCACCTCGTCCCGGACGAACTCGGGGGAGACGCCCTCGCGGGTCGCGATGAACTCCATCTCCCGCGTGACGACACCGGCCCTGGCCCAGCCCAGCTGGGTCCGGTGCTCCCGCCCGTCGGTCCACCCCGCTCGCATCCGGTGGAGTCCGCTGTGGACGTCCACGGTGGCGCTCTCGTCGGTGTACGGCCCGGAGGTGTCGTACACGTCGAGGTGCTCGCCGTTGGTCAGCTCGATGCGGCGGAATGGCACTTGCAGGCCGGATTCGGTGCTGCGGAACACCTTTCGCGAGCCGCTGATGGCCCCGGTGGTGATCTCGCCGCGGTTCTCGGACGCGTTCGGACGCACGTCGGCCACTGCCAATCCACTCCCTACGCCGGCATTACCCGGTCAGGTTCATGCGGTCGGCGGCCCCGGAGTTCTCCAGCCGCCCTCTCAGCCCGCTGTTGGTGCGAGCTCCCGCGGTCTTCGTTTGTCGCTGCCCGAGGCTAGCCGCACCCCCGCGCACTGCCAACCCCCGTTCACCCCGATGACGGCGAGGTGGTTTGCCGTTAGGCTCGTGACCAGGGCGATCACAACTTGTCAGGGGTGGTGAGCACGGTGGGTGACGGTATCGATACAGGAGGTGACCGCGCCATGACTGCTGCCCCGGTGTTCTCTCCTTCGACGTGGGATGAACTGGTTCAGGTCTGGCAGAACGTGGATTTGCCTAACAAGGCTTGGCGCGCGGAGATCATCGAGGGGAGCATCGTCATGACCCCGCCGCCGGGATATGGCCACAACGTGATCGCTGACCGGGTGCATCGCGTCCTCGCCCGGACGATTCCGCAGAGCTGGGGAATTTTTCAGACCGCTGCCGTTGAGGTCCCGCTGCGGAGCAACCTCTTCATTCCTGATCTGGTCGTCATCCCCTTGGAAGCACTACCGGCGGACGATGACCCCGTTCCGGTGCCTGCGGGGCAAGCACTGCTTGCCGTCGAGATCACATCAAAGTCCAATGCGAACAGGGATCGGAACGAGAAGCTCTGGGGCTACGCGCATGGCGGTGTTCCGCTGTACTTGCTGATCGACCGATTCGCGAAGGACGAACCTTCGGTGACGCTGTACTCCGGCCCGGCTGGTGGCAGATACAGGCGTCAGCGCAAGGTGCCGTTCGGGGAGCCCATCGAGATTCCCGAACCGTTCGGCTTCACCTTGGACACCAAGGACTTCTGATCAGTCCTCGTCGTCGGCGAAGGGGTCGCCGTGCTCGGCCGGGTCCCAGGTCAGCCCGGGCACGCCCCAGCCGTTGCGCTTGATCATCTTCTTCGAGGCGCGCTTGTGCCTGCCGACCAGGCGGTCCAGGTAGACGTAGCCGTCCAGGTGGTCGGTCTCGTGCTGCAGGCAGCGGGCGAAGAACCCGGTGCCCTCGACCTCGATCGGCTTGCCGTCCACATCGGACCCGGTGACCTTCGCCCAGCTCGCCCGGCCGGTCGGGTAGGACTCGCCGGGCACCGACAGGCAGCCCTCCCAGTCCTCGTCCGGGTCCGGCATCCCCTCCGGGATCTCCGAGGTGGTCAGCTCCGGGTTCACCACCACGCCGCGGTGCTGGACGCCCTCGTCGTCCGGGCAGTCGTAGACGAACAGCCGCAGGTCCACGCCGATCTGGTTGGCCGCCAGCCCGACGCCGTTCGCGGCGGCCATCGTCTCGAACATGTCCTCGACGAGGGTGCGCAGCTCCTCGTCGAAGTGCTCCACCGGGCGCGTGGGGTGGTGCAGCACCGGCTCGCCGTAGACGCAGATCGGGTGAACAGCCATGACGGCGACCTTATCGGCAACGCCGCAGGCCGGTCCGGGGGTGCTCTTTTCCGGTACCCGCCGGTGTGATCGCCGCCGCCGCGATCGGCGGGCATGGTGTAATCGGGAGCGGAATCACAGCCGTGTGATTCCGCGAACGCGCCGAAGGCCCGGATCGCGAGGCGAGGAGTCGGATGGACGCCGCCCAAATGCTGACCGCGCAGGAGATCGCTCGCCAGTGCGAGCAGCTCGCGCGCGTGCAGGAGCAGCAGCGATCGCCGGAGGGGCGGCGGTTGCGGCTCGCCGAGCCGGTGGCCGAACCCGTCGCCGAGCCGGTCGCGGAGCCCGAGCCCGAACCGGCGCCGCTGCCGTCCGGGGCGCTCACCGACCGGGAGCTCGGGGTGCTGGCGTTCGAGGCGCAGTGGTGGAAGCGGTCCGGCGCGAAGGAGCAGGCGATCCGCGAGCTGTTCGACATGTCGCCGTCGCGGTACTACCAGGTGCTGAACGCGCTGCTGGACAGTCCTGCAGCTTTTCGCGCGGACCCTATGCTGATCAAACGGCTGCGCAAGGCACGGGCGGCTCGGCAGCGCGCACGGGCCGCTCAACGACTGGGAATCGAGTTGCACTGATGACTTCAGGGGAATCCACCGGACCCGCCAAGGCCAAGCTCATCGGCTTCGGGCTGATCGGGGCCGGTGTGATCGCGGGCGCCATCGGCATCGCCACGCTGGTCTCCGGCGGCGACACGTCGAACTCCGCCCAACCGCTGCCCCCCGAACCGGGGAACTACCCGGCGAAGTCCTCGCTGGTGCAACCGCCCCCGCCGCCCGTCGCCTCCGAACCGGCGCAGCAGCCCGAGGCCCCGCCGCCGCCCGCGCCGCTGCCGCCCGCGGGGGACCAGGACGGCCAGCAGCAGCCGGTGCCCCCGCCGGGCCAGCACCAGCAGCGGCCCGACGCGCCGAACGGCTCCGGCGAGCAGGCCGAAGCGGTCACGGTGCGGGTCTACAACAACAGCACGATCAGCGGCCTGGCGCACCGCGCCGCGGAGGACTTCCGCCGTGCCGGTTACGACGTCCCGGAGGTGGGCAACTACTCGGCGGGGCTGATCCCGACGACGACGGTCTACTTCCGCCCGGGCACCCCGGAGGAGAGCCAGGCGAAGGACCTGGCGGCCCGCTTCGGCGCCCGCGTCGAGCCCCGCTTCGACGGCATCCAGGACGCCACGCCGGGCCTGATCGCCATCATCACCAACGACTACAAGGGCCCCTCCGCCGCCAAGTGACCCGGGCGGACGCCGCGTGTTGACCGCCATCCGGGCAACGTCGTCCTCGGGCTGTGCGCCAGTTCTGCCGCGCCCGGCCTCGCGTCACCCGGGTGGTGGTCAGGGGCGGTGGGACTGGGCGTAGGACTCCAGGGATGCGAGCTGGGCCGGGTCCAGGGAGGGGCGGACCGCCTTGCGGGCGGTGGCGAGGTGGGCGGCTGAGACCTCGGCCGCCGCGAGGGATTCGCGCATCGCGGTGAGGGCCGCCTCGCGGATCAGGGCCGCGCAGTCCGCCGCCGAGTAGCCGTCCAGCTCGGCCGCCAGCGCCGGGATGTCCACATCGGACGCCAGCGGGGTGTTCTTCGCCGCGGCGCGCAGGATCGCCTCGCGCGCGTCCGCGTCCGGCGGCGGCACGTAGACGAGGCGCTCCAGGCGGCCGGGGCGCAGCAAGGCCGGGTCGACCAGCTCCGGGCGGTTCGTCGCGCCGAGCACCACCACGTCGCGCATCGGTTCCACGCCGTCGAGCTCGGTCAGCAGCGCGGCCACCACGCGGTCGGCCACCCCGGAGTCCGAGGACTGGCCGCGGCGCGGCGCCAGGGCGTCCACCTCGTCCAGGAACACCAGCGCCGGGGCGGCGTTGGCGGCGCGCAGGAACAGCTCGCGGACCGCGCGCTCGGACTCGCCGACCCACTTGTCCATCAGCTCCGCGCCCTTGACCGCCAGCACGTTCAGCCGCCCGCTGCCCGCCAGCGCCCGGACCAGGAACGTCTTGCCGCAGCCAGGTGGCCCGTACAGCAGCACGCCGCGCGGCGGCTCCACGCCGAGCCGGGTGAACGAGTCCGGGTACTGCAGCGGCCAGAGGACCGTCTCGGTGAGGGACTGCTTCACCTCGGTCATGTCGCCCACGTCGTCCAGCGTCAGCCCGCCGGTCTGCAGGTTGTCCGATGTGGACATCGAGATCGGGCGGACCGAGGCCAGCGCGTCCAGCAGGTCCTGCTGGCGGATGCGCGGGTCGGCCGAGTCGTCCTGGTGGCGCAGGGCCGCGCCGACCGCGGCCTCCCGGCACAGCGCGACCAGGTCCGCGACGACGAAGCCCGGGGCGCGCTCGGCGACCTCGGACAGCTGCACGTCGTCGGCCAGCGGCGCGTTGCGCAGCAGCACCCGCAGCAGGTCCGTGCGGGTGGCGTCGTCCGGGAGCCCGAGCGTCAGCTCCCGGTCGACCAGGCCGGGTTCGCGCAGCCTGGGGTCGATGGACTGCGGCTGGGAGCTGGTGACGACCACGGCCAGCCCGTCGGTGCCGATCGCGCCGCGGATCGCGTCCAGCGCCACGGTGGCCAGCGGCGGCGGTTCGGTGCCCGGCAGCAGGCTCTCCACGTCGGTCAGCAGCAGCACGCGCTTGCCCGCGGCGCTGGTGGCGCGGTTGATCGCGTCCTGCAGGCGCTGCGCGGCGGCACCCGGTTCGAGCGCCGCGACGCTCGGAGCGGCCAGCTCGACCAGCTCGGCGCCGATGTCGGCGGTGACCGCGCGGGCCAGCGTCGCCTTGCCGACCCCGGACGGTCCGCTGAGCAGCACGCCGAGGTGCGGTTCGGCGCCGAGGCGGCGCAGCAGCTCGGGCTGCTCGAAGGCCAGGCGCAGCCACTCGCCGAGCCGCTTGGCGGTGTCGCGCGAGCCGACCAGGTCGGCGACCGGCACCGCCGGTTCTCGCTCCACGGGCGTGGGCGGGGCCGGTGCCGCGACCGGCGCGGCGGTCTGCGGGCTGCTCGCGTCGCGCCACTCGACCACTGTGGACGGCTGGACGGCGACCGCCCCGGCCGGTTCGGTGGCGGCGATGGTGATCAGCTCGTTGGTCCAGGTCAGGCCGATGGCGTTGGACAGCTTGCGGCGCACCTCGCCCGCGTTGGCGGTGGTGGCCGGGGCGACGTCCTGCGGCAGCAGCGAGACGGTGTCGCCGGTGCCGAAGACCTTTCCGGTCAGCGCCAGCCGCAACGTCTCCGGCGCGACGGTGGCCCGAGCGATCCGCGAACCGGCGATGACCACCCGCTTCGCCGCGCTGACCTGCACCGGGGCCACGCCGACCTCGGCGCCTTCGGCGAGCCCGAGGTTCATCAGCGCGACGTCGTCCAGCAGCACCACGCCGGTGGGGCTGCTGGCCTCGGCAGCGGCGGCGAGCGCCACGGTCACCCGCGCACCGGTGAGCTGCACGGCGTTCCACGCCCGCAGCCCCAGCGCATCGAGCACTTCGGGGTGCAACCGCACCACCCCGCGCCGAGCGTCCTTGGCGGAGGGTGAAACCCGAGCGGTCAGCGTTATCGACGACACGCCGCGAGCTTAACCGCGCCCCCGCCGCGGACCCCGAGTTCCCGCCGTCCGACCCGCAGTTTCAATTGAAACTGTGATCCCCACCCACGTCGTTCCGCAGTTTCAATTGAAACTGCGGTCCCCCGGTGTGTCGGGTGCCCGACGCGCCGGGGCAGGTCGTCCGGGTTGTGGCGGACTCTCCGCGATTTCAATGGAAATCGGAGGTCCGAGTTCCATTGAAATCGCGGTACCCCGGGGCGGTCAGCGGTTCGTGTCGTTGCGGTCGCGGCGGAGCTCCAGGCGGCGCCAGCTGCGGCGGGGGCCGTTCGGGTGGCTGTAGCGGCGGCGCACGCGGCGCGCCGCGCCCGCCACGCTGCGGCGCAGGGGCGGGCGGAGGCCCATGCGCTGGGTGCGGCGGCGGATCGCGCGGCGCTCGCGCGGCGGCGCCTCCCAGGCCTCCGGGTGCTTGGCCAGCCAGTTGTGCCGGTAGACCGCGTACGGGATGTGCAGCAGGTAGACCACCATCGCGATGGCCAGCGAGATCAGCGGGAACACGATGATCCCGGCCGCCAGCATCGCCACCAGCACCAGCAGCGGCGCGACCAGCCTCGGCGGCACCTTGACGGTCTTCAGCGACAGCGTGGGGACCCGGCTGACGGCGAGCGCGGCGATCAGCACCATCCAGACCATGACCACGCCCTGGTCCGCCCACCACCCGGCGTGGTCGAAGTGCGCGGTGAGGATCAGCGGCAGCAGCGCGAGCAGCCCGGCCGCCGGGGCGGGCACCCCGACGAAGAACTCCTTGGCGTACGGGGGCTGGTCGGCGTCCTCCAGCAGCGTGTTGAACCGCGCCAGGCGCAGCACCATGCACACCGCGAAGACCAGCGCCGCCACCCAGCCGACCCGGTTGTCCTGCAGCTGCCAGGCGTAGAGCGTCAGCGCCGGGGCGACGCCGAAGGACATCGCGTCGGACAGCGAATCCAGCTCGGCACCCATCTTCGAGGTGGCGTCGAGCAGGCGGGCGATCCGCCCGTCGAGGCCGTCGAGCACCGCCGCGACCGCGATGGACGCGATGGCGCCGTTGAGGTTGCCGTTGAGCGCGAACTGGACCGCGGACAGCCCGGCGCACATCGCCAACACGGTGATCGCGTTGGGCAGCAGCCGGACGCCGGGAGTGGTTCGCATGCTCATGAGTTGCCCTGGGG
Source organism: Saccharopolyspora hirsuta (assembly GCF_008630535.1). Classification (GTDB taxonomy): domain Bacteria; phylum Actinomycetota; class Actinomycetes; order Mycobacteriales; family Pseudonocardiaceae; genus Saccharopolyspora; species Saccharopolyspora hirsuta. The sequence goes on along the minus strand of NZ_VWPH01000012.1, from coordinate 62,006 downwards.
GAGTTCGGCGAGCACCGTCTCGCCGCCGATGGTGCGCTGGCCGGGCTCCACCAGGACCCGGCTGTCGGCGGGCACGTAGAGGTCCACCCGGGAGCCGAACCGGATCAGCCCGTAGGTGCTCCCCGCGGCCACCTCGTCGCCCTCGTTCACCGAGCAGACGATGCGCCGGGCCACCAGCCCGGCGATCTGCACCACGGCCACCCGGGTGCCGTCCGCGCCGCGGATGACCATCGAGTTGCGCTCGTTGTCCTCGCTGGCCTTGTCCAGGTCGGCGGAGAGGAACTTGCCCGGCCGGTAGGCGATGGTCTCGATCCGCCCGGCGAGCGGGATGCGCTGGACGTGCACGTCGAAGATGGTCAGGAACGCGCTGATCCGGACCATCGGCTCGTCGCCGAGACCGAGCTCGGCGGGCGGCACCGCGGGCTCGACGTGCGAGATCGTGCCGTCGGCGGGGGCCACCGCGAGGCCTGCGCGGCCGGGCGTGGTGCGCGCCGGTTCGCGGAAGAACCACGCGCACCAGGCGGTCAGCACGCCGCCGAGCACGCCGGCGGGGCGCCAGATGCGGCGCAGCAGGAGGGTTGCGGCGGCGGCGCCGAGGACGAACGGACGCCCGGCCGGGTGCATCGGCGGGATGGTGTCGCGGGCCAGCCCGGCGAGGTGGGCCAGCGGGTTCTTCTTCGGTTCTTTCGCGGTGCTCATCGAGGTGCTACGCCCCTGCGTCGGCGGGTCCTTGGTGCGGCCGCGCGGTCGCCGGTCCCGCAGGTGTTCGGGGCCGGTGGCCGGTGCCGTGGTCGGTACAGCATCTCGGACGCCCCGGGCCAACCGACGCCAGGGGGCGCAGTTGATCAAGAACAGCCTAGCTGACCTGCGCATACAGCGCGCTGAGATGGTACCGCTGAGGCGATTCGGGAGTCACCCGACGGGGTGAGAACGAGAAGCAGGGACCGTTCGGCGGCTCCCCGTAGCCGCCGAACGGCCCCTGATGTGCGGGTCCGTGCGCCCCCCGACGGCGCACGGCCCTCGAAGTGTCCGCTCCACCGGCAAGCAGTAGTGGATTTCGCGGACGTCTGTGAGATGCACCTGGACGACTGTTCGTTACGCGGGTTTCAGTGTAATTGAGGTCACACGAAGTCCGTAGCCGCTTTTGGAGGACAATTCCGGGCCGTTGCATGACGCGGAGTGATCAAGATGCCGCCTGAACTCACTCGATAGCGGCAAGTGGCTCCTCGACGTTCATTCGGGCGCCCATCAGCTCCCCGAGCCCCCGGTACGGGTCCCCGTGCTCCACGCCGTCGGCGCTGCTGCGCAGCACCAGCTCGGCCGCGCCGTCGGCGTCACCGCGCACCAGGCCGTCGTCCAGCTCGGACACCGCGTACTCGTCGAGGTAGAGCTCCAGCGACAGCGACCAGCCGGTGCGGTCCTGGTCGAGCCGGGCGCTGGCCACGTCGCGGCTGTCCACCCACTGCGCGCCGGTCCGCTCGCGCAGCTCGCCGACCGGCGTCGCGGCCAGCTCGCCGAGCTGCTCCAGCTCCGCCTCGCGGAACCGGGCCAGGGTGCCCGCCAGCAGCCGCTTGGTGGTGCTCGCCGAGCTGGGCAGCAGCACCAGGCCGCGGTCGGTGACCAGCAGGTCGTAGCTGCTGCCCGCGCACTGCACCGGGCTGACGATCCCGGCCAGCTCCGGCTCCGGCTCGGGCGCCGGGCGGCGCGCGTGGTTCAGCGGCACCCCGAGGTTGACCAGCGCCCGGTGCAGCCCGGGGATCAACCGGGGGTCGACCACCGCGGGGCGCACCAGCCGGTCGGCGTCCAGCGGTTGGCCGTTGCCGAGCCGGACCGGCGACGGGCCGCCCCAGTCCAGCTCGTGGTGCGCGCGGCGCGCGCAGACCAGCGCGTCCACCACGGTGCAGCCGAGCAGCTCGACCAGGGTGTCCTCGGCGGCCTGGTCGACGAGCTCCGGGTTCAGGCCGGGGTTGAGCACCGGGTTGATCAGGTCGCGGCCCTGGCCGCGGTGGATGGCGGCCAGCACCCCGGCGATGGACGGCTGCACCGGCAGCCCGCTCTGCTCGACCGCGGCGCTCAGCACCGCGGCCTGCTCGGCGACGTGCGCGGCACCGGCCCGCTGCGCCAGCTCCGGCCACGGCAACCGGGGGCCGAGGCCGTCGACCATCAGCCGGTCCTCCAGGTCCGGCACGCTCTTGCGCGGGTTGCGCAGCACCGCGAACGCGGGGCGCTCGTCGGGCTCGCGGTCGCCGGTCTTGATCCGCTTCATCGCGTCGATGCGGCGGCGGGTGCGGCCGTCCGGCTCCTCGGCGATGGTCTGCTTGGCGCGCTCGGCCAGCCGCGGCTTGCGCGCCGGGTGGGCCATGAAGTTGCGGAAGCCCAGCAGCACGTCCGGGGCGTGGCCGATCGAGGTGGCCATGCTCAGGTAGTCGTCGGCGTACTCCCGCCAGCCGATCTCCACGGCCACCGACTTGCGCAGGGCCAGCACCGCGGTGCGGGTGCCCGCCTCCCGGACGGCGACCGCGTCGGCGGCCTGCTCCAGGTCCTGCGCGGTGGTGGCGGCGACCGCCATGAACGCCCGCGCGTACCCGGCGAACAGCCACTTGGTCGGCCCGCCGGTGAGCCCGGCCGCGGTGCGCTCGACGCTGGCCGACGTGCGGTGGGCGAGCACGGTGAGCTTGTTGCGGCCGGTCAGGCGGCCGATCTCGCGGGCCATCGCGGCCCGCAGCTCGCCGACGTTGAGCGCTGCCAGCAGCGGCAGCCCGAGCTCCAGGTAGCGGGTCCGGGTGCGCAGCCCGAGCAGCGCGGTGTCCTCGCGGACCGCCACCACCGGCTCCGAGGTGATGCGGATCTCGTCGGGCTTCGGCGCCTCCGCGGTGGCGGCGATGGACTCGGCCATCCGCCACAGCTGGGGTTGCTCCGCTCGGTCCACCAGGACCCCGCGGGCTCGCACCCGCGAGCGCAGCACGGCGCGCAGGCCGACCGCGAACAAGGTGCCGACGACCAGCGCCGCGGCAGCGGCCTTGAGCCCGCTGGTCTGGTCGTAGCGGAAGGTGACGGCGGCGATCGAGAGCAGGCCGAGGACCAGCGCGATCGGCGCGACGAAGAAGGCGATGTGCAGCGCCAGTGCCAGGGCGGCGCGCCAGGGGCCACGCACGTGCAGAACTCCGGAGGGGTGGACGGGGACGGTGGTGCAGTCTTCGCGACCGGGCGGGATCCGTCAATCCAGCAACATCACGTCCACTGTGGACCCGGCGGCGAGTTCGGTGACGTCCTCGGGGATCTCCAGCAGGCAGTTCGCCTTCGCCAGCCCGGCGAGCAGGTGCGAACCGGGCGCGCCCTGCAGGCTCACGGTCCCGGTGGCCGGGTCGAACCGGCCGCGCCGGTACTGCCGCTTGCCGGCGGGCGCGGTGAGCGGTTCGGCCAGCGCCGCCCGGCGCACCGGCCGCTGCGTGGTCCGGTGCCCGGCCGCGGCGCGCAGCGCGGGGCGCACGAAGACCTCGAACGACACCATCGAGCTGACCGGGTTGCCGGGCAGCGTCACCACGGCCGGTCCGCCCCGGTAGCGGCCGCAGCCCTGCGGCATGCCGGGCTGCATCGCGACCTTGGTGAACTCGACGCCGTTGCCGGTGAGCGCGTCCTTGACCACCTCGTACGCGCCCGCGCTCACCCCGCCGGAGGTGATCAGCAGGTCGGTGCTCTCCAGGTGCGGGGCGAGCGCCCGGTGGAAGGCGTCGACGTCGTCCGGCACGAAGCGCAGCAGCGTCGCCTCGCCACCGGCCTCGCGCACCGCGGCGGACAGCATCAGGCCGTTGGACTCGTAGATCTGACCGGGCTGCAGCGGCGTGCCGGGCTCGATCAGCTCCGAGCCGGTGGACAGCACGAGCACCCGCACCGGGCGGTGCACCGGCAGCTGCGCCGCGCCGACCGCTGCGGCCACGCCGAGCTGCGAGGGGGCGAGCGTCGTGCCCGCGGTGAGCACCGTCGCGCCCGCCGCGACGTCCTCGCCCGCGCGGCGCACGTGCTGCCCCGGCTGCACCGAGCTGAACGCCTGCACGTGGTCGGTGCCGCGGTCGGTGCGCTCCACCGGGATCACCGCGTCGGCCCCCGGCGGCATCTGGGCGCCGGTCATGATCCGGTGCGCGGTGCCGGGCTGCAGCGGCGGCACGTCCACCCGACCGGCCGGGACGTCCTCGAGTACCGGCAGCTTCACCGGCTGGTCGGGACCGGCGTCGACCAGGTCCACCGAGCGCACCGCGTAGCCGTCCATCGCCGAGTTGTCGAACGGCGGCAGCGAGATCGGCGCGACCAGGTCCTCGGCCAGCGCGCGCCCCAGGCACTCCGCCAGCGGCTCGACCAGCACCGGGGTCGGCTGCAGCAGTGCCGCGACCGCCGCCTGGTGATCGGCGACCGCGGTCAGGTCAGGTGTTCCGGTTCCGTTCGACACGCCCCGATCATCGGCCATCGGCACCCCCGCTGTCGCCACCGGCGTGTGAATCGACACCGGATCTCGCCGTGGCACACTCGTTCGAGACCGTCCGGGCCGACCTCGCAGGTGGCCGCCGCGCGCTGAAACCGCTGGTCGGGCCGAGCGGTGCGGAGACAGGAGGTGCTCGTGCAGGTTCGGACCCGCCACACGCCGTCGTTCGGGGTGGCCAGGTTGATGCTGGCGCCGGGCGAGCCGGTGCAGGTCGAGAGCGGTGCGATGCTGGCCAGCAGCTACGGGGTGACCGTGGAGGCCCGCGCCCAGGGCGGTTTCCTGAAGTCGCTGGCGCGCGCCGCGCTGGGGGGCGAGTCGTTCTTCGTGTCCACCTACACCGCGCCGCAGCAGGGCGGCTGGGTGGACGTGGCGCCGAACCTGCCCGGCGACCTCAACGTGCTGGAGCTGGACGGCCGGGTCGGCTGGTGCGTCACCAGGGGCTGCTGGCTCGCCTCGGCGAGCACGGTCCAGCTGGAGATGCAGTGGGGCGGGTTCAAGAACCTCTTCGGCGGCGAGGGCGGTTTCATGACCCACGCCACCGGCCAGGGCCCGCTGGTGGTCTCCTGCTACGGCGCGCTGGACGTGGTGACGCTCCAGCCCGGCGAGTACGTGACGATCGACACCGGTCACGTGGTGGCATATGCCGACACGGTGCAGAGCCGTTTGCGCCAGATGAGCCAGGGCGCGGTGCAGTCGCTCAAGAGCGGTGAAGGCCTGGTCTTCGATTTCGCCGGTCCCGGTCAGATCCTGACCCAAACTCGCAATCCGCGAGGTCTCGTCACCTGGCTGCAGGCGAATGGGCTGGGCGCCCGGTCCTGATCGAACTCGAAGGGCGATCCGACGTTCGCCGCAAGCGGCTGTTCGAGTGACGACGAAAGTCAACGCGGAAAGCGGGATCCGGCTTCGCGATCTCTTTTGGCGGCTAAACGCGCTCGCGGCCCGGTCGGACGGTCCGCGCCGGTGCCGCTCAACGCGGCTTTCGCTCTGGGCGGAATGGATTGGTGCCGTTGGGGGAACATTCCGCTGCGATGACGGACGGTGGCCGGAAACGGCACCCGTTCGGCCCAGCGTTTAACGGGAAAGTTGCATTGCCGAACCCGCGACGGGGCCCGAATTCGGGGGTAGTGTGGCCGTTGCTCCAGCGGCGCTCGCGCCGTGCATCACTTTTCATGAGGAGGACGCCGTGGCGGTCGGCACGGTCAAATGGTTCAACTCGGAGAAGGGCTACGGATTCATCGCTACGGACGGTGGATCTGATGTGTTCGTCCATTACTCCGCCATCAACATGTCGGGTTTCCGCACCCTTTCCGAAGGGGACCGGGTGGAATTCGAGGTGAAGGCGGGGCGTGACGGCCGCACCCAGGCTGACGGGGTCCGCAAGGTCTGACCGAGCTTCATCCGCGGCCCGGTCCCGCCCGCGGGGCCGGGCCGTTGTGCTGGTCCTCACCGGGCGGATCGCGACCGGCTCGGCCAACCGTGAGACGAGCGTGATCTGGGCCGGTTAGGCTGCTGATCGTGTCGGAAGACCTCACCGGGAAGCGCCTCGGCCACTACAAGATCGACGGAGTGCTCGGTCGCGGTGGCATGAGCGTGATGTACCGCGCCACCGATGTCCGGCTCGGCCGCAAGGTCGCCCTGAAAGTCATGGGCGAGCACATCACCGGTGATGCCGAGTTCCGCGAGCGGTTCGTCGACGAAGCGCGCAACACCTCGGCCATCGACCACGCCAACATCGTGCCGCTGTACGACTTCGGCGAGGTCGACGGCATGCTCTACATCGCGATGCGGCTGGTCGACGGCTCCGACCTGGCCAGCCTGATCAAGGACGGGCCGATCTCGCCCAAGCGCACCCTGGAGCTGCTGGCGCAGATCGCCGAGGCGCTGGACATGCTGCACGAGCGCGGTCTGGTGCACCTCGACCTGAAACCGGCGAACGTGCTGGTGACCTCGCGCGAGTCCGCCCACGAGCACGTCTACCTGGCCGACTTCGGGCTGACCCGGCGCGGCGCGACCGGCCACCGCACGGCCAGCGGCGACTTCCTCGGTTCGCCGACCTACGCGGCGCCGGAGCACCTGCGCGGCGAGCCGGTGGACGGCCGCACCGACCAGTACGCGCTGGCCTGCATGCTCTTCGCCTGCCTGACCGGCCGCCCGCCGTTCCAGGGCCAGGTGCAGGACGTCATCCAGGGCCACCTCGCCGCCGAGCCGCCGCCCGCGACCTCCCTGGTGGTGCTGCCGGGCACCATCGACGAGGTGCTGCGCCGCGGCATGGCCAAGAAGGCCGACCAGCGCTACAGCAACTGCCAGGACCTCGTCTCGGCCGCGCGCGTCGCGCTCGGGCAGGCCGCCGGGGACGCCCCGCCGCAGCCGCGCCCGGTCGCCCCGCCGCCGGGCCCGGTGTCCGGTCCGCAGCCGGTGCAGCACCCGCCGAGCCAGCCGATCCCGGCGCAGGGCTACCGGCCGCCGTTCCAGCAGCAGCCGCCGCGCCCGCTGCCGCCGCCGGGCAACGACCCGGTGCGGCTCCGCCCGCCGATGCCGGCGGGCTCCACGTCGTTCGCGACCACCTCGGGCGGCTCGGCGAAGTGGATCGTGACGGGGCTGGTCGGCGTCGCTCTGGTGCTCATCGTTGTGGTGTTCGTCGTGATGGCCAACATGGGCAGCTCCGGCAGCACCACCCCCGGGACCAGCACCACGACCTCGTCGTACAACAGCAACGACCTGCCCACGACGGTCCCCACGGGCGACTGACCCGCCGCCCGGTCGCTTGCACTCGACAGGGGAGAGTGCTAAACACGGTATTGGCACTCACCAAGGTTGAGTGCCAGGTCGGGACGGTGAGGCCGTCTCCGGCGGTACCACCCGACGGTACCGCCGCACGGTCGTCCGTCGCGGGCACCGAGCCTGGCCGAGCACGAGTCTTGCCGTGGGGTGCGTACTCACCTCCGCGGCGTCCAGACAGGTGGAGGACCACACCGCAATGGCCAAGATGATCGCGTTCGACGAGGACGCCCGCCGCGGTCTTGAGCGCGGCATGAACACCCTCGCCGACGCCGTCAAGGTGACGCTCGGCCCGAAGGGCCGCAACGTTGTGCTCGAGAAGAAGTGGGGCGCACCCACCATCACCAACGACGGCGTCTCCATCGCCAAGGAGATCGAGCTCGAGGACCCGTGGGAGAAGATCGGGGCCGAGCTGGTCAAGGAGGTCGCGAAGAAGACCGACGACGTCGCCGGTGACGGCACCACCACCGCCACCGTGCTGGCCCAGGCCCTGGTTCGCGAGGGTCTGCGCAACGTCGCGGCCGGCGCCAACCCGATCGCCCTGAAGCGGGGCATCGAGAAGGCCACCGAGGCGATCGCCGAGCAGCTGCTCAAGAACGCCAAGGAGATCGAGACCAAGGACCAGATCGCCGCCACCGCCGCGATCTCGGCCGGCGACCGCCAGATCGGCGAGCTGATCGCCGAGGCCATGGACAAGGTCGGCAAGGAAGGCGTCATCACCGTCGAGGAGAGCAACACCTTCGGGCTCGAGCTCGAGCTCACCGAGGGCATGCGCTTCGACAAGGGCTACATCTCGCCGTACTTCGTGACCGACTCGGAGCGGATGGAGGCGGTCCTGGAGGACCCGTACATCCTGCTGCTGAGCTCCAAGGTCTCCAACGTCAAGGACCTGCTCCCGCTGCTGGAGAAGGTCATGCAGGCGAACAAGCCGCTGCTGATCATCTCCGAGGACGTCGAGGGCGAGGCGCTGGCCACCCTGGTCGTCAACAAGATCCGCGGCACCTTCAAGTCGGTCGCCGTCAAGGCGCCGGGCTTCGGCGACCGCCGCAAGGCGATGCTGCAGGACATGGCCATCCTGACCGGTGGCCAGGTCATCAGCGAGGAGGTCGGCCTCAAGCTGGAGAACGCCGACCTGAACCTGCTGGGCCGCGCCCGCAAGGTGGTCGTCACCAAGGACGAGACCACCATCGTCGAGGGTGCCGGTGACGACGAGCAGATCGCCGGGCGGGTCAACGAGATCCGCGCCGAGATCGAGCGCTCGGACTCCGACTACGACCGCGAGAAGCTGCAGGAGCGGCTGGCCAAGCTGGCCGGCGGCGTGGCCGTCATCAAGGCGGGTGCGGCGACCGAGGTCGAGCTCAAGGAGCGCAAGCACCGCATCGAGGACGCGGTCCGCAACGCCAAGGCGGCCGTCGAGGAGGGCATCGTCGCCGGTGGTGGCGTCGCGCTGCTGCAGGCCGCGCAGGCCGCCTTCGACGGGCTGAAGCTGGAGGGTGACGAGGCCACCGGCGCGGCCAGCGTCAAGGTCGCCGTCGAGGCCCCGCTGAAGCAGATCGCCGTCAACGCCGGCCTCGAGGGCGGCGTCGTGGTGGAGAAGGTCAAGAACCTGACCTCGGGCCACGGCCTGAACGCCGCGACCGGCGAGTACGAGGACCTGGTCCAGGCCGGTGTCCTGGACCCGGCGAAGGTCACCCGTTCGGCGCTGCAGAACGCCGCTTCCATCGCCGCGCTGTTCCTGACCACCGAGGCCGTGGTCGCGGACAAGCCGGAGAAGGAGGCCGCGGGCGCGGCTGCCGGTGCCGACCCGATGGGCGGCATGGGCGGCATGATGTGAGTCCTGCCCCAGGCAGCCGAAGGGCCGTCCCCCGAGCGGGGGCGGCCCTTCGGGCTTTTCCGGGGCCGCGGTTTACGGTTTCGGGGTGTTGTTGGAAGTCATCGCGCTGGACGCCGCTGATGCCGAGGCCGCGCAGGCGGGTGGGGCCGACCGGGTCGAGCTCTGCCGGGACCTGGCGTCCGACGGCCTGACGCCGGAGCTGGGGACCGTGCGCAGCGTGCTGGCCACCACCGATCTCCCGGTGCGCGTGATGGTCCGGGAGGAGGCCGGGTTCGCGGCCGACGTCGACGTGCTGCGGCGGCGGGTCGGGGAGCTGCTGGACGCCGGGGCGCGGGAGTTCGTGCTCGGGTTCCTGGACGCGCACGGGCAGGTCGACGTGGGCGCCACCCGTGCGGTGGTCGCCGAGCTGGCCGGGTGCCCGTGGACCTTCCACCGCGCCGTGGACCACGCCGCGCAGCACCGGATGGCCTGGAACCAGGCCGTGTCGCTCGGGCCGGACACCGTGCTGACCGCGGGCGGCCCGGGCGGGGTCGACGAGGGCCTCGCCGACCTGCGCGAACTCGCCGCGGTCCAGGACGTCGACGGGGTGGAGCTGCTCGTCGGCGGCGGTCTGCGCCAGGAGCACGTCCCGGACCTGCGGGCGGCCGGTGTGCGCGCGTTCCACATCGGCAGCGGCGCCCGGATGTCGACCTCGGTGCTCGCCGACCGCGTCCGCTCCTGGCGCGAGCTCCTCGACTCCTGACCTGCGGCCGTTTTCGCGCGAGATCGCCAAGCCCGGCGCGGGGTGGTCCGGGTGCTTCCCGACTCGCCGGGGCGTGTCGGGACGGGGCGGAAGTTCCGGGTCAGGGGCGCGTCCGCGCGCGGCCGAGGGGCGCCTGCCAGCGATCGAGACCTGGATGTGCTCTCCTTGATCCCGTTGGGAACCCAGGCGAGGTGGGGGTCATGTTCGGTCGAAATGCCCGGCGGCGGTCTGCTGCGGTCGCGACGGTGCTGTGCGCCGCGCTGGCGGGGTGCACGAATGCCCCGCAGCCGTCGCCGCAGCCGACCGCGCCAGCGCCCGCGCAGTCGTTGCCCGGGACCGGGCTGCCCCAGGTGACGCCGCAGCCGCAGCAGATGCGGCGGCTCGGCGACGACATCGCGGTGCAGGGCAAGGCCGAGGTGGTCGTCGACCAGCTGGTCGACCAGCCGACCCGCGATCTGGCCGCGCAGGTGCTGCGGATGGCCGGGGCCAGCGACGTCGTGGTGCGCGAGCAGGGGCAGCCGTCCGCTGGCGATGCCGCGCTGCGCATCGAGATCGGCACCCAGGGCTCGCAGGCCATCGCGCAGGGGATGCGGGGCTTCGACTTCTCCGCGCCCGCGAAGCTGCCGCCCGAGGGGTACGCGCTGGCCGGGCGCGGCGGCACGGACCCGGCCGTGGTCATCGGCGCTTCCGACGCGGCGGGCGCGTACTACGGCGTGCAGACGCTGCGCCAGCTCGCCTCGCCCGGCCGCCTCGCCGGGGTCGGCATCGTCGACCACCCGGACATGCCGCTGCGCGGCAGCATCGAGGGCTTCTACGGTCCACCGTGGACGCACCAGCAGCGCATGGACCAGCTCGCCTTCTACGGCGACGTCAAGCTCAACACCTACGTCTACGCGCCCAAGGACGACCCGTACCACCGGGAGAAATGGCGCGAGCCGTACCCGCCGGACGAGTTCGCCTCGGTGCAGCAGCTGATCGGGCAGGCCGCCGCGCACCACGTGAAGTTCACCTTCGCGCTCTCGCCCGGCACCTCGATCTGCTACAGCGACGAGTCGGACTTCCGCGCCCTGCTGGCCAAGCTGCAGGCGGTCTACGACTCGGGCGTGCGCGACTTCTCCGTGCCGCTGGACGACATCTCCTACACCCGGTGGAACTGCCCGGGCGACCAGGCGAAGTACGGCAGCCCCTCGCAGGGCGCGGCGGGCCGGGCGCAGGCGGAGCTGCTCAACCGCGTGCAGCGCGAGTTCGTCGACACCCACCCAGGGGTGGCGCCGCTGCAGTTCGTGCCGACCGAGTACTCCGACGTGGAGGACTCGCCGTACAAGGCGGCGATCCGGTCCACTTTGGACCCGCGGGTGCTGACGATGTGGACCGGGGACGGCGTGATCCCGCGCCAGATCACGGTTTCCGATGCGCAGCAGGCCGCGGCGGTCTGGGGCCGCAAGCTCTTCCTGTGGGACAACTACCCGGTCAACGACTTCGACGGCTCGGTCGGCCGGGTGCTGCTCGGGCCGTACGAGAAGCGCGAGCGCGGGCTCGACGAGCAGCTCACCGGTGCCCTGGTGAACCCGATGAACCTGGCCGCGGCGAGCGAGGTCGTGGAGCTCGGTGCGGCCGACTTCTACTGGAACAACTCGGATTTCGACGCGCAGCGGGCCTGGCGCGCGGCGGCCGACCACCTGGCGGGGAAGCGGGCGGCGGGAGGTGCGCCCGGCCTGGTCGCCGATCGTGGGACCGCCGATGCGCTGCTGGTGTTCTTCGACCTGGAGCACATGGGGCCGCTGCCCAGCGGACGCCCGTGGTTGCCGCAGGCACCGGAGCTGTCCCGGCGCGTCGAGGCGTTCCGGACGGCGTGGGGGAGCGGGGACCGCGCGAACGCGGTGCAGGAGCTGCGCGGGTACGCGCAGGCGATCGCGGACGCGCCAGCGCGCATCCGCGAGGGGGCACCGGCGGACTTCGCCTCCGACGTCGAACCCTGGTTGAGCGCCACCGGGCTCTGGGGTCAGGCGCTGCTCGCGTCGCTCGACGGGTTGCAGTCGCGGGTGGACGGGGACGAGGCGGCCGCGTCCGGGCACTTCGACCAGGCCAGGCAGTTCGCGGCGCGCGCCGAGCAGATCCGGACCGTGCCGGGCAAGGTCCGCCCGCAGGGGCCGGTCCGGGTCGGCGACGGCGTGCTGGACGTGTTCGTCGAGCAGGCGCCCGGTCTCCGCTGACCCGGGGTCACTCCTCCGGGACGACCAGCCAGCAGGCCAGGTAGAGCAGGATGCCGGAGCCGAAGCCGAACAGGGTCGCGGCGATCAGGCCCACCCGGACCAGGGTGGGGTCCACGCCGAGCGCCTTGGCGGCTCCGCCGCACAGCCCGGCGATCATCCGCTCGTCCCGGCTGCGCCGGAACTTCCGGTTCGAGGTCTCGGTGTTCGAGGCGTTGGCGGTGGGGATCTCGTCGGTCATACCTGAATCCTGCGCCTCGGGCGGCCGAGCCGCGTCCGGGAACAACCCCGATCGACCCCTGAGGCGGCCCTGACGCACCCCGGTGCACGACCGGTGGCTGTCCCGAACTTCCTTGAGTTCGGGGGGCGAAGCCAGGTCAGGCGGCGCAGGGGCGGTGGATGTCCAGGAGGTTCGCCGAGGTCTCCTCCCAGCGGTCGTAGAGGGCGTCCCGGCCGTAGCGGGCGACCAGCTGGGCCTCGCCCCGGGTGATCGGGACGAGGGTGATGAGCTGCAGGACCGGTTGCCCCGTTTCGTCGAGCAGGACGTCGAACTCGTCGCCCAGGTAGGGGTGCGGTGCGGCCAGGGCTCCGGCGATCTCGGTCTCCGGCAGCAGGACGCGGTCGTTCATGATCAGCGCGCCGTACCCCACCCGGCTGTTGGACTCGGTCAGCAGCTCGGCGATCACACCCGTCAGGTGCCGTGCGTGCAGCTCCTGGTCGGCCTGCAGGGTGCAGACCAGCTCCTGCGGCAGCGGCGCTCCCGCGGTGCGGTCGCGCAGACCGCTGGTCAGCACGGTGACGTGCGCGCCGTCGGCGTGGTCGCAGTAGACCAGGTGGTACCCGCGGTCGCGGCCACCGGCGATCCGGCCGTCGGCGCCGCGGACCCGGCCGACGTGCTTCTCGATGTGCGCGGGGAACCCGCTGAACCGACTCATGCGCCTCCTCCCGAAGCCGCCGAGATCCTATCCGCGCGGTTCGCCGCCCCGCGCCGACGCCAGCCCGCGCAGCAGGCGCACCCACCAGGACCAGCGGGCGGGTTCGCGCACCGAGCCGGTGGTGGCCCGCTCGGCGAGGTCGAGGCTGTCCTCCAGCGCCGCGTCGTGCAGCGGGCGCCACACCAGGGGCCAGGTGATCCGGGCCGGTCCGCGGGCGCGGATGGACAGCAGGTGGTGCAGCGAGGTGCGGTCGCCCTCGCGCTGCACGGCGTACTCGTGGAACCCGTCGAAGCCGCGCGGGGCGGTGAAGCGGAACCGGATCCAGCGCCCGGGGGAGTACCCGGTGATCCGGTAGCGCACCGGGCCGTGGCCGCCTTCGGCTCCGACGCCCAGCGGGCGGTCGAAGCGCATCGGCGGCCACGCCCGGCCGGGCCACAGCTGGTCCTGCGGCCCGGCCAGCGAGTCGATCAGCGCACCGGCGGTGTCCTCGTCCACCGGCAGGTGCCGGACGTGCACGTTCCGGACGGCCATCGGCCCCTCCCCGCAGTTTTAGGCGGTTCTCTCTAAAACACTATTGGAGCATATCCTCCAATACATGGGCAGGCCTCCTCGGCACGACGCCGACCGACTCCTCGACGCCGCCGTCGCCCTCGCCGCCGAAGCGGGACCGCGCGGCGTGACCATGGCGGCGGTCGCCCGCGCTGCGGGCGCGCCGAGCGGCTCCGTTTACCACCGGTTCCCCGACCGGTCCGCGCTGCTGTCCGCGCTGTGGCTGCGGACCGTCACCCGGTTCCAGGGCGGGTTCTTCGCCGCGATCGAGGCGCCGCCGCTGGAAGCCGCGGTCGCGGCCGCGCGGCACGTGGTCGAGTGGTGCCGCGAGAACCCGGCCGAGGCGAACGTGCTGCTGGCCGGACCCGGCGCCTACGGCCTGGCGGACTGGCCCGGCGAATCGCGCGAACGCCTCGCGAAGGCGAACGCGCAGGTGGACGAGGCCCTCACGCGCTTGGCGGAGCGGCTCGGCCGGTCCGATGCGGCTGGTCGGTCCCGGGTGTTCCTGGCCGTGGTCGACCTGCCCTACGCGGTCGTCCGGCGGCACCTGGGGCAGGGTGAACCCGTTCCGGCTTTGGAGGTTGGCACAGTGACCGACGCGGTCCGGGACCTGCTCGCCGGATGATCCGATGATCGCCTTCGCGGCGGTTGTTCGCATACGCTCCCGGTATGGCGGTGGATGACGCGTTCGACCTGAAGTCCCCGGCCGCGGTCGCCGAAGCGCTGGACGGCACCGGGTACCTGCCCGACGACGGCATCGCGACGGCGGCGTTCCTGGCGATGCGGATGCGCCGCCCGCTGCTGTGCGAGGGCGAGCCGGGCACCGGCAAGACCGCGCTGGCGCAGGCCCTGGCCACCGCGCTCGGCGTGGACCTGATCCGGCTGCAGTGCCACGAGGGCATCGACGCGGCGCAGGCGCTCTACGACTGGGACTTCCCGCGCCAGCTGCTGCACCTGCGCACCCTGGAGGCCGCCGCCGGGGGCGAGCTGGACGCCGAGGCCGCCGAATCCTCGCTCTACACCCGCAGGTTCCTGCTCGCGCGACCGCTGCTGCGGGCGCTGCAGGAGTCGCCGTGCGTGCTGCTGGTCGACGAGATCGACCGCGCCGACGACGAGTTCGAGGCCTTCCTGCTGGAGGTGCTGTCGGAATACGCGGTCACCATCCCGGAGTTCGGAACGGTGTCGGCGGTCGAGCCGCCGATCGTCATCCTCACCTCCAACCGGACCCGCGAGGTGCACGACGCCCTGAAGCGCCGCTGCCTGTACCACTGGCTGGAGCACCCGGACCTGGAGCGCGAGGTGGCGATCCTGCGGCGGCGGCTGCCGGGGTTGGACGAGCGGCTGGCCGAGCAGGTGGCCGCGACCGTGCAGCGGATGCGGCAGATGGAGCTGCTCAAGCCGCCGGGCGTGGCCGAGGCGCTGGACTGGGCGCAGGCCCTGCAGGCGCTGGAGCAGGACGAGCTGGACACCGAGGTGGCCGCGACGACGTTGGGCGCGGTGCTGAAGTACCGCGAGGACGCCGAGCGCGTCCGCGCTGCGGGCGTGCTGACCGCCGAGCGCTGAGACCCGGAGGGGGCGGAATGCACACCGTGACCGGATTGGTCGGGTTCGCGCGCGCCCTGCGGCACTCCGGCATGGCATGCGGGCCGACGCGCGTGCAGGCCTTCCTCGTCGCCGTGGAGCAGGTCGGGTTCGACCGCGACGCGATCTACTGGGCGGGCCGCCTGACGCTGTGCTCCGACCCGGACGACCTGCCGCGCTACGACGCGGCCTTCGAATCCTGGTTCGGCGGTGCGGAGACCGCCGCCGAGCCGGTGGGTCGGCCGCTGCCGCGACCCTCGCAGATCGCGGCGCTGACGGCGGCCGACGCCAGCGGCGAGGAGGGCGACGCGGACCGACCGCTGGCCGCCGCGGCCAGCGACGCCGAGGTGCTGCGCCGCCGCGACCTCTCCGAACTCGGCGTGCCGGAGCGCGAGCACCTGCGGCGGATGCTCGCGGTGCTGCGCCCCGAACCGCCCACCCGCCCGGCGCTCCGCCGCCGCCGCGACAAGCGCGGTGCGCTGAGCTCGCGCGCCACGCTGCGCGAGATGCTGCGCTCCGGCGGCGAGCCGGTCCGGCTGCGGCGGCAGCGGCGTTCCCGCCGACCGCGACGGGTCGTGCTGCTGATCGACGTCTCGGGCTCGATGAGCCCGTACGCGGACGCGCTGCTGCGGTTCGCCCACGTCGTGGTGCGCCGGTCGCCCGCCAGCACCGAGGTCTTCACGCTCGGCACGCGGATGACGCGGGTGAGCAGGCAGCTGCGGCAGCGGGACCCGGAGGCCGCCCTGCTGGCCGCGTCCCGCGCGGTGCCGGACTTCTCCGGCGGCACCCGGCTCGGCGAGACGCTCCGGGTGTTCCTGGACCGGTGGGGGCAGCGGGGCATCGCCCGCGGTTCGGTGGTGGTGCTGTTCTCCGACGGCTGGGAGCGCGGCGACGCCACCGAGCTCGCCGACCAGATGCGGCGGCTGCGGCGGCTGGCCCGCGCGGTGATCTGGGCGAACCCGCACGCCGGGCACGACGGCTACCAACCGGTGCAGTCCGGGATTGTCGCGGCCATGCCGCACGTTGACCGGATGGTGGCCGGGCACAGCCTGCGTTCGCTGGAGGACGTCTGGTCCTGGGTCCGCCGGTTGTCCCACCCCGGCGTTGGAGGGGCGAAGTGCGAGAACTAGCAGCGGTGCCCGCGTCCCCGGGCGCGATTTCAATGGAAATCGGAGGTCTGGTTTCCATTGAAATCGTGGATCGGAGCGGTGCGTCGGGCGGTGCGGTGAGAGCGGAGGTGCGCTGTGCGTGACGTGCTGGACGAGTTGACCAAGCGCTGGGAGTCGGGCGAGTCCGTCGGGCTGGGCACGGTGGTCGCGACCTTCCGGTCGGCGCCGCGCCCGCCGGGCGCCTCGATGCTGGTGACCGGCGACGGCGAGGCCTTCGGCAGCGTCTCCGGCGGCTGCGTCGAGGGCGCGGTCTACGACGAGGCGACCGCGGTGCTGGGCGGGTCCGAGCCGGTCGTGCGCCGCTACGGCGTCAGCGACGACGACGCGTTCGCGGTCGGCCTGACCTGCGGCGGGATCCTGGACGTCTTCGTGGAGCGGGTCGACCGCGACACCTTCCCGGGGCTGGACGAGGTCGCCGCGTCGGTGCGCGCCGAGGAACCGGTCGCGGTGGTCACCGTCGTGGAGCACCCGGACGCGGCGAAGGTCGGCGCGCACCTGCTGGTCTGGCGCGACCGCAGCAGCGGCGGCCTGGGGTCGGAGCGCATCGACGACGCGGTGCTCGACGACGCGCGCGGCATGCTGGCCAGCGGCCGCAGCGGGGTCATCGAGTACGGCCCGGAGGGGCAGCGGCGCGGCGAGGGGCTGCGGGTGTTCGTGAACTCCTTCGAGCCGCCGCCGCGGATGCTGGTGTTCGGCGCGATCGACTTCGCCGCCGCGATGGCCCGGATGGGCGCCTTCCTCGGCTACCGCGTGACGGTGTGCGACGCGCGCCCGGTGTTCGCCACGCACAGCCGGTTCCCCGGTGTGGACGACGTCGTCGTGGACTGGCCGCACCGCTACCTGGCGGCCGAGGCGGCGGCTGGCCGGGTGGACGAGCGCACCGCGGTCATGGTGCTCACCCACGACCCGAAGTTCGACGTCCCGGTGCTGGAGGAGGCGCTGCGCCTGAACCTCGGCTACGTCGGCGCGATGGGCTCCCGCCGCACCCACGACGACCGCCTCCGCAGGCTCCGCGAGCAGGGCCTGACCGAGGAGGAGCTGGCCAAGCTGTCCTCCCCGATCGGCCTCGACCTGGGCGCCCGCACCCCGGAGGAGACGGCGGTGTCCATCGCGGCGGAGCTGATCGCCCTCCGCTGGGGCGGCCGCGGAGTCCGCCTGACCGACCTCGAAGGCCCCATCCACCACCACTCCTGACGCCGCTCGGGTGGCGGCAGGATCAGGTGAGGTCGACTAGGGCGTCCAGGCCGGACGGGGACTGGCAGCGGACGCGGCCGCCCGGGTTGAGCCTCGGGTCGGTCGCGTAGCGGTGGGCCAGCTCGCGCTCGGCGGAGTCGTCGCCGCCGTCGGCCGCGAGCAGCAGGGCGGCGATCTCGTCGACCAGGTGCAGGTCGAGGTCGGCATCGGCGGTCACCAGCGCGCCCCAGAAGTCCCAGAGCAGCAGTTCGTCGCGGCGGCGGTGCGCCAGCTCGCGCAGCACGTAGTTGCCCGCGAACCAGGCGCCGCGCATCGGGTGGTCGGGGCCGACCCCGAAGCGGTCCACGTCCACCTCACCGCGCCGGTGGGCGGTCCAGACCTGCGCGGCGGTGGCGAACGGCGCCGAGCTCAGATCGGCGCCGCGCGGGATGTCGCAGGTGTCGAACGGCCAGTCCGCCTGGTCGAGCTGGGCGTCGGCGAGGACCCAGCGCTGCCCGTCCCAGTACTCGGCGATCACGTGGTCGGCGTGGAAGCCCTCGTGGAAGTAGGCGGCGAAGCCGACGCGGCTGCGCGCCGGGACCCCGTGCTGGCGCAGCGCCGCGACGGTCAGCAGCGCGACGTCCCGGCAGCACCCGACCAGCCGCTGCTCCAGCGGGCGCGGCGCGGTCAGGGACGGCGGGAACCGGCGCTGGTCGGTGGCGAGCAGGCGCTCGGTCCAGCGCGAGTCGATCTCGGCCAGCCGATCACCGGTGAAGGTGATCCCGGTGCCCCGGTAGTGCACGACGAGGCCGTTCGTCACGGCCGCCAGCTGCCGGATGTCCGCGGGCAGCGCGTCGAGCAGCGGTCCGTACCGGCCCGGATCGGTGTACCGGGAATGGCGGGCGTACTCCTGCGGCGTCGTCATCGTCTGCTCCTCCCGGGGCGGACGATAGGGCGGATCCTTCCGCTTCTCCAACGAATTCCCCGGAGGATCGCGCCTGCCCGCTACGGAACGCGATCAGGCGGCCAGCCTTTTGCGCGCTTGCTCGGGTCCGTGTGGCGTAGCAGGCTCTAGCGATGTGACGCCCGTCACCCAGGCGGAGTAGTCCGTGTTCCCGACCGTCCGCGCACCGCGGGCCAGTCCCTCCGAGGAGGCCGCCCAAATGCCGCGCATCACCGTCAACGTCGATGGCACCCAGTACACCGATGAGGTCGAGCCGCGCACGCTGCTCGTCCAGTACCTCCGCGAACGACTAGGCAAGGTGGGCACCGTCATCGGTTGCGACACCAGCAACTGCGGGGCGTGCACCGTCCACCTGGACGGCCACAGCGTGAAGTCGTGCTCGGTGCTGGCCGTCCAGGCCGACGGCCACGACGTGACCACCATCGAAGGGCTCGCCCAGGACGGCAGGCTGCACCCGCTGCAGCAGGCCTTCCACGACAACCACGCACTGCAGTGCGGGTTCTGCACCCCCGGGATGATCATGCAGGCGCTCGACCTGCTCGCCGAGGTGCGCGAACCCGACGACCAGCAGATCCGGGAGGGCATGGAGGGCAACCTCTGCCGCTGCACCGGGTACCAGAACATCGTCCGCGCGGTCTCCGACGCCGCGCAGCGCATGCGTCCCGGGGCCGGTCCGGAGGTGGAGCACACCGAGGACACCCCGGCGCCGCGAACACCCGCCGACGAGCAGGCCCAGCCGAAGGTGACGGGAGGAACGCAGTCATGACCTCGGTCCTGGAACCCGAACTGGGGCGCGCCCGCAAGCGCAAGGAGGACGCGCGGCTGATCACCGGCCGCACCCGCTGGACGGACAACCTCAACCCCGCCGGAACGCTGCACCTGGCGATCCTGCGCAGCCCCGTCGCGCACGCCCGGATCAGGTCGATCGACACCGACGCCGCGCGGCGGATGTCCGGCGTGACCGCGGTGTTCACCGGCCGGGACCTCGCCGACGAGCAGGGCAGCCTGCCGTGCGCGTGGCCGATCACCGAGGACATGAAGGCCCCGGCGGCACCGCCGCTGGCGGTCGACGAGGTGCGCTTCGCCGGTGAGGCGGTCGCGGTCGTCGCGGCCCGCAGCGCGGCCGAGGCGCGCGACGCGCTGGACGCCATCGACGTCGACTACGACGACCTGCCGGTGGTGCTGGACATGGAATCCGCGCTGCGGGCGGATTCCCCGCTGGTGCACGAGGACCTGGGTACCAACCGCAACGCCACCTGGACGTTCGACTCAGCGGCGGCGGGCACCGGTGGCGACGTCGAGGAGGCGCTGCGCAGCGCGGAGGTGCGCGTCGAGCGGACCTTCCGGCAGCAGCGGCTGATCCCGGCGTTCATGGAGCCCCGCTCGGTGGTCGTCGACCCGACCGGCGAGCAGATCACCATGTGGTCGGCCACCCAGGTGCCGCACATCCTGCGGCTGATGCTGGCCATGTCGCTGGGCGTGCCGGAGCAGAAGATCCGGGTCATCGCCCCCGACGTGGGCGGCGGTTTCGGCGGCAAGCTGCAGGTGACGCCGGAGGAGTTCATCGCCTTCGTGCTGGCCCGCAAGCTCGGCAAACCGGTGAAGTGGACCGAATCCCGCTCCGAGACCATGGTTTCCGCGCACCACGGCCGCGACCAGGTCCAGAAGCTGTCGATGGCCGCCGACCGGGACGGCCGGATCACCGGGCTGAAGGTCGAGCTGCTCGCCGACATGGGCGCCTACCTGCGGCTGGTCACGCCGGGCATCCCGATCCTGGGCGCGTTCATGTTCAACTCGATCTACAAGATCCCCGCCTACCACTTCACCTGCACCAACGTGTTCACCAACAAGACGCCCACCGACGCCTACCGCGGTGCCGGGCGGCCGGAGGCGACCTTCGCCATCGAGCGGATGATGGACGAGCTCGCCGCCGAGCTCGGCATGGATCCGATGGAGGTGCGGCGCAAGAACTGGATCGCGCACGAGGAGTTCCCCTACGACACCGTCGCCGGGCTGACCTACGACTCCGGCAACTACGAGGCCGCCACCGACAAGGCGATGGAGCTGTTCGGCTACGACGCGCTGCGCGCCGAGCAGGAGGAGCGGCGGCGCAGCGGTGATCCGGTGCAGCTGGGCATCGGCATCTCGACGTTCACCGAGATGTGCGGGCTGGCCCCGTCGCGCGTGCTGGGCTCGCTGTCCTACGGCGCGGGCGGCTGGGAGCACGCCGCGATCCGCGTGCTGCCGACCGGGAAGGTGGAGGTCGTCACCGGGAGCTCGCCGCACGGGCAGGGGCACGAGACGGCGTGGAGCCAGATCGTCGCCGACCGGCTCGGGGTGGCGTTCGAGGACGTCGAGGTGCTGCACGGCGACACCCAGGTCTCGCCGAAGGGCCTGGACACCTACGGCTCGCGGTCGCTGGCCGTCGGCGGCATGGCGGTGGTGCAGGCGGCCGACAAGGTCGTGGAGAAGGCCAAGAAGATCGCCGCGCACATGCTGGAGTGCAGCGAGGACGACGTGGAGTTCGCCGCCGGGCGCTTCGGCGTTCGCGGCACCGACCGGGGCACCGCGCTCGGCGAGGTCGCGCTGGCGGCGTTCGCCGCGCACGACCTGCCCGACGGGGTGGAGCCGAACCTCGACGCCGAGGCCACCTTCGACCCGGAGAACTTCTCCTTCCCGCACGGCACGCACCTCTGCGCGACCGAGGTGGACACCGAGACCGGGCAGGTGAAGATCCGCAAGTACGTCTGCGTGGACGACATCGGCGCGGTGATCAACCCGCTGATCGTGGAGGGCCAGGTGCACGGCGGCCTGGCGCAGGGCATCGCGCAGGCGCTGTTCGAGGAGGCCGTGTACGACGAGACCGGCACCCTCACCACCGCCACGCTGGCCGACTACCTGGTGCCCTCGGCGGCCGACCTGCCGGAGTTCACCACCGACCGCACCGAGACCCGCGCGACGTCGAACGCGCTGGGCGTCAAGGGGGTCGGCGAGGCGGGCACGATCGCCTCGACGCCCGCGGTGGTGAACGCGGTGGTCGACGCGCTGCGGCCGATGGGCGTCTCCGACGTGGAGATGCCGTGCTCGCCGCAGCGGGTGTGGCGGGCCGTCACGGGCGCGCGCGAGAGCGGTGCCACCGCGCCGGAAGCCGGTGGCGGACTCGGTTCCACGAACCCCCAGGGAGGTGCCCGGTGATCCCCGCCCAGTTCGAGTACGTCGCTCCCTCCACAGTGGAGGAAGCGGTGGCCGCGCTCGCGGAGTTCGGCGACGAGGCCAAGGTGCTGGCGGGCGGGCAGAGCCTGCTGCCGGTGCTGCGGATGCGCCTGGCCGACCCGCAGCTGCTGGTCGACCTGAACCGCGTCGAGGAGCTGCGCGGCATCCGCGAGGACGGCGACGCGCTGGTGATCGGTGCGATGACGACCCACCACGACGTGCTGCGCGACCCGCTGGTCCAGCAGCACGCCGAGCTGATCGCGCTGGCCACCCGCACGGTCGCCGACCCGCAGGTGCGCCACCGCGGCACCTTCGGCGGCTCGCTGGCGCACGCCGACCCGGCAGGTGACCTGCCCGCCCCGGCGCTGGCGCTGGACGCGGAGATGGTGCTGGCCGGACCGTCCGGGCGGCGCACGGTGCCCGCGGCGGAGTTCTTCGTCGACTACTTCACCACCGCACTGGAACCCGCAGAACTGCTGGTCGAGGTGCGGATGCCGAAGTGGACCGGCTGGCGCGCGCACTACGAGAAGTTCAACCGGGTCGCGCAGGCGTGGTCCATCGTCGGGGTGGCGGCCGCGGTGCGGGTCGCCGACGGGCGGATCGCCGAAGCCCGCATCGGCCTGACCAACATGGGCCCGACCCCGATCCGAGCGACCGGGGTCGAACAAGCCCTGATCGGGCAACCACCCACGGCGGAGGCGGTCCGCGCAGCGGCCCGCCGCGCCACGGAGGGCACCAGCCCGACGGCCGACGCCAGCGCCGACGTCGACTACCGGGAACACCTCGCCGAAGTCCTCACCGGCAGAGCGGTCCTCGCCGCCGCAGGCGCCTGACCGGCCCCCGGCCGCGGCTCCACCGCTGGGCCGCGGCCGGGGGATCGGCCCGTGGCGGGTGGACGCGATTTCAATGGAAGTCAGAGGTCCGATTTCCATTGAAATCGCGGAGTTCTCCACAGGTCGGACGGTCTGCCCACACCCTCCGGCGCGTCGGGTGCCCGACGCGCCGGAGGAGTGTGGGGTCGCAGCATCGATCGGAGCTGTGGTCCGCCGTGTGGGGGGTGCAGTTTCAACTGAAACTGTGGGTCGTCGCGGGCGGGGGGCGTGGTTTCGGTTGAGACTGTGGGTTGGTGGTCGCCTTGCTCGTGGTGGAGGCGGGGGATCGGGACTCGTTCGGTGATCGGGCTCGCCCGGTCGGGTGGGCTCGAACTCGTGGTCGGGTGGGCTCGAACTCGTGAAGGCGGTCGACAGCGGTCGCGGTTCGGGTGCGGCGTGGTGAGGACGGATGCCGTTCAATGATCCGAACGGGGTAGAGGTCGGCCGCCGAGGCTGGGAAGCTGGAAGGCGACGCCTCAGCAGGAGGACGGCCCGTCCCGCCGGGCCGAGTTCGGTTCGAACCAGGAGGACTCCCCGTGCAGATGCAGCACCAGTTCAGCGTTCCGGTGCCGGTCGAGGTGGCGTGGCAGGCGCTGCTCGACCCGGAGCGGGTCGCACCGTGCATGCCCGGCGCCACGCTCACCAAGGCCGAGGGCAACGAGTTCTCCGGCTCGGTGAAGGTCAAGCTCGGCCCGGTGACGCTGCTCTACAAGGGAACCGGCACCTTCAAGGAGGTCGACGAGAGCGCCCGCCGCGTGGTCATCGACGCCAGCGGCAAGGACTCCCGCGGCAGCGGCACCGCCGCGGCGACGGTGGCCGCGGTGCTCACGCCCGAGGGCGACACCACCTCGGTCACCGTGGACACCGACCTGAAGGTCACCGGCAAGCCAGCGCAGCTGGGCCGCGGGCTGATCTCCGAGGTCGGCGGCAAGATCCTGAACCAGTTCGCGGCCAACCTCGCCAAGCAGCTCACCGAGGAGGGCACCCCGGCGGCAGCCGAGGCGAAGCCGTCCGCCGGCGAAGCCGCGGCGGCGAAGCCCGCGGAACCCGAAGCCGCAGCGGCGAAGCCCGCGGAGGCGAAGGCGAGCTCGGCGAGCGCCGGAGGCGCGGAGCCGGCGAGCTGGCGGGTGACCCCGGCGGGGAGCCGGGACGGCGAGTTCGCGAGCACGGCGACGGAGGAGCCGTCGCGCCGCGCGGACGCGGTGGTCACCGGAGGCCCGGTGCCGTCGGACGAGGCGATCGACCTCCTCGGCACGGCCGGAGCCCCGGTCCTCAAGCGCCTCGCCCCGCTAGCGGTCGCAGCGGTGGCCCTCGCCCTGGTCTTCCGCCTCATCCGCCGCCGACGCCGCCGCGCCTGACCCAGCACCGTCACCCGGGAGAACGGCAATTTCGGGAGAAAACGACGTTCACCCGGGTGACGGTCAATTTCTCCCGAAATCGCACCCCACCGCGCCCCAACGCAGCCCGACAGACACGCACCGACCTCCACCCCCATCACCACCGCAGGCACGCCCGGTAGCACTGCTACGAGCGCACCACCTGATGCCACTGCCGTGAGGCGCAGGTATCACCACCGCGAGCGCTGTGCCGAACGTCCGCGATTTCGATTGAAATCGCTACCCGCCCAAGGCGACCACCCACCGCTTTGAACCCAAAGCAACCGCACACTCACCGCAACGCACGACGCCCAACTCTCCCGGATATCACCGCTGAACCTCCGGACGCATGGTCCCCCGGCAGCCGCGCCGACCCCGGGTCGCTGAGCCACCTGGCCGCCCAGTCGGTTGGCTGCCGATCGTCAGGCGATGTCCCTGCCGCTCCCGGAACCGGCACCGGGCCAGCGCGGCGGGGGCCGGGTACCTCCACATTGGTCCAAGATCAAGGGCCTTGGCTACCTGGGAAGACGATGCTCGACCCGGCGCCAGGATGAATCTGGCCCGACCGGCCGCACCCTCGCGCCGACGGGCTCTGGTCGGCCTCGGGAGGTGAGCGCGGGTTCCGAGGCGCTGTGTGTGGGGCGACTTCGCGCGAAACCGGCGGCTCGCTCGCGTGCAGGGCGGCGACTTCCTGCGAAATCGCCGCACCGCCCTCAAGGCCGCGAGGGGTCGTGAGTGCGAAAACCGCCTCCAGCCGGTTTTCGCACTCACGACGCCAGGCCGAGCCCAGCCCTAGGCGCGGCGGAGGGTGTCGACGCGGCCGAGGCGTTCGAGCCAGCGGTGTTGGACGTCCGCCGTGGGGGTCGCCGCTGCGACCAGGGCCGGGTCCGGTTCCGGGGGGCGGCGGAGGACCGGGAGGTGGCCGTCCACCGGGAGCAGGGAGTCCGCGACGACGTCGCCGTCCAGCAGGGACATCGTGCCCAGGCCGCAGGCGAAGGGGAGTTCCGGCAGCGCCCCCGCCAGGGCCAGCTGCGCGGCGAGGCCGATGCTCGTCTCCACCGCCGACGACACCACGCACGGCAGTCCGCACGCTTCGGCGACGCGCAGCGCTCGGCGCACCCCGCCCAGCGGTGTCGCCTTGATGATCGCCACGTCCGCCGCTCCGGCCACCGCGACGCGCAGCGGGTCCTCGGCGCGGCGGATGCTCTCGTCCGCCGCGATGCGCACGTCGACCTGGCGCCGGACCGCGGCGAGCTCGTCCACCGACGGGCAGGGCTGCTCCGCGTACTCCAAGCCGCCCGCCGCGCGGTCCAGCTCTCGGATCCGGGTGACCGCCGTGTCGACGTCCCAGGCGGCGTTGGCGTCCACGCGGATCGCGCCGCCCGGACCCAGCGCGTCGCGCACGGCGGCCACGCGCTCGACGTCGTCACCAGCCGTTTGGCCGGGCTCGGCGACCTTGACCTTGGCCGTGCGGCACCCGGACGCCGCGACGATCGCGTGCGCCTTGTCCGCCGACACCGCGGGGACCGTGCAGTTGACCGGGATGCTGGTGCGCACCGGTTCCGGCCAGGCCTCGGTGCAGGCCTCCAGCGCGGCGGCCAGCCACGGCACCGCCTGCGCGTCGTCGTAGTCCTCGAACGGGCAGAACTCGCCCCACCCGGCCGGGCCGCCGAGCAGCACCCCGCGCCGGACCGTCACCCCGCGGAACTTGTTGCGCATCGGCAGCGCGTACACCCGCACCGCGTCCAGTTCCGCCAGGTCGATCGTCGCAGGTGCCATGCCCCGATCCTGTCACCCCGCCGCCACCCCGGCGTGCCAAGGGGACGTGCTGGGCGGTCCGCGCGGCTCAGGCGACGCTGGGGCGGCCCAGGTCGAAGACGTCGACCTCGAAGCGGGCCCACTGCTGGCGCAGGGCCGTCACCCCGTTGTCGAGGATGTAGTTCAGCTCGCCGAGGGTCACCGGGAGGAGGGTGAAGACCTGGAGCTGCTCGATGCCGTCCGGGTCGGTGAAACGGGTGAACTCCGGGGGGAACATCGGGTGGCCGCTGGCCAGCACGCCGTGGAACTCGGTGCCCGGCAGCAGCGGCTGCTCGTTCGGGACGATCTGGTCGGGCACCAGGTGGGTGCGCTGCTGGACCAGCACCTCGGCGGTGAGGTCGACCAGGTGGCGGGCCGCCTCGGCCTGCTCCTTGTAGACCGTGCAGGCCAGCTCCTGGGCCGGTTCGGCGCCCAGCGGCTGGAAGCGCAGCCCGCTGCTGATCACCGTGGTCAGGTGGTACTGCTCCAGGTGGAAGAAGACCAGGCCGTAGCCGCGGTTGGTGCCGTGCACGTTGGGGGGTTCGGCCGCGGTCGGGGTGCCGGCGTGGCGTTCGAGGTTCTCCGCGAGTCCGACGAACCGGTGCGCCCCGCCCATGGCGGTGCGTTCCTGCTCGGTGGTCATCCGATCTCCAGTGTCCCTGCCTGCAAAGCGCGCGGCGCACCCGTCCTGCTCCCGGCGTCCGCCCCCGATCGGTGGTCACCTGCGGCGGCGCGCGGACCACTGCGCACGTCCGGACCGACGTGCCTGGTCAGCTCGCGTGCGTCCACCGCAACCGTAGCGGCTGCCGGGCCCAGCGTGGACACATTTGGGTGACAGCTGACCGGGTGTGTCTCGGAATTGTCGTCACCCGACGTCCGGGATCGAGGGGCCGAGCAGGTCGTCGGCGTCCACGATGCGGTAGGCGTAGCCCTGCTCGGCGAGGAACCGCTGCCGGTGCGCCGCGTAGTCGGTGTCCAGCGTGTCCCGCGAGACCACCGAGTAGAAGTGCGCCTGCTTGCCGTCGGCCTTCGGCCGCAGCAGCCGACCGAGCCGCTGCGCCTCCTCCTGCCGCGACCCGAAGGTGCCCGAGACCTGCACCGCCACCGACGCCTCCGGCAGGTCGATGGAGAAGTTCGCGACCTTCGAGACCACCAGCCGGTTGATCTCGCCGTTCCGGAAGGCGTCGAAGAGCGCCTCGCGCTCCTTGTTCTTCGTCGAGCCCTCCACGATCGGCGCGTCCAGCGCCGCGCCGAGGTCGTGCAGCTGGTCCAGGTAGGCACCGATGACCAGCGCCGGTTCGCCGGGGTGCTGGTCCAGGATCGCCTTGACCACCGGGGCCTTGGTGCGGGCCGTGGAGCACAGCTTGTAGCGCTCGTCGGCGTCCGCGGTCGCGTACTCCAGGCGCTCGTTGTCGGTCAGCGTCACCCGGACCTCGATGCAGTCGGCCGGGGCGATCCAGCCCTGCGCCTCGATGTCCTTCCACGGCGCGTCGTAGCGCTTGGGGCCGATCAGCGAGAACACGTCGCCCTCGCGGCCGTCCTCGCGGACCAGCGTCGCGGTCAGCCCGAGGCGCCGCCGGGACTGCAGGTCGGCGGTCATCCGGAACACCGGGGCGGGCAGCAGGTGCACCTCGTCGTAGACCACCAGGCCCCAGTCGCGGGAGTCGAACAGCTCCAGGTGCTTGTACTCGCCCTTGGAGCGGCGGGTGATCACCTGGTAGGTGGCGATGGTGACCGGCCGGATCTCCTTCTTCTCGCCGGAGTACTCGCCGATCTCCTCCTCGGTCAGCGAGGTCCGCTCGATCAGCTCCCGCTTCCACTGCCGACCGGCCACGGTGTTGGTGACCAGGATCAGCGTGGTCGCCTGCGCCTCGGCCATGGCCGCCGCGCCGACCAGCGTCTTGCCCGCGCCGCAGGGCAGCACCACGACGCCCGAGCCACCGGCCCAGAACGACTGCACCGCCTGCGCCTGGTAGTCGCGCAGCTGCCAGCCGTCCTGCTCCAGCTTGATCGGGTGCGCCTCGCCGTCGACGTACCCGGCCAGGTCCTCGGCGGGCCAGCTGACCTTGAGCAGCATCTGCTTGAGCCGCCCGCGCTCGCTGGGGTGCACCACGACGGTGTCGTCGTCGATGCGCTGGCCCAGCATCGGGGTGATCTTCTTGTTCCGCAGGATCTCTTCGAGCACCGCGCGGTCCAGCGAGTTCAGCACCAGCCCGTGCGCCGGGTCGTTGACCAGCTGCAGCCGCCCGAAGCGCCCCATCGTCTCGACGATGTCCACCAGCAGCGGCTGCGGCACCGGGTAGCGCGAGAAGCGCACCAGGCCGTCCACCACCTGCTCCGCGTCGTGCCCGGCGGCGCGCGCGTTCCACAGCGCCAGCGGGGTGATGCGGTAGGTGTGCACGTGCTCGGGGGCGCGCTCCAGCTCAGCGAAGGGGGCGATGGCGGTGCGCGCCTCGTCGGCGAGGGCGTGGTCGACTTCGAGCAGAAGCGTCTTGTCGGACTGGACGATCAGGGGTCCGTCGGTCACGGGTGCGCAGCTCCCTCGGGTCCGCAGGTGATCAGTGACCTTCCCGGCACGCCCGCCGCAGTCCCGACCCGGGCGGACCGGCCTGCGTGCGCTGGTCACGCGACACCGACGAGGGTACTTGTCCCGCGCGGACGATGTTGCCGTCCGACCGCGCCGGACCGGCCGGTGCGGAAAAGCTCCTATATCAGCCGTTCGCGCACCGAAGTCCGGGTGTGCGGTTAGCCTTCTCGAGGTGAACGAATATACGGAGGAGCAGTGAGCTACCCACAGCAGCCGGATCCCTACGGGTCGCAGTCCGGACCGTACTCGGGCCAGCAGTACCCCGGCGGACAGTACCCGACCGGCGGCTATCCGACCGGCGGTTACCCGCCGCCGAACGAGCCGGACGACTTCTGGCGCCAGGTCGCCGGGAACCAGCCGCAGCCGCCGATGCCGCCGAAGAAGAAGTCCACCGGGCTGATCCTCGGTCTGGTCGGCGCCGGTGTCGCGGTGATCGGCGTCGTCGCCCTCGTGGTCGTGATGATCGTGAACGTCAGCAACCGCAACGAGGCGAGCCCGACCGGCGGGGGTCCCGTCGAGTCCACCACGAGCCCGGCCACCACCAGCCAGGCCGAGGACGGGCCGGTCACCGTGGGGGACTGCATCGGGCTGCTCGACGAGAGCGGCGGCGAGATGACCGTGGAGACCTGCGGCACCCTCGACTCCGACTACGAGGTCGTGAAGGTCGCCAACGGCACCGACCGCGCGGTGTGCGGCGACGACTACAGCAACGTCGTCGACGGCCAGACCTACTGCATCGTCCTGGACGTCGAGGAGGGCGACTGCATCACGCCCTACAACGAGGCGGGCAACCGGATCCCGCTGAAGCTGGACTGCTCCGAGGCGAAGGACCAGATCACCAAGGTCGCGCCGCGCGGCGACCCGGCGCAGGTCTGCGGCCAGGGCGACGGGTACTACAACTTCGCCGAGAAGACGTTCTGCTTCAACGACGTGCGGGGAGCCTGAGACGGCAACGTGACCTGCGTTGCAGTGCGGTCGAGCTGATCACGCGGGGGCGGCGGATTCGCTAGATTCTCGCCGTTTTCAGCTCGAACCGACTGGGGGAACCCGTGACTCAGCCTCCGCAATTCGGCCAGCAACCGCAGTGGGGCCCGCCGCCGCAGCAGCAGTGGGGCCAGCAGCAGCCGGTGCCCGCCGGGCCGCCGCAGGGCTACCCGGCAGGCCCGCCGCCGCAGCAGATGCCGCCGCAGGGCGGATTCCCAGGTGGCCCGCCGCCGCAGATGCCTCCGCAGGGCGGTGCGCCGCAGCAGGGCGGTGCCGCGAAGAAGGTCCTGGGCATGGTCGGGACCCTGGTCCTCGGCATCGTCGGGGTCGTGGTGGTGGCCCTGCTGCGCAGCGTCGACGGCGGCGGCATCGCGGTCGGCGAGTGCGTCGACGTCACCAACCCGAGCACGACCCGACCGGAGTGGGACAAGGCCGCCTGCGGTTCGGCGGAGTCCGACTTCAAGGTCGCCAAGCAGCTCGACGGGTCCGGCAGCTGCGGCGATGACTACGACTCGCTGGAGAAGCGCGGCGACTACGTGATGTGCATGGTCCCGGACGTCAAGACCGGCGACTGCCTGACCGCCCCGATGCTCGACATCTCCACGAAGGTGCCGTGCTCGGACCCGGACGCCGCGCAGCAGGTCACCGCGGTGGCCAACAACACCAGCGGTGACGCCGCGTGCACCGAGGACTCCGAGAAGTACCTGACGTGGAACGAGCCGCCGCTCACCATGTGCTGGAAGTCCACCTGAGCGCCGGTTTCGCGCGAGATCGGCGCCCCTCCCGCTGACCACCCGGCGATTTCGCGCGAGATCGCCGGGTGGCGTGGGCCACCCCGTGCGACCGCCCGCGCGGGAGCGCCGCTGCTCGCGGCCTCCCCGGGCCGTCGAGCCGCACCGGCGATTGGCGCCCAGTGACCAACGCGATCTGGTTCAGACCTGCCGGATGTGGTGTCGTTGCAGGGGCAACCTCGCAGGTGAGCGGGGTTGTTCGCACGATGAGGGAGGCTTGCGATGCGCAGCGAGGACCGCACGGTCCGTGACATCACCCGGACTCTGATGCGGGAGCTCGGGTTGACCACCGTGTTCGGCAACCCGGGCACGACCGAGGTGCCGTTCCTGACGGGCTGGCCGGACGACTTCCGGTACGTGCTCGGCCTGCAGGAGTCCGCGGTGGTCGCGATGGCCGACGGTTATGCGCAGGCGCGCCGCGAGCCGGTGCTGGTCAACCTGCACTCCGCGGGCGGGGTGGGGCACGCGCTGGGCGCGATCTTCACCGCCTACCGCAACCGCACGCCGATGATCGTCACCGCGGGCCAGCAGACCCGCAGCCTGATGTTCGGCGAACCGTTCCTCGGCGCCACCGACGCGCCGAACTTCCCGCAGCCGTACGTGAAGTGGAGCTACGAGCCCGCGCGAGCCGAGGACGTCCCGGCCGCGCTGGTGCGCGCCTACCAGCTGGCCACCACCCCGCCGTACGGCCCGGTGTTCCTGTCCATCCCGGCCGACGACTGGGACCAGCCCGGCGTCCCGGTGCCCGCGCGGCCGCGCACCCCCGGCTTCGCGCCGGACCCGGCGGCGGTCGCCGAGCTGGTCGGGGCGCTGCGCACCTGCGAGCGCCCGGCGTTCGTGGTCGGCCCGGCGGTGGACGCCGACCAGGTCGTCGACGAGATGGTGCAGCTGGTCGAGAAGACGAAGGCGTCGGTGCTGGTGGCGCCGATGTCGCCGCGCTGCTCGTTCCCCGAGGACCACCCGCAGTTCGCCGGTTTCCTGCAGCCCGAGCAGCGCGCGCTGAGCGCGGAGCTGGCCGAGTACGACCTGGTCGTGGTGTGGGGCGCCCCGGCGTTCACGTACCACGTGTACCGCGGGGAGAGCGAGGTCGAGCTGCCGGAGATGTTCCTGGTGCACGACGACCCCGAGGTGCTGGCCCGCGCCCGCCAGGGGCGGGGCGTGCTGGGCACCCTGGGGCACGCGGTCCGGCAGGTCAACGCGCAGGTCGAGGACGTGCCGCGCAGCGCCCCGAAGACGTACCAGCGGCCGGAGAAGCCCGCGGCGGCTGCGCCGATGAGCGCGGCGTACGTGTTCGACGCGATCGCCGAGGCGCTGCCCGCGGACGCGGCGGTGGTGGAGGAGACCCCGAGCCACCGCAACGACCTGCACGAGTTCTTCCCGATCCGGTCGACCGACGGCGGGTTCTTCACCGGGTTCTCGGGTGCGCTCGGCTACGGCATCTGCGCGGCGGTCGGCGTGGCGATGGCGGACCCGAACCGCCGCACGGTGGCGCTGCTGGGCGACGGCTCCAGCATGTACGGCATCCAGTCGGTGTGGACGGCGGTGCGCGAGCAGGCCCCGGTCACCTTCGTGATCATGGACAACTCCCGCTACGCGGCGGTGGCGGTCCTCGGCGAGGCGGCGGGCGGCGACAAGCTGCCCGGCGTGGAGCTCGGCGGCATCGACTTCGCGGCCCTGGCCACCAGCCTCGGCTGCCCGGCCAAGTTGATCGAGACCCCGGAGGACCTCGGAGCGGCGCTGTCCGAGGAGTTCGCGGAGGGCAAGCAGGGCCCGACCCTCCTCCACGTCAAGGTCGACCCGGGCCAGCGCTACCTGTACTGATCCGAGGTTCCGCCTGCTCAAGGCCCGTGAGTGCTTTGTGGTGTTATAGCCCCGCAAAGCACTCACGGCTTACGTTCGAGGTCTGAGCCGTACCGAGCAAACAGCCCCGGCAGCGTTGCGGCCGGGGCTGTTCCGCTGTTCGGCGCTCAGCTGCGCTTCGCGCTCTCGGGCGCTTCGGCCTTCTCGGCCTCCGCCCACTGCTTCGCAGTGGACTGCTCCGCCTCCGCTCCGCCCTTCGGCGCGTCCACATCGGACTCGGCGGGCTCCGCCGCCTCGGCCGACTCCGGCTCCGCCGTCGCCGCTCCGGCTTCCGCCTCCGCAGGCTCCGAAACCTCCGCCGCTTCCGCGGCCTCCGACGCTTCCGCGTCGGCCGAAGCCTCCGCCGCAGGCTTCGGCGTCGCTGCGGTGCGGACGTCGAGGAGGCGGGCGACCTCGCTGCGGAGGTGGACGAAGGTCTCCGACTCCCTGGTGGTGATCTGGTCGCGGTCGTCGCCGAGGGGGATCTCCAGGTCCGCCACGATGCTCGCCGGGGACTTGGACAGGACGAACACGCGGTCCGCCAGGTAGATGCTCTCGTCGATGTCGTGGGTGACCAGCAGGACCGTGCTGTCGTACTGCTTGCGCACGCGCAGCAGGAGGTCTTCCAGCTCGAAGCGGGTCTGGGCGTCCACCGAGGCGAACGGCTCGTCCATCAGCAGCAGGGCCGGGCGGCAGGCCAGCGCGCGGGCGATGGAGACGCGCTGCTGCATGCCGCCGGAGAGCTGCCACGGGTACTTCTTCGCCGCCGCCGACAGGCCCACCCACTCGAGCACCTCGTCGGCGCGCTCGCGGCGCTCGGCCTTGCTCACGCCGCGGGAGCGCAGCGGGAACTCCACGTTCGACCGCACCGACAGCCAGGGGAACAGCGAGCGGCTGTAGTCCTGGAACACCACGGCGAGGTCCTCGGGCACGCCCTGCACCGGGGAGCCGTTGAGCTTCACCTCGCCGCTGGTCGGCTTGATCAGCCCGGAGATGGAGCGCAGCATCGTGGACTTGCCGCAGCCGGACGGGCCGACGATGCAGGCCAGCTCACCGGTGCGCACCTGGAAGGTCAGGTCGGCGATGGCCTGGTGGCCGCTGGGGCCGCCGTAGCGGTGGCCGAGCCCGGAGACGTCCAGCATGGTCTTGGTTTCGGTCATCAGGATTCAGCCTCCGACTACGTTCGCCGACGCTTGCGACGGTTGCCAGCTCAGCGCGCGGCGTTCCACTGCGAGCAGCAGGGTGTTGAGCAGGTATCCGAGGACGCCCAGCAGGACGATGCCCGCCCACATCGCGGGCAGGTCGAACGCGCGCTGGTCGAAGATCAGCCGGTAGCCGATGCCGTTGGTGGAGCCGACCAGCTCCGAGACGACCATCAGCACCAGCGCCAGCGACAGGCTGACCCGCAGGCCCGCGAAGATCTTCGGGGTCGCGGCGGGCAGCACCACGCCGAACACCCAGTGCGAGCGGGGGATCCGGAACGACTTGGCGGTGTCCACCTTGACCTGGTCGACCGAGCGCACCCCGTCCACCGTGTTGAGCAGGATCGGCCACATCACGCCGAAGACGATCACGGTGATCTGCATCTCGGTGCCGATGCCCAGCAGCACCAGGAACACCGGGACCAGCACCGGCGGCGGGATGGCGCGCATGAAGGCCATCAGCGGTCCGAAGTAGTCCATCCCGGTGCGGGACCGGCCCAGCAGCGTGCCCAGCCCGACGCCGATCACCACCGCGATCAGCCACCCGGCGAAGACCCGGCCGAGGCTGGCCAGCAGGTCGGTGAAGACCTCGTCGGTGAGGAACAGCGAGGAGGCCGGGCCGCTGAACCACTTCTGCCCGGCGGCCTCGACGATCTGCGTCGGCGGCGGGAAGAACGGGTTCTGCGCGAACCGCGTGACCAGCTCCCACAGCACGATGGCGACGACGAACACCAACCACCGCCGCACGAAACCTTGCAACCTGCTCACGCTGCCTCCCGGTCAACCGTGCTCCAGCGGAGGCCGCGCTTGTGCAGGAGTTCCAGCGCCTCGTTGATCAGGTAGCCGATGATGCCCGCGACCAGGGTTCCGGCCAGGACCAGGTCCATCCGGCCCGCACCGGAGCTGGCGTCCAGGACGAAGTTGCCCAGGCCGCTGCTGCCACCGGCCAGGAACTCGGTGCTGACCACCAGGATCAGCGCCACCGCGGCGGACATCCGGATGCCGGTGAGCACGAACGGCGCCGCGTTGGGCAGCGCCACGGTGAACATCACGCGACCGCGGCCGAGCCCGAAGGAGCGGGCGGTGTCGACCATGACCGGGTCGATCTCGTCGAGCGCGTAGATGGTGTTGAACAGGATCGGCCAGACCGCGGCGTACACCGCGAGCGAGATCTTGGTCTCCGGCCCGGCGCCGACCAGCACGATCGCCAGCGGGATCAGCGCCACCGACGGGATCGGGCGGAGGAACTCGATGATCGCGCGGGTGGCCACCCGGATGCTGCGCACGCTGCCGAGCAGCAGACCGGCCGGGACCGCGATGGCGATCGCGATGCCCAGCGCGATCGCCCAGGCCAGCACGCTGGCGATCACGTCGAGCAGGAAGTTCCGGTCGCCGAGCAGCTCGGCGAGGCGGAGGAGCACTGTGGACGGTGGCGGAAAGTATTGCTGGGGAACGGTTCCGGATCGGCTGAAGAGCTCCCAGACGAGCAGGAAGCCCAGCAGTCCGAGCAGTCCCCGGAGTGTTTTCGTCATTTCCCGGTATCAGCTCTGTGGCGGTGCGGCGAGGTGTGCACCCGGCGGTTTTCGTTGCGGATGCCCGAATTCCAGCATTCGTGGTGGGAGTGGCGGACTTCGGGGGCGGGCCCGGACCGGGAATTGGCGTCGCGGCGCCAATTCCCGGTGAATTCCGGGAGAACTGGCGGAGTCGGGAGCGCGAAATCGCGCTCGGCGCCCGCCGGTTCAGGCCTTCGGGGTGACGATCATCTCTTCGACGTTGATGTCGGTGTTGATGAACCCGAACTGCTTCATCAGCCGCGGCACCCGCTGCAGGCGGGTCGCGTCGGCGCGGGAGTTGAACTTGAGCAGCGTGATGATCGACGCCGTCTGCGGGTCGATCTTGGCGAACTCCGGCAGCAGCGGCTCGATCTTGCTGCGGTCCTGCGCCTCGGTGACCGCGCGGTCCATGACCTTCTGGAAGGCGGCGACGGTCTTGGGGTGCTCGTCGACGAACTTCGCGGTCGCGCCGTAGCCGGTCAGCGGCAGGTCCTCGAGCGGGCCGGTGGCGGTGTCGACCACCGGGATCGCGCCGTTGCGGGCGGCCATGGTGAGGAAGGGCTCGGTGACGATCGCGGCGTCGACCCGGCCCTGGTCCAGGGCGGCGGGCATGTTCATGAACGGCACCGGGGAGAGCTCGACCCCGCGCCAGTCCACCCCGTGCGCGTCCAGGGTGGCCTTGACCAGCAGCTCGGTGATGGTGTTCGGGCCGCTGATGGCGATCTTGCGCCCGGCCAGGTCCTGCGGCTTCCGGACGTCGGTCTTCGGCGAGGTCATGATGACCGTGGTGTTCTGCGCGGCCGAGGCGCAGTCGGCGACGATCCGCAGCGGGGCCGTGCCGCTGGCCTGCGCGGCGAAGAACGGCACGTAGCTGCTGTAGGTGATGTCGTAGTCACCGCCGATGGTGCTGGCCAGCGCCGCGCTGCCGTCGCTGGCGTTGACGATCTCGACGTTGAGGCCGGCCTCCTTGAAGTAGCCGTTCTTCACGGCCAGGTGCAGCGGCGCCAGGTCGTTGATCGGCAGCGCGCCGACCCGCAGGTTCTGCTTCTCCACCAGGTCGTTCCCACCGCTGTCGCCCTGCGACCCGCCGAGGAGTCCGCAACCGCTCGTGCCCAGCAGCGCGCCGGCGGTGACGGCACCACCTGCGAGTTTCAGCAGGCTGCGGCGATCGAGGGCGCGGGGGACGGGGCTCATGTGTTCCTCCTCGGATTCGGGGTGCGACATGGTGCAGAACCGCGCCGGGTCGTCCGGAGCGCGGCGACCGAGCGCATGCATGCCCCCGTGATGCGCTGTGACCGGTTCGCGGCACCGGTGATCACCGGCTGCTCAGGTGCGGGTGGGGAACAGTCGGTGCGCCCCCGGTGGTGCGGTGGCGGTGGCGGGGCACCCGAACTGTAGAACGTTCACGAAACGCCCACAACCAGCTGTAACTAGCTCGTTGTCACACTATTGGCCCAAATGTTGTCCATACCACTCGACCGTGTGATGAACGCCTGCGTTGGGGGCCTGACTTGTGACGCCCAGTTAAGTATAGTCTCGCCCGTCGAGGTGACTGGCCTCTTGCTTCGGGGGATGCACGTTGTGACCAGGGAGTGTGATGGCAAGCCCGGCTGACAGAGTCAGGGTCTGCGGCTGTTCGGCGGAAGTCGAGGAATCGTCGACCCGCTCGTGGGTTCTCGGCGTGGCGACGCCGGTTCGCGGGCGCACTCCCAGCACGATGATCAACACCGCCGCGGCGCGGAGAGGTAGCCGTCCGTGGCGGTGACGCACATGTCCGCCGCAGCGCAGGAAACAGGGATGCTCAACAACGACCCCGCTACCGGAGCCGATGCGCCCGACCAGCCGGGAGCCACCCGCACCAAGAAGTGGTGGCTGCGCAACTGGCGCCTCCGGTACAAGATGGCCGCCGTCCTGCTCGTGCCGACGCTGGCCGCGCTGGCCGTCGGTGGCATCCGCGTCTACGACGGCCTGACCACCCAGACCCGGCTGAGCACCATCGTCGAACAGGTCGAGCTCGGCCAGCGGGCCGCCGACCTCACCCACGAGCTGCAGCGCGAGCGCGACTTCGCAGTGGTGTTCACCACCGTCCGCGGCCCGAAGGCGGGCGAGGACTACGCGGCGCAGAGCGCGAAGGTCGACGAGGCCGTGAACCTGCTGCGCGGTTTCGAGGACCGCGTTGGCGAATTCTCGCCAGAAGTCCGCGAGGCGTACGAGAGCGCGGTGCACCGCGTCGGCAGCCTCGGCGCCCTGCGCGGCA
Organism: Saccharopolyspora hirsuta; assembly: GCF_008630535.1. Taxonomy (GTDB): domain Bacteria; phylum Actinomycetota; class Actinomycetes; order Mycobacteriales; family Pseudonocardiaceae; genus Saccharopolyspora; species Saccharopolyspora hirsuta. The sequence continues at coordinate 25,123 of NZ_VWPH01000012.1, read as the reverse complement.
CGATCAACACGGCGTTCACCAGCCCGCAGACGCTGGTCGCCTACAACTCGGTCATCGACACCCTGCTGCAGGTCAACCGCACGGTCGCCACGTCCGCGGTGAACACGCAGGTCAGCCAGACCGCGCGCGCCTCCGAGGCGCTGGGCCGGGCCAAGGAGCAGCTCGCCCAGCAGCGCTCGATCCTGCTCAGCGCCGCGCTGCGCGACCGGTTCCTCACCGGCCAGACCGAGGCGATGCGCGCCGCGGACGCCCGGTTCGAGGCCGCCTACAGCGAGTTCCTGAACTCGGCCAACCCCGACCAGCGCGCCCTCTACGCGGCCCGCGTCGCCGGTGCCGCGGTCGACACCACCGAGCAGATCGAGCAGACCGCGCTGATCCGCGCGGAGAGCGACCAGACCGCCCCGCTGAACGTCCCGGCGCAGACCTGGGGCCAGGTCGCCGGTGAGCGGACCGACCTGGTGCGCTCGGTCGAGGACTCGGTCCTGAACGACTTCCACCAGGACGCCGAGGAGCTGGCCGACTCCGCGTGGTGGGCCATGGTCCGCGACGCGGTGCTGCTCGCGATCCTGCTGGTGGTCGCCTTCGGCGTGGCGGAGTTCATCGCCCGCTCGATGCTGCGCCCGCTGCGCACCCTGCGCTACAGCGCGCTGGAGATCGCGCAGCAGAGCCTGCCGGACGCGATCAGCCGGGTGAACGAGAACCCCAGCACGGCCAGCCAGGTCACGGTGCCGCCGGTCCCGGTGCACACCAGCGAGGAGATCGGCCAGGTCGCCCGCACCTTCGACACGGTCAACCAGCAGGCGCTGCGGCTGGCCTCCGAGCAGGCGCTGCTGCGCAACAACATCAACGACCTGTTCGTTAACCTCGCCCGCCGCAGCCAGACCCTGGTGCAGCGCCAGCTGTCCCTGATCGACCGGCTGGAGCAGGACGAGCAGGACCCGGACCAGCTGAGCAGCCTGTTCGAGCTGGACCACCTGGCCACCCGCATGCGGCGGAACAACGAGAACCTGCTGATCCTCGGCGGCACCGACCTCACCCGCCGGATGATGCGCCCGGTGCCGCTCAACGAGGTCCTCGGCGCCGCGGTCTCCGAGGTCGAGCAGTACGCGCGGATCGCCGTGGTGGACACCCTCGACCTGGCCATCCAGGGCCGCGTGGTCAACGACTTCGTGCACCTGATCGCCGAGCTGCTGGAGAACGCCACGGTGTTCTCCAACCCGGACACCGAGGTCACCGTCCGCGCCGCCTACCGCAGGCAGGAGCTCGTCATCGAGATCCGCGACCGCGGCGTGGGCATCGACGCCGACGAGATCGACGAGATCAACGAGCGGCTCACCCGCCCGCCGGAGATCGACGTCGCGGTGTCCCGCCGGATGGGTCTGTTCGTGGTCGGCCAGCTGTCCCAGCGCCACGACATCCGCGTCGAGCTGCACAACAACGACGGCCTGGAGGGCGGCGCGACCGCCACGGTCCGGCTCTCCGGCGAGTTCGTGGTGCAGCTCACCCCGGACGGCCCGATGCCGATGCCCGACGTGCCGCGCAGCGGGCGCGACGAGCGCCGCGACTCGCTCACCGAGACCGGCGCGCACCTCGGGCTGGCCGCCGCGTTCGGCGGCGGGCGCCCCGACCGGGCGGCCGAGCCGCCCACCGAGCGCGCCCCGCTGCCGCAGCTCGGCATGGACCAGAGCGCCCCGGAAGAGCCCGAACCGGACGAGTCCGGCACCGAGCTGTCGACCCAGTACTCGGTGACGCTGTCCTCCGGCGATTCGTTCGGCGCCACCGACGTCCCCCGGTGGGAGGATGAGCGGACGGCGCCCGCGGACGACGACGTCCGCGCCGAGGAATGGCCGAGCGACGAGACGCCCGGCGGCTTCGACGGCCAGTGCGGGCCGCCCGCCGCTGCGGCCGATCTGTTCCACAGCCCGTTCGAGGCGGAGAAGACCGCGCGGTTCACCCCGGCGGAGTTCCCGACCGAGCTGGACGAACCGGCGCACAACGGCAGTGCGCTGAACGGGGCCGGGCACGACCCCGACGACGTCGAGAGCAGTTCCGAGCGCGCCGCGGACAACGGAACCCGGCAGGACGCGGTCTCGGACGTCTCCACCCGAGGAGGGAGCCCGGAGCAGGGCGCCCAGGGCCAGCCGCCGGCGTTCGCCGACGACGAGCCGAGAGGGGCCTCCTGGGACATGGACGACGCGCCGACGCAACGCCTGCCGATCTACGAAGCCGTGCTGTCGCAGTGGTTCCGCGAGTCCGATGTGGACGATTCGCCGCTGGGGTCGGAGTCGAAGCCGACCGAGCCCGCGTCGTCCCCGGCGGCCGCGGCGGAACCGGCCGCCGAGCCGGAGCCCGTCGCCGAGGTCCCGCGCACCACCGCGCCCGACCCGGGCTGGGGTGGCGGCGACACCGGGTGGAAGGCGGCCGAAGCGCTGCTGCAGGCGCCGCAGGTCCAGGAGACCACCGCAGCCGGGCTGCCCAAGCGGGTGCCCAAGACGAACCTGGTGCCGGGCTCGGCGACCCCGCGCTCGTCGCAGGCCCCCCGCCGCAAGCCCGCCACCCCGCGCTCGGCCGACGCCGTGCGCGGTCGGATGGCGAACTTCCAGCAGGGTGTCAAACGGGGTAGGCACTCCAAGGCCGAACCGGTTTCCACCGAACCTCGCTCGAATCCGAGCCGTCCCGAGGAGCAGGAGTGAACGGGTCCGTGCAGCAACCGATGAGCAGCAACAGCTTCAGTTGGCTGATCACCGACTTCGTGCGTCGGGTTCCCGGCGTGGCGCACTCGGTGGTCGTGTCCGCGGACGGCCTGCTGCTCGCCGGATCACAGGGATTGCCGCGGGACCGCGCCGAGCAGCTTTCCGCGGTCGCGTCCGGTCTGGTCAGCCTCACCCAGGGCGCCGCGCGGTGCTTCGAAGCCGGTGAGGTCACCCAGACCGTGGTGGAGATGGAGCAGGGCTACCTGTTCCTGATGTCCATCAGCGACGGCTCCTGCCTGGCCGTGCTCGCCGCGCCCAACGCCGACATCGGCCTGGTCGCCTACGAGATGACCCTGCTCGTGGAGCGGGTCGGCCGACAGCTCACGCCGGAGCTGCGCGCGCAGCTGCAGGGCATGGGGCGCCGGTGACTCCGGCTGGGGAACGCTGAGGGGAGCTCGCCATGACCACCGGTTCCGAGCCCAGCTGGGACGGTGACCTGTTCCGCCTCTACAACAAGAGGCTGAGCGCGGAGTCCTGGCAGGACGACTTCGTGGACGACGAGTCCGGGCAGAACTCCGACTCGTTCGGCAGCTACGACCGGGCGCTGTTCGGCGGCCCCGGCGCCGACCTGTTCGGCTCCGGCTACGACACGTCCGCCGAGACCCCGGCCCGGCCCCGCGCGACCGACGGCGGCGGCCCGCCCTCGGTGTCCATGCCGTCGATCTCGCAGTCGATGTCGCCGATCTCCCAGTCGATGCCGTCGATCTCGCAACCGATGGCACCGATCTCGCAGTCCATGCCGTCGATCTCCGGGTCGATGCCGGCCATCCCGAGCATCGACGGGCCGGAGGACGACGGGCTGGACAGCGGTTCGCTGGTGCGGCCCTACGCCCGCACTCGGGGGCGGACCCGCACCGATTACGATCTTGCTATCGAAACGCTGGTCACCACCAGCGAACGCGGCCGCACCCAGGCGGCCCAGTCCAGGTCCGAGCACCGCTCGATCTCCGAGCTGTGCATGGAGGCCCGTTCCGTCGCCGAGGTCGCCGCGCACATGCGGCTGCCCCTGGGCGTGGTGCGCGTGCTGATCGGCGACATGGCCGACACCGGCCTGGTTCTGATTCACGACAGCGGCATGGTCGTCGGTGATCGGCCGTCCATGGAGTTCTTGGAGAGGGTGCTCAGTGGGCTTCGCAGGCTCTGATCCCCGCACGACGCCGGGCGGCCGGAAGACCTCGACGAAGATCGTGGTCGCCGGCGGGTTCGGCGTCGGGAAGACGACGTTCGTCGGCTCGGTCTCCGAGATCGTGCCGCTGACGACCGAAGCGGTCATGACCGAGGCCAGCGTCGGGGTCGACGACCTCAGCGCCACGCCCGGCAAGGTCACCACCACGGTGGCGATGGACTTCGGCCGGGTCTCGCTGGACTCGGAGCTGATCCTCTACCTGTTCGGCACCCCGGGCCAGCACCGGTTCTGGTTCATGTGGGACGACCTGGTCAAGGGCGCGATCGGCGCGGTGGTCCTGGTCGACACCCGCCGCCTGGCGGACGCCTTCGCCTCGATCGACTTCTTCGACGACCGCGGCCTGCCCTACATCGTCGCGGTGAACACCTTCGACGGGGTCCTCCACCACCGCATGGAGGACGTCCGCGAAGCGCTGACCATCGACCCCTCGGTCCCGATGATCAGCTGCGACGCGAGGAACCGCGAGAGCACCAAGCAGGCGCTGATCACCCTGGTGGAGCACGCCATGCGCCAGCGCATGGCCACCGCCCGCTGATCCCCGGGTCCCGCAGTCCCGCAAGTTCCATTGAAATCGAAGACGCGATTTCATTGAGGTTTTCCAGCCTCGTTCTGGGTGGCGGTGCCGGTGGCGGAACCTCAGCGCCCGCCTGGCTGTGGGTGCCCTGACTGATGTATGCCAATACACGGCGTCAGGGCCGTCCTCGCCAGGCGAACGCTGAGAACCCGCGGCGGTGCGAGTTGCGAGGGTGGGTTATGCGCCTGCGGCGCATGCGACCCTCGCCGGTCGGTGCCGTTCGCCCTTCGCAGCTGCGGTCCACGGGCAAGATGAAAAGGTTCAATGGAACTCGCGCGTCCACCGGCGAGTCGGGCACCCGACATGCCGACACCTGTGGACAACTCCGGGTCCCCTGCGGGCGACTTCCGCGATTTCAATGGAAATCAGATGTCCGATTTCCATTGAAATCGCGTGCGGACCCCGGACGGCTCCGCCGACGGCGGTGGTGCGCCGCTAGGCGGTGATGGCGGTCTTCACGATGCCTCTCCGCTCTCCACGAGGGTGGTCAGGGCGTCGGTGACCGAGCCCCAGCCCTCGAAGAAGCCCAGGTCCTCGTGCAGGTTCCGGGCGGCGGGGTCGCGGTGGCGGACCGTGACCCGGTAGTCGGTGCCGTCGGGGTGCTCGCCGAGGACGATCTCCGCGGTCATCGCCACCGGTTCGGGCAGGGCGGGCCGCCACGCGCTGTTCACCGCGTTGGTGAACACCAGCCGGTGGTCGGGTTCGACCACGAGGAACACCGCGTCGATGTGCGGCACGAACTCGCTGTCGCCCTCGCGCATGCTGGTCTCGAGCGCGCCGCCGGGGCGGACGTCGAGCTGGTCGATCCGGGCCTGCGCGGGCGCGGGGACCAACCAGCGCTGCAGCAGCGCGGGCTCGGTCCAGGCGCGCCAGATCGTCTGCCGCGAGGCGCGGATCACCCGGTGCAGGGTCAGGTCCAGGCTGGGGTCGATCGCCGTGGTCACGGGGTCTCCTCGAGGTCGGTGACGAGCTGTTCGAGACGGTCGGTGGCGGCTTCCCAGGCGCGCCGCTGCTCGGCCAGCCAGTCGTCCACGAGGGCGAGGCGCTCGCGGTTGAGCGTGCAGGTGCGGACCCGGCCGGACTTGCTGGTCCGGATCAGCCCGCTCGCCTCCAGGGTGCGGACGTGCTTCATGAACGAGGGCAGCGTGATCGGGAACGGGCGGGCCAGCTCGCCGACGCTGGTGGGGCCGCGCCCGAGCCGCCGGATCACGTCCCGCCGGGTCGGGTCGGCCAGGGCGACGAAGATGTCGTCCAGAGCCTCATGGTTAGCCATGAGGCTAAGTGTTGCAGCCCGAAACACTTAGCGCAACGGCAAAGTGTTGGTCAGTCCTCGACGAGGGCGACGGTCATGATGCGGTGCAGCGGGTAGTGGCCGAGCTCGTCGCTCGTCGTGTCCACGCCCTGCAGGACCCCGCCGCCGACGCTCACCGGGCGGACCACGCGCTCGCTCCGGATCCCGTTCGTGTCCACGAAGCCCAGCCACACGCTCCGGCGCTGCCGCGCCGCGTCGCGCAGCAGCTGCAGCGTCGCCTCCGCGCTCGGCCGTCCTCGCTCCGGGCTCACGGCGCTGCCGCGCCGCGCCGCTCCCGCGCGGTCGCCCGCGCGCAGCTGCGCCACGAGCTCCGCGAGCTGCTCCCGGTTGGGGCGCGCGATCGCCGCCGGCTGCGCCGGGCGGCTCTTGCCGCGCACCCGGCGGCCGGTCTCCCGGAGGTCCAGGACGTTGCCGTCGGGGCCTTCGGCCACCGGGGTGAAGCCCGCCGCCCGGAGGGTTTCCACCACGTCGGCCAGGGGGAGCGGGCTGACCAGGACCGTCGGCGCGATGCGGCGGAGTTCGAGCTCCTCGGCCGCCGGTTTGGCCATGATCTCGGCCAGCAGCAGCGGGTCGTCGCAGCGCAGGAAGGCCGCCGCGGTGCCCGCGCGGAGGCGGCCGTGGCGGCGGGCGACGTCGTCGATCAGGTAGGTCAGCGACTGCGGGATCGGGGTGCGGGAGCGGGTGCGGAACAGCGCGTGCAGGTCGTCGGCGGTGTGCCCGGCGTCCAGGGCGCGGCGGATGCTGCTGTCGCTGATCCGGTAGACCGTGGCGCTGCCCGCGGATTCGACGTCGGCGACGAGCTTCATCTCGTTCGCCAGGTCCGGTTCGAGGCGGCCCGGCGCGACCACCGTCAGGTCGGCCTGCACCAGCACGTGGTCCAGCGGTTCGGGCAGCGCGTCGGCGAGCACGCGGGCCGCTTCGGCGGCTCCGTCGGCGAGCAGCGCGCGCCCGGCGCTGGTCAGCGCGTGCAGCGCCACGACGCCGAGCGCGGTCGCCTCGGCGAGGGTCCAGCGCACCAGGTCGTCGCGCAGCCGACCGCCGCGGCGCGGGGCGCGCCAGGCCAGCACGGCGGCCACGTCGTCCGGCCGCGCGCCGTGGCCGCCGGGCAGTTCGTCCAGGTAGTCCAGGACGCGGCGGCGGTCCTTCGGGGCGAGCGGGCGGCGGAGGTCCTCGGACAGCGGGCCGAGCAGGCGGTCCTTCTCGTCGCGGGCGCCGATCAGGCCGGGCAGCCGCGGCAGGTCGAGCCAGGCCTGGGCGAGCGCGGCCCAGCGCTGCTCGGGCGGGGAGGCCAGCCAGGTGTCGGACTGGTAGGTGGGCACCCACTGCGGCTCGGCGGCCTCGCTGTTGGCGATGAGGTTGGCCGCGACGGCGAGCTCCACCAGCAGCCCGAGCCGGTCCTCGTCGACGTCGATGGCCTTGGCGGTGCGCCGCAGCTCGCGCACCCCGACGCCGCCGGAGCGCAGCACGTCCGGCGGGTCCTCGCCCCAGGCGTTGAGCAGCTCCTCGACGTGCCGCAGCAGCTCCAGCACCTCGCCGCCGCCGGTGCTGTCCACCGCGGACCGGTCGGTCCCGGTCAGGTCCGGGATCGGTTCGTCCGGCTCGACCTCGCCCATCGGGTGCTCCCCGCGCACGGCGAGCGCGAGCTGGCGGGGGAGTTCGACGGTCTCCGCGTCGCGGCGCAGCAGGAGCCCCTTGGCCAGCAGGCGCTGCACCGGGTTCGCCGCCTGCGCGAGCGGGACGTTCTTGGCGGCGTCCTTGGTGCGGCCGATCGGCGAGCCAGCGGCGAGCTTGCCGACCAGCCGCCGCTCCTCCTCGTCCAGCTCGGCCAGCGCGGACTTCGCGGCGTCCTCGGTCAGGTCCTCCGCCCGGCGGCCGAGCCCGGCCGGGAAGTTCGGCAGCACCTCGCGCACCGCGGGCGCGGTGGACAGCTCGTCGTCCTCGCCCCAGGCCAGCGCCAGGTCGCGCAACCGCTCGACGGCCCGCCGCGCTTGCTGCGGGGTGATCCCGCCGCCCAGCAGCTCGGCGACCGCCTCCAGCGGGACCGGCGCGAGGTCGGCGTCCAGCAGCACCAGCGCTTCCAGCGCGGACAGGGCGAACGAGTCCAGGTCTTCGCAGGCCCGCGCCACCGAGGAGCGCACCCCGACGCGCGTGGCCAGCACCGAGGTGTCCGCGGGCGGCGGGGTCGCGAGGTCGGGGCGAGCGCGCAGCAGCGCCACGAGGGCCTCGTCACCGCGTTCCCGCAGCCAATCCGCAAGCGAAGACATCCCCCTCACGATACCGAGCGGACGACCGCCGCCGACCCCCTTCACCAGGGCGCGACCAGTTGTCCTCAACACCCTTGGATGAGGTTGACCACTGCATCCGGCAAACTGGACTCGTCCGATAGCCGGAATGCACCAGGAGGACGACGTGGCCGGCAAGACCAAGAAGGACCGCATCGACCCGACGTGGCCGCAGGTCACCGACGGGCACGCGGTGAGCGAGTTCTGGGCCGACAAGCAGGGCGCGGAATCGCCGTTCGGCAGCACCACCTTCCCGCTCGAGCAGGACGCCGTGCCGTACGTCCACCCGGTCACGCGCATCAACAAGTGACCCGGTTGTCAAGGGGAACCCATCGGTAACCGGACCGGACGTCGCTCACACCTGGGAAAGTTTTAGGATTTTTCGTGCTGGGTGAAGTTCCGGTCGCTTAGCAGGCCAGCAGGGCTTGCATCCCGGATGAGCGATCCACTCCGGCGGTCGGCGGGCCGCCGGAGAACGGCACCCGACAAAGTCCATAGCCGTACCGCTCGACAGGGGTGTGCCATGCCGGTTCCAGGTCCGGGTTACTCGATCACCGTGCGCGTCGAGGCTCCGCCGTCGACGACCGCCGCGGGCGATCTGACCAGCGCGATCGGTCGCGCGGGCGGGGTCATCACCGCGTTCGACGTGGTCGAGTCGCACGCCGACCGCATCGTCGTCGACATCACCTGCAACGCGCGGTCGGCCGATCACGCCAACGACCTCGCCGAGGTGCTCGGCGGGCTGCCCGGCGTCCGGGTCCGCAAGATCTCCGACCGGACGTTCCTGGTCCACCTCGGCGGCAAGATCGAGGTCAACTCCCGGGTCGCGCTGAACAACCGCGACGACCTGTCCCGCGCCTACACCCCCGGCGTCGCCCGGGTGTGCACCGCCATCGCGGAGAACCCGGAGGACGCCCGCCGCCTCACCGTCAAGCGCAACGCGGTCGCGGTGGTCACCGACGGCTCCGCGGTGCTCGGCCTGGGCAACATCGGGCCGGAGGCGGCGCTGCCGGTGATGGAGGGCAAGGCGGCGCTGTTCAAGAAGTTCGCCGGCGTCAACGCCTGGCCGGTGTGCCTGGACACCCAGGACACCGAGGAGATCATCCGCGCCGTCGAGCTGATCGCCCCGGTCTACGGCGGCATCAACCTGGAGGACATCGCGGCCCCGCGCTGCTTCGAGATCGAGGCCCGGCTGCGGGAGAAGCTGAACATCCCGGTCTTCCACGACGACCAGCACGGCACCGCGATCGTGGTGCTCGGCGCGCTGCGCAACGCCCTGCGCGTGGTGGAGAAGGACATCGCCGACTGCCGCATCGTGGTGTGCGGCGTGGGCGCGGCCGGTTCGGCGATCATCCGCCTGCTGCAGCACAAGAAACCGGCCGACATCATCGCGGTGGACATCGACGGCATCGTCCACACCGGACGCGGCGACACCGACCCGAACCTGCGGTCCATCGCCGCGGGCACCAACAAGGACGGCCGCACCGGCACCCTCTCCGACGCGGTGCGCGGCGCGGACGTGTTCATCGGCGTCTCGGCGCCGAACCTGCTGACCGCCGACGACGTGGCGTCGATGAACACCGACTCGATCGTCTTCGCGCTGGCCAACCCGGACCCGGAGATCGACCCGCTCGAGGCGCAGAAGCACGCCAAGATCGTGGCGACCGGCCGCAGCGACTACCCGAACCAGATCAACAACGTGCTGGCGTTCCCGGGCGTCTTCCGCGGTCTGCTGGACGCGCACGCGCACCAGATCACCGACGACATGATGATCGCGGCGTCCAACGCGATCGCCGACGTGGTGGACGGCGAGCGGCTGAACGCGTCGTTCATCGTGCCGAGCGTGTTCGACTCGGCGGTGTCCCCGGCGGTCGCCGAGGCGGTCAAGAAGGCGGCGCTGGCGGCCAAGGCCGGTGAGCCTTCCTCCGCGGGCGGCTCCTCCCTGCCGTGGAGCATGGCCGAGGACATCGACTTCTGATCGGTGCCGGAGGTGGAGGGGCATCCGCGGCTCGCGGGTGCCCCTCGCTCGTTCGCGGCGGCTACTCCCCGCCTGCGGGCTCGGGGAGGTGGCCGAGGCGTTGGATGACGCGCTCGCGCAGGAGCAGGTATTCCTCCCAGCGGCGCAGGCGTCCCGGCGGGCGGGTGAGGGCGCGGGCCGCGGTGATGGTCTGGCCGCGCTGGAACTGCTCGCGCGTCAGGTCGAGTTCAACGCCGGAGGGCAGCCGATTCCAGCAGTGGAACCCGTGCTGTTCGCCGTCCAGGTGAACTTCGCCGACCATCAGATCGCCGCCGAAGACGTCGTTCACGATCAAGGCCGTGATGTCGCAGTGGCCCCACGCCGGATTGCTGGGCTGCCATCCGGCGCGTTCGAGGTCGTCCGGCGAGCAGGTGTCCGCGGCCCAACTGGCGCGCAGAGCCTTGTCGAGGGTGATCAGGTCCCACGGGGTCGTGTCGGAAGCATCACAGCATCCACCGACATGGGGGCGTTCCACGCGGACGGCACGAGATCGGCGGCCGAATCGCGAGGCGCTGAACGGTGCCGGTCACGTCTTCTCCGGTGTGGGTTCTAGGCTCGGGGGCATGGCGCAGGAAGAGCTCACGCACGTCGACGAGACCGGTGCTGCCCGGATGGTCGACGTGTCCGAGAAGGAGGCCACCGCCCGCCGGGCCGTCGCCACCGGGGTGGTGCGGACGACGGCCGAGGTGATCGCCCTGCTGCGCCGCGACGGGCTGCCGAAGGGCGATGCGATCGCCACCGCCCGCATCGCGGGCATCATGGCCGCGAAGCGGACGCCCGACCTGATCCCGCTGTGCCACCCGATCGCCATCTCCGGCGCCAAGGTCGAGCTGGAGCTGGGCGAGTCCGAGGTGCGGATCACCGCGACGGTCAAGACCACCGACCGGACCGGGGTGGAGATGGAGGCCCTCACCGCGGTGGCGGGCGCCGGGCTCACCCTGCACGACATGATCAAGGCCGTCGACCCCGGCGCGGTCCTCGACGCGGTCCGCGTCGAGCGCAAGGAGGGCGGCAAGACCGGCACCTGGACCCGCGAGTCCTGACCCCGCCTCCGCTCCGCCGTCCTCGGCAGGTCGGACCGCAGTTTCAACTGAAACTGCAGTTCCCCCGCGCGGAGATTCGAAGTTTCAATTGAAACTGCAACCTGGGGGACGGGCTTGAGGCCGTGTCGGCGGGTCGCGCAGGATGGCCCCTGCGGCGGCCGGTCGGCGGGTGCGCGCAACACACAGGAGGTCTCCATGACGAGGACAGCGCGGGTGATCGCCGCGTCCAACCGCGCCGCGGCCGGGGTCTACCCGGACCGCACCGGGCCGGTGATCGTCGACTGGCTGCGCGGCCGCGGGTACGAGGTGCCCGACCCCGTCGTGGTGCCCGACGGCGACCCGGTGGGGGAGGAGCTGCGCCGCGCGGTCGCCGACGGCGCCGACGTGGTGATCACCACCGGTGGCACCGGGATCAACCCGAGCGACCGCACCCCCGAGGTCACCGCGGCGGTGCTGGACTACCCGATCCCCGGCCTGGCCGAGGCGATCCGCTCCGCGGGGCTGCCGCAGGTGCCGACCGCGGTGCTGTCCAGGGGTCTGGCCGGGGTCAGCGGCCGGACGTTGATCGTGAACCTGCCGGGCTCGCGCGGCGGGGTCAAGGACGGCTTGGGCGTGCTGGACGGAGTGCTGGAGCACGCCGTCGACCAGCTGCACGGCGGTGACCACGCGGCGCCGAACCGGGCGGCGGCGGACGTCCTGCGCGCCGACGTGACGGAGCAGGTGATCGACGTCGACGAGCTGGCCCGCTCGGTGGAGCACCGCGCGGCGGGCGCGGTGGTGACCTTCGGCGGGGTGGTGCGCGATCACGACGGCGGTCGCGGGGTGCGGGAGCTGGAGTACACCGGCCACCCCAGCGCGTCCGAGGTGATCGCCGAGGTCGCGCAGGACATCGCGGCGCGGTTCGAAGGGGTGCGCGCGGTTGCCGTGTCGCACCGCATCGGCCTGCTGAAGATCGGTGACGTGGCGTTGGGCTGCGCGGTGGCGGCCGAGCACCGCAAGCAGGCCTTCACGGCGTGCTCGGAGCTGGTGGACGAGGTCAAGCGGCGGTTGCCGATCTGGAAGCGCCAGGTCTTCGACGACGGCGCCGAGGAATGGGTGAACTGCCCCTGATGGTCGTGAGTGCGTAACGGTGTTCGAACACCGTTACGCACTCACGACCGATCACGCCGGGCGGAAGGCGCGGAGCGTGGCTTCCACCAGGGCGTCGGCGAAGGCGTCGTCGAGCGGGCGCGAGCGCTCCAGCCAGCGCTGGGTCAACGGCGCGTAGAGGAAGTCCAGGACGAGGTCCAGGTCTGCGTCGGCGTCGAGCTGGCCCGCGCGCTGCGCGCTGCGCAGGCGCTGCTTCTTCGCCTCGCGCATCGGCGCTTCCATCTTCTCCCGGTAGATCGCCGCCAGGTCCGGGTCGTTGATGATCTCGGTCTGCAGCGCCCGGATCGGCGCTTCGAACTCGGCATCGGCGAACTCGGCCGCGGTCGCGCGCAGCACGGTCTTGAGGTCGGCTTCGAGATCGCCGGTGTCGGGCAGCTCGATGCCGCGCTCGCCCTCGCTCAGGGCGAGGATCGAGTCGAAGACGACCGCGCCCTTCGAGGGCCACCAGCGGTAGATCGTCTGCTTGCCGACCCCGGCCCGGGCCGCGATCGCCTCGATCGTCAGCTTGGCGTAGCCGACCTCGCTGACCAGCTCGCGCGCTGCGGTCAGGATCGCCAGCCTCGACCGCTCGCTGCGGCGGGTGCTGTTGGGGCGCTTCTCCGGTGGCACGCGACCAGCCTAACCCGAAACGAGACGTTCCGTCTTGACAAGCCGTGGGGCTCGGCGCATGCTGGCCCTCAGAACGAGACGGACCGTCTCGTCTCGATAGGAGGCACTGCATGCGAGAACCCCGCACCTGGTTCATCACCGGCGCCGCCCGCGGACTCGGCCGGGCGTTCACCGAAGCGGCCCTGGCGGCAGGCGATCAGGTCGTCGGCATCGCTCGTGACGTCGCGCCGCTGGACGAGCTGGTCGCGACCAGCGGCGGCGGCCTGGTCGCCTTCCCCCTGGACGTCTCCGACCGCGCTGCGGTCTTCGCGGGCGTCGAGCGGGCGGTGGCCGCGTTCGGGCGGCTGGACGTCGTGGTCAACAACGCCGGGGGCTCCTTCCTCGGCATGATCGAGGAGGTCACCGAGGAGCAGGCCCGCGCGCACCTGGACACCAACTTCTTCGGCGCGCTGTGGGTCAGCCAGGCGGTGGTGCCCCACCTGCGAGCGCAGGGATCGGGCCACATCCTCGCGGTCTCGTCGATGGGCCCGTTCGGCGGCTTCGCGGCGGCGGGGCTCTACGGAGCGGGCAAGGCGGCCCTCGACTCGATGAGCGAAGCGCTAGCGATGGAGGTGGAGCGCTTCGGCATCAAGGTGACCATCCTCGGCCCGGGCGGCTACCGCACCGACCTGTTCACCCGAGGCCTGACCACGACAGAAGAGCACGAGGCCTACGCCCCGCTGCGCGAGTGGCTGCAAACCCTGTGGACGGAGTCGGAGGACTTCGACCCGGCGAAGGCGGCCGAAGTGGTCCTGGAGGTGGTGAACATGCCGGAACCCCCGAAGCGCCTGATCCTCGGCAGCGCGGCCTACGACATGGTCGCCGAGATGAACCGATCCCTGACCGAAGAACTGGCCAAGTGGGAACCCCTCAGCAGAAAAGCCGAGTAACCCCGAAACCAAAAGCCCGCCCCCACCCCCGATCGCACGGCCGAAGCCACGGTTCAGCCTGCGCGGGGACCATGACCTGCCAAAACAATCCCCACAACCAAAGCAGAGGCGGTGAGGTGAGCGCATGAGTCGACCACCGTCAGAACCGGCAGCCGCAAGGCGAGGAAAAGCGGTGAGGGGAAGTCGATAAATCGGCCGTCGTCAGGCAAGCGGCGAAGCCGCTTTCGGCGGTGGACAGCGACCGCGACGGGCGACCGGCACCGATCGGAAGGTCGTCGCATGCGCCGCCAGGCGCATAGCCCACCCTCGCAGCTTGCACCGCCGCGGGTTCTCAGCGTTCGCCTGGCGAGGACGGCCCGGCTGCCGTGTATTGGCATACATAAAGCCGGGCACCCGCAGTCCAGGCGGGCGCTGAGGTTCCGCTACCCGCACCGCCACGCGAACCAACCACTGGAAACCCACAAAAAACGGAGCCCCCACCGCTGGGGGCTTGCGGTGGGGGCTCCGAGAGGAGTGGAGCACGTGCCGTGTCGGGGGTACGACACGTACTCCTCGCCGACCGGCTCAGCCGGTCGACCAGATCACTTGATGTCGAGCTGCTGGCCCGGGAAGATCAGGTTCGGGTCGCTGATGATGCTCGAGTTGCGCTCGGCGATCTGCTGGTAGCTGACGCCGAACTTCTCGCCGATCTTGCTCAGCGTGTCGCCCAGCTGGACCGTGTAGTCCCCGCCGCCGGTCTTCACCTGCGGCTTCGGGGTGGTCTTCTTGGTCTGGGTCTTGGTCTCGGTCTTGCTGGTGACCTTCTTCTGGGTCACCTTGGTGCTCGTCTTGGTGGTGCCGCTGGCCCAGTTGGTCTTCGACGTGCAGCCCGGCCACGCGTTGGGGCCCTGCGCGGCGAGGACCTTCTCGGCCACCGCGATCTGCTGCTCGCGGGTCGCCTGGTGGGCGCTGCTGGCGTACTGGGTACCACCGAAGGCGGCCCAGGTGGACTGGCTGAACTGCAGCCCGCCGTAGTAGCCGTTGCCGGTGTTGATGCTCCAGTTACCGCTGCTCTCGCACTGCGCGAGGGTGTCCCAGTCGGCGGCGTTGGCCATCGGGGCGATCGCGATCGGGGACGCGACCACCGCGCCGGCGACGGCGACGCGAGCAACGGTGCGGCTGGTATTCGAAGGCTTGCGGTGCTTGCCCTTGTAGCGAGCCATGATCCTCTCTCCTGCCGCGCCTGCGAGGTGAGCTGTCGGGTTCGGGCTGAGAGGCAGCCCGGCCGGCTCGGGGGAACCGGCTTCACCCCTAGGGCTTCGGGGAGCCCGGTGGTTGGGTCCCCCGCCCCTGTCCGGTGTTTCTCGTTTCGGGGGTCGGAAGCCCGCCGGACAGGGTTCGGCGCTGCGGGCTTCCCGCTCTTTGCTGATCGGTTCGGGGCCGACCGAGGAGCGACACTACGTAACCAACGGGGAGATCCCAAATCTTCGCCCATGTGACGCTGGTCACGTAACAAGTGGGGCGGGTGCTCCGATCCGAGGTGTTTTTGCTGATCAGAGCGTTGTTATCAAGTCGTTTCCTTGTCGAGATCGATCACCGTCGGTGAGGCGTGGGTCACCACATTGCTCCCCTCCGGCAACCCCCGTCGCACTAGTTCGCGCCACCCGGAGGGGTGGTGTCACGCCTCGGGCAGGCGTGCGCGGGCGTGCGAGGCCGATCACGAACAAGGTTCGCATCGGCGCGGAGGGTAGCGATCTGCGTCGCCGGATCAGGAGCCCTTAAGGCTGTCGAAGGACGCGGTTCCGAAGTCAAGATCGACATGGCCGTCGTCGAGACCGAAATGTCACCTGAAAGGGCATGTACGACACGCCGGGGAATGTTGTATTCGCGCACGCGCGCGCCCGCACGCGTGCGCAGTAATAAGGTGCCCGGTCCTCGCGGTTCAGCCGCCCGCGAACGGCGGCAGGACGTCCAGCGTGGCCTCGGCGGGCACCTCGGCCCGGCGGTCCCGGACGGCCACGCCGTCGAGCAGGAAGCTGCAGGCGGGAAGCACCTTCGCCAGCCCCTCGTCGTGCAGGTCCAGCACCGCCGCGATGACGTCCGAGACGGTCACCGGTGTCGCCAGGCGCACCGTCTCCTCCGGGACCCCGGCAGCGGCGCGCGCGCCCGCGAAGTACCGCACCTGCACCGCAACCGTGTCGACCTGGTCCGGCACCGCCGTCATCGGCTCACCCTCCGATAGCGCTCATCGGCCGGGACGGCTGCGCGAACTCGCCCGAGTCCATGCCGTGCCCGGCGGCCTTGGCCCACATGGTGCCCTGCCAGAGCCGGACCAGTTCCGCGTCGTCGGCGCCGGCGCGCATCGGCCCCCGCAGGTCCGTCTCCGTGGTGGAGAACAGGCACGAGCGGAGCTGGCCGTCCGCGGTCAGCCGGGTGCGGTCGCAGGCCGCGCAGAACGGCCGGGTGACCGACGCGATCACGCCCACGGTGGCGGGCCCGCCGTCGACCAGCCAGCGCTCGGCCGGTGCGGAGCCGCGCTCGGCGACGTCCGGGCTGAGGCTGAACTCGGCGCTGAGCCGGTCCAGGATCTCCTCGGCGGTGATCATCTGCGAGCGGTCCCACTCGTGCTGCGCGTCCAGCGGCATCTGCTCGATGAACCGCAGCTGGTAGCCGTGCTCGATGCAGTAGCGCAGCAGGTCGGCGGCCTCGTGGTCGTTGATCCCGCGCATCAGCACCGCGTTGACCTTGACCGGCTCCAGCCGCATCCGCTTGGCCGCGGCCAGCCCGGCGAGCACGTCGTCCAGCCGGTCGCGCCTGGTCAGCCGCTTGAAGACGTCGCGGTCGAGGGTGTCCAGCGAGACGTTGACCCGGTTCAGCCCGGCGCGGACCAGCGGTTCGGCGTAGTCGCCGAGGTTGATCCCGTTGGTGGTCAGCGAGGTCTTCGGGCTGCCGGACAGCGCGGCGGTGGCGCCGATGATGTCCACCAGGTCCTGCCGCAGCAGCGGTTCGCCGCCGGTGAAGCGGACCGCGGTCACCCCGAGCTCCTCCACGGCGATGCGGATCAGCCGGTTCATCTCGGCGGTGTCGAGCAGCTCGGCGCGCTTGAGCCAGGGCAGGCCCTCGGCGGGCATGCAGTAGGTGCAGCGCAGGTTGCACTTGTCGATGAGGGACACGCGCAGATCGGTGGCGATCCGCCCGAACCGGTCCACCAGCTGCGGGGTGTCCGGCCGTGCGGACGTGTCGATCGTGCGGCGCACGAACGGGATTCCCAGGTCCACCGCGGTCACCCCACGACCCTAACCCGCCGGACCGACGAATTTCGATCGCGGGAAGGCATTTGTGCGGAACAGCCGATGGCCTCCTGCGCTGCGGGATTCCGGGTAGGAGGAACGCACGAAGCCGGTTAACGATCCGGATTCGCGGTCGGTCCACCCTGGATCGTGCCGCAGTTGCGGAAGTATCGTCCTCGGCGTGCCGCAATATCGGATCGCCGAGGCCGCCGGGCTGCTCGGCGTCAGCGACGACACGGTGCGCCGGTGGGTCGACGGCGGGCAGCTGCGCGCGCAGCGGGACGCCTCCGGGCGGCTCGTCGTGGACGGCGCCGAGCTCGCCGAGTTCGCCCGCGACCAGGCGCGCTCCACGCCCGACCCGTCCGGCGTCGGCCGCTCGGCCCGCAACCGGCTGGTCGGGCTGGTCACCGAGGTGGTCTCGGACCGGGTGATGTCCCAGGTGGAGATGCAGTGCGGGCCGCACCGGGTGGTGTCGCTGATGAGCACCGAGGCGGTCCGCGAGCTCGGGCTGCGGCCGGGGGTGTTGGCGGTGGCGGTGGTCAAGTCGACCAACGTCGTGGTGGAGACGCCGGGAGAGGCATGATGTCGAAGCTCAAGATGATCGCCGGGGCGGTGCTGGCGCTGGTGCTGCTCGCCGGGTGCGGGCAGGCCGGGTCCGAGCAGCAGCGCACGCTGACCGTGCTGGCCGCGGCGTCGCTGACCGAGTCCTTCGACGAGCTGGGCGCCCGGTTCACCGCCGAGCACCCGGACGTGCGGGTGCAGTTCGACTACCAGGGCTCGTCGACGCTGGCCGAGCAGATCGAGCAGGGGCGACCGGCGGACGTCTTCGCCTCGGCGGACGAGAAGAACATGGACAAGGTGCGCGACCTCGTCGGCGGGCCGCAGACCTTCGCCACCAACCAGCTGACGATCGTGGTCCCGCCCGGCAACCCGGCGAAGATCACCTCGCTGGCCGACCTGTCCGGCGACCGCGCCGTCGTGGTGTGCGCGCCGCAGGTGCCGTGCGGTTCGGCGACGAAGAAGGTGACGCAGGCGGCCGGGGTGCAGGTCGAGCCGGTCAGCGAGGAGAACGACGTCAAGTCGGTGCTGCAGAAGGTCGTCGCGGGCGAGGCCGACGCCGGGCTGGTGTACGTCACCGACGCGAAGGCTGCCGGGGATCGGGTCCAGGTGGTCGACTTCCCGGAGGCGCAGCAGGCGGTCAACAGCTATCCGATCGCGACCGTCAACGGCGCCCCCGAGCCGGAGCTGGCGGCCCAGTTCGTCGAGTTCGCGCGCGGTCCCGTCGGCCGCGAGATCCTCGCCGCGCACGGCTTCGGAACCCCGTGACTCCGCCGCAACTTCCATTGAATTCGAAGACTCGATTTCAATGGAAATCACGTCGCCGATTTCCATTGAAATCGCACTCGACCCAGGTCCCGGTGGTGCTGTGGGTGCCCGCGGTGCTGGCGCTGGCGCTCGTCGTGCTGCCCGTCCTCGGGCTGCTGACCAGGGTGGACCCGGCCGAGCTGCCGGGACTCCTGCTCAGCCCGGCCGCGCTCGACGCGCTCCGGCTGTCGGTGGTCACCGGCCTCATCTCCACCGGCCTGTCGCTGCTGCTCGGCGGCCCGCTCGCGCTGGTGCTGGCGAGATCCCGGATGCGCGGACTGCGCGTGCTGCGCGCCTTCGTGCTGCTGCCGCTGGTCCTGCCGCCGGTGGTCGGCGGGCTGGCCCTGCTCTACCTGCTCGGCCGCACCGGACCTCTCGGGCAGCTGCTCGACGTCGTGGGCATCCGCCTGCCGTACACCACGACGGCCGTGGTGCTGGCCCAGACGTTCGTCGCGATGCCGTTCCTGGTCGTCGGGCTGGAGGGCGCGCTGCGCACGGCGGGCGGGAAGTACGAGCAGGTCGCCGCGACGCTGGGCGCCGGGCCGTGGTTGACCTTCCGGCGGGTGACCGTGCCGCTGCTGCTGCCCGCGCTCGGGTCGAGCCTCGTGCTGACCTTCGCGCGCGCGTTGGGCGAGTTCGGCGCGACGATCACCTTCGCCGGTAGCTTGCAGGGCACCACCCGGACCCTGCCGCTGGCCATCTACACCACCGCGCAGTCCGATGTGGACGCTGCGGTGGCGATGTCGTTGCTGCTGGTGGTGGTGGCCCTCGTGGTGATCGTGGTGGCCCGGCCCAAGGCGGTGGAGGGACGGCTGTGAGCGGGTTGCGGACCGACGTCGAGCTCCGCCGGGCGGAGTTCGCGCTGCGCGCCGAGCTGGCGGTCGCGCCCGGCGAGGTGCTGGCGGTGCTCGGGCCGAACGGGGCGGGCAAGTCGACCCTGCTGTCGGTGCTGGCCGGGCAGCTGGTGCCGGACCGGGGGCGGGTCGAGCTGGACGGCGTGCCGTGGCTGGACACCGAGCGCGGGATCGCGGTGCCGACGCACCGCCGGGGTGTCGGGCTGCTCGCCCAGAACCCGCTGCTGTTCCCGAACCTCACGGCGCTGGAGAACGTGGCCTTCGGTCCGCGCGCGGCCGGGGTCGGCAAGGCTGAGGCGCGGGAGATCGCCGCGCACTGGCTGTCCGAAGTGGACGTCGCCGAGCTCGCCGGCCGGCGCCCCGGGCAGCTCTCCGGCGGCCAGGCGCAGCGCGTCGCGCTGGCCCGCGCCCTGGCGGCCGACCCGAAGCTGCTGCTGCTCGACGAGCCGCTGGCCGCGCTCGACGTGGACGCCGCCCCGGCGATGCGCGGCCTGCTGCACCAGGTCCTCAGGCGTCAGGACAAGCCGACCGTGCTGGTCACCCACGACGTGCTGGACGCGGTCGTGCTCGCCGACCGGCTGGTGGTGCTGCTCGACGGCTGCATCGTCGAGCAGGGGCCGACCCGCGAAGTGCTGTCCCGGCCGAAGGAACCGTTCACCGCGCGGGTCGCCGGGCTCAACCTGGTGCCCGGGGTGGCGCGGGACGGCGGGGTCGAGTTCGGCGATACCGTGCTCAGCGGCCGGGTCGCGGAGGACGTGGACCAGGGGGAACCGGCCGCGGCGGTGTTCGCGCCCGCCGCGGTGGCGGTGCACCGCGAGCCGCCGGGCGGCAGCCCGCGCAACGCGCTCCCGGTGCGGCTGGCCGGGCTGGAGCCGCGCGGCGACGTCGTGCGGGTGCGCGGCGTGGTGCGGGACTGCTCGCTGGCCGCGGACATCACCCCGGCGGCCGTCGCCGACCTGCGGCTGACCACCGACGACGAGGTGTGGTTCGCGGTCAAGGCCGCTGAGGTAGCAATCCACCCGCTATCCGGAGGATCATCTGGGGCGTGACTGAGCCATCCCCCTGGACCTACCTGATGGACATGGACGGCGTGCTCGTGCACGAGGAGCACATGGTGCCCGGCGCGGACGCCCTGCTGGCGGCGCTGCGGGAGAACGACGTCCCGTTCATGGTCTTCACCAACAACTCGATCTACACCCCGCGCGACCTGCGGGCCCGGCTGCTGCGCACCGGGCTGGACGTCCCGGAGGAGGCGATCTGGACCTCGGCGCTGGCCACCGCGCAGTTCCTGGAGAACCAGCGCCCGGGCGGCTCGGCCTACGTGGTCGGCGAGTCCGGGCTGACCACGGCGCTGCACAACATCGGCTACGTGCTCACCGACCGCGACCCGGACTACGTCATCCTCGGCGAGACCCGCACCTACAGCTTCGAGGCGATCACCAAGGCGATCCGGCTGGTCGAGGGCGGGGCGCGGTTCATCGCCACGAACCCGGACGAGAAGGGCCCGAGCCGCGAGGGCACGCTTCCGGCCACCGGCGCGGTCGCCGCGCTGATCGAGCGGGTCACCGGGCGCGCGCCGTACTACGTGGGCAAGCCGAACCCGCTGATGATGCGCTCCGCGCTGCGGCACCTGCGGGTGCACTCGGAGAACACGCTGATGATCGGCGACCGGATGGACACCGACGTGCGGTCGGGCCTGGAGTCGGGGCTCAAGACGATCCTGGTGCTATCCGGGATCTCCGACGAGAGCACCGCCGAGCTGTTCCCGTACCGCCCGACGAAGGTGGTCAACTCCGTCGCCGAGCTGGTCGACAACGTCCTGGACCCGTTCAGCTCGTGACCACCGCGGTGAGTGCGCAGCCCGCCTGCGCACTCACCGGGTGGCGGTCTGGTGCGGGAGGTCGACGGCGATCGCGCTGGTGACGCGGTTGAGCTCGTCGGCCATCCGCTCGGCCGCGTCGCGCACCAGCTCGGCGCGGCGGCTCAGCGAACCGGACCAGTGGCGCTGGGCGGCGGCCAGCCGGTCGAGCAGGTCGGCGTGCAGGCGCAGGCGCTCGACGGCGGGCCAGTCCGCCGTCCCGGGGTGCCGGAAGGCTCGCTCGATGGCTGCTGCGATTCGCTCCAGCTCAAGTTCGGTGATCACGGGCACCCCCAAATCGGCGTTGGGCTGACGTTGGAGAGAGGCACCTGGAGCAGCTCCTCGTACGCCGATGTGCCGAAAGTCACCTGCTGCGCATGAACGCGTACGGGTCGTCAGCGTCCACGATCCGCTTGCCGAGCGGCATCAGCGAGACCGGGACCAGCTTGAAGTTGGCGATGCCCAGCGGGATGCCGATGATCGTGATGCACTGCGCGATGCCCGTGAGGATGTGGCCGAGCGCCAGCCACCACCCGGCGAGCACCAGCCACAGGATGTTGCCGATGCCCGCCATCGCGCCCGAGGACGGCTCGTCCACCAGCCGTCGGCCGAAGGGCCACAGCGCGAAGTTCGCCATCCGGAACGAGGCGATCGCGAACGGGATGCCGATGATCGTGATGGCCAGCAGGATCCCGGCGAAGGCGTACCCCAGGGCCATCAGCAGGCCCCCGAACACCAGCCAGATGACGTTCAGCAACAAGCGCATGCCCCCACCGTGCCAGTTCCCGGCGCGGAGCGAATCAGGGGAACCCCGGAGGGCGCGGGTGGTCGTGAGTGGCAAGACCGGCTCCAGCCGGTTTTGCCACTCACGACCATCAGACCAGGAGGTCGCCGCTGAGGACGGTGACGGCTCGGCCGCGGAGGCCGACGCGGTCGCCGCGCAGGGCCATGCGGACGGTGCCGCCGCGGGCGGAGGCCTGCTCGCCGACGAAGTCGGAGTTCCGCGGATCGCGGTGGAGCCGCTCCGCCCACCACGTCGCCAGCGTGCAGTGCGCGGAGCCGGTCACCGGGTCCTCCTGGATGCCGACCTGCGGGGAGAACACCCGGCTGACGAAGTCGACGCCCGGCCTGTCGCCGGGAGCCGTGACGATCACGCCGCGGGACGGGACGGTGGCCAGCGCCGTGAAGTCCGGCCGCACCGCGCGGACCTCGGCAGCCGAGGCGGCCAGCACGAGCACCTTCGTGGCGGCCTGAGCGGTCGCCTCGACGGTGATGCCGGGGAGTCCGGCGGCGATCGCCTCGGGCGGCTCCACCGGCTCGGCCCGGTCGGCGGGGAAGTCCATCCCGATCCAGCCGTCGGGCAGCGCGGTGCAGGTCAGCACGCCGCTGCGGGTGTCGAACCGCTGGTCGCCGCCGAGCACGTGCGCGGTCGCCAGGGTCGCGTGCCCGCACAGCGGGACCTCGGTGGTCGGGGTGAACCAGCGCAGCGGCTTCGGCTCGTCCGGCGGGCCGCCGACCACGACGAACGCGGTCTCGGAGTGCCGCAGCTCGGCGGCCACCGACTGCATCCACGCGGGATCGGCGGGGGAGTCCAGCAGCACGACCCCGGCGGGGTTCCCGGCGAAGGCGGTGTCGGTGAAGGCGTCCACGACGAAAGCACGCACCCCCGAACCCTACGAGGACCCGGGGACCTGCCGCCCGCGGATGCGATTTCACTGAGGTTTTTCCAACCTCGTTCTGGGTGGCGGTGCGGGTGGCGGAACCTCAGCGCCCGCCTGGACTCCGGGGTCCCTGACTTATGTATGACCGATACACGGCGTCAGGGCCGTCCTCGCCAGGCGAACGCTGAGAACCCGCGGCGGTGCGAGTTGCGAGGGTGGGTTATGCGCCTGGCGGCGCATGCGGCCCTCGCCGATCGGTGCAGTTCGCCCTTCGCGGCTGCGGTCCACGGGCAGGATGCGATTTCAATGGAAATCGGAGGTCTGATTTCCATTGAAATCGCGTCGGAGCCGCGGTTCGTACCCGCGTTCGGGGGTGGCCCGGGGGTGGTGGACGGGACAAGATGGGTGATCCGTCTCACGTGTTCGTCGGGGAGGTAGTCACCGTGGATGCCGTCCAGCTCAGCTACGACTCGGGTGTGTCGGACGTGCCGCTGCTGGGGGAGACGATCGGGGCGAACCTCGATCGGCTCGCCGCCCGGTTCCCGGAGCGGGACGCCCTGGTGGAGTGCGCCACCGGGCGCCGCTGGACCTACCGGGAGTTCGTGGCCGACGTGGACGCGCTGGCCGTCGGCCTGCTCGACGCCGGGATCGGCAAGGGCGACCGGGTCGGGATCTGGTCGCCGAACCGCGCCGAGTGGACGCTGATCCAGTACGCGACCGCGAAGATCGGCGCGATCCTGGTCAACATCAACCCCGCCTACCGGGCGCACGAGCTGGAGTACGTGCTCAACCAGGCCGGGATCCGGATGCTGGTCTCGGCGAAGTCGTTCAAGTCCTCCGACTACGTCGAGATCGTCGAGCAGGTGCGGCCGAAGTGCGCCGCCCTGGAGCAGGTGGTGTTCCTGGGCGATCCGGAGTGGGAGCGGCTGGCCGGGGCCACCGCGGACCCGCAGCGGCTGGCCGCGGTCGAGCTGTCCGCCGACGACCCGATCAACATCCAGTACACCTCGGGCACCACCGGGTTCCCCAAGGGCGCGACGCTGTCGCACCACAACATCCTGAACAACGGGTTCTTCGTCGGTGAGCTGTGCGGCTACACCGAGGTCGACCGGGTGGCGATCGTGCCGCCGTTCTACCACTGCTTCGGCATGGTGATGGGCAACCTGGCCTGCACCAGCCACGGGGCGGCGATGGTGATCCCGGCGGAGGGCTTCGACCCGGTCGCGGCGCTGTCCGCGGTGGCCGCCGAGCGGTGCACCTCGCTGTACGGGGTGCCCACCATGTTCATCGCCGAGCTGGAGCACCCGGATTTCGACAGCTTCGACCTGTCCTCGCTGCGCACCGGGATCATGGCCGGATCGCCGTGCCCGGTGGAGGTGATGAAGCAGGTCATCGACCGGATGGGGATGCGGGAGGTGTCGATCTGCTACGGCATGACCGAGACCTCGCCGGTGTCCACGCAGACCCGCGCGGACGACTCGCTGGAGCGCCGGGTGTCCACCGTGGGGCGGGTCGGTCCGCACCTGGAGGTCAAGGTCGTCGACCCGGCGACCGGGCTGACGGTGCCGCGCGGCACCCCGGGCGAGCTGTGCACCCGCGGGTACTCGGTGATGCTGGGCTACTGGGAGCAGCCGGACCGCACCGCCGAGGTCATCGACGCGGCCCGCTGGATGCACACCGGCGACCTGGCGGTGATGGACGCCGACGGCTACGTCAGCATCACCGGGCGGATCAAGGACATGGTCATCCGCGGCGGCGAGAACATCTACCCGCGCGAGATCGAGGAGTTCCTCTACACCCACCCCGACGTGGTGGACGCGCAGGTCATCGGGGTTCCGGACGCGCGCTACGGCGAGGAGCTGATGGCCTGGGTCCGGCTTCGGGAGGGTGCGGAGGAGCTGACCGCCGAGGCGCTGCGGGAGTTCTGCACCGGCAAGCTGGCGCACTACAAGATCCCCCGCTACGTGCACGTGGTGAGCGAGTTCCCGATGACGGTCACCGGCAAGATCCGCAAGGTCGAGATGCGCGAGATCGCCAAGGAACTCCTCGACCTCGGCTGAGGGCACCCCGGACCCGTCCGACCCGGGTCCGGGAACCCGCGATTTCAATGAGGTTTTTCCAACCTCGTTCTGCGCGGCGGTGCGGGTGGCGGAACCTCAGCGCCCGCCTGGCTGTGGGTGCCCTGACTGATGTATGACCAATACACGGCGTCAGGGCCGTCCTCGCCAGGCGAACGCTGAGAACCCGCGGCGGTGCGAGTTG
>NZ_VWPH01000011.1 GCF_008630535.1 Saccharopolyspora hirsuta | reverse complement strand
CACCAGTTCAAGCGTCTACGGATCCGCTGGGAACGCCGAGCCGACATCCACCTTGGCCTCATGCACCTGGCCTGCGTCCTCGTCTGCTACCGCAAGCTGCCGACTTCATTATGAAACCAGCTGTAAGGAGATCGCGGCGAGCTGCGCGTAGATCGGGTGCCCGGAATCGATGGCCCGCTGGTGCATCGCGCGGGCCTGCGCGTGGTCGCCGCGCTCGTCGAGCAGCCCACCCAGCAGGCAGGCGGCGTGCGCAGCGGCGTCGAAGTCGCCGTCGGCGAGGACGGTGCGCAGCTCCTCCTCCGCGGCGTCGAGGTCACCGTTGCCCCACAACCGCCGAGCAGTGGTGACCCGCTGTTCCCACAGTGACACGCCGCGCCTCCGATCAGGTGATCATCGATCGCGGCGAGGATATCGGTCCGCACCCCCCGGTACGGGCCGCTCCCCTGGATCGAAACACCGGGCGAACATCACCCGTCCAACGGGCAACCGAACCGCCACGCCACGCGTCCAACGGGGTCCCGCGGAACGAGATGTCCACAAAGGACGAAAGAGCGGGCCGCCCGCTCTCGCGGACGGCCCGCTCCCGTCGAAATTCCGCGGCGCGAACGCCGAGGTCAGCGTGCCAGCTTCTCCAGGCGCGCCATGCCCTCCTGGAACACGTTCAGGTCGGTGTTGCCGCTGATACCGGCGACACTGCCCTGGTCGGTGTACTGCCAGAAGTGCCAGTTGCTGAAGCCGTTGGGCACGGACGGGCTGTCCACGCCGTACGAAGCCAGCCACAGCGGGTGGCCGTCGAAGCTGTTGGTGCTGCCCATGCACTCCCGCCAGAAGGACGGGTTGGCGTAGATGATCGGTTCCTTGCCGGTGCGCTCCTTGACGCGGTCGTTGAACGCCTGGGTCCACTGGTGCATCTGGTCGACCGACATCCCGTAGCAGCCGCCCGAGTTCGGGTCGACCTCCAGGTCCAGCACCGGCGGCAGGGTCTTGCCGTCGGACTGGTAGTCGGCGACGTCCAGGAACCGGTCGGCCTGCGCCTCGCCGGACGAGGAGCTCGGCCGCGCGAAGTGGTAGGCACCGGCGATCAGCCCGGCGCCCTTGGCGCCGTGGTACTGCTCGCCGTACCGGGGGTTGGTGAAGCTGGTGCCGTCGGTGGCCAGCACGAAGGTGAACTTCTTGCCGTCGGCGGCGACCTGGCCCCAGTCGATGTCGCCGTTGTGGTTGGACACGTCGATGCCCTCGACCGGCGGGCCGAGCGGGGCCTCCGGCTCGGGGGCCGGCGCGGCCTGCGGCTCCGCCTGCTGCGGGGGCGGCTGCTGCTGCAGCGTGGCGTGCTGCTCCAGAGCCGCCTGCTGCTGCGGGGCGGGCTGGATCGGGGCGGCCATCGCGGCGTCCTCGATCTCGGGCTGGGTCGGCCCAGCGGCGGCGGCGCCGATCGCCAGGCCCACCACGCCGACGGCGGCGACCGCGGCACCGGCCTGCATCGAACGGGTCCGCGAAGCCCGCACGACGGGCTCGGGGAGCTTCTCCTGAACCGCGGCCACGTGCGGCGCAACCCTCTCCCGGAAGCGCCGCACCACCGGTGCGTCCTGGACCCGCCGCAGCAGCGGCGCCAGCCACTGCATCACGCGCTCGACCAGCGGCGCGAGCCACGCGCGGACGCGGTCCGCGGCGACGCGGAGCGCCTGGTCAGCACGCTGGGCCGGGGACGCCTGCTTCGGGGCGGAAGCGTTGTCGTGGTTTTCGGGGGATCTCGGTTGGTCGGGGGTTTCGGGGTTCACGAGACCCCACACTCCAGCACGGAGCGTGTACCTGCATCGCGGTTTGTACGTGCCCGAGTACCTAGATTAACCCCTTCGAGCTACCGCGCCCGCTCAATCCGTCACGGTTAGTGACTACAGCGGGTCGTGCCACCGAACCCTAGCGGCTCACGTCACAACCCGGCCCGGCCACCCCGGACACGCCGAGCACCCGCTCGACCGCGCTCCGCAACCCCGCGCCGGGGCATTCGCAGTTTCAATTGAAACTGCGGCGGGGGCACCGTGCGATCCGCAGTTTCAGTTGAAACTGCGTGCAGGTGACCTGCCGCTGATCGACGTCCCGACACGCCGACGCGAGTCGCGACGTAGCCTGCGGGCGCGGTCCGGCAGAATGTCCGGTCGGATCTGGCGAAGATCGCAGAGAAGGCGGAATCAACATCGTGACGACTGTTCATCAGAAGATCGCCGAGGAGCTCGGCGTCCGCGAGAGCCAGGTGCAGTCCGCCGTCGAGCTGCTCGACGGCGGGTCGACTGTGCCGTTCATCGCCCGCTACCGGAAGGAAGCGACCGGCGCCCTCGACGACGCCCAGCTGCGCACGCTCGAAGAGCGGCTGCGCTACCTGCGCGAACTCGAAGAGCGGCGTGCCACGGTGTTGGACTCCATCCGCTCCCAGGGCAAGCTGACCGACGAGCTGGAAGCGCAGATCAACGCGGCCGACTCCAAGGCCCGGCTGGAGGACATCTACCTCCCCTACAAGCCCAAGCGCCGCACCAAGGCCCAGATCGCGATCGAGGCGGGCCTGGAGCCGCTGGCCGACCAGCTGCTCAGCGACCCCACCCACGACCCGCAGCAGACCGCGGCCGGTTTCGTCGACGCGGAGAAGGGCGTCGCCGACGTGCAGGCCGCGCTGGACGGCGCGCGGTCGATCCTGGTGGAGCGGTTCTCCGAGGACGCCGACCTGATCGGCGAGCTGCGCGAGCAGGTCTGGACCCGCGGCCGGATGGTCTCCAAGGTCCGCGAGGGCAAGGAGGAGGACGGTGCGAAGTTCGCCGACTACTTCGAGTTCTCCGAGGCCTTCACCGACCTGCCCTCGCACCGCATCCTGGCGCTGTTCCGCGGTGAGAACGAGGAGGTGCTGGAGCTGTCCCTGGAGCCCGACAACGGCTCCGAGCAGGTCGGCCCGACCGACTACGAGCTGCGCATCGCCCAGCAGTTCGGCATCGCCGACCAGGGCCGCCCGGCGGACAAGTGGTTGTCGGACGTGGTCCGCTGGGCGTGGCGGACCCGCATCCTGACCCGCCTGAGCGTGGACCTGCGGCTGCGGATGCGGCAGAACGCCGAGGACGAGGCGGTCCGGGTGTTCGCGGCCAACCTGCGCGACCTGCTGCTGGCCGCGCCCGCGGGCTCGCGCGCCACGATGGGCCTGGACCCGGGCTACCGGACCGGTGTGAAGGTCGCGGTGGTGGACGGCACCGGCAAGGTGGTGGCCACCGACACGATCTACCCGCACCAGCCGCAGCGGCAGTGGGACCAGGCGCTGGCCAAGCTCGCGGCGCTGGCCAAGGAGCACAGCGTCGACCTGATCGCGATCGGCAACGGCACGGCCTCCCGCGAGACCGACAAGCTGGCCGGTGAGCTGATCAGCCAGAACCCGGACCTGAAGCTGACCAAGATCTCGGTGTCCGAGGCGGGCGCGTCGGTCTACTCGGCCTCGGCCTACGCCTCCCGCGAGCTGCCGGACCTGGACGTCTCGCTGCGCGGCGCGGTGTCGATCGCCCGCCGCCTGCAGGACCCGCTGGCGGAGCTGGTGAAGATCGACCCGAAGTCGATCGGCGTGGGCCAGTACCAGCACGACGTGTCGGAGACGAAGCTGTCCCGCTCGCTGGACGCGGTGGTCGAGGACTGCGTGAACGCGGTCGGCGTGGACGTCAACACGGCCTCGGCCCCGCTGCTGACCCGCGTGTCGGGCATCAGCGAGACGCTGGCGGCCAACATCGTCCAGCACCGCGACACCAACGGCCCGTTCCGCACCCGCCAGAAGCTCAAGGACGTCGCGCGCCTGGGCCCGAAGGCGTTCGAGCAGTGCGCGGGCTTCCTGCGCATCCCGGACGGCGACGACCCGCTGGACTCCTCGGCGGTGCACCCGGAGGCCTACCCGGTGGTGCAGCGCATCATCGGCAGCACCGGCACCGGGATCCGCGAGCTGATCGGCAACACGCGGGTGCTGAAGTCGTTGCAGCCCAAGGACTTCGTGGACGACAACTTCGGCCTGCCGACGGTCACCGACATCCTCGCCGAGCTGGACAAGCCGGGCCGCGACCCCCGCCCGGAGTTCAAGACGGCGTCCTTCGCCGAAGGCGTGGAGAAGATCGCGGACCTCAAGCCGGGCATGACCCTGGAGGGCGTGGTCACCAACGTGGCGGCCTTCGGCGCCTTCGTGGACGTGGGAGTCCACCAGGACGGCCTGGTCCACGTCTCGGCGATGTCGAAGAACTTCGTCAACGACCCCCACGACGTGGTCAAGTCGGGAGACATCGTCCGAGTCAAGGTCCTCGACGTGGACATCCCCCGCAAGCGGATCTCCCTGACGTTGCGCCTCGACGACGAACCAGGAGCGGACGGCAAGCCGAACCGGGACTCGGGCCGAGGCAACGGCCGCCCCCAGAACAACCGCAACGGCAACGGCCGAGGCAACGGAGGCCGCAACGGAGGCAAGGGCCGAGGAGGCCAGCGCCACCGCGACAACGCCCCGTCCGGCTCAATGGCCGACGCCCTCCGCCGAGCGGGCTTCGGCAACTGACCTGACACCGAAGGGCGCCTTGACCACCACACGGTCAAGGCGCCCTTCTGCTTCATCCGCACCTAACGGCAACCCCTGTCACGACACAGGTCGCCCTCCTGCAACGGCCCGAAGTGGTCCCGTACCTCCCCGAGCACGTGCCCCATGCCCGGAACTCGCCCGGCGACTCAACACGCGGAGCCTCGGCGCCCACACGCCTCACAAACGCCCCAGGTGATGGAGAAACCGGGCCCAAACCGATCATCCGCTCGGGACGAAACGCCGGACGAGCGAACCCCTTCCGCCGTGAAAGATCAGTCCGGCTGAATTCGATCCCAGTCGTTGAGGATCTTCGCAACCCTGGGGGCCAGCTCGGGCCACCTGTCCGCAGCCGCTCCCAGCTCTGCTTCCAGGTCCTCGCGGGTGTTGAAGAGGAACACCTCGGACAGACTCAATGCCGCATCAGCGCGGCGCAGATCGCTACCCCGAATCCACTCGCGGCAGACCTGGAGCAAGTCGCTGCCGTTGTCATCGGTCAGGTAGATCAGCTGGTCGAGCACGTCACCGAGCGCCGATCCGGGCAGACCTGGGTGCAATCGGTCCACCAAGCCGTTCATGATGATCCGCATCGATTCGACAGACATGCAGCCCTAGAGCTTCCGGTAGATGTGCGTCCGGTGGTTTTCGGTGGTCCGCAGGGGCTCCCCATTGCTCAGCCGCTGCGTGCCGAACTGGTGCTCGGGGATCATGGGGATGCCTTCCTTCGGGGTTTCCCGGACGAGCCCGAAGGATTCCGGGTCATCCGGCGGCTTGATCCACTTGTTCTTGGGGCTCCCCGTGACGTAGAGCTTCCCGTCGGTGTCCAGCACCCTCGCCGTTTCCGCGGACACCGGCTGGTATCCGAACGGGTTAACAGCGTGGACTTCCTTAAAACTACCATCCCGGAACGGGAGTTGGTCTGCCGAGGCGACGACGTCGACGCCCGTGTCCGGCTCCTTGTTGAGGTTGACCGCGCCATCCATCGGGTTCTGTCCCGAACCCAGGTTCAGCTTGTACGGCGCGAGGCCCAGCGGGTCCACGAACTCCGTCGGATTCGAGACGTAGCGGTGCGGATCCGGTCCTGCCACCAGCCCCAGCGGGTCCACGCTCGCGTAGTAGCCGGAGCTGGGGTCGTAGTGACGGTGGAAGTTGTAGTTGAGCCCTGTTTCCTGGTCGTAGTACTGCCCCGGGAACCGCAACGGGGTATAGCCACCGGCACTGCTCTGAGCTGTGGGCTTACCCCACAGGGTGGTGCGCTGGAACCAGGCGATGCCACCGCGATCGTTGATCAGTTCGGTGGGGGTGCCGACGAGATCCGTGATGATGGAGTAGAACTGCTCGTCGATCCACTGCTGGGGCGCGTTGCGCAGCGGTGCCCGTTCGGTTTGCGTCAGCGGGCGGAAGGTGCCGGGTTCGTATTCCCATACGGTGACTCGGGTCGTGCTGGGGCCGGAAACGTCGGCGAAGCCGTCCGTGTGCGCTTGCTCGGCGAGAACCGTGCCGTCCCAGGTGAATTCGACCTGCTCCAAGACCTGTGAGCCGTCAGGTGACAGGCGCTGTTTCGCGACGCGCCGCCCCAGAGCGTCGTAGCGGTAGCGCCAGCGGGAGCCGTCCGGCGTGAGGACTTCAACCAGGCGGTCGTCGTCGTCCCAGTAGTAGCGCCAGGTGTCGGGCTTGCGCGAAAGCCGCTTCCGCTGCCGCAGCACGACGCGCCCTTGGGCGTCGTGCTCGTACCTGACGTTGCCCGCGCGGCGAATCAGGGTGCCCTGGTACTCCCGGTCACCGAGCTCGTCGGCATCCGCCGAGCCGGGCAACACCGGCCAGGTGGCACGGCTCGGGTTTCCAGCTTCGTCATAGGCATAACGCTCGTCCCAACCTGATCCGGTGATCGCGGTGACCCGCCCCGCGAGGTCCAGTTCGAACGTGCGCGGTCCGGTGAGCTGGTCGTCGATCCCGGCCAGGTAGCCGTCCGCTCGGTACGTGTACGAGCGCTCTTGCATCCGCCGACCGGATGCACCGATGACGGATTGCGAGAGCAACCGGTGGTTCACGTCCCACGCCTGCGTCAGGACGGTGTCGACACCGATCTGACGCTGGACCTCCCTACCCGCGGCGTCGTACCCGAAGGTCAGCGTCTGACCAGCCGTGTGCAGCGCAACGAGATTGCTGTTCGGGTCGTACTCCCACGTGCTCTCGGCCCCGGACGGCGTGCGTCGGCGGACCCGACGACCTAGCTGGTCGTAAACCGAGTGGACGGTCCGCCCGTTGACGGACTCGGAGATCACGCGACCGGCCGCGTCCCGCCGGTAGGAGACCCGGGTGTCGCCATCAGTCGCCTCGACGAGACGCCCCAGCGGGTCGTAGGCGAATGTCGAGACCGAGGTCCGACCGCGACGCTCGATCACGTTGCCGAGCAGATCTCGGACGAACCGAGCGGATTCGCCAGCGCCGTTGATGCGCTCCACCAGCTGTCCGGCCGGATCGTAGCTATACGTGACCACTCGATCGTTGAAGTCGATCTCGCGCACCAGGTTCCCGGCGGCGTCGTACTCATAACGCCACACCAGGCCTTGTTCGTTGGTGACGCTGACCAAGCGGAGCTCAGAGTCGTAGCCGAACTGCAGGCGCGTCCCGTCCGGCCGGACGACCGCTGACGGCAGGTCGAAGTGGGTTACTTCAGTACCGGTGACCTGCCCCAGCGCGTCGATTCGCGCTCGAAGGTTGCTTTCCCCGTCGTAGATCCAGCGTTCTGTCGAACCATCGGGCAGCGTTCGGTGAGCTGGCTTGCCGTCCACGGTCCAGCCGAACCGCGTCGTCCCGCCGAGTGGATCGGCAACGGCGGCGAGACGGCCAAACCCATCGCGCTCATAACGAGTTTCATGACCGAGCGGGTTCGTGATCGCAACCGTCAGACCTGCTTCATCGGTCTCGAACTGCTGCACGTTGCCCAGCGCGTCCGTGATGCTCGTCAGATGGCCGCGCTCGTCGTAGGCGTAGCTGGTGACCGCTCCGACCGGATCGACCACCCGCACCAGGTTTCCGCGCTCGTCGTACTCACGCCGTGACACCGTGCCGTCCGGCGCGATGACCGTGATCGGGAGCCGGAGGTCGTTGTACTCGAAGCGAGCCTGACTCCCGTCCGGTCGGGTGACCGCGGTCAGGTTGCCGTCATCGTCGTACTCGTAACGGGTCGTGCGTCCGATCGGGTCGGTCCGGGAGAGCAGGCGGTCGTAATCGTCCCACTCGGACCGGGTCTCGCCACCGAGCGGATCGACCTCGCGAATCGTCTGACCTGCTTCGTTCAGGTGGTAAGCGGTGCGGGCTCCCTGCGAATTGGTCCAGTAGGTGATCCGGTTCTCGCGGTCGTACTCAACGGTGCCGCTGAGGAAGCGGCCGGAACCTTCCACAGCCACGACCCGACCTTCTGCGTCGTAGGTGTAGCGGTACCACTTGTCGTTTCGGTCGGTCCAGCTCGTGATGCGGCCTGCTCGGTCGTACGTGAAGCGCATCGGCAGGCCCGAGGCGTTGATCACCTCGGTGAGCCGCTCGTCCTCGTAGACGTAGCGCATCAGCAGGACATCGTCACCGTTGTCCGCTCCGCAGAGGTACAGCGCAGTGACCAGCCCGTCCTCGGACTCCACGCGGATGCGGTAGCCGCCGGAGTGCCGCACTTCGACGGGAGTTCCAGCGGCGTCGTAGTCGAAATCGATGCGGTGACCGTTGCGGTCCACGACCGCGATCAACGGCAGGACGTCCTTGCCCCGCGCGAACAACAGCTTCCGGCCAGTACCGAACTCAGCGAGGGTGAAACCGCCGTCTTCGTCGCGGGTGAGTTCGTGGAAAGAGCCAGCGAACCGCGAGGTGGCACCGACGGCTGGCGTCGGGGCGAGCAGCAGCTTGCCGTCCTCCGCAGCGAACGACACGCCTGCGCTGCTGAGCTCCAGCCGTTGATCCAGCGTGGACGTCCAGGACGCCCCGAAGCGCATGCCCACCCGATACGAGGACAGGTGCGTCCGCCGAATCACCAGGGGCAGGACCGACTGCAACTGCACATCGGTTTGCGGCAGGATCATCTCGCCAGTGGCGATGTCAATGGGATCGCCCTCGGTGTTCCGCTTCTCCCCGTCCGTCGTCGGGTTCTGCGGGTCGTCGGACTTGTCCTGCAGCGGGGTGTCCTGGTCGCCGGGCTTTGACGGGTCCTGCGGCGGTGGGTCGGACTTCGGTGGCGGCGTGGTCCCTGCTGGTGTTGTGGGGTTTTGGCCGTTTCCGCCGGCTCTGCCGCTTTGGGCTGCTTGGTGGGTTGCGTCTTGGGCCTTGGAGACGCTGGTGCTCGCGTCTATGCCGCCTACCGTTTGCGGGGGCTTGTTCTTCTGGGGGGTTCCCCCTTCTCCGCCTCCGTCGCCTCCTCTGGGCTTTCGCGGTGCCACGGATTCCCCCTCATCCGTTCATGAGCTTGCTCAGGTTCGTCAGGCTGTCGATCAGGCTCGTGACGTAGGTGAAGATGCGGCCGACCCACTTGACCACCGCCGACACGATCTGGGCCGCGATCACCGGGATCGTGACCACGAAGATCGCTTCGACCGCCCAGACGATCACGCGCGCTACCAGGTCCGCGATCAGGTCGCGGACGATCTCGCGGGTCATCTCGACCAGGCCGCCCGCGCCTTCGGTGGCCGAGGCCATCGCCGCCGAGATCGCGGCCAGGCCGCCGATGGCCTCCACGTTGTTGGCCATCATCGACTGGTAGGCGTCCGCCGCCGCGCCCTGCCAGTCGGGCAGGTCGGACTCGAGGCTCGACTTGAGGTCTTGGGCCATGGAGCCGAGCTCTTCGGCCATGTTGTTCCAGGTCGCCGCGTGGGACCTGACCACGTCCGGCATGCCGGTCAGCTCGTCGAGGATCTGCCGCAGCGGTTCGAAGTACTCCATGGCCCAGCCGATGCCGTTGGACAGCAGGGCGCTGAACGGGTCGAGCACGGCGGAGGCGACTTCGAGGCCCAGACCCATCCCGGCCAGCGCGCCGGAGACCCAGTCCTCGTTCTGGATCGAGGTGACCAGGCCCTCCACGCCGTCGGCCAGCCCGGAGCCGGTCCACGGCTTGCGGGTCGACTCGACCGGTGCGACCAGCGAATTGTCGCTCATGGCATCTCACCGCCGGACGACTGGATCAGGTCCGCGTGCTGCTCGTCGAGGCTCTGGTAGTCGTCCGCGGTGGCGCGCAACGACTCCGCGGCCATCGAGAGGTTCTCCGACACGAAGTCGATCAGCTCGTCCTGGCGGGTGTGCCGACCTTCGAGGACCCCGGCGATCCAGCCGCAGAGCAGCCCGTAGGCCTGGTCGTCCTGCTGGATCTGCGAGCTGGCCGACTTCACCGCGTCGAAGCGGGCCTGGATCTCCTCGATCCGGCCCGCGTGGGCGCGGATCTGCTCGGCGCTGACGTTGAAGCCGTCGCCCATGGTCACCACTTCTCCATGAACGACTTGTTCTCGTTGTCGTCCTCGACGTCGGCTTCGGGGGCGGCGGTGCTCTCCTCGGCGGGACTGGTGCGCAGGTGGTTGCCGACGGACTCGGAGATCGCCCGCGCCGCGGCGGACTCGGTGCCCACCGTGTCGGCGATGATCTCCTGGGAGCGGTCGGCCAGCTGGTTCTTCGCCTCGGCGAGGGTCGCCATGATCGTCCGGGAGACCTCGTCCGGGGCGGTGCGCTCCATCCGGTTGGTGAGCTTGATGTCGACCAGCGCGCCCGTCGAGTCGATGGTGAGCTCGACCAGGCCCTTCGGGTCGGTCGCGGTGACCCGGACCTCCTGCAGCCGTTCGCTCATCGTCTTGGTGTCGGCGGCGAGCTTTTCGATCTGGTCCTTCCACGCGGCCAGCCGCTCGCGGGCACCGTCGGGATCGAGGATGTTCCCGTCCATGTCCTCCCCCAGGTTCACGTTGGGACACGACTCGTCGCAGCCGCGAGAGTAGCCAGGCCCTGTTCACCCGTGGGAGAGAAATCGATCAAATGGCCCAATCAGCCGCAGGCCTTACCTCCATCGCACCACCGCGATCAGATCCAGCAGCACCAACGGTTTCCGCTGCTCAGGGGTCGTGAGCGCGAAACGGTGCTAGAACACTGTTACGCACTCACGACCCCAGCGCGGTCAGCTCTCGAAGCGGCCCGCCTTGACAGCGGTGACGAATAACCGCCACTGGTGAGCGGTCGTCGTGAAGTACCCGGCCGCCCGGTCCTTCGAGTCCCGCACCGCCGCACCGGAGGCGGTGGGCGCGATCTCGACGCACGCCGTCTCCTGTTGAGATCGCGAAGACTTTCGCCAGCCTGTCGGCTCAGTTGAGAACATCAGTCGAGCTCACTCTCGATCGCTTCTGCTCGTCGGACGATGAGCTCCCTCGACTCCTCGGGACTCATCGCACTTCGCCGAAGGCTATCCGCTGCATCGCAGTAGTCCCTAACATCCTTCACGTTCCGCAGGAAGGCAGACGTACGGTAGTGCTCCAAGTGCACGATCGGCTGCTGATCATCGAACTCGAACAAGATGAACGGTCCCGCGTGCGCTGGGTGCCAGGTCGTCGCACCAGCGGGAAGAACCTGAATCGTCACATTGCTCCGCTTGGATACCTTCGCCAGGTAACGAAGCTGGTCAGCCATCACCCGCGCACCGCCGATGCGTTCCCACAGCGCAGCTTCAGCAACGAGAGAAACCAGGTGTGGCCCATCCTCTCTGTCGAGGATCTCGCGTCGGCTAAGCCGGAACGCTATTCGAGTCTCCACCCGATCAGCGGGAAGACTGTCCATGACGGCACGCATGTATTCGCGCGTCTGCAACAGCCCGGAGAACACGAGGATTCCGACCTCCGTGATTTGCCTGGCCGTGCGCTCGAACTCCATCAGCGCGGCGAGCTCTTCGCGGATTCCAGGAACGCCGGACGTGAGCCAGTTCGGGTCACGGACGGTTCGCGCCATCTTGACGATGCGATCCTTCTCCGCACCAGTCACGCCCAGCGCCGTGAGAACGCTGGCAGTGTCCTCAGGAGACGGTGGCTTCACGCCGGACTCGTACCGCCAGACCGTCGTGTGGCCAACTCCGAGACGGCGTCCCAACTCGCGAACACCCAACCCCGCTGCTTCCCGTAGTTGTCGCAGTTCAGCGCCCAGAACACGAGCGCGGGGATTCGTCTTGGCGGTTCGAGCCATGAACCGATCCTAACGAGCAAAGATCCAGGTAAGAACCCTCGTCCAGGTGATTGCCAAGGCGGTTCAACATCGGGAGAGTGGTTCCAGGAACCACTAGCAAGTTCTCGGAACCATTTTCAGATTGACTGGGGTCGCCGATGTATCCGTTTCACTGGGTGCCTGCTGCTGGGCAGCGGCATGCGAGCTTGGCCGAGAAGCCCGTCGGGTGCGCTTATCCGACCGGGACGCAGGTGGAAACGCTGTGCCAGCAGGAGGTTTCCGCGGACAACAGCGAGGTGGCGTGGCTCTGGGGGACCTGCGCCGAGTGCAATCGGGAGGCTCGGCGGCTCGCCGGTGTCGAGCCGTGAGCGCGAGAGCCGACCGATCCGTGCTCGACCGACGAGGAGGAACCACCTGATGTCCCCGTTCTGGACCGCCACCGCCTGCCTGCTGTCCCTGCTCATCGGCATGACGCTCATGTACGTCCACCACCGGCGCCTCCCCCAGCACGCGGGCGCGGGCGAGGGCGCGACGAACGTCTGGCAGCTCATCGAGCACGTCGAGGCCGAATCCCGGCGCGACCAACCCACCGGCAGGCACCGCCTCCGCGAACCGGACACCCCGGAACCACCGCAGTGGCCGCTGACCCCGCCCGAAGCTCCGCCGCTGGAGCTCCAGCACCGCGTCCTGGAATCCCTGCGGCGCCTCTGAAACCCGGCTCGATGCGCTCCCCCGACCTCCGAGCATCGAGCCGCGCGGCCGGGCGGGTTCGCCCCCTCCCCGACACCGTCCGGCCGCACCCCCGATAGCGACGGGCGTCCTCCGCGGAGGGCGCCCGTCGCTTCACCTCGTGGTGCCGGAGGTCGTGTTGAGCGGCACCGGGTTTCCGGTGAGCCATTCCGCCCAGTCCGCCGTTTCGCGGAGCGAGCCCGTGCCCACCCGTTCCGCCGCGGCCAGGTTCGGCGGGCGGAGGCCCATCCGGCGCAGGTCCGCCCACTGGGCCGCGTTGAGGACCAGCACGCGCAGACCCGGCAGGTCCGCGATCGGCGCGACGTCCTCGACCTCGACCTCCGACAGGTCCAGCCTGGTCAGCACCGGCAGGGTGCGCAGCACTGCGACGTCGAGCCGCTCGGCCGCTCCGGTGAGCTTCAGGTCCCAGATCGTCGGCTGGTCCGCCAGGGTGTGGAGGTCGATCCGCTCCGCTTCGATCGACACTGACTCCAGGGCGGGCAGACCGCTCAGCGCCGGTACGACGAGCTTCGCGCGGTTGATCCGGAGCTCGCGCAGGTTGCGCAGCGGGGTCAGCGCGGCCAGGTCCAGGTCCACCGCGTCGTTGATGGAGATCAGCTGGGCGTCGCCGTCGAGTTCCGCGATCTCGGCCGGGTCGCGGTTGCCGAAGTCGTGGTGGACCCGCTCGTCGAAGCCCGCGCCGCCGAGACCGGTGCAGGTCTGCAGGTAGTCCGATTCCGGGTCCTCGTCCTCGTAGTCGCCTTCGCGCAGGGCTTCCACGACGCCGGTCAGCACCTCGGTGACGGATTCCGCGTAGTAGTCCGGCGGGCCGTGGACGTCGCGGCCGTACTCGAAGATCTGGCCGGGCCTGCCGCGCTCGGCCGGGTCGAGGTCGACCGCGAGGTTGTTCATCGCGAAGTCCGTGGCGAAGGTGATCCACCAGTCGTTGCGCGACAGGCGCTTGATGGTGTCCGGCGGTTCCGATTCGAAGACCACGGCGTCGTCGAACGGCCCGTCGTTCCAGCCCAGCGAACCCGGCTGGTGGTACTCCACGACGTGGTCCAGCGGGTACGGCGAGTACCGGCCGAGCAATCCGGTCTCGGCCGCGTCGTCCCGGGTCATCCGGTACAGCGCGCGCAGGTCCTCCGGGAGTCGGGCGCCCAGTTCGGCTTCGGCCGCGGCGATCTCCCGCTCGGAGTAGCCGGGGCGCAACGCCGGTGGCCGCCCCTTGATCTCCTGGTACCGCGCGACGAACTCCTGGAACAGCGCGGAGATCTCGGCCAGCACCGCCGGATCGGTCGGCTCACCGGTGTGCCGCGCCGCGGCCGGGAGCGCCATGCCGGGCAGCGGATGTCCGGGGAGCCGGAACTCGTCGTCGAGCACCACGCGGGACTCCGACTCCAGGGCCGAGCTGAAGGCCAGCTCGAAGCGGCCGGACTCGTGGACCACCAGCTCCACGACCAGCGGGCGCCCCGCGGACGGTACCGGGAGCAGGTCCAGGAGCGCCGACTTCGCGTCGAAGAAGTCCGGTTCGAGGTCGACCTCGACGCCGACCGGGTGCGTGATCCGAACGGCGTCCACCTCGACGCGCATCCACACGATCGCAGGTCCGGTGCGCCCGCCCCCGGCGCGCACCCCCAGCGCCAGCCGCCGCGCTGCCGCCTGAAGTCCCGTCGTCATGGCGGAATTCTCCACGCCCCGGCCCACCGCACCGACCCCACCCCGGCGGCGCGCGAAAGACTCCCGGTGGAGACGCAAGGAGCATCCGCGCCACCAGTCGGAAAGTCGTTGCAGGGCAAGGTTTTCCGGATGCTGCCTAAGCTGATCGCGGACCTGGCCGAGGGCGAAGCCGAGCAGGTTGAGGCCCTTCCACCGCTCCGGGTTCGCAGTGGACCGCACCCGAATTCTGCGGCCCGGGAGCCGAGTGGTCTCCAACACAGCGGGTGATCGCCCGGCGCGCCGGCGACGGCGCTCACCTCGGGTCCGCGAGGACTTGGGTGCCAGGCAGGACGCGGTATGCACGCCACGCCGCGCCCTGTCTGGCACACCCCCAGCACTCCGATTCCACGATCGTGGAATCTCGACAGACGGTAATCTTAGATGCGAGAATCCGTCAATCGGCGAAACGGTCCAAGCCGCGTGATTTCGGAGAGTGTGATGAACGACCCTGGTGCTGCCCTGGCCGAACGGCTGGCGTGGCTGCGGGAGTCCTTCCCCAACCCCGAGACCGGGAAGCCGTACGAGGTCAAGGCGATCGCCGCGGCCACCGGGATCTCGCTCTCGCAGCTCTACAAGATCCTCTCCGGCGAGTCGCCGAACCCCGGCTGGCAGCACCTGAAGGCGCTGGCCGGTTTCTTCGGCGTACCGCTGGACACCTTCGACGACGGCGAGCACGGCGACAAGATCCGGACCCAGCTGGCCGCGCTGGTGGAGCTGCGCAGCCTCAAGGAAGGCGGTGTGGAGTCGGTGAGCCTGCGCGGGCTGACCCCGGCCCAGGCCGACCGCATCCGCGGCGTGGTCGAGGACCTGCGCCGCTCCAACACCACCTCCGATCACGATGAAGCATGAGCCTGATCACGAGTCGTTCCGCTGCGCGCGCCTGGTCCTGGTCATGAGCGAGGATCGCCGGGTGACCCCGTCCCAGCAGCGCGACCTCGCGGCCCGGTGCCAGGAGCTGGCCGCCGCCCTGCCCCTGCCCTCGCCGTGGGACCTGGAGACCTTCATCGCCGAGCTGTCCGAGCTCCGCGGGCGGCCGATCGAGCTGCGCCGGGTGTCCGCGGTGGAGTCCGACAGCCCGTGCGGGGCGCTGATCTCGCTGGCCGACCGGGACGTGATCGGCTACCTGCCGAGCACCCCGCTGCACGAGGAGCACATCATCCTGCACGAGGTCGGGCACCTGGTGTGCGGGCACTCCGACACCAAGCTCGCCGACTCCCCGCTGGTGGCGGCGCTGGTGCCGGACCTGCCGCGGGACCTGGTGCAGAGCGTGCTCGGCCGCTCCGCCTTCGACGCCACCACCGAGCAGGAGGCCGAGCTGGTGGCCAGCCTCTACCTGTACCGCGCGGGGCGCGCCCCGGCGCCGCTGCGCCGCGTGCGCAAGCTCGACGCCAAGTCCGGCCGCACGCTGCGCGAGATCCAGGCGACGTTCGACAGCGCCCGCCGCGGTCCCGAGAAGCGCCGATGACCAGCATCGTCCTGCAGGGCGCTGGCCTCATCGCGGTGCTGGCGGCGGTCGCCAAGCTCGTCCAGTCGCGGCGCTCGACGACGCCGAGCGTGCGCTACCTGTGCGGCGCGATCGGGTCGGTCGGCCTGTCCGCCGCCCTGGTCGCCACCGATTCGCTGACCTGGGTCGCGACCTGGGAGCCGGTGCCGAACTCCGGTCGGCTCGCGGCGAACCTGCTGGCCATCCTGGCGGCGGTGTGCGTCCACGGGCTGCTGGCGCACCTGCTCCACGAGGACGCGAAGGCGCACCGCGTGATGCGGCTCCAGTTCCTGGTGGCCGCGCTCGCGGCGGTGGTCATGGCGGTGCTGCTGATGTCCGCGGGCATCCCGTTCGACCCCGACTTCCTGGCCGCGTTCGCCGACCGCCCCGCCGTGGCGGCCTACCTCGTCGTGTTCTCGCTCTACATCGGGTGGGCCACGCTGGCGTTCGGCTGGTTCCTGCGCCGCTACATCTCCCAGACCAGCCGCCGCTGGCTGCGCGCCGGGCTCCGCACCATCCAGGCCGGTTGCGTGGCGTCGGGGTTCTGGGCGGCGAGCAAGATCGCGGCCGCCGTCGTGTCGGTGGCCGGGCACCAGCCCGGGGTCCTGGACCCGATCGGCGGTGCGTGCGCGGCGGCGTGCGTGGCGCTGGTGGCGCTCGGGGCCACCATGCCGGTGTGGGGGCCGCGGGTGGTGCTGCCGTTCGCCTGGTTGCGCGCCAAGCGCCAGCTCCGGCAGCTGCGTCCACTGTGGAGCCGACTGGCCGAGGAGCTCCCGCAGATCACCCTGCCCACCGGGATGGTCGCGCCGAACGCGCAGTTCGCGCTGTACCGCCGGGTGGTGGAGATCCGCGACGCCCAGCTGGTCCTCCGCCCCTACGTGCACCCCTCGGTCAGCGCCTGGGCCCACCGGGCCGCGGCGGAAGCGGGCCTCGACGAACGAGCGGCCCACCAGACCGCGGAGGCGGCCTGCCTGGTCACGGCCCTGGACGCGCACGCCGCGGGCCACCGCCACCAACCGGAACCGGACGAATCCAGCGCCCCGTACCGAGGAGTCGCCTCGGACACCACCACCGAAGCCCGCTGGCTGATCGAGGTCGGCCGAGCGGCCGAGCGCTCCCCCATCGTCGCGCAGGTCCGCGACCGAGCCCGAGCCGACGGTGTCTGATCTGGTCGTGAGTGCGTAACAGTGTTCCAGCCCTGATTCGCACTCACGACCAGATGAGGGCCATGAACAGTCCGCCGCCGACGACCGCGCCCACGATCGCGCCGATGGTGACCTGGGCCGTCGTGTGGTCGCCGAGCCGGACGCGGGACCAGGAGATCGCCGCGACCACCAGCAGCAGGACCCAGCACACCGGGTGGAAGAGCACGGCGAGGATCACCACCGCGCCCGCGGCCACCGCCGAGTGCATCGAGACCTTCCACCAGACCGTGATGCCGCCGGTGACGAACAGCGACACGATCATGGCGATGTCCAGGGCGATCAGCAGCCACGGCGCCCCCAGCAGCATCAGCAGCCCCAGCCCGACCAGGCTCATCGCGATCAGCGCGACGAACGGCACGAAGCGGCCCGCGCGGTCGCGCACGTGATGGCTGTCCCAGCGCCCGGTGCGCGCGCCCCACACGATGACGCCCATCGGCAGGATGCTGCTGGTCGCCGAGACCAGCAGCCCCCAGCCCAGCGCCGGGCCGATGCTCGCGGTCGCCCGCCAAGCCACCGCGAGCGGGAGCAGCACCACGATCACCCACGGCGCGAAGACCTCGGTGAGCGCGCGCGCCACGCGGTCCGCGGCCGTGCGGGAGGTGCTGGTCTCGGGTGCTGCGTTGGTCATGGGGTCCTCTGGAGCTTGAGCCGGGTCGAAAAGGAGTGTCACACACCGGCTCCACGGCCCGTGCGCGCGAGTGCCCGAGCACCGCAGCGGCGGTTCTCAGGGAGCACGCCGACGACTGGCCCGCGCTGCCGATCAGCAGCTCCCACCGGCTCGACGACCTGGCGAGCACCGCGGCCTCGGCGTACCAGGGACTTGTGGACGGGCGATCCGGGCGCCGCAGCGCACCCGGAGGGTACCCCGGTGCTGGGAGGTGCCCTCCGCCCGGGGTCAGGAGGCGTGCGCCAGGTCGGCGAACTGGTTGGCCGGGCGCGGCAGGCCGTAGTGCTCCCGCAGCGTTCGGCCCGCGTAGGTGGTGCGGAAGAGGTTGCGGGAACGCAGGATCGGCACCACGTGGTCCACGAAGGACTCCAGACCGCTCGGCAGCACCGGGGGCATCACGTTGAAGCCGTCCGCCGCGCCGCTGGTGAACCAGTGCTCGATGGTGTCGGCGATCTGCTCCGGGGTGCCGGTGAACGTGCGGTGGCCGCGTCCGCCGCCCAGGCGGTGGATGATCTCGCGGACCGTCAGGTTCTCCCGCAGGGCCAGGTCGGCCACCAGCGTGTAGCGGCTCTTGGCCGCCTCGATGCGGTCCTCGCCGGGCAGCTCCGCCGGGTCGAGCCGACGGTCCAGATCCGCCTCGGTCAGCTCGACGCCCAGCAGGGTGGACAGCCGGTGCAGGGCGTAGCTGTGCACGATGTGGTCGCTGAGCTCGGCTTCCAGCTTCCGGGCCTCGGCCTCGGTGGCGCCGATTACCGGCACGATGCCCGGCAGGATCTTGATCGACTCCGGTGCGCGGCCGTGCTGCTGCGCGCGTTCCTTGAGGTCGGCGTAGAACGCCTTGCCCTCGTCGAGGGTCTGCTGCGCGGTGAACACCGCCTCGGCGAACTGCCCGGCCAGCGCCTTGCCGTCCTCCGACGACCCCGCCTGCACCAGCAGCGGGTGGCCCTGCGGCGGGCGGGGCACGTTCAGCGGACCGCGGACGCTGAAGTGCTCGCCGCGGTGGTCGATGGCGTGCACCTTCCGCTCGTCCGCCCAGACCCCGGACTTGTCGTGCACCTCGGCGTCGTCCTCCCAGCTGTCCCAGAGCTTCTGGGCCACCGACACGAACTCCGCCGCGCGGCGGTAGCGGGCGCGGTGCGACGGCAGCTCGTCCAGGTTGAAGTTCCGCGCCGCCTCCACCACCGCGTTGGTGACGATGTTCCAGC
Source organism: Saccharopolyspora hirsuta (assembly GCF_008630535.1). Classification (GTDB taxonomy): domain Bacteria; phylum Actinomycetota; class Actinomycetes; order Mycobacteriales; family Pseudonocardiaceae; genus Saccharopolyspora; species Saccharopolyspora hirsuta. Next base: position 305,353 of record NZ_VWPH01000011.1, on the reverse strand, counting down.
CCGCCCGGCCGCCGCTGACGTGGTCCAGGGAGGCGAACCGGCGGGCCAGGTTGTAGGGCTCGTCGTAGGTGGTGGAGGCGGTCGCGATCAGGCCGATCCGGTCGGTGGCCGCCGCGAGCGCGGTCAGCAGAACGGTCGGCTCCAGCGCGACCGCCGGGCGCTGGCCGACGTCGGCGCGCAGCGCCGGGGTGTCGGCCAGGAACACCGAGTCGAAGGTGCCGCGCTCGGCGATGCGCGCCAGGTTCACGTAGTGCGCGATGCTGGTCGCCGCGGCCGGGTCGCTGCCCGGCAGCCGCCACGCCGCCTCGTGGTGGCCGACGTTCATCAGGAACGCGTTGAGGTGCAGTGTCCGTTCAGCCATGGTTGTCCTCCGTCACCCCGAGCGCCGCGAGCAGGGCGTCCCGGTGGTCGATGAACCCCGGATCGCGGTGCGAACGCGGGGCGGGCAGGTCGATCTCCCGGTTGACGGCGATGGTGCCGCGATCGAGCACCAGCACCCGGTCGGCGAGCGTGATCGCCTCGTCGACGTCGTGGGTCACCAGCAGCACCGCGGGCCGGTGCCGGGCGCACAGCTCGCGCAGCAGCCGGTGCATCCGGATCCGGGTCAGCGCGTCGAGCGCGCCGAACGGTTCGTCGGCGAGCAGGAGTTCGGGTTCGCGCACCAGCGAGCGGGCGAGCGCCGCGCGTTGCTGCTCACCGCCGGAGAGCGCGTTCGGCCAGGAGCGTTCGCGCCCGGCGAGCCCGACCTCCGCGAGCATCGCGCGCCCCCGCTCGGCCGCACCGGACAGGCCGAGCGTGACGTTGTCGAGCACCCGCGCCCACGGCAGCAGCCGCGAATCCTGGAAGACGACGGCGCGGTTGTCCGGCACGCTCGCCTCCCCGCTGCCGCTGACGTCGTGGTCGAGATCGGCGAGCGCGCGCAGCAACGTGCTCTTGCCCGAGCCGCTGCGCCCCAGCAGCGCGACGAACTCGCCCGCCGCGATGTCGAGGTCGATGCCGTCGAGCACCACCCGGTCGCCGAAACCGCGCACCAGACCGCGCACCCGCACGGCTCGTCCACTCCGGACCTTCAGCTGTCCAACGTCCGCCGCCACGACAGCACCCGCCCTTCCGCGAATCGCACGACGCTGTCCGACAGCAGCCCGAACAAGGCGTAGATGACCAGGCCGACCACGATGACATCGGTCTGCGCGTAGTTGCGGGCCTGCGTCATCAGCGAGCCGATCCCGCTGGTCGCGTTGATCTGCTCCACCACCACCAGCGCCAGCCACGAGATGGTCACCGCCATCCGCAGCCCGGTGAAGAACCCCGGCAGCGAACCGGGAATCGCGATCCGCCGCACGAACTGCCGACGGCTCAGCCGCACGGTCTCGGCCAGCTCCACGAACCGGTGGTCGACGCCGCGCAGCGCGGCGTGCGTGTTGAGGTAGACCGGCACCAGCACGGCCAGCGTCACCACCGTGATCTTCATGCCCTCGCCGATGCCGAACCAGATGATCGCCAGCGGGATCAGCGCCAGCGTCGGGATCGCCCGCTTGATCTGCACCGGACCGTCGATGAGGGCCTCGCCGACGCGGCTCAGCCCGGCCACCAGCGCCAGCGCCAGCCCGATCGCGACGCCCAGCACCAGCGACACCGAAGCCCGCCCCAGCGAGGTGAGCAGGTGTTCCTGCAGCCGCCCGTCGGCGAGCAGTTCCCCGGCCGTGGCCAGCACCTGCGCGGGCGGCGTCAGCGTGTGCGGATCGAGCAGACCGGTGCTGGCGGACAGCTGCCAGGCCAGCAGCAGCACGACCGGGCCGACCAACCGGAGGAACGGGATCTTGCGGCCCGGGCCGAGCCGCCGCTGACCGGGCGCTCCCGGCGATTTCGCACGAGCGCGGCGCTCCGCGAGCGAGCCGGTGGGCGATTCCGCGCGCAATCCCCACCGCTGCGACACCTGCTCAGCCACCGCTGCCCTCCCGGATGCCGCCGCTGCGCCGGACCGACTCGTCGAGCACCGCGTCGAAGCGCAGGTCGAAGTGGTCGTGGGCGTTCAACGGCTTCGGCAGGCCACCGGCCGCGGCGAGCAGGTCGATGGTGTGCTGCTGCGTGCTGATGAGCGACGCCAGCCGGGGGAACTCGACGGTGCCCTCGGAAGCCACGATCCGCTCGCCGTCGGCGCGGGTCACGCCCTGGCTCCGGACGTAGTAGGCGTCGATCCACTCGGCGGGATGCGTCGCCGCCCACTGGCGAGCCGCCGCGAAGTGCTCGACGAACGCCCTGATCGCCGCGGCCTTCGCGGGATCCTCCAGCGCCGCGCGCCGGGTGTAGAGGTAGCTGACGCCCGTGGAGGTCCCGTCGGTCTCCGCGACCGGGATGGTGGTGCCGCGGCCCCCGGTCTGGGCGAGGAAGCGGGTCAGCCGGGGCTCGTTGAGCGGCGCGACATCCACCGCGCCCGTGCGCACCGCGTCGTTGAACTCGGCCAGCTGCAAGCGGACCAGCTGCACGTCCTCCGTGCGCAGACCGGCCTTCTCCAGCGCCCGCAGCACCGCCGTCTGCTGCGCGGTGCCCTCGGCGTAGGCGATCTTCTTGCCGCGCAGCTCCGGCAGGGTGCGCACCTGCACGCCGGGGGCCACCGCGAAACGGGTCGAGTTCGGGTCGATGCGGAACGCCGCGACGATCGGCACGTCCTCGCCGGAGGCCTGCGCGTGGATCGGCGGGGTGTCGCCGACGATGGCGACATCGGTGGCTTCGGCGCGGAACGACTCCAGCACCTCGGGGCCGCCGACGAAGTTGGCGAACTCGACCCGGGCCGGGATCTTGTCGAGCTCACCGGAGGCGCGGAACAAGGTCTGCACCCGTTCCTGCTGGTCGGCGACGACGAGTTCGGTGCCGGGCGGCACCTCGGTGGGCAGCGGGGCGTCCGCGGGCAGCTCAGCGGACGCCCCGCCAGCGGCGCAACCGGTGAACGCCAGCAGTGCGGCGAACCCGGCGACGAACCGGATCAGGGGGGCCGGGCGAATCCGCCCGGCGCGGGTCGACGAGGACATGCGTCACCTACTTCTCGGTGCTTCTCCGGCGCAGGGGAACGACCCCGCCGAACGCGGGGTGCGGGAATGGGGATGCCGTGCGGGAACGGCAGCGGATCGACGCGGTCGTCAGATCAACGACACGAGCAACACGTGACGCGCATCAGATCGATGGCGCGCCGTTCGACGAACGTGTTGGGCGAGAGCACGCGCCGAGAATAGGACGGAACGGCCTTCGCGGAAACGACTTCCCAGCCGATGAGAACGCAGACGAACGTCCACATCGGACACCGTTGCGCGGTTGTGAAGACCCCGTGAGCACCGGATTGCGGTCCGGCACCTCGCCGCGCACGAGGCGTGTTCGGCGGCGGAGGTCCACCGGGGACCGGCTGCGCCCCCGACACGCGGCGCAGCCGCTCCCGGGCAGCACCGGTTGCGCCCCGGCGGTGTCAGGCCCGCTTGGCCTGCCCCTCGGACTTGGCGAGCATCTCGATCAGGCGGTCGCCGAGCACCTCCGGGATGACCCGCGCCGCCGAGCGGGCCGCCGCCGCGTTGAGGGCCGACATCACCAGCGGGCGGAGGCGCTGGAGGACGTCGCTGTAGTACGGGACCTCTTCCTCGGTCGGGACCGGGCGGGTCAGGACGTGCTTGCGGACCATCTCCACCAGGTGACCCGCGACGTGGTCGATGTCCTGCTGGAGCTGCTCGGCCAGGTCCAGCACCTCGCCGAGCGGGACGCCGAGGCTCACCAGCTCGGCACCGGCGTCGAGCAGCTGCGGGCTCGGGGAGATGAACCCGCGCCCGCGCCGCTCCAGCAGGCCGAGCTCCATGGCGCGCTTGACGTTGCCGGGGCTGAACTGCTTGCCGAACATCCGGCGCAGCTCGGTGGCGGTGACCGCGCGGGGGGCTTCCTCCGCCCAGGACTCGCCGACGACCTCCTCCAGGCCGAGCACGTCGCCGAGGCTGCGGCCCGACTCCCAGGCCGAGATCATCTCCTTGATCTGGGCGAACGCGTAGCCGCGCTCCAGCATGTTGATGATCAGCCGCAGCCGGACCAGGTGCGCGTCGGAGTAGATCGCCGTCCGCCCCTGCCGCCGCGGTGGCGGCAGCAGCTCCCGGTCCTGGTAGACGCGCACGTTGCGCACCGTCGTCCCGGCTGCCCGAGCAAGATCGTCGATCCGGTATTCCGCCACCCGACGAAGTCTAGTTCCCGTGTTCGAACCGCGCCGAAGCCCGTGGCGCGCCGATCACCCGTGGTCGCCGTCGACGTAGAACCAGGCCCCGCCCTCCTTGACGAAGCGGCTGTGCTCGGTCAACGTCCCCTTCTCCCCCGGCAGCCGGTAGTGCGCCCGGAACCGCACGGAGCCCTCGGAGTCGAACGGCCCGCCACCGCTGCGCTCCAGGACCTCCAGGTGCACCCAGCGCTGCTCGGGATCGAGCTCCAGCTCCCCCGGCCGGGTCGACGGGTGCCAGGAGGCCAGCAGGTACGCGACATCGCCGACCGCGAACGCGCTGAACCTCGACCGCATCAACTGCTCGGCCGTGCTCGCGCGCCCCGCACCGGCGTGCAGGCGACCGCAGCACTCGGCGAACGGCTCACCGAGCCCGCAGGGACATCGTTCGACAGTGCTCACCGCACCAGCTTCTCACCGGCGCCCCGCCACCCCGCCCCGACCTAGGTCGTGAGTGCGTAACAGTGTTCGAACACTGTTACGCACTCACGACCACCTCATCCCGGGCATCGCGGGCAGGAGCGAGGTGAGCCCTGCCAGCCTTCACGGCGCAACACGGTGACGACCTCCCGCGCCACACCGCACGGATCGGTGCGGACGTCGTGCCAGCCGTAGGTCAGCCGCGCCCGCTCCGCCAGCTCGGCAGCGTTGTCGCGGCGCCGATCCCGAAAGGCGATGCGACGCGTCTCGTGAAACTCCCGCCCGTCCAGGCGCACGGTCAGACGCACACCCGAATCGTCGTAGACCACGTCCTCCCAGAGGACGATCTCGTCCACCACGAACGGAGCCTGCCGCCTGGCCGTCGGCAAACCGTGCGCCTGCTCCACGTTCCGCAAATACTCCGCCTCCAGAACGGAAAGCGCACCACCGGTCAGCAGCTGCAGTGCGTCCTTCAACGCTTTGCGGTAGCGATACGGGGGTCTGAACTCGAGCTGCGCCTGCACTCGCCAGACCGGGAGCCGGTTGGCCCCGACCAGTTGCACCAAGCGATCGCGCGCTGCGGCGGCCGTCGGCTCGGAGACCGCCACGTCGATCACCGTGTCCTCGCGGTTCGTCCGCGGCGGTTCCGACTGAGCCACGATGTGGTGGAACGCGCGAGAGCGGTGCACGTGGACGATCGGCAGCTGGGAGACAGCGGACTTCTTGTACGGCACGGTGATGTGCACCGGCTCGCCTTCTGCGATCGGCAGCATCCCCCACTCCTCGGCAGCGGTGCGGTGGCTCAGCACCGCCCACGGACCGCCGTAGCACAATGCCGCGCTGATCAACGACGATCTCGGCAGCGGGCCGGTGAAGACCGCGTACACGTCCGGTACCACTAGCTGCCATCGCCGTGCTTCGATCTGCGCGTTCGCGAAGTCGTGGGACAGGCCGAACTCGCGAAGCTGCGCATTGGAGATCGCTCCGTGTTGAGCGTCGAGAGTCTTCCGCCAACGCTCCAGCTCGGCCGAGGGCAACGACACATGACGGGACCACTTCGAATTCGTCGACATGCAGTCGAAGATCGGCAGCCAATACCGCCACCCCGAGTCCACGGCCGAAATCTGTGGATCAACCCGTCACTTGTGGAGAACTGACAACCATCCAACGGGCCTCTAGCACGCCTACGCAGTCACGATCCGCACATGTTTGTCGTGAGTGCGTAACAGTGTTCGAACACTGTTACGCACTCACGACTGGTGTCAGCCCTCGCAGCAGTGGGAGGTGGTGTTGGGGTTGGGTGGGACGTCGAGGGTGGGGTTGCGGTCGAAGAAGCCCACCGGTTTCAGGGTGAAGCCGCAGTAGTCCACCGGCATGATCGGCCAGTCCTCGGTGCGGGGGAAGTGGGTCAGGCCGAAGGTGTGCCACAGCACGATGTCCTCGCCGTCGATGCTGCGGTCCGCCGCGGTGAACGCCGGGATGCCCGCACCGCCGTGGCTCTGGTTCACCCACTCGCCCGCCGGGTAGCGCTCGTCCTCGGCGTGCTGGGTGACCCACAGGTGCTTGGTCGCGAACGCGGCGCGCTTGGCGATCGAGGACTCCGGGTCGGCCAGCAGGACCGGGTAGCCCTGCGGGTGCAGGGCGTAGCCGACCGGCTGCCCGAGCCGGTTGGTGCGCTCGGTGTTGACCACGTGCCACACGCGGCCCGCGGCCGGGTCCGCTTCGCGCCCTCCCTCGCTCTCCCGCGACAGCCGGGTGACGCGGCGGGTGAAGGCGTTGCCGTGCGGGTTGTCCGCGCTGATCGGCACCCGCTGGGCCTCCACCTCGTCCACCGCGTTGCGGGTGCCGTCCACCATCATGTCCAGCCGCGCGCCGAACAGGTGCTGGTGGTACGGGCCGCCGAGGCCGGGCGCGAGCTCGCTCGCCCAGCGCGAGCCCTCCTCCGGGTAGGCCGAGGTGAACACGATGCCGGTCGCCTTGGTCTCCAGCTGGATGGTGCCGTCCAGGTAGAGGTACCAGTAGAAGCCGTAGTCGTAGTTGCCGACGGAGACGAAGAAGGACACCACCAGCCGCCGCTGCCGCCGGGTCTCGGCGGTTCCGGTGAACACGTCGGTGTGCTTCCACAGCACCCCGAAGTCCTCCTCGTGCATGCACACCGCGTTGCGCAGGGTGCGCGGCGTGCCGTCCTCCTGCGCCACCACCGCGTCGAAGTAGCGGATCTCGCCGAGGCAGTCGCAGCCCAGCACCAGCTCGTTGGCGAGCTTGCCCAGCGAGTACTCGCCGGAGTCGAAGTAGTTCTGCCAGAACCGGACCGGCGACGGGTCGCCGTAGTTGACCACCATCTCGCCGATCGACGCCCGGTAGACCACCGGCCGCTCGCGGTCGCCGTCGCGGAACGACAGCTGGTGCAGCACCAGGCCTTCGCGCGGGTCGAAGCCGATGCGGAACCGCCAGTTCTCCCACCGCACCTCGTGCCCGTCGACCTGGAAGCTCGGCCCCTCGGGCTGGGTGATCTCGATCGGGCGCAGGGTGTCGCGCAGCGGGCCGGTCACCTGCTCGTCGGTGTAGTCGCCGCTCTCGGCCGGGACCGGGAACTTCCGGTCGTCGACCACCTCCAGCACGCGCTGCTCGATCACGTCGACGTAGGCCACCAGCCCGTCGATCGGGTGCGCCCAGGGCAGCTCGTCCGGGCTGTCCTGGGCGAACGCCAGCGCCCGCAGCATGCGGCGGCCGCTCTCCTCGGCGACGCCGAACCACCCCGCCGACAGCGGGCAGACCCGGACCTTGGAGATGTCGTCGAAGCCGCGGTCGCGGATGGCGCGCTGCCAGGTCTCGTCGGCGCGCACGATGCGCTCGACCAGCTCGTACTCGTCCAGCATCACCGGCGGCTGGCCCTGCTCGACAGGGTTCACCGCGGCCTTGTCCACCACTTCGCCGCTGGTCAGCGAGACCACGGTGGTGGTCAGCTCCCCGGTCTTGACGTCCAGCAGCACCGAGCGCGCCCGGCGCTCCACCGGGTCGCCGTCGCGGTGCGCGAGCACGGTGGCCTTGTCCGGTTCCGCCAGCTGCACCAGGGGGAAACGGGTCGACTCGCGCAGCAGGCCCGCCTGCTGCAGGACGTCGCGGTTGCGCAGGATCTCCGCCGCGCTCAGCGGTTCCAGCGGGTGCATCGTCATCGCGCCCAACCTCTCGAACGTTCGGTCTGAACAGCTCAACCCAGGCCCACCCAGACTCCCTTGGTCTCGGTGAACTCGTCCAGTGCGTGGCTGCCCATCTCCCTCCCCCAGCCGCTGGCGCCGAACCCGCCCCACGGCGCGGCGGGGTCCAGCAGCGGGAGCATGTTGACGAACACGTTGCCCGCCCGGATCGCCGCCGCGGTGCGGTGCGCGGTGGCCAGGTCCTTGGTCCACACGCACGCGGCCAGGCCGTACTCGGTGTCGTTGGCCCGCGCGGGCAGTTCCTCGGGGTCGTCGTAGGGCAGCACCGACAGCACCGGTCCGAAGATCTCCTCCCGCGCGATCGTCATCGCATCGGTGACACCGGAGAACACGGTCGGGTGGAAGAAGTGGCCCGGTCCGTCGCCGCGGCTGCCGCCGGTGACCAGCTGCGCGCCCTCGGCCAGACCGGTCTCGACGTATCCGGCGACGTGGTCGAGGTGCTCGGCCGAGACCAGCGGGCCGAGCTCGGTGTCCGGGTCGAGCCCGGCGCCCAGCCGCAGGCCCTCGGCCGCCTCGGCGATCTTGGTGGCGAACTCGTCGACGCGCTTGCTGTCCACGTAGAAGCGGGTGTAGGCGGCGCAGACCTGTCCGGAGTTGAGCAGCGCGCCCTGCAGGTTGCCCGCCACGGCGGCGTCGATGTCGGCGTCGCGGGCGATGATGCTGGGCGCCTTGCCGCCCAGTTCGAGGCTGACCCGCTTGAGGTTGCCCGCCGCGGCCACCACGATCTTCTTGCCGACCTCGGTGGACCCGGTGAACGACACCTTGTCCACCGCCGGGTGCTCGGCCAGCGCCCGGCCCGCGTCCGGACCGCCGGTCAGGCAGTTCACCACCCCGGCGGGCACCCCGGCCTCCGCGCACAACCGCGCGAGCTCCACAGTGGACAGCGGGGTCTGCTCCGCGGGCTTGAGGATCGCGGTGTTCCCGCACGCCAGCGCGGGGGCGAGCTTCCAGGCGGCGATCATCAGCGGGAAGTTCCACGGCGTGATCAGGGCGCACACCCCGACCGGTTCGCGACGGGTGTAGTGCAGCGCGTTGGGCACCGACACCGGGGAGGTGGCCCCCTCCAGCTTGGTGCACCAACCGGCGTAGTAGCGGAACACCTCGGCGGCCATCGACACGCTGACGCCGCGCGCCACGCCGATCGGCTGGCCCTGGTCGCGGGTCTCCAACCGGGCGAGCTCGTCGGCGGAGCCCTCGATGAGGTCGGCGATCCGCCACAGCAGCCGCGCCCGCTCGGCGGGCGGCATCTCCCGCCAGCCGGGGTCGGCGAAGGCCTCGCGCGCGCTGGCGACCGCGCGGTCGACGTCGGCCGCACCGGCGTCGGCGCAGCGGCCCAGCAGTTCGCCGGTGGCCGGGTCGTGGGTGAGCAGCTCGGCCCCGTCGGCGGCGGGCACCCAGCTTCCGCCGATGAGCAGTTGTCGGCGCACGTTCTCCTCCTGGTGGCTGGCGACGCCGACCACTCTGCTGGCCCTCCGGCCCGCGCTTCTTGCCCGCGCGCGAACTCCTCTTGTCCGCCCGCGCACGGTCTCGTGAGTGCTTTGCGGGGTTATGGCCCCAGAAAACACTCACGAGCCCTGAGCAGCGGAAACGGAGCCCCTGACGGTGCCTCGCGGGAGGTTCAGCCGCCGAGGTGCTCCGAGCGGTACTCGCGCGGGGAGACGCCGAAGGTCGCCTTGAACAGCTTGGAGAAGTGCGCGGCGTTGGGCAGGCCCCAGCGGCCCGCGATGGCGCTGACCGGCAGCTCCACCAGCTCCGGGTCCGCCAGGTCGCGGCGGCAGCGCTCCAGGCGGCGGGCCCGGATCCAGCCGCTGACCGGAACCCCGTCGGCGGAGAACAGCTTGTGCAGGTAGCGCACGGAGATGTGGTTCTCCGCCGCGATCGCCTCCGGCCCCAGCTCGGGATCGGCGAGGTGCTCCTCGATGAACGACCGCAGCCGCCCCAGCAGGTCGCCGCGCGCCGCGGCGGGCTCGGCGCTGTCCTCCACCGCCGCGGCCAGCACGTCCAGCACCGCGTCGCAGATCAGCAGGCCGGAGCGCGACCCGGCTGCGTCCTCGCGCACGCACAGCTCCTGCACCAGCGAGCGCACCAGCCGCCCGGTGCCGCGGCGGCCGTCGAACCGCCGGGCGCGCAGTCCGGCGAGGTCGTTCGGGCGCAGCCGCAGCAGCTCGCGGGGGAACATCAGCACGATCGAGCGGAACGACTCGTCGAAGTTCAGCGTGTAGGGGCGGCTGGTGTCGTAGAGCGTGAAATCTCCCGGCGCGAGCAGGGTTTCGCGGCCGTCCTGGCAGACCACCGCGTTGCCGCGCACCTGCAGGCTGACCTTGAGCTGGCCCGAGTCGCCGCCGCGGATCAGCTTCGGGGTGCGCGAAACCCGGTGCGGCGAGGCGGAGATCTCCGACAGGTGCATCGCGCCGACGTGGTGGGACCGGATCCGGGCGCGGAACCGGGCCTGCCGCGGACCGCTGGCCTGCAGCGGCACGAACGCGCCCGAGATGACCTGCTGCCAGGCGTCGAAGTGGTTCGCCTGCACCGCCGCATCGGCGCTGAGCACAGCCGACATCGAGACCTCCACTGGTCGATGCCGAGCACGGTACAAAGCCAGCCGGGAAAACACCACGGTTACCGCCCAGTCGCAACCCGGCCGGAACTCACCGCTCGTCGAAGCGGCGCCGGTGCCTCGACCGCCCACTTCCCCCAGCTCGACCGCCGATGCCAGCAGCGACCGGCCGATCTCGGTGAGCCCGTGGCCCACCCGCGTCGGCACGGTCGCGTGCACGTGGCGACTGACCAGGCCGTCCCGCTCCAGCGCGCACCGTCACGGTGAGCATCCGCTGGGGGATGCCGGGCGCGGCGCGCTGCAGCTCGCCGAACCGGCGGCGACCGCCGCCCAGCTGCCCGAGGGCCGACAGCTCCACTTGCCGCCCACCAGCGCCACGATCTGCAGCACCTCCCGGAAGACCACGTCCTCGTCCTGCGCGCTGCTGGACAGTTACCCCCGTGCGTGCCGCGCACCGAAATGTGCCGTCTTGCAACGACTTCGGCGGGAACCCGACGATGGTCCGGGCACGAACAGTAACCGCTGGAGGATCAGGTGCACCGAACGTCGGTGGTGGCCGGGCTCGGCGTGGGGGCGCGCGCTTTCGGCAGGCGCGGGTAACGGGTCGGGTTGATCTCCCGCGATGCCGAGCGCCTGGCGGGCTCGGTCCGCGAGCTGGCCGGGCTCGGCGTGACCGCCGCCGACCGCGCGGCGCTGGCGAACGAGCTGGCCGACCGCGCGGAGGAGGCCATCCGCGACGTCGCCTTCGAAGCCCTCGTCCGGAACCGGCGGGCCGTGGTCGGTGGCCCGGTCGCCGGGGGATGTGCGACCGGGCCGCCTCACGGGACGGGCAGCCGGGGGTGACGGCACCCGTCGCTCGCGCGGTTCCGCGGCCTGCGCCTGAGCGCCGCGGAATCACGCGGGCACCAGCGGAAGTCCGCTGGATCGCACCACCGCTCGCGATGGCCGGGACGTGATGCAGGCCATGCTGCCCGGGCGCATCGGCGATGTCGCGCTTTTGCAGCTATCGGCACTTCTGTCACTTGTGTAACCGGCCCGGCGGCCGCGTTTTCCGCCCCGGACCGGGCACGGGTTAACGTTCCCGCACCCGGTCGAGGCGGAGGTGAACATCGTGCTGCGGGTGCAGGCGTCGCTGTCCCGGCAGCTGCTCAGCTGGCAGCTGCTGATCATCTTCGCGCTGCTCGCCTCGGTCGCGGTGTTCTCCGTGGCGCAGACCGACATCGCGTTCCGGGCCACCGAAGGCCGCCGCATGCTCTCGGTCGCCGAGGACCTGGCCGCCACCGACGGCGTGCGGGTCAGCCTGCAGAACACCTTCCGGCGCGACGCGCTGCCGATCTTCGCCGAGAGCGCCCGCAGCCTCTCCGGCGCGGACGACGTGATCATCGCCGACAGCCGCGGCACCGTGCTCACCTCGCCCGACCCCGCCCAGCGCGGGAAACCGCTGCCGCTGGGCGAGAGCACGGTGCTGCAGGGCCGCTCGTGGGTCGGCGTGGTCCACACCGACGGCGTGGAATCGCTGGTGGCGCACGTGCCGGTGATCTCCAACGACGCGCGCATCATCGGCGTGGTCGCGGCCGGGCGCAACACCCCCGACGTGCTCCAGGGTCTGCGCCAGGCGCCCGAGAACCCGCTGGTGCTGCTCGCCTTCGCCACGTTCCTCGGGGTGGCCGGGTCGGTGCTGCTGGCGCGGCGGGTCAAGCGGCAGACGCTGGGGCTGGAGCCGCGCGAGATCACGCGGCTGGTCGAGCACCGCGAGGCGCTGCTGCACGGCGTGCGGGAGGGCGTGCTCGGCGTCGACGAGCAGAACCGGATCACGCTGGTCAACGACCAGGCGCGGCAGCTGCTGTCGCTACCCGACGACTGCGTGGGCCGCGACATCGACTCGCTGGACCTCAACGACCGCGCCCGCGACGTGCTCACCGGCCGCACCGACGGGGTGGACCAGATCGTGCTGCGGCGCGGCAAGGTCGTGGTGCTCAACCGGATGCCGATCTCCTCGGTCGGCGCGGTGGTCACCATGCGCGACCGCACCGAACTCGTCGACCTGCAGCGGGAGCTCGCCGTGCACCGCGACACCACCGACACGCTGCGCGCCCAGGCCCACGAGTTCAGCAACCGGCTGCACACCATCTCCGGGCTCATCGAGCTCGGCGAGTACGACGAGGTGCAGCGCTACGTCATGCGCATCAGCCACCGCCACGAGCAGTGGCACGCCGAGGTCACCGCGCGCATCCACGACCCGGCGACCGCGGCGCTGCTGATCGCCAAGGCCAGCCTGGCCGCCGAGCGCGGCGTCGGGCTGCGGCTGCACGAGGGCAGCTACCTGCCCGAGATCGACGAAGGCCTGTCCGCCGACCTGGTCACGGTGCTGGGCAACCTCGTCGACAACGCCCTGGACGCGCTGGAGGGGTCGGCCGGTGCCGACCGCTGGATCGAGATCGACCTGCGCAGCACCGACGAGGTCGTGGTGGTGGTGCGCGATTCCGGGCCCGGGGTGGCCGCCGAGATCGTCGAGGAGGTCTTCCGGCACGGCTTCACCACCAAGGCCGCGCGCGGCGGTGATCGCGGGTTGGGGCTGGCCTTGACCAGGCAGATCTGTCATCGTCGCGGCGGCTCGGTGCAGGTGCACAACGCACACGGCGCGGTGTTCACCGCGCGGCTGCCGCTGGGAGGACCGCAGGCATGATCAAGGTGTTGGTGGTGGACGACGACTTCATGGTCGCCAAGGTCCACAGCGGGTACGTGGCGCGAGTGCCCGGGTTCGAGGTCGTCGCGGCCGCGCACACCGGCGCCGAGGCGATCCACGCGGTGGACGAGCTGCGCCCGGACCTGGTCCTGCTCGACATCTACCTGCCCGACCTCGACGGGCTGTCGGTGCTGCGGCAGCTGCGCGCGCACCTGACGGCCGACCCCGACGTCATCGTGATCACCGCGGCCCGCGACCTGGACACGGTGCGCGGCGCGATCCGCGGCGGCGCGCTGCACTACCTGATCAAGCCGTTCAGCTTCGAGGCGCTGCGCGACCAGCTGGAGGAGTTCCGGGCGCTGCACACCAAGCTCAGCGAACTGCCCGGCGACGCCCCCGCCGAGCAGCAGGACGTCGACCGCCTCTTCGGCGCCCGCACCCGCCGCGCGACCCCGCCGAAGGGGCTGACCAACGAGACGGCGGACATCGTCGAGCGGATCCTGCGCGAGGCGACGGCGGCGGGCGGTGACCTGTCGGCGACCGAGTGCGCCGAGGCCAGCGAGCTCTCCCGGGTCAGCGCCCGCAAGTACCTGGAGCACTTCACCGACACCGGCCGCGCCGAGGTCCGCCTCCGCTACGGCGGCACCGGCCGCCCGGAACGCCGCTACCGCTGGTCGGGCTGACCCCGAAGACGCGATTTCATTGAGGTTTTTCCAGCCTCGTTCTGAGTGGCGGTGCCGGTAGCGGAACCTCAGCGCCCGCCTGGCTGTGGGTGCCCTGACCGATACACGGCGTCAGGGCCGCCCTCGCCAGGCGAACGCTGAGAACCCGCAGCGGTGCAAGCTGACAGCGTGGGCTATGCGCCTGGCGGCGCATGCGACACCTGCCGACCGGTGCCGGACGCCCTTCGCAGCTGCGGTCCACGGACAGGATGAACAAGTTCAATGGAAATCGGAGGTCCGATTTCCATTGAAATCGCGTTCACCAGAACCCGAGTTCCACGTCCCGGATCCCGTTCCGGGGTCCGCCCGGCACCTGGTGGTTGCAGTTTCAATTGAAACTGTGATCCCCCGTGGGTGCCGGGCGCAGTTTCAATTGAAACTGTGGTCCGCCCTGGGGCCGGGTGCAATTTCAGTTGAAACCGCGGTCAGGCCGTGGGGAGTCGCAGGCCGTTGTAGCCCGCGCGGGCGTCGGCGAAGCGCTTGCCGACCTCGTCCCAGTTGACCACGTTCCACAGGTGCTTGACGTAGTCCGCCTTCACGTTGCGGTACTGCAGGTAGTAGGCGTGCTCCCAGATGTCGAACACCAGCAGCGGCGTGGTGGCGATCGACAGGTTCGAGTGGTGGTCCCGCAGCTGCTGGGTGATCAACCGCTTCCCCACCGGGTCCCAGGCCAGCACGCCCCAGCCGTTGCCCTGGATCGTGGTGGACACCGCCTCCATCTGCGCCCGGAACGCATCGAAGGACCCGAAGTCCTCGTCGATCGCCGCGGCCAGCTCACCGGTCGGCTTGTCCCCGCCGTTCGGCGACAGGATCTTCCACCACACCAGGTGCAGCGAGTGCCCCGCCAGGTTGAACGCCAACGTGGTCTCCAGCCCCACGATCGACGAGAAATCACCCTTGTCCCGCGCCTCGGCGATCTTCTCGACCGTGTCGTTGGCGCCCTTGACGTAGGCCGCGTGGTGCTTGCTGTGGTGCAACTCGTTGATCTCACCGGCGATCGCCGGTTCCAACGCCGCGTAGTCGTAGTCCAACTCCGGCAACACGTACTGCGCCATCGATCTCTTCCCTTCCACCGAATTTCGCGGTTCGCAGGAAGTCTCGAACTTCCAGCGCACTCAAGGTCAATGACGCAGCGTGAGTGTCCTCGATCACTTTTCACCCTGGTCGGGGCCCGGTCCGCCCACTACTCTGCGCACCAGCACGGTCACCCGGAGGAACAATGCCCGAACGCTCCCAGATCCCGCACGACCTGGACCTGGACCGCCCCAGCGGGGCGCGGGTGCACGACTACTTCCTCGGCGGCGGCAGCAACTTCTCCTCGGACCGCGAGCTGGCCCGCCGGGTGCTCGCGGTGGCCCCGGACATCCGGCTGGACGCGCTGGCCAACCGCGCCTGCCTGCACCGCGTGGTGCGCGCCTGCCTGGAGCTGGGCGTGCGGCAGTTCCTGGACGTCGGCTGCGGCATCCCGACCTTCGGCACCACGCACCAGACCGCGCAGCAGCTGGCCCCGGACGCGCGGGTGGTCTACGTCGACAGCGAACCGCTCGCCGTCACGCAGGGCGAGCTGCTGCTGGAGGGCAACCCCGGCGCCGCCATCGTGCAGGCCGACCTGCGCGACGTCGACGCCGTGCTCACCGCGGACCGCACCCGCCAGTTGCTGGACCCGGCCGAGCCGGTGGCGGTGCTGATGTTCTCCGTCCTGCACTTCATCCCCGAACTCCCGGCGGCGATGATCGGCCGCTACCTGGACGCCTTCGCACCGGGATCCCTGCTCGGGCTGACCCACCTCACCGCCGACCACGCGCCGCAGACCGTGCGCGCGGTCTGCGCCCTGCTGGACGACAGCCAGCACCCCGGCATCGCGCGCAGCCGCGCCGAGCTGACCGACCTGCTGGCGGGCCTGGACCTGCTGGACCCCGGGGTGGTGCCGACCGCGGACTGGCGGCCGGAGCCCGGCGACTCGGACCTGCGCACCGAGGCGCCGCTGAGCTACGCGGCGGTGGCGCGAAAACCGTGACCAACCCGACACGGACCCGCCGGGGCGCTCCGTTGGGCGATCTGCCCAGCGCAGAACGCGATGATCCTTCGGTATTCAGACAAACAGCCCTGGTACGGTGACCCGCGTGCCCGAGATGACGTCCACTGCCACCAATCGGAGCTCGGGCCGGAGCAAGCGCAAGATCAGCTGGGACGTGGTGCGCACCGCCTGCGTCGTGCTGGTGATGCTCTACCACTCCACCTTCCTGAGCACCTACCTGCACCCGGAGATGACGCCGCGCTCGGTCGTCTTCCCGTTCCAGGTCGGAGCCAGCCTGCTGCTGGTGATCTCGGCGTACTTCGCGTGCGTGACCATCGGCCGCGGCACGCTGCTGCGCTACTGGTGGGGGCGGATGGCCCGGCTCGTCCCGCCGTTCCTCGGCGCCGTCGTGGTGGTCTTCCTGGTGATGCGCTGGGCCGCCGTGGAGGGCTGGTTCTACCCCACGTTCAGCGATCTGGTGTCCAACCTGCTGATGCTGTGGAACTGGAAGCCCGCCGACTACTGGTTCATCGACGGCTCGCACTGGACGGTCCCGCTGCAGCTGATGGGCTTCACCGCCGCCGCGCTGCTGTTCGCCACCAGGTGGGGGCACGGGCGGCGGATCATCGTCGTGCTGTGGCTGGCGGTGCTGCTGCCGATCGTGCAGTGGCCGCTGCGGGTGAGCGACCCGTCGGAGCTCTACCGGACCGTCGTCGACGGCATCGGCGTGCACCGCTGGCACCTGTTCGTGGTCGGGGTGGCGATCTGGTTGTGGTCGACGCGCCGGATCGGGCTGCCGCACTTCACCGGGCTGCTGATCGCCTGCATGGCCGGGCAGGCGCTGCACAACTACGCCGAGACCCCGGAGGGCCTGGTGGCCGACTGGGGCTCCACCATCGCGGTGTGCCTGGGCATGGTCGTGGTGGCGCTGACCGCCTGCGGCCCGGACTGGAACCGGGTGATCCCGAACTGGCTGGCCGGGCGGATTAGCTGGTTCGCGGGCATCTCCTACGGCGTGTTCCTGGTGCACCAGACGATCGGCTACATCGTGATGCGCAAGCTGGACGACCTCGGGGTGGACCCGCTGCTGCAGACGGCGGCGATGCTGATCACCGGCACGGTCCTCGGCTGGGCCCTGACCCGCGTGGTGGAGCGCCCGTCGCACAAGTTCCTGATGAACGCCTACGACGCCCTCACCGCGCGCCGCACCGCGCGCTCCAACGCGGGCTGACACGAGGAAGGGCGCCCTTCAGCGCATCAGAACGGGTGGCGTTCGAGGGTCTCGGCGTCCAGGACCGCGGAGCGCGTCGCGGGTGCTTCGACCTCGGCCCAGCGGCGCACGGTCGCTTCGGCTTCGGCCCGCTGGTCCGCGGGCAGGCCCTCGATCTTGGCGCCGTGGTTGGCACCGGGCACCAGGTAGCTGTACGAGTCGCGGGTGCCGGGGCCGAGCTCGAAGGGTTCGGCGCTCCAGGGGTCGCGCTCGCCGTTGACGAACATCAGCTCCGACCCCCGGCTGCGCACCCACGAGTCGACCTGGCGCATCACCCCGGGTTCGAAGCGCATCGGGATGTCGCGCGAGACCAGGTTGCGGGGCTGGCTGAGCTCGCGGTGGTGCAGCAGGTCGGCCAGCGGCTCGTCGGAGACGTGCGGCCAGCCCAGCTGGGTGCCCGCCTGGTAGTAGTACGGCGCGTACGGCTCGATGCCCTGGTCGGTGTAGAAGCGGAACTCCACGGTCTGGTCGAAGAACGCGTAGATCTCGTCGGTGCTGGCCGTGGTGGCGGGCACCTGGGCGCACTCGTCCTGGCCGCGGTACTGCCAGAACGCGAAGGGCGCGTCGAGCACCACCATCTCCAGGCCGCGGTCGACGTCGCCGATGATCCGGTCGAAGGTCAGCCCCTCGGCGTCGGCGTAGGCCTGGAACTTCGCCAGCAGCTCGTCGCGCCGGACCAGCGCTTCCCACTGCACCGCGGTCAGCGCCGCGCGGCAGGCCGGGTCGGTGCCGACCTCGGCCAGGAACTCGTCGTAGTCGTCCCGGTCGTTGTCGACGTCGTTGGGCGCCACGTAGGCGACCGTGCCGTCCACGTCGTCGGGGTAGAACCGCCGGTGGTAGACCGCCGTCATGCCGCCCTTGCTGGCCCCGGTGGTGATCCACTGCTGGTCGTAGACGGCGCGCAGCGCGGTGATCACCCGGTGCTGGTCGGTGGCGGCCTGCCAGATGTCGAGATCGTTCCAGTCCGCCGGGTCCGGCCGCGACGGGGTGAAGAAGCGGTGCTCCAGGCTCACCTGGTTGCCGTCGACCAGCCGGGTCGGCTCGGTGCGGGTGGTCTTCTCCGGCAAGTTGTAGCCGGAGGTGTAGAGCACGGTCGGCCGGGTCAGGTCGCGGTGCAGCAGGGTCAGGCGCTGCTGGAACTGCCCGGCCTCCGGGTGCCGGTGGTCGGCGGGCTGGGTGAAGGTCAGGTCGAACAGCCGGAACCCCGGTTCGGTGGGCCGCTCCCCCACCACCGTCAGGCCGGGCACCGCCGCCAGCCGGTCGCGCACGTCGTCCGCCGGTGGTGCCGCGCCCACCGGTGCGCCGACCAGCAGCACGCCGCACACCGCGGCGATGGTGACCAGAGCGCGCCAGAACATTTCCGCCTCCCGCTGCGCCGAATTCCAGTCGAACCTAGTGATCGCGCGCGGCGCCGGGAAGATCTCGGCGTGTTCTCGCCGTCCGGCACCGCTGGTGGGATCTTCGCGGTTCGTGATCGATTCCGCCCGCCGAGCAGCGGCTGCTGCGGGAGGGGCGGACCGCCCGCCCCGCCGGGCGAGCGGTCCGCGCGGTCAGGCTCGGCTCGCCGCCGCCTCTTCGGGCACCGGCTCCTCGTGGCGCTGCTCCGGGACGTCGACGTCGTCGACCGGCACGTGTCCGTTGTGGACGACCTCGGCGACGTAGCCGTCCGATCCCTCGCTGGCCGCGCCCGCTTCGGTGGCGGCCAGGAACGGCTCCGCGGTGGCCAGCACCTGTTGCGCGGCGCGGACCCGCTGCGCGAGGTCCTGGCGCATGCGCAGCATCGTCTCGGAGTACTCGTCGGCCCGCCGGATCCGCCGCTCCGCCTCCGCGGTGGCCTCCCGGACCCGCCGCTGCGCGGCCTCCCGGCTGGCCTGCTCGCGCTCGGCCATGATGCGCATCGCCTCTTCGCGGCGCGCCGCCATGGACACCTCGAAGTCGTGCTCGACCTGGGTGCGCCGCTCCTCGGCCTCGGTGTCCAGCCGCCGCCGGCAGTCCTCGGCCTCCCGCTTCATGGCCTGGACCTCCTCGCGGGTGCGGGCGAGCATCTCGCTGCGCTGCTGCTCGGACTGCCGCCGCCACTCGTCGGCCTCGGCGACCAGCTTCTCGTACCGCTCGCGCAGCTCGGCCGCGGCCTGCTCGCTGCGCGCCCACTCGTGCTCGGCCGCGGCCTGCGCGGCGGCGACCACCTCGTTGGCCTCGTCGTGCGCGAGCCGGACCATCCTGCGTAAGCGGTCGGTCAGCGCAGCGGCGTCGATCGGAGTGCGGGCCTGGTCGTCGAGCTGCTGCTTGAGCACCTCGACCTCGGCGCGCGCCTGCTCCAGCTGCGCGGTCAGCTCTGCCACCTGGCTGAGCGCCGAGTCGCGGTCCTCGGCGAGCATCCGGAGCTCGGTCTCGGTCTGCTGAATGTAGAACTTCACCTGCGATCGCCGGAACCCGTACCAAACTGTGTCGAAATCCGACTTCAGCGGCACCAATTCGCGGTCTTCGTTGTGCCCCACGGTCTCACCCCACCTGAAGTTGATCAATCGTGCTGGGAGCGAGCCACGCCCCGACGCGGCAAGTTCCGTTGTACACCGGAAAAACGCCTGGCGATGTGCTCCACCGGACTGAAAACCGGCAGACCGGACGCTGCGGCGCGGACGGTGCCACGGATCGCTGGCACCCATTCTTCCCGGCCCGGGCGGCTAGATCAACAGCGCCGGATTCGGTGCAATGCAACGGACATCCGATGTTGACCGACCGGACACCCGGGGAGAAATGCCTGCTGGAATCAGCTTTCCGCGGGCCCGGACAGCACCCGGCGGAATATCATCTCGATTTCGTCTCGGCTCGGCACCGATTCCCGGACGATGCCCTGCATCAGCAGACCGCAGATCACCGCGGTCAGCGCCCGGCCGGTGGCCTCGTCGGTGTGCGCGGAGAACAGCTCGGCCATCGCGCTGTCCCACTCCTGGCTCACGTGGCGCAGCGCGGGCTTGTGCAGCGCGGCCACGTAGAGCTCGTGCTCGACCGCGGTCTGCGACCGGGCCGGGCCCAGGTAGTGCAGCACCAGGTCGGTCAGCGCGTCGGCCAGGTCGTCGTTGTCGGCCAGCCCCTCGGCCCACCGCCGCAGGTGCGCCACGTCGTCGGCGGCGGCCTGCCGCAGGGCGCTGGCCAGCAGGTCGTCGAGCGAGGCGAAGTAGTAGGTGGTCGACCCCAGCGGAACCCCGGCCTCGGCGGCCACCGCCCGGTGGGTGAGCTTGTCCACACCGCGCTCGGCGACGACGGCGATCGCCGCGCGGGCGATGCGCTCGGGGCGGGCCGGGTCCTTGCGGCGCGCGGCGGGGGCGGGCTGCGTGGTCGACATTCGCTTCGGCGTCCCTCCAGTGTCGCCGGCCACTTCTCGACGGCGGGCCGGATGACCTTGCCCAGCCTGCCATGCCGAAGGTCCGGCGCGATGCGGTCCAGGTCACCGGATTCGCGTTCCCCCTGTTCGGAGCGCATATTTTCAACGGAGAACGACATCGATCAACCCCGGTGATGTACAGATGTACACCAACGGTGTTAGGGTCTTCCGCGGCACTGAGAGCAATCGCACCAGGCCGAGGAATCGACCTGCTGCTGGAATTGAACGAAGACCGCGCACGGCCGCCACCGAATGCACCGCCAGGAGGTGAAATCGCAGTACGGCGCGCCGACGGCACCATTCGGCGAATTTCGCCCAGAAGCGACGAGACGATTCGCGTGGCGAAGTGCCCGCTCTCGCGGCATTGTGTGACCACACCGGCACCAGAAGTGCGCGGTCGTGCGGTTCCAGCACGAAAAGCACAACCGACATCACGGGGATACGAGCATGTCGCAAGCTGAGAATTCAGCACCCACGCTGTTCATCGACGGCGAATGGGTGTCGGCCGCGGACGGTCGCACCCGCGAGATCCGCTGCCCCGCCGACGGGGCGCTGGTGGCCACCGTGGCCGAGGGCGGCCGGGCCGACGCCGAGCGGGCCGTCGCCGCCGCCCGCCGCGCCTTCGACGAGGGCTCCTGGGCGACGAGCTCGCCGTGGGAGCGCGGTGACCTGCTGCTGCGGGTCAGCGACATCCTGGTGCGCGACAAGGCCGAGTTCGCCCGCGCCGAATCGCTGGACACCGGCAAGCGGCTGGTGGAGAGCGAGTTCGACATGGACGACATCGCCGCCTGCTTCCGCTACTTCGGCAAGATCGCCGGCACCGACGCGGGCCACCTGGTCGACACCGGGTCGCGGGACTCCATCAGCCGCGTCCAGTACGAGCCGGTCGGCGTGTGCGGCATGATCACGCCCTGGAACTACCCGCTGCTGCAGGTGGCCTGGAAGGTCGCCCCGGCCATCGCGGCGGGCGACACCTTCGTGCTCAAGCCCAGCGAGCTGACCCCGAGCACCGCGATCCTGCTGATGCGCGCGCTGACCGAGGCCGGGCTGCCCGCCGGGGTCGGCAACCTGGTGCTGGGCACCGGCGCCGAGGTCGGCTCGGTGCTGTCCGAGCACCCCGACGTGGACCTGGTCTCCTTCACCGGCGGTCTGCACACCGGCCGCAAGGTCTCCGCGGCGGCCGCCGCGACGGTCAAGAAGGTCGCGCTGGAGCTGGGCGGAAAGAACCCCAACGTGGTGTTCGCCGACGCCGACTTCGAGACCGCCGTGGACTTCGCGCTGACCGCGGTGTTCCTGCACTCCGGCCAGGTGTGCTCGGCCGGTGCCCGGCTGATCGTGCAGGACGAGCTGCACGACGCGCTGGTGGACGAGATCGTCCGCCGCGCCGAGCTGATCCGCCTGGGCGGGCCGTTCGACTCCGACGCCGAGACCGGTCCGCTGATCTCGGCCGAGCACCTGCAGAAGGTCGACGACTACGTGGCCAAGTCGGTCGCCGAGGGCGCGGTCCTGCGCACCGGTGGCCGCCGCCCCGAGGGCGAGCGCTACGCCAACGGCCACTACTACCTGCCGACCGTCCTCGACGAGGTGCGGCAGGGCTCGTACGCGGTGACCGAGGAGTCCTTCGGCCCGGTGCTGACCGTGGAGCGGTTCACCGACGAGGACGACGCGGTGCGCATCGCCAACGACACCCACTACGGCCTGGCCGGCGGGGTGTTCACCGGTGACCCGGCCAAGGCGCAGCGGGTGGCCAACCGGCTGCGGCACGGCACCGTGTGGATCAACGACTTCCACCCCTACCTGCCGCAGGCGGAGTGGGGTGGCTTCAAGCAGTCCGGCATCGGCCGCGAACTCGGCCGCGCCGGGCTCGGCGAGTACCAGGAGGCCAAGCACGTCTTCCAGAACCTGCGGCCCGGTCCGCAGAACTGGTTCTCCGGCAAATAAGGAGATTCGGGGCGCTGCGGCGGTGTCCGATCCACCGCCGCGGCGGTCCCGCGCGGCCTGATCCGGCCGCGATCGCATTTCGCGCGACGCAAAGCAACCACCCGGTCCAACCCTCCCGCGCATCCGGCGCGGGCGAAGTGGGCCGGGAAAGGAGTTGGCGCATGAGCAGCCCTTCATCAACTACAGTCCCGCTCAACCGCACCTCAGGGGACCGTGACGCAACCCAGCCACAAGTAACCCCGAAACGCGAGATCACCCCCGAACGCAACCACCACTGTGAATCGCGGGGAGGCGGTACAGCATGAGCGCGCCCAATTACGATGCCGAGCTCAACGAGTTCGGTTACACCAACAAACTGAAGAGAAGTCTCGGAGGGTTCCACACCTTCGCCGCCGGGATCAGCTACATCTCGGTGCTCACCGGCACCTTCCAACTGTCCTACTTCGGCCTCTCCTTCGGGGGTCCCGCCTACTGGTGGTCCTGGCCGATCGTGTTCGTGGGGCAGTTGCTCGTGGCGTTGAGTTTCGCCGAGCTGGCATCGCGGTACCCGATCGCCGGTTCCGTCTACAACTGGGCGAAGAAGCTGGGCGGTCAGCACGTCGGCTGGCTGGCCGGGTGGATGATGCTGCTGGCCTCGATCGTGTCGATCTCGGCCACCGCGCTGGCCTACCAGAACACCCTCCCGCAGATCTGGTCCGGATTCCAGGTGATCGGCGACGGCGCCAACGCCACCGACGCCGCGGTCAACGGCATCATGCTGGCGCTGGTGCTGATCCTGTTCACCACGCTGGTCAACGCCTTCGGCGTCAAGCTGATGGCCCGGATCAACAGCGGCGGCGTGTTCATCGAGCTGGTCGCCGCGGTGCTGCTGATCGTCGCGCTGGCGCTGGTGGCGGTGAACCCGCCGACCGTGGTGCTCGACACCAACGGCACCGAGTCGGCCTACGGCGGCAGCTACCTGACCGCGTTCCTGGTCGCCGGGATCGCCTCCTCGTACGTGATGTACGGCTTCGACACCGCCGCCTCGCTGGGCGAGGAGTCCATCGACCCGCACCGCAACGCGCCGAAGGCGATCCTGCGGGCGCTGATCGCCTCGTTCGTCCTCGGCGGTCTGATCATCCTGCTGGGCCTGATGGCCACCCGCGACTTCTCGGCGCCGGAGCTGGCCTCCAGCGGCCTGCAGTTCGTGCTCAACGACGCGCTGGGCCCGTTCGTCGGCCGGTTGTTCCTGCTGGCCATCTTCGTGGCGATCACGGTCTGCGTGCTGGCGGTGCACACCGCCGCGATCCGGATCATGTTCGCGATGGCCCGGGACAACGCGCTGCCCGCCGGTTCGCTGCTGGCGCGGGTCAGCCCGCGGTTCCAGACCCCGGTCATCCCGGCGGTGGTCATCGGCGTGGTCGCGGTGGCGCTGCTGCTGGTCAACATCGGCCAGCCGCAGATCTTCACCGCCATCACCAGCCTGGCGATCATCCTGATCTACATCTCCTACCTGCTGGTGACCGTGCCGATGCTGATCGCGCGGCTGCGCGGCAAGTGGAAGCCGGTCAAGGAGGAGGGCCGGTTCGGCCTGGGCAAGCTGGGGCTGCCGATCAACGTGCTGGCCGTGCTGTGGGGCGCGGGCATGACGATCAACCTGGCCTGGCCGCGCCGCGAGGTCTACAACGCCGAGCCGCCCTACCACTGGTACCTGCAGTACAGCTCGGTCCTGTTCGTCGGAGTCGCGGCGGTCGCCGGATTCGCGTACTACTGGTTCGTCCAGCGCCACAAGATCGGTGTCCTCGCCGAGCACTCGTCCACATCGGACGTCGGCGAGACCAGCCCGGTCGCCTGAGCTCGCAGACAACTTCCCGCACAGAAACGGAGATTCGGACAATGACAGACCAGTTCGACTACGTGGTGGTCGGCGGCGGTAGCGCGGGTGCGGCGGTCGCGTCGCGGCTCTCGGAGGACCCGAACGTCACCGTGTGCCTGCTGGAGGCCGGGCCGTCGGACGTGGGCGACAAGGCCATCCTGGAGCTCAAGCGCTGGATGGCGCTGCTGGAGTCCGGCTACGACTGGGACTACCTGATCGAGCCGCAGGAGAACGGCAACTCCTTCATGCGGCACGCGCGGGCCCGGGTGCTCGGCGGCTGCTCCTCGCACAACTCCTGCATCGCCTTCTGGGCGCCCGCCGAGGACCTCGACGAGTGGGAGTCGATGGGCGCCACCGGCTGGGGCGCCAAGGACATCTTCCCGCTCTACAAGCGGCTGGAGACCAACGACGGGCCGGGCGACCACCACGGCCGCAGCGGCCCGGTGACGCTGCGCAGCGTCCCGCCGAACGACCCGTGCGGTGTCGCGCTGCTGCAGGCGTGCGAGCAGCAGGGCATCCCGACCACGGAGTTCAACTCGGGCAAGACCGTGGTGCACGGCGCCAACTGGTTCCAGATCAACGCCCGCGAGGACGGCACCCGCTCCTCCTCGTCGGTGTCCTACCTGCACCCGAACCTGGACCGGCCGAACCTGGAGATCCGCACCCAGGCGTGGGCGAAGAAGGTCGTCTTCGACGGCGCCCGGGCCACCGGCGTGCAGTACCTGGACCCGGACCTGATCCACACCCGCACGGTGTCCGCGCGCCGCGAGGTGGTGCTGTCCACCGGCGCCATCGACACCCCGAAGCTGCTGATGCTGTCCGGCATCGGCCCGGCCGAGCACCTGCGCGAGTTCGGCATCGACGTGCTGGTGGACTCCCCCGGCGTCGGCTCCAACCTCCAGGACCACCCGGAGGGCGTGATCAGCTGGGACGCCAAGAAGCCGATGGTCACCGACTCGACGCAGTGGTGGGAGATCGGCATCTTCACCACCACCGAGCCGGGGCTGGACCGGCCGGACCTGATGTTCCACTACGGTTCGGTGCCCTTCGACATGCACACCGTGCGGCAGGGCTACCCGACCTCGGAGAACAGCTTCTGCCTGACCCCGAACGTCACCCGCGCCCGCTCCACCGGCACGGTGCGGCTGCGCAGCCGCGACTTCCGGGACAAGCCGAAGGTCGACCCGCGGTACTTCACCCACCCGCACGACATGCGGGTGATGACCGAGGGCATCAAGCTGGCCCGCAAGATCGTCGGGCAGCCGGCGATGCAGGAGTGGGCCGGTGCCGAGCTGTTCCCGGGCCCGGACGTGCGCACCGACGACGAGATCGCCGACTACATCAAGCGCACCCACAACACCGTCTACCACCCGGCGGCCTCGGTGCCGATGGGTGCCGACGACGACCCGACCAAGCCGCTGGACGCGCGGCTGCGGGTCAAGGGCGTGCAGGGCCTGCGCGTCGCGGACGCCTCGGCGATGCCGTTCCTGGTGGCGGTGAACCCGAACATCACCACCATGGCCATCGGCGAGAAGTGCTCGGACATGCTCAAGGAGGACAACCGCTGACCGGGTGCGGGGCGCCCGCGCCCCGCACCTCCCATCGATCTCACCCGATCGATGCCGACGCCGGTGCTGTTCCCCGAAAGCAGCTTGGTGTTCGGTAGCCCAGAAGGCCCCTCCGGTCCCCCGCCCCGGAGGGGCCTTCGCCCTTCCCGGCGCGATTTCAATGGAAATCAGACGTCCGATTTCCATTGAGATCGCGGGAGTCCCGGGCAGCTCGGCCCCCGTCGGACGACGGGTCACTCCGGGGACATGACCTCGTAGAAGTTGCCCGAGGCGTCGCTGAAGAACAGCCCCCGGGGGCACAGCGGGTGGTCGACGCGCCCGTTGTCCGGTTCCCGCGGGTTGCTGCCGAAGGGCACCCCGCGGTCCCGCAGGCGGGCGAGGACCTCGTCGAACTCCGCTGGCGTCACGTCGAAGGCGAGGTGGTGCGGTTCGGCGTCCGGCACCGTCATGAACTGCAGGGTCAGCGAGTCGTTGACCGCGACGGGGACGAACTTGCCGTCGACGCCGTCCGGCGGCAGGCGGCGCAGGCCCAGGATCCCGGCCAGGAAGTCGGCCGCCTCGGCGTTGTCCCGCGCGGGGACGATCGCGTGGTTCAGCGTGACGGTCATTCGCCCTCCACCACCGCTCCGCGCAGGAAGAGTTCGACCAGCTCGGCGGGTTCGAGGGACTCCGCCCCCATCCTCGGCCGCGCGAACAGCACGCCGAGGAACACCGCGGCCAGCTTCGGCGGCGGCAGTCGCAGGGACTGCCGCTCCGGTTCGAACAGCTCGGCCACCGCTTCCCGGATCTGCCGCATCGACTCCGCGCGATCGTCGTTGCGCGGCCCGTCCTGATCACCGCGCGGTCCGCGCAAGTGCCCGGAGGCGTGCAGCGAGCCCAGCACCGCTCCCATCCGCTCCAGGTGCGCGGACAGCGCCTCGGCGGCATCGGCGAGCCGCTGCTCCAGGGGTTGGTCGATCGGGATCGAGGCGATCTCGCGCACCGCGTGCTCCGGCGCGACCGCTTCGGCCACGCAGGCCCCGAGCAGCTCGTCCTTGTCCGCGAAGACCCGGAAGATCGTCGCCTCGCCGATTCCGGCGGCCCGCGCCACCTGCTTGGTCGTCACCGCCGCGCCGTACTCGGCGACCAGCGGAATCGCCGCCGCGACGATCATCGCCCGCCGCTCTTCAGCACTCATCCCCGGCGCCCTGCGCCGCGTCGTCTCAGCCATGCCCACCACGGTACGGAGTGAGCACTCACTCCGTCAAGGAAGAAGTGAGCGCTCACTCCGATCCGCAGGCCGCGCCCGCCACTGGGGCTTCGACCTCGGGGGGTGTTTCCGCAGGTGATCGACCGTGAGCACTTCGCGGGGCCATAGTGCTCACGGGAGTTCAGGACGGGTCGGCGTAGCGCATCACCAGGGTTGCGGTGACGTCCTCGGCCGGGGCTTGGTAGACGTGGTCCACTCCGCCGTCGAAGCGGATGTAGTCGCCGGGACCGAGGGTTTCCGGGGCCGATTCCGGTCCGGTGACCAGGGTTCCGGTGTGCACCAGCAGCTGCTCGACCACGCGGGGGCGGTGCGCGGCGGAGACGTACCGGGACCCGGCGCGCACGTGCAGGCGGTAGACCTCCAGGCGCTGGCCACCGGCGACCACCCGGTCCATCAGCTGGACGTCCACCACCTGCCCGGACAGGTCCGCGCCGCTGACGCGGTTGACCACCACGGCGGCCTCCGACTCCGGCTCGGCGACCAGCAGCCGCCCCAGCGGCACGTCGAGGACCGTGGCCAGCGCGTAGAGGGTCTCCAGCGTCGGGTTGCGGCGTCCGGCTTCCAGCTCGGACAGCGTGCCCTTGCCGATCTCCGCGCGGCGCGCGGTCTCGGACAGCGACAACCCGCGCTCGGCCCGAGCTGCGCGCAGGTTCGCACCCACCACCTTGACCAGCTCCACCGCTCCTCCTAGCATCGCTCGCGTTCCATTTACAGAACGGATGGGTTCCTGTGCTGCGCCGACGACTCCCCACCGCTCCGGTGTCCACTCTGGTCGCCGGTGGCATCACCACGCTGGTCGGGGTGGTGAGTTCCGCGGCCATCGTCTTCCAGGCCGCCCGCGCGCTCGGCGCCGGGCCCGCGGAGATCGGCTCGTGGATCCTCGCGCTGGGCGCGGGCATCGGCGTCACCTCGATCGCGCTGTCGCTGCGCTACCGGGTGCCCGTCGTGCTGGCCTGGTCGACGCCCGGCGCCGCGCTGCTGGCCACCAGCGGCCAGGGCGTCTCGATGTCCGAGGCCGTCGGCGCGTTCCTGCTGGCCGCGGCGCTGACCGTGGTGGTCGGGCTGACCGGGTGGTTCGAGCGCGCGGTGGACCTGATCCCCGGCTCGATCGCCGCCGCGCTGCTCGGCGGGGTGCTGCTGCAGTTCGGGATCGGCGTGTTCACCACCATGCAGGACGAGTTCTGGCTGGTCGCGGCCATGCTGGCGGGTTACCTGCTGGGCAAGCGACTGCTGCCGCGCTACGCGGTGCTCATCGCGCTGGTGGTCGGCGTGGCGCTCGCCGCCGCGCAGGGTTCGCTGCGGCTC
This sequence comes from Saccharopolyspora hirsuta, assembly GCF_008630535.1. Taxonomy (GTDB): domain Bacteria; phylum Actinomycetota; class Actinomycetes; order Mycobacteriales; family Pseudonocardiaceae; genus Saccharopolyspora; species Saccharopolyspora hirsuta. Next base: position 276,920 of record NZ_VWPH01000011.1, on the reverse strand, counting down.
AGCGGGGTCGACATCGCGCTGGCGAGCCCGGTCTGGGTGTGGCCGAGCTGGTCGCCGCACACCGCGATCAGCGTCGCCATCCCGCTGTTCGTCATCACCATGACCTCGCAGAACCTGCCCGGCGTGGTCACGCTGCGGACGCACGGCTACTCGACCCCGGTGTCCCCGGTGCTGTCCTGGACGGGTGCGGCGAACGCGGTGCTCGCGCCGCTGGGCTGCTTCGGCATCAACCTGGCGGCGATCACCGCCGCGCTGTGCATGGGCCGCGACGCCCACGAAGACCCGGCGCAGCGCTACAAGGCGAGCATCGCCTCCGGGGTCTGCTACGTCCTGCTGGGGATCTTCGGCGCGACGCTGGGCAGTCTGCTCGCGGCGTTCCCGCTGGCGCTGGTCACCGCGCTGGCCGGGATCGGGCTGCTCGACACCATCGGCGGCTCGCTGGCCAAGGCGACCGAGGACGCCGACAGCCGCACCGCGGCGCTGATCGCGTTCCTGGTGACGGCCTCGGGGCTGACGCTGTTCGGCATCGCCTCGGTGTTCTGGGGCCTGCTCGCCGGGGTCGCCACCCACCTGGTCACCCGGCGACCGGCGGCGGTGGGCGGACCTCCGGCCGGAGTTCCGCCCACCTGATCGGCCGGGGTCAGCCGATCGTCGTGGTGGTCAGGACCGGGTTGGGGTTGGGGAAGCAGCGCGACGGCACGTCGGTGTCACCGATGATCGACGACACCACGGCGGTGAAGGTCAGGCCGGGGTCGTCGTAGCTGGTGCCGTGCAGCTTCGTCTCGATCGTGCCGGAGTCACCGGCGGTGAGGTGCGCGGTGACGGTGGGCAGCTCGAACTGGGAGCCGCCCGCGATCGGACCGTCCAGGTGCAGGGTGGCGACGTTGCCCTCCACGCTGATCGTCGGCGGGTTCGGGCCGAGGCCGGAACCGCCCGCCAGGTCGGCGGAGACGAAGGTGGAGTTCGCCGGGATCGGGATCTTCAGGTCCATGCCCTCGATCCGCTTGACCGTGTAGCCGTTGACCTCGGAGGGAACCGTGTTCACGGCCGGGTCGATCACGATGTCCAGCGCACCGCCGGGGGCGACGGTGGCCGGTGCCGTGACGTCAGCGCCCTGCTGCAGGCTGAACTGCTGCTCGCCCACCGGCGACGAGCCGGAGCAGTCGAAGTTGACGTCGAAGGCGGCAGCCAGGGCCTGTGGGGTGAACGCGAGCGCCGCGGCTGCGGTCAGGGCGGCAGCAGCGGCAGCACGTCTGCCACGGAGTCGGGACGTCATTGGCCTCACCTCGCATGATCGGCAACGAAAAGGTGCTGGCCGCGCGGCGACCCGAATACTTACTGCCGAGTAAACTCCGCGTCAACGCGACCGCCGTTCCCACAATTCCCACCGGGCACCGAGCGCGACAGCCGGTTCACCGGGATACCGGGCACAACCGCCGATCTGATGGATGTCGTTGCGACGAAAGGGGTTTCGGCGGGTCCGGGACGCCCGGAACCGCGACCCGGGGTGATCGCCGACCTGCCGATGGTGGTAGTTGCACGCTCACCCGGGGCAAGGACCGCAGCCGCCCTGGCGCGCTGGTCCGAACGCCGCCCCCGGTGCACCCGTTCCGACCAAGAGCTGGCAACGGCTGTCCGGGATCGACACGATGATCCCCATGCGCCTCGGACTGACCCTCCCCCAGTTCGGCCCGTTCGCCGACCCGGCCCTGGTCCCGACGATCGCCGCCGAAGCCGAAGCACTCGGCTTCGAAAGCCTCTGGGCGGGCGAGCGCGTGCACGCCGCGACCTCGCCGATCATGCCCTACCCCGGCGGCACCATGCCCGAGCAGTTCCGCCGCGGCCTCGACCCGCTGCTGGTGCTGACCCTGGCGGCCAACGCCACCACCCGCCCGCTGCTGGGCACCAGCACGCTCAGCGCACCGCTGCACCCGCCGATCCACCTGGCCCGCAGCCTCGCCGGGCTCGACCGCCTCAGCCGCGGCAGGCTCATCGCCGGGTTCGGGCTGAGCTGGTCGCGCGACGAGTACGACGCCGTCGCGGTGCCGTGGCGGGAACGCGGCGCCCGGCTGGACGAGACCCTGGACGTGCTGGCGGCGCTCTGGGCCGAGGACCCGGTGCAGCACAGCGGCGAGTTCTGGACCATCAGCCCCGGCCAGTTCCAGCCCAAGCCCGCGCAGCAGCACGTGCCCATCTACCTGGGCGGGCTGTCCCCGGCGGCGTTCCGCCGGATCGGCCGCCGCGCGGACGGCTGGCTGGGCATGGCGCTGCCGGTGGAAGCGCTGCGGAGCGCGCTGGCGGGCATCGACGACCAGGCCCGCGCGGCCGGGCGCGGACCGATCGCCACCGCGTTGCGGATCAACGCCGCGATCCAGGCGAGCCCGTCGGCCGATCCCGGCACGGGCCCGGTCGAGCAGCTGGTGGACTACCTGCACGCGGTGGCCGAGCTCGGGATCTCCGACGCCTTCGTCGAACTGCAGCTGACCACCTCGACCCCGGCCGAGCTGCTGGACCAGGCCGCCCGCATCCGCGACGCCTTCCGCCCCTGAGCGGCGCCCCGGCGATCTCGCGCGAAACCGGCACCCGCCGCGCAGCGGGATTGGCGATCTCGCGCGAAATCGCCCGCACACCCCGCCACCTCAGGGGGCGGCACGGGGTTCCCGCCGTCCATTCGGCGGCGAGCACTAGCGCAACATACCGGCTAGTCGGTACGGTCCTGGGCATGGGTTCCGGTGATGCAACCCGCCCGGTCCGGGCGGTCGTCTTCGACTACGGCGGCGTGCTGACCACCTCCAGCCGCGCGGCCCTGCACGCCTGGATGGACCAGGAGGGCATCCGCCCGGAGACCTTCTCCGCCGCGATCAAGGAGTGGCTGTCGCGCACCGCCCCGCCCGGCACCCCGATCCACCGGCTGGAGACCGGCGAGCTCAGCGCCGAGGAGTTCAACCGCACCCTCGCGCAGCGGCTGCGCACCCTGGACGGCGGCCCGGTCGCGCCGGACGGCCTGCTGCAGCGCATGTTCGCCCGGATGGTCAGCGAACCCGCGATGCTCGACCTGGTGCGCGCCCTGCGCGCCGGCGGCGTGCGCACCGCGCTGCTGTCCAACAGCTGGGGCAACGACTACCCGTGGGACCTGCTCGACGGGCTGTTCGACGTCGCGGTCATCTCCGCGGACGTGCGGCTGCGCAAGCCCGACCCGCGGATCTACCGTCTGGTGCTGGACCGGCTCGACCTGCCCGCCGCAGAAGCGGTCCTCGTCGACGACGGCGCCCCCAACGTCGAGGCCGCCGAGCGGCTCGGCATGCGGGCGGTGCTGCACACCGGCGCCGCCGAAACCCGCGCCCGGCTCGCCCAGCTCGTGCCGGGCGCCGTCCCGCAAGGCAAGGAGTCCTGATGACCGCCGAACCGCTGCCCGGCCTCGACCTGGACCGGCTGCGCACCCACCTCGACGCCGAGCGGCCCGGGCTGCTCGCCGGGCCGCTGACCGGCGAACTCGTCCAAGGTGGACGGTCCAACCTGACCTACCTGGTGGGCGACGGGCAGCAGCGGTGGGTGGTGCGCCGACCGCCGCTGGGCCACGTGCTGGCCACCGCGCACGACATGGGCCGCGAGTTCCGGGTGATGTCGGCGCTGGCCGGGACCGCCGTGCCGGTCCCGCGCACCCACCTGCTCTGCCAGGACGACAGCGTGCTCGGCGCCCCGTTCTACGTCATGGAGTACGTCCCGGGCACCGTCTACCGCACGCCGCAGCTGACCGAGCAGCTCACCCCGCACCAGCGCGTCGAGCTGTCCTGGCAGCTGGTGGACGTGCTCGCCGACCTGCACTCCATCGACCCGGACTCGGTCGGGCTGGGCGATTTCGGCCGCCCGGCGGGCTTCCTGGAGCGGCAGGTGCGGCGCTGGAGCAAGCAGCTGGCCGCCTCCCGCAGCCGCGACCTCGACGGCATCGAGGAGCTCGCCACCCGGCTGGCCGAGAACGTCCCCGCCACCCCGCGCGCGGGCATCGTGCACGGCGACTACCGGCTGGACAACGTGATCGTCGGCGACGACCAGCGGATCCGGGCCGTGCTGGACTGGGAGATGGCCACCCTCGGCGACCCGCTCACCGACCTCGGGCTGCTCGCGGTGTACTGGGAGGGCTTCAACGGCGTCGAGCGCAACCCCATCGCCAAGGGCGTCGGCCCGGAGTACGGCTTCCCGTCCGCCCGGCAGCTGCTGGACCGCTACGCCGAGCGCAGCGGCACCGACCTGTCCGGACTGGACTGGTACGTGGCGTTCGGCTTCTTCAAGATCGCGGTGATCCTGGAGGGCATCCACTACCGCTACATCCACGACCAGACCGTCGGCGAGGGCTTCGACCACGTCGGCGCACTCGTCGCACCACTCGTCGCCCAGGGCCTCGCCACCCTCAAGGAGGAATGATGGATTTCGGCTACGACGCGCGCACCGAGGAACTGCGCGAGCAGCTCCTCGACTTCATGGACTCCCACATCTACCCCGCCGAACCGGTGTTCCTGCAGCAGCTCGCCGAGGCCGAGGACCCGTGGGACGCCAACCCGCCGATCATGGAGGAGCTCAAGGCCGAGGCCCGCAAGCGCGGCCTGTGGAACCTGTTCCTGCCCGGTGAGCACGGCGCCGGGCTGACCAACCTGCAGTACGCGCCGCTGGCCGAGATCATGGGCCGGGCCGGGCGGCTGGCCCCGGAGGCCACCAACTGCGCCGCCCCGGACACCGGCAACATGGAGGTGCTGGCGCTGTTCGGCACCGAGCAGCAGAAGAAGCAGTGGCTGCAACCGCTGCTGGACGGCGAGATCCGCTCCGCGTTCTGCATGACCGAACCCGACGTCGCCTCCTCCGACGCCACCAACATCGGCACCCGCATCGAGCGCGACGGCGACCACTACGTGATCAACGGCCGCAAGTGGTTCTCCTCCGGCGCGATGAACCCGCGCTGCAAGATCCTCATCGTGATGGGCAAGACCGACCCGGACGCCGAGCGGCACCGCCAGCAGAGCCAGGTCCTGGTGCCCGCCGACACCCCCGGCGTGCGGATCGAGCGCAGCATGCACGTCTTCGGCTACACCGACGCCGACCACGGCGGGCACGCCGAGATCGTCTTCGACAACGTCCGGGTGCCGGTCGAGAACGTCATCGCCGGCGAGGGCGAGGGCTTCGCGATCGCCCAGGCCCGGCTCGGCCCCGGCCGCATCCACCACTGCATGCGCGCCATCGGGATGGCCGAGCGGGCGCTGGAGCTGATGTGCCGCCGCACCAACGAGCGCGTCGCCTTCGGCAAGCCGCTGGCCGAGCAGGGCGTCGTCCAGCACTGGATCGCCGAGTCCCGGGTCAAGATCGAGCAGGCCCGGCTGCTGGTGCTCAAGACCGCGTGGCTGATGGACACCGTGGGCAACAAGGGCGCGCACACCGAGATCCAGGCGATCAAGGTGGCGGTGCCGGAGATGGCCACCTGGGTCATCGACCGCGCCATCCAGGCCCACGGCGGCGGTGGTGTCAGCCAGGAGTTCCCGCTGGCCAACCTCTACGCCCACGCCCGCACCCTGCACATCGTCGACGGACCGGACGAGGTGCACCGCCGGTCCCTGGCCCGCCGCGAACTCAAGAAGTACCGCTGACAACAGCAATATCGGGGGTCGCTCTGCGTAGCGGCGCCAGTAGCGGAACCTCAGGCGCCCGCTCGCTCCGGGATCCCCGACTCATGTATGCCAATACACCACGCCGGGGCTGTCCTCCCGAGCGAACGCCTGAGAACCCGCGGCGGTGCAAGCTGCACAGGCGGGCCAAGCGGCTTCGCCGCTTCAAAGACAACAACCAATCCGCTCGAGACTCGTAGTAATTGGTACGACCGTTGCTACCGCCGTCCGAAGCACAACGCGCAAGGAGATTCCATGGCAGACAGTCGAGTCGCGATCGTCACCGGTGCCGCCCGCGGGATCGGCGCGGCCACCGCCAAGCGGCTGGCCGCGGACGGTTTCGCCGTCGCCGTCATCGACCTCGACGAGAAGAGCTGCGCCGACACGGTTTCCGCGATCGAGGCCGACGGCGGCAAGGCGCTGGCCGTCGGCTGCGACGTCAGCGACGCCGAGCAGGTGCAGGCCGCGGTGGACCGCATCGCCACCGAGCTCGGCGGCCCGACGGTGCTGGTCAACAACGCCGGGGTCATCCGGGACAACATGCTGTTCAAGATGACCGAGGACGACTGGGACACCGTGATGGGCGTGCACCTGCGGGGCGCGTTCCTGATGAGCCGCGCCGTGCAGAAGCACATGGTCGAGGCCAAGTGGGGCCGCATCGTCAACCTCTCCAGCACCTCGGCGCTGGGCAACCGCGGCCAGGCCAACTACTCCACGGCCAAGGCCGGGCTGCAGGGCCTGACCAAGACGCTGGCCATCGAGCTGGGCAAGTTCGGCGTCACCGCGAACGCCATCGCACCCGGGTTCATCGCCACCGACATGACCAGGGCCACCGCCGAGCGCGTCGGCATGGAGTTCGAGGAGTTCACCAAGGCCGCGGCGGCGAGCATCCCGGTGGCCCGGGTCGGCCAGCCCGAGGACATCGCCAACACCGTGTCCTTCTTCGTCGACGAGCGCTCCGGGTTCGTCTCCGGCCAGGTCATCTACGTGGCCGGTGGGCCGAAGGCATGACCGTGGACGCCGACGAGATCCGCGGCCGGGTGGACGAGTTCCTCGCCGCGCACGATCCGCAGCGCACCGACCGGCTGGAGTTCCTGCGGGCGCGCTTCGACGCCGGGCTGGCGTGGGTGCACTTCCCCGTCGGGCTCGGCGGCCTCGGCGCCGCGCGGGAGCTGCAGCAGGTGGTCGACACCGCGTTCGCCGAAGCGGGCGCGCCCGACAACCAGCCGCAGCTCAACGTCATCGGCCTGGGCATGGCCGCCCCCACCATCCTGCGCTTCGGCACCGACGAGCAGCGCCGCCGCTACCTGCGTCCGCTGTGGACCGGCGAGGAGACCTGGTGCCAGCTGTTCTCCGAACCGGGCGCCGGATCCGACCTCGCCGCGCTGTCCACCCGGGCCGTGCGGGAGGGCGACGAGTGGGTGGTCGACGGGCAGAAGGTCTGGACGTCGCTGGCGCACCGGGCCCGCTGGGCGATCCTGGTCGCCCGCTCCGACCCCGACCAGCCCAAGCACAAGGGGCTGAGCTACTTCATCTGCGACATGACCGCGCCGGGCGTGGAGGTCCGCCCGCTGCGGCAGATCACCGGTGAGGCCGAGTTCAACGAGGTGTTCCTGACCGGGGTGCGGATCCCGGACTCCCAGCGGCTCGGCGAGGTCGGGCAGGGCTGGCAGGTCGCGATGGGCACCCTGATGAACGAGCGGGTCGCCATCGGCGGGCGCACGCCCCCGCGCGAGGGCGGCATGATCGGCGAGGCCGCCGCGGCCTGGCGCGAGCACCCGGACAAGCGCACCCCCGGCCTGCACGACCGGCTGCTGCAGCTGTGGGTGGAGGCCGAGGCGACCCGGCTGACCAGCATCCGGCTGCGCCAGCAGATGGCCGTCGGCGAACCCGGACCGGAGGGCTCCGCGGTCAAGGTCGCCTTCGCCGAGCAGAACCAGGCGATCACCGGCTTCGAGCTGGAGTTCCTGGGCGAGGCCGGGCTGGGCTACGACGACTGGACGTTCCGCCAGCCCGACTTCGCCTCGCTCACCAAGCGCGGCGCCGGGTTCCGGTACCTGCGGGCGAAGGGCAACTCCATCGAGGGCGGGACCACCGAGATCCTGCGCAACGTCATCGCCGAGCGGGTGCTGGGGCTGCCCCCGGAGATCCGCACGGACAAGGACCGGCCGTGGAAGGAGCTGCCGCGATGAGCACGCCGGACCTGCTCTACAGCGAGCTGGAGGAGGACCTGCGGGCGACCGTGCGGCGGCTGCTGCGCGACCGCTGCGACTGGACCGCGGTGCTGGCCCGCTGCGAGACCGACGAGCCCTACGACCTGGCCCTCTGGCGCACCCTCGCCGGGGAGCTCGGCCTGGCCGCGCTGCTGGTGCCCGAGGAGCTCGGCGGGGCCGGGGCGAGCGCGCGCGAGCTGGCGGTGGTGGCCGAGGAGATCGGTCGCGCGGTCGCCCCGGTGCCGTTCCTGGGCAACGTGCTGGCCACCGCGGCGCTGGTGTCCGGCGCGGAGCGGGAGGTCCTGCCGCAGCTGGCGGACGGCTCCCGCACCGGCACCGTCGCGGTCGGGCTGACCACCCCGCCGCAGGCGCCGTTCCCGCAGTCGGTGAAGGCCGACGGCGCGGCGCTGACCGGCGCGGTGTCGGCGGTGGTCGACCTGGAGGTCGCCGACCACGTGGTGGTCCCGGCCGCCGACGCCGACGGCGCGGCGCTGTACCTGGTGGACACCGCCGCGACCGGGGTCAGCCGGACCCCGACCACGCCGCTGGACCTCACCCGGCGGTTCGGCACCCTCGACCTGGACGGCGCGCACGGGCAGCGGCTGGCATCCGGGGCCGACGCGGAGCGGATCCTGCGGCAGGCGCTGCTGACCGCCGCCGGACTGCTCGCCTCCGAGCAGGTCGGGCTCGCGCAGCACTGCCTGGACTCCACAGTGGACTACGCGAAGACCCGGTACCAGTTCGGCCGCCAGATCGGCTCGTTCCAGGCCGTCAAGCACCGGCTGGCCGACCTGTGGGTGGGCGTCAGCTCGGGCCGTGCCGTGGCCCGCAACGCCGCGGACGCGCTCGCCCAGGACACCGAACCGGAGCTCGCGGTGGCCATCGCCCAGGCCTACTGCTCGGACCTGGTGGTGCTGGCCGCCGAGGAGCACCTCCAGCTGCACGGCGGCATCGGCATGACCTGGGAGCACCCGGCCCACCTCTACCTGGGCCGGGCCAAGAGCTCCCAGCTCACCTTCGGCATCGCCGAAACCCACCGGCAGCGCATCGGCGAGCTCGCCGACCTGCCCAAGCCGTAGCCGGTCGTGAGTGCGTAACAGTGTTCGAACACTGTTACGCACTCACGACCCCCACCCCCACAGGAGGTGCGCGCAGTGCGCGTGTTCACGAGCAAGGAAGAGATCGTCGCCGCCAAGGGCGAGCCGCTCGGCACCAGCGAGTGGCTGACCATCACCCAGGAGCAGGTGAACCAGTTCGCCGACGCCACCCTGGACCACCAGTGGATCCACGTCGACGTGGAACGCGCCCAGCAGGGCCCGTTCGGCGCGCCCATCGCGCACGGGTTCCTCACCCTGAGCCTGCTGTCCCAGCTGAACTCGCAGAACTACCGGTTCGAGGGCGCGAAGATGGGGATCAACTACGGCCTGAACAAGGTCCGCTTCCCCAGCCCGGTCCCGGTCGGCGCCCGCATCCGCTCCGTCGCGGAGCTCGCCGACGTCACCGAGGTCCCCGGCGGCGTCCAGCTGACGATCAGGTCCACCATCGAGATCGAGGGCGGCACCAAGCCCGCCTGCGTCGCCGAAGGCCTCACCCGAGTCGTCTTCTGACGCCCGCCCAGGGGCACCCGCGGGGCGCCCCTGGGCGAACCTCACCGCCACCGGCGTGGCTCACGGCGCGGTGCGGATGCCCATGCCGGGGCCCAGCGGCAGGTCGGCGAAGTAGAAGACCGTCAGGATCAGGGCCCAGACCAGCCAGAACGGGATCACGAACGGGGTCATCCGGGCCACCAGGGTGCCCATGCCCGCCGCCGGTTCGTAGCGGCGCAGGTAGCCCAGGACGATGATCATGTACGGGTTCAGCGGCGTCATGATCTGGGTCGCCGAGTCGCCCACCCGGAACGCCGCCTGCGCGAACCCCGGTTCGAAGCCCAGCAGCACGAACATCGGCACGAACACCGAGGCCATCAGCGTCCACAGGCTCGACCCGGAGATGATGAACAGGTTCAGCACCGAGGCCAGCACCATGAACCCGAGGAACGCCGGGTAGCCGTCCAGGCCGATCGCGCGCAGCAGGTCGGCACCCGAGACCGCCACCCACGCGCCGAGGTTCGTCCAGGTGAACAGCGCGATGAACTGCCCGAGCATGAACGCCAGCACCAGGAACCCGGCCAGCTCCCGGATCGCCTCGGCCATCAGCTTCGGCACGTCGGCGGCCCGCCGCACCACCCCCACCAGCGCGCCGTGGACGATCGCCGGGACCACGAACCCCAGGAAGATCAGCGTGGTCACCGAGTCCAGCAGCGGCGACTTGGGCAGGAACCCACCGGCCTCGTTGCGCAGCGGCGAACCCGGCCACACCACCAGCAGCAGCACCGCGGCGGCGGTGAGCAGGAACGCCACCCCGGCCCAGACCAGGCCGCGGCGCTCCGCGGGCTCCAGCTCGGCCTTGACCTCGGGCCCCTCCCCCGACGCCTCGCGCGAGACCCCGGTGCGCACCAGGCGCGGCTCGATGACCTTGTCGATCAGCAGGCCCGCGAGCAGCCCGAGCACGATCGAGGACACCAGGTTGAAGTAGTAGTTGGACACCGGCGTGACCGCCGTGCCCGGGTCCGGCAGCGTCTCGGCGACCTTGTTGCTGATCCCGGCGAACAGCGCGTCCAGGCTGGTCACCAGCGGCGAGGTCGAGTAGCCCGCGCCGACGGCGGCGAACCCGCCCAGCAGCCCGGCCACCGGGTGCCGCCCGGCGGCCTTGAACACCAGCGCGGCCAGCGGCGGGATGATGATCATCGACGAGTCGGCCATCACGCTGGCCGCGATGCCCACCAGGCCGACCGCGTACGGCAGCACCCAGCGCGGCGCCCCGCCGAAGGCGACCCGGATCAGCGCGGTGAGCAGCCCGGTGCGCTCGGCCAGGCCCACCGCGAGCATGATCGTGACCACCGTTTCCAGCGGCGGGAAGCCGATGAAGTTCTCCGCCATCTTGGTGAACAGGAACTCCAGGCCCTCGCCGCTGAGCGCGCCTCGGATCGGCGTCACCTCGTCGGCCCCGGGGATCCGCACGGTGACGCCGAAGGCGGCGACCGCGGTGGAGACCACCACCACGACCAGGAACAGCAGTCCGAAGAGGACGAAGGGCTCGGGCAGCTTGTTCCCGACCCGCTCCACCAGGTTCAGCACCCGGTCGATCCGCGACGGCCGGGCGGCCCGGGTTTCGCTCATGCTCGCTCCTGCGCTGGGAGGGGAAGGGCAAGCGGTAGCGAACCTCCCCGGCCGCGGGTGGCGCAAGCCCCGGCGGCGAAGTGATCGAGCCGCGCAACCAACCGGAAACACGGGGGTTGATTTCGGTCAGCACTGAAGCGACAGGAGAATGTGAAGTGTTCTCGCGATCGCGGCCTTGAGTTGATGGGCCTGGGCAGCTGTGCGCCTGGGGATCGGTGGTGATATTCGGGTTGGGTTGGGGAGGATTGGTGCGGTGGGGTGGGGGGTTGGGTTTGGGTTCAAAGCGGTGGGTGGTTGCGTTGGGTGATGCGATTTCAATCGAAATTGGCTGCGTTGCGGTTTTTGACGGAGCCTGCGGTGGCGAGGGGCGCCAATTTCAATCGAAATCGCGACCCTCACCGCTGCGCCCGAGGTCGTGATACAGGGCGCGGACGACAGTGAGCTGCAGTGGCGGAGCGAGGATGCTGTTCGCGCGGCCGTCGTTCTGGTGGCGAGTGCGGAGATTTCTCTCGAAATCGGCTGCGGTGCCAACTGGAGGTTTCGCGCGGGGAACCGAGGATCCTAAGGGCAAGTCTCGCTCACCAACCCACCTCATCCTTCGGCGCGCCCGCGAACACAGCGCAAGAGCCCGAAATCGCGCCGGTTCGGCACCCCGGCGCCAGGCCACCTGAGCCGCTACCGGTCGCGCAGCTGGCGGCGGAGGATCTTGCCGGTCGGCGTCTTGGGCAGCTCGGCGACCAGCTCCACCTGGCGCGGGTACTTGTAGGCCGCCAGCTGCTCCTTGCAGTGGGCGACCAGCTCGTCCGCCGTCGCCGACGCGCCCGGTTTCAGGGCGACGAAGGCCTTGACGGTCTCACCGCGGTAGGGGTCCGGCACGCCGACCACCGCCGCTTCCAGGACCGCCGGGTGCTCGTAGAGGACGTCCTCGACCTCGCGCGGCCAGACCTTGTAGCCCGCCGCGTTGATCATGTCCTTCTTGCGGTCCACCACGTAGAACCAGCCCTCGGCGTCCATGAACCCGACGTCCCCGGTGCGGAGCTCACCGCCCGGCAGCGCCGCCGCCGTGGCCTCCGGCTTGCCCCAGTAGCCGGGCACCACCTGCGGTCCGGCGATCGCGATCTCGCCGACCTCCCCGACCGGCACCTCCGCACCGTCGTCGTCCAGGATCCGCACCACCGTGTTGAACACCGGCAACCCGATCGACAGCGCACCGGACGCCGGGTCCACCGGGGCGCTCGCGCCCGGCGGGACGAGGTGGGTGATCGACGTCGACTCGGTCAGGCCGTAGGCGTTGTGGACGTAGTGGCCGGTCGTGCGCTGGAACTGCTGGTTCACCGCCGGTGGCACCGGCGCGCCGCCCGAGTAGATCAGCCGGAACGACCGGAAGTCCTCGGCCGACACCCCCTCCACCGCGGACAGCGCGATGAACGCGGTGATGGCGCCGACGGTGAAGGTCGGGCGGTGCTCCCGGATCGCGTCGAGGACCACCTCCGGCTGGAACCGGTGCGTCAGCACCAGCGGGCACGGCACCAGCAGGGACAGCGCGAAGTGCCCGACCAGCCCGGTGATGTGGAACAGCGGCGCCACGCCCAGCACGCTGTCGGCCGGGGTCAGGCCCATCCAGTCGCGGAAGGCCTGGGCGTTGAACGCGATCACGGCGTGGGTGTTCATCGCTCCCTTGGGCTGGCCGGTCGTGCCCGAGGTGTAGGTGAGGACCGCGACGTCGTCCGGCGAGGGCGGGTCGGCCACCGGCTCGCGCCCGGCATTGCGGTCGACGATGTCGAGCAGGTCCAGCGCCTCCCCGGCGCGCGCCTGCGGCATGACGCGAGGGTCGTCGCGGGTCTGCCAGTCCCGCGCCGAGCACGTGATGACCGTGGACACCCGGGTGGCACCCGAGGCGATCACCTCCCGCGCGACCGAGTCGTGCAGCTCGTCCAGGCACAGCAGCGCGGTGGCTCCGGAATCGGCCAGCAGGTGGGCCAGCTCGCGGGCCTTGTTCATCGGGTTGATGACCACCGCCGCTCCCCCGGCCTTCCACGCGGCCACCACCGCGACCACGAACGCGGGGTTGTTCTGCACGTAGACGCCGAGCCGGTCACCCGGCCGGAAACCGTTGTCCTGCAACGCGACCGCGAGCGCGTCGGACGCCGCGTCCACCTCGGCCAGGGTGAGCCGACCGTCGAAGTAGCGGATCGCGTCGGCGTCCGGGGCGCGGGCCACCGAGGCGCGGAACAGGTCGAGGACGGTGCCGTGCTCGGGGACGATCTGCGGCGGGAGGTTCCCGTAGTGGGCGAGCCAAGGGCGTTGCGCGTAGCTGCTCATCTGACCACCAGTGTCCGGAGCGGAACGGTCGGCGTTCTTCCGCAACTGCCGGGAATCTCGCACCTCGACCGGGAAAGGTCAAGGCGAAAACCGTTGGCCCGCAGCCGGATCAGGGGCGCAGCGAGGCCAGCAGCAGGTCGGCGAACTGCTCCCCGACGTCCTCCCCGGTGAGCTCGCCGTCCTGGCGGAACCAGGTGCCCAGGTGGTGCACCGCGCCGAAGAAGAAGTCCACCACCAGGTCCGGCGACTTGTCCGCCCGGAACACCCCGGCGCGCTGGCCCTCCTCGATCAGCGCGCACACCCGCTCGTGGTAGCGGCGGCGCTCCGCGCGCACCTCCGCCTGCTTGTCCGGGTGCAGCAGGTGCATGGAGCGGAAGAAGATCTTGGTGTCGTCGAGGTTGGCCGCCGTGGTGGCGACCACGTCCGCGGCCACCGCGTGCAGCCGCTCCTGCACCGGGGAATCGCTGTCCGCCGCGCTCTCCATCCGCGCGTGCTGGACCCGCAGCACGCGCGCGTAGATCTCGTAGAGCAGGTCGTCCTTGGAGCCGAAGTAGTGGTACATCGCCCCCTTGGTGACCCCGGCGGCGTCCACGATCTGCTGCACCGAGGTCAGCTCGTAGCCCTGCTCGGCGAACAGCCGCGTCGCGACCGAGAGCAGTCGCTGCGGGACCGGCTCGTCCCCCGCCGCCGTCGTGGCGGTGGTGGTGCGGCCGTTGGCCACCCGCGCCATGTCTACCTCCCCTGTCGATCCCGCTCAGTGCCTGTTGGCGGTTGCGTTGCTTATATGGTCGCTTAGCGGAACCTGAGCGCTTCCCCGGACTGCGGGTGCCCCTCCTGATGTACGCCCAATACACGGCGGAGGGGCCGTCCTCGCCGGGAAACCGCTCAGAACCCGCCGGTGATCGCCCTGCGTGCGTGGATGCAAGCGGCTCCCGCCGCTTCCACAAGCGCGGACGGCATCCGCCGACAGGTTTTCAGCGTATCGACCCGCCGGTCCGCTGCGCGGCGGACCGGCGGGAACCCGCCCGTCATCCCAGCTTGCGCTGGAGCTTGCGCATGCCCGCCTGCCACCGCTGCGGCTGGCCGGCGCGCAGCGCGTAGTAGTCGGCGACCTCCGGGTGCGGCAGGACCAGGAACTCGCCGCCGTCCAGCGAGTCGGCCACCAGGTCGGCGACCTGCTCGGGTTCCAGCGCCCCGTCGGCGAGCAGCGTCTTGCCCGCGTCGCCGCTGCTGCCGAGCATGTTCGTGCGCACCCCCTGCGGGCACAGCGCCTGCACGGTGACGCCCCGGTCGGCGTAGGTGATCGCCAGCCACTCGGCGAAGCCGAGCGCCGCGTGCTTGGTCACCGAGTACGGCGCGGCGCCGAGCATGGTCAGCAGCCCGGCGGCCGACACCGTGGCCAGGAAGTGCCCCTGCCCGCGCTCCAGCCAGTGCGGCAGCACCGCTCGGGCCGCGCGGACGTGCGCCATCACGTTGACTTCCCAGGAATCCGCCCACGCCGCCTCGTCGGCCTCCGGGCCGCCGCCGCGGGAGATCCCGGCGTTGGCGCAGAACAGGTCGATCCGCCCGTGCGCGCCGAGCGCGGCATCGACCAGCGCGCGCACCCCGTCCTCGCTCGCGGCGTCGCCCGGCACCGCCAGACCGCCGACCTCGGCCGCCACCCGCCGGACGCCGTCGGCGTCCACATCGGCCAGCACGACCTCCGCGCCCAGCGCGGCGAACTTGCGGGCCATCGCCGCACCGATGCCGTTGCCCGCACCGGTGATCACCACCGCCGAACCGGCCAGCTGCACCTCACACACCGCCCTTCAGCGTCACGCCGCCGTCGAGCACCAGGACCTGCCCGGTGATCCAGGACGCCTCGTCGGAGAGCAGGAACGCCGCCGCCCCGCTGATGTCGGACGGAACTCCCAAGCGCTGCAACGGGTATTGCGCCGCGACCTCGTCCTCGCGGCCCTCGTAGAGGGCGGTGGCGAACTTCGTCTTGACCACCGCCGGTGCGATGGCGTTGACCCGGACCTTCGGGCCGAGCTCCACCGCGAGGTCCTTGGTGATGTAGGACAGCATCGCCTTGGTGGCCCCGTAGAAGCCGATGCCCGGCGCGGGCCGCAGACCGGCCACGGAGGACACGTTGAGCACCGCACCGCCGTGCTCGCCCATCCACGCCCGGTGCACGTGCTGGGTCCAGGCCAGCGCGGCGAGCACGTTGACCTCGAACGACTTCCGGGCGATGCCGGGGTCGATCTCGAGCAGCGGCCCGTAGGCCGGGTTGATCCCGGTGTTGTTGACCAGCAGGTCCACCCGGCCGAACGCCTCGACCGTCCTCGCCACCGCCTCGGCCTGGTGCTCGGCGTCGTCGGCCTTCCCGGCGATGCCCAGCGCGTGCTCCGCGCCGCCCAGCCCCGCCACCGCCTCGGCCAGCGGCTCGGGCTTGCGCGCCGTCACGGTCACCTTCGCGCCCTCGGCCACCAGCCGCTCGGCGATGGCCAGGCCGATGCCCCGGCTGGCGCCGGTCACGATCGCCACCCGCCCGTCGAAACGCTTGCTCATCTACTTCCTTCCTCTCCGCCGACTACCCGACCCGGCCACATTCCCTGAAATCGCGCGGAACACGCGCTACTCCGCCGCCCGGGCGGTGTCCCGCAGCTGGCGACGCAGGATCTTCCCGGTGGCCGTCTTCGGCAGCTCGTCCAGGATCTCGACGCTGCGCGGGTACTTGTAGGCCGCCAACTGCTGCTTGCAGTGCGCGATCAGCTCCTCGGGCTCCGCCGAGGCACCGCGGCTCAGGCTCACGTAGGCCTTGACCGTCTCACCGCGGTAGGCGTCCGGCACCCCGACCACGGCGACCTCGCGCACCGCCGGGTGCCCGTAGAGGACGTCCTCCACCTCGCGCGGCCACACCTTGAACCCGGACGCGTTGATCATGTCCTTCTTGCGGTCCACCACGTAGAACCAGCCCTGCGCGTCCATGAACCCGACGTCGCCGGTGTGCAGCCGCCCGTCGCGGATCCCGGCCGCGGTCTCCGCCGGTTTCTCCCAGTAGGACGGCACCACCATCGGGCCCTCGATGACGATCTCGCCGACCTCCCCCACCGGCAGGTCCGCGCCCTCGTCGTCGACGATGCGCACCACGGTGTTGTAGGTCGGCAACCCGACGCTGAGGGTGCCGGACGCCTCGTCCACCGGGGCCTCCAGGTGCGCGGGCACCGAGGTCGCGGTGGCGGTGGTCTCGGTGAGCCCGTAGCCGTTGCGGATGTAGTGGCCGAACCGCGCCCGGAAGGTCTCGACGACCGCGGCGGGCAGCGGCGCCCCGCCGGAGTACACCAGCTCCAGCGAGGAGAAGTGGTCGGCGGTGACGTCCGGGTGGTTCATCAGCGCCATGTACGCGGTGGACGGTCCGACCATGTAGCAGGGCCGGTGCTCGACGAGGGCGTCCAGCACCACGCCGGGCTCGAATCGGTACACCAGGTCGAGCTGGCGCCCGGCGGCCAGCGCCCCGCCCAGCTGGCAGACCAGGCCGGTGATGTGGAACAGCGGGGCCAGCCCGAAGATCCCGCCGCCACCGCTCTCGCGGATCCGGACGGCCATCCCCTCGGAGTTGAACACCACGTTGCCGTGGGTGTTGGTGGCGCCCTTGGGCACCCCGCTGGTGCCGGAGGTGTAGACGAGCAGCGCGATGTCCGAACTGGACAGCTCCACCGCGGGCGGCCGCTGCCCGGCGTTGGCCCGCGCGACGGCCAGCAGGTCCGCGCACCCGGCCGCGGGGCGCCGCTCGGTCCGGGCGAACAGCCGGGGGTCGTGGCGGGTCTGCAGGTCGAGCTCGCTGGTGGTGACCGCGACGCGCACCCCGGCCGATCCCGCCAGCTCGCCGAGCACGTCGTGCCACCCCTGCTCGGAGGAGACCACCGCGGTGGGCCGGGCGTCGGCGAGGATCCTGGTCAGCTCGCGGCTGCGGTACATCGGGTTGAGCGGGACCGCGATCGCACCGGCCTTCCACGCGGCGAGCAGCGCGATGGCGAACTGCGGCACGTTCTGCAGGTACAGCGCGACCCGGTCGCCGCGCCCGACGCCCTGTTCGACGAAGTGCTGCGCCAGCCCGTCGCTGAGCTCGTCGAGCTCGCGGAAGGTGACCCGGCCGTCGAAGTAGGTGACGGCGACCCGGTCCGGGTGCTCGCGGCGGGCGGCGGCGAACAGGTCCAGCACGGTGTCGAACCGCGGTTCGATCGTCTCGGGGATCTCGCCGCCGTAGAGCTCCAGCCAGGGTCGTGCGTCGTACGGGCTGACCAACACGCCACCTCCACGTTGAGACCGACCAGTCGGTACGTCCAGTCAACGACCCGCGCCCGGCCGCGTCAACCCTCCCGCGCTTCGCAACCTCGCCAAACCGTTGACCGCCCAGCTGGTCTAGTCCATTTTGCGAAGACGCGTCCGGTCCCGATCCCCCGGAGGTCCGCATGATGAGACGCCTGGCCACCCTCGCCGCGGCGGCCCTGACCGCACTCGCGCTCGCCCCGATCGCCGCGGCCGAAGCACCGCAGGCCCTGCCGAAGCACCAGCTGACCGGCTACTGGCAGAACTTCGTCAACAACGCCCAGCCGCTGAAGGTCAGCGACATCTCGCCGAACTACGACCTGATCGCGCTGGCCTTCGCCAACGCCGACCCGGCCCGACCGGGCGCGGTGACCTTCGGCGTCGACCCGAAGCTCTCCGAAGCACTCGGCGGATACACCGATGAACAGCTCAAATCGGACATCGCCGCCAAGAAGGCCGAGGGCAAGTCGTTCGTGCTGTCCATCGGCGGCGAATTGGGCAACGTCGACCTGGGCTCCGAGGCCAATGTGGCCAACTTCGTCGATTCGGTCGGAAAAATTTTGACCGATTACGGGATTGACGGGTTGGACATTGACCTGGAGCACGGCCTCAACGTCCCCAACACCACCAAGGCCGTTCAGCAGTTGCGCGAACAGGTGGGCGACGGCTTCCTGCTGACCATGGCCCCGCAAACCCTCGACGTGCAGCCCGGCGGCGCCTACCTGGAGCTGATCAACAACCTCAAGGACGTCATCACCGTCGTGCACACCCAGTACTACAACTCGGGTTCGATGAACGGCTGCGACGGCCAGGTCTACAGCCAGGGCTCGGTCGACTTCATCACCGCGCAGGCGTGCAGCCTGCTGCAGGTGCTGCGCCCGGACCAGGTCTCGCTGGGCCTGCCGGCCGCACCGTCGGCCGCCGGCAGCGGCTACGTGGAGCCGTCGGTGATCGGGAACGCGCTGAACTGCCTGACCGCGGCGAAGGACTGCGGGCAGTACACCCCGGACCAACCGCACCCCGAGCTCAGCGGGGTGATGACCTGGTCCATCAACTGGGATGCCAGCAGCGGCAACGCATTCTCCGACCCCGTCCGGGCGCATTTGGACACGCTGCCGTAATCGGCTGCGGCTCCGGTCGGGCATTCGGCCCACGATCACCGTGCGCCACAACCCGACCGGAGCCGCGCGGCAGTCACGGTACGCAATCCACTTGCTACGAAAAGTGAGATTTTCCACCGGGCGCACGTTCGCGCACACATTTCCCGGAACCCGCGCTACCCTGGAGGCATGTCAGCCGCGCTGGAGACCGTGTTGGCCCGTGCCGGTTTAAAGGTCACCGCCAACGAATTCCTGACCCTGGTCGAGGACGCAGCCAAGAAGCTCACCTCGCCCCAGGCAGACCCAGCCGCGCACTTCACCGACGCGGAACGGGTCGCCCTCTGCGAGGCCGGGCTGGACCTGACGCCGCTCAGCGACGCCGAGGTCGACCCCCGCGCGCGCACCGTCGCCGAGCAGGCGGTGCTGCGCGACACCGCGCTCTCGGTCAACCAGGCCGCCGAGCGGATCGGGGTGGACACCAGCCGGATCCGCCACCGGATCAGCGAACGCCGGTTGATCGGCTGGAAGGACCGCGGCGGCTGGCGGCTGCCCGCGTGGCAGTTCACCGACACCGACGTGCTGCCCGGGCTGGACGCCGTGCTCGCGCTGATGCCCGCGGACCAACCCGCGCTGGTGCTGGCCAACTTCATGACCACGCCGCAGGAGGACCTCGAACTCGGGGACCGACCCGCGAGCCCGCGCGAGTGGCTGCTGGCCGGCGGCGACCCGCAGCGGGTGGCCGAGCTCGCCGCCACCATCGGCACCCCGGCCTGAGCGCTCACCCCACCCTTCGAGACCCGGACCCAGGACCTCCATGGCACGGCTACCACAGCCGCCTGCGCCAGCTGTGCTGCAGGCGATGCTCCGGCGCACCGAAGACGTGATCGCGGTGCCGGCCGGTACTCGCCTGGTGCGCGTGTTCACCACCGGGGGCAACCACCCCCAGCAGTGGAACAGCTTCCGCTACGCCGGCCCGCTGCCGCACGCCCGGTTCGACCCGCACCTGCCCAACGCGCAGGGCGGGCCGACCGTCACCCGCGAGCACGGCGTCCTGTACTTCTCGCTGTCGGTGCAGACCTGCATCGCCGAGGTGTTCCAGGCGACCTCCACAGTGGACCGCCGGACCCGCAGCCCGCAGCTGGTGCTGTTCCGTCCACGTCGGACGCTGCGGCTGCTGGACCTGACCGGCCTGTGGCCCACCCGCGCGGGCGCCTCGCAGGCGATCGCCACCGGCCCCAAGCTGCGCACCCAGGCGTGGGCCCGCGGCATCCGCGCGGCCTACCCGGAGCTCGACGGCCTCTGGTACCGCTCCTCGATGGACGCGGGCAACCCGTCGCTGTGCCTGTGGGACCCACCGGCGGCCACCGCGCTCCCCGACTCCCCCGACGTCCTGCTCCCCCTGAGCCACCCGGGACTGGACGTGCCACTGGGCCGGGTGTGCAAAGAGCTGAGCTACACGCTTCTGGACTGAACACGTGGTCGGTTTGCGTGGCGGTGCGGGTAGCGGAACCTCAGCGCCCGCCTGGACTCCGGGTGCCCTGACTGATGTATGACCAGGTCTCGACCACCGCTTCCGCGATGCAGAAGTGCCCGGGGCTCCGCGGAGTCCCGGGCACTTGCGTTCGAGTCCGGTCAGGCCTTCTCGGCCTGCTCCTGCTCCTGCGTCGGCTCGCCGTTCTTCTTCGCCTTGGCCAGGCTGGCCCAGGTCGTGATCAGCAGGACCACCACGATGAAGCCCAGCGACATCCAGTTGTTGATCTCCAGCCACTCCGGCACCAGGTGGTACTCGTGGAAGGCGTGGATGATCAGCTTGATGCCGATGAACCCGAGGATCACCGCCAGGCCGACCGACAGGTAGACCAGCTTGTCCACCAGGCCGCCCAGCAGGAAGTACAGCTGGCGCAGACCCATCAGCGCGAAGGCGTTGGCCGCGAAGACCAGGAACGGGTCCTGGGTGATGCCGAAGATCGCCGGGATCGAGTCGACGGCGAACAGCAGGTCGGCGCTGCCGATCGCGACGATCACCACGAACATCGGGGTCAGGAACTTCTTGCCGTCGATCTTCACGACCGACTTGTGGCCGTGGTAGTCGTCGGTCACCGGGAACACCTTGCGGACCCAGCGGACCACGGCGTTCTCGTTGTACTCCTCGTCCTCGTCCTTCTTGCGCACCATGCTGATCGCGGTCCAGATCAGGAACGCGCCGAAGATGAAGAAGATCCAGACGAACTGGGCGATCAGCGCGGCGCCGACGGCGATGAAGATGCCGCGCATCACCAGCGCCAGCAGGATGCCGATCAGCAGCACGCGGTGCTGGTGGATCGAGGGCACCGCGAAGCTCGACATGATCACCATGAAGATGAACAGGTTGTCGATGCTGAGCGAGTACTCGGTGATGTAACCGGTGAAGTACTGGATGGCGAAGTGCGAATCGCCGAAGATCCAGACACCGATGCCGAACAGCACTGCGCACGCGACGTAGAAGGTGACCCACTTCGCCGCTTCACCCGTGGTGACCTCGTGCGGTTTGCGGTCCACGATCACGAGGTCGAGCAGGAGCAGCAGGGCCAGACCACCGAGCGTGGCGGCCCAGACCCACCACGGAACGTCGAGCCGGTCGACCGCTCGTTGTGCCTGCTGGGCGAGCAACGTCACGTCGGCACCCATGAATCACCTCCGGTACAGGGCGTGCGCCAAGGGACCGGAGGTCTCTTCCACCGACCTGAGGTCAGTCGACGGCACCGGGCTTGTCCGAGCAAGTTCCGTGATGACGGCACCGCCGCGAAGGAATACTCCCCTCCACTTGCCAAGATTGTCACTTATGCACACACCGCGACACCAGCGGGGGTGGCCACAAGCAACGAACATCACGCACGGACCGTACGGCGCGGACCAGCCAGCGGCAATGCGAAGCACCCTCACATCACCCCGACGGCGGCCGAAGGCACTGTCGGCGAAGCCGTCCGCGCTCGTACAAGCGGCGCCAGCCGCTTGGAGTGGCTGTGCAGGGTGACCACCGGCGGGTTCTGAGAGCTTTCCCGGCGAGGACGGCCCCTCCGCCGTGTATTGGACATACATCAGGAGGGGCACCCGCAGTCCGGGGAAGCTCTCAGGTCCGCCAAGCGACCTGAGCAAAGCAACCACCGACAAGCACTGGGGCATTGATCTCCTGGCTATCGACGTTATGATCACCGGCACCCGGTTGCGGCCGGGACCGCACGCGGGGATGCGGCGACGACCCGGCGGCGGGCACGACGAGGTGTCCGGTTGCTGTTTGGTCTCTGGTTCATAGCTTCTTGTCTTCGCACTCGTCTGGATCCGAACCGGTGCTGCCGTCTTCCCCTACTGTCGAAAACGTGTCCGCATCCCGTCGCCGCCGCACGCGCCTCGCGCTGGCCGCGCTGTCCTGCATCGCCGTGGTGGTGCTCACCGCGCTCCTGTGGTCCGGCGAGCAACCCCGCCGAGCCGCCCCGGAACCTCCGCGGGAGGCGATGGTCGACGTGGTCGACGGGCCGGACGACAACCAGCGGGTCCAGCTCGACGTCACCCTCTACGCCCCGGCCGAGACCCCGGCGCCGACGATCCTGCTCGCGCACGGGTTCGGCGGCAGCAAGGCGGACACCGCCGGGCAGGCGCAGGAGCTGGTGCAGCGCGGGTTCACGGTGCTCACCTACTCCTCCCGCGGTTTCGGCCGCAGCACCGGCGAGATCGCGCTCAACGATCCCGACTACGAGGTCAAGGACGCCCAGCAGCTGCTGGACTGGCTCGCCCGCCAGCCCGAGGTGTCCCGCGACGGCGACGGCGATCCGCGGGTCGGCGTCACCGGCGCCTCCTACGGCGGGGCGCTGAGCCTGCTGCTGGCCGGTCAGGACCCGCGGGTGGACGCCATCGCCCCGGTGATGACCTACAACGACCTCGGCCAGGCGCTGCTGCCCAACAACGCGGCCCGCAACGCCGGTCCCAGCCCGACCCCGGCCGGCGGTTCGTTCAACGACCGGGGCGTGTTCAAGCAGGCGTGGGCCGGACTGCTGTTCGCCGCCGGGAGCGCACCGCGGCCCGGCGACCAGCCTGGGTCGGGCGGCGGTGCCGCGAACGCCCCGACCGGCCCGCAGGGGCAGCCGCTGACCTGCGGGAACTTCACCGAGGCCGTGTGCAGGGCCTACAGCGAGGTGGCGCAGACCGGGCGGGCCGGGGCGGAGACGCTGGCGCTGCTCGACCGGGTCTCGCCGAAGTCGGTCACCGGGCGGATCAAGGCGCCGACGCTGCTGGTGCAGGGCGAGCGCGACACCCTGTTCGGCCTCGACCAGGCCGACGCCAACGCCCGGCAGATCGCCGCGGTCGGCACGCCGGTCAAGACGATCTGGTTCGCCGGTGGCCACGACGGCGCCGAGCCGGGCCCGGAGCAGCGCGGGCAGATCGCCGACTGGTTCGCCCACCACCTCGGCGGGGTGGAACCGGGACCGGCGCCCGGCACCGGCTTCCAGTTCGACATCGCCGGACGACCGCAGCGCAACGGCGAGATCCCGGTCCGCACCGTCACCGCCGACGCCTACCCGGGCGTGCAGGACGCCGAGCGCGCGCCGCGCTTCGCGCTCGCGCTGCACGGCTCGCCCACCGAGGTGGTCAACCCGCCCGGCGGCAACCCGGCCACGACCAGCTCGCTGCCCGGCGCCGGGCGGGTGCTCGACGCCGCGGGCAGCCTCGGCCAGTCGCTGGCGCGCGACCTGCCCGGCCAGACCGCGGTGTTCCGCACCGAACCGCTGGACAGCCAGCTGCTGATCTCCGGCACCCCGCGGACCCGGATCTCGGTGGCCTCGGTGCCCGGCCAGCCCAGCACCGGGAGCGCGGTGCTGTTCGCCAAGCTCTACGACGTCGACCCCGAGCAGCAGCGCACGCTGATCGGCAACGCGGTCTCCCCGATGCACGTGACCGACCTGCCGCCGGACGGCACCCCCGTCGAGGTCGACGTGGCGCTGCCCGGCGTGGTGCACCCGCTGGAGACCGGCCACCGCCTGGAGCTGGCGGTGACGACCACCGACCAGGCCTACGCGCTGCCGAAGGAACCGGCCGTGCACCTGGTCGGGCTGGCCGGGGACGGCGCGGTGTCGATCCCGTCCGTGCGCGGCACCACGAGCAGCGCCAACGCCGTGCCGACCGCCCCGCTGGTGGGCATCGGGGTGCTGGCCGGGCTGGTGCTGGTCGCCTGGGTGATCTCGCGGATCCGCCGCAAGAGCAGCGACGACCTCGACCCGCTGCTGGCCGACACACCGCTGGTGATCGCCGGGCTGACCAAGTCCTACCCGGACAAGCCCGCCGCCGTGCAGGACCTGTCGATCCGGGTGGAGCGCGGCCAGATCGTCGGGCTGCTCGGCCCCAACGGCGCCGGGAAGACCACCACGCTGCGGATGATGCTGGGCCTGCTGCAGCCGACCTCCGGGCAGATCCGGATCTTCGGCCACCGGCTGGTGGCCGGGGCGCCGGTGCTGTCCCGGGTGGGCGCGCTGGTGGAGGCCCCGGGCTTCCTGCCGCACCTGTCCGGTGTGGACAACCTGCGGTACTACTGGGCGGCGACCGGGCGGCCCATGCTCCAAGCGCGCTTCGACGAGGTCCTGCAGATCGCCGGGCTGGGCAGCGCCGCGCACCGCCGCGTCCGCGCCTACAGCCAGGGCATGAAGCAGCGGCTGGCGATCGCCCAGGCCATGCTCGGCCTGCCCGAGCTGCTGGTGCTCGACGAGCCGACCAATGGGCTGGACCCGCCGCAGATCCACCAGATGCGCGAGATCCTGCGCCGCTACGCGGCGACCGGGCGGTCCGTGCTGGTGTCCAGCCACCTGCTCGCCGAGGTCGAGCAGACCTGCACCCACGTGGTGGTGATGCACAACGGGCGGCTGGTGACCACCGGCAGCGTGGCCGACATCGTGTCGGTCGACGGCTCGGCCACCTTCCGCGTCGACGAGCCGCAGCAGGCCGCCGACGCGCTGCGCACCATCGAGGGGCTGGGTCAGGTGGAGGTCGACGGCGACCTGGTGCACGCCGACCTGGCCGGGCACAAGGCCGCCATCGCGGTGAACGTGCTGGTGGACTCCGGGATCTCGGTGCACCAGGTCGGGCCGCGGCGGCGGTTGGAGGACGCTTTCTTGCAGCTGGTCGGAGAGGAGAACCGGTGACCGACGAGCCGCAGCTCGGCGAGCCCGCGAAGGTCGGGCGGCTGGACACCGCCGAAACCGCGGTGGTGCTCTCGGGGCGCAGCCACCCGGCGCAGCCGGACGGCGGCGTCGAGGGCTACCGGGCGAAGCGGACGCTGCCGGTGCGGGTGGAGCTGGCCCGCCAGCTGCGCCGCCGCCGGACCCGGCTGACGCTGGGCTTCCTGCTGGTGCTGCCGGTGTTGCTGCTGCTGTCGTTCGAGATCGGCGACGCGGGCGGGCGCGGGCGGACCTTCGCCGACATGGCCACCTCGAGCGGCCTGAACTTCGCGGTGTTCACCCTGTTCGCCTCGACCGGTTTCCTGCTGGTCGTGGTGGTGGCGCTGTTCTTCGGCGACACGGTGGCCAGCGAGGCGTCCTGGTCCAGCTTGAAGTACCTGCTGGCGGCGCCGGTTCCGCGCGTCCGGCTGCTGCGGCAGAAGGCGATCGTCGCCGGGGTGCTCTCGCTGTTCGGGCTGGCGCTGCTGACCGCGGTCTCGCTGGGCGTGGGGGTGCTCTGGTACGGCGCCGGGAACCTGGCGACGATCACCGGGGAGGCGGTGCCGTTCCCGACCGGGCTGGTGAGCCTGGCGGCGGCCACCGCGTACCTGGCCGTGCACCTGACCTGGATCGCGGGTCTCGCGCTGTGGTTGAGCGTGAGCACCGACGCCCCGCTCGGCGCGGTCGGCGGTGCCGTGGTGGTGTCGATCCTGTCCGAGATCCTGGACCAGATCACCGCGCTCGGGAGCCTGCGCGCCTACCTGCCGACGCACTACTCGACGGCGTACGCCGACCTGCTCGGCGCGGAGGCCGACTGGACGGAGGTCGCGCACGGCGCCTTCTCCGCGCTGGCCTACGCGGCGCTGTTCACCGCCCTGGCGATCTGGCGCTTCCACCGCAAGGACATCACCAGCTGACGCGTACCGCCTCGGGCATCGAACCCGTTCGCCCGCCCAAAATCACCCGAATGGATGACCACAAGATCGCGTTCGGGTGCTATTGGAGGGCCGTTCGCACAGGTCAGCTGCGCGCGCTGGAGGCGTCGGGGCGCGTGGCCCCCTACCGCCGGGGCGGTCCGGGCGCAAGTCGGGCGGGTGCTCCTCCGGGCGGGTGCTTCGGCGTCACACGCTGGGATTTCACCCCGTCCGGTGAGCGAACCGCCCCGGTCCCGGCGTCATCGAAGCGTTTCCGAAGGTCAACACCCTCGCTACTGAATCTCCACTAGGGTCGCTAGGATCACTCCGGTGATGAGTTGATCAACAAGTGAAACACCAGTAGTCCCGCGGTGACGCCCCCGACCCCCGGCACCTCGTGCCCGTCGCCGTCTCCCCCGACCAAGGACGCTGATGTCTGAGTTCCCTCAAGCCGCATCGGAGCCCGAGCGGTTACCCGCGTCGTCGCCCGGCGCGGATGAAGACCTGCGGCCCGAGCTGCAACGACTGGTCATGCTCCCGCTGGCCGTGATGGCCGTGCTGGGAATCGCCGCGGCCGTCGTGCTGTTCCTCGACACGCCCGTCGAGGCGAAGTACGCAGTGCTCGGCGTCGGCGGGCTCGGCTGCATAGCCCTCCTCGCCCTGGCCTTCCGCAAGGCCACCACCACGGCCACCGAGCTCAACGAACGGACCGAGGACTCCTCCCGGGACGTGCAGCGGTCCCTCGACGAGACCGCGCGCCGCGAGCGGCAGTGGATCGACGCGCTGCGCCGCGAACTCGCCCAGGGCCGGGAAGAACTGCCCCAGCTGGTGGAACGGGTCCAGGCCGGTGAGCAGCCCGCGCCGAAGTGGCCCACCGGCGAGCCCGGCACCTCCGACGACCCCTTCGAGCTGCTCTCCTACGAGATCCGGCAGACGCAGGCCGCGGCCGAGTTCGCCGTGGTCCGCATGCAGCAGTTCGCCGAGAGCGGTGGCACCGTCGACCCGAGCGTCGCGGTGTTCGCCAACATCGCCCGCCGCGTGCAGTCCCTGGCGCACCGCGCCATCCAGCGGCTCGACGACCTGGAGCAGCGGGTCGAGGACCCGGACCTGCTCAAGGGGTTGTTCGCCGTCGACCACCTGGTCACCGGGGTCCGCCGCCAGGCGGAGAGCCTCGCGGTGCTGGGCGGTTCGATGCCGCGGCGCCAGTGGAGCCAGCCGGTGGCGATGTACACCGTGCTGCGCTCGGCGGTCGCCGAGGTCGAGCACTACGCCCGGGTCAAGGTGATCCCGCCGGTCGACGGCACGCTGCACGGCCACGCGGTCGCCGACGTCATCCACCTGGTCGCCGAGCTCGTCGAGAACGCGACCTCCTTCTCCGAACCCGACACCCAGGTCACGGTGAGCACCCAGCGGGTGACCGCCGGGCTGGCGATCGACATCCGGGACCGCGGGCTGGGCATGAAGGTCGCCGACCGCGCCCTGCTCAACGAGCTGCTCGCCAACCCCGGGGCAGTCGACCGCGACGAGCGGCTCAAGGACGGCAGGATCGGCCTGTACGTGGTGGCCCAGCTCGGCCAGCGGCACCAGGTCGCCGTCGAGCTCGAGAACAACATGTACGGCGGAACGGACGCCCACGTGGTGATTCCCAACAAGCTGCTCGGCGAGGACGACGAAGCGCCCGAACCGGAGAAGTCCCCTGTGGACGCCATCGTCGCGCCGGAACCGGCCCCCCAGCCGGAGGTCGCCGAACCGGAGCCCGTCGCCGCGATCGAGCCCGCACCCCGGCGCGCGGCGGAGCGGACCTTCGAGGCCTGGCCGGCGGCGCCGGAACCCGTTGCGGCGCCGGAGAACGGCACCCGCCGGGGCGTGCACCGCGCCCCCGTCGAGAGCCTCTCCGGCAACGGCAACGGCAACGGCAACGGCAACTCCTCGTCGGGCTACGGCCGCCACTCCGGCGTCGTGCCGCTCACCCAGACGTCCACTTCGGACACAGCGCAGTTCCCCAAGGCGCAGCTCCCGGGCGAGCAGAGCCACACCGGGCAGTTCCCCGGCGAGAAGGTGCTCAGCGACGAGAAGCGCCCGCCGCTGCCCCGGCGCGATCGCACCAAGAGCTACGTCGCGCCGCAGCTCGCCGGTGGCCCGAAGGTCGAAGACACCCCACGAGGTGGCCCCAACCCCGGCTTGTGGGCGGCCTACCGGCAGGGCGTCGAGGGCGGTGTCTCCGACCGCCACCCCGACGAACACCCCGGCTGATCCGCTCGCACCTCCCCGCACTGAACCCAAGGAGTTCTCTACCGATGGCCAATGACGTGCCCGGTTCGACATCCGATCTGAGCTGGTTGCTCGCCGACCTGATGCGGCGGGTCCCGCACACCCGCTGCGCGCTGCTGGCCTCCTCGGACGGGCTTCGCCGGTACCACCACGGACTGGAGGCCGACGAGGCCGACGCGCTGGCCGCCTGGGCCGCCGCCCAGTGCTCGCTGGCCCGCAACGGCGGGCAGCGCTTCGGCGCCGGCGGCGGGGTGCGCCAGGTGGTGGCGGAGTTCGACGACGTGATCTTCTTCGTCTCCGCCGCCGGACCCGGCGCGGTGCTCGTCGTGCTCGCCACCCCGGAGGCCGACGCCGCCGTGCTGGGCTACGAGATCGCCCAGCTGGTCAAGCGGGTGCCCTCGCACCTGACCACGGCGACGCGGCAGCCCGCGGCCGCGCGGAGTTCCGGCGATCTGGGCAGGTGACCATGTCGGGACCTCCGGAGAAGATGTGGCTCGACAACGAAGCCGGCCCCCTGCTGCGGCCGTACTCGCTCACCAACGGCCGGACCAAGCCGTCCGCGACGCTGTCGCTGCAGTCGCTGGTGCGGTCGACCGGTCGTCTCGCCCCGGACCGGGTGGAACCGACGCACGCCAAGATGCTGGAGCTCTGCCGGGTCGCCACCTCGGTCGCCGAGGTGTCCGCCCACCTGCGGCAGCCCGCCGTGGTCACCAAGGTACTGCTGTCCGACCTCATCGACTGGGGTGCGATCACCACGCGCGTGCCCACCGAGATGCCGGACCGAGAACAACTGGAGGCGTTGCTGCATGGTCTCCGACAGCTCTGAGCTGTTCCCGACCGCGTTCAAGTTCCTGATCGCGGGCGGATTCGGCGTCGGGAAGACCACTTTCGTCCGGTCGGTCAGCGAGATCGAACCGCTCACCACCGAGGAGACCCTCACCGTCGCCAGCATCGGCACCGACGACCTGTCGGGTGTCGGCGAGAAGACCACGACCACCGTCGCCATGGACTTCGGGCGCATCACGTTCAACCCGCAGAACATCGTCCTGTTCCTGTTCGGCACGCCCGGCCAGGAGCGGTTCTGGTTCATGTGGGAGGACCTGGTGCGCGGCGCGCTCGGCGCGGTGGTCCTGGCCGACACCCGGCGATTGGAGGACTGCTTCGCCGCCGTCGAGTTCTTCGAACAGCGCGGCATCGACTTCGTCGTCGCGGTCAACCACTTCGACGGCAGCTTCCACTACCGCCCGGAGGAGGTGCGGGAGGCGCTGGACATCAAGCCGCACATCCCGGTCGTGATGTGCGACGCGCGCGATCGCCGCTCGACGGCGTCCGTGCTGGTCCAGCTGACCGAGCACGTCCTCACGTCCCGTCCCCTGTAGACGTACCGAAACGGAGCCCCCTCATGACCACCTTCGACGACGCCGGCTACCGGCACCTGACCCCGGTGGACAAGAACGCGGCGGAACGTGCGGCGCGGCTGCGCCAGCTGGGCCTGGGCGACCAGGCCGAGCCGGAGTTCGACGCGTTCGCCCAGCGGGTGGCGCAGGCCCTGGGCGTGCCCAACGCGATGGTCAACTTCATCGGCGACACGCGCCAGTACCTCGGCGGCCTGTACTCCTCGGTCGGCGCGGACTCCGCCCCCGACACCGACCCGCGCGTGGCGCCGATGGACACCGGCTACTGCCCGCACGTCATCGCCCGCGGCATGGCGCTGGTCCTCGAGGACGTCTGCGACTACCCGCGGTTCGCGGGCAACGACGTCGTGGACCGGATGAACGTCCGCTCCTACCTCGGCGCCCCGCTGATCGACCGCACCGGTGTCGCCCTGGGCACCGTCTGCGTGATCGACAGCGAACCGCGCCCGTGGGGCCGCGACGGCCTCAACCTGATCAAGACGCTCGCCGCCGAAGGGGTGGAGATGATCCACCAGCGCGAGCGCGACCTCAAGGGCTGAGCTGGAGCCCGCGGGCACTTCAGCGCTGAAACCGAGAACCCCCCGTCGGGACGATCCCGACGGGGGGTTCTGGTGTTCGGGCGCTCAGCGGCGCAGCAGGGGGTCCAGCTCGTTCTGCTCGCCCGGGCGGCGCTGGTCGATGTCGCCGATCAGGCTCTGGTAGCCGGTGATGTGGTTCGCGACCTCGTCCACAGTGGGCAGGTCGACGAACGGCATCCCGCTCTCCGCGCTGCGCAGGCGCTCCCGGAGCTGCCGCTCGCACCAGGCCGCGGTGTGCGGGTGCATCTCGGAGCGGTTGGCGATCTCGCTGGTCAGCGCGGCGAGGATGCTCCAGCAGGCCAGCTCGCCCACGACGTTGGCCAGCACGTGGCGCTGCTGCGCGCCCGCGGTGGCCAGGGTGGTGAGCTTGTCCACGCGCTCGGCGAGGTCGTGCACCTGCGGGGCGGCGTCGAACTGGCCCACCAGCTCCATGAACCGGCCCGGGGCGGCGAGGAACGTGGTGCCCAGGTAGACGGTGATCGCCTCCGTGCTGCCCTCGAAGATCCGGAACAACCGGTAGTCGCGGAAGTGCTGGGCCACCACGTTGGTGTCCACGTAGCCGCGCGCGCCGAGCAGCTGCACGCACCGGTCCACCACCTCGAACCCGAGCTCGCAGCCGAGGATCTTCGCGACGAAGTACAGCGGGTCCGCGACCTTCTCACCGGCGTCCAGCCGGGCGCCGATGTGGCGGACGAGCGCCCCGACGGCCTGGGTCGCCGCCACGCTGTCGGCGAGGATCTGGTGGATGCGCCCGTTCTCGGCGAGGTTGCCGGTGGCGACCTCGCGCCGCTGCGTGAAGCGCAGCGCGAGCTCCAGCGACCGCATCATGGCGCCTTGCGCACCCGCGGCGAGGTTGACCCGGCCCTTGGTGAACGCGGTCTTCGCCGCGAGCAGGCCCTGCCCTTCCGCGCCGAGCAGCGATTCGGCGGGCACCCGGAGGTTGTCGAAGGTCAGGCTGTTCTGCGGCACCACCTTCAGGCCGAGGGTGAGCACCTCGGGGCCGCCGATGTAGCCCGGGGTCGAGGTGTCGACCACGAAACCGGTGATCCCGGCGTCCTGCCCGCGCTCGTCGATCAGCCGGGCGAACACGTTGACGTAGGCGGCGTCGGCACCGAGGCTGATCCACTGCTTGCCGCCGTTGATGACGTAGGAACCGTCGGGCTGCTTGACCGCGCGCGTGCTGATGGCCCGCACGTGGGAGCCCATGCCCGGCTCGCTGATCGCGCTGGTGACCAGCCGCCGCCCCTGCGCCAGCTCGGGCAGGACCGCGTCCCGCACCGCGGGCTGGGCGAAGCCCTGGATCGGGGGGACGCCGAGCGTGTTGTGCACGGCGGTGAGGATGAGCAGGTTCGCGTCGATCGCGCCGAGCTGCGTCATCACCCGCAGGGCGTCGGTGTTCGAGAGGCCCATCCCCAGGTGCGACTTGGGGATCTGCAGCCCGAACAGCCCTTCGGCGGCCAGGTCGGGGATGAACGACGTGGGGTAGGCGCGCCGCTCGTCCATCCTCCGCGAGTCGAGGCGCTCCCTGGTGTACCTGCGCAGGAATTCCAGCAGGTGCGACACGGCGTTCGGGGTGGTGGCGCAGTGATCAGTTGGTTCCATACGTCCCTCCTCTGCGGACTGCTGGCGCGGTGCGGCGCGCTGACCGCGATTCGGGCGCGGTGGTGCCGAGGCGGGCGGTCAGGGCGCGAGCTGTCCCCCGCCTGGAGATGTCCGGGCAGGTCGGGGGCGAGTCGTTCTACGGCGGAAAGGCGACTCCGCGCACAGCAGTCGCTGGCTCCTGTCCAACGCGGGGTGTCGGTGGCCTCGTTGCCCGGCCGACCGGCGGAAGCAGGGGTTCCGCGGGCCGCGGCGCCGCGGGGTGCGCCGACGTCACCGCGCGAGCCGGAGTTCGCGCTGCCCCGACGCGGTCGCACCGGTGCCCACCGGGACACCGGACGCGCAGCGACTGGGCGGCGTCCATGCACGAGCTCCGTTTCCGCGACAACCTGCTGGTTCCGTCCAATTGCGAACAGTGCCGTCAAAAGTACCGTGTTTACTTCTTCCGGGGTACCACCTTTACGGTGAGACGATCACCCCATATCGGAAACTTCGTTACACAGCGCAATATTTGCCGGATACGAGCGGTCGCCTGCCCGACAATCGTGATCATCCGTCGTGCTAAAGGGCATCCTTTTGCCACCGGTGATCACGCTGTGTTGATCTTGAGCTGCCGCGAGGTCGAGAACACACCAACTGCCCCGGAATCCGGTCAACTTCCCCCGCGATCGGCGGCCGAGCGCGGAACTCCTGGCAGCAAAGGGAATTCCGCCCGCGTGCTAACCTGAGGGGTGCAGCACTGCCCAGTCCGACAGCGCGGGTGAAGCGATGGAGATGTTCCACCTGCGGTACTTCGTGGCCGTCGCGGAGAACCTGTCCTTCTCCAAGGCCGCGCGACAGCTGCACATGGCGACCTCGCCGCTCAGCCAGCGGGTGCGCGACCTGGAGCGCGACCTCGGTTCGGTGCTGTTCGAGCGCGACTCCCACCACGTCCAGCTGACCGAGGCCGGGGCCGCGCTGCTGCCGATCGCCAAGGACGTGCTGGGCCGCTTCGACGACATCCCCTGGCGGCTGCGCGAGGCGATCAGCCCGCCGCGCCCGGTGGTCTACGTCGGCATCCCGCCCGGCCTGCACTCCGCGCTGCGCGACCGGCTGCGGACCTTCGAGCAGCGGTGCGCGGCCGGGTGCGACATCAAGCGCTGGCCGGGCGGCAGCAGCGACCTGCTCGCCGGGGTGCAGCGCGGCGAGCTGGCGATGGCGCTGGTGCACCTGCCGGTGCACGCCGAGGGCATCGAGGTGTTCGAGGTGATGCGCGAACCGCTGGGCGCGGTGCTGCCCGCCGCCGAGTTCGGCGCCCGGACCTCGGTGTCGCTGCACGAGCTGGTCGACCACACCTACGTCAGCCCGGCCGCGCGGATGCTGCCGAGCTACTACGACGAGGTGGAGGCGCGCCTGCGGGCTGCCGGGATCCACCGGCGGATGACCTTGGACACCGGCGACTACGGCAGCACCAGCGAATTCGTCGCGAATGGTTCGGCGTTCTCCATTTCGATGCTGGACCCGGAAAGCGGAATGTGGAAGCACCGCTCGGAGAACACCGTGGTACTGCCCTTCGAGGATTTCGACCCGGCGCTGGCGACCGGTCTCATCTGGCGGCAGGACCGCACCGAAACCCACTCCGACCTGCGCAGACTGATCGACGAGGCGAAACTCGCGCTGTCCGGTCCGACGGCGTGACCGCTGCGGTCACGCCATTGTTCGCGCAACGGTGCCGCTGATCGATTGAATCGCCCTCCCCTGCCGAACTAGCGTAGTTAGCGAAGCGAAAAACCGTTCGGGAAATGTTCCCGGGAGTGGCGATGACCTCCACCAATTCCGCATCCGGCCCGCTGGCGGGCGTGCGCGTGATCGACATGGCCACCGTGGTGATGGGTCCCTACGCGGCCCAGATCCTCGGCGACCTCGGCGCCGACGTGATCAAGATCGAGTCGCCGAAGGACACCGCGCGCTACGGCACGCTGCACCGGACCCCCGGCATGACGCCGCTGAGCCTCAACGTGAACCGCAACAAGCGCAGCGTTCGGCTCAACCTCAAGGACGACGCCGACCGCGCCGAGGCGCTGAAGCTGATCGGCACCGCCGACATCCTGATCACCAACATGCGCATCGGCGCGCTGCGCCGCCTCGGCATGGACTACGAGAGCCTGGCCGCCGCGAACCCGAAGCTGATCTACGCGCACGCGCAGGGCTTCCGCCCCGACTCCGACCGCGCCGACCTCGCCGCCTACGACGAGACCGTGCAGGCCGCCTCCGGGCTGCTGGACCTGGCCCAGCGCGCCGGCGACATCGGGCAGCCGGTGGTGCTGCCGAGCATCTTCGCCGACAAGGTCGCCGCGCTGACCATCGCCTACTCGGCGCTGGCCGCCCTGGTGCACCAGCGCGCCACCGGGCAGGGCCAGCTGGTCGAGGTGCCGATGGCCGACACGCTGCTGGCGTTCAACCTCGTCGAACACCTGCAGGGCCGCCTGTACGAGCCGCCGATGGGGCCGACCGGGTTCGCGCTCTCGATGAACAAGGGCCACCGGGCCCGGCCCACCAAGGACGGCCTGGCCATGATCATCCCCTACAGCCCGCAGAACTTCCGCGACCTGTTCTGCGCCGCCGGTCGGCCGGACCTGGCCGAGGACCCGCGGCTGGCCGGTGAGTTCGTGGACAGCAGGCGGGACGGCGAGGCGCTGGCCGAGCTGATCGAATCGGTCACCCCGAACCTGACCACCGCCGAGTGGATCGAGGTGTGCAGCAAGCACAGCATCCCGGTCGGGCCGGTGCTCAAGCTCGACGAGGCCGCCGACGACCCCTACGTGCGCGACGGGCACCTGCTCGACGTCGCCGAGCACCCCAGCGAGGGCAGCTACCGCGTGGTGGGCGTGCCGATGCGCTTCTCCGCCACCCCGGCCGCGGTCCGGCGGCACGCGCCGCTGCCCGGCCAGCACACCGAGGAAGTCCTCGCCGAGCTCAGGAGGGGCGAATGAGCGCGCCGAACACCGCGGTGCAGACCGAGACCGTCAGCTCCGCGCTGGTCATCACCATCAACCGCCCGCAGGCGCGCAACGCCGTCGACGCCGCGGTGGCCAACGGCATCGCCGCCGCCGTCGACGAGCTGGAGAGCAACCCGGAGCTCAGCGTCGGCGTGCTCACCGGCGCCGCGGGCACCTTCAGCGCGGGCATGGACCTCAAGGCCGCGGCCCGCGGCGAGTCGCCGGTGGTGCCGGGCCGGGGCTTCGCCGGGCTCGCCGAGGCCGAGACCGGCAAGCCGCTGATCGCCGCCGTCGAGGGCTACGCGATGGGCGGCGGGTTCGAGCTGGCGCTGGCCTGCGACCTGGTCGTGGCCGCCACCGGGGCGCGGTTCGCGCTGCCCGAGGTCAAGCGCGGGCTGATCGCCGGTGGTGGCGGGGTGATCCGGCTGCCCAAGCGCATCCCGCACCACCTGGCGATGGAGTTGCTGCTCACCGGCCGCACCATCGACGCCGAGCGGGCGCGCGAGCTGGGGCTGGTCAACCGCGTGGTGGGCGACGGCGAGGCCGTTCCCGCCGCCCTGGAGCTGGCCGCCGAGGTCGCGGCGAACGCGCCGCTGGCGCTGGCCGCGGTCAAGAAGGTGGTCCGGCTCTCCGATGGCGTGCCCGACGCGGAGGCGTTCTCCTCGCAGCGCGCGGAGTCGAGGGCACTGCGCGAATCCGAGGACTTCGCCGAAGGCGTGCGGGCCTTCGCCGAGAAGCGCGCACCGCAGTGGAGGGGACGATGAACCGCGAACAGATCCTGCAGAGCCTGGCCACACCGCTGACCAGCCCCGCCTACGCCCCGGCCGCGGCGCGGTTCACCGACCGCGAGTACCTCAACGTCGTCTACCGCACCGATGCCGATGCGCTGCGGGCCGTGGTGCCCGAGCCGCTGGAGTTCGACGAGCCGCTGGTGCGCTTCGAGGTCATGAAGATGGGCGACGTCACCTCGTTCGGCCCGTACGTCGAGGCCGGGCAGGCGATCCCGGTGCGGCTCGGCGACGAGCACGGCGAGTACCTGCACGCCATGTACCTCGACAACTTCCCGGCCACCGCGGCCGGGCGCGAGGCCAGCGCCTACCCGAAGGTGATGGGCTCCCCGGCGCTGCGCGTCGACCACGCCGCGCTGGTGGGCACCCTGGACTACGGCGCGGAACGGGTGGCCACCGCGACGATGGGCTACAAGCACCACCCGATGGACCTGGCCGAGGCCGAAGCGCAGATCACCGCGCCCACCTACATGCTCAAGATCGTGCCCGGCCCGGACCACCGGCCCCGGGTGTGCGAGCTGGTGCGCAGCCAGATCACCGACATCACCGTCAAGGCCGCCTACACCGGTCCCGCGCGGTTGCAGCTGTTCGAGCACGTGCTCGCGCCGCTGGCCGACCTGCCGGTGCGCGAGGTGGTCTCGGCCAGCCACGTCCTGACCGACCTCACCCTGGGCGGCATCGAAACCGTGCACGACTACCTGGCCGAGGAGGCATCATGAGTCCGAAGTGGACGACGGTCGCCGTGGTCGGCGCCGGGACGATCGGGCTGTCCTGGGCGGCGCTGTTCGCCGCGAACGGCATCGAGGTCCGCATCACCGACCCGCGCGAGGACCTCGCCGAGGCGGTGCGCGCCGCGCTGCCGCCGCTGGCCGCCAGCATCCCGGGCGCCGACGTGGACGACCTGCGCAGCCGCATCCGGGTGACCGGCGACCTCGCCGAGGCCGTGGCGGACGTGGACCTGGTGCAGGAGAACGGTCCGGAGCGGCTGGAGTTCAAGCAGCAGCTGTTCGCCGAGATCGCCCGCCTCGCACCGGAGAGCGCGGTGCTGGCCTCCTCCAGCTCCGGCATCATCGCCACCGCGATCGCCGCCGAGCTGCCCGACTCCGCGGCGGAGCGGCTGCTCATCGCGCACCCGTTCAACCCGCCGCAGGTCGTGCCGCTGGTGGAGATCGTGCCGGGCGAGCGCACCGCGGAGCCGGTGGCCGAGGCCGCGGTGGAGTTCTACCGCGCGCTGGGCAAGACCCCGGTCCGGCTGCGCAAGGAGATCCCCGGATTCGTCGCCAACCGCCTGCAGAGCGCGATCATGCAGGAGTCGATCTCCCTGGTGCTGCAGGGGGTCGTGGACGTCGACGAGCTGGACACCGTGATGAAGGCGTCGCTGGGCGGTCGGTACGCGACCGTCGGCCCCTTCGAGAGCTTCCACCTCGGCGGCGGCCCCGGCGGCATCCGGCACATGATGGCCCACCTCGGCGTCGGCATGGCCGAGCGCTGGAAGGACCTCGGCCACCCGCAGCTGACCGAGGACGGCATCGCGACCATCTCCGACCAGACCGAAGCGGCCTACGGCGCGGGCCCGGACGCCTACCTGGAGCGCTCCGAACTGCGCGACCGCAAGCAGAACGCGATCAACGCCGTCCTGCACGACCTCACGAGCTGAGCCCTCCGACCCGGAACACCGCGATTTCAATGGAAATCGCACCTCCGATTTCCATTGAGCCTTTTTCATCCTGCCCGTGGACCGCAGCTGCGAAGGGCGAACTGCACCGGTCGGCAGGTGCCGCATGCGCCGCAGGCGCATAACCCACCCTCGCAACTCGCACCGCCGCGGGTTCTCAGCGTTCGCCTGGCGAGGACGGCCCTGACGCCGTGTATCGGCTCATACATAAGTCAGGGCACCCACAGCCAGGCGGGCGCTGAGGTTCCGCCACTTGCACCGCCACGCAGAACGAGGTTGGAAAAACCTCATTGAAATCGCGGGGACCCCAGCTCGACCCATCCCGCACGCACCACTGAGGACAGAGAAATGCCCAAGCCCGTCAACACCAACCCCGACTTCTTCGGCTTCGCCGACCTGCTCAGCGAGGCGGAGCGCGCCGAGCTCGCCGAGATCCGCGAGTACCTGGAGCGGGAGATCAAGCCGCTCGCGAACGACGCGTGGGACAAGGCCGAGTTCCCGTTCGAGGCGATCGAGAAGTTCGCCAAGCTGCGGCTGGCCGGGTACCAGTACCCCGAGTACGGCGACGGCAAGCCGCGCAGCCCGCTGTTCACCGGTTTCCTGAGCCTGGAGCTGAACCGGATCGACCCGTCGCTGGCGGTGTTCTCCGGTGTCCACACCGGACTCGCGATGGGCAGCATCTACAACGGCGGCGACCAGGAGCAGCGGGACCGCTGGATCCCGGACATGGCCGACATGACCAAGATCGGCGCCTTCGCGCTCACCGAACCCGAAGGCGGCTCCGACGTCGCAGGCGGCATGCGCACCACCGCGCGAAGGGACGGCGATGATTGGGTGCTCAACGGCGCCAAGCGCTGGATCGGCAACGGCACCTTCGCCGACCTGATCGTGGTGTGGGCGCGCGACGAGGCCGACGACCAGGTCAAGGGATTCGTGGTGGAGAAGGGCACGCCCGGCTTCCGGGCGAGCAAGATCGAGGGCAAGATCGCGTTGCGCACGGTGCAGAACGCCGACATCGTGCTCGACGACGTCCGCGTCCCGGAGGCCAACCGGCTGCAGAACATCAACAGCTTCCGCGACACCGCCAAGGTGCTGGCCAAGACCCGCGGCGGCGTGGCCTGGCAGGCGCTGGGCGTGGCGGTGCGCGCCTACGAGCTGGCCCGCGAGTACGCGGTGAACCGGGTGCAGTTCGGCAAGCCGATCGGCGCGTTCCAGATGATCCAGGACCTGCTGGTGAAGATGCTGGGCAACATCACCGCGATGTTCGGCATCGTGGTGCGCCTCAACGAGCTGGTCGCCCAGGGCCGCGGCGGCGCGGAGCAGGCGGCGCTGGCCAAGGCGTTCACCACCACCAAGATGCGCGAAGTGGTCGCCTGGGCGCGAGAGCTGTTCGGCGGCAACGGGATCGTCCTGGACTACGAGGTCGCCAAGTTCTTCTCC
Organism: Saccharopolyspora hirsuta; assembly: GCF_008630535.1. Taxonomy (GTDB): domain Bacteria; phylum Actinomycetota; class Actinomycetes; order Mycobacteriales; family Pseudonocardiaceae; genus Saccharopolyspora; species Saccharopolyspora hirsuta. The sequence goes on along the minus strand of NZ_VWPH01000011.1, from coordinate 238,265 downwards.
GACGCGGAGGCGGTGTACTCCTTCGAGGGGTCCCGCGAGATGAACACCCTGATCGTCGGCAAGTCCATCACCGGCCTCAGCGCCTTCGCCTGATCCGACCGCAGGGACGCCTCCGACCACCGCAGCGCGGTCGGAGGCGTCTCACTGCGCGCCTTCGAGACGCGCCGCCACTCCGGCCAGACCGCTGCGCACCACGCCCGGGTCGCCGACGTCCATGCCGTAGGTGACCTCGTGCCACGGCGCCAGCCGGTGCCAGACGAGAGCGCGTTCGCGCTGGCCGCCGGTCACCCCGTACTCCTCGGCCAGCGCATCGGCGAACGCGGCTGGCGTGCAGTGCAGCGCCCACGACAGGTCCACCGCGGGATCGCCGATGTTCACATCGCCGAAGTCGATCACGCCGGTGAGCCCGGAAGCGTCCCCGAGGACGTGCTCCGGCCCGAGGTCGCCGTGCACCAGCACCTCGGCCGGGAGCTCGGGCAAGACGTCCAGCAGGGCCAGCCCCGCCCGCCGCTGGTCGCCCGTCAACATCGGCAGCACGTCGGCGCGGAACCGCGCCGCCGTCGCGACCCGGTCGGCCACCACCTCGGCCGACGACGGAACTCCGCGCGCGACGGCATCGGACACCGGGCACCCGTGCAAGCAGCGCAGGAACCGGCCGAGAGCGCGCCCGTGCCCGGCCTCCAGCCGCTCCGGAGGTTCGCCGGGGACGAGCAGGTGCCGGACGACCAGCGGCTCCTCCGAGACGAGCTCGGGCACCGGCACGGCCAGCGGCAGCCGAACCGCCAACCACGGCATCAACCCCACTTCCCGCCGCAGCTGAGCCGCCACCTCGGGCCGCCGGGGCCACCGCTCGACCCACCGCCCGCCGACCAACCGAGCAGCGCTGTCCCAACCCCCGCTGAAGTCCACGAACCGGACCGTAGGCCCAGCGCCCACCCACCTCCACCGAATTTCCCGGCGGGGTCAGCCCTCGACCAGAACCAGGTCCGTCTTGGGGAAGTCGTCGCCAACGCAGAGCAGCGGCCGACCGGACACCCACGCGACCGCATAGGTCAGACAATCCCCGAAGTTGAGGCCCGCCGGATGGCGTCCCTTGCCGAACCGCTCGTACGCTTCGACAGCGACTTTCCAGTGCTCCTGGGCGCAATCGACGACTTCGACGCCCACCTCCTCAAAGAACCGGGCGAGCAAGGTCCGCCCGACCACACCGAGGCGAGCGGTGAGCACGATCCCGGTCTCGACCGCAGTCGGAGCACCGACGGCTACGTCATCGACTTCCGCGAGGCGTTTGATCAGACGCTCGTACCCCTCCTCCTTGAGCAGGATGGCCACGATCGCCGAGCTGTCGATGATCACACGCCCTCCGGACCGTAGCCGAGAACGGACTCGCGCTCCTCCTTGGTGAGCCGCTGGCCCAGCAGTGCATGCGGCACCTGCGGCCATGCCTCGTGCTCCAGGAACCTGGTCAACCGAGCTTCCCGGTTCGCGGCACGGGTTTCCCGGAGCAATCTCTCGAGCCGCTCTTCCAGGGACTGCCGGATCGCGCCGGTCTTGCTCTCACCAGCGAGCTCGGCGACCTTGGCCGCGAGCTCCTCGGTGCGAGCATCCTTGATGTTCAGAGCCATGAAACCATGGTACCGGAAAAGGTACCTTTACACCATCACTCGATGCCTGCGGCGTCCATGCCTCGGAGTTCCTTCTTGAGGTCCTGGATCTCGTCTCGGAGGCGGGCCGCCAGTTCGAACTGGAGCTCTCGGGCCGCGTTCATCATCTGGTCGTTGAGCTGCTGGACCAGGTCCGCCAGCTCCGCGCGGGGCATCGACTTGATGTCGCGGTCGTCGAGCAGGCCCGCGCTGGCCACCGCCTCGCCGGTCGGCTTCTTGCCGCGCGAGGCGTTGCGGCCGGAACCGCCCACCGCCACCGACTCCTCGGTGTCCTCGGACTCGGTGTAGACCCGGTCCAGGATGTCGGCGATCTTCTTGCGCAGCGGCTGCGGGTCGATGCCGTGCTCTTCGTTGTAGGCGATCTGCTTGGCGCGGCGGCGGTTGGTCTCGTCGATGGCGTGCTGCATCGAGTCGGTGATCCGGTCGGCGTACATGTGCACCTGGCCGGAGACGTTGCGCGCCGCACGGCCGATGGTCTGCACCAGGCTGGTGCCCGAACGCAGGAAGCCCTCCTTGTCGGCGTCCAGGATGGACACCAGGGAGACCTCCGGCAGGTCCAGGCCCTCGCGCAGCAGGTTGATGCCGACCAGCACGTCGTACTCGCCCAGGCGCAGCTGCCGCAGCAGCTCGACCCGCCGCAGCGTGTCCACCTCGGAGTGCAGGTACCGCACCCGGATGCCCAGCTCCAGCAGGTAGTCGGTGAGGTCCTCGGCCATCTTCTTGGTCAGCGTGGTGACCAGCACCCGCTCGTCGCGCTCGGCGCGCTCCCGGATCTCGTGCACCAGGTCGTCGATCTGGCCCTCGGTGGGCTTGACGATCACCTCGGGGTCCACCAGCCCGGTCGGGCGGATCACCTGCTCGACGAACTCGCCACCGGCCTGCGCCATCTCGTAGGGCCCCGGGGTCGCCGACAGGTACACCGTCTGCCCGATCCGGTCGGCGAACTCCTCGAAGGTCAGCGGCCGGTTGTCCAGCGCGCTGGGCAGCCGGAAGCCGTGCTCGACCAGCGTCCGCTTCCGCGAGGCGTCGCCCTCGTACATGCCGCCGATCTGCGGCACCGTCACGTGCGACTCGTCGATGATCAGCAGGAAGTCGTCCGGGAAGTAGTCGATCAGGGTGGCTGGTGCCGACCCGGGTGCGCGGTCGTCGATGTGCCGCGAGTAGTTCTCGATGCCGGAGCAGAACCCGACCTGGCGCATCATCTCGATGTCGTACTGGGTGCGCATCCGCAGCCGCTGGGCCTCCAGCAGCTTGTTCTGCTTCTCCAGCCTGCCCAGCTGCTCCTCCAGCTCGGCCTCGATGCCCCGGATGGCCTTCTCCATCCGGTCCGGGCCCGCCACGTAGTGCGTCGCCGGGAAGATCCGCAGGTCCCGCACCTCGCGCACGATCTCCCCGGTCAGCGGGTGCAGGTAGTGCAGCCGGTCGATCTCGTCGCCGAAGAACTCCACCCGCACCGCCAGCTCCTCGTAGGCGGGGATGATCTCCACCGTGTCGCCCCGCACCCGGAAGGTGCCGCGGGCGAAGGCGATGTCGTTGCGGGTGTACTGCACGTCCACCAGCGCGCGCAGGAACACGTCCCGGTCGATCTCCCCGCCGACCTCCAGCGGGATGGACCGGTCCAGGTACGACTGCGGCGTGCCCAGGCCGTAGATGCACGACACCGAGGAGACCACCACGCAGTCGCGGCGGCTGAGCAGGTTCGAGGTGGCCGAGTGGCGCAGCCGCTCCACGTCCTCGTTGATCGAGGAGTCCTTCTCGATGTAGGTGTCGGTCTGCGGGACGTAGGCCTCGGGCTGGTAGTAGTCGTAGTAGCTGACGAAGTACTCCACGGCGTTGTCCGGGAAGAACCCGCGCAGCTCGTTGGCCATCTGCGCGGCCAGCGTCTTGTTCGGCTCCAGCACCAGCGTGGGGCGCTGCACCCGCTCGATCAGCCAGGCCGTGGTCGCCGACTTGCCGGTGCCGGTGGCACCGAGCAGCACCACGTCCTTCTCCCCGGCGTTGATCCGGCGCTCCAAGTCCTCGATGGCCTGGGGCTGGTCACCGGCGGGCTGGTAGTCGCTGACCACGCGGAACCGGCCGTCGGTCCGCGGGATGTCGCTGACCGGCCGGAACTCGGAGTGCGCCAGTACGGGGTGCTCAGTCGCGAATGCCACGGCACCCAGCGTACGAGCCCACCCCGACATCATGTCGCGTCACGGGATGCCCGAACCGCTCCCAGGGCGAATAATGGTTTACGTCACCCCAGTCGCTGGAGGTGGTGTCATGTCGAGCAGCGCACCCATCGCTGGGCATCCAGACCTCACCGAGATGCGCATGCGCTACGAGCGGGCATCCGAAACTCCGACCGCTCAGGTGGCGGACGGCTTCACCGTGTTGGGTGGCCTGTTCGTCGCGTTGTCGCCGTGGATCACCGGGTTCGCCACCACGACTCCCACGTTGGCGCTGAACAACCTGGTCATCGGCCTGGCCGCCGCGGTGCTCGGAATCTCGTTCGCGGCCGCTTACCACCGCACGCACGGCATCGCCTGGACCTCTCCGGTGCTGGGCGTGTGGACGATCCTGGCCGTGTTCGTGATGAGCGGAACCGTCATGACGACCAGCACCGTGCTGTGCAACGTCATCGGCGGCGCGGTCCTGATCCTCGCGGGTCTCGGCACGATGGCTCCGGCCTTCGCCACCCGCGCCTCGACCTGAAGCCGACCGATGGGAGGTGACAGGACAGAAGTGGTGAAGAGATAGCGGGCGCGACGACCTTCGGACGTCGCGCCCGCCGCATACAGTGGCAGCGTGACCACGCAGCGCGAGATCGCCGAACAGCTCGGACTGCCCGTCCACCCGCCGAAGGTCGAGGTGTTCGACCTGGCCGCCGGGACCAACACCGACCCCAAGGGCCACGTGCGCCCCGTGCAGCTCTTCCACCGCGAGCCCTTCGGCCTCTACCTCGCCCGGGCGATGCCCGGCCACCCGCGGCTGGCCGCCCTCGAGTCCTGGCTGCTGCCCGAGCTGGGCCTGCGCGCGACCCGCTGGCACTGGCGCCCCGGCCACGAGCGGGACCTGGACTTCTACCTGGACGTCGTGGACGTCGAGGTCGGCGAGCAGCGGTGGCGGACCGTCGACCACTACCTGGACGTGGAGGTCCGCAACGGGCGCGCCGCCGACCTCCTGGACGTCGACGAGTTCGTGGTGGCCGTGCGGGCGGAGCTGCTGGACGCCGAGACCGCGCAGCGGGCGATGCAGCACGCGTACGCGGCGGTCGACGGGCTCGCGCGGCACGGCTACGACCTGGCGGCGTGGCTGCGGGCCAGCGGGATCGAGCTGTCGTGGCGCGGGCAACCAATCGAGGATCCCGTTCCCGGGCAGCGGACGCTACCGCCAACCCGGTGATCACCGGTGGCCAGCGCGAATCGATATCCGACGAGCGCTGAAAAGTTACGTTAAAAGCAGGCGACGATGATCTTCACCAGCGCTTTTGCCGTTACTCTCTGGTGCCGTGGCGGCTGCGATTTCTCCCCAATTGGTTGAAGTCATCGACGTGTTCAGCTCGCAACGCAGGCATCCTTCGGGGTTCGTTCACCAGTTGGAGGTATGCCACGTCGAGCGGTGGGGTCTGGCGGTGGAGTGTCCCACCCCGGACGCCCCGGACCACGCCGCAGAGATCACCTGGCTGCTGCCCGACCTCGGTCTCCGGCTGACCCGGTACCGCCCGCGCAGCAGGCACTCGCGGCCCGGTCCGAGCACCCTCACCGCGGTCCGCATCGAGCGGGAAACCCGGTCCTGGACGACCACCGACCTGCTGCTCGGCCTGGAGGTGCAGGACCGCGGTCGCGCGCGGATCACGCACGCCGCCGAGTTCGCCACCGCGGTCGCCACCGGCGCGCTGCGCCTCAGCGAGGCCGACTACGCCCTGCACACGGTGCACCGGACGCTGGACGAGATCACCCGCCACCGCGACCTGAACCAGTGGCTGGCCCACCGGGGCATCTTCGACATCTGGTGACCTCGGTCAGGCGTCGAAGCGGATCAACCGCTGCCGGACGGCTTCGCGCACCGCCGCCATCCGGCTGTCCACGCCCAGCTTCGAGTAGATGTGCACCAGGTGCGTCTTCACCGTCGCCTCGCTGATGAACAGCTCGCGCGCCATGTCCCGGTTGCCCAGGCCCTGCGCCAGCAGCTCCAGGATCTCGACCTCGCGCTCGCTCAACGCCTCCTCCGGGGTGCGGCTGCGCTGCAGCAGGCGGGTGGCGATCTCCGGGGACAGCGCGGTCCGGCCCTGCGCGGCGGCGCGGATGGCCTGGAACAGCTCCTCCGGCGGCCCGGCCTTGAGCAGGTAGCCGGTGGCGCCCGCGTCGATGGCGCGGTTGATGTCGGTGTCCGCGTCGTAGGTGGTCAGCACCAGCACGTGCGGCGGTTCGGGCAGCTCCAGCAGCTGCCGGGTCGCGCTCACCCCGCCGACGCCGTCGCCGAGCTGGAGGTCCATGAGCACCACGTCCGGCCGGAAGGCGCCGGACCGCTGCACGGCTTCCTCCGCCGTCGACGCCTCGCCGACGACCTCGATGTCCGCCGCCCCGTCCAGCAGCGCCCGGATCCCCGCGCGCACCACGGGGTGGTCGTCGACCACGAGCACCCGCACCGTCATGAGTCCCCTCCCACCGGCAAGGTCGCCGCGATCGCCGTGCCCTCCCCGGGGCTGCTCTCCACCACCAGCTCACCACCGAGCTGCGCGACCCGCGCCCGCATCCCGCCCAGCCCGTAGCCGCGGTCGACGCCCGAGCGCGGAGCGGCGGGGTCGAAGCCCGCCCCGTCGTCGCGCACGTCCAACGCCACCGCGTCGGCCACGTAGGACAGGGTGACGCCCGCCTTGCTCGCCGAGCTGTGCTCGCGCACGTTGGCCAGCGCGCCCTGCGCCACCCGCAGCAGCGTCGCACCGACGTCCTCCGAGGTCGTCAGCGGCTCCCCCACCACCTCGAAGCGGACCTCGATGCCCGATTCCGCCGCCGTCCGCGCCGCCAGCTCGCGCAGCGCATCGGCCAGCGACTGCCGGGTCAGCGCCGCGGGCGCGAGGCCCCGCACGAACCGCCGCGCCTCGGCGAGGCTGTCCTCGGCGACCTCACCGGCCCGCCGCACGTGCTCGCTGCGGTCGCCCTCGCGCTCGGCCGCCTGCAGCAGCATCCGGATGCTCGACAGGCCCTGGGCGATGGTGTCGTGGATCTCCCGCGCCAACCGCTCGCGCTCCCAGCTGATCCCGGCCTCCCGCTGCGCCTCGGCCAGCTCGCCGCGGGTGCGGACGAGCTGGTCGATCAGCTGCTGGCGCCGCTCCCCCTCGTGCCGCAGCTGCAGGAACACCGCGGTGGCCATCGCCGCCACCGCCAGCGGGACCAGCACGTCGACGACCTCGAAGCGGGGCGCCAGCCGCAGCTGCGCGAAGATCACCGTGCCGGTGAGCAGCACGACCGCGGCCAGCAGCGGTTTCGGCCGCAGCATCCGCAGGCACACGAAGAACAGCGGCACCGCGCACCAGCTGAAGCTCGGCGCCACCAGCACCAGCGCGCACCAGACCCCGACGACCGCGGCCAGCCACAGCTGCCCGGCGCGCTCCCACCACACCACGCCCACGACGTAGATCAGCACCAGCGCCGCCGACAGCCCCAGCAGCAGCGGCGTCACGCCCTGCAACCCGTGCCCGGCGACGTAGCGCGACGCCGAGGACGCGAGCAGCACGAAGAAGCCCACGTGCATCGCGCGGTACAGCCAGCCGCCAGGTCGTTCGGTCAACGCGGTCCTCCCTCGGACAGGTCCGGGCGCACTGTAAGCCGATCCCCGGCCGGTCACATCAACGGATCGGTTGATCCGGGCTCCACCGACCGGCGCCGCAGGAGATCCGTTCCGACGACGCCCGGCGCCGCCGAGCCGCCGAAGCTGGAAGCACCAACCGGAAGCGAAGGAGTCATCACCGATGCGATCCACCACCCGCAACCGCGCAGTCGTCGGCACCCTGGTCGGCCTCGGCATCCTCGGCGGCGCCACCGGCCTGACCGTCGCGCAGGCCGACCCGGCCCAGCAGCAGGCGCCGAAGCCCCCGGCCGCGGTCATCCAGCAGCCGGTGCTCAGCATCGACGCCGCGACCAAGGCCGCGCAGGCAGCGCTGGACGCCGCCGAGGCCAAGGGCCAGCGCGTCACCGTGTCCATCGTGGACCGCGCGGGCAACGAGCGGGTGCGGCTGACCGGCGACGGCGCGGGCCCGCAGAGCGGCGAGTCCGCCAAGCGCAAGGCCTTCACCGCGGTCGCGTGGGGCCGGGCCACCTCCGAGCTGGGCAAGCAGGCCGGTGGCGACGGCCCCAGCCTCCGCGACATCCCGGGCACGCTGTTCCTCGGCGGCGGCGTCCCGGTGACCGCGGGCTCGCCGATCGCGGGCATCGGCGTGGCCGGGGCGCCCAGCGGCGACCTGGACGAGGAGTTCGCCCGCGCCGGGCTGAACGCCATCCAGGCCGAACTGCGCTGACCCCCGATCCGGTCCCCGGCCCGCCCGGGGACCGGCCCGCCGAACCAGGAGAATCCGATGAGGACAGCCGCGCTCACCCAGCGCGTGGCGCTCGGGGCGTTCGCCGCGCTCGCGCTCGCCGCCTGCACCCCGACCCAGCCCCCGGCTCCCCCGCCCCCGGTGGAGCAGCAGGCCGCCCCCGCGCAGCAGCCGAACCCGGAGGCCGACCGGCAGCTGCTGGCGGCGGCGGACTCCGGCGACCTCGCGCAGGTCCGCGCGGCCCTGGCCGCCGGGGCGGACGTGGAGTCCCGCGACGAGCACCAGCGCACCCCGCTGCTGCTGGCCGCGCTCGCCGACCACGTGGACGTGGCCCGCGAGCTGGTCGCCGCCGGAGCCGACCCGGACGCCCAGGACGACCGACGGGACAGCGCGTTCCTGGTCACCGGGGTGACCGGCAGCGTCGGCATGCTGGAAGCCCTGCTGCCCGCGAACCCGGACTTCGCGCTGACCAACCGCTACGGCGGCACCGCGCTGATCCCGGCGGGCGAGCACGGCCACGTCGACTACATCCGCGCGGCCGTGCGCACCGGCATCGACGTCAACCACGTGAACGACCTCGGCTGGACCGCGCTGCTGGAAGCGGTGGTCCTGGGCGACGGCAGCGACCGCTACCAGCAGTCCGCGCAGATCCTGGTGGACGCGGGCGCCGACGTGGACATCCGCGACCGCAACGGCGTGACGGCCCTCCAGCACGCGGAAGCCGACGGCTACACCGAGATCGCGCGAATCCTCCGCGCGGCCGCCTGAGCCGGGTGGGGACGAGCAGCCCCCGACCTCGTCCCCACCCGCACCAACCGGCGAAGATCAGTCGTTCGGCGACCAGTCGGTTCGTTCCGCCCACTTCCAGGCCTCGGGGATGGCCTCGGCGAGCCAGGCCTCCTTGGCGTCGGCGTAGGCGCCGTGGTCCGGGTCGGCGGCGTGCTCCGCCGCGACCTTCCGCTTCAGGTCGAGGTACGCGTCGCGGGCCGCCCGGTCGGCGCGCAGCCAGGCGGGGAAGATCAGCGCGGTGCGCTGTCCCGGGGACCCGTCGACGCGGAGGTGCAGGTTCACGCGGCGCCCCGGGTCGGCCGACTTGTGGTACCGCTTCTGCCAGCGCGCCGGGTCCGGCGCGAAGGCGTGCGGGTTGTCGTTCCGGATGTGCGGGTGCACCGGGAACCCCGCCTCCCCCAGCGGTTCGGCGAGCGCGTCGGCGGCGTCCAGGGACCGGACGGTCAGCTGCAGGTCGATGACGTCCTTCGCGGGCAGCCCGGGCACCGAGGTGGAGCCGATGTGGTCGACCCGCACCGCCTCGTCACCCGCCGCCCGCTCGATCCGGGCGATCAGCCGCCGCGCCTGCCGCGGCCACTCCGGGTTGGGATCCACCAGTTCGGGAGCCGGATCCGGCGCGGGGCGCCGCAGCCGCACGTTCTCCTCGAACGGCACCAACCGGTCCCGCCAGAGCGCGTCGACCTGGGCGTTGATCTCGTCCACCGAGCCGCTGTTGTCCAGCCACACGTCGGCGACCTCGCGGCGCTGCTCGGTGGTGGCCTGCGCGGCGATGCGGGCTCGCGCGTCCGCCTCGGTCAGGCCGCGGTCGACCAACCGCCGCACCCGGTCCTCCTCCGGTGCGTCGACGATGACCACGAGGTGGTAGTTCGGCGCGTACCCCACCTCGACCAGCAGCGGGACGTCGTGCACGACGACCGCGTCCGCGGGCGCCTGCGCCATCCGCTCGGCGGTCAGGTCGCGGATCTTGGGGTGGGTGATGGCGTTGAGGTCGGCGCGGGCCTGCTCGTCGTCGAAGACCTTGGCCGCCAGCGCCGGGCGGTTCAGCGCTCCGTCGGCGTCGAGCACCTCGTCCCCGAACCGGTCGACGATCTCCGCCAACCCCGGGGTGCCGGGCTGCACGACCTCGCGCGCCAGCGCGTCGGCGTCGATGAGCACCGCGCCCAGCTCCACCAGCCGCCGGGCCACCGTCGACTTGCCCGATCCGATCCCACCGCTCAGTCCCACCCGCAACACGCGGCCCATCTTGCCAGGCCCCGGCTGCCCCGGGAACGACAGCGGCCCCGCACCTCGGAAGGTGCGGGGCCGCCGCGCTTCAGCCGTCAGGCGTCAGGGCTCACGCGCCGCCGGAGAGCTTCTCCCGCAGCGCGGCCAGCTGCGCGTCGCTGGCCAGCGAACCGCTGTCCTGGTCGTCGCTGGAGGCCGACGAGTAGTTGCCACCGGTCGACTCCTCGCCACCACCGGCCGCGGCGGCCGCAGCGGCCTCCGCGTCGGCCTGGCGGGCCTTGGTGATCTGCGCGATGTGCTTCTCGTAGCGGGTGTGCGCCTCGGCGTACTGGCGCTCCCACTCCTCGCGCTGCTTCTCGTAGCCCTCCTGCCACTCCTGGGTCTCCGGGTCGAAGCCCTCGGGGTAGATGTAGTTGCCCTCGTTGTCGTACTCGGCGGCCATCCCGTACTGGGTGGGGTCGAACTCCGAGTCGGGGCTGAAGCCCTCGTTGGCCTGCTTCAGCGACAGCGAGATGCGACGGCGCTCCAGGTCGATGTCGATGACCTTGATCATGACCTCGTCGCCGACCTGGACGACCTGCTCCGGGATCTCCACGTGGCGCTCGGCCAGCTCGGAGATGTGGACCAGGCCCTCGATGCCCTCGTCGACGCGGACGAACGCACCGAACGGAACCAGCTTGGTGACCTTGCCCGGCACGATCTGGCCGATCGCGTGGGTGCGGGCGAACTGGCGCCACGGGTCTTCCTGGGTGGCCTTCAGCGACAGCGAGACGCGCTCGCGGTCCATGTCCACGTCGAGGACCTCGACGGTGACCTCCTGGCCGACCTCGACGACCTCGGACGGGTGGTCGATGTGCTTCCAGGACAGCTCCGAGACGTGCACCAGACCGTCCACGCCACCGAGGTCCACGAACGCACCGAAGTTGACGATGGAGGACACGACGCCCTTGCGGACCTGGCCCTTCTGCAGCTGGTTGAGGAACTCGCTGCGGACCTCGGACTGGGTCTGCTCCAGCCAGGCGCGACGGGACAGGACCACGTTGTTGCGGTTCTTGTCCAGCTCGATGATCTTGGCCTCGAGCTCGCGGCCCACGTAGGGCTGCAGGTCGCGGACGCGGCGCATCTCGACCAGGGACGCCGGCAGGAAGCCGCGCAGCCCGATGTCGAGGATGAGGCCGCCCTTGACGACCTCGATGACGGTGCCGCGCACGGGCTCGTCCTTCTCCTTGAGCTCCTCGATGGTGCCCCAGGCGCGCTCGTACTGCGCACGCTTCTTGGAGAGGATCAGCCGGCCTTCCTTGTCCTCCTTCTGGAGGACGAGGGCCTCGACGAAGTCGCCAACGGTGACGACCTCGGCGGGATCGACGTCGTGCTTGATCGACAGCTCGCGGGACGGGATGACGCCCTCGGTCTTGTAGCCGATGTCAAGCAGCACCTCGTCACGGTCGACCTTGACGATGGTGCCCTCAACAATGTCCCCATCGTTGAAGTACTTGATGGTCTGGTCGACGGCGGCGAGGAAGTCCTCCTCCGTCCCGACGTCGTTCACTGCGACCTGCGGCTTGGTGGCGGCTGCAGTCGGGACGGTGGTGGTGTCGGTGGACATCAGGTGGGTTGCTCCGGTACGGATAGTTTGGTCGCTGGTTCTACGTTCTTACCGCGCTGCGGGCGTCCGAACCAGGCCCAACCGGACGGTTGGACCAGGAGATCCGGTTCCTCGACGGCCCCGTTCCACCGGGTGCGACCCGGCGCGGCGGAGATGACGACGGAAGACCCACGGCGCGGGCGGTATCGTACGCGCTCTCTCGATCGCCGGGCAAACCGCGGTAGGGCCCGACGAGGAGTCGGCACCGCACGGCCACAATGCTTCACGTCCGAGCAGTACCCACTATCGGCGGGGGGAATCCTTGACACGAGCCGACGACCCGGAAGACGCCGAGCTCCAGGGTAGCTCCGCCGAGCACGTCCTGGGCACGGTGGGTGTGAGCAAGCGCACGGTCGGAGCGGTCGAATCGCGGTCCGCGAACCGGCTGTGGCGGGACGCCGACGCGGACGACTACCAGGCCGAGCACGGCGAGTTCCTCGGCGTCAGCGATTTCGTCTGGTGCCCCGAGCGGCTGCGCGAGGAGCAGGCCGGGCTGCTCGGCGACGTGCGCGGCAAGCGGGTGCTGGAAGTCGGCTGCGGTGCGGCGTCGTGCGCGCGCTGGCTGGCCGACCGGGGCGCGCTGCCGGTCGGCCTGGACATCTCGGCCGGGATGCTGCGGCACGCCGCGGAGGGCGGGCGCCGCAGCGGGACGGCGGTGCCGCTGGTGCAGGCCAGCGCGGACTGCCTGCCGTTCGCCGCCGACTCCTTCGACCTGGCCTGCTCGGCGTTCGGCGGGATCCCGTTCGTGGCCGACGTCGGCGCGGCGTTCCGGGAGGTCGCGCGGGTGGTGCGACCGGGCGGCCGGTGGGTGTTCGCGGTGACGCACCCGATGCGCTGGATCTTCCCGGACGACCCGGGCCCGACCGGGCTGACCGTCACCCAGTCCTACTTCGACCGCGCGCCGTACGTGGAGATCGACGGCACCGGCCGCGCGACCTACGTGGAGCACCACCGCACGCTCGGCGACTACGTCCGCGCGCTGTCCGAGGCCGGGCTGCGCCTGGTCGACCTGGTCGAGCCGGAGTGGCCCGCCGGGCACACCGAGGTCTGGGGCCAGTGGAGCCCGCTGCGCGGCCGCTACTTCCCCGGCACGGCGATCTTCGTCTGCACCCTCGACGGCTGAACCCCGGAAAAACGGAAATTCCCCGACTATTCCGACGTTCGACGACAAAACAGCGCCACGGCGGATTGCGGTTTCAGTTGAAACCGCAAGCAGAGGGATGTGATCTCGGCTGCCCGGGGCGCGCTTCGCGCTGAAGGTTTCGGCCGGTGCTGGTTCGATGTGCCGGAACATCCCTTCGCCGAGGAGCGGCCGTGGCAACTGCGCAGGAGCTCTTGCGGGCCCAGTGCGCGCGGTTCGCCGCGCTGGACCCGCAGCTGCCCGACGGCTACCCGGTGCCGCCCGGCGAGCCGCTGGTGGCGCGGACGACCAGCGGGGATGCGGTCGCCGGGATCGTGACCAGGACGTCGAACCCGCCCGGTTCGATGCAGAGCCTCTGGCAGCCCAGCACCGTCTTCGAGCTGTTCCCGCTGATCGGCGAGCACTCGCGCGAGGGCATGGCCGCGCTGCTCGGGGCGTGGCGCGACTGGCTGCGCTCCCAGGGCGCTCCGGAGCGGGATTCGGCGTGCTCGGTGATCTGGCCGAGCCGGGACGTCCAGGCCGCAAAAGCGTTGCTGGACGGCGGTTTCACCCCTTTGTCCTGTCTGGCTGTGCGCCCACCCACTCCGCCGTGCACATTTACGGAACTATCTGGTACCGTAACTGTACGTCGCGCCGGACCGGCCGACCTGGACGCCGTCGTCGAACTCACCCTCCTCGAGCTCGAGTACGCCGCCCTCGTCGGTTCTTCGACGTACCGCCCCGACGCCCCGCAGCTGAAGCGGACCGCTGCCCACGTGCGACTGCACTCCAGCGATCCGGTCTGGCTCGCGGAACGGGGTGGCACTCCGGTCGCGGTGGCCGAGTGCGGCTGGGTCGACGCTGACCGTCCGTCCGCCGGCCACCGGCTCCGCCCCGGCACCTGGGCCTACGTCAACTGCGTGTCGGTGCGCGAGCACGACCGCGGGACCGGCGTCGGCCAGCGGCTGATGACCTCGGCGCACGAGGAGTTCGCGCGCGCCGGAGCCGTCGGCAGCTTCCTGTACTACAACCCGCCCAACCCGCTGTCCTCGGTGTTCTGGCCCCGACAGGGCTACCGACCGCTGTGGACCACGTGGGAGGTGCGCCCGGCCACCGCGCTGCGCTGACCGGTGCACCGGACCGTGAGAGTCGAGGAGTCGGCTTGGAAATCGTCGCCACCGGCGTCGAGGTGAACGGAGCGCACGGCCCCCTGCTGGCACCCACCTCGCTGCGCGTGCGCAGCGGGCAGGCGCTGCTGGTGACCGGCGACCCGAACTCCGGGCACACCGCGCTCGCGCTGGTGCTGTCCGGTCGGCTGCGCCCCGGCAAGGGCACCGTCCGCCTGGACGGCGCGCTCGACGCCGGAGCCCTGCGGCAGCAGGTCTCGGTGGTCGACGCGCCGGAGATAACCGAACCCGACGGGTCGATCTCGGTGCGCGACGTCGTCGCCGAGGGCCTCACCCTGGCCGGTCGCTGGTCCACCCGGCGCAAGGTCCGGGCCTGGCTGTCGACGCGCGAGTACAACGCCGACGAGCGCTTCGAGAACCTCGCCGCGTTCGAGCGCACCAAGCTGCTGATCGAGCTCGCCCGCGAGTCCAGCACCACGAAAGCACTGGTCCTGGACCGCCCGGACCGCCACAGCGGCGACCCGACCGGCTGGTACTCGCTGGCCGTGCAACAGGCCGAGCGCGGCCTGGCGGTGATCGCCCTCTGCTCCCCGCACTCGGCCGACCAGCTGGGCGTCACGCCCGCCCGGATCGGCGCCGACAACCCCGAACTGTCCACATCGGATTTCACGAAGGCCTGCGATGACTAGTCTCCGGCTCGCCGCCACCGAGCTGCGCCGGCTCACCTCCGGCAAGCTGCCCAAGCTGGCGCTGCTCGCGGTCACCCTGGTGCCGCTGCTGTACGGCGCCATGTACATCTACGCGAACTGGGACCCCTACGGGAAGCTCGACTCGGTGCCCGCCGCCGTGGTGATCGACGACACCGGCGCGGACCGCGAGGACGGCACCCGGCTGGACGCCGGGCAGGACGTCTACCAGGAGCTCCTCGACTCCGGCTCGTTCAACTGGTCGCGCACCGACGAGCGCACCGCCCAGCAGGGCGTGGCCAGCGGCGAGTACACCTTCGCGCTGGTGGTGCCGCGGGACTTCTCCGCGGCGCTGCTCTCCCCCGGCGACTTCGAGCCGCGCCAGGCGAAGCTGCAGCTGATCACCAACGACGCGAACAACTACCTGGTCGGCACCATCGCCGACAAGGTGGCCTCCGAGGTGCGCAAGGGCGTCGCCGCCAGCGCGGGCACCGAAGCGGCCAAGCAGTTCCTGCTCGGGTTCGCCACGGTGCACGACAAGACGCAGGAAGCGGCCGACGGAGCCGGGCAGCTCGCCGACGGCGCCGGACAGCTCTACGACGGCCTCGGCCAGGCCGAGCAGGGCTCGGCGCAGCTGGCCACCGGTGCCCACCAGCTGCTCGACGGCCAGCGCAAGCTCGCCGACGGCGCGAGCCAGGTCGCCGACGGAACCGGGCAGCTGCGCAACGGGCTGTCGCAGATCCAGCCGAAGACCGCGCAGCTGCCGGAGAAGAGCGCGCAGCTGGCCGACGGCGCCGAGAAGGTCGCCGCCGGCAACGAGCAGCTCGCCACCAAGGCGGAGACGCTGAGCAGCGCCGCCCAGGAGGTCGTGGACCACCTCGACGGCCACAAGACCCGCATCGCCGACCAGCTCCGCAAGGCCGGGGTGGACGAGTCGACCATCGAGAAGGTCACCGCCGGTCTCGACGACCTGCACAGCCCCATCACCGAGGCCAACGACAAGGTGCAGAGCCAGGTCGGGCAGCTGCGCCAGCTGGCCAACGGTTCCCGCGACGTCGCCAGCGGCGCCCGCCAGCTGGCCAACGGGATGCCCACCCTGGCCGGGGCCATCGACCAGCTCACCACCGGCTCGGTCAAGGTCGACGACGGCGCCAAGCAGGTGCGCGACGGCGAGCAGCAGGCGGTCACCGGCACCAAGAAGCTCACCGAGGGCGCCGACCAGCTGGCCGGTGGCGCCCACCAGCTGCGCGACGGGTCCGGGCAGCTCAAGGACGGCTCCAGCACCCTGGCCACCGAGCTGGGCCGGGGCGTCAACGACATCCCCAACCCCGACGAGCCGACCCGCGACGCCACCGCGGACACCATCGGCGACCCGGTGGCCGTCGACACCCTGGCCCAGGTCAAGGCCGACACCTACGGCGCCGGGCTGGCCCCGTACTTCATGGGCCTGGCGCTGTGGGTCGGCGGGTTCGTGCTGTTCCTGCTGATGCGGCCGCTGTCCAGCCGCGCGCTGGCGGCCGGGGTCGCGCCGTGGCGCGTCGCGCTCGGCGGCTGGCTGCCCGCCGCGCTCGTCGGCCTGGTGCAGGCGGTGCTGCTGTACCTGGTCGTGGTGTACGCAGTGGGCGTGCACCCGGCGCACACCTGGCGGACGCTGGGCTTCCTGGTGCTGACCTCGTTCGCGTTCACCGCGGTCGTGCACTCGCTCAACGCCGCGTTCGGCCCGAAGGGCAAGTTCATCGCCCTGGTCGTGCTGGTGCTGCAGCTGGTCACCGCGGGTGGCACGTTCCCGTGGCAGACCATCCCGGAACCGCTGCACCCGCTGCACCAGGTGCTGCCGCTGGGCTACGTGGTCAGCGGCCTGCGCCACCTGCTCTACGGCGGTGACATGGGCGCGGTGGGCACCTCGGTGGCGGTGCTGGCGAGCTACCTCGTCGCGGCGCTCCTGCTGAGCACGATCGCCGCCTGGCGCCAGCGGGTCTGGACCCCGGCCCGCCTGAAGCCCGAGCTCTCGCTCTGATCCCGGAGGGGACGGACCGGTCAGCCGGTCCGTCCCCCCGCAGAGGGCGCTGCCGGAGGTTCGCCCCAGCGCCGGGCGTCCGCGAGGTAGACCTGGCGGGAGCAGAGCCGGTCCCGCAGCGACACCAGCACGCAGAACTCGTAGGCGATGCGCTCGACGCGCCCCTCCCGGTCCACCACGGCGGCCCGCCACTCGGGCGGCACGACGTCCTCCAGCGGGGCACCGTGGCCGGGTTCGTAGAACCGCCCCGTCCCCCAGCAGGCGGTGTAGTCGCCGATCAGCTCCCCCAGCGCGGCCAGGAGCGGCCAGCAGTCGACGTCCCGGCTGCGGAACTCCAGGCTCGCCAGCACCAACCGGAACAACTGCTGGTGGCAGGCCGAATAGGCACCCCGCAGAGCCGTCCGCTTGCGCCGGGTGCGCTCGGCGACGCGGGCGGCGCTGTCCAGCATCAGCTGCCTCAGCAGCTGCTCCCCGGCGACCGGGAACAGCGCCGCGCGCACGGTGTCGTCGGGATGCTCGACGGCGGCTTCGACGAGCTTGAGCAGCAGCACGTCGCGCATCGGGCTGGGCAGCGACACGTCGTCGGCCGCAGCGCCGAGCCGGAGCTCCGCGCGGGCCCGGATCTGGTGCAGCAGGCCGACCAGCGCGTGCCCGAGCAGGTCGGTGATCTCCGCCCGGCGCACCTCGCACAGCGCGCTCAGCAGCGTGACCCGCACTGCGCGCGGCAGGGCCTGCAGCTCGCCGGTCTGCGCACCGGCCGCCCGCGCGCCCCACGCGGCCACCAGCTCCGCCGGGAAATCCGCGAAGACGTCGGCGGGCAGGCGCAACCGGCGCACGGCGGTCAGCTTCTCCGCCTCCGTCAGCAGGGCCCGCAGCCAGCAGTGATCCGAACCGGCCGCGAGATCGGTCGGCAGCCCCAGCGCCTGCAACGACATGATGTCGTCCAGCTCGCGGACCAACGAGCGCAGATCGATCGGGCCGACCTCGGACCGCAGCTCGGCCAGCAGCCAGCCGCGACCGGCCGCGGCCTCCGCCAGCAGCTCCTCCAGCTGCTCGGCCGCGTCGCCGAGCCGGTCCGCGACGCGGTGGCAGAGCAGCACTTCGAAGTCCTGCAGCGCGTTCGCCGCCACGCAGCGGGCCTGGTCTGGCCCGGGGACCTGGATGCCCTCGTCGTGGCAGTGCGCGACCAGCGCGGTGGCGAGCTGCTCCCGGCCGCACCCGCTCCTGGCCGACTCCGCGGCCAGCCACGCCAGCCACTGCCGTTCGTCCCCCACGTCCACCGGCCCGTCGAAGGCCTCGACGAGCTGCCCTTCCAGGAAGAGGAAGCCTGCCGTGTCACGGGTGAACTCCGAGGCGGCGAAACCCACGTTCATTGCCCCCGACAAGCTGGATGCACGTGCTCCGACCTGCCGAACGCTATCGGTGCGCCCCAGGACACGATCAGGCGATCAGCACCCGATCGGCCGCATTCCGGCGAGCGAGGTCACAACCTCCGTGGTATATGCCGAATCCTGCGTCGACCGGTCAGACCAGCGGGAGGGCGACCTCCATGCCGACCGCGTCCCCGGTCTCGTCCAGCTGCCCGATCTGGCGCACCGCCGCCAGGTCGACCTCCGCCCCGCGCCGCTCCGCCTCGGCCAGCAGCGCCACGACCGCCGGGTGCACCGCCGAGTCCACCACCGGGACGTCCTGGTCGTAGCGCCACCCCACCACGAGCTCCCGCCCGGCGCGGACCTCACCGCGCACCACCGAGACGCCCGGGACGGACCAGTCCGGCGCCACCGCCCGCGCGACGGGCCAGCAGCACAGCAGCTCGACCTCGTCCTCGCCGGACCCGGCCCGCATCGACGACCAGAACGGCCCGGTCGGCGGGTTGTCCTCCGCCGCCAGCGCTCGGAACAAGGCGCCGAAGGCCAGATCGGCCTGCTCGTCGGCGAGGTCGTCGTCCACCGGGAGCGCCGCGCCGACCCAGTGCTGCGCCTCGACCTGCCGCTCCCGGACGTCCCAGCAGATGGGGCGCTCCAGGAGCGCCGTCGCGGCTGCCAGCGCCTCGTCCTGCCGAGCGCGCTCCGCGGCCACCCGCTCGCGGTGCTCCGCGAGCACCGCCGTCGCTTCCTCGCTGCCGCGCAGAGCGCGCTGCGCTTCGGCCAGACCGACGTCGGCGGCGCGCAGCGCCTTCAACCGGATCGCGGTTTCCAGCTGGCCCGCCGAGTAGCGGCGGTAGTTCGACCACGGGTCCACATCGGCCGGTTCCAGCAGCCCCTGCTTGTCGTAGATCCGGAGCGCCTTCGCGCTCAAACCGGTCAACTGGGCGAATTCCCCGATGCTGAGCATGGGGCCAGTCTGGACCTTGCCCCGGGGACAAGGTCCACTCCGCTACTCCTCGGGCTCGTCGTAGCGGGCGATCTCGATCAGGTTGCCGTCCGGGTCGCGCAGGTACAGCGACGTGATCGGGCCCTGCGAGCCGATGCGGCTGACCGGGCCCTCCTCGATCCACACCTCGTTGGCGCGCAGGTGCTCCTGCACCTCGCTGAGCGCGTTGGTGGTCACGAAGCACAGGTTCGCCGAGCCGGGCACCGGGTGCGTCGCGGTCGGCTCCACCAGCTCGCTGGCCGCGTGCAGCTTGAGGGTCTGACCGCCGAAGCTCACCGCCCGGCGCTCGCCGGGAAACGTCACCGGCGTCATGCCGAGGATCTGCTCGTAGAACTGCACTGCCCGATCGACATCGGCGACGGTGAGGACCAGGTGGTCCACTCTGTCGATGTTGATCATGCTCCTCCTCGAGGTCGGCGTGGTGGCGGCTCGAGATGCCCCCGCCGCGCCCGGTCACGCGTACGGCAGGCTATCCGCACCGATCGACCGCGGGGGAGGGCGGGGGCACCGACGGTGATGTCCGCCATTCAAGGGGGTCCGGCCGCCCCGGCACCGGCACAACACCGACTTCGTGACTGACCCGCAACCTGCTCGCCCCGTGTGGTCCGCGATTTCACTGAGGTTTTTCCAGCCTCGTTCTGCGTGGCGGTGCCGGTAGCGGAACCTCAGCGCCCGCCTGGACTCCGGGTGCCCTGACTGATGTATGACCCGATACACGGCGTCAGGGCCGTCCTCGCCGGAAGGAACCCCAGAGGGGTGGGCACCGTGAACCCGCGGCGGTGCAAGCTGCGAGGGTGGGCT
The DNA here is from genome assembly GCF_008630535.1 of Saccharopolyspora hirsuta. Taxonomy (GTDB): domain Bacteria; phylum Actinomycetota; class Actinomycetes; order Mycobacteriales; family Pseudonocardiaceae; genus Saccharopolyspora; species Saccharopolyspora hirsuta. The sequence continues at coordinate 218,302 of NZ_VWPH01000011.1, read as the reverse complement.
ATGCGCCTGCGGCGCATGCGACACCTGCCGACCGGTGCCGGACGCCCTTCGCAGCTGCGGTCCACAGACAGGGATGAACAATTTCAATGGAAATCAGACCTCCGATTTCCATTGAAATCGCGCAAGTCGGGCTCCCCCGGGGAAACCGGTCCTCAGTGGGCGGCGGCGTCCCAGGAGCGACCCGAGCCGACCGAGACCTCCAGCGGCACCGACAGCTCGTAGGCCGAACCCATCTGCTCGCGCAGCAGCTTCTCCACCTCGTCGTGCTCGCCCTCGGCGACCTCGACGATGAGCTCGTCGTGCACCTGCAGCAGCATCCGCGACCGCAGGTCGTTGTCCCGCAACGCTCGGTGCACGCCCAGCATCGCGACCTTGATGATGTCCGCCGCGCTGCCCTGGATCGGCGCGTTCAGCGCCATCCGCTCGGCCATCTCCCGGCGCTGCCGGTTGTCGCTGGTCAGGTCCGGCAGGTAGCGGCGGCGGCCGAGGATCGTCGAGGTGTAGCCGTCCTTGCGGGCCTGGTCGACGACCTCCCGCAGGTAGTCGCGCACCCGGCCGAAGCGGGCGAAGTAGGCGTCCATCTGCGCCTTCGCCTCCTCGGCCGAGATGCGCAGCTGCTGCGCCAGCCCGTAGGCCGACAGCCCGTAGGCCAGGCCGTAGGACATCGCCTTGACCCGGCGGCGCAGCTCCTGGTCGACCTCCTCGATCGGCACCCCGAAGGCCCGCGAGGCCACGTAGTTGTGCAGGTCCTCGCCGCTGCGGAACGCCTCGATGAGCCCCTCGTCGCCGGACAGGTGCGCCATGATGCGCATCTCGATCTGGCTGTAGTCGGCGGTCATCAGCTCCGCGTAGCCGCCGCCGACCACGAACACCTCGCGGATCCGCCGCCCCTCCTCGGTGCGGATCGGGATGTTCTGCAGGTTCGGCTCGGTGGAGGACAGCCGACCGGTGGCCGCGATGGTCTGGTTCAGCGTGGTGTGGATCCGGCCGTCGTCCGAGATGGACTTCACCAGACCGTCCACAGTGGTCTTCAGCCGGGTGGCGTCGCGGTGCTCCAGCAGGTGCTGCAGGAACGGGTGCTCGGTCTTCTCGAACAGCGTCTGCAGCGCCTCGGCGTCGGTGGTGTAGCCGGTCTTGGTGCGCTTGGTCTTCGGCATGTTCAGCTCGTCGAACAGCACCACCTGCAGCTGCTTCGGCGAACCGAGGTTGATCTCCTTGCCGATCACCCCGTAGGCCTCCTGCGCGGCCTGCTTGACGCGCGCGGCGAAGTGCGCCCCGAGCTCGGCGAGCTGGTCGGCGTCGACCGCGATGCCCGCGCCCTCCAGCTCGCTGAGCACCACCAGCAGCGGCAGCTCCAGGTCGGTGAGCAGGCCGCGGCTGTCGATGCGGTCCAGCTCGGTGTCCAGCGCGTCGGCCAGCTCGGCCACCGCCCGCGCCTTGACCAGCTCCGCCGCGGCGGCCTTCTCCCGGGCCCCCGACTCGTCCTCCAGCAGCGACAGCTGGCCGTCCTCCTCGCCGGTCTCGGCGCGCAGCTCGCGCTGCAGGTAGCGGACCACCAGGTCGGGCAGCTCGAAGGAGCGCTGGCCCGGGCGCACCAGGTAGGCGGCCAGCGCGGTGTCGCTGGTCAGCCCGGCCAGGGTCCAGCCGCGGTCGCGGATGGCGTGCAGCGGGCCCTTGACGTCGTGCGCCGCCTTGGTGGTCGCCGGGTCGGCCAGCCAGCCCGCCAGCGCCTGCTCGTCCTCGGCGGTCAGCGCGCTGACGTCGACGAACGCGGCGGAGCCGTCGGCGGTGGCCAGCGCCAGGCCGGTCAGGTCACCGCGGCCGCGCGCCCACTGCCCGGTGAACGCCAAGCCGACGCGGTTGCCGTTGCGGGCGTGCTTGTCCAGCCAGGCGGGCAGCTGCCCGGGCTGCACCACGCCGCCGGAGATCTCGAAGCCCTCCTCGACCTCCGGTTCGGCGCTGGACAGCGTCGCGAACAGCCGGTCCCGCAGCACGCGGAACTCCAGGTCGTCGAACAGTCGGTGCACGGCGTCGCGGTCCCAGGCGCGCACCGCGAGCTCGTCCGGCCCGGCCTCCAGCTCCACGTCGCGCACCAGCTCGGTCAGCTGCCGGTTGAGCAGCACCGAGGACAGGTGGTCGCGCAGCGCCTGACCGGCCTTGCCCTTGACCTCGTCCGCGCGGTCCACCAGCTCGGCCAGCGAGCCGTACTGCTGGATCCACTTGGTGACCGTCTTCTCCCCCACGCCGGGGATCTTCGGCAGGTTGTCCGACGGGTCGCCGCGCAGCGCGGCGAAGTCCGGGTACTGCTGCGGGGTCAGGCCGTACTTGTCCTCCACCGCCTGCGGGGTGAAGCGGGTCAGCTCGGAGACGCCCTTCGTCGGGTACAGCACGGTGACGTCGTCGGTGACCAGCTGCAGCGCGTCGCGGTCGCCGGTGCAGATGGAGACCTTGAAGCCCGCGCCGGTGGCCTGGGTGGTCAGCGTCGCGATGACGTCGTCGGCCTCGTAGTTCTCCTTGCTCAGCACCGGGATGTTCAGCGCGCCGAGCACGTCCTGGATCAGGCTGACCTGGCCGCGGAACTCGTCGGGCGTGCTGCTTCGGTTGGCCTTGTACTCGGTGAACGCCTCGCTGCGGAAGGTCTTGCGCGAGACGTCGAAGGCCACCGCCAGGTGGGTGGGCTGCTCGTCGCGGAGCAGGTTGATCAGCATCGAGGTGAAGCCGTAGACCGCGTTGGTGTGCTGGCCGGTGCCGGTCTGGAAGTTCTCCTTCGGCAGGGCGTAGAAGGCGCGGTAGGCCATCGAGTGGCCGTCGATGAGCAGCAGGCGTCGGTCCTCGGAATGCGTCACGGCGGCGAGTCTAGGCTGAGGCCCCGACAGCTCGTGACCGGAGGCGACGGGAGGAAACAGGGGTGGCAGAGGTGACCAGCGGTGAGCCGCTGACCAGCGAGAACGGCCTGTCGATCGAGATGCTGTCGGCCGCCGAGGAGCAGCTGGCCGACAAGCTCGGGATCGAGTACGTGACGTTGCAACCCGATCGGGTGGTGGCGACCATGCCGGTCGCGGGCAACCGGCAGCCCTACGGGCTGCTGCACGGCGGGGCGAACGCGGCGCTGGCCGAGACGCTGGGGTCCATCGCCGCCGCGCTCAACGCCGGGGAGGGGCGCATCGCGGTCGGCCTGGAGCTGGCCTGCACCCACCACCGCGCCGCCACCGAGGGCAAGGTCACCGGGGTCGCGACGCCGGTGCACCGGGGCCGCTCCACCTCGACCTACGAGATCGTCGTCACCGATGAGAAGGACCGCCGGACCTGCACCGCGCGCCTGACCTGCGTGCTGCGCGACCAGCCCCCGGGCCGGTGACCGGGCGACCGCGAGCACTTCAGCCGTCCGAAGTGCTCGCGGGGGACACAGCGTGAGCCCGGCGCAGTCGCTGTCTTTGAAGCGGCGAAGCCGCTTAGCCCACCCTCGCAGCTCGCACCGCCGCGGGTTCTCAGCGTTCGCCTGGCGAGGACGGCCCGGCTGCCGTGTATTGGCATACATAAAGCCGGGCACCCGCAGTCCAGGCGGGCGCTGAGGTTCCGCTACCCGCACCGCCCCGCAAAAGGAGGCCGGGACTCTCCTAAGAGAGGTTCTCCAGCACGGCCTCGGCGACCGCCTTCATCGTGGTGCGGCGGTCCATCGCGGTGCGCTGCAGCCAGCGGAAGGACTCCGGCTCGGAGAGGTTGTGCTTGCTCATCAGCAGGCCCTTGGCCCGCTCGATGGTCTTGCGCGCCTCGAGGCGCTCGTTGAGGTCGGCGACCTCCGCCTCCAGCGCCTGCACCTCGGTGAACCGGGACACCGCCAGCTCGATGGCAGGCACCAGGTCGCGCTTGGCGAACGGCTTGACCAGGTAGGCCATCGCCCCCGCGTCGCGCGCCCGCTCCACCAGGTCGCGCTGGCTGAAGGCGGTCAGGATGACCACCGGCGCGATCCGCTCACCGGCGATGTTCGAGGCGGCCTCGATGCCGTCCATCTTCGGCATCTTCACGTCCAGGATCACCAGATCGGGGCGCAGCTCCTCGGCGAGGCGAACGGCTTCCTGCCCGTCCCCGGCCTCACCGACGACCTGGTAGCCCTCCTCCCGGAGCATCTCCACCAGGTCGAGCCTGATCAACGCCTCGTCCTCGGCCACGAGTACGCGACGTTCGACGGGCTTGGCCTCGCGTGTGTCCTCGGTAGCCGGCGTCGTCACCGGGGTCCTCCATAGAGCTCGGGTTTCCGCTGCGATCTGCACCGGAAACCGCAGAATACCGGTCGCGACTTCACGCCGAGGTAAACACGCGACGTGACCATTGCGACATCAGGCCGACCGCCGCCGCTGGCGCACGAACAGCAGGTAGACCAGCAGGATGGCGGCCAGGCTGACCAGGCTCAAGGTGAGCTGCGAGCGGACCTCCCCGATGGCCCCCATGGTGACGATCACAGCCGCGATCACCACCAGGGTGGCCCACGTCAAGTAGGGGAAGAACCACATCTTCAGCTTCAGCCGCTCCGGCGCCTCCTGCTCCAACCGCCGCCGCATCCGCAGCTGCGAGGCGGCGATGATCGCGTAGATGAACAGCGCGACCGCGCCGGCGGAGTTGATGATGAAGTAGAAGATCGTGTCCGGCGAGACGTAACTGGCGGCAACCGCGACGTAACCGACCAGGGTGGACAGCAGGATCGCCTTCCACGGCACCCCGCGCCGGTTGACGTCGCGCACCCAGCCCGGCGCGAATCCCCGGCGCTGCAGGGCGAAGAGCATCCGGGAGGCGGTGTAGAGCCCGGAGTTGAGCACCGAGATCACCGCGGTGAACACCACCACGTTCACCACGACCTCCGCGCCGGGCAGGCCGAAGCGGGCGAATGCCGCGGCGTAGGGGCTGCCCTCGGTCGGGATGTCCTGCCACGGGGTGATCATCACCAGCAGCGCCACCGACCCCACGTAGAACAGCAGCACCCGCCACACCACAGCCTTGGTCGCCTTGGCCACCGAGCGCTCCGGTTCGTCGGACTCGGCGGAGACGATGGTGACGATCTCGGTGCCGAAGTAGGAGAAGATCACGATCACCACGCCGTGCAGCACCGCGAACCAGCCGTTGGCGACGAACCCGTCGCGCGCGATGTTGCCCACCGAGAACTCCGCGCCCGGCCACAGCCCGAGCACGAAGATCGTGCCGCACAGCAGGAAGATCACGATGGTGATGACCTTGATGGAGGCCAGCCAGAACTCGGTCTCGCCGAAGGAGCGGACGGACACCAGGTTCGTCGCGGTCAGCGCCAGCATCAGCACCAGCGACAGGACCCACTGCGGCAGCACCGGCACCAGCGGGTTGAGCAGCTCGGCGCCGACGACGGCCTCGAAGGCCACCACGCCGACCCAGTAGTACCAGTACAGCCAGCCGATGGTGAATCCCGCCCAGTCGCCGAGCGAGGTCCGGGCGTACTCCATGAAGGACCCGAGCGTCGGCGCGGCGGTGGCCATCTCGCCGAGCATCCGCATCACCAGGACGACGATCAGCCCGCCGAGCGCGTAGGACAGCACGGCCGCGGGTCCGACGGTGGAGATCACCGCGCCGCTGCCGATGAACAGGCTGGCGCCGATGATGCCGCCGAGCGCGATCATCTGCAGGTGCCGGTTCTTCAAGCTCCGCCGCAGCCCGGCGTCGTCGCGCTCGATCCCGACTTCTTCGACCATCACAGCCCCCGTCCGACCGGCGACCCTCGGTTGAGCTGTGAACCTAACCCGCGATGATCACCGCCACCAGGGTCCCGAACCCGGAGGAAGCGGACCGGTCGGGCGCAACGGGCGGACCGGAGCGTGGTCGGACCATCACGCAGCGCATTACTCTGCGTGACCTATTCCATATATAACAGTTCGATCTCACCCGTATGGGTAGCTTGAACGAGCATGAAGACCCCGACTCTTCGACGCTCCGTAATCACTGCAACTGCTCTGCTGATCGGCATCGGCTCCGCCGCCTGGGCCCCCGCGGCGATGGCGTCCTCCTCGGTCGAGGACGAGGTCGTGGCCCTGGTGAACAAGGCGCGGGCCGACGCGGGTTGCAGCGCCGTCAAGGTGGACGCCCGGCTCACCAAGGCGGCCAGCGGCCACAGCGCGGACATGGCCGCCCGCTCCTACCTCGACCACACCAGCCCCGACGGCACGACCTTCAGCCAGCGCATCAAGCAGGCCGGGCACCCCTCCCCCGGCGCGGAGAACATCGCGCAGGGCTACCGGACCGCCGCCGAGGTGATGGACGGCTGGCTGAAGTCCGAGGGCCACAAGGCCAACATCGTGAACTGCTCCATGAAGACCATCGGCGTGGCGGTCAGCGGCGACTACTGGACCCAGGACTTCGGCCGCTGACCACCGGGAGCGCTCCCCCGAGCCCGTGGTGAGCACCGCCGCTCAAGCGGTGGCGCTCACCAGCGCTCGCGCGGACTCCTCGGCCAGCAGTCGCGCCAGGTACTCCAGCTGCGCGGTGGTGCGGTCGGTGCGCCAGATCAACCCGAGCTGCGAGGACGCGTCCAAACCGGACACCGGGACGTAGCGCACGTCGCCGCGGCGGCTGCGCTCGACGAACGGGCGGCACAGCAACATCGCGTGCTCGCTCCCGGCGACGAGCGTCAAACCCTCCTGCAGCGTGGAAACGCTTGTGGTGGAACGGATCTCCACCCCGGACGGGGTCGCGGGCGGCACCTGGGCGTCCGACCAGTAACCGGGCGCGTCACCGGTGGACGAGATGAGGTCGACCGCGGCCAGCTCCTCGACGTCGACGTGCTCCCGCCGCGCGAACGGGTGCCCCGCACCCACCGCCAAGAGCCGGTCCTGCGGCGGGAAGCTGAACCCGACGGTCAGCCGCTCGTCCCGGACCGGCAGCTGCACCACGGCGCAGTCGACGACGCCGTCCAGGACCGCGGAGAACGGCGAGCCGAACGGGATCTCGGTGACCACGACGGAGGTCCGGCAGTGCTGCTTGAACCGGCGCAGCGCCTCGGTGACCTCCTCGTACGCGGTGCCCTGGAACCCGATGCGCAGCTCGGACAGCCCGCCGCGCTTGGCCCGGTCGCGCGCCTGCGCGACGACCCCGACCAGCTGCTGGTACGCGGGCCCGACCTCGCCGACGAACTCCGCCCCGAACCGGGTCAGCTCCACCCGTCGGCTGGTCCGCTCCACGAGCTTGGCGCCGATGCGCCGCTCCAGGGCGGCGACGAGCTGGCTGACGCGGCTCTGCGAGTACCCGAGCCGACCGGCGGTCCGCCCGAAGTGCAGCTCCTCGGCCAGCACGAGCAGGCATTCGATCTCCCGCACCGGAAGCTGATCCATCGCACCCCCACGGTTCATCGATGAGCCTAGCTCATCGATCGTGCAGCTGATCGCTGTTGTTCCGCCCTCCGGGCGTTGTTCGAATCGGGCTGTGAACGCCTTCCCCGCTCAACTGGAATCCGACCGCGCCGTGCCGCCCGCCCGGCAGTGGCTGGCCGTCGCGGTCCTGTCGCTGTGCACGTTCATCGTGGTCACCTCGGAGATGCTGCCGGTCGGGGTGCTGACCCCGATGGCCGAGGGCCTCGGCACCACCCCGGGCACGGCGGGCTACAGCCTCACGATCACCGGCCTGGTGGCCGCGATCACCGCCCCGGTCGTCCCCCGCCTGCTCGGCGACTTCGACCGCCGCGCGGTCGTGGCGGTGGCGATGGTGCTGCTCGCCGCGGGCAACGCGCTCACCGCGCTCGCGCAGGACTTCACGCTGCTCGTGGTGTCCCGAACGGTGCTCGGCATCGGCATGGGCGTGGTCTGGTCGCTGGCAGCGGTGATCGCGCCCCGCCTGGTCACCCCGCGCCACGCGGCACTCGCGGTGTCGCTCGCGGTGAGCGGCGTGGCCGCAGCTTCGGTCATCGGTGTCCCGCTCGGGACGCTCATCGGCGAGGCGTTCGGGTGGCGCAGCGCCTTCGGCACGCTGACCGCCAGCGCGCTGCTGCTCGCGGCAGCTCTCCTGATCGCCCTGCCGAAGCTCCCGAAGCCCGCCCCCACCCCGGACGCCGCACGGACCGGCGGCCGACCGCTGCTGCGCACCCCGGCTGTCGTCGTCGGCCTGACCGTCGTCGTCTTCCTGGTCACCGCGCACTTCGCGGCCTACACCTTCATCCGCCCGGTGCTGGAGACCAGCACCGGGATCAGCGCGGCGGCGATCGCGGCGGTCCTGCTCACCTACGGCGTGTTCGGCCTAATCGGCAACTTCACTTCCGGAGCCCTCGCCGCCAAACGCTCCCGCGCAACGGTCCTGCTGCTCGCGCTCGGCATCCTCGTCGCCGTCGCAGTCCTCGCACTGTTCAGCGCGCTGGCCGCCGTCGCCATCGCGGCGATCGTCGTCTGGGGCCTCGCCTACGGCGGGGTCTCGGTGGCCGGACAGATCTGGATGACCCGCTCGGCAACGGGCAACGAGGAGAACGCCACCGGCCTCTACGTCGGGGTCTTCAACGCGTCCATCGCCCTCGGAGCCTTCCTCGGCGGCACGGTCTTCGAGCTCGCAGGCATGACCCCGCTGCTGTGGACGGCCGCAGCCCTGGCCTTCATCGCCCTCACGACGGGCCTGCTCGGACCGGGCCCGTCAACCTCCACCCGCGAGGAGGCCCCGGAGAAGATCCCCTGCCCGAGCCCCTGACGAACCAGCGGTGACCAGGCTTCTCCCGGGGCCGTCGCGGAGGCCCCGGAAGAAGCCCACCCCGCCACCCCTACCGAACAAGGTTGATCACAGGTCGCGTACCATGACCTCAACAGGCCCCCGTAGCCCAACGGCAGAGGCAGCGGACTCAAAATCCGTCCAGTGTGCGTTCGAATCGCACCGGGGGCACCGCAGGATGCACGTAGGAGGATCCGCCTGCTACGCGCGCTAAGGGGTCGGCCTCTGCTTGCCGGTCGTGGGACGAGCAGCTCAAGCCGTTGATCGGGACCACGTACGCGGCTTCGGCGGGTGCCCGTGGGGACCGCTGGATCTGGTGGGGCGGAACTTCATCGGCACCCGGTCGGCCAAGCACGCAGTGCTCACCGACGGCGTGGCAGGGGCGCTGCGGCAACGCGGTGCCCGCACCGCCCTGGGCTTCGGGGAGGCGGGCAGCCACGTCGGTCGCCGTGGCTGCCCGAAGCCGGTACTCCTCACCTGTCTCCGAAGGCCCGGACGGTGTCCACCCGCTTGCGGACGCAGAACCAGCCGACCACCAGGGCCGCGGCCAGCAGCGGGACGCACAGCAGCGTCACCCGACCCGCCGGGACGTCGAACCACATCAAGACCACCACCGCCAGCAGGAACGCGATGGTGACGAGCTGGGTCACCGGCGAGCCGGGCAGGCGGTAGAGCGGCCGCGCGACCTCACCGGCCTTCGCCTTGCGCACGAACACCAGGTGGCTGAGCATGATCATGCTCCAGGTGGTGATGATCGCCACCGCCGCGAAGTTCAGCACGATCTCGAACGCGGCGGCGGGCACCACGTAGTTCAGCCCCACACCGAGAACGCAGACCGCCGCGGTGAGCAGGATCCCGCCATAGGGCACCTGGTTCCGGTTCATCAGGCCGGTGAACTTCGGGGCCGAACCGGCCGCCGCCATCGACCGCAGGATGCGACCGGTGGAGTACAGCCCCGAGTTGAGGCTGGACATCGCGGCGGTGAGCACCACCAGGTTCATCACGTCACCCGCCGCCGGAACGCCCAGCTGGGACAGGACCGTGACGAACGGGCTCTGCCCCTCCTGGTACTGGTTCCACGGCAGCAGCATCGACAGCAGGACCACCGAACCGACGTAGAAGATGCCGATCCGCCACATGATCGAGTTGATCGCCTTCGGCATCACCTTCGCGGGATCCTCCGTCTCGCCCGCCGCGACGCCGACGAGTTCGACCGCGGCGTAGGCGAAGACGACGCCCTGGATCACCAGCACCAGCGGTACCAGTCCGTTGGGGAGCACGCCGCCGTGGTCCAGCAGCAGCGACGGACCGGGCGTCGTCCCCCCGATCGGTGTCCCCATGACCAGCAACCCGATGCCCACGAACATGAAGGCGACCAGCGCACCGACCTTGATGATGGCGAACCAGAACTCCATCTCGCCGAACAGCTTCACCGACACCAGGTTCAGCACCAGCACCACCAGCAGCGCCACCAGGGCCAGCACCCATTGCGGGACGTGGGTGAACAGGCTCCAGTAGTGCGCGTACAGCGCGATGGCGGTGATGTCGGCGATTCCCGTGGTCGCCCAGTTCAAGAAGTACATCCACCCGGCGACGAAAGCGCCCTTCTCGCCCAGGAATTCGCGGGCGTAGGACACGAACGCGCCGGAAGAGGGCCGGTGCAGGATGAGTTCGCCCAAGGCCCGCACCACGAAGAACGCGAACACGCCGCAGACACCGTAGGCGATCGCCAACGCCGGGCCAGCCTGCGCCAACCGCCCACCGGCGCCCAGGAACAAGCCGGTGCCGATCGCGCCGCCGATCGCGATCATGTTGATGTGCCGTGCCTTCAGGGCCTTGCTGTACCCGGCGTCGCCGGCGTCGACGTGCTGCGGCGGTGCCGCTGCACGCTCACCCTGGATGGTTCCGTCAGTCACAAGTATCTTCTCTCGTTCCCGTGCCAATTTCGCGCGAGATCGCGCGCGGGACTTCCCCCGGGGGGTTTCCGCCCGACGGCGGACGACGAGTCATGCTTCGACCCGGCCGCGCACCGGTCAAGGCATCGCGAACGATGTTGGGATCTACGGGCAGTTCCCGCAGCGCGGTGAGGCACCAAGAACCACGCCACCGCTCGAATGAGCGCTTCTCCCCGCGAAGAACCGCAGAACGTGTCGGCACGACAGGACAACGGCGCACTGATGAGCGCGCTGGCGAGGTAGGACGGCGACGGCGTGAACCCGTGCTACTGCCCGGCCGGGCGCGCCGTCCAGCGCGGAAAGCGACGTCGTGGCAATGGGGTTGCCGGTGGAGACCCGCTTGTCATGCGCACCCCCGTGCCTTTCATTGCGCCAGCTGCCGAAGAACGTCCACCGCTCGTCTCACCGTCCAGCAGCTCCTGCCGCGCGGAGCGGGAAGCGGGCCTCGAAGCAGCACCCTCCCGGGATGTTGCGCACCGACACCTGTCCTCCGTGGGCCTGCACGAGCCCCTGCACGATGGACAGGCCGAGACCGCCGCCGCGCGTTGACCTGGTGCTCGGCTGGTCGCCGCGCCAGCCCAAGTCGAACACCGAGCCGAGGTCGGCGACCGGGATGCCGCCGCACTCGTCGCTGACCGACACGACGGCCCAACCCCCGGTGGCGCGGACGTCGACCGTCACCGTCGAGTTCTCCGGGGCGTAGCGGATCGCGTTGGCAAGCAGGTTGTTGAACACCCGGGTGGCAGCCCGGTCGTCCACTGCGGCCACGACCGGTTGGATGGTGCGGGCCCGCAACTCGATGCCGCGGCTGGCCGCCAGCACGTCGAGCGCGGCGACCTCGTCGCTCACCAGGTCGTCCAGGACCACCTCGCGCGGGGACAAGTGCAGTGTTCCGGACTGGATCCGGGACAGCTCGAACAGGTCGTCCACCATCTCCGAGAGGACCTGGGTGTCGGAGCGGATCTTCCGGCAGTAGTCGGCCAGGTCGTCCACCACGCCGTCCTCGATGGACTCCACCACGGCGCGCAGCCGGGCCAACGGGCTGCGCAGGTCGTGCGAGATCCACGCGACGAGCCGACGCCGGGACGCGTCGAGGGCCTGCTCCCGCCGCCGCGACTCGGCCAGCTTGTCGCTGGTGCGCTGCAGCTCCCAGGCGAGGTCGGCGAACTCGGCGCTCGGCAGGTCCTCCGGCTGCTGGAAGCGCCGCTGCAGCCCGAACGACCGGGTCGCCTCGGCCAGCTGCCGACTACCGCGCATCACCGCGCGCCCGAGCAGCAGACCGACCACGATGGCCACCGCCCCGGCGACGAGGTTGACCACGAGGTCCACCCCGGCAGGCAGTTGCGCCGACCGCGCCACCAGCATCACGGTGACCGTGCTGGTGTTGATCGCGCACACGGTGATCACGATCACCGCCACCAGCGAGTACCCCACCGGGTAGTGGCGGAGCAACCGCAGCACCACGAGGCCGATGAGGCCCACGCCGACCGATTCGCACACCGCGATCAGCACCACCAGCAGCGGACTCATCAGCCCTCACCACCCGCCCCGGTGGACCGGTGGCCGTCCGCGACGACCGGGGGCCGCGGCCCGGTCACGCACGCGTGGCGATCCGTACCCCGATCAGCCTGTGCCATGCTTCGAACCCGCTCCTCGCCGATGATCTGCCCGTACATTAGTGGGAATCATCGAGCTGGGTGCGGGCGGCTGCGCGCAACTATCCCGCCCCGCACCGGCGAGATCGGCCCTGACCTCGCACGACGTCCGGTGGCTCGGAACAGGTCCGGACGAGTACCGCGTCCCAGTGCGTGGAACTCCGCCCTCGTGCGGACTTCCGCGCTGGCGGCGATTCACATCGGGTCACCGGCGGTGACGCGGCGGAGAACCCCGCCCAGGACGGTCCTCACCGGTAGCGGATCACGTGCAGCGCCATCGGGTCCTGGTCGAAGGTGGGGTAGCCGTCCTCGGCGAGCGAGTCGATGAGCCGCACCCCGCCGTCCTCGTTGACCGCGACCAGCAGGTTGCCCACCGTTTCCCGGTCGCGGGAGTCACGGCGGCGCACCCACACCAGGGCCCGGGAGTCCGACGGCCCGTCGGAGATCTCCGTGAAGACCTCGCCCCAGTTGCGGTGCTCGGTCGAGCTCAGCGGCTCGCCCAGCTCCCGCAACGTCGGTTCGTACCACGCGGCAGCCGCGGGTGACGGCGGCGCGGCCAACCCGTCGCGGCGCGCGTTCCAGTCGGCCAGGTAGGACCACGGGTCGTTGTTCGGCAATCCGAACGGCGCCTCGCCCTCGTCCTTGGGCACCACCAGCGCCGCGTCGAGCATCTGGTCGTGCCAGTCGCCGGTCTCCTGGAAGCGCTGGGTGGTGCAGGCGAACAGCCAGCCGCGCTCGGTCTCGTCCGCCTCGCCGGGGTCCACCACCACGACCGGTTCCCGGTAGGTGTGCGCCAACCAGCTGTTCGCCTTCTCCAGCGCTGCTGGCAGGTCCGGGGCCGCCAGTTCCCAGGGCAGCAGGAGGTTCGACGGCTCGGCGACGATCGGGCGGTGGAACCGGGCGACCACGAGCTGGTCGATCTCGTCGTCGTCCAGCCGGGCCAGCGCTCCCCGCTGCCCGTCGAGGAAGACCGCGCGCCCCTCGTCGTGGAACCCGTACAGCAGGTGGCCGGTGAGCTCGGCCCCGCCGATCTGCCGCCGCAGCCACACCGCGGTGCGCGTGCCCGGCCCGCCCTCCACCAGCGTCGACGCCACGTCGTCCCACGTCGAGCAGGTGTAGACGTCGGCACCCGGGAAGTGCGCGGCGACCATCCGGTCCCACCAGCCCGGCGCCTCGTCCACCGGCGCCCACGGCAGAGCTGTGGCCGCCTGGTGATCCACTGCGGCGTCCGTCGCTATCAGGCACCCACGCGCGTTGACGCGCCAGCGCCAGGGCTGGACGTCGTCCGCGCCGGGGGTTCGCGCCGCGTTGAGCTCCTCGTCCAGCGGATCGGCGTTGGCGACCGGGAACGGCTCCCCGCCGTGCTTGGGCACCGCGATGGTGGCCGCCAGCAGCGGCCCGGCGGACCCGTCCGCGTACTCGCACCCGAACAACTGGGTCAACGCACCGTCGACCAGCGGCTGGTCGTCGGTGAGGGTGACCAGACCCCCGTACGTGCGGTCCAGCCACTCCGCGCCCCGGCGGGCGAGGTCGTTGCTCATCGTCACCTCGGTCACTCTCGTCCATGTGGCTCGCTGGCCTCCGCGCACCGCGGTCGGCACGTCCATCGTTGGCCCACCACCGGCAGGCCGGTACCCGCGCGGCCCGCCTCGCGGGGAAACCCCCACCACCCGCTACGGCAGCTCGTGCTCCTCCGGGTCCAGGTCGGAGTCCGCCAGCAGGTTGTCGACGTCCTCGAGGTGGTGCTCGGCTTCCGCGCGGCTGATGCCGTACCACTCGACGAGGTCCGCGGCGGTGCACGGATCACCGTCGTCCTCGGCCGCCCGCGCGTGGGCGCGAACCGCGTCGTGGATCACGGTGGTGGCTGCCTGCGGCGTGATGCCGAACCGGTTGACGAGGTCAGCGGCGGTGCACCGGTGGCCGCTCTGGACCGCTTCGCGGACGTGTGCCCGCACTGCGGCGGAGACCACCCCGTCCGCCCACACCTCGGCCTCGGTGGCCACCCACCAGTCGGCGAACCGGGCCGCCCGCGTCACGGGCGGTCCGGAACCCACCGCGCCAGCGATCGCGGTGCGCACGGCGTCCGCGAACGTCTCAGGCCCCGCGACGGTCGACGCGACCTGCGCGGCGGCTTCGTCGGTCAACAGCTGCTGGACGTCCAACCCGTCCAGGACGTCCTGCAACTCGACGGAGAACTCAGCTTCGGCGCGCATCAGCATGCGGTTCCGGTCCCTTTGCAGCCACCTCGCCATCCCGTACTTCTCGACCAGTGCCTTCGGGGCGATCCGCTCACCGCGAGCCGCCGCGTCGAGCACGTCCTGCTGCGCGACCGCGCTGACGTGGTCCTGCCACTCCTCCGGAGGTGCTTGGTGCATGGCTTCGACCTCCTCCCGCGAGTACGGCTCACCGGCTTCCGCGGTCACCTGGATCGCAGCGCGCAGCGCGATCCCGCGCATGTCCGCGGCCCACCCGAAGCTCTTGCCGAACCGGGCAACCAGTTCCTGCGGCGTGGTGGGAATCCCCAGCTCCATCGCATGAGCCAGGTGTTCGAGCGCGGCGGCATCGATCTGCTTCGAAGCCTCCGCACGGGTCAGCCCGTGCTCGGCGGCCAATTCCTCGATGCGGTGGGGCTTCCTGCGGTCCGCTGCCGCGCGGACATCGGCGCGGACTGCGGGGTCGACGCGCTCGCGCGCCTCCTCCCCGCTGAGGCCGTGCGCACGGGCGAGAGCCACTTCCGCGACCGACTCAGCCCGCGAGCGGCCTCGGCGGGCGGCATCGACCAAGGTCTCGGCGTACTCCTCGTCATCACCCATTCCGTACTTGCGGCTCAGCATCTCGACGATGTCGGTCTCGCTGCCACCCAGAGCCGCGTACGCATCCTCGATGACGGCCCCCTCGAGCGCTCTTGCAGCGAGATCTGGCGAGATCTGGAACCGACTCGCCAAACCATCCACTGTGTACGGATCACCGAGGGCCGCCGCATCGCGCGCTTCTGCTTTCGCCGCCTCGGTGACGAAACGCGTGAACTCCGCTTCGCCGAGGTTGTACCGGTTCATGGCGTCCTCGACCCCGTACGCCTCCCCGCGGGCCGCGGCGAGCCGGAACCCGGCCACGGCGGCCCGACCGCGCAATCCCAAGGCCCACGAGCGGTCCTGCCCGAACCGCTCGACCATCTGGTCCCACGTCAGAGGGGACGATGTCGCTGCCTGATCAGACCAGTACTCGAGCGCCGCGGCCTGGATCTGGTTCACGGCTCCGGCCAGGTCCAGGTCGTACCGCTCCGCCCACGTCTCGGCATCGGCGGGATCGCTGCGGTCCGCTGCCGCGCGCACCGCAGTGCGGGCGACGTCGGCGGCGTGCGCCCGCACCACTTCGAGGTCGATGCCGTGCTTCGCCGCCGCCAGGTCCAACGAGTGCCCGCGCGCCCCGTGCACATCGGCGTACACAGCCGCCACGATCGCCTGAGCGGCCTGCTCCGGGCTGATCCCGAACATCTCGGCCAGCTCCTCGGCGGGGTGGGGTTCGCCGTGGGCCGCAGCCGCGCTCGCCTCCTCGCGCGCGGCGTCGAGGACCACATCGGTCCCCCACCGGGTGACCAGGGAGAACCGCTCCGCCAGCGCCACGTCGGTGAGCGGTTCACCTCGTCGCGCGGCCTCGCGCACCTCGGCGCGGCCCGCGGAGTTGATCACCTCCCGCACCCGGGCCCGGTCCAGGGCGAACCGCCTCGCGACGTCCCGGTGCAGGCGGTTGGCCGTGGACGTCCTCGCACCGCGGAGCCGGGTGTACTGGACGACGGCCTCGTCGATCCGTTCGTCCGCCCACCGCGCAGCGGCGTCGACCTGCTCGGGCGTCGATCGCTCAGCGCCGAAGTACCGCGTGATGAGCGCGTTCGCGGCGACTCCTGCACGCCGCTCCCCACGCTTCCGCGCTTCGTGCACCGCAACAGCATCGATCAGCGCTTCGGCCTGCTCCGGGCTGATGCCGTACTTGCCGCCCAATGCCTCGAAGCTGTAGGGCGTCTCGTTCTCCGCCATCTCCTGCACGTCGCGGACCGCGACGTCGCTGAGCGCCCTGATCCCGTGCTGCCCGAACCGGCTCACCAGGTCGCCGATGTCCGGCACCCGGCCAGCGGCCAAGTCCTCCTCCACAGCTGAGCGCGCCGCATCCTCCTGGGCACCTGGCACGTGGTCCGGGCTCAGGCGCGCGTGCACGGCCGCGCGCAGCTCGTCAGCGAACCCGGCCGGGTTGGCGCTCCCGGTCTCCGCTGGTGCTCCGACCAGGAGGTCGGGGTCGAGCGCCACACCCTCCATCGGCTCCGCGCCGCGCACCGGCGACGGCTGGAAACCGACCACGTTGTGCCGCCCCACCTCGGGGATGGTCCCCCGCTGCGGGTCCAGGAAGCGGATCTTGCCGTCCGCTGACTTCTCGACCAGCACGGCGTGCAACACCCGGGGCGCGTCCGGGCGGCGCAGGAACACCCGGGCGAGAACACCCCGGCGCTGGCCCGCCATGTGCGCGACGACCCGGTCGTAGCCCGCCCGCACCTTGGGCCCACCGGTGATCGACCGGACCGCTGCCAGGTCGCCCGCGCCCGCCGCCACGGCCCTGCCCGTCGCAAGGGCCCGCTCCGCCGCGATCACCGACGGCACGCAGTTCACCACGTGCCCTGGCTCCCGATGCGCGTACCGGTGCGCGTTCACCGCCGCCAACTGCGGGAAGCGGGAGCGGAAGTACGCCGCGGAGACGACCTCGTCGCCGCCGAAGCTCGCAGCGGTGATCGAGAAGTCGGCAGGCTCCGCGACGTTCTCGCTGTACTCGGGGCCGGGTGCCACCAGCGCGTTGTACGTCGGGGGCTCCTCGTCCTCCGGTTCCGCCGCCACCGGGGTGTTCTGGCGGTGCAAGCCGAGCCGCTCGTCGCTGAACATGCCGAGGTGCGACCCGAACTTCCGCAGGAGGTCCTGGCGCGTCACCGAAATTCCCGCCCCGGAGGCCTCCACCACGTGGTCGGCCGCCGCGCTGCGGATCACGTTCAGGGCCTCGTGGTGCGGAAGTCCGTACTTCACCTCCAGGACAGCGGGGCTGTGCGGCGCCAGCCGATCCGCGGCCTCGCGCACATCGGCCACGGCGACGGCGTGCAGCCGATCTCGCAACAGGTGCTCGCCCACTCCGCGCTTCTCGGTGCGCTTCACCAGGTCCGCCAGCACGATCCGCCCGGTCCTCGCCCGCAGCTTCGCGCTCTCCTCCGCCACGACCGCCCGAGCGACCAGCGAAGGGTCGAGGTGGTGCTTGCTGGCCAGGGCGTGGATCGTGCCACCGCTGTCGAGCAGGTCTTCCCGCACGACATCGACGACCCTGTCGAAGCCCCAGCGGTCGGGCAGGAAGAACGTCTTCGCCAGCGACTGCCCATCCAGCGCGTGGCCGCGTTCCAGCGCCGCGCGCACTTCGGCGCGGGCCGCCACGTTGACCGCCGCCAAAGCGCGCTCCCGGTTCACCCCGAACTGCTCGGCCTCCAGCGCCAGCTGATCCGCCGTGAACCGTCGCAGTCCGCTGGGCGGCTCAACGCCGTACGAGCGCAGCCTGGTGACGAACGCGGCTTCGGCGCTGCTGGTTCGGCCGACCAAGCGCCCCAGGCTGGTCGCCCCGCTCCGCAGCGGTGCCCCGACGCGGGTGCCGCGGGCGAGGGGCTCTCCCCGCATCGGCGTCGAACCGAGTCTCGGAAGGGGCACGTACCCGAGCACGTCCTCCGGTCCGACAGCGGGGAGGGTTCCGCGCTGCGGGTCGCCGAAGACGACGTTCCCGCCCGGTTCCGGGCGGACGAGAACAGCGTGCAGCAGACCGCCCTCACCCGGCAGGAGCGCAGCCGCAACCGCGCGCTGGCCGCGCATGTGCGCCACCACGTCGGCTCGCGACGCGCGCACGGCCTGTCCTGGGCGTGCGCCGACGCGGTGCTCCAGCTCCTCGATCGGCATCGGGTCACCGGGCTCCGCCGCCACCAGCTGCCCGGTGGCCAGCGTCCGCTCCGCCGCGACGATCGACCGACCGCAGTTCTGCGTGTGCCCCCCTCGGTGCGCGTTCACCCCGCGCAGCTCCGGGAACCGGGCGAGGAAGTCCGCGCTGGGGTTCACGGGGGCGATCAGCGGGCCTCCGAACTCCGAGTCCGTTTCACTGCCCACCGTGGACGCGCTGGGGTTCGGCAGCGCGTAGAACGCCGCCCCAGCGGGCTGTGCCGCAGGCGGGTGGACGGGAACCCAGTCCCCGAAGCCGGATTCGTCGTCGGAATCCGCTGGAGCGTTGCGCGCATCCCGCACGTGGCGGCGAGCTTCGTCACCGCTCATGCCGAACAGCGCTTGGAGATCAGCGGCGACTTCCCGGTCTTCCGCACCGCTCTGGCGGAGCTGGCGCGCGATGGCAGGCACCGCAGCGCGAACCTCGGCCGTGGCCGCCTCGAGGCTGATCCGGTACCGCGCGGCGAGCACCGCCGGTGGCAGCGGTCGGTGATCCCGCACCGCCTCCTGCACCGCGCGGCCTGCCGCGACCGCGAGCCGACCGACCGCCCAGCCACCTGGGATGCCGTACCGCCTGGCCAGACGTGCAGCGCTGAGCGGCCTGCCCACGGCCGCAGCGCTCGTCACGTCGGCGAGCGCGGAGTCGTCGACGAGCCTGCGGAAGTCCGCCTCGTCGAGGTCGTACTTGCGGGCCAGGGTGGCGAACGTCCACGCTCGGCGGTTCCTCGCGGTCTCCAGCACGTCGGCGAGCGCGACCTGGTCGATCAGGCGGCGGCTCCCGGCCTCCGACAGTCGATTTCTCGCGAACAGGACGTGGCCGGGGCGGAGCGGCCGACCGAGTTCGGCCGCCCTGCGCACCGCGCTGCCCAGCACTCCGAGGCTGCGTCCGCGGTCGAGGTCGTACAGCTCCTGCAGGTCCTCGACCGCGCCGACGTCCGCGACTCCGAGCACGTGATCACCCGCAGCGGCCTCGATGCGCCCGGCCGCCCACCCGATGCTCCGCCCGTACCGAGCAGCCAGCTCACCAGCGGTCACGCGCTGGAGGACGTCCGCACCCGCCCGGACGTCCTCGACGGCGAGGGCATCGACGTGCCTGCCGATCGAGGCGGGGTCGATCCCGCTTCTCGTCAGCAACTCGCCCACCTCGGAGCCAACACGCCCCCGGGACGCGGACACCGCGGCGAAGGCAGCGCCCACCACCTGCCGCTGCGCCAGTTCGACGCTGATGCCGAACTTGGTCGCGAGCTCCCCGGCAGTGCGGCTGTTCCACCGGCCCACCGACTCCCGCGCTTCAGCGCGCACCGCTGCGGCGATGCGGGCGGCTGCCCACCGCCGGTTCGGAACGAACTTCTCGGCGAGGCTCTCAGCGGTGTGCGGGCGGCCGTTGTTCGCGGCAGCGCGGACGTCGTCCTCCACGAACGCCGCGATCCGCTCGGCCGCCGCCCGGTGCGGCACGCCGAACCAGTCCGCCAACTCCTCGGGAACGACGTGCGAGGTCTGGTCCAGGTCCGGGTAGTGCTGGTCGAAGCTGGCGGCCGTTCGGGCCATTGCTTCGGTGACCAGGCGCGGCGCGTCCGCCGCAGCGACGCCGAAGCGTTCGACCAGCTCACCGGCCGTCATCGGCGAGCCTGCGCCCGCCCGCGCCTGCGCCTCCACCACGGCGGCGGCGTCGATCAGCATCCTGGCCTGCGACTCGTCGACGCCGAGCGCTCTGCCGAGGGCGGCGGGAGCGAACCGCCCCCGCTCCCGGACCCGTTGGATCGCCACCGAGGCGATGGCTCGCAGGGCAACCCGCTCACCGAAGCGGCGGCCCAGAGCAGCGAGATCCGGCACCCGGCCGCTGTCCAGGTGGCGCGCCACCGCCGAGTGCGCCTCGAAGTGCGCGCCCGAGGCCCTGTCCGCCAGGTGGTCGTCGAGCGCGTCCCGCACGGCCTCAACCCGGACCCGGTCGCTCCGGCCGAACACGCGGCGGCCGAGCCGCTTCCGCAGCGCCCCCTCCGCCGGTGCGCCGACCTGGAGCGCTGGATCCAGCCGCTCGCCCGGCATCGACCGGGAGCCGAGGTTGGGAAGCGGCAGGTACCCGAGCACGTTGTGCGGTCCGGCCGCGGGGATGGTCCCCCGGTGCTGATCGGCGAAGACGATCCTGCCGCTGGAGTCCCGCTGCGCGAGGACGGCATGCGCCATGCCGTCCTCCCCGCGCACCAGCACACCGGCCCAAGCGCCGACTCCGTGCCCGCGCAGGTGCGTGACGACCTGGTCGAACTGCGCCTGCACGGCCTCCCCCCGCACATCGAGGCGCTCCTCCAGCTCTCCGAGCGGCATGGGGCCACCGGCGAGGGCCTCCACCACCAGATCACCCGACGCGGGGTTCAGCGTCTGCTCGGCCGCGATCAGCGATTCCGCGCAGTTCCTGGTGCGTCCTTCGGTGCGGTGCGCGTAGTGCTGCGCGTTCACCCCGTGCAGCTCGGGGAACCGCTCCCGGAAGAACCTCGCCGCCAGGCCGTCGTCCCCGCCGAAGCTCTCCGCGGTGATCACCGAATCCAACGGGGCGGTCTCGTCGTAGGCGGGCGGGACCGCCGCCGACCGGGCACCGGGGACGACGTCCTCGTACTGCGGCAGCACCCGTGGCTCGTACAGCGGGAGCGCGCCGATCTCGTCGCGGTACCGCTGTTCGATGTCGTCGACTTCCTCGTCGGTGTACTGCGTCTCGCGACGGGCCTGGACGTTGCCGTCCGCGTCGACGCTCAGCCAACCGCCGTTGTGCTCGACGGTGGGCCAGCGCAAGCGCTGCGCGTCCGGTTCCGCGAGCCGCACCGGTCGGGCTCCGAAGTGGACGGTCGTCGGACCGCCATCGGCACGAGCCGCGCGGGCCAACGCGAACTCCGGACGCGACCGGGGCGGGCCGTCGCCATCGGTGAGCAGCACCAGGTCTGAGTTCTGGTTGTGGGCGCGGATCTTGCGGAACTGGCTGAGGTCGCGGAGCAGCCGGTGGAAGGTCTCCGGGGTGACCAGGGCCGCGCGTTCCCCGTCGCCGCTGCGCAGCTGGATGCGGAAGTTGCGGCCCGAGACGTCGACCTTCACCCAGACCGGGTCGGCGCCCCACGGCGCCTGGACCAGCCGGGTTTCGGTGGCGCTGGACACCTCGGGGTCGGGACGCTGCTCGGTGGGCATCGTTCGGGCCACCAGGTCGACCGACTCGAAGGCGGCGTTCCACTCGGTCAGCTCGTCGACGGTCCCGCGCGGGGCGAAGTTCAGCAGGTTCGCCCGCCGCCGCGCGTTGAGCGACACCCTGGCGCGAACGTCCCGTGCGGAGAACTCGATCCGCTCACCGGTTTCCTGGTCGACCGCGGCCAGGGGTTCCGCGCTGGCGCTCGGAGCGCGCCCGGCGAGCGCGGCCTCCGCCTCCTGGATCCGGCGCACCTCGTCGTCGGAGTACCGGGTTCCGGTGAGAACGCGGTCGATCCGCCCGGACCTGAGGCGCTGCCAGCCCTGGTTGTCGACGACGGCTATCGCGGAACGTCCGCCGGTGCTCGGCCGACCGGGGATGAGCTGGGTCATCGCGCGGGGGACGAACACCTCGACGTCGTCGCCGCGGGTGAAGTCGAGCGCGGCATCGAGCTGATCGCTGCCCTGCTGGAGCAGCACGACTTCGCGGTGGCGGTTGTCGTCGAAGCAGCCCTTCTCCCCCGCGATGCGCTGGAACTCGGCTCCCGCGACCCGCACCTCGACGTCTCGGCCGTCCCGCTGGACCTGCAGCAGGTAGTGGCTGCCGTCTGTCTCGGCGAAGATCCAGGCCGGGTCGCGCCACGGTGCGTCGGCGTGGCCACCGGCGCGGAACCGGACCTCGTCCGGGTTCGCGGACCGCTCACCGGGCAGCGTCCGCATCACGTAGGGCATCCGGTCGAGCTTGGCCGCCCATCGCCGCACGGGATCGGAGTCACCCCGGGTGAAGTTGAACACCTTCTCCGCGCCAGCCGCGTTGAGCTCGCGCGAGCAGGTGACGTCGGAGGCGGTGAAGGAGATCTGCCTGCCCCGCGAGTCCAGCCCGGCGTACCGCACCTGCTCGGTGGCCAGCGCGGCGAGGTCGTGCTGGGCGTCGCTGCGGCTCAGCGTGGGCACCCGGCTGCTGGCCGCCGTCCGGCGCAGCTGCGGCCGCCCGCCCGCGCCGCTGCGGGCAGGCATCCCGACCAGCAGATCCGAGGCCAGGTCCCGGCCACCGAGCGGAGTGGTCCCGGTCCTGGTCAGCGGCATGAACCCGATGACGTCGAGCGGGTTCGGGTCGACCATCGTCCCCTGCTGCTGGTCGAGGAACCGGACCTGGCCGTCCTGCCCCTTCTCGGCCATGACCGCGTGCGCGAGGCCGGTCCCGCGGTGGAGGAAGACCGCGCCCCAAGCCCCGGTGTCCTGGGCGCCCATGTGCGCGAGGACTTCGGCGTGGTTCGCCTGCACGGCGGGGGAGCCGAAGCGGTCGTTCAGCGAAGCGACGGTCAGCGGGCCGCCCGCGGCCGCGGGGACCGTCGTGCCGCCGATCAGGGTCTGCTCCGCCGCGATCAGCGCGTGCCCGCAGTTCTGCGTGTGGTGCTCGGTGCCCTGCGCGTACTTCTCCGCGTTCACCCCCCACAGCTGCGGGTACCGCGCCCGGAACTCCGCGGCGGGTGACAGCCGCTCGTCGTCGGGCTCCACCTCCTCCACGATGGTGCTCAAGCGCCTCGGACGCTCGGTGTCCCTGGTGAGGTCCTCGGTCACCAGCACCTCGTCGGCGTCGAACCCGAGGTCGGTGAGGCCCTTGCGGTCCACCCACATCTCGATCGGCGCGTCGGGCCCGGTGCTCAGCCGCCGTCGCCACCGCTTCGGGACGATGCTCTCGCCGTACTTGGGGTAGACGTGCCAGTGCGGCACCGCCGAGACCTTGTACATCACCTCCGCGGTCGAGCTGGTCTTGGTCGTGGCGGACAAGCCGAGCTCGTGCGAGGTGTCGTGGCCGAAGTGCGCGGGTGCGGTTTCGACGACCTGCTGCAGGGGGCGGAAGTTCGCGCCGTCGATCGACGCTTCGCGGACCTGAGTGCTGAGGAGCGAGCCCGCCGCGAACCCACGTTGCGTGGTGGACGTGACGCTGCGCTCGGTCTCCCGCTCGCGGCCGAACGAGCGGACCTTGACCGCCCGCAGCACCTTCCGGCTCCTGAGGTCGGCGGTGATGACCACCTTGGACATCGGCGCACCCGGCAGCTCGACCTCGTACCCGGCCGTGGTCATGGCGTTCGGCAGGTGCGCGCGCATCTTGCCCACCGTCGTCTCCGACACCAAGCCCACCGCTTTCGGGCCGAGCGCGGGCCGGTCCCCGTCGCCGTCGGCGAGCTGCCGCAGCAGCGCGCGGAGCTTCGGCGCCTCGAACGGCCGCACGTGCACGATCGCGTCCGGGGTGAAGCCCGGCGCCCGGCGCTGGGAGGTGTGCCAGATCCGCAGCGAACCTCGCCGCTCGGCGAGCGGGGCCCGCTCCGGTTCTCCGGGGCGGAGCGTCTCCGCCTCCGGCACGGTCGTGCGCACGGCGTCGGCGACGGTGATCGGCCGGGCCCGCCACGGTTCGCCGAACGTCGCTGGCACGGCGGCCCACTTCGCGAGCACCTTCCGGTACGTCCCGGTGCTCGCGCGCGGGTAGACGTCGAGCTGGTCGATGATCAGGTCGTGCGCGAACTGGTGGTGCTTGCCGGTCTCCTCCGCGGTGACCGCGTCGGTGGTCTTCCGCTCGGTCTGGTATCCCTTCGTGCTGCTGTACGACCCGTAGGCGCCGCCCAGGATCAAGTTCGCGTGTTCGCGGGTCAGCGGGTAGAACACGCCGGAGACGCTGAACTCGCCCGAGGTGGCGAGCTCCTGCCCTTCCGCGTGCCGATGGGTGTCGCCGCGCCGGTTGGTGCGCTGCGCATCGATGGTGGTGTGGTACCGCCCACCTCCGAGCCTGCCCCGCACGACGACGAGCTGCTCGACCTTGCCGTACGGGGTGTCGGCCGTGGTCACCAGCGGCAGACCGCCGTTGATGATCTCCTCCACCGCCAAGGCGGAGTCCGGTGAGCTGAGCACCGGTGCCATCTCGCCGCGCAGCAGCGACTCGTTCATGACGTCGAAGTGGCGGATGTTCGGCGGACCGAGCAGCGTGTCCGCGTACCTGCGGAAAGCCGCCCGCACCCGGTCGACCAGCTCCTGCGACGCGGGCTGGAACCGCTGCGCGCGGAGATCCCGCTGCTCGCGGGACCACTCGCCCAACCCGGCGGCGATCGCCTCCGCCAGCTCGTGCCCCGCCTCCGGCCGGTGCAGGGCCACGTCACCGCTGCCCCGGCCGACGTTCGCCGGTGGTCGCACGTCGGGCGCCTCGCCCTGCCCGGTTCGCCGGCCGGCGGTCGGGTGGGTGGCGCGGTACCGCTCCGCGTCCTCCGGGGCCAGTGCGTCGAGGTCCTCCGGGGTCAGCTCGCCGACCTGGTCGATCTCGCTGGCCGGGACCCACATCTCCACCGATCCGCGAGCCCACTTCGAGTCGTCCTTGGCGTGGCCGTCGTGAACCGCGTGGAGGAGGTCCTGCCAGCGCCGCCGCACGGAGGTCCCCAACGTGTGGGTCGCCTCGTAGCGAACCAGGTAGCCCCGTTCGCGGTGGGTGGTCTCGGTGCTGCTCGCGGTCTCGTCCACGTCGCTCGTGGACTTCCCGCGCACGCGGTTGAACTCGCCGCTGAAGTCCGCGCCCACCATCAACCACTTCCGGCTCGGGAAGAAGAGCGTGATCCCGCCCGCCAGCCGTCCCCCGGTGGACCGCTTCTCGCCCACCGGGATCTCCGTGGAGCGCTCGGTGCTCCGGGTGAACGCGTGGTCGTCGTCGCGGCGCAGGACGACCGGATTGCCCAACCGGACCTCCCGGTCGACCCGCCCGAACAGCTCCCGGTTACCGGCCATGCCGCCGTGGTTGTGGGTCTTGAGCGTCGCCGACTCCCGGTGCACGGCGGCGCGGGCGAACCGTGCCACCTGGTGGGCCAGGCTCGTGAAGTTCTCCAGCGCGCCGAGCCCCGCGTTGCGCTCGCTCGCCACCCCCGGGTCGGGGCGGAGCAGCGCATCGCGGTGCTCGTCGAACTCCGCGGGCCGACGTCCGATGAACGGCAGCTTCAACCATTCCCGCCAACGACGGGTCCGGGGCGCCCGCAACATGCCCGCCGCGGTCGGCAGCAGTTCGGGAGCTGGTTGGTAGTAGTCCAGCTCGGCCCCGGCCGCCAGGTGCCCCTCCCGCTGCGGGGCCGGTGGCCGCCCGCTCTGCCAGCCGGTGGCCCTGCTCGGCTCCGCACCGGTCCTCGGGAGTGCCTGCCCGGGCAGTTCGGGCACCGACACGTGGACGGTGCCGACCAGGTCGTTCACTCCGCCTTCGGCCAGGCCCACCTGCTCGCCCGGCGACGACCAGGTGCCGCCGATGCGGACCTCGAAGTCCGTCGGGTACTCGTACTCGCGCAGCGGCCGGTCGGGGGCCAGCAGCGGTTTGTGGGCGGCCTTCTGCTTGACCGCCCGGCTGGACTGGATGCTCTTGCTCCTGGTCAGGCCCTTGATGGTCGGCCACACGATGCCGTCGAGCCCCATCCCGGCGATGCCCGTGGCGGTGCTCTTCTCCACGACCGCCCCGGACTCGCGCTCGTGCCCGGCGGAGAGTTCGGCGCTCCCGCTCCGCCGGCCGCCGCGGTCGACCTCCGTCCCCTCGGAGTCGCGCATGGTGCCCTTGAGGAACACGTCGGGCGCTCCGCTCACGTACGAGCTGAGCGGGAACCTCGCGCCGCTGCCGCGGGTGATCTCCCAACCGTGGTCGCGCACGAACGCCCGGAACTTCGCGGCGACCTCCGGCAGGTCGCGCACCGGGACCTGCCCGTTCGAGGCCAGCTTGGACAGGGCCGGGCCGACCAGCACGTCGACGGTGGCTTCCGGCAGGTGGTAGCGCGCGCCGACCCGGTCCGGGGCCTGCTGCCGGTGCTCGGCCGCTGGCGTCCGCCCGGTGCTCCCCCGCTGCGGAGCGGCGCTGGAGACCCAACGGGCATCGCGCGGTGTGGACCACAACGTCACCGCACCCGGCACCTTGACCGCCTCGCGCGGACCGTCCGGCGATTCCTTCGCCCCGCTGGTCCGCTCGCCGTCGTGGCGCTCCACGAGCACCAGGTAGTCCAGGCGTCCGCGCTGCTTGTCGAGGGGGCCGGTGTACTTCGTGGTGTGCTTGCTGCCGTAGCTCTCCTTGATGGCTGCGCTGACCTTGCTGCTGCGCGCCTCCTCGCGGGTCGGCCCCAGGACGATGCCGCTCACCCCGGTGATGTCGCCACCCGCCACGAGCAGCGCGCCACCGGACTTGCGGGTGACCGACTCGTCCACAGTGGTCTCCCCGAGCACCTCCTCGGCGTGCTCGACCGTTCCGTCGACCTTGGGCAGCGGGCGCACCTCGCGCAGCTGACCCGCACCGACGGCGACCTCGACCGGGGAGTCGATTCCCTTGAAGGCGAAGGAGTTCCGGACCAGCTGGCCGCGCAGCAGCGGGCCGTGCTCGCCGTCCAGCCCGGCGAGCCACTCGCGGAACCGGCGGGCCTCGGGGTCGTTCACCGCGAAGGGCTTGCCGAGCTGGTCCTGCACCGCCTGGTGGATCCCGCCCGTGCCGGAGAACTTGGCCAGCTCGACGGTGTCGGGGTGCACAGGCGTCGCCGCGTGCGGCTCGGCCTGCACGGACTTCAGCGGGACGTCGATCGGCAGCTCACCGCGCGCCGTGGTCACCTCGCTGCCCACCCGGTGCGCTGGCTTGCGGACGGTGATCTCGATGGTCGCCCGGTGCCGACCGCTGCGCTCCGGCGAGTCCACCTCGGTGATCTTCGTCGTGCCCCGGTGCTCAGTGGCCGAGCTGAGCCCGGAGCCCCGGGCGTTGGCGGACAGGCCATCGATCCGGCCCTGGACCACGGCGTAGGGCGTCGGCACCCGGAACTGGAAGGGGGTGGCGGTCGTGCTGGCCCGGCTGCTGGCCGTCGCCCTCCGGACCGGGGACTTCGCCGCGTCGACAGACGCATCAGCCGAAGCACCGCGCAGGTCGGCCGCCCCGGACAGCTCGGTCACCGCGAGGGTCACCTCGTGCCCGCGGCCAGCGCGCTCGCCGAAGTTCCTGGTGAACAGGCCCTCCAGCAGCTGCGGCCAGCCGTTGGAGAGGTTCTCGTCGGCGAAGGCGAGGTCGATGGATTCCGCCAGCGCCTCATCGGCCTCGGCGAGGTCCTTGATCCGCGCCCGCAGCGCCGCACCGTCGATCGGGCCGTCGAGCTGCCACTGCTCTTCCCGGGCGAGCTCGGCGATCTCGCCGGAGGGGGTGTGCACCGGGTTGAGCACGTGCGCGTCGGCGTTGAGCGCCTGGACGGAGGCGGCGAGGCAGTTGGTCCGGTGCCCGGGAAGCGCCGCGTCGTGCGCGGCCTTGTTCACGCCCAGCAGGTTCGCGAAGCGGCGCTGCACGAACGACTCTCGCGCCCGATCGTCCTCGAAGGACTCCGCGGTGACGACATCTGACCGCTGCGGTGCGGTGCCGGTGGCGACCGCCGAAGCGGCCCCGCCGAACCCAGCAGGTCTGGTCGCGTCGTAGGCCCATCGCTTCCGCGGCTCGGACAGGGTCTCGTGGGCCTCGTTGATCTCCTGGAATCGCTCGGTCGCCGCCGCCCTGTCCGCCGGTTCCACCCGGTCCGGGTGGAACCTCAGCGCCAGCCTCCGGTACGCCGCAGTGATCTCGCCCGGGCTCGCGTGCCGATCCAGCCCCAGCACCGCGTAGTGATCAGGCTGGCCCGCGGTGCGCGTTCGGCGCTCCCGCTCCTGGTCCCACTCACGCTGTCGCTCCCGAGCCCGCTCCCGCTCACCCGCGTTCTGGCCCTCCCACTCGCGCCGGGCCCGCTCCTGAGCCTGGTCCCACTCCTCCTGCGTGCGGCGCGCGTCCTGTTCGGCTTCTCGGTCCAGGCGCTCGCGTTCGGCCTGCTGCCAGCGCCTTTCCGCTTCCTGCTGCTGTCGACGCGCTTCGTTGCGCTGCTGGCGCTGCTGGTCCCGCTGCCTGCGAGCTGCCTCGGCGCGCTCCCACTCGAGCTGGTCCGCCGCTTCCTGCCGTTGGCTCGCCAGAAGCCGTTCCCGCAGCTCCTCCTGCTCACGCCGGATCTGCTCGAACAGCTCTCGGGTGCGCGCCACGTCGTCGCGCGCCCGGGCCGAGCCAGGTGGTCCGCCGGAGACCACCGGGCCGGGAGGCGGGGAGGAGAGCGCCGGTGTCAGCACGACGTCGGCCGGCATCGGAGCGAACCAGACCTGCTCCGGTGTGCCCAGGGTCGCCAGCGACTCGATCTGCCCGTCGAGCGCGACCGTCAGACCATCGAGATCGTGCAAGCTGAAGAAGTGCCCCTCGCCACCACCGAGGTAGATGTACACCGCGACGTGCGGGCTCTCCCTGTCCTCGCGATCCAGGTAGGAGAGGACATCGTCGTAACCGTTCCGCGCCCGCCGCAGGGGTGGCAGACCGGACTCCCACACGCGCCCCGGATCCACCGGCCCATCCGCGGCGGCGACGAACTCATCCGCCCGCTCCCGGTGCGCGGCCCGGTTCAGGGTCTGGATCGTGGTCTGGTAGCAGTTGTTCCTGGCCCCGCTCGAGTTCACCCCCAACACGAACGACGCGTGCTTGCGCACGAACTCGGCGTGCCCCGCCGGATCACCGGCGAAGGTCTCCGCGGACACCACATCCGGCCTCAGACCAGCGCTGGAGGACGCCGACGGAGCAGCCCCACCGAAACCGCGCGGACGACGAGATTCCCGGTAGCCCCAACGGGAACCAGGGTGCGGGCGATACTGGCTCGAACGAGGCTCCCCCGTCCGAGGACGCTCCGGCCTCGGTGGCGCAGTGCGCTGCCTGTCGTACGCCGCGCGCTTCTTGGCGTCGGAGAGGACCTCGTTCGCCTCGTTGATCTCCTGGAACTTCCGGTTCGCGGTCTTGCTCGACAACCCGTTCAGCTTGGCCTTGTCCGGGTGGAACTTCATCGCCAGCTTGCGGAATGCCTTGGTGATCTCCTCGACGGAGGCGTCCTTCGCCACGCCCAGCACCTGGTAGTGGTCCGGCTTGTCGGACGAGTCCTCAGCCGCGCTCGAATCGGACTCGGACTCCGATTCCTCAGCCGCACCCTCCTCCGGCTCCTCGGCCGTGCTCTCCTCCGGTTCCTCGGCCGAGGTCGCCTTCGGCTCAGCAGATGGCTTGCCGGTCAACTCCGCGTAAGCGCGTTCGACATCCGCACGTTCCTGCTCCGCCAAGCCCGACATCAGCCGCGCCATGCGCGCCCGCTCGATCTGCGACGGCGTGGCATCCTGCGGAACACCCAACACCGCATGCGGATCCCACCACGCGTCCGCCCCAGTGGCGCTGCCCTCCTGCGCACCGGAGAAGTTCCGCATCAACTCCGCGTAAGCGCGCTCTACCCGCTCCCGCAACTCGGGCGACGGGCCAGACAGCAACACACGCATACGAGCACGATCGATCAACGTCTGCGACGCATCACGCGGAACTCCCAACACAGCGTGGGGATCCCACTGCTCATCCGACCCGGGTGCCCTGCCCTCCTGCGCACCGGAGAAGTTCCGCATCAACTCCGCGTAAGCGCGCTCCACCCGCTCCCGCAACTCGGGCGACGGATAAGACAGCAACACACGCATACGAGCACGTTCGATCAACGTCCGCGACGCATCACGCGGAACGTCCAGCACCGCGTGCGGATCCCACCGCTCAGCCGGCTCAGGGCGCGGACCTGGGCGGGCGCCACCAGTTCCGACCGCTTCCCGCGCCCTGATCCTGGTCACCTCGGCATCGGTGAAACGGGTTCCGCGGGATTCCGTCAGCACCGGGACGAAGCGCGGCGGACCAGACCTGCGCACCCGCTCGGCCTCGACCTCCAGCAACCCCTCGTTCCCCGGGATCACCAACCTCCCCGGCGCGATCTCCGCACGGCCGCTGGTGGTGGTCACGGACACCCGGGGGCGGTAGCAGACGATCTCTTCGGCCACCTGCACCGACATCTCCGGGTCCGGGTTCCCGAAGGGCAGCAGGAAGAACCGGCCCTTCGCCCCCCAGACCGCGTTCTTCTCCGCGATCAGCCGGGCCGCGGTTCCCCAGGTGACCAGCAGCTCGGTGGCGGATCGGTCCGGGAGGTCCACGGGTACCACGAACCTGTCGCCCGCGCCCTCCAACGCGAAGATGCGCGTGTTCCTGAGCCGGAGGCGGCTCTGCCCCCTGGACGCGGCCTTCTCCAGGGACTCGGCCACCGACTCGCCGGGGAGGGAGCGAACCAGGTGGAAGTCATCGAGAGGATCCCGCAACCACTGGAACACGTGATCGTCGAGACGCCGGTTCGCGATCAGGCTGACGACATCGCTGTTCTCGAAGGCGGCGCCGTTCAGCGCGAACCGGCTCGTGTCCACCTCCTCACCGAAGAAGTCGACCGGATCCCCGTGGCGATCCCGCCCCCGGTACAGGAAACGTTGCGGCATGCCGGCCAGGCCAGGTGGTGCGTCGTGATCCGGCGCCAGCCCCGGCGCCACCCCCGGTGTCCGAGCGAAGAGGCGGCCCGGGGGCACCGGGGAGAACCAGACCTGCTTCGGATCGCCCAGCGTTGCGAGCGACTCCTCCTGCCCATCGGGGTAGATGATTTCCCCACCCTGCACGTGCGCGGTGAAGAAATGCCCGCTGCCACCACCGAAGTAGGCATACACCAGAGCCCGCGGACCGTCCTCCTCACGACCGAGCAGGAACGACTCCACCTCGACATAGCCACCCCTCGCCCTCCGCAACGGGGGCAGCCCGTACTCCACGACCACGCGCGGATCGACCCGATCGCCGCGCCCTGCCACGAAGTACCTCGCCTGCTGCTCGGCCGGGCGCATCGCCCAATCCGGGTCGGTCGTCCTGTTCAGCACCTTGACCGAAGTATCCAGGCAGTTCTCCCGCCAACCCCCCGGGTTCACGCCCAGCACGAACGACACGCGCTCGCGCACGAACTCGGCGCGCCCCACCGGATCACCGGCGAAAGTCTCCGCCGACACCACACCCGGCCTCGTACCGGCGCTGGACGACACCGAAGGAACAGCCCCACCAAAACCACGCGGACGACGGGCCCACGCCGCACGCGTGCGACGGAGCTGCCGGTCGTACTCCCTGCGCCGGTCGTGATCCGACAGGGTCTCGTACGCCTCCTGGAACTTCTGGAACTCCTCCTTCGCCTTCTCTACCTCCGACTCCGTCCCGCCCCGCTGCGCGACCTTGTCGGGGTGCGACCGTGCCGCCGCCTTGAAGTAGGCCTTGCGGATCTCCTGCGGATCAGCGTCCTCAGCGACGCCCAACGTCACGTAGTGGTTCGGGAAGGAAGGATCTTGCGGAGGCGGCGGAGGCGGGTCCTGCTTCTCGCGCTCCCTCCGGTCCTCCTGCTCCGGCGTCTTCTTCGACCCCTGCTGCGACGAGTCCTGCCGAGCACGCCCCGACCGCTCACCGCGTTCATCCCCACGCCCGCGGTCAGACCGCCTTTCGGACTTTCGCCGTTCTCGCTGCGTCCCCTCCTCGCGGGAGTCGGTCCGGCTCTCCTGCGGTCGCCGACGCCCCTCGTCCTCGAACCGGCCCCGCGCACGCTCCTGCCGACGCCCGGCCTCCTCGAAGCGCTCCCGAGCCTCCTGCCGACGGCGTCCCGCCGCCTCGGCCTCCTCCTCGAACCGGCTCCGCGCACCCTCCTGCCGACGCCTCGCCTCCTCAGCCGCAGCCTCGAACCGGGCCCGCGCACCGTCCTGTCGGCGCCTCGCCTCCTCAGCCGCTGCCGCGAACCGGGCCCTGGCTTCCCGCTGCTCCTCGGTCGGCTCCGAGCCCGCACTCGATTCCCGGTACTCGGCCCGCGGCTCCCTGAACTCCGTCCGCGGCGCCCGGTACTCGGCCCGCGGCTCCCGGTACTCCGTCCGCGGCTCCCGGTACTCGGTCCGGGGCGCCCGGAACTCCGTGCGGATCGGTTCCTCGTCCTGGCGACCGGACTCGGCATCTCCGACGGCGATCCCGTCCCAGGGGGACACCACCACGGTGGTCCGATCCCGGCGCACCGCCACCGGACCGAGGAGGCTGTTGACCTGGAGCTCCTTGGTCTCGGTCCGTGAACTCACCTGCACCATGGCGCGGTTGTCGCGCACGAGGACGCGCCCGGGCGATTCCAGGTCCACCGGACCCGTGTGGACGGTGAGGCGCGGCGACTTCTCGACCAGCCGCTCACCGAGCTTCACCAAGGCGTCGGCATCGGTGGCACGGGACGCGACCAGCAGCAGTGTTCCCCGCTTGGGCATCCCCGCGGTGCTGGAGAGGATCTGCGCCGCAGTGCTGCGGCTCACCAGCACGGTCCTGGTCCGGCCGCCGTCCTTCTTCACCGGGATGGCCACCCGGTTGCCCTCGAAGTGCACGCCCACAACAGCATCGGGCGCGAACGGCACCTCGCCACCGCGCCTGGCCCCGCCTTCGGGCACCACCCGCAGCCGACCGCCGGCCTGCTCGACCCAGGAGGTGAAGTCCTCGCTGAAGCTCCGCGGTATCGCCGAGATGCCGGTGAAACCCCGCCCCTCTGCTGGCGAGCGCCCGATCCGCACGTCGCCCTGCGAGAAGCCGACGGCCTTCCCATCGACCGTTCCCTCGTAATCCGGCCTGCTGAACCAGGGCATGCCCCCCATGCCCGGCGGTTCACCGGAGTTCTCACGACGCTGGCTGGTGCTGTCGGAGCGGGCCGCCGGTCCGTTGACCCGCACAGCGGGCGCCGAGCCGCCGTCAGTGCCGCCGCTGCGCGGGAACGGCTCCAGGCGCTGGACACTGCCGTCGGGCCGGTGCACCTCCAAGGGCCGCCCCAGCTTGGTGGCGAGCAGCCTGCCGACGAGTTCGTCGCTCGACCCCTGCTCCCGCTGCCCCGAGTAAGGTCCGTTCTGCAAGGTGTCCGCCAGCGGACCCAGCTGGCTGTCGATCCGGTTGCGGACCGTGAACTCCGTGGCCGGTTGTTCGGAGAGGCGAGCACCGCTGGGCCCGGACTCCACCCGGCCCTCCTCGCCGAACAGCTCCACGCCGGTGGCGACCGTGTCCGCCCGCACCTGCTCCGGCGTTCCCGCATCCGGCACCGCCTCGCTGACCTGCGCGTAGAGGGAGCTGGTGGGCACCGGCCGCAGCCGACCCGGGTGGTCCAGGAAGGTGGTCTGGAACTGCTGGAAGTGCCGACGCATCGCCGGTGCCTGGGCGGACAGCGCGGCGTTCTGCGCCACGATGGTCTTCGCGTCCACCGACACCCCGACCCGGAGCTTCTTCAGGTCCGGGTCCTTGGCGTAGCGCGTCAACAGCGTCGAGATGTTGGCGTTGAGCACGTTCTTGTCCGGCGCGCCCAGGCTCGTGGCAACCGCGCCCGACGGCACCGCCGGTCGCTCATCACCGCGCCGGGCGACCAGCGGATCCGACTGGTCTCCGGTCCTGTCCTGCCACTGCTCCCGGTATCCGGTGAAGTCGGTGCCATCGATGGCCTTCGACTTCTTGTCCACGCCCGTGCCGGAGTCCGTCCCGTACAAGAACGTCCGACCCCGCAACCTGTCCGGGTCGATGTGGTTCTGCGGCAACTTGTAGGTCGACTGCGCATCCACGGCCCACGACAGGGCGACCCGGGTCAGGTCCGTTTCGACGGTGGCCCCGGTGAAGTCGGTCAGGAACGGAACCCCGCGAACGGGATGGCGCTCCGGGGTCTGCGCCTTCGCGTCCTCGCGCAGCTCGTCCTTCGTCCGGGGGCGCCGCCCCCGCTCATCGCGAAGCCCGGTGCTCGACTTCGGGGCCTGCCGGATGAGCTTGTCGTAGTGCTCGCCGAACTCCTTGGCGTTCTCCCGCTGCAGCGCCGTGCCGAGGTTGAGGAACTCCGCGCCGTCCTTGCCGAACCCGAACTCCCGATCACCGGGCCCGACCACCAGCCCGCGCTTGAGCAGCACGGTGCCGTCGATGTAGAGGTTCGGCTCCGGCGAGTAGGCGTGCAGCGGGTGGTTGCCGGACAACCGACCGCGCGTTGCCATGTCCGCTGCGACCTGCTCCTCGAACTCCCGCTGCAGCGCTGTGAAGTCGATGTCCTCCGACCGCAAGCGGTCGAGCCCCTCCTCGGTCCACTTGAGATCGCGTTCGAGCGTCTTCCGGACCTTCGGGGTCTGCTCGGTGCTCAGCCGGTCTTCCAGGCGTCGCTTCTGGTTCTCCAGGCGGTTGAGGACGTCGTCGAACAGGTGGTCCCCGGAAGCGTGCCGGTAGCCGCCGGAGAACATCAGCGGCCGGGTCGGTCCGGCATCGATCTCCGCGGTGCCGTCCAGCCGGTCTTCCAGGTGGTTGAAGATGTGCTGGCCGGACGACGACCCGACCCGCCTGGATCCGGTGTCGAAGTCCTGGAACGAGAGGTACGGGTGGGTCCCCAGGTCCGCCATGGCAGCCACGACCGCCCGGTTCGCCGTGCTGCCCAAGGTGTCGTTGCGCAGCGTTCCGTACGGCGGTGAATCAACGCTCTTGAAACCGCTCGGCACGACCGGCACCAGTGCGATCGGCGCCGTCAAGTCCTCGATCTCGGCGGCAACGGACTCGATGGCTCGCTGGACGTCCTCGTCGGACCCCTTCGGGCCGTTGACACCGAAGACGAAGGCCACGCGTCCTTCCAGGCCTTGCGCGCCTTCGCGAATGCTCTCCACGACTTCGCGGATGCGCCCGACGTCGCCGTGCGGCAGCACCGAGTTGACCACGAAGCTGAGCTTGCGCCGGTCGGCGATGCTCTGGTCCAGGGCGTGGAGGTAGTCCGAACCGAATTCCCGGGAGAACCGCCCGCCAGCCGACTTCCGGAGCAGGTCGTGGAAGGCGCGGTTCGCCGTGGCGTCGCCGATGTCGACGGGTTCCTGGGCTGCTTGATCAGGCGCCGCGCTCGAGGCCTGCGAGTGGGGTCCGCCGCCCCTGGCCCGGGTGGTGGGGGTGGGAGGCGCCGTCACCTGGCGCAGCACCGCCCCCGCGGGCATCGGGGAGAACCAGACCTGCTCCGGGTCGCCCAGGGTGGCCAGCTTCCCGGTCTGGCCGTCGAAGTAGACCACCCGGTCCCCGAGCTTGTGCGCGGTGAAGAAGTGACCGTGACCGCCGCCGAAGTACGCGTACACCAGGCCGTAGGGGCCGTCCTTGGCACGTTTCGGCGCGTGCGCCAGCAGGTCGTCGTAGCCGTGCTCCAACTTGGTCAAGGGCGGCAGCCCGGTTATGCCGACCTTGTGCGCGGGCTGCGCCTCGCTCGGATCGGCGACGAAATCCCCTGCCCGATCCCGGTGCTCGTCCGCGTTCAACGTCTGGACCGACGTGTTCAAGCAGTTCGTGCGGCGTCCCGGCACACCGGACTCGAAGCCGGGGTTCACACCCACGAGGTGCGACAAGTGCTCCCGCACGAACTCGTCCTGATCGCCCTCGAACGCATCCGCCGAGACCACGTTCGGCCGTACCCATTTGGTGCTCGGAGCCGCCGCGAAAGCACCGCCGTAGCCGGGAGGAGCACCCTTCTCCTCCGACCCGGTGCCTTCCTCGATCGCCTCCTTGAGCGCTTGGTAGCCGCTGCGCCGAATGTCCTCCGCGGAACCGCGGTCGCTGCGGCGCGGCGTGTTCTGGTCCCGCCAGGGGGCTTCCAAGATCTTGTACGAACCGTACTCGGACAGCCCGTCCAGCGCCTGTCCCCGCAACGCTTCCAGGAGCGTGTCGGCCTTGTCCCCCAGCGGGCCCTCCGGTCCGAGCGAGACGCGCTCGAGACGTTCCCACCACTGCCTTCGCTCCTGCTCGCTGAAGGAGCGGTTCGAGGTGATCGACTGGACGATGCGGCCCAGATCCGAGCTGAGCTGCGGATCGTACGCCGCGAGCGCGCGGACCACCTGACCGGATTCGCCGCCCCGGTCGTCCAGGTGCTGCTGGAGGTAGTACTGGGCCGAGATCAGCGACAACCCGCTCTGGGTGTAGTCGATCACGAGCAGGTCCCGATCGGTCGGCAGCCCTGCCAAGAACTCGCGGAAGTGGTCGTTGAGCCGATCCACCTGCCAGAAAGCTGGTTCGGTATGGCCGCGCTCGCGGAAGGCGTCGTACAGCAACGTGCCTTCCGGCGGCGACGGGCGGAAGCTCGACAACGGGATGTTGACCGCTGTGTGGCCGCGGGACTGGAGCGCGGCGATGAACGGCCCAGGGCTGCGACCGATCCCGATGTAGTTGTACAGGTCGGGCGGATAAGCGTTGACGATCCAGCTCGTCATCTCGTCGACCGCCTCGGTGAAGCGGCGCTGCTCGTTCTGGTGGTGTTCGGCCGCCATGCTCCGGACGGCGTCGTAGAACTGCTGCGCGTCCTCGAACTGGACCTCCCGGGGTTGGACCGCGACGCCCGGCCCCGGCCTGCTCAGGTGGATCCGGATGGCGAGTTCGACACCACCGTCCTCGGGATAGTTGAACCCGTGCTCGGCGAGCCATGCGCGCGCCAACACCGGGTTCAACAACAGCACGTCGCGCCCGTCGCGGAGGTAGGTGGGGCTCGGCTTGGCGGGGTGCCGCGCGAGCTCGTCGCCGCTGATCCAGAGGCGGGCCGGCCGGATCGCCGCGCTCGCATCGGCGATCCGCTGGAGCCGAGGAGTTACCTCGAACCGAGTCCCCTGCAGCGTTCGCTCGTAGACGACGCCGCTGCCGTCCGGCTCCGAGCGGATCTCCACCATTCCCCTGTTGTCGAGGACGATCAACCGCTGCGGGTCGGACAGGGCCGCCTGGCCGCCGCTGGTCAGCACGTGGAGCCCGGGTTCCCGCGCGGTCAGCTCCTGGCCGAGGTGCCGCGCCGAGTCGGCCGCCGGGGTGTCGAAGGCCAGGAGGAACAACGAATCGCTCCTGGCCACCTCCTTGGTCCGGCGGAGGAGGTCGACCGCTGCGGGCGGAGACATCAGCACGTCGATCGTGCCGTCGCCGTTCCGCACCGGAACCACGACGTCGCCGCCCATGAACCGCACCGCGACGACGAGGTCGACGTCGGGTCTGACGCTCACCTCGGCGTCGGGTCGGTGCGCCCGAGCCGCCAGTGCATCGGTCGCCGACTGCCCGGGCAGCGTGCGCACCAGGACCAACCCGTGCGGGAGGCCCGTCATCCAGCGGTGCACCGGCTCGGTGCTGCTCCAACCCGACACCAAGCTGAGCATCCGGGGCGCCCCCGGCGGGGCGTCCGGGCTCGGCCGGAACTTGATCGTGCGCACCGCGTCGAGGGGGAACACGACCTGGTTGCCCCAGAGGTCGCGACCGGCGAACCGCCGCTCGGACGGCATCCCGCCCCAGCCCGGCCGGGGCTCGCTGTCCGAGCTGGTGTCCAGCTGGCGATCGCGCAAGGCGTCGCCGAGTGCCTCGTACCCCGTCCGGACGCCATCGGGTTCGGGCTGGTGCTCGCGCCGGGGCCGGTTCTGCTCGACCACCGCCGGGTCCTGCTCCAGCAGCTTGAAGGACCCGTACTCGGCGAGGCCGTCGAATGCCTGGTCGCGGAGCGCCGCACCGAGGACCGGCCCGTTCTCGCCGAGCGGCCCGTCCTCGGCCAGGGACAACGTGGTGAACCGGGAACCCCAGGTCGCCCGCGCTTCGGCGCGGTCGGTGCTCCACACGCTCTCCACCACCTCCGCCATTCGCGAAGGGGGGAGGACGACCTTGTTCCGCAACTCCCTGAGGTTGCTGACGTCGATCTCCTGGTGGACCCCCAGCGCGTGAACGCGCATCGCGCCGCCGCGCTGGTTGTCGACGTGCTCCTGGAGGTAGTGCTGCGCGGAGACGAGCGAAAGGCCCCGCTGGGTGTAGTCGATGAGCAGGATGTCCCGGTCCTCGGGCAGGTGCCCGAGGAACTCCGCGAAGTGCTCGTCCAGCACCCGCTGCTGCTCGGGCGTCAGCGGCTTGGAGTCCGGGGAGGACTCGAACGCCGGTTGCAGGACGGAGTTCACGTCGACCGGGGAGGGCCGGAAGCTCGACAGCGGCACCGATGCCACCTCGTGCCCCTTGGCCTGCAGCGCCGCGATGATCGGCGCTGGGCTGCGGCCGAGCCCGACGTAGCTGAACACGCCGGGCGGGTAGTGCTCGACGACCCACTCCGCAGCGCGGTCGACCGCCTCGACGAGCTGGCGCTGCTCCTCGAAGTGCTCGCGGCTCGACATCGTCCGGAGGTCTTCGACGAAGCGGGCGACGTCGTCGACGTCGTAGTGGACCGGGCGGCGGGTGTCGTCGCCGTCGTAGAGGTAGCGGTTCACGATCCGCCGATCGGACCAGCCCTTCGGGAGGCTGATCCCGTTGTCCGCCAACCACTTCCGGACCATCATGGGGGTCATGCCCACGGTCCGCCGGTCGTCGATCCGGAACCGGACCAGCTCCGAGGGCTGGAACTCCCGGAGCTCGAAGCCCCGGTCCTCGCCCAGGAAGTGGTGGTAGACGTCGCGTTCCCGGCGAGCCGGGTCCGGTCGGTAGGAGTCGATCCGCTCGGCCGTGCTGCGGGCGTCGACCGAGGTCGTCACCTGGCGCAGCACCGCGTCCGAGATCACCGGGGAGAACCACACCTGCTCCGGGTCGCCCAACGTCGCCAGCTTCCCGCTCTGCGCGTCGAAGTGGACGACCAGGTCGCCCCGCTTGTGCACGGTGAAGAAGTGCCCCTTGCCAGCGCCGAAATCCGCGTACACCAGACCGTAGGGGCCGTCCTCGTCCATCTCCGACACGTAGTCGGTCACGTCGTCGTAGCCACCCCGCACCAGGCTCAGCGGCGGGAGCCCGGACTCCGGGACGCGGGAGGCGTGCACCTCCCGGCTCGGAACGGCCTTGAACGTCTCGGCGCGATCCCGGTGCGCGTCGGCGTTCAACGCCTGGATCGACGAGGCGAGGCAGTTCGTGGTGTGCCCCGGGGTGCCGCGATCGAACTCGGCCTTGTTCACCCCGAGCAGGTGCGAGAAGTGCTCCTGCACGAACTCGTCCTGATCGCCCTCGAACGCATCCGCCGAGACCACGTTGGGCCGTGCCGGCTTGGTGCTCGGCCTCACCGACGGTGCACCACCGAAGCCGGTCGGCACCTCCTGCTGGAGGTGGTTCGCGAACTCGCGGATCGGTGCCTTCTCCGGCGTGCCGAGGTAGGCGTTCTCCGGCCCCGACCGGGACAGCCCGGCCTTCTCGGAGAGTTCCGGGAATCCCTTCGCGCCCTGCTCGGTGTCCCGGATCGGCTCCCCGGCCTGGCGATCTTCCGGGCGCTTAGCCGCGAAGCGGCCCTTCTCGTCGCGCGGGTGAGCCGGGCGCGCGGCACCAGGTGGCGCGGACTCGTCCTGGTCGTCCGGCGACTTCGACGCCTGCTTCCGGTCGCCGTCGGCCGAGTTCGGGGCCTGCGCGGGGGTGCCCTTCGACTCGCTCGGCTGGACGACCTGTTCGGCCTCGCCCCGACTCCTCGCCAGCTCCGGGCTCGGTGGCTCGGCTTCGAGCTTGCCGTCCAGGGGCGAGGACGACTGCGGTCCGGGCAGCGTCATCCCGGTGGGGCCGTCCTTGGCGGGCAGGGGGCTGCCGGGACCGACCTGCGGTGTGGGCGCAGTGCTCGGCTTGGTGCTGCCAGCCCCCTGTTGCTGCCCCGCAGGACCGGAGCTCGCGGGCTGCTGACCCGCGGGCGTCGTCGCGGGCTGCTGGCCCGCCGGTGGGGCGGCCGTTTGCTGGGCTGGTGGTACGGCGTCCTGCGGGGTGCGCCCGCCCGGTTGCTCCTGCGTGCCATCGCCGGGGGTTCTGATGTCGCCGACCGACGTCGTCTCGAACCCGGGCAGCCCGCCCGCAGTCCGGTCGAGGCCCTGCTCGGTGGACGTCCGGGTCGTGCCGTGGGGCGAAGTCGCGGTCTGGGCCGTGTCGGCGGCGGTGGTCGGTGCGCCGAGCGGCTTCTCCGGAAGCCCGCCCTGCCGGTCTTCGGTCGGTGATCCCTGGTACGGCGGTGGGGTCGCCGCACCCACCTCGGCGTAGGACGGTGGTGCGTCGGCGGTGACGCCGTCCTGTTCGGGCGCAACGCTGTTCGCCACCGGCCCGCTCGGGGACGAATCTCCCCTGCTTCCCGGCGGTGTGCTCTCCGGCGACGACACCTGCTGGTGCGTCGGGCTGGAGGTCCCGGACTCGCTGTAGGGCGGCGGTGCGCCGGTGCTCGCACCATCCTGACCAGGCGCTCCAACTGGCGGAGCAGTGACCGATCCTTCCACCGCCGGCGGTGGCCCGACCTCGCCCGCGGTGTCCGGCACCGGCCCCTGTTCTGCGGCGGGCACGGAGCCCTCGCTGAACGACGGCGGCGCGGTGCGCGCACCGTCCGAGCCCGGTGCAACGCCACTGCCCGAACCCGGCTGCGAGATCGGCGCGGACACCCCACCAGACACCGACGGCGCCGAGGCAGCACCGTCCACGCCCGGCACAACACCACTGCCCGAACCCGGCTGCGAGATCGGCGCGGACACCCCACCAGACACCGACGGCGGCGCGGTCACGCCGTCCAAGTCGAGTGCAACGCCATTGCCCGGCCCCGCTGCCACCGGAGAACCGCCGGGCTCCTGTCCCGCCGCCGGAGGACCGAACGGCGTGGAACCGCCCTGGCCGCCGGAGGTTCCGGGCTGCGGCGACTTGGACGGGGTGCTGGACGCGGGCGGCGCGCTCCCGGCGGAGGCAACGGGCGCGGCCAAGGGCGGCGGGTCCTGCACCACGCCGGGCGGCTGCGGCGCCCCGCCCGGCGCGTCGGACGACGGGACCTCGGAGCCCGTGCCACCGGGCCGCCCCGCACCGGGTGGCGCGACGTCCGCGCCCTGGCCGGTGCTGCCGTCGCGCCCGCCGCCCGGGGAGGTCTCCGGCACCACCGGGATGTCCAGGCCCTGGCTCACCGTCCCCGAGCTGGAGTCCGCACCGGACGACGAGGGGAGATCGGGCCGCTGCCACGGCGAACCCGAACCCGAGCTCCCCGGTCCGTTGTGCTGGCGCATCTGGTCCTGGGCGTACTGGTTCGCCGCGTGCTCGGTGCTCGACATGAAGTAGTTGGAGGCGATGATGCCGCCCGCGGCGATCGCCCCGAAGTCGCCACCGAGGATCCCGGCGGCCGCCGCCTCGACAGGCGTCTCCGAGGCGGCGCCGAGCGTGCCCTTGCCGTACCAGGTCTTCGCCTGCTGCGCCAACCACTGGTTGAGGTTCGTGATCCAGTGCAGCGCCACGTGCAGGCCGCCCACGGCCGTCCCGGCGACGCCCGAGACGAGGATGTCCTGGAAGTTCAGCTTGTTGGTCTTGCCGTCGGCCATCACCATCAGCTGCGCGGCCGTCGTCTGCGCGACCTCTTCCAGCCCCTCCTCGACGACCTGCCACAGGGCGCGGAGGTAGTTCGCGAGCTCGCCCGCGATCTGCCGCCCCCGCTGGACGAGCTGCGAGATGATGCTGCGCGCCCCGGCGATGTAGCTCGGCAGGTACGGCCAGAGGGCCGGGGTGGCCAGGATGACGAGGATCGGGCCCACGAAGCTGGCCACCGTCACGGCGACCTCGTAGTTGGTCGTCTGGTCGGTCACGCCCAGGCCGTGCACCGCCTCCGAGGTCTGCTGCAGCCCTCGCAGCTGCGGGCTGATGTCGTAGGCGGACAGGTCCCGCTGGTGCTCGGCGAACGCGTCGGCGGCCTGGCCCTCGAACTTCGACAGCGCAGCACCGGAGAGGCCGTGGATGCTCTCCACCGCGGGCCGCAAGGACTGGCCCTGGTCCACGATCTCCTTGGCCAGGGAGTACAGGGCGTCCGGGTTGGAGTCGGGCATCTCGATACCGGTCGTCAGCAGGACGAGGACCTGTTCCGCGTTCACCACGACCTCCAATCCGGTGCGGCCCGGCACCATCCGGGCGAGTCAGTTCCCCGAGCGACGGGGTGCGGCGATCACGCGCCGCGAGCGGTCATTCCGGCCCGTGCTGGTAGAAGGACGACGTGCGGTCGGCCGTCGACTCGAAGTACATGTCCTCATCGGACGGTGTCGCGCCCCCGGGCTTCTCCGTCACCAGGAACAACCGCTCGCCGTCGCGAACCGGGTGCTCGCGGGCGCTCGCCGGGGCGTCCTGGTCGACGAACTGCACGTCGACGCCGTCCAGCGGGACGATGTCGGAGTACTCGCCCGCGTTGAACCGCACTGATCCGTCGGGCAGCTCGCGGACGGCCAGCACGCGCTGGCTCTCCTTGATCGGAGCGCCGTCGACCACGAGCTGCTCGTTGGCCTTCATGGGCTGCATGCTGAGCATCGAGGTCATGTCCGGCGACCTCGTCTCCACGTGCTCGCCCGGCGCGGCGTCCGGGACCTCGATCGCCTCGCCCTTCCCGAGGAGCCGCTTCGACGCCAATTCCGTCCGGGGTGACGTGTGCATCGGCGACTTCGATTCCCCTCGCTCCTGCCCCGGCGGGGCGGAGTCCGGGAGCACCGACGACCTCGAATCCCCCCGCTCCTGCCCCGGCGGGGCGGAGTCCGGGAGCACCGACGACCTCGAATCCCCCCGCTCCTGCCCCGGCGGGGCGGAGTCCGGGAGCACCGACTTCTGGAAGCTGGCCGAGATGTCGTCGGC
The DNA here is from genome assembly GCF_008630535.1 of Saccharopolyspora hirsuta. Lineage (GTDB taxonomy): Bacteria > Actinomycetota > Actinomycetes > Mycobacteriales > Pseudonocardiaceae > Saccharopolyspora > Saccharopolyspora hirsuta. Next base: position 175,332 of record NZ_VWPH01000011.1, on the reverse strand, counting down.
GTTGTCCCTGGCCTGGGCGTAGAGCTGACTGTTGCTCTTCAGGTTCAGCTCGACGTACTCCAGCGAGTCGGCGATCCCGCGCAGGCCCTGGGTGTACCCGTCCATGCCCTTCTGGAAGGATTCCAAGGCCTTCTTGCCGTGGTCGGTGGTGCCGAAGGCTTTCGAGTACTGGCTGACCAGCTGGTCGACGTTCGTGATCAGGTCCTGGATGTGGGCCTGGAGCTTCGCGTAGCGCTCGCTGCTGCGGCCGAGCCCCTCCGGGTCGACGTACATCTGGTTCACGGCCGGTCACCACCCGACGGGTTCGAGGCCCCGCGGAGCTCCTCGATCAGCGGCGGCAGCTCGGGCATCGGCAGCGCCTCCTCCGGGAGCTTCCCGCTGAGCAGGGACTTCGCGTCGATGCCGGGCAGCGCGGGGGACATCGCGTCCACGACCTGGTTCATGACCTTCTCCCGCGCTTCCCGGTAGGTGCGGGTGATCAGCTCCGCCAGCTCCTTGGCGGGCAGTCGGCGGTGCGCGCTGCTGGGGAACTTGACCTCGGTGAGCTCGCCCTGGTTGCCGACCGAGACCGAGACCTCGCGCCGGGGCGAGACCGCGGTGGCCGAGATCCCGCCGAGGCGCCGCTGCATCTCGCCGAGGTTGGCGCGCTGGCGTTCGTACTCCTCCTGCAACAGCTCGACGTTGCGCTGGTCCACATCGGACACGATGACCTCCGTGACGTGATCTCGTCTGCTCATCAAAGCGCTGCCCAGCTCCGGTGATCCGGGTTTCGGGGGCGTTCGGGGCCTTGCGGGTAACAGGTGTGCGCGTGCGGGCAAGCCGGGTCAGCCGACCCAGGCCAGCCCGCCCACCGCGGGCGCGGTCGGCTCCCCCGTGCCTGCCAGGTCGGCCACCGCGAGGGTGCGCGAGGCCGCTGTCCGGGCGAGGTGGCGGGAGAACTGGTGGGCTTGGCGCACGGTCCGCTCGCCCGACCTCTCGATGTGCTCGGCCATCGCGGCGGCGACCTCGTCGGGCACCTCGTGGCCCCGGTCGCGCAGGTACCGGACCGCGATGGCGGCCAGCTCGGCGGCGGTGTAGGGGCCGATCTCCCAGTGGTGCGGGAAACTCCCGCGCAAGCGGGCGGCGCAGCCGAACAGCGACTCCAGACCCGCTCGTTCGCCGGTGAGGACCACGACCGGGTCACCGACCTGCTCGCGCAGCGCGGCCGACAGGGCTTCCGCCACCTCCAGCTGGGTCTCCACGTCGGCGTCGACGTCCAGCTGCAGGACGCCGCCCCGGGCGTCGTGGAAAGCCGTGGCGACGAGGCTTTCGGCCTGTCCCGGCCACTGCGGGCGCAGGTCCTCGCCCAGCGACCGCCGCACCAGGTGGCCGACGGGGACCAGCCCGAGCTCGGACAGGCCCTGCGCGTAGTGCCGCGCGATCTCCGAGCGACCGCTGCCCGGCGCACCGGCCAGCACCGCGTGCCCGTGCTTGCCCACCGCCATCCGGCGGGCCTTGCGCTCGTACAGCGACACCAGCGCCGACCCCACCGCGCGGCGGGTTTCCTCCACGCCGACCAGCTCGGACATCCGCCGCCAGGTGCGCGTGGCCTGCACCACCGAGCGCGGGTCCGACGGGGTGTCGGCGGCATCGGACGATTCGGCGGGCAGCTCCTCCAGCAGCGCGATCTGCGGGTTGACGTCCTCGGCCGTCAGGCGGGTCAGGTCCGAGTCCCGGGACGGTGGTCGCAGCGCCAGGCGGGACGCCTGGTTGCTGATCATGGCCTCAAACAGCTTCCGCGCCACGCGGCCGTTGCCGAACGTCTCGCCCTTGGGCACCCGGGTGAAGTAGGTGGTCAGCGCCTCCACCGCGTCGTCGGTGAGCTCGTAGTAGTGCTTGCGGCACAGGTTGGCGGCGATGGTGACCAGTTCTTCGACGCTGTAGTTGGGGAACTCGATGGTCCGGGTGAACCGGGAGGCCAGGCCGGGGTTGGATTCGAGGAACCGCTGCATGAGCTCGGAGTAGCCCGCGACGATCACCACCAGCTCGTCGCGGTGGTCCTCCATCATCTTCATCAGCGCATCGACGGCCTCCTGCCCGAAGTCCGGGCCGACCCCACCGGTCTGCGCGGTGAGCGTGTAGGCCTCGTCGATGAACAGCACGCCGCCGATCGCCTTGGTGACCAGCTCGGTCGTCTTGATCGCGGTGGAGCCGATGTACTGGCCGACCAGGTCGGCGCGGGCCGCCTCGATCATGTGGCCCTTGGACAGGATGCCGAGTTCGCCGAGCACCGCGCCGTAGAGCCGGGCCACGGTGGTCTTGCCGGTGCCCGGGGGCCCGGCGAAGACCAGGTGCCGGCTCATCGGCGGCATCGGCAGGCCCATCTTCTCCCGTGCCTGGGACATCCGGATCAGGTTGATCAGGCCGCGGACCTCCTGCTTGACGCCGCCCAGGCCGATCAGCGAGTCGAGCTCGGCCAGCGGCCCGTCCAGGGCGCTGCCGGTGCCGCTCAGCCCGGTGTCCTCCTGCGGCGGCGCGACATCGGCGGCCTCGACGCGCGCCAGTGCCCCGCCAGCGGCGGCCCCCTCGGTCGACAACCCCTCCAGGGTCGTCTGCGGCCCGCCCTCCGGGCTCCAGACCGGAGCGCCGCCGCTGCCCTTGACCACGCACTGCCGGAGGAAGACCGAGTCCACCGCCTCCAGGTGGAGCCCGTTCTCCGCGCTGTCGAGCACCTCGCACTCCGAGAGGTCCGCGCGGGCCCCGCCACCGACCTGGAAGCCGTGCCGCCCGGCGGCGCGGACGCGGCAGCGGCTGGCCGTGAGCACACCGCCGTCGGCGACCAGCACGCCGTCGCCGCTGGTCTCGACGACCTCGCTGTCGGCGATGGAGACCTCCGCGGTGGAGGTGAGCAGGCCGCCACCGCGCAGCACCGTCGACTTCGCCTCAGCCCGCCCGCCGCGCACCGCCAGCGCCGCGTCCGCTGCCGTGCTCAGCCGCGCATCGGTGAGCAACACCCGCGCAGATCCGGAGACCTCCACGGCCGGTGCCGACTCCGCCTCGATCGTCGCGTCGTCCAAGCTGACCTCGCCGGTGCTCTCGACGAGCACCCCGGAGCCGGTGGTGGCCGATGCCCGCAGCCCTTCGAAGCGCGCGGTGCCCGAAGCCGACAACCGCGCGATGGCCTCCGTCGTCCCGCGCACCGAGGTGCGGCGGAACTGCGGTGAGGCCTCCGCGTCGACCACGAGCCCGGTCGGGCTGTCCTCGACGGTGCACTCGACGAATTCCGGCGCGGCCTGCTGGGTGACCTGCACGGCGCAGCGGGCCGCTGCGAAGGTGCACCCCCGCAGCACCGGCCGGGAGGTGCCGCTGACGTGCACGGCCTGCGCGCTGGAACCGGCGAACGTCGAGTCCGAGACGGTGACGGACCGGCCGCCGACCACGTAGAGGTCGACGTTCGCGCCGTCGCGGACGTCGAGGCCGGTGGCCCGCAGCTGGCCCTGCTGCTCCACCACCACCGAGGGCTTGGCCGCACCGGTGATGGACCCCTGCTCGACCACGCAGTTCCCGCTGCCGTTCACGCAGATCCCGTTGCCGCCCGGGCGCTCCACGACGATCCGCCGCAGCGTCAGCGAACCGCGGTCGCCGACCACCGCCGCCGACGAGGACACGTCGACGACCCGGGTGTCCTCCAGCGTGCTGGGGCTGGCGGAGGTGATCACGACCCCGGCACCGCCGGAGTTGGTCACCTCGCAGCCGCGGGCGGCCACCGATCCGCTGGCCCGGGTCAGCAGCGCAGCCCACGCCGAACCGGCGATCCGGCAGCCGTCGAGGGCGACCTCGCCGCGGCGCACGTCCACCACCGCCGCCTTGCCGTCGTCGCTGCTGAGGGTCAGCCCGCGCAGCTGGACGCCGTCGGCGTCGACGACCAGCGCGCTGCCCTGCCGGGCGTGCACCTCCACGGTGCCGTCGCCCTCGTCCGCGACGATGTTGACCACCCGGTTGACGACGAGGCCCTCCTCGTACCGGCCGGGGCGCACGCTGATCGTCGCACCGGCGCCCGCCGAGGCGATCGCGGCCGCGATCGAGGAGAACGCGCCCGGCCGATCTGCTCCCACCACCACAAGTTCGCGGTTCATCGACCGTTCCTCTCTCCAGGACTTCCCGTTCGCCGCGCCGCGGGGCCGACCGCCGCGAGAACCGTTGCCGACACTGCTAGACCAGCCCGGGCAGGGCGCCGAACCGGGCCCGCGCCGCCTCGGGCACGGTGCCCGTCGGCGGTGCCTCGGTCCACCGCTGGATGCATCGCTGCAGGGACTTGAGCCCCAGCTGGTCCAGCGACTCGTTCTCGGTGACCCGACCTTCGGAGTCCACTTCGGACTCGGCCAGTTCGCGCAGCAGGATGCGGCCGCGCTCGCCCTGCTCGCCGGGCTCGACGAGGTCCAGGACCTTGAAGTTGGTGCCGGGCGCGAACACCACGCGGTTGTCGACGTGGTCGGGACCGTCGGGCTCCAGCAGCTTCGTCCGCCGACCGGTCATCGACCACACCAGCACGTCGACGTCGCCGTCGGACTGCGCGCACGGTTCGGTCAGGGCGTGCAGGAAGCCCCACTCGGTCACCAGCCGGTGCTCGCGGTAGAGCTGCCAGTGCTCGGGCGCTGGCGAGGCGGTGAACACCGTCGCGCCGCGGTGCGACGGGAGCTTGCGCAGGCCGGACACCACGCACCGGGCCATCGGCACGTGCGGGCCGCGCTCCCCGGTGCGCAGCGCGCGGTCGACGTCCGCGCCGTGCGCCGGCAGGTAGAGGCGCACCGCGACGGCATCGGCGAGCACGTCGCCGGACGAGCGGTCGCGGCTCTGGAACCCGGGGTGCTCGGAGAGGATCCGCGAGATCGACACCGACATCGCGTCGAACTTCTGGTGCAGCGACCGGCGCAGCCAAGCGCGCTCCTCGGCGATCCCCTGGGCCGGCAGCACCGCGGCGGCTTCCGGCACCGGGGTCGGCTGCACCGCGGGCGCGGGGCCCGGCGCTGCGGAGCCAGGGGGCGGGGCAGGCTCCGCAGCGTCCGGGGTCGGGGGTTCTTCGGGGGCTTCCGCTGGCTCCGGCACGTCGGCGGTGACCGGTGCCGGGGCGCTCTCCAGGCTGATCGACATCTCCGCCGCCGGGGCCGCCGCTGCTTCTCGCGGCGGCTCCACCGCGGCCTCCGGCGGCGCTGCGGCGTCGATCGGCGACCCGATCTGCACGGTCTGCTCGACGGCGCCGGGCGGCGCCGGGGTGCCGTCGACGACCGGGGCGTCCACCCCGATCGCCGGGACCTCCGGCTCCGTTTGCACCGCCGGGGCCTCGGGTGCGTCGACCGCCTTGGCGTAGGTCGGCTCCGGCCCGGTGGTCAGCTCACCCAGCGCCGGTCCGGCGATGCGCACGACCTCACGTCCGAAGTCGGCGGCCGGGACCAGCTGGCAGCGCACCCGCGTGGCGGGGTCCAGCCGGGCCAGGACGTCCTCGGCCAGCAGGCGCATCCGGGAGGCGCGCTTCTCGTCGGCGGCGTCGAAGACCAGGTAACCGGCGTCGGGGTCCAGCGGGCGCGCACGCACCGCCGCCTCGTTCTGGGCGCCCTCCGGCGGGCGCATCCACAATCCCGACTGGACGACCTCGATGACCGCGTCCGGGGTGTACCAGTAGGTCGCGGGGCCGATCTGGTCAACCCCCTCCACCGGCGCGCGGTGGCTGACCAGCTTCGGCGTCTCGCGGTGCGACGGGTGCGCCTGCGGCAGGTAGGCGAGCTCGCGGGCGAACGGCTGCCAACCGATCTCGCCCTCGGCGGACATCGTGTAGACCCCGGGTGCCGCGGGTGCGCCCACGGGCATCCCGGTGTAGGTGACGACCTGCTCCCCCAGCACATCGGCGAGGGCCTGCCCCAGCACGTCACCCTCCGGCAGCCGCACCGGCCCGTACTGCACGAAGCGCGCCTTCGCGCGGTCGTGCGCGTCGAGCCGCTGCCAGAAGCGCGCCACGTCGTCCAGCGACAGCGGGGCCTCGCCGGGGCAGCCGAGCACGATGGTGAGCACGTCCGGCTGGCACGGCATGCCGCTGACGATCCGGCCCCAGTGCTTGCGCAGGTCGGCGTGCTGCGTCGCGGAGTGGATCCACACCCCGCCCGGGACCGGTTCGGCGATGCCCACCGAGCTGGTGGGCATCGAGTCGACGACCCCAGCGTCCCACGAGGGCCTCGGGAACCGCTTCGCCTCCCACTCCGGGGAGCGGCCCGGCCGGAACCGGACCCACCCGCTGCCCTGTCCGGAGTGGACGAACAGGGTTCCGCCGGTGCCGCGGAAGATGACGCCGTCCGGCGCGATCACGGTCCGCCCGATCCGCTCGGACAGCCACTGCCCGGCGAGCGCGGTGGCTTCCCGGGACCGGCCGCCGAGCACCAGCCGGATGCCGCGGCGGTTGCGCGGCAGCAGCGCGGCGACCGAGTCCCAGGCCGAGATCGGCGCCCCGGTGGGCAGGTCGACCACCACGAGCTCGTGCAGCTCGTCCGCCGCGACCGACATGGCCATCACCTTGGCCTCGTCGCTCATCCGCTGCGGCGGGTGGACCACCAGCGCGTTGCCGATGGTGTGCTTGGCCAGCGCGACCGCCTCGGAAGCGCCGCGCTGACGCCGACGCTGGGACAGTGCGGACATCAGCTGTCATCCCTTCTCGGTCACGCCGATGGAGGCCCGGCTGAGGACCGGTCCGCTCGGCAGGGCATCGAGCAGTTCGGCCGCCACCGGGCGGACCGGCGCGGAGCCGTAGCCCAGCGCCTGGATCGACCGGTCGTCCGGCATCAGGTACTTGGTGCCGCCGGTGATGAGGTAGCGGTCCGGGACGCGCTGACCGGCGGGCACGGGCACCGCACCGACCACCACGCCGGCGCCGGGCGCCATCCGGACCGCCCCGTCGCCCGCTCGGGGCGCCGCCACCACGACCTCGCTGCGGACCTGCGCGCCCGCCGGTGTCTGGCGCAGGCACAGCGCACCCGACCCCAGGTCCTGCTGCCGCGCACCACCGAGGTCGGGCAGCCGGTTGGTGAGCGAACGGTCCGCCGAGCGCGGCGCGGCGGCGACCGCAGCGGCGTCGAGCCGCGTCGGCTCCGGGGTTCCGGCAACGGCGCCCAGCAGCGCGAACTCGGTCCGGTTCACCGGTGCGAGCCCGTCGGAGCGCAGCACGAACAGCTCGACGGCCCCGTTGGCCGCGCGGTACTCGAACAGCTCCCCCGCCCGGCGCGGCTGGCCGCCGACGGTCGGCCCGGGGCCACCGCCGATGTCGGCCGGGGCGAGTTCCGGGCCGTCCGGCAGCGCGTTGAGCCACACCCGTGGCGCGGTGGCGGGCTCCACGCCCGCCATGCCCAGCGCCGTGGTGACGACGGGGCTGCCCACCCGGTGCTTGGCCCCGCCCCACAGCACGTACTGCGTCCCGTCATCGGATCGCACCAGCGCGTAGCGGTCGGTGCGCAGCACCTCGGCCGGCGTGGCCGGGTCGAAGTCCAGCACCGTGCCCGCACCGCCCGCGCCGGGCAGGCACAACAGCCAGTGGGAGCCGACGAGGTCAGCCGCGGGCGGTAGCGACTGCGGGGCTCCCGGGATGCCGATCGGCACGCCGCGCGGCGCTCCCGCCAGGGACTCCCGCGACACCAGCTTGACCTGCGCGCCCGGCCCCTGCTGCAGCAGCGCGGAGGGGTAGTTCAGCGTCGGGTGAAGCACACCGCCGACGTTGACGAAGCGGGTCCCGGTCTCCTTCTCCACCACGATCGTGCCCTTGGCCTGCCACGACGTGTTGCCGCCGGGGAACAGGAAGCCGTAGACGCCGAAGCCGACCGCGATCAGCAGGGCGAGCACCAGGCCGATGAACGAGCCGGTGATGGCCCGGCGCGCAGGCACCTCGGCACTCGCCGGATCGGCCTGCACGAGGGCCGAGCTCATCCGGCCCATCAGGAACTGGTAGGCGTGGACGTGGTCCCGTTGGGTCTGCATCGCGCACCCTCACCCGAACAATCCGCGCGCCCAGGCGTAGACGCCGAGCAGCTGGAGCAGCACCGGCACCACCGCGATCGCCGTGGCGGTGTCGAACACGTTCGCCAGGTGCCCCCAGATCGGCAGCATGCGCCGGTTCGGCGGCCGCAGCGACGCCTTCACCACCGCGAACAGCACGACGAGCATGCCCAGCACCAGGACCACCCACCACAGCGGCGAGAACACGGTCGCGAAGTGCAGCGTCACCATCGACAGCCCCAGCGTTCCCACCGCCACCAGCGAAACCCGCTGCCAGGCCCCGAGGAAGTTGCGCGAGCGCAGCAGCACCGCGCTGGCGAGCAGGGCGACGAACGCCCACGACGCCCAGCCCTGCTCGGCCAGCACGAGCGGGAAGGATCCGGCCAGCACGGCGGCGGCCGAGACCATCACGACGCTCAGGTAGCGGTCCGCGTTGCTCGTCCGGCTCTCCGCCTCGCTGGCGGGCACCGGATCGATGTCCTCCTGGAGATCGGCAGCGTTGCGCGGCAACTGCGGTCCGCGCAGGAAGGCCGCCCGCAGGCACATCCGCGGCGCGAAGACCACCAATCCGAAGACCACTGTGGACACCAGTCCTGCGGACTGGCCCGGTGCCAGCCCGAACCCAGCGGCCAGCCCGATCAGCGCCAGCAGCGCCACCGACACCGACAGCGCGCAGAGGAACGGGGCGAGCGAAACGTCCTTGGCCGCGAAGTGGACCACCACCAGCAGGACCGCCGCGCACGTCGCCGAACTCGCCCCCGCGGCGAGCAGCCCGCCCGGGGTGGCGGCAGCGGCGTCCGGGACTCCGTCCGCGGCGATCAGCGCGCCGATCGCCGCGAACGCGCACGCGGCGAGCCCGAACACCACCGCCAGCACTGCGTCGTGCAGCTTCCGGGCGATCGGCGCGGCGAGGCCGAGGCAGCCGACCGCGATCACCCCGGCCGTGATGGCGTGCAGGAGCGTCGGGCCGCTGCCGAGCAGCACGAGCCCGACCACCCCGAGCACCGCGCACGACAGCACCCGGAACAGGAGGCGGCTGAACTCCGGTCGCCACCGGTCCCCGCGCTGCTGCACCGACGTCGAGATCCCCTCGGCGAGGTCGTCGAAGTCCAGTTCCGGCAACGGGTTGTCGGCCGGGCGCAGGTGCAGCTGCTCGCCCTCCAACCAGTCCAGCGTCTCGGGGGTGCCATCGGGGTCCATCGGCTCCTCCCCGAGCCGCTGCAGCACCCAGGAACCCCCTTCGTCGCCCGGCTGCTCCTGACGAGTCCGCTTCAGCAGCACCGGGAGCAGGTCGGCGACGGTCGTCGAGACCGGCACCGCGAGGTCGGCCTTGCCGTCCGGACCGAACACCGTGATCCGGCACAGCTGTGCGGCCCTAGGGGTGGTCATCGCTCACCTTTCCATCGAGTTCGCGCGGGGATTCAGCGGCCGGGTGCGGGCAGCGGCGAGTTGACGGTCACCAGGCCCGTCTGGATCAACTTCACGCCGCGCCGGGTCACCAGCTGCGCACGACCGGCTGGCAGCTTCCGGGGCCGTGCCTCGCCGAGGAACGTCCCCTCCTCCTTCGGGTAGGACAGCAGGACGCCCGGAGTCGCGAGCTCCCACAACCGGCGCAGGACCGGGTCCATCATCGCGCGCACCGCACCGGAGGTGCTGCGCGCGACGATCAGGTGGAGTCCGATGTGGGCGCCCTGCGGGATCAGCGGGAGCAACGGGTCCAGTGGGGACCCCAGCCCGGCTTGGCTGAGCAGTTCGTAGTCGTCCACGACGAGGAACAGCTCCGGGCCCTCCCACCAGTCGCGGGCGCGCAGCCGCTCGGAGGAGATGTCCGGGCCCGGCACGCGCTTGGTCATCGAGGTGACGGTCTGCCCGGCCAGCTGCTGCAGGGTGTCGGTGGTGAACCCGAACCCGACGCTGTACTCGGCGGGCACCTCCTGGTCCAGGTCCCGGCGGGAGTCGCCCAGCACGATCTTGGCCTGGTCCGGCCGGTAGCGCTGCCGGATCGCGCGCAGCACCAGGCGCAGCGCGTTGGTCTTGCCCGTCCCGGTGTCGCCGAAGACCATCAGGTGCGGCTGCGCGAAGAAGTCGTGCCACACCGGCTCCAAGCGCTGCTCGTCGTGCCCGAGGCACACCCGGAACTCCCGCTCCGGCGCGGGCAGGCTCTCCGCGGGCAGCTGGGTGGGCAGCATCCGCACCGCCGGGGCCGGGCGGCCGGTCCAGAACGCCCGCACCTCCTCGGCGACCGTCCTGGTCGCCTCGGCCAGGTCGTCGGTCGCCGAGCTGCTGTCCAGCCGGGGCAGTGCGCTGAGGAAGTGGAAGCCCTCCGAGGTCATCCCCCGGCCAGGCTGGTTGGGCACCGTGGCGGCTTTGCGCGAGCCCAGCTCCGACTCCATCGAATCACCGAGCCGCAGCTCCAGCTTGGTGCCGAGCAGGTCGCGCAGCCAGGTTCGGATCTCCGACCAGCGCGTGGCGGTCACCACCAGGTGGATGCCGAAGGACAGCCCGCGGGAGGCCAGTTCGCCGAAGTTCTGCTCCAGGTCGGCGAAGTCCTGCTTGACCGTGAACCAACCGTCCACCACGAGGAAGACGTGCCCGTGGGGATCGTCGACCTCGCCGCGGTCGCGCGCCCGCAGGTAGGCCGAGATCGACTCGAACCCGTGCTCGGCGAACAGCGCTTCGCGCCGCTCCAGCAGCTGCATCAGCTCGGCGAGGGTGCGCACCACCCGGTCGCGCTCCATCCTCGTCGCCACCGAACCCACGTGCGGCAGACCGGAGATCGACATGATGCCACCGCCACCGAAGTCCAGGCAGTAGAACTGGACCTGCTCCGGGGTGCTGGTCAGCGCGAGCCCCAGCACCAGGGTTCGCAGCAGCGTGGACTTCCCGCTCTGCGGCGCCCCGGCGATGCCCACGTGGCCGTCCGCGCCGGAGAGGTCGGCGATCAGCAGGTCGCGCAGCTGGTCGTAGGGGCGGTCCACGATGCCGACGGGGACGCGCAGCGCACCGCGCCAGGTGGCGTCGCCGACCACCATCCCGCGCTCCGGGTCGGGGACCACGCTCGGCAGCAGCGAGTCCAGGCTCGGCGCTTCGGACAGCGGCGGCAGCCAGATCTGCCGGGCGGGCGGCCCGGCGCCCCGGACCCGGTCGATGAGGACCTCGGCCAGCGACGGCACGTTCTCGTCCGGCTCGGCCTCCGGTTCCTCCGGCGCCACCGCGGATTCCGGCTCGTCGAGCGCCCGGATCTGGTGCAGGCTCGGGTAGGGCTGCGTGCGGAAGTCGACGACCTCGGCCGCCACCCGGGCTTCCGCGACAGGCGCCGTGCCGTCGCCCTGCGGGCAGGGGCCCGAGACGTAGGCGGCCTTGAAGCGCACCAGGTTCGTGGTGTCGACCTTCAGGTAGCCGTTGCCGGGGTCGGAGGGCAGCTCGTAGGCCTTCGCGGCGCCGATGACGGCCCGCGACTCCATCGACGAGAAGGTGCGCAACGCTATCCGGTACGACAGGTGGCCTTCGACGCGGTGGATCCGCCCCTCCTCCAGCCGCTGCGAGGCGAGCAGCAGGTGCACGCCGAGGCTGCGGCCGAGCCGACCGATGGACACGAACAGGTCCATGAACTCGGACTTGCTGGACAGCAGCTCGCTGAACTCGTCGACGATGATCAGCAGGTCCGGGAAGGGCTCCAGCTCGGCGCCACCGGCGCGGGCCTTCTCGTAGTCGAACGACGACGAGTACCCGCTGGCCCGCAGCAGCTCCTGGCGGCGCACCAGCTCGCCGTTGAGCGCGTCCTGCATGCGGTCGACCAGCGGCAGCTCGTCGGCCAGGTTGGTGATCACCGCCGAGGTGTGCGGCAGCTTGTCCATGCCCAGGAAGGTGGCGCCGCCCTTGAAGTCCACCAGGACCAGGTTGAGGATCTCCGAGGAGTGCGTGGCGACCAGCCCGCACACCAGGGTCCGCAGCAGTTCGCTCTTGCCGGAGCCGGTGGCCCCGATCAGCATGCCGTGCGGCCCCATCCCGCCCTGCGCGGACTCCTTCAGGTCGAGCTCGATGACCTCGCCTTCCTCGGTCACCCCGATCGGCACCTGCAGGCGGGAGCGCTGCGCCATCCTGCTGCGCCACAGCGTCGGCACGTCGAAGGCCCGGGGTTCGCGGATGCCCAGCAGCGTGGTCAGCTCGAAGTCGTTCTCCAGCGGCTGGTCGACGACGTCCACCGCGCCGCTGGTGCGCTTCGGCGCGAGCAGCCGGGCCAGCGCCTCGCTCTGCACCAGGCTCAGCTCGTCGCGCCGCGCCGAACCTTCCTCGTCACCGACCGGGAACTGCACCGTCTCCCCGTCGATGGTGAGCCGGAGCACCTTCGGCCCACCGGGCAGCTGGCCGGTGAGGTCGAGCAGCACGACGTTGCTCAGCCCCGCGTCGAGCAGCCTGGAGGTGCCGGGGATCTCCGCCAGGTGCGCGACGACCACCACGAACGGCTCGGCGATGCCCGGCCTGCCCGACGGGTCGTGATCACCGCGGTCGGTGACCTCGGGCCCGAGCACGTCCATCAGCTCGTCGTGGTCGCAGGCGAACAACCGCAGCGGCCCGGCCGCGTCCTCCGCTCTCGGGTGGGCGTTGTGCGGCAGCCACTTCACCCAGTCCCACTCCGGCTGCCCGGCCTCGGTGGTCAGCACCGCCACCCGCAGGTCGTCCGGGGAGTGGAAGGTCACCAGCTGCGCGATGACGGCGCGCGCCAAGGCCACCGCCGCGTCCCGCTCACCGGCGAACTCCACGCTGGTGAAGCTGCGCAGCTTCACCGCCGTCGGGATGCCGGGCACGGTCCCGTACGCCTCCCGGAAGCGGCGGAGCGAGACCGCGGCCAGCGGTTCCAGGTCCTCGATCGGCTTCGTCGAGGGCGCGACGTACTCCACGGCCGCCGCCTGGGTGCCCAGCCCGATGCGCACCCGGGCGAAGTCGTCGTGGTTCGGCCTGCGCTCCCACAACCGGGGGCCGGAGGCGATCGACCACAACCACGACGGCGCGGGGTTGTTCCACGCGACGGCGCTGCGCTGCTGGTCGGCGTCCTTGCGGGCCTTCTCCCGCAACTGCGCGATGTAGCGCAGGAAGTCGCGGCGCTCGGAGGCCATCTTGCGCTTGCGCTCGGCGGCGTTGCGGCCGATCTGGGCGATCGCCATGACCAGGATGCCCAAGCCCATGATGCCGCTGATCGCGTACATCGTGGACGACCTGGTGGTCACCGCGAACATCATGATCATCGCCGAGGAGCCGATGGCCATCGGCAGGAACATCGCCGCGGCGCGGAAGTCCAGGACCGCCGGTTCGGCCATCACCGGCGGTTCCTGGAGTTCCACGGCACCTTCGGGCATCTCCGGCCCGGCGGCCCGCGGTGGACGCTTGACCGTCACGGTGCTCATGACATTCGCCTCGCTCCTCCAAGGGGCGTGCGCGCACGCCCTATCCGATGCCCCCGGACGGCGGCACCGCGCGCCCGCCGCCCCACGCCGAGTCGTCCCGCACCAGGAGGTCCGCGCTGGACCGCTCGGCGCCGTCCTCCTCGTCGTCCTCGTCGTCGGCCGCTGCTGCTCGCGCCGCCTCGGCCTCCTTGGCCGCCCTCATCTCGGCGAGCTGCTCCGGGGTGTAGTCCGGGCCGCCGCACATCGGCGGCTGGTCCCGCACCGGCGGCTGCTCGTCCTCGCCGAGGGTCGCGCGGCGCCAGGTCGCGAAGGTGGTGTCCTGCCACGGCGCGCTGTCCCGCAGCGCGTGGTCCGGCTTGGCCCGGTCGCCCTCGTCCTCCGCGGCTGGGCGGACGGCGAACGGGACCAGCCAGGGGAGGGCACCGACCGGCACGTCCCACGAACTGGTGTCCTTGTCCCCGACCGGCTGGACGATCGCAACGTGGTCCTCCTGCCGTTCGGGGGCTTCCTGGTCCACAGTGTCGCCTTCGGGACCGCCGGGTTCGCCGTCGTCGACCTCCTGCTGCGGGGCATCCCTCACGAGCGGGGCGTCCGCTTCGAACGGCGCGTCGGCCTCGAGCACAGCACCCGTGCCGAGCGGGATCTCGGTCCCGGTCGGCTTCGCCGCGAATGCGGGAACTTGCTGCGCCGCAGGGGGTTCGGCTTCGCCCGGGACGGTGACCGCCCGCTCCTTGGACCGCTCACCCGGCCCCGGCTGGGGCGCGGGCGCCGGGCTCGGCGGGAGTGGCGCGCCCCCGGCCGCGAGCGGGGCCGAGGCCACGGGCAGCACGGTGTCGTCCAGCTGCTCCTCACCGCCCGCGGCGCCGGGGGGCAGGTTCCCGGACATCGAGGTCGCGGCAAGCGGGGTCTCGCTGCCCGGGGGTTCCGGGGCGGGCCCGCCGGGGAGCGCACCGGCAGGTGCGTCGGGGTCACCGACCGCGGGCGGGGTACCGACCCCCGACCACGGCTCGTCACCGACATCCAGCAGACCGGAGGAATCCGACCGCTCACCACCCGCACCACCGGGAGCCGGCGGCGACACCGGAGGCATCATCGGCGGCACCCCACCTGCCGTCGACGCTGGAGGTGCGGAGACCTCGTCCTGTTCGGACGGCACCTCCGACACGGGCGCCTCCAACACAGGCGGCTCCGACACGGGCGCCTCGGCGAACGGCGTTCCCAAGCCCGGCCCGCCGGGGAGCGCACCAGCAGGTGCGTCGGGGTCACCGACCGCGGGCGGGGTACCGACCCCCGACCACGGCTCGTCACCGACATCCAGCAGACCGGAGGAATCCGACCGCTCACCACCCGCACCACCGGGAGTCGGCGGCGACACCGGAGGCATCATCGGCGGCACCCCACCCCGCTGGTCCAGGCCGCCGCCCTGCCCCGCGGGCAGGTCCCCTGGCGACCAGGACTGCTCGGTCGGCACCTCCGAACCGGGTAGCTCCGCGCCCGGCGTTTCGACACCCGGGGTTTCGGTGACCGGTGTTCCCGCGCCCGGCGTCTCAGCACTCGGCACGCCCAGGTCCGGCACGGCGGGCAGCGCCCCACCAGGCGCGTGGGGGTCACCGACCGCGGGCGGGGTACCGACCCCCGACCACGGCTCGTCACCGACATCCAGCAGACCGGAGGAATCCGACCGCTCACCACCCGCACCACCGGGAGTCGGCGGCGACACCGGAGGCATCATCGGCGGCACCCCACCCCGCTGGTCCAGGCCGCCGCCCTGCGAGGAATCCGGCAGACCAGGCGGTGCGTCGATCGCCGGAGGCGGCGCGTCGATCCCGGGGGGCGGGACTTCGCCGGTGGAACTGCCAGGCAGTTCGGCGCCCAGCCCGGACCCTCCCGGGGCTCCCAAGCCGGGGAGTTCCGGCGCATCGCCACCGGTGGGGGGCGGGGCCAGCGACGGAGGCGGCACCGGCCCTTGCGAGGACGGGTTCCTGCTGCCGCCAGGTGGCGGCGGAGTCGGCACCCGCGAGCCGGGCGGCTGGGCACCTGGCGGTGACGTCACCGGAGGCGGGCCCACTGGAGGTGGGGTCACCGGAGGCGGGCTCACCGGAGGCGGGGTCACCGGAGGCGGGGTCACCGGAGGTGACGTCACCGGAGGCAACTCCCCCGAGCCTGATGGGCCCCCCGTACCGGGCGGCCCGCCGAGCTCCGGAGTTGGCGGGACGTTCTGCCCCGACGGGTCGAAGCCCGGGGGTCCCCCAACACCCGGCGGGTCGGACACGGACGGCCCCCCGGCACCCGGGCCGTCGGACGCCGACGGACCTCCGACGCCCGGCGGGTCGGACACCGGCGGATCGGTCACCGGTGGCTTCTCCACCGGCGGCGGCCCTTCAACCTCCGGCGGACCATCCACCGGCGGCGGCCCCTCGACCTCCGGCGGACCATCCACCGGCGGCGGCCCTTCAACCTCCGGCGGACCATCCACCGGCGGCGGCCCCTCGACCTCCGGCGGACCATCCACCGGCGGCGGATCCAGGTCCGGCGGTTTCTCGGTGTCCGCCCCATCGGTCGGGGCGACCTGGACCGACCCCGGGTCCGGGACGTGCCACTTGTAGTTGCCCGAGAGCTGGATGAGCACGTTGCGCATGGCGGTGGTCATGGCCTCGACCACCTCCGGGTCCTCGCTCACCGTGACCAGGCCGTCGTCGGTGGTGCCCACGCCGCGGGCCTTGGCGACGGCGGCGTAGTGGGTGTCGATCGTGTTCACCGCGTTCTGCGCCCAGGCGAGCCAGTTCCCGTTGTCGTAGAGCTTGATCCGCACGTTGCTGTTGTCGCCGGTGCCGTCCTGGCCGCGCAGCACCTCCGCGTTCGCCTCCAGGTGCTGGGCGAAGGTCTGCATCTTCGCGAGGAACTGCTTCGCGGCCGGTCCCTGCCACGCCCCGTCCTCACCGGCCAGCGCCTCCGCGTGCTGGCGGAGGCTGGTGGCGACGTTCTCCATGGTCTTCTCGGCGTGGTCGAAGTACGTCGAGGCGACGCGCAAGGTCTGCGGGTCGACGAGGTCCAGCAGCCGGGTCGACTGATCACCCGCGACGGCGGCGCCTCCCGTGATCGATGCCTTGATCGTCTTCCAGTCCCACGAGTAGAAGTCCTCGTTCTCCGACTGCCCGTCGCGCTTGGCGAAGACGCCGTCGTCGCCCCTGCTGACGTTCGGCAGCTCGTCCTCGTCGGCCATCGCTCCAACTCCTCAGAACATTGCTCGCTGAACTGCGAAATCGCCCCGGCGACCGGGGAGAGAACCGGGCGGACCGACGGCCGCCACCGCGCGGCGGCTACGCCTGGGCCTCGCCGTTGCCGCTTGACTTCAGGTTGTCGATGCTGCCGTAGAGCTCGGCCATCTCGGGGGCGAGCTTCTCCGCGGTGAGCTTGTTCAGCTCCTCGCTGTTCTCGTACTCCCGCGAGATCTTGTTCATCGTCTCGTTGATGTCGAACAGGGTCGCGGCCGCGTTGGTCATGAAGGTCTCGACCCCGCTCTTCAGCTTCCCGTTGACCTCGCTCCGCAAGCCGTAGGCGGTGCTGAACGCGCCGGGCTTGACATCGACCTTGGTCACGAGGTCCCGCGACTCGACTATGATCTGCCGCAACTTCTCCGCCACTCCGGCGAACTGCCGCATGGCCTCCTGGTTGACCACGACCTCGCGCGCCCGCGCTCCGGCACCGGCGTGGCCGCCGAAGTCCGGCGCCTTGGGCACCTCGGCGACCTCCGGGGCGTTGTCGTCGGCGAGCTCGGAACCGTTCGAGTTGATGTCGAAGTAGTTCTTGTCCGGGTCGTAGTCGCCGCCGTAGTTGGCGTCGGGGATGTGCTCGTTGAACTTGTCGTAGGCTTCGCCGATCTCGGGCCACTTCTCGTGGCCCTCACCGGTCGCCGGCGAAGCCATCAGGCTGCCGTAGGCGTGCAGGAGGTCCCGCTCGTGCTCGGTGAGCCAGCCCTTCTCGACGTAGGTGTCGACGCTGTCCCAGTCGATGGCCTGGTAGCTCTTCCACCCCTGGTCGTCGTACATCCAGTACTCGAGGTCGCTGCCGTCCCTGGCCACTTCTTCCTCCTCAAGGCTTCAAGTCCGGGCGCGGACGGGCTCGTCCGCGCGGATGGCCGCCGGTACGCATCGGCGCTCCCGGCGGCCAGGTCCACACCGCTTCCGGTTCAGCCGAAGTCTCGCCAGCTCTGCGTCGCGCGCACTTCGGTCGTGCCGTAGCCCTCGGCGATCGAGCCCAGCCTCCGCTGGGCCTCCTTGAGGTGCTCGGGCATCATGGCGGCCTGCTTGTTCCACTCCGCCTTGGCCTCCGCGTAGGCCTGCTTGGCCGAACCGGTCCAGTCCGCGGTGCTGGACTCGACCGCGGCCTGCATCTGGTCCAGGGCCTGCCGGACGTGGGTGTTCACCTGGTGCATGTCTTGCAGCGTGGCCTCGGCGATGTTGAAGTCGAACCGGTAATCGGACATGCTCGTTCCTCTCTCGTGCGGGGAAGATCAGACGCCGGGCAGCGGCGGCAGCGCGGAGACGAAGGACTGGGCGACGTTCGTGGCCTCGTCCTCGGCAGCCACGTACGCCTTGGTGTTCACACCCATCTCCTCCATCATGTGGAGCAGCTTCTCGATGATCTTGTTGAAGGAGAGCTCCCAGTTGTCCATCGCGACGTTGAACCTCTGCGACGCCTCCCCGTGCCAGGACGCCTGCAACGCCGCCATCGTGGTGTTCACCCGCCGCAGCTGCGTGGTGAAATCACTTGCGGTCTGGGAGAAGTGCTGTGCCGCCTGCTGCATTCCCGGTGTGGCGGTCTGCACCATCTGATTGGCCATCGGTGGAACCTCTCTTCGATCGGTGTTCCTGCACCACTCGGATCGCCCGAGCTACGGGTGCAGTCCAGTGTCGGCACCTGACCGGGCCCGCGGGCAACGGATCCGCGGGCGGTTGCCCAAAAGTTCTCGATCTCTGCCCCTTCGCCGACGCCCGCGCCCGCGGGATCGCGTCCGCGCGCGCGAACCGGGAAGCTCGGGGGGCTCCCGGAGGTCGGGAAGTCGAGGAGGCGTGCGGAGAATGGCTGTCGGTTCCAGCCGGGACCTGGTGCGGGCGCGGACCGAGGACAAGGTCGTCCAGCTGGTGAACGCGGAACGGGCGAAGCGGCGGCTCCACCCGCTCACCATCGACGAACGCCTCCGCCGAGCCGCGCGCTGGCACAGCGCCGACATGGCCCGGCGCGGCTTCTTCGCGCACCAGGCGACGCGCGGCCCCTCGCCCTTCGAGCGGATGCTCGCCGCAGGTTTCGAGGAGCCCGGCGGCGAGAACATCGCGGCCGGGCAGCAGACCCCGGCCGCGGTCGTGCGCGCTTGGATGCAGAGCATCCCGCACCGCGCCAACATCCTGCACGCGGAGTTCCAGCACATCGGCGTCGGAGTCCACATCGGTCCCGACGGTCCATGGTGGACCCAGAACTTCGGCTACTGAGGGGTTTTCGGGCAGAGCCGGTTACCGAACTCGCTCAACGCACCGCGCGAGCGCCGATTCGCGCCCCGGAACACCGGTAGGAAGGGAGTGTCCGCAACGGAACTGGCAGATTGGATCGACGACGATGCGGAAGACCAATTCGGGCCGGATGGCCCGCGCAGCCGGCGTGGTCGGCGCCCTCGGCGTGGCGCTGACCCTGACCACCACCGGGATGGCGCAGGCCGCCACCCCCGGTCACCTGACGATCTGCAACCACCAGGGCTCATCGGTCACGGTGAAGTTCCCGGGGCGCGGTGGTCTCAGCTACTCGCCCGGCATGGGCCCGACCTGCACCACCTTCAACAGCGCCGGCCAGGGCAACGAGCGGATCGACGTGTTCGCCGGTGGCCGGTTCCTGGGGTCGAGCATCTACAACGGACAGCGCGGCACCGAGGTCCACGTGGTCCCCGGCCCGAGCTTCTACGTCTCCTGAGGCCACGCGAGGGCCGTCCGGACGCCGTTCGGGACGGCCCTCCGGAAGCAGACGGGTCAATGCGCTGCGGAGCCGGATCCCGGGAGGTCGAACCGGTAACCGACGCCCCACACGGTCTTCAGCAGCACCGGTCGGGACGGGTTGTCCTCGATCTTCTCCCGCAACCGGCGGACGTGCACCGTCACCGTGGAGGCGTCCCCGAAGTCGTGCGACCAGACCTCCCGCATCAGCTCGTCGCGCCGCACCACCCGGCCCGCGTTCTGGATCAGGAACACCAGCAGCTCGAACTCCTTGACCGGCAAGCTCAGCTCGCGCCCGGCCTTCGTGACCACCCGCGCCGACCGGTCCACCTGCAGATCACCGGCGCGCAGCACACCATCGGGCCGCGCCGCGGGCGCGGCGTGCGTGCGGCGCAGCACGGACTGCACCCGCAGCACCAGCTCGCGCGGGCTGAACGGCTTGGTGAGGTAGTCGTCGGCGCCGAACTCCAGACCGCGCAGCCGGTGCTCCTCCTCGCCCAGCGAGGTGAGCATGATGATCGGCACCTGGCTGGACCCGCGCAGCTCGCGGAGGACCTGGATGCCGTTGAGGCCCGGCAGCATCACGTCGAGCACGACGAGGTCCGGCGCGATCTGCCGCGCCAGCTCCAAGCCCATCGCACCGTCCGAGGCGTGCACCGGGGTGAAGCCGGACCGCTGCAGGTAGCCGGTGACCACCTGGGCCACCGTCGGATCGTCCTCCACGACCAGGACCCGCTGCCCGCTGCCCTGCGAGCGGCGCTCCGCGCTTCGATCAGCCTGAGTCATCCCTGGATCCCGCTTCTCACCGTCGATCTCCTCCCACCCTAATCCGGATCACCGGGCTGCTCGCCGACCGGAGGAGCGGCCGCGCCCGCTGGACCTGCGACGATCGCGAAGGGCTGGCTTCCGCGTGACGAAACTACCGAAGAACTGTTACGCACCACGGCGCGAAGCGCTCACATGAGCACTTCCAACAGCACCACCGCTGTCCGTGATCCGTCATGGCACGGCGGCGGGAAGCCGGATCTCGAAGCGGCAGCCGCCCGGGACCTCGCGCACCGACAGCTCGCCCCCGTGCTCCCGCGCGATCCCCTGCACGATCGCGAGCCGGAGACCGGCCCCCCGGTGGTCGGGCACATCCACTCCGGACCGCTGGCCCGAGCCGCCACCGGGTTCGACACAGACCGACACGGTGGTGCACCTCTCGCCGCCCCACGCGTCCACCGAGACCGTGCCGCCGCCTCCCGCGCAGCGCATCGCGTTCACCAGGAGGTTGTCGATGGCGCGGGCGATCTCCGCCCGGTCCGCCGAAATCACCTCCGGTTCGACCCATCCCGCCCACACCCGCACCCCACCTTCGGCGGCGACCGCTTCCACGCCCTGGACGGCGTCGCCGACGAGTTCACCGAGCGCCACCGACGTGCGGTGCAGGGCGTCCCCACCGGCCTGCACCCGGGTCGGGGCGAACAGCTCGTCGACCACCTCCGCGAGCCCCTGCACCTCGAGGCGGCCGCGCAGCAACTGCTGGCCGTCCCGCATCACCGGCACGCAGAGCAGCAGCCCAGCGCTGATGCCCGCGACGCCCATCGAGACGATGACCACGGGCTCACCAGCGAGGTGCTCGGGCAGCCCGCTGGTGAGCATCGCGGTGCCCGCGGTCATCGCGATCACGGTGATCACGATGACCGCGGCGAACGGGACGGCCACGGGGAAGCGGCGCAGCAGCCGCAGCACCACGGCGCCGACCAATCCGACACCGACGAACTCGCAGGCGGCGAGCAGCACGATCAGCAGGGTCGATCCGGTCATAGCTCCGCCGTGCCGCCTCCGGTCGACGACTTCCCCGCGCTCATGCCGCACGCCACCCGCGCAGGGCGGCGGCCCGACCGCGCCGAGGTGCGATCGTCACGAGCTCGACGCGGGAGCGGCAGCCCGTCTTGGCGAACAGCCTGGTCAGCTGCCGTTCGACGGCCTTCTCGCTCAGGCCGAGCTGCGCGCCGATCCGCCGGTTGGTGAACCCCTCGCTGATCAGCTCGACGATGCGGGCCTCGGTGTCCGACAAGGACACCGCAGCTGCGGAGCCGGTGCTGCGCACCACAGCGGGTTTCCGGAACTCCCGCGGTGGGGAGGGCAAGCGCGGTGTGGCGGCGTGGCCCGCGGCCGACGCCGCGAGCGCCGGGCAGAGGCATCGCAACCAGCCCCGCGGGTCGGACACCAGCAGGCCGTGCTCGACGAGCAGGTCCAGCGTCCGCCCGCACTCGGCGATGTCCGCGCCCAACGCATCGGCAACCGCCGGCAGCTCGTCCACATCGAGCTCACCGCGCCTGGCCGCCGCGGCGAGCAGCCGCGGTCCGAGGTGCCCCAGGCGGGCCGCCCGACGCAGCAGCTCGTGGTGCTGCGGCAGCTTGATGGGAGCAGCCGGGTCGACCAGCCGAAACCCGTTGTCTCCAGCAATGATCCGGCCCTGCTCGGCCAGCTCCGCCACGGCCGCCAGCACGGTGCCGGGGTTGCCGTACAGGGGGCCGAGGGCGGTGCGCAACGCCTGGTGCGCGCTCCCGTCGAAGTCGCCGACGATCCGCGCGATGTGCTCGTCGTCGAGCTCGTCCAGGTCCAGCACGTCGTCGGCCATGCCGAGCAGCTCGGTGGCCGCCGGGCTCGGTGTGGCGTCGTCCCGCACGGACACGATCACCGCGCAGCCGGGGCGGCGAGCAGCCAGCAGCAACGGGATCGGGTCGGGGATCTCCAGCACGTCGTCGATGAGCACCGCGACCGGCCCGAGGCTCCCGATCCGGCCGAACGCCCAGGTCAGCTCAGCCGCCACCGCGGCGAACCGCGGGCCGGTGACCGCGGCCTCGCACTGGTGGAACCGCGCCAGCTCGCTGATCGCCTCGACCAGCCCGCAGTCGCCGAACTGGTCGAAGTCCCGGCGGAGCGCGTCGACGAGCGCGCCCACGCCGTGCTGGTCGGGGCGGGTCGGAGCGGACGCGCTGGCCCGCAGGTGCGCCACCCGCGTTCCCCTCGACCGCCAGCGCCGGGCGGTGACCTCCAGCAAGCGGGTCTTGCCCAGGCCGGCCCCGCCCCGGACGACCACCAGGCGGGGGGTGTGCTCGCAGTCCCGCAACGCCGACCGCAGCGCGGCCAGCACGTCGTCCCTGCCCTCGATCGACATCTGTTCCCGTCCCACGACGTTCCCGTCCTTCGTCCTGGCGCCCTCACCGCACTTGCGGGGCCGGACGTTATCCCCAGGACGAGCCGAAAGCCCTGGTCGGAAAGCCTCCCGAACGACAGAATTTAGATTTCCGCAAGGAACTCGGAGTGGTGCGCGCCCAGGCAAGGAATCTTTAATGATCTGGTCATGGACCGAGAACGGATTCGGCCGGATGTCGTGGCAATACTGGGGATGTGCTGACCTCACGTTCAACGAACCACCCGCACCGCGCGACGGTCCCCACACTGCCGCAGCGCGCGGCGCGGCACAGCCCCCTGGACGCCAACGCTGCCCGAGCGGCCCGGTCGGTTGCCTGTTCGTCCGGCCACGAGGAGCTCGTCGACCGGGTGCTCGACGTCTGCACCCGGCACTCGGGCACTCCGCTCGTGCTGGTCACCGGGCCAGCCGGGATCGGCCGCAGCCGGGTGCTGGAGCAGGTTCGCGCGCGGCTGACCGGCCAGCACACCACCACGGTGAGCATCCGGCTCTCCAGCGGTGACCGGGATCTCCCGAGCCTGGTGACGAGGATCGCCACCGAGCTGGGCGAGCCGCCCGCGCGCGGCGAGTCCAGCGCGGCCGTGCTGCGGCGACTGCTGGCGACCTTGACCGGACGGCGCCGGATCGTGATCTTCCTGGACGACGCGCACTGGCTCACCCCGCGGTACCTGCCCACCGTGCGGTCGGTGCTCGGCGCGTTGGCCGGTTCCCGGACGACGCTCGTCTGCGCCGTTCGCACCCCCACCGCCCCCACTGACCTGGCCCAGCTGCGCGCCCGCGGGCTGGTGCACGAGGAGCGGGTCCGACCGCTGCCGGTGTCCGGTGTGGAGCACCTCCTCTCCTCGCTCCTCGACGCCACGCCCGCACCGGGGCTGGCCGCCGAGCTCCGGAACGCCTGCCGGGGTGTGCCCGCGCTGGTGCGCGCCGCTGTCGAGGGCTACCTGGCGTCGGGGTGCCTGCGGGTCGTGGACGATCATGCCCACCTGGTGCGCTGCGGTGCGCCTCAGCTGCCGGTCACGCACCCGCTGTTCGCAGCCCTGCGCGACCCGGTCACCTGGTCCGCGGCCAAGGTCCTGTCGGTGCTGCACCCGCTGGGCGACGCGGCACCGTCGCTGATCGCGGCGGTGACGGGCCGCAGCGAAGCCGAGGTACTCGAAGCCCTGCACGAGCTCCGCGCGTGGGGGGTGATCACGCACCGCAACGGCTGGCGGTTCCGGGCGCCGATGCTCGCCACGCTTCTCGCCGGGTGCCTCGGCCCCTACGAACGGCGCACGAGCGCGCAGCTCGCGGTGACGGCGATCTGGGACGGCACGGCCGATCCCGGTGGCAGCTACCTCGCGGACCGGATCGTGGACGCGGGCAAGCTGGTGGACGCCGAGCGGGCGGCCACGGAGCTGCTGGCCCGCGGCGAGGCCGCACCGGACCATCCGCACGCCGCGCGATGGCGGTGGGCGGCATGCGAGCTGATCGCTGATCCCGCGCAGCGCGCCGCAGCACTGCACCGGCACGCGGTGCTGTGCGCCCGCCACCAGCGGTTGGCCCTCGCAGGCGAGGCGGCCGAGGCGGCGCTGCGGGACCACCCGACCTCGCTGCAGCCGGATGCCGCGCAGGAATTGTTGGTCATCGCCCTCGCTGGGTTGGCCAGCAAGGCCAACGCGGTCGAGCTGCGCCAGTTCGCTTCGACCGGCTGGGATTCGACGCCCGGCAGCGAGGCGAGCCGGGTCGTCGCTCGCGCCGCCGCGCTCTGCCTGCTCAACCGCTGGTCGGAGGCGCGCGACGAGCTCCGCACCAGTCACGGTCAGTGGCGCGGAACCGGTTCGGCGGCCTTGGCGCACGCCATCGCCGACGCCGCGGTCGCTGTCGCGGGCGGAACCGCCCCCGCCGCTCCCCAGTCACTCCGACCCGCGGTGGAGGCGGCTCGGACGCTGCTCCAAGCGCTCGGTCTGAACGGACTCGGCGCTCCTGCGGACGAGGGGACCTCGACCGGCCGAGCCGTCAGCGCCGCCGTGGCCGGGCAGTGGGAGCGCGCGCTGGAGCTGGCCCGGTCGGCGATCGCGGCCGCGTCGGTCCACGGCGATCCCCCCGGCCAGACCGAGATGTTCCGGGAGGTCACCACCATCCTCACCGCCCGCGGTCAGCTGAACCGCGCCCGGGCCGTCCTCGAGGACACCCGTCACCGACACCTGCTGCTGCCCCACCGGCTGGCCGCGCCGGAGTCGGAGCTGGAGCTGGCGCTCGGCTCGCAGCAGCGATCGCGGGATGTCCTCGCGTCAGCGCTCACGACCGCCGCCGAGAACGGCGTCGTGGTCGGCACCGACGAGTTGTGGCTGCGCCTGGCCGAGCTGGAGTCCCGGCGCGGTGACCAGGCTGCCGCGAGGCGGTGCGCGAACCGGGTCGAGCAGATCGCGGCCCGCCTGGGCTCCGCGGAAGCCCATCGCAGCTGGCTGCTCGCGCAGGTGATCGTCGAACACTCCGCCGCGGCCGCTTCGGAGGTCCTGGCGCTGGCGGCGGAGCAGGACCGGCCCTTCGAGTTCGCGGCGACGGTCACCACCGTGGCGGAATGCGGTTTCGGGGATCAGAAGCTCCTGCGCACGGCGTACGAGGCGTACGGGGAACTCGGTGCGCTGATCCCCCGCGCCCGGCTCCGGTTGCTGATGCGGGCGCACAACGTGGCGGTGCCCGGCCGCAACGCGACCGTCGCGGAGAACGAACGGCTGCTGGCCACCCTCGTCACCGAAGGCCTGACCAACGCGCAGATCGCCACCGTGCTGGGCACCAGCGAGAAGAGCGTGGAAGGTCGGCTGACCAGGTTCTTCCAGCGCACCGGGTACCGGTCACGCGCCGAGATCGCGACCGCGACGCTGCGTGGCTGCGTGTGACGGCGCCCGGGGCCGACGCCCCCGGGCGCCGTCGGCCCGGCCGAACCGCCGGGCTACTGGCCGAGCGGGGTGAACACGCCGCCGAGCTCGTCGCTCCAGTCGGTCCACGGACCGGCGGCCGGTTTTTCCTGGTGGGTGCTCACCATGCTGCCCTTCGCACCGATGCCGTAGACGAAGATCCGGCCAGTCGGGTCCTGCGCCGCGCCCACCAGCTCGGTGATGGCGCCACCGTGGTCGACGGCCTTCACCTCGGGCGGGATGCCCCAGATCTCCTGCAGCGCGCCGTGCTCGTTCAGCCCGTAGATCACCACCGTGCCCTTGGCGTCGTTGATCGCGACGGGCTTGCCCACCAGGCGTTGCCCCATGTCCTGCCACCCCGACCAGGTGCCGGAGGCGGCTTCCGCCTCGCGGTTCTTCTGCAGCGAACCGTCCGCCCGCAGCGCGAACACGCACAACCGCCCCTTGGCGTCCATCGCCGCCGCCGGAGTTCCGGAGAGGTCCCCGCCCATGCTCGTCGGCGGCGTCCACTCGTTCGCACCAGCGCTCGTCTCGGCCACCGCCCACATCTGCCGGTCGGGCCCGATCGCGAAGACCCGCAGCTTGCCCCGGGAATCCCGGTAGATCACCGGATCGCCTTCCGCGACCGCCGGCAGTGGACGCCAGTCGGTCCACTCGTCCGCACCGATCTCCGCCTGCTTGACCACGCGCACCGCACCGTCGGCCGCCCGAGCCGCGACGACGAGCTTGCCCTGCGCGTCCGGTGCCACCGCTGGCGTGCCCACCAGGCCCCCGCCCGCGAGGTCCGTCCACTGCTCGAACGGTGCTTGGGCCTGCGCGGCTTGGTGCTTGAACCACAGGTGGCCATCGACGCCGATGTAGAACGCCGCCAGCTCGCCGTGCCCGTCGCGCACCGCCACCGGCGCGCCGGCAGCGCTCCCGCCGAGGTTCGTCCACCCGCTGGGCGTGTCCCCCGACTGCGACGACGTGAAGCTGCGCAGCACCGCGTCGTCCTGCCCCCGCGCCAGCAGTGCCAGCCTCCGCGCGTTGTCGACGGCCACGGGTGCGCCGGGTAGCGGGGAGATCACCGTGGGCCTCGGTTGGCTGACCACCCCGGGCACGACCGGGCTCGGCACCCCCGGGGCCGCGGCGTCCTTCAGCCCCGTCGCCTGGCTGAACGCCACGATCGGGGCCGTGATCAGGATCAACCCACCGATACCAGCCAGCACCAGCAGCCGCCGGTCGCTGCGCCGCTGGACGGGGACCATGGGCATGGTCGGCTGGTCAAGGGCGGGGTGGTCGGGCAACGGCACCGGGGCCTGCGACCCGCCGGACCGCCCCGGCCGGTCGCCGCGCGTGAACAAAGGCATCAGCCACACCCTCGGGTTCGGGACACAGACGAGATGGCTGCGTCCAACAGTAACGATCTTCGGAGAGCGCGGACCCACCGGTGAGGGGATTCCCGCCAGCCAGCTCCGCGACCGCCTTTCCCCCTCACCACGTTGAACACTCGGATCATGGTTCGCGCGTGTCCTGTCGGCGCTGGGGGCGGAACGGGTCGCGGGCACCGCGCCGACCAGCACGCTCGAAAGGCACGTCGGAGGAAGAGCGCGATGATGACCAAGACCGAACCGGCAACGCACTCGGCACGCTCGACCGAGCACGAGCCGGAAGCGCAGCCGCGCGTCGCGGTGTGGGCATCCGATCCCATCACCTTGACCGGGTTGACCGAGATGCTCCTGCCGAGCGCCGAGGTGTTCGTGGCGGCGAACAGCTTCCCCGCTGATGTCGACGTGCTCGTCTTCGCCGCGGACAACGTGACCCCGGAGGTCGTGGACCACATGCGGCGGGCGGCCGCCCGGACGACCGCACCGGCAGTCCTCGTCGTCAGGCAGCTGGACCGCTCCGTCCTGATGCGCATGGTCGAGTGCCGCGTCGTCGCGGTGCTGCACCGCAACGCGACGACCGGGGAGCGGCTGGCCGATGCGATCAAGATCGCCTCGGATGGCGGCGGCGCGCTGCCCACCAACTTGCAGGGCGAACTGCTGCGGCAGCTGGAGCACCTGCACCGCGAGGTCCTGGAGCCGCACGGGTTGAGCTCCGCCGGGTTCACCTCCCGGGAGATCGACATCCTGCGGCTGCTGGCAGAAGGGCTTGGCACCGAGGAGATCGGCAAGAAGCTCTGCTACTCGGAGCGCACGGTGAAGAACGTCATCTACGCGATGACCAGCCGCCTGAACATGCGCAACCGCCCGCAGCTGGTCGCCCACTGCGTGCGAGCGGGCATCATCTGACCTCCCCGCGCAGGAGCCCCCCACCGAGCGACCGTCGCGCGAAGGGCCGTCGGCGCCTGCGGAATCGGCGGCACCCACCGGACGTGCGTGGCACGTCGACCCCGATTCTTACGGGATCATTAAATGAGGTGAGCACCTTCCTTGAAGGTGGAGCGCCCTGATCCGGCAGCGCCTAGATTGCGATCCGCAGGCGTCGTGTCGTGAAGGGAGGCCGGTCGTGAAGCGGGACCGGGCATTGACCGAACCCCGGCACGGGGCGCTGTTCGCGGCGATCTGCTCCGCACCGGACGCGGTCGACACCTGCGGGTTGGCCGCGGGGTCCACGACGTGACAGGGCCCGGCCGAACGCACCCCGGCCGACCGCACCGCGTCCTGCTGGTGCAGGACGGCCCCATCGTCGTCGACCTGGTCATGGGCTACCTGCAGCGCGACGGCATCCTGCCCGCCGCGGCGGGCGATGCCGAGACGGCGCTGCGGTTGGTCCACAGCCTGCTCCCGGACCTGATCGTCGTCGACGTGGCGCTGCTGGGCGCCGAGAGCGCCTCGTTCTGCGCACAGGCCAGGCAGCGAGTCGACGCCTCGTTCGTCCTGATCACCCCTACGGCGCAGGGACATCTCCCGCTCGACGAGGTCGCGGTGGACGGCTTCCTGACCGCGCCGGTCAGTCCCCGCGAGCTGGTGCAGTGCGTCTGGGCCGTGCTCCGTCGCGGTGCCGGGCCCGCCCCGCTGGAGAAGCCGCTCGAACTGGTCGCCGGTGACCTGGTGCTGGACCAGGTGTCGCGGGTGGCCACCAAGGGCGGGCGCACCCTGGCGCTGTCGGCCCCGGAGTTCGACCTCCTGGCGCTGCTGATGAGCGATCCAGGACGTGTGTTCCGCCGCGACGAGTTGTTCGAGGTGCTGTGGGAGAAGCACTTCGAGGACCTGGCGAGCATCGCCGTGCACGTCCACCGGCTGCGCGAGAAGATCGAGGACGATCCAGCTCGACCCGCTGTGCTCGTCACGGTGTGGGGTGCGGGGTACCGCTTCGACCCGCAGGGCCGGGCTCCGAGGTAGATCGCTCGCACTCGGAGAACGGCGTACCCGGGCGTTGCCGGACGGCAGTGCTCCGCAGCCACCTGGCACCAGGTGGCTGCGGAGCTTCGGTCAGCTCCCGCGGGCGCGGTTGTGGGGCTGACCGGGGACCACCCGCCGTGCCGCTCAGAGCGGTCGAGAACGGCTGATCCCCCTGCGGTGCCGCGTCGGTGCGGGCCGCAGACCCGCTGATCTCACCGTCGCAGGACAAAGCTAGGACGGGTGCCACCCGTCGAGCAGAACCCCACGTCCCCGGAGGGGAAACCCTCACCGAGCACCGCCTGGTCCACATAGGGCAGAACAGTGAGGCACGGTCACCACCACCTATATCGGGCACCGGCCGAGGGTTTTCCCTCAGCGCGTCGTGCTCCGCGAACCTCCCAGGCGCAGCTGCCTACCTTCGGGGGTGACGGCACCCGCCGTACATCTGCGTTTCGAAGTAGGAGAGGAACCATCATGCAGATCCGCAAGATCGCCACGACCGTGGCGCTGTGCGCCGCTGGGATGTCCGTGCTCGGTGCGGGCAGCGCGCTCGCCGAGGGTTGGCACAACGAGATCTGGGGCACCAACCTCACCGAGCAGGACTGCCACGCCCGCATGAACGAGGCCATCAAGAACCCCAACGTCGGCGGCGCCATCTGCGAGGACGGCAACCACGACGGCAAGTACGAGCTGACCGTCAGCGTCCGCAACTGATCGCGGTGCGGCGGCGAAGCACCCCGCCGCCGCAAGCTGGTCACCCGCGCGGAGCCGTTGGGCACGGTGTGCAGCGTCTCCAGGGGTTTTCGTCAGGCGGGCACCAGCGCCTGAAGCGCGTGGTGCCCGCCTTGCCAGCGCTGACGCAGCTGGCGATCGTGACTGACGACCACGAGAGCGCCGCGACAGGTCACGGCGCACCGAGCGGTGGCTGCCGCTCCGCGACAGCCGGGTGCCGGGCGAGGAGCTCGTCGAGCCGGGTGCCGACGTCGGAGCAGTTCTGCCTGACGATCGCGAGGAATGCCGCGAGGACGGGCGAGGAATCGGTCGCCCGGAACGACATCCGCAGATCCGGTAGGCGGAACCGCGGTTCGACGTCGCAGAACCAGACGTCGTTGCGGGCGAGGAGCCGCATCCGGGTCGGACCGAGCCCGACCCCGGCGCAGCACGCGGCGAGCCCGGCGATCGTGTGGATGTCGCGTGCGATCGCGGCGCCGTCCAGGACGGCCGGATCCGCCCCGAACAGCGGTCGCAGGTAGGACGCTGCCGCGTCCGCGCTCACCACGAGCGGCTCCCGGGCCAGCTGGTCGACGCCGACGGACGGGCGCCCCGCGAACGGGTGCGCCGTGGAGACCACGGCCACCAGGTGGTCCGCCCCGATGGGCACCGTGATCAGGTCCTCTGCGCCAGCACCTCGAGGACTGCCCCGTCCGACGGCCACGTCCAGCTCGCCTGCGAGCAGGGCGTCCGACGAGGCGGGGCTGTCCAGCTCCTGCAGGGTGAGCCGGACGTCGGGGTGGGTCCTCCGGAAGCGGCCGAGCACGTCCGGCAGCGGGGCGAGCAGCGCGGACCCGATGAACCCGATCCGCAGCCGCCCCGTCTCCCCGCGCGCGGCCCGGCTCGCGTCGACGCTGGCGCGGCTCATCTCGGCGAGTGCGCTGCGCGCCCTGGCTAGGAAGGCTTCCCCCGCGGCGGTGGGGAAGACGCCGCGGGGCGTGCGGTCGAAGAGCCGCTCGCCGACCTCCCGTTCGAGCGCGGCGATCTGGGTCGACAGCGGCGGCTGAGCGATGCCGAGCGATGCGGCGGCGCGGCCGAAGTGCTGATGTTCGGCGAGTGCCAGCGCGTAGCGGAGGTGACGAGCTTCCACCAGGACGACGATACGTCAGAAATATTGCCACGGGCGTTGTGAGATATCGCAGTGGATAGCGCAGGTCCTGTGCGGTGGTCTGGTCGAGTCCTGCGATCAGACTTCGAAGGGGTTCCCGTGAACCGTCCGTCCTCGGCCGAGACCGTCGTCCTGCTGGTGCACGGCGCCTGGCACTCCGCGCTGCACTGGGCCTCGACCCAGCGTCTCCTCGCCCGTCACGGCGTCGCTTCCGTGGCCATCGACCTCCCGGGAGCCGGGCTCGGCGCCCCGGTCCCGGCCGGGTACTTCGAGCCCGGCCAGCCCGGGTTCGCCACCGAGAGGTCGGCGCTGCACGACATCACGATGCGGGACATCACGGACGTGGTGATCGATGCGCTGGTCACCGCGCGCTCGCGGTACCGGAACGTGGTCCTCGTCGCGCACAGCGCCGGTGGGGCGCCGGTGTCGGCCGCCGCGGAGCAGGCCCCCGAGCTCGTCGACCGGCTGGTGTACCTCTCCGCGTTCGTCGCCGCGGGCAGGCCCCGGTTCGCCGACTACATCAACGCCGAGGAGAACGCCGGTGCCGTCCAGATCCCGCCGGTGGCCGACCCGGCGCAGCTCGGCGCGTTCCGGATCAACCCGCTGTCGCCGGATCCGGCCGCCATCGACGTGATCCGCCGGGCCTTCCTCGACGACCTCCCCGAGGGCTCCCCGGACTCGTGGCGCCACTTCCTCCACCCGGACCACGCGTTCGCCAGCTTCACCGCACCGGTGGAGGTCACGCCGGGGCGCTGGGGGCGTCTGCCGCGCACCTACGTCAGGTTGACCGACGACCTCGCCCTGCCGCCCGCGACCCAGGGCTTGATGATCTCCGAGGCGGACCAGGTCACTCCGGACAACCCGTTCCAGGTGCGGTCCCTGCCCGGCGGCCACTCGCCGTTCGTGGTCCGCCCGGCGGAGCTCGCGACACTGCTCGCGACCATCGCCCTGCAGGGCACGGCAGTCCGATGATCCTGCTGCGCTCGCCGTCGCTGAGGCGGCGGCTCATCCTGCCGATCATCCTGTCCGGCACGTTCGTCCAGCTGTTCAGCGTGACGGTCCTGCAAGTGGGTGTCGTCGACGTCCGGCGGGATCTCGGCGCCGGTGCAGGCGAGAGCCAGCTGGTCCTCGCCGGGTACACCCTCACCTACGCCTGTTCGCTGATCGTGTCGGCGCGGTTGGGCGACCGGTACGGGTACCGGCGGATGTTCGTCGCCGGGCTGGCGCTGTTCACCGCGAGTTCCCTCGGTGCGGCAGCGGCGCCCGGGGCGTGGGTGCTGATCGCCTTCCGCTTGGCGCAGGGCTTCGGCAGCGGGCTCATGGCACCGCAGATCCTGTCGATCATCCAGTCCGCGGTGCCCGCGCACCGCAGGCCCGCCGCGCTGAGCGCCTTCGGCGCGACGATGGCGGCGGCCTCGCTCGCGGGCCCGGTGCTCGGCGGTGTGCTGATCCAGCTCGACCCGCTGGGGCTGGGTTGGCGAGCGGCCATGCTGCTGACGGTGCCTATCGGGCTCGTGGCCCTCGCCCTCTCCCCCGCGTTGCCGTCCGTCCGCACCGAACAGCGCCCGGCGCGGCTCGATCCGGTGGGGTCGGTCCTGAGCCTGCTGGGCTCCGCGCTGCTGATCCTCCCCCTGACGATGGGGCGGGAGACGGGCTGGCCGTGGTGGACCTGGGTGAGCCTCGCGCTGGCCGTGGTCCTCCTCGCCGGTTTCGCGGTCTCCCAGCGGAGAGTGGCCGATCCCCTGGTGCATCCGTCCACAATGGCCGATCCGGCGACGAGGTGGGGGCTCGGCACCGTCCTGGTCTTCAACGCGGGCGTGCCGTCGTTCACGCTCCTGCTGTCGATGCACCTGCAGGGCGCGGAGGGCTGGAGCCCCCTGCAGGCCGGGCTCGGCGTCACCCCGTACGCCCTCGGCGCGCTGGCTGGCAGCGGGATCGCGAACAGGCTGGGCGGACGTGAGGGCCCCGGGGCGCTCGCCGCCTCCTCGCTCACCCTGGCACTCGTGTCGTTCGCCGTCCCGGTGAGCCTCGACCTGCTGTGGCTGTACTGGCTCGCGCTCGCCCTCGGCGGCGCCGGGTTCGGGCTGTTCACCGCATCCGCGTTCACCCAGGTCATCGGCAGGGTCCGACCCGAGGCCGCCAGCTCGGTCTCCGGCCTGCTCCCGACCGCCCAGCAGCTGGGCGGAACGCTGGGCGTCACGCTCGCGGGCCTCGTCTACGCGGCATCCGCCCCGAGCACCTCAGGCTCGTTGTGGCACGGGATGACCTACGAGGCCGTAGCGTTCGCCCTCGCCGCCGCCTGCGCCATCGGTCTGGCCCGCCAGGGACCGCGGCCCCAGGGTCATGCCGATGGGAAGCTGGCCCCGGTCAGGTCTTCGGAGAGGGTCCAGATCCGACGGGCGTCTTCCGGGCTGCGGAGGCGCGGGTAGAGCTTCTGCTCTGCCGGTGGGCCGGAGAAGTGGCGGAAGCCGTCGGGGCCGTAGAGGCGGCCTCCTCCGGCGCTGGGGGAGGTTGCGGCGTGGAGTGCGGGCAGCAGCGCCGACTCCACCTCGCCGAACAGGATGCCGCGGGCTGCCAGGGCTCGGATGAGGCGCACCGTTGTCGTGTCCCGGCTGCGGCCCACTTCCGGGCGTGCCGCGAGGAGGTTCGTGGGGGTCACGCCGGGATGGGCGAGGTTGCTCGTGATCCCCCAGCTCGCGGCGCGGCTGCGGCGGTCCAGTTCGAGGCCGAAGAGGCCGAGGGCGATCTTCGACTGGCTGTAGGCGCGGTTGCCGCTGTAGGCCCGCTCCCACTGGAGGTCGTTCCAGTTGATGGAGTGCCGGTTCGCCGCGACGCTGATCTGCGAGGTGACGCGGGCCCTTCCTGCGCGCAGGAGCGGGAGCAGGCGGGCCACCAGGGCGAAGTGGCCGAGGTGGTTGGTGCCGAGCTGCAGCTCGAAACCGTCCTTCGTGGTCTGCCGGTCGGGCGGCGTCATCACCCCGGCGTTGTTGACCAGGACGTGGATCGGGCGGCCCTCGTCGGTGAGCTGGTCCGCCAGCGCGGCGACCGATTCCAATGAGGACAGATCCAGTTCGCGCAACGAGATGTCGGCGTCCGGGTGCTGCTGGCGGATCTTCGCGAGCGCAGCCTCGCCCTTGCGCGGGTTGCGGACCGGCATGACGACCTCCGCGCCCGCCGCGGCGAGCCGGGTCGCCAGCCCCAGGCCGACACCGTCGCTCGCCCCGGTGACCACCGCGAGCTTGCCGGTGAGATCGGGAACCGGGATGTCCGTCGCGGTCCTCGCCATGCGCTGCTGCCTCCCGCTCGGATTCTGACACTTGTCAGATTAAGCGTATTCTGACAGGCGTCAAGACCCCAGGCCGGGACACGTCGGAGTCGTGGGGAGAATGAACGCATGGCGGCAGAGGAGTCGGTGGTGCGCGGACCGGGGCGTCCTCGGGCGGGCGCGCGTCCGGCGCCCTCCGAGAAGGAGGTCCTCCGGCGGGGCATGGAGGCTTTCGCCGAGCTCGGCTACGACCGGACCTCGGCGCGGGAGCTCGCAAAGCGCCTCGGCGTCAGCCACAACTTCATCAACGACCGCTACGGGTCCAAGGCCAACTTCTGGCGAGCCGTGGTGGATTCAGCGCTCGAAAGCGACCAGCGGGAACGTCAGCAGCTGCTCGAAGCCGACCTCGACGACGCCGAGCGGGTTCGCGCCGTGATCACCCACTTCTACCAGGCTGCCGTCGCGGCGCCGCTGCTCGGCCGCGTGCTGGCCGACGAGTTCAGCCGCGAGTCCGAGCGCCTGGACTACCTGTACGAGAACTACGTCGGGCCGACGCTGGAACCGCTGGTGCCCGCCGTCGAACGGCTCATGGCGGCGGGCCGCATGCCCACCGTGCCCGTGGACGTCCTCTTCTTCGCCGTGATCAGCCCGGTCGCAGCCCTGGTGCAACTGCCGCTCGCGCACCGGCTCGGCCGCCCCCGGCCGGTCACCGGGGAGAGCCAGGCCCGCACCGCGCGCGAACTCGCCGACCTGATCGCGGACCGGCTGCTCAGCCGAAACCCGCGCTAGCCCGGACGATCTGCGCGTTCGGCACCGCGGTGCGGGCCTCCGGATCATCGGCGCGCGCGGGTGCGCGGGAGCAGGGCCGCGGCGAGGACCAACCAGATGAGGCCGCCGAAGCGGACGACCGGGAGGAGGTAGCCGAAGGCCGGAGCCAGGAGGGTGAGCGTGGAGATCATCCCGGCGGCGGCGAGCACGAGGCCGGTCCAGGTCACCGCGCGGGGGAGCAGCCCGGCGAGCAGGCTCGTCACGGAGGTTCCGGCGATCAGCAAGGCGAACGCCACCGCGTAGCCGGGGCCGCCGGACAGGAACGACAGGTCTGCCAGGGCGCGGGCCAACGCGGGGCTGGCGTCCGCTGGCAGGCGGCCCCCGGCCCAGGCGAGCATTGCGCTCATCGCCAGTTGGCCAGCGGCCAGCACCCCGCCGACCAGGGTGATCGCCGAGCCCGGGGCGGTGATGCCCAGCGCGCGCAGGCGTCTGTACAGCACCGCGCGTCGCGCACCGGCGCCTGCGGCGTGGCTTCTCCGGCGCGAACGGCCCACTCGTCGTCTGCACGAGGTCTCCAGCGATTGCGGATCAGCTGCTGGAGATCGTGCGATGCGGAACTCCCGGTGTCGTCGGCGCGAACGCGACATCTGGCGTACGCAGATCTGCGTACGAGAACATCGGCGGCGAACGCACATCGAGTCCGCCGCCGATGCTCCTCGGCCGACCGGAGGTCAGCTCTCCGGTGCCGCCGCCTCCAGGTCGGCGATGGTGCCGGACATGATCGTGCGGACGTGGTCGGTGATGTGGTCCAGCGGCCAGTCCCACCAGGCGATCTCGAGCAGGCGGGCGATTTCCGCGTCGTCGTGACGGGTTCGGATCAGGCGGGCCGGGTTTCCCCCGACGATTCCGTAGTCCGGCACGTCGGAGGTGACCACCGCGCCGGTGGCGATGATCGCGCGGTGGCCGATGCGGACGCCGGGCAGGATCGTGGCGTCCCGGCCGATCCAGACGTCGTTGCCCACCACCGTGTCCCCCCGGTTCGGGAGGTCGGTGAGCAGGTCGAAGTGGTCCGACCACGAGCCGCCCATGGTGGGGAACGGGAAGGTCGAGGGGCCGTCCGCCCGGTGGTTGGCGCCGTTCATGATGAACCGCACCCCGGTGGCCAGCGCGCAGAACTTGCCGATGATCAGCTTCTCCGGTCCGTAGTGGTAGAGCACGTTCCGGGTCTCGAACGCGGTCGGGTCGTCCGGGTCGTCGTAGTAGGAGAACTCCCCGACCTCGATCAGCGGGGACGTGACGAGGGGCTTCAGCAGCACCACGCGCGGCTGGTCGGGCATCGGGTGCAGCACGGTCGGGTCGGCGGGGACGTTGGGCACGGGTGGAACTCCTCCAGGGGTTTCGTCAGGCGGACACCAGCGCCCGCAGCGCGTGGTGCCCGCCTCGCCAGCGCTGGCGCAGCTGGCGGTCGTGGCTGACGACCACGAGGGCGCCGCGGTAGTCGGCCAGGGCGGTTTCCAGCTCCTCGACGAGGTCGGGAGACAGGTGGTTGGTGGGTTCGTCGAGCAGCAGCACGTCCGACGGCTCGGTGACCAGCCGCGCCAGCGCGAGCCGCTGCCGCTGCCCGGTGGAGAGGTTCTCCACGCGCGTCGTGAACTGGGCGCTGGTGAACAGCCCCAGGGACAGCAGCCGTTCGGCGTGCTCGGCGGTCTGCCCGGGACGCCCGCGGGCGAAGGCCGCCAGCAGCGTCTCCCCCGGCACGGCCGGGCCCGGTTCCTGCGCGAGGTAACCGATCCTGCCGCGGCGGGTCACCGTGCCGCTGTCCGCGGCGAGCTCCCCGGCCAGCACGCGCAGGAGCGTGGTCTTGCCCGCTCCGTTCGGGCCGGTGATCAGCAGGCGGTCACCCGCGGCGACCGCGATGCTCGTCCGCTCCAGCCGACCCGCGACGGCGACGTCCTCGGCGTCGAGAACGGTGCCCTGCACACGACCGGCCGGTGGGGTTGCCGCGAAGCGCAGCGGTTCCGGCGGTGGTGGCACCGGGTCCGCGAGCAGGCGGCGCAGGCGTTCCTCGGCGTTGCGGACGCGGCTGGCCAGCGACCGCTGCACCCGTCCGCCCGCCCGGTCGTAGGCCATCTTGTTGTTGTCCCGCATCGCCCGGCCCGGGGCGACGTCGCGGGCGGTGGTGGCCGCGACCTCGCGGAGCCGGTCGGTTTCGGCCCGCCACTCCGCGTGGGCCTGGACCCACCGCTGCCGCGCCGCCGCCTTCTCCGCGCGGAACCCCGCGTAGCCGTTGCCGTAGCGGACGACGCGGTGCCGGTCCAGGTCGACCTCCAGCAGGCTGGTCGCGACCCGTTCCAGGAAGGCGCGGTCGTGGCAGACCGCGATCGTGGTGCCGCGCCGGGCACGCAGGTGGTCCTCCAGCCAGGTCAGGGCGTCGTCGTCGAGGTGGTTGGTCGGTTCGTCCAGCAGCAGGACCTCGGGGCTGGCCGCCAGCACGGCGGCCATGCGCAGCCGGACCTGCTCGCCGCCGGACAGCCCGCCGACGGCGCGATCGCGGTCCACCAGCCCGAGCCCCAGACCGCGCAGCGCGCGCTCCACCCGGGCGTCGGCGTCGTAACCGCCGCGCAGTTCGAAGACCGTGGTCAGCTCGCCGTACTCTGCCATCCCGGATTCGTCGCCGTCGGCCATCGCGGCCTCCAGGTCGCGCATCCGCTGCTCGATGGCGCGCAGGTCGCCCAGCGCGCGGTCGATGACGTGCTGGACCGTCAGCCGCGGCGGCAGCCGCTCGTCCTGCGCGAGGTAGCCGACGCCGCCGTCGGCGCGGACGATGATCTCTCCCCGGTCGGGCTGCTCGCGCCCGGCGAACAGGCGCAGCAGGGTGGACTTCCCGGACCCGTTCTCGCCGACGATCCCGGTGCGCTCACCCGCGGCGAGCGAGCAGGTGACCGCGTCGAGGACGCGCTTGCCGTGGAAGGACTTGCTGACCGCGAGCGCGGTGATCTGCGTTGGCATGCATGTGCTCCGAAGCATTCGAGGGCGAGGCGGTCAGCGGGGACCGCAGGGCGGGACGAACGCTTCGGAAGAGCATCGGCGACCTCACTAGTGCGACAACAGTTGCATTAAGATAACCACACCACGCCCCGACGAGCAACTGGACCGCCGAAGATGAGTTCTGCACCTCCCCCGGGCCGCCCCCGACCAGGCGGCCGCACCGCCCGCATCCGCACCCAGGTGCTCGCCGCGGTCAGCGCGGAGCTGGCCGAGAACGGCTACGACGCCCTCACCGTCGACTCCGTCGCGGCCCGCTCCGGCGTGCACCGCACCACGGTGTACCGCCGCTGGCGCGACGTCGGCGGTCTGCTCACCGACCTCCTCGACTCCACCAGCGACGACGACTGGCAGCCCACCGACACCGGCTCCCTGCGCGGCGACCTCGCCGCGCTGAACCGCGAGATCCAGACGTCCCTGACCGAACGCCCGTCGATCGCGACGGCCCTGATCGCCGCCTCGTTCCGCTCCGACGAGGCCGCCCGCGCCCTGCGACGGCTGTGGGACGACCGCTACGAGCGCTG
The DNA here is from genome assembly GCF_008630535.1 of Saccharopolyspora hirsuta. Classification (GTDB taxonomy): domain Bacteria; phylum Actinomycetota; class Actinomycetes; order Mycobacteriales; family Pseudonocardiaceae; genus Saccharopolyspora; species Saccharopolyspora hirsuta. The sequence continues at coordinate 137,027 of NZ_VWPH01000011.1, read as the reverse complement.
CGAGGTCGTCGTCGAGCGCGCGATCCAGCGCGGCGAGCTCCCGCCCGGGATCGACGCACGCGCCCTGCTGGTCGCCGCCACCGCGCCGCTCTACCACCAGCTGGTGCTGCTCGGCACGCCACCCGATCCGCGACTTCCCGAGCACGCGGCCGAAACCGCCGCGCTGGCCGCGTCCGCCGGTGCTTTCGACCGGCCGCAGGACTCAGGGGACGTCGAAGGCGAGTAGCACGTTCCCAAGGGCGCCGGTTCTCGCAGAGTCCACAGTGGAACGTCTGGTCGCGGCGATCAGATCGCGAACCAGATGAGCGACGTGGCGAGCCCTCCTGCGCAGAGCGAGAACAGGCCACCGAGGTAGAAGCGGCGACTCGCCAGCCAGTCGGCCGCGGCGCGACCGAGCAGCGCGGCGGCGATGGCGGGCAGCACGATCAGGACGTTCGAATCCAGCAGGCGCATCACGATCAGCCCGGTGACGACGCCGAGCGCACCGAACGCGAGGAGCGTGCCCGAGTGGCGCACGTCCATCCGACGGCAGATCTTCTCGACGACCAGCCCCAGCGGAAGCCCCAGGAACAGCACCGCGCAGGCGATGAACGGCATCGAGATCAGCGTCATGGCGCCAGCCTCAGCTGCTCCCGACCTCGCGGCCTCGAACCCGCCTGACAGCTCGCTGCCGAGGAACAGCGCGAAGACCCCGACAGCGGCGATCGCGAAAGCCGCCACCGCACCGGCGAAGACCAGCCTCGGGTAGGAGGACTCCACCTCGTCCGAACGCCACTTCACCGCACCACCCCGTTCGCGCGCTCCGTGGAAGGCCGCCAGCATAGCGGGGGCGATTTCGCGCGAAACCGGCTTCGCGCACGCGGCGCGGGGCGGCGGTTTCGCGCGAAACCGCCGCCCCTCCGGGGTCAGCGGCGGGAGAGCACCCACCAGGCCTGGAAGGCCGCGAAGGCGAGGATCACCGCGCCGACCACGCTCGTCACGTGCACGCCGAAGGTGAAGGCGTGCGCCGCCGAGTCGCGGAGCGCCGCCGCCTGCTCCACCGGCAGCTCACCCGCCACCGACAGCGCGCCGCCCAGGGTGTCGCGGGCTGCGTCCACGATGGACTCCGGCATGCCGGTCACGTCGACGCGGCCGCGGTAGGCCGCCGTCACCACGCTGCCGAGCACCGCAGTGCCCAGCGCCGCGCCCAGCTCGTAGCCGGTCTCCGAGATCGCCGACGCCGCGCCCGCGTTCTCCGGGGCCACCGTGTTCATGATCGTGTCGTTGGTGGCGGTCTCGGTGATGCCCGCGCCGATGCCGACGACCATGAACGCCACCACCACCAGCCAGGCGCCGTCCTGCGGCGGCAGCAGCACCATCAGCAGGTAGCCCAGCGCGGTCGCGAGCATCGCCGCGCCCAGCAGCTCGGCCAACCGCACCCGGCGGATCAGCCGGACCGCGACCAGCGACCCGACCACCGACAGCGCGATGCCCGGCAGCAGCGCCAACCCCGCGCGCAGCGGGGTCATCCCCAGCACCAGCTGCAGGTACTGGGTCATGAAGAACAGCCCGCCTACCATCACGAACACCGCCAGCAGGTTGCTGGCCACCGCGACGCTGAACCGCGGCTTGGCGAACAGGCCCAGGTCCAGCATCGGGTCGTCCAACCGGCGCTGCCTGCGCACGAACGCGTAACCCGCCACCAGCGCGACCGCCACCGCGGGCAGCGCCAGCGACCCGCCGCCCGCGAACTCCTTGACGCCGAGGACCAGCGCCAGCATGGCCAGCAGCGAGAGCCCGGCGCTGGGCAGGTCGTACCGGCCCGGCTGCGGGTTGCGCGATTCCGGGATCACCAGCGGGCCGACGATCAGCAGCAGCACCATCACCGGCAGGTTGATCAGGAACACCGACCCCCACCAGAAGTGCTCCAGCAGCAGGCCGCCCAGCAGCGGGCCGAACGCGGCGCCACCGGCGAAGGTCGCCGTCCAGGCGGCGATCGCGGTGGTCCGGGCGCGCGGGTCGGTGAAGATGTTGCGGATCAGCGACAGCGTCGAGGGCATCAGCGTCGCCCCGGCCACGCCGAGCAGCGCACGCGCGGCGATGAGCAGCTCGGGGGTGGGCGCGAACGCCGCCAGCGCCGACGCCAGGCCGAAGCCGGTCGCGCCGATCAGCAGCAGGCGGCGGCGACCGATCCGGTCGCCGAGGGTGCCCATCGTGACCAGCAGTCCGGCGAGCATCAGCGAGTAGATGTCGACGATCCACAGCAGCTGGCCGCCGGTCGGGCGCAGCTCCTCGCTGATGTGCGGCACCGCGAAGCTCAGCACGGTGTTGTCGACGGAGATCAGCAGAACGGGGAGCAGCAGCGCGCCGAGCGCGGCCCACTGCCCGCGGGAAGTACGGGGCGAATTCAGGTTGGTCATCTCTACACGGCCTTGTTCGATCTGTACCGTCCAGACGGTACAGAATCCGTCCAGACGGTATAGTAACCGTCCGGACGGTATAGTTCAAACCGTGGCAGCTTCCGACACCCGAGAACGCATCCTCGACGCGCTGCAGCGGATCCTGATCACCAAGGGGACCGCGGCCGTCACCCTGGAGTCCGTCGCCGCCGAGGCGGGCGTGTCCAAGGGCGGCCTGCTCTACCACTTCCGCTCCAAGCAGGCCATGCTGCAGGGCCTCACGCTGCGGCTGGACGACGAGGCCGAGGCGGAGTTCGCGCAGGCCACCGAGAAGGGCGTCGACGTCGTCCGGTACTTCCTGGAGACCTCGCTGCCCAGCAGCGAGGAGGAGATGGCCCTCTACTGGTCGGTCATCGCGGCGCTGCGCAGCGCCGAGGGCCTGAGCGAGGCGGGCACCGAGGTGCTGGCCCGGGTGTTCAACCGCTGGTCGGAGCTGCTCACCGACTACATCGGCGACCCGGTGCTGGCCGAGATCGTGCGCCTGGTCGGCGACGGCCTGTACCTGAGCGCGCTGTCCGGTCTGCCCAGCCCGGACCCGGACCTGCTCAAGCAGGTCTTCGACCGGCTGCTCGCCCAGGTCGCCGAGGCCCGGGGCTGACCACCGGGGTCAGCGGGCCGCCGGTGCCGGTTCGGAGTCCGACGTGATCGGCGGGACCGGGGTGTCGGCGCAGGGCACCCAGCGCGGCCCGTCCGGGCCGAACACGCCGCGGGGCTCGGGGAACGCCCGGAGCAGGCCGAGGTAGCCGACCGCCGCGAGCACCAGGGACAGCGGCAGGCTGACGTCCACCCCGCCCGCCAGGTCGCCCAGCGGTCCGACCAGCTGGCCGGGGATGTTGACGAACAGCAGCGCGACACCGGCCGACACCAGCCACGCGGCCATGCCGCGCCAGTTCCAGCCGCGGTCGAACCAGTAGCGCCCGCCCCGCTGGCGCCGGTTGAACACCTGCAGCGCGTCCGGGTCGTACCAGCCCCGCCGGGTCAGGTAGCCGAGGATCATCACGACCATCCACGGCCCGGTGCAGGTCACGATCAGCGCGGCGAAGGTGGAGATGCTCTGCACCAGGTTGAAGCCGAACCGGCCGACGAAGATCAGCGCGATGGCCAGCACGCCCACCAGCACCGTCGCCCGCACCCGGGAGAACCGGGGGAACACGCTGGAGAAGTCCAGGCCGGTGCCGTACAGCGCGGTGGTGCCGGTGGACAACCCGCCGATGAGCGCGATCAGGCACAGCGGTCCGAAGTACCAGCCCGGCGACACCGCGAGCAGCCCGCCGACGTAGTTCGGGGCTTCCGCGGCCAGGTACTCCGGTGCGGCCCCTGCGATCACCGTGGCCGTGACCAGCCCGAACCCGAACGGGACGATGGTGGCCAGCTGCGCGAGCAGCGCCGCGGCCACCACCCGGCCGCGCGGGGTGGTCGACGGGATGTAGCGCGACCAGTCCCCCAGGAACGCGCCGAAGGACATCGGGTTGGCCAGCACGATCAGCGCCGCGCCGATGAACGACGACCAGAACAGCGGCGCGTCCGATGCGGGCAGCGTCCCGGGGTAGGACGGGTCGAAACCACCGCCGAAGGCGACCGCGCCGAGCACGAACAGCGCGGTCGCGGCGACCACCGCGATCTTGTTGACCCACAGCATGATCCGGAACCCGTAGATGCACACGACCAGCACCAGCACGGCGAAGATCGCGTAGGCGACGGCGAAGGACGCCGGTGCCTCCGGCACGGCCAGCACGCGCGCCGCGGTCCCGACCAGCGCGTCCCCCGAGCTCCACACCGAGATCGCGAAGAACGTGACCGCGGTCAGCAGGGACAGGAAGGAGCCGACGACCCGCCCGTGCACGCCGAGGTGCGCCGAGGACGACACCGCGTTGTTGGTGCCGTTCACCGTCCCGAACACCGCCATCGGGCACAGCACGAGCGCCCCGGCCACCAGGCCGAGCGCGGTGGCGGCGAGGCCCTGCCAGAACGACAGCCCGAACAGGATCGGGAACGCGCCGAGCACCGCCGTGGAGAAGGTGTTCGCACCGCCGAAGCTCAACCGGAACAGGTCGACCGGCCGCGCCGTGCGCTCGGCGTCGGGGATCCGCTCGACACCGTTGGTCTCCACCCGCTTGAACGCCGGCGTCTCGCCCATCGGCCCGTCCTTCCCGACCACGTGCAGTGATCAGCAAAGACTGCGCCACCCGGCCCCGGCGCGGAATCGGCCGAAGCTCCAACGCCCGCTGCGCCCGTTGGACGAACGCACAACTCACCGCTCGACGAGCAGACCTCCGGCGCCCAGGACGTCGCGGACGAACGCCCGAGCCGGCTCGACCTCAGCCGGTGTGCAGTCGACGAGCACCTCCACCTCGACGTCGCGGCGCGCGGGATCACCATCCACAGTGGTCTGAACGCGGAGAACGGCCTGTCCGGGCGCGGATCGCCCGAACAGGCCGTTCTCGCTCGCGTTGCCCGTGTCGCAGAAGCCCTGGCCCCAGAACGATCTCCGCCGACAACGCCGCGTCGACCTCAGGACGGGTCACGGGCGAATGGTGGGCCCGCCGTCCCCGCCGGTACCGGACCCGCCGACACCGGCACCGCCGACACCGGATCCGCCATCACCACCGGTGCCACCGTAGCCACCGCTGGTGGAACCCTCGCCGCCGTCCCCGCCGTCACCGCCGCCGGTGCCGCCACCGGTGCCACCACCGTCACCGCCGTCGGCACCCTCGACCACGACGCCGCTCAAGCCGCCGTGCAGCGGCAGCGTCGTCATGGCCGTGCGGTCCGGCAGGAATTCGAGCCGCTGCTCATCGAGCTCCGCGGCCCCCAGCAGCCGTCTCCTCTCGAACATCTGCTCCTCCTCTGCATCAGCGCGCTTGCAGCGGACCACTCAGGCGTACCCAAGGAGGTGCAGTTCGAGGCAGATCACCAGCCGATGAACGGCCCGCCATCGCCACCGATGCCCGGACCGCCGATGCCCGGCCCACCGATGCCGAAGCCGCCGAAGCCACCATCGCCGCCGTGGCCGCCCAGGTTGCCGTCGCCGCCGTCGCCGCCGTCACCGCCGCCGGTGCCGCCACCGGTGCCCCCGCCGGTGCCGCCGGAACCGCCGTTGATCACGACGCCGTCCCAGCCACCGGCCTGGAACAGCGTCGACATGACCGTGCGCGGCGGCAGGAACTCGAGGCGCTCGTCGCCCAGCTCTTCGAAGCTCACCGGTCCAGATTCATCGAACACTTTCGCCCTCCCCTGTTCGAACGGGCTCGGAATGCATGGTGGAGATCGATGCCGAACAAGGTCACCAAACCCAGATCCCCCATCCAACGCCCCAGATTCGTTGGCATCAGGTCGGAGGGTAGATGTGCCCGAGAACCGCCGCAGTCCGAAAACCACAAACATCTGCAAGTCGGCGGAAAATGCCTGGTCACCGCGTTCGCACGCGATTAACCAGCAGCACCGCGACAGTTAGACGCACTACCGCGAATTGTGGAGAAAAACGCTCGCCCGGAAAAAGAACCGAATCCGCCGACCGGAATTCGGCGCGCACCGGCCACGCCCCGGTCCGCCGCGCCGCCACCACCGGTTCGGGTGGTCCGCACCCCCGTCCCCCGACGGCACCGCCTCGGATACCACCACCGCTGATCCGTTCGGCCTAGACTCCCGCGCTGTTTGGCTCAGCCGAAACCATCCCGGGTAAGGAGAAGTGCCGATGCGCAATCGCCCACATCGGACCGCGAGCGGCAGCCAGGTCCAGTCCGGCGCCGGGGTCCAGCGCTGGTGGCCGCTGCCGAGCGCCGCCATGCTCGCCGTCACGTTCAGCATCGCCGCGGTCCCGGCCGCGCAAGCCGCGCCGCCGTCCTGCACGCGGACCCCGAACGGCTCCGGGGTGGACGTCGTCTGCGACCGCGGCGTCCCGGAGGGGACCACGCTCGAGGGCACCGACGGCAACGACCGCTTCTACCTCGGCGGCGCCGTTGCGGGCACCGTCGATGCGGGGGCCGGGGACGACCTGATCATCGTCACCGGTCGAGCGGGCGGCAACGGCGGGAAGGGCGGCAACGGCCACCTCGACGGCCGCAGCGCCCGCGACGGCAAGAACGGCGCCAACGGGGGCGAGGACGGCGGCAGCACCGGTGGGACGGCTGGGGCCGACGGCGTCGCGGGCCCCAGCGCGCGGGCCGGGGGCAGCGCGGGAACCGGCGGCCACGGCGGCACGGGCGGCGTCGGGGTGACCGAGACCGGCGTGATCAACGGCGGTGCCGGGAACGACACCATCACCATCACCGGCGGCAAGGGCGGCAACGGCGGGGTCGGTGGCGACGGCGGCACGGGCAGCGCCAACCCCGCGGACTCCCGCGGTGGCCGGGGCGGCAACGCCGGGGACGGCGGCACCGCGAACCTCGGCCGCATCAACCCCGGCGAGGGCGAGAACACCGTCAAGGTCATCGGCGGCGACAGCGGAATCGGCGGCACCGGGGGCGACGGCGGCGACGCGACCGCCACGACCCGCAGCGGGAACGGTGGCGACGGCGGCAACGGCGGCGGTGGCACCGAGCAGGCCAACGGGCGCGGCGGCACGGCCAACGGGCGGACCGGCACCATCGTCAGCACCGGCCTCGACGACATCACCGTCCAGGGCGGCAAGGGCGGTCGCGGTGGACGCGGCGGCGACGGCGGCACCGGCCACCAGCCGAGCGCGCGCGACGCCGCGGCCCAGGGCAACGAGGTCGAGGGCGCCGGTGGCACGGGCGGCACCGGGGGCGACGGCGGTGTCGCCAACATCGGCAACATCATGTCCCAGGACGGCGGTCGGGCCACCGTGCACACCATCTCCGGTGCGGGCGGTGACGGCGGTGATGGCGGCACCGGGGGCGACGGGATCACGCCCGGCATCCCCGGCCTGCGCGGGCTCAACGGCGTCGCCGACACCGGTGGCGCGGGCGGTGCGGGCGGTCCCGGCGGCCACCTCGCGAACGCCGTCGCCGAAACAGGTCGGCGCAACCCCTGACGCCGGCGGGGGTGCTTGACCGCCCCGCCGCGAAACGGCCGTCCGGCGCCGGGATCCGCCTGAGCGGATCCGGGCACCGGCGGCCGGGCACCACCCCGGAACCGAAGCCATCCCCGACGCAATGCGCACGGTCATCCCACGAAAGGTGCGAGAAGCGCCCACCTAGCGGGTGATTCGAGGTGCACCCCCAGCCGGGTGCTCCTACGTTCTGCCCCGTGCGCCGGGACCGTGCCACTGGAGCGCGATCCTTGAGGGGGTGGCCTCGTTCCGGTTCTTCCGGTGAATTCACTGAGTTTGCGAAGGAGCACCTGATGCCACGAACCTCTGGACCGCTCAACCACGCCGAACTCGAGGTCCAGCGCGTGGAGTTCCTGCCGGCGCGCACGGTCATGTCGACCTTCTGGCTCCCGTGGAACGGCGCGGACGTCGTCGTCCTCGACTTCGACCCGCACGACCACGTCGTGGCCTACGGGGACAACGACATCACGACCACCGGTGACATCACCGGTGGTGACGGCGGCACCGGCGGCGGCACCGGCGGCGGCCAGGGCGGCGGCAACGGCGGCAACGGCGGCGACGGCGGTAGCGGCGGCGACGGCGGCGACGGCGGCGACGGCGGCGACGGCATCGGTGGCGATGGCATCGGCGGCAACGGCATCGGCGGCACCGGCGGCGGCAACCCGAGCTGACGTCTCCCGCCCTGGTGGTGCGCCGACCGCTCGGCGCACCACCAGCCGGGGTGATCGTCGAGTTCAAGCTCGGCGACCTCTCAGCGTCCGCCTGGCCCAACCGCCGTGTACTGGCGCTGGGGACCGGGCATTCCACAGCAGGCGGACGCTGAGATTCCGCCGTTCAGGAGCCGGTCTTCGAGGGCGAGGAGTCGTGATGGTCGCAGAGGGGCACCGCGCCGGGGAGCCCGCGGCCGAACCTGACGTCGCGCGGCTCGTGGTGCCCGCCCTGGTCGCGGGCACCGAGCTGATCGGCCAGTACCAGGGCTCCGGCCACCGCGAACCGCCCTACCTGGTCCGCCGCGTCGACGGCCAGGTCCTGCAGCTGACCCACCTGCTCTACCTGGTGGCGGCAGGGCTGGACGGCCGCCGCAGCTACGCGCGCCTCGCCGCCGACCTGAGCGCCGAGTGGGGCCGCGAGATCACCGCCGAGCAGGTCTCCTACCTCGTCGAGAACCGGTTGCGCCGCGCCGGGATCGTGGTCGCCGAGTCCGCATCGGCCCCGCCCGCACCGCTGCCGAAGGGCCGGGACCGGTTGCTGGCGCTGAAGTTCCGGGTCGCGCTGGTGCCCGAGCACGTCGTCGCGGTGATCGCCCGGGTGTTCCAGCCGTTGTTCTGGCCGCCGGTCGTGGTCCTCGTGCTGGCCGCCTTCGCCGCCGCCGAGGTCTGGCTCGCCGTCCGCGGCGGGGTCGCCCAGCTGCTGGCGGGGGCGCGGGAGCTGGTCGACCGGCCGGAGCAGATCCTGCTGGTGCTGGGCGTGCTCGTGGTCTCCGGGATCTTCCACGAGTGCGGGCACGTCGCGGCCTGCCGCTACGGCGGCGCGCGGCCGGGCGCGATGGGCGTGGGGATCTACCTGGTGTGGCCAGCCATGTACAGCACCGTCACCGATTCCTACCGGCTGAGCCGGGCGGGCCGCCTGCGCACGGACCTGGGCGGTGTCTACTTCAACGCGATCGCCATGCTGGTGATGATCGCGGTCTTCGCCGCGACCGGCCAGCCGTGGTTGCTGGTCGCGCTGGTGGCCTGGCAGGTCTCGACGGTCTGGCAGTTCGTGCCGTCGGTCCGGCTGGACGGCTACTACATCCTCAGCGACCTGGTCGGCGTTCCCGACCTGTTCGACCGGATGGGGCCGGTGCTGCGCAGCATGCTGCCGGGGCGTCCGCCGCACCCGCGGGTGCGGGAGCTGAAGCCCTGGGTCCGGTGGGTGATCACGGTCTGGGTGGTGCTGGTGATCCCGTGCCTGGCGTACTGGATCATCGGATTCCTGGTGCTGGCGCCCTACGTGCTGCCCGTGGTGTGGCAGGCGCTGGTCGCGCACTGGGACGCCGTGGGCGGGGCGGTCCGGGCCGGTGACGCGGCAGCGGCCGTGGTCGGCGTCCTGCGGATGTTCCTGCTGGTGCTGCCGTGGGCGGGCATCACGCTGGTCCTGTACAACCTCGGCCGCAGCCTCACCCGCCGCATCCGCCGCTGGCGCACCGCCTGATCCCCTTTGGACACCGCGGGATCAGCGCAGGATCGGGGCGAAGTGGCCGCCGTCGTCCTCGGCGAAGGCGGCGAGCATCGCGATCGCGGTGGCGCGGTCGTCCTCGTCCGGCTCCGGCGCGGTGAGCTCCCGTTCCAGCACCCAGGTTTCGAGCATGATCGAGTAGCCGATCAGCACGTCCGGGCCGCCCGCCGGGGCCAGCGCGGACTCGCCGATCTCGCGCACCACGCCCCGCAGCGGCGCGCGCTCGGCGGTGTCGCCCGGACCGAAAGCGATCTTGACCACCTCGTTGAGGTCGATCGCGGTGGGGGCGATGACGGAGAACTCGAAGTCGAGCAGCGCCACGACCGAACCGTCGTGCCACAACGTGTTCGGCGCGCACAGGTCGCCGTGGTTCAAGGCGCGCGGCGCCGCCGGAAGCGCGGCCCAGAACCGCTCCAGCGCTTGCAGGAGGCCGTCCTTCTGGCGCTCGGTGAGCGCGCCCGCCGCGACGATCCGGCCGAGCGAGGCCTCGACGTCCGCCGGGCCGTCCGGGAAGAACGGCGAGCGGCTGCGGGCGTGCGGGGCGGCTGCGGCGACGTCGACGCGGTGGACGTTGCGGGCGCGCTCCCACATCTGCTCGACGGCGCGCGCACGGGCCGCGTCGTCCAGCGACGGCCAGACCTCGTCCAGGTTCTCCCCCACCACGCGCCGGGTGAGCACCCACTCGTGCCCGTGGTGCACCCCGGCGTCGAGGACCTCCGGGTACCCGACCTCCGCCGGGAGCAGCTCGACCAGCTCCAGCTCGCGGAGCAGATCAGCCGAACCGGGCTCCGGTGCGACGCGGACGACGAACTCGTCGGCGATCCACGTGTGGTTGGTCCACCCCCTCCCGCGACGGGCCGCGCCGAGGTCCACCCCGCGCTTCCCGAAGATCTCCTCCGCCACCCGGCTCGACATCCCCACGGAACCGACTTTATCGATCACTGCAACGGGTTTTCCCGTCCGCCGTCAACACCGCGTGCGGCCCGGGCCGATCAGCGTCCGGATCTCGTCAAGGCCGGTTCCCCCGCCCGCGCCGGAGACGTGTACTGGAGGCATCGGCAGATCTGGCGAGGAGGCGTCCCCGATGACGGAGCTGCTGTGGGCCGTCGGGTTCATCGCGGTGTTCCTGGGCGTGGCGTTGGCGCTGCGCGGTCTGGCCAGGTGGCGGTGAGGCCGCCTGCCGCGGGAGGCGGTGGCGATGCGTGATTCCAGCCCGCCCGTCGCCGGGGCCGCAACGGCTTCCGCGGTGGGGTTCTTCGTGGCGGCCGCGGGGACTGTCCCCGCTGGGGCCGCGTCCTGGTGGTCCGGCGAGCCGACGGCTGCGCTGGCCGTGCTGGCGCTGGTCGTCCTCGGCTACGCGGGCGCGATCCGAAGCCTGCCGGGCGCGTTGATCACGGCGTTGCTGTGCTGGATGTTCTTGAACAGCTTCGTCGTTCACGAACTCGGCGACCTGGTCTGGGAGGGTTCCGCCGACCTGGTCCGGCTCGGCGTGCTCGCAGGTGCGGCGGTCGTGGGCACGGCCTGCGGGTGGGCAGCGACGCGCGAGCACCCGGAACCGCGGATTCCGACCGCCCGGCGCGCTCCCGAGATCGAGCACATCCGACCGCGGGAACGCGCCCACCACGGGTAGGCCTCAAGCGTGCGCGGATGCGGCGCGCAGCAGTCGGAGCTGGCCGATCTCGGCGACGTTCTTCATCAGCTCGCCGTTCACCCACGCCACCATGTGCGCCACGGTCTTGTCCGGGTCGTCCTGCCACGGGAACGGCGCGGGCGCGTCCAAGTCCGCGTCGGTGAGCCGGTCCAGCACCGCCGACCACTCGTCGCGCAGCCCGCGCAGCCAGTCGACGGCCGCATCGGCGCCGGGCCACCTGACCTCGGTGCGCTCGCGCGGCGGCCGACCCTGCGCGTGGTCGAGGGTCACCGTCCACCACCAGCCGATGTGCCAGGTGGTCCAGGCGATCGTGGGGACCGGGATCGGATCGGGCTCCACCTCGGCGAAGTCCGGTTCCCAGCCGCCGTCCGCTCCGCGCCGCACCGTCCAGCAGTGCTCGGCGGGCTCCCAGCGGAAGTCCTCGGGCACCAGCTCGGCGAGGTGGAACTCGAACAGCGACCAGGTCATCTCGAACTGCCAGCGCAGCAGCTCAACGCGCGGTGCGGACACCCGCGGGATCCTCCCACGACCGGCCGGAACCGGGGAAATGGTTTTCGACCGCCAGCTCACCCCGGCGGCGGGCTCAGCGGTGCTGTCCACAGCACCCGCGTCCCGCCAGCTGGCAACCGCTCCACAGTGCACCGCCCGCTCATCTGCACCGCCCGCTCGGCCAGGTTGTGCAGTCCGCTGTGCGCCACCGCGTTCTCGATGCCGATGCCGTTGTCGGTGACGTCGATGGTCAGGTCGTCGTCCAGCGAGATCGTCACCGACAGCTCCGAGGCCTGCGCGTGCCGGACGGTGTTGCTCACCGCCTCCAGCACCACCGCCTCGGCGTGCTCGGCCAGCCTCGGCGGCAGCACGTCCAGCGGCCCGGCCATCCGCATGGTGATCCGCAGCGGGTTGTCGCCCACCACGTCGGTGACCACCCGCTGCACCCGGTTGCGGAACCCGCTCGGGTGCTCGGCGGCGAGCTGCAGGTCGAAGATGCTGGCGCGGAGGTCCTGGATCACCTCGTGCAGCTGGTCGATGTGCTCGGTCAACCGGCCCGCCACGTCGGGCGCCTTCGCCCGCCGCTGGGTGCCCTGCATGGCCATGCCGATGGCGAACAGCCGCTGGATGACGTGGTCGTGCAGCTCGCGGGCGATGCGGTCGCGGTCGGCCAGCACGTCCAGCTCGCGCCGCGCGGCCTGCGCCTCCGCCCACTGCAGCGCCAGCGCGGCCTGGTCGGCGAACGACGACACCACCAGCAGCTGCTCCTCGTCGAACCCCTTGGCCCCGGCCCGCCGCACGGCCAGCAGCACCCCGGAGATGGTGCCCTCCGCCCGCATCGGCACCGCGAGCGCCGGGCCGAGCTCCACCGCGGCACCGTCGACCGTGGACAGGTTGGGGACGTTGCGCGGCACCCGCTCCCGGAACACCTGCCCGGTCACCGAGCCGTCGACCGGGATCGACCGGCCCACCAGGTCCTCGACACCGGCCCCGGCCGAGACCGTCACCGTCAGCTCCTCGACCTCGACGTCGTCGCCGCGCGCGGGCACCGCCAGCAGCGCGTAGTCGGCGTTGGTGAGCTCGGCCGCGCGCTCGGCGATCACCTGGAGCGCGTCGATGGAATCGGTACCGGCCAGCAGTTCCGCGGTGATCTCGCCGGTGGCGTCCAGCCAGCGCTCGCGGCGGCGCACCTCTTCGAACAACCGGGCGTTGTCGACGGCGATCCCGGCCGCCCCGGCCAGCGCCTGCAGCACGACCTCGTCGTCCTCGGTGAACTGCCCGCCGCCGAGCTTCTCGGTCAGGTACAGCCTGCCGAAGGTCTCCTGCCGGGCCCGGATCGGCACCCCGAGGAAGGTGCGCATCGGCGGGTGGTGCGACGGGAACCCCACCGACGCCGGGTGCTCGGAGATGTCGTCCAACCGCAGCGGCTTGTCCGCCTCGATGACCACGCCCAGCACCCCGCGCCCGGTCGGCAGGTGGCCGATGCGCCGGGTGGTCTCCTCGTCGATGCCGTCGTAGATGAACCGGCTGAGCGTGCCGTCGGGCGCCAGGACGCCGATCGCGCCGTAGCGGGCGTCGACGAGGTCGATGGCGGTGCGCACGATGCGGCGCAGCACCGAGTCCAGCTCCAGCTCCGAGGAGATGGCCAGCACGGCCTCCAGCAGGACGTCCATCCGGTCCCGCAGGCCGACGATCTCCTCGATGCGCGCCTGGACCTGGGCCAGCAGCTCCTTGAGCCGCAACCGGGAGAGGGTGCCCACCAGCGACGGAGCGGCCCCCTCCCGCAGCTCCCCCGATCCTGGCGAGTCCGCCCTGCTCACGACTCCACTCTGGCACCCGGCGAGCGCTCACGCCTCCGGGCGGTGGCGCAGCCGGGTGGCCAGCACCGCCGCCTGGGTGCGGCTCTGCAGCCCGAGCTTGCTCAGCAGCCGGGACACGTAGTTCTTGACGGTCTTCTCGGCCAGGAACATCCGGTCGGCGATCTGCCGGTTGGTCATGCCCTGGCGGATGCAGTCCAGCAGGATCCGCTCCTGCCCGGTCAGGTCCGGCAGCTTCGAGGTGCCGTCGAGCTCGGCGCGCAACCTGTTCACCAGCGCCGCGGTCTCCTGCTCGCCGAGCAGCGACTTGCCCGCGCCGACCCGGCGCACGGCCGACGCCAGCTCCATGCCCTTGATGTTCTTGACGACGTAGCCGGCGGCCCCGGCCAGCATGGCGTCGAGCATGGCCTGCTTGTCGGTGAAGGAGGTCAGCATCAGCACCTGCAGCGAGGGCTGCCTGGACCGCAGCTCGCGGCACAGGTCGACCCCGTTGCCGTCCGGCAGCCGCACGTCCAGCACGGCCACGTCCGGGCGCACGGCGGGGATGCGGGCCAACGCCTCGCCCGCGGAAGCGGCCTGCCCGACCACCACCAGGTCCTCCTCGGAATCGAGCAGGTCGACCAGCCCCAGCCGCACGACCTCGTGGTCGTCGACCAGGAACACGGTGGTCACGCCGGAGCCGCCCACGTCCCCACTGTAGGAGCGGTCGGCCTCAGCCGCCGCTGCGGAAGGTGAAGCGGACGCGGCCGATCCACAGCTCGTCGCCGTCGCTCAGCTCGGCGATGTCCACCGGCTGCCGGTTGAGGTAGGTGCCGTTGAGCGAACCGCCGTCCACCACGACGTACCGACCGTCCCGCAGCCGCAGCTCGGCGTGCACGCGCGACACCGTCATGTCCTCGACGACGATGTCGCAGTCCCGGTCTCGCCCGATCGTGATGCGCGAACCCCCGATCGCGAAACCGGTCCCGGCGTCCGGTCCCCGGTTGATGACCAGCCGGGGCCGCCCGCTCGACTCCTCGGAGTCCCGCGGCGCCGGCACGACCTGGGCGGTCGGCACGGCCTCCAGCAGAGTCCGGATCGTCTCGCCCTCCGCCGCGACACCAGTCGTTGCGGTCGCGTCGAACCGGGTGTCATCCATGGTCGTACTCCTCGCAGAAAGGCACCGAAATCGCCCGGACTGCCCCGACCAGGACTGGGCGACTACAGCCAGCATGCCGAACAACCACGCTCCGTGGCCAGGACCTTCGTCCCAAGTCCCCGGAGCACCCTCGTGACGGTCACCACTCCGGGGGCCCGGCCTCCCCGGTCCGGGCAATCTGCGGAAATCCGGGATGGCGGTGGATTTCGGGTGCCATGATCAACGCATCGGGTGATGTGGGGTGAGGGGGCAGTCCTTGCTGGGACCTCTGCTGCCGGACGATCCGCGCGAGGTGGGGACTTACCGCCTGCGCAACCGCTTGGGGCGCGGCGGGATGGGGCGGGTGTACCTCGGCGTGTCGCGCGGTGGGCGGCTGGTCGCGGTGAAGGTGGTGCGGCCGGAGCTCGGGGACGATCCGGACTTCCGGCGCCGGTTCGCGCGGGAGGTCACCGCCGCGCGCCGTGGCGGGCTTCTACACCGCGCCGGTGGTCGACGCCGATCCCGACGCCGAGTCGCCGTGGCTGGTCACCGCCTACATCTCCGGCCCCACTCTGCACGAGGTCGTGAAGGAGCAGGGGCCGCTGCCGCCGTCGGCGATCAGCTCGCTCGGGGCGGGCCTGGCCGAGGGGCTCGGCGCCATCCACGCCTGCGAGGTGGTGCACCGCGACCTCAAGCCCAGCAACGTGATCCTGGCCGAGGACGGGCCCCGGGTGATCGACTTCGGCATCGCGCGGGCGATGGACGAGACCCACACCGCGGAAGTCCTCGGCACGCCCGCGTTCATGTCCCCCGAACAGGTCACCGGCGCGCCGGTGGGCGCCCCCGCCGACGTGTTCGCGCTGGGTGCCCTGCTGGTGTTCGCCGCGACCGGTCGCGGGCCGTTCGGCGGTGGCGAGTCCCAGGCGATCCTCTACCGCGTCGTGCACGAGACGCCGGACCTGTCCGGCCTCGACCAGCTGCCGGGCGAGCTCGCCCGGATCATCAGCACCTGCCTGGCCAAGGACCCCGCCGACCGGCCGACGTCCAAACAGCTGCTCGACTCCCTCGCCGACCTGACCGGCGACCGCACCCGCTGGCTGCCCGCGGAGGTCGTCAGCATGATCGACGAACGCCGGACGGCCACCATCGCCGCGACCAGGATCGACCCGCTGGCCGGGCAAACCCCCGCACCGTCCGCACCCGCTCCCCCGGCCACGCTGTCCGCGCCTGTCCCGCCTCCGATGCTGTCCGGACCGCCCACGTTCTCCGGGCCAGCCACGCCTCCCGGATCACCTGCGCCGTCCGCGCCCCTCGCACCGGCCGCGCTCCCCGCTCCTCACCCGCTGGCCGGGCAGGCTCCCGTGCCTCCCCCACCGGCCAAACCGCCCCGGCCGTGGCTCCCCGTCCTCGGCTGGGTGGTCGGCGGCGTCGCGCTGGTCGCGCTGGTCCTGGTCGTCGTGCTCAACAGCGGTCTCGGTTCGAGCCCGCACCTGAGCGCCCCGCCGCCGACCTCCTCGGCCGACGCCGCTACCACCTCGCCGGACTCCTCCGAAGCGGAACCGTCCTCCGTCGAGGACTCGACGACCGGGGCTGCCACGAACCCCGATTCGGCTGCGCTCGACGACGCCTCGACCGACCAGACCCCGTTCACCCTGGACGCGTTCATGCCGGACGAGTTCACCGACGACACCGGCACGCGGCACACCTACGAAGCCGGTTCCACCAACGGGTGCACCGATTCGGTGGCCGAGGAGGTCCGGTCGGTGCTGGACGAGCACGGCTGCTCGGAGATGCTGGTGGCCAACTTCGTCGACGACGACGTGCAGATCATCACCACGGTCTGGGTCTTCCCGTTCGCCGACCACGCGACCGCGTCCACCGTGGAGGAGGAGTTCGACGCGATGGACTACCTGGACCTCGGCTGCTGGGACCCGAACTCCGGCCGCGGCGCGGGGGTGTGCGACGGAGACGTGGACGGCGCGGACGAGTGGCAGTACATCGGCCAGGACCACCGCTACGTGATCGTCGCCCAGTCCAAGCACGTCGACCTGCGAGGCGACGACTCCGGCGACCCGGCGCTGCAGTCGGCGGGCAGCGAGGCCCGCCGCGCCGTCGGCACCCACAACTACTACGGGGGTTGACCGCAACGGTTCCCAGAACCAGCAGCGCCCGCCCGGAGTCGTGCACCGGGCGGGCGCCGTCGGGTTCGGACTACTTTACCGCGCCCATGGAGAGGCCTCGGACGAGGTGGTTCTGCGCCGCCCAGCCGATGATCATCACCGGCAGCGAGGCCAGGAAGGCCGCCGCGCTCAGCTGGGCCCAGTAGAGGCCTTCGCTGGTGATGAAGCCGACCAGGAAGACCGGGACCGTCCCGGCCTGGGCAGCGGTCAGGTTGACCGCGTAGAAGAACTCCGTCCAGGAGAAGATCACGCAGATCAGCGCGGTGGCCGCGATGCCGGGCGCGACGACCGGGAGCACCACCCGGAACAGCAGCGTCGGCAGCTTCGCGCCGTCGATCCGCCCGGCCTCCACCATCTCCTTGGGGACCTCCAGGAAGAACGAGCGCATCATCCAGATCGCCAGCGGGAGGTTCATCGCGGTGTAGAGGACCACCAGCGCCCACACGTTGTCCAGCAGCTTGAGGTTCTGCGAGATCACGTACAGCGGGATGATCGCCGCGACGATCGGCAGCATCTTCGTGGACAGGAAGAAGCCCAGCGCGTCCCGCGTCCCGGGCACCGCCGAGATGGACAGCACGTACGCCGCGGGCACCGCCAGCAGCAGCACGAGCAGCGTGGACACCACCGTCACGAACGCCGAGTTCGCCAGGTACGGCAGGAAACCGCGCTCCAGCACACCGGCGAACTGCTCCAGCGTCGGGGTGAACACCAGCTTCGGCGGGTTGGTGTAGGCGTCGCCCTCCTGCTTGAAGGAGGTGAGCACCATCCACAGCACGGGGAACACGAACAGGACCGCGACCACCCAGGTCAGCGCGGTCAGCGCCCAGCGGCCGATGGGGTTGCCCGCACGCATCATCGCACCTCGCTCACGCCGAAGGTCCGGAACATCAGGCGCAGCGCGAAAGTCGCCACGATCAGGGTCAGCACCACCACGATCACGCCCATCGCCGAGGACTGCCCGACGTCGAAGCCCTCGAAGGCCCGCTGGTAGATGTAGAACGGCAGGTTCGTGCTCGCGGTGCCCGGACCGCCCTGGGTCATCAGGTAGATCGCGTCGAAGCTGTTCACGATGTAGATCGCGCCGAGCAGCACGGCCAGCTGCAGGTACCGGCCCAGCTGCGGCAGGGTGATCGAGGCGAAGGTCCGCCACCGGCCCGCGCCGTCGACCGCCGCGGCCTCCAGCACCTCCTTGGACTGGGCCTGCAGCCCCGCCAGGATCAGCAGCATCATGAACGGCGTCCACTGCCAGATGACCTGCGCCATCACCGACGCCAGCGGGAACTGCGAGAGCCAGTCGACCCGGGTGCCGAACGCGAAGTTCAGCAGCCCGTAGGTCGGGTCGAACATCGTCGTCTTCCACAGCAGCGCACCGGCCGCGGGCAGGATGAGGAACGGGGTGATCAGCAGCGTGCGCACCACGCTGCGGCCCAGGAACTGGCGGTCCAGCAGCAGGGCCAGGCCGAGGCCCAGCAGCATCGCCACCAGCACGCACACCACCGTCAGCAGCACGGTGTTGAGCATCGCGCCGCGGAACTGGCTGTCGGCGAACACGTCGACGTAGTTGCGCAGTCCGACGAAGTGCCGCGATCCCGGGCGCACCAGGTTCCAGGACTGGAACGAGTAGAACACCGTCAGCAGGAACGGGATCTGCGTGACCAGGATGGTGAACAGCAGCGCGGGCATCAGCGGCGCGCGGCGCAGCCACGCCTCGCGCGACCACTTTCCTGGGGGTTTCCGGGTCGCCACCGGGGCGACCGCGGTGGGCGGGGTGGCCGTCTGCGTCATCTGGTCTCCCGGTAGGCCGCACCGACGGATTCGGCGTATTCCTGGGACTGCTGCAGCGCCTCGTCCACCGAGATCTGCCCGGCGATGGCCGCCGACAGCTGCTGGCTCACCCGCGTCCCGAGGTCCTGGAACTCGGGGATGCCGACGAACTGGATGCCCGGGTAGGGCACCGGCTGCAGCATGGTGTTGCGCTGGTGCGCGCTGTCAATCCCGGCCAGCGTCGCCGGTGCGTAGGCGCGCGCGGCTTCCTGGTACTCGGGGATCTGGTAGGTCGACAGGCGGCACCCCGGCGGCACCCGGTTCCAGCCGAAGGTGGTGCCCACGGTGCGCACGAAGTCCTTGTCGGTCATCCAGCGCATGAACCGCCACGCGGCGTCCTTGTCCTTGGCGACCTTCGGCATGGCCAGCGACCAGGTGTAGAGCCAGCCGCTGGTCTCGGTGCGCACCACCGGGGCGGCGACGTAGCCGGACTTGCCGACGACCTCGCTGCTGGCCGGGTCCTCGTTGGTGCCCGCCATGACCGTCGCGTCGTACCACATCGCCGCTTCGCCCTGCCCGTAGCGCGTGCCGCACTCGGTGAACCCGGCGCTGGACGCGCCGACCTCGCCGTGCTGGCGCACCAGGTCGACGTAGAACTGGGCGGCGGCGCGGAACTCCGGCGAGGTCAGCTGGGCGTTCCAGTTCTCGTCGAACCAGCGGGCGCCGAAGGTGTTGGCCACCGTGCTGAACGGCGCCAGGCTCTCGCCCCAGCCGGGCTTGCCGCGCAGGCAGATCCCGGCGACCCCGGCCTCCTTGTCGTCCAGCCGGGCGGCGAACTCGGCGATCTGCTGCCAGGTGGGCCGTTCCGGCATGGTCAGCCCGGCCTTCTCGAACAGGTCCTTGCGGTAGGCCAGGAACGAGGACTCGCCGTAGAACGGCACCGCGTACATCGAGCCCTCGTGGGACAGCGATTCGCGGATGCTGGGGATGAAGTCGTCGGGGTCGTAGCCCTCGCTGGCGTCGATGTAGGGCTGCAGGTTCTCCAGCCAGCCGTTGGCCGCCCACTGCGGGGTCTCGTAGTTGCTGATCATCACCACGTCGAACTCGCCGCCCTCGGTGGCGGTCGACGCGGTGATCTTGGCGCGCGCCTGGTTCTCCGGCAGCTGCACGAACTTCAGCCTGATGCCCGGGTTGTCCCGCTCGAACTGGTCGGACAGCGCGATGGCGTCCTCCATCTGCGGGTTGGACACGATGGCCACGACCAGCGTGCGCCCGCCCGCGCCCAGCGCCCCGGCTCCCGCGCACCCGCTGAGGAGCAGCGCGACGACCGCGAGCACGGCCAGCTTGGCTCTACTTCGCATCAACGCCTCCCGGCAGGACCTGCACCTTCAGCCCGGCACCGCTGCGCATCAGGTCCAGCGCGGCGGGGAACTCCTCCAGCGGCAACGTGTCGGTGAGCAGCGAGTCGGTGTCCACGGCCCCGGAGGCGACCAGGTCCAGCGCCGCCCCGTAGCTGTGCAGCACCGCCATCGAGCCGACGATCTTGATCTCGTCGTTGTAGATCCGGAACGGCGACAGGGAGATCCGCGCCTCGGCCGGGGCGACGCCGAACACCAGCAGCCGACCGCCGCGGCGCAGCGAGTCGAAGGCCGCCTCGATCGCGGGCGCGGCCCCGGTGCAGTCCACGGCGGCGTCGAAGCGCTGGTCGAGCTCGGCGACGTCGGTGCTCACCGCAACCGCGCCGAGCTTCGTGGCCCGTTCCAGGCGTGCCGCGTTGCGGTCGACCACGGAGACCTGGGCTCCGCCGCGCTGGAGCAGCTGCTGCATCAGCAGCCCCATCGTGCCCGCGCCGACCACGAGGAACCGCTCCCCCGCCTCGACGCCGATCTGGCGCACGCCGTGCACCGCGCAGGACACCGGCTCGACCAGCGCGCCCTGCTGCCAGGTCATGGCGTCGGGCATCCGGTAGGCGGTGCTGGCGGGGATCGCCACGTACTCGGCGAAGGCCCCGTCGACGGTGTCGCCGGTGGCGTTCCAGTTCGCGCAGAGGTTGCCGTGCCCGGACCGGCAGGGCGTGCAGTAGCCGCAGAACAGCGAGGGGTCGACGGCGACCCGGTCGCCGATCTTCCAGCCGCCCGGCACGTCCGCACCGATTTCGACGACCTCACCGGCGAACTCGTGCCCCGGCACGATCGGGTAGGGCGTGGGCGGGAAGTGCCCGTCGGCGATGTGCAGGTCGGTGCCGCAGATGCCGCACGCCCCGACCGCGATCACCAGCTGCCCGTCGCCGGGTTTCGGGTCCGGCACCTCACCCACCCTGATCGAACCGGGCTGATCGATGATCGCGGCGCGCATGACACCCCTTCCGCCGACCCGCTCATATGAGCACTGCGGGCCGTTCGTTCCGGCAACTCGCGGAGCATTGAAGGATGATCCTGCGTGTTACGTCAACATTTCACCTCTAGGATGCTCATATGAGCACACGGCAGACCCGGTCGAAGTTGACCGACACGGTCACGGCGGCTTCCATCGCGCACCGGTTCTTCGTCCAGGGCCGGGCCAAGCTGGAGATCGCCCAGGAGTTCGGGATCAGCCGCTTCAAGGTGGCCCGGATCCTCGCCGCTGCGCAGGAAACCGGCCTGGTCCGGGTCGAGTTCGACCTGCCGGTGCCGATCGACCTGGAGCTGTCGGAGGCGGTGCGGACCGGCTACCGGCTGCGCCGGGTGCTGGTGCTCAATCGAGCGCAGTCCAAGGCCGAGCGCCCGGAGCTGCGCCGCAGGATCGGCTCGCTGGCGGCGGACCTGCTGGCCGAGACGGCCACCGCGGACGACGTGATCGGCCTGTCCTGGGCGCGTTCGGTCAACGCCATGGCCGACGCCGTCCGCACCCTGCCGAAGTGCCCGGTCGTGCAGCTGTGCGGGGTGCAGGCGGGCATGGACATGCGCGACCGCTCGGTGGAGACGGTGGGTCGGCTGGCCGACATCTCCGGCGGCCCCGCGTACCCGATCTACGGCCCGCTGGTGCTGCCGGACCGCCGCACCACCGAGATCCTGCGCAACCAGCCGGGCATCGCCGAGACCTTCGACCAGTTCCGCCACCTGACCAAGGCGGTGGTCAGCATCGGCGCCTGGCGCCCGGACGAATCGACGGTCTACGACGCCCTCGGCCAACCGGAGCGGGACGCGATCCAGGAGCGCGGGGCGACGGCGGAGATCGCGGCCCGCCTGTTCGACGCCGACGGCAACGCGATGTCGACGGGCCTGGCGCACCACGTCCTGGCGATCGAGCACGACCAGCTCCGCCAGATCCCGGAGGTGATCGCCCTGGGATACACGGTGCCGAAGGCGCGGGCGATCGACGCGGTCCTGCGCTCCGGCGTGGTGACCACCCTGATCACCGACGCCCAGGTGGCCGACCTCCTGCTGCAGCTGGTCGCCGACCGGCCGCTGACCTGACGGTTCAGCCGAGCACGAACGAGCTCGGGCTCATCTCGGGCAGGCAGACCACCACGTCGAACGCCTCGACCACGCCCACCGGCACCGTGGTGGTCACGTGCCGGATCGAGGCGGGGCCGGTGGTGGCCGACCGCAGGTCGAGCAGCACGGGCCCGGACTCGCCCACCGTCTGCTCGACGCTGCCCTCGCCGACCGGGTCCAACGGCCGGGCGGTCACGCCGGATGTAGTGGTTGTTCTCCCCGACGGCAACGACCCGGGCATCCCCGACCACCGCCCCCAGCGGTCCGAGATCATCGAGCGGAAAGCGGCGAGCAGAACCGGGCAGGTTCACGGCGACTCCACGGCTGGGCGGCAAGTCCCCGGAAGATGCAACGGGAACAACCGAGCCCGCAACTTCACTTCCACCGGAAAGCGCCCCCGAGCTTGGTTTCCCGTTTCCACTGCGAGGAGGAAACGGGAAACCCCGCAAATCCGCCGATCGCGCATTCGCTTATCCGCCACACTCCACCGACGTGCGGCTCACGGCCGCAAAGCGCCAGATCTCCCGCCACGCGTCGAGGACCGCGATGAGAGCAGCCGACATCACCAGCGCGAACGCGAACAACGCGATACCGGAACCGATCACGTCCACCAGGACGCCCGCCGACCACACCTGCGCGCCGCTGAACACGAGGGTGAGCAGCACCCTCCCCACCAGCCTCGCCCGGGTTCGATTGCGCTCATCGGGTGCCGATCCGCGAAACCGCTCGTCCTTGATCATTTGCCCTCCTAGTGTTCCCCGGTGGCCCGGCACCGCCGGACCGACGAGTTCCACCGTGCGCGAGAACCAGCGAGAACGAACAGCGGTTTCCCGTCGACAGTCCGGACTGGCAACGGGAAACCGGGAGGAGACCATGACCGAGCAGCCCATGATGTTCGGGGCAGAGCTTCGAAAGCTGCGCATCGCCGCCGGTCTTTCGCTCACCCGGCTCGCGGCTGAACTGCACTACAGCAAGGGGCACCTCAGCAAGATCGAGACGGGTTCGAAGAGACCGACGCCGGAATTCGCCCGGCGTTGCGACGTCGTCCTCGACGCGGGCGGAAAGCTCGCCGACATGGTGCCACCGCGCACTTCCGAAGCGCCGCTGCCCGAAGCGAACCGCGACGGTGAGGTGTGGCTGATGAGTCTCGAATCAGGTGGCAAGAGCTGGTTCCGCCCGATGGACCGCAGGCAGGTCCTGACGGTGGGTGCGGCCTCGGTGCTGGCCTTCAGCTTGGGCGGCGCTCCCGCGATCGCCGGCGACGGCCCGGTCTCCACCTTCCGAACCCTGTTCGACCAGTACCGGAAGCTGGGTCAGACGGCGAGCCCGTCCGCGGTGCTGCCAGCGCTCATCGCGCAAACCCACACCCTCCGAGACCTGGCCGTCAGGACCGCACCCGGGGTCCGGGACGAGCTCCTGGTGCTCGGAGCGCGTTACGCCGAGTTCGCGGGGTGGATGGCTCAGGAGTCCGGTGCTGACGATGCCGCACTGTGGTGGACCGACCACGCGGTGGAACTCGCTGCAGCGGGGAACGACCGCTCCCTGGCCGCCTACTCGTTGGTCCGGCGCGCGCTGGTCACGCTGTACCGGGAGGACGCGCGGCAGACGATCGAGCTCGCCCGCCGAGCCCGGCGAACTCCCGGGACATCCGCCCGCGTGCTGGGCCTGGCCGCCCAGCGCGAAGCACAAGGCCATGCGCTGGCCGGAGACTACGACGCCTGCATGCGGAGCTTGGACCAGGCGCGCGAGCTGCTCAGCGCACCCCCGACCGACAGCGGACCGGTGATCGGCACCGCGAACCTGACCGATCCGGTCGCCATGGTCTCCGGGTGGTGCCTGCACGACCTGGGCAGGGCCCGCGATGCAGCGGCCGTCCTGGACCGGGAGGTCCAGCGCGTTCCACCGCACGCACTGCGCTCCACCGCGCGCTACGGCGTGCGCCGCGCGCTCGCCCACGCCACGGCGGGCGAGGTCGACCACGCCTGCGCCCTGCTCGGCACGGTGCTCGACACCGTCGACATCGTCAGTTCCGCCACCATTCTGACCGATCTCCGCAGGCTGGCCCGCGTGCTCACCCGATTCCACACCGCCCCCGCCGTGCGCGAGATCCAGCCGAGGCTGACCGCCTCGTTGCGAACCAGCTGAGTAACCGACAACCCGGCAAGACGTGAGGTACCGCTGTGCCCGAAATCTTCATCAACTACCGCAGCGAGGACTGCAAGTACGCCGCCCTCGCGATCGAGCAGGAGCTGTCCAGGCGCTTCGGCAGCGAGCAGGTCTTCCGCGCCAGCAAGTCGATCCGGCCCGGCGACGACTACCGGGTCCGGTTGTCGGCGGCCTCCACCAGCGCTCGCGCGCTGCTGGTGCTGATCGGGCCGCGATGGCTCGACGCCCGCGACCGGGACGGCAACCTCCTGCTCGCCAACGAGGACGACTGGACCCGCAAGGAGATCCTGAACGCCAGGAGGTCCGGCGCCCGCATCATCCCGATCCTGTGCGGGCGCAAGCTGGACCGGTTGCCGGTGGGGGTGCTGCCGGAGGAACTGCGCTTCCTGGAGAACCTCCAGTCGCTCGTCTACGACACCGGAAACGCCGATGCGGACCTGGATCGGATCGCCGCCGAACTCGTCGACCTGGTGCCGGGGCTGGACGATCGGAGCGCGTCGGAGCCCTCGACGGCCCGCGACCGGAACTCCTTCCGCGGGACGAACAACGGCAAACTCGTGCAGCTGGGCAACATCTCCAACGGCCAGCTCAACCTCAACGACACGACGTTCCACGGGAGCACCGGACCGGTCTCCACCGGAGGTGGTCACCAGTACATCGTCTACCCCGCGGGACGGGAGGACGACCGCAGCGGACCGCACCGGAACGTCGACGCCGAACGCGACCGGGGTGAGGACCGATGAGCGAGAACCACAGCGAGTTCCACGATCCGCAGGGGCCGATCCACTCGGGCTCCGGTGATCAGAACATCTACCTGTACGACAGCATCCGGGAGAGCGTCCGGGCCCAGGCACGCGGTCGGCGGAGAACGCCCAGCGACGACCTCCGGTGGCTCAAGCAGCGGTTCGTCGCACCGCCCGGACTGGCCATCGCACGAACCACGCTCGCGGACGCCCGTACCGCGCTGCTGACCGGGCCGCCCGGTTGCGGACGTCGGACGGCGGCGACGATGCTGCTCCACGAACTCGCCGGAGACCGTGCGCCGCTCACCGAGCTGGAGGACGAAGCTGCCGATCCGGACGCCTCCCTGTCGGCGGTGAAGGTCCTGCCGCGACACCTGTTCGTGCTCGACATGAGCAGCAGCAACGAGGCGGTGTTCCGCGCGCGGCAACGGGAACTGCTCGCATTCCGCGCCGAGGTGCAGAAGGCGGACGGGCACCTGGTCGTCGTGCTGCCCGGTTCCCTCGCCCACCACGTCGAAGCCGAGCTGTCGAGGTACATCGTCCGGATCGAACGGCCGGACGGCCGCGAGGTGCTGGCCGCCCACCTCGCGGCCGAGCAGATCACGCTGCCGACCGATCGGCTGGACCACGAGGACGTCGAGCAGCACCTGACCGCCTCGATGGCCGAGATTACCAACCTGGCGCGCATGACGGTCGAAGCACGGCGCTCGGATCCCGGCGGCGACGCGGAAAGCTGGTTCCTGGAGGCGATCTCGGCTTGCACGGATCGGCGCGGTGAAGTCGCGGAAGTGGTCGGGAAGCACGCACGGGGCCGGGCGCGATCGGTGCTCCTGGCCGCGGCGATGTGCCGGGGCGCGACCAGTGACGCGGTGTTCTTCGCCTCCCACCGGCTGGTGAAGCAGCTCGGCTTCGAGGAGGAGCCCCGGCTGGAGCAGGACGGCCACCACGACCACCTGGTGTCGCTCGGGATCGAGGTGACCGCGGACGGCCGGGTCGAGTTCGACAAGCTGGGCTACGACCAAGCCGCGCGGGACTACTTCTGGGACAGCTACCCCGACCTGCGGAAGCGCTTCTGCGGCTGGGTGCACAGCATCATCCGCGATCCGCTGTTCACCGGCCGGGACCGGATGAACCTGGTCGACCACGTGGTGGCCGCATCCCTGCGGACCAACTCCCCCGCGCACGTGCGGTGGCTGATCGAGCAATGGGTGTTCCCCGAAAGCAACGCGCGGTCGAACCCCCTCCAGGACTTCGGGGTGCGTGCGCTCATCGCGGGGCTGAGCGACGAGCGGCACGGGCGGTTCTTCCGGCGCATGGTGTGGGAGTGGTCCACTTCGGACGACCTGCCCGCCGCCGTCGGGCAGATCCTGGTCGAGGTGTGCACCGAGGTGATCGCCCCCAGGTTTCCCGCGCAGGCGCTGGTTCGACTGCACCAGCGGGCGCGCCGGGAGGACGGGCGGGGAGATCCGACGGCCAGGCAAGCACTCCTCGAACTCACCAGCACGAACCCGACCCTGTGGCGTCTCCTGCTCGACCGGCTGGCGAATGATGCCGCCCGGGACAACAACTGGCCCATGGACCTGTACCTGTTCCTCGCCCTCGCCGACCCGACGCACCTCATCCGCGGTGACCGACCGCTGATCACCGATGCGGTCGTCCGGCCGCAGCTGGTGTTCCTGTGGTACCGAGCGATGGTCGCGGCGGGGGCTCCGGCGGCCGTCCCGGACCCGGTGCGGCACCGCGTGAGCCACTGGCTGGCCGCAGCTGTGCAGCCAGCACCGCGGGACCTCCTGCTGGGACTTCTCGTCGAAGCGGCGCAGCAGAACCTGCCGCTCCTGGGATTCCTGCACGTGTCCGCGCGGGACTGGAGCCACGCCGGGGACGGACGCGCTGAAGTGGCCATGCGGTTGTCCCAGCTGATCGACCTCGCGCAGGGCTTGCAGCCCACCGACTACCTGTTCGACCGGATGCCTCAGGAGGCCGCTCGATGAGCAAGGAGAACAAGATCCTCTACCTCGGCCTGGCCACGGCTGCTGTTCTTCCGCTGGTGCTGGGCCTGCTGCTGGAGTGGCCGGGCTGGGTGACCGTGCCGCTGTTCGCGGGGGTGCTCTACGGCATCTACCGGAAGCTGATGCACGGCACCAGGACCGCGAGCGACCACGTCGGCATCCTGCTGGACAAGATCGGGTTGCACGCGGGGAACCCGGTTCGCGACCTGAGCGCGCACCGGATCGCGAAGTTGATCGAGGCGGGCGGGAATCAGGCAGTTGCCGACCAGGTTCGGCAGAAGTTCGACGCGCCCCGCCCCTTCGTCTGAGGCCAGGCCGACCTGGGAATACCGCCGGAGGTGGCTTCCGTTCCACCCACGTAGCGGTTCGCCGCGGTCACCGGCGGCTACCGATCCGGAGTCCGGCCGGTAGCCGCCGGGTCCGCGGGTTCCGGGTGGGGTGCTCCGGATTCGGGGAGTGATCATGGGTATCGAGCTGAACCACACCATCGTCGGGGCGCGGGACAAGCACCGGTCCGCGCGGTTCCTGGCCGATGTCCTCGGGGTCTCGGTCGGTGCCGAGGTGGGGCCGTTCGTGCCGGTCGTGCTCGACAACTCGGTCACGCTGGACTACATGGCGCAGGACGAGGTGCAGCCGCAGCACTACGCGTTCCTGGTCGGCGACGCCGAGTTCGACGCGGCTTTCGAGCGGATCCGCGCTGCGGGGATCACCTACTGGGCCGATCCCGGGCACGCGGAACCCGGCGAGATCAACCACCGCTGGGGCGGTCGGGGTGTCTACTTCGAGGATCCCGACGGGCACAACATGGAGATCCTGACCCGGACTCCGTGATCGGGACGTCCACTCAGGTCAGCGGCCGTCGGCGAGGTCTCGGAGGGATTCGAGGAGACCGGTGCTGGCGCGGAGGCCGGTCAGGAGCTCGCGTTCCGCGGTTGCCACCTGCGGGGCGATGCGGCGGTGCTCCGACTGGCCGCGGCGGCTCAGGTGGACCAGGACCTTGCGGCGGTCCGCCGGGTCGACCTCGCGGTACAGCAGGGCGGTGCTGACCAGGCGGTCCACCAGGCGGGTGAGCGTCGGCCCGGGTGTCGTGGTGCGCTCGGCCAGTTCGGCCATCGCCAGGCCGCCCTCGGTCGCCAGGGTGTCCAGCACCAGCCACTGGTCGAAGGTCAGGCCTTCCGGTTTGAGCACCTGCTCGACCGTCGCGACCACCGCGCGGGCCGCCCGGACCAACGGGCCCGCCAGGGCTGTGGCGTTCGCTGCTCCCATGCGCTCCGTTCCTCACTCTTGCGCGATCCTGCTCGGATAGTAAAACTTCCACCTGGAAGCAATCGAGCGCCCGCACCGTTTCGGAGCCCGGATGACGACAGGCACAGCGCTCCGCGAGCGAGCCGCGCAGTGGCGCGTGTGCATGGTGATCCCGCTGCGCGGTCCGGCCGGGTTGTTCGGACCTTCGTGCGAGGCGATCACCGATCTCGCGGTGCACGAGCTCAACGAGAGCGGCGGCATCCTCGGGCGGGAGGTCTCGGTGGAGGTCGTGGACGGCGGGGCGCCGCCGCACCAGGTCGCCGCCGAGGTCCAGCGGCTGGTCGCGCGGGGCGCGGTGGACGCGGTCAGCGGCTGGCACATCTCCTCGGTGCGGCACGCCATCGCGCCGGTCGTGGCCGACCGGATCCCGTACGTCTACACCTCGCTGTACGAGGGCGGCGAGCGGCGGGCGGGCATCTTCTGCTCCGGTGAGACGCCGCAGTTCCAGATCGCCCCGGCGCTGCGGTGGTTGCGCGACAACCTCGGTGTGCGCCGGTGGTTCGTGGTCGGCGACGACTACGTCTGGCCGCACGGGTCGACCCGGGCGGTTCGCGCCTTCGCGCACGAGCTGGACCTGAGCATCACCGGTGAGACCTACGTCGGGTTGGGCTCCGGCGACATGCGGCGGGTGACCCGGCAGGTGGCCGCCGCGCCGTGCGACGGCGTGCTGATGCTGCTCGTCGGCCAGGACGCTGTGCGGTTCAACCGGGCCTTCGCCGCCGAGGGGCTGCACGACCGGCTGGTGCGGTTCAGCCCGCTCATGGAGGAGAGCATGCTGCTGGCCAGCGGTGCACACGCGACCCGGGGACTGTTCGTCGCCGCCGGGTACTTCCGCTCGTTGGCCACCGGGCACGCGATGGACCTGCTCAGCTCGTACGTCCGGCGGCACGGGCCGAGCGCGCCGCCGCTGAACAACGCCGCCGAGTCCTGCTACGAGGGGCTCCACGCGCTGGCCCAGCTCGCCCGTCGAGCCGGGTCTCCACGGCTCGCCGAGCTCAACGCCGCGATCGACGGCACCGCCTACCAGGGCCCGCGCGGCACCGTCGAGTTCCGCGGCCACCAGGCGGCCCAGCACGTCCACCTGGCCGTCGCCGACTGCTACGACTTCGACGTGATCACCCGGCTCTAGAAGCACCGCGCTTGACGGCACCACCGCGACGTCTTACTTTCATTCGGAATATTTCCACCTGAAAGTTCCTGCTCGCGGAGGCACCCATGCGACACGGAGACATCTCGGCCAGCCCGGACACCGTCGGCGTGGCGGTGGTCAACTACAAGATGCCGCGGTTGCACACCAAGGCGGAAGTGCTCGCCAACGCGCAGCGGATCGCCGAGATGGTGGTCGGCATGAAGACCGGGCTGCCCGGCATGGACCTGGTCGTGTTCCCGGAGTACTCGACGCAGGGCATCATGTACGACCCCGACGAGATGTACGCGACGGCATCCACCGTTCCCGGCGAGGAGACCGAGATCTTCGCCGAGGCCTGCCGCCGGGCCGAGACCTGGGGCGTCTTCTCCATCACCGGCGAACGCCACGAGGAGCACCCGGCCAAACCGCCGTACAACACGCTGGTGCTGATCAACGACCGCGGCGAGATCGTGCAGAAGTACCGCAAGGTCCTGCCCTGGGTCCCCGTCGAGGGCTGGTACCCGGGCGACACCACGCACGTCGCCGACGGCCCCAAGGGCCTGAAGATCTCGCTGATCATCTGCGACGACGGCAACTACCCGGAGATCTGGCGGGACTGCGCGATGAAGGGCGCCGAGCTGATCGTGCGCTGCCAGGGGTACATGTACCCGGCCAAGGAGCAGCAGGTGCTGATGTCCAAGGCGATGGCATGGGCGAACAACTGCTACGTCGCGGTGGCCAACGCCGCCGGTTTCGACGGCGTGTACTCCTACTTCGGCCACTCCGCGATCATCGGCTTCGACGGCCGCACCCTCGGCGAGACCGGCGAGGAGGAGTACGGCATCCAGTACGCCCAGCTGTCGGTGTCGGCGATCCGCGACGCCCGCCAGCACGACCAGTCGCAGAACCACCTCTTCAAGCTGATGCACCGCGGCTACACCGCGGTGCACGCGGCCGGCGAGGGCGACAAGGGCGTCGCCGACTGCCCGTTCGACTTCTACCGGACGTGGGTGACCGACCCGCAGCGCGCGCAGAAGGAGGTCGAGTCGTTCACCCGCGACACGGTCGGCGTCCGGGGCTGCCAGGTCGGTTCGCTGCCGGTCGACCCGAGCTGACCTCGCTACCGCGGGATTCCGAGGCGCTGCCGGATCGAGGCCCGGACGTGGTCGGCGGCCGTCCAGTCACCGTCGAGCGGGGTGACGGAGACGTGGTCGGCCGCCAGCGCGTTGTTGTCGGAGTCGCGCACCGGGTCCGGCGAGGTGTCGAACTCGGGCCGGATCACGTAGCAGTCGGGGCACAGGTCGGTGCGCTCGTAGCGCGGCCGGACGAACGCCGCACGACCGGTCGAGGTCACCTGCGTGCCCCTGACCTCGGACGCGACCGGGTAGTTGATGTTGAGCGCGATGTGCGGCGGGAGCAGCGGTCCGCCGTTCGAGGTGCTCCGCAGCTGGTCGAGCACGCGGGTCGCGTGCTCGGCGACGGCGGGGACCGAACCGACCTGCGGCGGGTCGGTGCTGACGTCGATCTCGACGCTGACCGCGATGGCGGGGATGGCCAGCTCCGCGCTGGTGATGGTGGCGCCCACCGTGCCGGAGTGGTTCGCGACGGCTCCGGTGTTCTGCCCGGGGTTCACGCCGGAGACCACGACGTCCGGCGGCTCGGACGCGAAGACGTTCTGCACCCCGAACAGCACCGCGTCCCCGGGCGAGCCGCACACCGACCACACGTCCGGGGCCAGCTGCTTCGCCGTGATGGTGTTCTCCTCCGTCGGCTCCCCGGTCGCGTAGTTCGAGGACAGCTCGGTGCCGCTGCCGCTCTGGTCGTCGCACGGGGCGACCACGGTCACGCGGTGCCCGGCAGCGGTCAGCGCTTGCTTCAGCACTGCGAGCGTGGGTGCCGCGTACCCGTCGTCGTTGGTCAGCAGGACGTCCAGCGGTTCCTGCGCCGGACTCACCGAAGCCGTCGCGAGCACGCACGCGACCGCAGCCGTCGAAGCCGCCCACCACCGGAAACTCCGTCTCATGACGCCACCTCTCCTCGGGTGCACCGGAGCTCCCATCGCACCGGACCAACCAAGCACTTGTCCAAGTCCGGTTCGGTTTGCTTCCATGCCCACTGGACATGAACCTGCAGCAGCTGAGCTACCTCATCGCCGTCATCGAGCACGGCACGATGACGGCTGCCGCTCGCGCGCTGCACATCTCCCAACCGGCGCTCGGACGTGCGGTGCGAGCGCTGGAGCGGGAGGTCGGCACGTCGCTGCTGGCCTCGGACGGGCAACGGCTGCACCCGACTCCCGCCGGGCTGGCGGTCGCCTCCCACGCACGAGCGATCTCCGGCCACATCGCGGACATCCTGTCGCTGGGCGAGAGCCGAGAGCTCGTGCTGGCGGCGACCCCCACCCTCGGCGCCGGGACCGCGCCACGACTCCTGCGCGTGCTGACCGAGCAGTGCCCGACGGCAACGGTGTCGCTGGTGCGGCGCGACGGTCCTGCCGACGTCGCCGCCATGGTGCGCAGCGGACAGGCGATGGCCGGGGTCGTCGAGCTCCCCGCCGACGGCCGGGCCGATCTGGCCGACGGGTTGGGCACCGCGCCGCTGGGACGCCGCGAGATCGTGCTGCTGTGCCCGGTCGGAATCCCGGTGCGCACCCCGCTCCCCCACGAGGACCTGGGCGGGCTACCGCTGATCGTGCCCGCGAGCGGCCACCGGCGCAGCCAGCTCGACCTGTGGTTCGCCGAACTCGGAATCCGCCCGCGCGTGGTGTGCGAGACGGACGAACGCCTCGCCTGGGAGCACATGGTCGGCACCGGCCTCGGCTGCGCCTTCACCGACCGGTGGCACGCCGAGCACGCACCGGTGCGCAACACCCGCATCGTGGAGCTGGCACCACCGGTCCGCACCCGCGTGAAGCTGCTGTACCGCGAGGACAATCCCAGCCGCACCCTCCGAGCGCTGCTGGAGGGTCTGCCGTGAGATTCCCGAATGCGCTCAGATCCGCCGTTCCAGCAGCTGCCCCGGCCAGTCCCCGACCGTGAGCGGGGTGGTCGCGGTGAAGCCGTTGCGGCGGTAGTAGTCCACCAAGCGCCCCTCGCCGCCCGCATAGCAGTCGACGCGCAGCAACCCGACGCCGAGTCGCTCGGCCTCCTGCTGGGCGTGCGCGAGCAGCCCGCTGCCGACTCCCATCCCCGCGTACGCGCGGGAGCTGACCAGCAGGGAGATGTACAGCTCCGGTTCATCGACCGGCGGGACGTAGGGATGAGGATCGGACGAGAGCGTCATGGCGCCTGCTGCCCGACCGTCCACCTCGGCGATCCAAGTGGTGCCGCCCCCGACCATTTCGGCGATGTGCTCCCGCCGCTTCTGCGACTCGGACCAAGGACTGCTCCCCCACTGCCCCGACCGCCCGTTCGCGACGAGCCAAGCCACGGCCTCGTCCAGCATCTCCAAGATCCTCGGCACATCGCCAAGCCCGCCCCGCCGGATCACCATCGCATCCTCCCCACCTCGCTCGCCCGGCACATCCACCAGGCGAAGCCAGGCCCGGCAGATCCGAAATCGATCGCTAGAGCCTCGCACGGGAGAAGGACCACGCCAACGCATCGGTGCCGGGTGTCCGCGATTTTCGGGGACTTGTGCTGTGTTCGCGGGGATTGGGGCCTGGCGGGTAGGAATCCGGTTGCCGCGGCGTGCCGAAGGCTGCGGTGGGGATGACGTTCCCGGCCGGTCCATCGGTGTCCCGGATCCCTTCGAGGCTTGGGTGCTGGTGGTCGTTTTGCCAGGTAGGGCACGGCTTTTCATGAAATCGGCGTCGTTGCCCGGTTGATGCCGCAGCGATTCCGAGAGAAATCTGACTCTCCTGCCGCATCTGCGGGTGTCCGAGCGCGGCGTCGTCCGGTGGTCGGCGGACGTTTCCGGGGAGGTACTCGGCGCCCGGTGGTGATAGCGGGGTGGAGTTGGCGAGGAGGAGTGCCGTTGCGCACGGGGTCACGTCGGGTTCAACCCCGTGCCCGACCGGCCCCTTCTCGTCGTGACCCCACCCCGCTATCACCACCGATCCCCTGGCCCAGGTCTTGTGTCACCGACCGCCGAACCCGGCCTCCCGATGGTCAACCCGGCGGTAAGACCGGTCCCTGGTGGCCTTTCGGGGGTTTGAGCACCACTGGTCGGTGCGTCAGCGCCCCAGGGTCTTGTGCCTCCACCTGATCGAGCGGCCTCACCCCTCCTCTCGCCGCGTTGATGGATTCCGTTAGTGCCGGTAGGGCTCAAACGAGCGCTGCCGGGTCCCACACTTACAGATCTGTCCATCATGGACAGTCCAGAGCAAGCGCCGGTGACCGTCACCCGATGCCACGCGTCCGCCACCAACCCCACCTACACCAGATCAATCACCAGCACCACAAGTCACTTCAGCATCAGCAGGCTCCCCAAAACCCCACGCCCCGCCGCAAGGCCCCGCCCTCCGCCGTCCGGGCCTGCCGGGACGGCTCGGCTGCGCGACGATGGGGCTCATCGTGGTGTCGGACGAGTTCGGGGCTTGTGCCGGGGTGGACGTCGGAGGCACGTTCACCGATGTCGTCGTGCACGGCCCCGGTCACCGGCCGAAGGCCGTCAAGGTGCCCACCACCCCGGCCAACCCCGCTGAAGGCGTCCAGCGGGGCGTCGAAGTGAGCCTGCCGGGCGGCGCCCCGCGGCTGCTCCCGCACGGCAGCACCACTGCGACCAACGCCGTGCTGGAGCGCAAGGTCGCCCGCACCGCCTTCGTCACCACCGCAGGTTTCACCGACGTGCTGCAGATCGCCCGGCAGAACCGCCCCGCGCTCTACGACCTGTCGGTCACCAAGCCCGAACCGCTCATCCCGCGGGACATGGTGGTCACGGTCGAGGAGCGGATGGGGCCGGACGGCGAGCCGGTCATCGCCCTCACCGACGCCGAGATCGAACGCGCGGTGGCCGCGGTGCGCGAGCTGGAGCCCGAGTCGATCGCGGTGAGCCTGCTGTTCGCCTACGCGTGCGACGACCACGAGCGGCGGTTGTGCTCGGCGCTGGCCGAGCTGGGCGTGCCGATCACCCGCTCCAGCGCGCTGCTGCCGGAGTTCCGCGAGTTCGAGCGGGCGTCCACCTGCGTGCTCAACGCAGCGATCGAACCGGTCATGCACCGCTACCTGTCGAACCTGGCCTCCCGCCTGCCCGAACCGACCATCACCGTGATGACCTCCAGCGGCGGCACCGCGGGCGTGGACTTCGCCGCCACCTCCCCCGTGCACACCCTGCTGTCCGGTCCGGCCGCCGGGGTGGTGGCGGCCGGGGCGGTGGCGCGCTCGGCCGGGTTCGCCGATGCGATCGCCTTCGACATGGGCGGCACCTCCACCGACGTCTGCCTGATCCGCGACGGGCACCCCGAGGTCTCCACCGCGTCGGAGATCGCCGGGCTGCCGTTCCGCACTCCGGCGGTCGGGATCCACACGGTGGGCGCCGGGGGCGGCTCGATCGCGTGGGTCGACGCCGGTGGTGCGCTGCGGGTCGGCCCGCGCTCGGCCGGTGCTGATCCCGGCCCCGCCTGCTACGGCTCCGGCGGGCAGGAGCCGACCGTGACCGATGCGCACTGCGCGCTGGGGCACCTGGACCCGGCGCGCGAGCTGGGCGGCGGGCTGCGCCTGGACGCCGATGCGGCGCGCCGGGCACTGGACGGGCTGCCGGAGTCGGCTGCGGGCGTGCTGGCAGTGGTCCGGGCGACGATGGCGCGGGCGCTGCGCAAGGTCAGCACCGAGCGCGGTGTCGACCCGGCCGGGCTGGCGCTGGTCGCCTACGGCGGCGCGGGACCGCTGCACGCGACCGCGCTCGCGCGCGAGCTCGGCTGCCCGGCCGTCGTGGTTCCCCCGGCTCCGGGCGTGCTCAGCGCGCTAGGCCTGCTGCTGGCGCCGCCGCGCTTCGAAGCCTCGCGAACGGTGCTGGCCGACGCCGGGGACGACCTGTCGCAGATCTGGGCGGAGCTCGCCGAGGAGGCGCACGCCGAGCTCGAGAAGCAGGGCGTGGCAACGGACATCGCGCCGTCCAAAGTGGCCGACATGCGCTACGCGGGCCAGTCGCACGAGCTGCGGATCGACGTCGTCGACGAGACCGGGGCCGCCGAGCTGCTGCACGCCGCGCACCGCGAGGCCTACGGCTACGAGATCCGGGACGAGCGGGTCGAGGTGGTGACGCTGCGGGTCGTCGCCCGGGGCGAGCCGGTGCTCGCCGCCCCGCCGGGGAACTGGGACCAGGGCAGCCCGGAGTCCAAGCCGGACCGCGAGATCGGCATCGGCGACCGGACCGCGCGCGCCCGC
This sequence comes from Saccharopolyspora hirsuta, assembly GCF_008630535.1. Taxonomy (GTDB): domain Bacteria; phylum Actinomycetota; class Actinomycetes; order Mycobacteriales; family Pseudonocardiaceae; genus Saccharopolyspora; species Saccharopolyspora hirsuta. The sequence goes on along the minus strand of NZ_VWPH01000011.1, from coordinate 101,189 downwards.
GTCGTCCCGCGCGCCGGGCTGCGGCCGGGCGATGAGATCACCGGCCCGGCGCTGGTCGAGCAACCGGACACCACGACGCTGCTCGGCGACGGCGAGGTGGCGGTCGTGGACGAGGCGGAGAACCTGGTGGTGCGGTTGGCATGACCGAACTGTCCGCGGTGGAGCTGGAGGTCTTCCGGCACGCCCTGGCCGGGGTGGCCGACGAGATGGGCGTGGCGCTGCGGCGCGCCGCCTACTCCCCCAACATCAAGGAGCGCGCCGACTGCTCGGCCGCGGTGTTCGACGCCGACGGGGAGATGGTCGCGCAGGCCGAGCACATCCCCGTCCACCTCGGCGCGATGCCCGCCAGCGTCCGCGCGGTGCTGGACACCTGCGGTCGGCTCGAACCGGGCGCGCAGGTGTGCGTCAACGACCCGTACCTCGGCGGCACCCACCTGCCGGACCTGACGATCGTCGCCGCGGTCGGCTACGGCGACCGGTTGCTGGGTTACGTGGCCAACCGCGCCCACCACGCCGACGTCGGCGGCGCGGCACCGGGTTCCATGCCCGCTTCAGCCACCGAGATCGCGGTGGAGGGGGTGCGGATCCCACCCGTCCGCATCGCCGACGCCGCCGGGGAGCGCGAGGACGTCGTCCGCCTGATCGCGGCCAACTCGCGGACCCCCGGTGAGCGGCGCGGCGACCTGCGCGCCCAGTTCGCGGCCAACCACGTCGGCGCGGTGCGGATGCGCGAACTCGCCCACCGGATGGGCTCGGCGCGGCTGCGCGCGGCGATGTCGGCGGTGTGCGACTACTCCGACCGCCGGGTGCGCGCGGCGATCCGCGAGATCCCCGACGGCTGCTACCGGTGCGAGGACGTGCTGGAGATCGGCGACGGGGTGCCGATCCGGGCGGCGGTGACCGTCAACGGCGACGAGGTGTCGATCGACTTCTCCGGCAGCGCCCAGCAGATCCCGGTGAACTGCAACGCGGTGTTCGCGGTGACGCTGTCGGCGTCGATGTTCGTCCTGCGGATGCTCACCGACCCCGGCGCACCGCCCAACGCGGGCTGCTACCGCGCGCTGCACGTGACCGCGCCCGAGGGCACCGTGGTCAACCCGACGTTCCCGGCCCCGACGGCGGCGGGCAACGTCGAGACCAGCCAGCGCATCGTCGACGTCCTGCTCGGCGCGTTCGCCCGGGCCATCCCGGACCGCGTGCCCGCGGCGAGCCAGGGAACCATGAACAACCTGCTCATCGGCGGCAGCGACCCGGCGTTCAGCTACTACGAGACGCTCGGCGGCGGCGAAGGCGGCACCCCCGACCGGCCGGGCATGTCCGGCGTGCACACGGGCATGACCAACACCCAGAACACCCCGGCCGAAGCGGTGGAGCTCGGCTACCCGCTGCGGGTCTGGCGCTACGAGCTGCGCCCGTCCTCCGGCGGCGCGGGCCGCCACCCCGGCGGTGAGGGCTTGGTGCGCGAGCTCGAAGCCCTGGCCGACTGCACCTTGACCATCCAGTCCGAGCGCCGCGCCAACGCCCCCTGGGGCGCCCGTGGCGGCCACCCCGGCGAGGTGGGCCGCAACGTCCTGATCCGCGCCGACGGCACCGATGAGCAGCTCCCCGCGAAGGGCACCTGGCCGCTGCGCCGGGGCGACCGGATCCGCATCGAAACCCCGGGTGGCGGCGGCTGGGGAAGCCCCGAGCAGGGGGTACCCTGAGGGTGCGGGCCGGGCGCTCCGCGCTGGCACGTGGAGCATCCGCATCCCCGGCCCAGCGGAGCCTCCGACCCCAGCGGCCGGAGGCTTCCCCGTCTCAGCCGAGGTCCGGGGGCGGGGCTTCGGCCAGCAGGGTGCGGATCGCTTCCCCGGCCCGGGTGCTGGTCCGGTCGGTCCGCCACCACAGGGCCACCTCGCGGCCTCGGGTCGCGTCCGCGATCGGGACGACGCGGACTCCTTCGGTGTTCGCCATCGACATGGCCAGGGCGTTCGTCACGCCGACCGCGATCCCGCCGCGCACCAGGGCGATCAGGGTTTGCGGTTGGTTGGTCCGGAAGACGACGTCCGGTGCGAGACCGGCCTGTTCGAAGACCAGTGCGGGCTCGACGTGGTCGTTGCCGCGGCCGCCGTTCTCCCCCACCGTGACCAGCGGCCGGGCGGCGAGGTCGGCCAGCCGCAGCGGGCCGTCCGGACGTTCGTCGCCGGGCAGGACCGCGACCAGCGGTTCCCGCCACAGGGGCTGGTGGGTCAGCGCGTCGCTGGCCGGGACGGGCAGGACCGGGCGGACGGCCAGGTCGACGTCGCCGGAGAGCAGCGCCGCCTCCAGCTCCAGCGTCGCGCCTTCCCACAGCACCAGGTCCACGCCCGGGTACCGCTGCGCGCTCTGCTCGAACAGGTACGGGAACAGGTGCGCCGCGGCGCTGGGGTAGGCGCCGAGGCGGACCTTCCCGCGCACGCGCTGCACGGCGCGCGCCGCGTTGTCGCTGGCCGCTTGGAGGTGCTGCAGCATGCCGCGGGCGTGCGGCAGCAGCTCGCGGCCTTCGGCGGTGAGCTCCACCGGGATGCGGGTGCGGTCGAACAGCCGCACGCCCAGCGCACGCTCCAGCTCGGCGACGTGCGTGCTGATCCTCGACTGCGACCGGTACAGGGCCTGCGCCGCGGCGGAGAAACCACCTTGCTCCACCACGGACACGAAGCTGATGAACCAGTCCAGGCGGAAGCGGTACGCCTCCGCGGCCTTCACCACGACCACCCGATGTCCACCGGACAGATGATCGCGGTCAGCCGAACAACTTGTCCAGCTGCTGGTTCACCGTCAGCACCGCGAGCACGCCGAACAGCAGGATCGACCAGACCAGCGCCACCAGCCGGTAGCCGCGGATGCGGATCGGGGCGGGCAGCATCTTGCGGTTGATCGCGATCAGCAGGCCCGAGTACACGAACATCATCACCCCGCCGGTGCAGGCCGAGATCGTCGCCAGCAGCAGCGGCTGCCCGAGACCGGCGACGACCACGACGATGCCGATCAGCACCAGGCCCCACACCAGCGCGGCGTAGATCTTGCTCTCCGAGGCGTTCGGGAAGTAGCTCGTCTTCAGCACGTCGGCGGCCAGCCTGCTGGTGTAGTCGACGATGCCCAGCGCCGCGGCGAACAGCGAGAACGCGCCCACGATCCAGAAGAAGTAGCCGAACCAGCCGCCTGCCGCGGCCATCATGGCCTCGCCCTCGACCCGCAGGAACGACACGTCGTTGGACGCCTCGCCGGAGCCGAAGACGGTCGCGTGCGCCAGCATCGACATGAACATGATGGACAGGAACGTGATGGCCACGAAGGTCAGCGCCTGCTCCTTGTTGGCGAAGCGCCACCACACCCGCCAGCGGTCCAGGTTCTCCTCGGTGGCCGGGAAGATGAACCCGGCCTGGCCGCGCGCCTCGGCCTCGCCGGTGAGCGGGGAGACGATCTTCGGCACGTAGCGGCCCATGCCGAAGCCCTTGTCCCGGATCCAGTTGCTCTGCACCAGGTTCTGGCCGCCGCCCGCACCGGCGAAGGCCAGCGCGCCCATGAGCACGGCGAAGCCGAGTTCCTCCGCCGGGAAGCGCGGTTCGGTGACGATCGTGGGCAGCGCGCTCCAGGTGCGGGCGCCGAGGACGAACAGCGAGCCGATCACGATGAGCAGCAGGATGGCGGCGACCTTGAGCATCTGCGCCCGCTCCAGCGCGGTGTAGACCGCGGGCGCCAGGGTGAGGATCAGCGCCACCACGACGAGGATCACCACCGACACCACCGCGACGTCGCCGCCGAAGGCGTAGGTGAACAGGGTCGCCGAGCTGGTCGCCCACGCGGGCCACAGGTTCGCGAAGTAGGCCAGCACCGCGAACACCAGGCCCCAGTGCTTCCACAACCGGCTGAACCCGGTGACCGCGGTCTCCCCGGTGGCCAGCGTGTAGCGCTCGATCTCCATGTTCAGGAAGTACTGGGTGAGCAGCCCCAGCAGCGCGGCCCACACGAAGGTCAGGCCGACCTGCGAGGTGATGTAGGGGAACAGGATGAACTCGCCGCTGGCCAGCCCCACCCCGGCGGCGACGATGCCGGGGCCGATCAGCCGCCACTGCCGGGCCGGGGGTTCGGGCAGGTCGCGCACCTGCGGGCGCGGGATGTGCTTGTCCGGGAAGGCCTTCGCCGGGTCGGTCGGGTTCACTTCGGTCATCTGGCCCTCCGCGTCTTCCGTCTGCTGTGGACAGTGCTGGGTCACCGGACCGGCGCGGGCTCCTCGGTCAGGCCGACCGGTTTGCCGACCAGGAACGCGTAGCTGAGCGCGGCGGCGATGGCGATCCCGCTGGCCGCCAGCAGCGCCAGCACGAACGACCCCGTCCGGTCCACGATGATCCCGGTGATCAGCGGCGCGAACGCACCGCCGAAGTAGCCGCCGAAGTTCTGCAGGCTGCCCAGCGATGCGGTGATGCGCTCGGCGCCGACCGTGGTGGCCAGCGACCAGGCCCCGGCGCTGGCGTTGTTCATGAAGAACTGCGAGGCCGAGATGCACACCAGCGCGAGCGTGGTGCTCGGGGTGAGCGCGACCGGGATGGTGCACAGCCCGCCGAGCAGCAACCCCGCGCAGATCGGCACCTTCCGCGCGATCATGGTCGGAACCCCGCGCCGCACCAGCAGATCGCCGACGCCGCCGCCGGAGAGCATGCCCAGGGTCCCGGCCAGGTAGGGCACGACGAGCGCCAGGCCGGTGTCGGCCACGCTCAAGCCGCGCTCGCCCTCCAGGTAGGCGGGCAGCCAGGTCAGGTAGAGGTAGATGGAGTAGATGACGCCGGAGAAGCCGATCATCATGCCCCAGGTGCTGCGGTGCCGCAGCAGGCCCAGCCACTCGCGCAGCGACACCGGCTCCGGGGCCGGCCCGGGTTCGGCGGACAGCTGCCCGCGGTCCCGGTAGACGGCGAACCAGATCAGCGCCAGCACGATCCCGGCGACCCCGGCCACCACGAACATCGTGCGCCACCCGTAGCTGAGCATCAGCCAGGTTAGCAGCGGCGGCGCGATCGCCGGGGCCAGCGTCGACGCGGTGTTGAACAGCCCGATCGGCAGCCCGCGGGACTCGCGCGGGAACCAGTCCGCGACGACCTTGGCCCCGCCTGGGAAGGCCGGTGCCTCGCCGACCCCGAGGAACAGCCGCCCGAACAGCATCTGCTTGAAGTTCGCGGCGATCCCGCAGAACGCTTGCGCGACCGACCACAGCAGCAGCCCGCCGCCGAGCACCTTCCGCGGCCCGAACCGGTCGAGGAGTCCCCCGGCGGGCAGCTGCGCGAAGGCGTAGGCCCAGGAGAACACCGAGAGCAGCAACCCCATCTCGGTCGGGCCGATGCCGAACTCGTCCTGCACGCTGTGGTTGGCGATGGCCAGCGTGCTGCGGTCGACGTAGTTGATGATGCCGATGAGCAGCAGCAGGACGAGCAGCAGCACGCGCATCCGGCGGATGCTCTGCGGTGGCCTCATGCGGTCTCCCCCGGACGGCGGTGTCCTGAGCGTCCCGGAACCGACCGCGATCCGAGATCACCCACCGGATTCCGGCGCTTGACCATAAGCAGCCGTCACACCCCGGTGAAGCGCACTTTTCGCATACCCGCCATCCGCTCCGCGGATGGGCTCAGCGCTCCGCGCTCCGCAGCCGCTCCGCTATCGCGTCGCGGTCGCGCTGCGCGCGCTCCCGGCGCTGCCGGGCGGCTTTCGCACTGCGTCGGAGCTCGCGCTGCTCGCCCTCCGCGTGCTCCAGCTCGTCGCGCCGCTGCGCGAGCTGCTCGCGCAGGGCGTCGATCTCGTCGCGGAGCTCCTCGCACCGCTCCTCCGCTTCGCGCTCCTCGCGCTCGGCGGCTTCGAGCGCGTCCGCGGCTTCGCTGAGCTGGGCGTCGCTGCGCCGCAGCTCCTCGCGGAGTTCCGCGAGCTTCTTCGCCGGCGGCTCGGCCTTCTCCGCGGTGCGGCGGATCGCGGCGGCGGCGAGCTCGTCGAGTCCGAATCCGCTGTACTCCAGGGGTTTGGCGAGGGTCGCCGAGCGGACTTGGCGCGCCGCCTCCGGGTCGGAGAGGGCGGCGGTGAGGGTTTGCTCGACCTGCTGGCGGGTCGTTTCGGTCAGCGGGTGGCCGTGCTCCTCCGCGAGGGCTGCCGCTCGGGCGGTGAGGTCGCGCAGGGTCCTGGTGCGCTCCCCGGCGAGGCTGCGGAGGTCGTCGCCGCGCAGTTCGCGCTGGGCCGATCTCAACCGCTCCCCCAGGTCCAGCAGGGTGTCCAGCGCGCGGGGGTCGCGGGCGGCCAGCAGGTTCACCGCCCAGGCCGCGGTGGTGGGTTTGCGCAGCTTCTTCAGCGCGGCGGCGAGGTCGCGGTCGCCGCCCTGCTCGGCCGCCGCCGCTTCCCGGTCGCGGGCGGGGATGAACCCGGCCGGGTCGGCGGTGCACAGCTCGCGGGCGATCTGGTCGAACTCCACCGGATCAACGTGCCACGGCTGGTCGAGGTGCGCGATGGCTCGGGTGATCGCAGGCTGTGGGCATGAGTGGTTTGGAACGTCCGCGCGAGGGGCGCATGATCGCCGGGGTGTGCCGGGCGATCGCCAACCGGTTCGGCTGGCGGGTGGGCCTGGTCCGGCTGGCCTTCGTGGTCTCCTGCGTCCTGCCCGGCCCGCAGGTCCTGTTCTACGTGGTGCTCTGGGTCCTGATCCCCAGCGCTCCGTGAGCCGTCAGATCGTCCAGGTGCAGGCGGGCGCGATCGAGCAGCGAGTTCGGCACGCGGGGAAGCGCCGCATCGCGGTCAGCGGCCGCGAGTGCGGTGGGCGATCAGCTGGGTGCGCGCGGGTCCGTTCGTGCTCCGCCAGCCCCGCGCGCACGCCGAGTTCGTCGACCGCGGCCGAGAGTGACGGCGTCAGCGCCTGGCAGGTGCCCTGCTGCGGCCAGTCCGCCGATGCCGCCGCCCGCGATGGTCCTGCTGGGTCCGCCTGCTGTGCACGGAGGTGCACCAGCTGGACTTCGCCGGCACCGACCTGGAGCCGGTCTTCGAGGAGTGCCTGGCCGGGCTCCTCCGGCATCGACCGAGCCGCGCCGGGGAATCTTGCGGCGCCGCACGCGTTGACCGGGGTGTGAACTTGCGCCTCTCCGTGCTGGACCGCTCGCACGTCGGCCTCGGGCTGAGCCCGCAGCAGGCGCTGCGGGACACGGTCCGCTTCGCCCAGCAGGTCGAGGACCTCGGCTACCACCGGTTCTGGGTGGCCGAGCACCACAGCGTGCCCGGGGTCGCCGGGGCCGCGCCCACCGTGCTGGCCGCCGCCGTCGCCGCCGCGACCAGCCGGATCCGGGTCGGCACCGGCGGCGTCATGCTGCCCAACCACCAGCCGCTGGTGGTGGCCGAGCAGTTCGGCGTGCTCGGTTCGCTGTTCCCGGACCGCATCGACGTCGGGCTGGGCCGCTCGGTCGGCTTCACCGACGGCATCCGGCGCGCGCTGGGGCGCGGCAAGGAGGCCGCCGAGCAGTTCGGCGACCAGCTCGCGGAGCTGCTGGGCTACCTGCACGGCCGGTCGGCCTCGGGGGTGCACGCAGTCCCGGCCGAGGGGCTGGACCTGCCGGTGTTCCTGCTCGCCACCGGTTCCGGCGCGACCACCGCGGCGGAGTTCGGGCTGCCGCTGGTGATCGCCGCCGCGCACGGCGACGAGCGGATGATCCGCACCATCGAGGAGTACCGGGCGGACTTCCGCCCGTCGGCGCAGGCCGCCGAGCCGTACGTGGTGCTGGCCCGGTCCATCGCGGTCGCCGACAGCACCGAGCGGGCCCGGCGGCTGCTCGTCCCGGAGGCGTGGGCGACCGCCTACTCCCGCACGCACGGCGAGTTCCCGCCGCTGGAGGCGCCGGAGGAGATCCTGGCGCGCTCGATGTCCGACCGGCAGCGCGCCCAGTTCGAGCGCGCCCTGCGCGGTCACCTGTTCGGCACGCCGGACGAGGTCGCCGCGGGCCTGCAGGACCTGGTCGCGCGCACCGGGGCGGACGAGGTCCTGGTCACCACCACCGCCCACGACCCGGCGGACCGGCTCGACTCCTACCGCCTGCTGAGCCGCGTCCAGCGCACCCCTACCCCGGTGGGTTGATGCCCCGGCGGGCGTGCCCGGGGGCGCGGTCGGCGCGGTCGACCCGCCGGTGGCTGGAGTCCAGCTGCCAGGGCACGTTGACCACCAGCACGCCCGGTTCGAACCGCAGGCGCCAGGCCAGGCGCAGCGAGCTCTGGTTGTGCAGCAGGTTCTCCCACCAGCGCCCGACCACGTACTCCGGGATGTAGACGCACACCAGGTCGCGGGGCCCGGCGCGGCGGATGCGCTTGATGTAGTCGATCACCGGCCGGGTGATCTCCCGGTACGGCGACTCCACCACCTTCAGCGGGACCTCGATCCCCTGCCGCTCCCACTCCCGGCGCAGCAGCTCGGTGTCGTTCTCGTCGACGTTCGCGGTGAGCGCGGTCAGCGTGTCCGGCCGGTTCGCGCGGGCGAACGCCAGCGCGCGCAGCGTCGGCTTGTGCAGCGTGGACACCAGCACCACCGCGTGCACCCGGCTGGGCAGCGCGACGTCGCCGGACTCGGGCTCCAGCTCCCGGCGCACCTCGGCGTAGTGCCGGTGGATGCCGCGCATGATCACGTAGAGCAGCGGGATCGCGAGCACGACCAGGTAGGCGCCGTGGGTGAACTTGGTCGCCAGCACCACCACCAGCACCGTCGCGGTCAGCACCGCGCCGACGGCGTTGATCAGCCGGTGGCCGTGGATGCGCCGCCGCTGCTGCGGGTCGGCCCCGGCCAGCTCGTGGTTCCAGTGCTTCACCATGCCGATCTGGCTCAGCGTGAACGAGGTGAACACCCCGATGATGTAGAGCTGGATCAGCGCGGTGACCGAGCCCTCGAAGGCCGCGATGAGCGCGATCGCGACCAGCCCCAGCAGGACGATACCGTTGGAGTGGGCCAGCCGGTCACCGCGCGTGTGCAGCTGGCGCGGCAGGTAGCGGCGCTGGGCCAGCAGCGAGGCCAGCGTCGGGAAGCCGTTGAACGCGGTGTTGGCGGCCAGCAGCAGGATCAGCGCCGCACCGGCCTGCACCACGAAGAACAGCGGGCTGTCCAGGCCGAACACCGCCCCCGCCAGCTGCGCGATGACGGTGCGCTGCCCGGTGCTGCGGCAGTCGGTCGGGAACCCGATCAGGTCGCACGGGTCCTCGGCGACGCGCACCTGGGCGATCACCGACAGCGCGGTCACCCCGCTGAACAGGAAGATCGCCAGCACGCCCATGATCACCAGGGTCCGCCCCGCGTTGACCGCCTTCGGCCGCTGGAACGCGGGCACCCCGTTGGAGATGGCCTCCACCCCGGTCAGCGCCGTGCAGCCGGACGAGAAGGCCCGGAGCAGCAGGAACACCAGTGCGAGGCCGGTGATGTCCACCTGCTCGGGCCGGATGCCCCACCCGGCGCTCTCCGCGACCGGCGGGTGCCCGACGGCGGCCTGGGTCAGCCCGACCACGATGGTGAGCCCGAGCGCGCCGACGAACAGGTAGGTGGGCACCGCGAAGGCCCGCCCCGACTCGCGCGCCCCGCGCAGGTTCATCGCCATCAGCAGCACCACCACGCCCACCGCCACCCACACCCGGTGCGGGTAGAGCTGCGGCAGCGCCGACACCACGTTGTCCACCCCGGCGGCCACCGACACGGCCACCGTCATCACGTAGTCGACCATCAGCGCCGCGGCCACCACCAGGCTGGGGTTGCGGCCGAGGTTGCGCACCACCACCTCGTACGAGCCGCCGCCGTTGGGGTAGGCGTGCACCACCTGCCGGTAGGAGGCGACCACGACCGCGAGCAGCACCACCACGGCCACCCCCACCCACGGCGTCAGGTGCAGCACCGCGAGCCCGCCGATGGAGAGGATCAGCAGGATCTCCTGCGTGGCGTAGGTGACCGAGGAGAGCGCATCGCTGGCGAAGATGGGCAGCGCGATCCGCTTCGGCAGCAGCGTCTCCGCCGCCCGGTCGCTGCGCAACGGCCGCCCGAGCAGCAAGCGCTTCACCAGGTTCACCGCCGAAGGCACCGCTCCAGCGTAGGCCGCTTCAGCGCCCTCCACCCGTCCAGCGCGCACGATTCGTCCACAGTGGCCAGAAATGGGCGGCCGGTAGGCTGTGCCGGGACGACGGGAGGCGTGTCGACCATGATCGAGTGCTCCCCGGCCGTGCTGGCCGGACGCGTGCGGGAGTGCGACCGGTTGTTGCCCAGGCCGGGCACGGTGCCCTCCTCCGCCCTGCCGACCGTGCCGTGGGCGGAGTTCTGCGATCCGACCGGGCCGTGGTTGTCGCGCTGCGTCGAGGAGTGGCAGGAGCGCGGCGGCTTCCGGCACCGACGCGCGGGCCTCGTGCTGGTGGCGTTCCGGTTCGGCTGGCTCGCGGCGTGCGCCACCGTCCCGGAGTTCCACCTCGGCGCGCCCGTCCCGTCGCTGCGCGACCTGCGCGTGGCCGTCACCGCGGAGGGCCGCCTGTCCGCGCTCCGGCCGGAGACGTCGCGGGTGGTCACCGCGCAGCAGTGGTGGCAGGACCTGGCCGAGGCGTTCGAACCGCTGACCGAAGCGCTGCACGCCCTGGGCGGACCGCCGCCGGAAAGCCACGAGTACTGGGGAAACCCGGTCGGCTCGGTGGGCACCGTGCTCTGGCGGCTGCACCGCGCGGGCATGCCCGGCGACGCGATCGCCACCGCCCGCGAACTGCGCGCCGCCACCGGCCGCGAACACCTGCTCGACATCGCGCCCGACCGCGACCCGTGGCCCCGCCGGACCACCTGCTGCCAGTGGTGGCGAGCGGGCGGCGGCTACTGCGACGAGTGCGTCCTGTCGTGAGTGCGAAAACCGGCTCCAACCGGCTTTCGCACTCACGACCTGCGCGCCCGAACCGCGGCACGGGTTTGGCGGGCTATTTCCAGGTCCTCGCGGGCTTGGACCACCGCGGTCCGCACCGGGGCTCCGACGGCCGTGATGTCGGCGTCCCCCGACGCCGCCTCGTTGCGCTCCGGGTCCAGCGCCGCCCCGGCGAACGACAGCGCTTCGCAGACCGCGGCGCGCACCGGCGGTTGGTGCTCGCCGGTACCGCCGGTGAACACCAGCAGGTCCAGGCCGCCGAGCACCGCCACCATCGCACCCGCGTACCGCACCAGGCTGCGCCGGTAGACGTCGAAGGCCACCGCCGCGTCACCGTCCCCTTCGGACCGCGCGGTCAGCACGTCGCGCAGGTCGCCCGAGGTCCCGGACAGCCCCGCGAGCCCGGACCGCTTCGCCAGCACGTCGAACAGCTCTTGCGGCGCAACGCCTTTCGTGTTGATCAGGTAGCCGATCAGGCCCGGGTCGACCGTGCCGCTGCGGGTGTTCATCACCAGGCCCTCTTCCGGGGTGAAACCCATCGTGGTGTCCGCGCAGCGGCCGTCGCGCACCGCGGCCATCGACGCGCCCGCGCCGAGGTGGCAGCTCAGCACCCGGCCCTGGCGCGGCGGCAGACCCGTCAGGTCGGCTCCGCGCACCACCGCGTAGGAGTGCGAGAGGCCGTGAAAACCGTAGCGGCGCAACGACCACTTGCGGTTCCACTCCCTGGGCAGCGCGTAGGTCGCGGCCGCGGGCGGGAGACCCGCGTGGAAGGCGGTGTCCACGCACACCACCGACGGCGTGCCCGGAGCGATCGAGCGCGCTGTTCGCAGGCCGCCCAGCGCTCGCGGCTGGTGCAGCGGCGCCAGCTCGGTCAGCGATGCGAGGTAATCGACCACGTCGTCGTCGGCCACCGTCGCGGTGACGATCCGGTTCCCGCCGTGCACGACGCGATGTCCGATGGCGTCGGCGCCGTGCTCGTCCAGGAACCGGCGGATCGGCTCCGGCTCGCCCTCCCAGCGCTCCAGGTGCTCGTGGGCCACCACGTCGTCGCCGTCCAGCAGCACGAGCTTCAGGCTGCTGGAGCCAGCGTTGACGGCCAGCACCCTCATCGCGCCGACCACGTCCAGTCCCGGACCTCCGGCAGGTCCTCGCCGTGCGTCGAGACGTAGTTCCGGTGCTCGATCAGCTTGGCCTGCAGCGCCTCCCGCGCGTACGCCGCGCTCGGGCCCAGCCGCGGCACCCGGTCGATCACGTCGATGGCCAGGTTGAACCGGTCGATCTGGTTGAGCACGCACATGTCGAACGGGGTCGTCGTGGTGCCCTCCTCCTTGTAGCCGCGCGCGTGGATGTTGTCGTGGTTGCGGCGCCGGTAGGTCAGCCGGTGGATCAGCCACGGGTAGCCGTGGTAGTTGAAGATCACCGGCCGGTCGCGGGTGAACAGGCTGTCGAACTCGGCGTCGGACAGGCCGTGCGGGTGCTCCCGCTCGTCCTGCAACCGCATCAGGTCGACCACGTTGACCACCCGCATCCGCAGGTCCGGGAAGTACCCGCGGAGCAGGTCGACGGCGGCCAGCACCTCCATCGTCGGCACGTCGCCGGCGCAGGCCAGCACCACGTCCGGTTCGCCGTCCCGGTCGTTGCTGGCCCAGTCCCAGATCCCGATGCCCCTGGTGCAGTGCACCACCGCCGCGTCCATGTCCAGGTACTGCGGCGCGGGCTGCTTGCCCGCCACCACCACGTTGATGCAGTCGCGGCTGCGCAGGCAGTGGTCGGCGACCGACAGCAGGGTGTTCGCGTCCGGCGGCAGGTAGACCCGCACGATCTCGGCCTTCTTGTTCACCACGTGGTCGATGAACCCCGGGTCCTGGTGCGAGAAGCCGTTGTGGTCCTGCCGCCACACGTGCGAGGTGAGCAGGTAGTTCAGCGACGCGATCGGCGGTCTCCAGGACAGCCCGCGGCTGACCTTGAGCCACTTGGCGTGCTGGTTGACCATCGAGTCCACGATGTGCGCGAACGCCTCGTAGCAGGAGAAGAACCCGTGCCTGCCGGTGAGCAGGTAGCCCTCCAGCCAGCCCTGGCAGGTGTGCTCGGAGAGGACCTCCATCAACCGGCCGTCGGGGGCCAGCGCCTCGTCGTCCGGTTCGGTCTCGGCGGCCCAGGTGCGGGAGGTGGCTTCGAGGACCGCGTTGAGCCGGTTGGAGTTGTTCTCGTCCGGCGCGAACACCCGGAAGTTGCGCTCCTCGGCGTTGCGGCGCAGCACGTCGCGCAGGAACCGGCCGAGCACCTTGGTGGCCTCCCCGGTGGTCGCCCCGGGTTCGTCGACCGAGACCGCGTAGTCCCGGAAATCCGGCAGCCGCAGCGCCCGCAGCAGGAGCCCGCCGTTGGCGTGCGGGTTGGCGCTCATCCGCCGGGTACCGGTCGGGTTGTGGTCCTTGATGCGCTGCACCGGGGCCCCGTCGGCGTCGAACAGCGCGGCGGGCTCGTAGCTGCGCAGCCAGGATTCCAGCTGGCGCAGGTGTTCCGGGTTGCCGCGCGGATCGCTGATCGGCACCTGGTGCGAGCGCCACGACCCCTCCACCCGCATACCATCCACAGTGGACGGACCGGTCCAGCCCTTCGGGGTGCGCAGCACGATCATCGGCCAGCGCGGTCGCTGCGCCCAGCCGTCGCGGCGGGCCCGGCGGTGGATCGCGCGGATCTCGTCCAGGCACCGGTCCAGCGTCGCGGCGAACAGGTGGTGCATCGCCTCCGGCACCGCACCGGCGACCAGGTAGGGCTCGTAGCCGTAGCCGCGCAGCAGGCTGAGCAGCTCGTCGTCGGGGATGCGCGCCAGCACCGCCGGGCTGGCGATCTTGTAGCCGTTGAGGTGCAGGATCGGCAGCACCGCGCCGTCGGTGGCCGGGTCCAGGAACTTGTTGGCGTGCCAGCTGGTGGCCAGCGGACCGGTCTCCGCCTCGCCGTCGCCGATCACGCACGCCACGATCAGGTCGGGGTTGTCGAACGCCGCTCCGTGCGCGTGCGACAGCGAGTAGCCGAGCTCGCCGCCCTCGTGGATGGACCCCGGTGTCTCCGGGGCGACGTGGCTGGGGATGCCGCCCGGGAAGGAGAACTGGGTGACCAGCCGCCGCAACCCGTCGTAGTCCTGCGCGACGTCCGGGTAGACCTCGCTGTAGGTGCCCTCCAGCCACGCCGCCGCGACCAGCCCGGGGCCGCCGTGACCGGGCCCGATCACGTACATCATGTCCAGGTCCCGCTCCCGGATCGCCCGGTTGAGGTGCGCGTAGACGAAGTTCAGCCCGGGCGTGGTGCCCCAGTGCCCCAGCAACCGGGGCTTGACGTGCTCGGGGCGCAGCGGCTCCCGCAGCAGCGGGTTGTCCATCAGGTAGATCTGCCCGACGGAGAGGTAGTTCGCGGCCCGCCACCAGAGCTGCAGCCCGTCCAGCTCCGCCCGCTCGAGGTGCTCGGTCACGGCCGGGGTGGTGGTCCACGCCGCGCTGCCGGTCTCGACGCTGATCTCGCTGCTCATCCGCGGCTCCTTCGCGCTCGGCGCCCGCCGTCCAGCGTGGGACGCCCGGGCCCGTTCGCAACTCGGCGAGTGAAGTCCTGCGGACAACCGCACCTCGACCGTGCAGCGCACCGCATTACGCAACGCCGCCCGCGCCCGGAGTTTTCCGCGCTGCGAACGGGGAGTTCAGCGCCGAGCGGGCCATCGCCGAGCTGCGGGAGCTCGCGACCGGGCCGCGACCGATGGGCAGCTCAGCCGCCGACCCGGTTTCCGCCCGCGGCCAGCGGACGTCGAGGCGGGGACCCGCGAGGACGGCGACCTCGTCGCGGTCGCCCGGAGCTACCGGTTCTGACCCGAACGCTCGTGAGCGTTTTCGGGCGTTATGGCACCTCAAAACGCTCACGGGACCTGACCAGGCCAAACCCTCCCAGTCCCGGGAATCGGTTCTGCTGAGCGCTAGATCAGCCGCTCGACGGTGATCTCCGCCGCCGAGCGGTGGGCCGCGGAGATGATGTCCAGCGCCGCCACCGCGTCGGCCGGGTCGACCGGTGGCGGCGTGCCCTCGCGCAGGGACTCGACCACTCCGTCGTAGAACGCCAGGTAGTCGCCCCGCTCGCTGGGCACGCGGCGCACGTCGTCCCCGGCGCCCAGCACTCCCCAGCTCGCCTCCGGTTCGCGGCCCCAGGAGTCGTCCACCGGGAGGCGCCCCTCGCGCAGCGCCGCCTCCTGCGGGTCGAGGCCGTGCTTGGTGAACGCCGCGCGGTCGCCGAGCACCCGGAAGCGCGGGCCCGGCTGCGCCGCCACCTTGCTCATCCACAGGTGCGAGCGGACCCCGTTCACGTGGGTCAGCGCCAGGTAGGAGTCGTCGTCGGCCCGCACCCCCTCGCGGCGGCGGTCGATCTCCGCGTACACCGAGGCGACCGGGCCGAACAGCTGCAGCGCCTGGTCGATCAGGTGGCTGCCCAGGTCGTAGAGGATGCCCGCGACGTCCTCCGCGCCGCCGGAGTCGCGCCAGGTCGGCTTCGGGGTCGGCGACCAGCGCTCGAACCGCGATTCGAAGCGGTGCACCCGCCCCAGCTCACCGTCGCCGATGAGCTTGGCCACGGTGCGCACGTCGCTGTCCCAGCGCCGGTTCTGGAAGACCGTCAGCATCAGCCCCTTGGCCGCGGCGTGCTCGATCAGCCGCCGCCCCTCCACCGCGGTCGGCGTGAACGGCTTGTCCACCACGACCGGCAGCCCGGCGTCCAGCGCCGCGGTCGCCAGCTCGACGTGGGTCCGATTCGGACTCGCCACCACCACGAGGTCCAGCTCACCGGCCAGCAGCGAGTCCACGTCGTCGACCACCGCGGTGTCGGGGTGCTCGGCCCGCACCTGCTGCTGCCGCTCGGGGTTCGCGGTGACCACCGCGGACAACTCCAGCGACGGGTGCGCGGCGATCAGCGGGGCGTGGAAGATCGCGCCCCCGACGCCGTAACCGACCAGACCGACTCGCAGTGCAGAACTCATGTCCCCATTAGACCCCGCCGCCCCTCCCCCAGCTCCGGCCCGGGGTGTGTGCAGTTTCAATGAGGTTTTTCCAACCTCGTTCAATCGCGTCAGGCCGAGGCTCGGCGGAGGTTGCCGTTGTCCTGGCCGGGGCAGACCAGGCCGGTCTCGTAGGCCGTGATCACCAGCTGGGTGCGGGAGCTGAGGTGGAGCTTCTGCATCACGTGGTACAGGTGCGACTTGACGGTCAGCTCGGCCAGCCCGAGGTTGCGGGCGATCTCGGCGTTCGACCCGCCGCGCGCCACCTCCAGCAGCACGTCCAGTTCCCGCTCGGTCAGCACGCTGAGCTCGCTGCGCGCGTCGCGGACGCCGAGCGCGGCGAACCGCTGCAGCAGCCGCTTGGTGACCCGCGGGGCCAGCAGCGCTTCTCCGGCCGCGACCGTGCGCACCGCTTTGACCAGGTCCTCCGGGGTTGCGTCCTTGAGCAGGAAGCCGCTGGCCCCGGCGCGCAGCGCGGCGTAGACGTACTCGTCGAGGTCGTGGACGGTCAGCATGATCACCGCGGTTTCCCCGCCGGTCTCGGCGATGATGTCCGCGGCCGCGGTGATGCCGTCCTTGCCGGGCATGCGCACGTCCATCAGCACCACGTCGGGGCGGCGCCGCCGGACCGCGGCCAGGGCCGCGTCGCCGTCCGCCGCTTCGGCCAGCACCCGCAGACCGGGCTCGTTGGACAGCAGCGCCACCAGTCCCGCGCGGATCATCGCTTGGTCGTCGACCACCAGGACAGTCGTGTCCTCAGTTTCCACGCCGGGCCTCCTTGCTCCGGGCCGGCCCAGTTCCGATTCAGGCCAGGTCCGAATTTTCCGCGCACGGTAGCACGGCTTCAAGGTGAAATCCGTTCAAAACCGGATGTGCGGTCAAGGTTCCGCCCAGCAGCGCAACGCGTTCCCGCAGACCGATGAGCCCGTGTCCCGAAAAATGGGACACCGGCGGTACCTCCCCCGCGCCCTGGTGGTTGGTCACCTCGATCCGCAGCGCGCTCGGCCCGTAGTCCAGCAGCACCCGCGCCCGCCCGGACCCGGCGTGCTTGAGCACGTTGGTCATGGCCTCCTGCACGATCCGGTAGGCGGTCATCTCCACCCCGGGCCCGAGCTCGCGGACCTGACCGCGCCGCTCGAACCGCCACTCCACCCGGCCGCCCCGGACCGAGTCGACCAGCGCGTCGACCCCGTCCAGCCGCGGCGTCGGCTGCCAGTCCATCGGGTCCTGACCCGCGGAGTTGCTGTCGCGCAGCGCGTTGAGCAGGTTGCGCATCTCCCCCAGCGCGCTGCGCGAGCTCTGCTCCAGCTCCTGCAGGGTCTGCCGCGCGTGCTCCCGGTCGCGGTCGATGAGCGCCCGCGCGACGCCCGCGCGCAGGGCCACCACGGACAGGTTGTGCGAGACGATGTCGTGGAACTCCCGCGCGATGCGGGCCCGCTCCACCACCGCTGCGTCCGCGGCCAGCTGGTCGCGCGCTTCGTCGAGCATCGTCAGGGTCTGCTCCAGCTGCGCCGCGCGCTGCCGTCCGATCTGCATGGTGCGCGCCCAGCCGATGACCATCACCAGGTTGACCACCCCGCCGGTGATCCGCAGGAAGCTCTCCACCGGCGTCAGCTCGAAGACCACCGCCTGGGTCACCGGGAAGATCATCGCGACCGTCCCGGCCACCACCGACACGGCCAGCGACCCGCGCACGCAGACCGAGTAGATCGCGACCAGGATCGCCAGGTTCAGGCCGCCGATGTAGAGCTTGAGCAGGGTCAGCGCGATGGTGACGACCAGGATCACCAGGAACACCGTCCACGGCGCCCGCCGCCGCAGCACCAGCAGCGCGGTGGCAGGCACGCTCACCAGCAGCGGCCACCACCAGTCCATCCACGGTGGATGCTCCCCGATGGACAGGTCGAAGCCGTGCGCCACCGCGAGCACCAGGACGAACCCGATGTCGCCGAGCACCGCGCGGTGCTCCACCAACCAGGCCCACAGGCCCGTCCGCGAACTCGTCGCAGCGGTGCGGCCAAGCGCATGATCGACCATCGGACCTGCCTCACGGTGCGCGGGTCGGCTCGCGGTGCCAGCCGTGAGCAGGCCCCGTCCCCGCTCACGAGCAAGATCGTGCGCACCGCACCGCGCAGCTTCATCCGCCGAAAGTGGTAACGGAGAACCTACCGCGCGCCCAACCCGGGACGATCAGCTGCCGCGCGCCACCCAGTCGTCGAACTGCGCCCGCACTTCGCCGATCGTGGTGCTCTCGCCGTGCCCGGGGCGGACCTCGGTGTCCGCGGGCAGCGGCAGCAACCGGTCCCGGATGGACGCGGTGATCGTGCCGAAGTCCGAAAAGGACCGGCCGGTCGCTCCGGGACCACCGGCGAACAGCGTGTCACCGGTGAACACCACGCCCAGCTCCGGCGAGTGCAGGCACACCGCGCCGGGCGCGTGGCCGGGCGTGTGCAGCACGCGCAGGCCGATCCCGCCGACCTCGACCACCTGCCCGTCGGCCAGCTCCCCGTCCGGCTCGCGCTCCGGGTGGGTCAGGCGCCAGAGCACCATGTCGTCGGGGTGCAGCAGCACCGGCGCACCGACCGCCTCGGCCAGCTCCGGCGCCTTGCGCACGTGGTCGTCGTGGGCGTGCGTGCACAGCACGGCCCGCACCTCGCGGTCGCCGACCAGCGCGCGGATGGCATCGACGTCGTGCGGCGCGTCGATGACCACGCACTCGGCGTCGTCGCCGACCACCCAGGCGTTGTTGTCCACCTCGAAGGTCTGCCCGTCCAGCGAGAACGTCCCGGACGTCGTGGTGTGGTCGATGCGCGCGGCCATCAGAAGACCACCACCGAGCGCAGCACCTCGCCGCGCTCCATCCGCGCGAACGCCTGCTCCACCTCGTCCAGCGCGATCTCCTCGCTGACGAACTTCTCCAGCGGCAGCCGCCCCTGCTGGTGCAGCTCCACCAGCATCGGGAAGTCGCGCTCCGGCAGGCAGTCGCCGTACCAGCTGGACTTCACCGCACCGCCCCGGCCGAAGACGTCCAGCAGCGGCAGCTCCAGCGTCATCTCCGGGGTGGGCACGCCCACCAGCACCACGGTCCCGGCCAGGTCCCGCGCGTAGAAGGCCTGCTTGAACGTCTCGGGCCGACCGACCGCGTCGATCACCAGGTCCGCGCCGAACCCACCGGTGAGCTCGCGGATCGCCGCGACCGGATCGGTCTCGGCGGCGTTGACCACGTGCGTGGCGCCGAACTGCCGCGCCCAGTCCAGCTTCTTCGCGTCGGTGTCCACCGCGATGATCCGGCGCGCCCCGGCCAGGTCCGCCCCTGCGATCGCGCCGTCGCCGACCCCGCCGCAGCCGATCACCGCCACGGTGTCGCCGGGCCCGGCACCACCGGTGTTGACCGCCGCGCCGATCCCGGCCATCACGCCGCAGCCGAGCAGCCCCGCGACCGCCGGGCGGGCCGACGGGTCCACCTTGGTGCACTGCCCGGCGTGCACCAGGGTCTTCTCCGCGAACGCGCCGATGCCCAGCGCGGGCGAGAGCGGGGTGCCGTCCAGCGTCATCGGGCGGGTGGCGTTGTGCGTGCTGAAGCAGTACTGCGGGCGGCCGCGCTTGCACGCCCGGCACACCCCGCACACCGCGCGCCAGTTCAGCACCACGAAGTCGCCGGGCCGCACGTCCGCGACGCCCTCGCCGACCGCCTCGACCACCCCGGCCGCCTCGTGGCCGAGCAGGAACGGGAAGTCGTCGCTGATCCCGCCCTCGCGGTAGTGCAGGTCCGTGTGGCACACCCCGCAGGCCTGCACCCGGACCACCGCTTCCCCCGGCCCGGGGTCCGGCACGTCGATGGTCACCACCTCGACCGGCCTGCCCCTGCCTGTCGCCACCACCGCGCGGACGTCGGTCACGAGCACCTCCTGGGAGTGCGTCTGTCGCGAGGAGCCCATCGTGATATGCGCGCACGACGATCAGCAAGGGCGGCGCGCGGCGGACGCCGAACACGCTGCGTTACTCGCTGACTACTGTACGATTCCGGCGAGAAGGGGGAGGGCCATGGTCGACACGCGCAACTCGCCGGCGCGGCAGATGGACATCGTCCGACCTGCCGCCGCGCGGATCTACGACGCGTTCCTGGGCGGCAGCCACAACTTCGGCGTGGAGCGCGGCTTCGCCGAGCGCATCGAGCAGGCGCTGCCCGGCATCGGCGCCACCTACCAGGAGAACCGCGCCTTCCTGCGGCGGACCGTGGAGTTCCTGCTGGCCCGCGGGGTGCGCCAGTTCCTCGACCTGGGCTCCGGCATCCCCACCATCGGGCACCTGCACGAGGTGGCGCGGCGGCGCACCCGCGACTTCCGGGTGCTGTACGTGGACAACGAGCCGCTGACCGTCGCGCACAGCAGACCGCTGCTGGCCGACGAGCCGCGCGCGGACATCCTGCTGGCCGACTGCCGGGACCCGGAGTCGGTCCTGCACGCCCCGGAGACGCAGGAGCTGCTCGACCTGGACCGGCCGGTGGGGCTGCTGATGACCTCGGTGCTGCACTTCGTCCCCGACTCCGACGACCCGCTCGGCCTGGTGGAGGCCTACCGGGACGCCCTGGTGCCGGGCAGCCACCTGGTGGTCTCGCACGTGACCGGCACGCACGCCCCGGAGGCGGTGCGGGTGCTGGCCGACTTCTACGCCGAGACCTCCGATCCGCTGCACCCGCGGGAGACCAGCTGGATCGACAAGCTGTTCGGCGACTTCGAGGTCCTGCCGCCGGGCACCACCTACCTGGCGGACTGGCGCCCCGACCCCGGCCAGCCGACCTCCGCGGCGGACCGCTACCAGCTGCTCTACGGCGGGGTGGCCCGCAAGTCGGCCGACGCCCGCATCCCGGTCCAGCCGGTCAGCGGCGGATGAACAGCAGCAGGACGCCCGCGACGATCGCGGCCGCACCGGCCGCCAGCCAGGCCCCGGCCAGCCCCGCGTGCTCGGCGAGGACGCCGAACAGCAGCGGCCCCAGGCTGCCGCCGAGGTAGACGCCGGTCTGGGTGAACGAGGTGGCGCTGGCCACCCGGTCCGGGGCGATCTTGGCGACCGCGAAGTTCAGCAGCCCCGGCCAGGCCCAGCCCGCGCCGAACCCGATGGACACGCCGATCAGGAACGCCACCGGCGAGTGCACCGCCATCAGCCCGAAGCCGATCGAGCCGATCAGCAGCATCGCGGAGATGACCCGCACCAGGTTCGGGTTCCGGCGGTCGGCGACCACCCCCGCGCACAACCTGATCAGCAGGCCGGTCGCCGATCCCAGCGACAGCACCAGCCCGGCCGCGGACGGGCTGAACCCGACCTCGACCGCCGTGGTGGTGACGAACGCGCCGAGCGCGTTGGCCGCCGCCGACCCGAGACCGCCGGAGATCGCCAGCAGCAGGAGCGCGCTCCGGCGCGCACCCGGCCCGCCGCCCGCCGCGCTCCCGGACTTCGACCGCTCCGCCTCCGGCAGCCGGGGCACCGCGACCGCGGCCACCAGCCCGATGGCACCGGCGATCACGAACACCCAGCGCCAGCCGACGGTGAGCGCCACCGCGGGCACCGCCACCCCGGCCAGCAGGGTGGCCGCCGGGATCGAGGACTGCTTGACGCCGAAGCCCATGCCGCGCCGGTGGACCGGGATGCCCTGCGCGATGAGCAGGTTCGAGGCGGGCTGGGCCAGCGAGTTGGGCAGGCCGCCCAGCCACAGCAGCGCCAGCAGCCAGGCCGAGTTGGGGGCTACCGAGATCCCGAACAGGCACAACGAGCTGCCCAGCGCCCCGACCCGCATGCCCAGCCGCGAGCCGATCCGCTCCACCAGCCAGCCCATCGTCCGGGAGGACAGCGACGCGACGCCGAAGAACCCGGCCGCGCCGACGCCCAGCAGCGCCGCGCCGAAGCCGAACTCCCGCTGCAGCTGCACGCCGAGACCGCCGACGAGGAACACCGGGAACACCCCGACGGTGACCACCGCGGCGACCGACGACAGCACCCGCGCGGTCCCGACGGTCCGCTGGTGCTGCCCGACGGTTGCCGCTGCGGGCATCCCGGCCCCTCCTCGACGTCGAGCGGTGTCCTGGTCACCTCAGCGTGGAAACCCGAATGGTTTTTAGCAACGCTAACGTGACGTACGCCTCTGCCCGCACCGCTGCGGCCAGCAGGCGGTTGACGTGCGACCCCGCCGCCCGCGAAGGTCGAGGGGTTGATCGAGAGCACAGGAGGAAAGAGCGTGTCGGTAGCGCCCGGGTCCGGACTGCCAGCCTCGGAGATCCCCGGACTGGTGCTGCTCGACGCGGTCGAGCTGTCCTGGCTGATCTCCCGCCGCGAGGTCAGCTGCGCGGAGGTGATGGAGACCTACCTCGCGCACATCGACCGGTTCAACCCGGAGGTGAACGCGATCGTCTCCCGCGCCGACGAGGCGAAGCTGCTCGACGAGGCCCGGCAGCGGGACCAGGAGCTCGACCGCGGCGAGCACCGCGGCTGGATGCACGGCTTCCCGATCGCGGTCAAGGACCTCTCCGACGCCGCTGGCCTGCCCACCACGAAGGGCTCGCCGGTGTTCGCCGACGCCATCGCCGACCGCGACGACCTGCACGTGCGGCGGATGCGCGAGGCGGGCGCGATCGTCATCGGCAAGACCAACGTCCCCGAGTTCGGCCTCGGCTCGCACACCTTCAACCCGGTGTTCGGCACCACCCGCAACCCCTACGACACCGCGCGCAGCGCGGGCGGCAGCAGCGGCGGCGCCGCAGCGGCCCTGGCGCTGCGGTTGCTCCCGGTGGCCGACGGCAGCGACTTCATGGGGTCGCTGCGGAACCCGGCCGCCTGGAACAACATCGTGTCGCTGCGGCCGAGCTTCGGTCGCATCCCGGGCGAGGGGTTCCTCAGCTCGCCCTCCGTCATCGGGCCGATGGGGCGCACGGTGCGGGACGTGGCGATGCTGCTGTCCACGATGGCCGGTCCCGACGAGCGCTCGCCGCTGAGCATCGAGCAGGACCCTGAGCTGTTCACCGGCACGCTGGAGCGCGACTTCGACGGCGTGCGGATCGGCTGGATCGGCGACTTCGACGGCTACCTGCCGACCGAGCCCGGGCTGCTGGAGCTGTGCGCCGAGTCCTTCGCCGCCTTCGGCGAGATCGGGTGCGAGGTCGAGCCGGTGGCCAAGCGGCTGCCGGTCGAGCAGGCGTGGGAGACGTTCCTGCTGTGGCGGTCCTGGACCGTCGGCCGCAACCACGCCGAGCTCTACGACGACCCGGCCGCGCGGCCGCTGCTCAAGCCCGAGCTGATCTTCGAGATCGAGAACTACCACCGGCTCCGGGTCACCGACATCAGCCGCGCGCTGACCGGCCGCGACGAGTGGTACGCGGCGGTGGCGGAGCTGTTCGACGAGTACGACTTCCTGCTCGCGCCGAGCGCCCAGGTGTTCCCGTTCGACGCCGAGCAGCGCTGGCCGCAGCAGATCGGCGACCGGTCGATGGACACCTACCACCGGTGGATGGAGGCGGTGGCGCCGTGGACCCTGTCCGGGCACCCGGTGGCCAACCTCCCGGTGGGCTGCAACGCGGCGGGCCTGCCGATGGGCGTCCAGCTGATCGGCCGGAACCACGCGGAGTGGTCCCTCCTCCAGCTGGCCCACGCCTACGAACGGGCCACCGACTGGCCCCACCGGTTCCTCCCGCCCCTGCTCCGCTGACCCCGCCGGGCGGCTGGCCCGGGCGCGCGATCGCTGGTTCACTTCGCCCGGACGCGGCGGCACAATCGGCGCGGGATCACGAAGCGCGGAAGGGCGGGACGGATGGGCGACGACGTCTTCTCGTTGCAGGACAAGGTCGCGCTGGTCACCGGCGGTGGCCAGGGCATCGGGCTGGAGATCGCCAAGGCCTTGAGCACCGCCGGTGCGCAGGTGGTGATCGCGGAGATCAACCCGGACACCGGCCGGAGCGCCGCCGAGCAGGTCGGGGGCAGCTTCCAGCAGGTCGACGTGACCGATTCCGCGGCGGTGGCCGGGCTGGTCGACCGGATCGTGGCCGACCACGGCCGGATCGACGTCTCGGTGCACAACGCGGGCACGGTCACCAACGAGCCCGCGGAGTCCATTTCGGACGAGTCGTGGCGGCGCGTGCTGGGGCTCAACCTGGACGCGCTGTTCTGGTGCTGCCGCGAGGTCGGCCGGGCGATGCTGGCGCGGGGATCGGGCTCGATCATCAACATCGCCTCGATGTCCGGGCTGATCTCCAACCACCCGCAGCCGCAGGCGCACTACAACACCTCGAAGGCCGGGGTGATCATGCTGACCAAGTCGCTGGCCGGTGAGTGGGGCGGTCGCGGCGTGCGGGTCAACTCCATCTCCCCCGGCTACACCGGCACGGACCTGCTCAAGGGCGTCCAGGACACCCAACCCGAGTGGTACGCGCAGTGGCTGGCCCAGACCCCGATGGGCCGGGTGGCCGAACCGCGCGAGATCGGCCCGCTGGCGGTGTTCCTGGCCGCGGAGGCCAGCAGCTTCATCACCGGCAGCAACGTCGTCATCGACGGCGGCTTCACCGTCTGGTGACAGGCCCCGACGAGGGCTTCCAACCTCGTTTTGCGCGGCGGTGCGGGTAGCGGAACCTCAGCGCCCGCCTGGCTGTGGGTGCCCAACTTTATGTATGCCAATACACAGCAGTTGGGCCGTCCTCGCCGGAAGGAACCCCGGAGGGGTGGGCACCGTGAACCCGCATCGGTGCCAGCTGCGAGGGTGGGTTATGCGCCTGGCGGCGCATGCGACACCTGCCCGGTCGGTGCCGGTCGCCCTTCGCGGCTGCGGTCCACAGACGGGGATGAACAATTTCAATGGAAATCGGACCTCCGATTTCCATTGAAATCGCGGAACCCCCGGTCAGCCGCGGAAGGCGTTCTGGCCCGTGAGGGCCTGGCCGATGGTCAGGGCGTGCATCTCGCTGGTGCCCTCGTAGGTCAGGACCGACTCCAGGTTGGTCATGTGCCGGATCACCGGGTACTCCAGCGAGATCCCGTTCGCACCGAGGATGGTGCGGGCGGTCCGGGCGACCTCCAGGGCGCCGCGCACGTTGTCCAGCTTGCCGAAGCTCACCTGCTGCGGGATGAGCTGCCCGGCGTCCTTGCGCCGACCGAGGTGCAGGGCGAGGAGGCGACCGTTCTGCACCCGCACCGCCATGTCGGCGAGCTTGCCCTGGGTGAGCTGGAACCCGCCGATCGGGCGGCCGAACTGCTCGCGGGTGGTCGCGTAGTCCAGCGCGGCCTCCAGGCAGGCGCGGCCCGCGCCGACCGCGCCCCACACGATGCCGTAGCGCGCCTCGTTGAGGCAGGACAGCGGGCCCCGCAGGCCGGTGACCTCGGGCAGCACCGCGTCCGCGGGCAGCCGGACGTCGTCGAGCACCAGCTCGCTGGTCACCGAGGCGCGCAGCGACAGCTTGTGCTTGATCTCCGGCGCGGAGAAGCCCGGGGTGTCGGTCGGGACGACGAAACCGCGCACGCCCTCGTCGGTCTTGGCCCACACCACGGCGACCGAGGCGATGCTGCCGTTGGTGATCCACATCTTCCGGCCGTTGAGCACCCAGTCGGAGCCGTCGCGGCGGGCCGAGGTGAGCATCGAGGCCGGGTCGGAGCCGTGGTCGGGCTCGGTCAGGCCGAAGCAGCCGATCGCCTCACCGGCGGCCATCTGCGGCAGCCAGTGCTGCTTGTGCTCCTCCGAGCCCCAGCGCCAGATGGCGAACATCGCCAGCGAGCCCTGCACCGACACCAGCGAGCGCAGCCCGGAGTCGCAGGCCTCCAGCTCCTCGCAGGCGATGCCGTAGTCCACAGCGGACAGCCCGGCGCAGCCGTAGCCCTCCAGGTGCATGCCCAGCACGCCGAGCTTGCCCAGCTCCCGGGCCAGTTCGCGGGCCTGCGGGAACTCCCCGCGCTCGTACCACTCCGCGACGTGCGGCTGCACGTGGTCGCGGCACAGCGCGCGCACGCTGTCGCGGATCGCCAGCTGCTCCGGGGTGAATTCGGCGTCGATCCCGAGCGGGTCGCGCGGGTCGAACGCGGGGCGCTTTCCACCGGCACTCATTGCGAGTTCCTCCTAGATTCTTTATTGAGCCGCAGCCGCGACGCGTACCGCAACACCGGCGTGAGCTGCCGCAAGCGCGCAGCGATTAACCCACCCTCGCAGCTGGCAGTCCAGGGAACCCCTGAGGTTCCGCTACCGGCACCGCTACGCAAAACGCGTATGGAATCCATCATTTGGACACGATGGGGGGAAGCGGTTCTGCTGGGTCTTCCAGCCAGGCCAGGACTTCCTTGCCGTGCTCGCCGAGCAGCGGCGGGGGCGTCGGGTCGGCGCTGCCGTGCGCGGAGAAGTCGATGGGCATCCGCACCTGCATCGCCGCCCCGCCGCCGGGGTCGACCATCGGCCGCAGGCCCAGGGACTCGGCGTAGTGCACCGCCCGCGACAGGTCGTTGACCTGACCGCACGCGATCCCCAGGCCCTGCAGCCGCTCCTGCCAGTCGGCCGCGGTGCGGGCGCCGAGCACGTTCTCCAGCTGCCGGGCTAGCTCGTCGCGGTGCGCGACGCGCTGCGCGTTCGTGGCGAAGCGCGGGTCATCGGGCAGCCCGACCAGCCCGAGCGCCCCGCACAGCTTGCGGAACTGGCCGTCGTTGCCGACCGCGACGGCCAGGAAGGCGTCCTCGCAGCGCAGGGTCTCGTACGGCGCGATGCTCGGGTGCCGGTTGCCCATCCGCTGCGGTGCGACGCCGGTGGTCAGCAGCCCGCTCATCTGGTTGACCAGCGAGGCCAGCAGGCTGGACAGCAGGTTCACCTCGACGTGCTGGCCCTCTCCGGTCAGCTCCCGGTGGCGCAGCGCGGCCATGATGCCCAGCGCGGCGTCCTTGCCGGTGAGCACGTCCACCAGCGCCACGCCGACCTTCATCGGCGGCCCGTCGGCCTCGCCGGTGATGCTCATCAGCCCGCCGAGCGCCTGCACCACGAAGTCGTAGCCGGGCAGGTCCGCTCCCCCGGCGCTGCCGAAGCCGGAGATCGAGGTGTAGATCAGCCGCGGGTTGATCTCGCGCGCGGCGGCGTGGTCCAGGCCGTGGCGGGCCAGCGCGCCCGGTTTGAAGTTCTGCACCAGCACGTCGGCGCGGCGGACCAGGTCCAGCGCGGTCGCCCGGTCCTGCGGGTCGTCGAGGTCCAGCGCGATGCTGCGCTTGCCGCGGTTGACCGACTCGAAGTAGGACGAGCTGTGCTCGGTCCAGGGCGGACCCCACGACCGGGTGTCGTCGCCGGTGCCGGGGCGCTCCACCTTGATCACGGTGGCGCCGAGGTCGGCGAGCAGCATGGTCGCGTACGGCCCGGCGAGGACCCGGCTGAAGTCCGCCACGACCACGCCGTCCAACGGCAGCGTCTGCATCCACCCCGCCCTTCCCCGGCGCACGCGCCAGTGGCTTGCGTCACGGCGATTTTGGATCCAATATACAGTTGTTCGGCGGCCGGTCAAGGCGGCGGAGACGGCGAGCGCGGGAGAACCGGGGATGCAGCGACCACCCACCACGCAGGAGTTCGTGCTCGGCGAGCTGCGCCGGTCCATCGTGTCCGGCGACCTGGCCCCGGGCCAGCCGATCCGGCAGGACTCGATCGCCCAGCGCCTCGGCGTGAGCCGGGTGCCGCTGCGCGAGGCGCTGAAGACGCTGGAGGCGGAGGGCCAGGTCGTCTACCAGCCGCACCGGGGCTACTCGGTGGCCGAGCTGTCGCTGCGCGACCTGCTGGAGGTCTACCGGATGCGGGAGCTGCTGGAGGCCGAGGCCGCCGCGGTGGCCACCGAGCGGTTCACCGAGACCGACCTGGCCCGCATCACCGACGCCCAGCAGGACGTGGAGACCGCCGCCGAGGAGGGCGACCTGGTCGCCATGATCGCGGCCAACCGCCGCTTCCACTTCGCGCTGCTGGAACCGTCCGGGATGCCGCGGCTGCTGCGCGTCGTGCGCACCCTCTGGGACGCCACCGACGCCTACCGCGCGGTCTACTACAACTCCAGCACCAACCGGGCGCGCGTCCGCCACGAGCACGACGACATCGTGGCGGCGGCGCACGACCGGCGCGCGGACGACCTGGTCCGGCTGCTCGACGAGCACCGCCGCCACGCGGTCGACGCCCTGCGCGACACCATCACGTCCGAAGTGGACTGAGCGGTAGCGTCGCGCCCATGAGCGTTTTGTGTTGCCATAGCGCCAGAAAACACTCACGACACCCCGTCCGCACCCTGCCACGGGAAGCCGCCCGAGGTATCACCACCGATCACCCTCCGAGCAGCACCTCAGCAGTCCGCCGCGCGTGCTGGACCGCGCCGGGGATGTCGGCCGACGCCACGACCGTCGCGCCTTCGAAGAGCAGCAGGGCGCTGTCGGCGAACTCCCCCGGCTCGGCGACGCCCGCAGCCGCCGCGAGCTTCTCGAAGTACTCCCGCATCCACCGCTTCTGCTCGACGATCACCGCCCGCGCGGGGTGGTCGGGGTCCGGGGTCTCCGCCAGCGCGTTGACGAAGCCGCAGCCCCGGAAGTCCGCGCGGTCCATCCACGCGCCGAGCGCGTCGAACACCGCCAGCAGCTCCTCGCGCGGTCCGCTCGCGTGCTCGGCCACCCAGCTGCTCAGCCACTCCCGCCAGCGCTGGTCGCGCTCGACCAGGTACGCGGTGACGAGCTGGTCCTTGGAGCCGAAGCAGGCGTAGAGCGTCTTCTTGGTCACCCCGGCCCCGGCCGCGATCGCCTCGACGCCGACCGCGTGGATGCCCTGGCCGTAGAACAGCTCGGCCGCGACGTCCAGCACCCGCCGCCCGGCCGGGGTCAGCTTCTCCAGCAACTCCGCGACTTCCGCCATGCCCTGACTATACCGACCGGTGGGTTGACACGGACCGCACCGCGGCGCCTATCGTGGTAACCACACCGGTCGGTATACCTCGATGGGAGAGTGCCCCTGATGCGCGCAGTGCTGCTCACCGGCTTCGGCGGACCGGAGAAGCTGGAGTACCGAGAAGACGTGCCCACCCCGCAGGCCGGACCCGGCGAGGTCCGGATCCGGGTCGCCGCGACCGCCATCAACAACACCGACATCTGGACCCGCGAAGGCGCCTACGGCTCGCCGGAAGACCCGACGAGCACCGCGGGCTGGCGGCGCGAACCGCTGGCGTTCCCGCGCATCCAGGGCGCCGACGTGGTCGGCCGCATCGACCAGGTCGGGGCGGGCGTGCCCCGGTCGCGGCTGGGCGAGCGGGTGATCGTCGACCCGATGCTCTACACCGGCGGCGAGCGCGAGCTGGTCGACACCGAGTACCTGGGCAGCGAGCGCGACGGCGGGTTCGCCGAGTTCACCACCGTCCCCGCGGGCAACGCCCACGCGGTCGAAAGCCCCCTCAGCGACGCCGAGCTCGCCACCTTCCCGACGGCCTACGCGACCGCGATGCGCATGCTCAACCGGGCCGACGTCCGCGACGGGGAGACCGTGGTGGTCACCGGCGCGTCCGGCGGCGTCGGCTCGGCGCTGATCCAGCTCGCGACGCTGCGCGGGGCGCGGGTGGTCGCGGTGACCAGCGCCGCGAAGCGCGAGCGGGCGCTGAAGCTCGGCGCGCACGCGGCGGTGGACCGCAACTCGCCGGACCTGGCCGCGGAGCTCGGCCCCGTCGACGTGGTGGCCGACGTGGTGGCGGGCCCGGCCTTCCCGCAGCTGCTGCGGGTGCTCGCCCCGCTCGGGCGCTACGTCGTCGCCGGGGGCATCGCCGGGCCGCTGGTGGAGACCGACCTGCGCACCATCTACCTGCGGCAGCTGCAGCTGATCGGCTCGTCCTTCGGCACCCACGAGGACTTCGCCCAGCTGCTCGGCCACGTCGAGCGCGGCGAGCTGACCCCGCTGCTGGCGGGCACCCACCCGCTGCGCGAGCTCCGCGAGGCCCAGCGGACCTTCACCGCCAAGGACTTCTTCGGCAAGCTCGTCATCACCGTTGCGGAGCAGGCATGATCGACGTCCTCGTGGACGGCGTCCGGCTGGCCCACCGCCACACCCGCGGGAGCACCGGGGAGACCCTGGTGCTCCTGCACGGAACGCCGTCGCACTCCCACATCTGGCGCAACGTGGCGCCCGAGCTCGAAGCGGACGGCCACGCCGTCCTGGTCTACGACCTGCTGGGCTACGGCGCCTCGGAACGCTCGGTCGACCGCGACACCTCGGTCACCGCGCAGGCCGACCTGCTGGCGAAACTGCTGGCGCAGCTGGACATCCGGCGCTGCACGCTGGTCGCGCACGACATCGGCGGCGCGGTGGCGCAGCTGTTCACCACCGCGCACCCGGACCGCGTCGACCGGCTGGTGCTGATCGACTCGGTCAGCTACGACTCCTGGCCGTCGAGCACCTGGCAGCGGATCATCCGCGACCACCTCGACGATCACGCGGCGATGTCCCAGCAGGACTTCGAAGCGCTGCTCACCCGCCAGCTGGTGATGACGGTCGCCGACCCGGCCCGCATGACCGGCGACACCCTCAAGGCGTACCTGCGTCCACATCGGACACCGATCGGCCGGGCGTCCTTCTTCGAGCACCAGGTCCGCCACTACGACTCGACGCCGACCCAGCGGGTGGCGCCGCTGCTGAGAACCCTGGCCACCCCGACCCGGATCATCTGGGGCGCCGAAGACCGCTGGCAGCCGGTCGACTTCGCCCACCGGCTGGCCCGGGACATCTCGAACGCGACCCTCACCACGATCCCCGGAGCGGGCCACTTCCCCATGGAGGACGCCCCGCGCCGCATCGTCGAGGAGATCCGGGCCGCTCTGGCGTGAGCGAGGGGGCACCGCGACCGGTGCCCCCTCGCACGGGATCAGCTGTAGTCGTAGAAGCCCTTGCCGGACTTCTTGCCCTTCAGCCCCGCGTCAACCATGCGGCGCAGGAGCGGCGGGGCGGCGTAGTTCGGGTCGCCGTACTCCTCGTACATCGAGTCCGCGATGGCCTTGAGGGTGTCCAGGCCGACCAGGTCGGACAGCCGCAGCGGGCCCATCGGGTGGGCGCAGCCCAGCACCATGCCCTTGTCCACGTCCTCGGCGCTGGCGAAACCGCCCTCGACCATCCGGATCGCCGACAGCAGGTACGGCACCAGCAGGGCGTTGACGATGAACCCGGAGCGGTCCACCGCCCGGATGGTCTCCTTGCCGAGCTGCTCGGTGGCGAACACCGCGGCGCGCTCGACCGTCTCCTCCGAGGTCAGCAGCGACGGCACCAGCTCGACCAGCTTGAGCACCGGGACCGGGTTGAAGAAGTGCACGCCGAGCACCTGCTGCGGGCGGCTGGTCGCTCCGGCGAGCTTGGCGATCGGGATGGAGGAGGTGTTCGACGCCAGGATCGCGTCCGGGTCGGACACCACCTTGTCCAGCTCGGCGAACAGCTTGGTCTTGAGCTCCTCGTCCTCGGCGATGGCCTCGATGACCATGTTGCGGTCGTCGAGGTCGGCCAGGGTGGTGGTGAAGTGCAGGCGGGCCTGCGCGGCGTCGCGCTCGGCCTCGGTCAGCTTGCCGTTCTGCACCGCGCGGTTCAGCGATTTCCACAGCCGGGTGCGACCGGCGCGGGCGGCTTCGTCGCTGACCTCGCACACGATCACGTCCAGACCGGCCCGGGCACCGACCTCGGCGATGCCGCCGCCCATCTGCCCGCCGCCGACGACTCCCAGGCGTTCGATCTTCGTCACCACACGATCCTTCCCGCTTCCGGCTGCGCTGCCCTCGTCGGGCCGATCATGCCAGCTACGGCGGTTACCGACCGGTAAACAGTGCGCTAGACCACGCCGATCACACAGCGGTGCGCCGACGGGCGGCGCGGAGCCGGCCCCATCGCCCCCACGGCTCCCGGCTCCGCGCGGTCGAACCCCCCGATCCGACCCTGACCCCCGAAACATCTTCAGGTTACCGCACGGTGAGTGCATGAATGCATGCGCTCCGAACATCAGTCCGACTGGCAGGCGGGGCACCACAGCGTCCCGCGACCACCCACGCGCGTGCGGCGCAGCGCCGTCGAACAACGCGGACACCGCTGGTCGGGGGCGTCGCGGTGCCCGGTCAGCCAGGACGCGTCGTCCGGCACGCGACCGGCCCGCACGGCGTCGCGCAGCATCGCGCGCATCTCCCGGTGCAGCTGGTCGAGGTCGTCGGCGGTCAGCTCGGTGGTGGCCCGGTTCGGGTGCACCCGCGCCCGCCACAGCAGCTCGTCGGCGCAGATGTTGCCCAGCCCGGCGAGCACGGACTGGTCCATCAGCGCCGCCTTGATCCCGCGCCGGGTGCGGGTGAGCCGCTCGCCGAACTCCTCGGCCCCGATCCGCTGCGCGTCCGGCCCGAGCTCGGCCAGCAGTTCGTCCACCTCGCCCCGCTGCCGCGCCAGGTGCAGGCCGGTCAGCTTCCGCATGTCGTGGTAGCGCAGCTCGCCGGGGGCGAAGTCGAACACCACCCGGTCGTGCCGGTGGACCTCCCCGCCGTGCCCGCACCACTCGAAGCTCCCGGTCATCCCGAAGTGCGCCAGCACGGCCGGAGCCCCCGGTTCCGCGTTCGGCGCGCCCGCGGTGGGGATCACCAACCACTTCCCGCACCGCCAGGGCTCCCCGAAGTACCGCCGCCGCAACGCCTCCTGGAACTCCGCGCTGCCGACCCCGCGGAGCACCTGCGCATCCCGCACCTGCACGCCGCGCACCTGCCGCCCCTCGGCCCGCTGCGCGACCCGCCGAAAACCCTCGACATCCGGAAGTTCGGGCACACCCCCGGCTACCCACCCGGAGGCCCCGCCCGAACCCGCGATCTCCGCACCGCCCGGTGCGTGATCGGGTGATCTTCGCCGTCGAAGCGCAGGGGGCGCGCGGTCCGCCAATACCCTGGTCGCGATCAGACCGGACTTCAGGAGGAGCGGGCATGCGGGACGGCGATGTGGTGGGCGGCTTCGCACTGCCGGACCAGGGCCGTACCGCCCTGCCAAGCACCTTGACTGCTTGTTGAGCGTTCAGACCTCCTGAACAACTGCCATCTGGTCCCGGTGAAGTTGGCCATCCCTCCGCCGCCGCAGAACTGTCGCTTGCCAGTCCCGATTCTGCCTGTCGGGGATATCTCGATCCAAGTCCGCCGCAAGATCGAAGCCAAACCGACCATCGGCCGCGTGGAGTTCAACCTCATCCAGGCCAACACCGATGGAGACAATTGAAAAGTGCGCGTCGCCGAATTGCGCCACGGCGGTCCACCCGCCGGCAAACTCCCAGAAGCGCACACCAATCTCGATCTCACCCATTTTGACAGCGGAAACTTCCCATTTTGCGCATCCGTCAGCACGTTCACGCGCATGCCGGATCAACGATGACGAATACTCGGGAGGTGCGGTCAGAAAGGCAAGGGCTTCCGCTCCGGAACGTGCCGCCAGCACTTCAGGTGATACACCAAGCTCACCTGCGCGCTGCTCCAGATGAGACTTCCCGAAAGAACCGACCCGAACACCACGCTCCCCATTCGAGGAAGCAGAACCCAACCATATTTCAACCACCCTCCCCTCCATCGACACAAAATCGTCAACCTCATGCAGATCAGCCCAAGCACCGCTCGCACAGAGGACCGAAAACGACGGCGGCGAGCTCCAGCGCCCAACATTCCCATTCGACATGGACACAGTTTACACCCACCAATTCGACTAGGCGAACAACGAGACCAATTCAGCCACCACGCGACCAGACCACGGAAATACCGCAGCCAGTGCCCCGCACACCATCATCACGGCACAGACCGCAATCGAACCGGGGCTCAACTTCGGTTTAATCCGGACAGCTAGCACCGCAACGACGAAAGCATCAAACCCAGCCCCGAACATTGAATTCTCATTAAAAGCATGCAGGAGCACATAACAAGCGTCGGCAAGCAACACCCCGAATGCAAACCCCCCAGCCACCTGGCGACCATTATGGCCATAACGGAGAGCCCAACCAGACCAGGCAAGCAACGGTGCAGCCACAGCTCCAGCAAGAAGCCAGACCACGAGCCGGCCGAGGCTACCGCTGTAGTCCAGCAACGCGCCAGTCACGTGATACGCACAGAGCAGGGCGGCCACACCCGGCAATGACATTGCGGCAGCTGCACCAGCCGTCGGCGCAAACATACCGATAATGATGAACGCGGCAGCAAATATTCCGCCGTAACTAAAGAGAGGGCCAATCACCGTCACCTGGTCCAGGTCCGCAAATTTGGAAACCACCCCCAACAAGATCATGAATACCAGCGATATTCCGAAGTACACGAGCGAACGACGGCGACCACCCACGTCAACCATGTCTCAGCCATTCAGAAGAACACGTGGGCCCCGACAGCGCCACCCGCCGAGGCCCACAACTTGATCAAACCTATCCGCGCCACATCGCAAACGATCTCATTCCACCATTATCCCATTCCGCGCCGACCCAGGCCTGATCCCCGTAAAGGGTGTTGGAATACCTTCCCGTCTTGTTGTAGCCAGAGAACTTCTCAGATCGATTGCAATCCCCACTCAACCTGTAAGAAGAGATCCCACCTGCACCAACATAACTGTGGACACCGTCCAGATTATTGATGCTGTATCCCGTCGCATCACACGTCCCATCCCTGGACTGGATGGTGTTTGCCGTTCCTCCGTAATCAGGACCCCCGAAGAACGTGACCAGGTCGTAAATAGCTTCCGACTCGAACGGGGATTCGATCTGCACTCCTGCCGGAGCACAACCAGACCAAACAACCCGCACTTCAGGGGACCCGGGGGCCACCCTTTCGATCAACGTCGTGCAATGCTGCGCCCCGCCTGCTTCCTCTGCCACCGCAGCGGGAGCCGTGAGCACAGCGATCGCCAGAAACCCGCCGCTTGCGACTAGCGATACGACCGACCGCAATCTATTCATTCCGCACAAAAACCCTTCTTGCGTTCCAGTCCACCCAGGTCAGACAGATTCAAATCGAAGCCGATGGGCACTTCGGCTACCAATTGCAGCGCGAACACGCCGCGAGACGCCCCAGATTCCCCCTCCGCCCTCAAATCCCCCAATGGGGGAATTTATCGATGACCGCCGGAGTTGAAATCCACCAAAAGCGTGAGACCACTGTGATACAGATCATCGGGCTGCCAGGTCTGGCCGCCTTCGTTCTCGTGGGCACGAACTGCACTCAAGTCCGGCACTCAATGCGATGACGGTCTTCCTTGTCCTCGGGTCTCTGCCACATGGACCTACCTGCGGAGTCTGCCCCACTCGCCGCTGCACGGTTGCGCTCGAACACGAGCCCCCGCGCGCCCAGCGCGTTCCCGCGCTGTCTGTTGGCTGTGATCAGGTGGAGTACACCGGCGGTGCGGGACTGGCGTTCACCAATACGCTGAGTCCGCTCAGGTTTCGATCAGTTGGAGGAGCGGGGATGCGGGAAGGCGATGTGGTGGGCGATTTCGCGCTGCCGGACCAGGACGGCGGGGAGCGGAAGCTGTCCGAGCTGGTCGCCAGCGGGCCGGTGGTGCTGTTCTTCTACCCGGCGGCGATGACCACCGGGTGCACCGCGGAGGCCTGCCACTTCCGGGACCTGGCCGCCGAGTTCGCCGAGGTCGGCGCGCAGCCGGTGGGGATCAGCGCCGACCAGGTCGGCAAGCAGCGGCAGTTCGCCGACGCGCACGGCTTCGGGTTCCCGCTGCTGTCCGACGTCGACGGGGTGGTCGCGCGGCAGTTCGAGGTCAAGCGCCGGTTCGGGCCGATCCCGGTCAAGCGGCACACCTTCGTCATCGACGAGCAGCGCCGGGTGCTGGGCGTGATCCGCAGCGAGTTCCGCATGGGGGTGCACGCCGACAAGGCCCTGGAGCTGCTCAAGCAGCGCTCATAGCGACGATCCCCCGCGCGCCAGCGGCGCTCGCCAGCCGTAGCGAAGCGCGAGCAGCCGCACCACGACCGCCAGGAGGGCGGCGAACGCGCTGGTGATCGGCGTCAGCGCGCCCAGCACCGCCAGCAGCGCGACGAGACCGCTGCCCAGCAGCGCGGGCACCGCGTAGATCTCGCTCTCCGGGTGCAGCAGCGCCGGGATCTCCCCGGCCAGCACGTCGCGGATCGCGCCGCCGCCGATGGCGGTCGCGGCGCCGAGCGCGATCGCGGCCAGCGGGTGCATGCCGAAGTTCAGCGCCTTGATGCTGCCCGCCACGCAGAACACGCCCAGCCCGATCGCGTCGAAGAACAGCACGAACCGGCGGATGCGGGCCAGCCGCGGGTGCCAGAAGAACACCACCACCGCGGCCACCAGCGGCGTGGTGAAGTACGAGAGGTCGGTGAAGGCCACCGGCGGCACCGCGCCGATCACCAGGTCCCGGAACACCCCGCCGCCCAGCGCGGTCACCTCGGCCAGCACCGCGATGCCGACGACGTCGAAGCGCTTGCGCACGGCGAGCAGCGCGCCGGAGAGCGCGAACGCGAAGATCCCGATCAGGTCCAGGACCTCCTGCACCAGCGGGTTGAGGATCGCGGTGACCACCGGACGGTTCTACACCGGGTCCCCCGAGACCGCGAGCCTCAAGCCTCCTCGGCGGCCTTGGCCGCCTGCGAGGAGAAGATGCGCCCCTACGTCGCCGCGGGCAGCCGCCTGAACCGGCCCGATCAGGCGGGCGGGTTGTCGCAGCTGGGGTTGAGCAGCTTCTGGACCTCCGGGCTGTCCACGTTCCCCCTGGTGATCAGGGTCGAGCCGGTGTCGGTGTCCGGCGACGGGTTCTGCTCGCCGCGGATCTTGGTGACCGCCGCGTTCACCGCGGCGTAGCCCATCTTGAACGGGTTCTGCGCGATCAGGCCGGTGATCACGCCGTCGCGCAGCGCCTGGATCTCGCCCTCCGAGGTGTCCCAGCCGATGATCTTCACCTGGCCGACCTTGCCCGCCTGCCGGACCGCTTCGGCCGCCCCGAGCACGCTGGGCTCGTTGGCCGCGTAGATGCCGTTGAGGTCCGGGTTCGCGGTCAGGATGTCCTGGGTGACCTGCAGCGCCCGGTTGAAGTCGCTGTCGCTGGACTGCTGCGCGACCAGCTCCAGCCCCGGGTGCTTGGCCATGCCCCGCTTGAAGCCCTCGGCGCGCGTCTCGTTGGTGCTGGTGCCCGGCTGGAACTCGATGAACGCCACCTTGCCGCGCCCGCCGAGCTGCTCGGCCAGCAGGTCGGTGGCCTGCTCGGCGGCGGCCACGTTGTTGGTGGCGTAGACCGGGACGTCCGGCGGCTGCGGGGTGGTCCCGGAGTCCATGTTGACCACCGTGGTGCCCTGGCCCTGCGCGGACTTGGTGACGTCGGCCAGCGCCTTGGCGTCGGTCGCCGCGTACACCAGGCCCTTGACGTCGCCCTGCGACAGCAGGTCCTGCAGCAGGCTCTGCTGGCCGCTGACGTCGCTCTCCGCGTGCACGCCGTCCCAGTGCACGGTGACGTCCCGCTGCTTGGAGCCCGCGCACTCCGCGCCGACCCGCACCTTCTCCCAGAAGTCGAAGCCGATCGCCTTGGGCACCACGGCGAGCTTGATCGGCCCGCCCTGGTCGCCACCGCCGCCGGTCTGCTCGCGCACCCCGACGCTGCAGCCCGCCGCCGCCACCGACACCAGCACGCACGCCGCGGTCAGAACCTTCTTCATCCCCGAGCTCCCTTGCTCATCACCGGATTCCGGAGCCCGACACCGCTCATCCGGTGTCGCCGCCGAGTTTGCGCCGCTGGTAGCGGTCCCACCAGACCGCCAGCCAGATGATCACGCCGATCAGCACGTTCTGGTAGAAGGTGCCGATGTTGAGCTGGACCGCGCCGTTGCGGATGACCGCGACCAGGAAGGCCCCGATCAGCGAGCCCAGCACGGTGCCGCGCCCGCCGAACAGGCTCGCGCCGCCGATCACGACCGCGGCGATCACGTCCAGCTCCAGGCCCTCGCCGAAGTTCGGCTGGCCGGAGTTGATCCGGGACGCCGCGATCATGCCGCCCAGCCCGGCCAGCGCCCCGGAGAGCACGTAGACCAGGGTCGTGTAGCGCTTGACCGGCACGCCGGACAGCCGCGCGGCCTCCATGTTCGAGCCCATCACGTACGCGTAGCGGCCCAGCCGGGTCCGGGTCAGCACCAGGTGCCCGAGCACCGCGACCACCGCGATCAGCAGCACCGGGATCGGGATGGCGTTGATGACGCCCTGGCCGAGCAGCCGGAACGACTCCGGCGCGCCGAACACCGCGACCGCCCCGGTGGCGATCAGCACCAGCCCCCGGCCGACGCTGAGCATGCCGAGCGTGGCGATGAACGGCGGCAGCCCCACCACCGACACCAGCAGCCCGTTCACCAGCCCCGCGACCGCGCCGACGGCGATGCCGCCGAGGACGCCGATCAGCGGGTTGAACCCATGCTCGGCCATCAGCAGCACGCCGACCACCCCGGACAGCGCGGCCACCGAGCCCACCGACAGGTCGATGCCACCGGTGATGATCACCAGCGTCACGCCGACCGCCATCACCGCGTTCACCGAGGTCTGCGAGCCCAGGTTGAACAGGTTGTCCGCGGTCAGGAACGACGGCGCGACGATCGACAGCACCACGAACACCACGATCAGCGCGCCTGCCGCCGCGACCTGCGAGACCGCCCCGGACATGCGGTCGCCCAGCGCCCCCAGCAGACCTCGGTCCGATGTGGACGGTTCAGCCATTCTTGCCCCCGTTCTCGACGTTGCGGGCGCCGGTCGCCAGCGCGACGACGCGCTCCTCGGAGAACTCCGCGCGACCGACCTCGCCGGTGATCCGCCCGCCGCGCATGACCAGGATCCGGTCGCACATGTTCAGCAGCTCCGGGAGGTAGCTGGAGATGAGCACCACCGCAGCTCCGCGCGCCGCCAGCGAATCCATCTGCTGGAACATCTCCGACTTGGCCCCCACGTCCATGCCGCGGCCGGGTTCGTCGAAGAACAGCACCTCCGCGCCGGTCTCCAGCCAGCGCGCCAGGATCACCTTCTGCTGGTTGCCGCCGGAGAGCTGGCGCACCGGCCGCCCCACCCACGGCACCCGGATGCGCAGGCCGTCGCGCTCCCGCTCGGCGATGCGCCGCTCGGCGGCGAGGTCGATCAGCCCGGCGCGCATCGGCAGCTTGGCCAGCGTGATGTTCTTGTCCACGCCCAGCTGCAGGGCCAGCCCGTCGGTCTTGCGGCTCTCGGTCAGGTAACCGATCCCGGCCGCGATCGCGTCGGCCGGTCCGCGGATGCGCAGGGGCCGGCCGTCCAGCTCGACGGTGCCCGCGTCGGGCAGCTCCGCGCCGAACACCGCGCGGGCCAGCTCGGTCCGCCCGGCCCCGACCAGCCCCGCCAGGCCGACGATCTCCCCGGCGCGGACCTCGAAGGACACATCGCGCACGGCATCGCCGCGGGTCAGCCCGGAAACGCGCAGCCGCACCGCGCCGGGCTCCTGGTAGGTGCGCGGGTACAGGTTCGCCACGTCGCGGCCGACCATGAGCTGCACCAGCTGCGCCTCGTCCAGGTCGGCCACCGGCCGGGTGGCCACCACCGCCCCGTCGCGCATCACGGTGACCCGGTCGCCGATCTCGAAGATCTCGTCCAGCCGGTGCGAGATGTAGAGCACCGCGATGCCCCGGGCGGTCAGGTCCCGCACGATGCCGAACAGCTCCTCGGCCTCGCCCTCGGTCAGGCTCGCGGTCGGCTCGTCCAGGATCAGCACTTTCGCCTGCACGGCAAGGGCTTTCGCCAGCTCGACGCGCTGCTGCTCCGCTGTGGACAGCTGCGCGACGCGGCGGCCCGGGTCGATGTCGAGCCCGACCTCGGCGAGCAGGTCGCGCGCGGCGCGCCGCTCGGCGGACCGGGAGATCCAGCCGCCGCGACCGGGTTCGTGGCCGATGAACAGGTTCTCCGCCACCGACAGGTCCGGGGCCAGCGCGAACTCCTGGTGCACCATCGACACGCCCAGCCGCCGGGCCGCGCCGGGCCCGTGGTGCTCCACGCGCACCCCGTCCAGCTCGACGTACCCGGTGCTCGGCGGCTCCACCTGCGCGATCAGCTTCATCAGCGTCGACTTGCCCGCGCCGTTCTCACCGGCGAACACGTGCACCTCGCCGGGCGGGATGCTCAGCGTGACGTCGGAGACGGCCACCACCCCGGGGAACGACTTGCCGACGCCGTGCAGCGCCACGGCCGGGCGGAGCTGGTCGGTGGACGTCACGCGTGCCTCCCTCGATCCGCGTTGATCGTTCCTCGGGCTCGCAGTGCGCCGGATCATACCCACAACACCGACCCCGAGAAAGGGTTGGAACGAAGCCAAGTATTCGATTACCAGCCCGCACGGTCCGCAGCAATGCGGCACAGCTCGACAGCGCCCGGCGGACACCGGCTCACCGGACCCGCGCACGCGGGCGCGCCCGGATCCGTAAGCTCGAACGGGACGAAATGTGCGATCTCTTGTGACGGGAGGCCGATAGCCCGTGCAGCCGTTGCTGGCCAGCGACCCGCACCGGGTGGGCGACTACCGGCTGCTGGCCCGGTTGGGGCGCGGGGCGATGGGCGGGGTCTACCTCGGCCGCTCGCGCGGCGGCCGGGTGGTGGCGGTCAAGGTCATCCGACCTGATCTGGCCGAGGACCCGGAGTTCCGGGAGCGGTTCCGCCGCGAGGCGGTGGCCGCGAGCTCGGTCGGCGGGTTCTGGACCGCCGCCGTGGTGCACGCCGACCCGGACGCCGAGCAGCCCTGGCTGGCCACCGAGTACGTGCCCGGGCCGACCCTGCACCAGGCGGTGGCCGACCACGGCCCGCTGCCGGAGGCCACGGTGCGCGGCCTGGGGGCCGGGCTGGCCGAGGCGCTGATCGCCATCCACCGCGCCGAGCTGGTGCACCGCGACCTGAAACCGGCCAACGTGCTGCTCGGGCCGGACGGCCCGCGGGTCATCGACTTCGGCATCTCGCGGGCGATGACCGGCAACGCGCTGACGGCGACCGGGATGTTCATGGGCACCCCCGGGTTCTTCTCCCCCGAGCAGACCCTGGGCGACGAGGTCGGCCCGCCCAGCGACGTCTTCTCGCTCGGCGCGGTGCTGGTGTTCGCCGCGACCGGTTGCGGCCCGTTCGGCGAGGAGAGCACCGCCACGCTGCTGTACCGGGTGGCGCACGCCGAACCGGACCTGTCCGGGGTGCCGGACGGGCTGCGCCCGCTGCTGGCCGCGTGCCTGGCGAAGGACCCGGCGGCCCGGCCGACGCCCGGCCAGATGCTGGACGAGATCGGCGAGTCCAGCCCGCACGGCGCACAGTGGCTGCCACCGGCGATCAGCGACGTGATCGCCCAGCACGCCACCCAGCTGCAGCAGACCGCCAGCGCGCAGCTGCCCGACACTCCCCCGCCGCAGCCGGTCGCCGAGCCCAAGCCCGCGACCCGCAGCTACACCCAGTCCGCACCCGCACCCGCACCGCCGCAGCCCGCTCCGCAACCGGCGGCTCCGGTCGTCGCGGCGCGGAGCGAGGTCGAGCCGATGCGGGGCAAGATCGTGCCCGCGCAGCCCCGGCAGACCTCCCAGCAGCCGCGGGTGCGCCGCGACAACCCCGGCCCGGTGTTCGCCACCGCCGGGCGCTTCCGGGCGCTGGTGTCGGCGCTCGTCTGCCTGGCGATCATGTACGGGGCGTACCGGCTGGCGCAGTCCGGCCTCGGTGCGGGCGGCCGGTACGCGATCTTCCAGCTCGGCATGCTGCTGCTGGGCATCAGCGCGGCCTGGTCGGCGGCCCGGGTGGTGCTGCCCAGCTTGCGCCTGAAGGTCAACAGCGATGGTCTGCTGATCTCGCGGATGGGCCTGACCAGGGAGATCCCGTGGAGCCAGGTCCAGCGCGTCGGCGTGGTGGGCAGCGGCAAGCGGGCCTCGGTGGCGGTGTGGTTCACCGAGGGGGCCGCCCAGCGCTCCGCGCTGTGGCACCGGCTCCGCCCGCACCACGGCGGGGCCCGCGTCTTCCCCATCGGCGCCACCGGCGGCTGGCTGGCCCGCCGCCAGGAGATCCGCCGGGTCCGCACCGCCCTCCAGCAGCACGCCCCGGGCCGCTACGACTCCCGCATGCTCTGACAGTCGTGAGTGCGAAGCGGTGCTGGAGCACTCCTTCGCACTCACGACCCGCTCAGGCCGTTCGCCGGTTGAACACGGCTCTGGCCCAGAGGTAACCGCCCAGGGCCAGGGCCGCGCACCAGGCGAGGGCGAGCACCCCGTCGGCTCCGACCGGGGTTCCCATCAGCAGGGCGCGGAGGGTTTCGTTGATCGGGGTGAACGGCTGGAGCTCGGCGAACCAGCGCACCGCGGTCGGCATCGAGTCCGTCGGCACGAAGGCGCTGCCCAGGAACGGCAGGAACGTCACCGGGAGCACGACGTTGCTCGCGGTCTCGACGCTCTTGGTCATCAGCCCCGCGGCCGCCGAGATCCAGCTCAGCGCGAAGGCGACCAGGGCGAGCAGGCCGAACGCGGCCAGCCACGCCAGCGGACCGGCCACCGGCCGGAAGCCGACCAGCAGCGCGACCACCACGACCACCGCGACGCTCACCGCGGTCTGCACGGTGCCGCCCAGCACGTGCCCGGTCAGCACCGAGGCGCGGGAGACCGGCATGGTGCGGAACCGGTTGATGATGCCCTCGGTCATGTCCGAGCACACCGACACCGCCACCGCCACCGATCCGGACGTCGCGGTCATCAGGATGATGCCGGGCGCGACGTAGTCGGTGTAGTCGCCGTGCCCGGCCATCCCAGCACCCAGCACGCCGCCGAGGACGTGGAC
The DNA here is from genome assembly GCF_008630535.1 of Saccharopolyspora hirsuta. GTDB lineage: Bacteria > Actinomycetota > Actinomycetes > Mycobacteriales > Pseudonocardiaceae > Saccharopolyspora > Saccharopolyspora hirsuta. The sequence goes on along the minus strand of NZ_VWPH01000011.1, from coordinate 58,481 downwards.
GAACAGCAGCAGCATGATGACCGGCATGCCGACCACCGACAGCGTCATGGACGGGTAGCGCAGCGCGTGCAGGAGGTTGCGCCGCAGCATCGTCCTCGAATCGCGCACCGCGTGGGCGAACGTGCTCATCGCAGCACCTCCCGGACCCCGTCGGGCTGCCCGGTGAGGGCGAGGAAGACGTCGTCGAGGTCGGGCGTGTGCACGGACAGCCCCTCGACCTCGATCGACTCCTGGTCGAGCCGGTCCAGCAGCGCCCGCAGCGCGTGCGTGCTGCCGTCCCCCGGGACCTGCAGGGTCAGCGCCTCGTCGTCGCGGGCGAGCACGCCCAGGACCGCGGCCGCCGACTCCAGCTCGGCGATGTCGCCGAACTGCAGGCGGACGTGGCCGCCCGGGATCCGGCTCTTCAGCTCGGCCGCGGTGCCCTCGGCGACGATCCGGCCGCCGTCGAGCACCGCGATGCGGTCGGCGAGCTGGTCGGCCTCCTCCAGGTACTGCGTGGTGAGGAAGATGGTGACCCCGTCGGCCACCAGCTCCCGGATCAGCTGCCAGGTGCCGCGGCGGCTGCGCGGGTCGAGACCGGTGGTCGGCTCGTCCAGGAAGATGATGCGCGGGCGGCTGATCAGCGTCATCGCGATGTCGAGCCGCCGCCGCATGCCTCCGGAGCAGGTCGCCGCCGGTTTGCGGGCCGCGTCCTGCAGGTCGAACCGCTCGAGCAGCTCGGCGGCGCGGCGCCGCCCCTCCGCGCGCGGCAGGTGCCACAGGTCGGCCATCAGCAGCAGGTTCTCCTCGGCGGTGAGCAGGTCGTCCACCGCGGAGAACTGGCCGGTGACCCCGATCGCCGCGCGCACCCGGTCCGGTTCGGACTCCGGGTCGTGCCCGGCGACGCGTATCGCGCCGCCGTCGGCTCTGAGCAATGTGGACAGCAGCTGCACGGTGGTGGTCTTGCCCGCCCCGTTCGGCCCCAGCAGCGAGAAGATGCTGCCCTCCGGGATCCGCAGGTCGATGCCGTCGAGCACCAGCTTGTGCCCGTAGGACTTGCGCAGCCCGACGGCTTCGATCGCCAGCTTCGTCATATCGTCCCCCCTCAGGCCGCGGTGGAGCGGCGGACGGTGATGTCGCCGAAGGAGGTGCGGGCGCGCACCTCCACCTTCTCGTCGGGTTCGGCCGGACCGTCCGCGGCGGTCAGCGAGTTGTGCACGTGCCCGAAGGACGACCGCACGTCCAGCCAGGCCGCGGTGCCCTCGCGGATGCCGATCTCCAGGCCGCCCATCGACGTCGCCAGCGACACCTCGCCGCGGACGACCTCGCCGACCCGGATGGTCCCGTTGGCGGTCCGGGCGTCCACCGACGCCTGCGCGCTGTCCACCGAGATGTCGCCGTTGGCGGCGCTGACCCGCAGGTCGCCGCCGACCAGCCCGACCCAGCTGGCGCCGTTGGAGTTCTTGATCGCCGCCGAGCCCTCGATCTCGGTGATCCGCACGCTCCCGCTGTGGGTGGTGACCTCGGCGCGACCGGCCACCCGCTCGGCGCTGACGTCACCCGCGGCGGTGCTCAGGGTCAGCGCCCCGGTCCGGTCGAGCTGCAGGTGCCCGGCGGCGGTCTTGAGCCTGCACTCCCCGAGCTCGCCCTCGCAGCGCAGGCCCGCCGCGGCCGCGTCGAAGCGGAGCCGCGAGCCGGTCGGCAGCTCGACCAGCACGTCCACGGAGCCGATCTTGTTGAACGGCGACCAGCCCTTCGGGCCCTTGACCAGCAGGTTCCCCTGCGAGCAGGTGACCCGGACCTGCTCCGCGGCCTTGACGTCCTTGCTGTCGGAGTCGTCGGTGGGGCGCACCTCGACGACGGTGTCGGCGCGGTCCCCGGCGACGATGCGGACGTCGCCGAGCGCGAGTTCGAGGGTCGCGGAGATCGGTCCGGGGGTGTCGAATTTCGGCATGGCGGTGCCCTCCTGATGAGGTCGGTGAGCATCCCCGCTGGTCGGGGATGTGCGGTGAGGTGAGCGGGTTCCGGCGGGGTTAGCGGACCCAGCCGGTGTAGCGCTGGCCGCCCCGCGGGGAGCGGCGGGTGGTGCCGCGGCCGGGTTCCAGGGCGGCGGTCGCGGCCCGCACGAGCCAGGCGTTGGCCGACAGCCCGTCGCGGTTGGCGGCCGCCTCGATCTGGACCTTGAGGTGCTCGGGCAGGCGGAGGTTGATCCGCGTCATGGCCCCCTCGTCGCCGTCCTGCGGCGGCGGCGCGGGCTGCTCCGCGTCGGCCTCGGCCTCCTCCTCGGCCGGTGGCGGGGTCACGAGGAAGTCGGGATTCCCGCCGCGCAGCCGGAGGTCGACCGAGCCCGGGGCGAGGTCCCGGGTGATCTCGTCGGCGGCGGCCGACAGCGCGTCCAGCAGGGTCAGCCGGATGGCCGAGTCGAGCGGTGCGGCGAGGCGCTCGGCCAGCGCCCGGGCGTCCTCCCCGCTCGCTTCGGCCGCGACGGCGAGCTGGTGGCGCAGGTTGTCGACGTACGTCGTGAGATCCATGATGCCATCATGGCACCAATGCGGTGCCATCGCAAGCCAGACATGGAAGAGCAGTGGCACACCGAGCGATTCCCAGCAGGTCTATTTCGCCCTTCACCTGCGAAAACTCAACCGTGAGCCAGATGTGGCACCATCACGGCACCGGGAGGATGCAGACCGGCATCGGGGTCGGGACCGGATCGCCGAGCGGGCTCAGCTCGCCGTGCGGGGAGATCGCGAACGCCTGGACGTCGTCGCTGCGCTGGCCCGCGGCGAACAGGACCCTGCCGTCCGGGGACAGCGCGATGTGGCGGGGTTCGGCCACCAGCGCCGGGTGGATGCCGAGCAGCCGGAACTCGCCGTCGCTGGCATCGGCCTGGAACACCGCGATGCTGTCGTGGCCGCGGTTGGAGGCGAGCACGAACCGGCCGTCCGGGGTCACCACCACCTCGGCGGCCAAGCTCGGCCGCCCGTAGTCCGGCGGCAGCGAGCTCAGCGTCCGCCCCGGCTCCAGATCACCGGTCGACGGGTCGTAGCCGAACTCGGTGACCGAGGACGCCAGCTCGTTGACCAGGTACGCGCGCTCGCCGTCCGGGTGGAACGCCAGGTGCCGCGGCCCGGTCCCGGCGCGCAGCGCCACCTCGTGCCTCAGCACCAGGTGCCCGGTGTCCACCTCGAAGTCGTAGACGTGGACCGAGTCGGTGCCCAGGTCCACCGCCAGCACGAACCGGCCCGCGGGGTCGGGCAGCACCTGGTGCGCGTGCGGGCCCTCCTGGCGCTGCGGGTTCGGACCGCTGCCGCTGTGCTGCACCACGTGGCACGGCTCGCGCAGCACGCCACCGGCGTCGATCGGGTGCACCACCACGTTGCCGGACTGGTAGTTCGCGGTCAGCAGGTACTTGCCGGACGGGTGCACGCTCAGGTGGCACGGGGCCGCGCCGAGCGTCGGCTGCGAGTTGAGCTCGCGGAGGGTTCCGTCGTCGCGGACCTCGAGCGAGAAGACCCGGCCGTCGGGCTGCTCGCTGACCGCGAACAGCGTCGACCCGTCCGGGGCGAGCGCCAGGAACGACGGGTCGTGGACCTCGGCGACGCTCTCGGTGCACCGCAGCGCACCCGTGCCGTCCGCAGTGGCCAGCCGGATGCCGTCGGCAGCGGAATCCGCGCCCGTGTAGGCACCCAGGTACACCCGGTACTCGTCCGGCATGGACGTCCCACCTCCCGCAGCCGCGGACCACCCGCCGCCCACATGATGTCAGTTCTCCCGCCAAAACAACGAACGGACGATGTGGACGCCCAGCACGCAACGAAGTGCCGCCGCAAGCACGCCTCGCGGCTGAAATCTCCGCTGCCCGCGACATAACCTTGTGTCCATGACTGCCGTTCCGTCGCACCTCGAGACCTCGTCGAAGGCCGCCGACCTCCGCGCCCTCGACGATCAGTACAGCGCGCACAACTACCACCCGCTGCCGGTCGTGATCTCCGAGGCGTCCGGCGCCTGGATGACCGATGTGGACGGACGGCGCCACCTGGACTTCCTGGCCGGGTACTCGGCGCTGAACTTCGGCCACCGGCACCCCGCGCTGGTCGCCGCCGCCACCGAGCAGCTCGGCCGGGTCACGCTGACCAGCCGCGCGTTCCACCACGACCAGCTCGGCCCGTTCTGCCGCGAGCTCGCCGAGCTCACCGGCACCGACCGGGTGCTGCCGATGAACTCCGGCGCGGAGGCCGTCGAGTCCGCGATCAAGATCGCCCGCAAGTGGGCCTACCAGGTCAAGGGCGTGCCGGAGAACCAGGCGGAGATCATCGTCGCCGGGTCCAACTTCCACGGCCGCACCACCACCATCGTGTCGTTCTCCACCGACCCGGTCGCGCACGACGAGTTCGGGCCCTACACGCCGGGCTTCCGCATCACCGACTACGGCGACGCGGCCGCGGTGGAGGCCGCCATCACCGAGCGCACCGCGGCGATCCTGGTGGAGCCGATCCAGGGCGAGGCGGGCGTGATCGTGCCACCGGCCGACTACCTGCCGCGGTTGCGGCGGCTGTGCGACGAGCACGGCGTGCTGCTGATCGCCGACGAGATCCAGTCCGGGCTGGCCCGCACCGGGGAGCTGCTGGCCAGCGAGCACGACGGCATCCGCGCCGACCTCTACACCCTCGGCAAGGCGCTCGGCGGCGGCATCCTGCCGGTGTCCGCGGTGGTCGGCCGGGACGACGTGCTCGGCGTCCTGCGCCCCGGCCAGCACGGTTCCACCTTCGGCGGCAACCCGCTGGCCTGCGCCGTGGGCCGGGCGGTGGTCCGCCTGCTGAGCACCGGCGAGTTCCAGGAGCGCTCGCGCGAGCTCGGCGCGCACATGCACGCCCGCCTCGGCGAGCTCGTCGGCCGCGGGGTGCTGGAGGTCCGCGGCCGCGGCCTGTGGGCCGGGGTGGAGCTCGCCCCTGGCGGGCCGACCGGCCGCCAGGCCAGCGAGGCCCTCCTCGAGCGCGGCGTCCTGTGCAAGGAGACCCAGGACACGACGCTGCGCCTCGCCCCGCCGCTGGTGATCACCCGCGACGAGCTGGACACCGGTCTCGACGCGATCACCGAGGTCCTGGCCCGCTGACACCGCTCCCGTGAGCAACTTCGGCCGAAGTTGCTCACGGGTCCGGTCAGGAGGTGGCGAGGTCGCGGGAGAGGGCCGTCAGGCGGCTGATCGCGCGGAGGTACTTCTTGCGGTAGCCGCCGTGCAGCATCTCCTCGGTGAACAGCGCCGACAGCGGTTCGCCCGAGACCCGCACCGGGATCGAGCGGTCGTAGAGGCGGTCGGCCAGCGCCACCAGGCGCAGCGCCACGTCCTGGTCCGGCGCCGCGTGGACGCCGCTGAGGTGGACCGCGGTCACGCCGTCGACCAGGCGGCCGTACTTCGAGGCGTGCAGCCCGGCGAGGTGGGCGCACAGCTCGTCGAAGTCGTCCAGCGTCGAGCCGTCGGTCGCCTCCGCGAGGCGGACCAGCTCGTCGTCGCTCATCGGCGGGGGCGCCTCGGGCAGCCCGCGGTGCCGGTAGTCCGGGCCGTCCACCCGCACCACGCCGAACCGCGCCGACATCGCGTGGATCTCGCGGAGGAAGTCCGCCGCCGCGAACCGGCCCTCGCCGAGCTTGTCGGGCAGCGTGTTGGAGGTGGCCGCCACGTGCACGCCCGCGTCGGTGAGCTTCGCGATCAGCTGGGTGACCAGCATCGTGTCGCCGGGGTCGTCCAGCTCGAACTCGTCGATGGCCAGCAGCTTGTGCTCGGACAACCGCCGGACGGTCTCGGCGAAGCCCAGCGCCCCGACCAGCCCGGTCACCTCGACGAACGTGCCGAAGGACTTGCGGCCCTCGGTGGCGTGCCACAGCGAGGCGAGCAGGTGGGTCTTGCCGACGCCGAACCCGCCGTCGAGGTAGAGCCCCCGCTTGCCGCCGTCGGCCTTCTTCCGGCCGAACATCCCGCGCAGCCACGACCCGCCGCCGTCGGCGTTGATCCGCTCGGCGAACGCCGCGCACTCCCGCACCGCCGCCGCCTGGCTGGGCTCGTCGGGGTTCGGGATGTAGCTGTCGAAGCTCACCGCGTCGAACATGGGCGGCGGGGTCATCGCCTCGACCAGCTCGTCCGGAGTCAGCTCAGGACGGCGGTCGGAAAGGCGCGGAAAGCTCATGCGCCGACTCTATAACCGGGTGCCCCGCCGCCCGGGCGTGCGGGCACGTGCTCCTGCTCACCCGCCGAGGCCCCGGACGTGGTGGGATTGACGCGTGGTGGACGAACTCTGGCCGGTGGACGGCGCGCGGCAGGTGGACGACGAGCTGGAGCGTTTCTACGCCTACCCCGAGCAGCTGGAACGACCGTGGGTGCGGGTCAACTTCGTCTCCAGCCTGGACGGGGCGGTCACCGTGGGCGGCCGGTCGCGCGGCCTGTCCGCGCCGGTGGACCAGCGGGTGCTGGGGCTGATCCGGGACCTCTCCGACGTGGTGCTGGCCGGGGTGGGCACCGCGGTGGTCGAGGGCTACCGCGGGATCAAGCGCACCGAGGTCCGCGCGGAGCGCCGGAAGCGCCACGGCCTGTCCGAGGTCCCGCCGATCGCGCTGGTCACCGCCCGCGCCTCGCTGCCCCCGGACTCGCCGCTGCTGACCGACACGGTGGTGCCGCCGATCGTGCTCACCACCGAAGCCGCGCCCGCGCAGCGCCGGGCCGAGCTCGCCGACGCCGGGGCCGACGTCGTGGTGACCGGCGACGCCGAGGTGGACCTGCGGGTGGCGCTGGACGCGCTGGCCGAGCGCGGGCTGCGCCGCATCGGCTGCGAAGGCGGCCCGCGGTTGTTCGGCTCGCTGGTCGACCAGGACCTCGTCGACGAGCTGTGCCTGACCCTCTCCCCCCTGCTGGCCAGCGGTGACGCCGGGCGGATCGCCGCGGGCGCCGGTGCCGAGCCGCCCCGGGCGATGCGGTTGGAGTCGGTCCTGCACGCGGAATCGCTGCTTCTGCTGCGTTACGCGAGAATGCGCGAGTGACTGTTGGGGCCAGCACCGACGAGGCGCTCGTGGCCGCCGCGCAACGCGGCGACCCGACCGCCTTCGACCAGCTGGTGCGCAGGCACACCGCCACCATGTACCGGGTCGCGTTCCGGATCCTCGGCAACTCGGCGGAGGCCGAGGACGCGGTGCAGGAGGCGTGGGTGTCCGCCTGGCGGGGGCTGGCCCGGTTCCGCGGCGACTCCGCCCCGACGACCTGGTTGTACCGGGTGGTCACCAACGCGGCCCTGGCCCAGGTGCGGCGCCGCAGGCCCACCGTGCCGCTCGAACCGACCGCCGAGCTGATCTCCGACGGCGGCACGGTCGACCCCGAGGGGCAGGCGGTCCGCAACGAGGAGGCCGCGCTCGTGCACCGGGCCATCGAGACGCTCGAGCCCTCGCAACGCGTGCCGCTCGTGCTGCGGGAGTTGGAGGGCATGAGCTACGAGGAGATCGCGGAGGTGCTCGAAGTGCCGGTGCCCGCGCTGCGCTCCCGGCTGCACCGGGCGCGCACGACGCTGCTGGCCAGGTTGCGGGAGATGCGCGATGGCTGATCACTCCGCCGCGGCACTGCCCTGCGGCCACACCGACGCCGAACTGCTCGACGTGCTCACCGACAGCGCCTCGCCCGAGCTCGCCGAGCACGTCCGGACCTGCCCGCACTGCCAGGCCGAACTCGCCGAGCTGGAAGCGGTCTGGGCACCCGTGCAGCGCGCCGCGCGAATCCCAGTCGAACCACCGCACGGCCTGGTGGAACGCGCCCTGATGACGGTCCGCGGCGTGCGCGGCGGACTCGGCGCCGCACCGGTCGAGCTCGCACAGGAGGGCGGCACGCTGCGCATCCACCCGCAGGCGGTGGTGCTGCTGACGCGCCAGCTGTGCGCGGAGATCCTCACCCGCCACCCGGGCACGCACCTGCGCGGCTGCGTCGGGGACGCCGACGAGGTGCAGGTGGACCTGGCGGTCCGCTACCTGCTCCCGGCGGCCCTGGCCGAGGAGGTCCAGCAGGAGCTGGCCGCCGCGCTGCAGGACGTCCTGGGCGCGGGAGCGCCCGCGGTGTGGGTGCGCATCGCCGACGTCGAACCGCCGAGGACGACATGACAATGGTGATGTGGCCCACAGCCGCGCAAGATCAGGTCGGGTGCGCGCATCCGATTCGTACCAGATCACGCCGGGCCGCTGCGGCCCCGGCGCAACCGGGAAGGAGCGTCATTTCCATGGCCCAGAACAGCGGCAGCACGCAGAACGCGCAGTCCACGACCGAACGCGGCACCGAGGACCGGCGGATCCCGGAGACCCGGACCGGCACGGCACCGGCCCGGCTGGCCGACGACACCGCCCAGGGCAAGACCACCATCGCGGCGTCGGTGGTGCAGAAGATCGCCGGGATCGCGGCCCGCGAGATCTCCGGGGTGTACGCGATGGGCGGCGGGGTCTCCCGGGCGTTCGGCGCGATCCGGGAGCGGATCCCGGGCGGCAGCGGCACCTCCTCCACCTCCGGCGTGCAGGTCGAGGTCGGCGAGAAGCAGGCCGCGGTCGACCTGGACATCGTGGTCGAGTACGGGGCGTCCATCGTGGACCTCGCGCGCGCGGTGCGGCGCAACGTGATCACCGCGGTCGAGCGGATGACCGGGCTGGAGGTCATCGAGGTCAACATCGCGGTCAACGACATCCACCTGCCCGACGAGGACGGCGAGGAGAGCGCCCAGCCCGCCGCCTCGCGCGTCGAATGACCGCGCGGTAGCGCCGGAAACGCCCGGTGGCCCGGTCGTGGACCGGGCCCCGCCACCCCCAGGAGGACGTCCACCGAATGCCGGAGCAGGTTTTCGCCAGCGAACTGGCCGACCGGGTGCTGGCCCACCCCGCGGTGGTGCGGTTGCACGGCGGGCAGTTCGGCGAGATCGCCACCTACCAGCCCGGGCGGCGGATCACCGGGGTGCGGGTGGGCGACCGCGCGGTCGAGGTCGCGGTGGTGCTGCGGCTGGACCGGCCGCTGCCGGAGGTGCTGGCCGAGCTGCGCGGCGAGCTGACCGCGGCCGCCGGCGGGATCCCGGTGGACATCACCGTGGCCGACGTGATCACCCCTGCCGATCCGCCGGAGGGCGCATGATGGTCGCTGTGCCGCAGGATCCGGACACCCGCCGCGCGATCCGCGCGTTCGCCCGGGCCCACCACCCCGATGTCGGGGGCGACCCGGAGGTGTTCGCCGCCGGGCTCGCCGAACTGCGCGCGGGCGCGACCCGCGACCGCTACGACGCGCCGGTCGTCGTGGTGCACCGCCCGCGCGGGATCCGCGGCCTGGCGCACCGGTTCCGCGACTGGCGCGCCCGCCGCACCCGACCGCCCCGGGTCCGCTGAGCGGACCCCCGACAAGCCGACAACCGAGCCCTTGGAGGGTTTGCCAGATGAATTGGACACAGACCGGTCTGCTCGCCGGGCTCATCCTCGGTGCGGCCGCCGCGCTCGGCGGATTCACCGGCTTCCTGATCGCCCTGCTGGTCGGCGCGCTCGGGCTGGTGGTCGGTCGGCTGCTGGACGGCGAGCTGGAGATCGGCGACATCCTCGGCCGCGGGCGGGACCGATGAGCACCGAGGCCGCCGAGCGCGCCGACCCGGGCGAGCGGGGCCGGTTGCACATCAGCCGCTCGGTCCTGCGCAAGATCGCCGAGCACACCGCCGAGCAGGACCCGGGTTGCGCGCGGACGCGCCGCCGGATCGCCGGGCTCGGCCTCGGCGAGCACGGCGCGAGCGCCCAGGTGTCCGGCCCGGACGACGCGCTGCGCGTCCGGCTGGACGTCGCGCTGCGCTACCCGGCGCCGGTCCGCGACGCCGTCGCGGCGCTGCGCACCCGGATCGGCGAGGAGCTGACGCGCCTGGCCGACTGCCAGGTGCGCACCGTCGACGTGACCGTGTCCGCCTTGGTCGCCGCGGACGCGCCACCGCGGGTGGAGTGAGGACATGCGCTTTCTGGTTCGCCTGATCACGACGTTGCTCGGCCTCGCCGTCGCCGCTGCCGGGGCGCTGCTGGCGATCGAGGCGGTTGCCGCGCTGGTCCGACCCGGTGCGGGCGGTCTGGTCGTCCCCTGGGAGCGGGTCCACGCCGCGCTGAGCGTGGTGTCGTGGGACGACGCGCCGGTCCGGGTGAGCGCCGCGGTGCTGGTCGTGGTCGGGCTGCTCCTGCTGCTGATCGCGACCACCTCCGGTCGGCGGGACATCCGGCTGCACGACCCGGCCCCGGAGGTCACCGTGACGACCGATCCGCGCTCGCTGGCCCGGCTGGTCGGCCACCAAGTGCGCGACCAGGACGGGGTCGCCACCGCCTCGGTGACCGCGAGCGCCAAGCGCGTGCAGGTCAGGGCCAGCTCCCAGTTCCGCGAGGCCGGGGACCTGCGCGGCCGGTTGACCGAAACCGCCGAGCACGCCGTCCAGGACCTGCCGCTGCGCAGCACCCCGAAGGTGCTCGTGCAGGTGAGCACGCCCAAGGAGCGGCGATGACACCCCTGGTACCGAGTCCCGCTCAACCGCACCTCAGGGGACCGTGATGCAAACCAGCCACAAGAAACCCCGAAACGCGAGATCAACCTGGACGCAACCACCGCTGAAAGGCGAGGAGGGGCGGGACAGCGGGACGGGACGGCCCGAGATCAAGCCGAGCACCACCCCCACCGGGCGCGGCCTGGGCTTCGAGCGCGGCGTGGTCGTGGTGGTCGCGCTGCTCGCCGTGCTGATCGGCGCCGCCGTGCTGCTGGTCGGGACCGGCTGGCTCGGCCTGTTCCGGGCGCAGCGCCCGCTGGCCGACCCGATCCTGGTCGAGTGGCTGAGCGCCAACTCCCGGCTCGCCCTCGCGGTCGCGATCGTGCTCGGCATCGTGCTGTTCGTCCTGGGCCTGTGGTGGGTGGTCCGGGCGCTGCGCCCGGAATCCCGGCCGGACGTGCGGCTGGAGCGCGGCAGCGGGGAGCTGACGGTGACGGCCGCGGCGCTGACCGAGGCGGTGCGCGCGGACGCCGAGCAGGTCACCGGCGTCAACCGGGCGCGAGTGCGGATGGCCGGTTCCGAGCAGCGCCCGTCGCTGCGGCTGACGCTGTCGCTGCAGGAGGGCACCAACGTCCGGCAGGTGTGGGAGGAGCTCGACGGGAAGGTGCTCTCCCGCGCTCGCGAAGCGCTGGGCACGGAAACGCTGCCCACGGCGATCCGCCTGCAACTGGACCGGGCGCCGCGCCAACGCGTCCGCTGACCGAGGAGGTCCGCTGTGCTCCCCCTGCAGCCGCCGGTGAAACCGATGCTGGCCAGCCCGACCGACGGCATCCCGCGCCGGGGCGACCTGCTGTTCGAGCCCAAGTGGGACGGCTTCCGCTGCCTGGTGTTCGCCGACCCGCAGGCCGACACCCCGGTGCGGCTGCAGTCCCGCACCGGCCGGTCGCTCGACCGCTACTTCCCCGAGGTGCTGACCGCCGTCGCCGAGCACCTCCGGCGGCCCGCGGTGCTGGACGGCGAGCTGGTGGTGATCCGGCGCGACGAGGTGGGCGACCGGCTGGACTGGGACGCGCTGGGCGAGCGCATCCACCCGGCCGCCAGCCGCGTCCGGGTGCTCGCCGAGCAGACCCCGGCCACCTTCATCGCCTTCGACCTGCTCGCGCTGGACGACCGCGACCTCACCGGAGCCCCGCAGACCGAGCGCCGCGAGCTGCTCGCCGGGCTCGGCCTCGACCACGCCCGGCTGCGCACCACGCCGGTCACCGACGACCCGGACACCGCGGCGGAGTGGTTCCGGGTGTTCGAGGGCGCGGGCCTGGACGGCATCATCGCCAAGCCCACCGGCGGCACCTACCAGCCCGGCAAGCGGACCATGCTCAAGATCAAGCACTCGCGCACCGCCGACTGCGTGGTGGCCGGGCTGCGCTGGCACGCCAAGACCGAACCCGGCACCGCGGTGGGGTCGCTGCAGCTCGGCCTGCACGACGAGCACGGGGTGCTGCACCACGTCGGCGTCGTGGGTGCGTTCCCGGCCGCCCGGCGGCGCGAGCTGGCCACCGAGCTCGCCGAGCTCATCACCGACGGCGAGCACCCGTGGGTGGGCCCGAACGCGACGGGCCGTCGGCTGCCGGGCTCGGTCAACCGCTGGAACAGCAGCGAGCAGCCGTGGGTGCCGCTGCGACCGGAGCGGGTCGTCGAGGTCTCCTACGACCACACCGAGGGCGGGCACCCCGCCCGGTTCCGCCACACCACCCAGTTCGTGCGGTGGCGACCGGACCGCGACCCGGAGTCCTGCCGCTACGACCAGCTGGACGAGCCCGCGCGCTACGACCTGGACGCGGTGCTGCTCGGCGACGTGGACCGCGAAACTCGTTCGAACGGGTAATGTCCGTGCCGTGCACATCGCGGTGATCGGTTCGGGCGGTATCGGCGGGGTTCTCGCGGCGGCGGCGCACGCCGCCGGGCACGAGGTGACGTTGTGCGTGCGGACCCCGTTCGACCGGTTGACGGTGGAGACCCCGGAAGGCACCGGGGAGGTCCCGGCGGCGGTGGTGACCGACCCCGGCGCGGTGGGCCCGGTCGACTGGGTCCTGCTGACCACCAAGGTCCAGGACGTGCCGAGCGCGGCGGGCTGGCTGCAGCGGCTCGACGACGGCCGCGCGCCGATCGCGGTGGTGCAGAACGGAGTCGAGCACCGCCAGTCGGTCGCCGGGATGGGCCTGCGCGGCCCGGTGCTGCCCGCGCTGATCTACGTCGCGGCCGAGCGGGTGCGCCCCGGCCACGTGGTGCGCCGCTCCCCGGTGACCGTGCAGGTCGAGGCCGGGCCGGTCGGCGAGCGCTTCGCGGAGCTGATCTCCGGCGGACCGCTGACCGTCCGCACCACCGGGGACTTCCGCACGGCGGCCTGGCGCAAGATGCTGACCAACCTGGGGCCGAACCCGATCACCGCGCTCACCCTGCGCCGCCTCGACGTGCTGGCCGACCCCGACGTCCAGGAGCTGTGCGCCGGGGTGCTCGCCGAAGCCGTCGAGGTCGCGCGCGCCGAAGGTGCCGAGCTGACCCAGGCCGACGCGAAGCAGGTGCTCGCGGACTACATCGAGAAGTTCCCGCCGACCAACGGCACGTCGATGCTCTACGACCGGATCGCGGGCCTGCCCACCGAGCACGAGCACATCACCGGCGCCCTGGTCCGAGCGGCAGCCGCCCACGACCTCCCGGTCCCGCTCAACAAGACCCTCCTGACCCTGATGCGGGCCCTGCGCCCGACGAAGCTCCCGGCGGTGTGACTCCACGCGATTTCCATTGAGGTTTTTCCAGCCTCGTTCTGCGTGGCGGTGCCGGTGGCGGTGCAAGCTGCGAGGGTGGGCTATGCGCCTAGCGGCGCATGCGACACCTGCCGACCGGTGCCGGACGCCCTTCGCAGCTGCGGTCCACGGACAGGATGAACAAGTTCAATGGAAATCGGACCTCCGATTTCCATTGAAATCGCGTTCCGGGCGGTCAGTTGGCGCCGGTGTCCTCGGGTTTCGGGCCGGACTTCGTCGTGCCGACCGAGCCGACCGAGGCGATGACCACGCAGGCGATCGCCACCCACTGCCAGGTGCCGAGGAGCTCGCCGAGGACCAGCAGACCCGCCAGGGCCGCGACCGCCGGTTCGAGGCTCATCAGCACGCCGAAGACCCGCGGGGGCATGCGGCGCAACGCTTCGAGCTCCAGCGAGTACGGGATCACCGAGGACATCAGCGCCACCACCAGACCGGCGACGAGCACCGCCGGGTGCAGCAGCGACGTGCCCGCCTCGGCGATGCCGAACGGCGCCGCCACCAGGGCGCCGAACGCCATGCCCAGGGCGAGACCGGAACCACCGGTGGTCCGGCTGCCGAGCTTCGCGCCGACCAGGATGTACCCGGCCCACATCGCGCCCGCCAGCAGCGCGAACCCGACGCCGATCGGGTCCAGGCCGCCCTCGACGCGCGCCAGCAGGAACACGCCGAGCCCGGCCAGCACCGCCCACAGCACGTCCAGCTTGCGGCGCGAGCCGAACACCGCCACCACCAGCGGGCCGAGGAACTCGATGGTCACCGCCGCGCCCAGCGGGATCCGCTCGAAGGCCTGGTAGATGCAGACGTTCATGCCCGCCAGCACCGCGCCGTACCCGGCCACCACCGCCAGCGTCCGCCGGTCCATCCGCAGCGACGGGCGCCAGACCGCCAGCAGGATCAGCGCCGCGAAGGTCAACCGCAGCGCCACCACCCCGGACGCGCCCGCCATGGTGAACAGCTGCTTGGCGAAGGCGGCACCGACCTGCAGGCTGATCACGCCCACCAGCACCAGCATCGGCGGCGGGATCGCCCCGAGAGCTCGCGCCGGGGCCTGCCCCCAGCTGAACAGCGGTCGCCTGCCCGACGATGCGCCCGAGCCGATCTGCGCGACGTGCACGTTGCCCCTTCGCACTCCGAGATTCGCCTACTGCCGCACGTTAACGCGGCGGATCCCGGACGCCCAGCGGATTGTCAGGCCCCTCACCGGGGCCTCACCTCGATCATGCGATGCTGACCGGGTTCCGCCACCGCGCTTCGCCGAGGAGTACCCGTGCCGCGCACCACTCACCGGGCCGGGGCCGCGCTGCTGCCGTTGCTGCTGGTGGTCCTCGCGGCGTGCTCCGCCGGCCCGTCGGACCGCCCGGCGGTCGCCTTCCAGGACGGCGATCAGCAGGTCGCACCCGCGCCGCAGCCGCCGAAACCGGCCCCCGTCCCGGAGCTCGGCGGACCCAGCGACGACATGCTGCTCTGGTCGGACTGCACCGACCAGACCCGCGCGGAACTCGGCGGTCTGCCCCCGGGCATGACCGCCAGCTGCTCGCAGCTGCTCAGCACCCTCGACTCGCCGGAGGCCCCGGAGCGCGGCACCGCGCGCAACGCGCTGCTGCGCATCGGCTCCGGCGAGCGCGTGCCGCTGGTGGTGGTCGGCGACGTCGGCGGCGAGCCCGGCACCACGTTCGCCGCGCGCATGGCCACGCAGCTGCCCGAGCTGCTGAACACCTTCGACATCATCGGCATGGACCGGCGCGGGACCGGCGAGTCCGATCCGGCCGCCTGCGTGCCGCAGCCGCAGCGCGAGGCCATCGTCGACTTCGACGCCCGCGCCACCGACCGCGCCGACCTGGACCGGCTGCTGGACTCGGTGCTGCAGGCCAGCCAGGAGTGCCTGCTCGACCTCGACGAGCGGCTGCAGGCCTACGACACCTGGCGGGCCGCGTCCGACCTCGAAGAGCTGCGCCTGGACCTGGGCGTGCCGAAGCTGCACGCGATCGGCCGCGGCGAGGCCTCCCGGCTGCTGACCACCTACGCCGAGCGCTTCCCGACGTCGGTGGGCCGGATGGTGCTCGACGGCGCGCCGGACCCGACGCGCGATGCGATCGGGCAGGCAGAGCACCAGGCGCAGACCGCCGAGCAGGTCTTCGACGTGTTCGCGGCGGACTGCGTCAGCCGCGGCTGCCCGCTGGGTCCGGAGCCGCGCAAGGCGGTCAGCGACCTCGTCGAGCGCACCCGCCACCAGCCGCTACCGGCGCCGGGGACCTCGGTCGGCAGCGGCCGCGTGGTGCAGGCGATCCTGCTCGGGCTGTCGGACCGCAAGACCTGGCCCGCGCTGGCCGACGCGCTTGCCGCGGCGAACCGCGGGGACGGCGCGGGGCTGGCGGGGATCAGCGCGCCGCTGGTCACCGCGCAGGGCAGCAACCCGCCGTGGCTGGACGGCGAGCTGATCACCAGCTGCAACGACACCACGCTGCGGGTGCCGCCGCAGCGCAGCGGCGAGCTCGCGACGGACTGGGTGAACAGGTTCCCGCTGTTCGGCGGGGCCGCCGTGCAGCGGCTCGTGTGGTGCGGGTCGTGGCCGGTTCCGCAGCAACCGCTGCCCGCGCCGCGCCGCCCCGACCTGCCGCCGATCCCGGTGATCAGCACCGCGAACGACCCGCTGGTCCTCGAGGCGGGCAGCGAGCACATGGCCGAGCAGCTGCCCACCGGGGTGCTGGTCCGCTGGCAGGGCTCCGGGCACGGCGCCGTCGGCCGCTCCCGGTGCGCCACCGACGCTGTCACGCGCTTCCTGCAGCAGGGCACCGTGCCGACCGACGGCATGGCCTGCCCGGAGTGATCCCGCAAGCACCCCGGGCAGACCCGCGCCGCTCAGCCGCAGCTGGAGCAGCAGCCACAGGAGGGACCGGTGCAGCTGCCGCAGCAGCTGCAGCCACCCTGGGCTTGCGGAGCGCGCTCGACTTCGGTGCGGACCATGTTGGCCTCCCGCTTCGTGGCGAATACCAGCAGTTGCGATGGTGCTCGCCAACGGAGCAACGCCGATACCGCTGCCCGAGCGAACCGGTGTCCGCCAACGAGCTGATCAGGATCTATCAATCCATTGCAATCCGTAGTCGGTCACGAAACGCGCGCGACGAATCGGACATCCGGGTGACATGATCGGGTCCCCGACCGAAGGAGCGCCGTGCTCGACCGCGCCATCCTGCTGATCACCGGCATCCAGGCCGCAGGCAAGTCCACGATCGCGCAAGGCATCGCCGAACGGCTGCCGCGCTCGGTGCACCTGCGCGGCGACACCTTCCGCCGCATGGTGGTCGGCGGCCGCGAGGAGATGTCCGGGGCGCCGTCCGACGAGGCGCTGCGCCAGCTGCGGCTGCGGTACCGGCTGACCGCGCAGACCGCGGACGCCTACTTCGCCGAGGGCTTCGCGGTCGTCGCCCAGGACGTCGTGCTCGGCGAGCACCTGGCCGAGCTGGTCGAGCAGGTCCGCAGCCGCCCGCTGCTGGTGGTCGTGCTCGCGCCCGACGTCGAGGCGATCGCCGAGCGCGAAGCGGGCCGCGGCAAGTCCGCCTACGGCACCTGGGCGATCACCGAGCTCAACGAGGTCCTGCACGAGCAGACCCCGCGGCTGGGCCTGTGGCTGGACACATCCGACCAGACGCCGGAGCAGACCGTCGAGGAGATCCTGCGCCGCTGGCCCGAAGCCGTGGTCTGACGGCCCGCTCAGAACGGGGCCGCGTACTGGACGTCCTCCGGGTAGTGGTCGTAGGGCGGGTAGGTGGTCTGCACCGCGCCGTTGCCGATCAGGCCGAGCACGCCCAGCACGATGAACACGACCAGCAGCACCCGGCCGCCCTTGGACATCACCAGCGGCCGCGTGCCGGGCGACTGGCGCGGCGGGTTCTCCTCGGCCTTCGCCTCGCCGAACAGCATGCGCGGGTAGGCGCCGGTGAGCAGGTAGAAGTAGGCGTTGGTGCGGTAGCCCCAGCGCAGCACCGCCGCGGTGGCGTCGAACACCGGGCGCGGGGTGCGCCCCAGGACCAGCACGACCAGCCAGATGAAGAACGCCAGCACGGCCCAGCCGTGGGCGACGACCGCGCTGACGACCGCGGCCGGGATCACCAGGACGATCCGGAACAGCACCGCCCACCGGTTCAGCTCCCCCGGCCGGAGGTCCACCCGGACCGGGTAGTCCGGCTCGTCCAGCAGGAACGGCGGGTAGCGGTCGACGAGCAGCAGCTGGGAGGCCGACACCCGCGTCTGGTACCCGATGTAGAGATTCAGGAACTCCGCGATCCAGCCCGGCAGGCGGCCCAGCACCAGCGCGGCGAACCAGCCGATGATCACCACCACCGCGGCCGCGATCGAGACGAACCACAGCACGACGAAGTGCGGGATCAGCAGCAGGATCCGGAGCAGGACGGTCCAGCGCCGCTGCCGCTCGGGCGGCACGACGTCCAGCTCCGGCCGGAACAGGTCTGCTGGCTGCGCGGTCATCGGCACCTCCCGTCCTAAGTGGAGCGAACAGCAGCGTACCCAGCGACACCGGAACCGGCAGATCGTTCGCGGGGCGTCCCGGAGGCGCTACGGTGTTGCGCGTGGAGCGCGGCGAGCGGGACGACCAGACCGACGACCTCGACGGGCTCGACCCGGAGGATCCCGAGGTCCAGGCCTTCGCGGCGCACCGCGACCGGATGCGGCGGCCGAACTCCGAGGCCACCGTCGAGGGCATGCTGCGCGGCGTGGACGACTTCGCCCAGAGCGCCAACCGCGCCGACGGCCACCGCCGCCTGGTGGCAGTCCTGGTGGTCGCCCTGATCCTGCTTGGCGTCCTGTACACGATCTGGAACGCCCTCGCCTTCGTCGTCACCACCTTCGCGGGCTGACCCCGCGGTGGTGTTCGACTCGATCTGGGCCCGCGGCGGTGCAGTCGATCTCGGCACGGATTAGCGTGGAAGCATGGATGCAGGTACCCCGAAGGTCAGCAAGACCGATCAGGAGTGGCGGGAGCAGCTCAGCCCGAACGAGTACGCGGTGCTGCGCCAAGCCGCCACCGAACCGGCGTGGCAGGGCGAGTACGTCGACACCAAGACCACCGGGGTCTACGAGTGCCGCGGCTGCGGCGCGGAGCTGTTCCGCAGCGAGACCAAGTTCGAGTCGCACTGCGGCTGGCCGTCCTTCTACGACCCGGCCGACAGCGACGCGGTGATCCTCCGCGAGGACCGCTCGCTCGGCATGGTCCGCACCGAGGTCCTCTGCGCGGCCTGCCACGGCCACCTGGGCCACGTCTTCGAGGGCGAGGGCTACCCCACCCCCACCGACCAGCGCTACTGCATCAACTCCATCGCCGTCCGCCTGGTTCCGGAGGGCTCCTGAACCCCTCCAGTTGCGGAATCGCAACGTGAGATTGTCCGCACCTGGAGCAGCCGAACGGGGTGTTGTGCCAGCGTTTGGCGCATGAGTTGGGAGCAGCTGGTCACCTGGATCGCCGCGGGACTGGCAGTCGTCGCCGTCGGGATCGCCGGGTGGCAGCTGTGGTTGGCCCGCCGCGAGGCCCGCGCGGCCGTGCAGCGGTCGGAGGCGATGCGGCGCTTGGTGGCCGCATCCGAAGCCCACTCGGAGAAGGCGACCAAGGCCGCGCAGAACGCCCGCGCGCAGGCCGAGCGGGCGTGGGAGCAGATCAAGCTGGCGCAGGCTCAGCTGGACGAGGCGAGGCAGGAGCGCCGGGCCAGCACGCAGACCGAGCAGTGGGAGTGGGCCTACGCGGTGACCACCAGCGCCCGCGAGCTCGTCGACAGCAGCCAGGAGCTGATCCGCACCGCGCTGGACGCCCAGGTCGCGCCGCACTACCGGGTGGCCGCCGACCGGCACTACCGGCAGACCGCGCAGCGCTGGCAGGAGACCGTGATCAAGGCGGTGGCGCGAACCTCACCGCCGCTGGAGACGCAGCAGCAGATCGTCAAGTTCGTCGACGTGCACCAGCGCCTGCACGGGCAGCTCGGGGTGCTGCTGCGCGCGGTCGAGACCGACACGCTGTCCGAGGGCGACGCGCTGAGCCGACAGGTCCTGGGACTGCGCCAGGAGCTCAACAGCGTGCACCGGCACCTGCAGCGCACCATCAGCGCGAGCCTGTCCACCCCGGACACCCCGACCCAGCAGATCGCCCCCGCCAAGTGACCGGGCGGGGCCGGAGCCCGCAGGCCGCCGACGCGACGATCAACCGACGACTTCGACCTTGCACGGCAGCTTCGGCGCGCGGGACAACTCCGCATCGGCGGTCAGCAGCGGAACATCGAGGCTGGCGGCCAGTGCGACGTGCAGCGCGTCGCAAAAGCTGATCGCCCCGCGCAGCTCCCGTGCTGCATCAGCCAGGGCGGACGTGGGAGCAACGGCGGTCCACCAGGCTGCGCACCGCACGGATCACCGATGAAGCGACCTCTTCGGCGTCGATGAGGTGGGGCGCATGGCCTTCGGCTTCGCTCGAACGCGCTACTTCGGCGCCAACCCTCAGGGCAGGCGGGTGACCAGGTCGGTGACGTCGACCCGGTGGCCCGTGTAGAACGGGATCTCCTCGCGGACGTGCAGGCGTGCCTCGGTGCCGCGCAGGTGGCGCATCAGGTCCACGATGCGGTGCAGCTCGTCGGCCTCGAACGCCAGGATCCACTCGTAGTCGCCCAGCGCGAAGGACGCCACCGTGTTCGCCCGGACGTCCGGGTAGTCGCGGGCCTCCTTGCCGTGGTCGGCGAGCATCTTGCGGCGCTCGTCGTCGGGCAGCAGGTACCACTCGTAGGAGCGCACGAACGGGTACACGCAGATGTACTTGCGCGGCTCCTCACCGGCCAGGAACGCCGGGATGTGGCTCTTGTTGAACTCCGCGGGGCGGTGCAGCGCCACGTTGCTCCACACCGGCTCGGACGACTGGCCGAGCGGGGTCTCGCGGCGGAACCCGGTGTAGGCGGCCTGCACCTGCTCGATCTGCTCGGCGTGCCACCAGATCATGAAGTCCGCGTCCGCCCGCAGGCCGGAGACGTCGTAGACGCCGCGGACCACGACGCCGGACTCGGCGAGCGAGTCCAGGTACTCCTGGGTGACCTGGGCCGCCTTGGCCCGGTCCTCCGGCAGGGTGCCCTGCTCGATCCGGAACACCGACCACATGGTGTAGCGGATGGTGTCGTTGAGCTCGTTGTAGTTCAGCCGCGCCATGTCCTCATCGTCCCACTTCTCGAGGGTCCCCCGGCACGAGGGCCCGCGTGATCTCCATCGCCGCGGCCTCCCCCGTCGCGACGCACGCCGGGACCCCGACGCCGTGCAGCGCCGCCCCGGCGACGGCCAGGCCGGGCACCTCGGCCACCGCCCGCTCCACGTCGGCGACCAGGTCCAGGTGGCCCACGCCGTACTGCGGCAGCCCGCCGCCCCAGCGGACCACGACCGAGTCCACCGGTCGCGCCGCGATCCCGGTCAGCTCGGCGAAGTCGGCCAGCACCCGGCGCTGCACCTCGGCGTCGTCCAGCCGCAGGTCCGCGGTCTCGCCGAAGCGGCCGACCGAGCCCCGCACCAGCAGCTCGCCGTCGGCGCCGCGCAGGTGCGGCCACTTGTTGCTGGAGAAGGTGAAGGCCTTCGCGGTGAACGGGGTCCCGTCCGCGTGCCGCTCGCCGCGCGCGATCAGCACGCCCGAGGCGTTCGGCAGCTCGACGCCCGCGGGGAGCGCGAAGCCGACGACGATCATGGACGCCAGCTCGACCTCGCCGAGCTTGACCGCCGCCGCCGGTGCGACGTCCTGGAGCAGGCGGCGCGCCGAAGGCGCGGGAACCGCCAGCACGACCCCGTCGACGTCGAGGCACTCCGGGCTCGGTGCGGCGCCGATCTCCAGCCGCCACCCGGACCCGGTCCGGGCCAGGGCCCGCACCGGCAGCCCGAGCCGGAGCTGCGCGTCGGCGGCGATCAGCAGCTGGTCGATCAACCGGCGGTAGCCGTTGTGGAAGGCGCCGAACACCGGCAGCTTCGGGGCGTCCGGCTTCGGCGCGGGCAGCGCCGAGGCGGCCGCGGCGGTGATCGACTCCGCTCCCGCGTCCAGCGCCGCCGCCAGGGCCGGGATGGTGGCCCGCAGCCCGAGCCGGTTCGAATCGCCCGCGTAGACACCGCCGAGCAGCGGCTCCACCAAGCGGTCCACGACCTCGTCGCCGACGCGACCGCGCAGCAGCTCGCCGACCGACGCGTCCGCGCCCTCGAGCCGCAGCGGCGGCAGCTCCGGCTCGGCGCGGACAACCGACAGCCCGGAGTCGGACAGCACGTCCCGCACCGACTCGGGCCCGGCCGGAACGCCCATCACGGTCCCGGTCGGCAGGCGGCGCGTGCGACCGCCCGCGTGCACGGTGGCCGACACGCCGCCCGGGTGCACGACGTCGGCCGCCACCCCGAGCTCCTCCGCGAGGCGAAGCACCTCGGGGCGCCGCGCGAGGAACGCCTCCGCCCCGACGTCGTAGGCGCGCCCGGCCAGCTCGACCGTGCGGAGCTTGCCGCCGATGCGGGAGGACTGCTCGACCAGGACGATCTCGGCCTGCGGCCCGAGCTCCCGGCGCAACCGGTGGGCGGCGGCCAGCCCGGCGATGCCGCCGCCGACGACCGCGACTCGAGGTGCCATCACCGCTGCTTGCTCGTGGTGTGGACGAGCTCGACGACCCGGGTCAGCACCTCCGGGTCGGTGGTCGGCAGCACCCCGTGCCCGAGGTTGAAGATGTGCCCGCCAGCTGCTTCGCCCTCGGCGAGGATCCGGCGCACCTCGCGCTCCACCGCGTCCCACCCGGCGAACAGCACCGCCGGGTCGAGGTTGCCCTGCACCACCGGCTCGCCCGCCCCCGGGACCGCCGCGCGCAGCCGCGCGGCGGCGTCGTCCAGCGGCACCCGCCAGTCCACGCCGACCACGTCGGCCCCGGCCGTCCGCATCGCGCCGAGCAGCTCCCCGGTGCCCACCCCGAAGTGGATCTTCGGCACGTCCGCGATCTCGGCGACCCCGGCGAAGATCCGCTCGCTGTGCGGCAGCACGAACTCGCGGTAGTCGCGCAGCGACAGGGCACCGGCCCAGGAGTCGAACAGCTGGATCGCGTCGACCCCGGCCGCCAGCTGCGCCTTCAGGAACTCCAGCGTGGTCTCCGACAGCTTCTCCAGCAGCGCGTGCCAGGTCTGCGGGTCGGAGTGCATCAGCGCCTTGGTCCGCTCGTGGTTGCGGCTCGGGCCGCCCTCGACCAGGTAGGAGGCCAGCGTGAACGGCGCCCCGGCGAACCCGATCAGCGGCGTGCTGCCCAGCTCGCCGACCAGCAGCCGGACCGCTTCGGCGACCGGCGCGACCGCGCCCTGGTCCAGCTGCGGCAGCGCGGCGACGTCGGCGGCGCTGCGGACCGGCTCGGCCACCACCGGCCCGGTGCCCGCGACGATGTCCAGCCCGATGCCCGCGGCGTAGAGCGGCAGCACGATGTCGCTGAACAGGATCGCGGCGTCCACCCCGTGCCTGCGCACCGGCTGGAGGGTGATCTCGCTGACCAGCTCCGGGGTCAGGCACGCCTGCAGCATCGGCACGCCTTCGCGGACCCGCCGGTACTCGGGCAGCGACCGGCCCGCCTGGCGCATGAACCAGACCGGGGTGTGCCGGGGGGTGCCACCGCGGGCGGCGACGAGGAAGGGGGCGTCGGCGAGGTCTCGGCGGGCCGAAACCGGTGCGGGATTCGTCATCGGGGGTCTGCGTCCGTACGTCGATCGATCCCGGGAGTACCGCACGGGCGCTGCCTCGGCGGCGGACCGGGCTTGCGCGGCAATCTTCGCACGTCGCCTCGAACGCCTCGCTGGCGAACTCGGTTTGCGCGACGGCCCCGGCGCACCGCTTCCGGTGCCGAGTTGATCGGCGTGCCTCCGCCACAGGTGTGACGCGGCCGCATAGAGTCGGCGGCGTGACGGAGATGGCGGCGGCGCCCGAGGTTTTTCGGCAGGCAGTTGCCACGTTGACGTCGGGCCGCCCGCGCTCGGAGATCGAGCTGTCCGAGGTCGGTCCGCCCAAGCGGCTCGCGCCGTGGGCGCACGCGCTGGCCGCCGAGGCGAACGGCCCGGCCGGCGAGCTGGCCACCGCCCGGCTGGTCCTGCTGCACGACCCGGAGGGCCAGGAGGCGTGGGACGGCGTGCTCCGGCTCGTGGTGTACCTGCGGGCCGAGCTGGACCCGGAGCTGGCGACCGACCCGCTGCTGCCCGCGGTCGGCTGGTCCTGGCTCACCGATGCGCTGGAAGGTTCCGGGGCGGCGTGGACGGCGCTCGGCGGCACGGTCACGCTGACCTCCTCGGCCCGCTTCGGCGACATCGCCGGGCCGTCCCGCAGTCACGACCTGGAGCTGCGGGGGTCGTGGACGGCCACCGACGCCGACCTGGGGCCGCACGCGGCGGCCTTCCACGAGCTGATGGCGAGCGCGGCGGGACTTCCCCCGGAAGGGGTCTCGGTGCTCGGCCGTCGGTCGAACGGCGTTGCGCCGCGCGACTGATCCGACTTCGTCCGATCACCGGCTGTATCGGCTGACTGCACCGCGTAAGGTGCTGCGACAAGCCCGGTGCGCGACACGCCCAAGCCGCGTTTCCATTCGCGAAGTTCCGTCAGAGGCCGCGAAACGGTTGATCACGCAAGTTTTTCACGATACGCATTCACGTTACGTCGATCGGCCACGCTCCGACGTTACGGCGATCGCTCATAGTCACCCAAAAGTGCGACGTGATCATGCTCAGGTAACAACTCGATCGGGATAGATACCCGATTGATCGTCCCGCTGACCCGCTTGGGCGGTTACGCTGCCACCCGACGACACCACTTTCGGTCGATCAGTGGCGCGGCTGATTGGTCGAGAGTCCCGGTGCCGGTCGGGGGGGCACGACCGACTCCAGGGAGGTAGTGACGTGGCTGCCGTCGGCTTAGGTCAGGCCGCTCGAACCACGCCCGCCGGCACGTTGCCGGCCAACATGGTCCCGCACCCGCGGGAAGAGCTGTTCACGGTGCTCGTGGTGGACGACCATCCGCTGCTCCGGGAGGCGATCGCCGCCCGGTTGCTGCAGATGGGCGCCGGCACGGTGCACGAGGCCGCATCGATGGCCGAGGCCAGGGCTCGCGCCCTGGCAACCGGTCCGTGCGACCTCGCGATCCTCGATCTCGGGCTTCCGGACGGGACCGGTATCGAACTGGTCACCGAGCTCCGGAGCCAGGGATGGCCGCGGATCGTGGTGCTCGCATCGTCTGATGACCCGTACGCGGTGCGGGCCGCCTTCCAGGCAGGTGCGCAGGCGTACCTGCTGAAGTCGGCCTCGCCGATGGTGGTCACCGACGGCGTGCGCCGCGTGCTCGACGGCGGGGTGTACGCCGACCCGAGCGTGGCTCCGGTGCTCGCCGCCGGGACCCGCGTGCCGGGGACGGACAACACCCCTCGCGAGCTGTCCGGGCGCGAGGTCGAAGTGCTCCAGTTGGTGGCCGATGGCCGTTCCAACAAGGAGATCGGTGAGGCCCTGAACCTCTCCGCGCTCACGGTGAAGAGCCACCTGTCGCGGATAGGGCGCAAGCTGGGCACCGGCGACCGAGCGCAGATGGTCGCGCTGGCCATGCGGGCCGGCGTGATCCGCTGATCCGGGCGCTGACGCACCTGCACCGGAGCGGTCGGCCCGACGAGCTCGGGCGGAGTGGCCCCACGGCGCGGACCAAAGCACGTAAGGTCTGGTAGCCGTGGAAGCTGCAAGCCCCGAGACCGTCGGGTCCGACCGCCCGGAACCGGTGTTGTTGACCGAACCCACCGACGGCGTGCCGCCGGTGGTGGACACGTCGGCGGCCCTGCACGCCGCCGCGACCGCGCTCGCCGCGGGCACCGGACCGGTGGCCGTGGACACCGAGCGCGCTTCGGGATACCGGTACTCCCAACGCGCCTACCTGGTGCAGCTGCGCCGGGAAGGCGCCGGGACCGTGCTGGTGGACCCGATCGCCCTGGGCGGCGAGCTGGATCCGCTGGTGCCGGCGCTGGCCGACACCGAATGGGTGCTGCACGCCGCCTCGCAGGACCTGCCCTGCCTGGCCGAGCTGGACCTGCGCCCGGCGAAGCTGTTCGACACCGAGCTGGCCGGTCGGCTGGCCGGGTTCGAGCGCGTCTCGCTCGGCGCCCTCGTGGAGCGCATGCTCGGCTACCGGCTGGAGAAGGGGCACAGCGCCGCCGACTGGTCTCGACGCCCGCTCCCCCAG
Organism: Saccharopolyspora hirsuta; assembly: GCF_008630535.1. Taxonomy (GTDB): domain Bacteria; phylum Actinomycetota; class Actinomycetes; order Mycobacteriales; family Pseudonocardiaceae; genus Saccharopolyspora; species Saccharopolyspora hirsuta. Next base: position 32,940 of record NZ_VWPH01000011.1, on the reverse strand, counting down.
GACTGGCTGGTCTACGCCGCCCTCGACGTCGAGCTGCTGATCGCCCTGCGCGACGCGATGCACGACGAGCTGGAGAAGCAGGGCAAGCTGGAGTGGGCGCTGGAGGAGTTCGAGGCGGTCCGCACCGCCGAACCCGCACCCCCGCGCGCCGAACCGTGGCGCCGCACCTCGGGCATCCACCGGGTGCGCAACCCGCGGCAGCTGGCCGCCGTCCGCGCGCTCTGGCAGACCCGCGACAAGTTCGCCCGCGACCGCGATCTCGCCCCGGGCCGGGTGCTGCCCGACTCCTCGATCGTCCAGGCCGCCCAGGCCAACCCCAAGACCGAGGCCGACCTGGTCGCGCTGCCGGTGTTCGGCGGTCGGCAGCAGCGGCGCCGGGCCTCGATGTGGCTGCAGGCGCTCCGCTCCGCCCGCCGCCTGGAGAACGACGAGCTGCCCGCCCCCGCCTCGCCCAACGACGGGCCGCCCCCGACGAACCGGTGGGCCGACCGCGATCCGGACGCGGCCGCGCGGCTGTCCGCGGCCCGCGCGGCGCTGGCGGAGATCGCCGAGGCCAACCGGCTGCCGGTGGAGAACCTGCTGCTCCCGGACCTGGTCCGGCGGACCTGCTGGGCGCCGCCGGAGGACCGGAGCCTCGCCGCGGTCACGGAGCTGCTGCGCGAGAAGGGCGCCCGCGAGTGGCAGCTCGCGCTGACCGCGGAGGCCATCACCGAAGCGCTGCACGCGACGGCGCCGCCCGCGGAGTAGTTCTCCGCAGCGGAACCTGACGACGTCGACGATGATCGACGCCGTCGGCGCCGCGCGATCAGCATGTGAGACACCCGACAGGGGTGGGCGTGTGGTTACCGGCGGGTAATAAGCGCTAGAGTGCGGTTACCGGCCGGTAAGTCTCCGCGCGGACCCGGCCGAGCACCATCCACCAAGCCAGTGAGGAGCACGCCGTGGCCGCACCTGCGTCGGCACCCGCCGACAGCCGCAGCCGCCCAGCGGTTCGGGACGTGGTCTTCGTCGACGGCGTACGCACGCCGTTCGGCAAGGCCGGTTCCAAGGGCATCTACGCCGAGACCCGCGCCGACGACCTGGTCGTCAAGGTCATCCGGGAGCTGCTGCGGCGGCACCCGGAGCTGCCGCCGGAGCGCATCGACGAGGTCGCCATCGCCGCCACCACCCAGATCGGCGACCAGGGCCTGACCATCGGCCGCAGCGCCGCGCTGCTGGCCGGGCTGCCCAAGTCGGTCCCCGGCTTCGCCATCGACCGGATGTGCGCGGGCGCCATGACCGCGGTGACCACCGTGTCCAGCGGCATCGCCTTCGGCGCCTACGACGTGGCGATCGCGGGCGGCGTCGAGCACATGGGCAACCACCCGATGGGCGAGGGCGTCGACCCCAACCCGCGCTACGTGTCGGACAAGATCGTCGACCCGTCCGCGCTGATCATGGGCTCGACCGCGGAGAACCTGCACGACCGCTTCCCGACGCTGACCAAGCAGCGCACGGACGCCTACGCGGCCCTGAGCCAGCAGCGCTACGACGAGGCGCTGCGGGCGGGCAAGATCACCCCGGACCTGGTGCCGGTGTCCACCCGCTCCGCCGAGCAGGGCTGGGGCCTGGCCACCACCGACGAGCCGCCGCGCCCGGGCACCACCGTGGACGCGCTGGCCGGGCTCAAGACCCCGTTCCGCCCGCACGGCCGGGTCACCCCGGGCAACGCCGCGGGCCTCAACGACGGCGCCACCGGCTGCCTGCTGGCCGACGCCGACACCGCCGCCGCGCTGGGCCTGCCGGTCGGCATGCGGCTGGTCGGCTACGCCTTCGCCGGCGTCGAGCCGGAGGTCATGGGCGTCGGTCCGGTGCCGGCCACCGAGAAGGCGCTGGAGCGCGCCGGGCTGAGCATCGACGACATCGGCCTGTTCGAGATCAACGAGGCGTTCGCGGTCCAGGTGCTGGCCTTCCTGGAGCACTTCGGCATCGCCGACGACGACCCGCGGGTCAACCCGTGGGGCGGCGCGATCGCCTGCGGCCACCCGCTGGCCTCCTCCGGCGTGCGGCTGATGACGCAGCTGTCCCGCCACTTCGCCGAGCACCCCGAGGTCCGCTACGGGATCACCACCATGTGCATCGGCTTCGGCATGGGCGGCACGGTCATCTGGGAGAACCCGAACTACAACGCTGGAGGCGAGCAGTGACCGAATTCGCCGCGCTGTTCCCGGACGAGGTGGTCACCAAGGCGCACACCCGCCTCGTGGACGTACCCGGCCTGTCCGGCAAGCTCGCGCTGATCACCATCGACAACGGCCACGACCACACCCGGCCGTCCACCTTCGGCCCGGGCGGGCTGGAGAGCCTGAACGCCGCGCTGGACGAGGCCTTCGCCGCCGAGCCCGCGGCCATCGCGGTCACCGGCAAGCCGTTCATCTTCGCCGTCGGCGCGGACCTGTCCGGCATCGGGCGGATCACCGAGCGCGAGCACGCGCACCTGATCGCCAAGACCGGGCACGACGTGTTCCGCCGGCTCACCGAGTCGAAGATCCCGACCTTCGCGTTCGTCAACGGCGCGGCCCTGGGCGGCGGCCTGGAGCTGGCGCTGTCCTGCCACTACCGGACGGTGTCGAAGTCCGCGGGCATGGTCGCGTTCCCGGAGTGCTTCCTCGGCCTGTTCCCGGGCTGGGGCGGCACCCAGCTGCTGCCGAACCTGATCGGTCCGGACGCCGCGGTCACCGTGATCATCGAGAACGCGCTCAGCCAGAACCGGATGCTCAACCCGAAGAAGGCCCAGGCGCTGGGCATCTTCGACGAGCTGCTGGACAGCCCGGACTTCCTGGAGGAGTCGATCCGCTGGGCGGTCCGCGTGGTCAACGGCGAGCAGACCGTCTCGCGCCCGGAGATCGACCGCGGCAAGGGCTGGGACGACGCGGTGGCCCGCGCCAAGGGCATCGTCGAGTCCCGCACCCACGGGGCCTCCCCGGCGGTGACCAAGGCCGTCGAGCTGATCGAGCTGGCCCGCGGCAACGACCTCGACGCCGGTTACGCGGCCGAGACCGAGGCGCTGGCCGACGCGCTGATGTCCGACGAGCTGCGCTCCGGCCTGTACTCGTTCGACCTGACCCAGAAGCGCGCCAAGCGCCCGGCCGGTGCGCCGGACAAGTCGCTGGCCCGCGAGGTCAAGAAGGTCGGCGTGGTCGGCGCCGGGCTGATGGCCGGGCAGCTGGCGCTGCTGTTCGTGCGCCGCCTGGAGGTGCCGGTGGTCATCACCGACATCGACCAGGAGCGCATCGACCGCGGCGTGGCCTACATCCACGGCGAGATCGACAAGCTGGCCGCCAAGGGCCGCCTGTCGCCGGACGCGGTCAACAAGCTCAAGGCGCTGGTCACCGGCTCGCTGGACAAGGCGGCGTTCGCCGACGCCGACTTCGTCATCGAGGCCGTCTTCGAGGAGATGTCGGTCAAGCAGCAGGTGTTCGCCGAGCTGGAGGAGCACGTCTCCGCCGAGGCGATCCTGGCGACCAACACCTCGTCGCTGTCGATCACCGAGATGGCCTCGAAGCTGCAGCACCCGGAGCGGGTCGTCGGCTTCCACTTCTTCAACCCGGTCGCGGTCCTGCCGCTGCTGGAGGTGGTGCGCGGCGACAAGACCGACGACGCGGCCCTGGCCACCGCGTTCAAGGTCGGCAAGCAGCTGAAGAAGTCCTGCGTGCTGGTCAAGGACGCCCCGGCGTTCGTGGTGAACCGGCTGCTGACCCGCTTCATGGGCGAGGTCATCGCCACCGTCGACGAGGGCACCCCGTTCGAGGTCGCCGACAACGCCCTGGAGCCGCTGGGCCTGCCGATGACCCCGATGGTGCTGCTGCAGCTGGTCGGCCCGGCGGTCGCCCAGCACGTCAACGAGACGATGCACGCGGCCTACCCGGACCGGTTCGGCATCAGCGCCAACATGCAGCGGTTCGTCGAAGCCCGCAAGACCGCGGTGTGGACCACCGACGACTCCGGCAAGCAGGTCGTGGACCCCGAGGTCGCGGCGCTGTGGGAGCAGGGAGACAAGCCGTCCACGGCCGAGCAGGTCCGCGAGCGGGCGCTGAACGCGCTGGCCGAGGAGATCCGGATCATGCTCGACGAGGGCGTGGTCGCCGAGGCGCAGGACATCGACCTGTGCATGATCCTCGGCGCGGGCTGGCCGTTCTGGCTGGGCGGCATCACGCCGTACCTGGACCGGGCGGGCATCTCGGAGAAGGTCAACGGCAAGCGCTTCCTCGACCCGGGCGTGGCCTCAGTCCCCGCCTGACCGGAGTGAGCTGAAGCGGGGCCGGGACGGATACGTCCCGGCCCCGCTCCGCGTTCGGATGGCGTTTCTGCTGTGCAGACCCCACCAATCAGCCAAAGCTGAGCCCTACGAGCGCGGGTGGGGCGGAGTGTCGCTGGCAGGGTGGATTTCGATACCTCCGCCGTCATTCAGGACGACTTGGCGTCCTGGGTAGGCGCGGCGGGCGATCTCGACGTCACGTTCGTCGAACTCGCCGCTGAAGATCAGGATGCCCGCCACGAGTTCGGCCTTCTCCGCTCCGCTGGGCCAGCGGTATGCCCAGGCGTCGATGTCGAACAGCTCGTCCGGCGGCGGCAAATCCGGTCCTGGCACGAAATCTCCTTCGCAGCACGGCCTTCTCAAATCGAGAGGCCATTCCAGCTTCCGCTTGGGGTATTCGGACGCTGCTCAGTTCGGCCTTATCGCCGTACCGGGGTAGACCCGGCCTCAGGGCGCGGCGGGGAGTTGGACGGTCACTGCCAGGCCTCCGGTGGGGAGGGCTTCGGCGTGGACCCGGCCGTGGTGGGCTTGGGTCGCTGCTTGGACGATCGACAGGCCGAGGCCCGCTCCGCTGCGGGCGGTTCGCTCGACCCCTGCTCGGCGGAACGGTTCGAAGAGGGCGTCCACCTGGTCCGCCGGGATCCGCTGGCCGGAGGAGGCCACCCGCAGGGTCGTCCACCGCGGATCGCTGCCGATGGTGATCTCCACCCAGCCGCCGTCGACGTTGTGCCGCACCGCGTTCTCCAGCAGGTTCCCGGCCACCCGCTCCAGCAGCGCCGGGTCGCCCACCGCGAAGGCCGGTTCGCCGCTGCACGTCACGCGCAAGCCGTGCTGGCGGACCTCCGGCTCCACCGCGCGGCGCGCTCGCCCCACCACCTCGGTGAGGTCCACCGGTTCGCGCACCGCCAGCTCGACGCCTTCCGTGCGGGCCAGCAGCAGCAACGCCTCCACCAGGCGTTCCGCGCGGGCGGTGGCCTCGCGGACCACCTCGGCCATCCGGCGCAGCTCCGCCTCGTCGGCGTCCGGGTCGGAGAGCGTGACCTCCAGCTCCGTGCGGATCACCGACAGCGGGGTGCGCAGCTCGTGGCTGGCGTTGGCGACGAAGCGGCGCTGGGAGTCGAAAGCCGCCTGCAGCCGGTCGAGCATCTCGTCGAAGGTGTCGGCGAGCCGGGCCACCTCGTCGCGCGGACCGCTCAGTGCGATCCGCTCGTCCAGCGACTCCGCCGAGAGCTGCCGCGCGGTGGCGGTGACCTCGTGCAGCGGTCGCAGGACCCGGCCGGTCACCGTCCACGCCAGCAGCGCGGCGGCCAGCACCACGGCCACGAACGCTCCCCCGCCGATCAGCAGGACCTGCTGGCGCGCGGAGTCGCGCAGCGCTTCGCCCAGCAGCGGCGCGGGCACGTCCACGCCGTGCACCCGGACCACCGTGCCGTCCGGCAGCTGCGGCACCGCGGCCACCACGTTGCCCACCAGCACCCAGCCCAACCACAGCAGCAGGCCGCTGACGGCGGCGACCAGCCCGGTCGCCAGCAGCGTCAGGCGGAGCCGGAGGCCGGGCCCGCGGCGGGAGAACGATCGGGCGGCCGCGCGCATCCGGTCAGCCCCGCGCGTGCTCGGCGCGCCCCGCCGACGGCACGCGGTAGCCGGAGCCGACCACGGTTTCGATGATGCCCGGCTCCCCCAGCTTCTTGCGCAAGGTCATCATGGTGACCCGCACCGTGGTGGTGAACGGGTCGGCGTTCTCGTCCCAGACCCGCTCCAGCAGCTCCTCGGAGCTCACCACCGCTCCCCCTGCCGACAGCAGGACCTCCAGGACGCCGAACTCCTTGCGGGTCAGCTCGATCTCGCCGTCGCGGCGGCGCACCGTGCGGCGCGCCGGGTCCAGCTCCAGCTCCTGCGCGGTGAGCAGCGGCGGCTGGGCCGGGGTCGCGCGCCGCCCCAGCGCCCGCACGCGGGCGACCAGCTCGGCGAAGGCGAACGGCTTGGCCAGGTAGTCGTCGGCGCCCAGGGACAGCCCGGCGACCCGGTCGGCGACCGTGCCGCTCGCGGTGAGCATGAGCACCCGGGTCAGCGCGCCGGAGTTGATCAGCTGCTGGCACAGCTCGTCGCCGGACATGCCGGGCAGGTCCCGGTCGAGCACCACCACGTCGTAGCGGGTGATCGACGCCTTCTCCTGACCGCTCTCGCCGTCGTAGGCGACGTCCACGGCCATGCCGTCCCGGCGCAGCCCGCGAGCGATCGCGTCGGCCAACGGCTTCTCGTCCTCGACGACCAGGATTCGCACGCCCTCACCCTGCCACAACGCGCAGACCCGCAGATCGAACTCGTCGTGAGCGGCGGGTTCTCACCGCCGCTCACGACGGATCAGCCGTTGGCGGCCGGGCGCTCCGCGTCCGCCGCGACCCGCAGCGGGACGCGCGGGCCGCCGAACTTGGCCAGCCACCCGGTGATGCGGTGTGCGATGTCCTGCTCGGTGAGGCCGAGGTCGGCCAGCACCTCCTCGCGCGAGGCGTGGTCCAGGAACTCGTTCGGCACCGCCAGGTCGCGCAGCGGGACGTCCAGCTCCGCGTCGCGCAGCGCGGCGGCCAGCGCCCAGCCGAAACCGCCGTGCCGACCGCAGTCCTCCAGGGTGACCACCAGCCGGTGCCGGGACGCCAGGTCGACGACCTGCTCCGGGACCGGCACCACCCAGCGCGGGTCCACCACGGTGACCTCGACGCCCTGCGCGGCCAGCCGCTCGGCCGCGGCCACCGCGAGCTTGCCGAACGCGCCGACCGCGACCAGCAGCACGTCGCCCTGGCCGCGCCGCAGCACGTCCACCCCGCCGATGCGCTCGACGGCGGGCACCTCCTCAATCACCGAGCCCTTGGAGAAGCGCACCACGGTCGGCCCGTCGTCGACGGCGACCGCCTCGCGCAGCTCCTCGCGCAACGTCACCGCGTCGCGCGGCGCGGCGACCCGGATGCCGGGGACCAGGCCCAGGATCGACAGGTCCCACATGCCGTTGTGGCTGGCGCCGTCGTCGCCGGTGATGCCGGAGCGGTCCAGGGTGACCGTGACCGGCTGCTTGTGCAGCGCGACGTCCATCAGCAGCTGGTCGAACGCGCGGTTGAGGAACGTCGAGTACACCGCGAACACCGGGTGCAGCCCGCCCATCGCCAGCCCGGCCGCCGAGGTCATGCCGTGCTGCTCGGCGATGCCGACGTCGAAGCAGCGGTCCGGGTAGGCCTCGCCGAACTTGCGCAGCCCGGTCGGGCCGAGCATCGCCGCAGTGATGGCCACCACGTCGGGCCGCTCCGCGCCGATCTTCACCAGCTCGTCGGAGTAGACGTCGGTCCAGCTCTTCGGGGCCGGCTTGGTCGGCAGCCCGGTCTCCGGGTCGATGACCTTGACCTGGTGCATCTGCTCGGCCTCGTCGTTCTCGGCCGGGGCGAAGCCGTTGCCCTTGCGGGTCACCGCGTGCACGATCACCGGCCCGCCGAAGGACTTGGCCATCTGCAGCGCGTGCTCCATCGCGCGCAGGTCGTGGCCGTCCACCGGGCCCAGGTACTTGATGCCCAGGTCGGAGAACATCACCTGCGGGGCGAAGGCGTCCTTGATTCCGCTCTTGGCCGCGTGCAGCCCGGTGTAGAGCGAACGGCCCACCACGGGCAGGTTGCGCAGCGTGCGGCGGCCGCTCTCCAGCGCCTTCTCGTAGCTCGGGTTCAACCGCAGCGCGGCGAGGTGCTCGGCCAGACCGCCGATGGTCGGGGCGTAGGAACGGCCGTTGTCGTTGACCACGATCACCACCGGGCGCTCCTGGTCGGCGGCGATGTTGTTCAACGCCTCCCAGCACATCCCGCCGGTCAGCGCGCCGTCACCGACCACGGCCACGGCGTGCCGCTGCTCACCGCGCAGCTGGAAGGCGCGCGCCATGCCGTCGGCGTAGGACAGCGCGGTCGAGGCGTGGCTGTTCTCCACGTGGTCGTGGTCGCTCTCGGCGCGCGACGGGTAGCCGGACAGGCCGTCCCGCTTGCGCAGCCGGTCGAAGCCGTCCTGCCGACCGGTGATGATCTTGTGCACGTAGGCCTGGTGGCCGGTGTCGAACACCACCGCGTCGCGCGGCGAGTCGAACACCCGGTGCACGGCCAGGGTCAGCTCCACCGCCCCCAGGTTCGGTCCCAGGTGACCACCGGTGCGCGAGACCTTCTCGATCAGGAACTGCCTGATCTCCTCGGCCAGTTGCGCCAGCTCAGCGTGCTTAAGGCGCCTGACGTCGGCCGGACTGCGCACGGACCCCAGCAGCGTCACCGCTCCACCTCACTCATCGTGCTGGTCGGGTTCACTCGCATGCCGGGGCCGGGCTGGCTGCCTGGCTCCGCCGCGATACATGGTGCGCCCAGTCTACGGAGCGGGCTACCGGCAGCCCGGCGCGGTGTGCACCCCCTCCCGCCACCCGCCGGCTAAACGGAACCGGTTCGTACCGGTACCGCCGAACGGCCGCTGTTGCTAGCGTTCGGCAATCAGTCGAGGAGGCGCGATGACCGATCCCGGGGGCCGCAAGGCCGAGCTGGAGGCCCGCAACGCGGCCATGCGCGAACAGGTTTCGTCGCTGCTGGAGGGCCTGCAGCGGCAGACCGCGCAGCTGCGCGAAGCGCAGGACGCGGCGATGGCGGCGACCGGCGAGGCGACGTCGGCCGACGGCCTGGTGACCGTGCGGGTCAACGCTGTGGGCATCGTCACCGACGTGCAGATCTCGCCGTCGGCGTTCCGGTCGAGCACCCCGGAGAAGCTGGCCCGCAGCTTCCGCGAGGCGGCGCAAGCAGCCGCGCACGACGCGCGCGGCAAGGCGGACGCGGCGCTGGCCCCTGTGCAGGAGAACGTCCCGGACCTGCCGGACCTCTTCCCCGGCACCCCGTCGCTGAAGGACCTGATGCCCGCCCCGCCGCCGGAGCCGACCACCCGGGTCCAGCCCGACGATCCGGACGACGACTGGGAGCCCCCGTCCGCCTTCCGGAAGGACCCGTGGTGAGCGGTTTCGACGTCGACCCCGAGGCGTTGCGCGGCGCCTCCCCCAAGTTCGACGCGGCAGCCGACAAGCTGCAGTCCGCGCTGGACAAGCTGAACGCCGCGCTGCAGGCCGAGGGCAAGTGCTGGGGCGGGGACCAGGCCGGGCAGGAGTTCGGCAAGGACTACGAGCCGGGCTCCACCTCGGCCCTCGACACCTTCTCCGGGCTCAACGGGGCCCTGCACCAGATCCGCGGCGAGCTCGACGCCACCGCGAACGACTGGGACGCGGTCGACGAGGGCAACGCCGACAGCTTCCGCTGAGCACTGGGGGGACCCGATGGGCATCGAGATTCCGGACGCGGTGAAGTGGCTGACGCCGATCGTGGTGGGCGCCGACTGGCCGGAGGGCGACGAGACCGCGCTGCGCCGGGTCGCCGAGGCGTGGACGGCCGCGGGCAAGGACGTCGAGGACGTCATCCAGGAGACCGAGGCCGCCGTGCAGGCGGCGCTGGGCACCATGCAGGGCCAGACGCACGACGCGTTCGAGCAGTTCGCGAAGAACTACGTCAACGGCGACGCCGGGCACCTGCCGGACCTGAAGAAGCTCTGCGAGGCGCTCGGCGAAGGCGCCGACGGCGCCGCGCTGGAGATCGAGTACACCAAGATGAGCATCATCGCGGCGCTGCTCGTGCTGGCCGCGCAGATCGCCGCGATGGTCGCCTCGGCGGTGGCCACCTTCGGGGCGAGCACGGCCGGGATCCCGGTCGCCCAGGCGGCCACCCAGCTGACCGTGCGGATGTTCTTCCAGCAGCTGCTGCAGAAGATCGGGCAGCAGGTCCTGCTCAACGTGGCGATCAACGTCGGCATCGACGCCGGGATCCAGGGCGTCCAGGTCGCCAAGGGCGACCGGCGCAGCTGGGACTGGTCCAACACCGGCAACGCCGCGGTCTCCGGTGTCGCGGCGGGCCTGGCGGGCGGTCTGGTCGACGGCGTCGCGCCCGGTGTCGGCCAGCAGGTCGGCCGGGACCTGATGGGCAACGCCACCAAGAACTTCACCGAGGCCGCCGCCTACGGCGCCGCGCGGGGCGCGCTGTCCGGGATGCTCGGCAACACCATCAACAAGGGCATGCACGGCGAGCTGCCCAGCTGGGGCGACTTCACCTCGGGCGCCATCTCCGGCGGTGTGGGCGGCGCGACCGGCGGCATGCAGGGCAGGCACGAGGGCTTGAACGCGACGTGGGAGGGCAACGGTCGCGGCGACGCTCCGGGCGGCGGCGAGTGGACCTCGGGCTCCAACACGCAGGGCTGGCGGTTCCGGACCGACGAGGGATCGGTGGCCGGGGCCAATGTGGACAGCCCCTACAGCAGCGGGTACAACTCCGGGACGGCCGGTCAGCACATCAACGTCCCGGGCGGCCCGAACAACGTCAACAGCAACGACTACGGCCAGGTCGGCGAAACTCCCCAGCGGCCGCCGGAGAAGCTCGACCTCCCGGAACCGCCGAAGGAGTAGGGGCGGCGCTCACCGCCAGGGGCGCCATCCCCGGACCGGGGCGAAGTCCGGGCGCGGATCACCCCAGGGCGGGCTGTCCGGCGGGAGCTGCTGGAGCTCGGCGAACTCCAGGCGCTTGCGCACGCGCAGCCACGCGACGACGAAGTAGCCGCCGAGCGCCAGGAGAACGGCTCCGGCGATCCACACCCCGAAGTCGGTGAGCCCCCGGCCGATCGCGCTGGCCAGGAGGCCCGAGCCGAGCATCGCGGCCGCGAAGCCCACCAGCGCCCGGAACGCCGGGTAGGCCTGGGTCTGCCTGCCGCTGCGGAAAGTCTTGGTGCGCGCAACGGCCCACTTGCGCAGGGCGTGCCAGGCGTCGACGCTCTGCGGACCGGTGCGCTGCGGCCAGGCCGCGGTGGCACGGCGCCGCGCGATGGCGGCCACCAGTCTCGGATCCTCGACCGGCAGCACCCACTGCTGTCGGCCAGCGACCAGCCGCACCGCCGGACCGCGACGCAGGCGGATCCCGGCACCGCCCGGCAGCGGCCACCAGGCGTCGTCCGCGTCGACCTCGCCGGGCTGGGCGAGGGTGAGCTCGGCCAGCGGCAGCGCGTGGTCGACGTGCCCGCCGCCGGACCTGGTGCTCTGCGCCAGCACCGCCCGGTCCCGGCCGATCCGCAGCTTCCCGGTGCCGACCGGGAAGGCGATCTCCACGTCGAGCTCGGCGAGGTCCAGCGCGGGCTCGGTGCACCGGCGCTGCGCCACCCGCGCCAGCACCGGCCCGACGACCAGCAGCGCCAGCCCGACCGGCACGCCGAAGATCAGGTCGACGACCGCCGGGGGCACCGCGGCCAGCAGCGCCCAACCCGGCCACCGGCGCGGAGTCCGCTGGTCCAGCAGCCAGCCCGCAGCGGCGAGCACGACCCACCCGGCCGACCAGGCCAGCAGGAACCCGGGCACGGCGCGCAGCCCCAGCAGCAGCGTCAGCGCGGGCAGCAGCACGACGGCCAGCCCGCCCAGGACCAGCGCCACCGGACGTCGACCGGGCACGGATTCCCGCGCCGCACCGGGGTTCCCGGGCACGGGCTGCGTCTCGGCACCCGACTCGGGCGGTGCGGGCAGCACCTCCGGCAGGTGTTCGCGTCGTGTCATCTCGCGGTTCCCACTCCTCGAACGGTCAGCACCCACCGGGGTCGAGGCGCACCGGTGCCCGCCCGCGCATGGCGACGCGGGCGCTCAGAACGTCGGCGAACTCCGGATCGACCGGCAGCAGCTGCTCCTCGTGCCGGGTGCGGACCACCACCACGTCGCCGGGCGGCACGGACACCCCGCGCCCGTCGGCGAGCCAGGCCCAAGCCCGGTCCTCCGGCGTGCTCGGCCGCGCCCCGACCTCGGTGATCGCCGAGAGCTCGATGTCCTTCGTGGACGGTTGCCGGGCCGGTCGCCCCGCGGCGGTCCGCACGGTCAGCCGCAGCCGATCCTCGGTCAGCAGCAGGGAATCCTCCCCACCGCCCTGCGGGGAGCGCAGCGGCAACCGCAGCACGAACTCGCTGCCGCCCAGCTCGCTCAGCGGCGGCCGGAGCACCGCGCGGCGGGCCGCCTCGGTGGCGAGCACCGGGATCGCGGTCCCGACCACCAGCACCACCACCGGCTGCCACCACGACAGCACGCCGTTGCCGACCACCGAGATCAGCGCCAGCAGCAACCCGAGCGCCTGCAGCGGCGCGACGACGGCGGAGTACAGGTGCCAGCCGTGCGGCTTGCGGCGCCAGTCGATCCCGTCCGCCGCGCGCCTGGCCAGCCACACCGCGGCTGGGATCGGCAGCACGACGAGCACCGCGGCGAACGCCCAGCCCACCAGGTCCTGGGTGCCGCGCGGTCCGGCCACCGGCATCGCCGAGCCCTCGGCGACCAGCGACCAGGCCAATCCCAGCACCGACAAGACCAGCTCGGCGACGCAGAAGAGGGCCGCCACCCGCAGCCAGGTCCGCGCTCGGCGCCACCGCTGCTCGACCGCAGCCCGGGAACGCGGATCGATCCGGCCGGGCACCTCGTCAAGCCACACCGCGCCTCCCTCCCGCTGCGACCAGCACCTTAATCCCCGGCCGATCCGATCCCCCACCACGACAAGCGGGACCGCAGTATCAGTTGACACTGCGGTCCGGCGGGAGGAGGGGCCGCGGCTACTCGCCGGTGGTCTCCAGCAGGGCGATGCACTCGAGGTGGTGGGTCATCGGGAAGGCGTCGAAGGCCTCCAGCTCGCGCAGGCGGTAGCCGCGCTCCGCGTACAGGCCGACGTCGCGCGCCAGCGCCGCCGGGTCGCAGGCCACGTGCACGATCCGCGACGGCCGTCGCGCGGTCACCGCGTCCACCACGGCGCGCCCGGCGCCCTTGCGCGGCGGGTCCAGCACCACGACGTCGGGCACCGGCAGCTCCTCGTCCGCGGTCACCCGCTCCACGGTGCCCGCCCGGAACGACACCTGCGGGAGGTCCCGGAGGTTCGCCACCGCGTCCTCCACCGCGCGCTTGGACGACTCCACCAGCAGCACCGATCCGGTCGGCCCGACCTGCTCGGCGAGCACCGCGGCGAACAGCCCGACCCCGCCGTAGAGGTCCCAGGCCACGCCACCGGACGGCACGGCGGCCAGCCGGGCGACGGTCTCGCTGAACACGTCCGGCGCAGCCTCGTGCACCTGCCAGAAGCCCTGCACCGACACGTCGAACGCGCGGCCCCGCGCGGACTCGTGCGCCACCTCGCCGCCGCGGACGTGCCGGGCCACGGGACGCGCGTGCCGCCGCTGCGGCTTGTGGTCCACCGCGGTCACGTGCACCTCGCCGCGCGAGTCCTCCACCACGGTCAGCTCCGCGCCCGGCCGCCAACGGCGGTCGGTGACCTCAGCCATCGCGCCCGCCGCGGTGATCGGGCAGTCCTCGACCGGGATCACCCGGTGGCTGCGGTGCGCCCGGAACCCGGCGTTGCCGCGGCGGTCCACCGCCAGCCGCGCGCGGGTGCGCCAGCGCAGCAGCCCGCCGGGCAGCTCGCGCACCTGGACCGGCCAGTCGATCCCGGCGATCCGCTGCAGCTGCTCGGCGACCACCGCCGCCTTCAGCTCGCGCTGGGTCTCCCCCGAGGCGTGCTGCCAGTCGCAACCGCCGCACCTGTCGCGGCCCAGCGCCATGTCGGCCAGCGGGCAGGGCGGGCTCACCCGGCCCGCGGCCGGGGTCAGGACCTCGATCGCGTCCGCGCGGCAGAACCCGCCCCCGGCGTCCTCGGTGACCTCCGCGACCACGACCTCGCCGGGCAGCGCGTGCCGGACGAACACCACCCGGCCCTCGTGCCGCGCCACGCAGTGGCCGCCGTGCGCGACGGCGCCCACCTCGACCTCGAGCCGCCTACCGGTCCAGTCCGGTTTTCCGGTCACCGCTTCCCTTCCCGTTGATCCCCAGCCCGCGCCGCGTCGCGCCCGGCATGGAGGCCAGCTGCTGCTTCTTCTTCTGGCGGATGCGGTCGGAGGACTCCAGCTGCCACGGCACGCTGGTGACCATCACACCCGGCTGGAACAGCAGCCGGCTCTTGAGCCGCAGCGCGCTCTGGTTGTGCAGCAGCTGCTCCCACCAGTGCCCCACCACATACTCCGGGATGAACACGGTGACCACGTCGCGGGGGCTGTCCCGGCGGATGCGCTTGACGTACTCCAGCACCGGCCGGGTGATCTCCCGGTAGGGCGATTCCAGCACCTTCAGCGGCACCGGCAGGTTCTCCGCCTCCCACTGCGCGGTCAGCGCCCGGGTGTCGTTGTCGTCGACGTTGACCGTCACGCCCTCCAGCACGTCGGGCCGGGTGGCGCGGGCGTAGGCGATGGCCCGCATCGTCGGCAGGTGCAGCTTGGAGACCAGGATCAGCGCGTGGTTCCGGGAGGGCAGCACGGCGTCGGCCTCCTGCTGCTTGAGCTCCTCGGCCACCCGGTCGTAGTGCCGGTGGATGGCGGTCATCAGCACGTAGATGGCGGCCATCGCGGCGATGGCGATCCAGGCGCCGTGGGTGAACTTGGTGATCAGCACGATCACCAGCACGCTGGCCGTCATCAGCAGCCCGAAGGCGTTGATGGACTGCGCCCGGCGCATCCGCTGCCGGGTCTGCGGGTCCTCCTCGGTGCGCAGCTTGCGGTTCCAGTGCCGGATCATGCCGCTCTGGCTGAGCACGAACGACACGAACACGCCGACGATGTAGAGCTGGATCAGCCGGGTCACCTCTGCCTCGAAGGCGAACACCAGGATGACCGCGCCGGTGGCCAGGAACAGGATGCCGTTGGAGAACGCCAGCCGGTCGCCGCGGGTGTGCAGCTGCCGCGGCAGGAACCGGTCCTGCGCCAGGATCGAGCCGAGCACCGGGAAGCCGTTGAACGCGGTGTTGGCCGCCAGCACCAGGATCAGGCCGGTGAAGAACACCAGGTACCACACGCCGGGCGGGAATCCCGCGAACACCGCACCGGCCAGCTGCGCGACCAGCGTCTTCTGCTGGTAGCCCTCCGGCGCGCCGATGAGCTGGTGCGCCGGGTCCTCGGCGACCACGGCGCCGGTGACCCCGGCCAGCCACAGCAGGCCCAGGAACATCACCACGGCGATGGTGCCCATCAGGGCCAGCGTGGTGGCGGCGTTGCGCGACTTCGGCTTGCGGAACGCCGGAACGCCGTTGCTGATCGCCTCCACACCGGTCAGCGCCGCGCTGCCGGAGGAGAACGCCCGCAGCACCACGAAGGCGAACGCGACCCCGGCCATCTGGGTCTCGTCGGGCACCAGCCCGAAGTCGGCGCTCTCGGCCCGCAGGTCCGCGCCGAGCACGTAGGTCTGGAACAGGCCCCAGGCGATCATGCCGAGGACGCCGATGACGAAGGCGTAGGTCGGGATGGCGAACAGCGAGCCGGACTCCCGGACGCCGCGCAGGTTCAACGCGGTCAGCAGCACGATCGCCCCGACCGCGAACAGCACCTTGTGCTCGGCCACGAACGGGATCACCGAGCCGATGTTGGCCGCCGCGGAGGAGATGGAGACCGCGACGGTGAGGATGTAGTCGACCAGCAGCGCGCTGGCCACCACCAGCCCCCACCGGCGCCCGTGGTTGACGGTGGCCACCTCGTAGTCGCCGCCGCCGGAGGTGTAGACGCGGACGTTCTGCCGGTACGAGGCGACCACCGCGATCATCACGACGGCGACCAGCAGTCCGATCCACGGGCTCATCGCGTACGCCGAGACGCCCGCGACCGAGAGCACCAGCAGGATCTCTTCGGGGGCGTAGGCGACGCTGGACATGGCGTCGGAGGAGAACACCGGCAGGGCGATGCGCTTGGGCAGCAGCGTGTGCGCGAGGCGGTCGCTGCGGAACGGCCGACCGACGATCAGCCGTTTCGCCGCGGTTGCGAGCTTGGACACGGCACAGAGCGTAAGCGGTAGGACCGGTCGACCGGGTGGTTCGGCCGTCCGTTTTGCTCGCAGGTCACATCCCGGGGCCACCCGTGCCCGCATCCGCACCTCACCCGGTACGGTGCAGCAGCCCGGAGCCGTCCGTCGCGACCCGCCTCGGATCCGCGGCCGTCCAGGTACCGTCAGCAGGCGATCGCGAGGTCGTCGCGACGCCAGCACATCCCCGCAACGAGGAGACGAAGGTCGTGCACGTGGTGATCATGGGCTGCGGCCGGGTCGGGTCGTCCCTGGCCGCCGCCCTGCAACGGCTCGATCACACGGTGGCCGTGGTCGACAAGAACCCGCAGGCGTTCCACCGCCTGGGCAAGGACTTCCGCGGCCAGCAGATCACCGGCAACGGCTTCGACCGGGACATCCTGGTCGAAGCGGGCATCGAGCAGGCGGCGGCGTTCGCGGCGGTGTCCAACGGGGACAACTCCAACATCGTCTCGGCGCGGGTGGCCCGCGAGACCTTCGGCGTGGAGCACGTCGTCGCCCGGATCTACGACCCCAAGCGCGCCGAGGTCTACCAGCGGCTGGGCATCCCCACCGTGGCCACCGTCCCGTGGACCACCGACCGGTTCCTGCGGATGCTGCTGCCCGAGGGCGTGGCCACCGCGTGGCGGGAGCCGTCCGGCACCGTCGCGGTCCTGCAGCTGCCGCTGCACGAGGCCTGGGTCGGGCACCGGGTGTCCGAGCTGGAGTCCGCCGTCGGGGCGCGGGTCGCGTTCATCACGCGGTTCGGCAACGGCGTGCTGCCGGACGCCAGGACGGTGGTCCAGGCTGACGACACGGTCTACGTGGCGGCGCTGTCGGGCACCGTCACCGACGTCACGGCGGCTGCCCGCCGAACCCCCGAGGAGAGCGAGTGATGCGCATCGCGATCGCGGGCGCCGGCGCGGTCGGCCAGTCCATCGCGCGGGAGCTGCTCGAAGGCGACCACGAGGTCCTGCTGATCGAGCGCAGCGTGCAGAACTACCACCCGCGGAACATCCCCGGCGCCGAGTGGATGCTGGCCGACGCCTGCGAGCTGGCGTCGCTGGAGGAGGCCGGGCTGGAGTCCTGCGACGTGGTCATCGCGGCCACCGGCGACGACAAGGTGAACCTGGTGGTCTCGCTGCTGTCGAAGACCGAGTTCGCGGTGCGCCGGGTGGTGGCCCGGGTCAACGACCCGCTCAACGAGTGGCTGTTCACCGAGGCCTGGGGCGTCGACGTCGCGGTGTCCACGCCGCGGATGCTGGCCGCGATGGTCGAGGAGGCGGTCAACGTCGGCGACCTGGTCCGGCTGATGACGCTGCGCCAGGGCCAGGCGAACCTGGTCGAGGTGACGCTGCCGGAGGGCACGCCGCTGGCCGGGCGGCGGGTCCGCGAGCTGAAGCTGCCCGCGGACGCGGCGCTGGTGACCATCCTGCGCGGCGGCCGGGTCATCGTGCCGCAGGCCGACGACCCGCTGGAGGTCGGCGACGAGCTGCTCTTCGTGGCCACCGCGGACGTCGAGCAGCAGATCCGAGCGGTCATCCACGACCACGAGGCCTGACTCCTGCGATTTCAACGAGGTCTTCCAACCTCGCCCTGCGTAGCGGTGCCGGTAGCGGAACCTCAGCGGTGCAAGCTGCGAGGGTGGGCTATGCGCCTGCGGCGCATGCGACACCTGCCGACCGGTGCCGGTCATCCGTCGCGGCTGCTGTCCACAGACAGGGATGAGCGATTTCAATGGAAATCGGACGTCCGATTTCCATTGAAATCGCGGGGTACGGCACCGGCGCGTCGGACGCGCTACGTCCGCACGGGGTCGGTCAGCTGACCGACGGGTCCGGGTTGGAGCGCGCCGCGGGCACCTCCGCGGCGGCCTTCTCCTGCTCCGCGACCTTCGCCGCGCGGCGGATCGCCCACACCGTGACGATCAGCGCCAGGCCGGTCAGCGGGTAGCCCATCGCGATCCGGGCGAACGCCAGCCAGCCGGTCTGGTCGGCGTCGTAGAGCCACTGCTGCACCACGTACTTCGCCGCGAACACCGCGACCCACGCCAGCGTGGCCAGGTCGTAGCCGCGCAGCGCGCGCCGCTGCTTGCGCCAGGAGAAGCCCAGGCCGTTCAGCGCCGACCAGGCCACACCCACCAGCGGCCAGCGGGCCAGCACGGACACCAGGAACACCCCGCCGTAGATCAGGCTCGTCCAGATGCCCAGCAGGAAGAAGCCCTTGGCGTCGCCGGAGCGGTAGGCGATGAACGAGCACACCGCCACCCCGAGCACGCCCGAGATGGCCGGTTGCAGCGGCTCCTTGCGCACCAGCCGGAAGATCGCGATGGCCACCGCCACCCCGATCGCCGACCAGATCGCCGTCATCAGGCTGACGAACGAGCTGATCAGCACGAAGACCACGATGGGCACCGCGGAGTAGGCCAGTCCGCTGACCCCGCCCATCTGCTCCAGCAAGGTGTTCTCGGCGGCGGCAGCGCGCTGCTCGCCGTCCGACTGCTTCTCGGCCGTGTCCTGGGCGGTCGGCCCGGCAGCCGCTGCGTCGCGTTCGCTCATGCGGTGTTCTGCAACTCGTAGTAGGGGTTGTAAAGCACCTTCCGGCCGTCGCGAACCGCGATCCGACCGCTGGCCTTGATGATGCGACCCGGTTCGATGCCGGCGATCCGGCGGCGTCCCAGCCACACCAGCGTGACGTCCTCGGTGCCGTCGTACAGCTCGGCCTCCAGCGTCGGCGCCGAGGCCTTCGGGCACAGCCCGACGCTGCGGACCCGTCCGAGCACCACGGCCTCCTGCCCGCACCGGCAGTCGCTGGCCGGCTGCGCCCCGCCGGCCTGCGACCGCTCCGAGAGGTCGTCGGCGTCCAGCTCGGCGACGTCACTGGTCAAGCGCCGTACGAGGCGACGCCAGTAGCCGCCCTCGCTCTTGCTCATCTAGCGCTCCTGTGCGCCCTCGGGGCTCGACTCGCGCAGCCCGTGCACCCCCAGCGTAGCGGCCGACGGACCTCGGGTCGCGCCCCCGGCGCGAATGCGCACTTGATCGCTCGATCGGATCAATTGGCGGTTGCGGCGGCTAGTTCTGGGACAGCGCGAGCGCGCCGCCGAGGCCGATCAGGGTGCCGCCGCTGACCACCTGCTGCCGCCGCCACCAGCGCGGATTGCGGGCCAGCCGGGCAGCCAGCGGGCCCGCGAACGCCGCGACCAGCAGGTCCGCCCCCAGCGTGAACAGCACGAAGACCGATCCGAGCAGCAGGAACGCCGGCGTCGCCGACCCCTGCTCCGGGTGCACGAACTGCGGCAGGAACGCGAGGAAGAACACCGCGGTCTTCGGGTTGAACAGCTCGGAGAAGAACCCCTGCACCACCGCCGAGCCGCGCTGCCGCGGCGAGCCCTCCCCCGGCTCCGCGGAGCCCTTGCGCAGCTCCCAGAGCGCGCGCACGCCCAGGTAGACGAGGTAGGCCGCACCGATGAGCTTCACCACGGTGAACGCCACCGCCGAGGCCATCAGCAGCGCCGACAGCCCGACCGCCGCGGCCAGCACGTGCACCGACGCACCGAGGCTGTTGCCGAACGCCGAGCGCACCCCCTCCCGGGAGCCACCGCGGATGCTCCGGGCCAGCACGTAGAGGATCCCCGGGCCCGGCGCGAAGGCGATCAGCAGCGCGGCCCCGAGGTAGACCCACCATTCAGCGGCGTTCGGCACCCGTCCAACCTAGCGCGGCTCGGACGTCGCCCCGGTCGCGGTACGGCGCCCGAGCCCGGTCACTGCGCCGCCTGGCCGTTGCCCTGGGCCTGCTGCGCCTGCTGGATGTGGCGCAGGATCGCCTCCGGCAGCTGGATGGGCAGCGGGGTGCGCACCGGCATCGGGTCGCTGCCGCGCACCACGATCGTCTCGTCGAGCACCGCGTAGAGCAGCTTCGCGCAGTCCTCGGCGGTCTCCGCCGGTCCGGCCGCGACCCCGCGCAGCAGCCAGCGGGGGCCGTCCACGCCGATGAACCGCAGCGCGGCCTTCGGCGAGTCGGCCACCAGCTCGGTGCCCCAGTCGCCGTCCTCGGTGTGCACCCGCGCGCCGTCCTTGCGCAGCTGCTCGGCCAGCTCACCGCTGACCTCGCGCCACAGGCCGCTGCTGCGCGGCGCGGCGAACGCGCTCACGGTCAGCCGCCCCACCGGGGTGACCACGTGCACCGCGCGCACCGGGCCCGCCGGGTCGACCTCGACCTGCAGCTGACCGCCCTCGGGCACCGGAATCCGCACCGACCCCAGGTCGAGGCGCTCGACCTGGTCCTCCGGCGCTTCGCTCTCGTCGTACGGCCCGCGCTCCGGGACGTCCGCGGGTTCCGCCGACTCCTCAACCACGTCGTCGGTGCGCTTGCCCCGACCGCGGCCCCATCCGAACATCCCCTCAGCCCTCCGTCCTGTGACCGGTCTCGGCCCCCGAGACCGCCAGCACCTCGTGCCCGCCGGTGGACCCGTAGCCCCCGGCGCCCCGCTGCGACGCGGGCAGCTCGTCGACCTCCTGGAACACCGCGCGCTCGACCTGCTGCACGACGAGCTGGGCGATCCGGTCGCCGCGCCGCAGCGACAGCGCGTTGTCCCGATCATGATTGATCAGGCAGACCTTGATCTCACCGCGGTACCCGGAATCGACCGTGCCGGGCGCGTTGACCACGCTCAACCCGGCCTTCGCGGCCAGTCCGGAGCGCGGGTGCACGAAACCGGCGTAGCCCTCGGGCAGCGCCAGCGCGATGCCGGTGCCCACCACCGCGCGTTCGCCGGGCTCGAGCACCAGGTCGCTGGTGGTCACCAGGTCCGCGCCGGCGTCGCCGGGTTTGGCGTAGGACGGCAGCGGCACGTCGGGGTCAAGTCGGGTCAGCAGGACCTTCACGTTCGACACGGGCGGCGAGACTACCCTGAAGTCGTGTCGGAAAGCGTAGAAGCGGCCAGCACGACCGGGGACACGCCCGGTCAGGCGAACTCGACGGAGCGCCCGGTGTTCCGGGAGCGGCTGTACGCGGCCTGGTGGTCCTGGCCGCTGCCGTTGATCGGCGCCGTGCTGATGGCCGCGCAGGTGCACATGGGCTACCCGGGCATCCGGGCGTGGCTGCCGTACGCGGTGCTGGTGCCGCTGGCGATCGCCATCCCGCTGTGGCTGGGGCGCACCAAGGTCGAGGTCACCGGCGGTGAGCTGTGGGTGGGTGACGCGCACCTGCCGCTGCGGTTCGTCGACGAGGTCGAGGTCATCACCCCGCAGGAGCAGCGCCGCGCGCTGGGACCGGACCTGGACCCGGCCGCGTTCATGGTGCACCGCTCCTCGATCCGCACCTCGGTGCGGATCTGGCTGGACGATCCGGACGACCCGACCCCGTACTGGGTGGTCAGCACCCGGCGCCCCGAGGAGCTGGTCAAGGCGCTGGGCAAGGGCTGACCGGGAAAGACAACTGGGCACACGCCCCGCGTGTGCCCAGCCACTCCCCGGTTTCGTCGACGTCTGCTCGCCCGAGCTCAGGCGGCGCAGTCGCGGCAGATCAGCTGACCGTTCTTCTCCTCGGCCAGCCGGCTGCGGTGATGGACGAGGAAGCAGCTCGCGCACGTGAACTCGTCCGCCTGCTTCGGGAGGACCTTGACGGTCATCTCCTCGCCGGACAGGTCCGCGCCCGGGAGTTCGAAGTTCTCCGCGATCGCCCCTTCGTCCTCGTCGACGACGCCCGATTGCGCATCGTTGCGTCGCGCCTTCAGCTCCTCCAACGAGTCCTCGGCCAAGTCGTCGGACTCGCGGCGCGGAGCGTCGTAGTCGGTCGCCATCGTGATTCACCCCTGCGTTTGTGGAGACTGCAATGGTGTGCCGCTGGTAAACGTTCCAGGACCAGGATTTGTGCCCGGTGGGGCAGTGATCGTGGTCTCGCCCTGCAACGCGTTCAGTTCCCCCGTTATGAGCGACTTGCCTCATCCGGCACTCCGTGAGGCGCCGAGAGGGTAGCTCATGGCGAATCCGCACATGCACCAGGTCACCCATAGGTGTGGTGTTCACTGCATCCACGACTCCCCGAAGATCAAACCGGCGCGATCCCCGGCCGTCGCCATCGGTTGCCCGCTCAACGGCTCCGCGATGCCGTGCGCTGGCGGTTCAGGCGGACCACATCGATTCAGCGGCGATGCGGCGTCGACCGCGACACAGCAGCGGTGTCCGGCACCGCACGACGCGAGTTCAGCGCATAGGCTTGATCGCAGTGCACGGACAGAGCATCCAAGGAGGGGCGGGACGTGGCAGCCGTTGGTGCAAGGGGGGGACGACGTGCCGGGTACCGGCGCCGTCGGCCGCTGCCCGCTCTGCTGGTGCTGGCCTGCCTCGTGGTGGCGGCCGGGTTCCTGTGGACCCGGGTCTTCGATTCCGTACAGGACATCGAGACCGCCACCACCTGCAACCCGCCGACGCCGCCGACCGCGGCCCCGGCCGGTGAGGAGATGCCCGAGCAGGTGGCGCTGGGCAGCATGCTGAAGCGCGACGCGCTGGACTCGACCAACCCGATCCCGCCGCAGGACGTGCAGGTGCGGGTGCTCAACGGCAACGGGGAGAGCCGACAGGCCACGCTGGTCAGCGACGAGCTGGCCAGCCTCGGCTTCGCCAAGGGCGGCGCGGACAACGACCCGGTCTACGTCAACTACGACCTGAAGTGCCACGGCCAGATCCGCTTCGGCGGCGCCGGGGTGAGCGCGGCCCGCACGCTGAGCCTGATCGCGCCGTGCGCGCAGCTGGTCCGCGACGAGCGGCCGGACGCCACCGTCGACTTCGCGCTCGGCAAGAAGTTCGACGACATCAAGACCACCTCGGAGGCCAAGCAGGTGCTCCAGGAGCTGGAGAACTGGGTGCCGCAGCGCGACCAGCAGGGCGGCGCGCACCAGGAGGTCTCGCCCCCGCAGATCGACAAGGAGCTGCTGACCAAGGCCCGCGACGTGCACTGCTGAGGTGCGCGCGGACCGGCGCCCGGCCGGTCCGCGCACCCCGTCGGCTCAGACCCGGCCCGCGTCGACCTCCTTGAGCGCCCCGGTGAGCTCCTCGGCGATGCCCGGGGCGGCGCAGATCAGCATCCCGTCGCCCAAGCCGTCGGTGCTGCCGCGCTCGGGCAGCCGCAGCTGCGCACCGGCCTCTTCCGCGACCAGGGCCCCGGCCGCCCAGTCCCACCGGTTCAGGCCGACCTCGTACATGCCGTCCAGCCAGCCCGCGCCGACGGCGCACAGGTCCAGCGATGCCACCCCGGCGCGGCGGATGTCGCGCACCTGCCCCAGCAACCGGCTCACCACGGCCGCCTGCGCCTTGCGCCGGTCGACGTCGTAGGCGAAGCCGGTGCCGATCAGCGACAGGTCGAGCCGGTCGGCGGCCGACACCCGCAGCCGCTGCCCGTCCAGGAACGCGCCGTGCCCGGAGGCCGCGCTCCAGACCCGCCCGGACACCGGCTCGACCACCGCACCGGCCACCGAACGACCGTCGAGCTGCGCGGCCAGCGACACCGAGTACCACGGGAACCCGTACAGGTAGTTGACCGTGCCGTCGATCGGGTCGACGACCCAGCGCAGCCCCTCGAGCGCGTCCTCGCCGCCCTCCTCCTCGCCGAGCACCGATTCGCCGGGCCGCAGCTCGGCCAGCCGCTCGCGGACCAACCGCTCCACCGCGCGATCACCGGCCGTGACCACATCGGTTTCGGTACTCTTCGTGTCAACACCACCAGTGATGGCCTCATCACGCACAGTGCGGGCCAAATCGGCGGCCTCGCGCGCGATCCGCACCGCGACCTCGCGCAACGCCATTGCGTCTACCTCAGTTGCCAATCCCACGCCCACATCGCAACACAACCCGGTTAAGGTCTGCACACCTCGGTCTGAATCGAATAGGAAGGATCAGCCATGGGGACTGCCCGCGGTTTCGGCGTGGATATCGGCGGGTCCGGCATCAAGGGATGTCCGGTCGACATCGAAGGCGGCGTGCTGGCCGAGGAGCGCATGCGGATTCCCACCCCGCAGCCCTCGACCCCGTCCGCGGTGGCCGACGCCGTGGCCGAGATCGTGGAGAAGTTCTCCTGGACCGGCCCGGTCGGCATCACCCTGCCCTGCGTCATCAAGGACGGCACCGCGCTGACCGCGGCGAACATCGACAAGGGCTGGATCGGCACCGACGCGCAGGAGCTGTTCGCCGAGCGGCTCGGCCGCCGCCGCGAGGACGTCGTGGTGCTCAACGACGCCGACGCCGCCGGGATCGCCGAGATGCGCACGGGCGCCGGTGCCGGGCACCGCGGGCTCGTCGTGGTGCTGACCTTCGGCACCGGCATCGGCAGCGCCATGTTCATGGACGGCAAGCTGGTGCCCAACACCGAGTTCGGGCACATCGAGGTCGACGGCCACGACGCGGAGACGCAGGCCGCGGCGTCGGTCAAGGACAACCTGGAGCTGACCTACCCGGAGTGGGCCCCGCGGGTCACCCGCTACATCCAGGCGCTCGAGCAGTTCCTGTGGCCGGACCTGATCATCGCCGGCGGCGGGGTCAGCAAGAAGGGCCACAAGTGGATCCCGCTGCTGGAGACCCGAACTCCCGTCGTCGCCGCGGCGCTGCGCAACGACGCGGGCATCGTCGGCGCCGCCACCGCCGCGACCAGCGGCAACGCCTGACCCGGGGGCCACCTAGCACACGACGGGGCGCGCGGACTCCGCCTTGCAGCGGAACCGCACCCCCGCATCGCAGTTACAATGGAACACGGCCCACTTGGTTCGAGGCCCTTCGGCAAGGAGAAAACACCGATTTCACCTGGTGTTCTTTCCTTTCGCGAGGGACTGGAATCCGGTGGGTTGTTCCCCGACCTTTGGCGGCCGAGGTTTCGCGCCCTCCGGCCAGCCCTGATCGACCGTCGCGAAAGGGCGTACGTGGCAGCCGCAGAAACCGCAACCCGACGCTCCAGCTCCGCCGCAACCGGCGGTGCCCAGCCCGAGTCGGGCCAGTCCCAGGCCACCCCAGCTTCGGAGGCGGCTGCTTCGTCTGAGCAGACGAAGACCACCGCCGCGCGGAAGAGCACCAAGAGCTCGACGGGGGCGAAGTCGACGACCCGCAAGACCGCCACGAAGACCGCGGCGGCCAAGAAGGGCGCCAAGGCCCCGGCCAAGAAGTCGACCAAGTCGGCTGCGGCCAAGGGCAGCGGCGAGGGCATGGAGATCGACGAACCGATCGAGACCGACCTGACCTCCCCGGACGTCGGCGACCTGGCCGAGGTCGAGGTGGAGATCCCGGAGGAGCCGGTTCCGGACGAGGACTCCAAGGAGTCCGGTGACTTCGTCTGGGACGAGGAGGAGTCCGAGGCGCTGCGCCAGGCGCGCAAGGACGCCGAGCTGACCGCCTCCGCCGACTCGGTGCGCGCGTACCTGAAGCAGATCGGCAAGGTCGCGCTGCTCAACGCCGAGGAGGAAGTCGAGCTGGCCAAGCGCATCGAGGCCGGGCTCTACGGCGCGGAGCGGCTGCGGCAGGTCGAGGAGTCCGGCGAGCAGCTGACCACCCAGATGCGGCGCGACCTGCGCTGGATCGTGCGGGACGGCGAGCGCGCCAAGAACCACCTGCTGGAGGCCAACCTCCGACTCGTGGTCAGCCTCGCCAAGCGCTACACCGGCCGCGGCATGGCGTTCCTGGACCTGATCCAGGAGGGCAACCTCGGCCTGATCCGCGCGGTGGAGAAGTTCGACTACACCAAGGGCTACAAGTTCTCCACCTACGCGACGTGGTGGATCCGGCAGGCGATCACCCGCGCCATGGCCGACCAGGCCCGCACCATCCGCATCCCGGTGCACATGGTCGAGGTCATCAACAAGCTGGGCCGCATCCAGCGCGAGCTGCTGCAGGACCTGGGCCGCGAGCCCACGCCCGAGGAGCTCGCCAAGGAGATGGACATCACCCCGGAGAAGGTGCTGGAGATCCAGCAGTACGCCCGGGAACCGATCTCCCTGGACCAGACGATCGGCGACGAGGGCGACAGCCAGCTCGGCGACTTCATCGAGGACTCCGAGGCCGTGGTGGCGGTCGACGCGGTGTCGTTCACGCTGCTGCAGGACCAGCTGCAGTCGGTGCTGGCGACCCTGTCCGAGCGCGAGGCCGGCGTGGTCCGCCTGCGCTTCGGCCTGACCGACGGCCAGCCGCGGACGCTGGACGAGATCGGCCAGGTCTACGGGGTGACCCGCGAGCGCATCCGGCAGATCGAGTCGAAGACGATGTCGAAGCTGCGCCACCCGTCCCGCTCCCAGGTGCTCCGCGACTACCTGGACTGAGCGGCAGGAAGCACCGGAGGGCCGTCGACCACCTGGTCGACGGCCCTTCCTGCTTCTCCCGGCGCGCTCGGGCGTCCATCCGGCGGCGGGAGCGGTCCGCCTGGTGGGATTCGGTGTTCGCTTCCAGCGGAAACGGTGCTCGCCGACGTCCGCCCGTTCTGTGATCTGAAACACCGGATGTCCGGATTCCGATCAGCTCGCCGACCTGCCGCCGATCCCGACGGCGGCCGCATTTTCCCTCGTCACAAGGTTTTTCGCGGATTCGATCACGTTCCGCGAGCAGCGCTGCTGCAACCGGGTGCTTCATGGTGACGACCGTCGCTGGTCGGCGCGGGAACACTGACTGGGGCCCGAGCGTCTGGAAGAGTGGAGCCACGAGCACCGACCCCGCAGCCAGTGGGCCACCGGTGGTCGTAGCAGGATCGAGGGCGTCGGATCATTCCGGCGCCGGGACGGAGGGAGATCACGATGCCGGGAACGCTCACCCGCCCCGAGCTGACCGCCGCCGACCGCTGCGACCGCTGCGGGGCCGCTGCCAAGCTCCGCGCCGTATTGCCATCCGGTGGGGAGCTTCTGTTCTGCGGGCACCACGCCCGCGCTTACGAAGCCGGGCTGCGCGAGGTGCAGGCCGACCTCCAGCAGGACGAGCAGTAAACACCCGTCAGACGAGATGACCGCGCCCCCGCAGGGCTCCCCTGCGGGGGCGCGGTCCTTTTCCGGGCCTCGGCCACGACACGCCGCTCGGACCGCGATTTCAATGAGGTTTTTCCAACCTCGCTCTGCGTGGCGGTGCGGGTGGCGGAACCTCAGCGCCCGCCTGGCTGTGGGTGCCCTGACTGATGTATGACCCGATACACGGCGTCAGGGCCGTCCTCGCCAGGCGAACGCTGAGAACCCGCGGCGGTGCAAGCTGCGAGGGTGGGCTATGCGCCTGCGGCGCATGCGACACCTGCCGACCGGTGCAGTTCGCCCTTCGCAGCTGCGGTCCACGGACGGGGATGAACAATTTCAATGGAAATCGGACGTCCGATTTCCATTGAAATCGCGGGGACGGGTCAGGCGGCGAGGTCGGCGAGGGCTTCGAGGAGGCGGCGGACGTCGGACTCGTTGGTGTAGTGCGACAGGCTCGCCCGGACACCGCCCTCCGGGCCGATGCCGAGGGCGTGCACCGCCTCCCAGGCGTAGGAGTGGCCGTGGGAGACGTTGAGACCCCGTTCCGCCAGCCGTTCGGCCACCGCCCGGGGCTCCATGCCGGGGAGCCCGAAGAACGCCGTGGGCGTGCACGGGCCCTGCGGGGCGCCGTAGCGCACCACCCCGTCCAGCTCCGCGAGACCCTCGAACAGCGTTCTGGCCAGCGCCTCCTCGTGCGCCACCACAGCGCGGCGGGAGACTGCCAAGCGGTCGGCCCGGCTGCCGTCGGCGTCGGAGTCCAGCCCGGCCAGGTGCTCCACGGCCGCGACCGCACCGGCCATGGCGGCGAACGGGTTGGTGCCCAGCTCGAAGCGGTCCGGCGAGGTGTCCGGTGACGGCTTGAGCTTGTCCGGGTGCAGGTTCTCCAGCGACCACGGGTCCCCGGCGACCACCGCCGCCAGGTGCGGGCCCGCCCACTTGTAGGCGCTGGTCGCGTAGAAGTCCGCGCCCAGCTCCGCGAGCTGCACGTGCGCGTGCGGGCAGTGCTGCACGCCGTCGACGTAGGAGAGGGCGCCGACCTGGCGGGCCCGGTCGGTGATCGCCCGCAGGTCCGGGATGGTGCCCAGCACGTTCGACGCGGCGGTGACGGCGACCAGCTTGGTGCGCTCGCCGATGAGGTCGGTGACGTGCTGCGCGGGCAGTTCGCCGGTCGCCGGGTCCAGCTCCGCCACCCGCACCGTCGCGCCCGCGCGCTGCGCGTGCTGGATCCACGGCCGGACGTTGGCGTCGTGGTCCAGCTGGGTCACCACGACCTCGTCCCCGGGCCGCCAGCCGTCGGCCAGCACCGCGGCGAACCGGTAGGTCAGCGCGGTCATGCTCGGCCCGAACACCACGCCCGCCGGGTCCGGCGCCCCGACCAGGTCGGCCACCGCCGCCCGCGCCTCGGCGACGATCCCGCCGGCCCGGCGGCTCGACTCGTACGGTCCCCCCACGTTGGACATCCCGACCCGGTAGGCGTCGGCCACCGCATCGATCACCGGCTGCGGCACCTGGGTACCGGCCGCTCCGTCCAACCACGCCCTGCCGTCGGCCAGCGCCGGGTACTGCGCCCGGACCTTCTCCACGTCGAAAGCCATGCACCGAACCCTAGGAGAACGGACGCCGCCGATCACCCTCCAACCGGTTTCGCTTCCACCGCCGCGCGACCGCCGGTGAAGGCCTCGGCGGTGACGTCGCGGACCAGCTCCACCACGCTCGGCCCGTAGGTGCTCGACTCCAGCACGCGCAGGACCAGGCAGAACCGCCCGCGGACGCCGTGCTTGCGCATCAGCGCGCGGTGGTTGACCACCAGGTAGCGGCAGGCCGCCCGGTTCGAGATCGAGGTCTGGCCGCAGATCAGGAAGGCCGGCCGGGCCAGCTCCGCCCGGACCATCTTGGCCAGCACCACGTACTCGACCCGGCCGTGCTCCGCGGCGTAGTCCTCGCCGCCCACCGAGATGGTGGGCACGGCGGGCTCCTCGCCCGCTGCGACGTGGACGCCCGGCAGCACCGACCGCAGGTGCGCCTCGGTGCGCCGGTTCGCCGCCGGTCCGCCGATGCAGAACTCCGGTTTGTCGGCCAGCCCCTGGTAGACCTGGTCGTGGAAGATCACCTCGGGCCGGGCTCGGCAGTCCCCCAGCACCGAGGACAGCTCGAGCATCGCGGCCGCGTCGTTGCGGTGCACGCTGCGGGCGTTGTCGGCGGAGACCATCCGGGGCATCACCAGCAGGCACTCGACCTCGGTGGACATCCCGAAGAAGTCCTGCATGCGGCGCAAGCGGCGGCGGGCCAGCAGCCTGCCGGAGATCCACACCGCCGAACCGGTGATCACGCTGGCGATGATGTTGAGCGCGATGTTCCACGCGTCGCCCGCCACAGCCCGCTCCAAGATCGTCTCGCGTTACCGCGACAGGCTAGCGGGAGATCGCCGCCCGGGTCACCTGTTCGGGGTCACCAGGAGCGGAGGGTGGCGATGCGCTCCTCGAGCTGCTCGACGGTGGCCATCGCCGTCGGCGGGCCGCCGCAGGTCTTCTGCAGCTCGTTGTAGATCTTGCCGTGCGGCTTGCGCGTGCGGTGGTGGTGCAGCGACACCAGCGTGTTCAGCTCCTTGCGGAGCTTCTGCAGCCGCTCCTGCACGCTCTGCGGCTTCGCGTTCGCGCGCTGCTCGGCCTGCTCGGCGGCCTTCGCCGCCTTCGCGTCGGCCTCGCGCTTGGCGACGTCCTCGAGCTGCTGCGACTGGCGCTGCCGCAGCAGCGCCCGCACCTGGTCGGGTTCCAGCAGACCGGGCAGGCCGAGGTAGTCCTGCTCCTCCTCGGAGGTGCTGAAGGCCGCCGTGCCGAACGACGATCCGTCGTAGATCACCTGGTCCAGCTCGGCTTCGGCGCCCAGCGAGGTGAACGCCTTCTCCTCCTCGCCTGGTTCGTCCTCCTTGCGGTTGGCCTGGGCGAGCAGCTCGTCGTCCCAGCCGTCCTTCTCCCGGTGCGGCTTGCCCAGCACGTGGTCGCGCTGGGTCTCCAGCTGGCTGGCCAGCTCCAGCAGCACCGGCACGCTCGGCAGGAAGACGCTGGCGGTCTCCCCCGGCCGCCGGGATCGCACGAAGCGGCCGATGGCCTGCGCGAAGAACAGCGGCGTCGAGGCGCTGGTGGCGTAGACGCCGACGGCCAGCCGCGGCACGTCGACGCCTTCGCTGACCATCCGGACCGCGACCATCCACCGGTCGTCGGACTCGGAGAACTCGGCGATCCGGCCGGAGGCCTGCGGGTCGTCGGAGAGCACCACCACCGGCTCGGTGCCGGTGATCTGGTGCAGGGTCTTGGCGTAGGCCTTGGCGGTGACGTGGTCGGTGGCGATCACCAGCCCGCCGGCGTCGGGCATGCCGCCCTTGCGCAGCTGCGCCAGCCGGGTGTCCGCGGCGCGCAGGACGGCCGGGATCCACTCCCCCGACGGGTCCAGGGCGGTGCGCCAGGCCCGGGCGGTCTGCTCGGCCGTCAGCGGTTCGCCGAGGCGGGCGCTGAACTCGTCACCGGCGCTGGTGCGCCACCGCGCCTCGCCGGAGTAGGCCAGGAAGACCACCGGCCGGACCACGCCGTCGTTGAGCGCGTCCGAGTAGCCGTAGGCGTGGTCGGGGCGGCTGCGCAACGAACCGTCGGCGTCGGGCTCGTAGCTGATGAACGGGATCGGCGAGTCGTCGCTGCGGAACGGCGTACCGGTCAGCGCCAGGCGCCGCACGGCCGGGGTGAAGGCCTCCCGGATCGCGTCGCCCCAGGACTTCGCGTCACCGGCGTGGTGCACCTCGTCGAGGATCACCAGCGTCTTGCGGCGCTCGGTGCGCACCCGGTGCAGCGCCTCGTGCGCCGCGACCTGCGCGTAGGTGACGACCACGCCCTGGTAGTCGCTGGAGGTGATGCCGTCGGCGTTGCGGAAGTTCGAGTCCAGCGCGATGCCCGCCCCGGCGGCCGCTAACGCCCACTGGTGCTTGAGGTGCTCGGTGGGGGCGACGACGGTCACCGCCTCGACCGTGCGGTCGGCGAGCAGCTCCGCGGCGACCCGGAGTCCGAAGGTGGTCTTGCCCGCGCCCGGCGTCGCGACCGCCAGGAAGTCCTGCGGCTTGGTCGACAGGTACTTGGTGAGCGCTCTGCGCTGCCAGGCGCGGAGCGGTCGGGAAGTGGCTTGCGAGGGGTCGCTGAGCACTGATCGGACGGGATTGTCGAGTTGCGCTTCGGACACGCCGGCTCGCCGCTCCTTCCTGGGTCTCCCCTACCTGAATGGCGCGGGCGAGTCGTCGCACCGCCCTGCGAACGCCCGCGCACCCCGACGTTCGATCGACTCGATGCGGGCCGCCGTGCAGCTTACCTCCGCTCGTCGATCTCCACCGGCAAGGCCGCTGGAGACGAATGCGACACACCGTTTTTCCGGGTCGGCGCTCATCGCCGGGGCCGATGCAGCATCCTTGTGGGTGCCATGGGTTCGCCGAGTTCGCCAGAAAGCCGGGGGCGCAGTGCCGCCGCACCACGGGACGCCCCGGTGCGACGAGGGCCGCTGCGCCTGATCGCGCGCACCCTGGACAAGGCGTGGTGGGACAACATCTTCTCCGAGTCGGCGGCCGCCGCGTTCTGGCAGACGCTGTCCATGCCGCCGCTGCTGCTCGGGCTGCTGGGCAGCCTCGGCTTCCTCGGCGACTGGTTCGGCCCGTCGGTCGTCGACGCTGTGCACGACAAGATCCTGGCCTTCTCCCGCACCGTGTTCACGCAGAACGTGGTGGACCAGATCATCGGCCCGACGGTGAACGACATCCTGACCAAGGGCAAGGGCGAGATCGTCTCGGTGGGCTTCCTGCTGTCGCTGTGGGCGGGGTCCTCCGCGCTGGCGTCCCTGGTCGACTCGATCACCATGGCCTACGACCAGTACCTGGTGCGCAACAGCGTGTGGCAGCGGATCTTCGCGCTGCTGCTGTACCTGGTGTGCCTGGTGCTGGCGGTGTTCGGGCTGCCGATTATCGCGCTCGGCCCGGACTGGCTGCCGACCATCTTCCCGCGGGACTACCAGGACGACATCGCCTGGCTGATCCAGGTCTTCTACTACCCGGCGACCGCGATCGGGCTGGTCGTGGCGCTGGCGACGCTGTACAAGGTGGCGGTGCCGCGGAAGCTGCCGTGGCACCGGGGCCTGCCCGGCGCGCTGCTGGCGATGGCGCTCTTCCTGTGCTCGAGCATCGGCCTGCGGCTCTACATCACGTGGGTGACCAGCACCGGCTACACCTACGGCGCGCTGGCCACCCCGATCGCCTTCCTGCTGTTCGCGTTCTTCATCGGCCTGGCGATCATCATGGGCGCGCAGTTCAACTACGCGATCCAGGAGATGTACCCGGCCAAGATGACCCGGCGGGAGCGGCGGCGGTGGCGGCGGCTGGAGATGCGGCGCCTCGAGCAGCGCATGCACACCGAGGAGGGCTACCGCGCGTGGCGCAACGGCCAGGCCGCGGAACCGGTCGAGGACACCGGGACACCGGCTGAGCACGAGGTGCCGGAGGAGCGGGGCGGCGCGGAGGAGCTACCGCGCAACGGCGTGCCGCTGCCGGAACCGCCGCGCAAGCAGACCGAACCGCGCGGTGGCTGAGACCAGACCACCGCGCGGTTCGAACCGCGAGTCAGTCCTTGCCGCCGGGCGGCAGCGACTCGAAGATCTCCTTGCACTCCGGGCAGACCGGCGAGCCCGGCTTCGGCGACTTGGTGACGGGGAACACCTCACCGCACAGCGCCACCA
>NZ_VWPH01000010.1 GCF_008630535.1 Saccharopolyspora hirsuta | reverse complement strand
TGGAAGAACGCATCGGCAAGCGCATCAACGTCGAACGCGTCGACGAAGCACTCGGCACCGCACCGTCGAAGATCGCCACCGGCTGCCCGTTCTGCAAGGTCATGCTCTCCGACGGCCTGACCGCCCGCCAAAGCGAGAAGGTCGCCTCCGAATCCGTCGAAGTCGTCGACGTCGCCCAACTCCTGCTCACCGCCGTCAAACGCGGCGAGAACGAGAACCCCGAAGACAGCAGCTAGATCGAACGTGCCGGTGTCCGGCCTGTTGCGCAGCAACCAGAACGTCCTGCCAGCCGGGCGCTGAACGGGCGGGGCACGACCTGCGGTCGGTCCGGGGGTAGACGTGCTGGACGTTCCCGGGCCACGGGCTTCGGCCCGGTGGCGGTCCTCGCTGTGAGGCCGAGCGCGGTGGGAACTCTTCGGTCCCAAGTGGACAGAGTGGCGAGCCGGCGCTCGCGGTGAGTTCTCCGACGTTGGGTGATCCGCGGACGTCGGGAGGGCGGACCGCCGTGGTCGGCGGATTTCTGGCCGAAAGTACGAGAAGGTCCGCGCCAATCTCGGCCGATCGGTTGATCTTCGCTGACACTTCGGCCGATACGACCGGGGCCGCCGGTGATTAGCGTTGATCTGGTCCGGGGGACGAGACCAGGATTGAGGCGGATCACGATGACGTTTCCGGCCACTGCGCGCGCTGATCACGAGCTGGGGGTCAACGCGATCCGGCGCGCTCGCGAGCTCACCGAACCGGTGCTGCGCGAGCTCGTCGACCGGCTGGGCCCGTCGCTGGGCGGAATCGGCAGGTACCACTTCGGATGGTGGGCCGGGGGCTCCGGTGCGGCGGGCAAGGCCCTGCGGCCCACCTTGGCCGTGCTCGCGGCGGAGGCAGTGGGGGCCGAGGCGGTGGACGCGGTGCCCGCGGCCGCGGCCGTCGAGCTCGTGCACAACTTCAGCCTGATCCACGACGACATCATCGACAACGACGAGCTGCGGCGGGGGCAGCCCGCGGTGTGGAAGGAGTACGGGGTCCCGGCGGCGATCCTGATCGGCGACGCGCTGCACTCCGAGGCGTTCGGGGTCCTGCTGAGCAGCGGCCACCCGGGCGCGCCCGCGGCGGCGATGCGCCTGGCCACCGCGATGCGGGAGGTGGTCGTGGGGCAGGTCGACGACATCCGGTTCACCGCGCGGCCGTGGACGGGCGAGCAGGCGGTGAGCGTCGCCGAGTACCAGGCGATGGCGGAGGCCAAGACCGGTGCGCTGCTGGCCTTCTCCGCAGCTGGCGGGGCGTTGCTGGGCGGTGCCGAGGCGGCGGTCGCGGACTGCTTCGACCGACTCGGGCGCCACCTGGGCCTGGCGTTCCAGTGCACCGACGACGTGCTGGGCATCTGGGGCGACCCGGTGCGCACCGGCAAGCCGGTGTTCGGAGACCTGCGCGAGGGCAAGCGGACCCTGCCGGTCATCGCCGCGCTGGCCGCTGGGGGCGCTGCGAGCGAGCGGCTGGGGGTGCTCGTCGAACGCGGTGTCCGCACCGACTTCGAGCTGCGGTTGGCGGCGGAGCTCGTCGAGGAAGCGGGCGGCCGGGAGTTCGCCGAGCAGGAGGCGGCCCGGCATCTCGCCGAGGTCGAGGACTGCCTGACCTCGTTGGCGATGCCAGCGGAAACCCGCGGGTCCTTCGACGCCCTGGCCCAGTCGCTGATCGGGAGGAGCAGATGAGACCTTTCCCATCGCGTTCTGCGTGACCGGCGGAGGTGGAGCACGCCGCTGCGCGCCGACTGCGGACCGGCCCGACGCGGGGGAGCCGGGGCCAGCT
Organism: Saccharopolyspora hirsuta; assembly: GCF_008630535.1. GTDB lineage: Bacteria > Actinomycetota > Actinomycetes > Mycobacteriales > Pseudonocardiaceae > Saccharopolyspora > Saccharopolyspora hirsuta. The sequence goes on along the minus strand of NZ_VWPH01000010.1, from coordinate 339,180 downwards.
GCGGTCACGTGCCAGCCGGTGGATCGGCGAAGATGCCCTCCAGCATCCCGGTGGCCTGCCCGATCTCGATCAGGTAGCCGTCCGGGTCGCGCAGGTAGCAGCGGATCTCGGCCTTGCGGTCGAGGGGTTCGGTGAGGAACTCGGCGCCCTTGCCGCGCGCCTCGGCGTAGAAGGCGGCGATGTCGGCGACCCGCACGTTGAGGAATGCCGAGACCACCTCGGTGGATTCCGGCGGCCGCAGCACCGTGTCGGGCTTGTCCGGGGTGGGACCGCCGCCGGGGTTCATGATGATCCAGCTGTTGGCGATCTTGACGATGCACGGGTTCTCCGCGAGCACCACCCGGCCGCCGAAGACGTCGGCGTAGAACGCCCGCGAGCGGGCCACATCGGACACGGTCAGGAAGTGGGTCAGCACCAGCCCGGACTCGGGTGCCGGTAGGTCGTCGGACGTCATCGTCGCCGCCTCCTGCGGGGTTCGCGGTCAGCCGGGTTCGTCGAGCCGGTCGGGGACCTCCAGCGCGCGGCGGTCCCACCCACCGGCTTCGGCCGCGGCCTCGTAGGTCGTCTGCAGGAACGCCAGCAATGTCCCCTCGGGATCGTCGGAGGTGCGCACGGTGGCGTACGGCAGCACGAACTCGCCGAGACCGGCGTCGTAGTTGGCGGCTTCCGGCCGCACGGGGTGCTCGGCGTAGCCGGGTGGTTCCGGGTAGGCGTAGGAGTAGAAGGTGCCTTCGCTGCTGCCGCCGGGCCAGAAGCCGCAGCTGGACAGCTCGTGCGAGTAGGCCTCGACCATGACCCAGTCACCGCAGTTCGGCGCGCCCCCGGGGTGCGGTGGGGCGGTGCGCCCGGAGAACCGGGTGCAGGCCAGGTCCATCGCGCCCCAGAAGAAGTGCACCGGGCTGACCTTGCCCAGGAACCGGGCCCGGAACCGGCTGATCACCCGGTGCGCGGCCACCAGCTGTCCCCAGAACCGCTGGGCGTGGTCCGGGTCGTAGGAGCAGTGCTCGGTGTCGTCGGCGAACGGGATGGCGCGTTCGACCTCGACCGGGCGCGGGTAGATGGGCACTTCGAGGTCGAGCTCGGCGAGCGCGGCCATGAGCTCGTGGTGGAACACGGCCACCGACTTGGGTTCCAGCGCCACCTGGCGCTGACCGCCGTCGCTGGAGCGCACCCGCAGCTGGTGGTCGACGAAGTCGAACTCCGCGTCGAACAGCCGCCCGTCGTGCGGGATCGCCGAGGTGGACAGGCCTCGCGGCGTCACGTACAGCGGCACCTGCCACCAGTGCGCGGTCATCGGGGCCTGCGCCAACCGGACCTTGCCGACGATCTGGGTCCACATGTGCAGCGTGTCCCTGGTGCCGACCCAGTCGTCGACCGGGAGGCTCGGCCAGGCCTCGGTGAGACCGGGCTCGGTTCGCCGGGTGCTGGTCATCGACGCCCCCATCCAACCCGGTCGGGACAGTTCCACGTGCTGCTGGGTTACCCAGGTCCGGGCGGTTCCCATGCACGGCCGACCAGGACGGCGAGTGCTTTCCTAACCGGTGAAGCGCCGAGCGACCTCCCGCACCGCGCGGAGGATTCCCGAGCCGCCGCGGGCATCGGCGGGCTCGTCGGCCTCGGGCGGAGGCGTCGAACCGGGCCGGGGAACGCTCCCGGCGAACTGCATGGCCCGGTACGGCCAGTTGTGCTCGGTGTTCCACTGGCTGACCACCAGGTGCAGGTCGTCCAGCGTCGAACCGGGCACGATGTAGCCGCCGTAGAGCTGGGCGACCCGGCCGCGGTCGTGGTCCTCGTGCTGCCACGAGGTGCCCTGCAGCACGGTGCCGCGCGAGGCCTCGTACAGGTTCGCCGTGGGCCCGTCGAGGTCCAGGACGTCGATGCGGTAGTTGCCCGCGTCGAAGCAGCACAGCAGCCACCGGTCCTCGACGCGGCGCAGGCAGAGCTCGCCGAACGCACCGGTGAGGGCGACCGTCGGCGGGTTCCCCCACGCCCACGCACCATCGCGGAAGCCCCACCCCTCCCACGCGCGCGGATCGCCGATCCGATCCGCCGGTACCCGCTGCAGGATGAGGCCCTTGTCCCGCTGGAAACCGGTGGAGAAGGCGTAGACGTAGCCGTCCTCGCCCAGCTCCCAGGTCAGCATCTGGAACAGCCCGCCGTGCTGGTCACCGGGCCAGCTCGCCCCGGTGCGGTGCCAGGTCTCTCCGTTGTCGGTGGAGCGGTGCACCTCCGTCCAGTGCACGTTGCCCAGCCCCTCGCAGACCATGACGTGCAGGTACATCTCGCGGCCGATGGTGATGACGTCGGTGGGGATCGTGGTGCTCACCCGCCGACCGCGGACGATCGAGTCGTGCTCGTAGTCCAGCGCCTGGTCGGCGTAGTGCGAGCGCGGCCCGATGGACCCCGTCCACCGGATCCCGGTCCGGGCGGTCGCGGCGTCCCCGAAGAGCACGACGGGGGATCGCCAGCCGGGGCCGCCCACGCCCGCCCGTTCGAAGGTGTCGCCGAACACCGACACGAGCCGCCCGTCCGGGGCGATCGCGGTGACCCCGAGATCGGTACCGCCCACCCCGAAGCAGTCGGTGATCCCGGGCCCGGTCAGATCCTTCACCTTGCGCACCGGCAGCCACACCTTCCCCGCGCCGCAGCGCCGTCGACGACCGCGTCCACCAACCGATTCTAGGGATCGCGCGGACCGCCTCCGGGCCCTGCGGCTACAGCCGCGTGCAGGCGTCGATGTCCTGCTCGAACTCGGCGATGGCCTCGGCGGTGAGCGTGGGCCGGGTGTCGGCGATCGCCTTCAGGTATTCCTCCGTCGTCGCCAGTTCCCGGTCCTCGTGCAGGACGTCGCGCTCGAAGGCGGCCTGGGCCCCTTGGCGGGCGGCGAACTCGATGTCCGCGGGGGTGAACAGCTCGGTGCGCTCGACCAGCAGGTCCAGGTCGACGTTGTCGCGGGCCGGGCCGAGGTAGCGGGACCAGATCGCGCGCCGGGCCGGTGGGTCGGGCGGCCCGACCGGGATGATGTAGTCGAACCGGCCCGGGCGCAGGAACGCCGGGTCCAGCGAGCTCACCGAGTTGGTGGCGCAGACCAGCAGGCGGTGGTCGTGCTCCCGGAACCCGGGGATCAGCTTGAGCAGCTCGTTGGTCACGCCGTGCGCCGGACCGGCCGCCGGGGTGGTGCGGGTCCCGGCGATCTCCTCGACCTCGTCGATGAACAGGACCAGGTCGTCGAGCTCCTCCAGCTCGGCGAACACCTCCCGCAGCGAGGTCGCCAGCCCGTCGGGGGAGGACGCGGCCAGCCGGGACGGGAACAGCTCCACGAACGGCCAGTTCAGCCGGGAGGCGATCGCCTTGGCGAAGCTCGTCTTGCCGGTGCCCGGCGGACCGAACAGCACGATCGCCTTCGGCGGCAGCACCCCGTGGCGCTCGGCCTGGTCGGGGTGGGAGATCGGCAGCACCACGCGGCGCTCGATGATGTCCTTCTCCCGCCGCATCCCGGCCAGCGCCGCCCACTTCCCGGGCGGCAGCAGCATGCCGCCGAGGTGCTCGAGCACGTCGAAGTCGGCGGGGTCGAGCTCCTCGACCTTCTCGAAGTAGGTCAGGTCGGTGCGCGGGCGGTAGCCGGAGTTCACCATCGCCCGGAATCCCGCGGCCCCCTCGGGCACCAGGCTGGTGATGCGGTGCACGCCGACGCCGCGCAGCTTCTTCTCCAGCTCGGCCAGCAGCGCGCTGCCGATGCCGCGGTTGCGCCACCGGGCGTCGAGCGCGAACAGCGCCAGCCAGGCCCGCTCGCCCTCCACCCGGGCGGCGGCCATGCCGACGACGTCCTGCCCCACCACCGCGACCAGGGCCGGGTGCCCGGCCCGCGCGATCGACACCACCTCGGCGGCGGAGAACACCGGCTCCCCGGTCTCCCGGCTCTGGTCCCAGATCCGGATCGCCTGGTCCAGGTCGTCGTCGTGGAAATCGCGCACCCGCCAAGCAGGCATGGCCCACCTCCCGTGTCCGGGCCCGAAAGCCGCCGTGCGGCGGAGCTCCCGCGCCAACTGGCCGGAATTCTCCGCCGGAATCGCGGGCCGCGGCAAAGAGGAGTTCCCGCACTCCCGATAACCCGCACCTATCGACGCAGGTCCACCGGTCCGCAGCGCGAAATGCCTCAGGATGCAGCACTGCGCCCAGGCGCGAGCCGTCACCTGGGGCGCGGTCGGTAGGGCTGAGCGATTCCGGGCGGAGGTTCTGACACGCCGAAGCACCTCCGCCCGCCGGTGGCCTCGACGGAGTGCGCTTGGTGGGAACCTCGCGCGGATCTGGAGGCTGACCAGGAACAACCTCGGTCCTGCGGAATGGGAGCAGAACGCAGGGGCAGCTGTTCGCTCCGCTGGAGGAGGGGCGAGGCGTCCGGTTAGGACGACACCGCGAGTTCCGTTCGCACGCGGTCGGTTCCGGTGTAGACGTTCATGGACCGGCCGCGCAGGAAGCCGATCAGCGTCAGGCCGGAATCGGCGGCGAGGTCGACCGCGAGCGAGGACGGGGCCGACACCGCCGCCAACATCGGGATGCCCGCCATCACCGCCTTCTGGACCAGCTCGAAGGATGCCCGGCCGCTGACCATCAGGACCGAGTCCCGCAGCGGCAGCCGGTTCGCGCGCAGGGCGTCGCCGATGACCTTGTCCACCGCGTTGTGCCGCCCGACGTCCTCGCGCAGGCAGGTGAGCTCGCCGTCGGCGGTGAACAGCCCGGCGGCGTGCAGCCCGCCGGTGCTGTCGAACACCCGCTGCGCCTCCCGCAACCGGTCGGGGAGAGCCGTCAGCGTCTCCAGGCCGATGCGCGGCGAGGATTCGTCAAGGGGCCAGGTCGTCTTCGTGCGCACCGCGTCCAGGCTGGCCTTGCCGCACAGCCCGCACGAGGACGTGGTGTAGAAGTTGCGCTCCAGCGAGGCCTCGGGCAGCGCCACGCCGGGGGCGAGGGCGACGTCGACGACGTTGTAGGTGTTGCTGCCGTCGGCGGTGGCGCCCGCGCAGTAGCGGATCCCGACCACGTCCTCGGCCGCGCGCACGACCCCTTCACCGACCAGGAATCCGGCCGCCAGGTCGAAGTCGTGGCCCGGGGTGCGCATGGTGATGGTCAGCGGGCGGCCGCCGACCCGGATCTCCATCGGCTCCTCTGCGGCGAGGGTGTCCGGGCGGTGCGACGGCACGCCGTCGCGGATGCGCAGCACCCGCCGCCGCGCGGTGACTCGTCCCATCGAAACTCCTCAGGCCCCGGCGGGTTCCAGCCGGACCACGATGCCCTTCGAGGTGGGGGTGTTGCTGATGTCGGCCACGCTGTCCAGCGGTACCAGCACGTTGGTCTCCGGGTAGTAGGCGGCCGCCGACCCGCGCGCCGTCGGGTAGCCGACCACCCGGAAGTTGCGCGCCCGGCGTTCCACCCCGTCGTGCCACACGCTCACCAGGTCCACCTCGGCGCGGTCGGCGAACCCGAGCTCGGCCAGGTCGTCGGGGTTGACCAGCACGACCCGGCGCGCGTTGTGGATCCCGCGGTACCGGTCGTTCGGGGCGTAGGGGATGGTGTTCCACTGGTCGTGCGAGCGCAGCGACTGCAGCACGAGGTGGCCAGGGGGAGCGGTGAGCATCTCGAAGTCGTTCTCGGTGAACATCGCTTTGCCGGTCGCGGTGCGGAAGACGCCGCTGTTCACCGGGTTCGGCAGCACGAAGCCGCCCGGTTCGGCCACCCGCGCGTTGAAGTCCTCGAAGCCCGGCACCACGCGCGAGATCCGGTCCCGGATCGTGCTGTAGTCCGCTTCGAACTCCTCCCACGGGATGTCGGGCTCGGCACCCAGCGTCCGCCGCGCGAGGCGGCTGATGATGGCGACCTCGCTGAGCAGCGCGTCCGAGGCGGGGTCGAGGCGACCTCGGGAGGCGTGCACGGCGCTCATCGAGTCCTCGACGGTGATGAACTGCTCGCCGGTGGCCTGCACGTCCCGGTCGCTGCGGCCGAGCGTGGGCAGGATCAGGGCGGTCTCGCCGCAGACGGTGTGGGAGCGGTTGAGCTTGGTCGAGATGTGCGCGGTGAGCCGGCAGCGGCGCATCGCGCGCTCGGTGAGGTCGCTGTCCGGTGCGGCCCGCACGAAGTTCCCGGCCACGCCGAGGAAGAACTTCGCGCGGCCGTCGAGCATGGCGCGGATGGAGTCCACCGAGTCCCAGCCGTGCTTGCTCGGCGGGGTGAAGCCGAACTCGCGCTCCAGCGCGTCCAGGAAGGACTGCGGCATCCGCTCCCAGACGCCCATCGTGCGGTCGCCCTGCACGTTGCTGTGCCCGCGCACCGGGCACGCGCCCGCACCGGGCTTGCCGAAGTTCCCGCGCAGCAGCAGGAAGTTGATGACCTCGCGGATGGTGGGCACGCCGTGCTTCTGCTGCGTCAGGCCCATCGCCCAGCAGACGACGACGCTCCTGCTGGCCAGCACCCGGTCGCGGACCTGCTCGATCTCCTCGCGGGTCAGCCCGGTCGCGTCGCGGACCTGGTCCCAGGACAGCTCGCGGGCGCGCTCGGCGAACTCCGCGAACCCGCTGGTGTTGGCCTGGATGTAGGTGTGGTCGAGCACGGTGCCGGGCGCGGTGTCCTCGGCCTCCAGCAGCAAGAGGTTCAGCGCCTTGAACAGCGCGAGGTCGCCGCCGGGCCGGATCTGCAGGAACTGGTCGGCGATGGCGGTGCCGCGGCCGAGGACGCCGCGGACCTTCTGCGGGTTCTTGAACCGGAACAGCCCGGCCTCCGGCAGCGGGTTCACGGCCACCACCTGGCCGCCGTTGCGCTTGGTCTCCTCGAGCGCGGACAGCATCCGCGGGTGGTTGGTGCCGGGGTTCTGCCCGACGACGAAGACCAGGTCGGCCTGGTGGATGTCGTCGAGGCTCACGGTGCCCTTGCCGACCCCCAGCGTCTCCAGCATCGCCGAACCGCTGGACTCGTGGCACATGTTGCTGCAGTCGGGCAGGTTGTTGGTGCCGAAGGCCCGCGCGAACAGCTGGAGCAGGAAAGCGGCCTCGTTGTTGAGCCGCCCCGAGGTGTAGAACAGGGCTTCGTCCGGGGAGTCAAGCGCCTTGAGCTCGGTGGCGAGCAAGTTGAGCGCGGCGTCCCAGCTGATCGGCTCGTAGTGGTCCGACCCCGGCCGCTTGACCACCGGCTCGGTGAGCCGCCCCTGGTGGTTGAGCCACTGGTCGGACTTGTCGGCGAGCTCGGAGATGGGGTGCTCGCGGAAGAACTCGGCGGTGACCCGCCTAGTGGTGGCCTCGTCGTTGATGTGCTTGGCGCCGTTCTCGCAGTACTCGTTGAGGTGCCGCTGCTTGGGCCCGGGCTCGGGCCAAGCGCACCCGGGGCAGTCGATCCCCTTGGCCTGGTTGACGTTCAACAGCGTCAACGCGGTCCGACGAGGAGAGGTCTGCCCCAGGGAGTACTCCAGCGCATGAGCCACGGCGGGCACACCAGCAGCCCAGGTCTTGGGAGCGCTGACCGAAAGAGCCTCCCCGCCGAAACCGTCCTTCTCGCTCATACCGCGCACCCCTCGTCCACGCACCGGCCCCCAGCTCGGAGACCACCACAACCACCAAAAACCCACGACCAGCAGAAGTCAAAGAACCACTCCCGATCACCCGATAAACACCACCTATCAACCCAAGACCCAGAAACCCGAACAAAACCAGAAGTGCCCCAAATCACAACGAAAACCCAACCCCGAACGAGAGAAAGCGCTGGCCCACCCCCCACGATCCCGGCCGCCCGGCCACATCCCACCCTCCACGAGCCCAGCCGCCTGGTCACATCCCCCACCGCGATCACGGCCGTCGGAGAGGTGGTGACGATTGCAATTTCGATTGAAATTGCCACGTCGCCACCGCAGGCTCCGTCGAGAACGACGCAATTTCGATTGAAATTGCAACACGCCCACGCCGACCACCCACCGCTTTGAACCCAAACCCAGCCCCGCGCCCAAACGGCACTTATCCTCGCCAACTCCACCCGGCTATGACCACAAATCCCCAAGCCCTTGAAAAGCCCCACCTATCACCCGGTAGGAACCACCGCTTGACCAGCCGCCCGAACCGGGCGAATCTGGATCTGTCGAGCCACGCCAACCGGTCCATTGTGGACTCCCCCCCCCCGAGCCCGAGGAACCCGATGCACCCGGCAACCCTCACCACCGGCACCCCGCCCGAGGTGGATCCGCCGGTGCCGACCTGGCCGCAGGCCCGAGAGATCGCCCGCACAGCCCCACCCCACCCACTCCCCGCGGTCACACGCCCCCTCTCCGACGCCCTCGGCCACGTCCTGGCCGAACCCCTGACGGCTCGCACCGACCTCCCGGCCTTCGACACGTCCGCAATGGACGGTTGGGCGGTCGCAGGCCCGGGCCCGTGGCAGCTCCGCGACGACCGGGTGCTCGCAGGCGGCCAGGCCGAACCGCTCGCACCGGGCACCGCGCTGGGCATCGCCACCGGCGCCCAGCTACCACCCGGCGCGACAGCCGTGCTGCGCCGGGAACACGGCCAGGTCGACCCGTCGGGCGGCATCCTCTTCGACCGCGCACCGACCCCGGTGGCACCGGGCCGGGATGTCCGGCCGCGCGGCCAGGAATGCCACGAGGGACAACCGCTGCTCCCGACCGGCACGACGGTCACGCCCGCGGTGCTGGGCCTGGCCGCGGCAGCCGGGCACGACCGGCTCGCGGTGCACCGGCGCCCGACTGTGGAGCTGCTGGTTCTCGGCGACGAGCTTCTCGATTCCGGGCCACCCCGCGGCGGCCGGGTCCGCGACGCCCTGACCCCGCTGCTGACGCCGTGGCTGCGATGCGACGGCGAGCTGATCGGCAGCCGCCGCATCGCCGACGACTTCGGCCTGCTGCGCGCCGCGACCAGCGATTCCCCGGCCGACGTCGTGATCACCACCGGCGGCACCGCCGCCGGTCCGGTCGACTTCCTGCACCGGGCGCTGGCCGACCTCGACGCCCGGCTGCTGGTCGACTCGGTGGCGGTCCGCCCCGGCCACCCCATGCTGCTCGCCGAGCTCCCGCCCGCGGACGGCCGCCGCCGCTGGCTCGCCGGACTGCCGGGCAACCCGCTGGCCGCGGTGGCCGGAACCGCGACGCTGGTCCACCCGCTGCTGAGCAGCCTCAACGGCAGCGCGGGGATCGTGCCGCACCGGGCCGCCGCTGCCGCGGACCTGCCGGGGCACCCGCGCAGCACCAGGCTGCTGCCGGTGGTGCTCCGCGAGAACACCGCGACCGCGCTGCCCTTCGACGGTCCCGCGATGCTGTGCGGTCTGGCGCTCTCCGACGGCCTCGCCGCGGTCCCGCCCGGCGGCGTTCCCGCCGGTTCGACCGTCGAGGTCCTCGAAGCGCCGCGCCCCTGGTAGTCAGGCCGACCGCTCGACGGTGACCTTGACGTGCTTCATCAGCGGCTGGTCGCTCTGCGTGCTGTAGTCGCCGATGGCGCACAGGACGTTCATCTCGGGCATGTACCCGGCGGCGCAGCCGCGCGGGATGTCGTAGGGCACGGCCAGGTACCCGTGCAGTGCGCGGGTGCTGCCGTCCCGGGCCGTGCTGGTGATGTCGACGCGGTCGAACTTCGCGATGCCCCGGGCGCGCATGTCCTCGGCGTTCATGAAGATCAGCGTGCGCAGGTTCTTGATGCCGCGGTAGCGGTCGTCGTCGGAGTAGATCGTGGTGTTCCACTGGTCGTGCGAGCGCATCGTGCCCAGCGTCAGCACCCCGTCGGTAGGGACGACGTCGGGCAGCGCGGCGGTGGAGAACTCCGCCCGCCCGGACGGGGTGTGGAAGACCAGCTCGCGGGCGGGCTGCCGGATGCGGAACCCCAGCGGCAGGCGCACCCGCCGGTTGAAGTCCTCGAACCCGTCGAGGACCTGCGCCATGGTGTCGCGGATCCGGTCGTAGTCGGCGACGTGGTGCTCCCACGGGGTCGGGCTGTCCGGCAGCGCGGCCTTGGCGAGCCCGGCGATGATGGCCGGTTCCGAGCGCAGGTGCGGTGAGGCCGGGCGCTTCATGCCGCGCGAGAGGTGGACCATGCTCATCGAGTCCTCCACCGAGGTGACCTGCAGCCCGCTGCGCTGGTGGTCCTTCTCGGTGCGCCCCAGGCACGGCAGGATCAGCGCCTGGCGGCCGTGCACGAGGTGGCTGCGGTTGAGCTTGGTGCTGACCTGCACGGTCAGCTCGCACTTGCGCAGCGCGGCGAAGGTGTGGGGCGTGTCCGGCGCGGCGAGGGCGAAGTTGCCGCCCATGCCGACGAACACCTTCACCTCGCCCCGGTGCATCGCCTCGATGGTGCCGATCGTGTCCAGCCCGTGAGCGCGGGGCGGATCGATCCCGCAGACCTCGGCGAGCCGGTCCAGGAACGCCTCGGCCGGGCGGTGATCGATGCCGCAGGTCCGGTTGCCCTGCACGTTGCTGTGCCCGCGCACCGGCGACGGCCCGGCGCCCTCGCGGCCCAGGTTCCCGCGCAGCAGCAACAGGTTGACGATCTCGCGGACGGTGTCGACGCCGTGCTCGTGCTGGGTGATGCCCAGGCACCAGCTGAAGATGCTCCGGTCGGCTTCGCAGTAGATGCGGGCGGCCGCGGTGATCACCGCGCGGTCGACGCCGGACTGGCGCTCGATCTCCGCCCACGGGGTGGCCTCGACCAGGGCGCGGTACTCGTCGAACCCGGCGGTGTGGCGCTCGACGAACTCGGCGTCGACGGCCTTCGGGTCGGTGCGCGCCTCCTCCAGCACGGCCTTGGCCATGCCGCGGATCAGCGCCATGTCCCCGCCGATGCGCGGCTGGACGTTCAGGGTGCTGGTGCGGGTCGACTGGAACGTGGCCATCCGGGCGAAGTCGTGCGGGATGATGGTGCGCGTGGCGGCGGCCTCCACCAGCGGGTTGATGTGCACGATCTGCGCGCCCCGGCGGTAGGCCTCGGCCAGCGAGGTGAGCATCCTGGGCGCGTTGGACGCGGCGTTGACGCCGAGGATGAACAGGGCGTCGGTCATCTCCCAGTCCTTGAGGTCGACCGTGCCCTTCCCGGTGCCCAGCGAGGCCTGCAGGGCGCGGCCGCTGGCCTCGTGGCACATGTTCGAGCAGTCCGGCAGGTTGTTCGTGCCTAGCTCGCGGGCCATCAGCTGGTACAGGAAGGTCGCCTCGTTGCCCAGCCGCCCGGAGGTGTAGAACGACGCCTGGTCGGGGCTGTCGAGCTCGGCCACGACCCGGCCGAAGAGGGCGAAGGCCTCCTCCCAGGAGATCGGGACGTAGTGGTCGGTGTCCGGGTCGTAGCGCATCGGCTCGGTCAACCGGCCCTGGTCCTCGAGCTGGAAGTCGCTCCAGCCGGACAGCTCCGCGACGGTGTGCGCGGCGAAGAAATCCCGGTCGACCCGCTTGCGGGTCATCTCCCAGGTGACGTGCTTGATGCCGTTCTCGCAGATGTCCAGGTGCAGGCCCTTGGTGTCGTCGGGCCAGGCGCACCCGGGGCAGTCGAAGCCGCCGTTCTCGTGGTTCATCCGCATGATCGCCCGCGGACCGTCCACCAGCTCGCGCTCGCGGACCAGGAACTCGGTCACGCTCCTGGCGGCGCCCCACCCGGCGGCCGGGTGGTGGTAGGGCCGGAACTCCGGCGACCGGCCGTCGCCCTGGTGCCCGCTGGTCTCGTCCATGCCACGCTCCTGCCGTGCTCGCCCGACCACCGCATCGCACCACCGCGGCCGCACGGGGGCAAACCGGCCCGGCCTGCGGTCGGGGGCGTCTTCCGCGCACGATGGCGGGGAACCTTCGAGGAGGAGCGGACATGACCGAGAACCGGACCCGCGGTCGGCTGGAGGCGGAGCTGGCGGCGCTGCGGGAACGCCGCCGCGCGCTGGTCGCCCCGATGCGCGAGCAGGAGAGCGACGTCGGGGACCGCGCCGACGAGGCCGACGCGCTGGAGGAGGGCGACGACCTGGCCGCGGTCGACGAGCGCATCCGGGAGGTGACCGGCCTGCTCGCCGGTGGGCCGGAGGCGGTCCCGGGACGCGTGCCGGACGGCACCACGGCCACCCTGCGGTTCGACGACGGCACCGAGCGGACGGTTCGCGCGGTGGCGATCACCGAGGAGATCCCCGCCGGTCAGCAGGACGAAACCGTCACCACCGACAGCCCGCTGGGACTGGCGCTGGCCGGGCACCGCGCCGGTGACACCATCAGCTATTCGACGCCGGGCGGCGAGGTGCGCGCCCGCATCATCGCCCTGGAAACCCCGGATAACCGGTCCTGAAGTCCGAAGTGGACGAACGAGCGGAGCCGCTGCGGGTGCTGACGTTCGGGCACGGAACCGCCGATGCGGGCACCACGACCGAGCTGCTGCGCGGTGCGGGCATCCGCCAGCTGGTCGACGTGCGCACCGCGCCCGGCAGTCGGCGCAACCCCGACGCCGCCCGCGCGGCGATGTCGCAGTGGTTGCCCGCGGCTGGCATCGGCTACCGCTGGGAGTCGAGGCTCGGCGGGTGGCGCCGGGCGCACCCGGACGGCCCCGACACCGCGCTGCGCAACCGGTCGTTCCGCGGCTACGCCGAGCACATGCGCACCGCCGGGTTCCGGGCCGCCGTCGACGACCTGCTCGCCGACGCGGCCACCGAGCTGAACGCGGTGATGTGCGCCGAATCGCTGTGGTGGCGCTGCCACCGCAAGATGATCGCCGACTTCCTGGTCCTGGTCCGCGGGGTGGACGTCGGCCACCTGATGCACGACGGGAAGGTGCGGCCGCACCGCCCCAGCCCCGAGGCGCGCGTGGTCCCGGGCTGGGGTGTGCTCATCTACGACGCAGGTCAGCCGCCGCTCGACGCCGGATGACGATGGCCGCCGCGATCCCGGCGGCGACGCCGATCAGCGTGTCGATCGCGCGGTCCCGGAGCAGCGCCAGCGGTTCGGCGGGCGCGGCCAGCGCGGTCATCAGCATGATCAGCGGGGTGAAGAACCCGAGCGCCAGCCCGTAGTGGCGGGCCATGAACAGCTCGGTCGGGAACAGCAGGGCCACCACGATGACGGCCAGCGCGGTGTCGGGCAGCTGGGGGAGCAGCAGCGCGGCGGTGACCGCGAGCCCGGCGAAGGTGCCCAGCACGCGGTGGATCCCGCGGTGCACGACGCCGTGGATCCCGGGAGCGGTCCGGTGGCGAATCCCGATGGCCGCCAGCGGGACCGCGGCGGAAGCCATGGCCCAGTTGGCGTGCTCGACGCCGAGGAGCAGCCCGCCCGCGCCAGCGGCGGAGACGGCCACCGCGTAGCGGGCGGCGTGCACCAGCGCACCCGGCCCGCGCTCCACCTCCCGCCGCCCGGACCGCTCGCGGGACCGGAGCGCGCTGGCGCAGCTGACGAGCAGGCAGAACAGCACGGTCGCGGCGCAGATCGAGACCGCGGCCCAGGGGGCGACCCGGCCAGCGGGAACGGTTGCGGTGGCGCCCAGCGCGAAGATGCCGAAGAACGGACCGGCAGGCCGCAGCCCCAGCCGGTCCGACAGCAGCGACCACGCCGAAGCGCACCCGACCTCGGTCGCCACCAGCACCCACGGAGCAGCGTGCGCGCTGGCCAGCAGAACACCCGCGCCCACGCCGCTGACCAGCACCGCGCCCGCCTGCGCCTGGTGCACGATGCGGAGCCGGTCGGATTCGGCCCGGCCGTACATCCCGGCGAAGGAGCCGAAGACCGCGTAGATGATCAGGTCGGGCCGCCCGGCGACCAGCAGGGCGAGCCCGGGGACGAACAACCCCGCGGCGACCCGGCACGCGTGCCGGTGGTCGTTCTCGGCGGGGCCGAGGCGGACGAGCGGCCGGACCTGAGTCCGCAGCGAGCGCACGCCGAACCCCTCCGATCCTGTTACCGCAGGTCAGTCTGTCCGAAGTCGCTCGGCCGCGTCCAAGTCCGAACGTCGAGGGCCCGATAGGTCGCGGTTATCAGCCGAGTTCAACCGCCGCGCCGCGGCCGGGCGGGCGGAGTGCGGCGTGGTCGAATGGGGCATGCTCTTCCGCCAGCTCGAGTACTTCGTGGCGCTCGCTCGCGAGCGCCACTTCGCCCGCGCCGCAGCCGCCTGCTACGTGTCCCAGCCGGCGCTGTCCGAAGCCATCCGCAAGCTGGAGCAGGAGCTGAAGGTGCCGCTGGTGCGGCGCGGCCGCAGCTTCGAAGGGCTCACCCCGGAGGGCGAGCGGCTGGTGCTGTGGGCGCGGCGCATCCTGGCCGACCACGACGCCCTCAAGCAGGAGGTCACGGCCCTGCAGACCGGTCTCACCGGCGACCTGCGGATGGGCGTGATCCCGGCCGCGGCGAGCACCGTCGCGCTGCTCACCGACCCGTTCTGCGCCGAGCACCCGCTGGTGCGCGTGCAGCTGGAGACCAGCCTGCGGTCCTCGGAGATCGTCGAGCGCATCCACCGCTTCGAGCTGGACGCCGGGATGATCTACCCGCACGGGCTGAACACCGCCGACCTCGTGGTCACCCCGCTCTACGAGGAGCAGCACGTGCTCATCGCCAGCGGCGAGCTGCTCACCGGCCAGGCCGACACCATCAGCTGGTCGGACGCGCTGGAGCTGCCGATGTGCCTGCTCATCGAGGGGATGCGCGGGCGCCAGCTGATCGACGAGGCGCTGGCCACCCACGACCTCGCGGTGGTCCCGCGGCTCGAAGCGGACTCCGTGGTGGCGCTGCTCGCGCACGTCGGCACCGGGCGGTGGGCCAGCATCGTGCCGCACACCTGGATCCGGACCCTGCGGCCACCGGCCGGTGCGCGCGTGCTGCAGCTGCGCGACCCGTCGGTGACCGCCGAGATCGCCCTGGTCACCAGCGCGGTGGAGCCCGGATCGGTGCTGACCAGGGCCTTGGTGCAGGTAGCGCGGGAGGTTCGCGCGGCCGGTGCGCTCGACGTCGGCCCGCCCACCGCGACCAGCTGACATCGGCTCGGCCTATCGCGCGGTCGGAAGCACGTCTTGGACGGTGCGCGGGAGGACGGAGCACCATCGACGCCGGGGCGCGTGATGTTGCCGACCGGCAAGGGCTCCTGCATGCTTCCCGCGAAGCACCGCAGGACGCGGTGACGTTCTGGAGGGACCGGCGTGGCGATGACGAGTGCGGACCCGTCCGACGAGCCGCCGGAGCCGCAACCGGTGCTGACCCCGCTGACGGGCTCGGCGATCTTCCTGGTGCTGACGATCAACGGCGGCGGCGAAGCGGCGGTGCGGGACCTGCTCGGCGACCTGGCCGGGCTGCAGCGGGCGGTGGGCTTCCGCTACCCGGAGGGCGGCCTGGCCTGCGTGGCGGGCATCGGATCGGCGGCCTGGGACCGGTTGTACGCCGGGCCCCGCCCGGCCGGGCTGCACGTGCTGCCGGAGTACGCCGGACCCCGCCACCGGGCGGTGTCCACCCCGGGCGACGTCCTGCTGCACATCCGCGCCCGGCAGATGTTCCTGTGCTTCGAGCTGGCCGCGCAGGTGCTGACCCGGCTGGGCGGCGCGGTCTCGGTGGTCGACGAGGTGCACGGCTTCAAGTACTGGGACCAGCGGGACCTGCTCGGATTCGTCGACGGCACGGAGAACCCCAGCGGCGCCGCGGCCCGCACGGCGGTGACCGTCACCGCGGAGCAGGACGCGCCGTTCGAGGGCGCCAGCTACGTGGTCGTGCAGAAGTACTTGCACGACACGGCTTCCTGGAACGCGCTGCCGGTCGAGGAGCAGGAGCGGGTGATCGGGCGGACGAAGCTCGACGACATCGAGCTGGACGACGCGGTCAAACCGGCCGATTCGCACGTCGCGCTCAACACGATCGTCGACCCGGACGGCACTGAGCGGCAGATCGTGCGCGACAACATGCCGTTCGGCCGCGTCGGCGACGGCGAGTTCGGCACCTACTTCATCGGCTACGCCGCCGACCCGGCGGTGATCGAGCTGATGCTGGAGCGGATGTTCCTCGGCACCGCCGAGGCCAGCCACGACCGGATCCTGGACTTCTCGACCGCGGTCACCGGATCGCTGTTCGTGGTGCCCACCGCGGACTTCCTGGACGACCAGCCACCGCCGCCGGAACCGGGCCGCGCGCGGGAGGTCGACGCGTCGTTGCGGATCGGCAGCCTGAAGGGACGACAGCCATGAACAACCTGCACCGCGAGCTGGCCCCGATCTCGGCGGCGGCCTGGCAGGACCTGGAGGACCAGGTCCGCGACGCGTTCGCGCTCAACGCGGGTGCCCGCCGGGTCGTGGACGTGCCGGAGCCGAAGGGCCCCGAGCTGGCGGCGGTGGGCACCGGGCACCTCGGCGAGCCCAGCACCGCGGCGGCGGGCGTGCAGGTGCGGGTGCGCCTGGCCCGACCGGTCGTCGAACTGCGGATGCCCTTCCGGGTCTCGCGGGAGGCGGTCGACTCGGTGGAGCGCGGTGCCCGCGACCCCGACTGGGCGCCCGCGGTCGCCGCCGCCCAGCAGATGGCGATGGCTGAGGACAGCGCCGTCTTCGACGGCCTGGCGTCCGCGCGCACCGAAGGTCTGCGCAGCGGTTCGTCCCACGAGGCCGTCGCCCTGCCCTCGGACGTCCCGGCGATCCCGGAAGCGGTGGCGCAGGCGCGCACCGCGCTGCGCTCGTCGGGCGTCGGCGGTCCCTGCGCGCTGCTTTTGAGCACGGCTGTGCACACCGCGGTCAGCGGCTCGGTGCTCGGCGGGCGGCTCGCGATCGAGGAGCTGTCGCGGGTGGTGGGCGGCGACGTCGTGTGGTCACCGGCCCTGGACGGCGGCCTGCTGGTGTCCGCCCGCGGCGGCGACGCCGAACTGGTCCTGGGCCGTGACCTGTCGATCGGCTACCTGGGCCACGACGCGACGACGATCGAGCTCTACCTGGAGGAGACCTTCGCCTTCCAGCTGAACACCCCCGAGGCCGCCGTCGAGCTGACCCCCGAGGCGAGCTGACCGCGGAGAGGAGCGCACCGTGACCGAGGACCCGAACCCGGACCAGGGCTGGTACTTCAACCTGCGCACGCACCAGGTCGAACACCACGACCGGGGCCGCGCGAGCGACCTCCTCGGCCCTTACCCGGACGAGCAGACGGCCCGCCGAGCCCTGGAGATCGCGGCCGAGAGAACCCGCCAAGCCGACGCCGAAGACGCGGAGTTCGACGACTAGCCCCGCAGGCTGGGCCGAACGGGTGAACGTGTCTGGTTCCGCCTCCCGGAGAACGCGCATTTCGTAACGTCCTGCGCTGGAAGTCGTTCAGCCGGGGGAGGACAGCAGGTGGCCGCGGACGGGTTCTCCGTCGACATCGATGCGCTCAAGGATGCCGGACTGGGGTTGGCCGATCTGCTGGCCATGATGGACGAGGTGCGGGTCGAGGACATCGACTGCGCGCCCGCCGCTCTGGGCAGCGCGACGTTGTCCGAGGCCTACGCATCGTTCACCGAGCGGTGGCAGCGCGGGCTCGGCTTCCTGGCCGAGGACGGCGGCGAGCTGTCCCGGCGCCTGATCGACACCGCTGGCAACTACCTCGAAGTGGACCAGCAGGCGGAGCGCGACCTGCAGGCGATCCTCGACGAGTTCGACGGCGCCCGGGATGTCTGATCTCGGTGCGACGAGCGATCCGAAAGCACTGGTCCCCGGCGACGCAGACCTGATCCGCTCCTCCCGCGAGCACCTGCTCACCTACGGCCGAACCCTGGTGGAGATCGGGGAAGGCCTGCAGGACCTGGACACCGGGGGCTGGACCGGGGAGGCCGCCGACCGGTTCCACGAGTACTTCGACGGCGAACCGACCCGCTGGATCGCCAGCGGCGACGCGTTCACCGCCGCTGCGGAAGCCATCGGCGAGCACGCCGACCACCTGCTTGCGGCGCAGGCCGAGGCCGCGGAAGCCGTTCGCCTGTGGGAGCAGGGCGAGGCCGCCACCGAGCGGGCGGAGCAACAGCACCGGCAGGCGGTGCAAGCCGCCGCGGGCGGTGTTTCTGCCGCACCGTTCAGCGATCCCGGGGAGCCGTTGCGTGCGCAGGCGACCGCGAAGCTGCAGGCGGCGCGCGCCGACGTGGACGCGAGTGCGAATCGGACGGCTGCTGCGCTGATCCGGGCGCAGCAACCCGCGCCGGAGGAACCGTCGCTGCTGGAGCGCATCGGGGAGGCGCTGGGCGATCTGGGCGAGACCATCGCCGACATCCCGGGAAACCTCGCCCACGGGGCCCTGAACGAGGTCGCCGACGGAGTCCAGGCGGCCGGTGCGGTCGGAGGTCTGGCCGTCGAAGGAGTCGGTCAGCTCAGCGGGCTGGTCAACGACGTCGGCGGTGACGTCCTGGGCGGCGCGGTGAGCGGTGTCGGCAGCCTCCTCGGCAACGAGACCATCGAAACCGCCGGGCACGTGATCAACGCGATGGGGGACCGCCGCGCCGAGGAGATCATCACGAGCACCCGCGAGCTCGGTCGGCAGATCGCCGAAGACGGCCGTGCGAGCGCGGAAGATCTGCGCGCGAAGGCCGACGAGATCGCCCTCGCCATGGGAGCGGAACCCGAGGAGGCCGACCTCCCCCAGTACGTCATCGTCGACGAGGGCCGCTACCCCGAATCGGCCCTGCACATCGAAGAGGCGCAGAGCGGGCAGATCTGGAACGGGCGCACTTGGGATGAGCAACCTCCGAAGCCGTCCGAGCTCACGATCGAGCGGGCAGGCGCCGACTTCAACCGCAAGGAAGCGCTTCACGGAATTCCTGGTCGCGGAGCCGAGAATCTCGACCGGGACGAATACCCACCAGCAATGTTCGCGGAGGGCGGAGAGGGCGCCAGCGTCAAGTACATCTCCGCCAGTGACAACCGAGGAGCAGGAGCCTCCATGAAGAATCAGGTGAGAGACTTGGAGAACGGTGACAGGGTCAAGATCGTGGTCGACTAGGAATTGAGGTTCTCCGGTGAAGGAGCTGGATCTCCTGCTCGAGGTTGCTGAGCGCCGTGATCGGCCCGCCGATCTGATCTGGCCAGCCGCTGCGGCAGCCATCGAGCTGCTGTGGTGGCACGATCGCAGTGCAGATGCTCTGCACTTGGCTGAAACGACCATCCGCGATCTGGCGGCGAATCCGGGAAGGTTGTTCGCGCAGCGGATTCCTTTCCGAGAAGCCCTGATGGTCGGCGCGTTGGTCAACGGCCTCGATCCGGTCGAGCGCCTCTCCGCACTGAGCGAAGTCGTGCCAGCCGACACCGTGATGGGGAAGAGCCTGAGGTGGACCGTGGAGAACTACGGCCGTCCTTATGATGCTTTCGAACTCTCCGGTGGCTCCGAGTGGAGCAGGGAGTCCAAACCGCTGAAGAGAATTGAGCAAGCACTGTCAGAGCGGGACCTCACGCAGCTGGACGAGGCTGAGCGCTACCGACTGTGGGGCGGCACCCACCACTGCCGCCAGTACGGGGTGGCTCGCAGGCTCCTCGACGAGACGGGGGAGTACCCGCCGATCTGGTACGTGGCCACCTGGATGGCGGGACACATGGTCGAGGACGGTGAGGTGGACCTCGCCAGCGCTCTGATCCTCAACGCTTTTCCTGACTGGCACCCGTACGAGGTGTGGGACGTCGCCCCGACCGGCCCCGTCGTCCAGCCCAGACTCCGGCCTGCGGTGACGCCTGAGATCAGGGAGGCCGTGCTGGGGCGGGTCGACATCTCGCGGATTCCCGGAGTGGCATGACCTCGGCGCTGGAGCTGCTGCTCGACCGGTCCCGCGGCCCGGCCGGTCTGCCCAGGGAGGTCGAGCTCGACGCGGGGGAGGGGCCGCTGGCCGAACTGGCCGCCGTGCTCAGCACGCGGAACGGGTTCTTCGCGTTCAACGCCGGTGTTCAGGTGTTCCGCGCGGGGGAACCCGGCGTCGGCCCCGAGCTGCAGGCCTGGAACCGCCCGGACTCCTGGAAGGGCTCCTACGGCGGGTTGGCGGACGGGTTGTTCTGCTTCGGCCAGGACCTGTTCGGGGTGCAGTTCGCCGTGCGGGACCGCCGCTGCGTCGTCACCTTCGACCCGGAGACCGGGCGCACCACCGAGATCGGCCCGTCCCTGGAGGACTGGGCGCGCTGGTTGCTGCAGGATCCCGACCAGCGCGGTTGCCGCAGCTTCGCCACCCGGTGGCAGGACGAGAACGGTGCGCTGGCACCGGATCAGCGCTTGGTGCCGTGGCGGTTCTTCGTGCTCGGCGGCGGCTACGACGACGCGAACCTCACCGCCAAGGACGCCGTGGCGTGCATGCGCATCCGCGGCCCGGTCGCCGAACAGGTCGCCGCGCTGCCGGACGGCGCGAAGCTGCAGATCACCGTCCCCCAGTACACGACCGGGGATGCTGCCGAGCACGACCGCGCCCCGTCGGAGATGACGCTCGTGCGGAACGGGGTCGACGTCGCCAGCGGCCGGGTCGTCGCGGAGCACACCGACGTCGCGCTGCCCGGCTCCCCGCCGCTGACCATCCGGCGGACCCACGTGTCCTCCTACCGGTTCCGGGGTGCGTTCGGCACCGGGTGGGCATCCACATTGGACCAGCGGTTGCTGGTGGGCGAGGAGGGGGTGCGGTTCCTCGCCGAGGACGCCACCATCGCCGAGTTCCCGGTTCCGCAGGCCGGGAGCTCCGCCCTCCCGGGGCGAGGCCCCCTTCGGCGGCTCGTCCGCGCTGACGACGGCTCCTACACCGTGGTCGACGGTCCGATCACCCTCCACTTCGGATCCGAAGGCGGTGAGCTGCCGATCACCTCGGTCACCGACCGGAACGGCAACCGGATCGAGTTCCTGCGGGACGGGGCGGGCGCGCCGGTCGCAGTCCAGCACAGCGGTGGTCACCGGATCCGGATCGACGCGGCGGAGGGCCTGGTCACGGCGCTGCACCTGTGCGGCTCGGACGAGGACCTGCTGCTGAAGACCTACACCTACGACGAAGGCCGTCTGGCTGCGGTGTCGGAACCGGACGGCTCCCGGACGGCCTTCGAATACGACGGCGAGCGGATGTCGGGGATCGCGAACCGGGACGGTGCCTGGTTCCGCTACGTCTTCGACGAAGCGGGGCGTTGCGTGCGCACCGCGGGCGAGGGTGGGGTTCGCAGCGGGACGATCGACTACCGGGGGCGGTCCCGGCGGGTCACCGATTCGCTGGGGTTCAGCACCACCTACGACATCGACGCCGATGGGCGGGTGGAGCGCATCGTCGATCCGCTCGGCGGCGAAACGACCTTCGAGCACGACCAGCGCGGTCACCTGCTCGCCACGACCGACCCGCTCGGCCGCACCACCCGGCACAGCTACGACGACGCGGGGAACCGGGTCTCGACGACACGCCCCGACGGTCTCCGAACCCGCTGGCACTACGACGAGCTCGGGCTGGTCATCGCAGTGGTCCACCCCGACGGCGCAGTGCACCGCTGGTTCCGCGACGAGCGCGGAAACCTGATCCGCGAAGTCGACGCCACGGGCGCGACGACGACCTACGCGCGCAACTCCCGCGGACACGTCACCGCCATCACCGATGCGCTCGGCAACACGCGCACGTTCGAGCTCAACGCGACCGGACTGCCGACGGCCGCGGTCGATGCGCTCGGCAACGCGACGCTGTACGAGCGCGACGCCTTCGGCAACGTCACCGCGATCACCGAGCCCACCGGGGCGGTGCACCGGTGCGAGGCGGTGCCAGACCCCGAGCTGACCCGTGAAGAACGGACCTACGACACCGAGATGCGCTTGGTGCAGGTCCGCCGGGGATCGGGCGCGGTCCACCGGTACGAGTACGACCCGCGCGGCCTGCTGGTGCGCGAGATCGACGCGGCCGGTCGCGCGACCGACTACCGCTACGACGCGGCCGGGCAGCTGGTGGGACAGTTGGCGGGTGGCGTCGAGCTGAGGTTGGTCCGCGACGTGCAGGGCAACGTGATCGAGCGGCGGCGCGGCGCGGCGATCGCGACCTTCGACTACGACGCGGCCGGTCGGCTCGTGACAGCGATGGACGGCGACACCCAGGTCACCTTCACCTACGACCGCGCCGGTCGCCTGCTGACCGACACCATCAACGGGCGCACCGTGACCTCGGCGTACGACGCGCTGGGGCGGCGGGTCCGCCGCCGGACCCCGTCGAACGCGGAGAGCACCTGGGTGTACGACGCGGCCGGTCGACCGGTCGCGATGCGCACCGCCGGGCGGACGCTGCGGTTCGTCCACGATGCGGCGGGGCGGGAGGTCCGGCGCACGCTCGGCGGCGAGGTCGTCCTGGTCCGGGAGCGGGACGCTCGCGGGCGGGAGGTCGCGCAGGTGATCGGCGACCAGCGGTCCCGGCGCACGTTCGGCGGCGGTTCCGCGGTCGGGCCGCAGCGGATCGGCGGCGAGCGCATCGAGTGCGACGACCGCGGACGTCGAGTGCTGCACCGGGATTCCCGCGGCAGCTGGCACTTCTCGTGGGACGACGAGGACCGGCTGGTCGGTGTGACGACCCCGGACGGGGCGCGTTGGCGCTACCGCTACGACCCCCTCGGCCGCCGGGTCGCCAAGCAGCGGTTGACCCCGGACGGCCGGGGCGTCGTCGAGCAGGTCGAGTTCTCCTGGGACGGGTCGGTGCTGGCGGAGCGGGCGCACACCGACCGGCGGCCCAACGGGCCCGCACTGGGGGACGCGCGGGCCACCGCCTGGGAGTACAAGCCCGACACCGGGGAGGTCCTGACGCACTCCGAGCGGTCACCGATCCGCCACGACGCCAGCAGGTGGGCAGACGAGCGGTTCTTCGCCGTCATCACCGATCCGGACGGCTCGCCCGGGGAACTGCTCGACATCCGCGGTGTCGCAGTCGGTTTCCCGCCCGTGTTCCCGATCAGGCGAGGAGGGCACTACCACGATGTCGAGACCGGTTTCTGGTGTCATCCAGGCGGATTCCACGATCCGGTGCTCGGGATACCCCTCGGGCCTCAGCCTCTCGCGGTCGAGCCGCAGTGCCCGCATCGCGCCGTGGGACCGGCGGATGCGGGCGACTGCGGTTGATCGGGGTCAGTGCAGGTTGTCGACGGCAGCCTTGCTGAAGGGGGTGATCTCGGTGGTGCGGTCGGCGAGGACCTTCTCCGCCCACTGGGGGTCGGCGAGCAGGGCTCGGCCGACCGCGACCAGGTCGAACTCGTCCTGCTCCAGGCGGTCGAGGAGCCGTTCGATGCTCTCCGCGGCCGCCTCCGCCCCGGTGAGGGATCCGGGTTCGAAGGCCTTGTTCAGGCCGACCGAGCCGACGGTGATGACCGGCTTGCCGGTGACCTTCTTCGCCCAGCCCGCGATGTTGAGCTCGGAGCCGGACTCGGGGAACTCCGGCGTCCAGTAGCGGCGGCCGGAGGCGTGGAACGCGTCGACCCCGGCGTCGGCCAGCGGGGCGAGCACGGCCTCCAGCTCGCCGGGGTTCTCGGCCAGCCGGGCGTCGTAGTTGTCGGCCTTCCACTGGGAGAAGCGCAGCACGACGGGGAAGTCGGGGGCGACCTTCTCCCGGATGGCGCGCACGATGTCCGCGGCGAACCGGGTGCGGGCGACCGGGTCGCCGCCGTGGGCGTCGGTGCGCTTGTTGGTGCGCTCCCACAGGAACTGGTCGATGAGGTAGCCGTGCGCGCCGTGCAGCTCCACGCCGTCGAAGCCGATGCGCTCGGCCGCCTGCGCGGCGTCGGCGAAGGCGCGGACGACGTCGTCGATGTCGGTCAGCGTCATCGCCTGGCCCGCGGGGGTGCCGTCCAGGCCGATCCCGGACGGCCCGATGGAGGGCGCGCCGGGCACCGGCGGGCCTCCGGCGGGGCGCTGGACGCCCACGTGCCAGAGCTGGGGCATGATCTTGCCGCCGTTGGCGTGCACGGCCTCCACGACCCGGGCCCACCCGGCGAGCTGCTCCTCGCCGTGGAATCGGGGGACGTCGTCGCTGAACCCGGCGGACGGGTGGTCGACGGTGGTGCCCTCGGTGATGATCAGGCCGGTGCCCGCCGCGGCGCGGCGGGCGTAGTACACGGCCACGTCGTCGCCGGGGATGCCGCCCGGGGAGAACTGGCGGGTCATGGGGGCCATGACGATCCGGTTCGGCAGCGTCGCCGAACCCAGTTCGAACGGGCGGGACAGTAGTTGAGCTGCGCGGGTGCTCACCGTGGCGGTCTCCTGTCAGACGTGCCGGGCAGAAAATGTTCGAGACAAGAGTACAGTTTCGGAGCATAAGTGCAACTGTGAGAGTTGCTATTATGGGTCGGGTAGGATCATCGCCGATCTGCGGGCGGGAGGTGGCGGCCGTGCTGGACATCCGGTTCTCCCGGGCGCTGAAGCTCATGCTCATGCTGGCGATCGCCGACGAGCACGACTCGACCGCGTTGAGCTCCGCCCAGCTGGCCGGGAAGCTCGACGCCAACCCGAGCCTGGTCCGCAAGCTCCTGGTCCCGCTGGTGGACGCGGGACTGGTCGTGTGCGCGAAGGGGCGGGCCGGTGGCGCGCGGCTGGGACGCCCGGCGGACGACATCACCTTGGCGGAGATCTACCGGTGCGCGGTCGGCGACAAGCCGCTGTGGAACTGCTCGCCGCACGGCGAACAGGTGTGCCTGGTGACGGAGCACGCGAGCGAGTACTTCGCGAAACTCACCGCGGAAGCAGAGGAAGCGGTGCTGGCCTCCCTCGGTGACCGCACGCTCGCTGACAGCGTCCGCGAACTCCGCAGCCTGAGCGACAAGCGCGCAGCGATGTCCTAAGGGGACAGGACATCAGGTCGGTATACGCGATGTGCCTACGGCACAACGAATTCCGTACTTGTGCGGTTCTGCTCCGCCCGACGACGATTCCGTCGTGAACATCGAGAGCATGCCCCGAGCGGGGTTTGGCAGCGGGACGCAGCGGGATGGGACGGCGCACCACAAGTGGCTGGTGCTCGCGGTGCTGTGCTCGACGCTGCTGCTGGTCGGCATGGACCTGACGATCCTGCACGTCGCGGTTCCGACGCTGTCCCAGCACCTCCTGCCCAGCGCGTCGCAACTGCTGTGGATGGTCGACAGCTACCCGCTGACCGTGGCGGCCTTCCTCATCACCTGCGGCACGCTGAGCGATCGCATCGGCCGGAAGAAGGTGCTGCTCGGCGGTTTCGCCGTGTTCGGCGCGGCGTCGCTGGGGGCGGCGCTGGCCACCACGCCCACGATGCTGATCTGCTTCCGCGCCGCGCTCGGGTTCGGCGCGGCGATGATCGCGGCCGCCACGGTGGCCATCATCCGCATCGTCTTCCCCGACGCGCGGGAGCGCGCGTTCGCCATCGGGGTGTGGTCGGCGTGCCACAGCGTCGGCGCGGCCATCGGGCCGATCGCGGCCGGATTCCTGCTGGAGCACTTCTGGTGGGGGTCGGTGTTCCTGATCAACGTGCCGGTGGTGGTCGTCGCGCTGGTCGTCGGCGCGGTCGTCGTGCCGGAATCCAAGGACGAGGTGCGGCGCCGGTGGGACGCGCTCAGCGCCGCGCTGTCGGTCCTCGGCCTCGGCGGGCTGGTGTACGCGTTGAAGCAGATCGGCGAGCACGGTTCGGTCTCCGCGCCGTACCTGCTCGTCGGCGCGGTGGCGGTGGCGCTGCTCGTCGTGCTCGTGCTGCGGCAGCGCCGGATCCGGGAACCGCTCCTGGAGCTGTCGCTGTTCGCCGACCGGAAGTTCTCCGTGGCCACCGCGGCGATCCTGGCCTGCTTCGCGGGCTACATCGCGCTGATGTTCTTCACCACCCAGCGCTTCCAGCTCATCTCGGACTACTCGCCGCTGCTGGCCGGGACGGCGCTGCTGCCGATGGCGGTCGCCAACGCCCTCGGCGCGGTCTTCGCGCCCCAGCTGCGGGCGGTGCTGACCAACCGGGGCGCCATCGCCCTCGCGCTGTTCGTCTTCGCCGGTTCGATGTTCGGCCTCGCCCTGCTCGGCTCCAGCGGCTACGGCGCTGTCGCCGTGCTGCTGGTGGGCTCC
Organism: Saccharopolyspora hirsuta; assembly: GCF_008630535.1. GTDB lineage: Bacteria > Actinomycetota > Actinomycetes > Mycobacteriales > Pseudonocardiaceae > Saccharopolyspora > Saccharopolyspora hirsuta. The sequence continues at coordinate 313,244 of NZ_VWPH01000010.1, read as the reverse complement.
GGGCTGGGGACCGGCGTGGTGACGACGCTCGGTTCGGACACGATCATGTCGGCGGCGGACCCGAGCCGGGCCGGTGCTGCGGGGGCGATCCAGGAGACCTCGTTCGAGCTGGGCTCCGGGCTGGGCATCGTCATCCTCGGCACGACGTCGACCGTGATCTACCGGAGCGCCCTGCAGCCGTTACCGGGCGTTGGGGCCGCAGAGCACGCGGAGGCGCAGAGCTCCCTCGGCGCCGCGGTGAAGATCGCGGCGGAGCTGGACGGGCCAGCGGGTGCTGCGCTGCGCAGTGCGGCGGTGACCGCGTTCGACAGCGGCTTCACCATCGCGGTCGCCGCCGGTGGCGGAGTGCTGCTGGCGATGGCCGCGGTCTCCTGGTTCGTGCTGCGGGTGCGCTGAGCAGCGGTCCGCCCGTCTGCGGGCGGACCGCCTCCCGGGGTCAGCGCAGCGCCGGTGCGGACCAGGCCGCCTGGCTGGCGAGGGTGACGTCGGGCTGGAGCATGGCGCGGTCGAACTCGCGCACCTCCCCGCCGTCGGCCAGCAGGCGGGGCCAGTCGGGGTTGGCCAGCGCGCCGCGCCCCAGCGCCACCAGGTCGGCCTCGCCCGCGGCGAGCACGGACTCCGCCCGCGCGGGCTCGTGCATCCCGCCGTTGGCGATCACGGGCAGCCCGGTCCGCTCCTTGGCCAGCCGGGTGATCGTCACGCCCGGGGCGAGCTCGGCGCTCTCGGCCCAGTCCCGGCCCTCGCTGGCGAGGTGGAGGTAGTCGGCTCCCGCGGCGGCGACCGAGTCGAAGATCACCTCCGCCTCGCCGACGCCACCGGGCCAGCGGTAGCCGAAGTCGTTGACCTTGGTCTGCGACAGCCGGATGCCGACCGGGAAATCCGGCCCCACGGCGCCGCGGACCGCCCGGAGCACCTCGGCGGCGAAGCGCGCGCGGCGCTGCGGGGATCCGCCGTACCGGTCCTCGCGGAGGTTGGTGTAGGTGGTGAGGAACTGGTCGACGAGGTAGCCGTTCGCGCCGTGCACCTCCACGCCGTCGAACCCGGCCTCGCGCGCCCGTGCGGCAGCTGCGGCGAAGCCCGCGACGGCCTGGGCGATCTGCTCCTCCGTCGCGGCCTCGGGAGTCCGGAACGGCCCGGACCCGCCGCCGTACGCGGGCATCTTGGCGCCCTTGGGGGCCACGGCCGAAGGCGCGATCGACCGCCGGTCGAGCTGCGACAGGGCTCCCGCGTGCATGAGCTGCAGCGCGATCCGGCCCCCGGCGTCGTGCACCGCGCGCACGACCTCCCGCCAGCCCGCGACGTGCGCAGCGGCGGTGATGCCCGGCTGGTCCGGGTACGCCTGGCTGTGCTCGTCGTCGGTGTAGGTGCCCTCGGTGGTGATCAACCCGAACCCGCCGCGCGCGAATCCCCCGTAGTAGTCGGCCATCTGCGCGGTCGGCACGCCGTCCCCGGCGGTGCTGACCCGGGACATCGGGGCGATGACGGCGCGGTTGGGCAGCTCGGTGCCGCCGATCCGAACCGGGGTCAGGGCAGGGTGGATCGACATCGCAGTTCCTCCGTGGAGAGCGGGTGGTGCGCCGCGGTCCTCGATCGACGCGGGACGATCCTCCGTCCGACGGATGCGCTGGGACAAGTACGGTCTTCGAAGTGCCGTAGTGTCAGTTCGTATACCACCCAGGAGGTGTTCGGCGTGCGGGAGAGCGTTTCGGACATGCCCGAGCACTGCACCGTCGAGGCGGCGATGGAGGTGGTCGGGGGCAAGTGGAAGATGGCCATCCTCAAGCACCTCACCGCCGGGCCGCACCGGTTCGGCGAGCTCCGGCGGGAGCTGCCGTCGATCACCCAGCGGATGCTGACCCGGCAGCTGCGCGAGCTCGAAGCGGACGGCATCGTGCACCGCGAGGTGTACCCGCAGGTGCCGCCGAAGGTGGAGTACAGCCTGACCGAGATCGGCAGGACCCTGGAGGACGTCATCCAGCGGCTCGAGGAGTGGGGCGCGTGGTACCGGGCGCAGGGCCTGCCGAAGGCGGCGGACCGGGATGCGGGCTGATCGCGGCGATTTGTCGTGATCATCACGTCGCGGCGGGGACCGCGGTCGTCGCGGAGGGTGATCTCCGTGCGTGGCTCGGTGGTCGCAGGCGGTGTTGATCGGGTGATGCGCTCGTGCTTCGGTGGGGGTGGAGGGACCCCGGGGCGAGGGCTTTTGGCGGGACCCTACAAATCTCGGTCTCGAATGCTGGCGCGTTGCTCCTCTCGCAACCGATCGCCATCAGGCAGGGTTGAGGTCAAGTTCGGCGACGTTTCCGCACCGGGGGCCGTCGCCTTTCTCGTGTTGTCGGAGATGTGAGGCTCGGTGTTCAGTCGTATCGCCATCGTGAACAGGGGAGAGGCCGCCGTGCGGCTGATCCACGCCGTCCGGGAGATCAACGCCGAGGGCACGGCGCAGATCCGGACGATCGCGCTCCACACCGATGTGGACGCCACCTCCACCTTCGTCCGAGAGGCGGACATCGGCTACTGCCTCGGCCCCGCCTCCGCGCGCCCCTACCTGGACCTCGACGTGCTGGAACGCGCCCTGCGCGAGACCGGCGCCGACGCGGTGTGGGTCGGCTGGGGCTTCGTGGCCGAGGACCCGGCGTTCGCCGAGCTCTGCGAGAAGCTGGGCGTGACGTTCATCGGCCCGAGCCCCGAGGCCATGCGCCGGCTCGGTGACAAGATCGGGGCGAAGCTCCTCGCCGAGGAGGCCGGGGTGCCGGTGGCGCCCTGGAGCCGCGGAGCGGTCGAGGACCTCGACGGCGCGCTGCGCGCGGCGAAGGACATCGGCTACCCCCTGATGCTGAAGGCGACCGCCGGTGGTGGTGGCCGCGGCATCCGGGTCATCCACTCCGAGGAGGAGTTGGCGGAGGCCTACGAGCGCACCAGCCTCGAAGCCGAGCGCGCCTTCGGCAGCGGGGTGCTGTTCCTGGAGCGGCTGGTCACCGGCGCCCGCCACGTCGAGGTCCAGGTGATCGCCGACGGGCAGGGCACGGCCTGGGCGCTCGGGGTCAGGGACTGCTCCGTGCAGCGCCGGAACCAGAAGATCATCGAGGAGTCGGCCTCGCCGGTGCTCGGCGCCGAGCAGGTGCGCGAGCTCAAGGCCGCGGCCGAGCGGCTGGCGCTGGCCGCCGACTACCGCGGCGCCGGGACCGTCGAGTTCCTGTACCAGCCCGCCGAGCAGCTGTTCGCCTTCCTCGAGGTCAACACCCGGCTGCAGGTGGAGCACCCGATCACCGAGGCCACCACCGGCGTGGACCTGGTCAAGGCCCAGCTGCACGTGGCGGCGGGCGGCAAGCTCGACGGCGAGCCCCCGGCCGAGATCGGGCACGCGGTCGAGGCCCGGCTCAACGCCGAGGACCCGGACCGCGACTTCGCGCCCGCGCCCGGCCGGATCGCCCTGCTCGACCTGCCCGCGGGCCCCGGCATCCGCGTCGACACCGGCGTCAGCGAGGGCGACACCATCCCCGCCGACTTCGACTCGATGATCGCCAAGATCATCGCCTACGGGCGGAACCGGGACGAGGCGCTGGGCCGCCTGCGGCGCGCGCTGTCCCAGACCACGGTGATCATCGAGGGCGGCACCACCAACAAGAGCTTCCTGCTCGACCTGCTCGGCGAACCCGAGGTGATCGACGGCAGCGCGGACACCGGCTGGATCGACCGGGTCCGCGAGCAGGGCCGCCTGGTGTGCGACAGCGGCTCCGGGGTCGCGCTGGCCGCGGCGGCGATCGAGGCCTACGAGGACGAGGCGCAGGTCGAGCTGCAGCGGCTGCTGTCCACCGCGCACGGCGGTCGACCGCAGGTCCAGCACGAGGGCGGCCGCGCGATCGACCTCAAGCTGCGCGGCGCGAGCTACCGCGTGCTGGTCGCCCAGGTCGGCCCGCAGCGCTACCGGGTCGGCTTCGCCAACGGCGACGACGTGCGCATGGTCGACGCCGAGCTCGAGCGGTTCGACGCCGCCACCGGCCAGCTGCTGGTCAACGGGCAGCGGTTCCGGCTGGTCACCGGCACGCACGGCCCGATCCACCTGGTCGAGGTGGACGGCGTGACGCACCGGATCAGCCGCGACGAGGGCGGCGTGCTGCGCTCGCAGTCGCCGGCGCTCGTGGTCGCCACCCCGCTGGAGGTCGGCGCCGAGGTCGAGGCCGGGGCACCGGTGCTCGTCCTGGAGAGCATGAAGATGGAGACGGTGCTGCGCGCGCCGTTCCGCGCCCGGCTGCGCGAATGCCTGGTCTCGGTCGGCAGCCAGGTGGAGACCGGCGCTCCGCTGCTGCGCCTGGAGCCGATCGGAGAGGACGGCGACGAGGCCGCGAGCGCGACGAGCACCGCCGAGGTCGTGCTGCCCGCGGCGCCCACCGGGGTGTCCGCGCAGGACCGCGTGCAGCGCGGGCTGCAGGACCTGCGCAGCCGCCTGCTCGGGTTCGACGCCGACCCGCACGACCAGCAGCGCGTGCTGGCCGACTACCTCGCTGCCCGCGCCGAGCTGGTGGCCTCCGGCGAGCGGCCGCTGACCGGCGAGGTCGACCTGCTCTGGGTCTTCGCCGACCTGTCCGAGCTGAGCCGGAACAAACCGGCCGCGCAGGACTCCACCGCCGACGTCCAGGTGCACAGCCCGCGCGAGTTCTTCCACACCTACCTGCAGAGCCTCGACGTCGAGCGCGCCGGGCTCCCGGAGACCTTCCAGAACCGGCTCACCCGCGTGGTCGGGCACTACGGCGTCGACGGCCTGGACCGGACCCCCGCGCTGGAGGAGGCGGTCTTCCGCATCTTCCTGGCCCAGCAGCGGGCCGCCTCGGACGTGGTCGTGGTGACCACGCTGCTCAAGCAGTGGCTCACCGAGCCGCTGCCCCCGGCCGCGGTGCGGGAGACGGTGGGCCACGCCCTCGAACACCTCATCGTGGCGACCCAGGTGCGCTTCCCGGTCGTCGGCGACCTCGCGCGCAGCCTGGTGTTCCGCTGGTTCGCGCAGCCGATGCTGCGGCGCACCCGCGCCGAGGTCTACACCGAGGTGCGCAGGCACCTGCGCCACCTCGACGAGCACCCCGACGCAGCAGACCGCCCCGAGCGCATCGCCGCCATGGTGGCCAGCCCGGAACCGCTGGTGCGGCTGCTCGGCCAGCGGATCGGGCGCGACGGCTCGGACCACGGGCCGCTGCTGGAGGTGCTCAGCAGGCGCTACTACCGGGACCGGGCGCTGGAGGACCTGCGGTGCCTGCGCAGCGGCGACCGCTCGCTGGTCACCGCCGAGTACGACCTGGACGGCAAGCGCCTGCAGCTGGTCGCCACGGCCGCCGAGTTCGGCGAGCTCGCCGACGCGGTCCGGGCGGTCGCCGAGACGGCCAGCCCGTCGGCCGAGCTGGTCGCGGACATCTACCTGGCCTGGAACGACCAGCCGGAGGACGCCGACGCCACCGCCGTCGCGCTGCGCGACGCGCTGGCCGACCTGCCGCTGCCGAACGAGCTGCGGCGGGTGACCACCACGGTGGCGGGCCGCCGCGGCGCGGTGATGCACCACCACTTCACCTTCCGCCCGGGCGAGAGCGGTCTGGTCGAGGAGCGCATCATCCGCGGCCTGCACCCGCTGGTCGCCCAGCGGCTGCAGCTGCACCGGCTGGAGAACTTCGACATCACCCGGCTGCCGTCGGCCGACGAGGACGTCCACCTGCTGCGCTGCGTCGCGCCGGAGAACCCGGCCGACGAGCGGTTGGTCGCGATGGCGCAGATCCGCGACCTGACGCCGCTACGCGACTCCGACGGCCGGGTCGTGGCGCTGCCCGCCGCCGAGGCGGTGCTGGACGCCTGCCTGGACGCGATCCGCCGGGTCCAGGCCCAACGCCCGGCCAAGAAGCGGCTCGACGCGAACCGGATCGTGCTCTACGTGTGGCCGTCCAGCGACATCTCCGAGCAGGCCCTCAACGCGGTCGCCGCTCGGGTGGCGCCGCGGACCGCGGGCGCCGGGCTGGAGGAGGTCCTGTACCTGGGTCGGCAGCGGGACCAGGAGACCGGCGAGCTCAGCGACGTCGCGCTGCGGCTGGCCTACGGGGCCGGGGCCGGGCTGACCATCGAGCTGACCGAACCGCCGACCGAGCCGATCCAGCCGCTGGACGACTACGGCCAGAAGGTGCTGCGCGCCCGGCGGCGCGGCAACGTCTACCCGTACGAGCTGATCGACGTGGTGGCCGGGGCCAACGGGACCTTCGTCGAGCACGACCTGGACGACACCGGCGCGCTGGTCCCGGTGGACCGGCCGAAGGGCCTGAACAAGGCGGGCATCGTGGCGGGCGTGGCCAGCACGCCGACCGAGCGCTACCCGGAGGGCGTCAAGCGCGTGGTGCTGCTGGGCGACCCGACCAAGGCGCTCGGCGCGCTCTCCGAACCGGAGTGCTCGCGGGTGATCGCCGCCCTGGACCTCGCCGAGCGCGAGCAGGTGCCGGTGGAGTGGTACGCGCTGTCGGCGGGTGCCCGCATCTCGATGGACTCCGGCACCGAGAACATGGACTGGGTGGCCGCCGCGCTGAAGCGGATCGTGCACTTCACCCAGGACGGCGGCGAGATCAACGTCGTGGTGGCCGGGATCAACGTGGGCGCCCAGCCGTACTGGAACGCCGAGGCCACGATGCTGATGCACACCAAGGGGATCCTGGTGATGACGCCGGACTCGGCGATGGTGCTCACCGGCAAGCAGTCGCTGGACTTCTCCGGCGGCGTCTCCGCCGAGGACAACTTCGGCATCGGCGGCTACGACCGGGTGATGGGCCCGAACGGGCAGGCCCAGTACTGGGCGGCCGACCTGGCCGGTGCCCGGCGGGTGCTCATGGGGCACTACGACCACACCTACGTGGTGCCGGGCGAGACCGCGCCGCGCCGGGCCCGGACCTCCGACCCGGTGGACCGCGACATCTCCGACTACCCGCACGCGGTGGTGGGCAGCGACTTCAGCACGGTCGGCGAGATCTTCTCGGCGGCCACCAACCCGGACCGCAAGAAGCCCTTCGACATCCGCACCGTGATGCGCGCCATCGCCGACCAGGACCACCCGGTGCTGGAGCGCTGGGCGGGCATGGCCGACGCGGAGACCGCGGTGGTGCAGGACGCGCACCTCGGCGGGCTGCCGGTCTGCCTGGTCGGGATCGAGTCGCGGTCGGTGCCGCGCCGGGGCTTCCCGCCCACCGACGGCCCGGACACCTACACCTCCGGCACGCTGTTCCCGCGGTCGTCGAAGAAGGTGGCGCGGGCGATCAACGCGGCCAGCGGGAACCGGCCGCTGGTGGTGCTGGCGAACCTGTCCGGCTTCGACGGCTCGCCGGAGTCGATGCGCAAGCTGCAGCTGGAGTACGGCGCCGAGATCGGCCGCGCGGTGGTGAACTTCGAGGGCCCGATCGTGTTCTGCGTGATCTCGCGGTACCACGGCGGGGCGTTCGTGGTCTTCTCCAAGGCGCTCAACCCGAACATGACCGTGCTGGCGGTGGACGGGTCGTTCGCCTCGGTCATCGGCGGGGCCCCGGCGGCGGCCGTGGTCTTCTCCGGCGAGGTCGACGCGCGCACCGCGAAGGACCCGCGGGTGCAGGAGCTGGAGGCCCGGGTGACCGGGGCCGCCGACGTCGAGCGCGCCACGCTGGCCACCGAGCTGGCCGAACTGCGCTCGTCGGTGCGGGCCGAGAAGCTCGGCGAGGTGGCCGCGGAGTTCGACTCGGTGCACAGCATCCAGCGCGCGGTGGAGGTCGGTTCGGTGGACGCGATCGTCCGGCCGGAACGGCTGCGCCCGGACATCATCGCCGCCATCGAGCGCGGGCTGGACGCGCAGGGCTGACGCCGCGCGGGCGACGGGGGCGCGCCCCCGTCGCCCGCGTCCGGCGGATCAGTCCACTGTGGTCAGGCGGGCTTCGGGTCGAGGAAGCCGACGGCGCCCAGGACGTTGCCGCGGCGCGCCGCGGCGTCGTCGACCGGGTGGTCCGGGCGCCAGTAGGCGGCCGGGACGACCCCGGGTTCGACCAGCGTGTAGCCGGGGAAGAGCGCGGCGACCTCGTCGGCGTTGCGGATGTGCATCTGCGGGGTCGAGGTCTCGGCCAGCAGCGCGCGGAGCTCGGCGATCTCCTCGTCGGTGCGGCTCAGCTGGGCGTTGTTGGACACCGCCAGCGCGCTGCCCGGCACGCAGGCGTCCCGGTAGCGGGCCACCAGCGACGCGCCGTCGGGGCTCGGGATGATGTCGAGGATGCCGAAGGCGAGCACCGCGACCGGGCGGGAGAAGTCCAGCAGACCGGCCACGGTCGGGGCGTTGAGCACCGCGTCGGGGTCGCAGACGTCGGCTTCGGTGACCGTCACCCGCTCGTCGTCGCCGAGCAGGTGCCGGGCGTGGTGGCAGGCGACGGCCTCCCAGTCCACGTAGGCCACCCGCGCCTCCGGGTTGTGCGCGTGGGCGATCTCGTGCACGTTGCCGACCGTCGGCACACCGGAGCCCAGGTCGATGAACTGGTCGATCCCGGCCTCGGTGGTCAGGAAGCGCACCGCGCGACCGAGGAATCCGCGGTTGATGTAGCAGTAGTCCCGCTCCGTCGGGGCGAACTCCAGCGCCCGCTCCGCGGTTTCCCGGTCGATCGCGAAGTTCGCCGATCCGCCGAGCAGGTAGTCGTACATGCGCGCGATGTTGGGGTTGTCGAGGTCCGCGTGCGAGACCTTGGCCGCCAACTCCGCGTCCCGGGAGTTCTGATGCATGTCGCCCACGGTAACCGGTCGGTGCCAGTTCCGGTGCGATTCGGCTGATCGGCGGATGCCGACTGGTCCCGGTGGTGCAACCCGGCCGTCCGCGAACCGTTGCGGACGGCCGGTTCCGGCCTACCCCTCGGGGTAGAAGAGGAACAGCGCGCAGCCCGTCGCCGTCCGCGGGATGTGCGAGGTCCCGGCCGGGGCGTGGATGAAGGAGCCCGCCGGGTAGTCCCGGACGCCGTCGTTGAAGCCCCCCCGGACGCCACGAACACCTCCTCGGGACCCGGGTCGTGCACGTCGATCCCCTCCCAGCAGGTGTTCGGGTCCATCTCGAGCACGTGGGCAGTCGCGCCGTCGTCCCCGCGCCACAGCGAGCGGAGCCGGATGCCCGGGCAGTGGTTGCTGTCCCGGCGGATCGCCGCGGCGCGGGAGCTGCTGGAGACTTCCGGCCTCACGCTGGACGCTCTCCTCGGCGACCAACCTCCACCGGCGCTTCCTCCGCGCGCTGGGCACGACGCCCTACCGCCGGGCGTTCCGGACCCGCTGAAGCGGGGGCCGGTTTAATCCGTTGACGCCCCGTCCGGGCAGGCGGTAGCTTCGCCGTGCTTCTGCTGCCGCCCGCGGGGAGAGACGTTGTTCATCTGAGGTCCTCGAGACGCCGTTGTGCCGTGGCTCGTGCTGAGCCCGGAACCGGTTGCGACCTCTGCGATGTGAGCCGTCTTCCCACCCGTGCACCGGGCGCGGACCTCCGCTGTGTCGCTCGCGGCGTCTCGAACGTGTCGCGCACACCGTTCGATCCGGACTCCGGGAGGTCCTCATGTCATCGTCCCCGCACCAACACCCCGGCGTCGGCTGCGTCGGGCTCAGCTTCGAGTGGCCCGACGGCGGCCGCGTCTTCGACGGCCTGCAGGCCGCCTTCGGGCCCGGCCGCACCGGGCTCGTCGGGCTCAACGGATCGGGGAAGTCCACGCTGCTGAAGCTGCTGGCCGGGGAGCTGACCCCCACCGCTGGTGCGATCCGCGTCAGCGGCGAGATCGGCTACCTGCCGCAGAACGTCGCGCTCGACACCGGATTGCGCGTCGACGAAGCCCTGGGCATCGCCGGGATCCGCGCGGCGCTGCGCGCCGTCCGCGCCGGTGACGTGCGCGAGGAGCACTTCGCCGCGATCGGCGAGGACTGGGACGTCGAGGAGCGCGCGTCGGCCGTGCTCGACGGTCTCGGCCTGGGGCACGTCGGGCTGGACCGGACGATCGGCGAGGTCTCCGGCGGGGAGTCGGTGCTGCTCCGGCTCGCCGCGCTGCTGCTGGCCCGGCCGGACGTCCTGCTGCTCGACGAACCGACCAACAACCTGGACCGCCGGGCCAGGCGGCGGCTGCGCTCGGCGGTCGCGGCCTGGCCCGGGGTGCTGGTCGTGGTCAGCCACGACCGCGAGCTGCTGGCCGAGGTGGACCGGATCGCCGACCTGCGGGACGGCGAGATCAGCTGGTACGGCGGCGATCTCGCCGCGTACGAGGAGGCCGTCTCGGTCGAGCAGGAAGCGGCGCAGCGGATGGTCCGCGTCGCCGAGACCGATCTGCGCAGGCAGCAGCGCGAACTCGTCGACGCGAACGTCAAGCTGGCCCGGCGCAGGCGCTACGGCCAGAAGATGTGGGACACCAAGCGCGAGCCGAAAGCGGTGATGGCGCAGCGCAAGCGCGCGGCCCAGGTGTCGGCGGGCAAGCACCGCATCATGCACGAGACGAAGCTCGCCGAGGCCGCGGAGCGGTTGGCCGAGGCGGCGGAGGCGGTGCGCGACGACGACGAGATCCGGGTCGACCTGCCGCGCACGGCGGTGCCGACCGGGCGCACCGTGCTGACCGCGCGCGAGCTGCGCCTGCGCTACGGGACGCAGGCGCCGGGCGGGTTCGACCTGCACGGGCCGGAGCGGGTCGCGCTGGTCGGGCGGAACGGGTCCGGCAAGACGACGCTGCTGCGCACGATCGCCGGTGAGCTGGCGCCGCTGGCCGGGGAGGCGGTCGTGCACGTCCCGCTGCGCTTCCTGCCGCAGCGGCTCGACGTCCTGGACGAGGGGGCGAGCATCGCGGAGAACGTGGCGCGGTTCGCGCCCGGATCGACCAACAACCGGATCCGGGCCGGGCTGGCCCGCTTCCTGTTCACCGGGGAGCGCGCCGACAAGCCGGTGGCGGAGCTGTCCGGCGGGGAGCGGTTCCGCGCCACCCTCGCTGCGCTCGTGCTCGCCGAGCCCGCACCGCAGCTGCTGATGCTGGACGAGCCGACCAACAACCTGGACATGGCCAGCGCCCGCCAGCTCACCACGGCCCTGGAGTCCTACGCGGGCGCGCTGATCGTGGCCAGCCACGACGTGCCGTTCCTGGAGTCGATCGGCATCACCCGGTGGCTGCTGCTGGACGGGACGCTGCGCGAGACCACCCCCGAGGAGGTGCGGAACACCTGAGACAGCTGCCGAACTCCGTTGCGCCCCAGGGCGTTCACGCCACCGGGCGCGGACTGGTCGGGTGACTCGCGGTGCTCGCCGCCGCGGGGTGGCGGATCATGCCTACCGGCCAGTCCAGCGGAGTTCCAGGAGCGTGAGATGACCGAGGCCCTACCGGAACCGGTGGTGCACCCGACCACGCGCAGCTGCCCGTTCGACCCGCACGACGGGTTGCGGGAGCTGCGCGAGGAGCGGCCGCTGGCGCGCATGCACTGCCCCGGCGGGCGCCGCGGCTGGCTGGTGACCAGCCACGCGCTGGTCCGGGAGGTGCTGGTCGACCCGCGCTTCGGCACCGGCTTGGAACTGCAGTTCTTCCCGAAGATCCCGGAGGTGGAACTGCCGCCACCGGCCGGGATGTTCAGCGTGCTCGACCCGCCCGAGCACACCTGGTACCGGCGCAAGCTCGCGTCCTGGTTCAGCGCCCGCCGGATGCGGGTGCTGGAGGCACGTGTCGAGCAGCTCGTCGGCGAGCGCTTGGCCGCGATGCGGCGCACCGGCGGCCCCACCGATCTGGTGACGTCCTTCGCCGCGCCGCTGACCGACGAGGTGATCGGCGAGCTGCTCGGCATCCGGCTCGCCGACGAGGCGGGTTTCCGCCGGGTCGCCGAGCGGATGCTCGTCCTGGACGGCGAGCCGGGCATTGCCGAGTGGGAGCAGCTGTGCCAGGTGGTGGCGGAGTTCGTGCGGGACAAGGCGGAGCGGCCCGGTGACGACCTGCTCAGCGCGCTGGTCGCCGACGACGAGCTGACCACCGACGAGGTCATCACCATGGGCGTGCTCCTGGTGACCGGTGCGAAGGACACCACGACCACCACCTTCGCGCTGGGCACCTACGCCCTGCTGGTCAACCCGGACCAGTTCGCCGCGCTGCGCGCCGACCCCTCGCTGGCCGAAGCGGCGGTCGAGGAGCTGCTGCGCTACCTGACGATCCTCCAGTTCGGGGTGATCCGGGTGGCGTTGGCCGACGTCGAGCTGCACGGCGAGACGATCCGCCGCGGCGACCTGGTGACCCTGTCGCTGTCGGCGGCCAACCGCGATCCGGCCCAGTTCCCCGACCCGGACCGGCTGGACGTCAGCCGTTCCACGAACGGGCACGTGGCGTTCGGCCACGGCGTGCACCACTGCCTCGGCGCGCAGCTGGCGCGCACCGTGCTGCGCATCGGGTTCTCGGGTCTGGCGCGGGAACTGCCGGGCCTGCGGCTCGCGGGTTCGCCGGACCAGATCTCGATCCGCGACGACACGGTCAACTACGGCGTGCGCAGCCTCCCGGTCGACTGGGACTGACCGGTTACCCGTCGCCGCGCAACCGGTCGGCCGCCAGGTTGGTCCGGCGGTCGACCGGAGCGCTGCCGATGGCCCCGGCCAGGCCGAGGACCGGCATGTCCACGTAGATGTTCTCGTGCGATCGGGCCGGGACGAGGTAGGTCTCGTGCCAGATGCCGACGTGGTGCCCGGCCCGCTTGGCGCGCCGGTGGAAATTGGTCCACATGGGACGGTGCTGCTTGCCGGGGTCCGCGGCGTAGGCGTAGAGCTGCTCGGCCGATTCCCAGTACTGCACGCTCATCACCAGCCGGGGCAGGCGGCGCACGACCAGGTGGCCGAGGTAACCGCTGCCCTGGTCGATGGCGACCTCCCGGATCATCCGCCGGAAACCGGCGACCACCGGTGCCCAGCTGCGCACCGCTGAGAGCGTGTTGATCCGCATGCCGAGCAGGAGCACCACGACGTCCCGGTCGCTGGGTGCGGTGAATCGGCCGATCCTGGGTTGCTCGATCATGCCCGCTCCTCTCTCCCGTCGTGCACAGTACCGAATCGGAGCGATCTCCGATTCCCCTGCCGAGGCGCGGAAAACTGCAACATTTCTTCGCTTTTCCCGGCATATTCCACTTTTTCCACCTGGAAGGAGGAGTCGGGTGGTGGGGTGTTCCGTTCCCCGGTATTGATGTGTGCGGAGATCGTCGGGACGCGAGACGGGGGATTCGATGCGAATCGGGGGAGACCCGCGAGGCGCTCCGAATCCCGTTGCAACCAGCGGTGTTTCGCAGATGCTCCCGACGCGTCCGGCAGGTCGCCCGCCCCGGACCCGGGGACTTCCCGGATGAGCCTGCTGCTCGAGCTCGCACCGGCTCGGTCAGCTGATGCCCGTCGTCCTCCTTCGATCAGTTCGTCGGCCCGTACAAGACATTCGAGTGATCTTTTCATGTTCGCGCCACCGCGCCCGACCTGAGGAATCAAACGATGGTGAATTCGCAGAATCCTGCTCCCGGCACCAAGGTCGCGATCATCGGCATCGGTTGCCGGTTCCCCGGGGACGCCTCCGATCACCGGTCGTTCTGGCAGAACCTGGCCGAGGGCAAGGACTGCATCGTGCCGACCCCGGTGGACCGCTACGACGTGGCGACGCTGGGCAGCCGGGACAAGGCGAAACCGGGGCGGCTGGTCGGCGGGCGCGGCGGCTACATCACCGGGTTCGACGAGTTCGACCCGGCGTTCTTCGGGATCAGCCCGCGCGAGGCCGAGCACATGGACCCGCAGCAGCGCAAGCTGCTGGAGGTCGCGTGGGAGGCGCTGGAGGACGGCGGGCAGCGGCCCGACGAGCTGGCCGGACGCGACGTCGGCGTCTTCGTCGGCGCGTTCACCCTGGACTACAAGATCGTCCAGTTCGCCGACCTGGGCTTCGAGACGCTGGCCGCGCACACCGCGACCGGCACCATGATGACGATGGCGTCCAACCGCATCTCCTACTGCCTGGACCTGCGCGGGCCGAGCGTCTCGATCGACACCGCCTGCAGCTCCTCGCTGGTGGCGGTGCACCTGGCCTGCCAGAGCCTGCGCCGCGGCGAGAGCAGCCTCGCGCTGGCCGGGGGCACGCTGCTGCACATGGCGCCGCAGTACACCATCGCGGAGACCAAGGGCGGATTCCTCTCCCCGGACGGGCGGTCCCGGACCTTCGACGCCGAGGCGAACGGCTACGTGCGCGCCGAGGGCGTGGCGGTGGTCGCGCTGAAGCTCCTCGACGACGCGCTGCGCGACGGCGACCCGATCCACGCGGTGATCACCGCCAGCGGGGTGAACCAGGACGGCCGCACCAACGGGATCACGGTGCCCAACGCCGACGCCCAGATCGAGCTGATCGAGCGGGTCTGCGCGGAGGCGGGCATCGAACCCGGCGCGCTGCAGTACGTCGAAGCGCACGGGACCTCCACGCCGGTGGGCGACCCGATCGAGGCCAACGCGCTGGGCCGGGCGCTGGCGATCGGGCGCAAGCCGGGGGAGCGCTGCTACATCGGCTCGGTCAAGACCAACATCGGGCACACCGAATCGGCCGCCGGGATGGCCGGCCTGATCAAGACCGCGCTGTCGTTGGCGGAGCGCAAGATCCCGCCGCACATCAACCTGAACCGGATCAACCCGGACATCGACCTGGCGGCCCAGCCCTACGAGATCCCGGACCGGCTCACCGACTGGCCCGAGCACGACGGCCCGGCCCGCGCCGGGGTGAACTCCTTCGGCTTCGGCGGCACGAACGCCCACGTCGTCCTGGAGGAGGCGCCGCAGCGGCCGGAGCCCGAGCGGCGGCCCGCCCAGCGCGAGCACCGCATCCTCCCGCTCACCGCGCGGGACCCGGCGGCGCTGCCGGAGCTGGCCGGGCGGATCGCGGAGCGGCTCGACGCGCTCGACCTGGCCGACCTCGGCCACACCCTGGCGCACCGCCGCCAGCACCACGACCACCGGCTGTCCATCGTGTACTCGTCGAAGGACGAGCTGGCGCAGCGGCTGGCCGAGTGCGCGCGCGGCGAGGCGCACCCGCTCGCGCGCACCGGTCAGGCCCGCGACGAGCGTCGGCTGGTGTGGGTGTTCACCGGCATGGGGCCGCAGTGGTGGGCGATGGGCCGCCAGCTGCTGGCGGGCGAACCGGTGTTCCGCGAGATGATCGAGCGCTGCGACCGGGAGATCGCCCGGATCGCAGGCTGGTCGCTGCTGTCCGAGCTCACCGCGGACGAGGCCGATTCGCAGATGGCCGAGACCTGGCTGGCCCAGCCAGCCAACTTCGCCGTCCAGGTGGCGCTGGCGGCGCTGTGGCGGCACCATGGCGTGCGGCCGGACGCGATCGTCGGGCACAGCACCGGCGAGGTGGCGGCGTTCTACGAGGCCGGGGTCTACGACCTGGCCGATGCGGTGCGGATCATCGTCCACCGCAGCCGCCTGCAGCAGAAGCTCGTCGGGACCGGCACGATGCTGGCGGTGAGCCTGTCCGAGGCGGAGGCGCAGCGGCGGGTCCAGCGCTTCGGCGATCGCGTCTCGGTGGCCGCGATCAACGCCCCCGCCGCGTGCACCCTGGCCGGGGACGAGGACGCGCTCGCCGCGCTCGCCGACGAGCTGCGCGAGGAGCAGGTGTTCGCGAAGTTCCTCGCCGTCCGCGTGCCCTACCACAGCGCCCGGATGGACCTCATCAAGGACGAGTTGCTGTCCTCTTTGGACGAATTGCGGCCCGGTCCGGCGCAGGTGCCGCTCTACCTGACCGGTCAGGAGGGCACCGCCGAAGGCCCGGA
Organism: Saccharopolyspora hirsuta; assembly: GCF_008630535.1. Lineage (GTDB taxonomy): Bacteria > Actinomycetota > Actinomycetes > Mycobacteriales > Pseudonocardiaceae > Saccharopolyspora > Saccharopolyspora hirsuta. The sequence continues at coordinate 297,458 of NZ_VWPH01000010.1, read as the reverse complement.
GCTGGACGCCGGTTACTGGTGGCGCAACGTCCGCGACAGCGTCCGCTTCCGCGCGGCGGTGGACCGCCTCGCCGACGACGGCTACCGGCTGTTCCTGGAGGTCGGGCCGCACCCGGTGCTGGCCCACTCGATCCGGGAATGCCTGCTGGACAAGCAGATCGAGGGCGCCGCGGTGCCGTCCATCCGCCGCGAGGAGGACGAGGCCGAGCGGTTCACCACGTCCCTGGCGGACCTGCACAACCTCGGCGTCGACATCGACTGGGACGTGCTCGAACCCGGCGGCCGCGCGGTGTCGCTGCCGCCCTACCCGTGGCGCCGCGACCGCTACTGGGTGGAGCCCGAGGCGGTGGCCCAGGTCCGGCTCGGCCGCCTCGACCACCCGCTGCTGGGCCGCCGCATGCCCACCACCGAGCCGTCCTGGGAGGCGACCCTCGACGTCGAGCAGGCGCCGTACCTGCGCGACCACCGGATCCAGGGCGACGTGGTGTTCCCCGCCGCCGGTTACCTGGAGATGGCGGCGCAGGCGGTGCGGGCCGTGACCGGCGGCACGTCGGTCGCGCTGGCCGACGTCGAGCTGCGCAAGGCGCTGTTCCTGCCCGAGGACGAGGCCAGGAAGGTGCAGCTGTCCTGCACCGCCGACGCGGAGTTCGCGATCGCCACGGTCAGCGACGACCGGCGATCGGTGCACGCCACCGGGGTGCTGCGCGCCGGTCGCCCGGACCGGCCGCGCGCGCGGCTGGACGCCGACGCGATCCGCGCCCGCTGCCCGCAGCACCTCGACGGCCCGGCCTGCTACGCGGCGCTGGCCGAGCTCGGCTACCACTACGGCCCGGCGTTCCAGGGCATCGAGCAGGTCTGGATCGGACCGGACGAGGCGCTGGCCCGCATCCGGCCGAGCGAGGCGCTCAGCGGCTCCGGCGAGCACCACTTCCACCCGGCGCTGCTGGACGCCTGCTTCCAGACCCTGCTGACGCCGCTGACCGCCGAGGACGTGCCGGAGACCGGCATCCGGCTGCCGCTGTCCATCGCGGAGGTGCGGACCGAGCCGATCGGCGACCGGCCGATCTGGGCGCACGCCCGGATCGTGCGCCGGGACGGCGACGAGCTCATCGGCGAGATCACCGTGCACGGCGACGACGGCGCGGTGCTCGGCCACATCGACGGCTTCCGCGCCGCGGACGTCGAGCAGGCCTCGGCCGGTGTCGCCGCGGCCACCATCGACAGCTGGCTGCTCGCCCCGACCTGGATCCCGGCACCGGACCTCGCCGAACCCCCCGAAGTGCCCGGTGACGTGCTGGTGCTGGCCGATTCCCAGGGCATCGGGCAGGAGTTCGCCGCGCAGGTCACCGCACGGGGCGGCCGCTGCCACCTGGTCCGGCCCGGCACCGCCTACCGGCGCGGCGAGCACGCGTCCGAGGTGGTGCCCGGCAGCGCCGAGGACCTGCGGCGCCTGCTCGGGGAACTGCCCAGACCCTTCGACGCCGTGGTGCACCTCTGGAACCTGGACCGGCCGGAGTTCGAGACCGCCGGTGAACCGGAGCTCGCGCGCCAGCGCACCGAAGGCACCTACTCGCTGATCGCGCTGGCCCAGGCCCTGGCCGCCGAGCAGTCCCGGGCCCGGTTGCACGTGGTCACCCGCGGCGCGCAGGCGGTGACCGCGGACGACGAGGTCGAGCCGCTGGCCGCGCCGTCCTGGGGCATCGGCCGCGTGCTGCGGCAGCAGGAGCTCACCGCCAACCGGGTCACGCTGATCGACCTCGACCCGGCCGGGACCGACGTGCCCGCCGACGCCGCCGCGCTGCTGCGCGAGATCGGCGCCGACGACGAGGAGGAGATCGCGCTGCGCGGCGACCGCCGCCGCACCAGCCGCCTCCGCAGGCCCGACGACCTGCTGAAACCGCTGCCGCTGCGGCTGCGCTCCGACGGCGCCTACCTGGTCACCGGCGCGTTCGGCGCGCTCGGTCGGCTGGCCTGCCGGACGCTGGCCCGGCGCGGCGCCCGACGGCTGATCCTGGTGGGGCGCACCGAACTGCCCGCCCGCGAGCGCTGGCGCGAGGTCGACCCGGACACCCCGATCGGCCAGAAGGTGGCGCTGGTCAAGGAGTTGGAGGCGCTCGGCGCGCAGCCGCTCCTGGTGCCGCTGGACATCACCGATGAAGCGGCCTTCGCGACCTGGCTCGCCGACTACCGGCAGCAGGACCTGCCGCCCATCCGCGGTGCGTTCCACCTCGCCGGGAACGTCGCGGACACGCTGCTGCCGGAGATGGACCGGCAGACCTTCGACGCCGTGCACGACCCCAAGACGATCGGCGCCACCGTGCTGCACCGGCAGCTGCGGGACGAACCGCTCGACCACTTCGTGCTGTTCGCCTCGATCGCCTCGGTGCTCACCACGGCGGGGCAGACGAACTACGCGGCGGGCAACGCCTTCCTCGACGCGCTGGCCCACCACCGGCGCTCGCTCGGGCTCCCGGCGCTGAGCATCGACTGGGGGCCGTGGGCCACCGGCATGATCGCCGACCTCGGGCTGGTCGAGCACTACCGCACCAACCGCGGCATGAGCTCGCTGTCCCCGGAAGCCGGGATGGACGTGCTGGAACGGGTCGTCGACCAGGCGCACGCGCAGCTGCTGGTGGCCACCATCGTCGACTGGCCGGTGTTCCTGGCCTGGTACACCACGCCGCCCGCGCTGGTGGCCGAGCTGGGCGCGGAAGCGGCCGACCGCGCCGAGGCGGGCGGCGGGTTCCTGGAGGAGTTCCGCAACACCGCGCCGGAACAGCGGCGCGACCTGCTCGCCCGGCACTTCACCGGGCTGGTCGCCACCGTCCTGCGGGTGCAGCCCGAGCAGGTCGACGAGAACGCCGGGCTCAACGCGCTCGGGCTGGACTCGCTGCTGGCGATGGAGGTCCGCGCCCGGACCCACGCCGAGTTCGGCGTCGCGCTGCCGGTGGTGGCCCTGCTGGGCAGCTCCCCGGTCGCCGAGCTCGTGGGCCGGCTGCACGAGCAGCTCGACGCGTCCGGCGCCGACGCCGGCCCCGGCGCGGAGGTCGAGGTGTTCCACGACGAGCGGCAGTACCCGCTGACGCAGAACCAGCAGGCGCTGTGGTTCCTCAAGCAGCTCAACCCGGACGGCTTCGCCTACAACATCGGCGGTGCGGTGGAGGTGCGCACCGAGCTCGACCCGGACCTGATGTTCGAGGCGTTCCGCGCGATGCTGGAGCGCCACCCGAGCCTGCGGGCCAACTTCGCGCTCGTCGACGGCGAACCGGTGCAGCGGATCTCCGCGGAGGTCAAGCCGGACGTCGAGCTGTTCGACGTGCAGGACCAGCCCTGGGAGGACGTCTACCAGCTGATCATCCACGAGTACCGCAAGCCCTACGACCTGGAGAACGACCCGCTGATCCGGTTCCGGCTGTTCCGGCGCGGGCCGGACCGGTGGGTGATCACCAAGGCGGTGCACCACATCATCTCCGACGCGATCTCCACGTTCACCTTCATCGAGGAGCTGCTCGCGGTCTACGAGGCGCTGCGCGCCGGGCGCCGCGCCGAACTGCCCCCGGTGGCGGCCACCTACCTGGACTTCCTCAACTGGCAGAACCGGTTCCTGGCCAGCGACGACGCGCGCCGGATGCTCGAGTACTGGCGCACGGCGCTGCCCGCCGAACCGCCGGTGCTGAACCTGCCCACCGACAGCCCGCGCCCGCCCGTGCAGACCAACAACGGCGCCTCGGAGTTCTTCGTGCTCGACGAGGAGCTGACCGCGCGGGTGCACGCGCTGGCCCGCGAGCACGACGTGACGGTGTTCGTGGTCCTGCTCGCGGCCTACACCCTGCTGCTGAGCCGGTACTCGGGGCAGGACGACGTGATCGTCGGCAGCCCGGTCAGCGGCCGCACGCAGGACGAGTTCGCCTCGGTGTACGGCTACTTCATCAACCCGCTGCCGCTGTACGTGGACCTGTCCGGAGACCCGACGGTCGGCGAGCTGCTGGCCCGCACCCGCGAGACCGTCCTCAACGGACTGGACCACCAGGAGTACCCGTTCGTGCTGCTGGTCGACGAGCTCGGCGGCAAGCACGACCCGAGCCGGTCGGCGCTGTTCCAGGCCATGTTCATCCTGCTGGTGCACAAGGTGGCCACCGAGAAGTACGGCTACCGGCTGGACTACATCGAGCTGCCGGAGGAGGAGGGGCAGTTCGACCTGACGCTGTCGGCCTACGAGGACGAGGCGGACGGCCGGTTCCACTGCGTCTTCAAGTACAACTCGGACCTGTTCCGGCCCGCCACGATCCGCCGCATGGCCGGGCACTACCGCAACCTGGTCGAATCGCTGACCAGCACTCCCGCCGCCGAACCCGCCACCCAGGTCCGGATGCTCGACGACGTCGAGTCCGAGCAGCTGCTGGAGAACTTCAGCGGCGCGATCCGGCGGGCGGCCGACGACGTGGCGGTGCACCGCCTGATCAGCCGGGCGGCCGCCGAGAACCCCGACGCGATCGCCGTCTCGATGCCGTCGGAGGCGGGGGAGACGCGGCGGCTCAGCTACCGGGAGCTGGAACGGGAGTCCCGGCGGATGGCGCACCGGCTGCGCGATCTCGGCGTCACCAACGGCGCGGTCGTCGCGCTGTGCATGGAGAAGTCGCCGGAGCTGATCACCACCCTGCTCGCGGTCCTGCACGCCGGTGGCGCCTACCTGCCGCTGGACCCGGACCACCCGGCGGACCGGCTGTCCGACATGGTGCGCGACGCCGGAGCCGTGCTGGCCGTCGTCGACGACGCCCACCGCGATCAGCTGGGCGGCGCGGGCGTCGTGCTGACCCCGGCCGAGCTGCGCGCCGAGGCCGGGCCGGAGGCCGCCGACCGCCCGCTGGACCCGGAATCGCCCGCCTACGTCATCTACACCTCGGGTTCGACGGGCCGACCGAAGGCCGTGCGGGTCAGCCACCGCAACCTGTCCTCGGCCTACCACGCCTGGCACGCGGAGTACCGGCTCGGCGAGGACGTCCACGTGCACCTGCAGCTGGCCAGCTCCGCCTTCGACGTGTTCACCGGCGACCTGGTGCGGGCGCTGTGCTCCGGCGGAACCCTCGTGCTGGTCAACCGGGACCTGCTGTTCAACACCGCCCGGCTCCACGACGTGATGCGCGCCGAGCGCGTCGACTGCGCCGAGTTCGTGCCCGCGGTGGTCCGCGGGCTGGTGGAGCACTGCGAACGCGCCGGGCACCGGCTCGACTTCATGCGGCTGCTGGTCGTCGGCTCCGACGCGTGGAAGGTCGAGGAGTACCAGCGGTTGCGGGAGCTGTGCGGACCGCGGACCCGCGTGGTCAACTCCTACGGGCTCAGCGAGGCCACCATCGACAGCGCCTACTTCGAGGGGCCGACCGACCACCTGGCGCCGGGGCAGCTGGTGCCCATCGGCCGACCGCTGCCCAACAGCAGGCTCTACATCCTCGACCGGCACGGGCGGCCGGTGCCGCCGGGCGTGCCCGGCGAGCTGTGGGTCGGCGGCGACGGGGTGTCCCTCGGCTACCTCGACGAGGAGCTGACCGCGCAGCGCTTCGTCACCCGCACGTTCGGCGGTGAACCGGTGCGGTTGTACCGGACCGGCGACCTGGCCCGCTGGGACGCCGAGGGCACCGCGCACCTGCTCGGCCGGGCCGACTCGCAGGTCAAGGTGCACGGCCACCGCATCGAGACCGGTGAGATCGAAGCGCGGCTGGCCTCCTGGCCGGGACTCGCGCGAGCGGTCGTCACCACCCGCGCCGGAGCCGACGGCGACAACGTGCTGTGCGCCTACTGCGTGCCCGCCGACGGGGCCGCGCTGGACGTGCGGGCGCTGCGCAGGCACCTCGCGGAGTACCTGCCGACCTTCATGATCCCGACCCACCTGGTCGAGGTGGCCGCGCTGCCGCTGACCTCCAACGGCAAGGTCGACCTCACCGCGCTGCCCGAGCCCGAGGTCACCCGCGACGACGCCGACGAGCAGCCGGTGACGCTGTTCGAGGAGCGCATGGCCGAGCACTGGAAGTCCGTGCTGGGCCTGCCGGAGGTCGCGCTGCGCGACGACTTCTTCGAGGTCGGCGGCAGCTCCATCAGGCTGATCGAGCTCATCCACCACCTGCAGCACGAGTTCAACATCAGCATCCCGGTCAGCCAGCTGTTCAAGGTCACCACCCTGCAGGGCATGGCGACCACGCTGGAGCACATCATCACCGGCCGGATCGGCGGCGCCCAGCCCTACCTGACCTTCGGCGACCTCGGCGCCCCGCTGTTCTGCTTCCCGCCCGCCGGCGGGCACGGCCTGGTCTACCGCAAGTTCGCCGAGCACCTGCCGGAGCACCGCGTGGTGGCGTTCAACTACCTGACCGGGGACGACAAGGTGGCCCGCTACGCGGACCTGGTCGAGGACCTGCAGCCCGACGGCAGCTGCGCGCTGCTCGGCTACTCGCTGGGCGGCAACCTGGCCTTCGAGGTGGCCGGTGAGCTGGAGCGGCGCGGCCGGGAGGTCTCCGACGTGATCATCGTGGACTCCTACCGGATCGGCGAGTCCTTCCAGCTCGGCGAGGAGCACCTCGCGGCGTTCGAGACCGAGCTGGCCGAGCACCTGCGCAGGCACACCGGCTCGGAGGTGGTGGCCGCGGAGACCCGCGAGCAGGCCAGGGACTACCTGGACTACAGCAGCCGGACGCCGAACACCGGCACGGTGCGGGCCGCGGTGAGCGTGATCTCCGACGAGCTCAAGGCCGAGCAGTACGCCACCGGCGCCCCGGGCAGCTGGCACGGCAGCTCCGCGACGCGCAGCGACGTGCACCGCGGGTCGGGCGACCACGCCGAGATGCTCGACGAGGCGCACCTGCCGACCAACGCCGGTCTGGTGCGCGGGATCCTGGAAGGAGCGGTCCGCGATGCCTGACAGCGGCAAGCCGAGCGTCCTGATCATCGGCGGCGGGATCGCGGGCCTGGCGGCCGGTTGCTACGCGCAGATGAGCGGGCTGGACAGCCGCATCCTCGAGAAGCACGTGCTGCCGGGCGGGTGCTGCACCGCCTGGTCGCGCGAGGGCTACATCTTCGACTACTGCATCGAGTGGCTGATCGGGACCGCACCGGGCAACGAGGCCAACCAGATCTGGCGGGAGCTCGGGGCGCTCGACGGCAAGGAGATCACCAACTTCGAGGTGTTCAACCGGGTCGTCGGCGAGGACGGGCGGGAGGTGCGGTTCTACCACGACCCGGATCGGCTGGAGCGGCACCTGCTCGCGCTCTCGCCGGGCGACGCGCGGCTGATCAAGTCGTTCTGCCGGGACCTGCGGCGGTTCCTGGACCTCGAGGTCTTCCCGTTCCTGAAGCCACCGCCGCTGAAGACGCTGCCCGAGAAGCTGGCCGTGCTGCGCGAGGTGCTGCCGTCGCTGCTGCTGTTCTGGCGGAACTCGGCGCGGCGGATGGCCGACTTCAGCGCGAAGTTCGAGGACCCGCTGCTGCGGCGGGGGTTCCCGAACGTCTTCTTCCAGGACCACGAGCAGTTCCCGCTGCTGCCGTACCTGTACAACATCGCCTGCGCCCACCACGGCAACGCGGGAATCCCGGAGGGCGGCTCGCTGGGGCTGGCGAGGTCCATCGAGGACCGCTACACCGGGCTCGGCGGCGAGATCAGCTACCGCGCGCGGGTGCGGCGGATCCTGGTCGAGGACGGCAGGGCGGTCGGCGTCGAGCTCAAGAACGGCACCCGCCACCACGCCGATCACGTCATCTCGGCCTGCGACGGGTACACCACGATCTACCGCCTGCTGGGCGGTGAGTACACCACCCCGGAGCTGGACAAGCTCTACGGCGAGCTGCTGCACAAGCCCGAAGCGGTGTACCCGGGCATGATGTCGGTGTTCGTCGGCGTCGACGTCGAGCTCCCGCCGGACACCCCGCACAGCACCACGTACCTGCTCTCCGCGCAGGAGAGCGCGCAGCTGCCGCGGGTGATGCAGGACAGCCTCGTGGTCCAGCTGCGGTCGCGCTACTGGCCGGGCTGCGCCCCGCCGGGCAAGTCGTTGTTCCACTGCACCTACTTCAGCGACTTCGGGTACTGGCGGGAGCTGCGCACCCGCAACCGGCGCGAGTACTGGGCGCAGAAGCGCAAGGCCGCCGACTTCGTCCGGGCCTTCCTGGCGGAGCGCCACCCGGAGATCGGCGGGCGCATCGACGTCGTCGACGTGGCCACGCCGACGACCAACCACCGCTACACCGGCAACCACAACGGCAGCATCCTCGGCTGGATCGGCTTCACCGAGGCCGACGACCTGGCCACCCGGCTGGTGAACCGGCAGCGGATGCGGCTGCCCGGGCTGGCCGGGTTCTCCATGGCCGGGCAGTGGATCGGTGGTGGCGGGCTGATCAAGGCGGCTTCGAGCGGCCGGTTCGCGATCCAGTTCCTGTGCGAGGAGCTCGGCATCCCGTTCCGGGCCTGGGAGAGCCCCGACGACCAACCCTGGCGGCCGGAGATGCTCGGCCACCTACCGCAACTGGACGTCCGCCCGATGCAGCTGACCGAGGAGGCCTGAGGATGTCGCGGCAGAGCATGATCATCATCGGTGGTGGGCTGGGCGGCCTGTCCACCGGGTGCTACGCCCAGATGAACGGGTACCGCAGCCAGATCTTCGAGATGCACGAGATCCCGGGTGGTTGCTGCACCGCCTGGGACAAGGGGGACTTCACCTTCGACTGCTGCGTGAGCTGGTTGCTGGGCAACGGCCCGGGCAACGAGATGCACCAGATCTGGTTGGAGCTCGGTGCCCTGCAGGGCAAGCAGATGCGCCACTTCGACGTGTTCAACATCGTGCGCGGCCGCGACGGCCGGGCCGTCTACTTCTACTCCGACCCGGACCGGCTGCAGGAGCACCTGCTGGAGATCTCCCCGGCCGACGCCAAGCTGATCCGGGACTTCTGCAACGGCCTGCGCAAGTTCCGCAAGCTGCTGTCGGTCTACCCGTTCCTCAAACCGGTCGGCCTGATGGGCACCTTCGAGCGCTGGCGGATGCTGGCCTCGTTCGCGCCGTACTTCAACCTCATCCGCAGGTCGATCGGCACGCTGATGACGGACTACTCCGCCAAGTTCCGCGAACCGCTGCTCCGGGAGGCGTTCAACTTCATCCTCTACGAGAAGCACCCGGCGTTCCCGGTGCTGCCGTTCTACTTCCAGCTCGCCGCGCACGCCAACCGCTCCGCCGGGGTCCCGGAGGGCGGTTCGCTGGGGCTGGCCGAGTCGATCGAGCGCCGCTACCGCGACCTCGGCGGCGAGATCAGCTACAACGCGAAGGTCGAGGAGGTGCTCGTCGAGGACGACCGCGCGGTGGGCGTGCGGCTCAGCGACGGGCGCGAGTTCCGCGCCGACATCGTGGTGTCGGCCTGCGACGGCCGCACCACGACGATGAAGCTGCTCGGCGGCCGCTACCTCACCGACACCCACCGCGAGCTCTACACCAGCACGATCGACGAGCCCGGCAACATCTTCCCGGGCTACTTCGCGCTGTTCCTGGGCCTGGACCGGCCGTTCCCGGACGGCGAGCCGTGCACCACCCACCTGCTCGACGAGGAGGTGGCCGCGCAGCTGACCGGCATCCGGCACCCCAGCATCAACGTCCAGTTCCGCAGCTCGCACTACCCGGAGCTCGCGCCGGAGGGCCGGACCATCGTCTACGCCACCTACTTCTGCGACATCGGACCGTGGCGGGAGCTGGCCACCGGGCCGGAGCAGGCGACCCGGATGCGCAAGGGCGAGCCCCGGCACACCCTCTCGGTGCGCCGCGGCGCCGACTACTACGCCGCCAAGCGCCGGGTCAAGGACGTCATCGTGGACTTCCTCGACGCGCGCTACCCGGGGTTGAAGGACGCCGTCACCGTCCGGGACATCTCCACCCCGCTCACCCAGGTCCGCTACACCGGCAACTACAACGGCACGGTGCTGGGCTGGCAGCCGTTCGTGGAGGGCGGCGAGACGATGGAGAAGGTGATCAAGAAGCACGGGCCGCGGCTGCCCGGCCTGGCGAACTTCTACCTCTCCGGGGTGTGGGCGACCACCGGCGGGCTGATCCGGGCCGCCGCCGCGGGGCGGCAGGTGATGCAGTTCGTCTGCCGCGACGACGGCAAGGAGTTCACCGCGAGCATCGACGACAGCGCCCCCGCCCCGACCCACCTGGTGATCCCGGTGGGCCGGGGGAGCGCCCGGCGGGACCGGGTCGCGGCGGCGAGGTGATCCGGCGGCGCCGGACCACCTCGCGGTTCACCAGGCGATCAGCAGGGACTTCAGCCCGTGGGTCAGGTGACCGGTGCGGAACTCGGGGTCGGCGGCCAGCTTCATCCCGGGGAACCGGTCGAGCAGGAGGGGCAGCGCGATCCGCAGCTGCAGGCGGGCCAGCGGCGCACCGATGCAGTGGTGCGCCCCGTGCCCGAACGCCACGTGCCGGGACGGGGCCCGGGTGATGTCCAGCTCGTCCGGCCGCGCCACGAAGTCCGGGTCGCGGTTGGCCGCGGGGAACGAGCACATCACCAGATCACCCGCGTTGATCACCTGCCCGGCGATCTCGACCTGCCGGGTGGCGACCTTGACCGTGCTGGCGTGCGCGATCGCCAGCCACCGCAGCAGCTCCTCGATCGCCGGGTCGATGAGCTCGGGGTCGCGCCGCAGCCGGTCGAGCTGCTCGGGGTGCTGCAGCAGCGCCAGCGTGCCCAGCGACAGCATGTCCGCGGTGGTTTCGTGCCCCACCAGCAGGAGCAGGCTGACCAGGCCGACGATCTCGGCGTCGGTGAGCTCGTCGCCGTGGGTTTGCGTCACCCGGCCCAGCAGCCCCTCGCCGGGATCGACCCGGCTGCGGGCGACGAGCCGGGCGAGGTAGGCGTGCGATTCGGCGTGCAGCGCCTTGCGCTCCTCGTCGGTGAAGGCGGTGTTGAGGAAACCGTTGGTGTACCGGAGGAAGTCCTCGCGGTCCTCGTGCGGGACGCCGAGCAGCTCGCAGAGGACCAGCGACGGGACCGGGATGGAGAACGCGGTGACGAGGTCGCCGGGCGATCCGGCGCGCTCCAGCTCGTCGAGGTGGTCGTGGACGATGCTGGTGATGCGCGGCTCCAACCGGCTCAGCCGCCGGGCGGTGAACTCCGGCGCGACGGTCCGCCGCAGCCGGGTGTGCTCGGGCGGGTCGACGACGAGCACGTTGCCCGCCTGGCGCATGACGTTCTCGTCCTCCTCCTCGGGGGAGCCGGGTGGCGAGGAGTAGATCGGCAGGACGTTGCTGAAGGTCTCCCAGTCGGAGAGCACCCACCGGACGTCGGCGTAGCGGGTGACCAGCCAGCTGTCCATGCCGAACGGGCTGGTGCTGCGCACCACCCCCTCGCGCCGCCGTATCGCGCTCAGCTCCGGGACCGGGTCGAATCCGTTGCGCTGCATGTGGATCGGGAGTTCCCGGGACAGGCTCATCACGTCTCCTCACTGCGTTTCGAGGGGGGCACCGCGAACATAGCGAACCCGGCGCGTCCCGACATCTACAGTGGACACTTCTGGGTAGATCTCGGCGCAGTCGTTGAACATCCGCGGTGGAGCGGGTACGGGCGGCGGCGGGTGGGGTGGGGGTGCTCCCCCGGATTCTCCTTGCCGCAGGCGCTGTTCCCGGATCGGTGACCGGAGCGGGGGCTCAAGGTGATCGGCGGCGCGTGCGGGGTCGCCGTCCCGGTTCATGATCGTCGATAGTTTCAGTGTTGATAGAAATCATATCGATCCGCGGAACACTCTTGATTCGGTCCAGAAAACCGGCCAGACTGCCGCTCGTGCCGACGACAGCCGATCTCGAGCGCATGCTGCGCGAGGCAGCACTGCGCGTGACCCGGCCGCGGGTCGCGGTGCTGTCCGCCGTGCACGACCACCCGCACGCCGACACCGAGTCGATCATCGGTGCGGTGCGGGAGGTGCTCCCGAAGGTGTCCCACCAGGCCGTCTACGACGTGCTGCGGGCGCTGACCGCCGCTGGGCTGCTGCGCCGCATCCAGCCGATGGGTTCCCTGGCCCGCTACGAAGCGCGGGTGGGGGACAACCACCACCACCTCGCGTGCCGGTCCTGCGGGGTGGTCGCCGACGTCGACTGCGCCGTCGGCGCCGCACCCTGCCTGACCGCATCCGATGCCCGCGGCTTCACGATCGACGAGGCCGAGGTCATCTACTGGGGTCTGTGCCCGGACTGCACTCCCGATCCAGCAAGCAGCACTTGAAGAGCTCGAGAGGAATCCCGTGACTGACAGCACCGACGTCGGCCAGGCGGCCGCGGAGCAGGGTGCCGGGCAGTGCCCGGTGGCGCACGGACGTGCACCGCACCCGACCCAGGGCGGGGGGAACCGCCAGTGGTGGCCGAACCGGCTCAACCTGAAGATCCTCGCGAAGAACCCGCCGGTGGCCAACCCGATGGGCGAGGACTTCGACTACGCCGAGGCGTTCCGCAGCCTCGACCTGCCCGCCGTCAAGCGGGACATCGAAGAGGTGCTGACGACCTCGCAGGACTGGTGGCCCGCCGACTTCGGCCACTACGGCCCGCTGATCATCCGGATGGCCTGGCACAGCGCGGGCACCTACCGCATCAGCGACGGCCGCGGCGGCGCCGGGGCCGGTCAGCAGCGCTTCGCGCCGCTGAACAGCTGGCCGGACAACGTCAACCTGGACAAGGCCCGCCGCCTGCTGTGGCCGGTGAAGAAGAAGTACGGCAGGAAGATCTCCTGGGCGGACCTGCTGATCCTGGCCGGCAACGTCGCGCTGGAGTCGATGGGCTTCAAGACCTTCGGCTTCGCCGGTGGCCGCGAGGACGTGTGGGAACCCGACGAGGACGTCTACTGGGGCCCGGAGACCACCTGGCTCGGCGACGAGCGCTACACCGGTGACCGCGACCTGGAGGAGCCGCTGGCCGCGGTCCAGATGGGCCTGATCTACGTCAACCCGGAGGGGCCGAACGGCAACCCGGACCCGATCGCCGCGGCCCGCGACATCCGCGAGACATTCGGCCGGATGGCGATGAACGATGAGGAGACCGTGGCGCTGATCGCCGGTGGGCACACCTTCGGCAAGACCCACGGCGCGGCCCCGGACAGCCACCTCGCGGCCGACCCCGAGGGCGCCCCGCTGGAGGAGCAGGGCCTGGGCTGGAAGAACTCGTTCGGCACCGGCAAGGGCGCGGACACCATCACCAGCGGCCTGGAGGTCACCTGGACCTCGACGCCGACGAAGTGGTCCACCAACTTCCTGTGGAACCTCTTCAGCTTCGAGTGGGAGCTGACCGAGAGCCCGGCCGGGGCCAAGCAGTGGAAGCCCAAGGGCGGGGCAGGCGAGGGCACCGTCCCGCACGCCCACGACGCGTCCAAGCGGATCGCGCCGAACATGCTGACCACCGACCTCGCGCTGCGCTACGACCCGATCTACGAGCCGATCGCGCGGCGGTTCATGGAGAACCCGGACGAGTTCGCCGACGCCTTCGCCCGGGCCTGGTTCAAGCTGACCCACCGCGACCTCGGCCCGAAGTCGCTCTACCTCGGCCCGGAGGTGCCCGCCGAGACGCTGCTGTGGCAGGACCCGCTGCCGGAGGTCGACCACGAGCTGGTCGACGCCGCGGACATCGCCGAGCTGAAGACCCGCATCCTCGGCTCGGGCCTGGACGTCGCGCAGCTGGTCTCCGCGGCGTGGGCCTCGGCTTCGACGTTCCGCGGCAGCGACAAGCGCGGCGGTGCCAACGGCGCGCGCATCCGCCTGGAACCGCAGAAGGGCTGGGAGGTCAACAACCCCGACCAGCTCGCGACGGTGCTGAGCACCCTGGAGTCGATCCAGGAGTCGTTCAACGCCGCGCAGACCGGCAACAAGAAGGTGTCGCTGGCGGACCTGATCGTGCTCGGCGGGTGCGCCGCGGTCGAGCAGGCCGCCGCGGCCGCGGGCCACGCCGTCGAGGTGCCGTTCACGCCGGGCCGCGTCGACGCGCTGGAGGAGCAGACCGACGCGGAGTCCTTCGCCGCGCTCGAGCCTGCGGCGGACGGGTTCCGCAACTACCTGGGCAAGGGCAACCGGCTGCCCGCCGAGTACCTGCTGCTGGACCGGGCGAACCTGCTCACGCTGAGCGCGCCGGAGATGACCGTCCTGGTCGGCGGGCTCCGCGTGCTGGGCGCGAACTACGACGGTTCCCAGCTCGGCGTGCTCACCGCCAACCCGGGGACGCTGAGCAACGACTTCTTCGTGAACCTGCTCGACCTGGACACCACGTGGCGGCCGACCGCGGAGGACGCGCAGACCTTCGAGGCGCTCGACGCCGCCGGTGAGGTCAAGTGGACCGGGAGCCGGGTGGACCTGGTCTTCGGCTCGAACTCCGAGCTGCGGGCGCTGGCGGAGGTCTACGCCAGCGACGACGCGGCGGAGAAGTTCGTGCGCGACTTCGTCGCGGCGTGGGACAAGGTGATGAACCTCGACCGGTTCGACCTCGCCTGAGGTCGCTCCGCCGGAACCGGGACCCCGTCCGCGAGGGCGGGGTCCCGGTCTTTCGCGGGCGGCGTGCGCCCGGGTCGGACGGCGGCCATCCTTGGACGGACTCGGCAGCGCAGCCTTTCCCCGCGACGGAGGAGCTTTCACATGCCCGCGACGATGACTGCGCTGTTCGGCGGCACCGGCCCCGAGTGGGAGGCGCGGGAGGTCCCGGTGCCCGAGGTCGGACGTGGGCAGGTGCTGGTGCGCGTCCGCGCCGCGGCGCTGAACAACGCCGACGCCTCGGTGCTGGCCGCCGCCGACCCGACGGCTGGCGGCACGGGGGAGGAGTACTGCGCGGGCTACGAGTTCGCCGGTGAGATCGCCGCGATCGGCGCGGACGTCAGCGGCGTGTCGGTGGGCGAGCGGGTGATGGGCACCCAGCCGCGCAGCTTCGCCCAGTACGTGCGCGCCGACCACCGGCACGTCCTGCGGATCCCGGACACCATCGGCCCCGAGGAGGCCGCGTCGCTGCCGACCGGTCTGCTCACCGAGCACGGCGCGCTGCAGCTGGGCGCGTTCCGGGCCGGGCAGTCGGTGCTCATCACCGGCGCCACCTCGGCCATCGGCCTGCTCGGCGTGCAGATCGCGAAGGTGCTCGGGGCGTCGACCGTCGTCGGCACCACCCGGACCGCGTCGAAGGAGGCGCTGCTGGTCAGCGCCGGAGCGGACGTGGTCGTCGTCGGCCCGGGCGACAGCCTGACCGAGGAGGTGCTCGAGGCCACCGGCGGGCAGGGGGTGGACGTCGTGCTCGACCACGTGGGCGGACGGCTGTTCGCCGCGTGCCTCCCGGCCACCCGCGTCGAAGGGCACCTGGTCAACATCGGCCGCCTGGACCGGGCGGAGTCCACCATCAACCTGGACCACCTGTCCTCCCGGCACCTGCACCTGCGGGGCGTGTCGTTCGGGTTCGGCCGCCCGGCCGAGCTGGGCGCGGTGCTCGCCGGGCTGGTCCCGGAGGTGATCCCGGCGGTGGCCGACGGCCGCATCCGACCGGTCGTCGACGAGGTCTTCCCGCTGGACCGGGCGGCGGCAGCGGTCGAGCGGCTGCGCACCGGCCAGGCCCTCGGCAAGATCGTCCTGGCGGTGCCCTGACCGGTCCCGGCCGAGTTCGGGTTCCGCCCCGGGCGGGTTCGGGGCGGAAGTAGTCTGGCCGATCGTGGACCGACCGACGTTGCCCGAGCACCTGCGACTCCTGCTGTCCGACGAACCCGTCCTGGACGTGTACTCGCACGGCCCGTGGCGGGTTCCGGACGGGCTGTACGAGGAGATCTGGGCGCGCGCGGAGGAGCTCAACCGCGACCCGGCGGCCGAGCGGCTGGCCGTGGAGCTGCCGGACTTCTACGCCGAGGGGACCACGATCGTCGGCGCCGAGCTGTGGTGCCTGCTGGAGTTCCTGCTCGGCACGGTGGCGGTGCGCGGCGGCAACTCCGCCGACGTGCAGTGCGAGGCGCTGAGCGGGTTCGTCGCCCAGCCCTGGCCGCCCAACCGCGCCTGGTCCTGGAGCGCGAACACCTCGCTGTTCCGGCCGCCGGCGGAATGGCTGCTCACCGGTGCCGGTGACGACCCGGAGCTGCGCGAGGTGGCCTTCGACCTGGCCCGCCGCTGCCTGGACGTCTTCGCCGGGCTCGAACCCCTGGAACCGCGCCGCCGGGCGCTGATCGCGCTGCACGACCTGCGCGCGGCCGACCCGGCGCTGGCCAAGCAGGACCTGGTCGAGCCGCTCGCGACGCTGCGGGAGACCTGGGCGGAGCGGGCCGACGAGTCGGTCCTGGCGGCGCTGCCCGAGCTCGCCGGGCCGGTCGGCTACCTGGACTGGGCGTGCTCGGGTTTCCTGGCCGCGCACCAGCGGCTGCTGGAGCGGGTGCCGAGCACGTCGAGCGCAGGTCCGGTCCCCGACATCGCCCCCGCCGTGGAGCACGAGGCCGCGCTGGCCCACCTGATGCTGCACGCGGACCTGGTGGAGGTGCCGGTGGAGCTGGCGCTCACCACGGGACGGCCGATGTTCGAGGTCGTGCAGAGCATGTTCGCCGGACTTCGGGAGACCTTCAACGCCGACCGCTGGCACAACCAGGTGCTGGCCTGGCTCGGGCGCGCGGTGCTGGCCGGCGAGGTGGACGTCTGCCGCGCCTGGCTCGACATGGCGATGCGGATCAGCGGCGTGGTGCAGGGGCTGCCGAACGGGGTGGTGACGCCGAGCTGCGACGCCCTGCTCCGCGGTTTCCAGCACCAGCTGCGGGTGCTGACCCGACCGCGCCGGGTGGTCAACCCCCTGGTGGCCAAGCTGACCTCCGGCCAGCAGCTGCACGAGGCTTCCGAGGACCCGGCTGCGGAGCTGGTGGGCCAGCGGGAGCTGGCGGAGGCGGTGCGCACCGAGCTGGCCGACTTCCGGGCGGGCCGGACCGCGGCCGTGCGGATGCTGCTGTCCGGCCCGGAGAGCACCGGCCGGGGCACCGCGGTGCGGCTGCTGCGCGGCGCGCTGCTCAAGGCCGGTGGGCACCGGCAGGAGATGTGGGTGTCCGAGGCCGAGTTCGCCAGCCTGGACGTCAGCAACGCCGTCGTGCACCTGCAGCAGAAGACCTACGGCCTCGGCCCGCGCGATGTGCTGGTGGTGCACGGGCTGGACCAGTTGGCAGGCCTGGAGTGGTCCGCGACCGCGTTGCTGGAGGAGCTGCGGCGGCTGCTGAACCGGCTGCCGGACCTGCACGTCCTCGTGGTGTGCCGGGCCGGGGGAGCGGACCGCGTGGGCGCGGTGAATCCGGCGCTGCTGCAGCAGTTCCGGGTGGCCGAGACCCGCCCGTTCACGCAGGAGGCGCGGGTCGAGCTGTTCCAGCGCGCGGTGGCCCGACGCGGTGCGTCGGTGGCGCAGGCCGCCGCCCGGGAGGGTGCGCGGTTGGCGGCCGTCGGGCAGCAGAACCTGCGCGGCGCCCGGCTGGTCGAGCAGGTGGCCGAGCGCGCCGTCGAAGCCGCCCGGGCCCGCAGCAGCAGCGGCCAGCTCAAGGTGCTGCGCCGGGACCTGCCGAAACCCCCGGCCCGCGGGGCGGATTTCGCCGACTGCGTCGGCCTGGAGTCGGTGCGCCGGGAACTGGACCTGGTGCTGGCCGAGGGGCGCGCCGCGGAGCTGCGCCGCAAGGCCGGGATGCCGGGTGCGGCCCGGCCCCGGCACCTGGTGTTCACCGGTGCGCCGGGAACCGGGAAGACGACCGCGGCCGGGATCCTGGGCCGGATGTGCGCCGACCTCGGCCTGCTGTCCTCCGGGCACCTGGTGGTGGTCGACTGCGCGGACCTGGCCGGGCGACACGTGGCGGAGGCGGCCATCGGGGTGCAGCGCGCGATCGACCAGGCCGCGGGCGGGGTGCTGTGCATCGAGGACGCGGGAACCCTCGCCCGGCCCGGCATCGACGTCGACCAGTCCCGCAACCGAGGGGTGATCGACGCGCTGCTGGCCGGGCTGCAGGCGCGCCCGCAGGACCTGCTGGTGGTCCTGTGCGGCCCGGACGCGGCGGTGAACGGCCTGCTGAAGGCGACCCCGGAGCTGGCGGCCTGCTTCCCGAAGGTGGTGCGCTTCCCGGACCTCACCGATGCGCAGGTCGTGGAGCTGTACGAGCGCAAGGCCGCCGAAGCGGGCTTCACCGTCGCGGCCGGGGTGCCGGAGAAGGTCGGGCGGCTGGTCCGCACCGCCCGGCGCAGCGCGGCGATGACCAACGGCCGCCTCGCCGCGCACCTGCTGGAGCGCACGATCTCCCTGCAGTCCAGGCGGATCCTCGCCGACGAGGAGCCGGGCGCGCTGGACCGGATCGAGGTCGCCGACGTCCCGGACACCCCGGTGGAACCGGTGCGCGCGGACCTCCCGGCCGACCCGATGGCGGCGATCGACGACCTGGTGGGCCTGGAGACGGTGAAGCGCGAGGTGCGCCTGCTGGTCTCGGAGGCCGAAGCGGACCGGCTGCGCCGAGCCGCGGGCCTGGAACCGGGGTCCCGGATGCGACACCTGGTGTTCACCGGCAACCCGGGCACGGCCAAGACCACGGTGGCCAGGCTCATCGCGGCGGTCTACGCCGAGCTCGGCCTGCTGTCCTCCGGGCACCTGGTGGAGGTCTCGCACGCCGACCTGATCGCCCAGTACATCGGGCAGACCGCGCCGAAGGTCCGCGCCGCGGTGGAGCGCGCGCTGGGCGGGGTGCTGTTCATCGACGAGGCCTACGCGCTGACCCCGCCGGACGGGCGGCAGTCCTACGGGCCGGAGGCGATCGCCGAGCTGCTGCGGCTGATGGAGGAGCACCGCGACGACCTGGTGGTGATCGCGGCGGGCTACGAGAGCCGGATGGTGGAGTTCCTGCGCACCAACCCGGGGCTGGCCTCCCGCTTCCCGTCGGTGGTGCACTTCCCGGACTACAGCGAGGCCGAGCTGGTCGCCATCTTCGAGCGGATGGCGGACGGCGCCGGGTTCACCCTCGCCGACGGAGTCGGGGCGCAGGTCCGGCAGATCCTGCGCGCGGCGAAGCGCGACGAGTCCTTCGGCAACGGCCGAGTGGTGCGCAACCTGCTGGACCGGGCGATCGCCCTGCAGGGCGATCGGATCACGTCGGCGGACCACGACGCCGCGGAGGTCCGGCTGCTGCGCCCCGCCGACCTGGCGGGCGTGCGGGTCAGCCAGCTGGCCAGCGGCGACGGCCCGGTCGGCCAGTACCTCTGAGCGGGGTCAGCGCGCCTCGTGCAGGGCGCTGCCGCGGACGTACTCCTCGTACGGGATGGTCCAGTCCGGGATGTCGCCGTCCGCGGGGGTCAGCGGCCGGTCGGAGCCGACGATCTCCACCGGGTCGCCGATCTGCACCCAGTCGAAGAACCACTTGCCATTGGCCGGGGAGAGGTTGACGCAGCCGTGCGAGACGTTGGACTCGCCCTGCGCCCACACGGTCGCGCCGTTGACGTGGACGAACTCGCCGTTGTTGGAGATGCGCACCGCGTAGGGCAGGACCTCGTCGTAGTAGCCGGGTTCGCCCTTCTGCGGACCGCCCCAGGTGTCCGAGCGCATCCGGGTGGAGGTGTGCTTCTCGAAGGCCACGTGCACCCCGTACTGGGTGGGGTAGATGCTCCGGCCGTAGGAGGCGGGCAGCTGCTTGATCTCCTGGCCGTCCTGGAAGACGGTCAGCGTGTGGGTGTTGACGTCGCCGACGGCGCGCTGGTCGCGCCCGATGCGGAAGTTGGTCTCGTGGTCGGCGGTGCCCATGACACCGCCGCCGGTGTCCACCCCGTACAGCCGCGCGCGCACCCGGACGGTGGTGCCGGGCTTCCAGTAGTCCTTGGGCCGCCAGTTGACCTGCTCGTCGCTCATCCAGTGGAACGAGCCCTCGGTGGGCACCGACGGTTCGACCGACAGGCGGCGCTCCACGGCGGCGCGGTCGGTCACCGGCCTGCTGAAGTAGATCGACACCGGCATGGCGATCCCGACCTCGTCGCCGTCGGAGGGCCGGGTCCGGTCCACGGTGACCTCCTCCACCGGGGTGGCCGTGGTGAACGTCGAGTTGGTCGGCGGTGCGGGGATGCGCTCGGCGTCCTGCGCCAGCGCCTGCACCCGGTAGGTCTTGCTGAACTCCAGCGGCGCGGTGCTGCTCCACCGGCGGCCGCCGTCGGTCAGCTCGCCCGGGACCGCGATTCCCCCGTCGGTGGTAACGGTGACCGAGGTGAGGACGCCCCGGTGGGCGGTGACGACCAGCGGGTCGCTGGGCCCGACCTGCGTGGCGCCGTTGGGCACCGAGGTCGTCACCGTGGCGGCGGAGACCTTCGGTTCCGGTTCCGAGCACGAGGTCAGGGCGCAGGCGAACGCGGTCCCGACGATGACTGGCCACGCTTTGACTACCCGCATGCCGACCCCCGACCCTCGACGCTGGCGGCTCCACGTCCCCACTACTTTCGGTGCGGGCCCGGGACATATCAACACGATCATGCCGCCGGGCCGCTGCTGCGGAGGTGACCCCGGCGGAACTCCGATTCGCCGGGACGTCCTGCCTGGTTGAGCGTTTTTCCAGGTCAATGTGGGTGGCGTAACTCCGGCGCAATGTTCGCCCGGTAGCGTCCACAGTCGTGGACGAGACGGGTGGCGGTGCGGCAGGTCGGTGGGTCCCGGCGGAGTGGACGTCCTCGCGGCCGCGCGCCGAACGGGCGCGGCAGGTGGCCGACGTGCTGCGCTACCAGATCACGGCGGGCCGGTTCGCCGACGGCGTGCTGCCGGACGAGCGGCGCCTGGGCGAGCAGTTCGGCGCCTCGCGCAACGCGGTGCGGGAGGCCCTGGCGCTGCTGCGGCGGGAAGGTGTCGTGACGCGCAAGCCCGGGGTGGGGACGCGGGTCGTGCTGCCGAAGTACGGCCACGGGCTCGACCGGCTGGCCGGGCTGGCCGAGGTGATGACCGGGTACGGCACGATCACCAACGAGGTCCGCACCGCCCGGCCGGTCGCGGAGCTGCCGGTCCCGATCGCCGAGCGGCTCGGGGTCGACCCGGCCGCGGGCGGCGTGCACCTGGAACGGCTGCGGTGGCTGGACGGGCTGCCGCTGTCGCTGGACACCACCTACCTCACCGCCGACGTCGGCCTCCGGCTGCTGGACTGCGATCTCGCCGGGCGGGACGTGTTCAGCCTGATCGAGGAGACCACCGGGCAGCGGCTGGGCACCGCCGAGGTGGCGGTGCACGCGGTCAACGCCGACCCGGACACCGCTGCGCTGCTGGGAATCCCCGACCACGCGGCGGTTTTCGCGCTGGAACGCCTGACCCGCACGGCGGACGGGCGCCCGGTGGACGTCGAGTCGATCCGGATCCGGGCCGACCGCATGGCGCTGACCGCCACGCTCCACCGAGGTCTCCCGCCGGTCGAAAACCCGCTCTGAACCAGATGATTCGCAGATCGTCAACAGTGCCAACGGGTTTCGTGCAGAGAGCTGAGAAGGTCTATGATGGACGGAGCGACGATCCCGACCCTTGTCCTGTTAGGACTGATCGGATTCGCCGGTGGGGTCGGCATCACCGCGGTGGGGCCGGGCGGGGTGCTGCCCACGATCGGGCTGTTCGCCCTGACCGACCTGTCCCCGGCGGAGGTGGCGGGCACGGCCATCGTCACCCACGTGGCGACCGGAGCGCTGGCCACCGCCGCCTACACCCGATCGGGACACCTGCGCGAACCGGAAACCCGGCGCACGGCGTTGATCCTCGCGGGCACGGCGCTGGTCGGCACCCCGCTCGGCGTCCTGATCAACACCGGGGTTTCCGAGCAGGTCTTCGGCCTGGTCCTCGGGGCGTTCGTCGCCCTGGTGGCGGCGCTGGTCTGCTACCGCGAATGGCGCCGCCCCGGGGACGCCCGCGCGCACCCGCCCGCGCTGCTGGTGGCCGGGCTCGGGTTCGCGGTGGCGGTCGCCGCGGGCGTCGTGGGCATCGGCGGGCCGATGCTCACCGTGCCGCTGCTGGTGGTCCTGGGCGTGCCGGTGCTGGAATCCCTGGCCTCCGCCCAGGCCCAGTCGATCGTCATCGCCGGTGCGGGCACGATCGGTTACCTGGCCGCTGGTTCGATCAACTGGCCGCTGGCCGCCCTGGTCGGCGTCCCCGAGCTGGCTGGCGTGCTGCTGGGCTGGAAGATCGCCCGCGCCCTGCCCGCTCGCGGCCTGAAGTACGCGCTGGTCGTCACCCTGGTCGCGCTGGCCCCTTACCTCGCGCTGCACGGAGCGTGATCGGCCGCGGAATGCGGCTGAATCGAGAAATGCGGTTCCGAGTAGCAGCGTTCCGCCGTCCGTTCAAGGAGTTTCCGGGAAGAAGCTGTCGTTTTCTTCTCCCGCCGGAAAGCCGCGGCGCGCCGATCAATTCCGCGAAACGGAAGTTCAACAAAATGTTGACGCGAGTTGGATTCCGGACGTAGCTTGCTCGTGCCCAACGGCGAAAAAGCGCCTGCGGCACCGAGCTCTTCACCGGGGAGGAGGCATCGGAGCCGGCCCACCGGCCGGTTCACGCCGGAGAACGGCCGTCCCGCCGCGTCGGACGACAACGCGACGGCGGGAGAGGTGGCGGACCATTCGGTGCCGCCAGCCCTGCGGCCGACGCTAACAGCACGGCCCCCGTCCGCGGCGGACCGGGGCATCCGTTCTTTCAAAAAGGGGAACTGGGCATGGCAATGAATTCGCAGGGGAATCCGACCCCGGCGGCCTGCCATCCGGTCGACGAGAAGTTGCCGGCCAAGCAGTTGATCCCAGCGGCCTTCCAGCACGTCGGGGCGATGTACGCCGGTGTGGTGGCGCCGCCCCTGATCATCGGCCCCGCCTGCGGGCTGGACCAGCGCGACCAGATTGTGCTGATCTCGGTGAGCCTGCTGGTGGCGGGCTTGGCGACCCTGCTGCAGACGCTGGGCGCGGGCCGCTTCGCGGGAAACCGGCTGCCCTTCGTCAACGCCAGTTCCTCGGCGGGGCTCGCCTCGCTGCTCACGGTGGCGCACTCCGCGCCGGAGGGCCACCGGATCCAGACCGTGCTCGGCGCGGTCCTCGTCGGCGGGCTGTTCTGCCTGGCGGTCGGACCGTTCTTCGGGCGGTTGATGCGCTTCTTCCCGCACCTGGTCACCGGTGTGGTCATCACCCTGATCGGCGTGTCCCTGATGACCGTGCCCGTCGCCTGGGTGCAGGGCGGCGAAGGCGCCCCCGACTTCGGCTCGGCGGCCAACCTCGGCCTCGCGCTGTTCACCCTCGTCGTGATCATCGTGCTGCAGCGCGTCCTGCGCGGGTTCCTCAAGCAGATCGCGCTGATCCTGGGGCTGGTCGCCGGCACGCTGGCCGCGGCCCCGTTCGGCATGCTGGACACCACCACCTTCGAGCAGACGTCGTTGTTCGCGCTGCCGATGCCGCTGCAGTTCGGCGCCCCCGAGTTCCACCCGGCCGCCATCCTCGCGGTGTGCATCGTGATCCTGGTGGCGATGACGGAGAGCTCGGCCGGGATGCTGGCGATCGGCGAGATCTGCGACCGCGACGTGGAGCAGAAGCTGGTCACCCGCGGCCTGCGGGTGGACGGCATCGCCACCACGGTCGGCTCGCTGTTCGGCGGCCTGCCCACCAGCGCCTTCGCCCAGAACGTCGGCGTGGTGTCGCTGACCGGGGTGCGCAGCCGGTTCGTCGTCGCCGTCGCCGGTGGCGTGATGGCCCTGCTCGGGCTGTTCCCGGTGCTGGGCGGGGTCGTCTCCCTGGTGCCGTACCCGGTGCTGGGCGGGGCCGGGCTGATGCTGTTCGGAAGCATCGCCACCAGCGGTATCCGCACCCTCTCGCGGGCCCACCTGGAGCAGGGGCACAACATGTTCGTCGTGTCGGTCTCGCTGGCGGTGGGGCTGATCCCGCTGGCCGCCCCGACGATCTACCAGCAGTTCCCGCAGTGGTTCCAGACCGTCTTCGGCACCGGGATCGTCGCGGGCGCGATCGTGGCGGTGGTGCTCAACATGATCTTCAACAGCCCGCTGAGGGCCACGTCGGCGAAGCCGGTCCAGCGCGCCGCCGCCCCCGAGCCTGCTGGCGGTGGCAGCTAGCCCGCCCCGGGTCGTGAGTGCGAAGCCGTGCTGGAACACGGCTTCGCGCTCACGACATCGCAGGGACTGGTCCACCGGGACGAGCCGGTATTGAGCCGTTGTCGTGATCGAGAACGCCTGTTCGGTGCAACAGCCACCGGATACGCTTCTCCCGCTGGGAGACGTGGCGTTGAGGTGATGAGTGGTGGCGGCGGTACCGCAGGAAGACCAGGTCCGGGGGGCGAGCGACGCCGAGCTGATCGACGCCGTGCGCGGCGGGGACGGCGAGGCTTTCGGGCTCCTGTACGAGCGGCACGTGGGTGCCGCGCACGCGATGGCCCGGCAGGTCACCAAGTCGCAGGCCGAGGCCGACGACGTGGTGTCCGAGGCGTTCGCGAAGGTGCTCGGGCTGCTGCGGGACGGCCGGGGCCCGACGGACGCCTTCCGCGCCTACCTGCTCACCGCGGTGCGGCACGGCGCCTACGACCGGGCGAACAAGGCGAAGCGGACGCAGACCGTCGACGACGTGGAGACGGTGCCCAACATCGACATCAGCCAGCCGTTCCGGGACCCGGCGGTGGAGAACGAGGAGCGGTCGCTGATCGCGGAGGCGTTCAACCGGCTGCCGGAGCGGTGGCAGATGGTGCTCTGGCACGTGGAGATCGAGGGCGAGTCCCCGTCGAAGGTCGCGCCGATGCTGGGCATGACGGCCAACGGCGTGTCCGCCCTGGCCTACCGGGCCCGCGAGGGCCTGAAGCAGCAGTACCTGCAGGTCCACCTGATGAAGATGGCCGCCGAGCCCGACGCCTGCCGCTCGGCGATCGACCGGCTGGGCGCGTGGACCAGGGAAGGCCTGTCCAAGCGCGAGACGGCGCAGGTCAACGCCCACCTGGACGACTGCGACCGGTGCTCGGCGGTGGCCGCTGAGCTGATGGAGATCAACGGCTCGCTCAAGGTGTTCGTCGCGCCGATCGTGCTGGGCGGGACCGCGACGGCCAGCGGCTACCTCGCTGCCTCGGGCGGCGGCCTGGTCGGCGCCGGGGTGATCGGGGCGGTGCGGTCGAACCCGCGCAAGAGCCTGGCGGCCGGTGGCGCGGTGCTGGCGGCGCTGGCCGCGCTGGGCATCGCGCTGGCCGCGAACGAGACCGACCCGCCGCCGCTGGCGGCCGCGCCGGTCAGCCCGGAAACCCCGGAGCAGCAGCAGGTCCCGGCCGCCCGCACCCCACCACCGGCGGTCGTCCCGCCGGTGGCCCCGCCACCGGCGCCGCCCGCGCCCCCGGAACCCGGACCGGACCCGGTTCCGGAACCACCGGTGGACGAGGACGGCCCGCTGCCCCCGCTCCCGCTGATCCCGCCGGGCACCCAGCACGTCGCCGACGCGCGCGCGGAGCTGAACCTGCCGGTGCTCAACCGCGTGCACGCGGCGCTCGACGTCGACCGCGACCAGATCCGGCTGGACGTGGAGGTGGGCGCGGGACGACCGCGCTGACCGCCGGTGCCTTGAGCCTCGTGGCCGGTCGCCGCGCACCGCCACCGGCCGAGCCGGACGTGCGGAGGGCGGGTCATTCCGAGAGCAGGTGCTCGAGCCACGTCGTGTGCACGGGGCCGCGGCGCAGGTCCGGCTCGGCGAGCAGGCGCCCGTGCAGGTCGGCGGTCGTGGCGATGCCTTCGGCGCGGAACTCCCGGAGCGCTTGCCGGGCTCTGGCGTGGGCCTGCTCCCGGTCGGCGCCCCAGCACACCAGCTTCCCGATGAGCGAGTCGTAGAAGGGGCTGACCCGGTCGCCGGGGTCGATCCAGGTGTCGAACCGGACCCCCGGGCCGCCGGGCAGCTCGAACGCGGTGACCTGGCCGGGCGTCGGGGCGAAGCCGCGTCGCGGATCCTCGGCGTTGATCCGCAGCTCCACGGCGGCACCGCGCACCTCGACGGACTCCTGGTCGAACGACAGCGGCGCACCACGGCTGATGCGCAGCTGTTCGGCGACCAGGTCGACGCCCGTGATCGCCTCGGTGATCGGGTGCTCGACCTGGATCCGGGTGTTCATCTCGATGAAGTAGAAGTTCTCGTCGGCGTCCACCAGGAACTCGACCGTTCCGGCGTTGCGGTAGCCGACGTGCTCGGCCAGGCGGACCGCCGCGTCGGCGATGGCTCGGCGCGCCCGCCCGGACAGCTGCGGCGCCGGTGCCTCCTCGATGAGCTTCTGGCGGCGCCGCTGCACCGAGCAGTCCCGCTCGAACAGGTGCCGGACGTTGCCGTGCTCATCGGCGAGCACCTGGACCTCGACGTGCCGAGCCCGCGGAATGGCGCGTTCCAGATAGATGGTCGGGTCGCCGAAGGCGGCCTGCGCCTCGGCCTGCGCCGCGGGCAGCACATCGCCCAGCTCCCGCGCGTCGCGCACCGGCCGGATTCCCCGGCCACCACCCCCGGCAGCGGCTTTGACCAGCAAGGGGTAGCCGAGCTCGGCCGCCGCCCGCTCCGCCTGGGCGCGGTCGCTGCACGGGCCGCTGCCCGGCACCACCGGCACCCCCGCCGACTGCGCCGTGCGGCGGGCGGTCGCCTTGTTCCCCATCAGGTCGATGGCTTCCGGTGGTGGCCCGATGAACACCAGACCAGCGTCGCGCACCGACCGCGCGAACTCGGAGTTCTCCGCGAGGAACCCGTAACCGGGGTGCACGGCGTCCACTTCGGCCGCTTTGGCGGCCTTGAGCAGCCCTTCCACGTCGAGGTAGGACTTCTGCGCGGGGGAGCGGCCGATGTGCAGCGCCTCGTCGGCCATCCGCACCCAGCGGGTGTGCTCGTCGGCGTCGGAGTAGACCGCGACCGCGGCGACGCCCGCGACGCGGCAGGCGCGGACGATCCGCACCGCGATCTCGCCGCGGTTGGCCACCAGCACGCGGCGCAGCGCGGTCATGCCTCGTCCAGCTCGAAGAGGGGCTGCCCGACGTCGACCTCGTCGCCGTCGTCGAGCAGGACCTTGGTGATCACCCCGGCGGTCTCCGCCTTGATCTCGTTGTAGGTCTTCATCACCTCGATGAGACCGAGCGTCTGCCCCGGTTCGACCGCGCTTCCGGGCTCGATGTAGGGATCCGCGTCCGGGGACGGGCGGCGGTAGAACACGCCCGGGATCTGGGCGTCGACAGCGGACATCGTTCCTCCAGGTTCAGCTCGGGTCGGCGTCGAGCGCGACACGGGCCTTGGCCAGCCGCGCACGTCGTTCCTGCCGCGCCGCCATCGCGGCGTCGAGATCCACGGCGGTGAAGCGCACCCTGCTTCCGGTGCGCGTCTGCGCGACGAGGTCCCGGTCCGCGGAGATGACCGTGCCGATCGTCGCGTAACCGCCTCCGGTGACGGCGTCGTTGAGCAGGACGATCGGCTCGTCACCGCCGGGTACCTGCACCGAACCCACCGGGTAGCCGAGGTCCACCACGTTGGCCGGGTCGCTGCCCGCGCCGAAGGGCTGCTCCCGCTCCACGAACTCCAGCGACCCGCCGCGCAGCCGGTAGCCGACCCGGTCCGCGTCCTTGGTGACCCGCCACTCGGTGTCCAGGAAGGACCGCAGGGCGTCCGTCGTCAGGCGGTAGGCGCACAGCCCCACGATGAACCGCAACTCGGTGACCTCGGGGAAGTCCGGGCGGAGCTCGCCGGGCAGCTCCGCGCTCGGGACGGCTGCCGGGGCGGCGGCGCCCAGCGGCAGCCGGTCACCCGAGTTCAGCGCGCGGCCGTGGAAGCCGCCGATGCCGGTGAGCATGTAGGTGGACCGGGATCCCAGGTAGGGCGGCACGTCGATCCCACCGGCGACCGCGAGGTAGGGGCGGGCGCCGCGCCGGACCCGGGGCACCGCCAGCACGTCACCGGCCTCCACCCGGAGGGGCTGCCAGGTCGGCGCGGGCTGCCCGTTGATCACGACCTCGCAGTCCGCCCCGGTCACCGCGACGTGGCGCGCGTCGGTGAACTCCAGCTCCGGGCCCAGGTAGGTGGCCTCCAGCACGGCAGCACCGCGGGGGTTGCCGACCAGCACGTTGGCGATCTCGTAGGAGTACAGGTCCAGGGCGCCGGACGGCGGCATGCCGATCGCGTACTGCCCGTGCCGCCCGGCGTCCTGCACGGTCGTGGACAGGCCGCCCGAGCGCACGATCAGCTCGTTCATCGGTACAGCACCTCCATCAGCCGTTCGTTGACGCCGTCGGGATCGGCGAGGAACTCCGCCGGGCGCAGCGTGACGTCGCGCGCGCGGTAGCGGAACGTGCCGGCGTCGACCTCGGCCCGGACGGCTTCGTACTCGTCGAGGCCGATCGCCCGGTACCGGAGGATGTCGCTGGCCTTCGGGAACGCGATGCGGTCGGCGAAGTCCGGCAACCGCTGGGCGAGGTCGAACACCGGGGCGGGGGCGATGCCGAACAGCTGGTACCCACCGGCCCCGCGCACCGGGTAGACGACGGCGAACGCACCGCCGAAGCCGAACGCGCGCTCGGGGGTGTCCGTGCGCGGGCGCACGTACTTGGGCACCTCGATCTGGCGGTCCCGGGGGACCATCTGGTAGCAGAACGGCAGCCCGGGGACGAACCCGAGCATGGTGACGATGAACGGTGCCGAGGTGATCGCGTCGATCAGCGAGCCGACGTCGGGGTGCCCGTTGATCCGGGCGGCGTACTCGAGGTCCGTGACCGCGGGGTCCTGGTGGCGGTCGCGGAACCGCAGGAGCGTCTCGCGGGTCCACGGGTCGTCGAACAGGATCGGGACGTCGACCACGCGGGTGCGCACGGTGTAGTCGTCCGGGAGTTCCCCGGCGGAGTGCTCCAGCTCCGCCAGCCGCTCCACCAGCTCGGCGGGGTGCAGCCGGTCGGGGTCCAACCGGATCAGGTAGGAGGCGTTGGACGGGCAGATGTCGATGATCCCGTCGAGGTCGAGCTGCTCGAGCGCACCGGTGATCGCCATCGCCTTGAAGTTCGCCTCTAGGCTCATCTCGCGGTCGAGCTCGACGAAGACGAATTCGTCACCGCCGAACTCGTACCGGGCGGGTGGTAGTTCAACCCTCGTCGCGGTCACGGTGCCCCTCCTCACCTACCGGCAGCAAGGAAAGGATGCGCCGCGGACTCCCGGCGTGCATCGCCGCCGTGGCCGCAAAACCCACGTTCGAGTGGGGGTCGGGTCGCGCCGCCGACAGCGCTGCGCTCATCGGGGCTGCCGACTACGATCGGCGATTCGGGGCCTTTCCGGGAGGTGCATGGAAAGTGCGCACGCTCATCGATCTCAACGCCGACGCGGGCGAGAGCTTCGGCCGGTGGAGGCTCGGGGACGACGCCGGGCTCATCCCGCTGGTCTCCTCGGTCAACGTGGCGTGCGGCTGGCACGGGGGAGACCCGGCGACCATGCGCCGTTCCGTGCAGCTGGCGCGCGACGGCGGGACGTCGGTGGGCGCCCACCCCGGGTTCCCCGATCTGACCGGGTTCGGCAGACGAGCGATGGCGATGAGCCCGCAGGACGCCGCCGAGGCGTGCCTCTACCAGTTCGGCGCCCTGCGGGCGATCGCTGATCTGCACGGAGTTGCGGTCGCCCACGTGAAACCGCACGGGGCGCTGTACGGGCTCGCCGCGCGCGATGCCGGTGTCGCGGAAGCGATCGTCGAGGCGTTCGCCACCGCGGCACCGGACGTGCGGGTCGTGCTGCTGGCCGGTCCGGTCGCGGACGCGCTGGCCGATCGCGGCTTCCCGGTGGTGCGCGAAGCGTTCGCCGACCTCGACTACGACGACACCGGCCACATCATCATCGAACCGGACCCGCAGGCCAAACCACCGCAGCTGTGCGCCGAGCAGGCCATCGCCGTGCTCAACGGCTCGGTCACCTCGACCTCGGGCCGCCGGGTCGAGGTCGACGCGGACACCATCTGCGTGCACGGAGACCGGCCGAACGCGGTCGCCGTCGCGCAGGCGATCCGCGACCGGTTCGCCGCCGAGGGCGTGGTGCTGGCACCGATGTCCGAGGTGGCGCGCAGTCGCCGGTGAGTCAGCGCGCGGGCAGCAGCCGGTCGGCGACCGGGAGCCGGGAGTTGCTCAGGTGGTCGCCCTCCGGGCTGAACGGCGGGACCGCGTCCGGCACGCAATCGGCGATCAGCAGCGAATCCGCGGTCTGCTCGTCGGGCCCGGCGCACACCACCGGGAGCCCGTCCGGGCCCCAGACCCCGGAATTGCCCCGGTACTCCCACTGCCCGCGTTCGGAGACCTCCCACCCCCGCCGGTTGGCGTAGGCCACGAAAACCCGCCACACCGCGGCCATCGCCGGGATGATGTGCTCGGTCGCGTCCGGGTACGGCACTCGCGTCGGCGACCCGTCGTGCAGCACGAAGTGCCGGTCGGCCGCGGTGGGTCCGACGATCAGCCGGGCACCGCGCCGCGCCAAGTCCTGGTACAGCGGTGGGAACTCGCACTCGTAGCAGTTGAGCACCCCCACCGGGAACCGGTTGATCTCCACCACCGGTGGCAGCTCGTCGCCGGGGGTGAAGTTGGCGCGCTCGGCGGCCCCGTACAGGTGCGTCTTGCGGTAGTTCGCGACCAGCTGTCCATCGTGGACCAGTGCCACCGAGTCGTGCAGGGCACCGTCGACGGCCCGCTCCACGTAGGGCAGCACGATGCTGATGTCGTGCTGCTGCGAGAGCTTCACCGCCGCGCGCACCGACTGGCCGTCGCTGGGCTCGGCCAGCTGTGCGCACTCGTCCGGGCCGAGCGAGTACCCGGTGTTGTAGCACTCGGGGAAGGCGCACAGCTGGCAGCGGTAGCGCGCGGCCAGTGCGACGGCCTGCTCCATCCTGGCCAGGTTGTCCACGACTGCCTGCGGCGAGCCCGCGGGGTTCTCCGCCTGGAAGATCGCCAGCCGCAGCCCTGAACCTGGCCGGGGCGGTTCGTCGTGCGCGAGCCTGCCGAGAACGCGGATCGGACGCATGGTTGCTCCTCACTTGGTCGAACGGGTGAACTGGTCGACGGCTGCTGCGAACGAGGACACGTCCGCGGGGTGCAGATCGCTGCGCACCACGACGCGCATCGCGGTCAGCTCGTCGAGGTCCGGCGGCAACTGGTACACGGGCACGGCCCAGCCGCACTCGCCGAGCTGCCGGGCCAGCTGGGAGAGCTTGAGATCGGGTTCGGCGGTCACCGCGACCACGGGCAGGTCGCGGCCGTCGCCCAGGAAGCGGAACCGCCCCGTCGCGCGGAGCCGCTCGGCCAGGTCTTGCGCCAGGTATCGGGAACGCGCGTGGATGCGCCGATAACCGGCGAACCCGTAGCGGAGGAAGTTGTAGTACTGCAGGACCACCGGCGCGGCGGAGCGGGAGAAGCTGAACTCGTGGTATGTGTGGTTGCTGCCCAGGTAGTTGACCGGGAAGCCGAGCCGCCTGCTCCGGTGGTCCCGGTCGCGCCACAGCACCCACCCCAGTCCCGGCGGAACCTGGCCGTACTTGTGCCCCGACGCGTTGATCGACACCACCCGGGGAAGGTCGAAGCCCCACTCCAGCTCCGGATCGAGGAAGGGCGCGATGAAGCCGCCCCCGGCCGCGTCGACGTGCACGGGCACGTCGATCCCGGACTGCGCGGCCGCGCGGTCCAGTTCGGTGGCGATCTCCAGCACCGGTTCGTAGCGCCCGTCCAGGGTGCCGCCCAGGACGGCCACGACACCGATGGTGGATTCGTCGCTCAGCTCGGCCGCGGCAGCGCCGTCGAGCCCGATGCAACCAGGCCGAGCGGGCGCCACCCGCGGTTCGACCCCCCAGTGCCGGCAGAAGTTCCGCCAGCAGGCGTGCACACCCGCACCCATCACCAGGTTGGGACGTCGAACCCCGGACCCGGCGCGCTCCTCCCAGCGGTGCAGGAGGGAAAGCCCGGCCAGCAGTGCTGCCTCGCTCGAGCCGGTGGTGGCCGAACCCACGACGCGGGTGTGGTCGCCGCGCCAGAGTTCTCCGAGGATGCGGACGCATTCCTGAACCAGTTCGTCGACGGCCGGGTACTGCTCGCGATCGGCGAGGTTCCGGTTCAGGTAGGCGTTGTGCAGCCGTTCGGCTTCCGGTTCGAAGGACGTGGTCAGGAAGGTCGCGAGGTTGCGCGCGGGTTCGGCGTCGTCGCGCAACCGGTGCCGCACGGCCGCGGCCGCGGCGGCGGGATCCATGCCGTGCCGCGGGATTCTGCCTGGGGAACCGGACGGTCGGGGACGGGATGGTCCCTCTTTCGCGCCTGACGGAACTGGCATTCGTAGCTCCCCCTGTTCGATGGTTGCTGGGCCGACGAACGCGAACCTACGGTTGCCCGGAGATCGAGACCATGAACAATTCGGCCCACGACTTCTGGGCCGGGGTACCGGGTTCGGGCGCGCGCTGGGCTGTTCGCGTCAATCTCATCGGCATTCGGGGGAACGGTGCCCGGGCCGGGAAACGTTCTGATCCGCGCGGACGAAAATGTGGTCATCGGAATGGATTCGCTTCGCTGCGTGCTCGTGCACCAGCGACCACTCGCACAGGTGGAGTGACTCGATGGCCCTTTCGTACGATCAGGCGTTGGACCGGGCGATCACCGCGCTGCTGGTGGAGGCCGTCGAGCACTCCCGCGCGCTGCGCCACGTCCTGGAACAGGTGGGGCACTTGGTGGTGCTGCGCGTCCAGCTCCACCACTCCGGTGCCGCGGGGAAATCGAGCGAGGTGCCCGACGGTGAAGCGCTTCCCGAGTTGACGAACCGCGAGCACGAGGTGCTCGGTTACCTCGTGCGCGGCGGTTCGAACCGGGAGATCGCCAAGTCGCTCGGCATTTCAGAGCGAACCGTGAAGAACCACATGCGCAACATCTTCAGGAAGCTCGATGTCGCCGATCGCACCTCGGCGGCGGTGAAGGCGCTGGAAAGCCGACGTTGAGCGGCCGTTCCGCGCTCCGCAGCGCGGAAGTCCTCGGTCGGGACACTGTGGACGGTCAGCGGGCCCCGCCGCGGGCGCCCACGTCCGGTAGCTGTTCACCGGCCAGGTCGCGGACGAAACCCCGAGTGCTGCACGGTTGCGGCCTAGTCCTCCGCCGGGATCTCCTCGGCGCGGTCGGGCGGCGCGCCGTCGAAACCGTTGGCCCAGTAGCGGCCGCGCAGCGACAGGTCGAGGAGCATGCCGGTGACCTCCTCCGGCGAGAGCTGCGGCGGGGAGGTCTCCAGCCACCAGCGCATCACCGCGATCTGCTCGCCCACCCAGGCGCGCGCCAGCACGTCCAGGTCGATCCTCGGGGACACGCCGTGGTGCTCGGCGCGCGCTCGGAACACGTGCGCGGCTGCGGCGGTGCGCGCGTCGGTGAACTCCTGGAGCGCCCGCCCGTCGCCTTCGCCGCGCAGGATGACCCGGTAGACGTCGCGCTCCTCGAGCGCGTGCCGGAACAGCTCCAGCACCGGCTTCCCGGTGAAGCCCACCGATGAGGTCGGCACCAGCGGCAGCAGTCTCGCGTGCAGTTCTTCCAGCAGGTCGGAGACGACGCGGCTGAGCAGCGCGTCCTTGTCCGCGTAGTGCTTGTAGAAGGTCGCCCGGCCGAGATCGGCGCGTTCGGTGATGTCCTCCACCGTCACGTTGGAGTAGCCGCGTTCCAGCGCCAGGGACACCAGGGCGTCCCGCAGGAGGCGGCGGGTGCGGCGGCTGCGCCGGTCCTCGGTCGACATGGCAGGCCTTTCGTGCT
Source organism: Saccharopolyspora hirsuta (assembly GCF_008630535.1). Lineage (GTDB taxonomy): Bacteria > Actinomycetota > Actinomycetes > Mycobacteriales > Pseudonocardiaceae > Saccharopolyspora > Saccharopolyspora hirsuta. Next base: position 263,741 of record NZ_VWPH01000010.1, on the reverse strand, counting down.
CCTCGTTCCGGCCGCTCAGTGTACTCGACCATTGACAGGTCGTGCGTTAGTAGACATCGTGTCTACTACTGGTCGACGTGACGTGAAACTTGGGAGTCGACGTGAACCTGGGCAGCTATCTCACCCGCAGCAGCACCTTCTGGCCGGACCGCGAGGCGTTGGCGTGCGGCGATCGGCGGTGGACCTACCGGGAGCTGGAGGCGCGCGCCAACCGGCTGGCTTCGGCGCTGCTGGCGCGGGGAATCCGCCCGGGGCAGGCGGTGGCGACCTTCGCCGGGAACTGCGCCGAGCTGGTCGAGACCGAAATGGCCCTCTGCAAGGGCGGGTTCCTGCGGGTGCCGATCAACGCCCGGCTCGCCGCGGGGGAGGTCGAGCACGTCCTGGCCGATGCTTCGGTCCGGGTCCTGTTCACCGACGCGGCGCACGTGGAGATGGCGCGCGAGGTCGTGGACCGCGCCGGAACGGCGTGCGAGGTGGTCGACTACGACGGCGACTACGCCGACCTGCTGGCTGCGGGTGCGGAGGACCCGGTCGCGGTGGAGGTCGCCGAGGACGACCCGGCGGTCCTCAACTTCACGTCCGGCTCGACCGGATCGCTGAAGGCCGCGGTGCAGACGACCGGCAACCGGTTGGCGAACATGCGCAAGCGGCTGATGACCCCGGAGCACCGGCCCGGAGACGCCGAGCGCTACCTCGCCGCCGGACCGATCACGCACGCCACCGGGATGGGGCTCCTGGCGGCGTTCTCCCGCGGCACCAGCGTGGTGGTGCTCCCGCGCTGGGACGCCGGGGAATTCCTGCGCACCGTCGAGTCCGAGCGGATCACCTCCACCTTCCTCGTGCCGACGATGCTGAACCAGGTCCTCGCGCACCCTGAGCTGAAGACCGCGGACGTGTCCTCGATGACCTGCCTGCGGGTCGGCGGCGCGCCGGTTTCGCCGCAGCGGCTGCGCGAGGCCGTCGCCGCGTTCGGGCCGGTCGTCATGCAGGGCTACGGGCAGGCCGAGACCACCAGCGGCGTCACCGTGCTCACCGCGGAGGACGTCGTCCGCGGCATCGAGGAGGATCCGGAACTGCTGTCCTCCTGCGGTCGGCCCGTCTACGACACCGAGGTGCGCGTGGTGGACGGCGACGGCGACCCGGTTCCGGCCGGGGAGCTCGGCGAGGTGGTGGTGCGCGGGCCGGACTGCGTCCGGGAGTACTGGCGGGAACCCGAGCTGAGCGCCGAGACGTTCCGCAACGGTTGGGTGCACACGGGCGACATCGGCTACCTGCGCGTCGACGGCTACCTGTTCATCGTGGACCGCAAGAAGGACATGATCATCTCAGGCGGTTTCAACGTCTACTGCAGCGAAGTCGAAGCGGCGCTCTACGAGCACCCGGCGGTTTCGGAGGCCTGCGTCGTCGGCGTGCCGGACGAGACGTGGGGCGAAGCGGTGAAGGCCGTCGTGGTGACCCGCGAAACGACGTCTGCTGCGGCGCTCGTCGAGTTCTGCGCCGGGAAGCTGGCCCGCCACAAGGTGCCCAAGACGGTGGACTTCGCCGCCGAACTCCCGGTGAACCGCAACGGGAAGATCGACCGCCGCGCGGTGCGCGACCGCTACTGGGTCGGCAGCGACCGCAAGGTCCACTGAGGAGGGACGATCATGACGTTCACGCTCACCCCCACCTACGACGACAACCCGCGCCTGGCCGATCTCGTCGGGCGGTTGCGCGACTTCCTGAGCGGCGAGCTCGCCGAGTACGAGGCCGACCGCCAGCTGACCCCGGAAACGCGGCTGGGCCGCGAGGTGCTGGAACCGGTGTGGAAGCGCAGCCGCGAGCTCGGCTTCTACGGCATCCACCTGCCCGAGCGCTTCGGCGGCCAGGGGCTGTCCTTCACCGAGCTGGCCGCGCTCAAGGAGGAGGTCGGTGCTTCGGGGCGCGTCCTGTCGCACTCCGTGCTCGGCGACATGGGCGGGCCGCTGCGCGCCGGTTCGATCTTCGAGTTCGCCACCGAGGTCCAGCTGGAGAAGTACCTGCTGCCGGTGATCCGGGGCGAACGGGCCTGCTGCTTCTCGCTGACCGAGGCCGACGCGGGCTCGGACGTGCGCGCGATGCGGACCACCGCGACCCCGGACGGCGACGGCTGGCGGATCAGCGGGCACAAGGTGTTCTCCTCCGCCGGGCCGTTCGCCGACTTCTCGGTTCTGGTCGCCCGGATGGCCGGGACCGAGGAGTCCTACTCCGCGTTCCTGGTCGACCTGGACTCGCCGGGGTGCGCGGTGCTCGACGGCCAGACCCCGATGTCCGGCCAGCACATCGAGAGCGACATCGTCCTGGAGGACTGCTACGTCGGCCCGGAGCAGCTGCTCGGCCGCGTCGGTGACGGGCTGCGGGTCGGGCTGGGCCGGGTCACGGCCAACCGGCTGCTGCACTGCCCGACGGTGCTCGGCAACGCGCGGCGCGCGCTGCAGCTGACCGTCGACTTCGCCAAGAACCGCCAGGCCTTCGGCGCGCCGCTGGCGGCGCTGCAGTCCGTCCAGCACAAGATCGCGGACCTGGCCACCACCTACTACGCCGCGCGGAGCATGACCTACGACGCGCTGGCCGCGCTCGACGCGGGTGCCAAGCCGCGCACCGAGGCGTTCATGTGCAAGCTCTTCGTGGCCGAGAACGCCTTCCGCATCGCCGACGAGGCCGTGCAGATCCACGGCAAGGCGGGACTGGTGCGCGGCAGCGAGGTCGAGTGGTTGTTCCGCCGCCTGCGCATGTTCCGCATCCTCACCGGTTCCTCGGAGATCCAGAAGAACGGCATCGCGAAGGACTTGCTCACCGCCTGATCACCCCTGGAGCGACGATGGAGTCCCCGAATCCCGACATCGCGGCGAAGCCCGGCTCCCGGGCCTGGGTCGTCATGGCGATGCTGCTGGTGTTCATGCTGATCAACTACGCGGACAAGGCGGTGCTGGGGCTGGCCGCCAACCCCATCATGCGCGAGCTCGGCCTGTCCCACTCGGAGTACGGACTGCTGGCCAGCTCGTTCTTCTTCCTGTTCAACGTCTCGGCCGTGGCGGTCGGGTTCCTCGCCGACCGCTTCCCGACCAGGTGGCTGCTGTTCGGCATGGCCCTGGTGTGGGGCCTCACCCAGCTGCCGGTGGTCGCCGGGGCCGGGTTCGCCGCGCTGCTGGCCAGCCGGATCGTCCTGGGCGCGGCGGAAGGTCCTGCGCAGCCGGTGGCCATGCACGCGGCGTTCAAGTGGTTCCCCAACGAGAAGCGCAGCATCCCGAGCGCGCTGATCTCCGGCGGCGGCGGGCTGGGCGGGGTGGTGGCCGCGCCGCTGCTGACCCTGGTCATCATCAACTTCGGCTGGCGCTGGGCCTTCCTGTCGCTGTTCGTCGTCGGTGTCCTGTGGTGCGTGATCTGGGCGGTGGTCGGCCGCGAGGGCACCGCCGACCGCGCGAGCGCCCGGACCAGCGCAGAACCGGAGCCAGCGGCGGACTTCCGCGTTCCCTACCGGCGCATCCTGCTCAGCGGGACCTGGCTGGCCGGGTTCGTCGGTGCTTTCGGCGCCTACTGGACCTCGGCGCTGCTGCTCGCCTGGGTGCCGTCCTACCTGGAGACCTCGCTGGGCTACAGCGCGGTCGCCGCGGGCACCATCGTGACCGCCCCCTGGGTGCTGAAGACCGTCGCGACCTTCGGGCAGGGCGCGCTGACGCAGTGGCTGATGCACCGCGGGGTGTCCAGCCGGGTGTCGCGCGGAATCCTCGGCGGCTGCGCGGTCTTCCTGGCGGGCGCGGCCATGCTCCTCGTCCCGGTCGTGTCGCACCCCGCCCTCAAGATCGCGCTCATCACCGTCGCCTTCAGCATCGGTGCCGTCAAGTTCGCCATCGGTCAGACCATCAACGCCGAGATCACCCCACCGGCCCAGCGCGGTGCGGTGATGTCGATGACCGTCGGGCTGGTCACGCTCGCCGGTCTCGCCGCGCCCTACGTGACGGGCCGGATCGTCGAATCGGCGGCCGATCCGGCGACGGGGTTCGCGCTCGCGTTCGCCATCCCGGGAACCCTGATGCTCGTCGGCGGCCTGCTGGCCTTCGCCTTCGTCCGCCCGGAACGCGACGCCCGGCGCATCGCCGCGCACGGGCGCCGCGCCGACCAGCAGGAGCCGCACCCGAGCCCGACCGGTTCGTGACCTCAGCGCATCAGCCGGTCGACCATCAGCTCCGCTGCCGCGATCGTGACCAGGTTCGGGTTCGCGCGGGGGCAGGTGGGGAAGATGGACGCGTCCACCACGTGCAGCACGCGGCAGCGGGGGTCGACGACGGTGGTCGCCGAGGTCGGGCTCCCCATCCGGCAGGTGCTGGTCGCGTGCTGGCCGTCGGTGACCGTGCGGAGCAGGAGCTCGTCCAGCGCGGTGTCGTGCTCGACCGCCGCCGGGAACTGGATACCGGTGGCACCTGGCGCGTTCACGCCGGGCGACCAGGCGACCCCGCCGCCGAGGCTGCGGCGTGCAGCGCGCGGTCCGCGGGACCCCACGACTCCTGCGGGTCCCGCCGGGCCGGGATCGGTCCGCCGCGCCCGTGGTACGGCTGATCCGCGAAGTCGGCGTCGTCCTCGGACCTGACGAAGTGGGGCAGAACCTCGGCGTGCGTCCAGCCTTCGCACCCCATCCGCACCCAGTCCTCGACCGGAGGCCGGATGGCGATGTGCCCGTTGATCGAGGAGCTGCCGCCGACACCGCGGCCCTGCATGCACGGTGCTGCCTCCTGCCGCTCGGTTCGGCGGGTGCGCAGGCCTCGCTGCAGCAGATCCCCGCTCGCGCCGGGATCGAGCAGGGCGCGGAGCGGGTTCGGGGAGCGCCACACCTCCGGCAGCTCGGCGGATCGGTGGTCGGGCCCGGCTTCGAGCAGCAGCACGCGTTCACCGCGTGCAGCGCAGCGGGCGGCCAGCACCGCACCGGCCGGATCCGGCGCCCACCACGATCAGGTCCCATCCGTTCGACATCGTCAACTCCCTGGTGGATTTTCGTCATGGGGGGGGTACCGGGCCAGGCGTTGCAGACGATTCGAACGCCTGGCCCGTGCTCGCTGTCGCTAGGCCTCAGCCGCGTCCTTGGCTCGGGCCACGCTGCGCCGCGCTGCGAAGACCACGAACGTTGCGGCTGCGGCGAAAACCGCGCTGACCCAGAAGGCCCGGTGGGCCTGGGTGGCATCGCCGACGACGATGCCCGCTGCGGCGGGGCCCGCGATGGCTCCGAGGTTGAACGCGGTGGTGGCCACCGCACCTGCGATGCGCGGGGCCGTTTCCGACGCCGAGGACACGATCGAGGCGATCACCGTCGAGCCCACGCCGAACGATCCCGCCCCGGTCACCAGCGCCAGCGCGAGCACCCCGGGCAGGACGTGCGCGGAAAAGGCGGCGAGCAGCCACAACGCGGTCACCACGGCGGCGCCGCCGGTGATGATCCGCTGTGCGTACCGGTCGCTGTAGCGGCCCGCGGCGGTCACCCCGAGGAACGAGCCGATTCCGAACAGCGCCAGCGACACCGGGACCCACGAACTACCGGGACCGGTCACCGCGGTGGTGATGCTGCCCAGGTAGGTGAACGCGGCGAAGGTGGCTGCGTTGACCAGGACCCCGATGCCGATCACGACGAGGAGCCGGGGTCGGGCGAGCGTGCGCCACTCGGTCCACACCGGAGCCGTCGCGACCGGAGCGTCGGAGCGCGAGAAGGCCGAGGTCGTCGGCCACAGCACGACCAGCGCCGCCGCGCTCAGCGCGGCGATCGCCCAGAACGCCGACTGCCAGCCCCACAGCTGGCCCAAGGCAGTTCCTGCGGGCACCCCGGCGATGCAGGCGATCGTGACGCCGGACAGGATGACCGAGGTCGCCCGCCCCACCAGCGAGGGGCGGACCAGCACCGGCAGGCTCGCGAGCACCACGGCCAGGAAACCCGCGTTCGCGACCGCCGCGACCAGGCGGGTGCCCAGCAGCACGGCGAAGTTCGCGGTCGTCGCCCCGACGAGGTGGCACAGGGCGAACAGGGCGAGGAACCCCAGCAGCGAGACCCGGCGGGGAACGGCGCTGGCGGCCATCGCCATGGCGGGCGCGCCGATCACCATCCCGACCGCGAACACCGACGTCAGCAGCCCGGCCTCGCCGAGCGACACACCGCTGTCCGCCGCGATGCCCGCCAGCATCCCGGACAGCATGAATTCGGACGTGCCCTGCGCGAACACCGCGGCAGCGAGCACGAAGACGACGAAAGGCACTTGAACGTTCTCCCGAACGACGAGGCACGCCCGTCCAGCGCGAACCGGCCGCGGACGTGCGAGGAAACGACAAGACGAAGCAGAGGCGGAGCAGCTCGCGACGATCAACGCGCATGAGCGTTGCGCGGCAACAGGGCTCCGCCGCTCAGCGCGAGTGCTGAGCGGCTAGCGTCTTGACGCCTCGGGAGAGTTCACGGCGCACACGATACAGCACCGCCTCACCCGGACGCACCGGGTTTTCTCGCCGCTAGACCGGCTGGCGAACCTCGGCGGCGGAGGCCGCGGTAGCGCCGTCCGGCGCGGCGAAGCCGACCAGGACCTTCGACGGGGTGCCGCCGGGGACCTGGACCGGCACGGTCCGCTCGCCGTGGCCGTCGACGTCGAGCTGCCGTTCCGCCAGGACCGCCCCGCCCGCGTCCAGCACGAACAGGTGGACCCGCCCCGGGCCGTTCACGTCGAGGCTTGTGCGCACCTCGCCCGGATGCGCGCGGGCGCTGGCGATCCGGGCGGCCGAATCACCGGCCGGGGGAGCGCCGCCGAGCGACGTCCCCAGCCGGACCGATTGCGCGATGCTCCCCGGTGAGTCCACAGAGGACAACGCGTCCAGCGGGAGCACCGGAGCCGGGGCGGGTGTCGGCGGGTCCGCGGGTCGATCCTGGAGGATCGCCCGGCCCCAGCGGTACGGATCGCCCTGCACACCGGCCCAGGTGGACCAGCCGATCCGCGACTGGCCGGTCAGGTCCTGGCTGTCGGAGTCGTAGACCAGGACGTTGAGCCCCAACCGCCGCGGGTCGACCGAGCCGGGCAGGTCCCGCAGCGGGATGGCCAGCTCTACGGTGTAACCGCCGTCGCGCCGGGTGGCCGCGAGCTCGACACCGGGCGCGGTGTCCTCGCCGGGCCCCTGGTGGTTGTCGGCGTCCCTGGCGTAGCAGGGCGGCCCGGAGTCGCGGGTGCTCGGCAGCGCCGCGAGCTTGAACGTGCTCGACGTGTTCTCCGCGTCCGCCTTCGGATCGAGGGTGATCTCGACTGCGTCGGTGCGCCAGTGGCGCTTGCAGTCGTCGGGAGCCAGGAGCGCGCCCTGCTGGTCGTCCACCACGTCGACCAGGGCGTGCAGCGTGTCGCCGTGCCAGGAGAACCTCGCGGTGGCAGCGCAGTCCGGGGCGGCGCACTGCTCGCCCTCCCAGAGCGACGAGACGTCCAACGGCGCGCCGGGGTACTCCTGCGGGTCGGCGTTGCCGTCCACCACCGGTGGCACTGCGGCCTGCGGGATGGTGGTGGTCGGCACCAGCTCCAAGGCTGCGGGCCGCGTGCCGGTCGCGCCGTCGTCGGTGCGGGTGGTCAGCGAGTAGGCGTGATCGCCGCCCTGCGTTCCGGTCGGCATCTCCGGGTCGGTGCTGCGGACTCCGAAGGTGAGGGTCTCCTCTGCGCCGGGGGAGAGGCCGGTGAAGCGCTGCTCGGCGTTCGGCACCTCGAATCCCTGCGGTGGCGCGAACTCCACCACACCGGACCGGGATCGTGCGCTGTAGTTGTGCACGACCACGCGCACGTCCTGCGCGCCCAGCGCCGGGACGGTGCGCACCGGCGGAACTTTGTTCTGCAGCAGGGGAAACCGCGTCCGGTCTGCCCATCGCTGGAACTCCGCGACGCCCGGAAGCGGTTCCTGCTCGGCCACGACAGGCGGCACGACGTCCAAGCTGAGCTCGGTGTCCGCGCGGCCCTGCGAGGACTCGACCCGCACCGGCACCGGAACCCGCGCGGGCCTCTGATCACCGGGGGTCACCACCGACAAGCCGGTCCGCGCGGTCGCACCAGGCTCCAGCGGCCCGAACGCTCCGTCGCCCTGGACCTCCCATCCCGGCGGCAGGTCCAGGGCGATCCGGCCCGCCTGCAGCGCCGTGTTCGGCGGCGCGGTGACCTCGACGTGGACCTCCGTGCGCTGGCCGGGGGTGATCCGCGGCTGGGCCGCGGTAGCGACGAGCCCGGTGCCGACCGGCAGGCCACCGGGAACGGGCAGCAGCGCGCCGAGGAGCGGGGCGTCCGCGCCTTGCGCTCCCGGCACGTGCGGTGCCCGGTTGGCGATCTCGGTGAGGTGGTCGCAACCGACCTGCGCGGGATCGTTCGGGACGTCCGGCCGGGACGCCCAGCCCTGGCTCGCGTACTCGCGCTCGGCCACGCGCTCCCGCTGCTCCCAGTTGACGTCCCCGCTGATGCCGTGCACGTAGTACTCCGGTCCCGGCGACTCCGGCGGGGTGATGCGCTGCTCGCAGTCCGGCCCGCGGACCTCCTCCTCGGCCCCGGCTGCGTTGGACAGCACCCGCCGCACCGACCAGGGCGCGAGGCCTTCCTCCCCGAGCTGCTCGGGGAATGCCGCGGGATCGGCGGCCAGGCGGTAGGCCTCGAGCGCGAGCCGGGCCGCGTACTGGTGGTTGCCGTGGTTGCCCGGGGTGGGGGCGGGATCCATGGTGACCACGACCTCGGGCCGGGTCCGCCGCACCACCCGGACGAGCTTGGACAGCACGTCGTCGTGGCCCCAGGCCTGCTCGGTCAGCGGTGCGCTCACCGTGTAGTACAGGTCGGGCTCGTCGAGGTTGTGCACGTCGGTGATGCCGAGGCCACCGACGGCGCGGCGTTCTTCGGCCTCGCGCAGCAACCCCAGCGCCGGTCCTTCCTCGGGCCCGACGGCGTTGCCGCCGCCCTCGCCGCGGGTGATCGTCACGACGCCGGTGCGGACCTGGTGGTCGTGCCCCCAGCGGCCGAAGGTCGACAGCAGCGAGGCCTCGTCGTCGGGGTGCGCCCCGACGAACAGAACATCCAGGTCCTGGGCGGATTCCGGCGGTGCGGCGCCAACCGGTGCCGGGACCCCGCACAACACCGCCACGAGCGCGACAACCGAACCAAGACGAACCGCGGGCACCGATCCACTCCCCGGGCGAGACGATCATGCAGCGCCGAGCCTGGCACGGTCGCGTGCACCGCGCACTCGAGAACGGGCCCGGCAGGGGAGTTCCCACCGTCCGGGACGACATGTTCACTCGCGTCGATCAGTTCAGGGCAGGGTGAAATTAAGTGCGGAGTCAGTCGGCGGCCAGCAGCCACAGCCAGGTCGACGGCGCGCCGAACGGCTCGCGGCGGTGGATGCGCAGATCCGCTGCGGCGAAGGCGGTTTCGTAGGCCTGCGCGGTGGCGATCGGGGTGTCCATGAACGCGTGCACCAGCTCGAACTCCATCGAGAAGATGGGCAGTTCGGCCGCCGGGTCGTCCCAGCGCTGGCCCACCGTGTCGCCGATCAGGAACCACTTCGCGTCCGGGAACAGCTCGCGCAGCGTGCGCATGGTCCCGGCCGGGTCCCCGCTGGCCTCGAACAGGTCGTGCATCATGAGGAAGCTGGTCACCAGCTCCACGCCCGGGAAGGTGCGCCCGCCCATGTGCTGCAGGACGTCGCCGCGGACGATGTCGACGCGGTGGCTGAGGCCGGAGTCGGCGACGGCTTTGACCGCCTCCTCGCAGGCGCCGTCGTCGATGTCGATGCCGACGCCGCGGCGCGTTTCGGAGCCGCTGCACATCCGGATCAGCCGGGTGGCGTCGCCGCAGCCCAGGTCGGCCACGCTGTCGAAGTCGATGTCGGCGAAGACCTCCCGCTCCACGGGCGCCATCAGCTCGCTGCCGACCATCCCCGCTCCGGTGGCGACCTTCGCGCCGTCGCGGGGGATGTCCTCGCCGAACGCCGCCTTGCCCAGGGCGATGTCGGCCAGGCCGTGCAGGAGCTGGTGGTAGCCGCCGATGCCCCAGGTGAAGAAGCCCCGGTGGCGGACGAGTTCGCGGCCGGCCGGCGACAGCGCGACGGTGCTGCCGGTGCCCGGGTCGGCCGGTGCTGTCGCCGAGTGCAGCTCGACGTGGCCCAGCAGCGCCGCCACCCGGAGCAGCACGAGCAGCTTGCCGCGCTCGACACCGAGCTTCTCGGCGAGGGCGTCGACCCGCTGCACCCCGGACAGCAGCGGTGGCCACGCACCCAGCTCGTTGAGCGCGAAGACGACGGTGGCACCGACGTAGCCGTTGAACAGGTTGATGTGGTCCAGCGGCTTCCTGGTGGCGACCTCGATCCGCCCGTCCGGCGCGCCCAGCCCGCTGCTGAGATCGCTGCGGGCGGCGCTGTCCGGCAGGATCGATTCGAGCGCGTCGCCCAGCGCCGCGACCTGCTCCGGGGTGCCCACGGTGATCCGCAGGTGGCCCGGCAGGCCGAACATGGACAGGTCGCGCACGTGGACGTCGTGCTCGTGGACCAGCCGGGTGGCGATCTCGTTGCTGTTGCCCGGTGGCCGGGCCAGCACGAAGTTGGTGGCCGACCGGGTGGTGGCCACGCCGAGCGCGGCGAGGCGCTCGCACAGCAGGTCGCGTGCGGCCGCGGTCCGCGCCCGGACATCGTCGATGTGCTCGGGGTGATCGAGAGCGGCTTCCGCGGCGCGCAGCGCCAGCCGGTTCACGCTGAACGGCAGCGGTTGCCGGGCGCGCAGCACCTCGGCGACGAGGCTGTGGTGGCCGATGAGGTAGCCGACGCGCAGCCCGGCCAGTCCCCACGCCTTGGAGAAGGTGCGCAGGACGAGCAGCCTGCGCCCGGCCCGCACCGCGTCCAGCGCGCACTCGTGGTCCGGTCCGGCGAATTCCATGTAGGCCTCGTCGAAGACCGGGATCACGTTGCGGTCCTCGGCGCGGTCGAGTATCTGCAGCACTTCGGACGGCCGGAGGACGCTCCCGGTCGGGTTGTGCGGGTTGCAGACGTAGGTCAGCGCGACCTCGTCGGTCAGCGCCGAGCTCAGCGCCGTCGCCGGGATCGCGTGGTCGGCCAGCGGGATCGACCGGATGTCCGCGCCGACCGAGCGGGCGGCCGAGGCGTAGCCGGGGAAGGTGGAATCGGTGAGCACCACCGGGGTTCCCGGCTTCAGGAAGGCCATCGCGGTGAGCAGCACCAGTTCGTCCGCGCCGTTGCCGACCGCGACCATGTCCGGGCGCACGTCGTGGAACTCGGCGATGCGCTGGCGCAGCTGGGTGCAGTCGCTGTCCGGGTAGGACTGACCTGCCGACCGCAGCTCCTGCTCGGCGGCGGCCACCGCGCCAGGGGGCGGGCCGTAAGGGTTCTCGTTGCAGTGCAACCGGATGGACTCCGGTCGTCGCGGTCGGCCGGTGCGATCGGACAGGTTCGGGGTGCGGCTCATCTCGATCCCTTCGGCATGTCGTGGCCCTGGTGCGGCGCGCTGATCGGCGCGGGAGTTCAACTCCGTCGGCCGCGGGTGGAGAACGAGGGCGCTGGTCGAGCTGACGCGAAGCTAGCAGCTCGCGCTCGTGGTGCAGAAGATCCTTAAGTTCCAGGTGAATTCGCGTCGCGCTGCTCACGTCGTCGCGCGCTGGGCGTTGTGGTGCAGTTGCTCGACCCAGGTGTTCTGGTAGAGCGTGTCGAGGTAGCGCTCACCGAGGTCGGGTGCGATCGCCACCGCGGTCGTCTCCCGGCCCGCGGCGTGCTCGGCGAGCCAGCGGGCGGCGCCGCTGACGACCGTTCCGGTGGAACCGCCGAAGAGGAACCCGCCGCCGGCCAGCCGGTGGCAGGTGTCCGCGGTATCCGTCTCATCCACGTGCACCACGTCATCCACATAGGACTCATCCAGCAGCGGCGGTCGGATTCCGGCGCCCAGACCGGGGATCATCCGCGGGCGCTCCGGCCCGCCGAAGGTGACCGATCCGACCGAGTCGACCGCGACGATCCGCGTGGCTGGGCGGAACTGCTTGAAGTACCGCGCGCACCCCATCAGGGTTCCGGTGGTGCCGGCACCGGTGAACAGCACGTCCAGTGCGGGGAAGGCGCGGGCGATCGCGGGCGCGGTGACCCGGTAGTGCGCGGCCCAGTTGTCCTCGTTGGCGTGCTGGTTGAGCCAGACGTAGCGGGAATCGCCCTCGCACAGCTGGCGGACGTGCGCCAGCCGCGCCCCCAGGAACCCGCCCTCCGGCAGCGGTTCGGTGATGGTGTGCACGTGCGTGCCGAGCGCCTCCATGAGCTGCCGGGTGGCCAGGTTGCACCGGGTGTCGGTGACGCAGACGAACCGGAAGCCCTGGCTGGCGGCGATCACGCTCAGCGCCACCCCGAGGTTGCCGGAGGAGGACTCGACCAGGATCGAGTCCGGCCGCAGCCGTCCGGACCGGCGCGCCGCGGCCACCATCGCTCGGGCCGCCTTGAGCTTGATGGAGCCCGCGAAGTTGAACCCCTCGCACTTGAGGTACAGCGGGATGCCGAACTCCGCGCGGAGGTCGACGTAGAGGTCTTCGGCGTTGAACTCGTCGGGTCGCGAGATGATGGGCACCGAGCTGTCTCCGTTCCCAGCGGTCAGCCGTACCGGCGTAGTTCCGCGAAGAAGTCCGGCACGACGAGCTGTTCGCCGCGCGCGACGACCTCCTCGTAGACGTAGCGGCCCACGGCCAGGTCGAGCACGCCGAGCCCGAAGGGGGAGAAGATCACCGTGCGGTCGGTGGGCGGTCGTACCCGCCCGGCGAGGACGTCGTCGAGGGTGCCGTCCAGGAAATCGCGGTGCCCGGTGCGCTGCTCGGCGAGGTGCGGCGAGGTGTCGGCCTTCAGGCAGTGCTCCACGTCGTCGACGAAGTTCGCCGCGCTGAGCACCACGTCCGGGGACAGGTCGCGCAGCGAGACGTTGAGCACCAGGGGGTGGTGCGCGAACGCCGCGGGGTCGTGCACGTGAGGCTTGGCGGCCACCGTGGCGAACACCACGAGGTCGCTGGTGCGGATGAGGCCGTCGGCATCGGTGTGGACGGTGATCTTCGCGCCGGGTTCGGCCTCGGCCGCGTACTCGCCGAAGCCCGCGGCGTGCTCCTCGGACAGGTCGTGGATGCCGATCTCCTCGAACGACCACCCGGTCGCGGACAGGTAGGTGTGGATGTAGCGGGCGATCAGCCCGGTGCCGACGAACCCGACCCGGCGCGGCGCGGGCCGACCGCGGCTGAGGTGGTCGGCGGCCAGCGCGGCCGACGCCGCGGTGCGGGTGGCGCTGATGACCGAGCTCTCCAGGCAGGCGAACGGGTAGCCGGTGTCGTGGTCGTTGAGCACCAGCACCGCCGAGGCGCGCGGGATGCCCGCCGCGACGTTGTCCGGGAAGCTGGAGATCCACTTGATCCCGTCCACCGCGGCGTCGCCGCCGAGCGCGGCGGGCAGCGCGATGATCCGGGAGTTGGGCCGGTCGGGGAAGCGCAGGAAGTACGACGGCGGGTTGACGGTGCCACCGGCGCCGTGCTGCCGGTAGGTGTCCGCGACGATGTCCACGACCTCCTGCTGCCGTTCGTGCAGCACCTGCTGCACCTGGCCACCCGGGATCACGACGAAGGGCGGGACCTGGACGTGTGCTGACATGGCCGGAGCTCCGTGTGCGGTCGAGCGCCTCAAGCGGACGCGGTGGTCGGGGAGTGGGCGGGAAGCTGCTGGGGCGAGCCCATCGCGACCAGCACTTCGCGGTCGCCGCGGTAGGGCTCGCGGCTGTGCGCGCAGGCCAGGTTGTCGACGACCAGGACGTCGCCGTCCTGCCACGGCGTGCAGCGGGTGTGCTTCTCGTAAACCTCGTTGATCAGGTCCACCACGTCGGGCTCGATCGGTTCGCCGGACCCGTAGCGGCTGGTGAACGGCAGGCCGTCGGGGCCGAGCTCGGCGACCAGGTATTCGCGGACCTCGGGTTGCATGGTCCACTCGCTGAGGAAGGCGATCTGGTTGAACCACAGGCGGCGGGCGCTGCGCGGATGCGCGATGACCGCGCGGCGGCGCTGGGTGGTGCGCAGCCCGGAGTCGCCGTCCCACTCGAAGTCGATGGCGTTGTCCCGGCAGTAGCGCTCGACCTCCGAGCGGTCCTCGGTGCCGAAGGCCTCCTGCCACGGCATGCCGATCGCGCCGCCGTAGTTGCGGACCAGCTGCCAGCCCTCCCGCTCGAACCGGTCGACGAGATCGGCGGGCAGGGCCTCGAACACGGCACCGGCGTCGGCCACCCCCGTCCCACCCCCGGACTCCGGGGCGCGCAGGCAGGTCACGACGAGCAGGCCCGGGCAGCGGAGCGCGTAGCTGAGCTCCTGGTGCATGCACATCGGTTGGTTGGCGGGCCACTCCGAGGAGGAGTAGACGCCGTCGGCGCAGGTGCGCCGCCGGGCGAACCCCTCCTTCTCGGGCAGCAGCGGGGCGGCCAGCGCCCGGCTCACCGACACCGCGTGGTCGACAGTGGACACTCCGGTGCCGCGGATCACGAACGCGCCGAGATCGTCCACCAGCTCGTGCAGCGCGGCGCGGTGCTCGGCGACCCACCCCGGTCCGGCCGGTGCGTCCGGGGCCTGCACGACCGGGGTCCGCCCGGCCTCCTCGAAGATCTTCACGGGGATGCCTTTCCGGTCGGCCGCTCGTCCAGCAGGGCAGCCAGCGATGCCAGCACGGGTGCGTCGGCGAAGTCGCGCAGCGCGATGCGCTGCTCCAGCCGGGTCAGGAGCTGGATCGCGGACAGCGAGGTGCCGCCGCGGGCGAAGAAGTCGTCCTCGCGGCCGATCTGGTCGGCCGGTACCCCCAGCACCTCGGACCACAGCAGCGCCAGCCGCTGCTCGGTGGGGGTCTCGGGCGGGGCGTGCGGCGCGTCGGCCGAGGCGCGGTCGGCCAGCTCGGTCAGCGCCTTCCGGTCGATCTTGCCGTTGTCGTTGACCGGGAGCGCGTCGAGGTGGTGGAAGCGCTCGGGGACCATGTAGTCGGGCAGCGCCTGCGCCAGGGGGGCCGCGAGCTGCTCTGCGGGCCTGGCCGGTCCGGTGTGGAACGCCACGAGGTGCTTGCCGCCGCCCGGGTCGGTGCTCACGACCACGGCGCTGTCGCCGACCCGGGGGACGCGCAGCAGCTCGTTCTCGATCTCGCCGATCTCGATGCGGAAGCCGCGGATCTTGACCTGGGCGTCCCGGCGGCCGAGGAACTCCAGCTTGCCTCCGGGCAGCCAGCGCCCCAGGTCACCGGAGCGGTACAGGCGGTTGCCCGGCCGGTGCGGGTCGGGCAGGAACACCGCGCGGGTGCGCTCCTCGTCGTTGATGTAGCCGCGCCCGACGCAGATCCCGGAGAACACGATCTCGCCAGGGGCGCCCAGCGGCACCGGCCGCAGCTGCTCGTCCACGACGTAGACGCGGGTGTTGCGCACAGGTGGGCCCAGCGGCACCCGGTCGTGGGCCGGGGGCTCGGTCATCACCTCGTGGTTGGTGTCGTCGGAGGTCTCGGTGAGGCCGTAGGCGTTGACCAGCCGCACCTGGGGCAGCGCCCCGAACCAGCGCTCGGTGAGCTCCTTCTTCACCGCTTCGCCGGTCACCGACGCGCACCGCAGGGCCAGGCGGTCGGCGCGCTGGCGGAGCTCGTCGAGCACCACGTCCAAGTAGGACGGGACCAGCTGCACCACTTCCACGCCGTGGTCGACGAGGTGGTCGGCGAAGCGGGCGCCGTCGACGATGGTCGCCTGCTCGACGAGCACGGTGCGGCCACCGATCAGCAGCGCAGCCACCAGTTGCCACAGCGAGATGTCGAAGCACTGCGGCGCGGTCTGGGCGATGACCGCGCCCTCCCGCAGGCCGAAGTCCTCGATCTTGGCCAGGACGTGGTTGAGCATGCCCAGGTGCTCGCACATGGCACCCTTCGGCTCCCCGGTGGAGCCGGAGGTGAAGTAGATGTAGGCGAGCTGGTCGGCGGCCACCCGCTGCCCGGTTTGCTCGGCGGAGTCGCCGATCCCGGCCAGCGGCACGGCGACGACCTCGTCGCCCAAGTCGGCGTGCGCGGCCTCGCCGGTCAGCGCGATGCGGCACTCGCTGCGCCGCAGCATCCGGTCGACCCGGGCGGCCGGGAACTCCGGGTCCACCGGCAGGTAGCAGCCGCCCGCCTTGAAGATCCCGAGCACGGCCGCCATCCAGTCCAGCGTGCGGTCGGACACCACGGCCACCACGTCCTCCGGGCGCAGCCCCCGGTCGAGCAGTTCCCGCGCGATGCCGTTGGCGCGCTCGTCGAGCTGCCGGTAGCTCCACTCGGTGCCGCGGTGCACGGCCGCGATCCGGTCGGGGTGGGCGCGGACGCGTTCTTCGAAGAGCTCGTGCAGGCGCCGGTCGGGCAGGTCCCGGTCCGGTCCGGCCAGCCCGTCGAGCTGCAGCTCCAGTTCGGCGAGCGGGAGCAGGGAGGCGCTGGTGTGGCGTTCGCCGGGCTGCCGGGTCATCAGGTCGAGCGCGGCGCGGTAGTACTCGCCGAGCCGTTCGACCTGGTCGGCGCTGAACTCCCCGGTCCGGAAGGACAAGCGCAGCCGGTCGCCAGCGGCGTCGGCCCGCACCCGCAGCGGGTGCGGCAGGGCGTCGGGGCCGTCGGAGAGGTCCAGGACTGCGTCGATCGGCGACCCGCTGTCGAGCAAGTCCGACGGGCAGGGCTCGTTCGCCCGCAGGTCGGCTTCCGCGTCGTGCACCGCGGACGCCAGCGCGCGCCAGGAGTCCTCGTCGGACAGCGCGACGGAGCACGGCAGCACGACCTGCGCCGGTCGGTAGCCGGTCAGCACCTGCGGTTCGCCGGTGACGGCGGCGATGACCTTGACGTGCGCGGTGAGCAGTGCGACTTCGACCGGCACCCCCAGCGCCCGCGCCGCACCGCGCGCGGCACCAGGTGCGAGCTGGACCTCGTGCACGGCGGTGTCGCCGGTGGCCGGTCCCCGGTCCGCCCAGCGGGGCAGCGGGGTGCCGCGCCGTTCCACGACCGCCGCCCAGAACTCCCGGGGCGGCACGTCAGAACTCCACGCCGGGGGACTGGAACGCCGGGCCCAGCACGGTCTGCTCCCCGGGGCCCGACGGGGTGGTGAGCAGCTTCCGGGCCTGCACCTGGAGCTGGTACATCAGGCCGACCGCGTCGTCCAGCTCGTCCGGGTGCCCGTTGAACACCCGGCTGAGCCCGGTCATCATGTTCGTGTAGGACTCGTCGCACAGCTGGGAGTCCCGGCGCGCGGCGGAATTGGCCGGCAGCCGGTAGGTGTCCGGGTCGTCCACCATCGGGAACACGCCCTCCGCCTGGAAGCGGATCTCCGGGCCCTCGAAGACCCACTCGCCGCGGTCGTTGCGGATCAGCTGCCGCCCGTTGACGATCTCCTGGAACCGGTAGTAGTGGCCGAGCTCGTCGGGGTCGGCGATCCCGTCGTCGTCCAGGTCGTGCGGGCTGCCCTCGCCCTCCTCGATGATCTGGTGCAGGGCCAGCAGCGCCGAGCGCTTGTCGGTGACCCGGAACAGCGTCCCCGGCGCGTCCGGCCAGCTCACCTGCAGCGCCGGGTCACCGCTGAACAGCCGCCCGCCGTCGTCGAGGCGGCAGATGGCCCGCGCGATCTGGTTGTAGAACCAGCCGATGGTCTGCGGCGTGTACTCGGCCTTGGTGAACCACTCCTCCAGCCGGCGGATCGCGGCGTCGTCGGCGGACAGGACGTTGCCGGCGCGGTCCAGCCGGACGGTGCTGGGATCCAGCACGCGGCCGCGGAACTCGCGACCGTCGACCACCGGGTGCTCGGGTTGCTCGATGGCCATGAACACGTCCCGCACGTGCTCCAGGGACAGCTTGCGCAGCCGCACCACCAGGTCCGGCAGCACCGGGCCGGGCAGCCGACCGGGATAGGTCGGCACCAGCCCCGGGCGCCCGATCTGCGGTTTCCCGCCGATCGCGTTGAGGATGTTGCAGACCTGCGCCATGTGCTGCATCTCCTCCAGCACCACGCCGCGGATCAGCTCGGCGATCCGGACGTTGAAGCCCGGTCTGATGGACAGCAGCGCGGTCAGGTACGGCGGGATGGTCGCCTGCTCCAACCAGACCGCGTGCTGGAGCACGGTGCGGAGCTCCTCGGGCGTGTTGATCTCCAGCACCGGCGGCTGCGGTCCGGACTCCAGCCATTTCACGATCATGTCTCGTTTCCCTGTTGAGAGGTCCCTGGTCACGGGCATGTGGTTGGGCGAGTCCAGCGGGGCCAGCATGGTTCGCCGGATGTAGGTGCGGTGCCGCACCACGTGGTTGTAGTTGCCCAGGTCGAAGACGTCGTGCATGACGGGGAAGAGGTTGGCGTACTGCTGGAAGATCGGCTGCACGTCGCGGAACCAGGTCGGCCGCTCGGGCACCGGGTGGCGGTCGAAGACCCGCACCGACAGGTTCCCGGCCGGGGCGTCCGGCCGCGCGGCGATCCCGAAGGGCACCCGCGCCACCACTCCGTCGATGAACGGGCGGGGGTGCCCGGGGTCGGTGGCGTGCAGCACCACCTCGGCCCGCCCGTCGGCACCGGTGGTGACCTCGCGCGGGAAGCTCAACGCGGGGGTCTGCTCGTCGTTGCCGACGAAGAGCGGGAGCTGCGCGGCGGGCCGCCCGAACCGGGTGGCCACGAGCACCGCGGACGCGGAGTCCTCGGGCGGTTCTGGGTAGAGCCGGAACACGAAGCGCTCGGCGTGCACCGCCAGACCGTCGGGGGCCTCGGCGAGCAGTACCGCGGGCGGGTCGGCCGCGTCGATCACCGCCAGCGGTCGCTGCGCCGCAGCGGCCCGCTGTTGCGGCCCGAGGCGGGCGGTGGCGATCCCGGCGGAGCGCTCGTAGAACTGCGGGTCGATGCCGTCCAGCGGGGCCAGCGGTTCCGGGGTGGCGTCGGTTCGCAGCACCGCCAGGCGCAGCGGACCGACGTCGGCCAGCGGGCCGCCGCGCCGCGTCGCCGGGATGCTGTTGCCCAGGTCGACGAAGACCATCCCGGACTCCTCGACCCGGCAGGGGGCGTGGTTCAGCGGTCCCTCCCCGACGCGCAGCAGGCGGCGCCGACCGCCCGCGGCGTGCTCGGGTTCGCCGGTGAGGTGCGGGCCGATGGAGCCCACGATGCGCCCGAAGGTGATGTTGTCCGGCCACTGCTCCACGCCGTCCTCGACGCCGTCGACGTTGAACTTGATGGACAGCCGCCCGTCCCGGGTGGTCTCCCGCAGGGCCCGCAGCAGCGGTGAGGGCAGCGGGTCGGCCCACTCCAGGTCGGTGAGCACGGACTGGTAGCAGGCGGCCGGGTCCTTGCGCCCGGAGGGCAGGTCGGCGCGCATCCACATGTCGTCCATCGCCGCGGTTCGGAACGTCGCCTTGAGCAGCTGCGCGCCGGTGGCGTCCAGCAGGCGCACCCGCACCCCGCACAGCTCCGAGACGAGCTGGTTCTGCGGGTCCAGGTCGACGAACCGGCCGTGCGCACGCAGGTCGTCGTCGGCGAGGCGGCCCTCCAGCACCGGGTCGACCCCGCGGTAGGTCTCGGTCCGTCCGTCCGGGTAGCAGCCGCTGGTGATGGCCACGTCGGTGAGCCGGAAGGCGTTGGTGCCGACCGGGTTCCACAACCCGTTGATGTCGGGCAGGTTCATCCGCCAGCGGTAGCGGGGCTCGAACGCGTTGTTGTCGAAGTAGGGTGCCGCGTTGTTCACCGTGGCCACATCGGACTGGAAGGTGCCCGCGAAGTTCAGCCTGGGATGCCCGAGGTAGCTCACCGCTGCCCTCCGGTGGCCGACTGCGCCGCCTCGGTGGCCGGGCCGCGGCCCGCCGGGCGGAACCGGACCGGGAGCGCCTTGGCGAAGCGGAAGTTGATGCTGTCCATCCAGGACGGTTCGGGTTCGGCCAGGTGTAGGTCCTCGGTGCGCCGGAGCAGTTCCCGCACGGCGATCTCGATCTCGGCCAGGGCCAGCGATGCCCCCAGGCAGTAGTGGATGCCGTGGCCGAAGGACAGGTGGTCGGTGGCCTTGCGCCGGACGTCGAGCCGGTCGGGATCGGGGTAGCGGCGGGGATCGCGGTTGCCCGCGCCCAGCACCAGGATCACCGTCTGCCCCTGCCGGATGTGCTGACCGGCGATCTCCAGGTCGGCCAGCGCGACCCGGGAGGTGAACTGGACCGAGCTGTCGTAGCGCATCAGCTCGTGAGTGGCGTCGCGGGTCAGCTCCGGGGCCTCGCGCAGCAGGGCCAGCTGGTCCGGGTTGCGCAGCAGCGCCAAGACTGCGTTGCCGATCAGGTGCGTGGTCGTCGCCTGCCCGGCGTCGATGAGCAGCAGGAAGTTCGCGAAGACCTCGTCCTCGGTGAACTCCTCGGCCGCGAGCTGCTCGGCGATGATCCGGCTGAACACGTCCTCGGCCTGGCCGCGCTCGCGCTGTTCTGCGACCTCGTCGAAGGCGGCGCGCAGCGCGTTGACCCGCGGGACCTGCGCGCTGGACTGGGAGAAGAACTCGTGCAGCAGACCTTGCCAGTTCTCCAGCAGCCCGGCGGCGTGGTCGGGCACCCCGGCCAGCCGGGCGATCACGTCGCGGGACAGGGGTTCGGAGAAGTCGCGGATGACGTCCATCTCGCCCCGGTCGGCGACCCCGCTCAGCAGGGAGTCCACTGTGGATTCGATCAGCGGGCGCATCTCGCGGATGAACCGCGGGGTCAGGCCGGGGCGGATCAGCCGCCGCAGCCTGGTGTGCCGGGGTGGTTCGTTGAACAGCATCATGTCCGACAGCGCCCGCGCGAGCGGTTCCAGGTCGCCGCGGGCGGCCGGTGGCAGCTGGGCGTGGAAGTCGCGGATGCGCGCACCGGAGAGCCGTTCGTCCTTGCTGAGCCGGGCGATCTCCTGGTGGCCCAGCACGATCCAGCTGCGCATCAGCTCGTCCCAGAGCACCGGTGCGTGCTGCCGCATCCGGTGGTAGAGCGGGTAGGGGTCGCGGGTCCAATCCGGGTGGTGGAGGTCCAGCAGACTCGGCGTGCTCGCAGCTGGCATGCGGCGCTGTCCTTCCTGCGGCAAGCGGATCGGAAATACCGCGCGGGTCCGGCCGTCGCGATCGGATTCCGCGGACTGGCTGGTTCCGCAGTCTGGATCAGCCCGCGGGCATAATCAAGCGGATCCTCGCGCAGATCAGCGGGTTCCTGCGAGCTTTAGCCATTTGCAAATATGTCTACTGTGGAAGAAACGGGCGGAGCCGCCGCCGGTGGTTCCGGTGCGCGGCTCCGCCCGCGGGTGGTTCACTGCGCGTCGATCGCGTCCAGGATGGGCGTCCCGGCCGCCCGCTTGGCGGGCCAGATGGCCGCGACCACGCCGACCACGACGGTGCCGACGAGCGCCAGCAGCACAGCCGGGATCGGGATGCTGACCCGCCACAGCTCTTGGCCGAGCATGGTGTGCTGCATGACGGTGCCCACGCCGATGCCCACCACCAGGCCGAGAACGCCGCCGTAGAGGGAGATCACGACGCCCTCGGCCCGCAGCATCCGGCGGACCAGCTGGCGGCTGGCGCCGACCGCGCGGAGCATGCCGATCTCCCGGGTCCGCTCGATCACCGACAGCCCCAGCGTGTTGACCACGCCGAACACCGCGATGACGACGGCCACCGCGAACATCGCGTACATGACCAGCAGGGCGTAGCGGAAGGTCTCGACGCGCTGCTCGACGAGCCCGTCCCGGTCCGTGATGGCGATGTCGGGCCGGTTCTCGAACGCGGTGCGCAGAGCGGCCTCGGCGGCGGCCGGGTCCGGGCCGCCCGCGTAGATCGAGTTGATGTGGTCGCGCAGGCGGGGGGAGACCAGCGCCTCGTCCAAGAAGATGCTGGCCTGCGCCTCGGTCGCCTCGTAGACCCCGGCCACCCGGGTGGGCACCGCGGTGCCGTCGTCGAGCACCACCTCGATGTCGTCCCCGGGGCCGATCTTGAGCAGGTTCGCCTCGTTCTGCGCCACGATCGCGCCGCTGGACAGCTCGGCGGTGCCCGCGGTGATCTTCGGCGTCAGCACGGTGCCGACGCCCTCCGGGTCGATCGCCGAGACGATCCGCTTGCTGGCGCCGCCCGCGTGGCGGATCTCGGCGAAGGAGTCCCGGGAGGCCATCACGTCGGTGATCCCGGGCAGCGACCGCACCTCGTCGAGCACCCCTGGCGCCAGTGTGGCCGCGCCGCCCGCGGCGGGCTGCAGGATCGCGGTGGTGGCCGGGATGTTCACCTTGATCGACGAGGTCGCCAGGCTGGTCAGGCTGGCGCTCAGCGTCGCGAACGCGCACACCAGACCCAGGCTGACCATCAGCGTGGTGGCGGTGGCCGAACTGCGCCGCGGGTCGCGCGCCGCGTTGCGCACCCCGAGCCGGACGGGCTGGCTCGCGCGGCGGTCGGTCCAGGCCGCCACCGGGCGCAGCACCAGCAGCGCCAGCTTCGGCGCGAGCAGGATCACCGCCAGGGCGCACAGGACCGCACCGGCCATGCCGATGACCCGCTCGGCCGTGCTCAGCGCGGTGTCCGAGGTGGCGATGATCGCGCCCGCCCCGATGAACAGGCAGCCCAGGCCAGCCGTCGTCCGGCGGCGCAGCGCGGCCGGTGGCAGCACCGCGTCCATGCGCAGCGCGGCCAGCGGGGGAACGGACGCTGCCCGGCGCGCCGCACCGGACGCGGCCAGCACGGTCACCACGATCGCCGCCGCGTAGCCGGCGACGATCCCGATCGGCGGCACGCTGTACTGCACCGCGTCGTCGGGCTGCAACGCGCGGAAGGCGACCAGCCCGAGCCCGACGCCCAGCAGCGCGCCGAGCGTGCCACCGGCCAGTGCCAGCGCGGTGGCCTCCACGACCACGCTGCGGCGGACCTGGCCGCGGTGCGCCCCAACCGCGCGCAGCAGCGCGAACTGGCGGGTCCGCTGGGTGACCAGCAGACCGAAGGTGTTGGCGATGACGAAGCTGGCCACCAGCAGCGCGACCGCGGCGAACGGCAGCAGCTGGGCCAGCGTGTTCTGCGCCGTGGTGTTCGCCGCCCGCTGGGACTCGGCGACCACGTCGGCGCCGGTGAGCACCTCGGCGCGGTCGCCGAGCAGCTGCCCGGCAGCGGTCTTGGCGGCCGCCGGATCGGTGCCGGGGGCGGTGCCGAGCTCGATCCGGGTGAACCGGTCGCCGAACAGCTGGACCGCGGTGGCCTGGTCGTAGGCGACCGCCGGGACGTTCTCCGCAGGGCCCTCCTCGCGCTGCCCGAGCGGGCGGTAGTCGAAGGTGCCGACCACCACCGGGTGATCCTCGCGGCCGTCCGGCAGCAGCACCCGTGCCTGCTGGCCGAGCTGGACCTGCGCGGTGCGCAGCTGATCCCGGCCCACGGCGACCTCCCCGGCGTTCTGCGGCGCGCGGCCTTCGCGCAGCACGAACCGGCCGGTGTCGTCCCAGTTCGTCGCGGCGCGGTCGTGCCCGATCGGGACCAGCTTGCCGTCGGCGGAGACCAGGCCCGCCCGCCCGGAGACGACGGCGGTCGAGGACACCACGCCGGGCAGCTCGCCGAGCCGGTCCCGGTCGGCGGGGGTGAACTCGGGCTCGTCGCCGCTGCCGCGCGCCACCACCCCGACGTCGCCGCGGGCGTCGCCGCTGGACAGCGTCTTGGCCAGCGAGTCCGACACCACCCAGCTGGCGACCACGAAGGCGACACCGGAGGCGATCGCCACCAGCGTCATGGCGACCCGGGCCCGGTGCCCGAACAGGTCGCGCAGCATCGCGCGCAGCATCAGACGGCCCCCTTCTCCAGCGACTTCATCCGGTCCAGAACGCCGTCGGCGGACGGGCCGTAGAGCTCGTCGACGATCTTGCCGTCGGAGAGGAACAGCACGCGGTCGGCGTGGGCGGCGGCGGTCGGCTCGTGGGTCACCATGACCACGGTCTGGCCCAGCTCGTCCACGCAGCGCCTCAGGAACTCCAGAATGTCGGCGGAGGACTTGGAGTCCAGCGCGCCGGTGGGCTCGTCGGCGAAGACCACGTCCGGGCTGGTCACCAGCGCGCGGGCCAGCGCGACCCGCTGCTGCTGGCCGCCGGAGAGCTGGCTGGGGCGGTGCTCGAGGCGGTCGCGCAGCCCGACCGCGTCGACGATGGTGTCCACGTGCTGCTGGTCGGGGCGGCGGCCGGCCAGGTCCAGCGGCAGCAGCACGTTCTCCCGGGCGGTGAGGGTGGGCAGCAGGTTGAAGGCCTGGAAGACGAATCCGACGCGGTCCCGGCGCAGCTCGGTGAGCTGGGCGTCGGTGAGACCGGTGAGCTCGGTGTCGCCGATCCAGACCTGCCCGGAGGTCGGCGCGTCCAGACCCGCCACGCAGTGCATGAGGGTGGACTTGCCCGAGCCGGACGGGCCCATGATGGCGGTGAACTGCTCGCGTCCGAAGCTCACGTCGACGTCGTCGAGCGCGGTGATGCGGGCATCGCCCGAACCGAACACCTTGTTCAGGCCAGCGGCGCTGACCGCAGCGGCGGAGGTTGTCATACCGGAGATCTTCCGGTCGCGCGCGCGGCCGCACGTCGGCCGAAGGAATCGGATCGGTGTCACCAAAGTTGCAGCCGCCCCCGGCCGATCGCGCCGGGTGCCGGATCGCCCCCGATCGGTAGGCTCTTCGCCCGTGGTGAGCAACGGGGAGGACGTGGCCGGCGGTCGGTTGCGGCGGCTGGTGCACGAGGCGCGGCCGGTGGCGCTGCAGCTGGCCGTGTTCGCGGGCAGCTTCCTGCCGCTGGGGCCGTCCATCGCGTTCCCGGGGTGGGAGCCGATGGGCGCGCCGAAGCTCGCAGTGTGCGCGGTGATCGGGGTGGCCTCCGCGCTGGCGGTGCGGATGCGGCCGCGGCGGACCTGGCCGCTGTTCGCGATCGCGCTGGTCAGCTGGTTGGCGGTGTCGGCCTGGCCCGCGCTGTGCGTCGCGTCCTACACCGCGGCTGCGGTCTTCCAGCGCACCAGCCGGTTGCTGGCCTACGTGGTGGTGGCCTCGCTCTCCGCCGCGCTGCCCGGGGTCGTGGCCATCGCCGCCGACCTTCCCCGGGCCAACTGGTCGTTGGAGAGCTCGCTCGGAGCGGCGGCGCTGTTCGTCGGGCTGCCGCTGATGGTCGGCCTCTGGAGCGCCGCCCGACGCCAGGTGGTGCGCGGGCTGCGCGAGCGGGCCGAGCAGCTGGAGCTCTCCCAGGCCGCCAAGCAGGAGCAGGCGCGGTTGCAGGAGCGCTCCCGCATCGCCCGCGAGATGCACGACGTGGTCGCGCACCGGGTGACGCTCATGGTGCTGCACGCCGGAGCCATCGAGGTCAACGCCCAGGACGGCGAAGTCGTCCGGGAAGCGGCGCTGATCCGCAGCACCGGCCGGGAGGCGCTGGCCCAGCTCCGCGAGGTGCTCGGGGTCCTGCGCGCCTCGCAACCGCCCGCCGAACCGGTGGCCCAGCCCAACCTGGAGGCGGTGCAGGCCATGGTGCGGCGGTCGCGCTCGGCCGGGCTCGACATCGGCATCCGGCACGAGGGGGAGCTGTCCGACCTCCCGGTCATGGTCCAGCACACCGCGTACCGGGTCGTGCAGGAGGCGCTGACCAACGCGCACAAGCACGCCGGTTCGGCCCGCACCGAGGTCCTGCTCCGGCGCCGCGACGGGGAGCTGCTGGTCGAGGTGCACAACGCCGCCCCGCGCGAGCGCACCGCGCCCATCCCGGGAAGCGGCCTCGGCCTGGTCGGCTTGCGGGAGCGCGTGGAACTGCTCGGCGGGCGGTTCCACGCAGCGCCCGGTTTCGACGGCGGTTTCACGGTGTCCGCGCGGATACCGCTGGACGCGGCCGACTGATGTCCACAGTGGTCGGACGGCGGTGCTGTCCGAAGAGGCCTTAACCCCACGCTGAAAACGCCCGGAGGTTCGTTCCGGGCGTTTTTTCGCGCTGGCTTACGGAGGTTGACCCCCTTCGCGGCCGCTGGCTAGCTTTCGACCTCACGAGGAGGCCGCGTCACGCGGCCGCACTTCCCCGCGGGTGGGCCGGGCGCTCGACGTCCGCCGGACGCACCCGAGCACCCCCCACCTGCCGCACGCGGTTCGAAGGCGGCTTGCCGAGGAGTTCTTCCGGGAGGGAGTCGAGAGCACCGATGACGGACCTGACGCAGGCCGTGCACGCGGTGGAGCTGATCCGGGCCAGGGCTTCGCAGCGACCGGAGCAGGACGCGATCATCCGGGTCCGCGACGCCAGGGACAGGCAGGACGAGCGGCTTTCCTACGCCGAGCTGGACCGGCGGGCCCGCGCGATCGCCGACCTGCTGAGCGGTCGCTGCCGATCGGGTTCGCGGATCCTGCTGCTGCAGCCGCCGGTGGACTTCACCACGAGCTTCCTGGGCTGCCTGTACGCCGGGATGGTCGCAGTGCCCGCGCCGTTGCCGGGACGTTTCCGGCACGAGCGCAGGCGGGTGCGCGGCATCGCCGAGGACGCCGGGATCTCGGCGGTCCTCACCGATCCGGGCCACGGGGCCGAGGTCGAGGAGCTCGTCGGCGAACTGCGCCTCGACGGGGTCGAGGTGCTGGCCACCGACGGTGCCGACCTGCCCGGCGACGCCTGGTCGGCGCCCGCGATCGGCCGCGACGACCTGGCGATGCTGCAGTACACCTCCGGCTCCACCGGCGACCCCAAGGGCGTCATGGTGACCCACGGCAACCTGCTGGCCAACGCCGCGGCGCTGGCCGGTGGTCTCGGCATCGCGGAGGGCACCCGCTTCGGCGGCTGGGCCCCGCAGTTCCACGACATGGGGCTGTTGGCGCAGACGCTGCCCGCGCTGTTCCTCGGCGGCAGCTGCGCGCTGATGACCCCCACCGAGTTCATCAAGCGCCCGCACCAGTGGCTGTGGATGATCGACCGCTACGACATCGCGTGGTCCCCGGCCCCGAACTTCGGCTACGAGCTGTGCACCCGGCGCGCGGTGGACGAGGAGCTGGCGGGGTTGGACCTGTCGCGCTGGCGCTACGCGGTCAACGGTTCCGAGCCGGTGCAGGTGTCCACGATGGAGGAATTCGCCGAGCGGTTCGCGGCGCACGGCTTCCGGGCCGAAGCGTTCAGCCCGTGCTACGGGCTCGCCGAGGCCACCGTGTACGTCTCGGGGGTGGCCGACCGCGGGCCGGTGGCGGTGCGCGTCGACCCGGACCGATTGGAGCAGCACGAGTTCGTGCCCGTCACCGAGGGCGGTCGGCGGCTCGTCGCGCACGGCCCGGCGGCCGACTACGAGGTGCGGATCGCCGACCCGGTCACGGGTGCGGAGCTGCCCGGAGGGCGCATCGGCGAGATCTGGTTGCGCGGCAACAGCGTCGCGCGCGGGTACTGGCAGCGGCCGGACCAGACGGAGGCCACCTTCCGCGCCGGGCCCGGTGACGGGGAGTTCCTGCGCACCGGCGACCTCGGCACCGTCCACGACGGCGAGCTCTACCTCACCGGCCGCCGGCGCGAGGTGCTGATCATTCGCGGCCGCAACCTCTACCCGCAGGACCTGGAGCAGGAGATGCGGCTGCGGCACCCCGAGCTCGGCAGCGTCGGAGCCGCGTTCGCCGTGCCCCTCACCGGCGGTGGCGGCGAGCACGCCGTGGTGCTGACCCACGAGGTCCGGCCGAACCTGCCCGAGGACGTGCTGCGGGACCTGGCGCGGCGGATGAAGCACGAGGTCGCCGACGAGTTCGGTGTGTCCGTCGGCGGCATCGTGCTGCTGGCGCGCGGCGGGGTGCGGCGCACCACGAGCGGGAAGGTCCAGCGCGCCGAGATGCGGTCGCTGTTCCTCGCCGGGGACCTGGTCGCGCAGTTCGCCGACGTCGACCGGCGGGTGCCGGTGGCGGCCGTCGAGCAGGAGGGGATGTCGCGATGACCGCGAACGACTGTCCGACCGGCGTGCCGGTGGCGGAGTGGCGCACCTGGTTGACCGAACGCCTGGCCCGGCACCTGGAGGTGGACGCCGCCCGCATCGAGCCGGACGTGCTGCTGGCCGACTACGGGCTGGACTCGGTGCGCGCTGTGGCCCTGGTCGCCGACATCGAGCAGCGCAGCCAGCAGGAGTTCGGCGCGGACCTGGTGTGGGAGCACCCCACGGTCGCGGCGCTGGCGGAGTTCCTGGGCCGCGGAGCGAGCACACCGGATCGGTGAACGGGCGCCGGATCGGTCGTCCGAGCGGGAATGGGGCAAGGGAGCGCAGGTTGACGATGTCCGGAGTCGAGTTCGCCCTGTCGGCCGCCCAGCGGGGGGTGTGGGTCGCGCAGGAGCTGCAACCCGGCAGCCCGCTCTACCACTGCGGTGTCTGCTTCGAGATCGACGGCGCGCTGGACGCGGCGCTGCTGGCGCGGGCGGTGCGGCGCGCGGTGGCGGAGACCCAAGCCCTGCGGGTGTCCTTCGTGGACGGACCCGGCGGCCCGCGGCAGCTGCTGCACGACGAGGTGGACGCGCCGCTTCCGCTGGTCGAGCTCGACGCCGAACCCGACCCGGAGGCCGCGGCGCAGCGCTGGATGCGCGCCGACCTGGCCGCCCCGGCGGATCTGCTGGGCGGTCGGCTGTTCGGCCACGCCCTGCTGCGGCTGGCACCGGCGCGGCACCTGTTCTACTTCCGCTACCACCACATCGTCCTGGACGGGTGGGGGCAAGCCCTGCACACCCGCCGCGTCGCGGAGATCTACCGCGCCCTGGTGGCTGGCGGTGATCCCGGCCCGTCGCCGTTCGGCTCGCTGCCCGACCTGCTCGCCGAGGACGCCGCCTACAGCGGTTCGGCGGCGCACGAGCGCGACCGCCGGTACTGGCTCGACCGGTTCGCCGACGCACCGGGCCCGCTGCTGCTGGCCGGAAGCTCCGCGCAGGCGCAGCCCGCCGAGCTGCTCAGCACCGAGTGGCTCCCGGAGCAGCACGTCGACTCGTTGCTGGCGCTGACCCGCTCCGCCCGCACGCGCTGGCCGTCGGTGTTCACCGCGGCGCTGGCCACCTACCTGCACCGGATCGCCTCGGTCGACGACCTGGTGCTCGGCATCCCGATGGCCGGGCGCACCACGGCCACCGCGCTGGCCACCCCGGCCATGATGACCAACGAGCTGCCCCTGCGGATGCCCGTCCGGCCGTGGCGGGGGCTGCCCGACCTGGCCGAGCGGGCCGGGCGGGAACTGATCAGCGCGGTCCGGCACCAGCGCTACCGGGGCGAGGACCTGCACGCCGAGCTCGGCCGTTCCGGCGCCGACCTGCTGGCCGGGCCGGTGCTCAACCTGGTCACCTTCGACCAGGCGGTCCGGTTCGGGGAGCGGCCGTCGGTGGCGCGCCAGCTGTCCACCGGCCGGGTGCGCGACCTCGCGGTGCACGTCTACGGCACCCCGGACGGGGCCAGCGGGATCAGGGTCGACTTCGTCGCCAACCCGGCGCTGTACGACCACGACGAGGTGCTGGCGCACCGCGACCGGTTCCTGGACTTCCTGGGGCGGCTGCTGGACGCGGGGGACGCGCCGGTCGGCCGGTGCGGGCTGCTGGGCCCGGCGCGGCGCCGCGAGATCCTGGAGGACTGCCACGAGACGGGCGCGGCGGCGCAGCCGGTGCTGCCGGTGCGCTTCGAGGAGCAGGCCCACCGCAGCCCGGACCGCACCGCCGTGGAGTCCGAGACCGGAACGCTGTCCTACGCCGAGCTCAACGCGACCGCCAACCGGCTGGCCCGGCACCTGGTCGAGCGCGGTGCCGGTCCCGGGACGCTCGTGGCGGTGGCGCTCCCGCAGTCCACCGACGCCGTGGTCGCCCTGCTCGCGGTGCTGAAGTCGGGCGCCGGGTACGTCCCGGTGGACCCCGAGCACCCCGCCGACCGGATCCGCCACCTGCTCGCCGACAGCAGGCCGCACCTGGTGATCAGCACCGGCGAGCTGCTGGGTGCGCTGCCGCTGGACGGGATCGCGGCGGTGGCCATCGACAACGCACCGCTGGCGCAGCACTCCGCCGCCGACCTGCTCGACGCCGACCGCCTGGCGCCCCTGACCCGGCAGCACCCGGCGTACGTCATCTACACCTCAGGGTCGACCGGGCGGCCGAAGGGCGTGGTCGTCGAGCACCGCAGCCTCGACGACTACCTGGAGCACGCGGCGCGGGCGTACCCGGCGGCCACCGGCTCCGCCCTGGTGCACTCACCGCTGTCGTTCGACCTGACGGTCACCGCGCTGTTCACCCCGCTGGTCAGCGGCGGTCGGGTGCGCATCGGAGGGATGACCGAGGAGGCGGTGCGGCGCTTCGGGCGCTCGACGCTGGTCAAGGCCACGCCCAGCCACCTGGAGATGCTGGAGGCGCTGCCGGATGAGGCGTCCCCCAGCGGGTGCCTGATCCTGGGCGGCGAAGCCCTCTACGGCGGGATGCTCGAGAAGTGGCGGGCCCGGTTCCCCGACGTGCCGGTGCGCAACGCCTACGGGCCGACCGAGGCGACGGTGAACTGCGCGGAGTTCCGCCTCGAGCCCGGCGAGCCGACCCCGTCCGGCCCGGTGCCCATCGGGCGCCCGTTCCGCAACACCCGGATGTACGTGCTGGACGCGGCGCTCCAGCCGCTGCCGCCGGGCGCGGTGGGGGAGCTGCACATCGCCGGGCCCGGACTGGCGCGCGGCTACCTGGGCCGACCCGACCTGACCGCGGAGCGGTTCGTGGCCGACCCGTTCGGCGAACCGGGCTCCCGGATGTACCGCACCGGCGACCTGGCCCGGTGGAACGCCGACGGGCAGCTGGAGTTCGCCGGGCGCACCGACTCGCAGGTGAAGGTGCGCGGCCACCGCATCGAGCTCGGCGAGATCGAGTCGGTGCTGGCCGAGCATCCCGGGGTGGCGCACACCGCGGTGGTGGTGCGGGAGGACCAGCCCGGCGACCGGCGGCTGGTGGCCTACGTCGCCACCGATGACGAGGCGTTCGACGAGGACGCGCTGCGCGAGCACGCGCAGCGCGAGCTCGCCCCCTACATGGTTCCCGCCGCGGTGGTGGTGCTCGACTCGCTGCCGCTGACCCGCAACGGCAAGGTGGACCGCGGGGCGCTCCCGGCACCTGTCTACCGGGTCGGTGGCCGCGCGCCGCGCGATCCGCGGGAAGCGGCGCTGTGCGCGCTGTTCGCCGAGGCGCTCGGCGTGCCGCGGGTCGGCATCGACGACGACTTCTTCGCGCTGGGCGGGCATTCGCTGCTGGCCACCCGGGTGGCCGCCGAGATCCGGTCCCGGACCGGGGTCGAGATGTCCGTCCGGCAGGTGTTCGACACCCCCACGGTGGCCGGGATCTCGGAGTTCCTCGCCGGTGCGGCCGACACCGCTGCGGCGCCGCCCGCACTGGTCCCGCAGGACCGGCCTGCGCGGATTCCCGCTTCGCACGCCCAGCACCGCTGGTGGTTCCTCAACCGGCTCGACAGCGCGAGCTCCACCTACAACATCGCCGTTCCGCTGCGCCTGCGCGGCCAGCTCGACCGCGACGCGCTGCGCGGGGCGCTGTGCGACGTGGTGCGCCGGCACGAGACGCTGCGCACGGTGTTCGCCGAGGACGAGATCGGCCTGCACCAGGTCGTGCTCTCCCCGGAGCAGGCCCGCCCCGACCTCGACCAGGTGCGGACCGTGCGCGCGGAGCTGGACTCCGCGCTGGTCGCGGCATCGCGGTGCGAGTTCGACCTGGCCACCGACCCGCCGTTG
Source organism: Saccharopolyspora hirsuta (assembly GCF_008630535.1). Classification (GTDB taxonomy): domain Bacteria; phylum Actinomycetota; class Actinomycetes; order Mycobacteriales; family Pseudonocardiaceae; genus Saccharopolyspora; species Saccharopolyspora hirsuta. Next base: position 232,040 of record NZ_VWPH01000010.1, on the reverse strand, counting down.
CGGACCTGGTTGTTCACCGTCGACGACGCCCCGGACGAAGCTGTCCTGCTGCTGTTGGTGCACCACGTGGCCGGGGACGGCTGGTCGATGCAGCAGCTGGCCGCCGACGTGGCCGCCGCGTACCGCGCCCGGTGCTTCGGCCGGGCCCCGGACTGGCCGGAACTGCCGCTGCAGTACGCCGACTACGCGTTGTGGCAGCGCAGCGCACTCGGTTCGGAGACCGATCCGGCCAGCCCGCTGGGCCGCGGCCTGGCGTACTGGCGCAGCGCGCTGGAGGGCATCCCCGACGAGCTCGCGCTGCCGACGGACCGGCCGCGCCCGGCCGTCGCCTCGCACCGCGGCCAGCGCCTGGAGTTCGAGGTGCCGGCCGCCCTGCACGAGCAGCTGCGCGAGCTGGCCCGATCCACCCGGACCAGCGTGTTCATGGTGGTGCAGGCGGCGATGGCGGTCCTGCTCACGCGGATGGGTGCCGGAACGGACGTGCCGATCGGGATCCCGGTGGCGGGCCGCCAGGAGGCCGAGGTCGCCGATCTGGTCGGGGTGTTCGTCAACACGCTCGTGCTGCGCACCGACACCGCGGGAGACCCGACCTTCGTCGAACTGCTCGCCCGCGTGCGGGACACCAACGTGGCGGCCTACGCGCACCAGGACGTGCCGTTCGAGCGGTTGGTCGAGGAGCTCCAACCCGACCGCTCGCTGTCCCGGCACCCGCTGTTCCAGGTCATGCTGAGCTGGCAGAACACCTTCCGGCAGGACGGCATCGAGGCGATCAACGAGATGCCGGGCCTGCAGGTGGAGCTGCTCGAAGCGGACGCGGGCGGCGCGGAGTTCGACCTGTCCGTGGACCTCGGCGAGAACCTCACCGCGAGTGGCGACGCCGCCGGGCTCACCGGCGGAATCCGCTACAGCGCCGACCTGTTCGACCCGGACACCGCACTGCGGATCGCCGCCCGCCTGGTGCGGACGCTGGAGTCGGCGGTCGCCGACCCGGGGCGGCCGGTCAGCACCGTCGACGTCCTGGAACCCGCCGAGCGGCAGCGGATGCTGGTGGACTGGAACGACACCTCCCGCGACGCGGCGGAACTCCTCCCGGCGCTGTTCGCGCGGCAGGTGCGCAGCACTCCCGCAGCAGCAGCCGTCGAGCAGGGCGGGCGCGTGCTCAGCTACGCCGAGCTGGACGCGCGGGCGAACCGGCTGGCGCGCTACCTGATCGGCCGAGGCGCAGGGCCGGAGTCGATCGTCGCGGTGGCGCTGCCCCGCTCGCCCGAGCTGATCGTGTCGCTGCTGGCGGTGCTCAAGTCCGGAGCCGCCTACCTCCCGGTGGACCCGGACTACCCGGCGGAGCGGGTCGAGCACCTGCTGACCGACGCCCGGCCTGCGGTGGTGCTAGCCAGCTCGGGCACCGCCCTGCCCACCGGCGTGCCGGTGGAACTGGACCGGCTCGACCTGGACGGGTTCCCGGACAGCGAGATCACCGATGCCGAGCGCACTGCGGCGCTGCGGGCCCAGCACCCGGCGTACGTGATCTACACCTCGGGTTCCACCGGCCGCCCGAAGGGCGTGGTCGTGCCGCACGCGGGCATCGGCGACCTGGCGGCGACGCAGATCCCGCGGTTCGGGGTCGGCCCGGACAGCCGGGTGCTGCAGTTCGCCTCGCCCAGCTTCGACGCCTCCATCTCGGAGATCTGCATGGCGCTGCTCGCGGGCGGCTGCCTGGTGCTGCCCGACGCCGACGAGCGCGAGCCCGGTGAACCGCTGGCGCGGACGTTGCTGAACCGCCGCATCACCCACATCACGCTGCCACCGGCCGCGCTCGCGGTGCTCCCGCCCACCCGGTCGCCCGAGGGGCTGACCGTGGTGGTGGCCGGTGACGCGGCGCCCGCGGACCTGGTCGAGCAGTGGGGCGAGCGGTGCACCCTGTTCAACGCCTACGGCCCCACCGAGACCACTGTGGACGCGACCAGCTGGGCGCACCGCAGCGGGATCGGTGCCGCGGTGCCGATCGGCACGCCATCGGTGAACACGCGGGTCTACGTGCTGGACGAGCTGCTGCGCCCGGTCCCGGCCGGGGTGCTCGGCGAGCTGCACGTGGCCGGGAGCGGAGTGGCCCGCGGCTACCTCGGGCGCCCGGACCTCACCGCGCAGCGGTTCGTCGCGAACCCGTTCAGCGGTGACGGCGAGCGCATGTACCGGACCGGCGACCTGGTGCGCTGGAACCGGCGCGGCGAGCTGGAGTTCGCCGGTCGCGCGGACGACCAGGTCAAGATCCGCGGCTTCCGGGTGGAGCCGGGGGAGATCGAGTTCGCGCTGTCCGAGCACCCGGAGGTCCAGCAGTGCGCGGTCGTGGTCCGCGAGGACCGGCCCGGCGACCGGCGGTTGGTCGCCTACGTGGTCACCACCGGCGCGATCTCGGCGGAGACGATGCGCGCGCACCTCGCGGCGCGGCTGCCGGAGCACCTGGTGCCGACGGCGTTCGTGCAGCTGGACGAACTGCCGGTGAACTTCAACGGCAAGGTGGACCGGCAGGCGCTGCCCGAGCCCGACGGGGCGCGGGCCGGGACCGGGCGGGCACCGCGCGGTCCCCAGGAGGAGATCCTGTGCGAGCTGTTCGCCGACGTGCTGGGCACGACGGTGGTCAGCATCGACGACAACTTCTTCCACCTGGGCGGGCACTCGCTGCTCGGCACGCTGCTGGCCTCCCGGATCCGCTCGGTGTTCGGCGCCGAGATCACCATCCGGCAGCTGTTCACCACGCCGACCGTGGCCGGGTTGTCGGCGGTCCTGGACGAGTTCAGCGGCCGGGACCGCACCCCCGTCCGGGCGGCGGAGCGCCCCGAGCGGCTGCCGCTGTCGTTCGCCCAGCAGCGGATGTGGTTCCTGAACAAGCTGGAGGGCCCGAGCGCCAGCTACAACGTGCCGCTGGCGCTGCGGTTGCGGGGCGGGCTGGACATCGCGGCGCTGCGGGCGGCGCTGTCCGATGTGGTCGGCAGGCACGAAACGCTGCGCACCGCGTACTTGGAGGACGAAGCAGGGCCGTACCAGGTCGTGCGCCCGCCCGCCGAGGTGGACCTGGAGGTCGTGGCGGTGTCGGCGGACCGGGTGCGGGCCAGCGTCGTCGAGGCCGCGCGGCGCGGGTTCGACCTGGCCACCGATCCGCCGTTGCGCGCCGCGCTCTTCGCCGTCGGTGGTGCTGCCGGGGAGTCGGACGAGCACGTGCTGCTGATCGTGCTGCACCACATCGCTGCCGACGGCTGGTCGCTGCCCGTGCTCACCCGCGATCTGGCCGTGGCCTACGAGGCGCGGCTGTCGGGCGGTGCCCCGGGGTGGTCGGAGATCGCCGTGCAGTACGCGGATTTCGCGTTGTGGCAGCGGGATTTCCTGGGTTCGGAGGAGGATCCGGGGAGTGTGGTGGCGGGTCAGCTGGAGTACTGGCGCACCGCGTTGGCCGGGTTGCCCGAGGAGCTGCCGCTGCCGGTCGACCGGCAGCGGCCCGCTGAGGCCTCCTACACCGGGCGGCGCCTGGACTTCGAGGTGCCCGCCGACGTGCACGCCCGCCTGGTGGAGCTCGCCCGCGCCAACGACGCGAGCTTGTTCATGGTGGTGCAGGCGGCGTTGGTGGTGTTGTTGTCGCGGTTGGGTGGGGGTGTGGATGTTCCGGTCGGGTCGCCGGTGGCGGGTCGGTCGGATGAGGTGTTGGAGGGTTTGGTCGGGTTCTTCGTGAATACGGTGGTGTTGCGGGGGGATGTGTCGGGTGATCCGTCCTTCGTGGAGTTGGTGGGGCGGGTTCGTGAGGTGGATCTGGGTGCTTTTGGGCATCAGGATGTGCCGTTCGAGCGGTTGGTGGAGGTGTTGAACCCGCAGCGGTCGTTGTCCCGGCATCCGTTGTTCCAGGTGATGCTCACCTTCGACAACACCGCCCGGGAAGGCGCCCTGGGGGCCGTCGAGCAGCTGCGGGGCCTGACCGTGGACCCGGTGGTGGTCGACACCGGCGTGGCCAAGTTCGACTTGATGTTCGGGTTCGGCGAGCAGCGGGCCCCCGACGGCGCACCGGCCGGGTTGCGGGGCATGCTCCAGTTCAGCGCCGACCTGTTCGACGACGAGACCGCCGACGGGCTGGTCGCGCGGATGCTGGCGGTGCTGGCCGCGGTGACCGCCGAACCCGAGCGCGCGGTCTCCGAGGTCGACGTCCTCCTGCCCGGCGAGCGTCGGCGGGTGCTGGAGGAGTTCAACGACACCACCGGTGAGCAGCCCCCCGCCGAGTCGCTCGACGGGCCCGAAGCGGCGCCGCGGGCCTACTTCCGCACCCGGTCCGGCGCGATCCGGCCCGCGCGCGGCACGCGCCTGCTGGTGCTCGACGACCAGCTGCGACCGCAACCGGTCGGGGTTGCCGGCACGCTGCACATCGGTGTCGAGCCGGACCAGGTGAGGTCGGGCGCCGCCGAGTTCGTCCCCGACCCGCACGGGACTCCCGGCAGCGTGCTGCTGCGCACCGGCCGCCCGGCGCGCTGGACCCGGCGCGGCGAGGTGGAGCTGCTCGACGAGGACACCGCCGAGCCCGCCGCGGCGCAGCTCGCCCCCGCCGACCAGCTGCCGCGGACCCCGCAGGAGGAGATCCTGTGCGGTCTGATCGCCGACGTCCTCGGCGCCGACCGGGTCGGCATCCACGACGACTTCTTCGCCCTCGGCGGGCACTCGTTGTCCGCGACGATCCTGGCCGGTCGGATCAGGTCGGTGCTCGGCGTGCACCCGCCGATCAAGCAGATCTTCGAGACCCCGACCGCGGCGGGGCTGGCCGCAGCGCTCGCCGCCCTCGGGGACACCGGCGCGCCCGCCGCCCCGGTGACCGCGGTGCGGCCGCGACCGGCGCGGGTTCCGCTGTCGTTCGGCCAGCGGCGGTTGTGGCTGCTGCACCAGGTCCAGCCGGGCGCGGCCTACAACGTGCCCGCCGCGCTGCGGTTGCGGGGCGGGCTGGACATCGCGGCGCTGCGGGCGGCGCTGTCCGATGTGGTCGGCAGGCACGAGTCGCTGCGGACGGTGTTCACCGAGGACGCCCGCGGCCCGTACCAGGTCGTGCTGGCACCCGGCGCGCTGGAGCTGGACCTGCCGGTGGTGCAGCTGCGGCGCGAGGAGCTGGACGCCGTGCTGCAGCAGGAGGTCCGGCACCAGTTCGACCTGGCCGCCGAGCCACCGCTGCGGGTCCGGCTGTACGAGCTGGCACCGGACGAGCACGTGCTGTTGCTGCTGATGCACCACATCGCGGTGGACGGCTGGTCGCTGCCGATCATCGCACGCGACCTGGCCGCGGCGTACGAGGCGCGGCTGTCGGGACGTTCGCCCGCCTGGCCGGAACTCGCTGTCCAGTACTCCGACTACGCGTTGTGGCAGCGGGACTTCCTGGGTTCGGAGGAGGATCCGGGGAGTGTGGTGGCGGGTCAGCTGGAGTACTGGCGCACCGCGTTGGCCGGGTTGCCCGAGGAGCTGCCGCTGCCGGTCGACCGGCAGCGGCCGGAAGTGGCCACCCAGCGCGGCGGCACCGTGGAGCTGGAGCTGCCCCCGGAGCTGCACCGCACTCTGGAAGACGTGGCGCGCACGTCGCGGGCGAGCTTGTTCATGGTGGTGCAGGCGGCGTTGGTGGTGTTGTTGTCGCGGTTGGGTGGGGGTGTGGATGTTCCGGTCGGGTCGCCGGTGGCGGGTCGGTCGGATGAGGTGTTGGAGGGTTTGGTCGGGTTCTTCGTGAATACGGTGGTGTTGCGGGGGGATGTGTCGGGTGATCCGTCCTTCGTGGAGTTGGTGGGGCGGGTTCGTGAGGTGGATCTGGGTGCTTTTGGGCATCAGGATGTGCCGTTCGAGCGGTTGGTGGAGGTGTTGAACCCGCAGCGGTCGTTGTCCCGGCATCCGTTGTTCCAGGTGATGCTCACCTTCGACAGCAGCGGTCGGCATTCGGCGCTGCGGGCGGTGGACGGCATGCCCGGGCTCTCGGTCACCGGTCTGCCCACCGACACCGGGTCGGCGAAGTTCGACCTGGCCGTGGAACTGCGCGAGCAGCGGAACCCGGATGGCACCCCGGCGGGCGTGGAAGGCGTTCTGCAGTACAGCGCGGACCTGTTCGACCACGACACCGCAGTGGCCCTGGCCCGCCGCTTCCGCCGCGTCCTGGAGCAGGTCTGCGCGGATCCGCACCAGCCGGTCGGCTCCGTCCAGCTGCTCTCCCCGGAGGAGACGACCGAGATCCTGGACTGGGGCAGGGCCCCTGCCGTGGTCGCCGAGCTGTCCGAGGAGGGCACCGAGGTGCGCGGCTGCTACGTCCTGGACAGCGCCCGGAACCTCGTGCCCCGAGGTGTGGTGGGCGAGCTGTGGGTGACCGGCGGCGCGGACGGCGAACCCGATCCGTTCGGCGGACCGGACGCCCGCATGCACCGCACCGGTCGCCGTGCGCGCTGGACCCGGGGCGGCGTGCTCGACCTCGTCGCGGATCCCGTCGCGCCGACCGCACCGGAGGGCGGCACCGGCCGCGCGCCGAGCGGACCGGTAGAGGAGCAGCTGTGCCGGTTGTTCGCCGAAGTGCTCGGGCTGCCGGAAGTGGCTGCCGACGCCGAGTTCTTCGCCCTGGGCGGGGACAGCATCCTGTCCATCGAGCTGGTCGGCCGCGCCCGCCAGATCGGCCTGGTGCTGCCGTTGCGCGAGGTCTTCGAGAAGCAGACCGCCGAAGCCCTCGCCCGGGTCGTCTCCGAATCCCGGGCCGCGGCCCCGGCCGACGTCGGGACCGGTCCGGTGCCGCTGACCCCGATCGGGCACTGGCTCGCCGAGCAGCGCGGACCGGCGGAGCACTTCACCCAGTCCCAGGTGTTGCGGATGCCCGCCGGTCTCGACCTGGACGCGCTCGTCGCGGCGTGGCAGGCGGTCCTGGACCGGCACGATGCGCTGCGGATGGTGGTGGACCTGCGGGCCGAGCGGTGGGAGCCGCAGATCCCGGAACCGGGCTCGGTCCCGGCCGCGAGCTGCGTGCGGCGGATCGAGCTGGCCGAGGCCGACGAGACCGCTCGCCGCGAGGCGCTGCTGGCGGAGGGCACCGCCGCTCGGGAGCGGATCGACCCGGCCCGCGGGGCGATGCTCCAGGCGGTCCTGTTCGACCGCGGCCCCGACGAACCGGGCCTGCTGCTGGTGGTGGCGCACCACCTGGTGATCGACGCCGTGTCGTGGCGCATCCTGCGCTCCGACCTGCAGGACGCCTACCGGCGGGCTGCGGCCGGTGAGCAGCCGGAACTGCCCGCGGTGGGCACCTCGCTGCGGACCTGGGCGCAGGGGTTGGTCGAGCAGGCCAGCACCCCGGCGCGCGCGGCCGAGTCCGAGTTCTGGTCTCGCACCCTGGACACCCCGGACCCGCTGCTCGGCGCCCGCGCGCTGGATCCGGCGCAGGACACCAGCGGCAGCGCGGAGCGGCTGACCCTGGACCTCGGGCCGGAGGTGACCGAGGCCGTGCTGACCGCGGTCCCGGCGACACTGCGAGCCGGGGTGGACGAGGTGCTGCTGGCCGGGTTCTCCCTCGCGGTCGCGCGGTGGCGCCGACGGCGCACCGCCACCGAGCACACCGAGCTGCTGCTGGACCTGGAGGGCCACGGCCGGGAGGAGGACCTGCTCGGCGCGGACCTGTCCCGGACCGTCGGGTGGTTCACCAGCCTGCACCCGGTGCGCCTGGACCCCGGCCGGTTCGACGCCGACGAGGTGCTCGCCGGTGGTCCCGCGGCCGGTGACCTCGTGCGGCACACCAAGGAGCAGCTGCGCGCCTTCCCGGACCACGGCGTGGGGTTCGGGATGCTGCGCTACCTCAACCCGGACACCTGCGAAGCCCTCCGCCGTCCGGCGTCACCGCAGATCGCGTTCAACTACCTGGGCCGGTTCCCGGTCGGGGCGACCGCGGACTGGGACCTGGAGATCGGCCTCGACACCGGCCCGGACCAGCACCCGGACCGGGCGCTGGCGCACCTGCTGGAGATCAACGCCGCCACCGCGGACGGCGACGGCGGGCCGCGGCTGGTGACCGGCTGGACCTGGCCGACCGGGGTGCTGACCGGGGCCGAGGTGACCGAGCTGGCCGAGCTGTGGTTCGCCGCCCTGGAAGCGCTCGCGGCGCACGCCGCGCGGCCGGACGCCGGCGGGCTGACCCCGTCGGACGTGGCGCTGGCCGACATCGGGCAAGCCGACATCGAAGACCTCGAAGACGAACTGCGTGCCGAGTGGGGGAGCTGACGTGCGCCCGACCATCGAGGACATCCTGCCGCTGTTCCCGCTGCAGGAAGGTCTGCTGTTCCACCACGAGTACGACCGGGCGACGACCGACGTCTACACCGGGCAGTCCGTGCTGGAGCTGGACGGGCGGGTGGAGCCCGGCCGCCTGCGCGCCGCCGCGCAAGCGCTCCTGCAGCGGCACCCGGCGCTGCGTTCCTGCTTCCGCCGCCGGAAGTCGGGGGAGTGGGCGCAGGTCGTGCTGCGCGAGGTGCCGCTGCAGTGGCGCGAAGTCGACCTGCGCGGTCGCGGCGAGGCCGACCTGGCCGCGCTGACCGCCGCCGAGCGGTTGGAGCGCTTCGACCTGGGCAGGCCGCCCCTGCTGCGGTTCGTGCTGGCGCGCACCGGCGCGCAGCGCTACCAGCTGGTGCTGACCTTCCACCACATCGTTGTCGACGGCTGGTCGCTGCCGGTGCTGGGCCGGGAGCTGTTCCGGCTGCACGACAGCGGCGGCGACCCGGCGGTCCTGCCGCCGGTGCGCTCGACCCGCGACTACCTCGCGTGGCTGGCCGAGCGCGACGCCGACGCAGACGAGCACGCCTGGCGCCGCTCCCTGGCCGGGGTGCGGGAACCGTGCCTGGTCGCGGGTACCGCCGGACGTGCCCCGGAACTCCCGGAGCGCGTCCACTTCGGACTGTCAGAGGGGGAATCCGAAGCGCTCACCGCGTGCGCCAGGGAGAGCGGTCTGACGCTCAACACCGTGGTCCAGGGGGCCTGGGCGCAGGTGGTCGGCCAGCTCAGCGGCCGCGACGACGTGCTGACGGGCGTGGTGGTCAACGGGCGGCCACCGGAGCTGGACGGCGTGGAGTCGATGGTCGGCCTGTTCGCCAACACCGTGCCGCTGCGGCTGCGGCTGCGCCCGGACGAACCGGTGGCCGCGATGCTGCGGCGGCTCCAGGACGAGCAGCTCGCGCTGCTGGCCCACCAGCACGTCCCGCTGCCCGAGGTGCTGCGGTGGAGCGGAGTTTCCGGCCCGCTGTTCGACACCCTGTGCACGTTCCAGAACTACCCGGACAGCGGTGCGGGCGCGCGTGAGCTCGGCGGCGGCGTGCGGATCCTGCGCGCTGCCGGGGAGGACGCGACGCACTACCCGCTGGCGCTGGTGGCCAGCCCGGGGCGGCCGCTGCGGTTCCAGCTCGACCACCAACCGGCGGTGATCGGCACTGCGACCGCTGAGGCGGTGTCCCGGCGGTTCGTCCGGGTGCTGCAGGCGATCCCGCGCGACCCCGGAGCCCCGGTGGGGCGGATCGGGCTGCTGGGCGGCGAGGAGCGCGAACGCGTCCTGGTGCGGTGGAACGAAACAGCGCGGGAGGTGCCCGAAGCCACCGTGCCGGAGCTGTTCGAGGCCCGGGCAGCGCGTCACCCGGAGGCGACCGCGGTGGTGTCCGAGGGCGCTTCCCTGACCTACGGCGAGCTCAACGCGCGGGCGAACCGCTTGGCGCGGCTGCTGGTCGAGCGGGGCAGCGGTCCGGGATCGGTGGTCGCGGTCGTCCTGCCCCGGTCCGCGGAGCTGATCGTGGCGCTGCTGGCGGTGCTGAAGTCCGGGGCCGCCTACCTCCCCGTCGACCCGGCCTACCCGGAGGAGCGCATCCGCTTCCTCGTCGAGGACGCCGCGCCGCCGGTCGTGGTGACCGGCACCGGCGCCGTCCCCGGCGCCCCGGACGAGCGCGTGGTCGAACTGGCGTCGGTGCGCGCCGAGGTCGAGCAGCACCCGGGGGCCGACCTGGACGGTTCCGAACGGCCGCGGCTGACCCCGCGACACCCGGCCTACATCATCCACACCTCGGGCTCGACCGGAGCCCCCAAGGGCGTGGTCGTCGACCACGGCGCGCTGAACCACTACCTGGCCTTCGCGCGGGAGAACTACCCCGGCCTGTCCGGGCGGACGCTGCTGCACTCGCCGGTCTCCTTCGACCTCACCGTGACCTCGCTGTTCGGGCCGCTGACCGCGGGCGGTCAGGTCCGGGTGGCGGAGTTGGCCGACGCGGCCGCCGGTGAACCGCCGACCTTCCTGAAGGTGACCCCCGCGCACCTGCCGATCCTGCGGGGGCTCCCGCGCGGGCTCCAGCCCACCGGGCAGCTCGTGGTGGGCGGCGAGGGGCTGCCCGGCGCGGCCGTGGCCGAGTGGCGGGCGGCGCACCCGGGGGCTGCGGTGATCAACGAGTACGGCCCGACGGAGGCCACCGTCGGCACCGGCACCTTCCGCATCGACCCCGCCGACCCGGTTCCCGGCGGTGCGGTGCCCTCCGGCCGCCCGGTGTGGAACACCCGGTTCTACCTGCTGGACAGCGCGCTGCGCCCGGTGCCGGAGGGTGTGCCGGGCGAGCTGTACCTGGCCGGTGCCCAGCTGGCGCAGGGCTACCTGAACCGTCCGGCGCTGTCCGCCGAGCGGTTCGTCGCCGACCCGTTCGGCCCGCCGGGCGACCGGATGTACCGCACCGGGGACCTCGGGCGGTTCCGCCCCGACGGGAACTTGGAGTTCCTCGGCCGGGTCGACGACCAGGTCAAGGTGCGCGGTTACCGGATCGAGCTCGGCGAGGTGGAGGCGGCGCTGCTACGGCACCCGGGTGTCGACCGGGCGGCTGCCGCGGTCCGCGGCGAGGGCGGCAGCGCCAGGCTGATCGGCTACGTCGTGCCGAACCCGGGGACCTCGCTGGACACCGCGGCGCTGCGCGGACAGCTGGCCGCCGAACTCCCGGACCACCTGGTGCCCACCGCGTTCACCGTGCTGGACGAGCTGCCGCTGACCCCGAACGGCAAGGTCGACCGCGGGGCGCTGCCCGACGCGACACCGGCCGGCGGGGCCCGGGCGGACGCCGGACCCCGGGCGGAGGTCCTGCGCGGGCTGTTCGCCGACGTGCTGGGCGCGAAGCGGATCGGCGTCGACGACGACTTCTTCGCACAGGGCGGGCACTCGCTGCTGGCCACCCGGTTGGTCAACCGCGTCCGGGCGGCGCTCGGGGTGGACCTGTCCGTGCGCGAGATCTTCGAGAACCCGACACCGGCAGCGCTGGACCGGGCGCTGGACGGCGGCGACCGGGCGCGCCCCGGCCTGCTGGGCCGCACCCGCCCGGAGCGGATCCCGCTGTCCTCGGCCCAGGAGCGGCTCTGGTTCCTCAACCGCCTCGACCCGTCGGACACCACCTACAACATGCCGCTGGCGCTGCGCATCGACGGGAGCCCGGACGTGCCCGCGCTGCGCGCCGCGCTCGGCGACCTGGTCGCCCGGCACGAGCCGCTGCGCACCCGGTTCGCCGACGGCCCCGACGGCGAGCACCAGGTGGTGCTCGACGAGTTCCGGCCGGAGCTCGTCGAAGTGCGCTGCAGCGCCGACCAACTCGACGCCGCGCTGGCGGACGCGGCGAGCTCCCCCTTCGACCTGGCGGCGCAGCCACCGGTCCGGGCCTGGTTGTTCTCCACCGGGCCGACCGAGCACGTGCTGCTGGTGCTGACCCACCACATCGCCGCCGACGGGTGGTCGATCCCGGTCCTCGCCGAGGACCTCGGCACCGCCTACACCGCCCGGTGCGCGGGCACAGCGCCGGACTGGGCGCCGCTGCCGGTGCAGTACGCGGACTACGCGGTGTGGCAGCGGGACGGTCTCGGCGACGAGGCCGACCCGCGGTCCCCGCTGGGGAGGCAGCTGGCGCACTGGCGGACAGCGCTGGCGGGCCTGCCCGAAGAGCTCCCGCTGCCCACCGACCGGCCGCGCCCGGCCGCACCCGACCACCGCGGCGCCCACGTCCGGTTCCGCATCGAGGCGGACTTGCACGCCAGGGTGGAGCAGCTGGCCCGGCGCACCGGCACCAGCCCGTTCATGGTCGTGCAGGCCGCGCTCGCGGTCACGCTGTCCAGTTCGGGAGCCGGGGACGACGTGCCGATCGGTGCGCCCGTCGCGGGGCGGGCCGACGAGTCGCTGCACGACCTCGCGGGCTGCTTCCTCAACACCCTGGTGCTGCGCAACGACCTGTCCGGCGACCCGACCTTCGCCGACCTGCTCGGCCGGGTGCGGGAGACCGACCTGGCCGCTTTCGCCCACCAGGACGTGCCGTTCGAGCGGCTCGTCGAGGTGCTCAACCCGACCCGCACGCTGTCCCGGCACCCGCTGTTCCAGGTGCTGCTGTCGATGGTCCCGCCGCAGGAGGCCGAACCGACCACGGTGCTGACCGGGGTGACGGCCCAGCCCTACCAGGTGGCCACCACGACGGCGCGCTACGACCTGGCGTTCAGCCTGCGCGAGCGCTACGCCGCGGACGGTGCGGCGTCCGGTGTGGACGGCAGCCTGGAGTACAGCGCGGAGCTGTTCGACGCGGCGACCGCGCAGGAGCTGGTGGACCGGTTCCTGCGGGTGCTCGCGCTGTCGGTCGGTGACCCGGAGCGCCGCGTCCGCGCGCTCGACGTGCTGGGGCGGGCCGAGCGGCAGCGGCTGCTGGTGGACCGCAACGACACCGCTGGCCCGCTCGGGGAGCGCTCGGTGGTCGAGCTGTTCGAGGCCCGAGCCGCGCGGGATCCGCACCGCTGCGCGGTCGAGTTCGCCGGAACCGCCCTGACCTACGCGGAGCTGAACCTGCGGGCGAACCGGCTCGCGCACCACCTGCTGGCCCGGCCGGCCGGTCCCGAGGACGTGGTCGGCGTTCTGTTGCCGCGCACCGCGGATCTGCTCGTCGTGCTGCTGGCCGTGCTCAAGACCGGCGCGGCCTACCTGCCGATCGACCCGGACCACCCGGCGGGACGGATCGGGCACGTGCTCGACGACGCGGCACCGGCCTGTGTGGTGACCACGCGCGAGCTGGCGGCGACCCTGCCCGCGACCGCGCGGCCGGTGATCCTGGACGACGAGGCCACCGCCGCCGAGCTGGCGTCGGCTCCGGCCGACGACCCGGGCCGCGCTGTTCCCGGCGCGCACCCGGCCTACGTCATCTACACCTCGGGCTCGACCGGGCTCCCCAAGGGCGTCGTGGTGACCCGCACCGCGCTGCTGAACTTCCTCACCGCGATGGGCGAGGTCGCGCCGCTGGCCGCGGACGACCGGCTGCTGGCGGTGACCACGGTCGGTTTCGACATCGCCGGGTTGGAGCTCTTCGCGCCGCTGCTGGCGGGCGCGACGGTGGTGCTGGCGGCGCGCGAGGTGGTGCGGGACCCGGCGGCGCTGCGGCGGGCGATCGCCGACGAGCGCATCACGGTGGTGCAGGCGACGCCGAGCCTGTGGCAGGAAGCGATCGGGGACGGGGCGCACTCGCCCGCGCTGTCCGGCGTTCGCGTGCTGGTCGGCGGGGAGGCGCTGCCGGGCGGGCTGGCCCGCGCCCTGCACGACCGGGCGGCGTCGGTGACCAACCTCTACGGTCCGACCGAGACCACCATCTGGTCCACGGCCGCCGCGGTCTCCGCGGACACACCGACGATCGGGCGCCCGATCCGCAACACCCGGGTCTACGTGCTGGACCGCGACCTGCGGCCGGTCCCGGTGGGCGTGCCCGGCGAGCTGTACCTGGCCGGGCCGGGACTCGCGCGCGGCTACTCCGGTCGGCCCGAGCTGACCGCGCAGCGGTTCGTGGCCTGCCCGTTCGGGGAACCCGGCGAACGGATGTACCGCACCGGCGACCTGGTCCGCTGGAACCGGCGCGGGGAGCTGGAGTACCGGGGCAGGGTCGACGACCAGGTGAAGGTGCGCGGCTTCCGGATCGAACCGGCCGAGATCGCCGCCGCCCTGGCCGCGCACCCGACCGTCGACCAGGCAGCCGTGGTCGTCCGTGAGGACCGGCCGGGAGACCAGCGGTTGGTCGGCTACGTCGTGCCCGCCGCCGGACCTGTCGACGGGGCGGTGCTGCGCGCCGCAGTGGCCGAAGTGCTCCCGGAGTACATGGTCCCGGCCGCCGTGGTCGAGCTCGACGCGATGCCGCTGACGCCCAACGGCAAGCTGGACCGCGCGGCGCTGCCGGAGCCGTCCTACGCACCGGACAGTCGCTCTCGCGCACCCCGAGGGCCGCGCGAGGAGGTGCTCTGCGGGCTGTTCGGCGAGGTGCTCGGGGTGCCCGAGGTGGGCGTGGCGGACGACTTCTTCGCCCTCGGCGGGCATTCGCTGCTGGCCGCCAGGCTGGTCAGCCGGATCAGGTCGGTGCTGTCGGTGGAGCTGCCGGTGCGAAGCGTGTTCGACGCGCCGACCCCGGCCGGGCTCGCCGCGCTGCTCGACAGCGGTGGCGGGGCGCGTCCGCAGCTGCGGGCGGCACCGCGCCCGGAGCGGATTCCGCTGTCCTTCGCCCAGCAGCGGCTGTGGTTCCTGCACCGGTTGGAGGGGCCGAGCCCCACCTACAACATGCCGTTGGCGCTGCGGCTCTCCGGCGCGGTCGATCGGGGTGCGCTGCGGGCGGCACTGTCCGATGTGGTCACCCGGCACGAGTCGCTGCGCACCGTCTTCCAGGAGGACGAGTCGGGCGCCCACCAGGTGGTGCTGCCCCCGGCGGAGACCGGTCCGGTGCTGCAGGTGGTGCCCACCAGCGACGACGACCTGCCGGAGGTGCTGGCCGACGCGGCGCGGTACCGCTTCGACCTCGCCCGGGAAACCCCGCTGGTGGCGCGGCTCTTCGAACTCGGGCACGAGGAGTCGGTCCTGCTGCTGGTGGCGCACCACATCGTGTGCGACGGCTGGTCGGTCGGGGTGCTGGCGCGGGAGCTGGGGGAGGCCTACGGCGCGCGGTGCGCGGGCCGCGCCCCGGACTGGTCGCCGCTTCCGGTGCAGTACGCGGATTACGCCGGGTGGCAACGAGATCTGCTGGCGGATGCCGAGGTCTTCACCGAGCAGCTGGACTTCTGGAGGTCGCAGCTGGCCGGGCTGCCGGAGGAGATCGGCCTGCCGGTGGACCGGCCCCGCCCCGCGGTGCCCTCGCACCGCGGCGCGACCGTCGAGTTCGAGATCCCGGCCGACCTGCACGCCGGGCTCACCGAGCTCGCGCGCACCACCCACGCGACGGTGTTCATGGTGCTGCACGCAGGTTTGGCGGCGTTGCTGTCCAGGCTCACCGGTGGCGCGGACATCCCGATCGGCGTCCCGGTGGCCGGTCGCGGCGACGAGGCGACCGAAGACCTGGTGGGGCTGTTCGTCAACTCGCTGGTGCTGCGCACCGAAGTGCCCGCAGATGCATCCATCGAGGACCTGCTCGCCGCGGTCCGCGAAACCGACCTGGCCGCATACGCCCACCAGGACGTGCCGTTCGAGCGGCTCGTCGAGGAGCTCAACCCGCAGCGCGCAGCCGCGCGGCACCCGCTGTTCCAGGTGATGCTGACCTTCGACTCCGGTGACCGCACCGGCGGGCCGCAGCTTCCCGGGCTGACCACCTCCGCGCTGCCCACCGGGACCGGTGCGGCCAAGTTCGACCTGTCGTTCGGGCTGACCGAGACCCGTGGTGCCGACGGTGCCCCGGCCGGGCTGCGCGGGACGCTGGTCTACAGCACCGACCTGTTCGACCCGGAGACCGCCGAGTCGATCGTGCGCCGGTACCTCCGCCTGCTCACCGCGGTCCACCGGGCGCCGGGACAGCGGCTGGCCACCGTCGACCTGCTCGACCCCGCCGAGCGCGAGCGGATCGTCGTCGACTGGAACGACACCGCCGAGCAGGTCGGCGAAACGACGCTGCCCGCGCTCTTCGAGGCGCAGGTGGCGCGCACGCCCGACGCCCCGGCGGTCGCGCACGGCGGTGAAGTGCTGACCTACGCGGAGCTGAACATCCGCGCGAACCGGTTGGCGCGGCTGCTGGTCGAGCGAGGGGTCGCCCCCGGTTCGCTGGTGGCGGTCTGCCTGCACCGCTCGGTGGACCTGCTGGTGGCGCTGTTCGCGGTGCTGAAGTCGGGTGCCGGGTACGTGCCGGTGGACCCCGACTACCCGGCCGAGCGCATCGCCCACCTGCTCGACGACGCGCGGCCGGAGCTGCTGATCACCACGTCACAGCACACCGACCGGTGCCCGCGGCCGACCCGGGGTTCCGGGGTGCGGCTGCTGCTCGACACCCCGGCCTCGCGCGCCGCACTGGCCCGCCGCGACCCGGCGAACCTCGCGGGAACCCGGGTGGTTCCGGCGCAACCGGCCTACGTCATCTACACCTCGGGCTCCACCGGTCGGCCGAAGGGCGTGGTGGTGGAGCACCGCAGCCTCGGCGCGTACCTGTCCCGGGGGAGCGGGGCGTACGCGGCGGCGGCCGAAGGATCGCTGGTGCACTCCTCGGTCGCCTTCGACCTGACGATCACCGCGATGTTCACCCCGCTGGTCAGCGGCGGCCAGGTGCGGTTCGCGGAGCTGACCGAGGACGGGGTGGGCGGCCACCGGCCACCGGCGCTGCTGAAGGTCACCCCCAGCCACCTGGAGCTGCTGAACTCGTTGCCGGCCGCGGCTTCTCCAGCCGAACTGCTGCTCATCGGCGGCGAGGCGCTGCGCGGTCCCGCGCTGCGGGAGTGGCGCGAGCGGCACCCGGACGTCGAGGTGCGCAACGTCTACGGCCCGACCGAGCTGACGGTCAACTGCCTCGAGCACCGGCTGCCGCCGGGCGCCCCGACGCCGCCCGGGGACGTGCCGATCGGGCGGCCGTTCCGGAACCTCCGCGCCTACGTGCTCGACGCCGGGTTGCACCCGGTTCCCGACGGGGTCGTCGGGGAGCTCCACGTGGCGGGTCCCCAGCTCGCGCGCGGTTACCTCGGCCGTCCGGAGCTGACCGCCGAGCGGTTCGTGGCCGACCCGTTCGGCCTGCCCGGTTCTCGGATGTACCGGACCGGGGACCTGGTGCGCCGGGACCGGGGCGGCGAGCTGGTCTACGTCGGCCGCGCCGACGACCAGATCAAGCTGCGCGGCCACCGGATCGAGCTCGGCGAGGTCGAGGCCGCGTTGCTGGCCCAGCCCGGGGTGCGGCGCTGCGCGGTCGTGGTGCGCGAGATCCGCGAGGGCGACCAGCGCCTGGTGGGCTACGTGGTGCCCGACGGGGCCGCCGAGATCGACGTGGACCGGCTTCGCGGTGCCGTGGCGGCCGTGCTCCCGGAGCACATGGTGCCCTCGGCGGTGATCGCGCTGCCGGACCTGCCGCGCACCCCGCACGGCAAGCTCGATCGCGCGGCCCTGCCCGCGCCCGCGCTTTCCCGCGCGCCCGGCGGGCGGGCGGCCCGCGACCCGCGCGAAGAGGTCCTCTGCGCGCTGTTCGCGGAGGTGCTGTCGCTGCCCGCGGTCGGGATCGACGACGACTTCTTCGAGCTGGGCGGGCATTCGCTGCTGGCCACCCGGCTGGTCAACCGGGTCCGCAGCGCCTTCGGGGTGGAACTCCCGCTGCGGCAGCTGTTCGCGACCCGCACGGTGGCCGGGCTGGCCGGTGCCCTGGACCGGGCCCGCGGAGCGCGGCCACCGGTGGTGGCGGTGCGCCCGCGCCCGAGCCGGATTCCGCTCTCGGCGGCCCAGCGGCGGCTGTGGTTCCTCGACCAGTACGAGGGTGCTGGGCCGCACTACAACATCCCGATCGCCGTGCGGTTGTCCGGGCGGCTGGACCGGGCGGCGCTGGAGAGCGCGCTGGCGGACGTGGTGGCCCGGCACGAGGTGCTGCGCACTGTGTTCGCCGAGGACGCCGAAGGCCCGCACCAGATCGTGCTCGACGCCGGTGACGCCGGGGTGGAGCTGCAGGTGGTGGCGACCGCGGAAGACCGCCTCGACGATGAGGTGGCCGAGGCGGCCCGGCACCCGTTCGACCTGGCCGCTGCCCCGGCGATCCGCGCGACGCTGTTCACGGTGGACGAGCAGGAGGCCGTGCTGGCGCTCGTCCTGCACCACATCGTGTGCGACGGCTGGTCGATCCCGCTGCTCGTGGCCGATCTCGGTGACGCGTACCGGGCGCGGGCCGCCGGGCGGGCGCCGGACCGGACCCCGCTGCCGGTGCAGTACGCCGATGTCGCGCTGTGGCAGCAGGAGTTCCTCGGCTCCGAATCGGACCCGCACGGGCTGCTCGGCGAGCAGCTGGCGTACTGGACCAGTGCGCTGGACGGGATTCCCGACGAGCTCCCGCTGCCCGCGGACCGGCCCCGGCCCGCGGTGGCGAGCCACCGCGGTGCGCACGTGGACTTCGAGCTCCCCGAGCAGGTCGGCCGGGCGGTGCAGGAGCTGGCGGTGCGCGCCCGGTGCAGCACGTTCGCGGTGCTGCAGGCGGCATTGGCCGCCACGCTGTCCGCCGTGGGGGCGGGCGAGGACATCCCGCTGGGCGTCCCGGTGGCCGGGCGGCACGACGAGGCGGTCGACGACCTCGTCGGGTTCTTCGTCAACACCCTGGTGCTGCGCACCGACACCTCGGGCGACCCGACCTTCGCCGAGCTCCTGGACCGGGTCCGGGAAGCGGACCTGACCGCCTTCGCCCACCAGGACGTGACCTTCGAGCAGCTGGTGGAGGCGCTCAACCCGCAGCGCTCGGCAGCGCGCCACCCGCTGTTCCAGGTGTCGCTGGCGTTCAACAACATCGACGCGTCCGCGGCGGTGGAGCACTGGCCGGGCTTGGCGGTGCGCGGACACCCCGTCGGCACCGGTACCGCGAAGGTCGACCTGGCGTTCGCCGTGCGGGAACGGCGCAGCGCCGACGGCGCCGCGGTCGCGTTGCGCGGATCCTTGGAGTACGCGACCGATCTCTTCGACCGCGAGACCGCGCGAGGTCTGGTGGACCGCTTCGGCCGGGTGCTGGCCGCGGTCGCCGCCGACCCGGGGCGCAGGTTGTCCGAAGTGGACTCCCTGGCGCCGGAGGAACGGGCGCTGGTGCTCGACCGGTGGAGCCGCGACGGCGGGTCCGCCGTCGCGGAGTCGTCGTGGCTGGAGCTGTTCGCGGAGCAGGTGCGCCGCACGCCCGAGGCGGTCGCGGTGGAGCAGGCGGGCGAGCGGATGTCCTACGCCGAGCTGGACGCGCGCTCCGACCTGCTGGCGCGGCGGCTGCGCGCCCGCGGCGCCGGACCGGAGCAAGTGGTGGCGGTCGCGCTGCCGCGCTGCCCGGACTGGATCGTGTCGCTGCTGGCAGTGCAGAAGGCCGGTGCGGCGTACCAGCCGCTCGACCGCGAACACCCGGCGGAGCGGGTGCAGCTGCTGCTCACCGCAACAGCACCGGTCGCTGTGCTCACCGACGCCACCGGGTTGCGCGACGGGATCGCTGGCTGCGACCCGCGATTGCTGCTGCCGGTCGACGGGACCGAGCCGGGCGGCGCGGACCTGCCGGGTGCACCCCGCCCGGGCGACTTGGCCTACGTCATCCACACGTCCGGCTCGACCGGGACGCCGAAGGGCGTCGCGGTCACGCACTCGGGATTGCGCGCCTTGGCGGTCAGCCACCACGAGCGGCTGGAGCTCGACGCCGAAAGCCGCGTCCTGCAGGTGGTGTCGCCGAACTTCGACGTGTCGGTGGCGGACGTGGTGATGGCGCTGTCGTCCGGTGCCGCGCTGGTGCTGGCCCCGGCCGGGCGGATCGCCGGTGCCGAGCTCGGCGAGCTGCTGACCGGCGAGCGGATCACGCACGTGATGCTGCCGGCCTCGTTGCTCGAGACGGTGCCGGAGACCGAGGCACCGGCACTGCGGTGCACCGTGATCGGCGGCGAGTCGGTCGGTGCCGAGCTCGTCGCGCGGTGGGCCCGCGGCGGGCGGCGGGTGCTCGACGCCTACGGCCCGACGGAGGTCACGGTCGCGGCCACGATCAGCGGTCCGCTGACAGCTGGGAGCACCCCGCACATCGGGCGCCCGGTGCGCAACGCGCGGGTCTTCGTCCTCGACGCGCTGCTGCGCCCGGTACCGCCCGGCGTGCCAGGTGAGCTCTACGTCGCCGGTTCCGGGACGGCCCGCGGTTACCTGGGGCTGCCCGCGATGACCGCGGAGCGCTTCGTGGCGTGCCCGTTCGGCGGAGCCGGGGCGCGGATGTACCGCACCGGCGACCTGGTGCGCTGGACCCGGGACGGGGATCTGCAGTTCCTGGGCCGGGCCGACGACCAGGTGAAGGTCCGCGGGTTCCGGATCGAGCTGGGCGAGGTCGAAGCTGCGGTGGCCGGGCACCCGGAGGTGGACCGCTGCGCGGTGGTCGTGCGCGAGGACCGGCCCGGGAACGCGCAGCTAGTCGCCTACGCCGTGCTGGTCGCCGGGTCGGGCGCGGACGCCGAGGAGCTGCGGCACGCGGTCGCGCGGCGGCTGCCGGAACACCTGGTGCCCGCCGCGTTCGTGGTGCTGCCGGAGCTGCCGCTCAACGCCAGCGGAAAGCTCGACCGGACGGCGCTGCCCGCCCCGGCGCCGCCGAGCCCGGCCGCCGGGCGCGCGCCGCGCGATGCCCGCGAGGAGATCCTGTGCGGGCTGTTCGCCGAGGTGCTCGGGGTGGCAGACGTCGCGGTGGAGGAGAGCTTCTTCGCGCTCGGCGGGCACTCGCTGCTGGCCACCCGGCTGGTCGGCAGGATCCGCGCCGTGCTCGGCGCCGAGCTGACCGTCCGGCAGGTCTTCGACACCCCCTCGGTGGCGGAGCTGTCGCGGGCCCTGGAACTGGCCGGTGGCAGCGACCGGGCGCGGCTGGAGCCCACTCCGCTGCCGGAGCGGGTGCCGCTGTCCTTCGGTCAGCGGAGGCTGTGGTTCGTCAACCGGCTCGAGGCGGGCGAGGCCGGGTACAACATGCCGTTGGCGCTGCGGCTGTCCGGGCAGCTGGACCGGGCGGCGCTGTTCGCGGCGGTGGACGACGTGGTCGGCAGGCACGCCGCACTGCGCACGATCTTCCCGGACGACGGCGACGAACCGCACCAGCTGGTGCTCGCCGATGTCGAGCTGCGCTGGGAGCTCGGCGAGGTGACCGAGGCGGAGCTGGCGGAGCGGCTGACCGCCGCGGCCCGCCGCGGTTTCGACCTGACCAGGGAGATCCCGCTGCGCCCGGCCCTGTTCGCGGTGCGCGGCACCGACGGCCCGGAACCGGAGCACGTGCTGCTGCTGAGCATGCACCACATCGCTGCGGACGGGTGGTCGGTCCGGCTGCTGGCCCGAGACCTCACCGAGGCGTACCGGGCCAGGTGCGAGGGGCGGGAGCCGGGCTGGGGACCGCCCGGAGTGCAGTACGCCGACTACGCGGTGTGGCAGCGGAAGCTGCTCGGCGCCGAGGGGGACCCGGACGGCGTCCTCGCCCGGCAGCTCGCGCACTGGCGATCCACTTTGGACGGAATTCCGGAGGAGATCGCGCTGCCGACCGACCGGCCGCGCCCCGGGACGGCGTCGAACCGGGGCGGCCGGGTCCGCCTGGAGATCCCGGCCGAGCTGCACGAGCGCGCGGTGGCGGTCGCGCAGGCCCACGGGGTGAGCCTGTTCATGGTGCTGCAAGCCGCCCTGGCCGGGCTGCTGTCGCGGCTGGGGGCCGGGGTGGACGTGCCGCTGGGCACGACCGTCGCCGGGCGCACCGAGCCCGCGACCGATGACGTGGTGGGCTTCTTCGTCAACACCTTGGTGCTGCGCAACGACGTCTCCGGCGACCCGACGTTCGGCGAGCTGCTGGCGCGGGTGCGCCAGACCGACCTGGCGGCCTACTCCAACCAGGACGTTCCGTTCGAGCGCGTCGTGGACGCGCTGCAACCGGAGCGGTCCCGGTCCCGGCACCCGCTCTTCCAGGTGATGCTGTCGCTGGACAACACGCGCGGCGCGGCACCGGTCGGGACCGGTCGCTCCGGGCTGTCGGTCACCGACTACCCGCTGGACACCGGAGCGGCCAACTTCGACCTGCTGTTCGGCTTCGCGCCGCAGCACGCGGCGGACGGCACCCCGGACGGGCTGGTGGCCACCCTGCAGTACAGCTCGGACCTCTTCGACCACCGGACCGCGGAATCGCTCGGGCGCTGGTTCCTCGCCCTGCTCGGCGCGCAGGTCGCAGACCCCGCGCGGCGGCTGTCCGAAGTGGACCTGCTCGACCCGGTCGAGCGGGAGCGGGTGCTCGTCGGGTGGGGCGCGGCCGGACCCGCGGAACCACCGGCCACCTGGGCCGAGCTCTTCGAAGCGCAGGTGGTGCGCACCCCCGGTCGCACCGCGGTGGTCGCCGGCCCCGAGGAGATCTCCTTCGCGGAGCTCGACGAGAGGGCGAACCGGTTCGCCCACCAGCTCATCTCGCGCGGCGTCGGCCCGGAGCAGTTCGTGGCGCTGGCGCTGCCGCGCACACCAGACCTCGTGGCGGCACTGCTCGGCGTGCAGAAGGCAGGTGCGGCGCACCTGCCGATCGACCCGAACTACCCGCGCGACCGCCTCGAGTTCATGCTCGGCGACGCCCGGCCGGCGCTGGTGGTCACCACCGGTGACCTCCGGGGCGCACTGCCCACCGGCGACATCCCGGTCGAAGTCCTCGACGACCCCGCGACCCGCGCGCAGATCGCGGCCCGGCCGGGCCGTCGCCCGACCGACGCGGAGCGGACGGCACCGCTGCGCCCCGAATCAGCGGCGTACGCGATCTACACCTCGGGTTCGACCGGGCGCCCCAAGGGCGTGGTGCTCGACCACCGCGGTCTGGCGAGCCTGGCCGCGGCGCACGCGGAGCGGCTCCAGCTCGGCGCCGACAGCAGGCTGCTGCAGCTGGTGTCGCCGAACTTCGACGCCGCGGTCGGCGACTTCGCGATGACGCTGCTGACCGGCACCACGTTGGTGCTCGGCCCGGTCGACGGGCACGTCGGCGGTGCCGAGCTGGCCGAGGTGGTGCGCCGCGACGGGATCACCCACCTGACGCTGCCGCCCGCGCTGCTGAGCACGCTCGACCCCGAGCAGGTGCCCGGGGTGCGCGGGGTGCTGATCGGTGGGGAGTCCTTCTCCGCCGACCTGGCCCGGCGCTGGTGGGACGCGGGCCGACGGTTGATCAACGTCTACGGCGCCACCGAGTCGACGGTGCTGACCACGATGAGCCAACCGCTCCGCGGGACTGCCGCACCCGACGCCGGGCGGCCCATCTGCGGGGATCGGATCTACGTGCTCGACAGCGCGCTGCGGCCGGTCCCGCCGGGAGTGGTGGGCGAGGCGTACCTGGCCGGGTCCGGCGTCGGCCGCGGCTACCTGCACCGGCCCGGGCTGACCGCCGAGCGGTTCGTGCCCGATCCCTTCGGCGAACCGGGGACCCGGATGTACCGGACCGGTGACCTGGTGCGCTGGACCGGCGCCGGGGCGCTGGAGTTCGTCGGCCGGGCCGATGAGCAGGTGAAGCTCCGCGGGTTCCGGGTGGAGCTCGGCGAGATCGAGGCCGTGCTGGCCGAGCACCCGGACGTGGCTCGGGGTGTGGTGCTGGTCCGCGAGGACCGGCCGGGCGACCGCAGGCTGGTCGGCTACCTCGTGCCGCGCACGGCGGAGGCGGATCTGGCCGGGATCCGGGAGCACCTGGCCCGGCGGCTGCCCGAGCACATGGTGCCCGCGACGCTGGTGCCGGTGGAGTCGATCCCGCTGACGGTCAACGGCAAGACCGACCGCGCCCGGCTGCCGGTGCCCGACTACGGGGCGGAGAGCACCGGCCGGGCCCCGGGCACCGCGGTGGAGGTCGTGCTGTGCGAGCTGTTCGCCGAGGTGCTGGGGCTGCCGGAGGTCGGCGTCGACGACGGCTTCTTCGCGCTCGGTGGGGACAGCATCATGTCCATCCAGCTCACCAGCCGCGCCCGGCGAGCCGGGCTGGTCTTCGCCGCCAAGGACGTGTTCGAGCAGCAGACGCCCGCCGCGCTGGCCGGTATCGCCGAGCGGGCCGAAGAGTCGGCGGACGAGGACCCGGCCGACGGGGTCGGCGCGGTCCCGCTCACCCCGGTCCTGCACTGGTTCGCCGAGCTCGGCGGCCCGGTGGACCAGCTCAACCAGTGGAAGGTGCTGCGGGCGCCGGAGAACTGCGACCTGGAGCAGCTGCGCGCCGCCGTGCAGGCGGTGCTCGACCACCACGACGCGCTGCGGATGCGGATGCACTTCAGCGCCGACCCGCAGACGGGCGGGCCCGGTGCCGGGCAGGACTGGGAACTCGAAGTCCGCCCGCCCGGATCGGTGCGCGCCGCGGGCTGCGTGCACCGGGTGGATCTGTCCACATCGGACGATGTCGAGCTGGCGGAGCAGCTGGTCGCGCACGCCACCGCCGCGCGCGAACGGCTCTGCCTGGCCGACGGGGTGCTGCTGCAGGTCGTGCACTTCGACCTGGGCGAGCACCGGCCGGGAGTGCTGCTGGTCGATGCTCACCACCTGGCGGTCGACCCGATGTCGTGGCGGATCCTGCTGCCCGACCTGCAGGAGGCGTGGCAGGCGGTGCGCGACGGGCTGGACGTCGCCCTGCAGCCGGTGCGGACCTCGTTCCGGCGCTGGGCCACCCGCCTGCTGGAGTGGGGGCGGCGGCCGCAGCTGCGGACCGAGCTGGCGCACTGGAGCGAGCAGCACCGCAAGTCGGTGCAGCTGTGGGAGACCGGGCCCGCGATCAGCGCCACCAACGCCGACTGCGAGCGGATCACCCGGCAGGTGCCGGTGGAGCTCACAGAAGCGGTCCTGACCGAGGTCGGCGAGGTCTTCCACACCGGGGTCACCGATGTGCTGCTGGCCGCGCTCGCGCTGGCGCTGGGCCGCTGGCGCCGGGACGCCGCTGCGGGCGTGCTGGTCGACCTGGAGAACCACGGGCGCGAGGAGGAGATCGTCGGCGGCGTGGACCTGACCCGGACCATGGGCTGGTTCGCGAGCATGCACCCGGTCCTGCTGGACACCGCCGCCTTCGACCACGCCGAGGCGTGGGCGGCAGGCCCGGCGGCGGGCCAGCTCCTCCGGCACGTCAAGGAGCGGCTGCGCGCGGTGCCCGACCGCGGCCTCGGCTACGGGCTGCTGCGCTACACCGATCCGCGCGGCGCCGCCGAACTGGGCGGGCTGCCGCGGGCCCAGATCGGCTTCAACTACCTCGGGCGGTCGGCGGAATCGGCCTCCACCGGACGGGCCGCGGACTTCGCCGTGCTGGGTGACATGGCCGGGATCGGCGGGCAGGCGCCCGGGATGCGGCTGCCGCACCTGCTCGAGGTCGCGACGGTGACCCGGGACGGCCCGGACGGCCCGCGGCTGGAGTCCAACTGGGTCTGGCCGCGCGACCTGATGTCCGCAGCCGACGTCGCCGAGCTGGCCGAGCTGTGGGGGCGGGCGCTGCACGTGCTCGTCGAGCACGCCTGCGAACCGGCTGCTGGCGGCTACACGCCTTCGGACGTGTCGCTGGTGTCGTTGAGCCAGGGCGAGATCGAACTGCTGGAAGCGGACTGGGAGGACCTCGAACAGTGAGCCGCGCGGAGTTGCAGGACATCCTTCCGCTTTCCCCCCTGCAAGAGGGGATCTTCTTCCACCACGTCTACGACGAGGTCGGGCCGGACGTCTACGCGATCCAGCTGACCCTGGACCTGGCGGGCCCGTTGGACACCTCGGCGCTGCGCGCGGCGGCCGAGGCCCTGCTGGCCCGGCACCCGAACCTGCGCGCCGGGTTCCGCTACCAGGGCCTGAGCCGACCGGTCCAGGTCGTGCCGCGCTCGGTCGCGCTGCCGTGGCACGAGGTGGACCTGTCCGGGCTCCCGGAGCGCGACCGAGCGGCCGAGGAGCAGCGGGTGCTCGACGCGGACCGTGCCGCCAGGCTCGACCTGGCCAAACCACCGCTGCTGCGGTTCACCCTCGTGCGGCGCGGCGAGCAGGACCACCGGCTGCTGCTCACCTTCCACCACATCCTGCTCGACGGGTGGTCGATGCCGCTGCTGTGGCGGGAGCTGGTGGCGCTCTACCGGTCCGGCGGGGATACCAGCGGCCTGCCCGCGGTCCGGCCCTACCGCGACTACCTGGTGTGGTTGTCCGAACAGGACAGATCGGCCGCGGAGCGGGCGTGGCGCGCGGCCCTGGAGGGGCTGGCCGGGCCGACGCTGGTGGCCCCGGAGGCCGACGTGGTGCCGGTGGTCCCGCAGCGGCTCGGCAGGCACGTCTCCGACACCGCCACGCGCGCGCTGACCGAGTGGGCGCGGCGGGAGAAGCTGACGCTGGGCACCGTGGTGCAGGGCGCGTGGGGCCTGGTCCTGGCGCGACTCACCGGGCGGGACGACGTGGTCACCGGCCTCACCGTCTCCGGCCGCCCGCCGGAGGTCCCCGGCGTGGAGGACATGATCGGCCTGTTCATCAACACCGTCCCGCTGCGGGTCCGGCTCGACCCGGCGGAGACCGCGGCGCAGTTCCTGCACCGGCTGCAGGAGGAGCAGGCCGGACTGCTGGCGCACCAGTACCTGGGGCTGGGCGACATCCAGCGGCTGGTCGAGGTCGGGCGGCGGCGCGGTGGCCTGTTCGACACGCTGACCGTGTTCGAGAACTACCCCTCCGGCGGCGGTTCCGGGCCGGGCGGCGACGGGCTGCGGGTGACCTCCGTGGACAGCCAGGACGCCAACCACTACCCGCTGTCGCTGATCGGGGCCCCGGGGGAGCGGTTGTGGCTGCGGCTGGACCACCGCCCCGACGTCTTCGGCGAAGCCGAGGCGCGGGCAGTGCTGGACCGGTTGGTGGCCGTGGTCGAGGACATCGCGGCCGACCCGGACCGGCCGGTGGCCGAGCTGGGCGTGCGCGCCGCGCCGAGCGGGGTGGCCGTTGGCGGTGCCACCGAGGTGCCGGAGCGGTCGCTGCCGGAGCTGTTCGCCGCGCAGGTGCGGCGCGGGCCCGGCGAGCTGGCGGTGGTCTCCGGCGCCGACGAGCTGTCCTACGCCGAGCTGGACGAGCGGGCGAACCGGTTGGCGCACCGGTTGATCGGCCTCGGCGTGCGGCCGGAGAGCCCGGTGGCCCTGCTGCTGGAGCGCTCGGCGGACGTCCCGGTGTCCGCGCTGGCGGTGCTCAAAGCCGGTGGTGCGTACGTGCCCCTGCACCACGCGTTCCCGCTGGAGCGGATGCGCCAGGTCGTCCGGGAGGTCGGTGCGGAGGTCGTGGTGACCGACAGCCGGATGGCCGAGCTGGTCGCCGATCTCGACCTGAGCCGCGTGGTGGTGGACACCGACCAGGAGCTGGCCGCGCAGCCGTCCACCAGCCCGGAGGTGCCGGTGGCACCCGATCAGCTGGCGTACGTGATGTTCACATCCGGCTCCACGGGCACGCCCAAAGGGGTCGGCGTGACGCACCGCGGGGTCGCCGAGCTGGCCTGGGACCGGCGCTGGCGCGGCGGAGCGCACGAACGGGTGCTGATGACCTCCGCGAACGCCTTCGACGCCGCAACCTACGAGCTGTGGATCCCGCTGCTGGCGGGTCACCGGATGGTGGTCGCGCCGCCCGGTGAGGTCGACCTCGGCGTGCTGGCCGACGTCATCGAGCGGCACGAGGTGACCGGTGCGCTGCTGACGACAGCGCTGTTCAACCTGATCGCCGAAGAACGCCCGCAGCTGCTCGCCGGGATGCGCGAGGTCTGCACCGGCGGCGACGCCGCGTCGGCGGCGGCTTTCCGGCGCGTGCTCGAGGCCTGCCCGCGGACCGCGGTCACCAACCTCTACGGCCCGACCGAGATCACCGTCAACGCCACCCACCACGCGGTGCGCTCGGCCGCGGAGGTGGGCGAGGCGGTGCCGATCGGCGGGCCGATGGACAACACCCGGCTCGCGGTGCTCGACGCCCGGTTGCGACCGGTGCCCGAAGGCGCGGTCGGCGAGCTCTACATCGGCGGCGCCGGACTGGCCCGCGGGTACGTGCACCGCCCCGGGCTCACCGCGGAGCGCTTCGTCGCCGACCCGTGGGGCGAGCCGGGCGCCCGGATGTACCGCACCGGTGACCTGGTGCGCCGCAACCGCGACGGGAGCTTGGAGTTCGCCGGCCGGGCCGACGACCAGGTGAAGGTCCGCGGGTTCCGGATCGAGCTGGCCGAGGTCGAGGCGGCGGTGGCGGCGCGGCCGGACGTCGAGGCGGCCGCCGTGGTGGTGCGCGAGGACCGGCCGGGGGACAAGCGGCTGGTGGCCTACGTGGTGCCGGAGGCGGCGGACACCGCGCGGGCCCGCGCCGAGCTCGCCGAGGTCCTGCCCGCCTACATGGTCCCGGACTTCTTCGTGCCGGTGGCGCAGCTGCCCACCACCCCGGCCGGCAAGGTCGACCGCCGCGCGCTGCCCGCGCCGGACGAGCACGGGTGGACCGGGCGCGGCCCGCGCAGCCCGCAGGAGGAGATCCTCTGCGGGCTGTTCGCCGAGGTGCTGGGCCGCTCGTCGGTCGGGATCGACGACGACCTGTTCGCGCTCGGCGGCAACTCCCTGCTGGCCACCCGGCTGGTCAGCCGGATCCGCTCGACGTTGCGGGCGGAGCTGGCGATCCGCCAGCTGTTCGACAACCCGACGGTGGCCGGGATCTCGGCGCTGCTGGGCCGGGCGGGCCGCGTGCGGCGACCGGTGCGCCGGGTGACCCCGCGCCCGGCGCGGGTGCCGCTGTCGTTCGCCCAGCGCCGCTTGTGGTTCCTGGACCGCGTCGACCGGGCCGCCACGTACAACATCTGGCTGCCGCTGCGCCTGAGCGGGCGGCTCGACCGCGACGCCCTGCGCGCCGCGCTGGCCGACGTGGTGGCGCGGCACGAATCGCTGCGGACGGTCCTCGCCGAGGACGACGCGGGTCTGCACCAGGTCGTGCGGGAGCCGTTCGAACCGGACGTGGCCGTGGTGGCGACCAGCGAGGCCCAGCTGCCCGACGAGATGGGCCGCGCGCTGCGCACCCGCTTCGACCTCGCGGCCGAACCACCGCTGCGCTGCTGGTTGTTCGAACCCTCCGACGCACCGGCGGAGCACGTGCTGCTGCTGGTGATGCACCACGTCGTCGGGGACGGCTGGTCGATGCCGCTGCTGCGGCGGGATCTGGCGATGGCCTACTCGGCGCGGTGCGCCGGACGCGCGCCCGACTGGGAGCCGCTGCCGGTGCAGTACGCCGACCACGCGCTCTGGCAGCACGCCGAGCTCGGGTCCGAACAGGACCCGGACAGCCCGATCGCCAGGCAGCTGGCCTACTGGTCCGAGCAGCTCGCCGGGCTCCCCGAGGAGCTCCAGCTGCCCGCCGACCGGCCGCGCCCGCTGGTGGCCTCGCACCGCGGCGGGCTGGTCCCGTTCGACATCCCACCCGGTCTGCACGCCGGGCTGGTGGGGCTGGCCAGGGACGCCCGCGCCACCCTGTTCATGGTCCTGCAGGCCGGGGTCAGCGCCCTGCTGTCCCGGTTGGGCGCGGGCGAGGACATCCCGATCGGCACCCCGGTCGCCGGGCGCACCGACGACGCGCTGGACGAGCTCGTCGGGTTCTTCCTCAACACCCTGGTGCTGCGCGCGGACCTCTCGGGCGACCCGACGTTCCGGGAACTGCTCGACCGGGTACGCAGCACGGATCTCGACGCCTACGCGCACCAGGACCTGCCGTTCGAGCGGCTGGTCGAGGTGCTCAACCCGCAGCGGTCGCTGGCCAGGCACCCGCTGTTCCAGGTGCACCTCACGGTGGACAACAACGACCGCTCCGCGGTCGGTGCGGTCGCCGGTCGGGTGCCCGGGCTGAGCGTGACCACGGAGCGGATCAGCTCGCCGGTCGCCAAGTTCGACCTCTCCTGCACCTTCGTCGAGCAGCACGCCGCCGACGGCAGCCCGGCCGGGGTGCGGGCGACGCTGGAGTACAGCGCCGACCTGTTCGACGAAGACACCGCGGTCGCGCTGACCGACCGGCTGCTGCGGGTGCTGGAGACGGCGGTCGCCAATCCGCAGGTGCGGGTGGGCCGGATCGACGTGCTGTCGCCGGGGGAGCGGCGCCAGGTGCTCGAGGGCTGGAACGACACCGCCGTCGAGCGGCCGTGGCGGAGCCTGCCGGAGCAGTTCGAAGCGCAGGTGCGCCGGAGCCCGGACCTGCCCGCGGTGCTCGACGGTTCAGCGCTGAGCTACGCGCAGCTGAACAGCCGCGCCAACCGGCTGGCCCGGTGGCTGATCGCCCGGGGTGCGGGGCCGGAGCAGGCCGTGCCGCTGTTCCTGCCGCGCGGGGCGACCCAGCTCGTCGCGCTCTGGGCGGCGGTCAAGGCGGGCGCGGCCTACGTGCCGGTCGATCCGGCGCTGCCACCGGAGCGCGTCGCCGCGACCCTGGCGGGATTCCGGGCCCCGCTGCTGCTGACCACCTCGGACCTGGCCGAGCAGCTGCCCGCCGAGGTCCCGCCACCGTTCGCGCTGGACGACCCGGACCTGGTCGCCGAACTGGCGCAGGAGCGCGATGCGGACCTCACCGACGCCGAGCGCGGCACCCGGCTGCGCCCGGAGCACCCGCTGTACGTGATCCACACCTCCGGCTCCACCGGTCGGCCGAAACCGGTGGAGATGACCGCCGGGGCGATGGCCAACCTGCTCGCCTGGCAGCGCGAGGTCCTGGAACCCGCGCCCGGTCGCGTGGTGGCGCACTTCGCGCCGATCGGGTTCGACGTGTCGGCGCAGGAGGTGTTCTCCGCGCTGCTGACCGGGAAAACGCTGGCGGTGTGCCCGGAGGAGGTGCGCCGCGACCCCGGCCCGCTGGTCGATTGGCTCGACGAGCACGAGGTCGCCGAGCTGTTCGCCCCGGCGCTGGTCGTGGAGGCGGTCGCCACCGCCGCGGTGGAGCGGGGCCGCCACCTGCCCGCGCTGCGCGACGTCGTGCAGGCCGGGGAGGCGCTGGTCCGCACGCCCGCGATCGCGGAGTTCGTCCGCCAGCACCCGGACCGGCGCTTGCACAACCACTACGGTCCGACCGAGACGCACGTGGTGGTCGGCTGCACGCCCCCGTCCCGGGAATCCGGGCCAGCGCCGATCGGGCGGCCGATCGGCGGGCTGCGCGCGTACGTGCTCGACCGCTGGCTCAACCCGGTCGCCCCCGGCGCGGTCGGCGAGCTGCACATCGCCGGTGCCGGGGTGGCCCGCGGCTACCGGGACCTCCCGGGGATGACCGCCGAGCGGTTCGTGGCCGACCCCTTCGGCCCGCCGGGCACCCGGATGTACCGCACCGGGGACCTCGCCCGCTGGAGCGGCGACGGGCAGCTGCACTACGCCGGTCGCGCGGACCTGCAGCTCAAGATCCGCGGCTTCCGGGTGGAACCGGGTGAGGTCGAGGCGGTGCTCGCCGGGCATCCGGCGGTGTCCCGGTGCGCCGTCGTGCCGCGGCCCGGCCGCAACGGCGAGTCCCGGCTGGTCGCCTACGTGGTGCCGCAGCGGGACCTGCCGGTGGCGGCGGCCGAACTGCGCAAGCACCTCGGGCAGGCGCTGCCCGACCACATGGTGCCCGGTGCGTTCGCGTTCCTCGACGAACTCCCGCTGGGCCGCAACGGCAAGCTGGACCGCGCCGCGCTGCCCGACCCGGACGGCGAGCGCACCGCCGACCAGCTGCCGCGCACCCCGGAGGAGAGCGTCCTGTGCGGACTGTTCGCGGAGGTGCTCGGGTTGCCGTCGGTCGGGGTGCACGACGACTTCTTCCGCTCCGGCGGGCACTCGTTCCTGGCCGCGCAGCTGGTGCGCCGCATCCAGCTGGTGTTCGGCGCTGAGCTCTCGGTGCGCAGCGTGTTCGAGGCCCCCACGGTGGCCGAACTCGCCGCCGAGCTGGGATCGGACTCCGCCGCCGACCCCTTCGCCGTGGTGCTGCCGCTGCGCACCGGCGGGCACCGGCCGCCGCTGTTCTGCGTGCACCCGGCATCCGGCACCAGCTGGTCCTACGCCGGGCTGCTGGCGCACCTGTCCCCGGACCAGCCGCTGTACGGTCTGCAGGCTCCCGCGCTGACCGGCGGCGGGCGCCCGGAGTCCGTCGCGGAGCTCGCCGCGGAGTACGTCCAGCAGATCCGCGCTGTGCAGCCGACCGGCCCCTACCGGGTGCTCGGCTGGTCCTTCGGCGGGCTGGTGGCGCACGCGATCGCGACCCGGCTGGAGGAGCTGGGCGAGCAGGTCGACCACCTGGTGATCGTCGACTCCTTCCCGGCCCCCGAGGACCGGCCGACCGCCGCCCCGGCCGAGCACGAGATCCTCGCCTCGATCTTCCCGAGCGGCTTCGGCTACGACCCGGAGGAACTCGTCACCGACCGCGACGCGGTGCTGAGCCGCTACGCCGAGGAGCTGCGCAGGCAGGGCAGCAGGCTCGCCGCGCTGGGCGAGGCCGGGCTCAAGGCCACCACCGAGGTCTTCGTGCAGCACAACCGGATCATGACCACCTTCGAGCCGCAGCGGTTCGACGGCGACCTGCTGGTGTTCACCGCGCTGCGGCGCGAACCGGGCGCCCGCCGCTGGCGGGCGGAGGACTGGCGGCCGCACGTGACCGGCCGGATCGCCGAGCACGAGGTGGACGCCACCCACGACGGCCTGCTCGCCGACCCGCCCGCCCTGGCGGAGATCGGGCGCCGCCTGGACGAGGAGCTCGGCGGGTGACGAGGACGGAAGCCGGAAGGAGCAACGTGAACGGTGAGATCCCGGACCTGGCCGACCCGCGGACCTTCGCGGAGCACGACCTCGGTGATTTCTGGCGGCGTCTGCGCGCCGAGGAACCGCTGCACTGGCAACCACCGCGCGGCGACCGGTCCGGCTTCTGGGTCCTGAGCCGCCACGCGGACATCATGGCGGTGTACCGCGACGACGAGCAGTTCAGCTCGGAGCGGGGCAACGTGCTGGTGACCCTGCTGGCCGGGGGCGACTCCGCGGCGGGCCGGATGCTGGCGGTCACCGACGGGCCGCGGCACCAGAAGCTCCGCAAGGTCCTGCTGAAGGCGTTCTCCCCGCGCGCGCTGAGCCGGATCTCCGAGCGGGTGCGGGACAACACCCGGCGGCTGGTGTCCGCGGCGGTGGAGGGCGGCGAGTGCGATTTCGCCGCCGAGATCGCCAGCCGCATCCCGATGGCGACCATCAGCGACCTGCTCGGTGTGCCGGAATCGGACCGCGATTTCCTGCTGCAGCAGACGAAGTCCGCGCTGAGCTCGGACGACGCCGACGGCACGGACCTGGACTCGGTGCTGGCCCGCAACGAGATCCTGCTGTACTTCGGGGAGCAGTGCGAGCAGCGCCGCCGGAATCCGGGCGACGACGTGATCAGCGTGCTGGCCACCAGCAGCATCGACGGCGAGCCGCTGTCCGAGGACGACGTGGTCCTCAACTGCTACAGCCTGATCATCGGCGGTGACGAGACCAGTCGGCTGACGATGATCGACGCGGTGCGCACCTTCGCCGACCGGGAGGACCAGTGGCGGCGGGTGAAGGACCACCAGGTCGATCTGGACCCGGTCGTGGACGAGGTGCTGCGCTGGGCCAGCCCCACCATGCACTTCGGCCGCCGCGCGGTGCGCGACGTGGAGCTGCACGGCCGCACCATCCGCGCCGGGGACGTCGTGACGCTGTGGCACAGCTCGGCGAACCGGGACGAGCGGGTGTTCGCCGAGCCGGAAGTGTTCGACGTCGCCCGTTCGCCCAACAAGCACCTGGCTTTCGGGTACGGCCCGCACTACTGCTTGGGGGCGTACCTGGCCAAGGTCGAGGTGGCCGAAGTGCTGTCCGCGCTGCGCGATTTCGCCACCGGTTTCGAACTGGCCGGTCCCGTCCAGCGGATCCACTCCAACTTCCTGACCGGCATCAGCAGTCTTCCGGTGCGGTTCGCACCGGACGCCGCCGGGCTGGAGCGCCACCGCGCTGCCCGGTCGGCCGGAGTGGACGGGTGAACCGTCCCGCGCCGGTCCCCCGACCGGCCGCGGAAGTCGAGGAGCCGCACCGGATTCCGGTGCGCAGTGCGGAAGGGAGAGCACGATGAGCACGAACCCGTTCGAAGACCCGGAGGGCACCTACCTGGTGCTGGTCAACGACGAGGGGCAGCACTCGCTGTGGCCGGCGTTCGCGGAGGTCCCGGCGGGCTGGGAGGTCGTCCTGCGCGACGCCGACCGGCAGGCGGCGCTGGACTACGTCAACGAGCACTGGACCGACATGCGCCCGCGGAGCCTGGTGCGCGCGATGGAAGGCGACGCGGCCGCCGGGTGAGGTGGCGCGGTGGGTGCACCGCACCCGCTGCTGGAGCGGATCGAGATGGAGCGGAAGGGAACCAACCGGATGGGGCAGCTTCGAGGACGTCGGCGCGCCGGGCGCGCGCTCGCGGGTGTGCTGGTGCTGGTGCTGACGGCGTTCCTCGGAGCGTCCCAGGCCGCGGCCACCGGGACCGAGCGGGCCACGATCCGCTACACCGAGTACGGCATCCCGCACGTCGTCGCCGACGACTACGCCGGGCTGGGCTACGGGTACGCCTACGCGGCCGCCCGCGACAACATCTGCCTGATCGCGGAGGCCTACGTGACGGTCGACGCCGAGCGCTCCCGCTACTTCGGCCCCGACGCACCGGGGAACCCGGCGCTGGGCAGGGCCAGCACCAGCGCGAACAGCGACGCGTACTACCAGTACCGCAAGGACACCGGTGCGGTGGAGCGGCTGGTGGGGCAGGCGCCGCCCATCGGGCCCGAGCCGGAGGTCGCCGAGTTCGTGCGCGGCTACGTCGCCGGGTACAACCGGTTCCTGCGCGACACCGGCCGGGACGGCATCACCGACCCGGCCTGCCGGGGGGCCGAGTGGGTCCGGCCGATCGACGAGCTGGACGTCTACCGGCACGTGAACGCGGTGGCCACCGCGATGGGCAGCGGGGTGGCCATCGACGGCATCAGCACCGCCCGGCCCGCACCGGCCGGGGTGCTGCCCGAGGTGCCCACCCACCTCGACCTGTTCCCCGCGGAGAAGTCGATGGGCAGCAACGCGATCGCGGTCGGGGCGGACGGGACCCGGGGCGGTGGCGGCGTGCTGCTCGGCAACCCGCACTTCTACTGGCAGGGCGCCCTGCGGTTCTGGCAGTCGCAGCTGACCATCCCCGGCGAGGTCAACGTCTCCGGCGCCAGCCTGCTCGGGTTCCCGGGCATCCAGATCGGGCACAACCAGGATGTGGCGTGGAGCCACACGGTGTCCACGGCGGCGACCTTCGGGTTGTTCGAACTGCCGCTGGCACCGGGCAGTCCGACCACCTACCTGGTCGACGGGCGGGCCCGCGAGATGACCCCGGTGCCGGTCTCCTTCGACGTCCGCCGCCCCGACGGCACGATCGGCCGGGAGCAGCGGACCATCTGGACGACGCCGCAAGGCCCGGTCGTCACGCAGCTGGGCAACGTGCCGCTGCCGTGGGCGAGCAGCGCGCACGTGCTGCGGGACGCGAACGCGACGAACCTGCGCGCCCTCAACACCTGGTTCGACCTGGCCCGCGCGGGCAGCACCGAGGACGTCAGCCGGGCCCTCGCAGCGAGCCAGGGCATGCCCTGGGTCAACACCATCGCCACCGACCGCGCCGGCAACGCGCTGTACTCCGACGTCCAGGCGGTCCCGCACGTCACCGACGAGCTGGCGGCCGACTGCAGCACCCCGCTGGGCTCGCAGGTCTTCCCCAGCAGCGGCATCCCGGTGCTCGACGGCGGCCGGAGCGAGTGCGAGTGGGGCAGCGATCCGGCGGCGGTCGAACCCGGGCTGCTCGGCCCGGCGCAGCTGCCCGAGCTGACCAGGCGCGACTACGTGCTCAACGCCAACGACAGCCCCTGGCTGACCAACCCGGAGGCACCCCTTGCGGACTACCCCCGCGTGGTGGGTGACGTCGCGACCGAGCGGTCCGCCCGGACCAGGGAAGCGATCCGGACCGTCGAGCGCCGGTTGTCCGGAACCGACGGCCTGCCGGAGCGCGGGTTCAGCGCCGAGGACATGAAGCAGGTGCTGTTCGCCGACCACAGCCGGGTCGCCGAGCTGGCCGCGGCGGACACCGCGCGGATGTGCGCGGCGTTCCCCGGTGGCCGGGCGCCGTCGAGCTCCGGGCCGGTCGACGTGTCGGCCGCGTGCCCGGCCCTGGCCGACTGGGGGCACGACTTCCGGCTGGACAGCCGGGGTTCGCTGCTGTTCGAGCGGTTCGTCGCGCAGCTGGCCGAGGTGCCCACCGGGCCGTGGCGGACGCCGTTCGACCCCGTCGATCCGGTCAACACGCCGAACACGCTGGCCGTCGAGAACCCGGCCGTGCAAACGGCTTTCGGCGATGCCGCCGCCGAGCTGCAGACCGCTGGGATCCCGCTCGACGCCCCGCTCGGCGAGTACCAGCACGTGACGCGCAACGGCGAGCAGATCCCGGTGCACGGCGCGCCGCACCAGACCGGGGTCCTCAACGTGCTGACCCCGCACTGGGATCCGGCCGCGGGCAACACCGAGGTCACGCACGGCTCCAGCTTCCTGCAGGTCGTGCAGTTCGACGCCGGGGAGTCCCCCCGTGCGTCGACGCTGCTGACCTACTCGCAGTCGGCCGATCCCACCTCACCGCACTACGCCGACCAGACCCGGTTGTTCTCGGCCGGGCAGTGGGTCCCGGCCCGGTTCGGCGAGCGCGAGATCGCCGCGTCACCGGTGCTGCGGGTGGAAGTCATCTCCGAGCGGTGAGAGCGGGAGGACGTCGTGCCGATCGAGACGATCAACGGGATCAGGCTGAGCTACACCGACACCGGGTCCGGCGAACCCGTGGTGCTCATCATGGGAACCGGAAGCGGCGGCCGGGTGTGGCACCTGCACCAGGTGCCGGCGCTGATCGCCGCCGGGTACCGGGCGATCACCTTCGACAACCGGGGAATCCCGCCCAGCGAGGTGTGCCCGGAGGGGTTCACCGTGGACGACATGGTGGCCGACGTGGTGGGGCTGGTGGAGCGGCTCGAACTCGGCCCGGTCCGGGTCGTGGGCACCTCGATGGGGGCCCACGTGGCGCAGGAGCTCGCGCTGGCCCGCCCGGACCTGGTGCGGCAGGCGGTGTTGATGGCCAGCCGCGGGCGCAGCGATGCGCTGCAGATCGCCCGCGCCGAGGCGGAGAAGGCCCTGCACGACTCGGGCGTGGTGCTGCCCGCCCGCTACGCCGCCGTGGTGCAGGCCATGCAGGTGCTGTCCCCGGCCACCACGGAGCACGACCAGCGCACCCGGGACTGGCTGGACCTGCTGGAGTTCTCCACTTCGGACAGCGGGCCGGGCTACCGGGCCCAGCTGGCGCTGGAACCGATGCCGGACCGGCTGGTCGCCTACCGCGGGATCCGAGTGCCCTGCCACGTGATCTCCTTCGCCGACGACCTGCTCACCCCGCCGCGCAGCGGGCGGGAGCTCGCCGCGTCGATCCCCGGCGCGCAGTTCGAGGTGATCGAGAACTGCGGGCACTACGGGTACTTGGAGGAACCGGAGCTGGTCAACAAGAGCATCCTCGGATTCTTCGCTGCTGCGTAGCGGTTTCCGGTGGGTTTTCGGTGCCGCTTAACGTTGGCGACGACGGCCCCGCGGCGGTGTTAGTCTGCGGCGCGGGGGAAACCGGTCACACCCGGGTGGATGGTTCGCGCACCGTCCACCGAGGACGAGAAGTCGGCGCACGACCGCCCCGGATGAGGCGGATTCTGTCGGTCCCGCTGTTTCGGGAGGTTCACCAGTGGCCAGATACCTGCTCGTTCCGCTGCCGCTGCACGGTCACGTGCACCCGATGGTGGCGCTGGCCGCGGAACTGGTGGAGCACGGGGAAGAGGTCGTGGTCGCGATCAACCCGTCGTTCGCCGGACCTTTCCGCGACGTGGGGTGCGAGGTGGCCGAGTTCGACATCATGGAACGCGGTCCTGTCCCGGAGAACCCCACGGTGGCGCACAAGCTCGGCGGTTTCGGCCGGATCTGGGACATCGTGCGCGAGCGGTTCCGGGTGACCGGGGAACTGCGCGCGGCCTGGCCGCGGTTGCGGCCGGACGTGGTGGTCACCGACATCATGTCGATCTGGGGCATCAAGGCCGCGGAAGCGGCCGGGGTCCCGTTCGTGTCGTTCTACGTCACCTACGCGCTCAGCGAGCGGATCCTGCTGGAGGACGTCAACCGCAAGTTCGGACCGCGGGTGATGGAGCTCGCGCGCCGCTCGGGCATCGCCCGCATCCAACCCGGCCTGCGCCGGCGGGTGACGCGCAACGCCGCGCTGGCGTTGGTGAACGTGTTGCCGGAGTTGCAGCCGATGCGGTGGTCGTTCGACGGGCGGTTCCGGTTCGTGGGGCCGTTGCGGCGGGATTCGGGGGAGTTTCAGGAGTTTCACGAGGTGGATCTGCCGTGGGAGCGGATTCGCTCCGGCCGGACCCTGTACGTGTCCACCGGAACCCTGTTCACCCGCGGTGCGGAGTTCTTCCGGAAGGTGGCGTGGGCGTTCGGGGGTTCGGAGTGGTTCGTGGTGATGGCGACGTCGCACACGGATCCGGCTGAGCTGGGAGAGTTGCCGGAGAACGTGGTGGCGCGTCGGTATGTTCCGCAGTCGGCGGTGCTGGAGCATTGTTCGGCGTTCATCACCCACGGTGGCATGAACTCGGCCTTGGAGGGACTCGCCCTGCGCATCCCGATGGTGCTCGTCCCGAGGGCCTACGACCAGCGCGGTATCGCCCGGCGGGTTGCCGAGCTGGGAGCGGGGGTGATCGTCGAGGCGGGCTCGCCCGGCAGGGCCTTCCGCGAAGCGGTGGACCGCGTGGCCGCCGCCGACGAGGTGGCCGCCGCGCTGGAGCAGCTGTCCGGCCGCGTCGCGCAGGCCAACGGCCTGGCCACCGCGGTCGAGGAGCTTCGGAAGCTGGCGGCGGACCGATGACGCGCTACCTGCTCATGCCGTACCCGCAGCACGGCCACGTCCGGCCGATGGTCGCGATCGCCGCCGAACTGCTGGCCCGCGGCGAGGACGTGCTGGTGGCCACCACCCCTGGTTTCGCCGCGCAGTTCCGCCAGATCGGCTGCACCGTCGAGGAGTTCGAGGCCGGGGTGAGCAACGCGTCGGTCCAGCTGCGCGGTGGGCTCGCCCGGTTCGCGGGCGCGCTGAGCGGACTGCGCCGGGCCCGCCAGCGCCGCAGGCAGCTGCTCGCGCGGATCGCCCGCTCCTGGCCCAGGTGGCGACCGGACGCGGTGCTGGTGGACTACGTGCTCGGGATCGGAGTGCTCTCGGCCGAGCTCGCCGGAACGCCGTACGCGGTGCTCAACGTGACGTATGCGCTGAACGCGGAAGTGGTGGCTGCGGACACCCGCCGGAGGTTCGGGCCTGCGGTCGCGGGGTTGATCAGCGCCCTCGGCCTGCTGCGGTGGCATCCCGCGCTGCGGATGCCCGGCGCGGACGCACCGCTGGCGTTGGTGAACGTGTTGCCGGAGTTGCAGCCGATGCGGTGGTCGTTCGACGGGCGGTTCCGGTTCGTGGGGCCGTTGCGGCGGGATTCGGGGGAGTTTCAGGAGTTTCACGAGGTGGATCTGCCGTGGGAGCGGATTCGCTCCGGCCGGACCCTGTACGTCTCGGCGGGCACGGTCTTCACCCGCGACGCCGAGTTCTTCCGGAAGGTGGCGTGGGCGTTCGGGGGTTCGGAGTGGTTCGTGGTGATGGCGACGTCGCACACGGATCCGGCTGAGCTGGGAGAGTTGCCGGAGAACGTGGTGGCGCGTCGGTATGTTCCGCAGTCGGCGGTGCTGGAGCATTGTTCGGCGTTCATCACCCACGGTGGCATGAACTCGGCCTTGGAAGGACTCGCCCTGCGGATCCCGATGGTCGTGGTGCCCTCGGCCGGGGACCAGATCACGACCGCCCGGCGGCTGTCCGAGCTCGGTGTCGGCGAGGTCCTGAGCCCGGATGCCGGCGTCGCGGACATCCGGGGTGCGGTGACGCGGGTCGTCGGCGACGAACGCGTGCACACCGCGCTGCGGGCGCTGTCCGAACGAGCGCGCGCCACCGGCGGACCTGCTGCGGCGGCCGACGCGCTGGAGGAGGTCGCGACCAGTGGTGCGATCCGCGCCGTCAGGGGTGCGCGGTGATGGAGCTGCGGAGGAGAACGCTCCTGCAGAGCGCGGTCGTGGCAGGTGCGGTGTCGTCGGTCGGCGGCTGGCCGCTGCGCTCGCCCGCAGCTGCGGCGGCACCGGGCGCGCGGGAAGCGGCGGTGCGCGACGCGGGTCTGGTGTGGCGATCGTTGCCGGAGGACTGGCGCACCGCGCCGCTGCTGGGCAACGGGACGCTGACCGCCCACGTGCACCGGTCGGCCGATGGCAGGGGGCTGTCCTTCGCCTTCAGCGACGGGCGAGGCCGCTGGCACCAGGTGGTCGGCTCCCTCGACCTGGTCCTCGCGGGCACGCCTACCGACCTGCGGTGGGACCTGGACCTGTGGAACGGCGAGCTCACCGGGAACCTCACCACCACCCGGGGCAGCGTGCAGCTCGGCGTGCTGGCCGAGCGGACCCGCGGCGCGGTCCTCGTGTCGGTGGCCACAAGCGCGGGCGAGGACGCCGCGGGGTGGGTGGACGGCACCGGCGGCGAGTTGTGCTGGCGGGAACGGCGGACGGGCACGCACCGGCTGGTCGCGGTCGCGGGGACCCCCGAGGACCGCGACGCGGTCCTCGCGACCGACCTCGACGAGCTCGTCGCCGAGCACCGCCGGTGGTGGCACGACTTCCACGGGCGCGGGTTCACCTCGGTACCGGACAAGACGGTGCAGCGCTTCCACCTCGCCCAGCTCTACCTGGCGGCGTCCACCACCCGCCGCGGGCACCGGGCCGACGGGCGCACGCACGAACTGCTCACCAGGACCGATCACGCCGATCTCGGCCTCGCGGTGGGGCGGTCCGACGCGCCGGTCCCGCTGCCGGGGGTGGGGTCCAAGGGCGGCCGCGCGCAGAACCTGGTGGTGGCGCGCGACATCCCAGCGGCGTGGTCGGCCTGGCAGCACCTCGGCGACGACGAGCTCCTGCGCGAGTCGGTGCGCCCGGCGCTGCGGCGCGCGGTGGCCTACTACCGGCAGCACCTGGTCGAGGGCGCCGACGGGATGCTGCACCTGCCGGTCACCCACTCCCCGGCGTACGCGGACGTCGCCGACAGCACGCACGACCTCGCCCTGCTGCGCTGGGCCACCCGGCGGCTGCTGCAGGCCGACGAGCACCTGCAGCTGACCGACCCGCGGCACGCGGAATGGGCGGACCTGCTGGAACGCCTGGTTCGGTACCACACCGGCGCATCCGGTGTGCTGGTCGGCGCCGGAACCCCGCTGCACACCTCCCACCCGCACCCGTCGCACCTGGTGTGGCTGCACCCGCTTGCGGAGGGCGATGCCGTGGTGAGCCGCGACGTGGCGGTGCGCAGCCTGGCGCACTGGACGGCAATGCGCGAGGCCTGGCAAGGGCATTCGCACGTCTCGGCCGCGTCGATGTCCGCGCTGATCGGTGATCCGCACGAAGCCCGGGACCACCTCCGCAGCTTCCTCACCGGAGGTGTCGCAGCCGACACCGAGGTGCTCGCGAACACGCTCTACCGGTCGGGTCGGGCCGCCGACCAGGAGGTCGGCGCCGCGGCCAGCGGCGCGCTGCTGGACATGCTCGTGCGCGCCGACGGCGCTCAGGTGGCGCTGTTCCCCGCCGCACCCGGTGACTGGCGCGACGCCTCGGTGGCCTCGCTGCGCCTGCCCGGCGGGCTGGTGGTCGACGCCGACCGCGCCGACGGGTGCACGCGGTGGGTCCGGGTCCGCGGGGGCACCGGACGGCCGGTGCTGCTGCGCCACTCGATCCCCGGCGCGCTCCGCGTCCACGACGGGCGGGGACGTCCCGTGCCGGTGCGGCATCCCGGCCGGGGGGTGGTCGAGCTGCACCCGCGCGACGGTGCGGAAGTCGTCGTCGCCGCACGGGACTTCCACGGCGATCCGGAACCCCGCGACGTTCCCGCCGACGGCGATGGCCACCGGTGGGGACTGCCAGACAGGACCAGGACCGCGTCGGCCTGAGGCCACGCACCGACGGTGAGGGGAACAACGATGTCGCGAACCACTGTGCTGTGCCTGCCGTTCGCCGGTGCTGGCGCGGCGCACTTCCGGCCGTGGGAGGACCGCGCCGGCACCGACCTGCAGATCGCGCCGCTGCAGCTGCCCGGCCGCGAGCGCCGGATCGGCGAGCCGGCGTTCCGGGACGTCGCGCAGGCCGTCGAGGCGCTGCTCCCGGAGGCGCTGGAGCGCGCTGGTTCGGAACCGGTGGTGCTCTTCGGCCACAGCCTCGGGGCGGTGCTGGCCTTCGAGCTCGCCCAACGACTGGCCACCGCGCCGGGGACGTCGCTGCAGAGGCTGTTCGTCAGCGGCTCCCCGGGCCCGTGGACGAAGCGGAGCCGCCGCGCGACCGGGCTGCCCGACGACGAGTTCCTGGCCCGGGTCCAGGAGTTCGCCGGCTACGACCACGCGGCGCTGCGGTTCCCGGAGATGCGGGAGCTGATCCTGCCGACGCTGCGGGCGGACGTGGAGATGCACGAGAACTACGAGCCGAGCGCGCAGGCCCCGCTGCCGGCGCCGATCACCTCCCTCCGCGGCCGCGACGACGAGCTGGTCGACACCGAGCGGGCCGGGGAGTGGTCGAAGGCCACCGCCCGCGAGTTCGACCTGGTGGAGCTGCCCGGCGGGCACATGTACCTGACCGACTCGGTGGACCGGCTGCTGGACCTGATCCGCAACGCGGTCCGCGGGTGAGCGGGCGGCGCGGGGAGTTCGGGATGCGGTTGTCCGGCAAGGTCGCGGTGATCACCGGTGCGGCGCGCGGCATCGGGCGGGCGTGCGCCCTGGCCTTCGCGCGCGAGGGTGCTTCGCTCGTGCTCGCCGACGTGTGCGCGGATCTGCCCGGGGTGCCCTACCCGCTCGGCTCGGCGAGCCAGCTGGCGCACACCGCCCGGCTGTGCCGGGACAGCGGGGTCGCGACCACGACCGCCCAGGTCGACGTCCGGGACGGCGCTGCCGTCCATGCGTTGGCCGAGCAGGCCTTCGACCGGTTCGGCCAGGTCGACGCGGTGGTCAACAACGCGGGCATCGCCGCGCCGTCCGGGAAGCCCGTGCACGAGGTCACCGAGGCGGAGTGGCAGCTGATGCTCGACGTGGACCTGTCCGGTGCCTGGCGGGTGCTCCGCGCGTTCGGCCCGGCGATGGTGCGGCAGCGGTCCGGCAGCGTGATCAACATCAGCTCCACGGCCGGGCTCGTCGGCTACCGGCACTTCGCCGGCTACACCGCGGCCAAGCACGGGCTGATCGGCCTGACCAGGTCCGCGGCGCTGGACTACGCGCCGGTGAAGGTGCGGGTCAACGCGGTGTGCCCGGGTTCGGTCCGCGACGACCCGAAGCTGGAGGGGCGGATGCTCGCCGAGATCGCCCGCTCGCTCGACGTCGCGGTATCCGACCACGAGACCACCTTCGTCCAGGCGCAGCCGACGAACGAGCTGCTCGCGGCCGAGGACGTCGCCGCCGCCGCGGTGTACCTCGCCTCGGACGACGCGCGCCAGGTCACCGGCACCGTGCTGACCGTCGACGGCGGATTCACCGCTCGCTGAGCCCGAGGAGGAACCAGACCGTGTCCGCAGCTCCCGTCCCGGACGCCCTCCGCGCCCGGTGCCACTCGGTGTGCGTCCGGTTCGGCGAACCCGTCCTCGCCGATGTCCTCCGCGACAGGCTGGCCGCAGCGGGCATCGAGGCCCGGTTGTGGGTCGAGCACCCGCCGACCGCGTCCAGCGGTCCCGCGGCGGACCGCTGGCGCGAGGCCGAGCTGGCCCGGCCGGTCGCCGAGAGCGCCGGGCTGCGCCCGGTGCTGCTGGAGTTCGCCGACGGCTCCGCCGAACTCGTGCTGGTGGCGCACCGGTCGCGGTTCGACCGCCGCGAGCTGCGGCAGCTCGCGGCGCACCTGCTCACCGAGGCGCCGGCGAATTCACCTTCGCCGAACCGGCTTCCCGGGGCGATGCGCCTTCCGGCGCAGGAGCCCGTGGAGTGGGGCTTGCCGGACGAACGCGCCGGTGCGCCGGTGGCGAGCTGCGAGCACCCGATCTCCGGTGCTGTCGGTGACGCGGGGACCTGGCTCGCCGCGTTCGCCGTGGTGCTGGCGCGCTGCGAACCGGAACCACCGGTGTTCCCGGTGCTGCCACCGGGTTCCGGCCAGATCGTGCCG
The DNA here is from genome assembly GCF_008630535.1 of Saccharopolyspora hirsuta. Taxonomy (GTDB): domain Bacteria; phylum Actinomycetota; class Actinomycetes; order Mycobacteriales; family Pseudonocardiaceae; genus Saccharopolyspora; species Saccharopolyspora hirsuta. The sequence continues at coordinate 187,829 of NZ_VWPH01000010.1, read as the reverse complement.
CTCCCGGCCGCCGATCTGCTCGGTGCGGGCAGCCTGCAGGACGTGGTGGACGGGTGTCGCAAGTGGACGTCCCAGCCGACCGGGGCCGGTGCGATCACCACGGGCGCGGGCATCCTGCTCGACGACGTGGCGGACGGCTCGTTCGCCCCCGCGATGGCCCGCCCGTGCCTTGCGCCGCCGTTCCCGGTCACGGTCTCGATCGCCCGAGACGCCTCGGGGGCGCCGTGCGTGCGCTGCGACTACCGGACGGCGAGCGCGGCGGCGGCGGTGGTCGAGCGGTTCGCGCGACACCTCGACCGGGTGCACCAGCAGGTCGTCGCGGCACCGTCGACACCGGTCGGTGCGGTGGAGCTGCTCGACGACGCCGAGATCGCACAGCTGCTCGCGCTCGGCCGACCGGACCAGGGCGCCGCCCCGGCCGACAACCGCAGCATGACCGGGGCGTTCGCGGAGATCGCCGCACGACAGCCCGACGCGGTGGCCGTTTCGGACGGCAGCACCCGGCTGACCTACGCCGAGCTGGACGCGGAATCCGACCGCATCGCACGCGGGCTGCGCGCGCTCGGAGTCCGCAGTGGACAGCGCGTCGGGGTGTGCCTGGAGCGGTCCGCGGAACTGGTGGTGACCCTGCTCGGCGTGCTCAAGGCGCGCGGCGCCTACGTCCCGATGGACCCCGCGCACCCGCCGGACCGGCTGAGCTACACCGCAGCGGATGCGGAGCTGGACGTGGTGGTCACGGCGGCCGCCGACTTCCCGGTGCGGGAGGGGCCGGTCCTGCGCACGCCCGAACAGGTGCGGGCGGCCGGTACTGCCTCGGACCTGGCCGCCGATCCGGTCCCGCCCGGCTCACCCGCGTACGTCATCTACACGTCCGGGTCCACCGGCCGCCCCAAGGGCGTGGTGGTGCCGCACCGCTCGGTGGTGAGCCTGATCGGCGCGGTCCGCGAGGAGTTCGCGCTCGGCCCGGCCGACGTGTGGAGCCAGTTCCACTCGGCGGCCTTCGACTTCTCCGTCTGGGAGATCTGGGGCTGCCTGCTCACCGGCGGGCACCTGGTCGTCGTGCCGCACTGGGTGTCGCGGACCCCCGAGCAGTTCCGCGACCTGCTCGGCACCGAGCGGGTCACCGTGCTCAGCCAGACGCCTTCGGCGTTCGCCCAGCTGCTGGCCGCGGACCGGGCCGCACCGGGGGAGCTGGCGGTCCGGCTGGTCGTTTTCGGCGGCGAACCGCTCGACGCCCGGATGCTGCTGCCGTGGTTCGACCGGTACCCGGAATCCCGCTGCCGCGCGGTGAACATGTACGGGATCACCGAGACCACGGTTCACGTGACCTGGCAGACCGTGGACCGCGAACTCGCACTGGCCGGGTCCCGCTCGGTGGGCCCCGCGCTGCCGGGGTGGCAGGTGCAGGTCCTGGACGCCGCAGGTCGGCCGGTGCCACCGGGGGTGGCCGGGGAGATCCACGTCGGCGGGGCGGGGGTGGCGCTGGGCTACCACGGCCGTCCCGATCTGACCGCGACCCGCTTCGTCGCCGACGCGCACACCGGCGGGCGGTCCTACCGCAGCGGCGACAAGGGGCGGCTCCGGCTGGACGGCTCGCTGGAGCACCTCGGTCGGCTCGACCACCAGGTCAAGGTGCGCGGTTACCGCATCGAGCTGGACGAGATCCGCGCGGTGCTGCTGGAAGATCCCGCGGTCACCGCGGCCGCAGTGGTGGTGGGGCGGTCGAGTTCCGGGGACGCGGCCGCCGACCGGTTGGACGCCTACGTCGTGGTGACCGGGGCGGGGGAGACCTCCGGGATCCGCCGCCGCGCCGCGCGGATGCTGCCGGACTACATGGTGCCCGCCACGGTCACCGCTGTGCCGGAGCTGCCGCTGACCGCGAACGGGAAGCTGGACCTCGACCGGCTGCCGCGCCCCGGGACGGCGGCCGCCGGGCGGGAGCGCACCGGGCAGCCGGTGGGCGAGCTCGCCGAGGGAATGCTGGCGGTGTGGCGGGAGGTCTTCGACGCACCGGTGTCGGTCGACGACGACTTCTTCGAGCTCGGCGGGAACTCGCTGCTGGCGGTGCGGATCGCGACCGCGATGGACGAGCGGGGACTGCCCCGGCTGCCGCTGCGGGACTTCTACCTGCGGCCCACCGTGCGGGAGCTGGCCGAGGCGATCGGCGACGCGGCCGAGGCCTGACCTGCGGTCACAGCGGCCTGCGGTAGCCGCGCACCGCCAGCCCGATGCACACCGCGCACAGGGCACCGCTGGTGGCCAGCGCGAGCACCACCTCGAGCCCCAGCGGCTGCCCCAGCGCGAGCCGGCGCGAGGCGTTGACCGCGTAGGTCAGCGGGTTGACCACGGCCAGCGGGCGCAGCCAGTCCGGGAGCATGTCCAGCGGGACGAACGCGCTGGAGACGAAGATCAGCGGGAACATCGCCAGGAACCCGATGTTCTGCATGATCTCCTCCTTGCGGACCCAGCTGGCCAGCGCGAGGAAGACCCAGGTCAGCGCCCAGCTGACCAGCAGCGCCAGCAGCAGCGAACCGAGCACGCCGACGATGCCGCCCGCCGGGGCGAAGCCGAACAGCAGCCAGGCCACCACGAGCAGCACGACCAGCTGGAAGGCGCTGCGAGCCAGGTCGGCCACGCTGCGTCCGAACAGGACGGAGCTCGGGTTGACCGGCAGCGCGCGCAGCCGGGCCACCACGCCGTTGCGGATGTCGGCGATGAGGCCGATGCCGGACTGGATCCCGGCGCCGAGGCTGGTGGTGATCAGGATCGCCGGCATCAGGTAGTTGATGTAGTTGCCCCCGGCCGGGGCGGCCATGACCTGCCCGAAGACCTGGCCGAACAGCACCAGCATGATCAGCGGCTGCAGCATGCTGAACACCAGGATCCGGGGGTCGGTCAGCAGTGCGCGCAGCGATCGCTGCGCCAGCAGGAAGACCTGGGCGGGGAAGGCGGCGCCGCGCCAGCGGCGGTGCGGCAGGTCCGGCTCGGCGGTCATCGGGTGCGCTCCTCGACGTTCGGCGGCTGCACGGCGGTGGCGAGGTAGACGTCGTCGAGGGTGGGTTCGCCGAGCCCGAGCTCGGCCACCTCGACCTGCGCCTCGTCCAGGATCCGCACCACCGCGGCCAGTTCCCGCGATGCGACCACCGCGGCGCTGATCCGGTGCTGCTGCGGGTCGTAGGTCGGGGTGAGCCCGGCGTCGCGCAGGGCCCGCACAGCGCGGTGCTCGTCGGCCGGATCGGCCAGCACCGCGGTGGCGGTGCGCTGCCCGACCTCCGATTTGAGCTGCGCCGGGGTTCCGGCCGCGGCGACCCGGCCGTCGGAGAGCACCACCAGGGAGTCGGCGAGCCGGTCCGCTTCCTGGAGGTACTGGGTGGTCAGCAGCACCGTGGTGCCCTCGCGGACGAGTGTCTCCACCATCTGCCACAGCCCCACCCGGCTGGCCGGGTCCAACCCGGTGGTCGGCTCGTCCAGGAAGAGCACGTCGGGATGCCCGACCAGGCACGCGCACAGGTCGAGTCGGCGCCGCATCCCGCCCGAATAGCCGTGCGCCGGGCGGTGCGCCGCTGCGGTGAGCTGGAACAGCTCCAGGAGTTCGTCGGCGCGGCGGCGGGCATCGCTCTTGCGCGCGCCGAGCAGCCGGGCGACCAGCACCAGGTTGTCCCAACCGGATAGTTGCTCGTCGACGGAGGCGAACTGCCCGGCCAGGCCGATGCGCTGGCGCACCTGGTGGCCCTGCCGGACCACGTCGTACCCGGCGATCCGCGCGGTCCCGCCCGAGGCGGGCAGCAGCGTGCTGAGGATGTGCACCAGGGTGCTCTTGCCGGCCCCGTTGTGACCGAGCAGGCCGAGCACCGAACCGGCCGGGACCTGGAGGCTGACGTCGTCGAGCGCGGTGACCGCCCCGTAGCGCTTGCTGACGTGCTCCGCTTCGATCATGTGCTGCGGCAAGGGATCCCCTGGGGTTGGCGTGGGCGGAGGTCGGGACTAGCTGGCCTGGGGCGGGGTTTCGTCGAAGGTGTCCCCGTTGAGCAGTGCCAGCCCGAGCCGGGTGAGCGAGTGCGAGACGGTGTTGCGGCCGCGGCGGGTGGTGATCAGCCCGGCGTTGCGCAAGACCGTGGTGTGCTGGCTGGCGGCCGCAGCCGAGATCCCCAGGCGCTGTCCCAGCTCGCCGGTGCTGGAGGAGTCGACCAGCGAGTGCAACGCCTCCGCGCGGGTGGCGCCGACCAGGGCCCCCAGGTTCTTCTTGCTGTGGTTGGAGATGCTCCACAGCAGCTTGGCGGACGCCGAGTTGATCGGCACCGGGTAGGTCAGCACCGGTGGCGTGTCCGGGCCGACGCGGTCGAAGGACGGCGTCGCGCGGTGGCCGAAGAACAACGTGGGCTGGTCGACGAGGAACAGCGACGGGACGATGAGCAGTCCGGACGAGTCCAGGATGATCCGCCCGCCCGGGTGGCCGGCGATCTCCAGGTTCGGCGGGTTCCAGGCCATGCTCTGGTGCAGCGAGCTCAGCATGCCCTCGAGGCCACCGGCGAGCAGGTCCTGGCAGCGGGAGGAGCGCTCGGCCTCCAGGAAGGTGCGGATGCGCCGCCAGGGCGGGATGGTCGCCACGCGGCCGAACTGCTGGACGGCGGCGATCTCTTCCGGGCCGCACACGCGGCCCAGCAGCTCCTCGTCCAGGCCCTGCGAGGAGCTGGTGAACAGTTCGGCGGTGATCCGCACGGACTGGACCGCGCTGGTCAGCGAGTGGGCGCGCGGGCCCAGTTGCCCGCGTACGTAGTGGCGCCACGGGTTGAACCGGGCACCGCCCCGGCGGCGCCAGAGCAACCGGGCGGCCAGGAGTGTTTCCGGAACCGGAGAAGTTGGCACCAACATCCGGATTCGCGTTAAGTCCCGGTCCGAGAACTGAATCCGTAGCACTGGCCCCCCCAGCCTGTCATTCGATTGTCGGTGGATCATGCTGTTCGTATAGGTAGAGCGGTTCCGATCGCAATCCGATGATCAGCTGCAGGGGAGAGTATCATCATCATCCATCCGGTGGTGCAACCATTTTAAGGTAAGATGAAATCTGCTGGTAAGAGCCAGCATGAGCGCCACTTGGTGTGGTGCTAGTGGAGTAGTGCGTGGTCCATTCGTCTCTCGTCTCCAGTCGGTGCCGCAATTTACTGGCGAGTTTTTCTGGCGGATATTGCCGCGGTCCGGGGGCGGCGGTTAGTGTCGGCCCCGTTCTCGTTTTGGCGGAAGTGCCCGCCGGGTCGCGCCGCCATTGTCGCGGCGGAGTTGCGGGGAAATGCGCACTGCGCGCAGGCGTATTCCTGGGGCGGGGAACGCGAGAGGGGGGCATTTGCCTTCGGTACGGGTGGGCCTGTGGTTGACCGGGGCCCGAGGTTCGGTGGCGACCACGGCGGTGTGCGGGCTGCTCGCGCTGCGCGCCGGCTTGGTGCGCCCGGTGGGGTGCGTGACCGAGACCCCCGAGTTTCCCACAGCGCCGGTGCCCGACTGGGGTGAGATCGAGCTCGGCGGGCACGACGTCGTCGACGTCCCGCTGGCGAAGCGGGCCGCGCGGTTGGCCGACGAAGGAGTGCTCCCGCCCCACGTGCTGACCGCGGTCGAGCCGGGGCTGCGCGCGGTGGAGGCGGAGATCCGCCCCGGGTACAGCGCGGTGCGCGACGACCGCACCCAGGCCGCCGCGATCGAGCGGCTGGCCACCGACGTGCGCGATTTCCAGCTGCGCAACGGGTTGTCGCACGTCGTGGTGATCAACGTGGCCAGCACGGAGAAACCCGTGCCGCTGCTGCCCGAGCATGAGGACCTGGACGCGCTGCGGGCCGCCTTGCACCAGCCCGGGCGGGAGGTGCTGCCGCCGAGCTCGGTCAACGCCGCCGCCGCGCTGACCGCAGGCGCGGCGTACGCGGACTTCACGCCGTCGCCGGGAATCCAGCTGCCCGCGCTGGCGCAGTGGGCGGAGCACTCCGCAGTGCCCTACGCGGGCGCTGACGGCAAAACCGGGCAGACGCTGCTGCGCACCGCGCTGGCTCCGGTGTTCACCAGCCGCGCGCTGGAGGTGCGCTCCTGGGCGGGCACGAACCTGTTGGGGGGCGGCGACGGTGCGAACCTCGGCGATCCCGAACGGGCAGCGGGAAAGCTGGACTCCAAGCAGCGCGGTCTGGCCGAGCTGCTGGGCGACGCGGTGTCCAGCCCGCTGCACATCGACAACGTCCCGGAGCTCGGCGAGCGCAAGGTGGCCTGGGACCACGTGCTGTTCCGGGGTTTCCTCGGTGCGGAGATGACTCTGCAACTGACCTGGCACGGCTACGACTCCTCGCTGGCCGCGCCGCTGGTGCTGGACCTGGCGCGGTTGCTCGCGGCAGCGCAGGCGGCCGGCCGCACGGGACCGCAGGCGGAACTGGCGTTCTTCTTCAAGAACCCGATCGGGTGCGCGGAGCACCGGCTCGCCGAACAAGCCCGGATGCTCGTCGACTGGGCCGCGGAACTCGGGGGACGGCGATGAACCGCTGGCTCCGGCTGGTCCGCGCACCGGCCGCGCTGACGGTGCTCGGCGACGCCATCGCCGGGGCCGCCGCGTCCGGTGCCCCGTGGCGACCGCGCACGATTCTGCTCCCGCTGTCCTCCGCGGCCTTCTACTGGGCGGGCATGGCGCTCAACGACTGGGCGGACCGCGACCTCGACGCCGTGGAACGCCCGGAGCGCCCCATCCCGGCCGGGGAGATCGCACCGAACCGGGCGCTCGCCGCCGGAGCCGGGCTGACCGCCGCGGGCCTGGCGCTGGCTGCGGCGGGCGGCGGCCGGTCCGCCCTGCCCGCGGCGGCCACGCTGGCCGGGTGCATCTGGACCTACGACCTGGTGCTGCGGTCGACCCCGCTGGCGCCGCTGGGGATGGCGGCCTGTCGCGGACTCGACGTGCTGCTCGGCGCGAACGGGCCGAACAAGCACGCCGCCCGGGGCACGGCGGGACTCGTCGCCGCGCACGCCTGCAGCGTGACGATCGGGTCGGCCGGGGAGGTGCGCGGTGCAGGGCGCGGGACCGCCGCCGCAACGCTCGGTCTCACCGCTGCGGTGACCGGGGCGGTGACGACCGGTCGCAGGCGCAACCCGGCTGCGACCTTCGCGGCCGTCGGCTACGCGCTCAACGTGGGCGCTCGGCAGGCAGCCGCGCTCGCGACCCCGACGGCAGAGGCGTTCCGCGCCGCGACCGCGGCCGGGATCCACGGCACGATCGCGTTGCAGAGCGCGCTGATCGCGCGATCCGGGGCGCCCAAGCTCGCCGCGGCGGTCGCCGCGCTGCAGGGCCTGGCGTCCCGGTTCGGGAAGAAGGTGCCGGTGACATGAGCGGGTACGCGCTCGGCTACGGCACGAACGGGTTCGCCGACCACCGGTTGCCGGACGCGCTGGAGGTGATCGCCGAACTCGGCTACACCGCGGTGGCGATGACGCTGGACCACCCGCACCTCGACCCGTTCGCGCGGGACCTGGCCGCGCAGGTGGACCGGGTGGCCGCCAAGCTGTCCGACCTGGGGCTGCGCTGCGTGGTGGAGACCGGCGCGCGGTACCTGCTGGACCCGCGGCGCAAGCACCACCCGACGCTGCTGTGCGACGAACCGGGACCGCGGCTGGAACTGCTCACCCGTGCGGTGCGCATCGCCGGTGACCTCGGGGCGGAGTGCACGTCGTTCTGGTCCGGCGCGCGACCGCCCGGGGTGACCCCCGAGACGGCGTGGCACCGGCTGGTGCACGGCGTCGCCGAGGTGCTGGAGGAGGCGGACCGGCGGCGGGTGCGGCTGGGGTTCGAACCGGAGCCCGGGATGTTCGTGGAACGGCTGGACGACCTGTTCCGCTTGCGCAGCGAGCTCGGTGAACCGGACCGACTGGGCATCACCCTCGACGTCGGGCACGTCGTGGCGGTGGAGTCCGACGACATCGCCAGCTGCCTGCGGCGGTCGGCCCCGCACCTGGTCAACGTGCAGCTCGACGACATGCGCACCGGTGTGCACGAGCACCTGGAGTTCGGCGCCGGGGAGGTCGACCTGGTCGCGACCCTGGCGACCCTGACCGAGATCGGCTACACCGGGGTGGCCGCGGTCGAACTGCCCCGGCACAGCCACGCGGCACCGGCTGTCGCGGACCGCTCGATGAGCGCGCTGCGCGCCGCCGCGGTGGCCGCCCACCCGTGGGTGCGCGCGGCGGAAGAGCGGATCGGCGCCGACCCCACCGCGATCCGCTCGTTGTTCCCGGCCGCCGGCCGGCACGTCGGGCGCGGCCCGTTGCGCCCGGAGGTGGACCCCTCGGGGCTGGTGCACGGAACGACCGACGACCACGCCCGCACCCGGCTGCTGGCCGTGCTCGCCGAAGCGCGGCCGGACGACCTTGCCGCGGAAGTGGTCGACCTCCACGACTTCGGCGACGGCGCGGAGCGGCGTGGGGTGCTGCGCGGGCTGTCCGCCCTGCCCGGAATCGCCGGAGCGACCCGGCAGCTGCTCGAATCCGCGCTGCGCAGCAACGACCCCCGGCTGGTGGTCGCAGCGCTGTCCGGCCCGGCCGCCGCGGAGCTCGACCAGCACAGCTGGCGGCACGGCGTGCTGAAGTGCCTGTTCCTCGGAGTCCCGCTGGAGGCCGTGGCGGACCTGGAGCGCCGCAGCGACGCCGAGCTGGCGCGAATGGTGGCCGACTACGCCACCGAGCGCCGGGCGGCCGGGCGCTCGGTGCCCGCCGACGTCCACCGGTTCCCGGCCGCGACCACCGGTGCCTGAACGAGACGAGGCGACGTGCGAATCTTCGAACCCCACATCCACATGACCTCCCGGACCACCGACGACTACGAGGCGATGCGCGCGGCGGGCATCCGCGCGGTGGTCGAGCCCGCGTTCTGGCTGGGCCAGCCGCGCACCGGCGTCGCCTCCTTCACCGACTACTTCGACGGCCTGCTCGGCTGGGAGCGGTTCCGCGCCGCCCAGTTCGGCGTGCGGCACCACTGCACGATCGCGCTCAACCCCAAGGAGGCCAACGATCCGCGGTGCACACCGGTGCTCGGCCTGCTGCCGCGCTACCTCGCCAAGGACGGGGTGGTGGCCGTCGGCGAGATCGGCTACGACTCGATGACGCCTGCGGAGGACGAGGCGTTCGCCGCGCAGCTGTCGCTGGCGGTCGAGCACGAGCTGCCCGCCCTGGTGCACACCCCGCACCGGGACAAGGCCCGCGGCACCCGGCGCAGCCTGGACGTGGTGCGCGAGTCCGGCATCGCGCCGGAACACGTGCTCGTCGACCACCTCAACGAAATCACCGTGGCCGAGGTCGCCGATTCCGGTTGCTGGATGGGCTTCTCGCTGTACCCGGACACCAAGATGGACGTCGACCGGATGGTGGTGCTGCTGCAGGAGTACGGCACCGACCGGATGGTGATCAACTCCGCCGCCGACTGGGGCCGCTCCGACCCGCTGCGCACCTGGCGGGCAGCCCGCGCCATGCTCGACGCCGGTTTCGACGAGTCCGAAGTGGACAAGGTGTGCTGGCGCAACCCGGTGGCCTTCTACGGTGCCAGCGGTCGGCTCGTGCTGGACGAGCTGCCCGGGGCCGACTGGGGCGCCGAGGAGTTCGCCGGCAACTCGGTGCTGCGCGATGGCGGGCCCGCCGCGCAGCCGACCGGCCGGGGAGCGGCGCGATGACCGAGCTGCTGTCCTACTGCACCAACGTCCACCCGGCCGAGGACCTGCGCGGGGTGCTGGCCCAGTTCGACCGGTACGCGGTGCCCGTGCGCGAACGGCTGGGCGCGGACCGGCTGGGGCTCGGCCTGTGGCTGGCCGCCGACCTCGCCCGGGAACTGGCCGAGGACCCTGCCGCGGTGAAGTCGCTGCGCGCCGAGCTGCTCGCGCGCGGCCTGTCCGTGCTGAGCCTCAACGCCTTCCCGCACCGCGGTTTCCACGACGAGGTGGTCAAGCACTCGGTGTACCGGCCGACGTGGGCCGAGCCCGCACGCCTGCGGTACACCGAGGACTGCGCCGTCGTGCTGAGCGGGCTGCTGGATGACGACGTGGAGTTCGGCAGCATTTCCACGCTGCCGCTGGGCTGGCGCACCGGCTGGACGGCGGTCGACGACGACCGCGCGACGGCCGCGTTCGAAGATGCCCAGGAGTTCCTGGCCGACCTGCGCGACCGGACGGGGCGGCCGATCCGCCTCGCGGTGGAGCCGGAACCGGGCTGCGTGCTCGACGAACTGCCCGACACCACCCGGTGGTTGCGCGCCCGGGTCGACCCGGACCTGGTCGGGCTGTGCCTGGACACCTGCCACCTCGCGGTCGGGTTCGCCGAGCCGGAGCGGGCCGTGTCCGGGATCGCCGAGGCCGGGCTGCGCGTGTTCAAGGTGCAGATCTCGGCGGCCCTGCACGTCGCCGACCCCGCCGATCCGGCCGCCGGGGCGGCGCTGGCCGAGTTCGCCGAGGCCCGCTACCTCCACCAGGTCCGGGAGCTGGGTGCGGACCGGGTGCGGTTCGCCGATGACCTGCCCGCACCGGATTTGCCGAGGCGGGGCCCGTGGCGGGTGCACGTCCACGTGCCGCTGCACCTGGTGCCGGAAGGCCCGCTGGCCACGACCACCGAGGTGACCCGGCGGGCGTTGGCCGAGGTCGACCGAGTCTTCCCGGACCGCCCGCCGCACCGGGAGGTCGAGACCTACACCTGGTCGGTGCTGCCGAACCGGCACCGCCAGGACCTGGTGCGCGGGATCGCGGCCGAGCTGAGCTGGGTGCGCGACAACGCGCTGGCGATGCACATCGGAGGTGCCCGGTGAAGCAGCTGGTGGTGCTGGACGTCGTGGGCATGACCCCGGGACTGCTGCAGCACATGCCCAACCTGGCGGCGCTGGCCGACCGGGGCTGGCGGGCCGAGCTCGGCACCGTGCTGCCCGCGGTCACCTGCAGCGCGCAATCGACCTTCCTCACCGGGCTGATGCCCGCCCAGCACGGGATCGTCGGCAACGGCTGGTACTTCCGGGAGCTCGGCGAGGTGCACCTGTGGCGCCAGCACAACAAGCTGGTGGCGGGGGAGAAGCTGTGGGAGACCGCCCGAGCGGCGAAACCGTCCTACACCGCGGCGAACCTCTGCTGGTGGTACGCGATGGGCGCCACGACCGACCTCACGGTGACCCCGCGGCCGGTGTACCACGCCGACGGGCGCAAGTCCCCCGACTGCTACACGCGCCCACCGGCGCTGCACGACGAGCTCACCGACCGCTTCGGGGACTTCCCGCTGTTCCACTACTGGGGCCCCACCGCCTCGATCGACTCCACCCGGTGGATCGCCTCCGCCGCCCGGCACGTGCTCACCCGGCACGCCCCGGACCTGCTCCTGGTGTACCTGCCGCACCTCGACTACGACCTGCAGCGGTGCGGGCCGGAGTCACCGCAGGCCGTGCGGGCGGCCCGCGCGGTGGACGCCGAGGTCGCCCCGCTGCTGCGGGATGCGCGGGAAGCGGGTGCCGCGGTCGTGGCGCTGAGCGAGTACGGCATCGCGCCGGTCCACCGCCCGGTCGACGTCAACCGCGCGCTGCGCGCCGAAGGGTTCCTGGAGGTCTACTGCCAGGCTGGCATGGAGTACCTGGACCCGTGGACCTCGCGCGCGTTCGCGGTCGCCGACCACCAGGTGGCGCACGTCTACGTGGCCGACGAGGCGGATCTGGAGCGGGTCCGGTCGCTGGTCTGCTCGCTGCCCGGGGTCGACGAGGTCCTCGACCGCGCCAGCCAGCAGCGGTACGGGCTCGACCACCCGCGGGCCGGGGAGCTGGTCGCGGTCGCCGACCCCGACTCCTGGTTCACCTACTACTACTGGACGGACGAGGCGCGCCGACCGGACTTCGCGCGGGGCGTGGAGATCCACCGAAAACCGGGCTACGACCCGGCGGAGCTGTTCTTCGACCCGGCGGACCGGTGGGCCAAGGCCCGCGCCCTGTGCGGGTTGGCGCGCAAGAAGCTGGGCCTGCGCTACGCGATGGACGTGGTGCCCACCGATGCCAGCTGGGTGCGCGGTTCGCACGGGCGGCTGCCGGACTCGGCGGCGGACGGGCCGGTCCTGCTGTGCTCGGAGCCGGAGATCCCGGCGCACGTCGAGCGTAGCGGGCGGGTGTCCGCCACGGAGGTCGCGAAGTTGTTGCTGCGCCTGCAGGGGTTCGAGGGCTGATGCCTCACAGGGCGTCGCGGGCGCGCAGTGCCGCGAACCCGATGGCGTAGCCCGCGACGGCCCAACCGATCAGTACGAGCAGCGCGGTCAGCGGACCGTAGGCGTTGAAGTCCGCGACCCCCGCCAGCACCATGCCAGCGGGTCCGGGGAAGAGCTCGGCCGCCGACACCAGCAGCGGGATCGAGGTGACCTGCAGCATCATCGGCACGCCGAAGACCACCACGATCGACACCGCGATGGTGCCCGCGACGTGCCGGACCACCGCGCCGAGCCCGACGACCAGAACACCGCTGAGCGCCAGATAAGCGCCGACCGCCACCGCCCGGCCCAGCACGCCCGCCGGTTCCAGCGGATCGGCGAACTCGCCCAGCACCACCGAGCCCGCCGCGACCCCGATTCCGGTGAGCAGCACCCCGCTGACGAACAGGATCGGCAGCAGCACCAGGGACTTCGCCAGCAGCACCCGGCGGCGCAGCGGTACGGCCTGCAGGGTGGGCAGGATGGTGCGGGTGGCGTACTCGGTGGTGATGACCATCGCGGCCAGCGTGACGACGGCGATGTCGGCGACGAACAGGACCCCGGTGGTGGCGTTGTCGAGCGCCGAGGTGATCGCGGTGTTCGGGCCACCGGCCGACTGCAGGGACCGCGCCGAGGCGGCCATGATGAGCGAGTAGGCGGCGGCCAGCGCGGCCGCCCCGGCCAGGCAGATCCAGGTGGAGCGCACCGACCGCAACTTCGTCCACTCCGAGGCGACGGCACCGCCCAGCTTGCCCGTTCGCGGTGGCGGGGCTTGCGAGGTCGAGGTGGGCACGGTCACGCTCCCTCCCGGGATTGGTCGGCGGGCACGGCACCGCTGTACTCCACGCTGCTGGAGCTCAACCGCAGGTACGCCTCCTCCAGGGACGGGGTCTCGTCGCGCAGCTCGTGCAACCGGACGCCCAGCTCGTGGGCGAGGTCGCCGACCTGCTCGGGGCTGGCGTCCAGCACCCGGAGCCCGTCGCCGTCGGCATCCGCGCGGAAACCGCTGTCGGCCAGGCGATCGCGCAGCGACGCCAGGGCGGACGGTTCGGGGCTGCGCACCACGACGCACCGGGTCGAGCTGCGCTCGATGACCTCGTCGACGGCGGCGTCCGCGATGAGCTCACCGCGACCGATGATGACCAGGTGGTCAGCGGTCAGCTGCATCTCGCTCATCAGGTGGCTGGAGACGAACACCGTCCGCCCCTCCGCGGCCAGCGACCGCGCCAGCGAGCGCACCCAGCGCACGCCGTCGGGGTCCAGCCCGTTCACCGGCTCGTCGAAGATCACCGTGTGCGGATCGCCGAGCAGCGCGGCGGCGATGCCGAGGCGCTGACCCATGCCGAGCGAGAAGGTCCCCGCGTGCCGCCCGGCAACGGCGGTCAGGCCTACCTCGTCGAGCACCTGGTCGACCCGGCCGCGCGGAATCCCGTTGCTGCGGGCCAAGGACAGCAGGTGTGCGTGCGCCGATCGCCGCGGGTGCACCGCGCGGGCGTCGAGCAGGGCACCGACCTCGCGCAGCGGGTAGGGCAGTTCGGCGTAGTGCTTGCCGTTGATGCGCGCCTCGCCGGAGGTGGGGCGGTCCAGGCCCATGATCATGCGCATCGTCGTCGACTTCCCGGCCCCGTTGGGGCCGAGGAACCCGGTCACCTTCCCGGCGGCGATGTCCAGGCTGAGGTCGTTGACCGCGGTGGTGGTGCCGTACTGCTTGGTCAGGTGCCGGAGGCTGATCAATCGCTCACCTCGTCGCGTGGGCGGCTACGGCGTTGATTGCCCGGCAGTATAGTCGGTCGCGCCACACTTCCAGCCGTCGGAGGGGCTGCGTGATCCGAGTACTGGTGGTCGACGACGAAACGTTGGTGCGCACGGGTTTGCGGATGATCCTGCAACCCGCTGACGACATCGAGGTGGTCGGCGAGGCGGCGGACGGCCGGGAGGCGGTGGAGGCCGTGCTGCGCCACCGCCCGGACGTCGTGCTGCTGGACGTGCGGATGCCGGTGCTGGACGGGATCTCGGCCGCGGCGGAGATCGGCGCGCAGCCTTCGCCGCCGCGGATCGTTATGCTCACCACCTTCGACCTGGACGACTACGTGCACAGCGCGCTCAAGGCGGGGGCGGTGGGTTTCCTGCTGAAAGACGCCCAGCCGCACGAACTGGTCGCTGCGGTGCGGACCGCCGCGGCCGGCAACGCGATGCTCGCACCCACCGTCACCAAGAGGTTGATCAGCAGGTTCGCCGACATCAAACCGGCGGCGCGGGCGCGCCTGGAGGTGCTGACCGCGCGGGAGCGCGAAGTCGTGCTCTGCGTGGCGCGCGGCCTGTCCAACGCGGAGATCGGTCGCGAGCTGTCGATGAGCGAGACCACCGTGAAAGCGCACGTGAGCAGGTCGCTGGCGAAGCTCGACCTGACCAACCGGGTGCAGGCGGCCATCCTGGTGCACGACGCGGGACTGGCTTGATTTCACCGTCCTTGCAGGGTTTTTCGCGCTCCTCTTAAGTCGCGTGACGGGGCTGCGGCGCGCTGTTAGCGTGTGTTCCCTCGTTGCCCGAACCGCTTCGCCGCAGGCGGGATCCAGGCGCGCGCCGACGGTTTTCGGCGTGGTACCAGCGGGTTCGGGCCGGTTCGGCGATCGGTGGGGAGCTCGGGCGGATGAGCGGGTTTGATCGACGTGGATTCCTGGTGGGAGCTGGTGCGGCCGCGGCCCTGGGCATCGGGGCGCCCGCAGCGGCGAGCGCGGTCGCGCGGCCGCCGAAGTTCACCGCGGCGAACGGGGAGGTCGACTGGCGGGCGGTGCGCGAGCAGTTCCGCCTGGACCCGTCCGTGGTGAACTTCAGCGCCTTCTTCCTGACCTCGCACCCGCGCGTGCTGCGGGAGGCCATCGAGCACCTCGGCGCGCAGCTGGACGCCAACCCGATGGACGTCTACGGCCTGGAGCTGCCGGACGGGCCGACCGGTTACGAGCGGGTGCGGACCGCGCTGGCCGGGTTCCTGGGCGGTGCACCGGACGAGTTCGCGCTGACCCACAACACGACGACCGGGCTCGGTTTCGTCTACAACGGACTGAAGGTGAAGCCGGGGCAGGAGTTCCTGCTCACCGAGCAGGACCACGTGGCGCACGTCGGCTCGGCGGTGCTGGCCGGGGAGAAGCACGGTGTGACGACCCGGATGGGCAAGCTCTACGAGAACTCGGCGAACGCGACGGTGGACGAGATCGCCTCCCGGTTGCGGGCGGAGATCCGGCCGGAGACCCGCGCGGTCGGCGTCACCTGGGTGCAGTCGACCACCGGGGTGCGGATGCCGGTCGCGGAGCTCGCCGCCGTGGTCGCGGAGGCGAACTCGGGGCGCGCGGAGGAGGACCGCTGCCTGCTGGTCGTCGACGCGGTGCAGGGCCTGGCCGCCGTGGACGCGGACCTGCCGTCGCTGGGCGCGGATTTCGTCGTCGCGGGCACGCACAAGTGGTTCCTCGGGCCGCGCGGCACCGGCCTGATCTGGAGCCCGCGGGACGCCTGGCCGCACGTGCGCCCGACCATCGTGCCGGTGTTCCGCGAGGACACCATCGCCAACCTGACGCCGGGCACGTTCATCCAGTTCGACCACCTGTTCGCGATGCCGGTCGCGGTGGACTTCCACCAGCGGATCGGCCGGGCAGCCGCAGCCGAGCGCATCACGCAGCTGAGCCAGCAGCTCAAGGACGGGCTCCGCGGTGTCGAGAAGGTCGTCCTGCACACTCCGCAGGATCCCGCGATGTCGGCCGGTATCACCTGCTTCGAAGTCGAGGGCGTGGACGCGGAGCGGGTGGTGCAGCACCTGGCCGATCGCGGCCTGCGGATCAGCACCGCCCCGGGGCTGCGGCCGTACCCGCGCATCGGAACGAGCATCGTGCACTTCCCCGAGGAGGTCGACCGGGCCGTCGCAGCGCTCAACGAGATCGCCTAGCGACCTGATGAGGTTTTCCGACCTCGTTCCGGATGCGCAGGTGTCGTCCGAAGTGGACCCTACATCTGCACCTCGGAGCGGTCCCCGGCCCAGCGGGTGTGGAAGGTTCCTTCGCGGTCGGTGCGGCGGTAGGTGTGGGCGCCGAAGTAGTCGCGCTGGCCCTGGGTGAGCGCCGCCGGGAGGCGGTCGGCGCGCAGGGAGTCGTAGTAGGCCAGCGCCGCCGCGAAGCCCGGGGTGGGCACGCCCTGGCCGGTGGCCGCGCCCAGCACCTCGCGCCAGTCCTGCTGGGCGTCGGCGATCTCGGCGGCGAAGGTCTCGTCGGACAGCAGGCTCGGCAGGTCCGGCCGGGCGTCGTAGGCGGCGCGGATGCGGTCCAGGAACGCGGCGCGGATGATGCAGCCGCCGCGCCAGATGCCCGCGATCGCACCGAGGTCGATGTTCCAGCCGTACTCGGCGCTGCCCGCGGCGATCTCGTGGAAGCCCTGCGTGTACGAGACGATCTTGGACGCGTACAGCGCCTGCTCCACCTGGTCGGCGAACGCGTCGGCCGCCGCTCCGCTGAGCGGTCGGGCGGTCGGCCCGGCCAGCCCGCGCGAGGCCTCGCGCAGCGCGGTGTGGCCCGACAGCGAGCGGGCGAACACCGCCTCGGCGATGCCGGAGACCGGCACGCCGAGTTCGAGGGCGAGCTGCACCGTCCAGCGGCCGGTGCCCTTCTGCTCGGCCTGGTCGGCCACCACGTCCACGAACGGCTCGCCGGTGGCGGGGTCCACGTGGGACAGCACCTCGGCGGTGATCTCGATCAGGTAGGAGTCCAGCCGACCGGTGTTCCAGGTGCGGAAGACCTCGGCGATCTCGGCGGGGGAGCGGCCCCCGACGTCGCGCAGCAGCTGGTAGGCCTCGGCGATGAGCTGCATGTCGGCGTACTCGATGCCGTTGTGCACCATCTTCACGAAGTGCCCGGACCCGTCGGGGCCCACGTGCGTGACGCAGGGCGCGCCGTCGGCGGCCTTGGCGGAGATCTTCGCCAGCATCGGGCCCAGCGATTCGTAGGACTCCGCGGAACCGCCCGGCATGATGCTGGGGCCGTGCAGCGCGCCCTCCTCGCCACCGGAGATGCCGGTGCCGACGAAGTGGATGCCCCGCTCGCGCAGGTCGCGTTCCCGGCGCCGGGTGTCCGCGAAGTGCGCGTTGCCGCCGTCGATGATCACGTCGCCGTCCTCCAGCAGCGGCGCGAACTCCTCGATCACCGCGTCGGTGGGGTCCCCGGCCTTGACCATGATCACCAGTCGGCGCGGTCGCTCCAGCGCGGCGACGAACTCGGCGGCGGATTCGGCGCCGATGAACTCGCCCTCGTCGCCGAACTCCGCCAGCAGCTCGCGGGTGCGCGACGGGGTGCGGTTGTGCACGGCGACGGTGTAGCCGTTGCGGGCGAAGTTGCGCGCCAGGTTGCGGCCCATGACCGCGAGCCCGGTGACGCCGATCTGCGCTGAGGTGCCCATGTGAAACTCCTGCGGGTTGCTGGTGAGCGCCGGTGGGGCGGCCGCTGGCAATTCTCGGCCAGCGGCCGCCCCGGCGCAGGGAAACGGGCGGGTTCACCCCGCGGTCAGGTCCAGCAGGACCTTCGAGGCGGCGGTGCGGTCCCCGGCGATGTCGAAGGCGGCCACCGCCTCGGACAGCGGGAAGGTGTGGGTCAGCACCGGGTCGACCGGCAGCCCGTCGGCCAGCAGGGACAGCGCGTCGTCGAACTCGCGGTCGAAGCGGAACGCGCCGAGGAGCTGCAGCTCGCGGGTCACCACGACGTTGCCGAGGAAACCGGTCTCGCCGGGCGGCAACAGGCCGAGCAGCACCACGGCACCGCCGCGCCGCACGGCCCGCACGCACGTGCTCAGCCCCGCCGCCGACCCGGAGGCCTCGATGGCGACGTCGACCTGCTCGGGGTCCCCGCGGTCGGCCCGGATCGTCGTGGTGGCGCCGACCCGGGCGGCGATCGCCAGCGGCGCGTCGAGCAGGTCGGTGACGACCACCTCGGCCGCCCCGGCGCTCTTCAGCGCCGCCGCCGTCAGGCACCCGATCGGCCCCGCGCCGGTGACCAGGACTCGTCGACCGGTCACCTCGCCCGCGCGGCGCACGGCGTGCAGGGCGACCGACAGCGGCTCGGCGAGGACGGCCCGGCGCAGGTCCAGCCCGGCGGGCAGCGGGCGGACCTGCGCCGCGGGCACGACGATGCGCTGCGCGAACCCGCCCTGCACGTGCGGGGTGCGGGCCGCGCTGCCGAGGTAGCGGCTGTGCGCGCACACGTTGCGGTGGTCGCGGGTGCACTCCGGGCAAGCGCCGCACGGCGTCGCCGGGTGGACGGCGACCGGCGTGCCGATCTCCAGACCGTCCACATCGGATCCGGTGGCGGCCACCCGGCCGACCACCTCGTGGCCCAGCACCATCGGTTCGCGGACGTGGAAGTCGCCGACCGAACCGCGGTGGTAGTAGTGCAGGTCCGATCCGCAGATCCCGCCCAGCGCCACCGAGATCTCGACGTCGCCGGGACCCGGCGCCGCCGGTTCGCGCTCCTCGATGCGGAGATCGCCTGCTCCGTGCACGACGCACGCGCGTGTGGACATCGCCCCTCCCACGGGATCAGAGAACGGAGGTCATGCCGCCGTCGACGTGCAGCAGCTGGCCGTTGACGAAGTCGGAGGCCGGGGAGGCCAGGAAGAGCAGGGCGCCGACCAGGTCCGGCACCCGCCCCCACCGGCCCGCCGGGGTGCGACCGCGCACCCAGCGGCTGAACTCCTCGTCGGCGACCAGTGCGGCGGTCAGCTCGGTCTCGAAGTAGCCGGGCGCCAACCCGTTGACCTGGATGCCGGACGGGCCGAGGTCGGCGCACATGCCCTTGGTCAGCTGCTTGAGACCGCCCTTGGTGGCCGAGTACGGGGCGATGCCGGGGCGCACCAGCTCGCTCTGCACCGAGCAGATGTTGACGATCTTGCCGCTGCCGCGCGGCACCATCCGCCGGGCGACCTCCCGTCCGACGAGGAAGGCGCTGGTGAGGTTGGTGTCGAGCAGCCGGTACCAGTCGGCGTCGGCGAACTCGGTGACCGGCGCGCGGTGCTGCACCCCGGTGTTGTTGACCAGGACGTCGATCGGGCCCGCCAGCTCCTCGGCGCGGGCGATGCCCTCGGCGACGGCAGCCGGATCGGTCACGTCGAAGGCGAGCCCGTGCACGGTCCCGCCGGTTCGCCCGGCCAGTTCGTCGCGCGCTTCGGCCAACCTGGACTCGTCGCGCCCGTTGAGCACGACCGTGCACCCGGCTTCGAGCAGGCCTTGGGCCAGGGCGTGGCCGATGCCCCTGCTGGAGCCGGTGACGACGGCGACGCGTCCGCTGACGTCGAAGACCGGGTGGCTCATCGCGCGACCTCCGCGGCGCCCGGAACCGCTGCGGTGCCGGGCAGCGGGGTGCGGGCGGGGCGACCGGACAGCACCGCGAGGATGTTGTCCACGGCCAGGTCGACCATCGCCGCGCGGGTCGCCTCGGTGGCCGAACCGACGTGCGGCAGCGCCACCAAGCGGGACTGCTCGACGAGGTCGGCGACGTCGGCACCGCGCGGCTCGCGCTCGAACACGTCCAGCCCGGCGGAGTGGATCACCCCGTCGCGCAGCGCGGCCAGCAGCGCCGCCTCGTCGACGACGCCGCCGCGCGACGTGTTGACCACCGTCGCGGTCGGCTTCATCGCGCGCAGCTCGTCGGCGCCGATGAGCCCGCGGGTGGACTCGGTGAGCGGCACGTGCAGCGAGATGATGTCGGACTCGGCGAGCAGCGTGCCGAAGTCGACCGCCCAGGACAGGTTGTCGTCCTCCGGCGCCAGCGGGTCGTGGTGCAGCACGCGCATCCCGAACCCGGCCGCCCGCCGGGCCACCGCGCGGCCGATCTGGCCGTAGCCGACCAGGCCCAGCGTCGCGCCGAACACGTCCAACCCGAGGTCGTCGTGCATCCGGAAGACGTCCCACTGCCCGGCGTGCAGCCGGTCGCGGGCCGCGCCGAGGCGGCGCCGCGCCATCAGCACCAGGGAGAACGCCAGGTCGGCGGTGGTCTCGGCCAGCACCCCGGGGGTGTGGGTGACCACCACGCCGCGCTCCGCGGCGGCCCGCCGGTCGACCGCGTCGAACCCCATGCTCGCCAGGCCCACCACGCGCAGCGACGGCCCGGCCGCGGCCAGCAGCTCGGCGTCGACGGAATCGTTGCCCAGGGCCAGGATCGCGCTGACCCCGGTGGCGAGCTCGGCCAGCTCGGCCGGTTGCGGTCTGCCCGCGCCGGTCCAGCGGACGAGTTCCACTTCGGACCCCAAGCGGGCCAAGCCGCCGCCGGGGAGTTCCCCGCGGGTGCTGAGCACGCGATGCCTCATCATTCGCTCCTCGTCGAGACCGGTCGCGGTCCGCGACCAGCTCGCGGCACCGCCCGGCCAGAACGCTAGGCAGCGCGGCGGGGGAGCGACAAATACCGGATTCGCGTGACGCTATCGGCGGCGGGAATGCTTGCCGGTCAGGCCGCGAATTCCGCGATCAGCTCGTGGAACAGGTCCTGCACCGCCAGGGCCGGTTCGGACAGCGGCTGGTGGTCGGAGGTGCACAGCGAGAGCTTGACCTCGATCTCGGGTTCGACGATCCGCCGCGCCACCAGGTTCTGCACGTCGATGATCGCGCTGGCCGCCGACCACGGCAGCACGGTCGCCCCGACACCCGCGCGCACCGCGCTGACCAGCGTCGGCGCCGACTCGATCTCGCCCACCACCTTCGGCTCCAGCCCGGCCTGCTGGAAGGCGGTGTCGACGACCTGGCGGATGGTGTGGATCCCGCTGGGCAGCAGCAGCTCCACCTCGCGCAGCTCGGCGACCGCGACCTCCTCCCCGGCGGTGTCCGGGGCGATCGGCGGGGCGGCGATGAGGAACAGGTCCTCGGTGCGCATCGGCTCGAACCGCACCCCGCGGATCGGGCGGCCCGCGTCGTAGATGAACGCCATGTCCATCCGCCCGGTCATGATCGCCTCGCTGATGACGCCGCCGAAGTTCTCGTTGATGTGCAGCAGGATGTTCGGGTAGCGGTCGCGCACGGCGCGCAGCAGCGGCAGGGCCAGCGCCGCGCCCGCGCTGTAGGGGGCGATGCCGACCGACACGCTGCCCGCCGGGGCGTGCCCGGACACCGAGACCGCGGCGTGGGCCTGGTCGACCTGGCGCAGGATGAGCTGCGCGTGGCGGTAGAGCGCGCGCCCCGCTTCGGTCGGCGCCACCCCGCGCTTGCTGCGGATCAGCAACTGCTGCTTGAACTGGGTTTCCAGCGCCGAGACCTGCTGGCTGAGCGCCGGTTGGGCGATGCGCAGGATGTCGGCGGCTCGGGTGATGCTCCCGGCGTCGACGATCTTGACGAACGAATAGAGGCGCCTGGTGTCCATCTGCCGCCCTTTCCAGCCCGGGAGCGACACATCATACGTCCGGCGCGCGAAGGCGCTGAGCTGTGGAGATACCGGTGACGCGGGGGATCGGCGCGACTACCGGGCGCAGCGGTCATAAGGAATCGCGATCACGTCACGCGCAACGCGTATTTGTCCGCCGCGGCGGGACCGGATTAGGTTCGCTGAAACGCAGCGCGGCGAAGCGGTGATTTCGAAATCACCGCGGCGAATTGCGGAATTGCCGATCGATTCGCCGAAATTCGCCGACGGCCGCTGACGAAGAATTCGGTGGACGCCCCGGGAGGACGAAATGACGCACCTGGTCGATCTCGTCGCCGACCTCGGCGAGGGGTTCGGCGCCTACACCGCGGGCGACGACGAGGCGCTGCTGGACGTCTTGACCTCGGCGAACATCGCGTGCGGCTTCCACGCCGGGGACCCGCGCACCATGGACGCCACGGTCCGGTCCTGCGCGCGGCGCGGCATCTCCCCGGGCGCGCACCCCAGCTTCCCCGACCTGGTCGGGTTCGGTCGGCGCGCGATGGAGCTGACCGCCGACGAGGTTCGCACCGATGTCCTCTACCAGATCGGTGCCCTGCAGGCCTTCGCCGCCGCGCACGGCACCCGGGTCAACCACGTGGCCCCGCACGGCAGGCTGGGCAACCTCGTCGCCACGCGGGCCGATTACGCCGCGGCGGTGGCCGACGCGGTCGCCGCCGTGGACCCGGGGCTGATCGTGCTGGCGCAGGACGGAGAGCTGGCGGAGGCGGCCCGGGCCCGCGGCTTGCCGGTGGGCATCGTCGGGATCGCCGACCGCGCCTACGCCGACGACGGAACACTGGTGCCCCGGGCGCAGCCCGGCGCGGTGCTGCACGATGCGGCCGAGATCGCCGAGCGCACGGTCCGCATGGTGACCGAAGGCGTCATCGACAGCGTCGGTGGCGAGGCGATCCCGGTGGAGTGCGACACCGTGCTGCTGCACGGGGACAGCCCCGGTGCGGTCGCCGTGGCGCGCACCGTGCGCGAGCAGCTGCTCGCAGCCGGGGTGACCATCGCGCCGCTGCCCGAGGTGCTCGACCGCAAGAGGGGTTCCTGACATGCGGCAGCACGTGGCGATCCTCGACTGCGGCGACTCGGCCGTGGTCGTCAAAGCGGTGCACGACGACGCGGACCACCGCTGGCGGGCCGTGCACGCGCTGGCCGACGCGCTCGAGGAGGCCGACCTGGCGGGGGTGCACGGGCTCGTGCCCACCTACGACTCGCTGCTGGTGGAGTTCGACTGCGCCGACACCGACCACCGCAGCGTGCGCCGGTCGCTGGAGGCCGCGCTCGACCGGCTCGGCGAAACCCCGGAGGAGCGGCCGTCGAAGCTGTTCGAAGTCCCCGTCGTCTACGGCGGCGAGCACGGCCCCGACCTGCCCGCGGTCGCCGACCAGCTCGGGCTGACCGAGCAGGACGTGATCGACCTGCACAGCGGCGCCGAGCTGACGGTGCGCTGCCTCGGCGCGCCCGTCGGCGCACCGATGATGGACGGCCCGGCGTTCCCCGCACCGGTCGCCCGGCTGTCCTCGCCCCGGACGAGCGTGCCGCCCGGCTCCGTCGCGGTCGCCGGGAAGCAGGCGGTGATCTGCCCGATGCGCTCCCCGGGCGGGTGGCCGCTGCTCGGCCGCACCCCGCTGCGGGTGCTCGACCTGCACTCCGAGCGCCTGGCCCCGTACCGGCCGGGCGACCGCTTCCGCTTCGTGCCGATCCGCCCCGAGCAGTGGGGCGAGCACGCCGGTGCCCCGCTGGGGGCCGCCGATGGCTGACCACCTCGTGATCCACCGGGCGGGCATCTCCGCGGTGCAGGACCTCGGCCGGTTCGGGCGTTCGCGGTTCGGGCTGCCGGTCAACGGCGCGCTCGACCAGTTCTCGGCGCGCGCGGCCAACGTGCTGGTCGGCAACCGGGAGGGCGACCCGCTGGTGGAGGTCGCGATGCTGGACTTCAGCTGCACGCCGAGCACCGACGTCCTGCTCGCCGTCACCGGCGCGCCCGCCGACCTCACCGTCGGCGGTGTCCCGCGCCCGCAGTGGGAGCCCACCGCGGTCCGCGCTGGCGAGACCGTCCGCATCGCGGGCATCCGCCGGGGCGCGCGGGTCTACCTCGCGCTGCACGGCTCGGTCGAAGCACCGTCGCTGCTCGGCAGCTGCGCACCGGACACCATCCTCGGGTTCGGCCGGTCGCTGCGCGACGAGGACGAACTGGCGATCGGCCGCGGCATCGCACCGATCGACCACCCGGTCCTGCGCCACCCGGTGTTCCGGCTCGGCGTGCCGGTCCCGCCCTTCCCGGAGGAGTGGACGATCGACGTCACCGACGGCCCGGACATCGCCGAGTTCGGCGCCTCGGCGGCCAAGCTGTTCGACGCCGAGTACACCGTGAGCCCGCAGAGCAACCACATCGGCCTGCGCATGCGCGGCGACGTGCCGCAGCGGGAGGCCCGCGGCGAGGTGCTCTCGCGCGGCGTCCCGGTCGGCGCGGTCGAAGTGCCCGCGGGCGAGGAGCTGCTGGTGCTGCACCGCGGCCGCGGGGTCACCGCCGGGTACCCGGTGCTGGCCGTGGTCACCGCCACCGGGCTCTCGGCGCTCGGCCAGGTGCGGCCCGGACAGCGCGTCCGGTTCCGCAAGCGCAGCGTCGAGGAAGCGGTGGCCGCCTACCGGGCTCAGCGCAACACCTTGCGCGCACTCCGAAAGCGCGTGTCGACGGTGTTCGACGCGCTCCGCATCCCCACCACCACGCCCGCCCCAGCAACGGAGGCACTATGAGAACCGTGGCCGCCAAGGCCGTGCCCAACCAGGTCGACGCCCGCACCGCACGGCGCATCACCCTCGCCGGGTGCGTCGGGATCTTCGCCGAGCTCTACGACAACGGCATCTTCGGCTTCATGGCCGGGACGCTGGCCCTGGTGTTCTTCCCGGACTCGCAGAACGCGGTGCTGCTGGTGTTCGTGGGGTACGCGATCTCGTTCTTCTTCCGGCCGCTGGGCGGCATCATCTGCGGCCACCTCGGCGACCGCATCGGCAGGCAGCGGATGCTGGTGTTCGTCATCATGCTGATCAGCGTCGCCACCGCGGCCATCGGCATGCTGCCGACCTACGCAGCGATCGGCGTCGCGGCACCGTGCCTGCTGATCCTGATGCGGATCCTGCAGGGCTTCTCGGTCGGCGGTGAGGCCGCGGGCGCGATGACCTTCCTCGCCGAGCACGCCCCGGAGGGCAAGCGCGGCCTCTACACCAGCTACGCGCAGATCGCCTCCTTCCTCTCGCTGCTGACCGGCACGCTGATCGCCGCGGCCATGACCAGCGGCCTCGGCCCGGAGCGGATGGAGTCCTTCGGCTGGCGCATCCCGTTCCTGCTGGCCATCCCGCTGGGCATCACCGGCATCTACATCCGCCGCAAGATTACCGACACGCCCAACTTCACCCGCCTCAAGGAGGAGGGCGGGCTGTCGAAGAACCCGCTCAAGGAGGCCTTCGCCTCCGCCGAGCACCGCCGGGCGATGTGGTTGGCGCTGCTCATCCCGCTGATGAACGGTTCCGGCTACTACGTGCTGTTCGCCTACATGCCCACCTTCATGTCCACCGAGCTGAAGTTCAGCACCGTCGACGGGCTGCTGGTCACCGCGGCCAGCCTGGTGGCGATCTCCGTCGCGATCCCGTTCATGGGCGCGCTGTCGGACCGCATCGGGCGCAAGCGGGTGATCGCGGGCGCCGCGGTGGCCATGGCGATCGCCGGGATCCCGTGCTACGCGCTGATCAGCACCGGCAACGTGGGGCTGGCCGCGCTCGGCGCCAGCATCATGGCCGTGGTGTTCGCCGGGCACACCGGCGTCATCCACATCCTGCTGGTGGAGCTGTTCCCCACCCGCGTCCGCTACTCCGCCTACGGCCTGGGCTACAACATCTCCTCGGCCGTCTTCGGCGGCACCGCCCCGCTGCTGATGACCTTCCTCATCGGACAGACCGGCAACACCTACATGCCCGCGTTCTACGCGGTGGTCACCGCCCTGTGCACGCTCGCCGCGGTCTCCAGGGTGACCGACCGGGCCCACCTGCCGCTGCAGGACGCGTAGCCGGAACACCGGCAAAGCACCACGAACTCTCTAGGAGCGAACGAAGATGCCCTTCTCCGACTACAGGACTGCGCTGGTCACCGGCGCGTCGACCGGGATCGGCGCGGTCGTCGTCGAGCGGCTGGCCAAGCAGGGCCTGCAGGTCCACGCGGTGGCGCGCAACGCCGAGCGGCTCGCCGAACTGGCCGAGCGCACCGGGTGCACGCCGCACGCGGTCGACATCACCGACACCGCCGCGCTGACCCGGACGCTGGACGGGCTGGAGATCGACGTGCTGGTGAACAACGCCGGGGTCTCCCGGTCCGGCAACATCCTCGACGCCGACGAGTTCGGCATCGACGAGCAGATCGCGGTGAACATCCAGGCGGTGCTGCACCTGGTGCGGCTGATCATGCCGGGCATGGTCGAGCGCGACCGCGGGCACATCGTGAACATCTCCTCGATCGCCGCGATCTACAACTTCGGCGGCAACACCATGTACCACGCGACGAAGTCCGCCGTGCACACGCTGTCGCGGCAGCTGCGCGTCGACGCCTACGGCCGCCGGGTCCGCGTCACCGAGATCTGCCCGGGCCGGGTGGAGACCGAGATCTTCGGGCGGCTGCTGGGCGACATGGAGGAGGCGCAGCGCCGCTTCTACGACGGCTACGAGTCGCTCAAGCCGGAGGACATCGCCGACGCCATCGAGTACGCGATCGGCACGCCGCGGCACGTCAACATCGGGCACGTGGAGATCCTGCCGACCTTCCAGGTGCCCGGCGGGCTCAACTTCGAGCGCCGCGCCGACTGAACCCGGGAGCAGGGATGAGCGCGACACCGACCGCCCGGCGGGTCGACCGGATCCAACCCTCGCCGAGCACCGCAGCCGCCCAGCGGGTGCGCGAGCTCAAGGCCGACGGCCACGAGATCCTGGACCTGACCGTCGGCGAACCGGACTTCGACACCCCCGAGCACATCAAGCTCGCCGCGATCGAGGCGATCGATCGCGGCGAGACCAAGTACACGCCGGTCAACGGCACCCCCGAGCTGCGCGAGGCGATCGCGGCGAAGCTCGCCCAGCGCCACGGCGCGCACTACTCGCACGCCCGGATCGCGGTCGGCGGCGGGGCGAAGCAGGTCATCTTCCTCGCGCTGATGGCCACTGTGGACACCGGGGACGAGGTGATCGTGCCCGCGCCGTACTGGGTGTCCTACCCGGACATGGTGCTGGCCAACGACGGCACCCCGGTCGTGGTGGAGTGCGGGGAGGACAACGGGTTCAAGCTCACCGCGCAGCAGCTGGAATCCGCGATCACCGCGCGGACGCGGTGGCTGATCCTCAACGCGCCGAGCAACCCCACCGGCGCCGCCTACACCGAGGCAGAGCTCCGGTCGCTGGCCGACGTCCTGCTGGCCCACCCGCACGTCCGGGTGCTGACCGACGAGATCTACGACGAGATCTGGTACGGGACGGGGCTGGCGCCGACCCTCGTCGGCGTGGAGCCGCGGCTGCAGGACCGCGTGCTGGTCACCAACGGCGTCTCCAAGACCTATGCGATGACCGGTTGGCGCATCGGCTACGGTGCCGGTCCTGCGGACCTGATCGGGGCGATCAACAAGCTGCAGTCGCAGATCTCGTCGTGCCCGTCCTCGGTGAGCCAGGCGGCCGCGGTCGCCGCGCTCACCGGCAAGCAGGACTTCATCGCCGAGATGGTCGAGACCTACCGGGGCCGCCGCGACGAGCTCCTGCGGGCGCTCGACGGCGTCCCCGGGATCTCCTGCACCACCCCGCAGGGCGGCTTCTACCTGTTCGTCAACTGCACCGGGCTGCTCGGCAGGCGCACCCCGCAGGGCGCGGAGATCAGCACCGACGAGGAGTTCTGCCGGTACCTGCTGGAGTCCCAGCAGGTCGCGGTGATCCACGGCGCGGCCTACGGCTCACCGGGCCACTTCCGGATCTCGTTCGCCACCTCGAACGCGGTCCTGCGGGAAGCCGCCGCGCGCGTCGCCCGGGCCTGCGCCGAACTGTCCTGACCGCGAGAAGGAGGAGCGCAGCATGCGCGTCACCACCAAGATCGACCGCCCGGACCCCGAGCTGGTCGAGCAGCTGAGCCGGTACTCGTCGGCGACGATCCACGAAGCGCAGGGCAGGCTCGGCGCGCTGAGCTCGCGGATCAAGCCGGTCGACCGGGACATGTCGTTGTGCGGACCGGCGTTCACGGTGTCCTGCGCGCCGCGGGACAACCTGATGCTCCAGGTCGCCATCGCCCACGCCCGGCCCGGCGACGTGCTCGTCGTGTCGGCGGGGGACTACACCGAGGCCGGGCAGTTCGGCGACGTGCTGGCCAACGCCTGCCAGGCCAAGGGGATCGCCGGGCTGGTCACCGACACCGGGGTCCGCGACACGCAGGAGCTGCGCAAGCTGGGCCTGCCGGTGTTCTCCCGCAGCGTGTCGATCAAGGGCACGGTCAAGGAGACCCTCGGCCCGCTCAACGAACCGGTGCTGATCGGCGGCGAGATCGTCCGGCCCGGCGATGTGGTCCGCGGTGACGCGGACGGCGTCGTGGTGGTCCGCCGCGAGGACCTGGCCGAGGCGATCCGCAAGTCCGGTGAGCGGGAGGCGGCGGAGGCCGCCTACATCGCCGACTACCGGGCGGGCAAGAGCGTCATCGAGGTCAGCGGCCTCGCGGCCAAGCTGGAGGCGAAGGGCCTGGTCATCGAGGACTGACGCGGGGGCGTCGCCGGAAACGGTCCCGGCGACGCCCCCGCCGCTAGTTCGCCCGGCGGCGCAGGAACACGACGGCGAGAACGGCCAGGACGGTCGTGGTGATGGCCGCCGCGGTCGAGACCGCGTTCAACCCGGTGGTGTGCGCCTCGCGCGCGAGGGCGAGCAGCTCAGCTGCGAGGCCGCTCGGCAGGTGTTCGGCCGTCGTGAGCGCGCCCGCCATGGTGTCGCCAGCGCGTTCGGCCAGCTCGGGCGGAACGCCGTCGGACATCTCGCTGCGATAGGTGAGCGCGCCGAGGCTGCCCAGTCCCGCCGTTCCGACGGCGACACCGAGTTCGGTCGTGGTCTCCGACATCGAGGCCGCCGACCCGGCTTTCTCCGCTGGGGCCGACGAGATCGCCAGGTCGGTGCCGAGCACGTCGGCGGGCCCGCTGCCGAAGTAGGCGATGGTCAGGCCCAGCACCACCAGGGCTGCGCCACCGACCTGCGCCAGGACCGCGAACCCGGCCGCCGACACCAGCAACCCCGCGCCGACGACGCAACCAGGCCCGACCCACCGGGCAGCCGCGGGCGCCAGCATCGAACTCGCGACCAGTGCTGCGGCCGCGGGCAGCAACCACAGCGCGGCGTTCAGCGGCGAGAGCCCGACCGCCATCTGCAGGTGCTGGCTGACGAACATCGTGATGCCGCTCGTGGTCGCCGCTGCGAGCAGCAGGACGAGCAGCGCGGTGCGGAAGGACCGGTCGCCGAACAGCCGGAGGTCGAACAGCGGGTCCGCCGACCTCAGCTGCCGCCGCGCGAACACCGCCCCGGCGAGCAGCCCGGCCAGCAGGGCGAGCACCGAGGTCGCGACGTCGCCGCCCCTGGTCAGCTCCTTGAGGGCGTAGACCGGAGGCAGGACGGTGGCCAGCGAGAGCCCGACGCTGATCAGGTCGAGCCGGCCGGCCGCGGCGGCGCGCTGCTCGGGCAGCAGCACCGGGCCGGTCACCAGCAGCAGTGCCATCACCGGCACCGCGGGCAGGAACACCGAGCCCCACCAGAACACCTCCAGCAGCGCGCCGCCGGCGACCGGGCCGACGGCGATGCCCGCCATGAAGGTGCTCGACCACCCGGCGACGGCGATCGTGCGCTGCCGGGGATCGCGGAACATCTTGCTGATCAGGGCCAACGTGGTGGGCATCAGGGTCGAGGCGACCGCCCCTTGGAGAGCCCGCGCGGCGATGAGCGCTCCGGCGTGCGCGGAGAAGGCGGCCAGCACCGAGGTGGCGCCGAAGCCCGCGGCGCCGATCAGCAGCAAGCGGCGGTGACCGATCCGGTCGCCCAGGTTTCCCGCGGTGAGCAGGAAACCGGCGATCGCGAAGCTGTAGCTGTCGGTCACCCACAGCAGTTCGACGCTGGTGGCGTCCAGATCCGCGGCCAGGTGGGGGAGCGCCAGGTACAGCACGCTCATGTCCAGCGCGACCAGCAGGGTGGGCAGGCTCAGCACGGCCAGCCCGAGCCATTCGCGCAGGCCTGCCCGGGGTGCGGGCGTGGTTGACGTGTTCGTGGAAGCAGACGACATGCGTACTCCGTCGAAGCGGGTGGCGCGCAGCGGCGCCACGCGGACCAGGCCAGGTGGTTCCGCGGAACCACCGCGCGGTGCTTCGACATCGGCAGCGGGCGCGTGGAATCACCGGCCCGTTCAGCCGGTGCGACGCCTCCTGGCGTCAGATCAGAACGCGCTCCGCGCCAGATGCGGAAGCACAGGTCGGAGCCATGCCGTTGACCACGAACGCCAAGGTCGTCCTCTCCTCGCCGGTGACAGCTGCCAGCGCCACGGTGACACGGACTCACCCGGCGCCGCAAACGACTTTTCCGTCCTGCTCGCCGGTCCGTCCGCCGTCCGCGCCAAGCTCGCGGAACTCGGTGCAGCGCAAGGGAATCAGCGGTAGCTCGCCCCGCGGCGGACTCACCGACTGCGCAGCGGCCACTACGCGTTGTGCGCATAATGGGCACTTAGTGCAATCGGTTATCGTTTTCATTCGATGCTGGTCGTGCTGGGAGGTTCCATGCTCAGGTTGCGCCGGTGGCTCCGCCTGGTCGCCGCCATGTCCGCCGTCCCGCTCGTGGCGGGCTGCTTCGGGGCTGCCGGTCAGTCCACTGAGGATGGTCGGCTGAGCGTGGTGATGCTGCTGCCGCCGCGCGCCGCGCTCAACCCGTTCACCGACGACGCGTTCAAGCTCTCCCGGCTCGGGATCGCCGAGACGCTGATCAACCTCGACCCGGAGGGCGGGCCGTTGCCCGGGCTGGCGGTGTCGTGGGAACGGCGGGACGAGTTCGAGTGGAGCTTCCAGCTCCGGCCCGGGGTCGTGTTCCACGACGGGTCGCCGCTGACCGCCGAGGTGGTGGTGGACTCGCTGGGCCGCGCGACCCGGGCGCGGCCCAAGCCGCGCATCCTCGACGGGGTCGACATGCAGGTCCGCGCGGACGGCCCGGACCGGGTGGCGGTGCGGACCGCGGAGCCGGATCCCCTGGTGCCGCAACGGTTGTCCAGCCCGCAGCTGAGCATCCTGGCGTCCAGCGCCTACGGCCCGGACGGCCTCCCCGACCCGACCCGGGCGGGCAGCGGGCCGTTCGTGCTGACCGAGCTGCGCGGTGCTGACGGCGCCCGCCTGGACCGGTACGACGGGTACTGGGACGGCAAGGCGCAGGCCAGCGGGCTCGACGTGCACTTCGTGCCGGACGGCACCGCGCGCACCGCCGCGCTGCGCACCGGCGACGCCGACGTGGTCGAGGCGATCCCGGCCTCGCAGGCCGGACTGCTGGACCCGAACACCGTCCGGGCGGTGCCGATGCCGCGGACCAACACCCTGTACCTCAACACCCGGCCGGGGTCGGTGCTCGGCGACCCCGGACTGCGCTCGGCGGTGCGGGAGGCGGTGGACCGCCAGCCCCTGGTGGGCGGGCCCTACGAGGGCCAGGCCGATCTGGC
Organism: Saccharopolyspora hirsuta; assembly: GCF_008630535.1. Classification (GTDB taxonomy): domain Bacteria; phylum Actinomycetota; class Actinomycetes; order Mycobacteriales; family Pseudonocardiaceae; genus Saccharopolyspora; species Saccharopolyspora hirsuta. The sequence continues at coordinate 156,464 of NZ_VWPH01000010.1, read as the reverse complement.
CCGGGGCCTGCTCGGACCGGCGCTGCCGTGGTCGGGCCAGCGCCCCGAACCGGCCGCCCCGGCACCGCCGGTGGACCCCGCGGGCCGCAAGATCACGCTGGCGACATTCAGCGACCGGGCCGAGCTGCCCGAGGTCGCCGCGATCCTGGAGCAGCAGCTGGAACGCGCCGGGTTCCAGGTCGAGCTGGTCGTGCGCGAGTACTCGCAGATCGAGGCCGACGCCCTGAGCGGGCAGTTCGACGCGTTCGTCCTGTCGCGCGCCACCGTGCTGGACTCCGGCGACCCCGTCGCCTACCTGCAGAGCGACTTCTCCTGCGACGGCGGGTTCAACATCTCCGGGCTCTGCGACCCCGCGGTGGACGCCGCGCTGACCGAGGCCGCCGCGGAAGGCGACCTGGCCGTCCGGCGGCAGAAGATCCTCCTGGCGGAGCGGGAGGTCCTGCGCACCGGCGCGGCGGTGCCGCTGCTGCACGAGCGGGTCTTCCAGGGCAACGCGCCCGGCGTCGAAGGTGCCGCCTTCGACCCGCGCGAGCGGTTGCTGGTCCTGCCGGGCACGCGGGCGGACTGATGGGCTCGATGTTCCGCCCGGCCGCGCTGGCGTCCCGGTTCGCGGCGGTCGCCGCCCTGGTCCTGGTGGTCGGGATGCTCCCGTGGTTGTCCGGGGGCGATCCCGCGCTGAGCGTGCTGCGGGCGCGCTCGGCCGAGCGCGATCCGGACCCGGAAGCGCTGGCGGCGATCCGCGACCAGCTCGGCCTCGACGCCGGACCGCTGGTGCTGCTCGGCCGGTGGCTGACCGGGCTGGCGTCCGGCGACGCCGGGACCTCCTGGGTGTCGGGGAAACCGGTGCTGCCCGGCGTGCTCGCCGGGCTCGGGGTGTCGCTGACCTTGATGGCCGGGGCGATCGTGGTGGCCGTCCTGGTCGCGGGCGCGCTGGTGGCGCCGACCTTGGCCGCGGCGTCGCGGGGGAGGCCGCGCTCGGCCAGCGGTGCGGTGGCCGCGATGCTGACCGCGGTGCCGGAGTTCCTGCTCGCCTCGGTGCTGCTGATCGTCTTCGCGGTGTGGCTGCGCTGGGCTCCGCCCTTCGGCTGGGAAGGGCCGGAGAACCTGGTGCTGCCCGCCATCGCCATGGGCGTGCCCGCCGGTGGGCTGCTCGGCCGGTTGCTCGACGACGCGCTCCCGGCGGCGGCCGGGGAGCAGTGGACGACGACCTGGACCGTCCTCGGGGTGGGGCGCGCCCGCATCGCCGGTGGCGTGCTGCGGCGCAGCCTGCCCGCGCTGCTGCCGCAGCTCGCGCTGGTGGTCGTCGGACTGGTCGGCGGTGCCGTGGCGGTGGAGGAGCTGTTCGCGATCCCGGGCATCGGCCGGATGGCGCTCGGCGCGGCCGTCGCCCAAGACCTGCCGCTGCTCCAGGCATGCCTGCTGGTGTTGCTGCTGACCGGGTTCGCGGCGAGCGCGGTCAGCGCGGCATTGCACCTGCTGCTGATGGGAAGAGCGCTGCGGGGAACGACGCTGCCGGTGGCGCAGCGCGCAGCGGCCGGTCCGGGGCGGCTCGCGCGGGTGTTGCCCGTCGTGTTCGCCTCGGCGCTGATCCTGCTGGTCGCGGTCGGGCTGTTCCGCGATCCCACCGCCGTCGACGTGAGCCTGCGCTTGGCCGCACCGTCGTGGGAGCGGCCGCTGGGAGCCGATGCGCTGGGCCGGGACATGCTCGCGAGGGTGGCGCACGGAGCGCTCCGCACCGCGCTGGTCGCCTTGCTGGTCACCGCCGTGGCGCTGGTTCTCGGCCTGGGCCTGGGTTTCCTGCCGCGGCTCAGCGGTGGTCCGGTGGAAGTGCTCAACGCGATGCCACCGGTACTGGCCGGGTTGATCACCGCGGCCGTGCTGGGCCCGAGCACCGCAGGTGCCGCCGTCGCAGTGGTGCTCGTGGCGTGGGCGCCGTTGGCGGCGCACACGACCGCGCTGGTGCGCGAGGAGCGCGCGGCCACGCACGTCCAGGCCTCCCGCGTGGCCGGGGGAGACCGCAGCTGGATCTTGCGCGCGCACGTCCTGCCCGCCGTCTTCCCGCCGGTGTTCCGCCACGCGCTGCTCAGGTTGCCCGGCACCGCGCTCGCCCTGGCATCGCTGGGTTTCCTGGGCCTGGGCGCGCAACCGCCTGAGCCGGAGTGGGGACTGGTGCTGTCCGAAGCGATGCCCTACGTGGAACGTGCGCCTTGGGCGGCTTTGGCGCCGACAGCCGCGCTCGCGCTGCTGGGTGCGCTCGCGGTGTCCACCTCTTCGCTCGGGCGGCGGATCGCGGTGGGAGGTTGACCGTGCGGACTGGTGAACCGCTGCTGGAGGTCGGCGGACTGCGCGTCGAGCTGGGCGGGCGCCCGGTGGTCGCTGACGTCGACCTCCGCATCGCCGCCGGTGACCGGGTCGGGCTGATCGGCGAGTCCGGGGCGGGCAAGTCGATGATCGCCGCGGCGATCACGGGAGTGCTCCCGGAAGGAGCGCGCACCAGCGGCAGCGTCCGGCTGGACGGCCGTGAACTGCTCGGCGCACCGCACCGGCAGCTGGCCGAGGTGCGCGGACGGCGGCTGGCGATGGTCGGTCAGGACGCGCTGACCGCGCTGAACCCCTTGGTGCGGGTGGGAAAGCAGCTCGCACTGCCGCTGCGGCGGCGCGGGTTGGCGCGCGCGGAGATCGCGGCGGAGTCCGCCGCGATGCTGCGGTCGGTGGGCATGACCGACGTCGAGCGGATCCTGCGGTCCCGCCCCGGACAGCTCTCCGGCGGTCAGCGCCAGCGGATCCTCATCGCGATGGCCCTGGCCTGCAGCCCGGGACTGCTCATCGCCGACGAACCGACGACTGCGCTGGACGTCACGGTCCAGCAGGAGGTCCTCGCGGTGCTGGACCGGCTGACCCGCGCGGGCGACCCGCCACCGGCGCTGCTGTTCATCAGCCACGACCTGCCGGTCGTCGCCCGCTCCTGCGAGCGGGTGGCCGTGCTCAGGGGCGGCCGCGTCGTCGAGCACGGCCCGGTCGGCGACGTGCTCACCGCACCGGAACACCCCTACACGCGCGAGCTGCTGGCCGCCGCGCGCCTGACCGCCTGGCCCGAGGAGCTGGTGCCGTGACCGAGGTGTTGTTCGAGGCGACCGGGCTGACCCGCCGGTACCGGCAGTGCACCGCTGTCGACGACGTCGACCTGGCGGTCCGCGCTGGTGCCGCGCTGGGGATCGTCGGCGAATCCGGGTCGGGCAAGTCCACCTTGCTCCGGATGCTGCTGGCGCTGGAGGAACCGGATTCCGGCGCGGTCCGCTACCGGGGGCACGAGTTGCGCGCGGGCGATGCCGGGAAGCTGCGGTGGTTCCGCCGCGAGGTGCAGGCGGTCTTCCAGGACCCGCGCGGTTCGCTGAATCCGAGGTGGACGGTCGGCCGCAGCATCGCCGAACCGCTGGGGTGCCTGGGCCTCGACGGCGACCACGCGGAGCGGGTGACCGAGGTGCTGGCGGACGTGGGCCTGGAGCCCGACGTCGCCGACCGCCACCCGCACGAGTTCTCCGGCGGGCAGTGCCAGCGGATCGCGCTGGCGCGGGCGATCGCACCCGGCCCGCGCGTGCTGATCGGCGACGAACCGGTCAGCGCGGTGGACATCTCCACCCGCGCCCAGGTGCTGGAGCTGCTGGGCCGCCTGGTGCGGGAGCGGGAGCTGACGCTGATCTTCGTCTCGCACGACCTCGGCGTCGTGCGGCACCTGTGCGACGACGTGGTGATCTTCCGCGCTGGTCGCGCGGTGGAGCGGGGCCCAGCGGCGGAGGTGCTCACCACCCCGTCGCAGCCCTACACGAGGAGGCTGGTCGACTCCGTGCCCCGGATGCCGGTGTGATCTGTCAGTGCTCGTCGTAGTGGTCGCCGTGCGCGGCGTGGCGGTGCCCGTCGTGGAGGTAGTCGACGTGGTCGCCGTGCGGCACGGCGACGTGGCCGCACCCCTCGCCGTGGGCGTGCTCGTGGGCGTCGTGCGCGGTGTGGCCCTGGGGCTCGCACTCGTCGTAGTGGTCGTCGTGCCAGCGGTGCAGGTGCCCGTCGTGCACGTAGTCGACGTGGTCGCCGTGCGGCACGGCGACGTGGCCACAACCCTCGCGGTGGGTGTGGTCGTGGCCGGTGTGCTGCTGGTGCGCCGCGGTCATCAATGCCTCCGGGTGGATGCGCAGTTCCGGCTGTTCGGTCCAAGCGTAGGCACAGGTCGCCGCAGGTGCAGGGAGCTGGAGCGGCTACCCCTCGGGGAAGACCGGCCGCAGCACGTCGTCCGGCAGCCCGCGGCGCTTCCACTCCCGGGGGTAGCCGACCGAGACCTCCTCGAAGCGGACCCCGTCGTGGAAGGTCGTGCGGGGGATGTGCAGGTGCCCGTAGACCACCGCCGCCGCGCGGTGGCGCAGGTGCCAGTCCGCCGTGCGCACGGTTCCGCACCACTGCGCGAACTCCGGGTACCACAGGACGTCCGTGGGCTCGCGCACCAGCGGGTAGTGGTTGACCAGGACGGTCGGCAGCTCCGGGTCGCACTCGGCCAGCCGCCGCTCGCTGTATTCCAGCCGGGCCCGGCACCACGCATCGCGCGTCGGGTGCGGATCGGGGTGCAGCAGGTATTCGTCGGTGCACACCACCCCCGCCTCGTGGGCGATGCCGAGCCCCTCCTCCTTGGTCGACGCGCCCTCCGGGAAGAACGTGTAGTCGTACAGCACGAACAGCGGGACGACGGTGACCGGGCCGCCCCGGCCGGTCCAGACGGGGAACTCGTCCTCCGGCGTGACGACCCCGAGGTCGCGGCAGCGCCGCACCAGCTCGCGGTAGCGCGCTTCGCCGCGCAGCTGCAGCGGGTCCTTGGCCGTGGTCCACAGGTCGTGGTTGCCCGGCACCCACACGACCTTGGCGAACCGCTCGGCGAGCAGGCCGAGCGCCCACTCGATCTGGTCGGCGCGTTCCGCGACGTCCCCGGCCACCAGCAGCCAGTCCTGGTCGGAGCGGGGGCGCAGCTTGCGGACGATGTCGGCGTTCTCGCTCATCGCCACGTGCAGGTCGCTGATGGCCAGGAGCTCACCGGTTGAGGGGCGCATGTGTCCGGACCGTATCCGATCTCGTCCGTGAACGGTGGTCCGCCGGGGGAGGTTTCAGGATGTGGCCGCGAGGTGGCGCGCGGCGACCAGGGCCCCGTCGGTTCGCACCGCGGCCGCGGTCGCCGCGGCGCGGTCGGCGACATCGGGTTCGAGGACCCGGCTGAGCGCCGTGATCAGCTCGTCCTGCGCGGTCCCGATCCCGAGCTGGCTCACGCGGTCGGCCCAGTAGTGCTGGTCGTAGACCCGGGGGAGCAGGACCTGGGGCGCACCGGCCCGGGCGGCCGTGGTGGTGGTCCCGGCGCCGCCGTGGTGCACCACCGCCGCGACCCGCTGGAACAGCGCCCGGTGGTTGGTGTCGCCGATCGAGATGCAGTCCGCCCCGCCATCGGGCGGCGACAGCTCCGCCCAGCCGCGGGAGACGATCGCGCGGCGCCCGAGCGCGCGAGCCGCCTCGACCATCTCCCGGTCGATGTCCTCCGCCGCCGCGCTGCGGCTGCCGAGTCCGAAGTAGACGGGAGGCTCACCGGCGTCGAGGAAGGACTCCAGCTCGGCCGGGAGCGGGCGTTCGTCCGGCAGGAGCCACGCGCCGGTCTGGAGCACGCCCGGATCGCCGGGGACCGGCCACGGGCCCAGCACCGGGTCGGCGGCCAGCCACGGACGGTCGGTGAGGACGTGATCGCGCACCTCGGTGACCGGTGGCAGGCCGACCGCCGAGCGGTGGGCGTTGAGCGCGGGGCCCCAGACGTCGTTCCAGAGCTGCTCGTCGCGCACCCAGCGCTCGCGGTTGTCACCGCGCTCGTCGGTCGGCCATCCCGGCCACGCGGCGGGCGCGTGGTGCGGGGAGGGCAGGGTGACCGGGCAGTAGTGGACGTGCACGTAGTCGATCCCCGCGAGTTCGGCGACCGATCGCGCCGCGACCTGCAGCGCCCCGCACGCCACGAGCACGTCGCGGTCCCGGGCCGCCGCGGGCAGCGCGTCGAACTGGGCGGCCACCGCGTCTTCGGCCGCCCGCTTCCGCCCCTCGGGCGTGGACAGGTCCCACGAGCCCGCGCGGCCGGGGCGCATCCGCCGCCCCACCGGGACCGACGGGATGCCCAGGCCCTCGATCCAGTCGTGGAAGTCCGGCGGGGCGCAGACCCGGACGTCCTGGCCGAGGGCGCGCAGCTGCAGCGCCAGCGCGACCACCGGCTGGACCTCCCCGCGCGACCCGATCGTCGACAGCAGCACCCGCACTCGGCACCTCCACCGCGAACTGAATTCGCCACGAAGCAACTGCGCGACGCAGTAATTGCGCCGCGCAGGTTACTTGGGCTAGCGTCCGCACCGCAACCCCGGAACGAGAGGACATCCAGGTGGGAAGTGCGGTCGACGCGGTGCTGGCGGCCCTGCCGGACTGGGGCAACGCCACGTCGCAGCTCAACGCCGAGATCGCCAAGCGGATGGGCGTCACGCTCAGCGATCTGGACTGCCTGCACGCGCTCAACACGCACGGACCGGCCACCGCCGCGGAGCTGGCCAAGCACGTCGGGCTGACCTCGGGCTCGGTGTCGCGCATGATCGACCGGCTGGACGAGGCCGGGTGCATCGCGCGGGTCCGCGACCCCGGCGACCGGCGCAAGGTGCTCATCGAGGCCACCGCCGAGGGGGTGGACCGGCTGCGCGCCTACTACGCGGAACTCGCCGGTTCCACCGCGGACGACCTGGTCGACTTCACCGAGGCCGAGCTCGCCGCGATCCTGCGCTTCATCGACCTGGTGCGCGGCAGGACGACGGCCGAGCTCGCGCGCCTGCGCAGCGCGCAGCCCGGCCGGTGATCCCGGTCAGCCGGTGGCCGGGCAGGGGAGCGGGACCAGCGAGGTGACCGGGCGGGCGCGCCGCGCGCAGTACCAGACCACGTCCGGGTCCACCGCGCCGTCGGCGTCGACCCGCAGGATCGCCACCGGATCCTGGTCAGCGACGGGTCCAGCCCGGGCCACGGTTCGCAGCGCTGGTGGCTCCACGCCGCGTACCCGGTGGTCAGCGCGGCCAGCAGGGCGATCACCGCGACCACCGAGGTCACGCGGCGCGACCACCACGCAGCGCGCCGATCAACCCCGGCGCCCACCGCAGCCACAGCGGCAGGTCCTGGGGGCGCCGCTCCAGCGCGTCGAGCGCCCCCGACATCCGCTGGTCGATGCCGCGCTCCCGCAACTGCCTGCGCAGCAGCCGCGGGGTGTTCTCGCCCCCGACCCGCACGTCGTGCGCCATCGGCCACACGGCCAATGACAGCCGGGGGAACCGCAACCGCCCGCTGCGGGAGTTGCGGGCCTGGGCGAGCTCGTGGGCGATGTCGACCAGCAGGTCCCGGACCTGCTGGACGTCGGCGTGCGCGGGCTCGGACACCCGCTCCGGCCCGGCGTCGCGCGGAAGCCGGATCGGGCCCTCCAGCTCCACCAGCGCGTGCGGCACGCGGTGCGGCCTGGCCTCGTCGAGCCGCTGCGAGATCGCCCGCAGCAGGTTCTCGTGCTCCTCCGGCCGGACCAGGCACACCATCGGCAGGTCGGCGCGGTCGCGCGGCCGCTCGGCGTACAGCGAGCTGATCAGGTCCAGCGTGTCGCGCACGCCGTCGAAGGACGGCAGCTCACCGCTCTCGCGCATGGTCGGCGCACCTCCTCGTGCGTGGCTGCCGCAGCGTAGCGGCCCGCGACCGGGGAGGTTCCCGGATCGGGCCAGCATCCACCGCGCGGAGCAGCGACCTGCGCCGACCGGAGTCCACTGTGGTCGGTGGAGGGAGGCTTGATCAAGAGTGTCGGGGGTCGCCAGTACGGTCCTCACGTCCGGTCACCGCGGCTGGACGTCCCCCGGTTCACAGGAGATCGTGTGTTGCAAGAGTGGGAGCGGTCGAGCACGACGCGGGTGGTCCCGCCCGCCCGGCCGCGCAAGCTGGCCAAGGTCCCGTTCGCGGAGCTGGCGGACGGCCGCCTGCAGGGTGTGGTGTCCAGCGGCTCGGACATCGAGCGGGTCTACGTCTCGTCGGTGGCCGCCGGGAGCTACGCGTTCACCTGCAGCACCAACAACAACCGGCCCTGCGGCGGCGCGCGCGGCTCGTTCTGCAACCACATCCGCGCCCTGCTGGCCGAAGCGGTGCTGCAGTACGGCGGCGAGCGGGTCGCCCGCTACCTCAAGGTCGAGGTCACCGACGAGGAACCGACCGCGCAGGCCATCACCGAGGCCATGACCGCGACCAGGCCGGAGCAGGGCGACGCCAGCACCGCCGCACCGGTGTTCAGCCGGTTCCTGCGCCACCTCGCCTACCTGGAGCTGCCGCCGACCACCGCGCCGCTGCCGGAGATGCAGTGGTTCCCGCCGACCAGGGCGGTGGTGTGATGCGCGCCGATCTGCTGGCCGAACCCGTCGCGGGCCTCGACGAAGCCCTGGCAGCCGTCGACGCCTTCGACCGCGCCCTCACCGGCGGCCTGCTGCGCCCCGATGCCGGTGACCTGGCCGAGCTCGCCGGAGCCGTGGCCGCGACACCGCTGGCCGAGGCGGTCGCGGAAGTGGCCGACAAGGCGGTGGCCGGAGCCGCTGGCGAGGACCACTTCACCGCCCTCGCCGCCGCGCGCACCGCGCTGCTCGGCTCCGCTCACGACGCGCTGATGAGCCGCATCGCGGAGGCGACCGGCCGGGCCGAAAGCGGCGAAACCGCCACCGCCCCGAGCGATTCGCCGCCGGTGAACCTGCTGGCCGCGGCTCGCTCCTGGCTCTGCGATCTGGCGCGATCCGGTTGGCGCGGTATCGACCACGACCTGGTGTCCGGGGCGGCGCAGGTCGTCTCCGCGATGCTGCCGGACCCGGCGCTGCGTCGCTTGGCGGCGCTGCTCGACGGCTTCTCAGCCGAACTCGCCGCGTCCTGCCCGGGCGCGGCCCTGGAACGTGTCCCGGAGCGCCGCTGGGCGGACCTGTGGTCGCGCGCGATGCTGCTGACGGTGCCCGGGGCCGCCGAGGTGCCGGTGACAGGCACGGCGACCGGTCGCGTCCTGCCGCTGGGCGTCGACGTGCAGGAGCACGCGACCGCCGTGCAGGCGCAGGTCCACGCGGTGTTCGAGCCCGCTGACGGGGGTGAGCCCCGCCTGGTGCGGGCCAGCGCGTCGGTGTCCAAACCGGACACCGTGGTCGGGGCCGGTCTGTGGCAGCTGCTCCGCCCGCACCTGTCGCTGCTGTCCGCGGTCGGCGAAGGCCTGTCGATGGACCTCGCCGAGATGCCGATCACCGCCGAGGGCGACCTGATCTGGAGCGACGAGCACGCTCGTAACGGCGAACCGGCGGACGCCTTCGCCACCGCCCGGGTGGCCCTGCAGTCCGCGACGGCGCCGACCACCGCACCCCTGGACCGGCACCCGGCGCGCATCGCCGTACCGGTCTTCCTGGAGGGCTACACCGTGCGATCCGACGACGACGGGCTGACGTTCACCGTCGCCGAGCACGAGCTGGCGGTCGACGCCGACCGCATCCCCACCGCCAGCCCGCTCACCGCCGAAGCGGTCGCGGCGTCGAACGCCTGCATCGGCCTGCTCCGGTGGGACGCCGGGAGCTTCCACCTGCAGCCCCTCGCGGTCGAGACCACCAAGCGGAAGAAGGCCGTCGCGGTCCACGCCGGGGCCTGGGCCGGGGGCACGACCGACAAAGCCGGTGCCAAAGCGGAGAAGGCCGCCACCGACGCCGCGAAGGTGCTGCGCGAGCGCGCGGGGAGGTTGCTGCGGAAATGACCGAGGAGACCGCCCACGACAACCGCCGCCAGCTGCTGTACTGGCGGCTGCTGGCCCGGCTCTTCGACCGCGAGGAGCAGGCGGGCCTGGAGTCGGCGAGCCTGGCCGTCGTCGAGGACGTCGGCCTGCCACCCGCGCTGCTGGACCCGTGGACCTCGGTCGACTCGCTCGTGCAGCGCCACCCCGAGCTGGCCGCGGAGTTCGACGGCCTGATGATCCCCGAGTCCACATCGGACGGAGATCGGGACCGGGCCGCCGAGGTGCGGCGCGCGGCGCTGGTGTCGAAGGTGCTGCTCAACGTCTTCGACACCGGGCCCGGCGCGGTCACCGCCGAGCAGCTGTCGCGCTGGCAGTCCGACGCGGGCTGGCTGGAGCGGGCGCTGGGCTGCCAACCGGGCGGTCTGCGCGGCGGTCGCGGCCCGAGCCCGACCGGCACCGGCGGCGGCACGACACCCGACCTCGGGCGGCTGATCCCGGAGATCGGCCCGGAACTCGGTGCCGTCGAAGCGGACCTGGTGGACCGGATGCACCTGCGCGAGGTGCTGGCCGATCCCGACCTCGCCGCGCAGCTGACCCCGAGCATGTCGCTGGTCGAGCAGCTGCTGCGGGACAAGGACGACCTGTCCGGGGTGGCGCTGGCCAACGCCAAGGACCTGATCCGGCGGTTCGTCGACGAGGTCGCCGAGGTGCTGCGCACCCAGGTGGAGAAGGCGCCGGTGGGCGAGCTGGACCGGTCCGTGCCGCCGAAGCGGGTGTTCCGCAACCTCGACCTCGACCGCACGATCTGGAAGAACCTCACCAACTGGGACCCGGAGGAGGAGCGGCTCTACGTCGACCGCCTCTTCTACCGCCGCACCGCCCGCAAGACGACGCCGCAGCGGCTGATCGTCGTGGTCGACCAGTCCGGGTCGATGGTCGACTCGATGGTGAACTGCACCATTCTCGCATCGATCTTCGCCGGGCTGCCGAAGGTGGACGTGCACCTGATCGCCTACGACACCCGGGCGCTCGACCTCACGCCGTGGGTGCACGACCCGTTCGAGGCCCTGCTGCGCACCCAGCTCGGCGGCGGCACCAACGGCGAGGTCGCCATGGCGCTGGCCCGGCCGAAGATCGCCGAACCGCGCAACACCGCGGTGGTGTGGATCTCCGACTTCTACGAGTGGTCGGCCGAACCGCTGTTCAACAGCATGGCCGCCATCCACCGCTCCGGCGCCAAGTTCATCCCGGTCGGTTCGGTGACCAGCTCCGGTCGCGGCAGCGTCAACCCGTGGTTCCGGCAGCGCTTCAAGGACCTGGGCGCACCGGTGATCTCCGGCCACATCCGCAAGCTCGTCCACGAGCTCAAGACGTTCCTGGCGTGAAGCCAGCCCACCACCGAGAAAGGCCTTGAGAATGTCCGACTTGTTGCGCGCTCCCGCCGAGATCAAGTACGCGGAGGAGCTGGACTGGCTGGAATCCATCGACGACGGTCCCAAGCCGTTCGCCTGGCGGTTGTCGCCGAAGATGGTGCGGCTGTTCATCCTCGGTTCCGAGCGCGCCGACGGCCTCGACCGCGAGGTCCCGCAGAAGTGGTTCGGCGACCGCAGCTTCGTCGAGCGGGCCATCGTCACGCTGGCCTCCGACCGCGGCCTGCTGCTGATCGGCGATCCCGGCACCGGCAAGAGCTGGCTGGCCGAGCTGCTGGCCGCCGCGATCTCCCGGAACTCGACGCTGGTCGTGCAGGGCACCGCGGGCACCACCGAGGACCAGATCAAGTACTCGTGGAACGTGTCCATGGTCATCGCCAAGGGCCAGTCGCGGGAGTCGATGATCCCGTCGCCGATCATGACCGCGATGGAGACCGGTGCGATCGGCCGGTTCGAGGAGCTCACCCGCTCCACCAGCGATGTGCAGGACGCGCTGATCTCGATCCTGTCCGAGAAGTACATCTCGGTGCCGGAGCTGGACGACGACAACATCGTCTTCGCCAAGCCGGGTTTCTCCATCATCGCCACCGCCAACAGCCGCGACCGCGGCGTCAACGACCTGTCCTCGGCGCTCAAGCGCCGCTTCAACTTCGTGCGGATCCCGGTGGTGACGAACAAGAGGAGCGAGGCGGAGATCGTCCGGTTCCGCACCGAGGAGCTGCTGCGCCGCCACCAGATCGAGCTGGACGTGCCGCCGACGCTGCTGGACGTGCTGCTGCGCAGCTTCGCCGACCTGCGCGACTCCGCGGCCGCGGCGGGCAGCGACGACGAGAAGCTGGAGTCGGCGCTGTCCACCGCCGAGCAGATCGGCGTGCTCGAAGACGCGATCCTGCACAGCAACTTCTTCGGCGAGCGCGAGCTGACCGCCCGGACCCTGGCATCCTCGCTGGTCGGATCGCTGGCGCGGCGGGAACCGGAGGACCTGGCCATCCTGAACAAGTACCTGCACGGCGTCGTCGAGCCGCGCAGCAAGGCGGAAGGCGGTTCCTGGCCGGAGTTCCTGGAGGGCGGCCGCGACGCGATCGCCACCCTGTCATGAGCGAGGGCGTTTTCGGGGCGCTGCGGGCGCAGCTGAAGGAGGCCGCCGCGGCGTTCGCCGACGGGCCCGGCGCGCTGGAGGGCATCCTGCTGGGCATCGTCGACGACGTCGACCGCGCGACGCGGGAACCGCTGGAGATCTTCCCGGTCTGCCACCACTCGCCCGCCTCGGCGATCGCGATGGCGCGGCGGCTGCGACAGAAGCAGCCGAAGGTGGTCTACCTGGAGCTGTGCGAGGACATGGCCCCGCTGCTGACCGAACTGCGCAACTGCACGCTCCCGGTGGCGGTGCAGGCGTTCGCGACGGAGGTCGACGGCTTCCCGCTGGAGTGGTCGCCGCTGTCGGTGGTCGCGCCGATCACCGAGGCCTCGGCGGAGTACCAGGCGATCGCCTACGCGCTGGACACCCCGGGTGCGGAACTCGTGCTGGTGGACCGCTCCTCGGACCACGTCTTCCAGTGGGACGCGCGCCGGGACCAGCCCGGGGCGCCGGACGACGAGGACGCCGCGCTGCACGGCGACGCGATCGGCATGGAGATCGGCGACCTGCGGCCGCGCTTCGCGGAGCTGGAGGAGCACCTGCTGCACCACGGCAAGGTGCGGCACTGGTCGGAGTGGTGGCACCAGTACGTCGAGGTCCCGCTCGGCGACAGCGACCACGACACCTACCGGCAGGTGATGCTGCTGATCGGCAGCCTGTTCCGCCGCCTGGCGCCGGGCGATCCGCACCGGGTGCGGGTGGACGAGGACCGCGAGCGGTACATGTGGACCAGGATGCGCGAGCACCTCGCCGCGACCGGCACCGATCCCGCGGACTGCCTGTACGTGTGCGGCGCGTTCCACGCGGCCAGCCGCGTCGCCGAGTTCGGTGTGCACGGCGCGGACACCTTCGAGATCAGCCCGCGCACCGCCAGCAAGTGGCAGCACGGCCTGATCCCGTCCAGCCACGCCGCGATCGAGGCGCAGTTCGGCCTGGCGTCCGGTTCGGTGTCGATCGCCGCGGCGGAGTGGGCGAAGAACGTCAAGCGCACCCGCGTGCAGCCGTTCCGGCTGGCCGGGCAGGCCGGGGCGAAGAAGCAAGCGAAGAAGCTGCCCGCCGCCGAACCGCAGACCGCGCCCGCGGACAAGCTCTCCGGCTTCCTGCAGCGCCCGCCGGTCCTGGACCGCCTGGACGAGGCGGAGCTGCTGACCTGGTCGGTGGACATCGTGCGCGCCGCGCGGCGCAACGGCTACCTGGCGTCCACCGCGGACGCCATCGCGGTGTTCGAGACGTCGATCCTGCTGGCGGGGATGCGCGACCGGGCCAAGCCCACGCCCTACGACTTCCAGGACGCCGCGATCACCTGCATCGAGAAGGACGTCGTGCCGGGCCGCCGCGACGTGCGCCGCCTCGTGGAGATCATGATGGGCGGCGACCGCATCGGCCGCGTCGGCTACGAGTCGCTGCCGCCGCTGGCGCGCGACGTCCACGACCGCCTCGCCCCGCTGAACCTCAAGCTCGAGCAGCGCGGTGTGCAGCGCGCGCTGCTGGACATCGCCGCCCAACCGGAACTGGCGCACTGCTCCGACGTCCTGTGGATGCTGCACCGCCTGATGCCGCGCGGCGCGGCGCGGCCGATCATGGGGGAGCGGCGGCTGGGCGAGCAGCCGATCCAGGAGTCCTGGGACCTCGCGCTCGGCACGCACCAGCGGGCGCTCATCGAGCTCGGCTACGAGGGCGTCAGCATCGAGCAGGTCCTGGAGCAGCGCCTGCGCACCGCGGCCTACGACTCGCGGGCGACGGCGGCGTCGGTGCTGGAGGCGGTGGAGGACGCGACGCTGTACCTGCGCAGCCACCGCCTCGCCAACGAGCTGGGCGTGCGAGCGCTGGAAGTCCTCGCCGCCGAGCGCAGCGTCGATGGGGCTCCCGCGGTCCTGCGCCGCGTGCGCCGACTGCTGGCCTTCTACCGGACAAGCGAACCGGTGCTGCCGCGGTGGATCGAGTCGTTCGTCAAGACCGGCTACGCCCACTACTGCACCCTGCTCCCGACGGCGTTCACCGACGAGGACGCCACCGTCGACCAGGTCGCGGCGATGCTGGGCTTCCTGTTCAACATGGAGGGTCTGGCGCTGTCGCTGGGCTGCGACCGCGCCCAGCTGGAGCTGGCCTTCGCGCAGTCCCACCCCGAGGAACCGGAGAAGCTGGCGCTGCTGTGGGCGGCTCAGGTGCACCTGGGGCGGCTGTCCCGGGCGGAGCTGCGGCAGCGCTGCGCGGACCTGCTCGGCAACCCGCTGGTGGTGCCCACCTACCCGCGCTACCTCAGCGGCTTCCTGCACGCCCTGGAACCGGTGCCGAGCCTGGTGGACTTCGCGGTGGAGTCGGTGTCCAACGCCTTCAGCAGGCTGCCGGACCCGATCCTGCTCCCGTGGCTGCCGAGCCTGATCACCACCCTCCGGGCGAACGGAGCGGACCTCGCCCCGCGGCTGATCCGCGAAGCGGGCCGCGTCTTCCCGAGCACCCTCGCCGCCCTGGACGAGTGGACCCCGCCGTGGCGGTCCGAACCCGCTCCGGCGCTCCCGCTCCGGCCCACCCGCAGCGCCGAACTGATGACGACCCACCCGGACACCTGCAACGCGGTGGCGAACCTCCTGGGCTGCACCGGCGAGTGGGGGTCAGCCGACCCCGAACCGCGCGGAGCGGAGCTGCTCGATCAGCACCCGGCCACAGCGCAGGCCCTCCACCTGCTCCTGACCGGGGCGTGATGCAGCGCGGTGCCCCGCCGCCGATCGGCAGCGGGGCACCGGTGGTCCGGGTTCAGCTCTCGCCGGGGAGGGCGAGCGCGATGATCTGGGTGACCTCCTGCGGGTGGAAGCCGTCGTCGCTGACCAGCACGAGGGTGCGCTCGCCGCTGGGGAGCCGCGGGCCCCAGGTCATGCCCTCCAGGTTGTCCACCGTGGACAGGTCCAGGTCGTCGAAGTCGACCAGCAGCCGCTTGTGCATCGGCCGGACCGGGCGGTCCTGGAGGGACTGCACGTGCTGGACGTCGGTGGCGCCGTCGGTCGTCGCCTCGAACAGCCGGACCTTGAACCCGGCGCCGTCGACGTAGGTGCGCTCCAGCACGAGGAAGCGGGTCGGGTCGTCGGGGTGGGCCAGGACGGCGGGCACCCCGGTGTCGGCCCGACCGCCCGGCCGGGGCGCGGCGAAGACCGGTTCGAGCGGGTAGGCGTGCTGGCTGAGCACCTCGCCGGTCCTGGTCTGCCCGGTGATGCGGGTCAGCGCGCCGTGCTCGGTGGTCGGCAGCGGTCCGTCCTGGAGCAGCGGCCCCTCCAGCGCGCTGGTGAGCACCGATCCGGTGCGGTCGAAGGTGATGGCCTCGACGACCAGGTTCCGCCGCGGACCGCGCTCGTCCCGGGTGATCTCGTAGTTCGGCGGGAGGGGGTGCTGCCCGAGGTGCCGCCCGGTGTCGTCGGTCTTCAGCGCCGAGGGCTGGATCACCGGGTCCGGCGAGGTCGGGGTCTTCGGGCGGTTGCCCTCCTGCGCCCACCAGTACTGGCAGGTCCGCGGGTCCACCCGGACGTCCTCGGGGTCGACCGCGTTGCCGTCGTGGGCGGTGGGCGCCGGGTAGGTGGTGCCGTCGGGCTGCCGGAACGGGGCGGTGCCGGTGAACTCGACCGGGCCGACGCCGTGCTCGTCCACGCGGAAGTCGGCGGTGTAGAAGCGCGCGGGCTGGAGGTAGGAGCGGTCGTCGCTGATCAGCACGTACTCGCCGGTGCACGGGTTGCGGTCGATGCCGGACAGCCCGCCCACCGTCGTACCCCGGTGGTCGAGCCGGTGGGGCACGATCGCCTCGCCGAGCAACCGGACTTCGTCTCCGGGCGGAGCAGGTGCCGCGCCCGCGGGGGACGCGGTCAGCAGCGGCAGCGCTGCCAGGGCGGCCACGGCCGCACGTCGAGCGGGGAAACCACGGTTCATGCCGGAGATCGTCGTGGAGCCGCCCGGTCCGCGCAGGCCTCGATGCACCGCATCGCCGGATGCGGTGACGCCGGTCAGCGCGGTGCGGGGGTTCCGGGGGTCGGGGCTTCGCGCAGCAGGGCCACCCGGTAGGCGGCCAGGGTGCGGTCGAGCCGGTCGCGCGCGATCCTCGCCTCCCGCTCGTCGGAGCCGATGCCGATGTGCGCGCACACGGCCTTCGTCGCGCCCGCCCGCAGGCGTGCCTCGTCGACCTCGTCCATGCCCCGAATGGTGGCAGAGGCGCCGGGCGGGCCGCTGACCGGCTGCCCCGAACAGGTCGCGGCGGCCGGGTGAGGCCGCACCCGGCCGCCGCGGTGCTAGCCGAGCAGCGACTCGACCGCCTCGCGGATCGCCGCCGGGTTCTCCATGTGCACCATGTGTCCCGCGCCTTCGACGACCCGGATCTGCACGCCCTCGCCGAACGCCGACGGGTCGGCCACCGGGAGGACCTGGTCCTGGGCACCCCACACCACCGCGGTGGGCACGGCGACCCCGGCCAGCAGCGAAGCCGCGTCGATGGCCTGCTTGTCGCCGTCGAGGAGCGTGCCCAGCAGTGCGCGCAGGCAGTCCTGGACGCCGTCGATGCGCTTGAACTTCAGCAGGTCGTCGACGAGCTGGCGGGTCACCTGCGACTCGTCGGCGAACAGGGCCCGCAGGTGCGGTTTGAGCTCCCGCCGGGTGCTGGCCTCGACGAACCCGCGCAGGTAGTCGGCGTTCGCCTCGGTGCCGTACCCGGCCGGGGCGACCAGCGTCAGGGAGCGGACCCGGTCCGGTGTCCGGGCCGCCGCGGCGGTCACGACCGCGCCGCCCAGCGAGTGCCCGACCAGGTGCGCCCGCTCGACGCCCAGCGCGTCCAGGAAGCCGATCACCGCACCGGCCAGCTCGTCCAGACCGCCGTCGCCGACGTCCTTGGTCGAGCTGCCGTGCCCGGGCAGGTCCAGGGCGTGCACGGTGCGGCCCTCGGCCAGCGGCTCCTGGACGAACAGCCAGGAGTTCTTGTCCCCGCCGAAGCCGTGCACCAGCACCACCACATCGGGGCCGTCGCCCATCGTGGCGTAGGACAGGTTCCGCCCGCCGACCTCGACCTCACCGGTCACCGGTCCGGCGGCCTCCTCGACCGCGCCGCTGGCCAGCTGCTCCTTGGCCTCCGCGACCGCGGCTTCGACCTCGGCGTCGGGGACCTCGGCCGGGGCGACGATCGCGATGGTGCCGCCCACCGGGGCGGACTCCCCGGCGGCGACCACGACGCCGCGCAGCACCCCCTCCTCCGGGGACTCCAGGGTCCCGGCGATCTTGTCGGTGTCGATCTCGGCCAGCTCGGTGCCGTCGGTGATCTCGTCGCCCTCGGCGACCAGCCAGTCGGTGATCGTGCCGCTGGTCATCGACAGCCCCCACTTGGGCATCTTGATCCGGCGGATCCGCTCGTCGGTCATGCTCAGCGCTCCCAGCTCGTGACTTTCTTGACCGCGTTGACCACCTGCTGGGAGTCCGGGATGTACAGGGACTCCAGCGCGTCGCTGAAGGGCACCGGCGTGTGCGGCGCGGTGACCATCTCGACCGGCGCCCGCAGGCTGCCGAAGGCCTCCTTCGCCACCAGGGCGGAGACGTCGGTGGCGAGGTTGCAGCGCGGGGTGGCCTCGTCGACCACCACCAGGCGCCCGGTGCTCTCGACGCTCTCCAGGATGCTGTCGGTGTCCAGCGGGCTGGTGGTGCGCGGGTCGATGACCTCGCACTCCACCCCGGACTTCGCCAGCTCGTCGGCGGCTTCGGCGGCGACCGGGACCATCCGGCCGAACGCCACGACGGTGACGTCCTCGCCCTCGCGCACGAAGTTGGCCTCGCCGAACGGGATCGCGTAGGGCTCCTCGGGCACGTCGCCGACGACGTCGTACATGGCCTTGTGCTCGCAGAAGATCACCGGGTCGTCGTCCCGGATCGCCTGCACCATCAGGCCTTTCGCCTCGTACGGCGAGGACGGCAGGACGACCTTCAGGCCCGGGATGTGGGTGAACAGCGGGTACAGGGCCTGCGAGTGCTGCGCGGCGGCGTTCAGCCCCGCGCCGTACATGGTGCGGATGACCACCGGGGTGACCGCCTTGCCGCCGAACATGTACCGGAACTTGGCCGCCTGGTTGAAGATCTGGTCGAAGCACACGCCCATGAAGTCGATGAACATCAGCTCCGCGACCGGGCGCAGACCGCGGGTGGCCGCGCCGATCGCGGCGCCGATGAAGGCCGATTCGCTGATCGGCGTGTCCAGGACCCGGCCGGGGAAGCGGTCGTAAAGCCCTTTGGTGACACCGAGAACGCCACCCCAGGCGTCCTGCTCGCCGGGCGCACCGGCGCCCCCGGCGTTGTCCTCGCCGAGGACGACGACGCTGCTGTCGCGTTCCATCTCCTGCACGAGCGCCTCGTTGAGCGCTTCCCGGTAGCTGATGCTGCGTGCCATGTGAACCTTCCCCGTGTCAGTGAGGTATTCCCGGACGCTGAGAACCCGCGGCGGTGCGAGTTGCGAGGGTGGGCCCGGAAGCGCCTGGCGGCGCTTGGCGGCGACTTGCGTGTCATAGCGGTCAGGTGTCGCGGCTGCGTGAAGGACCAGGACGAAAACTGGCTCAGTAGGAGATGTATACGTCGGTTTCCAGGTCCTCGCGGGTGGGTTTCGGTGCCGCCAGCGCCGCTTCGACGGATTCCTCGATCAGCGCCGCGACGTCGCGGTCGATCTCGTCGAGCTGCTCACCGGCGAGCGCCCCCGAGGTGGTGACGCGGTTTCGGAACGCCTTGAGGCAGTCCTGCTGCTCCTGGGCGCGGGCCACCTCGTCACCGCGGTAGGCCTGCTGGTCGCCCTCGAAGTGCCCGTAGTAGCGGGTGAACTTGACCTCGATCAGGGTCGGGCCGCCGCCGTTGCGCGCCCGCTCGATCGCCTCACCGGCGACCTCGTGCACGGCGAAGAAGTCGAAGCCGTCGACGATGACACCGGGCATCCCGAACCCGGCGGCGCGGTCGGCGATGTTGTCCGCCGCCACCGACCAGGTGGCCGAGGTGGCCTCGGCGTAGCCGTTGTTCTCCGCGACGAAGATCGCGGGCAGGTTCCACACCGAGGCGAGGTTGAGCGCTTCCAGCGTGGTGCCCTGGTTGCTGGCGCCGTCGCCGAAGAACGCCACGCCGACGCCGCCGGTGCCCTGCTGCTTGGCGGCCAGCGCGGTGCCGCAGATCAGCGGCGGCCCGCCGCCGACGATGCCGTTGGCGCCGAGCATCCCCTTGCTGAGGTCGGCGATGTGCATCGAGCCGCCCTTGCCGTGGCAGGACCCGGTCCGGCGGCCGTAGATCTCGGCCATCATCTCGCGGACGTCCACGCCCTTGGCGATGCAGTGCCCGTGGCCGCGGTGGGTGCTGGCGATCGAGTCCCGGTCGTCGAGGTGCTGGCACACCCCGGTCGCCGAGGCCTCCTCCCCGGCGTAGAGGTGGACGAAGCCGGGGATGTCGCCCTTGGCGAACTCCTGGTGGACCCGGTCCTCGAAGGCGCGGATGGTCCGCATCGTGCGGTAGGCGGCGAGCAGACCGGCCTCGTCGAGTTCCCCGGCCGGTTTCGCTGACACGGTCTCGGTCATCGGTGGCTTCCTCCGTCGCTCGGTGGAACGCGCCACGAATCAACCCCGGTGGCGCCCTCGGGGGAGTCGGTGCGGAGCAGGCCGCGCGCGGCGGCCGCGTCCAGCACGGCCCGGACGTCGAGCACGCGCGGCCCGCGGTCGGTCAGCCGCACGGACACCTGATCACCCGGGCCGAACTCGCACTCGCGCTCGCCGTCCAGCGCGACCGTGCCCGCGGGCACGGCGCTGGTGACCGGCCGCCCGAGCGGGAGGCGGTGCACGGCGGCGACGTCGAGGGCGGTGAGCTTGCCCGGTGTGATGGGGGCCAGCACGCGGTGCTGCGGCTCGGATTCACCGGCGAAGTGCACGGCCACGCCGTGCGGCTCCTCGCGCGTGGTCGGCAGCAGCTGCCCGGCGACGCTGGACAGGCCGATCGCGTGAGGCTCGGCGAAGGCGCAGTACAGCTCGCGCAACGTCTCGGGCTTCCACAGCGCTCGCGCGCCCACCTGCGCGCTCGCCGACACGCACACGTCGACCAGCGCCAGCTCGGTGGCGGTCCCGCACTGCACCTCCAGCACCTTCGCCCGCCGCGTCGCGCTGCGCACGTCGACGTCGCCGCGCGCGACCAGCGCCGCAGCGACACCGGCCACCGTCGCCTCCCACACCTGCGGGAAGGCGTTGTTGGTGCCCGTGCTCAGCGGGAGCAGCGGGGTCTCACCGACCTCGCCCGCAGCCGCCCGCACCGTCCCGTCGCCGCCCAGCACGACGATCACGCCCGCGCCTTCGGAGCGCATCCGCCGCACGAGCTGCTTGGTGTCCCGGGCGGTCCCGGTCAGGGGGTCGAGCTCGCAGAAGGTCAGCTCCGGCCACCGGTCCGCGGCGGCGTGCTGCCGGGAGCCCCGCAGCACGGCGGCGGCGACGCCGAAGTCGTCGGTGGACACCAGCACGCGGCCGAGGCCGAGCGCTCCGGCGGCGGCCACCATGCGCAGCACCATGTTGGCCTTCTCGGCGTTGGGGAACACCGACGCCTGGGCCACCACCCGCCGGATGTCCCGGCCCGAGAGGGGGTTGACGACCACCCCGATCGCCGCGTCCCGGCGCCGCGCCGTGCCGGGCCGCCAGGGGTGGTGCCCGTTGCCCGAGCCGCTCTGCTCCACGACCGCCTCCCGCTGCCAGCCGTCGCGGTGTAACTCGCGTCACACCGCGGACCTCTCCAGCACACGCCCTGCGATCCGGCGGGGCAAGGGTTGCAGGGGGTTGCAGCCGCGGCTCTCCTGGCGACGGGCTCCGCGACGCGTGAGGATGGGACCGCACGACGACCCGCACCCCGGGGAAGGGCTGGTTCCCATGGACGCGCTCTACACCGCTGTCGCCACCGCCACCCACGGCCGGGACGGTCGCGCCGTCAGCTCCGACGGCAAGCTGGACCTGCAGCTGGCGGTGCCGGTGGAGATGGGCGGCAGCGGCCGGGGCACCAACCCGGAGCAGCTGTTCGCCGCCGGTTACGCCGCCTGCTTCGCCAGCGCGCTCGGCGTGGTCGGCCGCCGGGCGAAGATCGACCTCGGCGACGCCGCGGTGACCGGCGAGGTCGACATCGGCAAGCAGGGCGAGGGCTTCGCGCTGGCCGTCGTGCTGCGGGTGGAGCTGCCCGAGTCCGTCGACGAGGCCACCGGCCGCGAGCTGGTCGAGCAGGCGCACCAGGTCTGCCCGTACTCGAACGCGACCCGCGGCAACATCCCGGTCGAGCTGGTCATCGAGTGAGCGGGGCCGGGCCGAGCAGGTCCCAGCGGTTGCCCGCGACGTCCAGGAACACCGCGACCCGCCCGTAGGGCTCGGTGCGGGGCCGGGACACGAACTGCACGCCCGCCGCCACCATCCGGTCGAAGGCCACGTCGAAGTCGTCCACCCGCAGGAAGAACCCCACCCGCCCGGCGACCTGGTCGCCGACGGCGGCGGCCTGCCGCGCACCGTCCGCTTGAGCGAGCAGCACGCCCGTGCCGCCACCGGGCGGCCGGACCACCACCCAGCGCTTCGGGCGGCCGTCGTTGGTCAGCGAGGGGGAGTCCTCGACGAGTTCGAAACCCAGCGCGCCGACGAAGAACCCGATGGCCTCGTCGTAGTCGGCCACGACGACGGTGACAAGATCGATCCGCACCGCCCGAGAGTACTTCGCAGATCAGGAGATCCCGCGGGCGTGGAGTTCGTCGTCGGCGCGCAGTGTGGCGTCGAGCAGCGTCAGGCCTTGGCCCTGGAAGTCGGCGATCAGCTCGTTCCAGCGGTCGAGGGTGGCGCTGCTCTCGATCACCAGGCTCTGCGCCGCCGGGGTGAGGCTCCCGTCGCGGTGCACGATGCCGAACGGCCTGCGCACCTCCGGACGGGTCTCGACCACCACGGCCCCGCTGCGCGCCGCCGCCGCGGCCATCCGCAGCGGGAGGAACGCGCTGGCGGCGCCGTTGAGCACCAGCGTCAGCTGCGCGTGGCGGTTGGGGACGCGCGCGACGATCCGGGGTGCGACCGATTCCTGGCGCAGCACGGCCGTCACGGCGTCGTTCTCGCGGTGCGCCGAGCTGCTCACCGCCAGCGGCACGTCGTCGAGCCGGGCGAGGTCGTGCGGTGCCGACGGGTCGACCCCCGCCGTGCCGGGCGGCATCACCAGGAGGAGCCGCTGGACGGCCAGGTCGACCTTGGTGAGGTTCTCCGCCGCGACCGGGAAGGTGGTGAAGCCGAGCTCGCAGGTGCCCGCCGCCACCTCCTCGCACAGCTCCGCCGCGCTGGCGTGCTCCACCAGGTCGAGCCGGATGCCCGGGTGCAGCTTCGTGAACGACGCGCTCCACGCCGCGACCGCGTCGCTGGACATCTCCGGCATCGTGCCGATGGTGATCGACCCGACCTGCAGCTCGCGCGCTCCGCGCATGATGTCGCGCACCGCCAGCACGTCCCGGATCACCTTGCGCGCCGGTTCGACCAGCAGCTCACCGGCCGAGGTGAGCACCAGGTTGCGGCCCGTGCGGTGGAACAGCGGCAGCTTCAGCTCGCGCTCCAGCTGGCGGATGCTCTGCGACAGCGAGGCCTGCGCGATGTGCAGCTGCTGCGCCGCGCGGTTCACGCCGTTGTGCTCGACGACCGCGAGGAAGTACTCCAGTTGGCGGATCTCCATACCGGCATCGTCCTCCGCGCGGGGATCACCGCGCGCGGAACGTGTCGGGCAGCGTCCCGTCGGCCCGGACCTGCTCGATCATCGCCCGGCCGAGGTTGCGCTGGTGGATCGGCGAGGAGCCCTCGTAGATGCGCAGCGCCCGGACGTCGCGCCACATGCGCGGGACCGGGTGCGGCCCGACGATGCCCGCGCCGCCCAGCAGCTGGACGCACCTGTCGGCGACCCGGCTGGCCATCTCCGAGCAGTACAGCTTGGCGGCGGCGATCCGGTGCCGGGGGACCTCCCCGCGGTCGAAGGTGCGGGCGCTCTCCATGACCAGCGCCCGCCCGGCCTCCAGCTCGGCGTAGCTCTCGCCCAGCGTCGACCGCACCGCGCCGAGGTCGGCCAGCGGGCCGCCGAACTGCTCGCGCCCGTTCAGGTGGGCGGTGGTCTCCTCCAACATCCGGGTCGCCTGGCCGACGCAGGTGGCGGCCACGTGCAGGCGGGCGTGGTTGATGCCGCGCAGCGCCATCTTCAGCCCTTGGCCCTCGACGCCGCCGAGGAGCTGCCCGGCGGGGACCCGCACGCCGCGGAACCGGATCTCGCCCACCGGGGCTTCGGCGTGGCCGTTCATGTACCGGGGCAGCGCGGTGGAAACGCCCGGGGCGCGGGCGTCGACGATGAGCGCGGAGACCCCGGCCGCTCCCGGCTCGTCCGGGTCGGTGCGCGCGAACGTCAGGAACGCGTCCGCCCAGGCGGCGTTGGTGATGTAGCGCTTGCTGCCGTTGACGAGGTAGTCCGCGCCGTCGCGGATCGCGGTCGTGCGCAGGTGCGCCGCGTCCGACCCGGCTTCCTCCTCGGTGAGCGCGAAGGCCGTGACCAGCTCTCCGGCGGCCATCGCGGGGAGCATCTCGCGCCGCTGCTCCTCGGTGCCGTGGTCGAGGATCGCTTGCGAGCACAACCCGATCACCGTCGAGAAGCGGGACCGGTAGACGCACGAGGCCCGGGTGAACTCGAAGGTCAGCCGGACCTGCTGCTCCATCGTCCACTCCAGACCGCCGTAGGCGCGCGGGATCGAGATCCCGAACAGCCCGAGCGCGGCCATGCGGTCGAGGATCCGCTCGGGGACGGCACCGGCGTCGACCATCTCGGGCTCGGTCGGGATCAGCTCGTCATCGGTGAAGTCGGCGATCTTCCGGAGGTAGGCGGGGAAGTCGCAGCGGAGCACGTCCTGGTCGATCAACGCGGTGTCCTTTCGCGGGGGTGGGCGGTCGTCGGCGCACCGACGACCCGGCGGGCGGTGAGGTCGGTGATCGCATCCTCGGCGTAGCCGAGCTCCCGCAGGACCTCGGCGGTGTGCGCGCCGACCGGCGGAGCACCGGTGGAGTCGGTGCGGCGCTGCCCGTCGAGGGTGAAGGCCGCGCCGGGGCTGGTGGTGCGGCGACCGCGGCGGTCGGTCACGCCGATCAGGACGTTCGAGCGCGCGACGTCCTCGTCCGCGGCGACCTCGTCGAGGGAGCGGACGGCTCCGCAGACGATGCCCGCCGAGAGCAGCGCGGAGATGGCCCGGTCGCGGGTCATCCCGGCGAAAGCGCTGGTCAGCGCGTCGAGCATCGCCGCCCGGTTGCGGACGCGGGCGGGGTTGTCGGCGAACCTCGGGTCGTCGACCATGTCCGGTCGCCCGACCAGCTCGCACAGGGCGGCCCACTTCTCGGCGGTGTAGGCGGAGATCACGATCGCGCCGTCGGCGAGTTCGACGACGTCGGCGGCGGGAGCGGCGTTGGCCTGCCCGTTGCCCTTCCGCCGGGGTGCGGTGCCGGTCAGCAGGTACTCGTTCCAGGTGGCGGCCTGCAGCGATATCACCGCCTCCATCAGCGAGGTCTCGACGTGCGCGCCCCGCCCGGTGCGCTCGCGTTCGAAGAGCGCGGCGAGCACCCCGGTGGCCAGCGCGTTGGCCGCGGTGACGTCGGCGACCGGGACACCGACGCGTTGCGGCTCGCCGTCCGCTGCGCCGGTCGCGTGCATCAGCCCGTACTCGGCTTGGGCCGCGATGTCGAGTCCGGGGCGGTTCCGGGACGGGCCGCGGGAACCGAAACCGGTCACGGTGGCGCAGATCAGCCGCGGGAAGCGCTGGCGGAGGGTCGCGACGCCGATCCCGAGCTGTTCGGCGGAACCGGGCCGGAAGTTCTGGACCAGCACGTCGGCGGTGCCCAAGAGCTGGTGCAGCACGCGCTGCCCGTCCGGGGAGCGGAGGTCCACCGCGATGCTGCGCTTGTCGCGGTTGTAGGCCTGGACCATCGCTTCGCCGAACGGGCCGATGCTCCGGGCCTGATCGCCGCGCAAGCTCTCGACCTTCAGCACCTCCGCGCCGAGATCGCCCAGCACCTGCGCCGCGCACGGCCCGGCGATGTACTGCCCGAGGTCCAGCACGCGGACACCCGTCAGCGGTCCGTTCACGACCTACCTCCTCGGTCTGCCGACAGACGTTCCAGTTCGGACTTCGCGCGCTCCGGGTTGAGCATCGCCCCGCCGAGAACGCCCAGCGCGCACACGACGAGGCCGACGACGGAGAACCCGGTGGCATAGCCCTGCGCCGGGGTGGTGGCCTGGTCGACGATGAGCCCCAGGCCGTAGGGGGCCAGGATCCCGGCGACGCTGTAGGCCGCGATGATGCAGCCGAAGAACGCGACGCGCTGGTGCGCGGGCAGGAAGTCGGAGGCGCCCGCGAAGGCCACCGAGAAGGCCACGCTGTTGACCGCGAAGGCGAGCACGACGAGCACCATCTGCAGCGGGCCCGCGTCCAGCTGCGCGAACGCGGCCATCGAAAGCCCGCCGAGCACCAGGTACGCGCCGGTGAGCTGACCGCGGGCCAGGTGCGAGCTGCGGCCCCGGCGCAGCAGCCGACCGGACAGCGCGCCCGCCGACAGCAGAACGACGACGGCCGCCGCGTACGGGATGGCGGCCAGCACGCCGACCGTGCCCGCGGGATACCCCAGCCCCTCGGACAGGTACGCCGGGAGCCACGCGACCTTCAGTGACGAGATGAGGTAACCGGCGAAGGAGAGCAGCACCAGCCCCCAGAAGCTGCGCAGGCCCAGCAACCGGTGGAAGGGGACCGCGATGTGCCCGTTGGGGTCAGGGGCGGTCGCCGCGCTGCCGAGGTCGGCGGGTCTGCGGAACGGCAGCCGCTCCGAGCACCAGAACCAGCCGATCGTCCACAAGACACCGGCGAGGACCAGGACGGTGAAAGCACCGTGCCACGACCAGTTCACGACCACCCACGTCAGGGTGGGAGCGGCGATCAGCGGCCCGACCGAGGAGCCCGCGTTGACCAGGGCACCGGCCGTCGCCCGGCGCTCCGGCGGGAACCGGTCGGCGATCACCGACTGGCAGAAGGCGTGCGCGGGGCCTTCGAAGAAGCCCAGCGCGATGCGCGAGGCGAGCAGCACGCCGAACGTGGTGGGCGCGGTGAGCGGCAGCATGCTCAGGATCCACGAGCACATGAGCAGCCCGGCACCCCAGGTGTAGGAGACCTTGCGCAGCGCGGCGCTCAGCACCACGGCACCGACCGCGAACAGCCAGAAGAACGCGCTGCTGAGCAGGCCGTACTGCTCGGCCGTCAACCCCAGGTCGGCGCGGATGCGGGTGCTGGCCAGCCCGACGGCCGCCTTGTCGGCGAAGTTCAGGGTGAAGAACAGGAAGAGGAAGAGGACGAGCCCCCAGCCCTTCGAGCGGTCCGGGGCACCTGGCTCCTCGACGCGGAGGGCGCGCGAATCGGAAGTCGTCATGTGGTTCTCCTGGGCAGCTCGCAGCGGGGAGCATGGTCCACATCACACCGTCGGCTTGAGACGTTCAACGGCCGATCTGCGGCCGGGGCGTTCGGTTTTGCCTATATCCGGTCGTTCCGGTTCCCGGCGCGGCTGCGGCAGAATGTGACCGCTGGTCGTTGCAGGGGAGGGGTGGTCCGGGTGCCGACGGCGACGTGGGAGCGGTTGCCCGAGGCTCGGCGGGAGGCCGTGCTGCGGGCCGCCGAGGCCGAGTTCGCCGCGCACGGGTTCTCCGGCGGCAGCCTGAACGCGATCGCGCGCACCGCGTCGGTGGCCAAGGGCAGCCTGTTCCAGTACTTCAGCGACAAGGCGGACCTGTACGCCCACCTGGCCGACCTGGCGAGCCGCCGCATCCGGGCCGCGATGGAGCAGCGCATCGCCGAGCTGCCGTGGGAGGCGGGGTTCTTCCCGGCGTTCCGGCAGCTCGCACGGGACTGGGTGGCCTACTTCGCGGTGAACCCGCTGGACCGGGCCTTCACCGCCGCGGTGAACCTGGAGCCGGACATGACCGCGCGCTCGGCGGTGCGCGAGGCGGCCAACAGCCACTACCTGGAGGTGCTGCGGCCGCTGCTGCGCACGGCCCGGGACGCGGGGGAGCTGCGCGCGAACGCCGACCTGGACGCCTTCCTGGCGCTGCTGCTCGTGCTCCTGCCGCACCTCGCCCTGGCCCCGCACAACCCGGGTCTGGACCCGGTCCTCGGGCTGGGCTCCGGGGATCCGGAGCGGATCGAGGAGTCGGTGGACCGGCTGGTGAACGTGCTGGTCGCGGCCTTCGCCGCACCTGACGCGCGGCGCTGAGCCATTGCTCCGACCGTGCGACCGGGGTTGTCCCGGGTGGTGGCGCGCCCTAATGTGACCAGTGGTCATATGACCGCCGGTCACAGCGCTTCCGGGAGGTCCCACGGTCATGTCCGCGCCGCCCCGCGTCTGCGTCATCGGTGCCGGTTCCTCCGGGATCGCCACCGCCAAGGTCCTGCTCGAGCGCGGCATCCCGTTCGACTGCTTCGAGCTCTCCGACCGGATCGGCGGCAACTGGGTGTGGGGCAACCGCAACGGGGTCTCCGCGGCGTACCGGTCGCTGCACATCAACACCTCGCGCGAGCGGATGGCGTTCAGCGACTTCCCGATGCCCGCCGAGCTGCCCGACTTCCCCCGGCACGACCAGGTCGCCGCGTACTTCGACGCCTACGCCGACCACTTCGGGCTCCGCGACCGCATCACCTTCCGCACCGGCGTGCAGCACGTCGCCCCGCGCCCCGGTGGTTTCGACGTCACCCTGAGCACCGGGGAGACCCGCGGCTACGAGGCGGTGTGCGTGGCCAACGGGCACCACTGGGACCCGCGCTGGCCCGAACCGGCCTTCCCCGGCGCCGACTCCACCGCGATCGAGCAGATCCACTCGCACAGCTACACCGAGGAAGCCCAGCTGGCGGGCAAGCGCGTCGTCGTGGTCGGGATGGGCAACTCGGCGGTGGACATCGCGGTGGACGCCAGCTACCACGGCGCGGCGACCTACCTGTCCGCGCGCCGCGGCGCCCACGTCATCCCGAAGTACGTGTTCGGGCGGCCCTACGACCAGATCGCGGGCAGCGAGCGCATCCCGGGCTGGATCCGGTGGCCGCTGGCCCGGCTGCTGCTGAAGTCCACCACCGGCCGGATGACCCGCTACGGGCTGCCCGCCCCGGACCACAAGTTCGCGCAGGCGCACCCGACGATGTCCAGCCGGGTCCTCGACCGGCTGGCGCACGGCGCGATCACCCCCAAGCCGAACATCTCGCGGCTCGACCGCTCGTCGGTGGTGTTCACCGACGGCAGCCGGGTCGAGGCGGACCTGGTCGTGTACTGCACCGGCTACCGGATCAGCTTCCCGTTCTTCGACGCCGGGTTCCTCGACCCCGGCGAGGACAACGAGGTCCGCCTCTACCAGCGGGTGTTCCACCCGCGGGTGCCGGGCCTGTACTTCATCGGCCTGGTGCAGCCGCTCGGGGCGATCATGCCGATCGCCGAGCGGCAGTCCGAGCTCGTCGCCGACCACCTGCAGGGCAGCTACGCGCTGCCCGACCGGCTGGGGATGCTCGCCGAGATCGCCAAGCACCGGCAGGCCGTCGCCAAGCGCTACGTCGCCTCCAAGCGCCACACGATCCAGGTCGACTTCGACGACTACATGCGCGAACTCCGCCGCGAACGGATCCGCGGCGCGCAGCGCAGCGCACCGGCCGCGCGCACGTCGCGGCGCGTGGCCGGTCGCGCCTACGCCTGACGGTTCACATCGCTGGTGCCGCCTTCCGGGCGCTACCGTCGGTCCGACGGCGGACCTCGGGAACAGGGAGCTCGGCATGGGCACGGCGGTCGTGGTGGGCAGCGGCCCGAACGGGCTCGCCGCCGCCGTCGTGCTGGCCCGGGCCGGGGTGCGGGTCACCGTTCTGGAGGCCGCCGACGAGATCGGTGGAGGCACTCGCACGGTCGAAGCCATCGTGCCGGGGATGCTGCACGACCAGTGCTCGGCGGTCCACCCGATGGCCGCCGGGTCGACCTTCCTGCGCAGCCTCGACCTGGGCCGCTACGGCTTGCGGTGGCGGTTTCCCGAGATCGACTGCGCCCACCCGCTCGACGACGGCACCGCCGGGGTGCTGCACCGCTCGGTCGCCGAGACCGCCGGAGGGCTCGGTCCCGACGGCCGCCGCTGGTCGTGGTTGTTCGCCGGGCCAGCGGCGTCCTACGACGAGCTGTCGGCGGACGTTCTCGCCCCGCTGCTGCGGGTTCCGCGCCACCCGCTCCGCCTCGCCCGCTTCGGGATCCCCGCGCTGATGCCAGCATCGGCGATCGCGAAGATCTTCGCGGGGGAACGGGCGAAAGCGCTGTTCGGCGGGGTGGCCGCGCACGCGTTCCGCCCGCTGGACCGGCCGCTGAGCGCCAGCATCGGATTGGGCATCCTGACCGCCGGGCACCGGCACGGCTGGCCGGTGGCGGCCGGGGGCTCGCGCTCGATCACCGGTGCGCTGGCCGCACTGCTGCGCGACCTGGGCGGCGAGATCGAGACCGGCGTCCGGGTGCGCTCCCCGGCCGACCTGCCGCGGGTGGACGTGACGCTGTTCGACCTCGCCCCGACCGCGGTGGCCGAGATCCTGGCCGACCGGCTGCCCGCCCGGATCTCACGTGCCTACCGGCGGTTCCGCCCCGGGCCGGGAGCGTTCAAAGTGGACTTCGCGGTCGCGGGCGGGGTGCCGTGGACGGCGGAACCGGCCCGCCGGGCGGGCACGGTCCACGTGGGCGGCTCCTTCGCCGAGATCGCCGCGACCGAGCGGGAGATCCACGCGGGCCGGATGCCGCAGCGACCGTTCGTGGTCGTCGGCCAGCAGTACCTGGCCGACCCGCAGCGCTCGGTGGGCGATGTCCACCCGGTGTGGAGCTACGCCCACGTGCCCAACGGCTACCGCGGCGACGCGACCGACGCCATCGTCGCGCAGATCGAGCGGTTCGCCCCCGGTTTCCGGGAGCGGATCGTCGGCACCGCCGTGCGCACCACCGCGGAGATCGCCGAGTACAACCCGAACTTCGCTGGCGGCAACATCATGACGGGCGCGAAAACCGCCCGCCAGCTCGTCTTCGGCCCCCGCCCGACGCTCACCCCCCACGACGTCGGACTGCCCGGCGTCTACCTCTGCTCGGCGGCCACCCCGCCCGGACCCGGTGCCCACGGCATGTGCGGCGCCCACGCCGCGGCCCGAGCGCTGAAGTACCTGCGCAAGATCCGTGAAAGCTGACGGTGGTCGTCACTGCCGCACGGTGCGGATACTCGCGCTGCACCGGCGAGGTCATCCCGCTGCCCAGCGACCTGCTGACCGCTGTGAACCGGCAGTGGCACCGTCGGCCCTGTTTCCGCTGGTGGTGGCCCGTGAGCACTTTGCGGGGTCATCGCACCACAAAGTGCTCACGGGGACTGAACAGCGGAAACGGAGCCCGATGGCGGTCTCGCGGGGCCTCGCGTCAGACGAGCTTGGCGCCGGGGCGACCGTCGTCGATCACGAAGCGGGCGCGGTCGCGGATCGGCGAACCGGGCGTCTCGACGTAGTCGAGGACCCGGAAGTCGGCCGTCCACGCCGAGTGCGTGATGGTGTTCCGCACGTAGCCGCGGTGCCGGTTGATGAACTTGATGTGCGGGTTCTCCGCCAGCTGGACCGCGTCGCCGGGGTTCTGCTCGACGCCGTTGCCGTTGGAGGTGATGGAGGTGCCGACCAGCTCGGTGGCCACCGTCGCCGAGGCGGGGTCGTCGAAGTCGGCCTTGACGTCGCAGACGTAGTTGGCGTGCACGTCACCGGTGATCACCACCGGGTTGGACGCCTTGGCCATGCGGTCGCGCACCAGGTTGCGCTCGGCCACGTAGTTGTCCCACGCGTCGTCGCTGAAGGAGTCCTCGTCGCCCGCGGTGAAGTCGCGCTGCGAGAAGAACACCTGCTGCGCCAGGACGTTCCAGCGCGCCGTCCGGCCGCCGAGGTTGCGCAGCAGCCAGTTCCGCTGCTCGGCGCCCAGGATCGTGCGCTCGGGGTCCAGCCGCTTGTCCTGGTCCTGGAAGTCGCGGTACTGGCGGGTGTCGAGCAGGTGGAAGTCCACCAGGTTCCCGAACGTCAGCCGCCGGTACAGGCGCATGTTCGCGCCCCACGCGTGCTGGGTCTCGCGCAGCGGCATGTTCTCGTAGTAGGCCTGGAACGCGTCGGTGCGGCGCTTGCGGAACACCGCCGGGTCCTGGTCGGGCTCGGCGTCCGGCTGGGACCGGTCGGCGGCCCAGTTGTTCTCCACCTCGTGGTCGTCGAAGACCACCACCCACGGGAAGGCGGCGTGCGCGGCCTGCAGATCGGGGTCGGTCTTGTACTGGGCGTGCCGGGTGCGGTAGTCGGCGAGGTCGAAGGTCTCGTGCGCGGGTGCGTGCGGGCGGCCGATGGTGCCCTTCGAGCCGCTCTCGTAGATGTAGTCGCCGAGGAAGGCGACCAGGTCGAGGTCCTCCCGGACCATGTGCGAGTAGGCGCTGAAGTGCCCGACCGGGAAGTTCTGGCAGCTGGCGAAGGCGAAGGAGAACCGGTCGAGCTGCGCGCCGAAGCGCGGCGCGGTCCTGGTGCGGCCGACCGGGCTGAGCTCGCTGCCGACGCGGAAGCGGTAGTAGTACTCGGTGGCCGGGTTGAGGGTGGTCAGCTCGACGTGCACGGAGTGCGCGGACTCCGGCCGCGCCTGCTCGGTGCCGCTGGCCACGACCTTGCGGAAGCCCTCGTCCTCGGCGACCTGCCACTGCACCGGCACGACGCGGTCGGGCATCCCGCCGAGCCCGTTCTCGGCGAGCGGGTCCACGGCCAGCCGGGTCCACAGCACCACGCCGTTCGGCAGCGGGTCACCGGAGGCGACCCCGAGCGTGAACGGCGACCGGAGCGGCGCGCCCGCACCGGGCTGCGCGCTCGCAGCGGTGCCGAGGCCGGTGGTGGTGAGCGCCGCCGCGCCGAGCGCAGCCGTGCCGGCTAACAGGACCTGGCGGCGGGACGGGGTCGCCCCATTGCTGCCGGAGTTCTCTGTCATGGTTCCCCTCTGCAGTTGTGCGCGGTCGCGCCGCGCCGGATCGGTGAAGCCGATGCACGCTAAAACCGCGAGATGACCACTGGGCGAACCGGTGCTGACCCTTCGATGTACGCCGGGCGCACGGGTGCGGCACTGTCCGATGTGCACGGAGCGTGTTTGGGGGAATGAACGCTCGGTGCGCACTGCTTCGGTTCTGCCGGAGTGTTTTCCCGAACGCTTTCTCGAAGTGCTGTGTGATGGAGCGGCGAGTCTTCGCACCTGTATATCAATGCCGGTCGAGCACCTGACATTGGCTGAAGATCCAGGCCGGCGTTTCACCGCCGGGCCGTGCTGGCACGCAGCTTCGGAATCATCACAGGGGTGCCGGGTGATGATGTCTCCCGGCACCCCTGCGGCTTACTCGAAGGTGATGCGCTTGTGTGCGTGGAATGCTGCGTATGGTTCGGCCAGGTAGTCGTCCATCAGCTCCCGCAGGATCTCAGCGTCGCGGGGAAGTTTCTCCGCCAGGCGAGCCCATCCGGTGAAGGTGATCTCATCGGGAAGTTCGACCAGTCCGGTGATCGCATCCCAGTAGGCATCCCAGTTCATGCCGTACATGGGCGGGAAACCGAACGCGCGCTTCAGCACCAGGTGCAACTGGCGTGCCGTTTCGACCTCGGACAAATCAACGATCATCGACGTGCCTCCGCCTGCTTGGTCATTTGTACCTGCCAACGTAGTGAACAGAGTGGTAGTGATCGAACGTCACGTAGAGCAGGCCGTCGCTGGAGTACACGAGCCGGTAGCCCGGCTGCTTGCTCCGAGACATCGTATTGACAAGACCGACATCCGCCTCGTACCACACGCGACCGGAAACGGAGGGGAGGACGCCATCCTTGTTCTTGAAGACATCACCGCCGATCTGTGCATTCGGAAGGTGGTTGCCCAGAGCCTTTCCGTCCGTCCATCCTGCTTGCTTCGCCTCAGCCTTGGTGACGTAGTAGCCGGGCAGCTTTCCGGTGGTGCGGAGGCTGCGGATTGACTCGTTGGCCGCCTCCCAAGCGCGGTAGGTGCCACGCAGCCGTGCGGCGTCGGTGGCGGACGTCGCGCCCTTGGAAAGAACCTTGGCAGAGCGCAGGAAGATGATGCCGCCCATCACGCGTTCAGCGGGGGGAAGCAGCTCGCCGGTGAGGGCGTCCCTGCCTGCGATCGCCTCGTGGATGCCCTTGACGTCGCCGAGGCCCGGGATCAGGTTCAGGCCGATCGACAGCATCCGGTCCTGCCTG
The DNA here is from genome assembly GCF_008630535.1 of Saccharopolyspora hirsuta. Lineage (GTDB taxonomy): Bacteria > Actinomycetota > Actinomycetes > Mycobacteriales > Pseudonocardiaceae > Saccharopolyspora > Saccharopolyspora hirsuta. Next base: position 122,754 of record NZ_VWPH01000010.1, on the reverse strand, counting down.
GCCCGCTCTTCCGGGGTCGTCTGGCGGTGCATCGAGCCGCCGAGGTGCGAGAGATCGATGCTGAGATCGTCCAGACGAAGGTTGCCCAGGTTGCGGAACGTATCGGTGGCCGCACCGATCATGCCGTTGACGGCGTTGTTGGTCTGCTCCAGCGCGACATTCATCTCCGCCACGGCGTCATTCGCCTGGTCGATCCCCCGGTTCAGCTGCGCGATCCCGGAGTTCATCTGATCCAGGCCGGCGTTGACTTGGCCCATCGCCGCGTTCATCTGGTCCAAAGCTGCGATGGTTTGCTGCATGGCTGCGTTGCACTGGTCGAGCGCGGGCTGCACGTCCTCCAACGTTTCCGCCAGCTCGCGGTTGTTGCGCTCCAGTGCCGCCACGTCGATATCGAAGTCGAGCGGCTCCTTGAGGACGCGCGCGATCTCCTTCAAATCCTCGACGATCGCTGGGAGAACGTCCGCGTTCGTCTCGGCGACGATCTTCGCCACGACGACGTGCTCTCGGAGGTCGTCGAACCTCTGCTGCGACTGCTCGAAGAGGCTCTTCAGCTCGGGGTGGTCCTTGAACTTGTGCTCGAGGAAGGAGCGGAGTTCCTGCCTGGCGGACTCCATTGCCTCGGCATCGTCGGACGGTGTTTTCTCGATCCGGTCCAGGCGGGAGCGGAGCCCCTCGGTCAGGCCCGGCAACCCCTCGGAAAGCTCCCCGATGAGATTCGTTCGGCTGCGGGAATGTTCGGGAAGCTCTTGCCCGAGGGTGTGAAGGACTTGATAGGCGGAGTAGCCGACGACGATCAGTACGCCGGTCTTGTTGCGTGCCTCCCTGATTCGCTTGATGGCATCCGAGATGCTGCCGCTTACTCGGAGGTCCGAAGCGGACCCGGTCGCTGCGGCGCTTGTGGCGCCGAAGGTCGTGAAAAGCATCAGGCAGGCCGTGACGAACGCGATGAGACGCGTGGTTCCGGCCCGGTGCGGTCTTTCCTCTTCTGCGCTGTGGAACGCGCCAGAATTGTGATCAGGCATAACGGGCGAACAGGATATCATTCCACGTTCCGCAGTCCACTGTGCACGCAGCCTGAGTCGTCCAATGCGGACGCGGCGGTGACCGCCGATGTCGGGATGTGCGGGCGGGTGTCGCTGGCTGTCCGCAGGGGTGTTCGGGCCGAGCGCTCTGTCAGAGGCCTCTTCGGCGTCGCCGTCGATGAGGGACTGACCGGCTCGCCGCTGGGTGAGCTGGTGTCGGCCCGGCGACATTCTCCGGGGGTGCGGGTGCGTCGGTGTCCGATGTGCACGGAGCGTGCCGGGGAATGAACGCTCGGTGCGCACTGGTTCGATTCTGCCGGTAATTCTGCCGACGCGTTTTTCCCAGATTCATTCTCGAAGTGCCGTGTGACGAATTCGTTACCGCGTCAAGAATCGTCTTCGGGGGCGGTTCTGGCTACCTCCTTTGGTTGGTAGCGCGGCGCGAAAAGCGGTTTGACCTGCGGAGATGTTGGCGTGGTGCGGCTGGTTGCGGGGATCCGGGAATCGCGGAGTTGTCAGTGGTGTCCAGTATGCTCAGCGGTGGGATCGTGCGAAGAGGGAGAATTCTGATGGAAAACACCGGGGGTTCGCTGGTGCGTCCGTTCCAGGTGGACCTTGGTGGCGTCGTCGATCTGCTGAGCCGGCACATTTACTCCGGTGCGCACGTCTACTTGCGCGAGCTGCTGCAGAACGGGCGCGACGCGATCGCTGCTCGCGCCAAGGTCGCCGGGCAGGACGGCCGGGGGAACATCGAGATCTTCCCGGTCGGGACGGTTCCGGAAGCGCCGGACGAGTTCGTATTCCGCGACGCCGGGCAGGGGTTGAGCGCCGCCGAGGCGGGCGAGCTGCTGGCCACCGTGGGCAAGAGCTCCAAGCGCGACGACGTGCTGAACCTGCGCGACGAGGATTTCCTGGGGCAGTTCGGCATCGGCCTGCTGAGCTGCTTCATGGTGTCGGACCGGATCGTGGTCCGCAGCCGGTCGGTGCACGGGCACCCGCCGGTGGAGTGGACCGGCTCGGCCGACGGGACCTTCGCGGTCCGTGAGCTGTCCGAGGCGGAGTCGGCCGGGATGGCGATCGGCACCGAGGTGCGGCTGTCGCCGCGACCCGACGACGCGGCCCTGCTCTCGGCGGAGAAGGTGCTGTCGCTGGCCCGCCGCTTCGGCCGGTACCTGCCGGTGGAGGTGCGGGTCCGGCGTGCGGACGGGACCTGGGACGCGGTCAACGAACCAGCGGTGTTCCTGCCGCAGGACCGTCCTGCCGACGAGCGGTCGGCGGCCGGGGTGCTGGAGGAGTTCGGCGCGGAGCTGCTCGGCAACCGTCCACTGGAGACGATTGAGCTGTCGGTCCCGGCCACCGGGACGCAAGGCGTGGCCTACGTGCTGCCGTTCGCGCCGCCGCCCGGATCCCGGCGCAGCGGCGAGCTCTACCTCGGTCGGATGCTGCTCGGCGAGGACCTGTCCGAGCTGCTGCCGGAGTGGGCCTACTTCGTGCGCTGCGTCCTCAACACCGAGGGCCTGCGGCCGACCGCGTCGCGCGAGCAGCTCGTCGCCGACGAGGCCCTGGAGTACACCCGGGAGGAGATCGGCAAGGCGCTGCGGCGCTGGATCGTCCAGCAGGCCACCACCCGACCGGCGCGGTTCGAGCGGTTCGTCGCGGTGCACCACCTGGGGCTGAAGTCGATGGCGGTGCACGACGACGACCTGGCCGCGGCGGTGCTGCCGTGGCTGACCGTGGAGACCTCGGCGGGCCGGATGACCGTCCGCGACTACCTGGACCAGTCCCGGCACGTCCGCTACGTGGAGACCGTCGACGAGTTCCGGCAGATCGCGGCGGTGGTCCCGCCCGACCACCCGGTGATCAACGGCGGCTACACCTACGAGTCGGACCTGCTGCGGCGGCTGCCGCTGCTGATCGACGGCGTCACGGTGGAGCAGGTCCAGGCCAGCTCCATCCTCGACGAGCTCGCCCCGCCGCCGATGGACGACCGCTCCAGCACGAGCGCGCTGGAGCGCCGGGCGGCCGCGGTGCTGGCCGAACTGGGCAGCGACGCGCTGGTCCGGTCGTTCCGGCCGGACGACGTGACCGCGCTCTACGTCGCCGACGCCGCCGCCATCCGCCGGATCGAGCGCACCGAGGTGCGCGACTCGGCACCGGCGGTGTGGGCCGAGGTGCTGGGCGGCATCGAGTCCTCCCTCGCGGGCAGGACCGGCCCGAAGCCCCGCCGCACCACCGCGCAGCTCTGCCTGAACTGGCAGAACTCGATGATCCGCCAGCTGTCCGGCCTGGACGACCAGCTGGTCTTCGACCGCAGCGTCCGGCTGATCTACATCCAGGCCCTGCTGGCCGGTCACCGGCCGCTGTCCCGCGCCGACCGGACCGTGATGACGACCGCGATGAGCGACCTGATCCAGCTCAGCGTCGGCATCACCGGCTGAGGCGCCACCTGAGGTTTCGCAACGAAGAGGGGACCCACGTGTCTGAAACCGCGACCGAGATCGAGCGCCTGCTCGACGAGAGCGACATGATGGCCTACGGGCCGGAGGAATCGGCGATGGTCGCCGACGCCGTCCGGCTCGCGCAGGAGGCGGGCGAGGAGGACCTGCTCTACAAGGCGCGGATGCGGCAGATCGCCAGCGCGTCGATGACCGGGGACAGCGACACGATGTTCACCGCGTTCTCCTGGTGCCTGGGCAGGCACGACTCGGACCCGGCGCGGTTCCCGCTCGAGGTCGAGAACAACGACCTGCTCTGGTACTACAAGTGGATGGCCGAGGCGGTCGCGCTGAACCCGGCGTTCCCGCAGAGCCAGGTAGACCAGGTCCTCGACGACATGGAGCGGCGCTACCGCGCGGCCGGTGTCGGGCTCTCCGGTGTGTGGCAGGCGAAGATGGCCAACGCCACCACGGCGGGCCGCTTCGCGGACGCGGCCGGTTTCCTGGCGGCCCGCGAGGAGCTGCCGCGCGACGACTACAGCCACTGCGAGGCCTGCATCCGCAGCGACGACGCCGACTACTACCGGGCCTCCGGTGACGAGGCGACGGCGCTGAAGCTGTTCGACGAGATCATCGAGAACCGCGTGCAGTGCGGGTCGGAGCCGGAGCGGGCCCAGGCCAACGCCCTGCTCCCGCTGCTGCGCGCGGGCCGCTTCGACGAGGCGAAGGCGCACCACTTCCGCAGCTACCGCGCGGCGGCGGCCAACGCCGACGGGTTCGGCATCATGGCCGACCACCTGATCTTCCTCGCGGTCACCGGCAACACCGAGCGCGGGTTGTCGCTGCTGGAGCGGCACATCGGCGAACTGCCGAAGGACCCGCTGGACGTGTACAAGCGGTTCTACGCGCTGGTGTCCTACGGCGTGCTGCTGGACGCGGTGGCGCGCAGCGGGCACGGCGACGTCGAGGTCCGGGGCAGCGACATGCCCGACGTGGCAGCGGTCTTCGGCGTCGAGCCCCGCCCGCGCACCGCCGCCGAGCTGGCCGCCGAGTCGTGGCGGGTCGCGGGTGAGATCGCGGAGGCCTTCGACGAGCGCAACGGCAACGAGCACTTCGCTACCGAGGTCCAGCGCGCCCGCGCGCTGGCGGACGAGCACTACGACCTGCCGATCGAGACGCGGACGTTCGTGTCCGCCGAGCTCGCCGAGCCGACCGCGCCGAGGACCCCGGCCGAGCGCCTGGAGCTCGCCGAGGAGACCGCCCTGCTCAAGGACGACTACGACGCGGCGATGCAGCTGCTGGAGGAGCTGCCGGAACCCGAGCTGCTGCCCCGGTACTACAACACCGTGCTGGCGATCTGCCGGGGCCGGGGGGACCGGGACGGCGCGCTGGCGGCCATCAAGGCACGGACCGAGGCGCTGCGCGCGCTGGGCGAGGTGCGGCGGGCCGACCAGGAGGACGAACTCGGCCTGGTGCTGCACGGGCCGTTCAACGCCGATGCGGCAGACGCGCTGCGCGCCGCGCTGGAGCGGACCGACCTCGAGCCGGAGGTGCGGGTCAAGGCCCTGATCGCGCTCGTCGTGCACCCGGACTCCGGCAACGACCCGGCCGCCGACCTCGAACTGGTGCGGGAAGCCGCCGCGATCGCCGAGTCCGCGGAGCTGGAGCAGCTGGCGACCGTGCGCTTGGTGCTGGGCTCGGTCCTGGCGGGCGTGGGCGAGCCGGACGCCGCCGCGGAAACCCTGGACGCCCTGCTGGGCTCCGACGTCGAACGGCGCATCCGGGTCAAGGCGCTCGAGACGCGGGCCCGGCTGGCCGGTGGCATGGGCGACTTCGAGACCGGTGTCCGCCTGGCCGACGAGCTGCTGGACCTGAACACGGCGATCGGGTCCCGGTCCTGGGCGTCGAGCGCGGCGATTTTGGCGGCGCACCTGTACGACGACCTCGGTCGGCCCGACGAGGCGGTGAACCGCGCGCAGGTCGCGGTGCGGCACGCGGAGCTCGGCGACACCGACGACCTGAACTCCAACCGGTACTGGCTGGGCCGGTTCCTGCTGCAGACGGGGGAGCCCGATCTGGCGATGGAGTCGCTGGACGCGGCGGCCGCGGGGTTCGCGGGCAGCGAGGGCGGGGGAGCTGCCGCCCTGGAGGCGCGGTACTGGCTGGGCCTGGCCGCGCGCCACGCCCAGGAGCTGGGCACGGCGTACGGGATCTTCGCCGAGGTGGCGCACTTCGCGGCGGAGTCGGGCGAGGAAACGCTGGTGGAGCTGGCGATCCGGGCGCACCTGGCGCTCGGTGACCTGCTGGTCTCGGTGGACGACTCCGACGCCGTCGACAGCTACCGGGAGGCCCTCCGGCTGGCTCGCGAGCACGAGCAGGTCGAGCTGGTCGCCCGGACGCTGCACCAGCTCGGCCAGAGCAAGATCAAGTTCGGGGACGAGTCGGGGCTGGCCGATCTCGACGAGGCGATCGAGGCCGGGCGGGTAGCCGGGCAGGACTGGTTCGTCGCGGACACCACCGACACCAAGGCGCGGGCGCTGGCCTCGATGGAGCGCGGCGAGGAGGCGATCCCGCTCGCGCTGACCGCCGCCGACGGCTACGCCGCGGTCGGCGACGAGGGCTCCGCGGCGATGGCGGAGCTGCTGGCCGCCCGGGTGCTGGGCGACGCGGGCCGGTCCGACGAGTCGGTCGGCATGTACTGGGCGTCGCTGCAGCGGCTGCCGGTGGGCAGCCAGGCGCACACCGGGGTGTCGCTGGAGTTCGGCGAGGTGCTGGAGAAACTGGGGCGCTCGGTCGAGGCCGCCGAGGTCCGCGCCGCCGTCGCCGACTGATCGGCCGCGGGGTGCCCCTCCGGTGCGATGGGGCACCCCGCGTCCGCAGTGGATTTCCGTGTCCGACCGTGAGGATCAGCGATGGCCGAATCCCCTGCGCCGTCCGGGAACTACTTCGGGCTGGTCAACCGCGTCGACCGGGGCGTCCTCGTGCGGATCGTCACTAGGGGCGAGGACGCATCTCGCCTGCCGGAGGACCCCGAGGCGATCGCGGGCAAGGTCTACTCGCCCATCGAGCGCGTCCTGCTCGCTGGGCTCCTCTGCGTCGTGAGCGTGGCGGCCGTCTTCCTCATCACAGTGAACGCGTGGGACGTCGAGGGTTTCTTCCCGTGGTACTGGAACGTGGTCTGGGTGCTCTTCCCGTGGGTGTTCCTCGGACCAGCCTGGGGCGCGTACTTCGAGAAGGTGCGCCGGAACGTCTCCGCATCCCGGTTCGCCGAGTCTTACGAGGAGTTCCGGGCGGAGTCGGTCCATGTTCGCGGAACCGTCGCGGGCGTGCGCGAGAAGCCAGCCCGGCATCGCAGAGTCGGCCAGCTGGTCGTCGACGTCGCCTACGAGCGGCCGACCGGGGAGCGGGCTTCGGTCGTGGCGATCTCACCCGACATCAACATGCCGCACCACGAGGTCCCGGAGATCGGCGCACCCGCCCACGTCTGGCTCAGCCCGGACGAGCACACCCGGGTCGTGCAGATCCCGGCCCGCTGACAGGTGTTCCGCACCGCCCTGGTGGCTGGGCGGTGCGGAACGGGCTATCCGACCGCGTCGCGGATGGTGTTGTACAGGTCCAGCACCGCGGCGGCAGTGGGGATCAGGGCGATCAGCACCAGGTACTCGGCGCGGTCCAGCCAGCGGGCGCGGATCGGGGCGCTCGAGCTCGGCCCGCGCCCGGCGTAGTACAGGCACGCGACCCCGGCCAGCGCGGTGCCCGCGCCCAGCGCGAGCAGCCAGTTCGCGTCCAACGTGGACAGCAGGCGGGTGGCCAGGCCGACCAGCAGGACCAGGCCGATGACGATCGTCGCGACCCGCTGCGCGGTGCCCGCGTAGGAGCGGGAGCGCAGCAGCCAGGCGGCGGCCACCAGCGCGACCAGGACCGGTGACCACGGGGACGGGTCGCCGAGCAGCACCAGGCAGCAACCGGCCGTCACGATGCCGAGCGCGGTGACCAGTCCGGTGAGGATGCGGGTGGCGGTCGTCGTCGGGCCGAGCACCGCGGAGCCGAGCGTGGGTTGCTCGTCGGCGCGGAAGGAATCCATGTCGGCTGGCACCTTGGGCATCGGCAACCTCGCCAGGCGCAGCGAGATCATCGGTGCCGCGGCGGTCAGCGCCGCCGTCAACGCCACCGCCACTGCTGCCACCCGCGGACCGGGCAGGTCGAACAGCGGGACGCAGGCGGTGATCGCCGCACCGAGCGCCGAAGCGGCGATGACGGGCGCGAACCAGGTGAACCGGTGGACCAGCATCGCCGCTGCGGTGGCGTAGAGGGTGACCGCGGCGAGGCCGAGCGGCAGCGTACCCACCGGGAGGTGCGGCGGGAGCGCTGTGGCTCCGGCCAGCAGAGCAGGCACGACACCCGCTGCGGAGGTCGCGGTGGCGGCGTCCATGTCGCCGCGGGCGCGGGACAACGCACCGCCCGACAACACGAGGGCCACGGCGATCAACGCGCACGACGCCGGTGCCAGGATGCTCCCGCCGAGAGCGGCGGCGGCGAACGCGGTCGTCCCGGTGAACAGCACCACCGCCGCCAGCAGGCTGACCCGCCGCCCGGCCCTCGGACGCCACGGCCCGGCGCGGGTCTGCGCGGCCCCGGCGATCGCGTCCACCGCGTCGTCGAAGACCAGCGGGGTTTCCCGGCCCGGGCGGGGCTGCAGGGACAGGATCTCGCCGTCCTGCATCAGCGTCGCCGACACCGTCAGGCCCGGCGCCAGCGGGGCGCCGCCGAGTCGGGCGAGCACCCAGCCCGGGTGCTGCTCCGAGCGGGGCGGCGTCCCGGTGAGCCGGACCAGCTGCGGGATCAGCTCCGCCACCGTGCACTCCAGCGGCAGCGCGACGTCGACCCGGGAACCGGGAGCAACCACGGTTACCCGGCGCGGTGCTGCCATCAGGCGCGCTCGTCGGCGGAACCGAGCACCGGCGCGAGCCGCTGCTCGGCGAGCCGGGCCAACCGGTCCAGCGCGTCGTTGGCGGCTTCGGCGACCATCTCGCCGATGTCCCGGGCGTCGTAGCGGCGCAGGACCTCCGGGTCGATCGCGACCTCGGTGAACCGGCCGGTACCGCGGACCGTGGCGGTCACCTCGTCGTCGCGGGAGCGGCCGGAGACCAGCGCGGTGTCGACGTCCTGCCGGATCCGGTCGACCTCCGCCTGCTGGTGCTGCAACCGCTGCACCAGCTCGGTCAGCTCGGGCAGGTCGTCCGCGGCGGGGTGCAGAGCGTTCATCGGTGCGCTTCCGGGGTCAGGCGGCCACGGCGGCGGGCGTGCCGCTGTCGGCGAACAGGGTGGTCAGGGTCTGGCTGAGCGCGTTCTTGTTCTGCTCGGCGGCCGCTTCGAACTGCGACTTCAGCTGCATCGCCTGCACGACCGCGTTCATGATGGCCAGGGCGATGGCGGCCTCCCGCCACGGCGAGTGCATGCCCTGCGCGGCCCGGATGGCGTCCATCATGCGCTGCACGACGTCCACCGCCTGCTGCAGGAAGTCCTCCTTGTGCTGCTGGGCCGTGCTGCGGGCCTGGACCAGCGCGTCGGACGCCGCGGTGAGCCGCTGGCTCTCCTTCTCCAGGGCCACCTTCAGGACGTTGGTCAACTGGTCCACGAAGTCGTCCGAGGTCTGGCGGCAGGCGTCGTAGCCCTTGCCGTTCCACGTCTCACCCAGCTGCGCCACGACCTGGTCGGTCGCCCCCGCCGCCGCGCCCACCTGCTGGGCGCACTGCGCGCAGTCCCTGGCCTTGGACCGCAGCTCGCCGGGATCGCCCGTGACGTCGCCGATCGCCTGGGTGAGCAGCGCCAGGCCTGCCCTGATGATCGCGGTGACCAGACTGGTGTCCATGCCGCACCTCCATTCCCGGCGAGCGTAGGGCGGCGGTGGTCCCCGGCTGGACGGCAAAAGTACCCACCTGCGGCGATGCCGGTGTTGGCGACACTCCCGGTGTTCCCCGAGTGGAGGCGGAAGTACCGATGCGGACCCAACCGGCCCTGCGCTCCGAGCAGCAGCGCGGGGAGATCGTGCTGCAGGCCCCGCCCGCCGTGGCCAAGGGCGGCGGCAGCCAGTCCTGGATGCAGATGATGTTCATGGTGCCGATGATGCTGGGCATGGGCGTCATGTCGTTCGTCTACATCGGACGCTCCGGCGGTCCGATGACCTACGTCTTCGGCGGTCTGTTCGCGGTGGTGATGATCGGCATGATCACCATGTCGGTGGCGGGCGGGCGGCAGTCTGCCAAGGCCCGGATCAACGAGGAGCGCCGGGACTACCAGCGCTACCTCGCCGGGCTGCGCAAGCAGGTCCGGGAGACCGCCGAGGCCCAGCGCGCCGCGCTGCTGTTCACCCAACCCGACCCCGAGGACCTGTGGACCATCGTGCCCACCCAGCGGCGCTGGGAGCGGCGCCGGGCGGACGTCCACTTCGGCCAGGTGCGCATCGGCCTCGGCCCCCAGCAGCTGGCCACCCCGCTGCGCGCGCCGCAGACCGCACCGCTGGAGGACCTGGACCCGGTCGCCTCCACCTCGCTGCGCCACTTCATCCGCACCTACTCGACCGTGCCCGACCTGCCGGTGGCCATCGCGCTGCGCGGCTACGCCCGCATCGCGGTCAGCGGAGCCCGGGAGGAGGCCATCGAGCTGGTGCGCGCCGCGATCGGCCAGGCGGTCACCTTCCACTCGCCGAACGACCTGCGCGTCGCGCTGTGCGTGGCGGCGCGCCACCGCGCGGACTGGGACTGGGTGAAGTGGTTGCCGCACGCGCAGGACTCCTCCGACTCGGACGCCGCCGGGCCGGTCCGGCTGGCCGCCGGGGACATCGGAGCGCTCGCGGAACTGCTGGGCGCCGACTTCGCCGAACGCCCGGCGTTCAGCAGACACGCCAAGCCCGAGCCGGAGCGACCGCACCTGGTGGTGATCTCCGACGGCAGCCCGGTCCCGCCGGATGCCGAGCGGCACGGCGTCACCGTGCTCGAACTGGCCGAGCTGCCGCCCGACGCGGTGCGGCCGAACGCGCTGTTCCTGCACGTCTCCGACGGGTTGATGGGGATGCTGGTCGGCACCGACGACGAGGTCGGGTTCCGCTACGTCGGCGAACCGGACCAGCTGAGCACCACCGCCGCCGAGGTGCTGGCCCGGACGATGGCCCCGTGGCACACCCCCGGTTCGACCGCCGCGGAAACCCCGATGGCGACGACGTTCGGCCTGGCCGATCTGCTCGGCCTCGGCGACCCCCGCGACACCGACCCCGCGGTGACCTGGCGGCCCCGCAGCGCCCGCGAGCGGCTGCGCGTCCCGCTGGGGCTGGACCTCGACGGCCTGCCGGTCGAGCTCGACCTCAAGGAGTCCGCCGAAGGCGGGATGGGCCCGCACGGGCTGGTGATCGGCGCGACCGGCTCCGGCAAGAGCGAACTGCTCCGCACGCTGGTGACCGGCCTGGCCGTGACGCACTCCTCGGAGGCGCTGAACCTGGCGCTGATCGACTTCAAGGGCGGGGCGACCTTCGCCGGGATGAGCGAGCTGCCGCACACCTGCGCGGTGATCACCAACCTCTCCGACGACCTCGCGCTGGTGGACCGCATGGCCGATGCGATCCACGGGGAGCTGGTGCGCCGCCAGGAGCTGCTGCGCACCGCCGGGAACTACGCGTCGGTGCGCGACTACGAGCAGGCCCGAGAGGCAGGCGCGGACCTGGCGCCGCTGCCCGCGCTGCTGGTGATCATCGACGAGTTCAGCGAGCTGCTGTCCAGCAGGCCGGAGTTCATCGACCTGTTCGTGATGATCGGCCGCCTCGGGCGCAGCCTCTCGGTGCACCTGCTGCTGGCCTCGCAGCGGCTGGAGGAGGGGCGCCTGCGCGGGCTCGACGCCCACCTGTCCTACCGGATCGGCCTGCGCACGTTCTCAGCGTCGGAGAGCCGCACCGTGCTGGGCGTCCCGGACGCCTACCACCTGCCCGCCGTGCCGGGCTCGGCGTACCTCAAGAGCGACACCGACACCTTGCAGCGGCTCAAGGCCGCGTACGTCTCCGGCGAGCTGCCACCTCGGGCCGCGGCCGGTGCGGTGCCGGAATCCGCGCCCGGCAGGCAGGTCGTCTCGTTCACGCTGGGCCACGCGGCGGACCCGGCGCCACCGGTGGTGTGGCCGACGGAACTGCCCGAGGCCGAACCGCAGGAGAGCACCGGCGAGACCATCATGAGCGCCGTGGTCGACCGGCTGGTGGGGCGGGGACCGGCCGCGCACCGGATCTGGCTGCCGCCCCTGGACGAGCCGCCCACGCTCGACCAGCTGCTCCCGCCCCTGGGGCTCGACCCGGAGCGCGGGCTGTGCCCGGTGGGCTGGAGCGGCAACGGCGCGCTGTCGATCCCGGTGGCCACTGTGGACAATCCGTTCGAGCAGCGCCGGGACGAGCTGTGGCTGGACTTCTCCGGCGCGGCGGGCAACGCGCTGCTGATCGGCGCGCCGCAGAGCGGCAAGAGCACCTTCCTGCGCAGCACGATCGCCTCGCTCGCGCTCACCCACACCCCGGCGGAGGTGCAGTTCTTCCTGCTGGACATGGGCGGCGGCGCGCTCGCCGCGGTCGCCGGGCTGCCGCACGTCAGCGGCCACGCCGCGCGCCGCGACGAGGAGCGCTGCCGACGCATCGTCGCCGAGGCCACCACGCTGCTCGACCAGCGGGAGGCGTTCTTCGCCGAGCACGGCATCGACTCCGCGCAGACCTTCCGGCAGCGGCGCTCCGAGTTCACCGAGGGCGGCGGGCGCGAGTTCGGCGACGTGTTCGTCGTGGTCGACGACTGGGCGACGGTGCGCCAGGAGTTCTCCTCGCTGGAGGACCCGCTGGTCCGGCTGGCCACCCGCGGCCTCGGCTTCGGCATCCACGTGATCATCTCCACCACCTGGTGGCTGAACCTGCCGACCCCGCTGCGCGACAGCATGGGCACCCGCGTCGAACTGCGCCTGGGCGACCCCAGCGACTCGATGATCGACCGCCGCGCCGCGCAGAACGTCCCCGCCGATGCGCCCGGACGCGGCCTGACGGCGGACAAGCTCCACATGCTGGGGGCACTGCCCAGAGTGGATGGTGACCAGCGGGCGGAAACCCTGGCAGCGGGCACCTCGGAACTCGTCGCCCGCGTCGCCCAGGCCTGGCAGGGCGCCCCGGCACCGCGCGTGCGGCTGCTGCCGCGCGAGATCCCCGCCGCGGAGATCGCACTGCCCGAAGGGCGGGCGATCCCGCTGGGACTGGCCGAATCCGACCTGCAGCCGGTGTACCTCGACCTCACCACCGAACCGCACTTCATCGCCTTCGCCGACGTCGAGAGCGGCAAGACCGCACTGCTGCGCACCATCGCGCACGGCATCACCCGCCAGTACACCCCGGACGAAGCGCGGATCATCGCGGTGGACTACCGGCGCGGCCTGCTCGGTGCCATCGGCGAGGAACACCTGCTCGGCTACGCCGGATCCGAACCCGCGCTCGACGACGCGATCGCCCAGGTCGCCCAGGCGATGCGAGAACGCCTGCCCGGCCCCGACATCACCCCCGAACAGCTGCGCCGCCGCGACTGGTGGCAGGGCCGCGAACTGTTCCTGCTCGTCGACGACTACGAACTCGTCGCCTCACCCGGCAAGGTCACCCACCCGCTGCTGCCGCTGCTGGACCTGCTGCCGCACGCCCGCGACATCGGCCTGCACCTGGTGCTGGCGCGCGGCAGCGGCGGCGCGGCGCGAGCCATGTTCGACCCGGTCGTCCAGCGCATCCGGGAACTGGGCTCGCCGGGACTGGTCATGTCGGGAAGCCGCGACGAAGGCCCGCTGCTCGGCGACGTCCGGCCCGGCAAGCGACCACCCGGCCGCGGCGTGCTGGTGCGCCGCCGCGCAGCGAACGAACTCGTCCAGGTCGCGTGGACCCCGATCGGTGCGGGCACAAGTGCCGCCGCCGACGACGTCAGTTCTGCCGTGGGGCAGCACCGCGAACAACCCTAGTGTCACAGGGGAAAGGAGGCGGAAGACATGAGCACACCCCAGGGTGTCGTCGTCGACCGGGCGGTCATGAGCAAGGCCGCCAGCGACTTCGACGACACGGCGACGCGGATCCGCGAGATGATGGCCAAGCTCAACGCCGAGGTGGAAGGACTGGTCGGCGCGACCCAGAACTTCAACGGCTCGGCCCGGCTCGCGTTCGACCAGAACAAGATGCTGCTCAACGACAAGATCCAGCGGGCGCAGAACGAGCTGACCGTCATCGCGACCAAGTTCAACGAGGTCATGAACCAGCACGCGGGCTTCTCCGAGCAGCAGAGCGCGCAGATCAACCAGACCACCGCCGCCCTGCACTCCGGCGGCGGCATCATCGCCGGACTCAACGGCTGAACGCCAAGGAGCGAGCATGAGCTACGTGGGTGGACCCTCCAGCGACACCGTCGCGATGAACTTCGGCGCGGTGGACAACGCGGGCAGCACGCTGGTCCGGTACTCCGGTTCGATCAGCACCGCGCTCGGCGAACTGGACACCGCCCTGGGCCCGGTCCGCGAGACCTGGTACCAGTCGGGCAGCCAGTCCGGAGCCGAAGCGCGCACCGCGGAGGCCAACCTCCGCAGCGCGCTGGCCGAGATGACCCAGATCATCAACAAACTGGGCTCGCTGCTGAGCCGCTCGGCGATGGACGGAGCAGCCCTGGACAACTCCCTGGCCGCTAAATTCGTTTGATCGTCTGGCTGGTTTGCGTGGCGGTGCGGGTAGTGGAACCTCAGAGGCTTTCTCGCTGCGGGATCCCGTTTTTATGTATGCCAAATACACAGCAAACGGGCTGTCCTCGCGAGAAAGCCTCTGAGAACCCGCGGCGGTGCCGGTTGCGGGGGTGGGTTATGCGCCTGGCGGCGCATGCGACGGCCCTTTGATCGGTGCCGGTCGTTCGTCGCGGTTGCTGCTTACCGCTGGAAGCGGCTGGCGCCGCTTGCCTGACGATGGTTGCTTTAGCGGCTTGTCTCACCACTTCGGCTTGCCTTGCGGCTGCCTGGTGTTGACGTTGGTCGGTTTGCGTTCTTGCCGCGCTGCTTCTGCTTCGGTGGTGGGGTTCGAGTTTGCAGGCTTTGTTCGGTGAGTGTTTTTGGTTGCTCTGGTAGCTAAAGGCGCTCACGAGCGTTGGTGGGTCGGTGGGGTCGGGTTCGTCGGTGGGGCGCGGGTTGCCTTGGAGACCGTGGGAAGGGTTGTCATGTCCAGCAATGGATCGTTCGCGATTCATCTGCAGTCGTTGGTGGAGTTCGCCGCTGAGCTCACCACCCAGCTGACCGGGATGGACCGGCCGAACGGGCACCTCGAATCGCTCACCGAGCGGGAGCTGCGGCTCGGGGCCTTCAACGAGGCCGGGTCGCTGTGGGAGAACCACTTCCTCGCCGTGGCCGAGATGCGGAGCTTGGTGGCGCGGGCGCGGGAGGCGATCGACTTCGCCGAGAAGATCACCGGCACCGTGATGGACGCCTACCAGCAGCACGACGACCAGGTCACCTCGTCGCTGTCCGGCCTCGGCTCGGCGGTACACGCGGTCGACCTGCCCTGGACCGGGAGGACGTGAGCCGCATGCGGGAACCGACCGACTTCTTCGCCTACAGCCACCAGCAGCTCGTCGCGATGCTGCAGTCCGGCGACGACGCCTCGGTGCGCCCGGCCGCCGATTCCTGGGACAGCGTGGGCGCTTCGCTGCACGAGCAGGCCGGGAACCTGGAGGCCAAGCTGGCGAAGTTCCAGGAGCAGTGGCAGGGCGGCGCCGCCGAGCAGTACCGGGTGATGATCAAGGACCTGGCCGGAGGGCTGCGCCGCATCGCCGACTCCGCGTTCGCCATCCGCGACCGGGTGCACGACTCGGCGGACGCGCTGGCCAAAGCGCGCGCCGAGATGCCACCAGCGGTCGAGGTCGCCGACCTGCCGCCGGAGACCAAGCAGTGGGCGACCGCCTCGCTGCAGGTACCAGCCGAAGCCTCACCAGCGATGGTCGCCGAGCTGCGGCAGCGCCAGGCCACCGCAGCTCAAGCGGTGCAGCAGCACCAACAGGCGAGCGCGGCCGCCGACGCGGCCCACAGCAAGGCGATCGCGGTGATGACCGAGCTCGGCACGCGCTACCGGGCGGCCGACCAGGGCATGCCGCTGACCGACCACACAGCAGTGCCGGGCGCACCGGTGCCGGGCGGCTCCGGAGGGGACGCGGAACCCGGCGGCGGTGGCGAGGACGCGGCACCGCCCGGTGAGCAGTTGCCGCTGGTGCCGGACCCGGTGGCCAAGCAGCCCTCGACACCGCTGTTCGGCAACATGTTCACCGCCGGTCTGGCAGCGGCGTCGGCCGCCGGTATGGGGCGGCTCGGCACCTTCCGGCCGCCGAAGGTGCCGGACTGGGGAAAGCCGAAGGACCCCGCCGAGGAGGAAGACGACAAGCCCACCAAGCCGGTCGGCATGCCCGGCACCGGAGGGCTGTCCCTCGGCGGAGGCGGCGGTCCCGGTGCCGCCGCACCGGTCGCCGCGGCCGGTTTGGGAGGGGCGGCCCCGGCGACCAACGCGATGGGAACCGCAGGGGTACTGGGGGCTGCGGCGGGAGCGGCGAACGCGGCGGGCAGCGGCGTCGGGCACATGCCCATGATGCCGATGATGCCGTTCGCCCCGGGGGCGCAGGACATGTCCGGGGCGCGCCGCATCCCGCCGTGGTTGGTGGAGACCGAGGAGGTCTGGGGCGAGTCCTCGATCGTGACCCCTTCAGTGCTCGGCGCCGACCAGTCCGAGCAGCGCCCCACGTTCTGAAGGAGATCCGACCATGCCAACGCTCACCGACCAGCAGATCGCCGAGCACGCCGCGAACGCCGGATTCCGCGGCGAGGACCTGCAGATCGCCGTCGCGGTCGCGCTCGCCGAGTCCCGGGGGAACCCGGACGCGATCGGCGACGTGTCGCTGCAGACCGAGGCCTTCGGGCCGTCGGTCGGCCTGTGGCAGATCCGCTCGGTGAACCCCGGCCACGGCAACGCCTTCGACCGGGCGCACCGCGACGCCTCGGCCAACGCCGACCCGGCGACCAACGCGCGCAACGCCTACGCGATCTACCGCGAGCACGGGTGGGGCCAGTGGTCGACCTACACCGAGGGCCAGTACCGGCGGTTCATGGACCGGGCGCGCAGCGCGGTCCAGCCCGGCTCCGGCGGGGCGGTCCGCGCGCGGCAGGCGTCGAACACCGCCAGCAGCAACCCCGGTGGATTCCAGGGCGAGATCGCCAAGTTCTTCGACGCGATGGCCAAACTCGTCGAAGGAACCCGGAAACCGCTGCTCAACGCCTCCCAAGCGCTCAACCACGGTGCTGCGTCGCAGAACGCCTTCGGTCGCGTGCAGGCGTCCGCCGCAGCCGCCGGGGCGCACCAGGCCACCATCTCCAGCAGCTGCGAGAACACCCGCCGGGCGCTGGCCGCCGACCAGAAGTTCCGCGAGGACCTGGACTGGGCCGCCCGGATGATCCGGCAGCACGACGACCGCGCCACGCAGGCCCAGCAGGGTCAGCGGTCCCTGATCAACGGCATCACCCACGCCTGACCAGATCTCTCGTGAGGAGACACGGACATGGACCGTTCCGAGAGCGTGCTGAGCGCGGGCTCGCGGTTCGCGGTGAACCACGCGGCCCTCGACGCAGCGGCGCAGTCGCTGCCCGACCAGGTGGCGGTGCTCGGTGAAGCCCGCCGCCACCTCACCGCTCGCACGCTGCCCGGGAACGCGTTCGCGAACGTGCCCGGATCGCACCAGGCCCGGACCGGGCACCTCGGCACCATCCAGGCCAACGACGAGAACCTGCGGACGGCCGCCAGCCGGTTGACCGGGGTGATCGACGGGATCAAGTCCGCCAACGCCGCGGTCCGCCGCTGGGACGCCCAGAAGGCCGCCGAGATCCGGAAGCTGAACCCGGACCTGCTCGTACCGGTCCTGGACGGGGGAGCGGGCCGCTCCGTCGCCGAGCGCAACGCGGCAGGCCGGGCCCAGATCGAGCTGGCGCGCGACGCCGCCCAGGAGGAGCTGCGCAAGCTGCAGGGCGAGGTCGGACCGGTCAACCGCGAGGTGCAGATCCAGCAGCTCCGCGAGAAGATCGCCGCCTACGACGAGATCCTCAACAGCAACACGCAGATCCTCAGCTTCAACGGCGAAGGGCGGCTGGTGGCCCTGGTCGGCAGCCTCAACTCCGACACCCGGGCGGTCGCCGTGCTGGTGCCCGGCATGAACACCGGTGTGGAGGACTTCGCGCGCTACACCAGCACGGCGGGCAGCTTCGCCGAAGCCGACCCCAGCGGGCGCACCGCCGCAGTGCTGTGGATGAACGGCGACTTCCCACAGGGCCTGCCGGAGGCGAGCACGTCCGGGCCGTCGCAGGAGATGGCCCCGAGGCTGGCCGACTTCGTCAACAACGACCTGCGGCCCCAGCTGGGCGAGGACGCCAAGGTCACCGTCATCGGGCACAGCTACGGCGGCGCGGTCGTCGGATTGGCCGACGCGGCCGGGATGCGGGCGGACAACGTGGTCCACGTGGCCTCGGCCGGGATGGGCGACGGGGTCTCGGAGATCACCAACCCGTACCCGGCGCACCGGTACTCGGTCACGATGGAGCACGACCCGATCCAGTGGGCGCAGGGCCGGGTCCACGGCCCGGACCCGGACGACTTCCCGGGCGTCACCCCGCTGCCGTCCAGCCGCGACTCCGACGGCTGGTTCATCCCCGACGTGAGCTCGCACAGCACCGTCCTGGCACCGGGCACCGAGTCCTGGCGGGACATCAACAGCGTCGTCAACGGCTCCATCCAGAACCGGCAAGTGCTGCACTGATCGCTGCTGCAGGAGCCCCAAGACCGGCCGCTGAGCGATAATTCCCCGTCGCTCAGCGGTCGTTCCACGTCCAGCTGTCGGACCCCGGGCGCCAGCCGCGAGCCCGGCCCAAGCGGATGGTCGCCCGCGCAACAACCGCCAAGCCCGCGAGCGCGATGCCGAGCAGAGCGAGCCAGCCCGACAGCGGGGAGTGGTCGGGCAGCGGTGGTGGGCCCGCGGCCGGGCGCACCGTCGGAACGTCGGGCATCGGCGCCGGGAGCTCCAGCGCTGACGGGTCGTCGACGAGCTCGGTGGTCACCGCCGAGTTCACGTTCAGCACGCCCCAGCCCAGCCGGGGGTCGTGGCCGTTCGGCGGACGGCTCGCGGTCCGGGCCAGGCGATCCGCGACCTGCTCGGCATCCAGCTCGGGTCGGTAGGAGCGCACCAGCGCGGCGGCTCCGGCGACATAAGCCGCGGAGAACGCCGGAACATCCACTCCCCACCGGTGCCCCAAACCGCGGGCACCGGCCGAAACACCGACGAGATCCGCACCGGGAGCGGCGAGCGACAGGTGATCCCCGGCCTCGCCCTGCACCGCGGCGCCCGACTCGTCGAGGGCACCGACGGCCAGCACCCCGGGCAGATCGGTCGGGTAGGAGCGATCCTCCGGCTGGTCACCGACCGCCGGTGAGACCACGACTGCGTTGCGGGACAAGGCATCGCGCACGGCCGCTTCCAACGCCGGGCTCGTGCTCGCCGCGGGCACGGCCACCAAGACGACCGTCGCACCTGCGTCCACCGCGCGCTCGATCGCACCTGCCAAGGCATCCGGGCTGGGCTCGCCGCCAGCGGTCGTGGTCTCGGTGTACCTGATCCCGAGCAACCGGGCTCCGGGCGCCACCCCGGCGAAAGCGGTGTCCGGAACCCGCTGCGCGCCGACGATTCCGGCGGCGAAGGTGCCCCGGCCGTCGCAGTCGCCGAGGTCCGACCCCGGCACCACCTGCCCCGGTGCGAACTGCGCGTTACCCGCGTCGATCCCGGTGCCGACGACCGCCACCAGCTGACCGGTGCCATCGGACAGCGGCCAGGTCTCCGACGCGTCGGTGAGCCGCTGCGCCCACCCCGCAGACTCCGCGTAGACACCGGCGGGGGAGGCGCACTGGGCGAACGCCGGAACGGCGGTGAGGCCGCTGATCACCACGGCACCCACCGCTGCGACAGCGGCCCGCCCGCTCACGACTGCGGAACCCACAGCGTGACCTGCGTTCCCCAGTCCGGGCGGGACTCCACCCGGGCAGACCCGCCGACCTCCGCCATCCGCGCCTTGATGGACTCGGTGATGCCGAACCCGGGCCTGCGGTCCGCGTCGAACCCCGCGCCCCGGTCCCGGACAGTCACCGCGATACCGCCGTCGCGTTCGGCGACCCGCACCTCCGCGCGGTCGGTTCCGCTGTGCTTCAGGGTGTTCCGCAGGGCCTCCCCGGTGGCATCGCGCATCGCGGTGCGCCGGTCCGACGGGAGCGTGTCGTCCACCTCCGCGCGGATCAACTCGGCGCGCAACCGGTTGTGCGACAGCTCAGAGATCAGCGCCGCCAGCTCGGGAGCCAGCCGGGCGCGGTTCGCGGTGGGGACCGCGGTCATGTCCCGGCGGATCAGAGCGGCCTGCTCCTTGGCGGCCCGGCGCAGTTCGGCCAGCCGGGCCGGGGCGGCACTCGCGTCCGACCGGCTGCCCAGCGCCAGCGCCTCCAGCGTCGGCAGCACGCGGTCGTGCAGGTACCGGTTCATCACGACGCGCTCGCAGCGGCGCCCACGCCGAAAACCGGCGTGATGGGCGAACCGGACGCTGAGCACCAGCAACGCCATCAGGCAGAGGGTGGCGGCGAGGATCATCACGCGGATCTCCCGGATGTCAGGCCGACAGGCGGTCGGGCGCCGAGCAGGTGGCGAAGCCGTGCTCGATCGCGTAGGCGGTCAGCGCGGGGCGGCGCCGCAGACCGGTCTTGTCCCGGATCCGGTCCAAGTAGGACCGCACGGTGCGAATGCTGATCCGCAGGCCCACCGCGATGTCCTGGTCGCGCTCCCCGGCGGCGAGCCTGGCCAGCACCTCGGCCTCGCGGTGCGAGAGGTCGATGCGCGCCCCCGCGCCGGTCCTGCGCGGCGCAGCCTCCAGCACGACGTCCGCCAGCTTCGGCGCGACGTGGCTGCGCCCGGCCGCGATCTCCCGGACGGCGCGCAGGATCTCGTCGGCATCGGCGTCCTTGCCGAGGAACCCGCGGGCCCCGGCCAGCATCGCACCGAGCACCTCGGAGCGCTCGGTCTGCGCCGACACGACCAGCACCGGATGCCCCCGGCGCACCAACTCCATCACCGCGGCAGCGCCCCGAACCCCGGGAATGCCCAGATCCAGGACGACGATGCTGCCCGCGCATCGGCTGCGGGCGGCGAACTGCGCGACCGACTCGGCGACCGCGTCCACCTCGATGTCCGGGGCGTCCTCGAACACCCCGGCCACCGCCGCTCGGTACAGCGGGTGGTCCTCCACCACCCCGACTCGAATCCGCTCGGTCTCCACCGGCTCTTCCTCCCAGTCGGAACTCCAGGTGCGACGCTAGCGAGATCCGGCCACCAGCTGTGGTGGCCGTTCGTACCCCATTTCGCACCCGGACCAGGGCACCTACCGATCACAGGAACGTGCCGGGCCGACCGCGTCAGAGCTCGTCGGCGCGCACCAAGCCGTCCTGGATCGCGCGGGCCACCAGAGCGGCTTTGGTCGGAGCCTCCCGGCCGACGTTGGCGTACTTCACCCGCACCCGCTCCAGGCAGGAGTTCACCCGGTGCACCGTCAGGTTCAGCCGCCGAGCCACCATCTCCTTGGACTCGCAGTGGAACCACTCCAGCAGCACCTCGGTCTCCCGCGGCGACAACCGGGGACGGTGCGGGCGGTCGTCGGTGCCGAACGCGCCGGACAACGACGGCGGCAGGTACGGGGTGTTGCCAGCCGCGGCCTGCACGGCAGCCACCAGGTGGTCCTCGCCCTCGGCCTTCGTCAGGTAGGTGAACGCGCCGATGTCCAGGCAGGTCAGCACCGTTTCCCGGTCCGCCCGCATGCTGTAGATCACCACCGGGCGCCCGGCGTCCACCAGGCGCTTGAGATCGCCGTAGGCGGGACCCGTGACGTCCAGCTGCAGGTCGAAGATCACCACGTCGGCGGTCGCACCCGGCTCGAGCCACGCCACCGACACCGACGGGCCCGAGTCGAGCACCTTGATCGGCGGATCGGCCAGCCCGCACCAAGCGCGGACCCCGGCCACCACCGCGGGATGATCGTCCACCACCACTACCGTGATCACCTGCGCACCTCCGCTGCACCAGTCGTGTCGCGCCACGTCGCCTCGATCCAGACCCGTCCGCCGTCGACCACCGCGGACGTCTCCACGCCCCCGTCCGAGCTCGGGTCGGTGGACAGGGCGGGGTCGAACGCCTCGGCGATCACGCTGACCGTCACCGCATCGCCCGTGCCCGCCACCGTCAACCGCACCGTGCCGGTAGCGGTTGCCAGGGCGGTGACGGCGGGTTCGGTGAGCTTGCGGCGCACGTCCTTGGGAATCTCCGGGCGCCTGCCGGTCGCCGCGAACCGCACGGAAAGCCCCTGCCGCTCGGCCAGTTCGATGCACGCCCGCAGCTCGTGCAGCAGCGGATCGGGCACCGAGGCGTCCTCGGCGAACAGGCGCCGCATCTTGGCCGCCTCCACCGAACACCGCCTGCGCACCGACTCGTCACCGGGGTCGAGGGCACCCGACGCCAGCCCGGCGAGCAGCGGGACCGTCGTGGTCTCCAGGTCCGCGTAGCGGTCCTTGCGGTCGCGGTGCAGCTGCCGCGCCACCTCCTCGGAAGTCCGCAGCTGCTCCTCCTCCCGGGCCACACGCGCCGAGGACACCGCGAGAGCTCGCAGCACGACCGAGATCACCCCCACCGAGAGCTGGTAGGACACGATCAGCACGGTCGCGTTCACCGAGTCGGCGAACGCGATCGCGGCGTCTCCGGCCAACCCGACCAGCGCGAAGGTCAGCGCGTACTGGGCGATGAGCGTCACCGCGAACACGAGCAGGCGGCAGTCGAGCAGGAACAGCACCAGCGTCCAACCGGCGTCCCCTTCGGACCAGTGCGCGAACCCGAGCAAGTTCTCCGGTCGCACCGACGTGGTACCGAGCACCGACAAGGCGAAGACGGCCGCGATCAGCGGCCAGCGCCACCGGCCGATCGAGCCGCCTCGGCGCAGCGCGACCAGCACCACCAGGGTCAGCACCACGAAGCCGCCCCAGACGGCGAACTGGGCGGCCATCGGCCGGTAGGCGTCGGGGTGGGTGAGCAGCTTCGGCAGGTCCAGCAGGCACAGGATGACCAGGTTCATCACCACCGCCGCCCACTGCAGGCCGCGCAGGAACCGCGCCGCGATGTTCTCGGCGTCGCCGCCGATGTCCTCCGGCACACCCAGCGGGCAGGTCATCCGCACCCGGGTGCCTGCGCCTGGGCTGCTGGTCACCTCGGCGCTGCCACCGGTCCGCTGCATGCGCTCCACCAGCGACCGCGTCACGCCGTAGCGGTGGCGGGAGATGCGCTCGGGGTCGAAACCGCGCCCGCTGTCCACGACCTCCACGACGACGTCGTCGCCGTCGCGCGAGACGATCACCTCGGCCCGATCGGTTCCGGCGTGCCGCACGACATTGGTCAGCGCCTCCCGGGTGCCGTGGCACAGGGCGGCGGCCTCCACCGTCGGCACCACCAGTTCGCCGGGAGCCGTCACGCGAACCGCTAGCGGAGTGCGGGCGACGGTGTCGCGCAGCATGCCGACCAGGTCCACGTCTCCGCCGGAGACCACCGACCGGCCGCGGATCACCTCCAGGTCGCGGCTGGACTGCTCGGCGAGCCAGGGCTGCTTGCCGTGCACGACCCCGGCACCGACCATCAGCAGCGTGGCCGAGGCGGTGTCGTGCAGCGCCGCCAGGTGTTCGCGCTCGTCGGTGCGGCGTGCTTCGGCCACGGCGGCCTGGCGGCGCAGCCGTTCGCCGCGCGCGACGTGCTGGTCGGCGGTCTGGGCGCTGCGCCGCACGAGCAGGTAAAGCCATCCGGAGAGGGTGGCTTCCATGAGCATCCACAGGTGAATCGGGGCGGCTGTGAGCCAGTGGTCGGGCATGGCCAGCGCCGTGCCGACCAGGTGCGCGGCGGTGATCACCGCGCTCGCCGCGGCCAGCGCCCGCACCCCGATGTGCCAGGGGTAGGCGACCAGGATCACGGCCGAGGCCACCCGGACCCAGGTGGTGCCCTCCGGGCTGGGGGCGATGGGTGTGGTCCAGGCCTGGGTGACGCAGACCGCGCACACCACCAGCACGTCCACCACCACGGGCCAGCGACCGCCGACCCGGGTCATGCGGATCGCGTAGGCGACGTTCCACGCGTTGAGCGCGACGACGACCAAGGCGGCGAACCTCGGATCGCGCTCGGTCTCCATGACGAGCGAGGCCAGGCTCGCCATGGCCACGACGACGGCCCGCACCCACACCGCGTAGTGCAGTCCCAGGTGGACGAGCCCCCGTTCGGCCGACCCCATCAGCCTGCGATCACCTGTCGCGCCCGCGCCGGGTCGAGGGCCGTGCCGGTCGGGAACAGCGCGAGCACGGACGCGGGTGCGCCCCGCCGCGGCAGGTTCCCGTAGCCGAGCGCGGAGACCGCTTCCTCGCCCGGGATCGGGTACTTCAGCCCGGTGTCGGTGATCAGGTAGACCGCCCCGGGTGTCAGTTCCTCGGCGACGATCGCCCCGGCACCGCCGGGCACATAGATTTCGTTGGCGGTTTCCGGGGTGGGTGCGCCCACCGGTACGACCTTCTCATCGGGCCGCAGCGGCAGGTCCGAGGAGACTGTGATGCGCCCGTCGGTGGTGCACACCGCGGCGGTCCGGTCGGGCGCCACCGGATCGGGACGCTTCATCGGATACCCGTCCTCGCCACCTGGGACGCGCGGCACGCTGCCGATGTCAGCGGTGGCGACCTCGATCCGGTGCGGTCGCTCACCGGGGTAGGCGGCGGTGTTGCCGGGCGCACCGAGCACCAGGTCCGCCTCGGTCTCGGTGATCACGGCCAGGCCGTTGCGCTGGACGAGGTAGTACTCGCCGACCTCGGAGACGAGAACCTGCCCGACCAACCGGGATTCCGAGCCCACCTGGACGCCGAGCGCACCGGCGTCAGGCACCTCGACGGGGCTCAGGTCCCGCCCGGCCGGGAGGGTGTTCAGCCAGGCCGGAGCTACCAGGAGGGCTTGAGCCCCGGCGTATCCGAGAGCCACCACGGCGCTCTCGCCGTCCAGGCGGTACCGCTGCCCTCCGGTGACCAGGAAGCGCTCCCCGGACGGCAGGCGCGCGAGCAGCGCCCGGCCCTCAGAGATCTCGGTTCCGCTGGCCCCCGGTCCTAACAGGACGGTGGCGATCGGCGCCTCGCCGCTGGGCCGGTCGGGCGCGACACGGGTGCACGTGGTCCAGGCCCCGGAGAGCAGGCGCTCCGGCTGTGGCAGCGAGTCGGGTGCCCCGGCGATGCCGACGGCCGCGCCGCGGGGAGCTCCGGACAGCGACTTCGCGGGCACGGTGAGGGTCTTGGTGCCGTCACCTCCGGCGAGGAGCCGGGCGGAGGCGTAGTTGAGCACCGGGTGCAGCAGCCCGTCCTCCCCGAGGACGAACCTGGTCCCGGTCTCCTTCTCGATGAGCACTTGGCCGCCCTGCCGCCATGCCTCGGCACGCGTCGGGGCGAGCAGGCCCACGATCCCGAACACCGCGGACACCAGGAGCGCCACCGCCAAGCCGAGTGCCGTGCCGAGCACGACGCGCTTGGCCGGTGCCACCGGGTGGTTGGCGTCGGCCGAAACGAGCGCGGAGACCAGCCGACGGCGCAAGAACCGGTAGGCCTGGATCTGATCCCGCTGCGTCCACACCTCGTGACCCCCTGCCGAGCATCTGATCGACGTGATCGTACTCAGCGGCGCGCCCTTTTCGTACGTGTTGGGTAACAATCGCCAAGTCCCCGGCGATAAACAGCGTCACCGCTGGCCGAGAAGTCGTCCGCAAGGCGCATTCCACAACAGAACGATGAATCGTGGGTGACACCGTGCGGTGTTTCAGGGATGCGGCGGTGACGTCATTTCTACCGTCTTGGCGCGAGCGATTTCGTGCCTCCACCGGTCCGAGTCTGGGCGTGCGGGGGCAGCCGCCGGGTCCCGGCGGCTCATGCGCACGTCTGCGTGTCCTCCGGCGGGCGCGGGGCGGGGATGGCCCGGCGGAGGAGGTTGTTCTGCTCTGCCCCGGTGGGGCGCGCGCCCGGTCTCGGCCGCCGGGATGAATCCACTGTGGATGGTGGGGTGAAGGTCGGCCGACCGTTGTCGATGGTGATGGTCCAGCGCTGGCTGTGGATGAGCCTGTGGTGGTGGCCGCAGAGCATCACCAGGTTGTCCAGGTCGGTCCCACCGCCGTCGATCCACGACTCGATGTGGTGGGCGTCGGGGGTTCCCGGCGGGCGGTCGCACGCCGGGAAGGCGCAAGTGCCGTCCCGGAGGAGCAGGGCGGCTCGGAGGTGGGGCGGCGCGGTGCGCTCGGCGCGGCCCACGTTGAGGGGCAGGTCGTCGCCGCCGAGCACGACCGGCAGGACTTCTGCGTCGCACGCGAGGCGGCGGACGTTCTCGACCGAGATCGGCTGGTCGGTCGCGGTGAGGGTGCCGGGCAGGACGCTCCCGTCGGGGGAGCCGAGCGTGCGGGTGAGGGAGTCGAAGTCGATGGTGACGGCGATCTGGGGGCGCTGCCCGCCGGAGCGGGGGAGCCGGTCGGAGACGATCGCGATGTCCAGCAGTGCGTCGAGCGCGTCGGCGTTGCGCTGTCCGGGTGTGCGCGGGTCCCGCTCGCCGTCCTCGGTGGGGCGCGGGGCGGCGAGCGGTTGGAGGACGGCGCGGAACTTCGCGCCGGTTTCGCGGTCGAGCCGGGCGTTGATCACGGTCATCCCGTCGGCGGTGGTGCCGTAGTGCAGCTCGCGGATACGGTGCTGGGTTTCCTCGGCGCGGAACGCGCCGTCCTGGTCGAAGTAGTAGCGGACCCGCTCCGCCAGGCGAGCGAGCTGGTGCGGGGAGTGGTCGCGGGCGTACCCGGCGAGCAAGGTCTCGGCCTGCTCCAGCTCGGCGGTGGTGTTGACCGGCGCCATCCGCTGCACCCCGTCGATGATCACGCGCGCGTGCTGCGCGGTGATCGCACCGGAGGCGATCGCCTCGGCGGTGGCCGGAAGTTCCGCGGACACGGGCGTCCCGTGCGGGCTGGTGTGCTCTGTGGCGTTGCGCGCCACCAGCGTCCGGGTTTTCGCCTCACCTCCGGCGAGGTTGAGCATCGACTGCAACCAGGTCTCAGTCCTGCGGGCGCCCTGCGCGGCGGGGAGACCGCGATCCTCGGCTTCGGCGATGGCCCGCAACTGGGTCGCCATCGCAGCCCGCATCGCCGCTTCGGTCTCGCGGATCACGGCAACCAGCTCCTCGTCGGAGCATGCCGAAACCGCCGACTGCGGACCTCCGTTGTCCGCACCCGACCGCGAAACCGCCGTCAACGCATCCACGTCACCCACTATCCCGGCCTCGAACGCCTGTTTCACCGCTCGACCGGGTGCAAGAAAACCGGCGCCGATTCGGCGTGTCGTTCTGGGCTGCTCAGCGGCCCGGCGTTGCGGCGGCGAGCAGGGCTTGTGCCGCGTTCTTCGCGTGCTGGATGCAGCTCGCGTCGTTGAGCGCCATCGAGCGGCTCGCAGCGCCGTCCACGAGGACGGCCAATTGTTCGGCCAGTACCAGCGGGTTCGCGACTCCCAGCTCGCTCGTCAAGTCGGCGAGGAGCCTGACCAGGCGGCGCTTCTGCTCGGCCGCGAACTGGTGGACCGGGCTCGTCGGGTCGGGGAACTCGGCTGCCGCGTCGATGAAGGGGCAGCCGCGGATCGGATCGGCTTCGGGCGCAGTGAACAGTGCGAGGATGCGTTCTTCCGGCGTGAGGTCGTTGCGGTCGAGCACGCCTTCCAGCGTCCGACCGGACTCGACCAGGTTCCGCAGGTGGCCGACCACCAGGTCGTCCTTGGCGGGGAAGTGCGCGTACAGCGTGCGTTTCGACACCGGTGCGGCGGCGGCCACCTGCTCCATGCTGGTCCCGGTGATGCCCTGAGCTTCGAAGAGGGCGTCAGCCGCGGCGAGGATGCGTTCGCGCCCGCCCCGCCCCCTTCGGCGCTGGGGAGTCTGCTGCTCGGTCACCCCGCAAAGTGTACAGGCCCGTGTACTTAACGGGCACCGTCGTGCTAGCGTGCTTTATGTAAACGAGATCGTGTACTTAGTGCGAGGGATGCCGAAGTGACGACCATGCCCGAATACGCCGAAGAGCTGATCCGAGGCCGCCGAGCGGTCCGCTCGTTCCGCCCGGAACCAGTGCCGGACGAAACCCTGCGCGCGATCTTCTCCCTGGCGGGCGCGGCTCCGTCGAACTCCAACACGCAACCTTGGAAGGTCGAGGTGGTCAGCGGCACAGCACGCGACAGGCTCAGCGAAGCGCTGCTCGCCGCGCACGCGGAACAGCGCCTCTCCGTGGACTTCCCGTACGTGGACGAGCTGTACAGCGAGGTGCACCAGCGACGCCGGGCGGCCTTCGGCGCCGCGATGTACGGCGCACTGGGCATCGGCCGCACCGACCACCAGGCGCGAGACGCCTATCAGGCCGAGAGCCTGCGCTTCTACGGCGCACCGCACGTGGCCCTGCTGTTCGCGCCGTCCAATGCGGACGCGAGGATGACCGCGGACGTCGGGATGTACGGGCAAACGCTGCTGCTGGCGATGACGGCGTACGGGGTGGCCAGCTGCCCGCAGGGGATGCTCGGGTTCTACGGCGACGTGGTGCGCGACTGCCTCGGGATCAGCGACGGCAAGGTCCTCTTCGGGGTCTCCTTCGGCTACGCGCAGGACACCGCACCCGTCAACCACATCGACGTCGGACGCGCGGACCTCGCCGAGACGACGCGCTTCCACGCCTGACCGCGTCCCGGTTCGGCGCCGGAACCCGCCGACACCGAACCGGGACCAGCGCTCAGCCCGCGGTGCGGAGCGGCCTGGGGAGGCTGAACCGCTGGGGTTCGGCGACCCCCTCCAAAGCCTCGACCTGGTCGAAACCCAGCTCGGCCAGCCGGTCGAGGAGGTGGGTGACCAGGACTTCCGGCACCGACGCCCCGGAGGTCACCCCGATCGTCCCCGCCCCGTCCAGCCACGCCGGGTCGAGCTCGGCCGCGCCGTCCACCAGGTGCGCCGCACCGGCCCCGGCCGCCGCGGCGACCTCCACCAGCCGCTTGGAGTTGGACGAGTTCGGCGAGCCGACCACCAGCACGACGTCGCAGCGGTGCGCGATGGACTTGATGGCGTTCTGCCGGTTCTGGGTGGCGAAGCAGATGTCGTCCGACGGCGGGTCCGCGAGGTCCGGGAAGCGGTCCCGGAGGACGCCGACGATCTCCATCGCGTCGCCGATGGCGAGCGTGGTCTGGCACAACCACACCACCCGCTCCGGGTCGGGCACCTCGACGACCGCGGCGTCGGAGGGCGTCTCGACCAGCCGGATCGACTCCGGCGCCTCGCCCATGATGCCGATGATCTCCTCGTGCCCGGCGTGCCCGATCAGCAGCACGGTGTACCCGTCGTCGGTGAACCGCACCGCCTCCTTGTGCACCTTGGTCACCAGCGGGCACGTCGCGTCGACCACCTCCAGCTGCCGGGTGGCGGCCGCTGCGTGCACGACGGGCGACACGCCGTGCGCGGAGAAGATGACCCGCGCCCCCTCCGGCACTTCCGCGACGTCGTCGACGAAGACCGCGCCGCGGGCTTCGAGCGCGGCGATGACGTGCGTGTTGTGCACGATCTGATGTCGCACGTACACCGGCGGCCCCCAGCGCGCGAGGGCGTTCTCGACCGTCTCGATGGCCCGGTCCACGCCCGCGCAGCACCCGCGCGGAGAGGCCAGCAGCACCCTTCTGGTCATCGGTCACGCTCCACTGCTTGATCGGCGATGGTGCGCAGCGCGTCGGCCACCTCGGTGGGCAGGTGCGGGGTGTCGAGCGCGGCGAGCGCGGCGCGGTGGTGGTCGGTGATGAGGTGTTCGACGGTGCGGACGGTCCCGGTGGCGGTCAGGATCTCCCGCACGGTGTCCACTTCGGCCTCGGTGATGTCGGGTTTACCCCACAGCTGGGCGAGCTTCATCGCCTGCGGCGGGCTGGCGGCGGTCAGCGCGTGGGTGATGAGCGCGGTGTGCTTGCCCTCCCTGGCGTCGTCGGTCACGGGTTTGCCGGTGACCAGCGGATCGCCGAAGACGCCCAGCAGGTCGTCGCGGAGCTGGAACGCCTTGCCCACCGGCATGCCGTAGTGGTGCAGCACCCGGGTCACCTCGCGGGAGGCGTTGCCCGCGGCCGCGCCGATCGACAGCGGCCGGTACACGGTGTAGTAGGCGGTCTTGTAGCGGATGATCATCTCCGCCAGGTCCGCGTCCGCCGACCGCCCGCCCGCCGACTGCAGGTCCAGGTACTGGCCGACGGTGACCTCGTGCCGCATCTGCGCGATCTGCGGCAGCACCCGGCCGAGCTGGTCGGCGGTGAGCCGCCGGCAGGTCAGCTTGTCGGCCCAGGCCAGCGCGAGGTCGCCGAGCACGATCGCCGCGCACGTCCCGTACCACTCGCCGTCCTGCTCGGTCCCGGCGCGCAGATCGGCCATCACGCGGTGCACGGTCGGCCTGCCGCGCCGGGTGGCGGAGCGGTCCATCACGTCGTCGTGGATCAGGATGGCGGCGTGGAACATCTCCAGCCCGGCGGCCAGGTCGATCAGCGGTGCCCGGCAGCGGGGTTCCGGATCGGCGGCGAGCCAGCCGAGGACGCACAGGACGGGGCGGATGCGCTTGCCGCCGGTCAGCACGAACCCCTCGATCACCTCGATCATGTCGTCGGAGTGCGGTTCGATCCCACCGGCGAGCGTCGCGGGGTCGAAGAACCCCGCGAGCGCCGAGTCGACCTCGCCGCGGATCTCGTCCAGGTCCACCATGCCCATGTCCGCCCCTTAGCGGCCGTAGTTGATTCTGGTTCTGGGGTTTCTTCTGAAGCGGCGTAGCCGCTTGGCCCACCTGCGCAACTCGCACCGCCGCGGGTTCTCAGAGCTTTCCTGGCGAGGACGGCCCAGCCGCCGTGTATTGGCATACATAAGGCTGGGCACCCGCAGTCCAGGGAAGCTCTGAGGTTCCGCTACCGGCACCGCCACGCAACACGAGTTCAGGGACTAAACCCGGTCGGCGGCGATGAGCAGGTACTGGAACGCGCCGCTGGTGTAGGCCTCGATGAAGGCGTCCTCGATCCCGGTGACCAGCGGCGACCGGGCGCGCAGCCGCCAGTAGGGCAGGGTCGCCTCGGTCAGGTCCACCACGGCGGTGGGCACCAGGCGGTTCATCGCCATCGCGCGGAAGTAGCCGGAGCGCGGGTGGATGTCGCAGATGTAGTGCGCGTTGATGGTGGACACCGCGCGCGAGGGCAGGCCGTAGACGTCGTTGTAGCAGCCGGTGATCGTCACGTACCGCCCGCCGCGCGAGAGCAGCCGCGAGTGCTCGGCGAACAGGTCGTTCAGGTCGGTGTACATGGTGGACTCGTTGTTCCAGATCGCCCGCATGCTGCCGGTGTCGAACCCGGTGTCGAGCATGTTGAGCTGGTGGAACACCACCTTGTCCGACACGCCGCGCTGCTGCGCCTGCTCGTTGGCGAAGTCCACCTGCTTGCGGGAGATCGAGATGCCGTCCACGGCGCAGCCGAACCGCTCGTGGGCCATGAACGAGCTGCCGCCGCGGCCGCACCCGGCGTCCATGATCCGGTCCTGCGGCCGGACCTCCCCGAGGTGGCTGAGCAGCAGTTCGGCCTGCTGGGTCTCCAGCCGGTGCAGCTCGGCGGTGATGCGTTCGCGGGCGGTGGCCGGGTCGCCGTCGGTGACCGACCAGTCCGGCTCGCCGATGCCGTAGTGGTGGTGGAAGTAGCCGTCGACCTCGCCCAGCTCGATGTTGACCGGGTTGGCCTCCTCGTTCCAGTACTCCGCAACGCTGCCCTGGTAGATGCTGCCGGTGGAGCCGTTCTGCTGGATCGTCTCGGTCATCGGGCGGGTCCTCTCAACCTCGGTGGCGGGCGGTGGTGAAGTGCCAGTGGCGGCTTCCGGCGATCCAGGCCCACAGTCCGGTCAGGAAGCGGGCGACCGCCGGGTCGGGGAGCGCGGCGGTGGCGCGCTCGGTGTCGTCCTCGAAGGTCCTGATCAGTTCGTTGTGCACCTCGCAGGCCTTGATGAACGCCTCGTCGAGCGGCAGGTGCTCCTCGGCGGCGATCACGGCCGGCAGGTTGAACGGCAGGCCGTGCTCGCGGATCTCCCGCTCGCAGGAGGCGAGGTCGTTGTGCAGGGTGGCGATCAGCGAGGCCCGCGCGGTGCAGTCCTGCACCAGCGGGTGGGTGTGCAGCTCGGCGGGGATCTCGTAGCCGTCGAGCACGTCGGTGAGGTTCAGGCACGGGCGGAACGAGTTCATCTGCCGGTTGGCGAGGTACTGCCAGGCCGGTGGCAGCCGGTTGAGCAGCCGCCACCCGTTCTCGGCGTTGTACCCCAGGTAGAGCTGGGCGATGTCGTGCCGGATGCGCTGCGCCTGCGCCGGGCTGCTGATCCGCTTGAGGTCGTTGAAGGCCTCGTGCTGCGCGCGCAGCACCGGGTGGCCGGTGCGCTTGGCCTCCCACACCGCCTGGTAGTCGGGGGTCAGGCACGGCGCGTCGATCGCCGACTGGGCCAGCGACAGGTTCGGCCCGATGTTCTGGTCGTCGGTGTCGCGGCGGCTGTTGGTCTCGCAGAAGTAGTCGTCCACCGCGGTCTCGGCCACGATCATCTTGCCCGCCGCGGTCATCCGGTCGACGTCCTGGCTGCCCGGGTGGCACAGCGTGATGCCGCGCCCGGGATCGTGCTTGTAGACGCCCTCGACGTTGTCCTCGCTGTCCAGCCCGAGCCCGGCCATCCACGCGATGATCCGGCTGTTGATCTCCGCCGCGACCTCGGCGCGCTCGGGCGGTGCGGGCGGGCAGTGCAGGACGGTGGTCCGCTGCTGGGTTCCCGGCGGGGTGCAGGCGCTGGTCCCCTGCACACCGCTGGTGTGCGGTTGTTGTGCGGGGACCGGTGTTTCGTGCGCGATGAGCTCGATCATCAGGAATCAGCCCGGCCGATCTCGACGTGCTCCAGCAGCCCGACCGCGTCCGGGACCAGCGGTGCGACGCTGTAGTAGGCGGTCACCAGGTAGCGCAGGATGGCCTGGTCGGTGATGCCCATGAACCGCACGTTCAGCCCGGGCTGCACCTGGTCGGGCAGTTCGGTGGGCTGCAGGCCCACCACGCCCTGCCGCTCCTCGCCGCGCCGCATGGCGATGATCGAGGTGGTGTTGTGGTCGCTGAGGCCGATCTTGCCCAGCGGGTACACCGGGACGCCGCGCCAGGACAGGGCTTTCGACCCGTTGTCCTGGGTGGTCGCGTCCACCGCCAGCCCCCGCCGGTTGCACTCCCGCAGGAACGCGGTGATCGCCTTCGGGTGTGCGAAGAACGCGTCCGTGGAGCGGCGCATGGACAGCAGGTCGTCCATGTCGTCGGGCGTCGGCGGGCCGGTGCGGGTGGAGATCCGCTGGTCGTAGGAGGTGTTGTGCAGCAGGCCGAAGTCCGGGTTGTGCAGCAGTTCGTGCTCCTGGGTCTCGCGGATCTCCTCGACGGTGAGCCGGAGCTGCTCCTCGACCTGGTTCATCGGGTCGTTGTAGAGGTCGGCGACGCGGGTGTGGACCTGCAGCACCGTCTGCGTCAGCGACAGCTCGTACTCGCGGGGGCCCAGCTCGTAGTCGACGAACGACCCGGGCAGCCGCGCTTCGCCCAGGTGCCCGGCGGACAGCGCGATCTCGGCTTCACCGCGGCGGTTCTGCGGCAGCGAGCGGCGCCGCGCGAAGTCGTCCAGGTGCGCGCGCAGCCCGTCCTCGGTGTCGAGCAGCTCGCGCAGGGCGTCCCAGTTGAGCACCATGATCGTCCCGGACGTGGCGCACCGCAGCGTCGCCGACCAGGTCGGGTCCTCGACCGACCGCCTCGTCGCCGAGCTGGTCCCCGTCGGTGATCACGCCGAGGTGGTCGACGGTGCCGTACTCGCCGGTGGCCAGCCGCTCGACCCGGCCGTGCGCGACGACGAAGACCTCCCGGATCGGGCTGCCCTCCGCGGCGAGCACCTCGCCCGGCGTGACCTGGCGGACCGTGAACATGCCCGCGAGGCGGGTGAGGACGTCCACGTCGGTGTAGCCGCGCAGGGCGGCGAGCTCGGTGAGGGTCTCCGGGATGATGCGGACGTCGGTTCCCTCCTGGACGAACGACACCCGCCCGCGCCCGACCTTGATCTGCAGGCGCCGGTTCACCCGGTAGGTGCCGCTGGAGACGGTCAGCCACGGGAGCTGCCGGAGCAGGTTCCGGGAGCTGATGGACTGCATCTGCGGCGGGGTCTTGGTCGTGGTCGCGAGCAGCCGCGCCGCGCGGGTCTGCAGGGACGAGAACTGTTCGGCAGCGGGTGACGACACGTCACGAACCTCCCGTTGGTGGACTTGCTCTCGGCTTTCGGGATTTCGGCCGCGCAGCCCGATCGGCGCACGGCGAATTGCTTCCCCTTTCGCGAGAATCGAATTCGTCGTCGGCCGGTGGCGGAGCTGATCGGCGGCGGTGCCGGTGCGCTGCGCGGTCGTGATGGTCCCGCCTGTTCGGCGAGCTGGCTGCGATCTGGATCGATGCCCGAGTCTATGGGCCGGTTCTACGAGTAGATACAGATGAAAGGGTGACCACCGCGAAGGTGAACATCACCCGTATCGCCGAACGGTCGCGGCGGTCGATTCGACAATTCCCGCGGAATTTCCGGTCCGCTGCGATTGAATCGGGAATTCCGAAATCTCTGTCGCGCGGAACTGCGGAACCGGCGGGAATTCCGTCCTGGGCGGTGCGGGCGCGTCGTGAGCGGCGGTGGTCGCGAGGACCGCCATCGCCGCTCACGGCATCGGTGTGCGGTGATCGCCGGAAAGAGCGACGCTGCCGCCGCCCCGAATCGCTCAGCTGCGCTCGGTCTTGCGCGCGACGGCGTGCAGCCGGGCCTTGGCGGGATCGGTGGCGCGTGCGCGCGACCGCGACTGCCGAGCCCCGTCGGCGGGCGCGTGGCGGACGAACAAGGTGACGGTCACGCTGTCGGTGAAGCCGCTGCGCTGCATGAGCTGGGCGGAAGCGGTGTTGTTCTGCTCGACGTCGGTGATGATCCGCGTGGCGCCAGCGGCGAACAGCGCCGCGCAGGACTCCTCCAGCAGCGTCCTGGCCAACCCCTTGCCCTGGTGGTCGGGAGCGACCGCGAGCCACTCCACGTAACCCCAGTCGGCCCGCTCGTCGTAGGACAGCGACCCGAGCACGAACCCGACCACCCGCCCGTCGGCCTCGGCGACCCAGCACGCATCCGGCTGGGCGTCCATGTGCACGGCCACGCTGGACAACGACCACGAGGTGTAGGGCATCGCGGACACGTCGAAGACCTGGTGCCCGAGCTCGAGCACCCCGGCCAGGTGCGCCAACCCCATCGGAACCAGCTGAACATCGAAATCACTCATGACAAGCCCGATCCTCGTCCACGCACGAGCCCGGCGCCACCTGGTTTCACCCGGGCCCCGGGGTGCTGACCGCAGAACTGGGGAGGAATGCGCGGTGGCTGGTGACGCGTGCGGTCCGGCGTGCGGAAGCCAGCCGAGCGATCGTCGGTACCCGGCCGAACCACTTCGGCAGGTCCGCTACGTGATCACGACCTGCCTGGAACGGGTCTGGCCGCGCCGGGAGCGGCCCCGCCTCCGACCGTCTCCTGTGGACTAGACGGCGCCCGCGGCGATCCTCGTCCCGTGATCGGAATCGCAAGTCGCACCCCGCCCGCGCGCGGGGGTTCCCGGGGCGGGGTAGAACGGGCCCGACAGGAAGTAGCAGGAGGAGGAAGCAGATGATCTTCATCACCGCGAAGTTCCGCGTCAAGCCCGAGCACGCGGACCGGTGGCCCGAGATCACCCGCGCGTTCACCGAGGCCACCCGGGGCGAGGCCGGGTGCCTGTGGTTCGACTGGTCCCGCAGCGTCGAGGACCCGACCGAGTACGTCCTGGTGGAGGCCTTCCGGGACGGGGACGCCGGCGCCGCGCACGTCAACTCGGCGCACTTCAAGGCCGCGCAGCAGGAGCTGCCGCCGCACCTCGTGGAGACCCCGCGGGTCATCAACACGACGCTCGACCAGGACGACTGGTCGGCGCTGGGCGAGATGGCGGTGCCGGAGGCCAGCTGAGCCCGTGCGGGCCTCCGCGGCGGTCCATCGCCGCGGCGGAGGCCCGCCCGCGCAGGCGTCCACAGGGGACGTTCAGCGGGGCTGGAACGAGCTCGGTGCCGTTCCGGTCTGCTTGCGGAACATGGTGGAGAACGCCGCCGGGGTGTCGTAGGCGAGTTCGGCCGCTACCCGGGTGACGGTTCGTCCGGCGGAGAGCAGGCGGATCGCGTGCAGGACGCAGGCCCGTTGCCGCCACTGCTGGAAGCTGAGGCCGGTTCCGGCCAGGAACATCCTGTTGAACGTGCGGGCGCTGACGCCGAGCTGGGCGGCCCACCCGGATGGCGCTTCGCGGACGTTCGGCGCCGTTTGGAACGCCTCGCAGAGCTCGCGCAGGTCTGTCCGGGCGGGCAGCGGCAGGTCGAACGGCAGCGGTGCGAGGTTGCGGATCTCGTGCAGGATCAGCTCGACCAGCGCGCCGTCGCGGCCGTGCCGGTCGTACTCCGGCGGGATGTCCACCGCGGCGAGCAGGAGCTCGCGCAGCAGCGGGGAGACGTCCACGACCCGGCAGCGCGCCGGGAACCACGGCACGGCCGAGGACTCCAGGTAGAGGCTGCGGGTGCTCACGGCGTCCATCAGCACCTGGTGGTCGGTCTCGGGCGGGATCAGCACCGCTCGGCGCGGCGGCACCGTCCAGCTCCCGTCCGCGGTCTCGACCTGCATGATCCCGACCGCGCCGTACAGCAGCTGCGCGCGCCGGTGCCGGTGGCGGGGCAGCAGGTGGCCGGGCGGGTAATCGGTG
The DNA here is from genome assembly GCF_008630535.1 of Saccharopolyspora hirsuta. Taxonomy (GTDB): domain Bacteria; phylum Actinomycetota; class Actinomycetes; order Mycobacteriales; family Pseudonocardiaceae; genus Saccharopolyspora; species Saccharopolyspora hirsuta. The sequence goes on along the minus strand of NZ_VWPH01000010.1, from coordinate 86,228 downwards.
CCGATCGCCAGCACCGCGCGGTCGATCCCGTCCACCTCGTCCACGGGCACGTTGCGCACCCGGCCACCCTAGTCGACCGGTGGCGCGAACTCGAACGGTCGTGGCGTGACATCGATTGTGCGCCAGCGCTGGCCGGTCCTACCGTGGCCCGGTGCTCGTCTCCTTCCTCGTGCTGCTCGGGTTCGGCTGCCTGACCGGCGTGACCACCGTCCTGTTCGGATTCGGCGGCGGTTTCATCATCGTGCCGGTCGTGTTCGGGGTGGTCGCCGCCACCACGGGTGCCGACGCGATGCACACCGCGGTGGCCACCTCGACCGCGGTGATGATCGTCAACGCCACCACGGCCACCTTCGCACAGGCCCGGTCCGGCCGCCTCCGCAAGGCGCACCTCCACCCGCTGATCGAGTTCATCGCGCTCGGTGCGGTGCTCGGTGCGGTCGCCGCCACCTGGGCCCCGGACTCCGCCCTGCACCTGCTGTTCATCGCCTACCTCGCGATCACGATCGTCGACAGCGCGCTCCGGCGCGGGTTCCTCGACAACGCCCGGGAGGGGGCGGGCGAGCCGCTGGGCAAGGTCGCCTCGACGGCGGGCGGGGTCGGCATCGGCGCGGTCGCCAGCTTCCTCGGCGTCGGCGGGAGCGTCCTGACCGTGCCGCTGCTCCGGCGCCGCGGCCTGCCGATGGCTGACGCCGCCGCGATGGCCAACCCGCTCAGCATCCCCGTCGCGGTCGCCGGGACCGCGGTGTACGCCCTGGCGACGCCGACCACGCCCTACCCGGGGCAGCTCGGGCACGTCAACGTCCTCGTCGGGGCGGCCCTGCTCTGCGGTTCGCTGCCGACCATCGCGGTGACCAAGCGGGTGGTCGGCAAGATCCCCGACCGCGTGCACGCGATCGCCTACCTGGCCCTCCTGGTGCTCGTCCTCGTCGCGATGGTCGTGACCGCCCTGGTCTAGCCGGGCGGTGCTGATCACCTGCGGCGGGGGCGTGCGACGATGGCGGACATGGAGGTTCGTGCTGTCAACGGGGGCAAGGAGCCGCGCTACCTGCAGATCGCTCGCGACCTGGCGGCGGATATCGCGGCCCGGCGGTGGGAGATCGGGGAGCGGATCCCTCCGGAGCCAGAGCTGGCGGCATCGTTCCAGGTCTCCCGCGAGACCTTGCGCAACGCGCTGCGGGAGCTGGAGGCCCGGGGGCTGGTCTCCCGGCGCAAGGGGGACGGCACCCGCGTCGAGCGGCTCACGCCGACGCAGCGGTTCGACACGTCGTTGGGCAGTCTCGAGGAACTCGTCCAGTACGGGCGGGACGCGGTCCGCGAGGTCACCGCGTCCGAGGAGGTCACCATCGGGCCCGAGCTCGCCGAAGCCACGGGCCTGCCGTCCGGCGAGGTGCGCGCTCGGCTGACCACCGTCCGGCGGGCGCCGGACGGTTCGGCGGTGTCCTGGTCGCAGGTCTACCTCTCGCCCGGCGACGCCGCTGCGATCGCCGGAGATCTGGACGAGAGCACGCGTCTGATCAGCGATCTCGTCCGGGAGCGGACCGGCCGGTCGACGCACCGCGTGGTGCAGCGGGTCCGCGCGATCGCGCTCCCGGCCGAACCGGCCGAAGTGCTCGGCCTCCCGCCGGGCAGCCCTGCGCTGGAGTTCGTCCGGCACTACTACGACGCGACCGGAGACCTGTTCGAGACCACGATCGGCGTGCACCCCGGCGACACGTTCAGCTACCGCACGACGCTGGTCCGCTCCGGCTCCGCGTAGTCCCGGGGTGCAAGACGCCCATTGACATCCGGTCCAACACCGGCCACCTTTGTGTCTAGACATAAATGTGTCTAGACACAAAGGGGTGTGGGATGAGATCTGCGGAAGAGCTCCTCGCGAGCGGCCGCCCGAGGCGCAGAGCGCGCTGGTACACCAGCATCGGCAACCAGGTCCTGATCTCGATCGTCCTCGGGATCGCGGTCGGCGCGCTGTTCCCGGCGTTCTCCGCGCAGCTCGGGGTCGTCGGCGACACCTTCCTCGACCTGATCAAGATCGGGGTCGCACCCCTGGTCTTCCTCACCGTCGTGATGGGCATCGCCGCGGCCGGGGACCTCAAGAAGGCCAGCCGCACCGGGCTGATCGCGCTGATCTACTTCGAGGTCGTCTCCACCGTCGCGCTCCTGCTCGGCCTGCTCGCCGGCAACGTCTCCGGCGTCGGGATCGGCACCGGCGCCCTCAGCGGTGCGCACCCGACCGGGGGAGCGCCGACGGGCGGGAGCGACGACGAGGGCTTCCTCGCCACGGTCGTGCCGGACAACTTCGTCGGCGCGTTCAGCTCGGGCCACCTGCTGCAGGTCGTGGTGATCGCGGTGCTGCTGGGCATCGGGCTGCTCACCCTCGCCCCCGCGGTCCAGGCCCGCTTCACCGCCGGGCTGGAGACCGCGTCCGAGGGATTCTTCGCCCTGATCAACGTGATCATGCGCCTGGCGCCGATCGGGACCTTCGGCGCGATCGCCTACTCGGTGGGCACCAACGGCCCGGCGATGCTGCTGGCCCTGGCCGAGCTGGTGGCGCAGTACTGGATCGTGGTGGTCCTGTTCATCGTGGTCGTCCTCGGCGGGATCTGCCTCGCCGCCGGGATCAACGTCTTCCGGCTGCTGCGCGCGGTCCGCACCGAGCTGACCCTGGTGCTCGGCACCGCCTCGTCCGAGGCCGGGCTGCCCGGCCTGCTCGAGAAGCTGCCGCGGATGGGGTTGTCCCGCCAGACGGTCGGGCTGGTGATGCCCACCGGTTACGCGTTCAACCTCGACGGCACCTCGATCTACCTGGCGCTGTGCACGCTGTTCCTGGCCAACGCCTACGGCATCCCGATGGGCTTCGAGCAGCAGCTCGGCCTGCTGGTGATCATGCTCCTGACCTCCAAGGGCGCGGCCACGGTCTCCGGCGGCACGTTCGTGGTGTTCGCCTCGACGGTGACCGCCACCGGCTACCTCCCCGTCGAGGGCGTCGCGATCCTCTTCGGCGTCTACCGCGTGATGTCGATGGCCACCGCCACGTGCAACACCTTCGGCAACGTCGTGGCCACCGCGGTCATCTCCCGCTGGAATGGCGACCTAGACCGCGCCCGCCTGCGCGCGGTGCTCGCCGACCCGTCCCTGCTCGACCAGGACGACGACGCTCCGAAGGCGGACCCCGCCGCCAACGTCCCCACCACCCCCGCGAACTCCAGGAGTGCACGGTGAACAGCACGGTCTTCGACTCGTTCCTCTACCGCGAGATGTTCTCGACCGCGCAGATGCGCGAGGTGTTCAGCGACGAGGCCTTCGTCCAGCGCATGATCGACACCGAGACCGCGCTCGCTCGCGCCCAGGCCAAGGTCGGCATCGTCCCGCACGAGGCCGCGCAGGCGATCAGCGACTCGGTCCGCCCCGGCGCGCTGGACCACGAGCGGCTCCGGGCGGACACCGAGAACGTCGGCTACCCGGTGCTGCCGCTGGTCACCCAGCTCGCCGAGCAGTGCGGCGAGGCGGGCGGATACCTGCACTGGGGTGCCACCACGCAGGACATCATGGACACCGCGACGATGCTGCAGTGCCGCGACGGGCTCGACCTCGTCGCCGCGGCCCTCGACCGGGTGCGCGCTGTGCTGCGCCGCCTCGCCGCCGAGCACGTCGACACCGTGACGGCGGGCCGCACCCACCTCCAGCACGCGCTGCCGGTGACCTTCGGATTCCGCGCCGCCGTGTGGGTTTCGGCGCTGGACCGGCACAGCGAGCGGCTCTCCCAGGCCCGCGAGCGCGACCTCATGGTCCAGTTCGGCGGCGCTGCCGGAACGCTCGCCTCGCTCGGGACCGGCCCCGACGGGCTGGCCGTGCGCGCCGCGCTCGCCGCCGAGCTCGGACTGCGCGACCCCGAGATCACCTGGCACGTCGCCCGCGACGGGCTCAACGAGATCGTCGCGCTGCTGGCCGCGATCGGCGGATCGCTGGGCAAGATCGGCTGGGACGTGATGATGATGTGCTCGTCGGAGTTCGGCGAACTCGCCGAGCCCTTCGTGCCGGGCCGCGGCGCGAGCTCGACCATGCCGCAGAAGCGCAATCCGATCTCCAGCGAGCTGATGGTCGCCGCCGCGAAGCTCCTGCGGGACCGGTCCGCCACGATGCTCGACGCGCTGATGCAGGACTTCGAGCGCGCCACCGGCCCCTGGCACCTCGAGTGGGCCACCGTCCCGGAGGCCTTCCAGCTCGTGGCGGCCTCCCTGCACCAGGCGGAGTTCATGCTCACCGGTCTGGAGGTCGACGTCGATCGGATGCGGTCCAACACCGCGCTCACCGGCGGTCTCATCGTCGCGGAGGCGGTCATGATGGCCGTCGCACCGGTGCTCGGCCGACAGCGCGCGCACGAAGTCGTCTACGACGCCTGCCGCAACGCCATCGAGTCCGGTGCGGACCTGGCCGACGAGCTGCGCCGCAACCCCGAACTCGTCGCGCAGCTCGGTGCCAGCCGCATCGACGAGCTCTGCGACCCGGCGAACTACCTCGGCAGCGCCCGCGCCATGACCACCGACGTCGTCGGCACCTGATCCGGGGGAGCGCACAGCCGCGGCCCGGTGCGAGGATCCCCGTCGTGGATGCGCGGCAGCTCGGGTACTTCTTGGCGGTGGTCGATCACGGCGGGGTGAGCCGGGCCGCGGTGGCGCTGCACGTCGCGCAGCCCTCGCTGTCGCAGGCCATCCGGTCCCTGGAGCGCGACCTGGGGCAGGATCTGTTCCGCCGCATCGGGCGGCGGCTGGTGCTGACCGACGCCGGTCGCGCCCTGATCGAACCCGCTCGGCAGGTGGTGCGCGGGTTGGAGACCGCGCGGGCCAGCGTCGAGTCGGTCACCGGGCTGGCCGTCGGGCGGGTGGAGATCGCCGCGATGCCCTCGCAGGCGGTCGAACCGTTGAGCGGGTTCATCCGGACGTTCGTCGAGCAGCACCCCGGTCTCTCGGTGACCGTCAAGGCGGCGCACACCGCGAGCGGTGTGGTGGAGATGGTCCGCAGCGGTGCGGCGGAGCTGGGGTTGCTGGCCAGCACCGAACCGCTGGCCGAGGCCGGGCTCGCGGTGACCCCGGCAGGTCGGCAGCGGTTCGTTCTGGTGGCCGGTGCGGACGGGCCGCTCGCGGGGATGCGCGAGGTGCGGTGGGAGGACCTGGCCGGGCAGCGGGTGATCGCCGGGCAGCCGGGCACCGGGATGCGGCGGGTCGTGGACGAGATCCGGGCCTCCGGCGTCGACCTGCGGCAGGTCGTGGAGACCGAGCACCGGGAGACGATCCTGCCGCTGGTGCTGGCCGGGGTGGGGGTGGCCGTGCTCGCCGAGTCGTGGGCTCCGCTGGCCCGGCGCGCCGGGGCGCTGGTGCTCGACCTGCTCCCGGAAGCCCACCTGCACGTCGCGGTGGTCAGCCGGACCGATGCGCTCACCCCGGCGGCCGCGGCTTTCCTGCGCTGCTTATAAGCCCGTCCTATGAGGCGGGCTCGGATTGCGTCTTGGACGCGGCGGGGCAGCCGGTGGTGCGATCGGGACCATGGTTGCTCACCGGATTGCGCTCATCCCCGGCGACGGCATCGGCCAGGAGGTGACCCCGGCCGCCACCCGGGTCCTCGACGTGGTCGGCAAGCGCCACGGCATCACCTTCGAGCACGACGAGTTCGACTGGTCCTGCGCCCGATACCGCGAGCTCGGGGCGATGATGCCGGAGGACGGGCTGGACCGGATCCGCCACCACAACGCGATCTTCCTCGGCGCCGTCGGCCACCCCTCGGTGCCCGACCACGTCTCGCTGTGGGGTCTGCTGATCCCGATCCGCCGGAGCTTCCGGCAGTACGTCAACCTCCGCCCGATCAAGGTCTTCGAGGGTCTGGAGAGCCCGGTGCGGCGGGCCGTCGCGGGCGAGGTCGACCTGGTCGTGGTGCGCGAGAACGTCGAAGGCGAGTACAGCGAGATCGGCGGCCGGTTCAACCGGGGCTTCCCGGAGGAGATGGCCGTGCAGGAGGCGGTGTTCACCCGCGCCGGGGTGACCCGCGTGGTCGACTTCGCGTTCTCCCTCGCCCGCCAGCGGCGGGGCGGGCTCACCTCGGCGACGAAGTCCAACGGGATCGTGCACACCCTGCCGTTCTGGGACGAGCTGGTCGCCGAGCGGGCCGAGTCCTTCCCGGACGTCTCCCCGGTGTCCGAGCACATCGACGCGCTGTGCGCCAAGGTGGTGCTCGACCCGGCCCGGTTCGACGTGATCGTCGGGTCCAACCTGTTCGGCGACATCCTCAGCGATCTGACCGCGGCCGTCGCGGGCGGCATCGGGATCGCCCCGGCCGCGAACCTCAACCCGGAGCGGGAGTTCCCGTCGATGTTCGAGCCGGTGCACGGTTCCGCGCCGGACATCGCCGGTCAGGGGGTCGCCAACCCGCTGGGCGCGATCTGGACCGCCGCGCTGATGCTCGACCACCTCGGCCACCCGGAGGCAGCGGCCGAGGTCGAGCAGGCCATCGCCGCGGTGCTCGCGCGCACCCGGGTCCGCACCCCGGACCTCGGCGGCACCGCCACCACCGAGGATTTCACCAGCACCGTGCTGGAATTCCTCGGAAGCTGACACCACGACCGGGAGGAGACCAGATGGGCGTCCCGCTGCCCAGCTCGTTCGCGCGGCGGACCGTCGACGCCGACGGCGTGCGCATCAACTGCGCGGTCGGCGGTGACGGGCCACCGCTGCTGCTCCTGCACGGCTATCCGCAGACCCACCTGATCTGGCACCACGTCGCGCCGCTGCTCGCCGGTGAGCACACCGTCGTGCTCGCCGATCTCCGCGGCTACGGCGACAGCGACAAACCCGCGCCGGGCCCGGACGACGCCGAGTACTCCAAGCGCGCGATGGCGCGGGACCAGCTGCTGGTCATGCGGTCGCTGGGCTTCGAGCGCTTCGGCGTGGCCGGGCACGACCGCGGCGGCCGGGTCGGCCACCGGCTGGCGCTGGACGCGCCCGAGGCGGTCTCCGCGCTCGCGGTGCTGGACATCGTGCCGACCCGGCACGCGTTCGAGCACGCGGACAAGGAGTTCGGCCTGGGGTACTACCACTGGTTCTTCCTGGCCGCGGGCAACGGGATCCCGGAGCGGCTGATCGGCGGCGACCCGGAGTTCTGGATCAGGGCGCGGATGTCGGCGCGCCACCGCGGCGGGACGCCGTTCGACCCGGACGCGGTGGCGGAGTACGTGCGCTGCTTCTCCGATCCGGCCGCGATCGCCGCGTCCTGCTCGGACTACCGCGCGGCGGCGTCGATCGACCTCGAGCACGACGAGGCCGACGCGGGCCGCTCCATCACCTGCCCGGTGCTGGCGCTGTGGGGCGAGCACAGCTTCGTCGGTCGCAACTACGACGTCCTCGCGACCTGGCACGACTACGCGGAAGACCTGCGCGGTCAAGCCCTTCCGTGCGACCACTACGTGCCCGAGGAACAACCCGAGCGGACCGCCGCCGCGCTGCGTGCCTTCTTCGCCGAGTGATCACCCCGGGTCCCGCGTGGCGCGGCCGAGCCGGGTGGCCAGTTCGCGGCACCGGTCGCGGAACTCCTCGGGTTCTTCGATGACGAAGTCCGCGTTCAGGAGGGCCAGGTTGAGCACCAGCCACTCGAAGGAGTCGATCCGGGTGGTGACCTGGCAGCGGTCGGCGGCCAGCGGCTCGATGGCGCAGTCGGTGAACTTCAGGGTGTCGGCGACGCGGTGCGCCGGTGCGTCGACCAGGACGACGGCCCGGTGCCGCGGTTCGGCGAGCTTCTCGCGCAGGTACTCGGCGGCGGACTCGGCGGGCAGCGGGCGAGGGTCGAATCGGGTTCCGGGGACGGCGATGCCGCTGATCCGGTCGAGCCGGAAGGTGCGCCAGTCCGCCCGGTCGCGGTCCCAGGCCAGCAGGTACCAGCGCAGGTGGAGGTGCACCTGCCGGTAGGGCTCGACGCGGCGCGCGGATGTGGTGCCGTCGCGGGTGGTGTAGCTGAAGGTGGCGTGCTCGTGCCGGGCTGCGGCGGCGGCCAGCGTGGCGAGCGCTTCGGCGTTGACCGGTGGCGCGGTCTGCGCGGCGGCTTCGAGCGTGGCGCGCACGGCGGTGGCGCGGGCCCGCAGCCGCTTCGGCAGGAACTGGTCGATCTTGCCGAACGCGCGGTCGGCCGCCGAGCCGATGCCCCCGACGTCGGTGTCCGGCGGCGCGCTGGCGGCCAGCACGCCGAGACCGACCACGGTCGCGACCGCCTCCTCGTCGTCGAACACCATCGGCGGCAGGGCCTGACCGGCCGACAGCTGGTAGAAGCCGCCCGGTCCCGGCTGCGTCGTCACCGGGTAGCCGTAGTCTCGCAGCCGCTCCACGTCGCGCCGCACCGTGCGGGGACTGGTCTCCAGCCGCGCCGCCAGTTCCGGACCGCTGAAGCGGCGGCCGGTCTGCAGGTGGGCGAGCAGTTCGAGCAGGCGCCGGGTGACATCGCTCATGCCCTCCATCATCCCCGAATTGCGGCCAGGAACCGGCCACATCTGCTCGTACGGTCGCGCCATGAGCTCAACGATCCGCATCCGGGGCGCCCGCACGCACAACCTGAAGGCCGTCGACCCGACCTGCCGCGCGGCGAGCTGGTGGTGTTCGCCGGGGTGTCCGGTTCCGGCAAGTCCTCGCTGGTGTTCGACACGATCGCGGCCGAAGCCGGGTACCAGGTGAACGAGAACTACCCGCCGTTCGTGCGCAACCGCCTGCCGCGGTGGAGCCGCCCCGAGGCCGATGAGCTGGAAGGGCTGTCGCCGGTGGTGCTGATCGACCAGAAGCGTCTGGGCGGCAACGCGCGCTCGACGGTCGGCACCGCCACCGATGCGTTCACCTACCTGCGGTTGCTGTTCTCGCGGGTGAGCGAACCGCACGTCGGCGAGAGCAACCACTTCTCCTTCAACGACCCGGCCGGGATGTGCCCGACCTGCGCGGGGCTGGGGGAGACGCTGACCACCGCCGTCGAGCGGATCCTGGACCTGGACAAGTCGCTGGAGCAGGGCGGGGTCGTGCTGCCCGGCTTCGGCAACGGCCAGTACTGGTACCGCCAGTACGCCGAGATCGGCGTCTTCGACCCGGCGAAACCGCTGCGCGACTGGTCGGAAGCCGACCGGGAGGCGCTGCTCCACCGCGCCGCGGCGCAACGGCTCTCGCTGCGGGTGCCGAAGGACTACGAAGGTGTGGTCGACCGCTTCGAACGCATCTACCTGCACACCGCCGACACCATGTCCGAGCGCAAGCAGGCGGTGGTGCGCCAGTTCACCCGCTCGGCGCGCTGCCCGGAATGCGGCGGCGAGCGGCTGCGCGAAGCCGCCCGCACCGCCCGCGTGCTCGGCCGCACCATCGGCGAGATGAGCCGGATGGAGATCGGTGAGCTGGCCGAAGTCGTCGCCGAGGTGCGGGATCCGCGCGTCGCGCCGGTGGTGGCGGCGCTGTCGGACAAGCTCGGCGCGCTGACCCGGATCGGGCTCGGCTACCTGTCGCTGGCGCGGCCGACGACCACGCTCTCCGGCGGCGAGTCGCAGCGCATCAAGACGGTCCGGCACCTGGGCAGCAGCCTGGTCGAGATGCTGTACGTGTTCGACGAACCCACCGTCGGCCTGCACCAGCACGACGTGCAGCCCATGATCGGACTGCTGGAGTCGTTGCGGGACAAGGGGAACACGCTGCTGGTCGTGGAGCACGACCCGGACGTGATGCGCGCCGCGGACCGCATCGTCGAGCTCGGGCCCGGCGCGGGCGGAGCGGGCGGGCGCATCGTGTTCCAGGGCACCTTCGACGAGCTGGCGGCCGCGGACACCCCGACCGGGCGCGGGCTGCGGTCCCGGATCCCGTCCCGGACCCCGCGAGCGCCGACGGGCAAGCTGCGCATCGACAACGCTGACCGCAACAACCTGCGCGACCTGACCGTGGACGTGCCGACCGGGGTGCTGACGGTGCTGACCGGCGTCGCCGGGTCCGGGAAGTCCAGCCTGGCCGCGGAGTTCGTCGCCCAGCACCCGGCCACCGTCGTCGACCAGCGCCCGGTGAGCACCAACCGCCGCTCGTCGCCGCTGACCTACTGCGGCATCGCCCCGGCGATCCGGAAGCTGTTCGCCCGGCGCAACGGGGTGAGCCCGAAGCTGTTCAGCGCCAACTCCGAAGGCGCGTGCCCGGTGTGCCGGGGCGCCGGGGTGATCTACACCGACCTGGCGTTCATGGACGGGCAGGAGACGGTCTGCGAGGCCTGCGCCGGTCGCCGCTTCACCGCGGAGGTCCTCGCGCACACCGTGGACGGGCTGTCCATCGCCGACGTCGACGACCTGACCATCGCCGACGCCGTGCACCGCCTGCCCGAGCCGGCGATCGGCCGCGCCCTGAGCCACCTGGTGGACGTCGGGCTGGGCTACCTGCGCCTGGGCCAGCCGCTGACCGACCTCTCCGGTGGCGAGTGCCAGCGCCTGAAGATCGCCAAGGAGCTGTCCACCGCCGCCGACCCCACCTGCTACGTGCTCGACGAACCGACCACCGGCCTGCACCTGACCGACGTCGAAGTCCTGCTCCAGGTCCTGGACCGGCTGGTCGAGCGCGGCAACACGGTGCTGGTGATCGAGCACAACCTGGAGGTGATCCGCCGCGCGGACTGGGTGATCGACCTCGGCCCGGGGCCGGGCCGCCGCGGCGGTCGCGTCATCTGCTCGGGAACGCCGCAGCAGCTGCTGGCCTGCGAGGAGTCGGAAACCGCGCGTGCGCTGCGCGGCTAGTGACCGCTGAGCGCGGCCAACCCCACGCCTCGGTGTGTCGGGCTGTCCGCGGGTCAGCGGCCAGCGACGGCCTCGCCCGCCCTCTGCCAGTTCTCCCGCAGCCTGTCCAGATAGGACTGGGCCTGCGGGCCTGGGGGACTGCCCTTCGCGAACGCGCGCATGTTCCCCGGTCCGGCGTTGTAGCCCAGCGCCAGCAGCTCCGCGGTGCTGTGCGCGCCCGACCGCTGGTCCGGGAGCATCGCGGCGAGGTCGTGCAGGTACCAGGCCGCGGCTCGGATGGCCAGGTCCGGGTCGTCGGGGAGCTCCAGCCAGTCGCGGCCCGCGAAGTCGCGGTCGGCCTTGACCTCGTCGAAGGCGACCCGGTGCATGTTCGCCACACCCAGCGCGGCGTCCGGGTCGAGCTGCAGCCAGGCGCGCTCCGCGGCCGGGTCGTGCGGCTTGTAGGACTCGTTGTAGAGGATCGCCATCACCAGCTGCGGATCCACACCGGCTTCCCGCGCGCGGGCCACCACCTGCGCGGCGAACCGGGCCGGGTCCTGGTCGGCCGAGTTCGGTGCGGCGGAGGTCGTCGCGACCGGTGCGGCAGGAGCGGCATCGCGCACCGCGGCGCACCCCGCCGTCGCGGCCACGAGCGCGCACGCGGCGAACCAGCGCCACCCGACTCTCCTCGTCATCGCACCTCCATTCGCATGCCCACATTCGACCAGACCGCGGCGAACGCCCACCGGCCGACGCGCGGACGCGGGGGAACAGCATCGGCGTCCACTGGGTGAATACCCTAGTGGGGTAGGGTACGAAAACCGTCGATTTCGCGGCTCGTGGAGGAGGAAGCCGATGTCCCCGGACCGCTACTTGGACCGCGGTGGCGCCCGCATCGCCTACCAGCTCACCGGGACCGGTGCGCCGGTCGGCTACGCGCACGGGGTGCTGCTCAGCAGGGATGCCGTGCGGCGCTTCGAGCTCTTCGACTTCGACGCGCTGGGCCTAGGTCGCCAGCTGCTCACCTACGACCAGCGCGGGCACGGCCGGTCCACGGGGCGGCCCGCAGCCGACGACTACCGCTTCGAAACCGCCGCGGGTGATCTGCTCGCACTGCTCGACGCGGCCGGGATCGACCAGCCCGCCGACTTCGCCGGTTCTTCCTGGGGATGCGCCGCCGTCCTGCACGCGGCGGTCGCGGCGCCGCGGCGGTTCCGGCGGCTCGCGCTGCTGATCCCGCCCGTCTCCTGGGAGAGCGGTCCGGTGCAGGCCAAGCAGTGGTACTTCGACACCGCCGACGACTTCGACCGGCTCGGCGCGGCCGGATGGCGGCAGCAGTGGGCCCGCGCCGATCCCGTGCCGATCTTCGCCGATCACCCGAAGTTCGACCTGGCCCCCGACGTGGCGGACGAGCTGATCCCGGCCGCGCTGAGGGGCGTCGGCTCGTCCGAGCTGCCCGCCCCCGAAGCGATCTCCGCGCTGGAGCACCCGGCGCTGATCCTCGCCTGGGACACCGATCCGCTCCACCCGGTGGCTACTGCGGAGCGGTTGCACGAGCTGCTGCCGAACTCGGCCCTGCACGTGTCGCGGACGGCCGAGGACGTCACGAGCTGGACGGGCCGCGTCGCCGACTTCTTCGCCCGGTGAGTCAGGCGGTCAGCACCTCGGCCGCGTAGGGCACGGCGGCGAGCAGCACGCCGACCACCAGCACGGCGGTGTCGGTCCTGGTCCAGGGCACCGGTTCCGCCCAGGTGCGCTGCCGGGCGCGGGCGAAGCCGCGGGCGTCCATCGCGATCGAGGCGCTGGTGGCCTCGCGCATGGTGGTGACCAGCAGCCCGAAGGTGACCGAGGCGGCGTGGCGGGCGCGGGAGATCGGTCCCCGGCCGGGGCCGAACCCGCGCGCGCGGCGCGCCCGCGAGAGGTACTGCCAGGTCTGGCCGAGCTGCTCGAACCGCTGGAGCGCCGCGGCGAACGACACGACGAACCGGTGCGGCAGGCGGAGGCGCTGCCCCAGCTGATCGGCCAGCGCCATCGGCTCGATCAGCGGCGCGACGGCCACCCCGGGCAGCGCCAGCACGACGATCCGCAGTCCGGCGGTGGCGGCGACGTCGAGCTGCCCACCGCCGAGCAGCCACGTCGAGTAGGCGACCGAGAGGCCACCCAGCACGACCGTGATGAACCGCAGCGGATGGCCGGAACGCGCGGGGAGCATCAGCACCATCGCGAGCACGTAGGCGCACGAGGTGATCACCGCGGTGAGGAGCGAGCGCACCCCGAGCGACGCGACGAGCGCCAGCAGACCCACCGCCACCAGCACCAGGGGGTTCACCCTGGCCAGCACACCGTTCACCGCGCCAGCACCCGCCCCCGGTGGAGCCGCGTTTCGCGGTCGGCGAGGTCGATCAGCACCGGATCGTGGGTGGAGGCGGCCGCGGTGGCACCGGATCGGGCGGCGGCCCGCAGCCACCCGGCGATCGCGGCCCAGGTGCGGCGGTCCTGCCCGACGGTCGGTTCGTCGAGCATCAGGGCACCGGGCCGGTGTGCGAGCGCGGCGGCGAGCGCGACCCGGCGCTGCTCCCCGCCGGAGAGCCGGTAGGGGTTGGCGTCGGCCAGCGAGCTCAGCCCGAGCACCTCCAGGATCTCGTCGACCGCGACCGGGGAACCCAGCCGCGCCCCGGTGCGGGTGATCTCCTCCCGCACGCTGGTGGTGAGGAAGCCGTGCTCCGGGTTCTGCGGCACCCACCCGACCGTTCGCGCGAGGTCGGCGGACTTCATCCGGTGCAGCGGCACGGGTGTGCCGTCGATGCTGCCGCGGTCGGGGCGGACCAGGCCCGCCAGCGCGGCGAGGAGCGTCGACTTGCCCGCCCCGGAAGCGCCGGTGAACGCCGAGACCTGCCCCGGCGACACCGCGGTCGAGACGTCTTCGAGCGCGACCACCGCAGCCGACGCCCGCATCCGGCGGGCCACCAGGTCCACGCCCAGGCCCCGGGCTTCGAGCCGCGGGCCGGGGGCGTCCGGGGCCACCAGCGCTTCCGGCACCTCGATCGGCTCGGGCGCGGGCAGGTCGGGCATCCACACCCCGGTGCGACCGAGCTCCCCGGTGAGCCGGGCCCGGCAGGTCTCGGGGTCGACGTCGTGCACGACCTGCCCGGAGGAGTCGAGGACGACGACGCGGTGCACCAGATCCAGCCACGGCCCGATCCGGTGGTCGACCACGACCAGCGAAGCGCCGGTGCTCGCCACGACGTCGGCCACCGCCGCGCGCACCCGGTCGGCGTTGTCCGGATCGAGCATCGAGGTCGGCTCGTCCAGCAGCAGCACCGACGGCCGCAGCGCCAGGACCCCGGCGAGCGCGAGCCGCTGCAGCTCGCCGCCGGACAGCGCCGACGTCGGGTGGTCGACGGGGTGGGGGAGGCCGACCAGGTCGAGGGCTCGCGCCACCCGCCGCCAGATCTCCTCCCGCGGGACCCCGGCGTTCTCCGGGCCGAAGGCGACATCGCGCCCGATCCGGTCCGCCACCACGGCAGCGCCGGGGTTCTGCAGCACCAGGCCGATCTGGCCGTCGACCCGCACCTCGCCGCTCATCTCGCCCGGCAGCGCCCCGCCGAGCACCCCGGCCAGCGCGTGCACGACCGTCGACTTGCCCGCCCCGCTCGGCCCGGCCAGCAGGATCCGCTCACCGGGCCTGACCCGCAGGTCCAACCCCTGGACGGTGGGCGTGCGCCGCCCCAGCGGCCGCCAGCCGAAACCCCGGAGCTCCGCGCGGAGGTCCGTCGAGGTCGTCACACCGCCGCCCGCTCGTGGTGCTCCCGGCCCGGCCCGAACGCGTCCAGCGCCCCGGTCGCGGCCAGCCCGCGGACCAGCGCCCAACCGCCGAACCCGGCGATGACGACACCGGACACCACGAAGAACCCGAGGTGGGCCAGCTGGTAGGGCAGCGCCCAGTCGGTGTAGTAGACCTGCCACTCGTAGAACGACTCGAACGCGGCGGCGACCGCCGCGGACAGCGCGGCGACCAGCGGGCCGAACCGCTTCCACAGGAACACGGCCAGGACCAGCTCGACGCCGAACCCCTGGATGCACCCGGAGATCACCGTCGACAAGCCCCAGCTGTTGCCGAGCAGCGCCTCCACGGACGCGGCGACCACCTCGGTCACCAGCGCGGCCCCGGGCTTGCGGACGACAAGCCCGCCGATCACGCCGCCGAGCAGCCAAGCGCCGCCGAACAGCCCCGCGCTCGGCGGGAACGCGAACGCGGAGAAGGTGCTCAACACCTGGTAGAGCTGCGCCCAACCCCAGAACGCCACGCCGACCGCGACGCCCAGCATCGCGACGGTGACGAAATCGATGGTCCGGTAGCGGAAAGCGGCATCGCGCACCACTGGAACTCCCTTCGCCGGTGCTAACCGGAGCAGGTTCGGAGGGTCTGCGGCTCACCCCGCACTCTCAGCGCCCTTCACGACGGCGCTCCCCTGTCATCGGCCCCACACCCTACCTCCCGGCCCACCACCCCTGACACCGGCGGGTGACAGCACTCGTGGCGGCCGAACCGTCCGCAGTGGAGCGGGTGCGAAGCGTAGTCGCACGCGCGTGCGCCCGCCCACCCCGCGGGTGGACGGGCGCACAGCTGCGGCGTCAGATCGGGTGAAGGTGCGTCAGGAGCAGCGCGTCGACGGCGTAGGGTCGGCCCAGCGCTGCAGCGGGCCCATCGTGCCGTTGCCGAGGTCGATCACGAGCTGGCTGTCCCCGGAGCGCAGGACGTAGCCGGACGACGGTGCATCCGGTGACGGTGCGCTTCCCGAGCAGCCGAGAACGACGAGTTCCATGGGATCATCCCCACCAGCGGGTCGGCGCCGGTCCCGTGCGCCGGCGCATCGGTTGGGCGGCCGCGGAAACCGGTCAGCAGCGGTTCCGCCGGCTCGGAAGGTACCGGGCGCCGAACCCGGCCACCCGCCGGAAGCCCGATCGGTCGAACTCCGCTGCGTGCGCACGGGATACCCGTTCGAGGGCCTCGTGAGTGCGGAAGGGGGTTCCAGCCCGGATCCGCGCTCACGACCCCGAGGGCCCGCTGAGATGTGCGATGGGTCACGTCGGCTGGGGATTCCAGATCTCGCGACAGCGCGGAGATCTCCCGTCGCAGCGCGTGTTCCGATGCTCATCGGGTCGGCGTACTGGCTGGGCCGGATGAGTTTCACGGGATGCGGACGCGCGGAATTCGTTGCGGCGAAAGCAGTTCTTCCCCGGCGTTCATCGTTCTCCGGCGGTGGTGCGCAATTCCGCCGACTGTTGCGGAAAATCCGGCAGCGGTGCGAGAGTCGTCCGCGTTCCGAAGGGGAGTAGTCCGGGCAGTCCACTGTCGACAAGCTGAGACCCGTTCTCCGGCAGTGGCACCCGCCGCGCGGGTGGACGAGACCTTCGGCCAGCAGCTGATCGCCTGGCCGAGACCCCTGGACGTCGCGGCCGAGGCCGTGTCCGGGAGGGGCTCCATGTCCACCAGGTTGTTGCGCCCGCTCGCGCTGTGCGGCGCCTTGACGGTTCCCGCGCTGATCCTCCGGCTGACCGGGATGTCGCCGTCACCGGCCGCGGGGCTGGTGCTGTTCGGGATGGCCGTCGTTGCCTCGTCGTTCGTGCTGGCGTGGGCGGCCGAGGCGGCTCAGGTCGACATCTCGGGCGGGCTGGCGATCGCCGTCCTGGCGGTGATCGCGGTGCTGCCGGAGTACGCGGTCGACCTCTTCTTCGCCTACGCGGCCGGTCGCGATCCCGCGTACGTCGCCTACGCGGCGGCCAACATGACCGGTTCCAACCGGCTGCTGCTCGGCTTGGGCTGGTCGCTGGTGGTAATCGTCGCGCTCGCGCTGGCGAAGAAGCGCACCGGGCGGACGGTGCGGGAGCTGACCCTGGAGTCCGGCAACCGGGTGGAGCTCGGGTTCCTCGCGATCGCCTCGGTCGCGGCGTTCGCGGTGCCCGCCACCGGGCGGATCTCGCTGCTGTTCGGGTGCGCGCTGCTCGGGTTCTTCGCCTTCTACCTGTGGAAGGTGTCGCGCGCCGAACCCGGGGAGCCGGACCTGGTGGGCGCCGCCGCGGCCATCGGCGCGCTGCCCGGGCGGGTGCGCCGACCGCTGGTGGTGGGGCTGTTCGCGTTCGCCGCCGCGGTGATCGTCGCCTGCGCCGAACCGTTCGCGCACTCCCTGATCACCACCGGCACCCAGCTCGGCATCGACCAGTTCCTGCTGGTGCAGTGGCTGGCCCCGCTGGCCTCGGAAGCCCCGGAGTTCATCGTGGCGATCCTGTTCGCGGTGCGGGGCCGGGGCGCGGACGCGATCGGCACGCTGATCTCGGCGAAGGTCAACCAGTGGACCCTGCTGGTGGGCAGCCTGCCGCTGGCCCACCTGCTCGGCGGGGGCGGCACCGCGCTGCACCTCGACGCGCGCCAGGTGGAGGAATTCCTGCTCACCGCAACGCAAACGCTGCTCGGAGTCGCCGCCCTGCTGGCGCTGAGCTTCCCGCGCTGGGCGGCGTGGACGTTGCTCGGGCTCTTCGCCGCCCAGTTCGCACTTCCGGGCCAGGAAGCCCGATACGTCTTGTGCGGCGTCTACGCGGTCATCGCGATCGCTGCGCTCATCCGCAACCGACGCCACGTACTGCCCACGCTCGCCGCACCGTTCCGCAAGCAGGACACCCCGGCCGCGGTGCGCTAGGTGTCGCGCGGGTGCGGGCGCGGGGTGGGCACCTTCGCGCCGTCCCGGTCGTTGGCCGCGCGGACCGCGTCGGTCACGATGCCGTGGTCCGGGGACAGGACGCAGACCGGGTCGGTGCGGGCCGGATCGCCGGTGAGCAGGAACGCCTGGCAGCGGCAACCGCCGAAGTCGATCTCGCGGCGGGGGCAGCTCCGGCACGGCTCGGGCATCCAACCGGTGCCGCGGAAGGCCTGGAACATCGGTGAATCCGACCAGATCGCGGACAGCGCCTCGGTGCGGACGTTCGGGTGGGGCAGCGGCAGCACGTGCGCGGCCGGGCAGGGCAGGACGTCGCCGTTGGGCACCACGGTGAGCTGGTGCGCTCCCCAGCCGCCCATGCACGGCTTGGGGTACCGGCTGTAGTAGTCGGGGAGCACGTAGATGATCTCGACCTGCCCCGCCAGGCGCTCGCGAGCGGACCGCACGACCTCCTCGGCGCGGTCGATCTGCGCCCTGCTGGGCAGCAGCGCGGCGCGGTTGCGCAAGGCCCAGGCGTAGTACTGGGTGTTGGCCAGTTCGACGCGATCGGCGCCCAGGTCCTCGGTCAGCGCGAGGATCTCGCTGATCCGGTCGATGTTGAGCCGGTGCAGCACCACGTTCACCGTCAGCGGCCAGCCGAGCTCCTTGACCAGGTGGGCCGCCGCCACCTTGCGGTCGAAGCTGGGGGTGCCCGCGATCTGGTCGGACGCGGTGGCCTCGTGCGCCTGGACGCTGAGCTGCACGTGGTCGAGACCGGCTTCCCGCAGCTGCTCGGCCCGCCGCCGGGACAGGCCGACCGCGCTGGTGATGAGGTTGGTGTAGAGGCCGAGACCGCTGCCGAAGCGCACGATGTCCACCACGTCGCGGCGCCGCAGCGGTTCGCCGCCGGACAGGTGCAGCTGCAGGACGCCCAGCTCCCGCCCCTCGCCGATCACCCGCTGCCACTCAGCGGTGGTCAGCTCGTCGTCGTAGTCGCCCATCCGCAGCGGGTTGGAGCAGTACGGGCAGTGCAGCGGGCAGTCGTAGGTGAGCTCGGCCAGCATCCCGTACGGGCTAGTCATCGCCGACCTCCACGTACCGCTTGCGGACCAGCCGGTCGAGGAACCCGGTCACCTCCTCGTCGACCACCCGGTCGTACCGGCCGCGCAGGTTCGCCACGATCTCGGCGACCGTCCGCCGCCCGTCGCACAGGTCGACGACCGATGCCCCCGGCGGGTTCAGGACCAGCACCGACTCCGGCCCCAGCAGCACGTGCTTGCCGCGCGAGCGGTCGAAGGCCAGCCGCACGTGCGGCGACAGGGCCGGTCGGCTCGTCGATACCACCGCCGCGGTCATCGGCGCTCACCCCGCTCCGGCGAGGGGCTTGGTCGCCGCGCTCTCCCGGTCGTCGCTAGTCCTCCATCCGCGAGACGTACATCGTCACCTCGGAGGTGCACAGGACCTCTTCGTAGTCGGGGTGCTCCCACTCGGTTTCCTCGAACTCCGGCGGCTCCCAGCGGAGGGCGGAGCTGGCGGTCTCGAATTCCACGGCTGACACCTCTTCCGTCGATCCGCGACGGCGCGACTGCGCGGGAGGTGCTGGGACGTGAGCTGCCCGACGCCTCCCCGGCGTGTCGGGCCCATCGCAGGTGCAGCATAGCTCCGCAGCCGTGCGCCGGTAACCCGTCGGAGGCCGGAACGCGCAGGTCGGAGGCGGATTCAGGGCTTTCGTCCCGGTCGGCGGCGGGGTCAGGTGCTCCGCAGCGCCACGCAGCACTCGCCGGGGCGCGGTTCGAGCACGGCCTCGGTGCTGCGGGCCTGGAGCCCGGCGAGGAAGCCCTGCAGGAAGGCGTGGTTCAGGCCGCACACCAGTTCCGGGGACCGGGCGGTGAGCGGGTGGAACGGGCAGTTGCGCAGCCGGACGCAGCCGGGTGCTTCCCGGTCCGGTTCGAAGCCGTACCCGGCGAGCACCTCCTCGGCGCGGGTCAGCGCGCGTTCCGCGCCGAGCCGACCGGGACGGGTGCGCTCCCGTTCGGCGGTGCCGAGGTGGTGCCCGCGCTCGCGCGCCACGCGCACCGCCGCCTGGGTGGCGTTCTCCTGGTCGCCCTCGGTGAGCACGGCGTCCACGAGGATGTCGGCGAGCAGGTCGTGCCGACGGGGCGGGATGCTGATCCGGATGTCGGCGGGCGTCGGCTCGTAGACCTTCGAGGGGCGGCCGACCTTGCGGATCCCGCCCAGCGGCTCGTACCGCGCGCACAGCAGGCCCGCGGCCACCAGCTTGTCGAGGTGGAAGGCGGCGAGCTTGCGGGAGATGCCGACCGCCGAGGCCGCCTCGTCGCGACCCACCGGCCGCCGGGCGCGGCGGATGTAGTCGTACATGCCGCGTCGCAGGTCGTCGTCCAACGCGGCCACCGCGGTCATCGCCGAACCGGCCTCATCCATGCTCCAACCCTAGCGCTCCCGGGCACATCCCAATGGGTGGAATCAGATCGGCGGTCCGGCTACCGGGCACGTTGACCGCAGTCCCCGAATAAGACTAGCGTTGATTGGCGAAATACGGGTGGACCTGGGCCACCCGCCGCGGTCGCCAGCACCGGCCGCGTCGATCCGGAGGAAGACGTTGATGACATCCGCACCCGCCCTGCACGTCGCGCACGAGCCCGCTGGAGAGATCGACCTCGGCGCCGCGGAGCGGGCCGCGGGGGACCTGCTGCGGGCGCTGGGCATCGCGACCGACTCCGAGAGCCTGCGGGGCACGCCGGGGCGGATGGCCCGCGCCTACGCCGAGCTGTTCACCCCGCGCCCGTTCGACCTGACGACCTTCCCGAACGAGGAGGGCTACGACGAGCTGGTGCTGGCCCGGGCCATCCCGGTCCGGTCGGTGTGCGAGCACCACCTGCTGCCCTTCGTCGGCACCGCGCACGTCGGCTACCTGCCGGGGGAGCGGATCCTCGGGCTGTCGAAGCTGGCGCGCGTGGTCGAGCACTTCGCCTGCCGCCCGCAGGTGCAGGAGCGGCTGACCAAGCAGGTCGCCGACTGGTTGTGCGAGCACCTGCAGCCCAAGGGCGTCGGCGTGGTCATCGAAGCCGAGCACACCTGCATGACGCTGCGCGGGGTGCAGGCCACCGGGTCGAACACCGTGACGTCGACCCTGCTGGGCACGCTGCGCCAGGACGCCCGTTCCCGGCAGGAGTTCTTCGCCCTCACCGGCGTCAACGCCTGAACCGGCTCACCGCGCGCGGGCCCGCCGCGCGCGGTGCAGCAGGGCGTCCACCGAGTACGGGCCCGCGCCCATCGCCGCGAACAGCAGGAAGAACCAGCTGTACAGCGCGGCCGCCTCGCCGTAGTTCTGCAGCGGGAACAGCCCGCGCGGCTGGTGCACGGTGAAGTAGGCGAACGCCATCGCCCCGGAGCAGATCAACGCCGCCGGTCTGGTGCCCAACCCGATCAGCACCAGCAGGCCGCCCACCAGGTGGATCAGGCCCGCCCACCACGTCGGCCAGTGCCCCACGGGCGTGTGACCGGCGTTGAACGCGCCGAACAGGATCGCCACGCCGTGCAGCACGAAGAGGAACGACACGACGACCCGCGTGACGGCGAGCACGACCTCGCCCACGCGGTCCCACACGTCCTGCGCCACGCGAACCCCCTCCCGCGCCGGTGGTGCTGGTCCTCCCACCGGCTATCCGCGCGGGGGCGGGTTCAACCCGATCCGTCGAGAACGGCTTCGACGACGCTCGACGCGGACCGGGTCCCGATGCAGCGCACGACGCGCAATCCCGCCCGGGAGAGCAGGTCTTCGTACTCCGCGGCGGTGCGCTCGCGCCCGCGGGTGAGCGCGAGCATGATCAGGTCGAGCCGTTTGCCGAGGTGCGGTTCGTCGCCCGCGGGCAGCACCTTCTCGACGACGAGCAACCTGCTGCGGGCGGTCATGGCCCGGGCGCAGGTGCGCAGGATGCGCACGCAGGTGTCGTCGTCCCAGTCGTGCAGGACCCGGGACAGCAGGTAGGCGTCCGCGCCGGTGGGGACGGACTCGAAGAAGTCACCGGCGATCACCTCGCACCGGTCGGCGAACCCGGCGTCGGCGAGGTGGCGCCGCGCGTGACCGGTGACCTCCGGCAGGTCGAGGAGCGCACCGCGCAGGTGCGGGTGCCGGGCGAGGACCTCCAGCAGCACGGTGCCGATCCCGCCGCCGACGTCGACGAGCCGTTCGACCCGGGCGAAGTCGTAGGCCTCGGCGACCGCGGCCGGTTCGTCCCCGTGGGTGGCGATCATCATCCGGTTGAACCGCGCCGCGTCCCGCGGGCGCTGCGCCATCAGCGCGAAGAACGGTCGGCCGTAGGCGATCTCGGGCCCGGTCCGCTCGTCGGCGATGCGCTGGGGGAGCACCTCCAGCGCGTTCCAGAACAGCTCGCCCTGCATGGTCAGCACCATCTCCCTGGTCCCGGACGGGTGGCCCCGCTGCAGGGCCCGCCCGGTGTCGGTGAGCGCGAACCGCTGGTCGGCCTCGGTGCGCAGCAGCCCGGTGGTCGCGACCGCGCGCAGGACCTGGTGCAGCGGAACCGGCCGGACGCGCAGCTCGGCGGCGAGGTCTGCCGCCGACCTCGGACCCCCGCCCAGCCGGTCGGGCACACCGAGGTCGACGAGCAGGTAGATCGCGCGGGCGAGGAACGCGGAGTGCATCGCGTCCAGCACGGCGGGCGGCGTTCGCATCGTCATCTCCCCTCGATGGCGTCGCGGACCGCGGCGAACTTCGCCTCGCTCTCCCGCACCTCCGCGTCCGGATCGGAGTCGGCGATCAACCCGCACCCGGCGAACAACCGCGCCCGCCGACCGGTCAACCGCGCGCAGCGCAGGGCGATGCCGAGCTCGCCGTCCCCAGCGGCGTCGACCCAGCCGACCGGGCCCGCGTACCCGCCGCGGTCCAGCCCTTCCAGCTCGGCGATCAGCCGGAGCGCCGCGTCCCGCGGCGTGCCGCCGACCGCCGCGGTCGGGTGCACCGCCCGGGCGAGTTCGAACAGGCCGGTGGTGGTGCGCGCGACGACGTCGGTCGCGAGGTGGCTGATGTTGCGCAGGTGCAGCTCGGACGGCCCGGAGGTGCGCACCTCGGTGCAGTGCGGGGCGGTGGCCGAGACCAGCGAGGCGACCGCGTAGTGGTGCTCGTCGAGGTGCTGCCGGGAGGTCAGCAGGTCGTGCCCGGTCCAGCTGCTCCCGGCCAGGACCCGGGAGGTCATCCGGTCGCCCTCCCGGCGCAGCAGCATCTCCGGCGTCGCGCCGACCAGGTCGTCGACCGCGAAGGTCCAGCACTGCGGGTGGCGGGAGGTCAGCTCCTCGATGAGGAAGCGCGGGTCGAGGGGTTCGTCCGCTTCGGCCACCAGATCGCGCGCGAGCACGACCTTGTCCAGCTCTCCGGAGCGCATCCGCCGCACCGCCTCGGCCACCGCCGCCCGCCACCGCGGTGCGGGCAGGCGCCCGTCGTGCCAGCGGACGGCGGCAGGCCGCGCGACCGGGACGAAGACCTCGGCCGGTGCCGCGCCGATGGTGGTGGTCCTGGCCCGGCCACCGGTGCAGCGCACCAGCACGCGCGGGACGACCAGCACCGACCGCCCTCGCTCGTCGAAGGAGAAGCTGGCGAAGGCGACGGCGTGCGCGGCGTCGCCGTCCAGCCGCTCGACGAAGGCCCGCCACGCCGCGGCCGCGCGGTCGAACCTGTCCGGTCCGGCGACCTCGATCCGGGCGGCCTCGCCCCAGCCGATCAGACCGGCACCGCCCCGCAGCCAGCACACCACACCGCGCGGGGACGGTGGCAGCGCCCAGAGCTCGTCGGTGCGGTCGAACTCCTCGACGCGGACCGCCAGGTCCGGGAGCAGCGTCGTCATTGTCGATCCCCGTTCAGATCAGCTCGGTGATGTTCGGCGCCACCCCGAGCAGTGCGCGGCCGAAGAGCTCCGCGCAGGTCGCCGGGGCGGCTACCGCGTGCCGAGCGGCGGTGTGGATGTCGCGCAGATAGCCCTGCAGCGGGTGGTCGTCGGCCAGCGCCGATGCGCCGGAGGCGGTGATGAGGTCGTCCACCGCCTCCAGGCACAGCTGGACGGCGTGCCCGGTGTGCTGGCGGATGCGGGCTCGGGTCACGTGGTCGGGGTGGGTGCCCGCCGCGGCGTGCCCGTCGACGGTGGCGGCCGAGCGGTCGGCGATCATCCCCACCAGGTCGACGTTCGTCGCGGCCCGCGCGACGGCGAGCTGGAACGCGGTGGAATCGCTGCGCTTCCCGTAGCGCGTGAAGGCGATCCCCTTCGCGTCGGCCTGCGCCACGACGTGCTCCAAGACCGCTGCGGCGATCCCCAGGAACGGTGCGATCATGTACGTCGCCAGCGTGGGCATCAGCGCCGACCGGTAGCGGGGCTCGTCCGTGCTGCGGATACCGTCGACGGCGGGACCGAGCGCGAGCACCCGGTGGTCCGGCACGAAGACGTCCTTCCCGACCAGCCGGTTGCTCCCGGTCGCCCGCATCCCGAGCGTGAACCAGGTGTCCGACGCGCTCAGCTCGCCCATCGGCACCAGGGCGAGCCCGGGAGCGCCGTCCTCCAGCGGGAACCCCAGCAGCGCCCACGACGAGTGCAGGCACCCCGAAGCGGGGGCCCAGCCCCCGTCGAGCACCCAACCGCCGGGCACCCGGCGCGATGTCGCGTGCGGGGTCAGCACCGTGCACACCCGGGCGTCCGGCCCGTCGGCGTAAAGCTCCTCCTGCGCGGCTGGCTGGAACAGGCCGGTGAGCCAGGCGCCGGAGCCGAGGATCATCACCACCCAACCGGCCGAGGGATCGGCCTTGGCGATCTCGCTGGTCGCCGCCATGATGCTCGGCAGATCGCTCTCGCCACCGCCGAACCGGCGCGGCACCAGGGCGCGCAGCAACCCGGCGTCGGTGAGCGCCCCGACCGTCTCGTCGGTGAGTCGGCGTCGCCGATCGCCGGTGGCGCGGTGCTGTTCGAGGACTTGGCGGAGCGCGGCGCTGCGTCGCGCGAGATCCGGGTTCGCGATCAAGTCCTGTTCCTCTCGTCCGGCCTGCGCTCAGCTCGGTGCGACCACATCGCGCACGCGCCCGACCGCGCGCCGGGCCGCTGACTCGACGGCGTTCTGCAACTTCTCGTGCAGTGCACGGCGATCGGCCCGGTCCACCAGCACCTCGACGACCCGCAGACCACCTCCCGAGCACAGCGCGCCCACGAGGTCGTCCAGGTCGCCGACGCGGGTGTGCGCGACCCCGGCCGCGGCGCACACGTGCCGCAGATCGGCGTGCTGCGGGGTGCCGAAGATCCGCTCGAACGCCGCCGCGTGGGCGGGGGCGCCCTGCTCCAGCAGCGCGAAGATGCTCCCGCCGTCGTCGTTGGCCACGACCAGCGCCAGGTCCGGCCGCGGCTCGTCCGGACCGGCGAACAGCCCGTTGGAGTCGTGCAGGAACGTGAGGTCGCCGAGCAGCGCGTAGCTGGGGCCGGGGTGGACCAGCGCGGCGCCGATCGCGGTCGAGACGACCCCGTCGATGCCCGCCACGCCGCGGTTCGCCAGCACCTCGACGTCGGCGCGCGGCTCGGCCCCCAGCGCGAGGTCCCGGATCGCGTTGGACGGACCGGCGAACACCTGCGAACCGGAGGGAACCGCTGCCAGCAGCGCCCGGGCCAACACCGGTCCGCTCATCCGCGCGCCGGAGCCGAGCGCGGAGTCGAGCGCCCTGCAGGCCATCCGGTCCGCCTTCTGCCACGCAGCGCCGAAACCGGGTTCCGGGGACCAGTTCGCGGGCACACCGCCCACCGCGCGGACCGACCCCGGCACATCCGTCCACAGCGGACGGATGCGGCCGGAGGACACCGGTGGCACCGCGAAGACCGCGACGCGGTCGTCGGCGAGCAACCGCTGCACGGACCGGTGCAGGGTCGGCCTGCCGAGCACCACGACCTGCTCCGGCAGCAGACGAGGTGCACGTCCGTCCAGCGCGGCCGGGAGCAGCAGCGGTCCGGAGCGCAGCGACCGGGACCACAGCGGCGAACCGGGTTCGGCGAGGACGGGCAGCTGCGGCGGCACCGGTCCGGTCCCGCCCTGGCCCGCCACGACTAGCGTCGGTGCGGCCGGGTCGAGCGGCAGCGGCGCGGTGAACTCGCCACCCGTCGGCACCGCGCACCAGGGCGCGCCGGCCGGTCTGCCCGGGTCACCGCCCGGGTGGTCGGGCACCAGCGGGTCGCGCAGCGGCACGTTCAGCTGCACCGGGCCCGGGCTGCCGGACAGCGAGCCCAGCGCGGCGGCGACCACCCGATCCACAGTGGACCGGCAGCGCGGCGCTGCCGCCCCGGCGGAGATCTCGGCGAAGTGGCGCACCGCGGTGCCGAACAGGCGGTGCTGGTCGACGGTCTGGCCCGCACCGGTGTCGCGCAGCTCGACCGGCCGGTCGGCGGTGATCGCCAGCAGCGGAGTCCCGGAGCGGTCGGCCTCCAGCACCGCCGGGTGCAGGTTCGCCGCCGCGGTCCCCGACGTGCACACCACGGGCACCGGGCGTTGCGCGCGCATCGCGATGCCCAGCGCCAGGAACGCCGCACTGCGCTCGTCGATCCGCACGTGCAGCCGCAGGAGCCGCGCGGTGTCCGCCGCGTGCAGGGCGAAGGCCAGCGGTGCGTTCCGCGATCCCGGGCACAGCACGGCATCCCGCACACCGCAGCGGACCAGTTCGTCCACGATGGAGGTGGCCAGGGCCGTCGACGGATTCATAGCCGGTGAACCTACGTCGCCGGTCGGATCCCGAGTGTGAACCAGCGGTTACGGTGTGCTCACGCGATCGTTCGTTACGCGCGGAGGGGCACTTTTCCCGCGCGGAACACCGGGTTCACCGGCCGGTGCCCGCCGGGCTGATCTACTCCACGCCGCGTCGGCGAGATCGGCGGTGCCCGAGCACGGCGGCCGGCGCGGAGGTCCGGGCGGGGCGTCCCGCCGGAACCGGATTCGCCCACACCTGAAAGGAAACCACCTCGTGCGCAACGAGAAGACCAAGCGGCGCTGCCTGCGCGCCGCCGCGACCCTGGCCGTGACCGGTGCGATGTGCGGCATCGGGGTCGGCACCGCGTCGGCCCACGAGTCGGCGCCCGAACCGGCCACCGGTGGCGTGCTCGGCGCGGTGCAGACCTCCGCGGGGGTGCTGGTGCACCACCTGGAGGAGTACCACCTGTCGCGCCCGACCTGGGAGGTGGAGAGCCTGCTGACCAGCCCGCAGGAGAACATCCGCATCCACAAGGCGATGCTGGACGACGCGATCGACCCGGTGCTCGGGCTGCTGCCCTGAGCCGTCGAAACCGCCGCGGTGGCCCGGAAACCCCCGGGTCACCGCAGCGGACACCCCACTCGGGACGGGAGAACCGATGACCACCACCGAGACCGCGGACCTGGTGCTCTCGCGGGAGGCGCAGGACCTGCTGTTCCGGGAGGCCCGCACCGCCAACAGCTTCAGCGACGAGCCGGTGACCGACGACCAGCTGCGCGCCATCCACGACCTGATGCGCTGGGCGCCGACGTCGGCGAACACCCAGCCGCTGCGGATCACCGCGCTGCGCGGAGCCGGGGCCAGGGCGAGGTTGCTGCCGCTGCTGGCGGAGGGCAACCGCGCCAAGACCGCGTCGGCGCCGATCACGCTGCTGGTGTCGGCCGACCACCGCTTCGACGCGCACCTGCCCCGGCTGCTGCCGCACGCGCCGCAGCTGCGGGAGATGTTCGCGGACCCCGAGGTGCGCGCCCGGTCCGCCGACTACAACGCGATCCTGCAGGCCGGGTACCTGATCCTGGCGATCCGGGCGGCGGGGCTCGCGGCCGGTCCGATGCTCGGCTACGACTCGGCCGGAGTGGACGCGGAGTTCTTCCCCGACGGCACCCGGCACACCGTCCTGCTGATCAACGCGGGCAAACCGGGCCCGGACCCGTGGCGCGAACGCCTGCCCCGCCTCGACTACGACGAGGTCGTATCCGTGCTCTGAGCGGCCAGCCCCTGTGCTGCGGTGCCGGTCAGGCGCGGTGGCCGACGGCGCCGTAGCAGTTGCTGCGGCTGATCTCGTCCTCGGTCGGTTCCCGGTCCGGGCGCCACTGCGGGACCGGGACGACCCCGGGCTCGACGATGGTGTAGCCGGGCAGCAGGTCGCGCACCTCCTCCGGGGTGCGCGGCTGCTCCGGGGTCGGGGTGCGCCGCATGATCTCCAGCCCGGCCGCCATCTGCTCCTCGGTCATGCCGATGCGGGAGAGGTGGCTGACGGCGGCGTAGCTGCCCGGGGCCGTGCGGTCGCGGTACTGCGCCATGACCGCGGCCGCCTCGTCGCCGGGGACGAACGGCAGCACCCCGACCGCGAGCACGGCGACGGGGCGGGAGAAGTCCAGCAGGTCGCGCACCCCGGGGGCGTCCAGGACCTCGTCGGGCCGCCGGATGTCCGCCTCGGTGATCGTGACCCGGTCCTCGTCGTCGCCGATCACGTGCCGCGCGTGGCGCACCGCGACCGGCTCGTGGTCGACGTAGGCGACCCGAGCTCCCGGCCTGCGTTCGAGGGCGATCTCGTGGACGTTGCCGACGGTCGGGATGCCGGAGCCCAGGTCGAGGAACTGCTCGATCCCGGCATCGATCAAGTAGCGCACGACGCGCCCCAGGAACGCCCGGTTGGAGCGCGCGTAGAACGCCGCGTCCGGGAAGATCTGCTGCATGTCCTCGGCCGCCCTGCGGTCCACTTCGAAGTTGTGCGAACCACCCAGCAGGAAGTCGTACATGCGCGCCGAGTTCGGCTTCGTGACGTTCACACCTTCCGGGGGCACCATGTTCTCGCTCACCGAAGTCTCCCTCCGCGGACCGGTCTGCCCGACATTCCACCCGACTCGCCGCCGGAACGCCAGAACCCGGCGACGACCGGTCGAGAGTGGACCGGTGCGCTTGGCGCCGCTTCGGGTGGTGGCCGAACGAACGGGCGCGACCACCGTCATGCCTTGCCGCGGGATGCCGTGCTCCGGGCTTTCTGCCTGATCTGCGCTGCGCGATCCCGATGCCGTCGTGCTGCTCCGGTTTTCCCCAACGTGGTGGCCAGCGCTTCGAGGTGCTGTGCGACGGGGCCTGCGGTGAGCAGGCCGCTGCCTGCGCCCGCCAGTTCGGATTCGGCCGGTTTCAGCGCTGCGTAGGTCCGTTCCAGCAGAGGCCGGTCGGCCAGGCGGACGGCCGCGGCGGCGGTGAGGCAGAGGCGGGTCTCGTGGAGGAGGTCCGGTGGCGATGGCGGGATCTCCTGCGCTGCGGCCGCAGCAGCACCGCGGTCCCCCGCGTCGAGCAGGGCGAGCGGACGCACCCAGGGCAGGAACGGCCCCCAGTCGTCGGCCAGGTCCACTGTGGTCGGTTGGTCGTCCTGGATTCGCAGGCACAGCAGGGCGAGCGGAAGCGTGCCGCGTTCGACGCCGTGCATCCCGGTGCCGGTCAGGCGTGCGGCAGCGGTTCGGTAGGCGGCTTCGGCCTCGGCGGTGCAGCCGGTGGCGGCTTCGCGGACCGCTTCGTACCACCTGGTGAACACGGCGACGAGGGGGAGTTCGTGGCGTTCGCCGAGTTCGTCGGCGGCAGCGGCGTGCTCGTCGGCCACGTCGAACTCGGCCAGCGCCGAGTGCGCCTGGACCAGGACCAGGTGGCCGAGCACCGCGAAGGTCACGAGCTCGCTCCTGGTGGCCAGGTCGACCAGCTCGCGGCCGATCCGCGCGCGGTCCGGGGCGCGGCCGGGCCGGTCGCAGGTGTGCATGAACTGGCCGTTGAGGGCGAAGGCGAGGAGTTCGGGATCGGGCAGCGCGCGGGCCAGGGACACCGCTTCGGCGGCGGCCTCGCGCCCGCGGCCCGAGCCGGTGCCGCGCAGCTCCATCGCCAGCGTGGCGAGCAGGCGCGCCCGCTCCGCGGTGCGGTGCTCGGGGACGGCGGCGAGGGTTCGCTCGGTCACCGCCACCACCTGCGCCGACATCGCCGGGTCGTCGTTCGTCGTCCAGATCCCCGGCACGTCGAACGCCCCGATCACCCGCGCCGTCGACGCGGCATCGCCCAGCGACTCCGCCGCGGTGATCGCCTCGGCCCGGTGCGTCCGCGCCGCGGTCAGGTCGCCGGTGATGGCCAGCGCTCGCACCCGGCCCATGACCAGGTCGAGCCTGGTCCGCGGCTCGTCCGCCCCGGACCGGTCGTGGGCGGCGAGCGCCGCCTCCCACAGCCGGGCGGCTTCGTGCGGCGCGAAGCGGCGTTCCGCCCGCCGGGCCGCCAGCGCCGCGTAGTGCGCTGCCCCGGCCGCCGTCGCGGTGCTCCCGGCGAGGAGGAAGTGGTGGGCGATCGCCTCGACGTCCTCGGGGCGGATGCGTTCGAGGGTCTCCGCGACCTTGGCGTGCCAGCGGCTCCGCCGCGGCCCCGACACCTCGTCGTGGACCGTGTCGCGGACCAGGGCGTGCGCGAACCGGAGCTGCTCGGCGCCGGTCTCGACCAGGAACCCCAGGAGCACGGCGGAATCGACGGCGTCCAGCACGAGTTCCTCGTCACCGGACAGCGCGACCAGCAGGTCGATGTCGACCTCGTCGCCGATGACCGCGGCCTGCCGCAGGACCGCGCGGGCGGTGCCGGGCAGCGCGTTGAGGCGGTGCCGCACGACGTCGCGGACCCCGGCGGGCACCGCGTGCAGCGCGGCGTCCCCGTCGGTGTCGAACAGCCTGGCCAGCTCCCGCGCGAAGAACGGGTTGCCGCCGCTGCGGTCGTGGATGACCCGCGCGACCTCCGCGGGGACGCTGCGCTGCGCGGTGGCGCGGGCGAGCTCGCCCACGGCCTGCCGGGACAGGCCGCCGAGGTAGATCCGGGCGGGCTCGGACCCGGCGCTGCGCCCCAGCACCTCGGCGAGACCGGGGGAGAGCTCCGTGCTGCGGTAGGTCCCCACCACCAGCACCGGCTGGTCCACGGGCTCGGTGATCAGCGCCGTGAGCTGGGCCAGCGTTTCCTCGTCGGCGCGGTGCAGGTCGTCGAGGACCAGCAGCACCGGCCGCTCGGCCGCGACCGCGGCGATGTAGGACACCACGCTGCGCCGGGCGTGGAAGCGGGCCGCGACGGCGTCGTCGGCCCCGGCGAACAACTCAGGGGCGGGCACCTGCGAGGACGCCGCGAGACCGTCGAGCAGTTGGATCCACGGCCAGGTGGCCGGTGCGCCCTCGTGCTCGGGGTTGCGACCCCACGCGGTGGTCCACCCGGCGACGGTTGGTTCCCGGAGCAGGGCTTCGACCAGGGCGGTCTTGCCCGCACCCGGCTCCCCGGCGACCAGCGCCAGGCGCAGGCCGCGCCGCTCGACGGCTTCGGACGCGGCAGAGGTCAGCTGGCCGAGCTCCCGCGCACGTCCGACCAAGCGCTGCTCGACGACCACCGGTGCCGGTTCGAGCACCGGCGCGGCGGGGAGCGCGGTGCTGAGCTGCGGGGCTTGGGCGAGGATGTCGGTTTCGAGCTTGCGCAGCTCCGGGCCCGGATCCACGCCGAGTTCGGTGACCAGCGCGGTCCTGGCGGTGCGCAGCGCTTCGAGCGCATCGCGCTGGCGGCCCGCCTGGTACAGGGCGACGGCCAGCAGGTGCCAGGCGTGCTCGCGCCACGGGTGCTCGGAGACGTGCGCACGCATGTCGGCGGCAACATCGGGAGCGCGACCGAGGGCGAGCGCGGCCTCGGCACGCCGCTCCACGGCGAGGAGCCGCAGTTCGTCGAGCCGGGTCACCTCCGCGCGGGCCCAGTGCTGCTCGGCGAACTCGGAGTAGGCAGGTCCGCGCCACGCGGACAAAGCCGCCTCGACGCGGGCCAGGGCGGCCTCGGCCCGGCCGCTGGCCAGCAGCTCACCGGACTCGGCCACCGCGTCCTCGAACCGCCAGGCGTCCACGGCGTCGGCCCGCAGTGCGTAGCCGGGGGATTCGGTGACCAGCAGCCGCGCCGGGGTCCGGGGCGGCCGGTCGGGTTCGAGCGCGCGGCGCAGCGTCGCGACGAACGACTGGACCGCCCCCACCGCACCGGCGGGCGGGTCGTCCCACAGGTCGTCGACGAGCATCCCGACCGGGACCACGCGGCCCCGGGCGACCAGCAGCCGGGCCAGCACCGCGCGGTGCCGCGGGCCGCGCAGGTCGACCGCGCGACCGCCGTCCTCGGCCACCACCGGGCCGAGCACCCCGAACCACACCACTGCGACGGCTCACCTCCGCACCAACCCTAGACAACCGGCCCCGATCCGCCGGTGGAGGTGCTGGTCAGCGGCTGCTGATCGGTTGCTGATCGGCGGTGCGCAGGCTGCGGGGAGGTGACCGCCTGCGGAGGCGGTCCGGATCGAGGAGGACGACGTGCGGATCAACGGCTTCGACTACCAGCGGGTCACCGTCGCGGAG
This sequence comes from Saccharopolyspora hirsuta, assembly GCF_008630535.1. Taxonomy (GTDB): domain Bacteria; phylum Actinomycetota; class Actinomycetes; order Mycobacteriales; family Pseudonocardiaceae; genus Saccharopolyspora; species Saccharopolyspora hirsuta. The sequence goes on along the minus strand of NZ_VWPH01000010.1, from coordinate 54,368 downwards.
GGGGTGGCGCTCAACGCGGCGGTCGGCGGCTCCGGCAGCCCGGTCGTGCTGCTGCACGGGTTCCCGCAGACCCACCTGATGTGGCGGCACGTGGCCGCCGACCTGGCGGCAGACCACACCGTGATCGTCCCCGACCTGCGCGGCTACGGAGACAGCGACAAGCCCGCGGACACCGACGGCACGACCTACGCCAAGCGCACCGCGGCGGCCGACGTGGTCGCCCTCGCCCGCGCCTTCGGCCACGAGCGCTTCGCGCTCGCCGGGCACGACCGGGGCGCGCTGGTGGCGATCCGGGCGGGACTCGACCACCCGGAGCGGATCAGCCACCTGGCGGTTCTGGACGTCCTGCCCACGCTGGACATGTGGGACGTGCTGCACGGGACCTCCGCGGCGGTCGGCTTCCACCTCTACCTGATGGCCCAGCCGCCGGGCCTGCCCGAGCAGCTGATCGCGGGTAGCGCGGACGCGTTCTTCGGGCACTTCCTGGACATCTGGGTCAAGGACCCGGGCGCGATCCCCGCCGAGGTGCGGGAGGCCTACCTCGCGGCCTCCCGCGCGGCGATCCCGTCGATCGTCGCGGACTACCGGGCGTCGGCGCACATCGACGTGGAGCACGATGCGCAGGACCGCGAAGCCGGGAACCGGCTGCGGATGCCGGTGACCGTGCTGCAGCAGGACTGGGGCGCGGCGCTGGGGTACGACGCCGAGGCGCTCTGGGGCGGGTGGGCCAGCGATCTGGACCACCGCACGGTGTCCTGCGGGCACTTCATGGCCGAGGAATCGCCGTCGGAGGTGGTCAAGGCGCTGCGCGACCTGATCGCGCGGTAGGCCGCGGCACCCGCCTACGACCGGGGGCCGACCCGGAGTACGACTCGCGGACCACCGGGGAACCAGTGCCGGGGATGATGTGGGGGTACGCGGCGCGGCACTACCTTCGTGCTCGAAGGTGGTCGTGGGCGAAGGAACCGCGACCGGGTACGACACGCGCCGCGGGCGCGGACAGGAGAGCGCGCAAGATGCACGCATTGGTCCAGCAGGCCTCCCTCGCCGCCGAGACCGGGGGATTCGAGAGCGGGATGTTCCTCTTGTTGGCCGCCATCCCGCTGCTGGCCTACGCGGCGCTGGTCATCGGTGCGGTGATCAGCGTCCTCGGTTCGGAGCACACATTCGGCATGAAGGTCGTCTGGATCATCTTCGTGTGCGTGGCCCCGTTCCTCGGCAGCATCCTGTGGTTCCTGGTGGGGCGTTCGAACGCCCGCAGGACCGCGTGACCCGAAGCACCGCGCCCCGGCGGGCGGTTGGCACGATGACGATCATCGCGACCGCCTGCCGGGGCGTTCGCCTGCTCGGCGGAAGACGAACTCGCCGGGCCGCGATCGTGCGGTACGGTGGCGGCATCGCGCCCGGTGCGGTGTCGATGGTGTGCCGGGAAGCCTGGTCGGCGTGGCGGAGGAAGCTGTTCTGGGAGGACCTGTCATGCCGCGGAACGTGCGCACACCCGACATCGGCGCCGGTCCGGGGACGTTCTCTCGGTAGCAGGGCGGCGTTTCGAAGCGCCGGGATCGCCGCGACGTCCCGGTTCGGCGCACTCCAGGTCATCCCGGTGCGCTCGATCGACCGCTGCGGCGAGGTCTTGGTGGAGGAGGACTCGCAAGCATGGGCAACGCGGCCGCTCGCACCGCCGTCGGGCCGACGGCGCTCGTCGCCATCGACCAGCACGAGGAGATCCCGCTGGTCCGCGACAAGCTCGCCCACCGGATGCTGCCGCCCGGCGCGAAGGTCGTCGCCGGGCTGAGCGCACTGCGGCCGGTGCGCTGGGCGGTGGTCCGCGCGGCGGAGAAGAAGGTCCCGGGGTTGTGGTCGAGCCTGCTGTGCCGCAAGCGCTACATCGACGACCAGCTGCGCACCGCCGCGGACGACGGCATCGACGCGGTGGTCCTGCTCGGCGCGGGGCTGGACACCCGCGCCTACCGGCTGCCGCAGCTGGCCGCGATGCCCTGCTACGAGGTCGACCTGCCGAAGAACACCGCCCGCAAGCGCGCGGCCGTGCAGAAGCTCTGCGGCAAGGTCCCCGACCACGTCCGGCTGGTGCCGGTAGACTTCGAGGCCGAGGACCTCGGCGAGGTGCTGGCGGCGCACGGCTGCACCGCCGACCGGCGGCCGTTCTTCGTCTGGGAGGGCGTGACGCAGTACCTGACGGAGTCCGCGGTGCGCCGGACGTTCGACTTCCTGGCCGGTGCGCGGACCGGCAGCCGGTTGGCGTTCACCTTCGTGCGCGCGGACTTCCTGGACGGCACGGCCGTGCGAGGTGCCGAAGCGCTGCACCGGGAGTACGTGGTCAAGCGCGGGTTGTGGAAGTTCGGCTGGGCGCCGGAGGAGGTCGCCGGGTTCCTCGCCGAGCACGGCTGGCGGCAGGTCGAGCAGGTCGGCCCGCCGGAGTTCGCCGCCCGCTACCTCAAGCCCGCCGGGAGGCCGCCGATCGCGTCCGAAGTGGAGCTGTCGGTGCTGGCCGAGAAGGTCTGACCCGCGCTCAGGGCGCGGCTTCGCGCAGCGCGGGGAGCAGTTCGCGGTGCGCGAAGTCGAAGAAGCCCCGCCGGTTCGCGTCCACGTCGATCTGGACGACCGCGAGATCGGTGAACCCGGCCTTCCAGAAGTTCGCCGCCGCTTCGACGATCGGGGCGACCTCCGGGCCGCAGGGGATCGACGCCGTGATGTCCTCGGTGCGCGCGAACCGGGTCGCCGCGGCGAACGACGCCGGGCCGGGCAGCTCGGAGTTGACCTTCCAGCCGCCGGCGAACCACCGGAACTGCTGCCAGGCGCGCTCGACGGCCGCCTCCCGGTCGGTCGACCAGGCGATCGGCAGCTGCCCGATCTTGCGCGAATCCCCGTTCCCCGCAGCCGAATCCCAGCCCTGGCAGAGCTGGCTGCTGGGTTCGACCGCGATCATCGCATCGGACAGCTCGGCGAACAGCCGGACCGACTGCGCACCGGAAACGGCGGTGGCCACCGGGACGCGCCGCGCGGGCAGGTCCCACAGCTTCGCCGAGTCGACCCGGTAGTGCCGCCCGGTGTAGTCGACGTGACCGCCGTCGAAGAGCGCACCGATGATGTGCAGCGCCTCGACGAGCATCTCGTGCCGCACGTTGACCGGTGGCCAACCGCGGCCGACGACGTGCTCGTTGAGGTTCTCGCCGGAACCGACGCCCAGCACGAAGCGGTCGCCGGAGAGCAGGCCGACCGTGGCGGCCTTCTGCGCCACCACCGCCGGGTGGTAGCGGATGATCGGCGCGGTGACGTAGGTCATCAGCTCGACCCGCTCGGTGACCTGGGTGACCGCGCCGAGCACGCTCCAGGCGTACGGCGCGTGCCCCTGCTCCTCCAGCCACGGGAAGTAGTGGTCGCTGATCACCTCGAAGTCGAACCCGGCCCGCTCGGCGGCCGCGGCCTGCGCCACCAGCTCCCGGGGGCCGGACTGCTCGGTCATCAGCGTGCACCCGAATCGGACCATGCCCCCAGGCTGGCACGCGTCGCCGGTGCTCGCCCGTCGGCGCGTCGGCCCGCATGTTCTTGCGCCGCGCGGGGAATGCCGGGAGGTGGCGAACGCGAACAGGAGGCGAGATGTCCCCGCGGGAACTCCCCATCATCGACTACGACAGCATCCCGGTCGGTTCGTTGCAGCACCGCATCCGGTCGCTCGACGCCGACGAGATCCAGCAGCTGCTCGACCACGAGCGAGCGCACAACGACCGCGTCCAGGTGTGCGAGATCCTGGAGAACCGGTTGGCCGAGCTGAAGTCCGGCGCGCAGCCGTCCGGCGGGGCGCAGGACACCGCGCCGGTGGAGGCCGAGGACACCCCGGCCGGTTCGCCGGTGGACCCCAGCGGCTCGCCCGAACCGATGCACCCGCCCCGGCACGGGATGGCCGGTCAGCCCGGCAAACCCAAGGCCGACCGGCCGCGACAGCAGTGAGCGCCGCGACCTCGTTTCTGCCGGGCGGTACCCGCGGGCCGGTGCGCAGCAGCGCATCCGGCTCCCGGCCGGGGGTGCCCGGGCCGGATCTCGAACGACGGAACCCGCGCAGCGCACCGCGGATTCGCGGGAAGCGCGGTAGCGGCAGGGCACCCCGCTCCACCGGTTGCCGGACATCCCCGGGGTGATCAGCGTCCCGGGCGCTCGAACCCGCACCGCCGTTTCGCCGCCACACCGGCGGGTACCTCGTTGGCGAGGTCGTCCGACCCGGCTGCCGGGGCGGGCGGGGCCAGTGTGACGGGGGTGGGGTGCGATGCCGTCGGCCGGGAAGCGGCGCCGCCGGGAGGGCCGGCGGGGCGGCGCCGAACCCGACGCGACCATTGTGGACGAAGGCCAGGTCAAGCGCGCCGTCGCGGCCGCCGCGATCGGCAACACCGTGGAGTGGTTCGACTTCGGCGTCTACAGCTACATCGCGGTGGTCATCAGCCAGGTGTTCTTCCCGGCCGCGAACCCGACCGCGCAACTGCTGTCCACCTTCGCCACGTTCGCGGTGGCGTTCCTGGTGCGCCCGCTCGGCGGGTTCTTCTTCGGGCCGCTGGGCGACCGCATCGGTCGGCGGACCGTGCTGGCCACCACGATGGTGACGATGGCGCTGGGTACGCTGTCGATCGGGCTGATCCCCAGCTACGCGACCATCGGCATCTGGGCACCGGTGCTGCTGCTGGTGGCACGGCTGGTGCAGGGGTTCTCCACGGGCGGGGAGTACGGCGGCGCGGCGACCTTCGTCTCGGAGTACGCCCCGGACCGGCGCCGCGGTTTCATGGCGTCGTGGCTGGAGTTCGGCACCCTGACCGGCTACTCGCTGGGCGCGGGGCTGGTCACCCTGCTGACCGTGGCGATGTCCCCGCAGGACCTGCTGACCTGGGGGTGGCGGATCCCGTTCCTGCTGGCCGGACCGCTCGGCATCATCGGCCTCTACCTGCGGTTCCGGCTGGAGGAGAGCCCGGCCTACCGGGCGAGCTCCGGTGCGCAGCAACCCTCGGCCACTTGGCGCGGCCTGCGCACGATCTTCGGCGAGCACTGGCGCCCGATGCTCAAGTGCATCGGGCTGGTGCTGGTGTTCAACGTGACCAACTACATGCTCACCGCGTACATGCCCACGTACCTGACCGCGGTGCTGGGCTTCCAGCACACCAGCGCGCTGTCCCTGGTGCTGGCGACGATGGTGCTGGTGATGGGCCTGATCGTGGTGCTCGGCCGGTTCTCCGACCGGATCGGGCGGCTGCCGATCGCCGGGCTGGGCAGCGCCGCCCTGGTCGTGCTGTCGTTCCCGGCGTTCCTGCTGATCGGCGTGGGCAGCACCGCGGCGGTCGTCGGAGGCCTGCTGGTCATCGGCCTGACCCTGATCTGCTTCAGCAGCACCATGCCCTCGACGCTGCCCGCGCTGTTCCCCACCGAGGTCCGCTACGGCGCGGTGTCGGTGGGGTTCAACATCTCGGTCGCGCTCTTCGGCGGGACGACGCCGCTGATCGCCGAGGCGCTCGTGGCGGCGACCGGCATGCGACCGGTGCCCGCGTTCCTGCTGGTGGTGGCGGGCGTGGTGGGCCTGGTCGCGGTGTGGGCCACGCGGGAGCCCGCCGGGCGGGCGCTGCCCGGGTCGAAGCCCACCGCCACCGACCGGGAGGAGGCCCGCGAGCGCGTCGAGGAGGAGCGCGAATCGGAGTGAACCCCGGTGTACTCCTCGGCAGCACGGGTAGCCACAGGCTGCGAAACCCGCTGGAGGGACGTGAGGGAGATGCCGCAGCGCAGCTGGACCCAGAAGCAGGAACGGCAGTACGAGCACATCAAGCAGCAGGCTCGGGAACGCGGTTCGAGCGAGGACCGGGCGAGCGAGATCGCCGCCCGCACGGTGAACAAGGACCGTGCCCAGCAGGGGCAGGCCGAGCAGCGGAGCCGGACCTCGACCCGGGACATCCCGCCGCAGCGGCGCGGCGGCCTGCGGTCGGGCAAGCGCCAGGGCCCGGGCGGCCGGACCAAGCAACAGCTCTACGACGACGCCCGCCGGGAGGGCATCAAGGGCCGGTCCAAGATGACCAAGGCCCAGCTGGAGCAGGCGCTGAACCGCAGCTAGCCCGGCACCGCGACGAGGGCGGCCACGCGCCGACGTCCTGGAGCAGCTCGTGCAGGACGTCGGCGCCGTGCTGCCCGGCGAATCGCGGGGCCGCTGGCCCCGAACACGTGCACCGAAGCAGTCCGCGCGCGGATTCTCCCGGCGCGGCAACGGGTACAGCGATGAGGACGACACGCCGACCAGGGAGTTGCTGATGCGACAGGAGAAGAACCGGCAGCGGCCGGACGAGGAGGACACCCCGGCCGACGAGCCCGTGCCGACCGGCAGCGAGCGGCGGGAGAAGCTCAACGACGACACCGAGGCCACCCTGGACGAGATCGACGACATCCTGGAGGAGAACGCAGAGGACTTCGTGCGCTCGTACGTGCAGAAGGGCGGTCAGTGACCGCGGCCCAGCAGTGGCGCCGCGAGCAGCTCCGCCACGTGGACGGGGTGCGCCCCGGTTCGGCGTGCCGGATCTGCTCGCGGCAGCTGAACTCGTAGGCGACCACCGCCGTGCTCGGGGGCGCTGAGCGCACAGCGGGGGGAGCAGAACCCGCTCCGCGCACGCCATCGACACCTCGCACTGGCCCCGCTCGAAACCGGAGTCACCGGCCAACCCGACACCAAACATCAGCGGCGCGTCGAGTCGAACCCCCGCACGGGTCGTCGGACGCTGCGACATCATCGTCCGATGTGGACTTGCCCAGCGCGCCGAACTGGATCACCAGCCAGCAGCGGCCAAGCACGAGCGTCGCCTCGGTGGCCAGCGTGCCCTCGCTGCCGACGCATCAGTCCCGGCTGCCCGGCAGGAACTCCTGGACCTTGGCCTTCACGCCCTCCCGGACCACCGACCACGCCTCGGGATCGCCCTTGAGCAGCGAGCTGGCCACCTTCTCCAGCTGGTCGAGGTCGGCGCGCGGCGGGATCGGCGGCACCGTCGGATCGGTGACGAACTCCAGCACGCACGGCCGGTCCGCGGACAGCGCCTGCTGCCAGGCCGCACCCACCTGGCCGGGATCGTCGACCCTGGTCGCCCGCAGCCCCAGCTGCTGGGCCAGCGCCGCGTACCCGACGTCCGGGATGCGCTGCGACGGGATGAACTGCGGGGCACCGCTCATCGCGCGCAGCTCCCAGGTCACCTGGTTGAGGTCGCCGTTGTTCAGCACCGCGACGACCACCCGCGGGTCCGACCACTCCCGCCAGTAGTGCGCCATGGTGATCAGCTCGTTCAGCCCGTTCATCTGCATCGCGCCGTCCCCGACCAGGGCGATCACCGGGCGGTCGGGGTGCGCGAACTTCGCCCCCGTCGCGTAGGGCGCACCGGGCCCCATCGTGGCCAGCGTCCCGGACAGCGAGGCGCGCATCCCGCGCCGGACCTTCAGGTGCCGCGCGTACCAGTTCGCCGCCGAACCGGAGTCCGAGGTCAGGATGACGTCGTCGGGCAGCAGCGGGGACAGCTCGTGGAACACCAGCTCCGGGTTCACCGGCCGCGCGTCGACGTGGGCGCGGCGGTCCATCACCTCCCACCAGGCGCGCACGCCCTCCTCGACGCTCCGCCGCCACGACCGGTCCGCCTTGCGGTGCAGCATCGGCAGCAGCGCGCTGAGCGTCCGCTGCGCGTCCCCGAGCAGGTTGACCTCGAACGGGTAGCGCATCCCGATGCGGTTCGGGTCGATGTCGATCTGCACCCCGCGCGCCTGGCCGTACTCGGGCAGGAACTGGCTGTACGGGAAGCTGGAGCCGACCATCAGCAACGTGTCGCAGTCGCGCATGAGCTGGTAGGAGGGCTTGGTGCCCAGCAGCCCGGCCGCGCCGGTGACGAACGGCAGGTCGTCGGGCAGCACGTCCTTGCCGAGCAGGGCCTTGGCCACGCCCGCGCCGAGCACGTCGGCGACCTGCTCGACCTCCTCGGCGGCGCCGCGGGCGCCCTGCCCGATCATGATCGCCACCCGCTCACCCGCGTTCAGCACGTCGGCCGCGCGCTGCAGGCTCGCCTGGTCGGGCAGCACCGAGGCGCCGGACATGCCCAGGCTGGAGGGCACCATCTTGAACTCGTGCGTCGGCGGCTCGTACTCCAGGGTCTGCACGTCCCCCGGGATGATCAGCGCGGTCACCGTGCTGCGGGCCTGCGCGGTGCGCACCGCCCGGTCCAGCACGTTCGGCAGCTGCTCGGGCACGGTCACCGTCTCCAGGTAGTCCGCGGCGACGTCCTTGTACAGCGCCATCAGGTCCACTTCCTGCTGGTAGGAGCCGCCCAGCGCGGTGCGCGCGGTCTGGCCGATCAGCGCGACCACCGGGACCCGGTCGAGCTTGGCGTCGTAGAGGCCGTTGAGCAGGTGTATCGCCCCCGGTCCCGAGGTCGCGGCGCACACCCCCACCCGCCCGGAGAACTTCGCGTACCCGACCGCCTCGAAGGCGGACAGCTCCTCGTGGCGGGACTGCACGAACCGGGGCCGGTCCCCGGCGCGCTCCCACGCGGCGAGCAGGCCGTTGATCCCGTCCCCGGCGTAGGCGAAGACGTGCTCGACGCCCCACTCGCGCAGCCGGGCCAGGATGTGATCGGCTACCAGCACTTCGGCCACCTCCTCGCTGTTGCGGCACCCCAGCGCTACCCGGAAGCCGCCGGGGTCAACCACCGCAGCCGGTTCGGTCCACTGTGGATCGAGGTGGTGGGGCGCGGCCGCGGGCTGCGCCGATACGATGGCGGTCCAGACCGCGATGGGGACGTGAACCGATGACACAGGCAGCGAGCTTCGAGCCGGAGTCGGAGCGGGTGATGCGCCAGCTCCGCGACGAGATCCTCGACGGGGTCCGGGCCCCGGGCAGCAGGCTCGTGGAGCGCGACCTCGCGGCGGAGCTGGGGGTGAGCCGCCTCCCGGTGCGCGATGCGCTGCGCTCGCTGGTGGCCGAGGGCCTGGTGACGCCCCGGCCGCGCAGCTGGGCGGTGGTGCGGGAGTTCACCGCCTCCGACGTCGCGGACCTCAACGAGGTGCGCGGGGCGTTCGAAGCGCTCACCTTCAAGCTGGCCGCGCAGCGGCGCACCCGCGAAGGTCTGGCCCGGCTCCGGGAGGTGCTGGACGTCGAGCTGGCCGCGGCGCGCGCCGGTGACGAGGTGCGGGCGCGGCGCGCGGCGGCCGACTTCCACGAGGTGGTGACCTCGCTGGCGGCCAACGAGCTGCTCAGCGAGCTGGAGCGGGTCATGAGCGGGCGGATGCGCTGGCTGCTGGGCCAGCACGACGACCTGACCGCGATCGCCGAGCAGCACGAAGGCCTCTACGCGGCCATCGCCGACCGGGACGTGGCGCGGGTGGAGCGGCTGATCGCCGAGCACCTCGCCGCGGGCCAGGGCATGGCCGCAGCGCGTCAGCGCGCGACGGAGTCCTAGCGCGCGTCCACGCCGTGCAGGCGGGCGTGCAGCCCGCGAACCTCGTCGGCCAGTTCCGGATCGGGCCCGGACACCGGAACACCCGGTGCGACGGCGTTGACGGGCAGCGCGGCGACCGGCCCCGCGGGGAGCCCCCACTCGCGGTGCCACCCGGTCAGCTGCTCGGTGCTCGTCGCGTAGACGATGCGCCCGAGCCCGACCCAGGCGTGCGCGGCGCTGCACATCGGGCAGTGCTCGCCGGAGGTGTAGACGGTGCTCTCGCTGCGTTCGGCGGGGGAGAGGTGCGCGGCGGCCCAGCGCGCGATCTCGAACTCGGGGTGGCGGGTGGCGTCGCCGCCCTTGACGCGGTTGCGGTCTTCGAAGCGCACGGTGCCGCGCCCGTCCACGAGCACGGAGCCGAACGGCTCGTCACCGTCCTCCAGCGCTTCGCGGGCGAGTTCGACGCAGCGCCGCAGGTGCAGCCGGTCCTGCTCGCCGATGGTCTGCGGTTCGTCCATGCGCCAACCCTAGCACCTTTGGTATACCATTTCTGGGTCGAGAGCCGGTGGTGGCGCGGTCCGCCGCCACCGGGCTCCTCAGCCCAGCTTCGGCGGCCAGTTCAGCATCCGCTTCGGCCGCGGCGCGGCGTAGGTGCGGACCTTGGACGTGGTCAGGCCCAGGCGGACGAGCGACTCGGCGATGGTCACCGCGGCGGCCACGCCGTCCACGACGGGCACCCCGGTGCGCTCGACCACCCGCTCGTCGAGACCGGACATGCCGCCGCAGCCCAGGCAGATGACCTCCGCGCGGTCGTCCTCCACGGCGCGCACCGCCTGCTCGACGATGGCGTCCACCGCGGCGTCCGGATCGCGTTCGAGGTCCAGGACGGCCATCCCGCTGGCGCGCACCGACGCGCACCGCGCGCTGAGCCCGGCGACGTGCAGCCGCTCCTCGATCAGCGGGACGGTGCGGTCCAGGCTGGTCACCACCGAGTAGGTGCGGCCGAGGAACTGCGCGGTGCTGGCGGCGGCCTCGGTGATGTCGACGACCGGGACGTCGAACAGCTCCTGCAGCCCCTCCCGGCCGTGCTCGCCGTAACCGGCCTGGATGATGGCGTCGAACGGCTCCGGGTAGGCCCGCACGGTCTCCATCACCGCGATCGCGGCGAGGTAGCTCTCGTAGTTGCCCTCCACCGACTCCGCGCCGAAGGACGGGGTGAGGGGAACGATCTCGGTGCCGGGAGACGCCGCACCGGCGGCCTGCGCACCGATGGCGTCGGTGATGGCGGCGGTGGTGTTGACGTTCACGACCAGAATGCGCATTGTCCAACCTTCTCCGGGGAACTCGTCGCCGAGTTCGCGTTGCTGGTGCCCCGGCTCGCGGGGCCGCGGCCGGGCCCGCGAGCGGCGGGCCCGGCCGCAGGTGTCACTCGGCGGCCACGGCGATCGACTCGCCGTCCACATCGGCCGCGTCGGGCTTGCGGTCGGCGATCACCGCGTAGATGACCGCGCCCAGGGCCGCGCCGATGAACCAGGAGAACCCGGCGGCCGCGCTGAACACCGGCACCAGCGCCACGACGACCGCGATCGCCGCGGCCGGGATGAACGCCGCGATCGCCTTCGGGTTGTACCCGCGGGTGTAGTGGTACTCGCCGTGCGCGTCCTCGCTGTAGAGCGCCGGGACGTTCACCCGGGTCCGCCGGATCAGCCAGTAGTCGGCCATGATCACGCCGAACAGCGGGCCGAGCAGCGCGCCGAGACCGCCCAGGAAGTAGTTCACCACGACCGGGTTGTTGTAGAGGTTCCACGGCAGGATGACCAGCCCGATGACGGCGCTGACCAGCGCGGCCTTCCGGAAGTTCAGCTGCCGCGGGAACAGGTTGACCAGCACGTAGATCGGGGCCACGAAGTTGGCCAGCAGGTTCACCGCGATGGTCAGCACGATGAGCGCGATCGACGCGGCGGCCAGCAGCACCATGTTCGGGATGGTCTGCACGATGTCGGTCGGGCTGGTGATCACCCTGCCGTCGAGCTTGAACTGCGCGCCGCTGAGCACCACCACGATGACGGCGAAGAACAGCATGTTCACCGGGATGCCGATCAGGTTGCCGCGGATGATCGACTGGCGGCTCTTGGCGGACCGGGTGAAGTCGCAGAAGTTCAGCACGAACGTCCCGTAGATGACCACCCAGAGCGCGGCTGCCTGCAGGATCTGCAGCCACATCTCACCGCCGGTGAACGGCTGCGCGTTGGACAGCGCGATCGAGCCGTCGGCGCGGATGAACATCCAGATCGCCAGCGCGCACATCGTGATCAGGATGGTCGGCGCGGCGATCGCCATGTACTTGCGGATGACGTGCATGCCGTAGCTGGCGATGAGCACCTGGACCACCCACAGCGCCAGGAACGTGATCCAGCCGAGCAGCGACAACCCGAGCGCGGACTGTCCCTCCAGCACCTGCAGCGACGGGAACATGGCCACCAGCAAGGTGCTCAGCACCTCGGAGGCGAGGTAGGTCTGGATGCCGAACCAGGCGATGGCGACCACGCCGCGGACGGCGGCGGGGATCTGCGCGCCCTTGGTGCCGAACGCGATCCGGCTCATGACCGGGAACGGCACGCCCGTCTTGTGCCCCATGTACCCGGACAGCGTCAGCAGCAGGAACAGCAGCAGCGAGGCGAGCACGAAGGCGGCCAGGATGCCCCACACGTTCAACCCGAGCGCGAACAGCCCGATCGCGAAGGCGTAGTTGCCGAGGCTGTGCACGTCGTTGCCCCACAGCGTGAAGACGTTGTAGGCGCCCCACCGGCGCCCTTCCTTCTTCGTCGGGGCCAGGTCGTAGGTGTAGAGCCGGGAGCTCGTCGTGGTGGAGGCGTCCACGGTGGACCCGTTGTCCGTGGCGGTCATCTGGCGGCCTCCAGGTGTCCTGTGCGCAACTGTCGACTTCCTTGTCTCGTGCCGGGCATCGGATGGGGCAGCGTGCGGAGCCCGCTCAGTGCTCTGACTGAGTCCTCGTGCGCGAGCGGCGCCGGGTCGTGCTCGATGAGGACATGGGGTTCTCCGGTGGACGGGTGCTTGCCGGTGCTCCGCGGCGCCCAGCGGTGTGCGGGGGAGCGGCGGAGTCGCCGGGGCGACCGAATGAAACTTCTATTTCGTAATGCGGAAGTATACGTTTATGATTCGAAAACGCTAGACCGCTTCCCCAGGCTCGTCAAGGGTTCGGCCCGGAACCTGCGAGCAGCAGCTCGCGACCTTCGGAGTGGGCGATCCGGGCAGTGTGCGGGCGACGACCGGTTCCGAATGGTGACGGCTGCGCGCCCGGGTGTCCACAGTTCGGGGCAGGTGTCGTCGGGTGTGCCGCCCGTTCCAGGTGGGGAGCGCGCCGCGTCGCGGTATACCAAATATTCCTCAGGTCGACGGTGTGATCCTGGATCCCGTCGCGCCTGTGGGCTTCGGCCACCCGTTTTGGTATACAGATCAGCCCGACGATCGAACAGCAAGGAGCACGCGATGTGCGTTGACCCCGCCCCGCCGCCCGCAAGTCACCTGACCCGCCGGGGCGTGCTCACCGCGGCCGCGGTGCTGGCCGGAACCACCGCGCTGGCGACCGCGCCCCGGGCGGAAGCCGCCCCGCGCCCCGCCCCTCCGGCCGGGGACCTGGTCATCGACGGAGGCACCCTGCTCGACCCGGCGGCCGGTGAGGTCGTCGAGGACGGCGTGGTCGTGATCCGCGACGGTGTCGTGCGCGCGGCCGGAGCCCGCGGCCGCGTCGAGGTGCCCGCCGGTGCGGCCCGCCTGGACGCCCGCGGTCGTTGGGTGCTGCCGGGGCTGGTCGACGCGCACATCCACCTCAACACAGCGGCCGAGGCGCGCGACGCGGTCCGCAAGGGAGCCACCAGCGCCCGCAGCGGGTCCACGAACTTCTACCAGGACATCGCCGTGCGCGAGCTGGCCCGCCAGGTGCCCGGGCGGGCACCGCGGCTGAAGGCGGCGGGCGTGTTCGTCACCCCGGACCTCGGCGACACCGTCCTCGCCGACCCCGAGCTCACCCCGCTGGCCCGCCTGGCCGACGGCGTCCGCTCCCCGGAGGCGCTGCGCCGCGTCGTCGAGGTGAACCTGGCGCGGGGCGCCGACGTGATCAAGACCCGCGTCAACGAGCGGGCCGGGCTGCCGGAGCAGGACCCGCTGACCCAGGTGTACTCGCACGAGCAGCTGTCTGAGATCGTCGCCGCGGCGGGTCGGCGCGGCAAGGGCGTCCTGTGCCACAGCTACAGCGAGCGGGGCTGCCACGACGCGGTCACCGCCGGCATCCGCTCGCTGGAGCACGGGGTCTTCGTCGGCGAGCGCACCCTGCACGAGATGCGGCGTCGGAACACCTTCTTCACCCCGACGCTGTCCGCGATCGCCGGGATGATCGATTCGCCGAACCCGGTGCTCGCCGAACGCGGGCGCACCTACCTGCCGATCCTCAAGGACGCCGTGCGGGCCGCCCACGAGCTGGGCGTGCCGCTGGCGGCCGGGACCGATTCCTCCGGCGGCGAGGTCGACCCGATCGGCCGCGAGGTGCAGCTGATGCACGAAGCGGGCCTGCCCGCGCTGGACGCCATCCGCACCGCGACGACCTCCGCCGCGAGCCTGCTGGGCGTGGAGCGAGAGGTGGGGCGTCTGGCCCCGGGCTTCAGCGGCGACGCGGTCGTGCTCTCCGGCGACCCGCTGCAGGACCTGTCCGTGCTGTCCGCCCCGGTGCACGTCGTGCGTGCGGGCCAGGTCGTGGACCTCGGCTGAGCCCGCGTCACTCCGCGCGGGAGGTCCGGGCCGTCTCCTTCGCCGCGCTGCGGCGAGCTCGGACCTTCCGCCACACCACCACGCCGACGGCCACCGCGATCACGGCGAGCAGCACGAACCAGCTGGCCTGCCCCAGGACGTCCTCGACGTAGCGGGCCGAGGCGCCAGCCCCGGTCCCGATGCCCACGTGCAGCGTGGACCAGCACAGGGCCCCGGCGGCCGACGCGGGCAGGAAGCGGCGGAAGCGCAGGTCGGAGGCGCCCGACGCGGCCGGGGTGAGGGTGCGCAGCACCGGCAGGAACCGGCCGACGAACACTGCGCCAGCGCCGTGCCTGCGCAGCTGCTCGGCGGCCCGGTCCCAGTGCTGCCGCCCGAGCCGCCCGACCAGCTTGGTCTCGCGCAACCGGTGCCCGTACCGGTGCCCCAACCAGAACCCGAAGCTGTCACCCGCGGTGGCGCAAACGGTGACGACCAGGACCATCGCCAGGAACCCGCCGACATCGGTGATGGCGGAAGCGGCGATCAGCAAACCGGTCTCCCCGGGCACGACGAACCCGAGCCCGATGGTGCACTCGGCCAGCGCGAGCGCCCCGGCCGCAGCGATGACCAGCGGCAAAGGCAGCTCGGCCAACGCCGACAACAGCTCTCCGAACCCCACCGAACCCCCCGAACCGCTCCAAAAAACCGTTTCACCCAAAACGCCCCCGCCACGATAACTGCGCCCCACCCGGAACAACGCACCCCAACCCCACCCGATCGCATGACACCACCCCCCGAACCTGCCCAGCCCCCAGTCGCCCACTCATCCCGAAAAGACAGGCCCACACTCAGGCCACGACCACGACCACGACTGCGACCGCGACCACGACTGCGACCACGACTGCGACCGCGACCACGACTGCGACCACGACTGCGACCGCGACCACGACTGCGACCGCGACCACGGCCGCGCTCCCGGACCGCGACTACGACCACGGCCGTCGGAGGGGTGGTGACGATTGCAATTTCGATTGAAATTGCCCACGTCGCCACCGCAGGTTCCGTCGAGAACGACGTAATTTCGATTGAAATTGCAACACCCCCAAGTCGACCACCCGCCGCTTCGAACCCAAACCCAGCCCCGAACCCAAACGGCACCCCTCCTCGCCAACCCGCGTAGCCATCACCACCGATCACCCGGCGGGCGAACCCGGCACTCCTCGCACGGCGATCACCGCACCCCGCTCGAACATCCACTGTGGACCAATCACCCCGGCCACCCGCTTCGCCGCCTTCCTCCCCGAAACCACTGCTCTGTCCGGGTGTTTGACCGGATCGTGACCCCCGATGGCGGGATGACGCCCCGGGCGCCGGGCGCATAATGAACCCGACAGGTGATCTTGACCGGAAGCGCTGGGGGCCGGACATGTCCGCCGAGAGGGTGCGCTGGGACATCCCCGCCGGGATGCCCTGCTGGATCGAGCTGGTGACCACCGACATCCCGGTGGCCTGCGGGTTCTACGGGAACCTGTTCGGCTGGGAGTTCGAGGAGCACGACGACCCGCGGGAGGGGCGGCACGTGATCGCCCACCGGGACGGGTTCCCGGTGGCCAGCATCCGCGAGTCCGCGGACGGCCGGTCGCGGTGGCGGTTGTTCCTGGCCACTCCGGACAGCGCGGCCACCGCGGCCGCGGCGGGCAAGCTGGGCGGGCGCATCACGGTGCCCCGCAGCCGGGTGCCGGGCCTGGGCGTCAAGCTGGTGCTGGCCAGCCCGGCCGACGACGAGTTCGGCCTGCTGGAGCCGGACGCGGCGTGGCAGTTCGACGTCGGCCTGCCGGGCACCCTGGTGTGGGCGGAGCTGGTCACCATCAAGGCGCAGGCGGCCGACCACTTCTACGGCGGCCTGTTCGGCTACACCGGCGAGCAGTTCGGCACCGAGCACCTCTCCGACTACGAGGTCTGGTACCTGGGCGGGGATTCGGTGCTCGCCCGGGTCTGCATGATCCGCGACCACATCAGCCCGGGCGCCCACGCGCACTGGCTGCTCTACCTCGGGGTGGACGAGGAGGTGGGCACCGACGAGATGGTGCGGGTCGCGGTCGCCCACCACGGCCGCATCCGCGTGGACCCCTACGATTCGAGCCTCGGCCGGTGCGCGGTGCTGCGCGACCCGCTGGGCGCGCGCTTCGCGCTGGTGGACCCGTCCCAGGCCACCGACTACGGCTCGGCGGGCAACGACGACCCCTACGACGACTGACCGCGGCCCGCCGGGTCAGGAGGCGTTGCGCAGCAGGTCCGCGATCACGGTCTGCCCGCCGTCCTGCGCGTGGCGCAGGGCGGTGACCCCGTCGCGGTCCGGGATGGCCGGGTCCGCCCCGGCGTCGAGCAAGATCTGCACGATCTGCTGGTAGGGCCGGGTGCCGTCGCCGAGGATGACCGCCTCCAGCAGGCCGGTCCAGCCGAGGTCGTTGACGTGGTCGACGTCGATCCCGGTGCGCACCGCCTCCCGGACGTAGTCGACGTGGCCGCGCTCGCAGGCGGGGATGAGCGCGGTGCCGCCGAACCGGTTGGTCACGGTGAAGTCGGGGTCGGCGGGCAGCAGCGCCCGGAGCATCTCGACGCTGCCGGTGACCCCGGTGGCGAGGAACGCGCTGTCGCGGCGGTCGTCCTGCGCGTCGGGGTCGGCACCGGCCGCGACGAGCTCGCGGGCGACCTCGACGTGGTCGCTGAGCGCGGCCAGCAGCAGCGGGGTGCGCTGGTGGGCGTCGCGGGCTCCGACGTCGGCCCCGGCCGCCAGCGCGGCGCGGACCTCGTCGAGGTCGCCGGTGGTGGCCGCTCGCAGGAGTCGTCGGTCGGGCATCGGGGAGTCCTTTCCTGAGCGGTCCGCGCAGCCGTCGGCGACGGGGGAGGGCCGACGGCTGCGCGGACGGTACCGGAGCGGTGGGGAATCGCGCAGCCGAGCGCGGTTTCCCACCGGGATCAGGCGGTCGGGGCTCCGGCGACCCGGCGCTCACCGCCGTTGCGCCGCTGCCACTCCCGGTAGACCTCCACCGCGGCGTCGCGGGGCTCGTGGCGCATCGGCAGCCGCCGGTCGCGCCAGTCCTTGGCGAACTCGGCGTAGAAGGTGTCCAGCTCGAAGTACTTGCGGTCGTCCACGTAGTGCGGCTCGTAGGCCTCGCGCGTGGTCAGGAAGACGACCTCGTCCGGGCTGCAGTAGTACAGCGAGCCCAGGCACATCGGGCAGGGGTGGGCCAGCACGTGGATCGTGGTGCCGGTGAGGTGCTCGGTGCCGAGCTTGGTGCAGGCCTCCCGGATGGCCAGGATCTCCGCGTGCGCGGTCGGATCCCCGGTCTGCGCCACCCGGTTGGGGCTCTCGGCCAGGAGTTCGCCGTCCTTGGCGATGACGGTCGCGAACGGGCGGCCGCCCTCGGCGACGTTGCGCCGGGCCAGGTCGATGGTGCGCTGGATGAAGTCCACGTCGCCTCCTCAGAAGGGCTTGGTCGGCAGGTACTTGCCGTCGAGGGTGATCACGGCGCGCTCGCCGCCTTCGGGGTCGGCCACCTTCTGCACGTCCAGCCGGAAGTTGATCGCGCTGATGATGCCGTCGCCGAACTTCTCGTGCACCAGCGCCTTGAGCGTCGTGCCGTAGACCTGGAGCATCTCGTAGAACCGGTAGATGGTCGGGTCGGTGGGCACGCCACCGGGGATGGAGCCGCGGGTCGGGATGGTCTGCAGCAGCAGTGCCGCGTCCTCGCCGAGTCCCAGCAGCTCGGCCACGGCCTCGGCGGCGGGGGCGGGCAGCGCGTGCTGGCCCAGCACCGCGGCGGTGACGAAGGCCTCCGAGTGACCGGCGGTCTCGGCGATCTGCTGCCAGCTCAGGTCCTTGCGGGTCTTGGCCTCGACCGCCGCGACGGCGAGCTGCTGGCGGGCGGTCGGGTCGAACTGGGCGTGTGCCACGTTCTCTTTCCTCTCTTCCGGTGCGGAGATCTCGTCGCGGCCGTCAGGCGGCCGGGGCGGGAGCGGTGTCGTCGCTGAGCTCGTCGACTTCGCCGGTGGCGATGTCGAAGACCCAGCCGTGGAGGGCGACGCGGCCGCTGGCGACGGCGCGCGCAACAGCGGGGTGGGGCGCCAGGTTGGCCAGTTGCGCGAGCACGTTGTGCCGCACGAGCACGTCGACCTCCCGGTGCCAGCCCGCTGCCGCGGCTCGGGCCAGCGAGGCGTCGGCGTGGCGCAACCAGCCTGCGGTGGTGGGCAGCCCGGACAAGTCCTGGCGCTCGGCGAGGGCCGTCATCGCGCCGCAGGCGGAATGGCCGCAGACCACGACATCGGTCACCCCGAGCACGTCGAGCGCGTACTCGATGCTCGCGGCGATGCCGTCCGCGCCGCCCGAGTGCGCGGGCACGAGGTTGCCCGCGGTGCGGATGACGAACAGCTCGCCGGGCTCCTGCTGGGTGATCAGCTCGGGGACCACGCGGGCGTCGGAGCAGCTGATGAACAGCGTGCGGGGCCGGTGCGCGGTGGCCAGCCGGGCGAACAGCTCGGCCTTGGTGGGGAAGACGCCCTGCTGGAACCGGCGGATGCCGTCCGCGAGGTGCTGCATGAACCCTCCTCGTCGCAGGTACTGGATCGACACCACGACCATGCCTGAACTGGAGCTATAGCGTCCAAGGCGCAGTTCCCATCGAGACGATCGCTGTCATCTATGATTGCTGTCGTGACCGTGGAACTGCGCCACCTCCGCTACCTGCTCGCCGTCGCCGAGCACGCGAATTTCACCCGCGCGGCCGAGGAGCTGCACATCTCGCAGCCGACGCTGTCGCAGCAGGTCAAGCAGCTGGAGAAGGCGCTGGGCGCGCAGCTGCTCGACCGGACCGGCCGCTCGGTGCGGCTGACCGACGCCGGTGCGACCTACGTCCGCCACGCGCGCGAGGTGCTGCGCGACCTCGCGGCCGGTCAGCGCGCGGTCCTCGACGTTCAGGACCTGACCCGCGGCCACCTGCGGCTGGCGGTGACGCCGACCTTCACCGCCTACCTGGTCGGTCCGCTGACCGGCGCGTTCCGGGCCGCCCACCCGGGGATCAGCCTGGACGTGCGGGAGATGACCCAGGACCGGATCGAAGCCGCCCTGCTCGCCGACGAGCTCGACCTGGGGGTGGCCTTCCGCGGCGGGCACCTGCCGGGCATCGACAGCGCCCCGCTGCTGACCGAGTCCCTCAGCCTCGTCGTCGGCCAGCGCCACCGGCTGGCCCGCCGACGGCGCCCGCTGCCGGTGGCGGATCTGGCCGAGCAGCCGATGGCGCTGCTCAGCGCGGATTTCGCCACCCGCGGCCACATCGACGCCTACTTCGCCGAGCACCGGGCGCCGGTGCAGGTCGCGGTGGAGGCGAACTCGGTCACCGCGCTGATCGAGATCGTCCGGCGGGCCGACCTGGCCACCGTCCTGCCCGACGCCATCACCCGGGAGCACCCGGAGCTGCACCCGGTCCCGCTGGACCCCGGTCTGCCGACCCGCACCGCGTGCCTGCTGCGCCGCGAAAGCGCCTACCAGAGCGCGGCTTCCCGCGCGTTCGCCCGCATCGCCCGGGAGGCGCAGAGCACGGGAGGCTGACCGCGAGATCCGATGTGGACGTTCCGTCGGCGGCGATCGGTCCCTAGGTGGTGTAGTCGTCGTAGAAGCCGCGGCCGGTCTTGGCACCGAGGTGGCCCGCGTCCACGTAGCGCTGCAGGAGTTCGCGCGGTCCGGTCGGCAGGCCGGGACGTTCGGCGGCGTAGTGGTTCTCGATGTCCAGGACGACGTCCAGGCCGACGTGGGCCATCATCCGGAACGGACCGGCCGCCGTGCCCATGTTCAGCTGCCACATCCGGTCCACGTCCTGCGGGGTGGACACGCCCTCGGCCACCACGGCCAGCGACTCGCGCTTGATGGCCGCCCAGATGCGGTTGAAGATGAACCCGGTGCTCTCCCGGTGCGCCTCGAACGGGAAGACCCCGTAGCGCGGCAGCTCCCGCAGCAGGAGGTCGAGCACGGCGCGATCGGTGCTGCCGCTGGACATCAGGTCCACCGCCGGTTGCTGGGGCGGCATGTAGAAGTGCACGTTGACCACCCGCTCCGGGTGGCCGACCCGGTCGACGAACCGGCCGGTGGCGTAGGACGAGGAGTTGCTGGCCAGCACGGCGTCGGCCGGGGCGAGCCGGTCCAGCTGCCCGAAGACCTGCTTCTTGAGCTCCAGCCGCTCGGGCACTGCCTCCACGACCAGCCAGCACCCGTCGACGGCCGCGGCCACGTCGTCGGTCGCGCTCACCCCGCCCGGGGTGCCGCCGTCCACCTGCCCGGCGACCTCGGGCAGGTGCTCACCGATGAAGGCGAGCGCGTCCTCGCGGGACCAGGGCGAGGGGTCGGAGATGCGGACCTGACCGCCCCGCGTGGCGAACATCATCGCGATGCGCCGACCGAGGGTGCCCGCGCCGATGACGGCGACCGGGCGCTGGTCGATGCCGGTGGGCAGCGTGAAGGCCATGGCGAACGTCCTCGTGGGTCCGGGGCCGGGGGCGCGTTCAGCTTCGCCGATCCCCGGACTTTCGCAACGCGAGCCGCCCGCGTCCGGCGCTCAGAGGTCTTCGAGGAAGCCGAGCGCGGCGGCCCAGGTCGCCTCGGCGGCCTCGGCGTCGTGGTCGGGCAGCTCCGGGTCGGTGTAGAGGTGCCCGGCACCGGGGTAGCGGTAGATCTCCACGTCCGCCCCGGCCCGCTGCATCTGCAGGTACCAGGAGTTCAGCCAGTCGTCGGTCTCGAACGGGTCGGGCTCGGCGACGTGCAGCTGCACCGGCAGGTCGTCGACGCTCGCCCCCTCGGCGATGTCCGAGGTGCCGTGCAGGAGCAGCAGACCGCGGGCTTTCTCGTCGGCCAGCGCGAGGTTCTGGGCCAGCGCAGCACCCAGCGAGAAACCGGCGTACACCAGACCCCGCTCGCTGAGCGGCGCGGCTACCTGCACCGCGCGGCGCAGCAGCTCGTCGCGGCCGATCTCGTCGCTGATGCGCGAACCCTCCTCGACGGTCTCCGCGGTGCGCCCGCCGAACAGGTCGGGGACGTGCACCTCGTGACCGGCTTCGCGCAGCCGGTCGGCGGCGGCGTGCACCGCGGGCCGCAGCCCGAACGCGGAATGAAGCAGCAGGATGTCCACAGCGGACATCCAATCAGCTCGGGGTGCGGCGGCTCAGGCGGCCCCATCAGGGCTGCCAGGGCGCCGAAGGCGAAGGCCGGGTCGACGTCGGTGTGGTCGCTGACGTCGTAGCCGAAGTCGACCTGCGGGGAGCGGTAGAGCGGACCGCACCAGATCGCGTCGACGCCCAGCGTGCCCGCCAGGTAGTCGAGCTTGCCGAGGATGCCGCGCAGGTCGCCGACGCCGTCGGAATTGCTGTCGGCGAAGCTGCGCGGGCAGATCTGGTAGATCACGGCCCGGTGCCACCACCGCCCGCCGTCGTCCACGTCGGGGTCGCGCTGCTCGATCACGGTCGGCGTCTCCTTCCCGGGGGTGTCACGCGCTGATCGATGCCTTGGCGAGCACCCCGCCGTCGCAGACGAGGTGGGTGCCCGTGACGTAGCTGGATTCCGGGCCGAGCAGCCAGCGGACCGCCCGCGCGGGCTCCGCCGGGTCGGCGAGGCGGCCGAGCGGAACCTCCGCGCACACCTGCTCGCGCATCGCCGCGCGCTCCTCGGCGGGCACGGCGGCCCACATCAGCGGGGTCTCGGTCGGGCCGGGAACGACTGCGTTGACGCGGATCCCGTGCGGCGCGTAGTCGACCGCGAGCGCGCGGACCAGCGCGGACACACCGCCCTTGCTCGCCGCGTAGGCGCTGGTCCCGCCCGCGGCGAAGCCGACGAAGGCGGCGGGGGAGGAGCACAGGACGATCGAGCCGCCGGTGCCCGACTCCCGCATGCGCCCGAGCACGGCGCGCGCGGTCAGGAAGGAGCCGGTGAGGTTGACCTCCAGCACCCGCCGCCAGTCGCCGACCGGGAGCTCGTGCGCCACCCCGCCGATGTCGACGCCAGCGGCGCAGACCAGGCCGGTGGGTGTGCCGATCCCGCCGACCGCGGCGTGCACCGCGGCTTCGTCGGTGACGTCGCAGCGCATCCCGACCGCCGACGCGGCTCCGGCGCTTCGCGCCTGCGCGGCCGTCTCCTGCGCAGCGGATCCGTCGGCGTCCAGGACCGCCACCGACTCGCCCGCCTCGGCGAGCAGCAGCGCCGTGCGGCGGCCGATGCCCGATCCGCCGCCCGAGATCAGCGTCAGTCGCCGGGTCATGGGCGCAGCAGCTCCTCGGCGTCGGCGAACCGGGCCAGCCGGTCCGGGTCGAGCTGCCGACCGAGCCCCGGGCCGGTCGGGATCGGCAGCATCCCGTCGGCGTCGAGCTGGAACGGCTGCTCGGTGATGCCGTCGATGTAGGGCGAGCCGGTCTTGTACTCCACCAGGTCGGTGTCGGGCAGCGCTGAGGCCAGGTGCAGGTCGGCGAGCAGCCCGACCGCGGTGTTCCAGCCGTGCGGGATCAGCCGGACGCCGTGCTCCTGCGCCAGCCAGCCGATCCGGCGGCTCTCGCTGAGCCCGCCGACCTTGGTGGTGTCGGGCTGGACGATGTCGAACGCGCGCTGCTCCAGGCAGGGGCGGAACGACTGGCGCCGCGTCAGCACCTCCCCGCCGGAGATCGGCACCAGCGCGCGGCTGCGCAGCGCGGCGAAGTCCTCGATCGCATCGGGGCGCAGCGGTTCCTCGAACCACGCGACCTGGTGGTCCTCCAGCATCGCCGCGGTGCGCAGCGCCCACTTGAGATCGCCGCGCCAGTGGGCGTCGCTGCCGCCCGCGTCGACGGCCAGCAGCGCATCGGGTCCGACGGCCTCCCGCGCGGAGCGCACGATCGCCTCGTCGACCGCGGCGCTCACCCGGCCGAACGGCCCCCAGCCGATCTTGAACGCCCGGAAGCCCTGCTCGGTGAGCTCGGCGAGGTTCGCGGCCAGCCTTTCGGGCTCGTCCATCAGCACCGAGGCGTAGGGGCGGACCCGCTCCCGGTGGCGCCCGCCCAGCAGCCGCCCCACGGGCTGCCCGGTGGCCTGACCGAGCAGGTCCCACAGCGCGATGTCGATCGCGCTGATGGTGTGCGTGAGCGCGCCGCCGCGCCCGAGCCAGAAGGTGTGCTGGTGCAGGTTCTCCGACACTCGCTCGGGCTCCAGCGCGGTGTCGCCGACGCACAGGGGAGCGAGCACTTCGAGCGCGGCGCGCACCAGGTTCTCGCTGGTGAAGGCGCTGCCCACGCCGACGAGCCCGGAGTCGGAGTGCACCGCGACCAGCGTGTGCACCACGTCGTCCGGGCGCAGTTCGACGCTCCACCCGCCCTCCGGCGTGGCGCCCCGCAGCCCGGCGACGCGGATCTCACGGATCTTCACCGGCAACCTCCGTTCTGGCCGATGGTCGATGGTCGACCATTTAACCACGATCGCGCGGCGGGATATAGTTCTGCGCGCATCCCAGCCGACCGAAGGGGCCTGCTTCCTCGATGGCCAGAAACGCCCTGCCCGCCCTGCCCTCGACCTCGCGCCGCCACCAGGTCGCCGACGTGCTCCGCGCGGCGATCGTGGACGGCACGCTGCAACCGGGCGACAAGCTCACCGAGCGAGACCTCGCCGAGGAGCTGGGCACCAGCCGCGCCCCGATCCGCGAAGCGCTGCGCCAGCTGGAGCAGGAAGGCCTGGTGGTCTCCTACCCGTACCGCGGCACCGAGGTCCTGGGCATCTCCCAGGAGGAGGTCACCGAGATCCTGGTGCCGATCCGCCTGACCCTGGAGCGCTTCGCGGTCCGCACGGTGCTCCCGCTGCTCGGCGAGGACGACTTCGCGCACCTGTCGGGCCTGGTCGACCGCATGTCGGAGCTGGCGGCGGCCGAGGACCACGCGGGCCTGGCCGACGCCGACGCGGAGTTCCACGAGTTCCTGATCACCAGGTCCGGCCTCCCGCACTGCCGCCAGCTGTGGAACGTGATCCGGCCCCGAGTGGTGGCCCAGTTCCGCCGCGACGCCCCGGCCCACCCGTCCCCGAAGAACATCGCCGACCAGCACGCCCGCCTCCTGGAAGCCCTCCGCTCCGGAGACGTCGAAGCCGCCACCGAAGCGGTAGCGGCCCACATCCACGACATCCCGACCACCAGCGCCTAGGGCCGACCGTGATCGGACAGGCAGGTCTTGCTGGGCGTTGCTGCCCTCCGTCCGGCGAGTTGCCCACGCGCACAACGGTTTTCACGGGTTCGCGGGTCGTGCCGCTCCGCGGAGAGCGCTTTCGAGCTGTTCGCGGGGGAGGACCCGGTGCAGCTGGTCCGGGCTCCGTAGGCGGTCGCTCCCGTGCGTACTTCCTGGTGCTATGACACCAGAAAGTACGCACGGGACAGCGCGGACCGAAGCAGGAGCCAGGGCTGGAGGAGCAGCGGCCTAGTGCTGGCCCGGGGCGGCGATGGCGGCCAGTTCCGCGCCGGGGGTGACCGTGAGGCCGTGCATCGCGTAGAAGATGCGGCCGGTCGCGCTGGCCAGGACCTTCCGCTCGTCGCCGTTGGCCGGGTCGACGATGCGGCCGATCGCTTGGCCCGCTTCGACGTCGTCGCCCGCGGCGAACTCCGGGTACCACAGACCGGTCGCATCGGCCTTCTCGCCCGCCGCCCAGCGCCAGCGGCGGATGGTCTCGGGCCGCGCAGCGGGGGTGCCGTTCTCGGTGATGCCCAGGTGGTCGAGCAGTCGGCCGAGGTGGTGGAGCAGGCGGTCGGTGGTGGCAGCCGAGCGTTCGCCGAGCTGGCCGCACTCCACGAGCACCGCCGGGATGCCGCGGCGGGCGGCGGCCGCGTGGCTGTTGCCGCCCTCGGCGGTGTCCCCGACGATCACGTCGGCGAAGCCGATCGCGTCGGCCATCCGGCGCGACCGCTCGTCCAGGGCGTCGTCGCCGGTGCGCCGGTAGCCCACGAAGTCGCGCAGGGTTTCGTCGATCCCGCCGCTGTGCAGGTCCGCGTAGGCGTCCGCGCCCGCGATCACGTTGCCGAACAGCCAGTCCGCCATCCGCTCCGTCGGGGTGCCGTGCGGATCGCCGGGGAAGACGCGGTTGATGTTCACACCGTCCAGCGCTGTGGTGCCGAGTCGGCCCGCGTAGCTGGCCAGCGGGTTGGCGACCGGGCAGATCACCACCTGGCCGCGCAGCTCGGCCGGGCGGAGTTCGGCGTGCAGCCGGTTGGCGGCGTCGATGCCGACGAACTCGCCGCCGTGCACCCCGGCGGTGAGCACCAGCCGCGGCCCCGGCCGCGCCCCGTTCACCAGCACGACCGGGATGTCCGCGGTGGTCGTCCCCAGGTCCGCCCGGATGCTGCCGCGCGCGGTCCGCCCGCGCCGGGCGCGCAGGGGGCCGATCACCAGGTCGTGCGCCGTCATCCTCGTGCCTCCCGGGGATCTCGTGTCCGAAGTGGACTGGACTGGTCGGGGCGGGCCAGCCGGGCGGCGACGGCCTGCACCGCGATGAGCGCGCCGACCGGGGCCAGCAGCAGCCACGGAGCGGTGCCGAGGTGGTTCACCGAGTCGGCGAGCATGGCGCCCCACTCGGGGCTCGGCGGTGGTGGCCCGAGGCCCAGGAAGCCCAGCGCGGCAACGGTGTTGACCATCGCCGGAAACCGGACCACGGCCAGCGCGGCCGTCGGCTGCGCGAGCGCGGGAAGCACGGCGTGCCGCCAGACCCAGGGCGAGCTCGCGCCCAGCGCGCGGTGCGCGAGCATCCACTGCTGGCGCTGCAGCGGTGCGGCCAGCGAATCCGCCTGCCGGGCGAACGGAAGCCAGCCCACGGCGACCAGCGCCAGCAGCACCGTCGCGTTCCCGGGCCCGGCGACCAGGCTGACGACCATCGCGACGATCAGCGGCGGCAGCGCGACCAGGACGTCGACGAACGCCCGCACCAGCACGGCGATCCGGCCGCCGCCCCAGCCGGTGGCCGCGCCCGCGGCCAGCCCGAGCAGCGCCGACAGCACGAGCGCGATCCCGGCGGAACCCAACGTCGTCGGCACGCCGTGCGCGAGGCGGGCGAGCACGTCGCGCCCGAGCTCATCGGTGCCGAGCGGGTGGGCGAACGACGGTGCTCGCAGCACCCCGGTCATGTCGGTGGCCAGCGGATCGCGGACGAACCCGACGACCAGCAGGACCAGCAGCGCCACCACGAGCGCCCACCGCACGAAGCGTCGGATCACGACGCCTCCACCCGGGTTCGGGGATCCACCGCGAGCTGCAGCGCGTCACCCACCGCGCCGATCACCAGGGCAGCGGTCACGACGGTGATCAGGCCGACCTGCACCACCGGGATGTCCTGGGCGCGGACCGCGTCGACCAGCAACCGGCCCAGCCCCGGGACGTCGAAGACGACCTCCACGGTCGCCGTCCCGGCGAGCAGACCCGCCGCGTTGAACGTCGACAGCGACAGCGCCGCGGGCAGCACCGGACGCCCGATGTGCAGCACCCACAACCGGATCCCGCCGATGCCGCGCGCACGGGCTGCGGTGGTGAACCGCTCGTCGCGCACCTCCTGCGCGCGGGCCTTCGTCGTCGCGGCGATGAGGGCGGCCAGGCCCGGTACCAGGGCGGCCAGCGGCAGCACCATGTTCTGCGGGCCGCTCCACCCGGAACTGGGCAGCACGTGCAGGCCGACCGCGAACACCGCGACCAGCAGCGGCGCGAGCGCGAACTCCGGCACCGCCGCCCCGACGCGGGTGCCCAGGTCGACCGCGCACCCCACCGGCGACTCCGGTCGGCGGGCGGCGACCAGCCCGGCCGCGCACCCGACCACGAACGACAGGACCAGCGCGCCGAGCATGAGGCTCAGCGAGACCGGGAGCGCGCGGCCCAGGAGGTCGGCGACCGGGACGTCGGACACCCAGGAGCGGCCGAGCTGACCGGTGCACAAGCGGGCGATCCGCTCGCCCAACCGCTGCAGCAGGGGCTGGTCGAGCCCGAGATCGGCGCGGATCGCGGCCAGCACCTGCGGGTCCGGATCGGCGTCGGCGTAGCGCACGGCGAGCACGCTGCGGGCCGAGTCCACCCCGGTCAGCTCCGGCAGCAGCATGGCGACCAGCACGACGCCGATCAGCACGACCGGCAGCAGCGCCAGCCGCAGCAGCGCACCCGACCTCACCGGGGAGCGCGGGCGGTCAGCACGAAGAACCCCGGCGCGCTGGGGTAGGGCACCTCGTCGAAGACCCCGGTGCGGTCGGCGACCTCGACGAACCCGGCTTCCCGGACCAGCTCCGCGCAGTCGGCGAAGTCCAGGCCGGAGGCCATCGGCAGGAATTCCTCGGCACCGGCGTAGGAGGCGGAGAAGCGCTGTTCGGTCGCGTCGTCACCGATCTCCGCCGCGCCCCACTTCGCGTCGGTCACCAGCAGCAACCCGCCGGGGCGCAGCACCGAGCGCCAGGATTCCACGGCCTTGCCCGGATTCGGCAGCGTCCACAGCACGTTCCGGCTCACCACGACGTCGAACGGGCCGGGCGGCGGCGTGTGGGCTTCACCGGTGATCCAGTCGACGCCCAGGCCCTGCTGCTCCGCCCGCTCCGCGGCCACGGCCAGCATCCCGGCGGAGACGTCCTGCCCGGTGACCCGGTGCCCCTCGGCGGCCAGCAGGCGGGCCAGGAACCCGGTGCCGCAACCGGAGTCGAGCACGCGCGCCTGCGCGCCGACCGCGTCGGCCACCAGCGGCGCGATCCGCGCGGACCAGCGCGCGGCCGCGCGGTCCTGGCCGGGTTGCTGGTCGTAACCGCTGCGGGCGCGGTCGTTCCAGTAGGAGACCACCTCCTGCGGGGCCGTCATCCCAGCGACACCTCCTCGGTCAGCAGCTCGCGCTCGAGCGGATCGGCGGGCACGCCGCGCACCCCGTCGCGGTGCCCCATGTGCTGCTGCTCGTGGAACAGCGGGACACCGACGGTCTGCGCGGCGAGCAGGTCGTCGGCCTGGCGGAAGATCTCCGCGCGGCGCGCGCTGTCGCCGGTGCTGCCCAGCGAGCCGATCAGCGCGTCGAGCCGCGGATCGCAGTAGTGGTCCAGGTTGAACCCGCCCCGGCAGCTGAAGTCGCTGGTGAGGTAGCCGCCGGCGTCGGGCACGTCGACCAGGTGGCTGCGCGAGTAGACCACCGCGTCCAGCTCGCCGGACAGGATCCGCGGTTCGAGCTGGTCGGCGGGCTGCTGGACGATCCGGACGGAGAACCCGGCGCGGGTCAGCTCGTCGGCGACCACCGCGGCGACCGCGGGCAGGTCCGGGCGGTCCGGGTAGGTGCCGAGCGTGATGTCCGCGGGCCTGGCCGCGAGCAGCCGCTCGGCGGCGTCCGGGTCGGCTGCGGGCGGTGGGTTCTTCGAGCCGTAGGGCACGGTGGGGCCGAAGTAGCGCTCGGCGGGCACGGCGTGGCCGTGCAGCACGCCGTCGACGATGCCCGCGCGGTCCACGGCCAGCGCGGCGGCGCGGCGGACCTGCGGATCGGCGAACGGGCCGCGGGCGGTGTTGAGGTGCAGGGCGGTGGTGCGCGGGACGTCCACGGTGGACACCCGCAGCCCGTCCTGCCCGGAGATCTCCGCCAGCTTGCCCGCCGGAACCTTGTCGATCAGGTCGAACTCGCCGCTGCGCAGCCCGTTCACCCGCGCCGCCGGGTCCTCGACGAACCGCACGTCGGCGGCGGGCAGCTGCGCCGCCGCGCCCCGGTAGCCGTCGTCGCGGACCAGCCGGACGCTCTGCGCGCCGTCGGCGGCCTCGACCCGGAACGGCCCGGTGCCGATGCCCTTGGCGGGGTCCACGCGGCCGTCGCCGAGCACCGCGGCCGGTGCCAGCACGGCGGCGTTGGCGGTGCTCAACCGCAGCGGGAGGATCGGATCGGGGGTGGTGCTGCGGACCAGCAGGGTGCGCTGGTCGACGGCCTCGGCCCGGTCGACCGCGCCGCGCAGCGCGCGCGGGGGAGCGGGGTCGGCGAGCACGCGGTTGATCGAGTCGGCGGCGGCCTGGGCGGTCACCGGCTCACCGGAGTGGAACCGCACGCCGTCGGCGAGGGTGAACCGCCACTCCAGCGGGGACACCTGCGACCAGGACTCGGCGAGCTCGGGCCGGATGGCGCCGTCCGCGCCGACGTCGGTGAGGGTTTCGGTGACGCCGAGCCGGTGCAGGATCAGCGCGTCGTCGGAGGCCGGTGACCAGCCCGACCGCGGCGGGATGCCGATCGCGACCTGGAGCGAGTCCGCTCCGGGGTCCCCGCCGGTGAAGCCGCACCCGGACAGCAGCGCGGCGGTGGCGGTCAGCGCCAAGGCGGTGCGCCAGCGTCGAACTCGTGGCAATTGCCACCTCCTTGCAGAACTGAAAATGATTCTCGCATACCGGCGGTTCGATCAAGCCGGTCCAGGGGCGTCCTGTGAGGACGGGCACTCCGCCCGGAAACGCGACGGACCCCGGCGCGGAGGGCCCATCCCGGCCACGCGCACCTGGGTGCCGGTGTGCTCCTGGGACTCACCGGGCGTGCTGGTGGCGTAGTTGATGGTCATCGGCACGCCGTCGTTGGTGATCAGCGTGCTCCCGGCGTCGTCCGGGATGATCTGGCTGGTGTGCGCGTGGTCCGCGCTGACCATGACCGCGCTCTGGCGCACGGTGCTGGGTGATCGCGCCGGATATCGTGCCCGGTGAGCGAGAACCGCATCTCCCAGGAGGATTCGGTGGCGGACAGCGCAACGCGGCGCGCACGGGCGGACCGGGTGGTGGCCGAGCTGCTCGAGTGGGCGGACACCTGCCCGGACGTCGAAGCGCTCGCCCTGGTCGGTTCCTACGCGCGCCCGCCGGGAGCGGAGACCGACGAGTCCGATGTGGACATCGTCGTGGTGACCGCGGACCCGGACCGCTACACCGGAAGCACCGAGAACCTGCCGCCGGTGCTGGAACTCCCGCTGCTGCGCGCGGAGCAGTGGGGTCCGGTGGCCGAGCGGAGGTTGCGCCACGCGGCGACCGGCCTGGTGGTGGAGCTCAACATCACGACCCCGGTCTGGGCCGCGACGGACCCGGAGGTCGACAGCGGCACGCGCCGGGTGGTCGGCGACGGGATCCGCGTGCTCCGGGACCCGGAAGGGCTCCTGGCCAGGTTGATCGACGTCGTGCGCGGCGATCGCTCACGACGGTGACCCGGGGCTGCGGCGGGTGTCGAGCGGGACGGAGCCCGTCGCGTGGCCGCGCTCGTCCAGCAGCCGACCGACCAGCTTGACCGGCCGCACGACGATGCTGCGGTCGACGATGTCCAGGTCCGGCAACCGGCGGCTCATGTGCGTCTCCAGGTCCTGGACGTCGGCCAGCGACCGCTGCCAGACCGCGAGGATCAGGTTCTGCGGCCCGGCCGTCGAGGTCACCGCGCGGACCTCCGGGATGCGGGCCAGCGCCCGCGCGGTGTCGTCGAGGTGCGCCGGGGGCACCCGGGCGAAGAACCACGCGTAGACCGGCCAGCCGGACTGCGTGCGGGCCAGCTCGCAGCGCAGCCGCAGCTGCCTGCTGGCCAGCATCCGGGCCATCCGCCGCCGGACCGTGCTGGTGCTGGTGCCCGCCGCCTCGGCCAGCGCTGCGACCGGGGCCCGGCCGTCCGCGGCCAGCGCCACCGCGATCGCCCAGTCCTGGTCGGTCAGCGAGACCGGACCGGTCGCGCTGCCGGGGTCCCAGGCCATCCGCGCGGCCTGGTCGTGGTCGAGGGCGCGCAGCCGCCACCGGCTGGCCTCGGTGTAGATCCGGACGGCCGGGTGGCTGCGCACCTGCTGGAGGTGCTCGACCCGGCTCATCCGCTCCAGCAGGTAGCGGGACAGCACCTGCGGGTCCGGGGTGCTGACGGTGACCAGCACGTCGCGCCCGCCCGCGGTCACGTCGACGGTCATGGCCTGCGGGTCGGCGGCCAGCTCGCGCGCCACGTCCACCCCGCGCCCCGGCGCGCAGCTGAGCTCGACGAAGGCGGTGGCCTGGGTGGGCGTGGTCGGCGGGTAGGCGGAGATCCAGGCCAGCCCGGCGCGCTCCAACCGCGCCCACCTGCGGGCGGCGGTGACCGGGTCGATGCCGAGCACGGAGCCGATCAGCGACCAGGGCGCGCGGGGGTGGATCTGCAGCGCGTTGACCAGTGCAAGATCGACTTCGTCGAGATTGGCGCGATCGTGCATGTGAGCTGAGTTCCTGCCGCAATCCTGCATTCGGGCGAACGCGAGCGTCTCATCGCTGACCCTTCCTGTCCAGGACGGACCAGGGAGGAGCGGACGTGAGCGGTCAGGACGTCACTGCGCTGCGGGATTCGGTGCGCGAGGAGCAGCAGCGCTGGCAGGAGCAGCTGGTGCGGCTCAGCCGCAGCCTGCACGCCGAACCCGAGCTCGCCTTCGCCGAGCACCGCTCGGTGGCGAAGGTGACCGAGCTGCTGGCCGAGGCGGGCTTCGCGGTCGAGCCTGGCCCGGAGGACGTGCCGACGGCCTTCACCGCGGTGCGCGGCAGCGGGGAGTTCACCGTCGGCATCTGCGCCGAGTACGACGCGCTGCCCGAGATCGGGCACGCCTGCGGGCACAACGTCATCGCCGCGGCCGCGGTCGGCGCCGCCATCGGGCTGGCCGCCGTCGCCGACGAGCTCGGGATCCGGGTCAAGGTGGTCGGCACGCCCGCCGAGGAGCACGGGGGCGGGAAGGTCCTGCTGCTGGAGCGCGGCGTCTTCGACGACGTCACGGTGGCGATGATGGTGCACCCCGGGCAGGCCGACGTGCACCCCGCCGCCTTCGCCAGCCAGGCGGTGAGCCGGTTCGCCGTGACCTACGAGGGCCGGGCCTCGCACGCCGCCGCCGCGCCGCACCAGGGCATCAACGCCGCAGACGCCGCGGTCGTCGCCCAGGTGGCGATCGGGTTGCTGCGCCAGCAGATCACCGGCGATTGCCGGATCGGCCTGTTCGTGCGGGAGGGCGGCGCGGTCACCAACATCATCCCGGAGAGGTCCGTCGTGGACTGCGAGGTGCGGGCCTTCGACGTCGAGTCGATGTCGGCCCTGCAGGAGCGGGTCATGGCCTGCTTCGACGCCGGGGCGCGGGCCAGCGGCGCCACGATGTTCGTCGAGCCCACCGAACCGCTCTACGCCGAGCTGGTGCAGGAACCGGCGATGGCCGACCGGTTCGCCGCGCACGTCGAGGCGCTGGGCCGGGAACTGCGCGAGACCGACCACAGGCCCGGCGGCTCGACGGACATGGGCAACGTCTCGCACGTCGTGCCCAGCATCCACCCGTCCATCGCGATCGTCGGCTGCGAGCACCCGCCGCACACCCGCGGGTTCGCCGCCGCCGCGGCGACCCCGGCCGCCGACGACGCCGTCCTGGACGGGGCCGCCGCGATGGCGCTGACCGCGGTGGACGTCGCCGCCGACCCGGTGCTGCGGCAGAAGTTCCTGGACAAGCACGCCGATCGACGTGCGCGGGCCCGCGACGCCGCGGCGGGCTGAGCCACCGCGATCTCATTCCCCTGGAGGAAACCATGTCCGGCACCACGGTTGCGCAGGAGACGGCGCGCACCACCTCGCGCGGCCGACTGAGCCTGCTCGTCGTGCTCGCGCTCGTCCTGGCCGCTGCTGCCGAGGCC
This sequence comes from Saccharopolyspora hirsuta, assembly GCF_008630535.1. Lineage (GTDB taxonomy): Bacteria > Actinomycetota > Actinomycetes > Mycobacteriales > Pseudonocardiaceae > Saccharopolyspora > Saccharopolyspora hirsuta. Next base: position 21,507 of record NZ_VWPH01000010.1, on the reverse strand, counting down.
ATCGGAAGCCACAAGGTCCCGCTCGGGCCGGGCGCGATCACCCTGTTCCCGATCATCTGGGGCCTGCTGCTCGGCGCCGTGGTCAGCGTCCAGCGGTTCCGCCCGGTCCCGGTGGGGTTGCAGAAGGCGGCGACCTACGTCGTGGAGGCGGGCGTGCTGCTGCTCGGCGTGCGCCTGGCGTTCGTGGTGGGGCACGAGCTCCCGGTGCTCAAGCAGGCCAGCGCCGCGCTGCTGCTGCAGGAGCTCGGCCACCTCTTCGGCACGGTCGTGCTGTCGCTGCCGCTGGCGGTGCTGCTGCGGATGGGGCGCTCGGCGGTGGGGGCCTGCTTCTCCATCGACCGCGAGGCGTCCTTCGCGATGGTCTCCGAGCGGTTCGGCCCCGACTCCGAGGAGTACCGGGGCGTGCTGAGCATGTACATCTTCGGCAGCGTCGTCGGTGCGCTGTACGTGACGCTGCTGGCGAGCTTCCTGGCGGGCATCGGGTTCCTCGACCCGCTGGCGCTGGCGATGGGCACCGGGGTCGGCTCCGGCTCGGTGATGGCCGCCTCGTCGGCCGCGATCGCCGCGCAGCACCCGGAGATGGCCGAGCAGATCGTGGCGGTGGCCGCGGTGAGCAACCTGGTCACCACGCTGCTCGGGCTCTACGTCGGCATGTTCGTCGCGCTCCCGCTGGCCGACCGCTTCTACCGGCTGCTCACCCGCGGCCGCACGATCGCGCCCCCGACCGCACCCGAGGTCGCCCCGGCGGCCGAAACCGGTGCTCCCGCCCGGCTGCGGCCGCTGGCCGCGATCGGGATCGCGCTGCTGGCGATGATCGTCTCCAACGTCGTGCACACCGGCGGCCTCCAGCCGCCGTCGCTGCTCGGCTTCGCCCTGATCGCCGCCGTGGTGCTGGCCGGGCTCGGGCTCAAGAAGCTCACCCGGCTCCCGGCGGTCGCCGGTACCTCGGTGCTGGCCATCGCGCTCACCTCGCCGATCTCGCCGGTCGCCGACGCGGTGCTGTCTCTGGTCGACCCGATCGAGTTCCTCGCCCTGGCGACCCCGATCCTGGTCTTCGCCGGGCTCAGCGTCGGCAAGGACGTGCCCGCGCTCAAGCGCATCGGCTGGCGGATCGTCCCGGTCGGGCTGACCTCGTTCGCCGCGTCGTTCCTCATCTCCGCGCTGATCGCGCACGTGCTGCTGTGACGATCGTGAGCGGCGGTGGCCGCAAGAACGACCACCGCCGCTCACGACGTTTTCACCGGTTCGCGGGTACGCGGCGCTCGCGCGGGCGAGCAGAGTGGACAGCCGGTACCCGACACCGGAGGGGACAGCCGTGGACCTGCTGGACTACCAGCGGCAGTGCCGCGCTTTCGACAACCACGAGCCCGGGCTGGCGCCGCTGGTCCTGGGGCTGGTGAGCGAGGTGTGACCGCTTACAGCTCCTCGACGCACGGCGGGGGCGCGCATACGTTCGGATCTCGGCACCGCAGATCACCGACGGAGGAGCGAATGACCACCGACTCGACGGGCGGCCCCGGACCGACGGCGCTGGCCGCGCGCTTGCGGGAACTGGTGGCGCAGGCTCCCGACCGCCCTGCGGTCACCGACGACCGCGTGACGGTCACCCGGGCCGAGCTCGACCGCCGCACCAACCAGCTCGCGCGCCGGTTCGCCGCGCTCGGCGTCACCCGCGGCTCGATGGTGTCGATCGCGCTGGTCAACCAGGTGCGGCACGTGGAGTGCTCGATCGCGGCGTGGAAGCTCGGCGCGATCCCGCAACCGCTGTCGCACCGCCTCCCGCCCGCCGAGCTGGCGGCGCTGCTGGAGGTCGCCGACCCGGCGCTCGTGGTCGGGCTCCAGCCGCCGGACGGCCGTCCGTGGCTGCGCGGGGACGAGGACGTCTCGGCCGAGTCCGACGCCGCGCTGCCCGACGTCGTCGGACCGGCGTGGAAGGCCCCGACCTCGGGCGGTAGTACGGGGCGGCCCAAGCTGATCGTGTCCGGCCGCGAGGCCAGCGCCGAGGCCGTCCTCTCCGGGATCGACCACCTGCGCCTGGAGCGCGACGGCGTGGTGCTCACCACCGCGCCGCTCTACCACAACGCGCCCTTCATGTTCTCGCTGATCGGGCTGCTCCAGGGCAGCCACGTGGTCCTGATGTCGCGGTTCGACGCCGACCGCGCGCTCGGCCTGATCGAGCAGCACGCGGTCACCTGGCTCTACGTGGTCCCCACCATGATGGGGCGGATGCTCCGGCTGCCCGCCGAGCGCCGGGCGGCGGTGGACGTCTCCTCGCTGCGGACGGTGTTCCACGTCGGGGCACCGTGCCCGCAGCACGTCAAGCGCGGCTGGATCGACTGGGTCGGCCCGGAGAAGGTCATCGAGGTCTACGCGGGCACCGAATCGCTGGCCAGCACGATGATCGACGGGGTCGGGTGGCTGCAGCGGCCCGGCTCGGTCGGCCAGGTCGTCGCCGGTGAGATCACCGCCCGCGACGAGCAGTTCCGCGAGCTGCCGCCGGGCGAGGTCGGCGAGCTGTGGCTGCGCCCCAGCCCGGGAACCCCGCCGACCTACCGCTACGTCGGCGCCGAGCCCCGGGAGCGCGACGGCTGGCAGTCGCTGGGCGACATGGGCCGCTTCGACGCCGACGGCTACCTCTACCTCGCCGACCGGAGCACCGACGTCGTCCTGGTCGGCGGCGCGAACGTCTACCCGGCGGAGGTCGAGAACGCCCTGGCCGAACACCCGCACGTCACCTCGAGCGCGGTGATCGGCCTGCCCGACGAGGACCTCGGCAACGTGGTGCACGCGATCCTGCAGACCACCCGGCCGCTGTCCGACGAGGAGCTGCTGGACCACCTGCGCGCCCGCCTGGCCCCGTACAAGATCCCGCGGTCCTTCGAGTTCACCGCCGAACCGCTGCGCGACGACGCGGGCAAGGTCCGCCGCAGCGAACTGCGCGCGGCGCGCCTGGACCGCCTCACGCGGGACCGACCGCACCCCTCCGCTGCGGGCTGATGCTGGGCAGGTGCTCGCGGACCAGCAGTCCGCTCATGACCAGCAACCACAGCGCGGTCAGCGCGTTGGGGACGTAGGAGGCGAGCACGCCGTCCGGCGCCAGCACCCCGCCCCCGCCGATCACGGTGATCGCGCCCAGGACCCGGATCAGCGCGACGAACCCGGTGAACCACCCGGCCCACTGCGGGAACACGTCGGTGCGCGCGATGGCCACCGCGCAGGCGGCCAGCGGCAGCGCCAGGGCCAGCCCGGCGATCGCCCGCACCACGACGAGCGCGGTGTAGGGCACCGAGGACAGCGCGAGCAGCATCGGGTGGGTGGTCAGCGCCTGGACCATGCCGCCGAAGATCGCGGTGGCGAGGAAACCGGCGGTGGCGGTGATGGCGAACCCGCCCAGCACCACCGCGGACGCGTCGCTGTCCGGGTCGGCCAGCCGGAACGCGGTGGCCAGCGTCGCGCCGAACCACATGAACAGCACCACGGCCGCGGCCGCGAGCAGCACCGCGGTCATGACCAGGCCGCGGGAGAAGAACAGGTAGCTGGCGATCTGGTCGGTGGACTCGGTGACCCGCGGGGCACCGCGGAGCAGGATGCTCGCGACGAGGGCGAGCACCAGCGAAGCCAGGCCCGCCAGCCCGCCCCAGCGCATCTCGTGGCCGTTGCTCATCGTCTCCTCCAACGGGCTCGGCGTGCGGAGAATGCCTCGACGATCGCGACCGGCCACCGGGTTGTCACCGGGGCGAAAGTCCTCAATCGCGGACGTTGTGCCCTAGGGCCGCGCCCGCGCGCTGCGCACGCTGGTACTGGCAGAGCGGTGAGGGAGCAGCACGTGGTGAAGCGGCAGGGATCAGCGGTGACGCGCCGGGTACCGGCGCGGGTGGTGGTCGGGCTGGCGCTGGTCGTGCTGGCCGTGGTGCTCGCCGTCGAGAACCGCGCGCTCGTCGAGGTCCGGCTGCTGGTCCCGGTGGTGACCCTGCCGCTGTGGACCGCGCTGGCCGGGATGCTGGTCATCGGCGTCGTCATCGGGCTCCTGGTCGGCCGCCCCCGGAAATGACGCCCCGAGCGCGCGGCCATTACGCGCGAACCGCCGGAGAACCTCATCAGGTGATGCTGGCGCACGCCGCCTGGTGACCGGCATCGGCGAGCGGGACCGTGGTGGCACGACATCGCACGAGGTGGGGGGAACACCATGATGGAGATGCCGCTGGTCAACAACTGCACCGCGACGGAGTGCGCGTTCAACGACCACGAGAACTGCCACGCGCTCGCGATCACCATCGGCGAGCCGCGGCACGCGCAGTGCGACACCTACTCCACCGCCCCGATCGCGGGCGGCGACCCGGACTCCGTCGCGCACGTCGGCGCCTGCAAGATGGCGGACTGCCGCTACAACTCGCACCTCGAGTGCCAGGCGCCGGGGATCTCGGTGGGCCACGACCAGAACATCGTGGACTGCCTGACCTACCAACCCGCCTGAACCGCCGGTGCCGGAGCCCGTCGTCGCGTAGTGTGGACGCTTGATCACGGTGCGGTTGGCGATGCGCGGCGGGGGCTTGGATGAGCGGACTGCGACCCGGCGACGACGGTCCCGAGGTGCGCAACGAACTGTCGGGCTCGGTGCACGGTGCGGTCTTCCAGGTCGGCACCTGGAACGGATCGGTCAACACCGGTGAGCCCGAGGTGGTGCCGCACCAGGTGCCGGTGCTGACCGGCGAGTTCGTCAACCGGACCCGCGAGCTGGGCCGGGCGGGCGAGCTGCTCGACCCGACGGCCGGATCGGTGCGCATCGCGGTGTTCACCGGCCTGCCCGGGGTGGGCAAGACCGCGGTGGTCCAGCAGGCCGTGGCCCGCACCGAGCGCGCGTTCCCGGGCGGTGAGCTCTACGTCGACTTCGCGCAGTTGCGCGACGGCGGCGGCACGGCCGTCAACGACGGGCTGGCCGACTGCCTGCGCGCGCTCGGGGTGCACGACAAGGTCATGCCCTCGACCCTGGCGGGCCGGGCCAGCCTGTACCGGACGCGGACCCGGGACCGGCCGGTGCTGGTGGTGCTCGACGACGTGGTCGAACCCGCGGAGGTGGCCCCGTTCGTGCCGTCCTCGACCGGCAGCACCGTGCTGGTCACCAGCAACCGCAAGCTCAGCGAACTGGTGCTGGACGACGCCGCGGTCGTGCCGGTGGAGCCGCTGTCCGACGAGTCGGGCGTGGAACTGCTCGACGCGTGGCGCGGGGCGAACGCCGACCCGGACCCGGCGGCGACGCGGCAGCTGGCCGCGCTGTGCGGCGGCCTGCCGATCGCGCTGCGCATCGCGGCGGCCCGGCTGCGCAGCCAGCCGAGCCTGGCGGTGGCCGACCTGGTCGCCGAGATCACCGCCGAGGACACCGGTCTGGCCCCGTTCGAGTTCCCGGGAGCCTCGCGGGTGGCCGCGGTGTTCACCGCCTGCTACCGCGACCTGCCCGAATCCGCCGCCCGCCTCTACCGCGACCTGGGGCAGCTGCCCGGCGCCGACTTCGACTCGCAGCTGGTCGCCGCGCTCGGGGACGGCCCACCGGCCGAACAGCGGCGAGCGCTGAGCGTGCTGGTCGAGGCGAACCTGGTCGCGGACTGGGGCAACGGCCGGTACCGCCTGCACAACCTCGTCCGCCGCCACGCGCGCGAACGCGCGGCGCAGGAGGATCCCACCGGCCGGGCCAGGGAAGCCGTGCTGCGCCGCGCGGTGGACTTCTACCTGCGGCGTTCGGCGTTCGCCGACCTGGCGGTGATGGGCCCGCAACGCCTCCGGATCACCCCGCACCAGGAGCTGCTGGGCACCGAACCCGGCCCCTTCCAGGGGGATTCGGCGAAGCAGCAGGCCCTCCGCTGGATGGACCTGGAGCGGCCGAACCTCGTGGCGGTCCAGCGCGCCGCGGTCGACCAGGGCTGGTGCCGGGAGGGGTGGCAGCTGGCCGAGGCGATGACCGCGCTGTTCGTCAACCGCCGCTACCTGGAGGACTGGGTCGAATCGACCCGCCTCGGCGTCTGGGCCGCACGCCTCGACGAGAACCCGGCGGCGGTGGCCAGGTTGCGCAGCTTCGTCTCCCGCGCTTACGCGGACCTGGGCGATCTGCCGGAAGCGCAAGCGGCGCTGGACGAATCGCTGCCCGTGGCCGAGGCGACCGGCAGTCGGCGCCTGGTGGCATCGGTGTGGGAGCTCATCGGCCGCCTGCACGACGAGCGCACCAGCGAGGAGGCGATCTCGGCGTACCAGCGCGCACTGGCGCTGTTCACGGCCGCCGACGATTCCCGAGGCGTCGCGTTCGTGACGTTCTTCCTCGGCCGGAGCCAGCTCGCGCGGGGGAGAGCGCGAGAAGGGCTGGCGACGTTGGAACGCGCGCTGGAACTCATCCGAGCGGTCCCCGACCAGCGGATGGCAGGACGGGCGATGGCGGCGATCGGAACCGCGCACGACGCGCTCGGCGACAGCGCGAAAGCCGTTGCGACGCTGGGGAGAGCGATCGAGCAGCTGTCGGCGGGCGAGGACCAGTTCTACGAAGCGCAAGCCCGCGAAGCGCTCGCCGAAGTGGCCGCCCGCCAGGGGAACCGCGACCTCCAGCGCGAGAACCTGCAGCGAGCCCTGGAGATCCACGCCACCTTCGGCAGCCCGCGCACCGCGGAACTGCGCGACGCCCTCGCCGAACTCGCCTAGCCGTCGCGGGCGACCTCCAACCGAACGGACACCGAACCCGCACCAGCGCGGACCGTCAAGGTGCGATCGGCGATGCTCCGGTCGAGAGCGCACGCGTAAACGGCGGAGGCCACCACCAGCGCGTCCGAGGTCGCCGGGTCCGCGGTCACGTCGATGCGCGGACCGTTCCGGAGCCTGACGACGCATCCCGTCGAAGTGGCGGCCGCGGTCACGCGAGCACCGGGAAGCGCCTCCAGCGCATCGGTGGTCCAGGCGACCGCGGTCGGGTGCTCTGCGGGCTTGCACCGCGCGAAAACAGCGGCCTGGTGCGGGCGGTGCAGGTTCTGCTCGTCCTCGTCCACCGCGAGGTGTCTGATCGCCGCCGGGTGGGTCTGGTCGTCGGTGTCCCGGCGCGGCCTCGCGGCTGCCGGGTATCGCCAGATCCTGAGCTCGTCCGGTGCGGTGAACGCGGTGAAGGTGTCGAAGGCGGTCACCCGCTGCGGGGACACCTCGACGTCGGGCGGCCGCAGCAGCGGTACCGCGCCCGGCGGCGGGGCCAGCTCCAACTCCCGGTAGAGCAGGTCCCGCAACCGGGTTTCGGCCTCCCCGACGTGCGCGAACACCTCGGCCGCCAGCCCGGCGAACCGGTCCGGATCGTGATCGTCGAGGATGCGCTCCACCTGCGCCAGCAGATCGCCGCGCGGATCGAGGTGGTCGGCGGTCCGCCCCAGCGCCTCGATCGGGCTGCCTGCCACGTGTTCCGCGCCGAATGCGGCCAGCAGCAGGGGTTTGCCGAGCGCTGCGCCGTAGAGGCTCACCGACCCGTGGTCGCCCACGACGACGTGGGCCGCCACCAGCGCGGCGTGCCAGCCGCGGTGCGGTGGCACCAGCAGCAGACCGGCGTCCAATGCATCGCTGAACCAGTTGCGGACGACCCCGGAGCCGTACCACGACCAGACGTTGGGGTGGACGACCAGCGCGACCTGGTACTCGTCGGCGGGCAGGGCGGCGAGCAGCTCCAGCGGCAGCGTGCGCCACCGGCCGAGCTCCGACTCGCTGCGCCAGGTCGAGCTCAGCAGGACCAGCTTCCGGCCGTCGAGCCCGAGCTCGCGGCGGTAGCGCCCCCGGAGCGGGAGGGCGGCCAGCAGCTGGTCGTAGGTCGGATCACCGGTGACCGCGGTGCGCCCGGCCACCTCCGGGCACACCGCCCGCAGCTGCCGCTCCTGCGAGGGGTGGCTGAGCACGAGCCGGACCCGACCGCTGCGCAACGCCGACACCGGGGGCAGCCCGGCCAACCGGGTGCTCCCGGTCGCGGGGTCCGGCACCCACTTGTTGAACCCGATCCCGTGCGGGAGGACGACCGAGGGACCGCGCAGGTCCTCGAAGTCGATGTTCTCGCTGGCCGACAGCGCGAGCGCGTAGTGCAGGTCGCCGACCTCGGACCAGGGCACGACCTCCTCGACCCCGGCGGACTCCAGCAACCGGCGAGCGCCCGCGCTGTACTTCGAGGTGCCGTTGACGGTGAACACGGGCTTGACCCGGAAGTCGTTGCGGAAGAACCGCATCGCCTCCAGCAGCCGAGCCGTCGAGGTGACCGTGCGACCGACCACCAGCACGGTGCGCTCGCAGTCGAACGTCCCCTGAACCCGCTCCTCGGGCGTCACGGGGAGCAGCGGACCGTGCGCATCACCGCGCACGACGGCCGCCTGCGATCGCCAACGCACCCCGCCATGCTGCCGGATCAGCGGGCGGCGCGCCTACGGAACACGATCTACGGCCTCGGGCCTCGGGCCTCGGGCCTCGGGCCTCGGGCCTCGGGCCTCGGGCCTCGGGCCTCGGGCCTCGGGCCTCGGGCCTCGGGCCTCGGGCCTCGGGCCTCGGGCCTCGGGCCTCGGGCCTCGGGCCTCGACATGAAGATCATAGCAGTGGAAGTGCGTTTTCGCTGGTAGAACGAGTCTGATCTCAATCCCCGGGAGGGGCGCCGGTCAGTCCTGGTCGACCAGGCGGGCGGGGAAGCCGCCGGTGGCGATCGGGCCCCAGCGCTCGGGGGTGACGCGGATCAGGGACTTGCCCTGCTTGCGCATCGCCGCCCGGTACTCGTCCCAGTCCGGGTGCTCACCGGCGATGTTGCGGAAGTACTCGACCAGCGGTTCCACCGAGTCCGGGGCGTCGACGACCTCGGCCGTGCCGTCGATCTGTACCCACGGGCCGTTCCAGTCGTCGGACAGCACGATCACGCTCACCCGCGGGTCGCGCTTGGCGTTGCGGGTCTTCGCGCGCTCCGGGTAGGTCGACATCACCAGCCGCCCGGAGTCGTCCACGCCGCAGGTCAGCGGTGAGCCCTGCGGGCGGCCGTCGGCCCTGGTGGTGAGCAGGATGGCGCGGTGCCGCGGGCGGACGAAGTCCAGCAGCCCGGACAGCTCCACGGTCGTGTTGGTGGCGATCTGGGGCATCGTGCGACCTTCCTCGAGCGGCTCCGGTGGTACGCGCCCATCTTGCCGCGCACCACCGGAGGAGGCCGCACCGGATCAGCCGCACCGCGCCGGAAGGCCGCCGCGGGAGGGTTCCCGCAGCGGCCTCGTCGGGTGGGTCAGTCCGTGCCGGACTCCATGGCGGCTCGGTCGAGGGAGCCGGATTCCGGGTCGGCCTGGGCGCCGACGGAGGCGATCGCCTCCGCGCCGCCGGACTGCAGGGTGCCGACCAGCTCGGTGTGGGCCGGTCCGACCAGGCCGAGCTGGGCGTAGGTCTCCAGCTTGGCGCGGGAGTCGGCGATGTCCAGGTTGCGCATGGTCAGCTGGCCGATCCGGTCGACCGGGCCGAAGGCGGCGTTCTCGGTGCGCTCCATGGACAGCTTGTCCGGGTGGTAGGAGAACGCCGGGCCGGTGGTGTCCAGGATCGAGTAGTCCTCGCCGCGCCGCAGCCGCAGGGTGACCTCGCCGGTGACCGCCGAGCCGACCCACCGCTGCAGCGACTCGCGCAGCATCAGCGACTGCGGGTCCAGCCAGCGGCCCTCGTACATCAGGCGGCCCAGCTTGCGGCCCTCGTTGTGGTAGTTGGCGACGGTGTCCTCGTTGTGGATCGCGTTGACCAGCCGCTCGTAGGCGATGAACAGCAGGGCCATGCCCGGCGCCTCGTAGATGCCGCGGCTCTTGGCCTCGATGATGCGGTTCTCGATCTGGTCGCTCATGCCGAGGCCGTGCCGCCCGCCGATCGCGTTGGCCTCGTGCACCAGGTCGACGGCGGAGGGGAACTCCTTGCCGTTGATGGCGACCGGGCGGCCCTGCGCGAAGGAGATCGTGACGTCCTCGGTGGCGATCTCGACCGACTCGTCCCAGAACCGCACGCCCATGATCGGTTCGACGATCTCCACCCCGGTGTCGAGGTGCTCGAGCTGCTTGGCCTCGTGGGTGGCGCCCCAGATGTTGGCGTCGGTGGAGTAGGCCTTCTCCGCGCTGTCGCGGTAGGGCAGGCCGTGCTCCTGCAGCCACTCCGACATCTCCTGGCGGCCACCGAGCTCGCCGACGAAGTCGGTGTCCAGCCACGGCTTGTAGATCCGCAGGCGCGGGTTGGCCAGCAGCCCGTAGCGGTAGAACCGCTCGATGTCGTTGCCCTTGAAGGTGGAGCCGTCGCCCCAGATCTCCACGCCGTCCTCGAGCATCGCGCGCACCAGCAGGGTGGCGGTCACGGCCCGGCCCAGCGGGGTGGTGTTGAAGTAGGTGCGCCCGGCCGAGCGGATGTGGAACGCGCCGCAGGTCAGCGCGGCCAGGCCTTCCTCGACCAGCGCCTCCCGGCAGTCCACCAGGCGGGACACCTCGGCGCCGTAGGACTTGGCGCGGCCGGGGATGGAGGCGATGTCGGTCTCGTCGTACTGTCCGATGTCGGCGGTGTAGGTGTACGGGACTGCGCCCTTCTCGCGCATCCACGCCACCGCGACGGAGGTGTCGAGACCTCCGGAGAAGGCGACGCCGACCCGCTGGCCGACCGGGAGACTCGTCAGAACCTTGGACATGACTTAAGACTATGCGATGGACTGCATGATTATGAAATCGGGGGTCGGTTGAGGCTGTGACCTGGGAGAATGCGCGCGTTCTCCCGGCGTCGAGGTGCGTGACGTGCGTTGCGGGGCCCGGTGGCGGGTATGCCGGGTTGGTGTCGGGACCGCCGTCGTCGCTGGGGGACCTGCACGGTGATCGTGGAATGCGGCTGTCAGCACGCCATCGGCCTGTCCGGAGTGGTGCGGGGCCTGCCGGAGGCCGAGCTGCTCGGCGACGCCCGGATCCTGGAGGTCTGCACCGACAGCAGGCGGGTGCGGCCGGGCGCGCTGTTCTGCGCCGTGCCGGGCACGCGGCGGGACGGGCGCGGTTACGCAGCCGAGGCGGTGGCGGCGGGTGCCAGCGCGCTGCTGGTGCAGCGGTTCGTCGACCTGCCGGTGGCCCAGGTGCGGGTACCGGCCGTGCGGCCCGCGGTGGGGCCGGTCGCTGCGGAGCTGCACGGCAACCCCGCCGGTGACCTCGCGATCGCCGCGGTGACCGGGACCAACGGCAAGACGACCGCGGTGCACCTGATCGAAGCGGCGCTCGCGGCCGGCGGCCTGCGCACCGGCTTGAGCTCCACGGTCGAGTCCCGCCTGCCGGGCTGGCGAAGCCCGGCGTCGCTGACCACGCCGGACGCGGTGGACCTGCAGCGGTTGCTGTGCCGGATGCGCACCGCGGGTGTGCAGGCGGCCGTGCTCGAGGTGTCCTCGCACGCGATCGACCAGCACCGCATCGACCCGGTGCGCGCCGAGGTCACGGTGTTCACCAACCTCAGCCCGGAGCACCTCGACTACCACGGCACCGTGGAGCAGTACTTCGCGACCAAGGCCGCGCTGTTCACCCCGGAGCGGTGCCGCCGGGCCGTGGTCAACATCGACGACCCGTGGGGGCGGCGGCTGGCCGCCCAGGCGCGGGTGCCCACCGTGACGGTCGGCCGCAGCCCGCGCGCGGACGTGCGCGTCGAGGAGGTCGGTTCGACGTTCGACGGGCTGCGCGTGGTCTTCCGCGAGGGCGGTGCGCCGGTGGCGTTGACCGTGCCAGCGGCGATCGGCGGACGCCACGCCACCGGCTTGGCCGCGGCCTACGCGGCGGCTCGCGTGCTGGGTGCGCCCAAGTCGGCGGCGGTCGACGGGCTGAGCGCCGCGCTGCCGCCCGGGCGGTTCCAGCGCGTGGACGTCGGTCAGCCGTTCCTGGCCGTCGTCGACTTCGCGCACACGCCAACGGCGGTGGCCGACCTGATCGCGACCGCGCGCCGGATCAGCCGGGGGCGGGTGCACCTGGTCGTCGGCTGCGCCGGGCACCGCGACCGGTTCAGCCGACCGGACGTGGGCCGCGCCGCGCTGGCCGCCGACACCGCGGTCTTCACCGCCGACGATCCGGGCGAGGAGGATCCGGCGGAGATCACCGCGCAGGTGCTCACCGGCACGATCGGGTTCAGCGGTGGGGAGTTCGCGGTGGAGCACGACCGGCGGGCGGCGATCGCCGCTGCCGTCGAGCGGGCCGGGCCGGGGGACGTCGTGCTGGTCGCGGGCCGCGGGCACGAGCGGTACCAGGCGATCAACGGCGTCCGGCGCCCGTTCGACGACGTCGAGGTCGTCACGGCCGCGCTGGCCGCCGCCGGGTGGGCGGGGCCGCCGGTGCAGCGCCGCGGCCGGACGTGCGGGTAGCTCCCGCGCGAACGCGGGAGCTACCCGGGAGGATCACCTCGTCAACGCTGCCGGCGCAGGCGATCCGGTCTAGGTCGGGAAACGCGGTGGAGGATCACCAGTGGTGGCGACGGTGCCAGTGGCCCCAATGGCCCCAGCCCCAGCCACCCCAGTGGCCCCAGCCCCACCAGCCACCCCAGTGGCCCCAACCCCAGCCGCCATCACCGTGTCGGCTCAGATTGCTGAAGACTGTGCTGACTTTCATCTCGATCCCTCGTCGATCCTGGACGAGTCCAGTGCAGTCGAATTCCGTCGAACGTTGCGTGCTGCATGGGAGCCTGCAGCACCGGTGCACTCCCGGAGCCGTCGCCGCTGGACGGGCGGAAGAGCGAGATCGCGTGCTTCTGGATCCAGCTGGATGCGCTTGGTGCGTGCGCACTGACCACAGTAGGGCCGGACAAACACGACAAACGAGAGACTTTCGCCCCGAACACGATGCGTAGCAACCGGTTGCTCTGTGCATATGCCCTTGTCGCGGGGTGTCCACTGCGGACTCCTGTTTGCGATTTCCGCAAAGACATTTGCCGAACCGGCCGAGGCGTCCGCATGGTGGTCGCGGAGGTGGTCGAGGTGGCCGAACAGTTGGCGGAGGACTACGACGTGGTGGTGGTCGGCGGTGGTGCCGCCGGGTTGAACGGGGCGCTGGTGCTGGCCAGGGCCCGGCGATCGGTGGCGGTGATCGACGCGGGCGAGCCGCGCAACGCACCCGCGCGCGCGGCGCACGGTCTGCTGGGCCGCGACGGGATCAGCCCGGCGGAGCTGCTGGCGCGCGGGCGGGCGGAAGTGCGCGGCTACGGCGCCGATGTGGTGTCCGGCGAGGTCCGCGAGGTGGGCCGTGCGGACGGCGGGTTCGCGGTGGCGCTGGCCGACGGCCGCTCGACGCGCGCGCGGCGGCTGCTGGTGACCACCGGGCTGGTCGACGAGCTGCCGGACGTTCCCGGACTGCGCGACCGGTGGGGGCGCGACGTGCTGCACTGCCCGTACTGCCACGGCTGGGAGGTCCGCGACCGGGCCATCGGCGTGCTGGCCAGCGGCCCGATGTCGGTGCACCAGGCGCTGCTGTTCCGCCAGTGGAGCGAGGACGTCGTGCTCTTCACCCACACGGCTCCGCCGCTGGGCGCGGAGGACGCGGAGAAGCTCGCCGCACGGGGCATCCGGGTGGTGGCGGGCGAGGTCGCCGGGCTGGAGGTCGCCGAGGACCGCATCACCGGTGTGCGGCTGGCCGACGGCACCGCGGTCGCGCGCCAGGTGCTGGCGGTGGCGCCCCGGATGGTGGCGCGCGCCGGTTTCCTGGCGGATCTCGGGCTGCTGCCGGAGGAGCACCCCAGCGGGATGGGCGAGCACATCCCGGCCGACACCGGTGGCCGCACCGCCGTTCCCGGTGTGCGGGTGGCGGGCAACGTCACCGATCTTTCCGCCCAGGTCGGCAACGCGGCGGCGGCCGGTGCCGCCGCCGCGGCCCAGATCAACGCCGAACTGGTGGCCGAGGAGGTCGACCGGGCCGTCGCCGCGCGTCGCGAGCCGTTCTCGGCGGCGTCCGAGGCGAAGCTCTGCGAGCTGGTCGCCGGGGACCGTCGTCACGGCTTGTGAAGGTATCGCGGAGCCACCTGCGGGGTATGACGAGCGGGACGGGCGCCGGAGGAGCGGCGCCCGTTCGACGTGCCCGTTGGCGCATTGGGGGTGGTCGATGCCTGCTGCGAGGTCGGAGCGGCTGGGCCGGGGGTTCGGCGGATGCGCGCCATGACCCGGCGCCAGTTCGGCAAGCTCGCCCTCTCCGGTGCTGGGGCGGTGCTGCTCGCCGACGTGCCGCGCGCGGAACGGACCGCCGAACCGGACGGTTTCTTCGCCGCCGCGTTCACCGACCGCGCCGCGACGATCAGCACCGGCAGCACCGGCGACCTGTGGCCCACGTGCTGGGCGGACGACGACTTCGTCTACACGGCCAACGGCGACGGGCAGGGCTTCGGCGACGGGCCGATGGCCCCGATCGTGGCGAACCGGATCGCCGGGACACCGGAGACAGCTCTGCGCGGCGAACGGCTCGCCGCGGGCGCGGCGATCGCCGAGGTGCACGCCGACGCCGGGCGGTACGCCCCGAAACCGACCGGGATCGTCGCCGTCGACGGCAACGGCGACGGCCGCGACGAGCTGTACCTGGCCGTTCAGGACCTGCGCTGCGCACCGGTCGAAGCGGCCTCCGACGACGCCCCGAACGCGAGCATCGTCAAGTCCGAGGACTACGGCCGCACCTGGCGGCAGCCCGCCGAACCGATGTTCACCGGCCACGTGTTCACCACGATCATGTTCCTGGACTTCGGCCGCAGCCAGGAGCACGCGCGCGTGCTCGGCCCGCAGGACGCCGGGTACGTCTACGCCTACGGCCTGGACCACAACTGGCGCGACTCCTACAGCGGTACCGTCCCGTCCCCGACCAGCCTCCACCTGGCGCGGGTGCCGCGCGGCAGCATCCAGCAGCGCGACACCTGGCAGTTCTACGCGGGCACCGGCCCGAACGGTCCTCAGTGGACTGATCGGGTCGCGGAGCGGGCACCGGTGCTCACCGACGAGCGGCGGATCTACTCGGACCTGCCCGAGGCCGGTCCGCGCGACCTCAGCGTGCTGTCGCAGGGCGGCGTGCTCTACAACGCCCCGCTGCGCCGCTTCCTCTACACCTCCTGGACCGAGTACACCTTCGAGTTCTACGAGGCACCGGCACCGTGGGGACCGTGGCGGCTGTTCCTGTCCGAGGACTTCGGGTGCCAGCCCTGGTCCGGCCGACCCGGCCGGATCCGGTTCGAACCACCCGGCGGCCACGACGTCCCGCGGCCGGGGGCCGGGGAACCGCAGAACGGCGGTTACGCCTGCACCGTGCCCGCCAAGTTCGTCTCGCCCGACGGGACGCGGATGTGGTTGCAGTCCAACTGGTTCCAGCGGGTGGCCCGCGGGCTGCCGAACTACAGCTTCTCGCTGCGGCAGTTCCAGGCCTTCCCGGCCGAGAGGCCCCGCGAACGCCGGTGAACCCGGACCGCCCTGCTGACCGTGTAGCGGGCATGCCGAAAGTCGACCGGGCCGCACCAGCCCCGCGGTCGGCGCCCGCCAGGAGCGCCGGATGAGCGGCGGAGCCCGCCCGAGGTCCATCGAGGTCGCCGAGTTCTTCGCCGATCCGGCCTTCGCCGACGCGTCGATCTCGCCGGACGGCACCCGGATCGCCTACTCGGCGCCGAAGCACGGCCGGATGAACGTGTGGGTGCGCCGCGTCGACGAGGAGCACGAGGACGCGGTCTGCGTGACCAACGACGCCCGGCGCGGCATCAAGTCCCACTGGTGGGCCGACGATCCGCGCTGGCTGCTGTACCTGCAGGACGCCGGCGGCAACGAGGACTGGCACCTGCACCGGGTCGACCTCGACGCGCCGGGCTGCCCGGCGGTCGACCTGACCCCGCTGCCGCCGGGTTCGCGCGTGTTCGCCGTCGATCCGGGCAAACCGGCGCGGGGGAGCGTGCTGGTCTGGATGAACCGGCGCCCGGCGAGCATCGACCTGTTCCGCGTCGACGTCGCCACCGGCGAGACGGCCCTGCACCTGGAGCAGCCCGAACCGGGCGTCACCGTCCTGCTCGACCGGGACGGCGAGGCGGCGTTCCACTCGGTGCTGGCCGACGACGGCACCTGCGAGTTCTCCGCGATCGACCGCCGCACCGGGCGCAAGCGCCTCCTGCACCGCCTGGGCGGGCCGGAGCACCCGCTGGGGCCGCCGCTGCAGGAGGTGACGCCCGACGGGAACGGCCTGCTGGTCGGCAGCTACCAGGATTCCGACGACCTGCGCCTCGTCCGCATCGACCGGGAGACCGGCGCGGAGACCGCGGTCGCCGCCGTGGACGGCCGCAGCCTGTGCACCGCGGGCCCGACCGTGCTCACCAGCAGGTGGACCGGGGAGGTCATCGCGGCCCGCTTCACCGGCGACCGCCCGCGGATCGAGGTCCTGGACCCGCACTTCGCCGAGGTGCACGCCGCGCTGTCGGAGCTCTCCGACGGCGTGCTGCACTCGGTGTCGTCGGACGAGACCGAGCAGCGCTGGACCGCCACCTTCGTCGGCGACCGCGAACCCGGTGCGACCTGGTTCTACGACCACAGCACGGGGGAGAGCCGACTGCTGTTCCGCGCGCACCCCCAGCTGGATCCGACCGATCTGGCCCCGATGACCGCCGTGCGCTTCCCGGCCCGCGACGGTCTTCCGCTGCACGCGTTCCTGACGCTGCCGGTCGGGGCCGCGGCCGAGAAGCTGCCGATGGTGCTGCTCGTGCACGACGGGCCGTGGTACCACGACTCGTGGACCTACCACCCGACGGTGCAGTTCCTGGCCAACCGCGGGTACGCGGTGCTGCAGGTGAACTTCCGCGGCTCCACGGGACACGGCAAGCGGCACCTCACCGCGGCGGTCGGCGAGTTCGCCGGGAAGATGCACGACGACCTCGTCGACGCCGCCGACTGGGCGGTGGCCCAGGGCTACGCCGACCCGGACCGCATCGCCGTCGTCGGCAGCGCCTACGGCGGCTACGCGGCGCTCGTCGGTGCTGCGGTCACCCCGGACCGCTTCGCCGCGGCGGTGGACCACGCGGGCATCGCGAACCTGGCGAACTTCGTGCGCACGCTGCCGCCGTTCGCCAGACCCGCCCTGGCCAACAGCTGGTACCGCTACGTCGGCGACCCGGAGGACCCCGCGCGGGAAGCGGACCTGCTGGCGCGCTCGCCCAGCACCATGGTCGACCGGATCCGCACCCCGCTGCTGGTCGTCCAGAGCGCCGACGACGTCCGCGCGGTCCAGGACGAGTCCGACGACATCGTCGGGCCGTTGCGGGAACGCGGTGCGCCCGTGGAGCACGTCGTCGCCTTCGGCGAGGACGGCCCCGAGCACCAGGTCCTGCTGCACCGCGCGATCGAGAAGCACCTGGCCGAGCACCTCGGCTGACCGTCCTCGGTGGACCGCCGCGTCCGATTCGGCCCGAAGTCCTGGCCTCCGCCGCGCGCAGCGGGCAAGATCTGCTGTCGTCCACCGGGAAAGGACCTTGGGAGGAGAGGCTGTGAGACCAGGTCGGTTCGGCCGCCGCGCGGCGGCGTTGGGGACAGCGGTGCTGGCCACCGCCGCGCTGTCGGGAGCACCGGTGAGCGCGGCACCCGCCACCGTGGACGTCCGGCTGATCACGTTCAACGATCTGCACGGCAACCTGGACCCGCCCGCGGGCTCGTCGGGGCGGGTGACGCTGCCCGACGGCGGGACGGTCGACGCCGGTGGCGCGGCCTACCTGGCCGCGCACGTGGCCGACCTGCGCGGTCAGGTGCGCAACTCGCTGGTGCTGTCCGCCGGGGACAACATCGGTGCCTCGCCGGTGAACTCGGCGCTGTTCCACGACGAGCCGACCGTCGAGTTCCTCAACCAGCTCGGCGTCGCCGCCTCCGTCGTCGGCAACCACGAGTTCGACGAGGGCTACGCCGAGCTGCGGCGCATGCAGTCCGGCGGGTGCCACCCCGAGGACGGCTGCCAGTTCCGCGAGTCCTACGGCGGCGCGGACTTTCCGCAGCTGGGCGCCAACGTCACCTTCGACGACGGCCGCCCCGCGCTGATGCCGTTCAGCGTCGAGCGCGTCCAAGGCGTGCCGATCGGCATCATCGGCGTGACGCTGGAAGACCTGCCCGCGATGGTCACCCCGGAAGCGGTGCGGGGCCTGAAGTTCGGCGACGAGGTCGAGGCCATCGACCGCACCGCCGACCTGCTGACGCGGCTCGGCGTCAACGCGCAGGTCGTGCTGCTGCACCAGGGCGACAACACCGAGGGCGGCGGACCCGACGACTGCCGCGTGACACCGGGCCCGGCCTCGGAGATCGCCGCGCACGCCTCGCCCGCGGTCGACGTCATCTTCACCGGGCACAGCCACCAGCAGTACAACTGCGTGATCGACGACCCGGCGGGCAACCCGCGGACCGTGCTGCAGGGTGCGTCCTTCGGCCGCCTGCTGTCGGTGGCCGACCTGACGATCGACCGGCGCAGCAACGACGTGGTGCGCCCGGCGACGAAGGCGCACAACCGGATCGTCACCCGCGACGTGCCCGCGGATCCCGCCGCGCAGGCGCTGATCGACGAGGCCACCGGCAAGGCCGCGCCGATCGCCAACCGCAAGGTCGGCACGATCACCGGCGACCTGCTCCGCGCGGGCGCCCCGTCCGGTGAATCCCCGCTCGGCGACGTGCTCGCCGACGCGCAGCTGGCGGCCACCCAGGGCAACGGCGCGCAGATCGCGATGACCAACCCCGGCGGCATCCGGACCGACCTGGTGCACGCCTCCTCACCGGCGGGCGAGGGCGACGGCGTGGTCACCTACGGCGAGGCCTACGCGGTCCAGCCGTTCGGCAACGTCATGCAGACCCTGACGCTGACCGGCGCGCAGCTGAAGAACGTGCTCGAGCAGCAGTGGCAGCCGGAAGCCACGCGCATCCTGCAGGTGTCGTCCACGTTGCACTACACCTACTCGGCATCGGCGCCGGTCGGGTCGAAGGTCTCCGACCTCACCGTCGCCGGGCAACCGGTCGACCCGGGCGCGAGCTACCGGGTCTCGGTGAACAACTTCCTCGCCGCGGGTGGGGACGGCTTCACCGGGTTCACCGAGGGCACCGACCTCACCGGCGGCCCGGTCGACCTGGACGCGCTCGTCGACTACCTGGGCGCGCACCCGGACATCGCGCCGCCCCCGGCCGACCGGATCACCG
Organism: Saccharopolyspora hirsuta; assembly: GCF_008630535.1. GTDB lineage: Bacteria > Actinomycetota > Actinomycetes > Mycobacteriales > Pseudonocardiaceae > Saccharopolyspora > Saccharopolyspora hirsuta. The sequence continues at coordinate 2,348 of NZ_VWPH01000010.1, read as the reverse complement.
CAGTGCCGTAGTCCCCGCGGGTCAGGGGCGCGCCGTCGGCGCGCCCCCGGCCTCGGCGCGGAGTTCGCGGAGCTCGGACCGCAGCTCGCGCACCTCGCCGAGCAGCTGGCGGACGGTCTCCCCGTCGTCGTCCCGCTCCTTGCCGACCTGCGACTCCATCGCCGACACCGCGACCGCGATGAACAGGTTGAGCACGGTGAACGTGGTGACCGCGATGTAGCCGATGAAGAAGATCCAGGCCAGCGGTTCGGCCTCCATGACGCTGCGCGCCACCTCCGACCAGGCCTCGCCGGTCATCACCTGGAACAGGGTGAACAGCGAGTCGCCGAGGTCGCCGAAGTACTCCGGGGCGATGGCGCTGAACAGCTTGGTGGCGATCACCGAGCCCACGTAGAGGATCAGCACGAGCAGCGCGGCGATCGAGGCCATCCCGGGCACGGCCGTCAGCAGGGCGCCGACCACCCGCCGCATGTTCGGGACCGCCGAGATCAACCGCAGCACGCGCAGGACGCGCAGCGCCCGCAGGACGCCGAAGGTCCCCGTCGTGGGCAGCAGCGAGATGCCGACGACGACGGCGTCGAAGCAGTTCCACGGGTCCCGGAAGAACCGCCAGCCGTGGGCGTAGAGCCGGGCGGCGAGCTCCACTGTGAACACCGCGAGCGCGATCCGGTCCACCGCGTGCAGCAGCCAGCCGTAGCTGGCCATCAGCCCCGCCGAGGTCTCGCAGCCGAGGGTGAAGGCGTTGACGAGGATGACCGCGATGATGACTCGCTGGAACGCCGGTGCGTCGACCAGCGTGCGGACGCGTTCACGCGTGTTCACCGGAAACTCCTGGCAGGGCTGTGCTCGACGGAAGGTGTTGATCAACTTAGCGGCCGGGCCCGACGCCCGTTGCGCGCGATGACCGGAATGTCGCGCAGCGCACAGCGGGGCGCCGGACCTGCGGTCGGCGCCCCGCCGCAGCCCGGGATCAGAACTCCTCGTCGTCCTCGAAGGCCTCGTCCAGCACCTCGCCGATGACCATCCCGCCGACGATGCCCGCACCCGCGCCGAGCGCGGCACCGGCGACCGCGCCGCCGATCCCGGAACCCCGCCGTTGCTGGAGGTGGCCGTGCTCGTGGTCGGCCAGACCGGCACGTGCCTGGGAGACCTGCTCCAGCCAGGTCTGGATCCGCCCGGTCCAGTCGGTGGTCAGCGCCTCCTCGTGGCCGACCCGGAAGCGGCCGAAGTCCTCCTCGACCCCCGGGGTCGGGATCCCGCTGCGCTTGCCCGCGTCGAGGCACACGGTCAGGCCGTCGGCGTCCGCGACGAAGGTCAGCCAGACGTCGTGGAGGCGCCCGGCGTACTGCGGCGGTGGGAAGAACTCGATCTCCTGGACGAACGGCAGCTCACGCGGCACGCCGGGAACCCGGCCGTGCCCCAGGCCGGTGCCGTGGAACTGGAGGCCGAGCTGTCCGATCGCGTCCAGGACCACTGCCTGCGCGGGCAGCGGCTCGATCGCGATCGGGTCGAGGTCGCTCTTGCTGGCGACCTCCGCGATGCGCAGCTCGGTGTGCACGCCGAGACCGATGCCGTCCAGCACCATCCCCCGCACGTTGGTGATCGGCACGTCCCACGGCACGGGCAGTTCGAACGGGATGACCTTCTGCTCGCCCCCGCGCAGCTGGAAGGCCCCGGCTATCTCGGCGCGGTGGAGCTCGACGGCGACCGGATCCTCGTAGCCGGTCTCGACGTGCGCGGCGAAGCTCAGCGCGACGTGCTCGACGGCGATGTCCTGCTTGCCCGCGGCGATGCGGACCTCCCCGGCGAGGTTCTGGCCGGGGTGCACGTAGGGCTGCTGGAGCACGGTGTCGACGGACGGGGCGCCGATCCCGAGCGCGCCCAAGAGCTTCTTGAAGACCATTCCTGCGGTCCCTTTCTCGCGGTTCGTGGTCGTGCGGTGCGGTGGGAAGGATTGGACGGTCCACAGCGGATGGTGATCAGCGCCAGGACCTCCGTGACCACTGGAACGGATCACCCGATCGACAAGTTCCGGACGAACCCGACGAAGATCGTGATCAGCGCAACATCACCCATCGGGGCGATCTGGGGCCTCGTCGCGACGGGCCTGTTCAGTTCCGAGCGGGCCCGAATAGCCCGAAAGTGTGATCTGGATCAACTTCGCTCGACTCCGAGATCTCCCGTCCGGGCTATACTGCGTGTCCCTTTTCTCCATTTCGTCTCGAGGAGTGACGGCTTCAGTGCCTGCGGCACCATCCCCTGATGGGGGAAGTACCGGGCCGGGGTGTTTTCCCGGCGTTTTTGAGTTGGTGTGCGGTCGCCGGTGGGGTGGCCGGTGATGGATGTTG
>NZ_VWPH01000001.1 GCF_008630535.1 Saccharopolyspora hirsuta | reverse complement strand
GAACGTCCAGGCGGGCCGGGCGGCCACTCCCTTCGAGCCGCACCACCAAGGCCGGCAAGAAACTACAGCCTCACCCGGCCCGCCCGGGTGATCTACCCATCGGCAGATCAACTACCAACTTAAGGAGAATCGTGGAGGAACGGAGAACCGCCGCGATCCGGCAGCTGGGCCCCGGCGGGGTGCGGACCTCGGTGTTCGGCCTCGGCTCCTGGAACACCTGGGACCGGATGGACTTCGCCGACGCGGTCGCGCTGATCTCGACCGCGGTCGAGCAGGGCGTCACGCTGTTCGACGTCGCGCACTACAACATGGGCCCGCACGCCGAGCAGGCGCGCACCGACATCATCTTCGGCGAGGCGGTCCGCGCGGCGGGGATCGATCGGGAGCGCTACCAGCTGTGCGGCAAGCTCTGGCTGTGGGAGTACCCGCGCACCGGCTTCGCGGAGCAGCTGACCACTTCCCTGGAGCGGGTCGGCGTGGCGCACCTGGACACCGCAGTCGTCGGCGACTACCTGGAACGGCCGGACGTGCGGCAGATCGTGCTGGACGTCAACGAGCAGATCCGCGCGGGCCGGATCGGCAGCTGGGGCGTGAACAACTGGATCGCCGCGGACCTGGAGTCCGCAGTGGACTTCGCCGCGCGCGAAGGGCTGGCGCCGCCGTGCTTCGCGCAGCTGAAGTACAGCATCGTGCGCCGTTCGATGGCCGAGGGCGGTCCGTACGGGCGGTACTTCGACAGCGGCGCGCTCGCCCTGCAGGCGTCGGACGTCTTCGAGGGCGGCATCCTCGCCGGGCGCAAGCACCCGCAGCGCAAGATCGGCGCCGATCCCGGCAACATCCGCGAGCGGATCCGCGCAGCGGCCGACGACGTCGCGGCGGTGGCGGCCGAGTTCGGCGCGACCGCGGCGCAGGTCGCGATCGCGTTCTGCCTGGAGCACCCGGCGACGGCCAACGTGCTGTTCGGGGTGAGCCGCGCGGAACAGCTGGCGGACAACCTGGCCGCCTTGCGCCTCTGGCGGGAGCACGGGGCGCAGATCCGCGCGGCGCTGGAGCACCTCTGGCTCGACCGGGAGGTCAGCCCGGACGGCACCTGGTGATCAGCCGAGGAATTCCAGCGCTGCGGCGCGGAATTCGTCGCTGGCCAGGGCTCCGAGGTGATCCCCCGGAACGCGGACCACTCGGCCCTGCGGCAGGTGTCCGGCGAGCTGGTCGATGCCCTGCGACATGGGGTCGTCCGCTCCCCCGACCAGCAGGGTCGGCACCTGCGGGGCGGAGGCCGCCGGGTCGAACGGTTCGCTGGCCAGGCCTTCCACCAGGGACAGCAGGGAGTCGGTTGCGCAGCCGGGGCCCGTCGCCATGTCCAGCACCATCGCGGTGAGGGGATCATCGAGTCGGTGGCCGTTGCGCGCGGCGGAGCGCGCGGCGGCCACGTCCACCGCGGCGAACGGTTCGACCGGGCTCAGCCCGCCGAGCACCAGGCGGCGGACCGGGATCCGGGTTGCCGCAACGAGATCCCAGGCCAGCCGGGCGCCGAGGGAGTATCCGATCACGTCGGTGGAATCGGTGCTGATGCCCTCGGTCGCCGCGGCGAGGGCCTGCAGGACGCGGGCGGTGGTGGCGTCGGCGGCGGAGTCGATGCGGGGGCTGGTTCCGTGGCCCGGGAGGTCGACGACCAGGACTTCTCGTCCAGCTGCGGCGAGGGGCTGGGCCCATCGGCCGGCGGGCCAGTCACGGGCTCCGGTGGAGGCGAAGCTGTGCAGGAGGACGACCGCCGGACCGGTGGGGCGGGTTGGGGTGGTGTGCGTGATGGCCAGAGGTTTCATTCTACGAATGTAGACTAACGTGGTCTTCGAAGGGAGCCACCGTGCGGGGCCGGAGGATCAGTGGTGATACCCGGGCGGGTTGGTGGGGAGGGGTGCGGTTGGGTTTGGGGTTGCTTTCGGGTTCAAAGCGGTGGGTGGTTGCGTTGGGTGACGCAATTTCGATTGAAATTGGCTGCGTTGCGGTTGTTGACGGAGCCTGCGGTGGTGAGGTGCGCCAATTTCAATCGAAATTGCGGCCCTCGCCGCTACGCCCCAGGTCGTAGTACAGGGGCGAGGACGACGACCACTAGGTGGATCCGCCTCCACAGGACACCGAGGCTCCTAAGGACGAGCCCGGCTCACCAACCCACCGCATCCTTCGGCACGTCCGGGCGACGTTCCTACCGCCGAAGCACAAGCCCCGCCACTGTCCGACCTGGGGTCCAGCCGCCTCCTCCATGCCCCACCCCCGCGCTGTCCTCTCGTGACGGCAGGTGGGTCAGTCGGTCACGTGGCTCAGGAAGCGGTTCACGTAGGCTCGGTGTTCCGGGATCAGCGTGCCGTCCGGGTACATCAGGCAGGTCACGTTCGCCCCTATGGACACCCCGATGACTTCGCCCGCCAGGGCCATCACCTCGGGGGCGTCGGGGCTCTCGCCCCTCCCCCTGGCCGCGGCGATGCGCTCCGCCAGCTGGGCTCGCCAGGTGCGGAGGTGCTGGCGGTAGAGCTCCGCCAGGTCTTCGTTGGCGACCGAGTGCTCCCAGAGGGCCAGGAGGACGCGGGCCGAGTCGATCCGGTACTGGTCCAGCGGCAAGGCCGCTTCCACGTAGTGGCGCAGGGCCTCCAGCGGGTCCTCCGGGGCCGGGCCCTGCTCGCCGATGCGCTCGTTCATCTCGGCCAGGACGCTCTGGAAGGTCGCCGCGATGATGCTGTCCTTGCTCGGGAAGTAGCGCTTCAGGGCACCGTTGGCGTAGCCCGCCGCCGCGACGATGCTGCGCATGGTCGCGGCCTCGAAGCCGCCCTCGATGATGAGCTGCTTGGCGACCTCGACGATCTCCCGACGTCGCTGGTCGTGATCGATGATCTTCGGCATGGCCTCTACGTTGTGCTCGACTCGTCCCGGTTGCGCAGCCGGAGCCACGCCCGCCTGCGCTCGGCCTGCCGGTCCGGATCGGCGACCGGGGACGCGAGCAGCAGGCGCTGCGTGTACGGGTGCGCCGGACTGCGCGTGATCGTCCCGTTCGCCCCCGACTCGACGATTCGCCCACCGTACATCACCGAAACCCGGTGGCAGATGCGGCGCACCACACCCAGGTCGTGCGAGATGAACAGGTAGGCCACCCCGGTCTCGCGCTGGATGTCGACGAGCAGGTCCACCACCACCGCCTGGGTGGTCAGGTCCAGCGCGCTGACCGGTTCGTCGCAGATGATCAGCCGCGGCCTGCGCACCAGCGCCCGGGCGATGGCGATGCGCTGCCGCTGCCCGCCGGAGAACTCGCCGGGGTAGCGGGTCGCCGCGTCGGCGGGCAGCCGCACCCGGTCGAGCATCTCGGCCACCGCCGCGCGGGTGGCCTCCCGGTCGGCCCCGGCCGCGCGCAGCGGCTCGGCCACCGCCTGCCCGACCGTCATCGCCGGGTCCAGCGAGCCGTACGGGTCCTGGAAGACCACCTGCACGTCCGCGGCCAGCCGACGCCGGGCCGCACCCCGGGCGCGCGTGGTGTCGCGCCCGCCGATGCGGATCGAGCCGGACGTCACCGGGCACAGCCCGAGGATCGCCTTGCCCAGCGTGGACTTGCCCGAGCCGCTCTCCCCGACCAGCCCGACGCACTCCCCCGGCCCGATGCTCAGCGACACCCCGTGCAGCGCGCGGAAGGTGCTGCGGCCACGGCGGTAGTCCACCACCAAGTCCTCCACCCAGACGGCCTCTCCGCGATTTTCAGTGGTGGTTGCGTTTTCGACTGAACTCGCGTTGTGCGGTTTCTTGTGGCCGGGTTGCGTCACGGTCCCCTGAGGTGCGGTTTCGCCGGGGTCGGGGCTGTTCATGCGTGAGCCTTCCGGTCTTGTGCTTCGTCCAGTTCTGTGCGGGTTTCGGTGGTTTCCTGGGACGCTTGGATGAGTTCGGTTGTGTAGGGGTCCGCCGGGTTGGCGAAGATGCGGTCCACCGGGCCGGTTTCGATGATCTCGCCGTTCTTCATCACCGCGACCCGGTTGCAGATGTCGGCGACCACTCCGAAGTTGTGCGTGACGATCACCAGGGCCATGCCTCGTTCGGCTTGCAGTTCTCGGAGGAGTTCCAGGACTTCGGCTTGGACTGTGACGTCGAGGGCGGTGGTCGGTTCGTCGGCGATCAGCAGGCCTGGGTGGCCTGCGACGGCTCCGGCGATGAGGACTCGCTGCGCCATGCCGCCGGAGATCTGGTGCGGGTAGCTGGCCAGCAGCCGCTCGGGGTCGGCGAGGCCCACGCGTTGCAGGATTTCGCGGGCTCGCTCGCGGGCTTGTGCCCTGCTCAGGCCGTGCACCGCGCGCAGCGGCTCGACCAGCTGGTATCCGATGGTGTAGCAGGGGTCCAGGTTGCTCATCGGTTCCTGCGGCACGTAGCCGATCTCGGCGCCCAGCAGCGCGTGCCGCTTGGCGCGCGGCAGGCCGCTGACCTCACGCCCGCCGATCCAGATGGCGTCGGCGACGCTGTGCGCGGCGGCGGGCAGCAGGTCCAGGGCGGAGAACACGGTCTGCGACTTGCCCGATCCGGACTCGCCGACGATGCCGAGGACCTCGCCGGGCGCGACGTCCAGCGAGACGCCGCGCACCACCTGCCTGCCGTCGCGGTAGGAGACGCGGAGGTTCTCGATCCGCAGCGCGGCGTCCTCCGGGGCGTGCACCAGTTCGCCGGTGCTCCGGCTGCCGGGCTCGGCCGGATCGCGCCGGGCGCGCTGCGGCTCGTCGGTCCGCACGCTCACCAGGTCCGCCAGCGTCGAGCCCGCGAACGCCAGCGCCGCGATGGTCAGGCCCAGCGCGGCCGAGGGCCAGAGCAGGATCAGCGGGTGGTTCAGCATGGTGCGGAAGCCGTCGTTCATCATCTGCCCCCAGCTGGGGGTCGACGCCGCACCCACCCCGAGGAACTGCAGGCCGGTCTGCATCCCCATGGCGATGCCCGCGGTGAGCGCGGTCTGGATGATGATCGGGGCGCGGACCGCGCGCAGCACGTGGCTGCGCAGGACCTGGACGTCCGTCAGGCCCGCCACGCGGGCCGCGTCGATGTAGGGCTCCTTGCGCACCGCCAGCGCTCGGGAGCGGGAGATGCGGTAGTAGCCGGGTGCCATGAACACGCCGATCGTCACCATCAGCACGGTGAAGTTCGATCCGGTGCCCGCAGCGACGATGAGCAGCACCACCATGCCCGGCACGGACTGCACCGCGTCGCTGAGCCACGAGCTGATCCGGTCCACCCGGCCGCCGAGGTAACCCGCCGCGACACCGCTCGGCACGCCCAGCGCGATCCCGGTCAGGCATGCCACGGCAGCGCCGTAGACCGTGGTGCGGGCACCGAAGAGCAGGCGGCTGAAGATGTCGCGCCCCGTCGAGTCACCGCCCATCAGGTGGCCAGGTCCCGGCGGGGCCTGGGCCAGCGTGAAGTCCACGTGGTTGGGGTCGTGCGGCGCGAGCAGGGGTGCGAGCAGCCCGGCCAGCACCACCAGCAGGAGCACCGCCAGGGCGAGGACTCCCACGGGGCGGCGCAGGTAGCGCCGCCAGAGGCCGCGGTCGGCATGCGCGGTTGCGGTCACTTCTCACGCACCTTCGGGTTGACCCACCCGAGTACGAGGTCGAGCAGGAAGTTGACGACGACCACGAACACCACCGTGACGGCGGTCAGCCCGAGCAGCGTCGGGATGTCGCCGATCTGCGAGGCGGACTGGGTGAGGCTGCCGATGCCCGGCAGGTTGAACACCACCTCGACGACCACCGCCCCACCGAGCAGTCCCACGAACATCAGCGCCAGCACGGTCAGCGCCGCAGGCGAGGCGTTGCGCAGCACGTGCAGCGCCACCCGCCGCTCGGGCAGGCCGCGAGCCCGCAGGGTGCGGACGAAGTCCTGGCCGCCGACCTCCAGCAGGCCGTTGCGCAGCTGCTCGGCGACCAGCACGATCGCGGTCAGCGACAGCGACACCGCGGGCAGCGTGATCGAGCGCAGCCACCCCAGCACCGACTCGTCCGGGGACACGTACCCGACGGCGGGGAACCAGCGCAGCTGCACGGCGAACCAGAGCACCAGCACCAGGCTCACCCAGAACCCGGGCAGCGCGAACAGGACCACCGAGGCCAGCTTCAGGCACCGGTCCAGCAGGCCGCCCGGCCGCTGCCCGGCCACCACGCCGATCACCAGCCCCAGCGCGGCGGCCAGGAACGTGGCCGCGAGGACCACCGACAGCGTCACCGGAACCCGCAGCGCGATCTGCTCGGAGACCGGCTGGAAGCTGCGCCACGAGGTGCCGAAGTCACCGCGGAGCGCGTGCGAGAACCAGTCCCAGAACTGCACCGGCAGCGGCCGGTCGAGCCCGAGCTGCTGGCGCAGCGCGGCCTGCTGCGCGGGCGTGGCGTTGTTGCCGAGCAGGCCGGGCGTCGGGTCGCCGACCGCGAGGTGGGCCAGGAAGAACGACCCGCAGGTGACCACCAGCAGCAGGACCAGCCCGGACAGCAACCGGCGGATGGTGAACTCGAACATGTCGCACCCCTGCCGGGATCAGCCGCGCTGGACGAAGCGGAGGGTGGGGAACATCATCCCGGTGATCGGGGTGACCCGGATGCCCGGAACGCTGAAGTAGGTGTTGTCCGCCTGGTACCAGACGTCCTGCCAGGCCAGGTCGACGAGCAGGGCGTTGAGTCGGCGCACCAGCGCGATCTGCTCGTCGCCGGACGCCGCTTCGACCTGCTCGACCAAGGCGGCGACCTCGGGGAACGCCTCCACCGACGGCTCCGGGTTGTACCACTGCTCGGTGGTGAACCGGCCCGCGACCGAGGCCATCGGGTTGGAGTCCATCGCGATGACGGCCACGAACATCGGGTAGGTGGCGGCGTTCTTCTGGTAGTCGGCCTGCGACATCTGGTCCCAGGTGACGGTGATGCCGAGCTGGCCGAGGGTCTGCTGCACCGCGGGCTGCCAGGCCTGGAAGATCGGCGACATCGGCATCCGCACCGGGAACCCCTGCGGGTAACCGGCTTCGGCCAGCAACCGCTTGGCCTCGGCCAGGTCGTGCGCGTAGCGGTCGTCGAGCGCGGGGTCGTGGGCCGGGTCGCCGACCGGGAACACCTGGCTGGTCACCGCCCCGCCGCCCTGGCCGACGGCCTTGAGGATCGCCGCGCCGTCGAAGGCGTGGTTGATCGCGCGGCGCACCCGCACGTCGCCGAGCGGCGCGAGGCGCTTGCCGGTGCGGTCCACGAACTGGATGCCGACCCACGAGGCGACCTTCGAGGCGACGTTCCAGCCGTTCTGCTGGGCCTGCGGGATCTCCGCGGGGTTGGCGAAGGCGACGTTGAGCTGCCCGGACAGCATCGCGTTCAGGCTCGCGGTCTGGTCGGTGATCGGGAACATCTGGATCCCGGTGAACGGGTAGGTGGCGCTGTCCCAGTGCTGCGGCTTCTTCGCGAACACGTACTGCGCGCCGACCGTCGACTCGGCGGCCCGGTACTCGTACGGGCCGGAGCCGACCGGGTTGGTGGCGAGGTCGCCGCGGTCGATCGCGGCCGGGGACGCGATCCAGCTGCGCCCGAGCCCCATGAAGTACAGCAGCGTGTCGTCCTTCTCGCGCAGGTGCAGGGCGATGGTGCGCTGGTCCACCTCGGAGACGTGGTCGACGTTGAGGTACGCCTGCCCGGAGCGCGCCCCGGACCGCAGGTGCTCGAGGTTCTTCACCGCGGCCGCCGCGTCGAAGGGCTGCCCGTCGGCGAAGGTGACCCCGTCGCGCAGCTGCATGGTCAGCGTCCGGGAGTCCGGGGAGAAGGTCCAGGAGGTGGCCAGCGCCGGGATCGGCCGGGAGTGCTCGTCCAGCGCGACGAGCGGGTCGTAGACCGCCGACAGGTAGGGGCCGTCGAAGCCGATGTCGGCGTTGGCCGGGTCCCACGAGGTCACGTCCTGGAACGTGCCCATCTTGAGCTGGTCGGTCGCTGCGCCGGAATTCCCGGCGATGCTGGTGCACGCCGCCGCGGTCAGCGCGAGGACTGCGGCGAGTGCGGTTTTCCATAGCCTGTTCATGGATCTCTGCCTCCGGCGACGGGGGGCGCTGATGAACCGTTCGAGACGGGAGGATCCTCGCCACCGGCAGGGGATTCCCGGGCGGGCGGGACGCGGGGGAAGGGGCCCGTTGCTCGCCGCCGCACCGCGTCGTGGCCGTTGAGTCTACGTATGTCGGCTAAAAAAGCAATGGCCTCGCCCGGATCCGCCTGCACGAGGCCACTTCCCGCCAGTCCGGATCAGATCGCGTCGGCGACGATCACGCGCGGACTGCCCGGCAGCGCGAGGACTTCCCGCTGCTGCCAACCGGTTTCCCGCAACCACCGGTGCACCTCGGCCGCCGGGTACACCACCGTGCCGTCGATGACCAGGTACTCCGCCGCGTGCAGGGCGTCGATGCCGCGTTGGCGCTCGTCGTCGTCCAGCAGGAAGTCCAGCAGCAGCAACGTCGCGCCGTCCTCGGCCGCCGCCCGCGCGCGCCCGAGGATCGCCCGGTTCTGCTCCGGGGCGAACCGGTGGATCACGTGGTTGAGCATGACGATGTCGTGCGCACCGCCCGGATCCGCGGCCTCGGTCGGCACCGGGTCGATGCGGGCACGTCCGGTCAGCCCCGCGGATTCCAGCGCCTCGGCGATAACCTCGGTCGACTCCGGCGCGAAGGCGAAGCGCACCGACAGCTCGGGATTCGCCCGCATGGCACCGATCGCGAAGGCCGGTGAGAGCCCGCCGAAGTCGAGCATGTCGCGGTACGGCGCGAAGTCGAAGCTCCTGGTCAGCATCGCCGCGTGCAGGGCGTTGTAGCGCATGACCCCGGCCAGGAACGTCGCCCACCGCTGCTCGTCCATCCGCAGCTCACCGGGCTCGGCGGAGTCCGCGGTGGCGTCGAACTGCGACCACTGCTCGAAGCTGATCTCGTTGAGGAAGCGGAGGAACGGGTGCAGATCCACCTCCCCCGACCCCGACAGGTATTCGGCCGCGTCGGGGGCGAGCCGGTAGGTGCCGTCCCGGCGGTCGAGCAGGCCCAGCGCGTTCATGCTGTCGGCCAGGATCCGCGCGGTCCGCTCGCTCAGCCCGGTGGCGTCGGCAAGCTTGTCGATGGTGTGCTCACCGGCGGCGAGTTCGCGGAAGATCCCGGTGCGCGCGGCGGCGAAGAGCTGCTTGGCACCCATGTACCCGATCGCGATGTCGACGATGCGGTCCGGTGTCGGCGGTGCGGACATGTTTCCTCCAGAACAACGGGTTCTTTGATCAGGAACGTTTATTTTCTACGACCGTATACGCACAATTCGGGGTGCGGAACCCCATCGATCCGGGAGACCACAGTGGACGAATGTCAGCCGATCCCGGTGCGGTCGTGGACGATCCGCCCGTCGACCACGGTCAGGTCGACGTCGACCTCCGGCAGCTCGCCGGGTGCGACCGCGAGCGGATCGGCTGCCAGCACGCACAGATCCGCGGCCATCCCGGGAGCGAGCACCCCCTTCCAGGCGGCAGCCCCGTCCTGGCTAGCCGGTTCGGCCGTGCAGCAGCGCAGGAGCTGCGCCATGCGCTGCCGCAAGTCGCTCGCCGGACCCAGCCATTCGTCGGCGGCCGCGATCTGACACCGCCAGTCGGGCGAGAGCACCGGCGCGTCCGAGGTCACGCACATCCGCACGCCCCGCTCCAACGCCTCTCCCAGCCGCCAGAAAGCTGCCGCCGAACCGGGCCCCAGCACGGCGTCGACCTGATCTCGCGTGCGCAGAGCGATTCCCGGCTGCACGTCGAGGCCGACGCCGAGAGCTGCCATGCGCTGCAGCTGCGCGGAGTTCGCCATGTCGCCGTGGATGACGTAGTGGCCGAGGTCCGCAGCGCGCTCGGCTTGCGCCCGTTCGACCGCGTCGAGAACGACGTCGATCGACCGGTCACCGGTGGCGTGCACGCCCACCTGCAGGCCAGCCCGGTGCGCGGCGGCGACCATGCGGGCCAGGTTGCCTTCGCGGTCTGCGTCGTCGTCGCCGTCCACGAGCAGGCTGGCCGCAGTTCCGTCGGCGTAGCAGCAGTTCGTGTAGGCAGAGCGCATCGGCGGGATCCCGTCGGCGAAGATCTTGACGCCCGCGAACCGCAACCAGCGGGGATCCGCGCTGGACCGGTGCGCCGCGAGCCCCGCCAGCACATCGGGCAGCGAGCTCCGCCCGTCGAGCTCGCCGTACAGCGAGAGCACGGTGACGCGGGCGTTCAGCCGCCCTTCCGCTGCCAGCTCGCGGTAGAGCCCCACGACGGAACTGCCGAACGCACCGGTCGGCCCGTCGTCCTCCCCCGGTCCGAGCCCTGGTTCAGTGTAGCTGGTGATGCCGAGGGAGCTGAGCAGTTCACCGGCGCGCAGGATCGCCGCACGGCGTTGTTCGTTGGTGCGCAACGGATTCCACGGGCGCGCGGAATCCCCGTCGAACAGGGTTCGCGGCCAGAGCGCGCCGAGCCAGGTCGCGTGCAGGTGCGCGTCGTTGATCCCGGGCAGGACCGCCCGTCCGGACAGGTCGATGATCCCGGTTCCGGGACCGGCGTGCGCCAGGACCTCGCGATCGTCGCCGACGTGCACGATCCGCCCGCCCCGCAAGGCGATCGCGGTCGCGTCCGGGTGCTGATCGGTGATGGTGCGGACGACCCCGCCGCGCAGGACGAGGTCGGCCGCTCCCCGGGTGCTGCCCTCCGGTGCACGCACGGGCACCCCTTTCTCCGCCGTGGACTCGACATTTGAGTCAACACCTGTAGACTAACCCAGGTTCGCGCCGTTGCACCCGCTCGATCCGAAGGAGCTGGCGACCGTGCACACCACCGTTCCGCGCCACCGCATCGGGACCACCGACCTCGAGGCCTCGGCGCTCTCGCTGGGTTCCTGGCACACCTACGACCGGGTGGACTTCGCCGACGCGGTGGCGATGGTCCGCTTCGCCCTCGACCGCGGCGTCACCCTCTTCGACGTCGGCGTCTACGGCCTGCCGGGCGCTCCCCCGGTGTTCACCGACGTGCTGTGGGGCGCGATCATGCGGGCCATCGGCATCCCGAGGGACGAGTTCCTGGTCTCGGCGAAGCTGTGGATCGAGGGCTTCGGCCCGCGCGGTTTCCGCCCGCAGCTGGAGAACACGCTGCTGCGCACCGGGCTCGACCACACCGACCTGGTGGTCCTCGGCGACCTTCGCCGCCACGACGTGCCGCTGGAGGACCTGGTCGGCGACCTCGCCGAACTCGCCGAGGCCGGACTGATCCGCGCCTGGGGCGTGAACAACTGGTCCGCGAAGAACATCACCGCCCTGCGCGCCATCGCCGACCGCGACCAGGTGCCCGGACCGCAGCTCGCCCAGCTGAAGTACAGCATCGCGCGCCGGTCCATTCCGGACGGTGCGCCGTTCGCCGAGCTGTTCCGCACCGGGTTCCAGCTGGAGGCCTCCGACGTGCTGGAAGGCGGGATCCTCGCGGGCAACACCACCCCCGAGCGCGCCATCGGGCGCGACCCGGGCGGGGTGCGGGAGGCGATCGTCGCATCCGTCCCGGTGCTCGCCGACCTCGCGCACAAGCTGGACACCACACCGGCGCAGCTGTGCGTCGCGTTCACCCTCACCCACCCGGCCAACGTCTCGACGCTGGTCGGCGCGAGCCGACTGGCGCAGGTCGAGCAGAACATCGGCGCCTTCGACCTGCTGGCGCGCATCGGCGCCGAGGAGCTGCGCGCGCTGGTCGAACCGTTCTGGGCCGACCGCGACGCCGTCGACCCGGAAGGACCCTGACAGGAGGCGAAATGCCCCACACCCCAGTGCCTTTCGACCCCGAGGTGGACATCGCCTGGGAAACACCGACCCGATCCGACTACACCGCCGAGGCACTCCCGGACCTGCGGCGCGCCATGGCTTCGGCGTTCCCTCCGGTTGCGGAGGTCATCGGTGACCGCCCGGTCGACGTCGCCGAGCACACCGCCCCGGGTCCGGACGGCGCCCCGGACATCGCGCTCACCGTGCTGAGCCCGCGCGGCCGGGAACACCCGGTTCCCGCGCTGTACAACATCCACGGCGGCGGCATGATGGTCGGCACCCGGGACATGGACAACCAGCGCCTCGTGGACCTGGTGCTGGAACTCGGCGTCGTCGCCGTCAACGTCGAGTACCGCTTGGCACCCGAGCACCCGCACCCGGCGCCGGTGGAGGACTGCTACGCGGGCCTGGTGTGGACCGCGGCGCACGCGGCGGAGCTCGGCATCGCCCCGGCGCGGATCGTGGTGATGGGCGGTAGCGCGGGCGGCGGCCTGTCGGCGGGAGTGGCGCTGCTGGCGCGCGACCGCGGCGGTCCGGCGCTGGCCGGTCAGCTGCTGTTGTGCCCGATGATCGACGACACGAACACCACGGTGTCCAGCCACCAGTACCGGGGGCTCGGCCCCTGGCCCCGGGAGGCCAACCTCGCGGGGTGGTCGGCGCTGCTCGGCGGTGCCACCGAGGTCTCCCCCGCCGCCGCGCCCAGCCGGGCCGCCGACCTGTCGAACTTGCCGCACGCGTTCGTCGAGGTCGGCAGCGCCGAGGGGTTCCGCGACGAGGACGTCGACTACGCCCGGCGGATCTGGGGCACCGGCGGCAGCGCCGAGCTGCACGTGTGGAGCGGCGGCTGCCACGGCTTCGACATCCTCGCCCCGGCGGCCGAGATCACCCGGGCCGCGCTGGCCGCGCGGCTGTCCTGGCTGCGGCGGGTGCTGGCGCTGTGACCCCGGTTCCCTACGACCCCGAGCTGGAACCCGGCCTGGCCGCTTTCCTCGACCTCGTCGAGCCGATCCCGCTGCGCGCGGACACGATCCTGGCCAACCGCGAGCACTTCGACACCCTCGTCCCGCCGATCGAAGCGGTGGTCGGCGACCGGCCGGTGGAAGTCGAGCACGTCACGGCCCCAGGACCGCCGGGCGCACCGGACGTGCCCCTGACCGTTTTGCGCCCGAGCGGAGGGGCCAGCGGCGCTCCGGGCATCTACAGCATCCATGGCGGCGGAATGGTGCTCGGCAACCGCGCCTTCGGCGCTGCCGGGCTGGTCGAGGACGTGCTGAGGTTCGGCGCCGTGGCAGCTACCGTCGAATACCGCCTCGCCCCCGAGCACCCCGCGCCCGCCGCGGCCGAGGACTGCTACGCGGGCCTGCTCTGGTTCGCCGAGCACGCCGAGGAACTCGGCGTGGACCCGGCGCGCGTCCTGGTCGGCGGGTCGAGCGCGGGCGGCGGGCTGAGCGCGGCCGTGGCGCTGCTGGCGCGCGACCGCGGCGGGCCCGCGCTCGTCGGGCAGCTGCTGGACTGCCCGATGCTCGACGACCGCAACGAGACGGTGTCCAGCAGGCAGTACGACGGGCTCGGCGCCTGGGACCGCAACAACAACGACACGGCGTGGAACGCGCTGCTCGGACCGCGGCGCGGCACCGACGAGGTCACGCCGTACGAGGCACCGGCGCGCGCCGAGGACCTGTCCGGGCTGCCACCGGCGTTCGTCTCGGTCGGTGCCGCGGAGGTCTTCCGCGACGAGGCCGTCGACTACGCGACCCGGATCTGGGCGACCGGTGGACGGGCCGAGCTGCACGTGTGGTCGGGCGGGTACCACGGCTTCGCCGGGTTCTCCCCGGCCGCGGCGGTGTCCCGGGCCGCCGCGGCGGCGCGGGACTCCTGGCTGCGCCGGGTGCTCGGCACGAGCTGAAGGCCGGCCGCGTGCTTTCCCGAGGGGGAATGCGGGAAGCACGCGGCCGACATCGATCATCGTACCTGTCGTTCGGGCGCACCGGTTCGCCCGATCGCCCCACCGTTTCGCTTGGCGCAGCAGCGGATTCCGGCTGCTCGCAGCTCAGCGGTCCGAGCGCCGGTGGACCCGGCGACCGGCGAACCAGGTCTCCTCGACGACCGTGCTGGCCACCTCGGTCACCGGGCCGTCGAACGGGTTGCGGTCGGTGACGACGAAGTCCGCCGACTTGCCCGGCACGAGCGACCCGGTCACCTCCGCCAGCCCCATCGCCCGCGCCCCGTTGAGGGTGAACACCTCGATCGCCTCAGCCAGCGACAGCGCCTGCTCCGGCCAGAGCGAACCGGCGTACGCCCCGCTGGGGTCCTGCCTGGTCACCAGGCCCTGGATGCCCTCCCACGCGTTCGGCGAGGTGCTCACCGGCCAGTCCGAACCGCCCGCCACCAGCGCCCCGGAGTCCAGCAGCGCCCGGTTGGGCTGCATCCGCCCGGCCAGCTCCGGCGGGCGCACCTCGGCGATGGCCGCCGGGATGACCCCGGGGAACCACAGGAACGGCGAGATGTCGGCGCTGACGTCCAGCTCCGCGAAGCGCGGCACGTCCTGCGGGTGCACGAACTGCCCGTGCGCGATCTGGAACCGGCTCGCCCGGTTGCCGTCCGCGCGGACCTTCGCCACCGCGTCCAGCGTCGCGCGCACCGAAGCATCACCCGTGCAGTGGATCTTCGCGGACAGCCCGGCCTCGGCCACCGTCCGCAGCCAACCGGCGAGCTCCTCCGGCGGCATGCTCAGCTCGCCGTGGTGGTGCGCGCCGTGCACGTGGTCGGGCAGGTAGGGGTCGAGGAACGCGGCGGTGCGCGTCGGCGGCACCCCGTCGAGGAAGATCTTGACGAAGCCCGGCCGGTGGTGCGTGCTGCGGTACCGCTCCCCCTCGGCCAGCAGCTCCGCGCCGATCGGGGAGAACCCGAAGATCGGGTCGTTGATCAGCATCGAGCTGACCACCCACGCGGTGAGCTCGCCGTCGCCGTCCAGCTCCTGCAGCGCCCGCATGACCTCCCGCGACGCACCGGCGTCCTGGAAGGCGGTGATGCCGTAGGAGTGCAGGATCTCCACCGCCCGCCGCGAAGCGCGGCGGTGCTGCTCGGCGGTCGGGGCCGCGGCGTCGTGGACCGCCCGGGCCGCGGCGATCCCGGCGCGCTCCAGCAGCAGCCCGGTCGGGCGCCCGGTGTCCCGGTCCCGCACGATCGCCCCGCCGTCCGGGTCCGCGGTGTCCGCGCCGATCCCCGCCAGCTGCAGGGCCCGCGAGTTCACCCACCGGTTGTGGTGGCTGTCGTCCGACAGCAGCACCGGCCTGCCGCAGGACGCCTCGTCCAGCGCCCGCAGCGCCTGCTCCCGGGACAGCTCGCCGACCAGGTGCGAGCCCCACGACCCGCCGACCACCCACTCGTCCGGCCCCGACGCCCGCGCCCGCTCGGCGACGGCCGCGAGCACCTGCGCCAGGTCGGCCGCGGGGTCCACGGACAGCTCGAAGAGGTCGGCCATCCCGGCCAGCGCGTGGTGGTTGTGCACGTCGACCAGACCGGGCGTCACGAACGCGCCGCCGAGGTCGACCACCGCGGTGCCGGGTCCGCGGTGCCGGGCCACCTCGTCGCGGTCGCCGACCGCCAGCACCTTCTCCCCGGATATCGCCAGATCCGTCGCCCACGGCCGTTCGGGGTCCACTGTGTACACGGTGGCGCTGGTCAGGATCAGGTCTGCGGTGTCCACGGCAGCTCCTCAGCGGGCGGGGTCGTACTCGGCCGGGTGCACGGTCGTGCTCAGCAGGCGCCCGTGCGCGCCGAAGGTGAAGTGGGTGGCCTCGGTACCGGACTCGTCGAGGCCGAACAGCGCGCCGTGGGAGCGGATGCTGCGCGCGTTCCGGTGGTCGGCCACGGTGACCGCCGCGCACGGGATCACCTTCTCCCGCCAGGCGAACACGTGGATCCCCGGGCGCAGCTGGTAGGTGATGTGCTCGTCGGTGTCGGCCAGGCCGCGCTCCGGACCGGCCAGGCAGTGCCAGGTGTACCAGTGCGGGCTCAGGTAGACGTGCTCGTAGGCGTGCTCCTCGCTGTACACCCACATCACCCGGCGGCCCACCAGGCTCGTGGTCGGCGCCGGTTCGGCACCGGTGACCTCCGCGCCCTCGATGACACCGGGCATGAACCCCTGCGACACCCGCGGCGCGGTGTCGCCGATCGTGCTCACCACGCTCAGCGCCCGGCCGCTGCGCAGGTCCAGCAGCAGCGACACCGCGTCGTTCGGGCGGGAGCTGGTGTGGAACTGCACGTAGTGGAGCTGGTCGTCGACCTCGAACGCCTCGTAGCGGTCCGCACCGCGCTCGTCGCCGTGCGGGTCCCCTTCCGCCGCGACGTAGTCCCAGCGCACCTCGTCGCGGGTGAACTGGTGCTCGACGCGGGATCCGTTGGCGTTGACCAGCGTGATCGTGCGGTCGACCAGCGCGGTGGTGGTCGGCCCCTTGTTGGCGTCGAAGCCGTCGGCGAGCTCGTTGAGCGGCGGCCAGGTGGCGGTGTCGGAAAGCGTCGTCATCGATCGTCCTCGGTGACTTCCGGTGGCGGGACGTGCTCGACGATCCCGCCGGGCGCCCGGCGGTGTCTTGTCCCGGACTGCACCGTCCTTGTCGCTGCGTGCACGCGCACCGCCCGATCGGCGCCACCGGCGCCGGGACCGCGCCATGCTGTGCGCCTCCCGGTTCCGCGGTTTCGAGTGGAACTGCGCGGAAACCGGCACCCCGGGCAGTGTCCTCCTCCGACATCCCGACGACGAATGGGGTCCGCCATGCCGACCACCGGGCTCACCGCCGCGCCCGCGCGCACCACCTCGGACCGGGCTGCTGGCACCTTCATCGGTGTCTACAGCGCGGTGCTCTACACCGTGCTGCTGACCGCCCCGGTGATCGGCGGCGCGCTCACCGCGCAGTTCGCCCTGACCCCGGGCCAGCTCGGCGGGCTGTTCTCGCTGGAGCTCGGCGCGTTCAGCCTCGCCACCCTGCCCGCCTACCTGTGGCTGGGCCGGATCGACCCGCGCACCGCGACCTACTGCTGCACCGCGGTGTTCATCGCGGGCAACGTCGTCTCCGGGCTGCTGGACAGCTTCCCGCTGCTGGTCGCGGTCCGGGTGATCACCTCGCTGGCGGCCGGGTCGATCACGATCGTCCTGCTCAGCCTCAGCGCCCGCACCTCGAACCCCGGCCGCGCGTTCGGCATCTTCGTGGTGAGCCAGCTGGCGATGGGCGCGCTGATCCTCGCGGTGTTCCCGGTCGTGTTCGCCGGTGCCCCGGTCGCGGCGGTGTACTGGACGATGGCCGCGCTCGGGGTGCTGTGCCTGCCGGTGGTGCGCCTGCTGCGCGGCGGCCTGACGGCGCAGGAGCCGACCTCGCGGCGCACGCCGGGCGTCCGGTTCGCCCTGGGGCTGGCGGGGATCTTCCTGTTCTACGTGGCGCTGAGCGGGGTGTGGACGTTCATGGCCGGGATCTCCTCGGCGGCGGGCACCGACCTCTCCGACACCAGCGTGGTGCTGTCGGTGGCGACCGCGGCCGGGATAGGCTCCGCCCTGATCGCCACGCTCATCGGCGACAGCCCGCGCCGCCGCACCTACCTGCTCAGCGGGTACGCGGCGCTGACCGCGAGCATCGCGCTGCTGCTGGGCGGGCCCGGCCTGATCCGGTTCGCGGTGGCGGCCGTGGTCTTCAAGTTCGCCTGGACGTTCCTGCTGCCGAACCTGCTGACCGCGCTGGCCGCCGTGAGCCGCGGAACCCAGGTCATGAACAGCGCGAACCTGATGATCGGCGGCGGATTCGCGATCGGCCCGTACCTGGCAGGCCTGCTCGTCGGCACGACGAGCGGCTACACCGCGATGCTCTGCGTCTCCCTGGCGGCGGTCCTGCTCTCCACCGCCTGCGCCGCCGTCATCTCCAAGTCCTGACCCGCCGGGAACGCGATTTCAATGGAAATCGCACCTCCGATTTCCATTGAAATCGGACCACATCGTGGCCCGGCTCAGCGCAGGTCCGTCGGCGGGTGGCCGTACTCGGCGCGGAACACGCGAGTGAAGTGGGCGTGGCTGGCGAAGCCCCAGCGGTGCGCGATGTCGGCGATCGTGCGGTGCCGAATCGCGGGGTCGGCGAGGTCGCGCCGGGCTCTCGCCAGCCGTCGGCGCAGCACGTAGCGGGCCGGGGTGTCGCCTTCGGCGGCGAACAACCTGCCCAGGTGCCGCACGGACATGCCGATCGCGGCGGCCACCCGGGCCGGGCTCAGCTCGTGGTCGCCGAGGTGGCGGTCGATGTAGTCCTTGGCCGCGAACAGCGGTGCCGCACCGCCGCTGGCCAACGCCCGCAACAGGTCCAGCACGGTCTCGTCCGCGCCGTCGGCCACCGCCTCCGGGCGAGCCGCCACGTCCTCCAGCAGCGTGCGCAACGCCCGCAGCGCCGCGCTGTCCGCGCTGAACCGGACCGGACTGGGCACCTCGGCGAACAGCTCGCGCGGGATGTCCACCAGCAGCTGCCGCATCGGCGCGGCGAAGCCGAACAGGTAGGACCGGCGGGTGTCGTACATGACCAGCTCGCCCGCGCCGAGGGTGAGGCAGCCCTGCCCGTGGTAGAACACGGCCTCCCCGGACAGCACCAGGCTGGCGAACACCGAATCCTTCGGCAGCGCGCGGCAGGCCGCCGAAGTCCGCTCGATGACGTGCTCGTTGCCCGCGATGTCGGCCATCCGCAGCGCGCCGAACCGCACGTTGGTCTGCGTCGCCAGCAACCCCTGCTCGGCATAGGGCGAGCAGGTCAACCCCACCAGGGCGCGGCGGTTGTACTCCTCCCACGCGGCCACCCGGTCCGCGGGATCGACGTCGACAGTGGACACTCGCGAGATCAGCGAGACAGCCTGGGTCATCACGGCCTCCTGCCGAAGCGCCCCGTTGCGGGAGGCAGGGTAACCCCGCGCCGCGATCCGCCTCAAGCAGCCAGGTAACCGCCGTCCACCGGCACCACGGCCCCGGTGACGTAGCGGGCGGCCGGTGAGCAGAGGAACTCGATGACCGACGCGACCTCGCCGGGATCGCCGAGCCGCCCCATCGGGATGCGCGCCAGCACCGCGGCGGACGCCACCGGATCGTCCAGCACGCCCCGCGCCAGCGGGGTGACCACGAAACCCGGTGCCACGCAGTTGACCCGCACCCCCAGCGGCGCGTACTCGACGGCCAGCGAGCGGGTCAGCTGGCTGACGCCACCCTTGCTCGCGCTGTAGGCGGGCCGGTCGGCGCTGCCGGTGAAGGCGAACATCGACGACACCGCGACCACGGAACCACCAGTCGCGGCCAACCCGTCGCGAGCAGCCGAACAAGCGGTCAGCACCGAGGTCAGGTTTACAGTGCCGCCTCTCCGGGATTCACAGTGGTGGTTGCGTTCAGGAGTGATCTCGCGTTTTCGGGGTTTCTTGTGGCTGGGTTGCGCCACGGTCCCCTGAGGTGCGGTTTCGCAAGGCTCGGGACTGTTCGTGCATGCAGGCCGGTGGAAGGCTGGGAACGCGCTTTCCCCGGCTCTGGACGTCACGAGGGCAACCAGGACCACGCCGCAAGTCCCATCACAAATCGCGCCCCGATGCCCGAGGTCCCACCGGTGATCACCACCGTCACGGCCGCACCACCACCTTCACCTCGCCCGCACCGGCGCGCAGGCCCCGCTCCACCACCTCGTCGAGCGCCACCGTCGAGGTGACGATCCGGGAGAAGTCCACGCCCTCGGAAGCCAGCCGGATCAGCTCCGGGAAGGTGTCCCGGTACCCGACCGTCGCGATGATCGACTGCTCCCGGTTGACCAGTCCGAAGGCGTCGAAGTCCAGCCGCCCGCCGAGCCCGACGAGCACCACGCGCCCGCCCGCCCGCGTCGCCGCGAGACAGGTGTCCAACGTGGACTGGATGCCGACCACCTCGAACGCCGCGTCCACCTCGGGCACCTCGCGCCCGGTCCCGGTGGCGCCCAGTTCGACCGCCAGGTCGCACCGCGCCGGATCCGGGTCCACGCCGTGGACGCGGTCGATTCCCAGCTGCCGCGCGAGCAGCACGATCAGCAGCCCGATCGGCCCCAACCCCACCACCGCGATCGACTCACCCAGCCGCACCCCCGACCGGCGCAGCGCGTGCAGCGCCACCGAAGCGGGCTCGAAAACCGCCGCCTGCTCGAAGGGAACGTCCTCCGGCAGCACGTGCGCCATGTAGGCCGGGATCGTGGCGTACTCGGCGAGTCCGCCGTGCCCCATCAGGCCCGCGAACCCGAAGTGCGCGCAGATGTTGTACTCCCCGGCCCGGCACCGAGCACAGCGCCCGCACCGGTAGTGCGGTTCGACCGCCAACCGGTCACCTTCGGCCAGACCGCGCACGCCGGAACCGACCGCGGTGACGGTGCCGCAGAACTCGTGCCCGAGCACCAGCGGCGCCACCACGCCGGACTCCGGGTGCGGCCGGTCCACCGGGATCGCGTGCGGCCCGTCGGCGAACTCGTGCTTGTCGCTACCGCAGATCCCGCAGTACGCAACCCGCAGCTGCACCTCCCCCGGTCCGGGCGCCCGGACCGGCACGTCGCTGATCCGGACATCCCCAGCACCGTGGTAGACCGCGGCTCTCATGAAGCTGGTCATGCCTCCGCCTCCACGCGTCGGTCGAGGGCCAGCGGTGCGGTTTCCCGCAGGCCGAACGACAGCAGGGTCACCACGACCGCACCACCCACCGCGATGAACATCGCCGCTTGCAGGCCCCACTCATCGGAGGCCCAGCCTGCGAGCATCGGAGCCAGGAAGCCGCCGCAGAGCTCGCCGATCCCCATCACCAGGCCCAGCGCGGTGGCCAGGGCTCGGCCCGGGACCGTTTCGGCCGGGATCGTCGCCATGAACAGCGTGAAGCAGCCCAGGCCGGTGTAGGTGAGCACGACGATCGCGCCGAGCAGCAGCGGGTGCGCGACCAGGACCACGGCCAGCGGGCAGAGCGCGGCCACCGCGGTGAAGGCGATCATCGTGCGGCGCCTGCCGATTCGGTCCGAGACCGCGGGCGTGGCGAAGCCCCACAGCACCCAGGCGATGCCGAAGCAGGCCATCACCGCGCTCATCGTGGCGGGCGGATAACCCTTCACCGCCGCCAGGTACGTCGGGGCGAAGGTGATGATCACGACGAACCAGGTGAGGTAGCAGGCCGCGATCGCCATGCACAGCACGATGTTGCGCTGCTTCAGCAGCTGCCCGACCGGCACCTTCGGCCCCGGTTCGACGGTCACCGCCACCCGGCCGCCCGGCGGGACCTCCCGCACCGACCGGGCCACCCACGCCGCCAGGACCAGCCCGGGCACGATCGTCAGCAGGAACGCCGAGCGCCAGCCGACGTGCTCGGCGGCCCACACCACGACGATCGGCGAGACGATCCCGCCGAGCAGCCCGGCCGAGGAACCCTGCACCAGGCCCATGTTCAGGCCGCGCCGGTGCGGCTGGGACGCCTCGATCATCAGCGACTGGGCCATCGGCAGCACCGCACTTCCCGATCCGGTCCGACACGGTGCCCACGACCATCCCGGACACCGCCCAGGTCAGCGCCAGCACCCCGGACAACGCGCCGAGCTGGGTGTTCGACAGCGGGAAGTCCTCGCGGATCATCGGCGCGAGGAACGACAGCGCCTGCCGGTCGAAGAACACGAAGCCGAACGACAGGAACAGGATCAGCAGCAGCCGGTTCTGGTAGCGGGCCGGGTTCACGGCGGCACCCGCTCAGCGGAACAGCGCGTTGACGTAGTCCGCCCCGATGCCGACGGCGTCGTAGTGCTTGCGGCACAGCTCGATGTAGTCGTGCACGTCGAAGTAGCCGGTGGTGCTGCCGTTCTCGTCCAGCCAGATCAGCGGGCCCTTGACGACGAACATCGCCTTCATCGGCTCCTCGCTCTCGTAGGCGACCAGGGTGTGGCCCTCCCCCGGCGCCTCGTAGACGAAGTCGCCCGCCGAGGCGGTCCACGGCCGCTCCAGGTAGCCCCACTTGCCGGAGATGGTGTAGGCGAACACCTCGTGCGGGTGGTAGTGCCGGTTGACCAGCCCGGCCGACTTGGCCCGCAGGATGTCCGACCAGGAGTTGTCCTTGACGTTGATCCACAGCGGCCGGGACCCGACGGTGTCGGAGAACGGCGCGTAGTAGCGGTCGTCGTCGGTGGCCACCTGCGACAGGTAGACCTCGGGCTGCGCGTCCGGCTTGAAGGAGTTCTCGATCGGCTTGAGGTCCTTCCAGAACTCCGTGGTGGGCTGCTCGGGCATCTCGGCCGCCTTTCGCGAATCGGAACCAGGTCCTGGCATCCAAACCCGCCGACGCCCACCGGGTCTTTCCGCTGCCGGACCTGTCCTTGCCCGTTCCGGACACGCACCCCTCCCGATGCGTTGTAACAGCTGCTACATTTCGGCCTGTGACAGAACCTCACCTCCGCTGGTTGGTCCTCGTGATCAAGGTCCCGGCCGAACCGTCCCGGCACCGGGTCGCGGTGTGGCGGGAGCTCCGCAAGGTCGGAGCGCTCTCCCTCGGGCAGGGCGTGTGGAGCGTGCCCGACGTCCCGGTGTTCGCCGACGGGATCGCCCGCGCCGTCGAGCTGACCGAGCAGGCCGGTGGCCGGGCCCTGGTGCTGGACGCCGCCGGGCGCGGCGAGGCCGACTCCGCCGCGCTGCAGGCCCAGTTCACCGCCGCGCGCTCGGCGGACTGGACCGAGTTCCTGGCCGACTGCGGCAAGTTCGAGGCGGAGCTGGCCAAGGAGATCCGCAACGCCAAGTTCACCCTGGCCGAGCTGGAGGAAGAGGAGCAGTCCCTGGAACGGCTCCGGCGCTGGCACCGCGACCTGACCGCCCGGGACGTCTTCGGCGCCCCGGAGGCGACCGAAGCCGCAGAACGCCTCAAGCAGTGCACGGCCGCGTGCGAGGACTACGCCGAACGCGTCATCGGCGCGCTGCACGACTCGAACGGTGACCAGTGAACCGCCGGATGTGGCCGCTCTACGCGGCGGGCTTCACCACCGCCTTCGGCGCCCACGGCATCGCCGCGAACCTGGGCGGCTTCGCCGACGACGCGGTCACCTCCCTGCTGGTGCTCGGCGGGCTGCTCGCCCTCTACGACGGCGCCGAAGTCCTGCTCAAACCGCTGTTCGGCACCCTCGCCGACCGCATCGGCGCGCGCCCCGTGCTGCTGGGCGGTCTGCTGGGCTTCGCCGCGGCGTCCGCGACCTACGTCCTCGCCGACAGCCCCGCCTGGCTCTGGGTGGCCCGCCTCGGCCAGGGCGCCGCGGCCTCCGCCTTCTCCCCCGCCGCCTCGGCGCTGGTGGCCCGGCTCAACCCGTCGGCCAAGCACGGCCGCGCCTTCGGCTCGTACGGCTTCTACAAGTCGATCGGCTACACGCTGGGCCCGCTGCTGGGCGGTGTCCTGGTGTGGGTCGGTGGGCTTCGGCTGCTGTTCGCGGTGATGGCGGTGCTCGGCCTGGCGGTGGCGATCTGGGCCCTGGTCGACGTCCCGGTGACCCCGCCGCTGCCCAAGGCCCGCCAGACGGTGCTGGACCTCGTCCGGCGCCTGACCGACCGGTCGTTCCTAGCCCCGACCGCGGCGCTGGCGGCGGCCACCGCCGCGCTGTCGGTGGGCGTGGGCTTCCTGCCGGTGACCGGGCGGCTCGACGGGCTGGGCCCGATCGCCACCGGTGCCGCGGTGTCGGTGCTGGCCGCCTGCGCCGCGGTCGTGCAACCGCTGGCCGGGCGGGCGCTGGACACCGGCCGCCTCGTCCCGTCCCGCGGCATCGCCGCAGGTCTGCTGGTCACGGCGGTGGGACTGCTCTGCGCGGCGCTGCCCGGCCTGCCCGGTCTCCTGCTGGCCGCCGCCCTGGTCGGGGCGGGAACCGGCCTGATCACCCCGCTCGGCTTCGCCTCGCTGGCCGCGGCGACCCCGCAGGAGCGGATGGGCCAGACGATGGGCGCGGCCGAGCTGGGCCGGGAGCTCGGCGACGCGGGCGGCCCGCTGCTGGTCGCCACCGTCGCCACGCTCGCCGGTCTGACCACCGGCTACACCGCGCTCGCCGTCCTGATCGCCCTCGGCCCCGCGGTCGCCTTCGCCGTGCGACTACGTCAGCGCGCGTAGTCGAAGTTCAGCTCCGGAACGGATGAGCGGATCCCTCCGGTCGGCCACGCTCGAACGAGCTTCGCCGACAGGAGGGATCCCGATGACGACCACGACAGCCCGTCCGAGCCGTCGGCTCAGCGGGCGCGGCCGCAAGGCGTTCCTGGCCGTGCACCTGCTCTCCGCGGCGGCCTGGTTCGGCATCGACCTCGCCCTCGGCACCCTGGTCGTCACGGCGCTGGTCACCGATTCCCCGCAGACCGCGGGCGCGGCGCTGCAGGCCGTCGGGATCTTCGCCGTCTGGCCGATGTTCGGCACCAGCCTCGTGTGCCTGGCCTCCGGCGCGGTGCTCGGCCTGGGCACCAAGTACGGGCTGCTCCGCTACTGGTGGGTGGTGGTCAAGCTGGCCATCAACGTGCTCTTCTCGGTGCTGATCGTCGCCGCGCTGCGCCCGGGGATCAACGAAGCGGCCGACATCGGCACCCGGCTCGCCGCCGGGGACACCACCGCCGAGATCCCGGCGAACCTGCTCGCCCCGGTGGCCGTCGCGCCGACGCTGCTGATCACCGCCTACCTGCTCTCGGTGTTCAAGCCCTGGGGACGGCTCCGCACCCCTGACCGTCACTCCGCACCGGCCCCCGAACCAGCGGTGTCGAGGTAGTCGAGCAGGCGTTCCCGGCTCGGCACGGGCCGGACAGCACGAACGCCCCGGGCGCGGTGCCCGGGGCGTTCGTCGAGTCCTTTCCGTTCAGTCGCGGACGGCCAGCGCCAGTTCGCCGTTGGCGTCCCGCTCGGCGTCGAGCGTCTTGTCCCCGAGCAGGGTGGCGACCTGCGATTCGAGGAACACCCGGACTCCGGACGCCTCGATCACCTCGTCGCCCTCCTGGGGCTCGTCGGCGATCGACGCCTGCAGTCCGTCCCCGGCAGGTGCGATGCGCAGCCCGGAACCTTCTTGAGAGTCACCACCGACGAGGACGAGCTTGATGACCTCGGCGGCGCTCTCACTGATGGTGAGCATGGTGCTCAACTCCCTCTCGGAGCCGGTCGGTGAAGGGGCCACCGTGTCATCCGTCCGGCCCAACGCGCAAACCGGAGCCCGCAGGCGTGTCGCCCGCCCCGGCGGGGACGCCGACCTCGCCGCTCACCCGGGTGACGGCCGACTCGACCGCCACCCGGGTGCTGCTCAGGACTGGTAGGCGTCCAGGGGCGGGCAGGAGCAGACCAGGTTGCGGTCGCCGCGGGCGCCGTCGATGCGGCGGACCGGCGGCCACACCTTCGGGGCCCCGGTGCCCAGCGGGTACGCCGCCTCCTCGCGGGAGTAGGCGTGGTCCCAGTCCTGGGCCAGGCAGGCGGCCGTGTGCGGGGCGCCGACCAGCGGGTTGTCGTCGGCAGGCCACTGCCCGGCGACGACCTTGTCGATCTCCGCGCGGATCGCGATCATGGCCTCGCAGAAGCGGTCCAGCTCGGCCAGGTTCTCGCTCTCGGTCGGCTCCACCATCAGCGTCCCGGCCACCGGGAACGACATCGTCGGCGCGTGGATGCCGTAGTCGGCCAGCCGCTTGGCCACGTCGTCCACGGTGATGCCGCTGGTCTTGCTGATCTGGCGCAGGTCCAGGATGCACTCGTGGGCGACGAACCCGCCCTTGCCGGTGTAGAGCACCGGGAAGTAGTTGTTCAGCCGCCGGGCCACGTAGTTGGCCGCCGCGACCGCGGTCAGCGTCGCCCGCCGCAGCCCGTCGGCGCCCATCATCCGCACGTAGGCCCACGAGATCGGCAGGATCGAGGCGCTGCCCCACGGGGCCGCGCTGATCGGGCCCACCCCGGTGGCCGGACCGGCCGCGGGCTGCAGCGGGTGGTTCGGCAGGAACGGCGCCAGGTGCTCGCGAACGCCGATCGGGCCGACGCCCGGACCGCCGCCGCCGTGCGGGATGCAGAAGGTCTTGTGCAGGTTCAGGTGCGAGACGTCGGAGCCGAACTTGCCCATCCGGGCCAGGCCGATCAGCGCGTTGAGGTTCGCGCCGTCGACGTAGACCTGCCCGCCCGCGTCGTGCACGAGACCGCACACCTCCCGCACGGTGTCCTCGTAGACGCCGTGCGTGGACGGGTAGGTGATCATGATCGCGGCGAGGTCGTCGGCGTGCTCGGCGACCAGCTCGCGCAGGTGGTCCAGCTCGATGTTGCCCTGGTCGTCGCAGCGCACCACGATCACGCGCATCCCGGCCATGACCGCGCTGGCGGCATTGGTGCCGTGCGCGCTGGCCGGGATCAGGCACACGTCGCGGCCGGTCTCACCGCGGCTGCGGTGGTAGGCGCGGATGGCCAGCAGACCGGCGAACTCGCCCTGGCTGCCCGCGTTGGGCTGCAGGCTCACCGCGTCGTAGCCGGTGACCTCGGCCAGCCAGGTCTCCAGGTCCGCGACCAGCGACAGCAGCCCCTCGGCGTCCTGCGCGGGCGCGAACGGGTGCAGCGACCCGAACTCCGGCCAGGTGATCGGCTCCATCTCGGCGGTCGCGTTGAGCTTCATGGTGCACGACCCCAGCGGGATCATGCTGCGGTCCAGCGCGATGTCCTTGTCCGACAGCTGCCGCAGGTAGCGCAGCAGCGAGGTCTCCGAGTGGTGGGTGTGGAACACCGGGTGGGTCAGGTACTCGGAGGTGCGCCGCAGCGCCGCGGGCAGCGCGTCGGCGGTCTGCGCGTCCAGCTCGTCGACGTCCAGGCCGTCGACGCCGAACGCCTGCCACACGGTGGCCAGGTGGGCGCGGGTGGTGGTCTCGTCGCAGCTGACGCCCACGTGGTCGGCGTCGACCCGGCGCAGGTTGATGCCGCCGCGGCGCGCGGCGGCCACGACCTCGTCGGCCCGGCCCGGCACCTTCGCGACGATCGTGTCGAAGAACTCCCGGTGCAGCACCTCGACGCCGCCGCGCCGCAGCTGCTCGGCCAGCACGGCCGCCATCCGGTGCGCTCGGGTCGCGATCGCCCGCAGCCCGGCCGGGCCGTGGTACACGGCGTACATCGACGCCACCACCGCCAGCAGCACCTGCGCGGTGCAGATGTTGCTGGTGGCCTTCTCGCGGCGGATGTGCTGCTCGCGGGTCTGCAGCGCCAGCCGGTAGGCCTTGTTGCCGTCGGCGTCGACGCTCACCCCGACCAGCCGCCCGGGCAGCTGCCGCTCCAGGCCCTTGGCCACCGCCATGAACCCGGCGTGCGGGCCGCCGAAGCCCATCGGCACGCCGAAGCGCTGCGTGCTGCCGACCACCACGTCCGCGCCGATCTCACCGGGCGCGCGCAGCAGCGTCAGCGCCAGCAGGTCGGCCGCCACCACGACCTTCGCCCCGCGCTCGTGCGCCTCGGCGATGATCGCCTCGTGGTCGCGCACCGCGCCCGAGGCACCCGGGTACGACAGCAGCGCGCCGAAAAACTCGCCCTCGGGCAGTCCCTCCGACAGGTCCGCGACGACGACCTCGATGCCCAGCGGTTCGGCGCGGGTCTGGATGACCGCGACGGTCTGCGGGAAGGTGTCGGCGTCCACCAGGAACCGCGGCGACTTGGACTTCCCGGCGCGGCGCACCAGCGTCATGCCCTCGGC
This sequence comes from Saccharopolyspora hirsuta, assembly GCF_008630535.1. Taxonomy (GTDB): domain Bacteria; phylum Actinomycetota; class Actinomycetes; order Mycobacteriales; family Pseudonocardiaceae; genus Saccharopolyspora; species Saccharopolyspora hirsuta. The sequence goes on along the minus strand of NZ_VWPH01000001.1, from coordinate 660,755 downwards.
CGCGGCGGTCGCCTCGTCCAGCATCGACGCGTTGGCCACCTGCATCCCGGCCAGGTCGGCCACCATCGTCTGGAAGTTCAGCAGCGCCTCCAGGCGGCCCTGCGAGATCTCCGGCTGGTACGGCGTGTAGGCGGTGTACCAGGCCGGGTTCTCCAGCACGTTGCGCAGGATGACCGGCGGGGTCGTGGTGCCGTAGTAGCCGAGCCCGATCATCTCGGTGTGCGGGTGGCAGCGGCGCGCGAGCTCGCGCAGCTCGGCCAGCGCCGCCGCTTCGGTGGCCGGTTCCGGCAGCGCCAGCTGCAGGTCGTCCTCGCGGATGGCGTCCGGCACCGCGCTGCGGCCCAGCTCCTCCAGCGAGCCGACGCCGATCACGTCGAGCATGCGGGCCAGTTCCGCCGGGGCCGGACCGACGTGCCGGTCGGCGAACGGCGTGCCGTGTTCCAGAGCTGCCAGGGGAATGCGGTCGTCGGTCATCGCCAAACCTCAATCATCGCGGCGAACAGGGGCGGCAGTGCAGCGGCAACTGCGCTGCTCTCCCCCTCTGTCACTGTCCGCGAAGCGAACGCCTGAGAGCTTCACCCGGGGACCGGGCTTGCACCGTCGGCGGGGTGGCACCACGCCCGTGGTGCCCCCTCTTTCCAGAGGTATCTCGCCCGCGCGGTCCAGGTGGCCTGAGAGGTTGTCGGGGAGGGTTGCTCCTTCGGCGCCGACCGCGGCTGGACGCCGGGCCGGACTCTCCCGCACGGGGTCGGCGATGTGTCGCAGCCTACCCGATCAGGCGGCCCGCGCGGACCGCCGATGCGAGCTGCGGCACACCGACCGACCGGTCAGCCGGTCTCGGCCTGCCGGTCCCGGCGGCGGCGGGACAGCTCGTCCTCGGCCTGCACCATCTCGCCGCCGTCGGCCCGCTCGGCCGGGAACTCGTGGATGGTGCCGCTGATCTCGCGCATCGCACCGCTGACCGCGATGCCGAACACCCCCTGGCCGCCCTGCAGCAGGTCGACCACCTCCTCGGCAGAGGTGCACTCGTAGACCGTCGTCCCGTCGCTGAACAGCGTCAACCTGGCGAGGTCCTGCACGCCGCGGTTGCGCAGGTGCTCCACCGCGACCCGGATGTTGTGCAGCGACACCCCGGTGTCCAGCAGCCGCTTGACCACCTTGAGCACCAGGATGTCCTTGAACGAGTACAGCCGCTGCGAACCGGAACCGGCCGCCCCGCGGATCGACGGGCCGACCAGCTTGGTGCGCGCCCAGTAGTCCAGCTGGCGGTAGGTGATACCGGCGATCTGGCAGGCGGCCGGTCCCCGGTAGCCGACCAGTTCGTCCGGCAGCGAGGCGTCTGGGAACAGCCCACCCTGCTCCGCGGCAGCATCCCCGTTGGACGCTTCCTCGACCACGCCTGCCTCCCCTCGTCCGGCTTGTCGCCGACGACGATCACCAGCGCCCGAATCGGTTCGATCAGGGCCGCGAACACCCCGCCGACCGCGGTCCGGTAGCACCGCCGCATCGGCAGTTCACCCGCTGAATCACACCGGGACAATTTCGCGTAACCCGACGGTATGCCTGCCTCGCGGGGAGGTCAACGCGACGCGCGGGCACCGGACGACCCGGCCCCCGCCTGCAGGCGCAAGCGGGGGCCGGGATTGCTCCAACCGGTGCGCGGACCGCTACGTGTCCGCGCCGCGGAAGTCCTCGGGCGAGACGGAGTCGAGGAACTCGCGGAACTTCTCCACCTCGTCCTCCTGCTCGTCGGGAATGATCAGCCCGGCCTCGTCCAGCACCGACTCGTCGGCGTGGATCGGCACCCCGATTCGCAGGGCCAGCGCCACCGAGTCGCTCGGGCGCGCCGAGACCCGCACATCCCCGTCGAACACCAGCTCGGCGAAGAAGGTGCCTTCCTGCAGATCGGTGATCCGCACCTGCTCCAGGTCGCGCCCCAGGGCGCCGATGACGTCCTTGAGCAGGTCGTGGGTCAGCGGTCGCTGCGGCCGCACGCCCTGCTGCTCGAGCGCGATGGCCGTCGCCTCGACAGAGCCGATCCAGATCGGCAGGTAACGCTCGCCGTGCGCCTCGCGCAACAGCAGGATCGGCTGGTTGGCTGGTAGTTCCACTCGCACGCCGACGACGCGCATCTCGCTGCTCATCGTCACATCGCCTCCTCCAGCGCGCCGAAGCGTGACATCCCCGTCGAGGATCGCGCACCGACGCCTCCGACGCTACCCGCGATACGGCGGCTACGCCCATCCCTTCGGCAGCCTTCAGGCCACCGCTGCCACAGCTTCAACACCGGGGCACCTGCCCGAACACCGGGCCCGAACCGCTGGCTGAGCTCGTCATCGAGCATTACCAGCACGATACACCGCCGACCGCCCTCGCGGACCGCCGGAAACGAAGCCGCCGCAACGGAGAAACCGGTTGCGGCGTCGAGAAATTCCCCCACCGCGGATGCCACCGACCCCCGGTCGCGCAAGTACCGCGACGCGCCAGCGGGGCGACGCCGCTTCGGCGCCGCCCCGCTGGCGGGTCGGAAGTCGAATCCGGGGCTCAGCGCCCGCTGTCGATCGGCCCGGTCAGGAACACCAACCGGAACTTGCCGATCTGCACCTCGTCACCGTTGGCCAGCACCGAGGTGTCCACCGGCTCGCGGTTGACGTAGGTGCCGTTGAGGCTGCCGACGTCGACGACCACGAAGTCGTTGCCCTCCCGCCGGAACTCGGCGTGCCGCCGGGAAACCGTGACGTCGTCGAGGAAGATGTCGCTGTCCGGGTGCCGCCCCGCGCTGGTGGTCTCCCGGTCCAGCAGGAACCGCGAACCCGCGTTGGGACCGCGCTTGACCACCAGCAGGGCGGACCCCGCGGGCAGCGCGTCGACCCCGGAAGCGGTGGCGGGCTCCGGGGCCGGGCTCTCGGTGCTTTCCTGCTCCGAGAGGAAGGGCCTGAAGACCGAGGTGGTCTCCGGTGACTGCTCCGGCGGAACCTCGCCGAAGCCGCTGTTCTGGCTCACCTGAGCTCTCCTCCACGCGGATAGATCGTGCCAAGTATGCGACCAACGTACCGTGCCTGGGCAGGCCTGGGACGCGGGACTCCCGACATTCTCCCCGGCGACCCCGACAGATCGACGATCATGCCTGGTCGATCAGCTTCTGGTAGCCCTCGGCGTCGAGCAGACCGGCCAGCTGGTCCGGATCGGCGAGCTTGATCTCCACCATCCAGCCGCCACCCAGCGGCTCCGAATTGACCAGTTCGGGCTCGTCCTCGAGCCCCTCGTTGCGGGCGGTCACCTCGCCGGTGACGGGCGCGTAGATGTCCGACACGCTCTTGGTCGACTCCACCTCGCCCATCGCCTCGCCCGCGGTGACCCGCTGCTCCAGCGCGGGCAGCTGCACGAACACCACGTCGCCGAGCTGCTGCTGGGCGTATTCGGTGATCCCGATGCGCACGGTGTCCTCGCCGGTGCGCTGGACCCACTCGTGCTCTTCGGTGTACTTGATGTCGTCCGGGGCCGCCACGTGGTCCCGCCTTCCTCGTCCGCTGCTGCTGTTCGGGTCACCGGCCGCGCTGGTGGCGTGATCGGCTCGGCGAGCGTATGCAGCGCGCAGCACCGGCCGCAAGGCGACCCCCGGAGGGCCGGGCGGAGTCGACCGTTCGGCCCGCGCGGGATTGCGGAAGAACGCGGATCCAGGCCTCAGGCGGGCCTGGTGCGGGAGCGGGCCTGGTGCACCGCGGCCACCACCTGCCCCAGGTAGAGGATCCCGGCCCACAGGTACAGCGCGCCGCCCCAGCACGTGAACGCGTAGGCGATCGGACGCACCACTTCGGACAGCGGGAACTCCTCCTGCACCAGCAACAACAGCGGGAACGCGTACATCAGGCAGAACGTCGCGGCCTTGCCGAGGTAGTGCACCTCCGGCGGCTCGTAGCCGTGCCAGCGCAGCACCGGCAGGCACAGCGTCAGCACCACGTCCCGCAGCACCAGCGCCGCGGCGACCCACCAGGGCACCACGTCGCGCAGCACGAAGGCCACCAGGGTGGCGATGATGTAGAGCCGGTCGGCGGCCGGGTCGAGCAGCTCGCCGAGGCGGCTGTACTGGTTGAGCCAGCGGGCGAGCTTGCCGTCGAGCCAGTCGGTGATCCCGCTGACCACCAGCACCAGCAGCGCCAGCAGGTCGGCCTGCGGGCCGAGCAGCAGCCACAGGAACAGCGGCACCCCGGCCAGCCGGAGCACGCTGAGCAGGTTCGGCAGTGTCCACCATGGATCGGCCCACACCCCGGCGGCGGCCTCGCGGATCCGGGCTATGCCGGGATCCGGGCGGTGCTCGGACGGGCGACCGGGGTTGCCCCCGCCTCCGCTCGTGGTGTTCTCCGTGGTGCGCTCGGCGTCCTGCACCACGAGCCTCCCCTGATCGGTTGTGCGTGCTACCCCAGATGCACGGATGCGCATCCCCTCGGGGTCAGGATCTCACATTCGGCGCACAACACACCTGGCGGCCGGGCTCCCCCGCGCGTCGAGTCGATCGGGCGAGGTGCGCGGTGGGAGCCCGCGGCCACCGGGACTAGGCCGGGGTGCGGCTCCACCCGCGGCGGCGGAGCTCAGCGTCGGTGAGGAACCGGGCGCGCCCGCGGTCGTCGACGCCGGCCCAGCGGGCTCCGGCGGAGCCCTCGAGCACGTAGGAGTGGCCACCGCTCCACACCACGCTGCACGGCGCGGTGGGGAGTTCGGCCGACGTGGTCGTGCGCGATTCGACCTGGGTGGTGGATGCCTCGGCGGACCGGGCCGGTTCCGTGCTCATCGTTGCAGCACCTCCGTTTTCTGATTCTGTTGTCGGCGCGGGGCGCCCGTTTGTTAGCCCGATCTCAGACTCGAGGTCGATTGTGATCGACCGTGCACGCTGCGTCGCGCCGAAGCCGTCCCGCAGCGCCCAGCGGACACGTTCCGTCGCCGAGCTGCGGTCGGCGATCTGCCGCGCGTTGTGCCCGGGCGAATTCGGGCGTACCGCTCACCCGTTCCCGCTGCGGCGGAACATGTTCCGATCGCGAGCCGTAGCGGCTCTGGCGCTGGGGGTAGTTGTGCGGTAGGACCACAGGCAACTGGCGCGGACGCAGGAGGTAGTTGGTCATGGGTGCCTATGCCGAGGCCCACCGGCGGAGCTTGACCGACCCGGAGGGTTTCTGGCTCGACGCGGCGGCGGCGATCGAGTGGGTGCGCGAGCCCTCGCGCGCCCTGGACGACACCGCCGACCCGTTCTTCCGCTGGTTCCCCGACGGGGAGCTCAACACCTGCTTCAACGCGCTGGACCGGCACGTCCGCGACGGCCGCGGCGAGCAGACCGCGCTGATCTGGGACTCGGCGATGACCGGCCAGGTGCTCCGCTGGACCTACCGGGAGCTGCTGGAGAAGGTGGCGCTGTTCGCCGGGGCGCTGCGGGCGCAGGGCGTGGCGCGCGGCGACCGCGTCGTGCTGTACCTGCCGATGATCCCCGAGGCCGTGGTGGCGATGCTGGCCTGCGCGCGCATCGGCGCGGTGCACTCGGTGGTCTTCGGCGGTTTCGCGCCGAAGGAGCTGGCCGCGCGCATCGAGGACGCCCGGCCGGCGGTGGTCGTGGCGGCCTCCTGCGGGCTGGAGCCGAACCGGGTCGTCGAGTACAAGCCGATCGTCGACGAGGCGCTGCGGCTGACCGAGCACCAGCCGAAGCGGGTGATCGTGCTCCAGCGCGAGCAGGCCCGCGCCGAGCTCGGCGAGCGGGACGTGGACTGGGACGACGCGCTGGCGCAGGCCGAACCGGCCGAGTGCGTCCCGGTCAAGGCGACCGATCCGCTGTACGTGCTCTACACCTCCGGCACCACGGGACGGCCGAAGGGCGTGGTGCGCGACAACGGCGGGCACGCGGTGGCGCTGCGCTGGTCGATGGCCAACATCTACGACATCGGCCCGGGCGAGGTCTTCTGGACCGCCTCCGACGTCGGCTGGGTGGTCGGCCACTCCTACATCGTCTACGCGCCGCTGCTGACCGGGGCGACGACGGTGGTCTACGAGGGCAAGCCGGTGGGCACGCCGGACGCGGGCGCGTTCTGGCGGGTCATCGCCGAGCACCGGGTCAAGGCGCTGTTCACCGCGCCCACCGCGTTCCGGGCGATCAAGCGGGCGGACCCGGACGCCGAGCTGCTGGCCGACCACGACATCTCCAGCCTGCGGACGCTGTTCCTGGCCGGGGAGCGGCTGGACCCGGAGACCTACCACTGGGCGTCGGGCAAGCTCGGCGTGCCGGTGATCGACCACTGGTGGCAGACCGAGACGGGCTGGCCGATCTGCGCCAACCTGCGCGGGCTGGAGCCGATGCCGGTCAAGCCGGGGTCGCCGACGGTGCCGGTGCCCGGCTACGACGTGGTGGCGCTGGACCAGGCGGGCAACCCGCTGCCGCCGGGGACCGACGGCGCGATCTGCATCCGGCTGCCGCTGCCGCCGGGCACGCTGCCGACGCTGTGGGGCGACGACGAGCGGTTCCGCGAGTCGTACCTGTCGCGCTACCCCGGCTACTACCTGACCGGCGACAACGGCTACGTCGACGCCGACGGGTACGTGTTCGTGATGGGCCGCACCGACGACGTGATCAACGTCGCGGGGCACCGGTTGTCCACCGGCTCGATGGAGGCGGTGCTGGCGGCGCACCCCGCGGTCGCCGAGTGCGCGGTGATCGGGGTTCGCGACACGTTGAAGGGCCAGGTGCCGCGCGGTCTGGTGGTGCTCAAGTCCGGCGTGGACGTCGATCCGGAGACGCTGCGCGCGGAGCTGGTGGCGGCGGTGCGCGAGCAGATCGGCCCGGTGGCGGCGTTCCGCGAGGTCGCGATCGTCGACGGGCTGCCCAAGACGCGCTCGGGCAAGATCCTGCGCAAGTCGATGCGCGAGATCGCCGACAGCGGCGACACCAAGGTGCCCTCGACGATCGAGGACCCGGCGGTGCTCGACCGGCTGCGCCCGGCCCTCCGCGGCGAGGCCTGACCGGGGCGACGCGCCGACTGCAGTTTCAATTGAAACTGCGATCCCGGCTGCGGGAGATCCGCAGTTTCAATTGAAACCGCGGATCCCGCGGCACCTCGCCGCGCCGGGCGCCGCCTCCGATGCGTCCGTTCGGGCGCTTCGCCGGTCGATTTTGGTCTATACCTTTGGGTGCACCGTTCCCCGACCACGAGGAGCGCACGCACATGACCTCACGACCGACCCGACCAGCGGTGCGCAGAGCCGCGCTCGCCGTTGTGGCCGGTGCGCTGGTCGCCGGGACCGCCGTCCCGGCGACCGCCGCGCCCGCCGTGGAGACCTCCGCGATGGACAACCTCATCCCCGCCCCCGAAACCGTGCGCCCGGACCCGGCGACCACCTTCGAGCTGTCCGAGCGGACGTCGATCCGGGCGTCCGGCGAGGCCGCCGAGGTCGGCGAGTACCTGGCCGGGATCCTGCGCCCGTCGACCGGGTTCCCGCTGCCGGTCGACGACGACGCCGGCGACATCGCGCTGGCCGTGACCGACGACGCCGGGCTCGGCCCGGCCGGGTACCGGCTGCAGGTCACCGGCGAGACCGTCGACCTGCGCGCCGCGAGCGCCGAAGGGCTGTTCAACGGCGTCCAGACGCTGCGGCAGCTGCTGCCCGCCGCGATCGAGAGCCGCACCGAGCAGCCCGGTCCGTGGCCGGTGCCCGGCGGCGAGATCGTCGACCGGCCGCGGTTCGAGCACCGGGCCGCGATGCTCGACGTGGCGCGGCACTTCTTCACCGTCGACCAGGTCAAGCGCTACGTCGACCAGATCGCCCGGTACAAGATCAACCGGCTGCACCTGCACCTGACCGACGACCAGGGCTGGCGCATCGAGATCGACAGCTGGCCGAAGCTGGCCGAGCACGGCGGCAGCACCGAGGTCGGCGGCGGCCCCGGCGGGCACTACACCAAGCAGGACTACGCCGAGATCGTCGAGTACGCCGCGTCCCGGCACATCGTGGTGATCCCCGAGATCGACATGCCGGGGCACACCAACGCCGCGCTGGCCTCCTACGCGGAGCTGAACTGCGACGGCGTGGCGCCGCCGCTCTACACCGGCATCGAGGTCGGGTTCAGCTCGCTGTGCGTGGACAAGGAGGTCACCTACCAGTTCGTCGAGGACGTCATCCGGGAGCTGGCCGAGATCACGCCCGGCCCGTACCTGCACATCGGCGGCGACGAGGCCGACGCCACCAGCGAGGAGGACTACCAGAAGTTCGTCTCGCGGGTGCTGCCGATGGTGGAGAAGTACGGCAAGACCGCGGTCGGCTGGCACGAGTACGCCAAGGCCGCCCCGCAGGGCGACGCGGTGGTGCAGTACTGGGGCACCACCGACGCCGACCCGCTGCTGCCGGAGGCGGTGGCCCGCGGCAACAAGATCCTGGTGTCCCCGGCGAACAAGTCCTACCTGGACATGAAGTACGACGAGAACACCCCGCTGGGCCTGCAGTGGGCCGGGTTCATCGAGGTCGCCGACGCCTACGGCTGGGACCCGGGCAGCTACCTGCAGGGCGTGCCGGAGGAAGCGGTCCTGGGCGTCGAAGCACCGCTGTGGTCGGAGACCCTGGAGAACTCCGAGCACATCGAGTTCATGGCCTTCCCCCGCCTCCCGGCGATCGCCGAGCTGGCCTGGTCCCCGAAGTCGGCCCAGAACTGGGACTCCTTCGCCCGGCGCCTGGCCACCCACGGCCCCCGTCTGGAGGCCTCCGGCACCAACTACTACAAGTCGCCCCAGATTCCCTGGAACGGCTGAACGACCGAAGGCGCTGAACGTTGCTCCGCCCGGGCCGCAGTTTCAATTGAAACTGCGGCCCGTCGGCGCGTCGGGCACCCGACACGCCGACGGCTGTGGACAGGTCGTCCGACCGGTGGCGAACTCCCGCGATTTCAATGGAAATCGGACGTCCGATTTCCATTGAAATCGCGGCACCATCGGCGGAACGTCACCGCACCTTGGGTTCCAAGACCGTCCACCACTCCGCGAGGGTGGGGCGTTCGGCCAGGTCGGCGAAGGTGATCTGGACGCCGAGGCGGCGCCACTTCTCCACCAGGGTCATGATGCGGACCGAGTCCAGGCCCCAGTCCATCAGGTTCTCCTCGTCGGTCAACTCCGCCGGGTCCTCGTAGAGCAGCTCCGCGACCTGCTCCCGGACGTCCTCCAGCGTCAACTTCTGCGACATCTCCACGCACTCCCCGAAAAATCGTCAGGCCACTTCGGACTCGCGCGCCGCGAGGTCCTGCGCCAACCGCTCCGCGGTGTCGACCACCGCGCACCGCTTCGCCGCGTAGTCCAGCGCCATCCGGTGCTCCTCCGCGGAGAAGTCCGCGACCGCGTCGGCGACCAGGAACGCCTGGACCTCCTGCTGGAAGGCCTCGGCGGCGGTCATCAGGCAACCGATGTGGGCGTAGATGCCGGTGATGAGCAGCTGATCACGCCCCCAGTCCCGCAGCAGCTGGCGCAGCTCGGTGCGCTGGAACGCGCTGTAGCGCCACTTGGTCAGCAGCACGTCCTCGGCACCGGGCGCGAGCTCGTCGATGATCGCCTCCTGCGCCGGGTCGGCCACCCCCGGCCCCCACCACTCCAGCTGCAGGCCGCGCTGCTCGGGCGTCTGACCGCCCGGCTGCGCGCAGTACACCACCGGAACACCCGCTGCGCGGGCGCGCTCGCGCAGCAGCCGGATGTTGGGCACCACCTGGTCCAGCGGTTCGCCCTCCGCGGGGAAGGCGTTGACGAAGTGCCGCTCCATGTCGTGGATCAGCAGCACCGAGCGGTCCGGGTCCGGCCGCCACGCGACGCGGTTCTCCGGCAGCTCGTCCGGCTGCGGCACGCGGTACGGCGGGATGGTCGGAAGCGCCACGGGCGACCTCCTCCTGTGGTCGGTGGGTTGGGACTGTCAGCGGCGCTCGAGCTCCGGCACCAGCTCCCGGCTGATGGCCTCCCGGAGGTCGCGCTTGCTGACCTTGCCGACGCCGGTCTGCGGGAACTGGTCGACGAACTCGACCCGGTCCGGCACCTTGTAGGCGGCCAGCCCGCGCTCGCGCACGAACTTGATCAGCTCGCGCGCCTTGGGCGGGGTGCCGCGCGGCACGACGAACGCGCAGCTGCGCTCGCCGAGGTAGTCGTCGGGCATGGACACCACGGCCGCGTCGTGCACCGCCGGGTGCGCCAGCAGGTGGTTCTCCACCTCTTCGGCGGCGATCTTCTCGCCGCCGCGGTTGATCTGGTCCTTCGCGCGACCCTCGACGACGATGTTGCCCTCGGCGGTGAGCCGGACGACGTCGCCGGTGCGGTAGAAGCCGTCCGGGGTGAAGGCCTTCGCGTTGTGCTCCGGGGCCCGGTAGTAGCCGCGGATGGTGTAGGGCCCGCGGGTGAGCAGGTGCCCGGTCTCGCCCGGCGGCACCGGGTTGTCCTCGTCGTCGACGACCAGCACCTCGTCGTCCGGCGAGATCGGCCGCCCCTGGGTGGTGAGGATGACCTCCTCGGGGTCGTCGAGGCGGGTGTAGTTCACCAGGCCCTCGGCCATGCCGAAGACCTGCTGCAGGGTGGCGCCCAGCACGGGCTTGACGCGGCGAGCGACCTCCTCGCTGCACTTGGCCCCGCCGACCTGCAGCACCTCCAGGCTGGACAGGTCGTGCTCGGTGTCGGCGGCCGCGTCCAGCCACACCAGCGCCAGCGGCGGGACCGCCGCGGCCAGCGTGACGCGCTCGCGCTCGATCAGCGGGAACACCTCGTCGGGGCTGGGCCGGTGGGCCAGCACCACGCGACCCCCGGCGTGCAGGACTCCGAAAGTGCCGGGCGAGCTCATCGGGAAGTTGTGCGCGATGGGCAGCGCCCCGAGGTAGACGGTGTCGGCCGTGACGCCGCAGATCTCGTTGCTGGCGCGGAAGGAGTAGATGTAGTCGTCGTGGGTGCGCGGGATCAGCTTCGGCACCCCGGTGCTGCCGCCGGAGAGCTGCAGGAACGCCAGGTCGCCGGGCTCCGGCCCGGCCAGCTCCACCGGTTCGGCGTCCACATCGGACAGGGCGCGGAACTCGCCGGGCTCACCGGCGATGAGCACCCGCAGCTCCGGCAGCTTCGCCACCACCTCGGCGGCCAGCTTCCGGTGGTCGAAACCGGCTTCGACGTCGGTGGTGATGTAGGCGGCGGCCCCGCTGAACTCGCAGAAGTAGGAGATCTCGGTCAGCCGGTGCGACGGCAGCGCGAACACCGGCACCGCGCCGAGCCGGAACAGCGCGAAGCACACGTCGAAGAACTCGGCGATGTTGGGCAGCTGCACGACGACGCGATCGCCCCGGGCGATGCCCTCCGCGCGCAGCCCGGCGGCGAGGCGGTCGGCGCGCACGTCGAGCTCGCGGTAGGTCACCCGGCGGTCGCCGTCGACCACGGCGATCCGATCGGGGTGCTCGGCGGCGCGCTCGCGCAGCATCTGGCCGAAGGTGTAGCCGCGCCAGTAGCCCGCCGCGCGGTAGCGGTCGGCGAACTCCGGCGGCCAGATCGGGTGGTCCGGGTGCGGTGCGGTCATTCCTCAGCCCCTTCAGACGGCCTGGTCCAGGCCCATCGCGGACAACGCGGTGCGGAACTTCGCGGAGGTCTCGGCGAGCTCGTCGGCCGGGTCCGAGCCGGCGACGATGCCCGCTCCGGCGTAGAGCCGCAGCGATTCGTCCTCGACGTCGGCGCAGCGGATGGCCACGACCCACTCCCCGTCCCCGGCAGCGTCGCACCACCCGACCATGCCCGCGTAGTAGCCGCGCTCGAAAGGCTCTGTCTCGGCGATGACCTCGCGCGCCCGGTGCACCGGGGTGCCGCACACCGCCGGGGTCGGGTGCAGCGCGTCGGCCAGCTCCAGCGACGAGGTGGCGGGGTCGCGCAGCTCGCCGGTGACCTCGGTGGCCAGGTGCCACATGGCGTTGGTGCTGATCACCGACGGTTCGGGCACCCGCAGCTCGCAGCAGTACGGGCGCAGCGCCTCGGCGACCGCCTCCACCACGGCCGCGTGCTCCCGCAGGTCCTTGTCCGAAGTGGACAGCTCGGCGGCCCGCCGCCGGTCCTCGGCCGGGTCGGCGCTGCGCGGGCGGGATCCGGCCATCGGGTTGGAGCGCACCTGCATGCCGCGCCGCGACACCAGCAGCTCGGGGCTCGCGCCCAGGAAGGTGCGCCGCAGCAGCGGCTGCGGGCCGAAGCTGTCGCGCGTGCCGTCCTCGCCGCGCTTGGGCAGGTCGACGGCGAAGGTGTAGCTGGCCGGGTCGGCCAGGGCCAGGTTCTTCAGCACGGTGCGCACGTCGATGGGTTCGGCGGCGGTCAGCTCCAGCGACCGGGCCAGCACCACCTTGCTCAGCTCTCCGTCCTCCAGCCGCCGCAGCACGCGGCGCACGCCGCGCTCGTACTCGGCCGGGGCGGGCACCGGGTGGACCTCGCAGTCCGGTGCGCCGCTGCGCGGGCTCTGCGGGACCACGACGTTCAGCGGCTCGGCGCGGAGCACGTCCTCGGGCAGCACCAGGTGCGCGGGCAGGTCGTTGCCGAACGGCACGGCACCGACGACCATCGGGTTGCGGTGGCCGAACTCCGCCGCGCTGTTGAAGAACTCCGACACCCGCTGCGGCAGGTTCTCCCGCGCGCACTGGGTCTTCGGGACCGTCGCGGCGACCCCGCGGGCCAGCAGCACGCCGCGCGGGGTGGAGAACAGGAACGACGAGCCCGCCTCGTAGGCCGCCAGCAACCGGGCCGCCGCATCGTCCGCGACTAGGTCGATGCTGTCGATTTCGCTGTCGATCGTGGTCATGGCAACCTTTCGGAGTTCGCGGCCGGGGTCAGGCGCGCAGCGTGGCGCCGCCGTCGACGTACAGGTCGTGCATGGTGATGTGCCGGGCCCGGTCGGAGGCCAGGAACACCACCGCGTCGGCGATGTCCTCCGGGGTGGCCAGCTTGCGCAGCGGGATGCCGACCTTGAAGGCCTCGGGGGATCCGGCGATGACCCGCTCGGCGCCGTGCTCGTCGGCCCACATCCCGCGCTGCATGTCGGTGTCGGTGGAGCCGGGGGCGACGACGTTGCAGCGGATGCCGTGCTCGGCCAGCTCCAGCCCGAGCGACTTGGTGAACATCGTCGCCGCGGCCTTGGACGCGGCGTAGGCGGCCATGCCGTGGCGGGGCACGCCCGCGGCGTTGGAGCTGACCGTGACGATCGAGCCCTTCTTGCGGGCGATCATGTGCTTGGACACCGCGCGGGAGAAGTTGAACACCCCGGTGGCATTGACCGCGAAGGTCCGCTGCCAGTCCTCGTCGCCGATCTCCTGCACCGTGCCCACCTGGAGCACCCCGGCGACGTTGGCCAGCACGCCGACCGGACCGACCTCGGCCTCGACCCGCTCCACCACGTCGGTGACGGCCGCCGCATCGGCCACGTCGGCCTGGTACGCCCGCACCCGGTCGCCCAGCTCCGCGGCGACGGCTTCCACCCGCTCGCCGTTGCGGTCCACTGCGGCGACGGTGGCGCCGAGCTCGACGAAGGCCTTGGTCACCGCGGCGCCGATGCCCTGGCCCGCGCCTGTCACGATGGCGACCGCGCCGCCGATCCCCGTCCGATACATCGCACCTTCTGAAACTCAGGCAAGCCTAACCTTTGTCAGGCGAGCCTGAGTTTAGAACACGGATGCCCCCAGATCTCCCCTCCAACGAGGTGGCATTGATCACCGAGCGCAACGATCCCCTCCCGCGCGGGAGCACCGGACGAGGAGTTTGCCCCCTGCGCGCGGACGCGAGACGCCGGACGGTGGTCGGTTGGTGACGGCCTCGCGCCACGACCGCAGCAACGGCTCGTCGAAGGTCTCCCCGACGCAGCAACGGCCGCCCCGACGACCGGAAGATGCGTCGCGGCGGGACACATCTGAGACTCCCGACAGTGGCGATCAAGGTGCCGGTTTCGCGCGAGATCGCCAGCTCTCAATGCGGGATGTGCCGCCGGGGTCGGGGGTGCGCGGCCTTGTGGTGGGCTCTGATGACCTGCACGACCTCGTGGGCGCGGTCGGTGCCCTCCAGGTGGGGGAGGTAGCCGATGCTGCGGGCCAGCCCCGGCAGGTCGACGGTGAAGTACAGGCTCATCAGCGGATTGACGAACAGCTCGCTGCCGCCGGTGCGGTCGGTGATGTGCACGTCTCCGAACTCACCGCGGATCGCTGCCGCGATCTGCCCGTTGACGATGCTCGGTCGCCGAGGCGTGGCGGCCTGCGCGTGCGCGACGGCGTCGAGGTAGGCCGCGCCCTCTGCGGAGTTCGCCGGAATCGAGAGGGCGCCCAGGTAGGAGCCGTCGCGTTCCAGCCCGGCGAGGTTCTCCAGCACGTGGGCGTGGCACACCCCGTGGTAGGCGTCGACGCCGAAGCCCAAGCACACCACCAGGCGTTCCAGGTCGCCGGGGAGTCCGGCCACGGCGGCCAGGCTGGTCATGTCCTCCTCGGGTGTGCCCAGCCCCTCCTCGTCACCGCGCAGGAGGATGTCGTTGCCCCCGTCGACCAGCACGATCGCGTCCAAGTCGAGCCGCGCGACCAAGGCGCTGTAGGCGGCCCGCAGCGGACGCACCCCCGTCTTCGGGAAGGCGTACACCGTCGAGGGCAGTTCCCGGGAGGCGAGCCAGCGGGCCAGGGTGCGTTCCGGGAAGTAGTCGTCGCGCCCCTGCGAGTCCGGCGTCACCGCGGCCACACCCGGCTCCACCCAGTTCACCGGTGCCAACCGGCGCAGATCGCTGAAGGTGAGATTGGCCAGGTGGACCTGCTTGCCCAGCCCTCGCAGGGCCAGTGCCAGCGGCAGTCCGGCGTACACGTCGAAGCCGCCACCGGCCCCGGCGACCAGAATCCGCCCAGCTCGCCGCAAGCGGGAGAACAGCGGCGGTTCGATCAGCGAGAACACGGTGGCCAGCGTAGATCAGCCGGACACCGCCCACCCAGGATTCCCGTCGGTGACGATGGGGTGGCGATTTTGCGCGAAATCACCAAGCACACGCGCAACCGCCCCCCCTGCTGGCCAAGCCCACCCGGTATCACCGCCGGTGGAGCGGTGCCGAACGTCCGCGATTTCGCTTGAAATTGGCTCCCTCCCCACCGCAGGTTCCGTCGAGAACGCTGCCAATTTCATGTGAAATCGCTACCCGCCCGAGGTGACCACCCACCGCTTTGAACCCGAAAACAACCCCGAACGCAGCCGCACCCCTCCACGCACAGTCGACCCCTTACCGCCCCCGATCCCGCAGCCCCGCGAGCAACTCTGGCGGGAAGTCCGAGGCTTCTCCCATCGACAGGTTTCCCGGTCCCCCATGCCGACCAGCCACTCCTCGGAATGGACCGGGACACCCTCGCGGGTGGAGAACCTCGCGCTGGCCCTCCTGGTCGGGAACCGGTGGCCATCATCAAGAACGCCCCCGAACTCGGACGAAAGGTTCTCCCCATGAAGTTGCGCCTCGCTCTGCTGGCCGGATCCGCGCTGCTCGGTGGCGCGATCGGAGTGCCCGCCCAGGCACAGGACATCACTCCGCGCGCCGTCGACGTCATCGAGGGTCACGGCGAGCAGGCTTGTCCCGATGGCGCGGTGTGCCTCTACCGCGACTACTACGGCAACGGCAGCGCGGACGCACCTATCCTCCGCACCGATCAGGACATTCCGTGGTTGGGCGATTACGGGTTCAACGACACGACGAGTTCCGCGTGCAACCACACCCCCGTGCGGGTGGTGCTTTTCGAGGACGCCTACTTCGAGGGCAGCAACTTGATCGTGTACCCCGGCGACTGCGTGAACGTCCCGGAATGGTTCAACGACCTGGCATCGTCGGTCAGGTTCGTCTGAGCCGAACGCGGCATCGCGAGCAAACCGGCCCACGTGCGCCCCTGGCACCGCACGTGGGCCGGTTCTTTCGCCCGGGAAGCCAACGGTCAGCGGGCGATGTCCTGGGCGAAGCCCAGGGCCACGAGGTCTTGCGGGCGCAGGCGCAGGTGGTCGGCGAGGTCGGGCACCTCCGCCGGGTCGCGCTTGAGGATCGCGGCGCTGGCTTCCGGGGCGATCACCGCGAAGTAGGCGTCCGCGGTGATCCACGTCCGCCCCGGTGCGGCGAGCGCCAGCGCGCCGCCCGAGCCACCTTCGCCGATGACCAGGGTGGTGATCGGCACTCGTGCGTCGGCGACAGCGGTGAAGAGTTCCGCGATCGCGGGGCCGACGCCGCCGTGCTCGGCCGCCGCGTCGTTGGCCGCGCCCGGGGTGTCCACCAGGGTCAGCACCGGGATGCTCAGCTGGTCGGCGAGCCTGATCAAGCGGGCCGCCGTGCGGAATCCGGCCGGGGTGTTGGCAGTGCCGGTTTGCGCGGCGAAGGCGATCGTGCGGCCGTCGTGCTCGCCGAAGCCGCAGAGCATCCCCGCGTCCCGGCCACCCGCCCGGTCGCCGCTGATCTCGAAGCGGGCCGAGAAGTAGGCGTCCAGGTACGCCCCGGCTCGCGGCCGGTCGGCCGCCCGCGCGCGTTGGACCGCCTCCCAGCCCGTGGTCGGCGGCTCGCCGCTGGCCAGCGACTTCGGGACCGGGGCCGGTTCCGGCCCCTGCGGGCGCAGCAGCCGGACCAGCTCGGCCAGCACCCCGGGCAGCTCGGCGGGCTCCACGATCCGGTCCACCTGGCCGTCGTCGAACTTGCCCTCGGCGTGGAACGCCTCCCCGGTCTCGGTCGCGCTCCGCACGCGGCTGCCGCCGAAGGCGACCGCCGCTCCGCGCTCGGCCAGCACCACGTCGGCCGCCGCCGACAGCGCCGCCCACATGCCGCCGGTCGTCGGGTTCCGCAGCACCGTGATGTGCGGGATCCCGTCGCGCCTGGTCAGCAGGCAGGCCCGCGCGATCTCCTGCAGCTGCCTCAGCGCGCAGATGCCCTCCTGCATCCTGCTGCCGCCGGAGGCCACCAGCGAGATCACCGGCAGCCGCAGCTCGCGCGCCCGTTCGAAGGCCGCCACGATCCGCGCTCCGGCCGCTTCCCCGACCGATCCGCCGAGGTGGGCGAAGTCGAACGCGACGAGCACCGCCGGGAGCTCCCCCACCTGGGCACGACCGCAGAGCACCGACTCCTCGGCGCCGCTGCGGTCGGTCGCGCGGGCGCGCTGGTCGTCGTAGCCCGGCCAGCCCAGCGGGCCGTCGACCGCGGCCGGGACCGCCGGGGGCTCGAACTCCTCGAACCCCCGGCCGATCGCCTCGACCAGCGCGCGGGCCGCGCTGTGCTCAGCCATGCTGCAGGGCCTTCTTCTGCACCTTGCCCATCTCGTTGCGCGGCAGGGCGTCCAGGTAGCGGACCACGCGCGGGCGCTTGTGCGGGGTCAGCAGGCGGGCCACGTGGTCGACCAGCTCCTGCTCGGCGACCTCCTGGCCGGGCGCGCGCACGATCCAGGCCACGATCCGCTCGCCCAGGTCCGGGTCGGGCTCGCCGGTGACCGCGACCTCGGCGACCGCCGGGTGCTCCAGCAGGCAGTTCTCGATCTCGCCCGCGCCGATCTTGTAGCCGCCGCTCTTGATGATGTCGGTGGCCTTGCGGCCGACGATGCGGATGTAGCCGTCCGGGGCGCGGGTGGCCACGTCGCCGGTGCGGAACCAGCCGTCGGTGAACGCCTCGGCGGTGGCGTCGGGCCGGTTGAGGTAGCCGCTGAACAGGTTCGAGCCGCGGATCAGGATCTCGCCGACCGTCTCGTCGTCGCTGACCTCGATCTCCGCGCCCTGCTCGTCGACCAGCTTGAGCTCGACCCCGGCGAACGGGCGCCCCACGTAGCCGGGCCGCCGGTCGCCGTCGGCGCGCACCCCGCAGTTCATGATCGTCTCGCTCATGCCGTAGCGCTCCACGACCCGCTGGCCGGTCAGCCGCTCGATCCGCTCGTGCTCCACGGCGGGCAGCGCCGCCGAACCCGACACGAGCAGCCGCGCCTTGCCGACCGCCTTCCCGATCGCCGGGTCGCGCTCGGCGTCCTCGGCCAGCCGGTGGTACATGGTCGGCACGCCGAACATCATGGTCGCCGGACCGGCCAGCTCCTCGGCGATGGCCGCGGAGGAGAACTTGCCCAGGTGGTGCACCGTGCCGCCCAGCCGCACCGGGCCGAGCGTGCCGAGGATCAGCCCGTGCACGTGGAACAGCGGCAGCGCGTGGGCCAGCACGTCGCGCTCGGTCCACTCCCAGGCCTCGGCCAGCGCATCGAGGTTGGCGCGGATCGCGCGGCGCGGCAGCACGACGCCCTTGGGCGGGCCGGTGGTGCCCGAGGTGTAGACGATCAGTGCCGGGGCGTCCTCGTCGGCCTCGGGCGGCAGCTCACCGCCTCGGGCGGTCAGGTCGACCTCGTGCACCGGGATTTCGCCGAGACCGTCCGGGGCCTGGAACCCGGGCGCGGCGAGCAGGAGTTCCGGCTGGCTGTCGCCGAGGATGTGCGCGAGCTCGCGCTCCCCCACCTTCGGGTTGATCGGCACCACCGCGACGCCCGCGCTGAGCCCGCCGATGACGGCCGCGCAGGTCTCCAGCTCGTTGGTCGCCCACACCGCGATCCGCTCGCGGCCCGCGACGCGGTCGGCGATCGCCGCGGCCACCCCGGCCAGCTCCTGGTAGTTCAGCGCCCGCGCGCCGAAGCGCAGCGCCTCCTTGCCGTCCGGCTGCCGCAACTTCGGGAACAGCACCGGCCACCTCCACGATCGTCCGAGCATTGGTCCACTGGCTAGACCACTTTTGCGCCGCCGCCGATGCCCCGTCAAGCAACTGTGGGAAAATTGGCTCAGCCACTCGGCCGCACACCCGGTGCTAGCCTGATCAGCACCCCGCTCCCGGCCTGGAGGAACCCGGTGTCCGACGCCCTGCGCCCGCTCACCCGCCCGCGCCTGTACGAGCAGGTCGTGCAGCGGCTGCGCGAGCACGTCGCCGCGTCCGGGCTGCGCGCGGGCGACCGGCTGCCCCCGGAGCGCAAGCTCGCCGAGCAGCTCGGCGTCAGCCGCGCCTCGGTCAAGCAGGCCATCGTGGTGCTCGAGGTGCAGGGGCTGGTCGAGGTCCGGCACGGCGGCGGCACCTACCTGCGCCGGGAGTCGCTGGACGTGGAGCCGGTCGACGAGCTGGTGGCGCGCAAGCGCCGCCTGCCCGACGTGCTCGACGCGCGCGAGGCGCTGGAGACCAAGCTCGCGGAGCTGGCCGCGCAGCGCCGCACCGAGGACGACCTGGCCGAGATCGACGCGGCGCTGGCGGACATGCGCCGCGAGATCGCCGAGGGCGAGCTCGGCAGCGAGGGCGACCGCCGGTTCCACGCCGCGATCACCGCGGCCGCCCACAGCTCCCTGCTCGCCGACTTCATGCGCACCATCGCAACCGAGATCGCCGAAAGCCGCCAGGAGTCGCTGCGCCAACCGGACCGCCCGACCAAGTCGCTGGCCCAGCACGAGCGCATCGCCGAGGCCATCCGGGCGGGCGACGCCCGCGCCGCGGTGACCGCGATGCGCCGCCACCTGCGCACGGTCAGCCGCGTCCGCCTCCTGTCCTGGGACCCCGACGCCGACCCCGCTCCCCCGGCCGAGTGAGCCAGGCCGCGCCGAAGCTCCGGGCATCTCCCCCTGCACGAAGGCGTGCCCGGGCGGGTGATCGACCGGGCCGGTCGTTAGGCTGGGTCGTCCTGTTCTGGTCGTTGTGGAGTGCGTGACGTGGCAGACCGCCCGGCTCCGGCGCGCGGGCGGGTGGTCCGATGATCGGGTGGCTGGCGGCCACCGCGGGCACCGCCGCGCTGGGCAGCTTCTTCCCGCTGGTCAACATCGAGCTGTACCTGCTCGGCGTGGTGTCCACCGTGGACGACGTGAGCTGGTGGGCGTTCGGGCTCGCCGCCGCGGTCGGCCAGGTCGCGGGCAAGACCCTGTTCTACTTCGCGGGCAAGGGCGGGTTCGCGCTCGGCGAGCGGCTGCTCAAGCGCGTCGAGGCCAAGCGCAACGGTCGCTGGTCGGCCTGGTTCGACAAGTTCCACCAGCGCACCGTGGAGCGGCCCTGGTGGGGCCTGGGCGTGCTGTGCCTGACCGCGGTCCCCGGCATCCCGCCCTACAGCCTGATGTGCCTGCTCTCCGGCGCGGCCGGGCTGCCGCTGCTCGGCTTCCTGGCGGCGAGCCTGATCGGCCGCGGCGCGCACTTCCTGATCGTGGCGGGCGCCCCGGAACTGCTGCACTGGCTCCCGTCCGCACTGGGGTCCTGAGCGGGCATACCCCCGGTCGCCGGTGGGAAACCTGGTGGGCGGTTTCAGCCGACACCGAGGGGAGCCAGGCGCGATGGGCACCGACGGACACGACGCCAAACAACGACAGCTCGACGGGGTCCGCCAGGACCTCACCGACACGAAGCTGACCACCCAGCAGGGCGTGCGCATCGACCACACCGACGACGCGCTGAGCGCCGGTGAGCGCGGCCCCACCCTGCTGGAGGACTTCCACGCCCGCGAGAAGATCACGCACTTCGACCACGAGCGCATCCCGGAGCGCGTGGTGCACGCCCGCGGTGCCGGGGCGTACGGGTACTTCCAGCCCTACGACGGCTGGCTGGCCGAGCACACCGTCGCCCGCTTCCTGACCGACCCGAACCAGCGCACCCCGGTGTTCGTGCGGTTCTCCACCGTCGCGGGCTCCCGCGGCTCCGCCGACACGGTGCGCGACGTGCGCGGGTTCGCGACCAAGTTCTACACCGAGCAGGGCAACTACGACCTGGTCGGCAACAACATGCCGGTGTTCTTCATCCAGGACGGCATCAAGTTCCCCGACTTCGTGCACGCGGTGAAGCCCGAGCCGCACCACGAGATGCCGCAGGCCGCCTCGGCGCACGACACGCTGTGGGACTTCGTGGCGCTGCAGCCGGAGACGCTGCACATGATCATGTGGCTGATGTCGGACCGGGCGATTCCGCGCAGCTACCGGATGATGCAGGGCTTCGGCGTGCACACCTTCCGGCTGGTCAACGCCAGCGGCGAGGGGATCTTCGTGAAGTTCCACTGGAAGCCGCTGCTGGGCAGCCACTCGCTGGTGTGGGACGAGTGCCAGAAGATCGCCGGGGCCGACGCCGACTTCAACCGGCGCGACCTGTGGGAGTCCATCGAGGCGGGCCAGTACCCGGAGTGGGAGCTGGGCGTGCAGCTGGTCGCCGAGGAGCGGGAGTTCGACTTCGACTTCGACCTGCTGGACGCCACCAAGATCATCCCGGAGGAGGAGGTGCCGGTGCGGCCGGTGGGCAGGATGGTGCTGGACCGCAACCCGGACAACTTCTTCGCCGAGACCGAGCAGGTCGCCTTCCACACCGCCAACGTGGTGCCGGGCATCGACTTCACCAACGACCCGCTGCTGCAGGCGCGCAACTTCTCCTACCTGGACACCCAGCTGATCCGGCTCGGCGGCCCGAACTTCGCGCAGATCCCGATCAACCGGCCGACCGCCGAGGTGGCCAACAACCAGCGCGACGGCTACGGCCAGCAGAAGATCCACCGGGGCCGGACCAGCTACTCGGAGAACAGCCTCGCCGGCGGCTGCCCGGCGCTGGCCGACGAGGACGTGTTCCGGCACTACCAGCAGAAGGTGGACGGCTACACCATCCGCAAGCGCAGCGAGAGCTTCAAGGACCACTACAGCCAGGCCACGCTGTTCTGGAACAGCATGGCGCCCTGGGAGAAGCAGCACATCGTCGAGGCGTTCCGCTTCGAGCTCGGCAAGGTCGACCACCAGCACGTGCGCGCCAACGTGGTGGACCACCTGGAGAACATCGACCACGAGCTGGCCGCGGCGGTGGCCGAGGGCGTCGGCGTCGCACCGCCCAGCGGCGGCAGGCCGAACCACGGACGCAGCTCCCCCGCGCTGAGCCTGGCCAACTCGCGTACCGACACCATCACCAGCCGCAAGGTGGCGGTGCTGGTCGCCGACGGCGTGGACGCTGCGGAGGTCGCGGAGGTGCAGCGCGGTCTGGCCGAGCGCGGGGCGCTGGCGGAGGTGCTGGGCCTGCGCGACGGCAAGGTCCGCAGCACCGACGGCGACGAGGTGACCGCGGACCGGGCGGTGCACACCATGATGTCGGTGCTCTACGACGGCGTGATCGTGCCGGGCGGTGCGGAGAGCGTGCGCGCCCTGTCCGAGGACGGGCACGTCGTGCACTTCGTCGCCGAGGCCTACAAGCACCACAAGCCGGTCGCGGCCAGCGACGAGGGGATGGAGCTCCTGCAGCGCGCCGGGGTCGCCGAAGCGCGCAAGACCGCCGAGACCGACGGCGTGGTCGCCGACCTCGGCGTGGTGCTCGCCGGGCACACCGGCGGCTCGCTGCCAGCGGGGTTCATCGAGGAGTTCGCCACCGCGCTCGCCAAGCACCGGGTGTGGGAGCGCGACACCTCGACCGTGCCCGCCTGAGCCACGGGCGAAATGCGGCGAACGGGCTGTTGGTCCTGATCAACGGGGCGAACAGTCCCGTCCGCCCCTTTGATCCGGATCACACGGGGACACACATCGAGCACCGAGCGTCGCGTTTCGTACCGATAGCATCACGCAACGCGACGCCGGTCGCGCCGGGTCGGCACGCCTCGCTTACGGTGCTTGCCCGTGAGCGTCTTCCGAACGATGCCCGTCGAGGACATCCTGACCCGCGGTGAGCGCAGCGGACTGATCCGCCGGCTCACCGGCAAGGACCTGATCGGCTTCGGCATCGGGATCATCATCGGCACCGGTGTGTTCACCCTGGCCGGGATCGAGGCCAAGGACCACGCCGGTCCCGGTGTCGTGCTGTCCTTCGTCATCGGCGGCGTCGTCGCCGCGCTGGCCGCGCTGTGCTACGCCGAGCTGTCCTCGGCGGTGCCGACCGCGGGCAGCGCCTACACCTACGGCTACGCCACGTTGGGCGAACTGTTCGCGTGGATCATCGGCTGGGACCTGCTGCTGGAGTTCGCCCTCGGCGCCGCGGTGGTCTCCCGAAGCTGGTCGGGCTACGTGTCGAACCTGCTCGGCCTGCCACCGGAGTGGTTCGGCGAGGACGCCACGGTCAACGTCGGCGCGATCCTGATCATCGCGGTGCTGACCGCGGTCGCGGTGATCGGCATCCGCGAGTCCTCGTGGGTGACCAACGGGCTGGTGATCGTCAAGGTCGCGGTGTGCGTGCTGGTGATCGTCGCGGGGCTGTTCTTCTTCAACGGGGCCAACCTCGACCCGTTCATCCCGCCCGCGCAGCCCGCCGCCGAGACCGCGAACCCGCTGGAGCAGCCGCTGGTGCAGGTGGTGCTCGGCATGGAGCAGTCGATGTACGGCATCGGCGGCGTGTTCACCGCGGCGGCGATCGTGTTCTTCGCCTACACCGGATTCGAGGCGCTGGCCAACCTCGGCGAGGAGACCCGGCGCCCCAAGCGCGACCTGCCGGTCGGCCTGCTCGGCAGCCTGATCGTGTGCACCCTGCTGTACGTGCTGGTCGCGATCGTGCTCAGCGCGATGGTCGACTACCGGCAGATCGACGAGGGCGCCCCGCTGGCGGCGGCGTTCCAGTCGGTCGGCCAGCCGTGGGTCGCGGCCCTGATCGCGCTGGGCGCGGTGACCGGCCTGACCTCGGTGATGATGGTGGAGCTGGTCACCATCGGCCGGATCGGCTTCGCGATGAGCCGCGACGGCCTGCTGCCGCCCAAGCTCTCCCAGGTGCACCCGAAGTGGGGCACGCCGCACCGGATGACCATCGGCGGCGCGGTGGTGATCATGCTGATGGCCGGGTTCATCCCGATCTCCGAGCTGGCGGACATGGTGAGCATCGGCGCCCTGTCCGGCTTCGTGATCGTCTCGCTGGCGGTCCCGGTCCTGCGCCGCACCAAGCCGGACCTCCCCCGCCCGTTCCGGGTCCCGCTGTCCCCGTGGCTGCCGATCGTCAGCGCCCTGGCCTGCCTGTACCTGATGACGAACCTGGACATCATCACCTGGCTGCGCTTCGCGGCCTGGCTGGCCCTCGGCCTGCTGATCTACTTCGCCTACGGCTACCGCAACGCCCGCCTGGCCAAGCCCGCCCCGGACACCGCCCGCGACTGATCCGGCCGAGCCGAGGGGCACCCGTGACCTGGTCGCGGGTGCCCCTCACTCGTCTCGCGGCCTAGGTGGCGGAGAGCTCGCGGATCGCTTCGGTGCCGAGCGAGATGAGGTTGGCGAGGTTCTCGCGGCCGATGGTGAGGACGTACTCGCTGTTCGGTCCGCAGTAGAGGACCACGACGTCGTTGTGCCGATCGAGCTCGTAGCGCATCGGCACCTCCCGCTCCATCGCGACGAACGAGTCGACGAATATCCCGGACTGCTGGCACACGCCCATGCTCCCGACCTTCCTCAGTGGACGACTATGGTGACTCGCTGGAACCAGGCGATCGCTAAGCGCGACCGTCGCGTTTAAGATTAGGGCGACCGTCGCGCTAAGGTCACGTCCCTGATCGGGTGTTTCGAGATCCTGGAGGTCGTCGATGGCGCGAGCCCGCCAAACCCTGGAGCGCCGCCAGCTCGGCCTGACGCTGCGCCGAATCCGCGAAGAATCGGGCAAGTCCCAGCAAGCCGCGGCGGAAGCGATCGGCCGGGTCCGCTCCCGCATCGTCGAGCTGGAGGACGGCAAGGGCACGCTCAACCAGGAAGACCTGAGCAAGCTCCTGGACTTCTACGACGTCTCCGGCGACGAGCGCGAAACCGCACTCGCATTGGGCGCCCAAGCCCGGAAGCGCCAACGAGGCCGCACCTACACGGACCTCCTCCCCGGAGCCTTCCAGCGCTTCGCCGACCTCGAAGCCAGCGCCACGGAGATCAGCAGCTACGAGTCCGGCGTGATCCCGGGCTTGTTGCAGTCGCCCGCGTACGTGCGCGCAGTCATCGAAGAGTGCGACGGCGTCTGGTGGGACGCCACCACCGACGCAGAGCTGGAGCAGCGCATCGCGTTCCGCCTGGACCGCCAGGCACGCGTGCTGAGTTCGTCCGAACCCCGATCCTTCCGTTTCGTGTTCACCGAAGACTCGCTACGGGCCGTTGTCGGCAGCCAGGAGACGTGGCAGGACCAGATCGACCACTTGGCGAACTTGATCGACTCCCGTGACGACATCGCCGTCCAGATCCTCGCCGACGACGCGAAGCGCAACCCCGGGCGCGGTGGAGGTTTCACGGTGTTCGACTTCGGTGGCAAGGGATCGCCTGTCGGCTTCTTCACGGCGGTTTTCGGGCCATCCACCTACCACAGCGACGAAACCGATACAGCCACCATGCTCCGCGGATTCCGTGAGATTCAGAGCCTTGCACTCGATCGTGACGCGTCGCGAGGATTGATCGACAAGATCTCGAAGGGTGGTTGATCATGGCGCGACGTCGATCCGACACCGGCTGGTTCAAGAGTTCGCGAAGCACCGGCGGCAGTGACAACTGCGTCGAGGTCCGATTACTCGACAGCTCCGTCTGGGTCCGGGACTCCAAGGCACCTGACGACGGCGTACTGAGCTTCGAGTCCGGCGCGTGGAGCTCCTTCCTCAGCTCTTTGAAGGGATGAACGCCGCAGCTGCCCGCCAACGAACTCCCCATCGGAAGAGGTGGTCGAGCATGCAGCGAGATTCAACCGACACCGGCTGGTTCAAGAGTTCCAAGAGCGCCGCCGCCAGCGACAACTGCGTCGAGGTCCGATTACTCGACAACTCCGTCCGGGTCCGGGACTCCAAGGCACCTGACGACGGCGTGCTGAGCTTCGAGAGCGGCGCTTGGGGTTCTTTCTTGGCCTTCCTCAAGGCTTGATGTTTTGGCACGTCGTGGCCCTTGACCTCGAGGAGGTCAGCTCGCGACCGGTTGCCTGAGGATGGTGCGTTGCTTCTCCGGGGCGACTTTGCGGAAGTCGCTCAGGTAGATCTCGTGGTGCTTGCCGACCATGCGGAACCCGTTGGCGGGGATGAACTCGTCGTGCAGCTGGGCGAGCAGGTCCGCTTCGTCGTCGAAGGAGCCGATGTGCAGCGTCTGGACGCACCGTCCTTCGGACAGCGGTTCCAGGCGGACATCTGCCAGGCGCGTCGGCGGGTTCTTCGCCCCGGCGCGCTCGACGGCGGTGGCGAACATGGTTCGGTCGATCCACTCGGGGACCATGAGCATCATCGTCCAGTCCCAGCGCGACTTGTCCCGGGCAGCCGTGAAAGCGTTCATGTCCTCGGCCCACCACAGGCCTTCCAGGGGCGGGACCACGTAGTCGCGGCCGAGGTCCTGCTTGCTGGCGAACTTCAGCTTGTAGGCGACCGGGTACAGCGCTTCGAGCGCCTCGGCGAAGACGGGCGAGGTGTTCGGGTCGCCGTGGCCGTCGACCATCAGGTACTGCATGCCGGGCACGTCCAGGACGCGGAACCGGCCGCGTTGCGCCCGGTAGGAGTCGAGCGTCTTCTTGAAGTCGGTCTTGTCCGGCATCGGGCACCTGGGCTCGGGTGACGAGCCGCTTCCTTTCCGCCTCGACGAGGCTCGCGAGTACGTCCGGCGCCATCCTGCGGGACAGGTGTGACACCCGCCCGATCCGCTCACGACTCTGCGGAAGCAGTGCGCCGGGCCAAGAGCACCTCGGTGAGGGCCACCAGGAGGGCCGCTCCGACGAAGGTGATCGAGACGATCAGGCCGCTGCTGATCGCCGCGTCGAAGCCGCTGGTGCTCAGGACCGCGAAGAACAGGCCCGAGGCCGCCGCCGTGCCCACCGCCGAGCCGATGCGCTGGCCCGTCTGCTGCACTCCCGCCGCCGTTCCGCCGTGGGCCGCGTCGATCTCGCTGAGCGTCACCGTCTGGTTCGGGGAGATCACCAGGCCGCTGCCGATGCCCGCCACCAGCAGGGGTGCCGCCGTCACCGCGCCCGCCATCGGGCCTGGGTGGGTGGCCAGCAGGACGTCCGTGGCCAGCAGGCCGAGCAGCGCCGCCAGCAGGCCGATGATCACCAGGTGGCGGCCCATGCGGTGCACGATCCGGCCGCCCAGCGCGGAGGACACCGCGGAGCCGACGGCGAACGGCGTCAGCGCCAACCCGGCCTGCAGCGCCGAGTAGCCCAGGCCGCGCTGGAAGTACACCGCCAGCACGAAGAAGATGCTGGTGAACCCGGCGAAGTACAGCAGGCCGAGGGTGGCACCGA
Organism: Saccharopolyspora hirsuta; assembly: GCF_008630535.1. GTDB lineage: Bacteria > Actinomycetota > Actinomycetes > Mycobacteriales > Pseudonocardiaceae > Saccharopolyspora > Saccharopolyspora hirsuta. The sequence continues at coordinate 633,623 of NZ_VWPH01000001.1, read as the reverse complement.
AGGAGTAGCTGCGGATGCGCAGCAGGCGCAGGTTCACCAGCGGGTGGTTCCCGCGCTTGCGGTACCAGTGCTCCCACACCACGAACGACGCCAGCAGCACCGCCGCGACGATCAGCAGGTACCACGGGGAACCTCCGCGCCCGCCCTCCTGCTCGACCAGTGGGAGCAGCAGGCACAGCAACCCGCCGCCGAGCAGCAGCACTCCCACCAGGTCGAGGCTGCGGCGCGCCTCCCGCACGCGGTCGCGCGGCAGGACGCGCATCCCGTACAGGATCGCCGCCACGCCGATCGGCAGGTTCACGAAGAACACCCAGCGCCAGCCGTGCTCAGCACCGGCCAGCTGGATGATCAGCCCGCCGAGCAGCGGGCCGATCGCGGTGGAGATCCCCACCACCGCACCGAACAGCCCGAATGCCTTCCCGCGCTCGCGGCCGTGGAACAGCTGCTGCATCAGACCGAGCACCTGCGGGTTGAGCAGACCGCCCGCCACGCCCTGCAGCAGGCGGGCCACCACCAGCCACAGCGGGGTCATCGCGAACCCGGCCAGTGCGCTGGCCGCGGTGAACGCCGCCAGGGCCAGCAGGAACATCCGGCTGCGGCCGCGGTCGTCGCCGAGGCGACCGGCGGGCACCAGCACCAGGCCGAAGGTCAGCGCGTAGCCGGAGACCACCCAGGACAGCGCGGCGGCGGGCGCGTCCAGGCCCTGCTGGATGGACGGCAGGGCGACGTTGACGATGCTGACGTCCAGCAGCGTCATGAAACCCGCGATCAGGCAGATCGCCAGCACCCGCCAGCGGGTCGCGGGCGGTTCACCGGTCGGCGCCTTCGACTTGGTCGGGTCCACGGGCTCAGCTCAGCACGTTCGTTCTAGGCTCGCACTACCCGATGCGCCACAGCATTGCGACCGACTGACTTATCAATCACGTCCGCCATCCGGACGACCTCGCCGAGACTTCGCCCAGATGCCGCTGGCTAGGCATAATCAGTCCGGATCGACACCTCGGCCAGCGATCGCAACACGACCCGATCATTGCGATTCTCGCAATGTGCTGTTAGCGTTCCGTGCTGTGCAGGACACGACGGCTGCGTTGCGCCAACGGGTGCGCGACGTGTTGCGCCAGTACCCCGGGAGCCAACGCGCGTTCGCCGAGCAGATCGGGTTGGACCCCACCAAGCTGTCCAAGTCGCTGACCGGCACCAGGCGCTTCACCCCGGCCGAGCTCACCCGCATCGCCGAGCTGACCGGCGTCACGGTGAACTGGCTGATCAACGGCGGCGACGACGTCGAGACGGTGGCCGCCGCACCGCAGCGCACCGCCCGGCCGGTGCGCGACCCCGGCGACCTCCGGGAGGCCAGCCGCTACCAGCAGATCCTCGACGCCGCCTGGCACCTGATCGCCGAGCGCGGCTACCACTCGGTGCGCGTGTCCGACGTGGCCAAGGAGTGCGGCACCAGCGCGGCGACCATCCACTACTACTTCCCCGGCCGCGACGACCTGCTCACCGAGACGCTGCGCTACTCGGTGCGGCAGGCCTTCGACCGGCAGGTCGCCGAGCTGCACGCCATCGAGGACGCCCACGAGCGCCTGCTGCGCCTGGTCGAGCTGCAGCTGCCCACGCCGGGACTGCTGCGCCACGAGTGGTCGATCTGGCTGCAGGTGTGGAACGAGAGCGCGCTCAACCCCGATCTCCAGGTGCTGCACAGCGATTCCTACACGCGCTGGCACGACACCATCGCCCGCACCATCCGGCAGGGCCAGGAGCAGGGCGTGTTCGCCGACACCGACGCCGAGGAGCTGACCGTCACGCTGACCGCGCTGATCGACGGGCTGGGCATCCAGGTGCTCGCCGGCCGCCCCGGCCGGTCCGTGGAGCGGATGCGCAAGGCGCTGCGCGAGTACGTCGAACGCGAGATCGTCCGGCACTGACATCCCCCAGAACCCCACCCGGCACCGCACCGGTGCCCGGGCGCTGGAACCTGCCCACGAGAGGAGAGCCCGATGGCCAACGAAGTGATCGTCACCGCTGCGCTCACCGGCGCCGGTGACACCACCGGCAAGAGCGAGTTCGTCCCGGTGACCCCGGAGCAGATCGCCAAGGACGCGGTCGAGGCCGCCGAGGCCGGGGCGGCCGTGGTGCACATCCACGTCCGCAACGTCGAGACCGGCCAGGGCTCGCGGGACACCGCGCTCTACCGCGAGGTCGTGGAGCGCATCAAGGAGACGGGCGTCGACGTGGTCATCAACCTGACCGCGGGCATGGGCGGCGACCTGGTGATCGACCCCGACGACCCGCTCAAGCCGGTGGACGGCACCGACCTGGTCAACGGCCTGGACCGGCTGCCGCACGTCGAGGAGCTGCTGCCGGACATCTGCACGCTGGACTGCGGTTCGCTGAACTTCGGCGAGGGCAGCCAGCTCTACATCTCCACCCCGGACATGCTGCGGGCCGGTGCCAAGCGGATCCAGGAGCTGGGCGTCAAGCCGGAGCTGGAGATCTTCGACACCGGCAACCTGTGGTTCGCCAAGCAGCTGCTGGCCGAGGGCCTGCTCGACGCCCCGCCGCTGTTCCAGCTGTGCGCGGGCATCCCGTGGGGCGCGCCGCCGGAGCCGGGCCTGCTGCAGGCGATGGTGAACATGCTGCCGGAGGGCGCGAACTGGGCGAGCTTCGCCATCGGCCGCAACCAGCTGCGCTGGGTGGGCCTGACCGCCGCGCTCGGCGGCAACGTGCGCGTCGGCCTGGAGGACAACCTCTACCTGAGCAAGGGCGTCAAGGCCAGCAACGCCCAGCTCGTCGAGCGCGCGGTGACCATCGTCGAGGGCATGGGCATGCCGATCGCCACCCCCGACCAGGCGCGCGAGCAGCTCGGCCTGAAGAAGCGCTGAGCGATTCCGCGCGAAACCGCCCCCGGCTCCGTTCTCCCCGGTCAGAACCCGTGAGTGTTTTGCGGGGCCATAGCACCGCAAAACACTCACGGGCCGCCACCAGCGGAAACGCGAGCGGTCGACGTCGAAAGGGAATTCTGAGTTGAACGAGCACACCCCCTCCCCCGCTTCGGTGCGGCGGGTCGCCTGCATCGGTGCCGGTGTCATCGGCGGTGGCTGGGTCGCGCACTTCCTGGCGCGCGGCTACCAGGTGACCGCCTGGGACCCGGCGCCGGAGTTCGAGGCGAAGCTGCGCCGCCTGGTCGACGCCGCGTGGCCCGCGCTGACCGAGCTCGGCCTGGCCGACGGCGCCTCCCGCGACAACCTCGTCATCGCCGCGACGCTGGAGGACGCCGTCGCCGACGCCGAGTTCGTGCAGGAGAGCGCGCCGGAGGACCTCGCGCTCAAGCGGGACCTGCTGGCCCGCATCGACGCGGCCACCCCGGCGGGCGTGGTGGTCTCCTCGTCTACCTCCGGTTACGGCATGACCGAGATGCAGGTGGACTGCCCGACCCCGCAGCGGCTGGTGGTCGGGCACCCCTTCAACCCGCCGTACCTCATCCCGCTGGTCGAGGTGGTCGGCGGCGAGCGGACCGAGTCCTGGGCCGTGCGGTGGGCCTCGGAGTTCTTCGAGGTCGCCGGCAAGTCGGTGATCACCATGGACCGCGAGGTGCCGGGCTTCATCGCCAACCGGCTGCAGGAGGCGATCTGGCGCGAGGCGCTGCACATGGTCGCCAACGGCGAGGCCACGGTGGAGCAGATCGACGCCTCCATCACCGAGGGGCCGGGCCTGCGCTGGCCGCTGCTCGGCCCGTGCCTGACCTTCCACCTGGCCGGTGGGGAGGGCGGCATGGCGCACATGCTGGACCACTTCGGCCCGTCGCTGAAGTCGCCGTGGACCCGGCTGGAGGCGCCCGAGCTCACCCCCGAGCTGCGCGACGCGATGGTGCAGGGCTGCGAGGAGGCCGCCGACGGCCGCAGCATCGCCGAGCTGGTCGCCGACCGCGACCGCGCGGTGATCGCGGTGATGCGGGCGGTCGACGAGGTGCGGAAGGGCAAGCCGTGACCGGGCTCGCCGAGTTCCGCCAGCCGGTCCGTCCGGAGTGGATCGACTACAACGGCCACCTCAGCGAGGCCTACTACGTGCTGGTCTTCGGGTTCGCCACCGACGCGGTGATGGACCAGGTGGGCCTGGACGAGGCCTACCGCACCAGCACCGGCTGCTCGCTGTACACAGTGGAGGCCCACGTGCGGTACCTGCGGGAGGTCGGGCCGGACGCGGAGCTGGTGATCACCACGCGCGTGGTGGACGCGGGCGCGAAGAAGGTGCGCCTGTGCCACGAGATGTCCGCGGACGGCACCGTCGTGGCCACCGAGGAGATCATGGCGCTGCACGTCGACCAGGCGCAGGGCGGCACCACGCCGTTCCCCGCAGCGGTGGCCGAGCGGCTGGCCGCGCTGGTCGAGCCGCTGCCGGAGTACGCCGGTCGGTCCATCGGCTGACCGCTGGTGCGGGAGGGGCGGTGGTGGTCCTTTGCGACCACCACCGCGCACGACCTCGTGTTCGGGATGACCGAACCGGCTCGGATGGCTACCGTGGCGGGTGTTCCGCCCAGCGACCGACTGGAGGTTCGATGAGCCCCGAGACCCCCGAAGCCGACGCGGTCGAGCAGGCCCGGCAGGCCGAGGAACTGGTCGAGGACGAGGAGTCGGAGCAGGTCGAGGTTCCCCTCGACGCCGATCCGGCCGATCTCGCCGACCAGCACCGCGAGGTTCCGATCGACGACTCCTACGACCACGACTGACCCGCGCCGCTACGCGGTGAACTCCTCCTGATCGGGGAAGACGCGGCCGGGGTTGAGGATGTTGTGCGGGTCCAGGGCGGCCTTGATCGCGCGCTGCGCGCTCAAGGCCGCCTCGTCCAGCTCCTCGCCCAGCCAGCGCCGCTTGAGGTGGCCGACGCCGTGCTCACCGGTGATGGTGCCGCCGAGGTCCAGGCCCAGCTCCATGATCGCGTCGAACGCCTGGTGCGCGCGGACGGTCTCCTTGGCGTCGTCGGAGTCGAACGCGACCACCGGGTGCATGTTGCCGTCGCCCGCGTGCCCGGCGCAGAGCACCTGCACCCGGTACTGCTCGGCGATCCGCCCCAGACCCTCGACCAGGTTCACCAGGTTTCGGCGGGGCACGCACACGTCGTCGACCAGCACCGTCAGGCCGAGCTGCTCGTGGGCGTCGCCGACCAGCCGCCGCGCCTGCATCAGCAGCTCGCCCTCCGCCGGGTCGTCGGCGACGACCACCTCGGAGGCCTGGTTCGCGCGGGCCACCTCCTCGAAGGCCGCCAGCTCGCCCGGCGCCGCGTCACCCCGGTCCGACTGCACCAGCAGCATCCCCGCCATGCCGTCCGGGAAACCCAGGTCGGCGATCTTCTGCACCGCGTTGACCGTGGGCCGGTCCATGAACTCCAGCACCGACGGCCGGTAGCCCTCCCCCAGGTACCCGGCCACCGTGCGCACGGCGTCGGCGATGGTCGGGAAGAACGCGACCGCGGTCAGCGGCTGCGCGGCGGCCGGGCGCAGCGCCACGGTGACCTCGGTGACCACGCCGAGGGTGCCCTCGGAGCCGACGACCAGGTGCGTCAGGTCGTACCCGGCCACGCCCTTGGCGGTGCGGCGACCGGTGCGCATCACCCGCCCGTCGGCCAGCACGACCTCCAGGCCGCGGACGAAGTCGCCGGTCACGCCGTACTTCACGCAGCACATGCCACCGGCGTTGGTGGCCACGTTGCCGCCGATCGTGGAGATGCTGCGCGAACCGGGGTCCGGCGGGTAGAACAGCCCGTGCTCGGCGACCTTCGCCGCGAGCACCCCGTTCACCACGCCGGGCTGGACGACGGCGACCTGCTCCGACACGTCGATGTCGAGGATGCGGTCCATCTTCTCCAGCGACAGCAGGATGCAGCCGTCCAGCGCGTTGGCCGCGCCGGACAGCCCGGAGCGGGCGCCCTGCGGCACCACCGGAACCCGGTTGCGGTGCGCCCACTCCAGCGTCGTCGAAACATCCTCTGTGGACCGCGCGCGGACCAGCACCGCGGGGGTGCCCGCCGGGCAGAACCCGGCGCGGTCCCGGCGGTGGGCCTCCAGCACGTCGACGTCGTCGAAAACGCGGCCCTCGGGCAGCAGGTCGCGCAGGGCGCGCACATCGGCGGTGGTCATCGGGTCAACTCTCCGACCTGGGGTGGGAACGGTCTTGCCGCTAGAACCTAACCCGCCGAACGGCCCCGAAGTCCAGCCCGCGGGATGGACCTGGTCACAGTGCGGGACGGCCGCTAGCCCGGCCAGTGGCCGAAGAGGTCGGCGAAGCCCTCCCGCCAGCTGGGCCACTTCGGGCGCCAGCCCAGGGTTTCGCGGAGGCGGAAGTTCGTCGCGCCGCGCTGCTCGGTCAGCTGGTGGACCGTCAGCCAGTCCAGCTGGGTCCTGGCCTGCTCCAGGGTCAGCGACACCGGAGCCGGGCCGCCCGCCATCCGCGCGTAGGCGGGCAGCCACTCCGTCGCTTCCGCCGGTTCGTTGTCCACCACGTTGTAGGCGCCCGGTTCACCGCCCGCCAGCAGTTCGAGCACCGCTCCGGCCGCGTCCTCGACGTGCGTGAACGAGGTCAGCCCGACCTCGTCGGAGACCACCGGCAGCTCGCTGCCGCACACCCGCGAGTGGATCGCACCGCCCGGCGCGTACTGCGTGCCCGGGCCGTAGAGGGTGCCGTAGCGCAGCGCGACGCCCTCGATGTCCGAACAGGTCAGGACCGCTTCCTCCATCGCCACCTGGGCCCGGACGGCTTCGCCCCAGCAGCCCGGCGCGTCCGTCCACAGTGGTGATTCCTCGTCCAGCACGTCGTGGCCGTGCGGACGGTAGGCAGCGGTCGTGCTCTGCCCGATGATGCGCGTCGCGCCGGCCGCCACCGACGCCGCGACCAGGTTCTTCGACGCCCGCTCGCGCGATCGCGCGGCGCGCCGCTGGCCGTCGGTGAGATCGGTCCGGCCGATCCCGGAGGTCTGGTCCACCACGACATCCGGTGCGACGCGGCGCAGCTCGCGCCGCACCCCGTCGGGATCCAGCAGGTCGGCGACGGCGACGTCGTCCACCGACGTCGGGCAGTCGAGCCGATCAACGCGCCGGACGAGCGCGGTGACGTGGTGACCTCTCTCCCGCAGCAGCGGCAGGAGCGTTCTTCCGACCACGCCGGTCGCACCGGCGACAACCACACGCAGGGGCACTTCGACCTCGCACCGGGTTAGACGTCAGCGGCTGGAAAGCCTACCCCGATGGGATACCCCGGAACGGGTGAAAACCGCGGTCCTCCTAGGCGGCAGACCGGCACCGCGGACGGCCCGGACCTGCCGCCCCCGCGAGGCGGCATCAGAGCACACTCCGATGCGCCGCCGTGCCAGAACGGCACGACCCTTCGTCAGATGGTGCGGATACCCGCGGCCTGCGGGCCCTTCGGGCCCTGGGCGATGTCGAACTCCACCCGCTGGTTCTCCTCCAGCGTGCGGAAACCGGTGGCGTCGATGGCGGAGTAGTGGGCGAAGACGTCGGCGCCGCCGCCGTCGGGGGTGATGAACCCGTAGCCCTTCTCCGCGTTGAACCACTTGACCGTACCGGTAGCCATTCCTTGTTTCTCCTGATTCTGCTGGCCAGGGTCAACACTGCGCAGACCCGCGGTCGCCGAGCTGATCACCCTCGTGCCGGTGCGGCACCACGGCACAAAAAAAGTGCCTGCGTTCTGGCAGGCACTTTCCAGTACTGCTGGGGCCAAAACTGCAACCACCGCAACGCTAGCACTCCGACTGCGGGTTGTCACACCTCGATCGCTGCATGTCAACGCCGCCGTGAGCACCGGTTCACGGGATGCTCAGCAGGCCCTGCCCGCGGGCTTCCGCGGCCAGGTTCTGCTCGGTCCGCTGCTCGGCGAGCAGCAGCGCCGCGGCCCGCGGGGTGAGCCCCTCGGCGTCCCAAGCCGCCAGCAGCGGCGGGATCTTCGCCAGCATCTCCTCCCGCAACACCTGGAACGACAGCACCGGGTCGGCGTCCACCCGTCCCAGCAGCAGCCACCAGGCCCAGGCGACCGCGCCCGCGTTGGCCACGAAGTCCGGGACGACCGGGATGCCGCGCGTGGCCAGCATTTCCTCGGCGTCGGCGGTCACCGGGGTGTTGGCCGCCTCGACGATCACCCTGGCGTTGACCTCCGGGACCTGCGGCGGCTTGATCGCGTAGGACACCGCGGCCGGGATGAGCACGTCGACCTCGGCGCCGAGCACCGCTTCGCGCGGCGCGCGCCGCACGTGCGCGGGCACCTGGCTGCGGTCGATCTCGCCGAACCGGTCGCGGGCGTCCAGCAGCGCCGGGACGTCCAGGCCGTCCGGGTCGTGCAGCGTCCCGGCCGCGTCGGCCATCGCCACCACCTTCAGCCCGGCCTCGTGCAAGTAGTAGGCCGCACCGCCACCCATCGTGCCGACGCCCTGCACCGCGACCGTGGTGTCCTGGGGAGCCCAGCCCTTCGCGTGCACGACGCCGAGGCAGCTCTGCGCGACGCCGTAGCCGCCGACCACGTCGCCGAGCAGCAGCCCGCCCGGCACCGGGGCGTTGAGCCCGGCGCGGACGCGGCGCAGCGTGCGCTCCGCGTCCGGGGCCCGGCGGATCGCGGCGTGGTAGGACTGGTGCAGCCCGACCTCGGCGAACACCTCGTCGATCAGGTGCTGCGGGACCCCGAGGTCCTCGGCGGTCACCCAGTGCGCGTCCAGGTAGGGCCGCATCGCCTGCACGAAGCGGCGCAGGACGCCCTTGGCCTCCGGGTCCTTCGGGTCGCAGTCGATGCCACCCTTCGCCCCGCCGACCGGCAGGTCGAACACGGCGGTCTTGCGCGCCATGCCGCGCGCCAGGTCCTCCACCTCCGACAGGGTGCACCCGGCGCGCATCCGGGTCCCGCCGGTGGCCAGACCGGACACCAGGCTGTGCACCACCAGGTAACCGTTGCGGCCGGTCACCGGGTCCGTCCAGATCACCCGCATCATCGGGTCGCGGTCGACGAGTGCCACGGGCCGAACCTCCTTCCTTCAACGCGTGAACCCGCTGCGGAGAGCCCGCGCGGGGAGTGCAACCAGTGATCGAGAGCTGTCGGCGAGCCGCTTCAACCGCGGTGCTCGCCCATCGGCCGGAATCGGCCGGTCAGTGATGTCGCAGCCAGAGCGAGGAAGAGGACAACCAACGGGCGGGGCGTGGGTTGCGGAAGGACTCGGTTCGCATGGCCCACCTCCCGCATGTCCGCCCGGTTGGCTCGAAGTTAAGGGCGGCCGGATCTGATTGTCAACAATCGACTTCTCGGACAAGGGTTACATCATCGGAACGGGTGCGTGTCCCCCTGTTTCCCAGCTGCCCGAACCGCCTCCGACCAGCACCGAAAGGACCTCCGGACACCAGGCCACACGAACGGGGGATGGGCGGTCCTAAGCTTCCGATCGCGACGGACGCGGGCGCAGCGCGAACCGCGCCGGGACTTGGCCCAAACCACTCCCAAGATCACCGCGCGGCTGGAAGGATGCGGAGCATGAGCCAACCGGGACGACCCCATGACTTGCCGGGATCGCTGGACGAGGCGACGCAGCAGCAGCTGATCCAGGAGATCGGCCGGCTGATCGTGCGCTCCCTGCCCCCTGGCTGGCGTGAGGCCACGGTCGAGTACCGCGCGCTCGGCGACCACCAGGAGCTGGTCGCGCAGCTGATCGCGCCCAACGGCACCGCCGTCCCGCTGGCCGCTCCCCCGGAGGCCGCCGAGCTGTTCACCCGGTTGCGCCGGGGCATGTACCAGCCGGACCGCGGCACCTGGGTGAGCGCGCTGTACCGGCTGGAGCGCCCCGGCAGCTACACCGTCGACTTCAACGGGGACTACGAGCCGAACTGGCGCACCGCTCCCCCGCCCGCCGCCTTCGCCGACGAGCTCAGCCGCTTCCCGCGCCCGGCCGCCGCCACCCCGGCCTGGCTCGCCCCCGGTCCCGCGGCGCAGCTGCGCACCGCCGAGGTCTTCGACGACTCGGGGCGGCCGATCACCGAGCGCCCGGAGCTCGACCCCGCCGAGCTGGAGCCCATCGCGGACTACCTGGAGCGGGCCCCGATCGTGCTGGCCGCGCGCAGCTACGACACCGACCGGCTCGACCCGAACCGCAGCCCGGCGGTGCCGATGACCTTCCACACCGACGGCTCCTGGGTCTGGCCCGGCGCGGTCGGCTACTACCTGCGCCAGCACGGCGTCGCCCCGGAGGCCGACCTGGTGGCGCACATCCGCGGCCGGGGCTTCCGGGTCCCCGAGGTCGCCGAGCCGGTCCGGGAGCAGGCCGTCGCCCTCATCACCGGCGAACAGCGCGCCTGACACCACCCCGGGAGACCGCGATTTCAATGGAAATCGGAGGTCCGATTTCCATTGAAATCGCGGAAGTCTCCGCCGGAGGGCGGAGCTGTCCGCTGCCTCCGGCGTGTCGTGCGCCGGACACACCGCGAGGTCGCAGTTTCAATTGAAACTGCGGTCCGCGCCCGGCCGCAGGCCGGGATTCCGGTGGTCCTCACAATCGACCGGGGTGCGGGTTCGCCGGACCTGACACAATCCCGGTATGCGCGATGTGGTGTTCGCCGGTGGCCCGGTGGCCACAATGGACGCCGCCCGGTCGTTCACCGATGCGGTGGCGGTGCGCGACGGCCGGATCGTCGCCGTCGGCCGGGACGCCGTGCGGGAGCGCTGGTCCGCGCGCACCGAGTTCGTCGACCTGCGCGGCCGGTTGCTGCTGCCGGGGTTCCACGACGCGCACGTGCACCCGGTCTACGGCGGGATCGAGCGGCTCCGCTGCGACCTCACCGACTGCCTCGACGCCGCGCAGTGCCTGCGGCAGGTCGAGGCCTACCAGCGCGCGCACCCGGACGCGGACTGGGTGCTCGGCGGCGGTTGGGACATGGGGCAGTTCCCCGGCGGCGCACCGGACCGCGCCGCGCTGGACACGGTGACCGGGGCGCGCCCGGCGTACCTGCTCAACCGCGACCACCACGGGGCTTGGGTGAACACCGCCGCGCTGCGGCTGGCCGGGGTCGACCGGCACACCCCCGACCCGCCGGACGGCCGGATCGAGCGCGACGCCGACGGCGAACCGTCCGGCACCCTCCACGAAGGAGCCACCCGGCTGGTCGAGGAAGTGCTGCCGCCCACCGGGCCTGAGGAGTACCTCGCCGGACTGCTGGAGGGCCAGCGGCACCTGCACTCCCGCGGCGTGACGTCCTGGCACGACGCGATCGTCGGCCCCTACCTCGGCTACGACGACCTGCTCCCGACCTACCTCGACGCCGACCGGCGCGGGCTGCTGACCGGCAGGGTGCGCGGCGCGCTGTGGTGGGACCGCGGCCGCGGCCGGGAGCAGGTCGAGGAGCTGCGGCACCGGCGGGAGAAGGCGCGCGGGCACCGGTTCCGGGCCGACACCGTGAAGATCATGCAGGACGGCGTGTGCGAGAACTTCACCGCCGCGCTGCTGCTGCCCTACCTCGGCAGCCACGGCAGCGGACTGTCCTTCGTGGACTCCGAGCTGCTCGCCGAGGTGGTGCCGGAGCTGGCCGCCGCCGGGTTCCAGCTGCACTTCCACGCCATCGGCGACCGGGCGGTGCGCGACGTGCTGGACGCGCTGGCCGGGGCGCGCGAGCGGGACCTGCGCCACCAGATCGCGCACGTGCAGGTGGTGCACCCCTCCGACGTCCCGCGCTTCCGGGAACTCGGCGTGGTGGCGACGATCCAGCCCCGGTGGGCGGTCAACGACGCGGCGATGACCGAGCTGACCGCGCCGCGGCTGGGGCACCGCCGGGCCGGTTGGCAGTACCCGTTCCGGTCGCTGCGCGCGGCGGGCGCGGTGCTGGCCGCAGGCAGCGACTGGCCGGTGTCCGAGGCCGATCCGGTGCTGGCGGTGCACGTGGCGGTCAACCGGAGCGAACCGGGCACCGACGACCCGCCGTTCCTGCCCGAGCAGTCGCTCGACCTCGTCGACGCGCTCGCCGCCTACACCGCGGGCAGCGCGTGGGTCAACCACGCCGACCGCGAGACCGGGACCGTCGAGGTCGGCAAGGCCGCCGATCTCGTGGTGCTGGACCGCAACCCGTTCTCCTTGCCGCCGCAGGAGATCTGGCGGTGCGAGGTGGATCTGACCATGGTCGACGGAGGAGTCGTGCACGAGCGGAGGTGACCGAGCGCGACATCGCGCTGGGCCGGGCGGGCGACGCGGATTCCCGATCGTGTGGAAGGGCGTTCGGGGGCATTGGCCGCCGCAGGCGCGGCTGGTTTCGTGCGCAGCGTCGGTGACCATCGCAGAGAGGTGCGCGGACCATGCAGGCCTTCCGACTGCCGGAGTTCTACCTGTCCTACCCGGCGCGGCTGAACCCGAACCTGGAGCGGGCCAGGGAGCACACCAAGACCTGGGCGCGGCGGATGGACATGATCGACGTCCCGCAGCACGGGGTGGCGATCTGGGACGAATCGGATCTCGACCGGCACGACTACGCGCTGTTGTGCGCCTACACGCACCCGGACGCCGACGGCCCCGAACTGGACCTGATCACCGACTGGTACGTGTGGGTGTTCTACTTCGACGACCACTTCGTGGAGCTGTACAAGCGGAACCCGGACCTGGCGGGCGCGCGCGAGCACCTCGACCGGCTGCCCGCGTTCATGCCGGTCGAGGGCCCGATCACCGCGGAGCCGACCAACCCGGTTGAGCGCGGGCTGGCGGACCTGTGGGAGCGCACCGTGCCGTCGATGAGCGCCGACTGGCGGCGGCGGTTCGCCGAGAACACCAAGCACCTGCTGGACGAATCGCTGTGGGAGCTGACCAACATCAGCGAGAACCGGCTGTCCAACCCCATCGAGTACGTCGAGATGCGCCGCAAGGTCGGCGGGGCGCCGTGGTCGGCGAACCTGGTGGAGCACGCCGTCGGCGCCGAGGTGCCCGCCGAGATCGCCGCGACCAGGCCGATGCAGGTGCTGCGCGACACCTTCTCCGACGCGGTGCACCTGCGCAACGACCTGTTCTCCTACGAGCGGGAGGTGCAGGACGAGGGCGAGCTGAGCAACGGCGTGCTGGTCTTCGAGAAGTTCCTCGGCTGCTCCACGCAGGAGGCCGCGGAAGCGGTCAACGACCTGCTGACCTCGCGGCTGCACCAGTTCGAGCACACCGCGCTGACCGAGGTGCCGCAGCTGCTCGACGAGCACGGCATCGACCCGATGGGCAGGCTGGCCGTGCTCGGCTACGTCAAGGGCTTGCAGGACTGGCAGTCCGGCGGCCACGAGTGGCACGTGCAGTCCGGCCGCTACCCCGACGGCGGTGGCGGCAGCGTGCTGGCCGGACCGACCGGGCTGGGCACCTCGGCGGCCCGGATCATCTCCTCGCTGGTCTCGACCGCGCCGCAGCGGATGCGCAGCTACGCGCGGACCCCGTTCCAGCCGGTGGGCCACGTGCCGCGCCGGGAGATCCGGATGCCGTACCCGGTTTCGCTGTCCCCGCACCTGGACCTGGCCCGCGAGCGCAACGTCGAGTGGGCCCGCTCCATCGGCCTGTTCACCGACATCCCGCTGGTGTGGGACGAGCGGATGCTGCGCGCCATCGACCTCCCGCACTGCGCGGCCGGGCTGGACCCGGACGCCACCGCCGAGGAGATCGAGCTGGCCTCGGCGTGGCTGACCTGGGGGACCTACGGCGACGACTACTACCCGCAGGTCTTCGGGCACTCCCGCGACATGGCCGGCGCCAAAGCGCTCACCGCGCGGCTGAAGGAGCTCATGCCGGTCGAGGGCGCCAGCCCCGTCATCCCGGCCAACGCGCTGGAGCGCGGGCTCGCGGACCTGTGGCAGCGCACCGCGGACCCGCTGCCGGTGGACGAGCGCCGGACGTTCCGCGACTCGGTGGAGGTGATGCTGGACAGCTGGCTGTGGGAGCTGGCCAACCAGCACCAGAACCGGATCCCGGACCCGGTCGACTACGTCGAGATGCGCCGCCGCACCTTCGGTTCGGAGCTCACCATGAGCCTCTCGCGGTTCTCGCACGGCGCGACCGTGCCGCCGGAGATCTACCGGACGCGCACCATCCGGGCGATGGAGAACTCGGCGACCGACTTCGCGACGCTGGTCAACGACGTGTACTCCTACCGCAAGGAGATCCAGTACGAAGGCGAGGTGCACAACGCGGTCCTGGTGGTGCAGAACTTCCTGGACTGCGACCTGGACCGGGCGTTCCAGGTGGTGCACGACCTGATGGACGCGCGCCTGCGGCAGTTCGAGCGCACCGTGGACGTCGAGCTGCCCGCCCTGTTCGAGGAGCAGGACCTGGACGCCGAAACCCGCGCGACCCTCACCCGCTACGCCTCGGAGCTGCAGGACTGGATGGCCGGGATCCTCAACTGGCACCGGGAGTGCCGCCGGTACTTCGACACCGAGCTCCGCCACAACGTCCCGCTCGGCATCCCGCTGCCCCGCCCCACCGGCCTCGGCACCTCCGCCGCACGCATCAGCTGGGACCCGGTGGTGGGTTAGGCCTGGTGCGCGGAGACGGGTCAGCTGTCGTGCACCGTCTCCGCGCCGATGCGCTGGACGCCCCGCCGGTCGGTGCTCGTCGAGCCCAGCTGACGACACCGAGCTCAGACCAGTCGGCCGCCCTGCACGACGTGGCGGATGTGCTCGGGGTCGGCGAGCTGGGCGATGTCGGCCAGCGGGTCCCCGTCGACCACCACCAGGTCGGCCAGCGCGCCCACCCGGAGGGTGCCGATCTCGCCGGTCATGCCGAGCAGGTCGGCCGCGGTGCTGGTAGCCGAGCGGATGACCTCCAGCGGCCGCTGGACCTCGCTGCGGATCCGGAACTCCTCGTTCTGGTGGCGGTGCATGCCGCCGAGCAGGTCGCTGCCGTAGACGATCTTGACCCCGGCCCGGTGCGCCATCTCCAGCGCGGCCAGGCCCGCGCCCAGCACCTCGTCGACCTTGCGCCAGCTGTCCTCCGGCAGCCCGAACTCGCGGCCCTCGGTCTTGAGCGCCCAGTAGGTGACCAGGGTCGGCACCAGGAAGGCGTCGTGCTCGAGGAACTCGGGCAGGTTGGACTCGTCGATGAGGTTGCCGTGCTCGATGGACCGGATGCCCGCCTGCAGCGCCCGGCTCACCGAGCGCGCCGTGTAGGCGTGCGCCGCGACGTAGCGGTTGGCGGCGTCGGCCTCCTCCACGACGGCGCGGAGTTCGTCCAGCGAGTACTGGGTGGAGTCGATGCGGTCGGTCGGCGAGGCCACCCCTCCCCCGGCCATCACCTTGATGTGGTGCGCGCCCTTGCGCAGCTCGTCGCGGGCGGCGGCCCGCACCGCGTCCACCCCGTCGGCGATCCGGCCGAGCCCGGCGCAGCACTGGTGGCCGTCGTGCACCCGGGTCCCGCGCGGTCGGCTGTCGCCGTGACCGCCGGTCTGGCTCAGCGCCTTGCCGCAGAAGGCCAGGCGCGGACCGCGGATCAGGCCTTCGGCCTGCGCGTCGGCCAGGCCGAAGTCGGCGCCCGAAGCGTCGCGGACCGTGGTGAAGCCGCGGTCGAGCATCTGCCCCATGATCCGCGCGGCGTGGGCCGTGGCGTAGGAGGGCGACCAGGACGGCAGCGCGCCGAGGTCCGCCGTGGCCGCGGTGACGTGCACGTGCGCGTCGATCAGTCCGGGCAGGACGGCGGCACCGGCCAGGTCCACGGTGCGCGCACCGTCCGGAGCGGTCAGGCCGGGGCCGGACTCGGCGATCCGGCCGTCCACGCACAGCAGATCGCCTTCGGCGTACTCGCCGGTCTCGACGTCGAGCAGCTTGCCGGAGCGCAGCAGCAGTGCGGTCACGAATCCTCCTGGTTGGTGTCGAGGCGCTGGACCAGTTCGGCCAGCGCGGGGACGGCGAGCTCGGCCAGCTCGACGGCGCGGTCGACCTGCGCCGGGCCGTAGGCGTGCTCGGCGTCGAGCAGGGCGAGGGCGCCCAGCGTGATGCCGTCGGGGCCGATCACCGGCACGTTGATCACCGAGCCGCAGCCGAGTTCGGCGATCAGCGCGTGATCGGCGAAGACCTGGCGGACCGATTCGGCGTCGGGCCCGAAGAACGGCTGCTGGCGGTTGATGCAGCGGTCCAGCCAATCCGCGGCGATCTCGACGGACTTCTCGCCGCCCACCGGGTACTGGTCGGGGTGGCTGGTGTGCGCCCGGTGCAGCACGCGCCGTCCGGGAAGCCAGGCCAGCACGGTGAACAGCCGGACGCCGACCTCCCGCCGGACTCTCTCCTCCACAGTGGACAGGTTCATCGGACGACCTCCTTCCGCGAGCCGGGTTCGGTCAGGTCCTCCAAGGACCGCCCCGCGGTGGACAGGCCGAAGACCAGGGTGCAGAGGACGCCGACGGCGAGCACCGCGGTGGTGATGCCGAAAACGCCCGCGAACCCGAGGGAAGCGGCGAAGACGCCGATCACCGACGGCGCGATGATGCTGCCGAACCGGCCGAACGCGCTGGACAGGCCGGTACCGGAGGCGCGGATCCAGGTCGGGAACACCTCGGGGGTGTAGGAGTACACCGCCGCGTAGGTGCCGTTGAGGAAGAACGACAGCACTGCCGCCGAGAAGGTGATCAGCACCGGGTCGGTCATCTGCGACATCCAGAACGCGCTGGCCGCCGCGCCCGCCAGGTACAGGGCGATGGTGTTCTTGCGGTCCAGGTACTCGCCCAGCCAGGCCGCCGAGAAGTACCCCGGCACCTGGGCCAGGTAGATGATGATGGAGAACTCGAAGCTCTTGGTGACCGTGATCCCCTGCTGCACCAGCAGGGTTGGGATCCAGGTGAAGAACCCGTAGTAGGAGAAGGTGATCACGAACCAGATCAGCCAGGTGATCGCGGTGCGCCCGGCCATCCCGCCGCTCCACAGGTACTTCAGCGCGGAGAACAGGCCGATCTTGCGCGCCTCGGCGGGCTTGTCCACCACCGCCTCGGGCACCGGCGGCAGCGGTTGCTTCGTCGCGGCCTGCACCTTGCGCTCCAGGTCGACCACGACCTGCTCGGCTTCGGCGGTGCGGCCGGTGGCCAGCAGGTAGCGCGGGGACTCCGGCAGCGAACGCCGCCACCAGAGCAGCATCAGGATCGGCAGCGCCGTGATCACCTGGGCCCAGCGCCAGCCCTCGGGCAGCGGCTGCACCACGAACCGGCCCAGCAGCGCGGCCCCGACGAAGCCGAAGGAGAAGAACCCGGCCAGCGCACCGACGAACCAGCCGCGCCGGGCGGCCGGGACGAACTCGGCCAGGAACGGCGCGATGATCGCGCTCTCGGCACCGGTGCCGAACCCGGCGAGCACCCGGGCCACCAGGAAGACCTCGTAGTTCGGGGCGACCGCGGCGATGACGGAGAACAGCGCGTAGGCGGCCAGCGCCCACATCATCACCTTGCGGCGGCCGATCCGGTCGCCCAGCAGGCCTGCGCAGGTGGCGCCGAACAGGAAGCCGAACGGGGCGGCCGAGCCGACCAGGCCGAGCTGGGTGTTGGTCAGGCCCCACACCTCCTGCACGCTCGGCATCAGGAAGGCCACCACGGCGGCGTCCATCCCGTCGAAGGTGTAGCCGAGGCCACCGAGCAGCAGCAACAGGTAGTGCGGACGGCTCAGCGGGAGCCGGTCCAGCCTCGCTAGCAGGGACAAGGGGTGCCTCCAGGTCGTCCAGCACCGGATTCGAGTGATGGGCAACATATAGTGCGTATCTCGCCATTTGCAATATCTGTTGCGTTGAATCCCGATTACAGTGTGTATCGGCCAGCGAACACGAGGAAGGACGGCCGATGACCGAGAGCACCACCGCGGAAGCCGATGGCTTCGAGTCCTGGTTGCGCGCCCGCGTACCCGAGCGCGGCCTGCGCCCCAAGGGCGCCGCGGTGCTGGAGGTCCTGCTCACGCAGCCGCGACGGGTGTCCTACAGCTCCGCCGCCGAGGCCGCCGAGCTGGCCGGTGTCAACGTCGCGACGGTGAGCAGGACCGCGCAGACGCTCGGCTTCAGCGGCTGGTCGGACCTGCAGCAGGAGTTGCGCGCGCGATTCCTGTCCTCGCTGAGCGCGCCGGAGGTCGCCGCCGCCCAGCGCACCGAGGGCGACCTGGGCGCCGCCTCGCTTCGGCGAGACCTGGAATCACTGGCCGTGCTCACCCGGCGGCTCGAGGAGTCGCAGATCCGCACCGTCGCCGAGGCGATGGCGCGAGCGCGGCGGATCCTGATCGTGGCCCACGGCAGCTACGTCGCCATCGGCACGGCGCTGGCCCACAACGTCCGGCTCGCCGGGTACGACGCGACCGTCGTGCACGACGCCGACCTGGCCAACGCGGTCTCCCGGATCGGCCCCGACGACGTGCTGGTGGCGATCAGCTTCTGGCGGCTGTACCAGAACACCGTCACCGCAGCCGAAGAGGCGCACGCCCGCGGCGCGCGCGTGTTCGTGCTCTCCGACGCGGCAAGCCCGGCCCTGGTCGCCACGGCGGAGGAAGTGCTGCTGATCCCCGCGGAGGGCGCGGCGTTCTTCCCGTCGCTGACGCCGGGGCTGGCGGTCGCGCAGGCCATCGTCGCGCAGTTGTCCACAGTGGATCCCAAGAGGACCCGCAGGTCGATCGAAGCCGCCGAGGAGCAGTGGTCGCGCTTCGGCCTGATGCACCGCCAACCGCGCCGCGGCTGAACGGGCGGTGCGGCGCGCGAAAGCACGCCGCACCGCGTGCGGATCCAGGGCCGCTCGTCACTCGGCTCGGCGGACCTCGGCCATGGCCGTCCAGTGCGCGAGGTACTTGGCCGCTTCCGCGGCCAGCAGGGCGTCGAGCTCCGCACGGTTGGTGTTCCGGCGCAACCGCAGCGCTTTACCGCGCCGCACGTCGAGGACCACCGGGGTCGCTCCCGGCAGCAGGACCGGCATCAGGTGTTCCAGCACCCGCAGCGCCAGGTTCGCCGAATCCGCTTCGAGCACCGGCTCCTTCAGGTAGGGCAGGACGACCTCGGTGCGCCCGTCCTGGTGGCGCAGCGCCAGCGCGCTGCGCCTGGAGACGGTGACCGAGAGCTCGCCGGAGTCCCAGGCGGCCGACTCCATCGGCACCCCGGTGGCCTTGACCTTGCCCCACCAGCGCTGGAACCCCTCGTGCAGCTGCTGGAAGTGCGGTTGCTGCACCGGGCGCGCCTGCCGGACGGCCTCGGCCACGACTTCCGAGGCGTTCGGCGAGTTCACCGCCCTGCGCAGCGCCGACCGGAACGGTGCGTAGAACGTCCAGGCCATGCTCGTCTCGTCGATGTAGATCTCCCACTGGTTCCGAACGATGCCCGCGCAGCCGCGCGGCGTGCTGCGCGCGTAGTCCAGGAACGAACCGAGACCGATGTGCACACCGTCCACGAGTACCCCTCCGCGGCCGAGGGCAGCATCCAGCGCCACCACGAACCGCACGCCCGGAGCATGACAGTCCACAGTGGTCGCGATGCGCCCGATTCCCCTGCCCGACAACAAGATCTTACCACGTCAG
Organism: Saccharopolyspora hirsuta; assembly: GCF_008630535.1. Taxonomy (GTDB): domain Bacteria; phylum Actinomycetota; class Actinomycetes; order Mycobacteriales; family Pseudonocardiaceae; genus Saccharopolyspora; species Saccharopolyspora hirsuta. The sequence goes on along the minus strand of NZ_VWPH01000001.1, from coordinate 614,118 downwards.
GACACGTTTTAGAACACGCATTCGAGTGATCTCGACACCGAGGCAGCGGACATTTCGGTCATATCGACGCGCTGTGCGATGCCTGCCGACCTCGGCTCGCCGCAGCCGCGGTGCCGGATCAAACCTGTTGCGGCACAACGGCGGCCGCGGCTACGGTGCGTCCTTCGACGAACCCGTCGTCCGACGAGGGGACCCCGGCATGACCAGCAAGCTGACCGAGATCTCGATCGACTGCGCCGATCCCGCCGTGCTCTCGCGGTTCTGGTGCGCGGTCCTCGACTACGTGGTGCAGGACATGGACGACGAAACGATCACGATCGGCTCCCCCGAGGTGCCCGAGGGCAGGATCCGCCGCGGCCCGGTGCCACCGGTGCTGACGTTCGCGCGGGTGCCGGAGGGCAAGGCGGTCAAGAACCGGGTCCACCTGGACATCAACACCACCGACGCGGAGCAGGACGAGGAGGTCCGCCGGCTGCTCGACCTGGGTGCCCGGCACGCCGACGTCGGCCAGACCGGCGACGAGAGCTGGGTGACCCTCGCCGACCCGGAGGGCAACGAGTTCTGCGTCCTCGCGGGCCGCCACCCCTGAGGATCCGGTCAGCTCAGGGCGTCGAAGGCGCTGCGGCCGAGGGCTGCGATGGCGTCGCAGGCCGGGCCGCCCCGGTAGTCGCTGAGCGAGCGCTCGTCGGTGAGCTCGTCGACCAGGACCGCGATCACCGCCCTCGGGCGGTCGGCGCCGATCAGGCCGACGTCGTGGCGCAGGCCGAGGAGTTCGCCCGTCTTGTTCCAGCACGTCGCGCCCGCCGGGAGGCGCGCGGGCAGCCGGTCGCGGACCTGCTGCTCGGCCAGCACGCCCAGCGCGTGCTCGGTCAGGTCCGGCGGCAGCGCCGCTCCCCCGGCCAGGCGGTCGAGCACCCGGGCCTGGTCCAGCGCGGTCGTCTCGTTGCGGCCCGGCTCGTGGTGGTGCATGAGCCGCCGCTCCACGCGGGTGCCGGTGCAGCCCAGATCCGCCGCGCAATCCCGGATCGCGTCGAATCCCACGGCGTCGATGACCGCGTTGGTGGCGGCGTTGTCGCTGATCACGATCATCAGGGTGATCAGGTCGCGCAGCGAGATCCGCTCGATGCTGCGCAGCTGGCGCAGCAGCCCGGCGCCGCCGACGCGCTCCGCGGGCAGGTCCAGCGGGTCGTCCAGCCCGATCCGCCCGGCCTGCACGGCGCGCAGCGCGGTGATCATGACCAGCACCTTGATCGTGCTCGCGGCGGGCACCACCCGCTCAGCGCCGAGCAGCACCGGCTCGCGCTCGGCCAGGTCCCACGCGGCGAACCCGACGCGACCGGGCAGGTCCGCCGCCGCCAGGTCCGCCCGCAACCGCTCCGCAAACCCCAAAACCGCGCTCCCATCGGGTGAAGGCCCGCCTCAGACGAGCACCAGGAACAGCACCGCGAACAGCGCCAAGTTGGCGATCATGATCGCCCAGCCGTTGTACATCATCATCCGCAGGTTGCGGGAGCGCGCCAGCCCCATCTGGCCGATCATGTCCGGACCGGGGAACGGCCCGAACCAGTCGATCTGCGACGACCCCAGCAGCACCGCGGCCCACGCGCCCGGCGGGACCCCCGCGGCGGCCAGCGCAGGGCCGAACAGCTTCTGCAGCAGCACCACCTGCGCCACGGCCGCGCCGGAGATGCCGAGCCACCCCACCAGCAGCACGATCATGCAGAACAACCACGGTCCGACGTCGTCGAGCGCGGGCGCCATCAACCGCTGCATCGCGTCGTAGGCACCGGACTTCTCCAGCAGCTCCAGCATCGGGTTGAGCAGCCAGAACAGCAGGAACAGCCACAGCAGCGGCTGCGCGCCCCGGTACATCGCCTGCAGGGCGGCGTTCGGCGGCATGCGCCCGAGCAGCGCGGTGACGGCGGCGCTGACCGGCATCACGATCAGCACGTAGGTGTAGCTCGCCTGGAACACGATGCCGAGCACCACCAGGACCGCCATGCTGCCGAGGAACCCGACCGTCGCCCGCTTCGCCGCGGTCGGTGCGCTCGCCAGGTCTTCGCCGATCTCGTCCGGGTAGGACTCGGTGCCCTCGGTGCGCCGCTGGATCCAGTGCGACATGCCGAGCCCGGTCAGCCAGACCGCGGCGGCCATCGGGATGCCCGCGTTGAGCAGGTAGTCGCCGTAGCCGATCTGCGCCGCGCCGGTGATGGTGACCACTGGCGGGGTGAACGGTCCGATGACCAGTCCGGCGGCGGTGCCCGCGTGGAACATCGCGGCCACCGACGGCGGGGTCAGCCGCAGCGCGGCGGCGATCGGCAGCACGATCGGCGCCAGCAGCGCGCTCGCGCCGGACAGCGTGCCGAGGGCGGCGGCCAGCAGCGTCGCCGAGGCCATCACGCCGATCCGGAACCGCAACCGGGTGCTGATCCCGATGCCGTGCAGCACGGCCCGGACCGTGGTGGCGGCCGCGCCGGTCTCGGTGACGACCCGGCCGAGGCCGCCGCCGAGCAGGATGATCAGCCCGACGACCGCGATGAACGAGCCCAGCGACTCGCCCATCAGCTCGCCCAGCTCCAGCGGCGCGGTGCCGGTCTGCAGCGCCGCCACGACGAGCGCGCCGACCGTCGCCAGCACCACGTCCACGTCGAGCAGCACCAGGATCGCGTAGACCACGATCGGGGTGAGGCCCCACAGGGTTCCGGCCGTGCCGGTCGCCAGGACCACCGCGGCGGTGATCAGCGCGAGGCCGAAGACGACCGCCGCCGCGCGCGGTTTCCAGGCCGTCATCGGCCGGGCTCGTCGAGCGAGGTGAGGTCGACCGAGCCGCCCGGCATGACCCGCCGGGTGCTGCGGTAGCTGTAGAGCGAGTAGACCAGCAGGCCGAGCAGCAGCCAGCCGCCGAAGCGCAGCCAGGTCTCCGCGGCCAGGAACGACATCAGCCAGGCGGAGAACAGCACGCCGAGGACCGGCACCACCGGCATGCCCGGGCAGCGGAACCCGCGCGGCAGGTCGGGCCTGCGGTAGCGCAGCACCACGACCGCGGCGCAGACCAGCACGAAGGCGAACAGCACGCCGATGTTGGTCAGCTCGGCCGCCTCCTGCACCGGCAGCAGGCCCGCGAGCACGGCCGAGACGATGCCGAGGATCCAGGTCGCGCGGTGCGGCACGCGGCGCACCGGGTGCAGCTCGCCGAACCACTTCGGCATCAGCCCGTCGCGGCTGAGCGCGTACCACAGCCGGGAGGCGCCCATCATGAACGAGAAGCTGACCGTGACGATGCCCAGCACCGCCCCGACCGCGATCACCACGGCCACGCCGGACATCCCGACACCGGCGAACGCGCTGGAGAAACCGCTGTCCGGGTCGACCTGGTCGTAGGGCACCATGCCGGTGAGCACGATGCAGGCGCCGACGTAGAGCACCATCGAGATGACCAGCGACAGCAGCATGGCCTTGGGCAGCAGCTTGCGGGCCTCGACGGATTCCTCCGCGGCGGTGGACAGCGCGTCGTAGCCGAACACCGCGAAGAACACCGTCGCCGCCCCGGTGACCGCACCGCCCCAGCCGAACGGCGCGAACGGCGTCAGGTTCCCGAAGTCCACCTGGGACAGGCCGACCACGACGACCAGCAGCACCACCGCGATCTTGACCACGGTGAGCACCACGTCGACCTTCGCCGAGGTCCTGGTGCCGCGGTTGAGCAGCCAGGCCACGCCGAGGCAGATCAGCATCGCGATCAGGTCCACCCGGTGGCCCTCGCCGGTGCCGGGAGCGCCGAGCATCCACACCGGCAGCTCGACCCCGACGGACTCCAGCAGGAACCCGGCGTAGCCGGACATGCCGATGGACACGGTCGCGACGATGGCGGTGTACTCCAGCAGCAGGTCCCAGCCGATGATCCAGCCGACGACCTCGCCGAGCACCGCGGCGGCGTAGGTGTAGGACGACCCGGCGCGCGGCACCATCCCGGCGAACTCGGCGTAGGCGAAGGCCGCGCACAGCGAAGCGGCCCCGGCGATGAGGAACGACACCAGCACGGCTGGCCCGGCCACGTCCCGCGCCACGGCACCGGCCAGGCTGAAGATCCCGGCGCCGATGATGGCCCCGACGCCGATCATGGTCAGCTGCGGCAACCCCAGCACGCGCAGCATCCGCCGGTCGGTCTGCTCCTCGGGTTTCGGGACGGTGCGGCGGAAGATGCCGTTCGGCCCGGTGCCGAACAGCGACCCACCCGTCGCGGCAGTCTCATCGCGCATGAGTACCTCCCCGCGAGCTGCGCCCGATTGCGCTAGCGATGCGGGGATGCTCGTCCATGGAACCGACCCGGGAAAGACGCCGAAGCGCGCGGATGCCTTCCCCTGAGCCCCAGCAGACCTTCGGCTGGGGCCTCCGTGCTCGTGCGGGCTCTCCCGCGCGAAGTCGCCGGATGCGAGCCCCGGAATCCCTCAGAGCGTGCCGAGCACGGCGTGGGCCGCGGCAGCGTCCTGGACGCCCAGACCGACGCTGTTGTAGAACACGACCTCCGTCGCGTCGCGGCGCCCCGGCGCCGCTCCGACGAGCACCGCGCCCAGCGCTCGCAGCTGCTCGCGCGCGATGTCGCCGCGCTCCAGCGCTCCGGCGATCGGCCCCGCGTGCGTCGCGGCCGCGTCGACTTCGTCGACGACGACCGCTCCGGCGCGCCGGACGAGCTCCGCGTCCACCTCGCACCGGTGGTGCTCGAAGCTGCCCACGCTGATCACGGTCGCTCCCGCCGCTACCGCGGCGGTCGGCACGACCGGCTCCGCGCTCAGGGTGCACGCGGCGATCAGCGGCGCTTCGCGCACCGCTTCCTCCGCGCTCGCCACGGCTCGCACCGCCAGCCCGAGCTCCGCGGCCAGCTCCGCTGCCGCCGCTTCGCGCCGCGCCGCGTCGCGGCTGAAGATCCGCACTTCGCGCAGCTGCCGCACGCGCGCGATCGCGCGCACGTGGGCGCGCGCCTGCACGCCGGATCCGAGGATCGCGAGTTCGTCGGCGTCGGCCAGCGCCAAGACGTCCGCGGCGACGGCGCTGCCCGCCGCGGTGCGGATCTCGGTGAGGGCGGTGGCCTGCATCGTGGCCGCGAGCTGCCCGGTCGCCGCATCCATGACCAGGACGGTCGCCGAGATCGAGGGCAGCCCGCGCTCGACGTTGCCGGGGTGGACCGCGACGAGCTTGCTCACCGCACCGTGCCGCGGCGACAGGCGGCTCAGGTAGCACAGGGTGGTGTCGTCACCGGTCCGGATGGCGACCTTGTCGGCGAGCTGCGCCTCGCCCCGACCGAGCGATTCGAACGCCAACCGCTGCGAGGCGATCGCGGTGTCCAGGTCCAGTGCCGCGGCAACATCGGCGTCGCTCCACATCCTCATGCGCGGCCACGCTGCCACACCACCGCCCGCAACGGTAGAGATCGTCTCGGCACGGACAACGACCGACGGCCCTGCGAAGCGTGGCCCTGGCTCCACGACTGCAACTCACCGTCATCCTCGCCCCTGTACCACGACCTAGGGCGCGGTGGTGAGGGCCGCAATTTCGATTGAAATTGGCGCACCTCACCACCGCAGGCTCCGTCAACAACCGCAACGCAGCCAATTTCAATTGAAATTGCGTCACCCAACGCAACCACCCACCGCTTTGACCCCAAAAGCAACCCCACACCCAACAGCACCCCTCCCCACCAACCCCACCCCAGTACCACCACCAACCTCCGGTCAAGCACCTTCGGGCCACGGCAGGCGAGTCCGAACCGCTAGGCCGTCCACCGCAGACGAGCGACAGCGCCGCTGGCGCTCAGCTGGAGGAGAAATCACTCTCCTGATCCTCCGCGAACGCCCCTCCGACGAACTACGGTGAGCCGTGCGACGAGGGTGGCGTGCGGCACACCGCGGCGCCACCGCTGGACAGCGAGCCGTTCGAGCAGGAAGAGGTGCATGTCGGTGCAGTCGACGTTGAACTCCGTGATCGGTCCGGACACCCCGGCACGGGTCGACGGCGGGGGCGAGTACCTCTCGCGCAACCCGGCGAACCTGGAGGACGTGGTCGCCCGGGTCTCGCTCGGGGGTCCCGAAGTGCTGCCCGCGGCGACCGAGCAGGCGCAGCGCGCGCAGCGCGAGTGGGCGCAGGTGCCCGCGCCGGTGCGCGGGCGCGTGATCGCCGGGTTGGGCCGGTTGGTGGAGGCGAACAAGGAGTCGCTGGCGCGGCTGGTGACGCGCGAGATCGGCAAGCCCTACGCCGAGGCGCTGGGCGAGGTCCAGGAGATCGTCGACACCTGCGACTTCTTCCTTGGCGAGGGGCGGCGGCTCTACGGGCAGACGGTGCCCTCGGAGATGCCGGACAAGCAGCTGTTCACCTTCCGGGTCCCGGTGGGCGTGGCGGTGGTGATCACCGCGGGCAACTTCCCGGTCGCGGTCCCGTCCTGGTACCTGGTTCCCGCGCTGCTGTGCGGCAACGCCGTGGTGTGGAAGCCCGCCGAGTACGCCGCGGGCGCAGCTCGCGCGCTGGCCGAGCTGGCCTGGCGGGCCGGGGTGCCCAAGGGCGTGCTGAACCTGGTCTACGCCGACGGCGAGGCGACCTTCCAGGGCCTGGAGACCGCGCTGGCGGCGGGCACCGTCAACAAGGTCGGGTTCACCGGGTCCAGCGCGGTCGGCTCGCAGGTCGGCGCCCTGTGCGGCAAGCACCTGCAGAGCCCGTGCCTGGAGCTGGGCGGCAAGAACCCGATGATCGTCGCACCGGACGCCGAGCTGGACCTGGCGGTCGAGGGCGCGCTGTTCTCCGGCTGGGGCACCGCCGGGCAGCGGTGCACCTCGCTGGGCAACCTGATCGTGCACCGGGACGTGCACGACGAGTTCGTGCGGCGGCTGGACGCGGCGCTGCGCTCGGCGACCATCGGCGACCCGACCGGCGACGTGCTCTACGGGCCGCTGCTGGACCAGAAGTTCGCCGACAACTTCGAGCGCATCCTCGGCGAGATCGGCGACCACCACACCGTGCTCGGCTCCGAATCGGTCGGGCGGATCACCGAATCCGCGCCGCGCAAGGGATTCCACGGCGACCCGGCCAGCGGCCTGTACTACCACCCGGTGCTGCTGGACGGGCTGCGCCCGGACGACCACATCTTCCGCAACGAGACGTTCGGGCCGATCGTCGGCGTCAGCACCTACGAGACGCTGGACGAGGCGATCGAGCTGGGCAACGCGCCGGGCTACGGGCTGTCCGCGGCGATCTACACCACCGACCCGGCCACCGCGTTCCGGTTCCGGCAGGGCATCGGCGCGGGCATGGTCAGCGTGAACAACTCCACCTCCGGCGCCGAGGCGCACCTGCCCTTCGGCGGCAACGGCAAGTCCGGCAACGGCAGCCGCCAGTCCGGGGTGTGGGTGCTCGACCAGTTCACCCGCTGGCAGTCGTTGAACTGGGACTTCTCCGGCAAGCTGCAGAAGGCGCAGATGGACGTCGACACCGTGGAGCCGGAGCTGGACTTCCGGTTGCCGCCCGAGCTCGGCGGTGCGCGGTGACGCTGCCCGCTCGGGCGGAGGTCGTCGTGGTCGGCGGCGGGGTGGTGGGCGTGAGCACCGCCTTCCACCTCGCCGAGGCCGGTGTGGACGTGCTGCTGCTCGAGCGCGACGAACTCGGTTCGGGCAGCACCAGCAAAGCCGCTGGTGGGGTGCGGGCGCAGTTCTCCGACCCGGTCAACATCGAGCTCGGGCAGCGCAGCCTGCGGGCGTTCGAGGACTTCGCGCGGCGTCCCGGCGGGGAGATCGACCTCAAGCAGTTCGGCTACCTGTTCCTGCTGTCGGACCCCGAGGACGTCGCGGCGTTCGAGGACGGCGTGCGGTTGCAGAACGAGTTCGGGGTGCCGAGCCGGATGCTGACCGTCGCCGAGGCCTGCGAGCTCTCCCCGTACGCGGTGCCCGACGGGCTGCTGGCGGCGGCCTTCTCCCCCACCGACGGGCACTGCACCCCGGAGGCGGTGGTGCAGGGGTACGCGCAGGCCGCCCGGCAGCACGGCGCGGTGATCCGACGGCACTGCGCCGTCACCGGGATCGAGGTCGCGGGCGGGCAGATCACCGCAGTGCGCACCGAGCACGGGTCGGTGGCGACCTCGACCGTGGTGTGCGCGGCGGGGGCCTGGTCGGCGGAAGTCGGCGGGTTCGTCGGCGTCGAGCTGCCGGTCCGCCCGCTGCGGCGGCAGATCCTGGTCACCGAGCCGGTCCCGGACCTGCCGCCCCGGCTTCCGTTCACCATCGACTTCGCCACCAGCTTCTACTTCCACGACGAAGGTCCTGGCCTGCTCATCGGGATGTCCGACCCCGACGAGGAGTACGGCTTCAACCTGAGCACCGACGACCGCTGGCTCGGGCGGCTCTCCGAGGCGGTGGCCCGGCGGGCACCCCGGCTGGCCGAGGTCGGCGTGGCGCACGGGTGGGCCGGGCTCTACGAGATCACCCCCGACCACAACGCGCTGGTCGGCGAGGCCGACGGACCGGGCCGCTTCCTGTACGCCACCGGGTTCTCCGGGCACGGGTTCCTGCAGGGCCCCGCCATCGGCGAGGTGCTGCGCGACCTGGTGCTGGGCCGGTCCCCGGTGGTCGACGTCTCGGCGCTGGACGTGCGCCGGTTCGCCGCCGCCGAGATCCGACCCGAGCACAACTGCGTGTGACCGGCGGCCCCGGTGACGCGATCTCAACGGAAATTCCCTTTGAAGTCGCACGCCGGACGGTGATCAGCACCGCTGGGCAGGACAAGTTCCGCATTCTCGACGAGGAGCACGAACGTGCGTGATCTGTTGCAGGAGATCGACGAGTGGGGCCCGGAGAAGGTCGTGTGCGTCTCGGACGCGCGGACCGGGATGCGGGGCGTGCTGGTCATCGACAACACCGCCCGCGGCACCGGCAAGGGCGGCACCCGGATGAGCCCGACCGTCACCGTCGGCGAGATCGCCCGGCTAGCGCGGGTGATGACCTGGAAGTGGGCCGCGGTCGACCTGTTCCACGGCGGTGCCAAGGCGGGCATCTTCGCCGACCCGGACTCCCCGGACAAGGAGCGGATCGTGCGCGCCTTCGCGCGGCGGCTGGCCGACCAGATCCCGGCCAGCTACGTCGCCGGTCTGGACATGGGCATGACCGAGCACGACGCGGCGATCATCCAGGACGAGCTGGGCGACCGCGGTGCTGCGGTCGGCGTGCCGGAACCGCTGGGCGGGGTGCCCTACGACCAGCTGGGCGTGACCGGGCACGGCGTGGCCGAAGCCGTCGAGGCCGCGCTGGCGCACCAGGGCCGCAGCATCGCGGGCGCCCGGGTCGCGGTGCAGGGTTTCGGCGCGGTGGGCGCCGCCGCGGCCAAGCGGTTGCACGAGCTCGGCGCGCAGCTGGTCGCGCTGTCCACGATCGACGGATCGGTGCACGACCCGGACGGGCTCGACGTGCCGAAGTGGCTCGACGCGCGCGCCGACTTCGGTGACGCCTGCGTGGCAAAAGCCTCCGCGGCGCACCGCATTCCGCGCGGCGACGAGCTGCTGGTGGATTGCGACGTGCTGATCCCGGCGGCCGGGCAGGACGTCATCGACGAGGACGTGGCGGCGAAGATCCGGGCCGGGTTGATCGTGGAGGGCGCGAACCTGCCCACGACTCCCGAGGCGCGGGTGCTGCTGGCCGGGCGCGAGATCACCGTGGTCCCGGACTTCATCGCCAACGCCGGTGGCGCGATCGCGGCCGGGTTCGCCATGGACGCCCGGCACTCCGCGTTCCGCCCGGAGCCGACGGCCATCCTGGCGGCGGTCGCCGAGCGCACCCGCAACAACACGGTGCTGGTGCTGGACACCGCCCACCGCAGCGGGCGGCTCCCGCACGAGGCCGCGCTGGACCTGGCCAAGCAGCGGGTGCGCACCGCGATGGAGTTGCGCGGCCGGGTCCCCCAGCCCGCCTGAGGCATTGGTTTCCGCAGGTCAACGCCCGTGAGCGTGGTGGGGTGCGGTCCTCGCCGCGCTCACCGGGCCTGACCAGGCGGAACCGTTCCGGGTGTTGCGCCCGAGCACCCCGAAGGCCGAACGTTGCTTCGAACCTCGAGAGTTGAAGGGACCGGCATGCTGAACCCGATCCACTTGCGAACCCTCCAGGAATGCGTGCGCACCGGTTCGTTCGCCGAAGCAGGGCGGGCGCTCGGCTACACCGCCTCGGCCGTCTCGCAGCAGATGGTGCTGCTGGAACGCGCGATCGGCTCGCCCCTGTTCGAGCGCTCCGCGCGCAGCGCCCGGAGCACCGCGTTGGCCGTGCGGCTCGCGGACCGCAGCCGCGACGCTCTCGGCGCGTTAGACGCGCTGGAGCGCGAAGTGCGCGCGATGGTCGCCGGGGAGGAGGGCAGCCTGCGGCTGGCCAGCTTCGCCACCGCCAACGCGCGGGTGCTGCCGGACGTCCTCGCGGCGGTGGTCGCCCAGCGGCCGAACGCCGAGGTCCAGCTCGACGAGGGCGAGCCGGACGAGGTGCTCGGCGGGGTGCTGGACGGAACCCTGGACGCGGCGGTGGTCTTCGAGTACGACCTGGACCCCCGGCAGTGGCCGGTGGAGCTGTGCGTGGAGGAGCTGATGGCCGAGCCGCTGCGGCTCGCGCTGCCCGAGACGCACCGGCTCGCCCGGGCCGCCGAGGTGGATCTGCGCGACCTCGCCGAGGACGCCTGGATATGCACCCGGCAGGACACGGCGGGCGCCCGGTCGCTGGTCCGGCTGGCCGCCGCGGCCGGGTTCGTCCCGCGGATCACCTTCCGCAGCAACGACTACTCGGTGATCCGCGACCTGGTGGCCCGCGAGCTCGGGGTGGCGGTGCTGCCCGGCCTGGCACTGCCGGACCAGGCGGTGCGGATCTGCCGCATCGCCGGATGGCAGCCCTACCGCAGGGTGAAGGCCCTCTACCGCAAGCAGAACACCAACCCGCTGCTGCCGGTAGCCCTGGAGTGCCTGGCCAAGTCCTGCGCCCAGGTCGCCAACGACTGGCACGCCGAACCACCTGAGTCATGAGCGGAACAACCATGCCCCCGCGTCCCCACACCAGCACACAAGAGCTTGCGACAGCAACAACCCAGCAACCTTGGCTGGCGCGGAAATCGCGACCTGAGCAGTCCTGTGCCAACCCGAGTGCTGCGCAACCGCACCTCAGGGGACCGTGACGCAACCCAGCCACGAGAAACCCCGAAAACGCAAGAACACCCCCAAACGCAACCACCACTGTGAATCGCGGAGAGGCGGAACTGCCTGTGAGCACTGAGCCGGTTGACGAATTCTTCCAGCGCACCGTGGCCGGTTGGTCCGCGCACCCGGCGACCGGCTCGGACCTCGCCGACGACCTGCTGGCGCTGTTCGACTCGCAGGCGGGCAGCCGACACCTCGACCTGCAGGCCCGGCAGCTGGGCAAGCAGGGCCGCGGCTTCTACAGCATCGGCTCGTCCGGCCACGAGTCCAACGCCGCGGTCGCCGCCGCGCTGCGCCCGACCGACCCGGCGCTGCTGCACTACCGCTCCGGCGGCTTCTACGTGCACCGCGCCCGCCAGGTGCCGGGCCAGCACCCGCTGCGCGACGTGCTGCTCGGCGTGGTGGCCTCCGCGGACGAGCCGATCTCCGCAGGTCGCCACAAGGTGTTCGGCAACGCCGAGCTGGCCGTCATCCCGCAGACCTCGACCATCGCCTCGCACCTGCCGCGCGCGGTCGGCCTGGCGTTCTCGCTGGGCCGCGCGGACAAGCTGGGGGTGGACAGCGGGTGGCCGGAGGACTCGGTCGTGGTGTGCAGCTTCGGCGACGCCTCGGCGAACCACTCCACCACCACCGGAGCGATCAACGCCGCGCTGCACTGCTCCTTCCAGGGCCTGGCGATGCCACTGCTGCTGGTGTGCGAGGACAACGGCATCGGGATCAGCGTGCGGACGCCGAAGGGCTGGATCGAGTCGACCTACGCCGACCGCACCGGACTCCGCTACTTCACCGCCGACGGCACCGACCCGGTGCAGTGCCTGTCGGTGGCCCGGGAGGCCGCGGACTGGGTCCGCCAGCACCGCGCTCCGGCGTTCCTGCACCTGCGCACGGTCCGGCTGATGGGCCACGCCGGTTCGGACGTGGAGTCCGGCTACCGGTCGCGCACCGAGATCACCACCGACTACCAGCGCGATCCGCTGCTGGGCACGGCGAAAGCGCTGGTGGACAACGGGATCCTGCGCCCGGGCGAAGTGCTGGCGCGTTACGAGGACAAGCGCGCGGAGGTCGCCCGCGTCGCCGAGGAGGCGTTGGGACGCCGCAAGCTCGCCAGCGCCGCGGAGGTCATGGCCTCGATCTACCAGGACCGGCCGGACGCGGTGGAGCGCCGGGCGCTGGAAGTCCCGCCGCGCGAGCACTTCGGCGACCAGCTGCCCGAGGACGAAGGCCCGCTGACGCTGGCGCAGGCGATCAACCGCTCCCTGGCCGAGGAGCTGGGCCGCGACCCGGGCGTGATCGTCTTCGGCGAGGACGTCTCCCGCAAGGGCGGCGTGTACGGGGTGACGCGCGGTCTGCGCAAGAAGTTCGGCGCCACCAAGGTCTTCGACACCCTGCTGGACGAGCAGAGCATCCTCGGCACCGCGCTCGGGGCCGGGCTGGCCGGTCTGGTGCCGATCCCGGAGATCCAGTACCTGGCATACGTCCACAACGCGGCCGACCAGCTGCGCGGCGAAGCCAGCACGCTGAGCTTCTTCTCCAACGGCCAGTACCGGAACCCGATGGTGGTGCGCATCGCGGGCTACGGCTACCAGAAGGGCTTCGGCGGCCACTTCCACAACGACAACAGCATCGCGGCCCTGCGCGACCTGCCGGGAGTGGTGCTCGCGTCACCCTCCCGCCCGGACGACGCCGCAGCGATGCTGCGCACCTGCGTGGCGGCGGCCCACGAGGACGGCCGGGTCTGCGTGTTCCTGGAGCCCATCGCCCTCTACCACACCCGCGACCTGCACGAACCCGGCGACGGCGGCTGGCTGGCACCGTACCCGGCACCGGGCACGCACCACGTCCCGATCGGCCGAACCCGCCAGTACGGCGAAGGCGCGGACCTGACCCTGGTCACCTTCGGCAACGGAGTCCCCATGAGCCTCCGAACGGCGAAGCGCCTGCGCGAGCGCGGAATCGACGCCCGGGTCCTGGACCTCCGCTGGCTGTCCCCGCTCCCGGTCGACGACCTCCTCACGGCAGCGGAAGCAACGGGCCGAGTCCTCGTGGTCGACGAAACCCGCCGCACCGGCGGCGTCTCCGAACCGGTGGTGACGGCCCTGGTCGACGGCGGCTTCACGGGCCCGATCGCCCGGGTGACCAGCGAGGACAGCTTCATCCCCCTCGGCGCGGCGGCCTACCACGTCCTCCTCGACGAAGAAACCATCGAAACCGCCGCCCTCAAGCTGGCCAACGGCTGACTCACGACAGCCCTCGCTCGCGTCCCAGGAAGCGACTCAGGCGTCCGGATCGCCGAAGACCTTGCCCGGGTTGAAGATTCCCGCCGGGTCGAGGGCTTGTTTGATCGCGTGGTGCATGGCGACCACGGTGGGGCTCAGTTCGGCGTGGAGGCCTTTTCGCTTGAGGAGGCCCACTCCGTGCTCTCCCGTCACCGTGCCGCCCAGGGCGATCGCGTCCGTCACGATGTCGTCGAAGGCTCGCTGGGCTCGTTCTCGGGCTGCTTCGTCTCCGGGTGGGGTGATGATCAGGGGGTGCAGGTTGCCGTCCCCGGCGTGGGCGATGTTGGCGATCTGGGTGTTGTGGCGTTGGGCCGAGGCTTCGATTCGGGACAGCATTTCCGGGACCTTGGCCCTCGGGACGCAGACGTCCTCGGTGAGGACCGGGCCGAGGCGTTCCAGCGCCGGGTAGGCCAGGCGGCGGGCCGCGAACAGGGCGTCGGCTTCGTGCTCGTCGGTGGAGCGGGCGCTCCAGGTAGCTCCGGCTTCGTCGAAGCAGCGCAGGAGCGTGTCGACCTCCTGCTCCCCCGCCGCGCCCGGGGTGTCCGAGCGGCCCAGGAGCAGCACGTTCGCCTCCGCGCTGAGGCCCATGTTCTTCCACTCGTCGACCGCGCGCAGGCAGTGCTGGTCGAGCAGTTCCAGCGCCGACGGGACCACACCGGCCGCCGCCACCGCCGCGACCGCTTCCCCGGCCTCCACCAGCGAATCGAAGTAGCCGACCACCGTGCGCTCCGGGGCGCGCAGGCCGGGCAGGAGCTTCACCGTGATCTCGGTGATCACGCCGAGGGTGCCCTCCGAGCCCACGAACAGGCCGCACAGGTCGTAACCGGCCACTCCCTTGGCGGTGCGGCGGCCGAGGCGGACCACCTCGCCGTTGCCGACGACCGCTTCCAGGCCCAGCACGTAGTCGCGGGTCACGCCGTACTTCACGCAGCACACGCCGCCCGCGTTGGTGGAGGCGTTGCCGCCGATGGTCGACCACGGGGAGCTCGCCGGGTCCGGCGGGTACCAGGCGCCGTGCTCGCGGCAGGCCGCGCGCAGGTCGTCGTTGACGACTCCGGGTTGCACCACCGCCAGCTGCTCGCGCGGGTTGATCTCCAGGATGCGGTTCATGTCCGCCAGCGAGATCAGCACGCAGCCGTCGATCGCGTTGGCGCCGCCGGACAGCCCGGTTCCCGCACCTCGCGGAACCACCGGGACACCGAACTCGGCGCAGATCCGGACGGTGGCCACCACGTCCTCGGTGCTGCGCGCGCGGACCACGGCCAGGGGCTTGCCGAACGGGGCCCACTCGGCCTCGTCGTGGGCGAACCGACTGGTCGAGTCGGGGTCGGTCAGCAGCACCGACTCCGGCAGTTCCGCGCGCAGTGCCGCCAGCGCATTCTCCGACATGTCGCCCTCCGTCCGCGTCGAACCGCCCCCACGTTAACAACGCCGCCCGAGAGCCATTAGCCGAGGCAACGATCCGACCCCGGACCGCAGTTTCAATTGAGCCTTTTTCATCCTGCCCGTGGACCGCAGCCGCGAAGGGCGAACTGCACCGACCGGCAGGTGCCGCATGCGCCGCCAGGCGCATAACCCACCCTCGCAACTCGCACCGCCGCGGGTTCACGGTGCCCACCCCTCCGGGGTTCCTTCCGGCGAGGACGGCCCTGACGCCGTGTATCGGGTCATACACAAGTCAGGGCACCCGCAGTCCAGGCGGGCGCTGAGGTTCCGCCACCGGCACCGCCACGCAGAACGAGGTTGGAAAAACCTCATTGAAACTGCAACCGTGCGCGAGCGTGGCGCGGGTCAGCCGTTGGCGGCGATGATGGTGTTCACCAGGTCCGCGCCCGGGAAGTCCATCATGATCACGCCGGTGCGCGGGAGGTCGTTGGTCGTCAGGTGCTCCAGGGCGTAGTCGTTCACGCCGCGGAAGCCCGCTGCGCCGCAGGCCACCGCGTTCGGGAAGGCCGCCGGGCTGGAGCCGCTGGTGAAGTTCAGGAACAGATCGCCCGGGTCCGCCGACACCGTCTTGTCCAGGTGGTCGCGGACCTTGGCCCACTTGTCGTCGATGTCGAACAGCGTCGGCACGGTGTAGGCGTCCTGGACGCGCTCGCCCCAGGTGTCGTTGGTGAGCTGGCCGACGCCGCGCCCCTCGTGCAGACCACCGCGCGCACCCTGCAGCACCGCCAGGACGATCTTGCCGCGCGCCTCGCCGAGGGTCGGGACCGCGCCGCCCGCCGGGTCGAGCAGGTACTTGCCGTTGGGGTCGTTGTCGCGGTACCAGTCAAAGATCTGCGTCTCGTCGAGCTGGCTGTTCTCGTCGGTGCACGAGCCCGTCTCGCCGGTGCACTCGGCCTTCAGCCGCAGCAGGACCGTCTCGCCGGGGTGCGCGGCCAGGAAGTCACCGGCCTTCTGCAGCACGTCGGAGAAGTTCGCGTTCTGGTAGAACGGCCCGTGGTGCAGGGTGAACCGGTCGTCGTACCGGCGCACCCGGATGTCGATGGCGCGGATGCCCGACTGCAGCTGGACGGCGAGGGTTTCCGCGCTGTCGCCGTGGTTCTCCTGCGTCTGGGTCAGCTCACCGCCGTGCAGCGACAGCGTCTGGTGCGTGCCGGGGATCGACAGCTGCGCCAGGCTCGCGTCGTCGGGCAGCCCGGCCATCCAGTCCGGGTTCGACGCCTCGGTGATGCTCTGGCAGTGCGGTGCGGCAGCTGCCGTCCCGGGCACCATCGCGACCGACAACGCCAGCGCGAGCACGGCTGCCGCGCGAACCGCCTTCCCAGACATGCCGCACAGAATTCCGCCCCGGCCGCGGCTGCGGACCGAATGGCGGGAACTCGCCACCGGTTCAGAACCGGTGCTGCCAGATCTCCCGGGAGACCTCGACCGGGTCCGCGACCACGCTCGGCGGGACGTTCCAGATCCGGGTCCGGCGATCATCGCCGTACTCCGGCCAGCCCGGATCACCGGTGGTGGCGAAGGAGATCCAGGATGCGCGCAGCTCCGCCGAGAGGACCTCGAAGTCCTCCGGCGTCTCATCGGGGAACACCGGTGCCGTGACGTCGCTGCGGTCGACGCCGAAGGTGAACGGCACGTCCAGGCTGTGGCAGGCGCCGAACGCGCCGTCGCGGGCCGGGCTCGGCCAGGCGAACTCGTAGAGGTAGCTGCGCGCGCCCGCCCGCGCGTGGCCTTCCGCGCACCACAGCGACGGCATCCGGAACAGCTGGTCGCTGAGCATCAGCGAGAACAGGTCGGCGTCGGTGATTCCCGGGTACCCGGCGCGGTACTCGTCCAGCACCGACGGTGCGAGCCGCAGGCCGCGCGCCAGCAGCGCCGGGTCCTTGGCCGCCGCGGGCATGTCCGCGGTGAACATCCGGGCCTCGTCGGTGTTGTACCCGCTGATCAGCTCGATGCCGCGGCCCCCACCGGCGCGCAGCTGCACCCACGGCAGGTCGTCGAGCAGCTCGCCGTCGGGCACCGCCGCGAACGGCGTGGAGTTCGTCCAGTCCGCGCGGTTCTGGTTCTGCTCGGCCATCACGGCCAGCTGCGCGGCGTGGATCGCCTCCGAGGGCACCGCGCCCAGCGCTTCGGCGGTCGGCTGCGCGCCGACCCGCCCGAGGATCAGCTCGCCGAGCTTGCGGTTCTCCTCCGCACCGCAGAACACCGAACCGACGCTCTGCGCGATTCCGCGGCGGAACAGCCCCTGCTTCGCCGAGCCCGCGACCAGCGTCACCACCGAACTGGCACCGGAGGACTCGCCGAAGATCGTGACGTTGTCCGGATCGCCGCCGAACCCGGCGATGTTGTCCTGCACCCACCGCAACGCCGCCAACTGGTCCAGGATCCCGCGATTGGCCGGAGCGTCGGCCACCCAGCCGAAACCCTCGTAGCCGACGCGGTAGTTCACCGTCACCACGACCACGCCGTCCTTCGCCAACCTGGTGCCGTCGAAGGCCGGGCTGTCGCTCGTGCCGCCAATGTAGACGCCGCCGTGGATCCACACCATCACCGGCAGCCGGGCACCGAGGTCCGGTGACCACACGTTGAGGCTGAGGCAGTCGGTGTCAGCGCCGGGAGTCCACACCGGCGGCGCACCGGGCACCAAGGTCGTCTGCGGCACCGAGGCGCTGAACGCCGTCGCCTCCCGCACCCCTTCCCAGGGTTCCGGAGCCGCCGGTGCCTGGAACCGGCGCGCGCCGTCCAGCGGTGCTGCGTAGGGAATCCCCTTGAAGACGTTCACGTCGTCGGCGGAAACGCCCCGCACAGCACCGCTGCGGGTGGCAACCACGAGATCCATACCACCATGTAAGCACGGTGGCCGGACGAAACGCGCGCCGTCAGGCCGAAAAGCGGGTCTGCCAGATCTCCCGCGACGCCTTGATCGGGTCCGCGACCACCGTCGACGGCACGTTCCAGATCCGGACCTGACGATCATCGCCGTACTCCGGCCAGCCCGGATCACCGGTGGTGGCGAAGGAGATCCAGGAGGCGCGCAGCTCCGCCGAGAGGACCTCGAAGTCGGCGGGCGGCGGGTCGCCGAGCATCATCTTGCCGAAGACGTCGTCGAACACGCCGAACGTGAACGGCACGTCCAGCCCGTGGCACGCGCCCAGCGCGCCGTCGCGGGCCGGGCTCGGCCAGGCGAACTCGTAGAGGTAACTGCGCCCACCCGCCCGCGCGTGCGCTTCGGTGCTCCACAGCGACGGCATCCGGAACAGCTGGTCGCTGAGCATCACCGCGTACAGCTCGGCGTCGTCGGCCGCCGGGTACCCGGCGCGGTACTGGTCCACCGCCGACGGGTCCAGCCGCAGGCCGCGCGCCAGCAGCGCCGGGTCCTTGGCCGCCGCGGGCATGTCCGCGGTGAACATCCGGGCCTCGTCGGTGTTGTACCCGCAGATCAGGTCGACTTCCCGCCCCGAGCCGCGGCGCAGCATCTCCCACGGGACGTCGTCGAGGACCTCGCCGTCGAAGACCACCGCGTACGGCGTCGAGTTCGTCCAGGCCGCCCGGTTCTCGTTGATCTCCGCCATCGCCGCCGTCTGCGCGGCGTGGATCGTCTCCGGCGCGATCCCGCCCAGGGCCTCCGCCGTCGCGGGCACGCCCAGCTGCCCGACGACCAGATCGCTGCCCTTGCGGAACTCGTCCTCCGCCCAGAACAGCGAACCGAGGCTCTGCGAGATCGCACGGCGGAACAACCCGTGGCGGGCCGAACCCGCGGCCAGGGTCGCCACCGAGGTCCCACCGGCGGACTCGCCGAAGATCGTCACGTTGCCCGGATCGCCGCCGAACCCGGCGATGTTGTCCTGCACCCACCGCAACGCCGCCAACTGGTCCAGGATCCCGCGATTGGCCGGGGCGTCGGCCACCCAGCCGAACCCCTCGTAGCCGACGCGGTAGTTCACCGTCACCACGACCGCACCGGCCCGCGCCAGCCGCGACGGGTCGTACTCGTTGCCCGACCCGCCCAGGAACGCGCCGCCGTGGATCCACACCAGCACCGGCAGCCCGCCGCCGCGATCGGGCGTCCACACGTTCAGCGTCAGGGATTCCGCGCTGTCACCGGGATTCCACAGCGACGGGATGCCCGGCAGGATCGGGGGCTGCGGCACGGCAGCGCTGAAGGTGGACGCGTCCCGCACCCCCTCCCACCGCTCCGGCGGCTCCGGGGCCTGGAACCGGCGCGCGCCGTCCAGCGGTGCCGCGTACGGAATCCCCTTGAAAACGCTCAGCTCTCCGTCGGCGCTCCCCCGCACCGCACCGTGCTCAGTCCGCACCACAAGGTCCATGCCCCCATACAACCACCTGAAGTCCGGCCGCGCGGCGCGCTCGGTTCCGCCCACAGCTCAACCGCCGTCCGCCAGCTCGGCCACCGCCAGCGGCAGGCCCTCGCGGAACTCCTCCAGGTCCGGCACCGCGGCGCGGTTGGCCTGCACCCCGACGTGCACCGCGCCGTTGAACTGCGACACCGCGACGGCCAGCGCGTGCCCGGCGGCCAGCGGTGCGACCGGGTAGAGCTCGGCGAGCTCGGCACCGTCCAGGGTCGCCGGGAAGTTCGGCAGCGGGACGTTGGTGATCACCGCGTCGAACAGCAGCGCCGCGCCCTGCCCGGCCAGCGGGCCCGCCACCTGGTGCACGAGCTGCGGCACCCGCCCGGCCAGCACCGGGAACGCCCCCGGTCCGCGCTGCGGCCCCGCGCTCTTGTTGCGCGCCATCTCCGCCCGGATCGCCCGCAACCGCGCGACCGGGTCGGGCTCGGCCAGCGGCAGCTCGCACAGGTAGCCGGACAGCTGGTTGTTGCCGCCGTTCGGCCGGTTCGCCCGCCGCCTGCACACCGGGACCAGCACGCGCACCGGCAGTTCGCCGAGGTCGTGGCCGCGGGCGGTCAGCCAGCGGCGCAGGGCCCCGGCGATCACCGCGAGCACCACGTCGTTGGTGGTGCCGCCGTGCCGGGCGCGGATCTGGCGCAGCTCGGCCAGGTCCAGCGGCACCAGCGCGACCCGGCGCGCGGCGGAGCCGGACGCGCGCAGGGGCGAGTCCGGCGGCGGGAACCGCACGCTGCGCACCACCGAGGAGGCGATGCCCAGCGACTCCCCCGACTTCGCCAGTGTCGAGCGCACCGTGCCGAGCAGCTGCTGCGGACGGCCGAGCAGGCCCACCACCTCGCCGATCGGGCTGCGCGGCGGGTGGGCGGCGCTGCGCTCCGGTGCGGAGCCGTCGAGCAGTCCGAGCCCGACCTGCACCGCGTCGCGGCCGTCGACCAGCGCGTGGTGGAACTTCACCAGCACCGCGAAGCGGCCGTCTTCCAGCCCGGTGATCAGGTGCAGCTCCCACAGCGGTCGGGTCCGGTCCAGCGGTTCGGCGGTCAGCTCGGCGACCAGCTCGGCCAGCTCCGCACGACCGCCCGGCGCGGGCACCTGGTGGCCGTGCACGTGCGCGGTCGCGTCGAACCGGGGCACCTCGGTCCAGCACGGCTGCATCCAGGACCGGTGCAGGCGCAGCCGCAGCCGCGCGATCCGCCGGGCGCGCTCGGCCAGCAGCTCCAGCAGCCGCAAGCGGTCCGCCTCGCCGCGCGGGGCGAACACCGCGACCGCGCCGAGGTGCATCGGCGCGGTTTCCCGCTCCACGCAGAGGAAGGCCCAGTCGATCGTGCTGATCCCACTCGTCATCATCGGCACACCTCAGCGATCGACGACGCACCGGAATCGTCCGGAACGCCGGTCAGCGAATTGCTCCCGAACCGGGAACGCCCAGCGATCGGCACAGCCCGCCGATGATCTCCGCGGCGAGCCCGCCGAACGGCAGATCCGCGAATTCGGAAAACAATTCATCTTCGACCGCGGGTTCCTCACCTGCGATGACGCGCGGTTCGGGCGCTGCTGGCGGCACCGACATCGTTCTCGTCCTCCCCTGTTGCGGACGGCGTTCGGCACGACCGGAAAAATCCGCTTCCGAATCCGACGTCCACCACGTCCAGTTCACGCCAGTGCGCCGTTGCACCGCCAGCCGAGTCCGAAGTGGACCGACCCGCGAGCGGCGAATGCGCCGACTTTAGCCGAGCGGGAGGCGGAACGGAAAACACTCCGGCGGGACGAGAACGCGGCCCGGACGTTGATCGCTCCGCTGCGTGTGCTCGGAGCAGTGCCGGGTAACCCACATGGTGCAGCCGAGCAGCGCGGATCCGGTCCCGGCCACCTCGGCCGATGACACCGCGCATTCGACCGAGCAGCGACCTGTGACCGGATTCACCTGCGGTGCAAGCGAAAAACCCCGCCGCCCCGGCGGTCGGACCGGGGCGGCGGGGTCGTTCGGTGCAGCTGGTCAGGCGGCCTTGAGCACGCCGTCGATCAGCCCGAGGTTGGCCAGCACCTCGCGGGTGGCCTTGGCCCGGTTGAGGCTGTAGAAGTGCAGCGCCGGAACGCCCTCGGCGATCAGCTTCTCGCACAGCCGCGTGGTGATCTCCAGCCCGGCCTCGCGGAACCCGGCCGGGTCCTCGCGCAGCGGGTCCAGCACCGCGGACACCTCGTCCGGGATCGTCATGTTGCTCAGCTGGGTGGTCATGCCCAGCACCTTCGGCGTGGTGATCGGCATGATGCCCGGCAGCAGCGGCTGGTGGCAGCCGCGCTGCGCCAACCGGTCCCGCAGCCGCAGGAAGTACTCCGGCTCCAGGAACATCTGCGCCACCGAGAAGTCGGCCCCGGCCCGCAGCTTGTTGACCATGTGCTTGATGTCGGACTCCAGGTCCGGCGAGCGCGGGTGCATGTGCGGGAACGCCGCGACGCCCACGCTGAAGTCACCGCACTCGCGCACCAGCCGGACCAGCTCGTCGGCGTAGGTGATGCCCTCCGGGTGCGGGATCCACTCGCCCAGCGGGTCGCCCGGCGGGTCGCCGCGGATCGCCAGCACGTTGGTGATGCCCTCGGCCGCGTACGACCCGATGACGTGCCGCAGCTCGGCGATCGAGTGGTTCACCCCGGTCAGGTGCGCCACCGGCACCAGGGTGGTGTCGCTGGCGATCCGCCCCGTGGTCCGCACCGTGCGGTCCCGGCTGGACCCGCCCGCGCCGTAGGTCACCGACACGTAGGCGGGGTCCAGCGGCTCCAGCTCCCGGATGGCCCGCCACAGGTGGCGTTCCTCCTCGTCGGTCTTCGGCGGGAAGAACTCCACCGAGAACACCGTCTTGCCGGGGCGCAGCCGGTCGATGACTTTGGTCATTCCTGGCCTCCCTCATTCCCAGCTTGGTCTCGTCAAGCGGCAGAACCGCTCGTCCAGCGCGGCAGGCGATTTGGCCCGGCCAAGGCCCGTGAGCGCTTTGGGGTGTCATAGCGCCCCAAACCGCTCACGGACACGGAGCCCGCAGCGGCGAGCCGAGCGGACAACCGTCAGGCAAGCGCCGAAGGCGCTTTCGGCGGTAAACAGCGACCGCGACGCTCGACCGGCACCGACCGCTAGGTGCCGCATGCGCATAACCCACCTACGGCACTTGCACCGCCGCGGGTTCTCAGAGGCTTTCTCGCGAGGACAGCCCGGACGCCGCGTACGCCTCGGTACTCAAGTCCGGGATCCCGGAGTCGAGAAAGCCTCTGAGGTTCCGCTACCCGCACCGCCACGCAGGACGAGCAGGGCTCCTTAAGACATGGACGACTCAGTACCGGTAGTGGTCCGGCTTGTAGGGGCCGTCGACGTCCACGCCGATGTAGGCGGCCTGCTCCTTGGTCAGCTTGGTGAGCTTGACGCCGAGGGCGTCCAGGTGCAGGCGGGCGACCTTCTCGTCCAGGTGCTTGGGCAGCACGTAGACCTGCTTGTCGTACTCGCCCGGCTTGGTGAACAGCTCGATCTGGGCGATCGTCTGGTTGGTGAAGGAGTTCGACATCACGAAGCTGGGGTGGCCGGTGGCGTTGCCCAGGTTCAGCAGGCGGCCCTCGGACAGCACGATGATCGAGTGCCCGTCCGGGAACGCGTACTCGTGGACCTGCGGCTTGATCTCCTGCTTCTTGATGCCCGGGATCTTCTCCAGCCCGGCCATGTCGATCTCGTTGTCGAAGTGGCCGATGTTGCCCACGATGGCGTTGTGCTTCATCTGCGCCATGTGGTCGGCGGTGATGATGTTGAAGTTGCCGGTCGTGGTGACGAAGATGTCCGCGATCGAGACGACCTCCTCCAGGGTGGTGACCTGGTAGCCGTCCATCGCCGCCTGCAGCGCGCAGATCGGGTCGATCTCGGTGACGATCACGCGGGCGCCCTGGCCGCGCAGCGACTCCGCCGAGCCCTTGCCGACGTCGCCGTAACCGCAGACCACGGCGACCTTGCCGCCGATGAGCACGTCGGTGGCGCGGTTGATGCCGTCGATCAGCGAGTGGCGGCAGCCGTACTTGTTGTCGAACTTGGACTTGGTGACCGAGTCGTTGACGTTGATCGCCGGGAACAGCAGCTCACCGGACTTGGCCAGCTCGTAGAGCCGGTGCACGCCGGTGGTGGTCTCCTCGGTGACGCCCTTGATCTCCGAAGCGATCTTGGTGAACCGCTTGCCGTCGGAGGCCAGGCTGTTGCGCAGCGTCTCCAGGATGACCTTGTACTCCTCCGGGTCGTCCGCGGAGGCCTGCGGGACCGCACCGGCCGCCTCGAACTCGACGCCCTTGTGCACCAGCAGGGTGGCGTCACCGCCGTCGTCGAGGATCATGTTCGGGCCCTGCTCGCCGAACTGGAACAGCTGGTCGGTGCACCACCAGTACTCCTCCAGCGTCTCGCCCTTCCAGGCGAACACCGGGACGCCGGCGGGCGCCTCCGGGGTGCCGTTCGGGCCGACGACGACCGCCGCGGCGGCCTCGTCCTGGGTGGAGAAGATGTTGCAGGACACCCAGCGGACCTCGGCGCCCAGCGCGACCAGGGTCTCGATCAGCACGGCGGTCTGCACGGTCATGTGCAGCGAGCCGGCGATCCGCGCGCCCTTCAACGGCTGGGAGGCCGCGTACTCCTCGCGGGTCGCCATCAGGCCCGGCATCTCGTGCTCGGCCAACCGGATCTGGTGCCGCCCGGCCTCGGCCAGCGCCAGATCCCTGACGGCGAACTCCAGGCCGTTGACCTTCTGCAGCTTCGCGCTCATGGCTTCCTTTCTGGTTTCCCGATCATGTCAGGTCTTCGCGAATCGGGCTTCTGTGCAGGGTAGCGCCCTCCGAGGGGCTCCGACCTGCACCGATCAGTGCGTCACGTGTTGAAGTACTTGGCTTCCGGGTGGTGGGCGACGATCGCGTCGGTGGACTGCTCGGGGTGGAGCTGGAACTCCTCCGACAGGACCACGCCGATGCGCTCGGACTCCAGCAGGTCGACGATCTTGGCCCGGTCCTCGATGTCCGGGCACGCGCCGTAGCCGAAGGAGTACCGCGCGCCGCGGTAGCCGAGCTTGAAGAACTCCCGCACGTCCTCGGGGTCCTCCTGGGCCACCGTGCCGCCGCTGGACCAGGCCAGCTCGCGGCGGACGCGGCGGTGCCAGTACTCGGCCAGCGCCTCGGTGAGCTGCACGCCCAGGCCGTGCACCTCCAGGTAGTCCCGGTAGGCGTTCTTGGCGAACAGCTCGTTGGCGTAGTCGGCGATCGGCTGGCCCATGGTCACCAGCTGCATCGGCAGCACGTCCACCTGGCCGGTCTGCTCCGCCTGCTCCCGGGTGCGGAAGAAGTCGGCCAGGCACAGCCGCCGGTCGCGCTTCTGCCGCGGGAAGAAGAACCGGCAGCGCTCCGGGGCGTCCGGCTCCTCCTTGTCCAGCACGACGAGGTGGTTGCCCTCGGTCACGCACGGGAAGTAGCCGTAGACCACCGCCGCGTGCTGCAGGATGCCCGCGGTGGACAGCTCGTCGATCCAGTGCCGCAGCCGGGGACGGCCCTCGGTCTCGACCAGCTCCTCGTAGGAGGGGCCTTCGCCCTTCTTGGCGCCGCGCAGGCCCCACTGGCCGAAGAACGTGGCCCGCTCGTCCAGCAGCGCCAGGTAGTCGGCGACCGCGACGCCCTTGACCACCTTGGAGCCCCAGAACGGCGGGGTGGGCACCGGCACGTCGGCGGCCACGTCGGAGCGCGTGGTGTCGTCGTAGCCGGGTTCCTCGCCCTGATCGGCCTTGCGCTTCTCGGCGATGCGCAGCGACCGCTCGCGGCGGGCCTTGCGCTCGGCCTTCTTGGCCTCCTCGGCGGCGTCCTCCTCGGGGCTGTCCCCGCGCTTGATGGCCATCAGCCGGTCCATCAGGTGCAGGCCCTCGAAGGCGTCCTTGGCGTAGCGCACGTCGCCCTGGTAGATCTCGTCCAGGTCGTTCTCGACGAAGGACCTGGTCAGCGCCGCACCGCCGAGCATCACCGGGTACTTCTGGGCGAGCCCCCTGGAGTTCATCTCCTCCAGGTTCTCCTTCATGATCACCGTGGACTTCACCAGCAGCCCGGACATGCCGATGGCGTCGACCTGGTGCTCCTCGGCGGCCTCGAGGATGGCGCTGATCGGCTGCTTGATGCCGATGTTGACCACGTCGTAGCCGTTGTTGGACACGATGATGTCGACCAGGTTCTTGCCGATGTCGTGCACGTCGCCCTTGACCGTGGCCAGCAGCAGCTTGCCCTTGCCGCCGGAGTCGTCCTTCTCCATGTGCGGTTCCAGGTAGGCCACCGCGGCCTTCATCACCTCGGCGGACTGCAGCACGAACGGCAGCTGCATCTGCCCGGAGCCGAACAGGTCGCCGACGACCTTCATCCCGGCGAGCAGGTTCTCGTTGATGATCGCCAGCGGCGGCTTCTCGGCCATCGCGGCGTCCAGGTCGGCTTCCAGGCCGTTGCGCTCGCCGTCGACGATCCGCCGCTCCAGCCGCTCGAACAGCGGCAGCTTGGCCAGCTCCTCGGCGCGCGAGGCGCTGCTGGACTTCGCGGTCTGGCCCTCGAACAGCTGCATCAGCTTCTGCAGCGGGTCGTAGCCCTCGCGGCGGCGGTCGTAGACCAGGTCCAGCGCGACGTTGCGCGCCTCCTCGTCGATCTTGCTCATCGGCAGGATCTTGGAGGCGTTGAGGATCGCGGTGTCCAGCCCGGCCTCCCGGCACTCGTGCAGGAACACCGAGTTGAGCACCTGGCGCGCGGCCGGGTTGAGGCCGAAGGAGACGTTGGACAGGCCGAGCGTGGTCTGCACCTCCGGGTGGCGCTTCTTGAGCTCCCGGATCGCGTTGATCGTCTCGACGCCGTCCTTGCGGACCTCCTCCTGACCGGTGGTGATCGGGAAGACCAGGCAGTCGATGATGATCGCGGACTTCTCCAGACCCCAGTTGGTGGTCATGTCCTCGATCAGCCGCTCGGCCACCCGCAGCTTCCACTCCGCGGTGCGCGCCTGGCCCTCCTCGTCGATGCAGGTCACCACGACGGTGGCGCCGTGCTCGACGGCCATCTGCATGACCCGCTCGTACCGGGAGCCCGGCCCGTTGCCGTCCTCCCAGTTGACCGAGTTGATCGCGCACCGGCCGCCGAGGTGCTCCAGCCCGGCCTGGATCACCTCCGGCTCGGTGGAGTCGACCATGATCGGCAGCGTCGAGGCGGTGGCCAGCCGCGAGGCCAGCTCCCGCATGTCGACGGTGCCGTCCCGGCCCACGTAGTCCACGCACAGGTCCAGCATGTGCGCGCCCTCGCGGGTCTGGGCCTTGGCGATCTCCACGCAGTCGTCGTAGCGGCCCTCCAGCATCGCCTCGCGGAACGCCTTGGAGCCGTTGGTGTTGGTCCGCTCGCCGATGTTGAGGATGGAGGCGTCCTGCTCGAAGGGCACCGACTGGTACACCGACGAGACCGCCGGGATGTGCTCCGGGGTGCGCGGCGCGGGGTTGAGGCCGCGGACCGCCTCCGCCACCGCGCGCACGTGCTCGGTGGTGGTGCCGCAGCAGCCGCCGACCAGCCGCGCCCCGTAGTCGTTGACGAACCCGACCAGCGCCTCGGCCAGCTCGTCGGGCTGCAGCGGGTACACCGCGCCGTTGGGGCCCAGCTCCGGCAGACCGGCGTTGGGCATCACCGACAGCGGGATCCGGGAGTTCTGCGCCAGCACCCGCAGGTGCTCGCTCATCTCCGCCGGACCGGTCGCGCAGTTCATCCCGATCAGGTCGATGCCCAGCGGCTCCAGCGCGGTCAGCGCCGCGCCGATCTCCGAGCCGACCAGCATGGTGCCGGTGGTCTCCACGGTGACCTGCGCGATGATCGGCACCCGCCGCCCGGACCGGGCCATCGCCCGCTTCGCCGCGATGATCGCGGCCTTGGTCTGCAGCAGGTCCTGCGAGGTCTCGACCAGCACCGCGTCGATGCCGCCGTCGAGCATGCCCAGGACCTGCTCCAGGTAGGCGTCGCGCAGCTGCGCGTAGGGCGCGTGCCCCAGCGTCGGCAGCTTGGTGCCCGGTCCGACCGAGCCCAGCACGAACCGCGGCCGCTCCGGCGCGGCGTACTCGTCGGCCGCCTCGCGGGCCAGCGCCGAGCCCTTCTCCGCGAGCTCCCGGATGCGCTCCGGGATGCCGTACTCGGCGAGGTTGGCCCAGTTCGCGCCGAAGGTGTTGGTCTCGATCGCGTCCGAGCCCGCCTCCAGGTAGCCCCGGTAGATCGAGGACACCACGTCGGGCCGGGTCACGTTGAGGATCTCGTTGCAGCCCTCCAGGTTGGCGAAGTCGTCCAACGTCAGGTCGAAGCCCTGCAACGCGGTGCCCATCCCGCCGTCGGCGACGAGGACGCGCTCGCCGAGGGCGGTCAGGAACCCGCTCGGATCGTTCTGCCGATCTGCCATTGCCGTGCCTACTCCCCGTTGCTCAGCGGAGCTTCGCCCCGACCTCGCCCGCAGCCGAGTCACCGTACGCCTCGGCGAACCGGGCGAGGAACGACTCGCGCTCCACCTGGTACTCCTGCGGGCCGTCGGCCTCCAGCGAGACGGTGGCCAGGGCGCACCCGAGCTGCAGCGATCGCTCCAGTCCCAGATCGTGGGAAAGTCCGGCCAGGAACCCGGCGCGCAGCGCGTCGCCGACACCGGTCGGGTCGCCCTTCTGCTTCTCCTTCGGCGGGACCACCTGCACGGTGGGGTGCGACTTGGACTCCACCTGGACGCCCTTCGGGCCCAGCGTGGTCACCCAGCTGCCGACCCGGTCGAGCACCTCGTCGTGGCTCCAGCCGGTGCTCTGCAGCAGCAGGCCGTGCTCGTACTCGTTGGTGAACAGGTACTCCGCGCCCTCGACCAGCTTGCGGATCCCGTCGCCGTCCATCCGGGCCAGCTGCTGGCCGGGGTCGGCGATGAACCGGTAGCCGCGGTCCCGGCACTCCTGGGTGTGCCGCAGCATCGCGTCCGGGTCGTTGGCGGAGACGACCACCACGTCGAGCCCGCCGACGCGGTCGGCGACCGGCTTGAGCTCGATGTCGCGGGCCTCGGCCATCGCACCGGCGTAGAACGAGGCGATCTGGTTGAAGTCGGTGTCGGTGGTGCACAGGAACCGGGCGGTGTGCTTGGTCTCCGAGACGTGCACCGAGGCGGTGTCCACGCCGTGCCGCTCCAGCCAGGAGCGGTAGTCGTCGAAGTCGCGGCCGACGGCGCCGACCAGGATCGAGCCGACGCCCAGCTGCCCGAGGCCGAAGGTGATGTTGGGGGCCACCCCGCCGCGGCGCAACACCAGCTCGTCGACCAGGAACGACAGCGACACCTGCTCCAGGCGGTCGGCGACGAGCTGCTCGGTGAACCTACCGGGGTAGGACATCAGGTGGTCGGTGGCGATGGATCCGGTCACCGCAATCCGCACTGCACTACTCCTTTACCAGGGGGCGGGCCCGCCCCGAAGCTCTCCACATGGACGGCCGTCACACCGGACTGCGGGGCACGGTCCCCCGCGCCCCGCAGTCCGCGCGCCAGCTTCGGCGATCGATCAGATGCCGGCGGCGCTCTTCAGCGCCTCGGCGCGGTCGGTGCGCTCCCACGGCAGGTCCACGTCACTGCGTCCGAAGTGACCGTACGCGGCGGTCTGCGCGTAAATCGGCCGCAGGAGGTCCAGGTCACGCACGATGGCCGCCGGGCGGAGGTCGAAGACCTCGTTGATCGCGGCCTGGATCTTGACCGGGTCGACGTTCTCGGTGCCGAAGGTCTCCACGAACAGACCCACCGGGGCCGCCTTGCCGATCGCGTAGGCGACCTGCACCTCGATCCGGCTGGCCAGGCCCGCGGCGATGGCGTTCTTGGCCACCCAGCGCATGGCGTAGGCCGCGGAGCGGTCCACCTTCGACGGGTCCTTGCCGGAGAACGCGCCACCGCCGTGGCGGGCCATGCCGCCGTAGGTGTCGACGATGATCTTGCGGCCGGTCAGACCGGCGTCGCCCATCGGACCGCCGACCACGAACCGGCCGGTCGGGTTGACCAGCAGCCGGGTGTCCGAGGAGTCCAGCCCGACCCGCTCGATCTCCGGGTCGATGACCTTCTCCTTGATGTCGCCGGCCAGCATGCCCTCGAGGTCGATGTCGGCGGCGTGCTGGGTGGACAGCACCACGGTGTCCAGGCGAACGGCCTGGTCACCGGCGTACTCGATGGTCACCTGGGTCTTGCCGTCGGGCCGCAGGTAGGGCAGCACGCCGTCCTTGCGGACCTTGGTCAGCCGCCGCGACAGGCGGTGCGCCAGCGCGATCGGCAGCGGCATCAGCTCGTCGGTGTCGGTGCAGGCGTAGCCGAACATCAGGCCCTGGTCGCCGGCGCCCTGCTTGTCGATCTCGTCCTCCGCGCCCTCGACGCGGGTCTCGTGCGCGGTGTCCACGCCCTGGGCGATGTCCGGGGACTGCGACCCGATCGCGACGTTGACGCCGCAGGACGCACCGTCGAAGCCCTTCGCGGAGGAGTCGTAGCCGATCTCCAGGATCTTGTCCCGCACGATGGTCGGGATGTCGGCGTAGGCCTGGGTGGTGACCTCACCGGCCACGTGCACCTGACCGGTGGTCACCAGGGTCTCCACCGCCACCCGCGACTTCGGGTCCTGGGCCAACAACGCGTCCAACACGGCGTCGCTGATCGCATCGCAGATCTTGTCCGGGTGTCCCTCGGTCACCGATTCACTGGTGAACAACCTGCGGTTGATCTCACTCACGACTGCTCCTCACCTCACACTGCTGCGGCTGTGATCCTTGCGTACGGCGGTGACCAATTACGGCACCGGGGGGTCTCAGGCCCGGGCGTGGATGATGCCCCAGGCGAGGTTGCCCGCCTTGCCACCGGAGACCCAGTTCTTCAGACCGGTCTTCATCTTGGTCCGGTACTCGTCGCTGATCTTGTCCGCGAGCTCGGCCTCGCGGCTCTCCAGGACCTCCAGGACGCGCCCGTAGTGAACGGCCAGGAACTCGGTCAGGTCCTCGAACTCGAAGTTCTGCAGGCCGAGCCGGGCGAGCTCGCGGCGGTAGAAGGACGGCGAACCCATGGTGTCCAGGTTGAGCCGGTCCAGGATCGGCCCGAGGTCCTTGGTGCGGGCCCCGTCGGCGGCCATCGGGTCGGTGAAGATGAAGGAGCCGCCGCCCTTGAGCACGCGGGTCACCTCCTCCAGCACCCGCTCCCGGTCGCCGCTGTGCAGGATCGCGTCCTGCGACCAGACGATGTCGAAGGCGTTGTCCTGGAACGGGATGTCCTCGAAGGAGCCGTCCCGGACCTCGATCAGCTCGTCGAGCCCGGCGGCCCGGTTGAACTCGACGTTGCGGGCGTTCTCCACCTCGCTGAGGTTCAGGCAGGACACCTTGCAGCCGTAGGTCCGGGCCAGGTGGCGGGCGGCGCCGCCGTAGCCGGACCCGATGTCGAGGATGCGGGTGTCCGGGGTGATCTCGACCTTGGCGGCCATCCGCTCGACGGTGCGGCGGGACGCGGAGTCGATGTCCTCGTCCGGTGTCTGGTAGATGCCGACGTGGATGTCGTTGCCGCCCCAGACGTGGTAGTAGAAGTTGTCCGCGTCCGCCGAGTTGTAGTAGTCGCGGGCGGTGTGCACCGCGGTCGAGTAGACGTCGGAGAGCTCCTCGTCCGGCCGGTACTTCTTCTCCGCGACGTGGATGAAGAAGTCCGGTTCGTCGTCGTGGTAGGTCTCCTGGAAGTCGCCGTAGGTGTCGATCCGCTGGAAGCCGACCTCGCGCATGAGCCGCCGCATGTAGTTCTTCCGCAGCGGGTACATGTTCAGGAAGAATTCAGATTTGTCCGGGAACGTGTACTTGAACCGGGCCAGCCCCTCGTCGATGTAATCCGGTTCCGCGGAAACGTCCTCACCGGCGTAGTAGTAGGTGTGCTTCGAGGAGAATCCGTTGTCCAGAATCGCGTCGTAATTCCGCTGGTCGATGATCAGCACGCCGTCGTGCTTGAGCATCGCGTAGAACTCGGCGAGCGCCTTGCGCCGATCCCGCTCCGAGAACAGGTGCGTGAACGAATTCCCGAGGCAGATGATCGCATCGTATTCGCCGTGGACGTCACGATTCAGCCAGCGCCAGTCCGCGTGCACCACGCGCAGGATGTGCCCGCCGTAGGTCAGGCCGTTGCTGAAGGCCTTGGCCAGCATCTGCGGGCTGCCGTCGGCGCTGACCGCGTCGAAGCCCTCCTCCAGCAACCGCACCGAGTGGAAACCGGTGCCGGTGGCCACGTCGAGCACCGAGCGCACACCGCGGGCCTTGAGCTGATCGATGAAGAAGGAGCCCTCGCTCTCGTAGCGCTTCTTCCAGTCGATGAGCTCGTCCCACTTCTCCACGAAGCTGCCGACGTACTCGTGGGTGTAGTGGTCAGACTCGCGCACTTCCAACGGGTTCTCGCCGAACACCTGCTCCTCGCGCGCCACCAGATCGGCGGTATCCGGAGTTCCGGAGCCTGCGCTGGAGTCCAGGTCGTCCACGCTCTTGGCCATGCTTCACTCCCACCACTCACGTTGGTCATGCGCCACCGCACACAACTCGAGCACGCGCGAAATCCGCACCCGAGCCCGTCCGTGGCCGTGCCGGGTCGCCACTGCGAAAAAGGCAACACCTCAGATCGGCGCGGGCAGCCGAGAAACGCTCAAGGCCGCAAGCGCAACGCCGATCGCACTCGATCGGCACCCTTGCCGATCGGCGCTGACGCGGAATTCCTGCGTCGGTTAACCAACCTAGGCGAAGGAGATCTCAAAGCAAGCGTACAAACGTGTGACGCTAATCACCGGAATGCGATGATAGCGTGATTCGGAAAGTCACCCAGGGTAAATGAGTGCGCCGCTACCAGCACCAATTCGGAGCATTTGCGCGGAGGGTAACGATTTGGTGCGTGCAGAACGTCACCAGGTTGTGTATAATACGCGCGCAACCGCTTACCACGACAACTGAAAATTCCGCAACCCGCGCGCTGACAAGAATTCGAAAATACGGCGCCGCGGCGGTTGACCTCTTCCCTTTTCAGCCATTCCATCGCGACGCGGACCCCGGATGTTACGATGCCGGGCCTCACGACGCGACCCCCTTCGCGAAGACGGGCCCCCGCCCGCCGCACCACCCCCCGGTTCGATTCCCCCGCCCGGCCCACCGGACCGCGCCGGAAGGCCGAGTTGAAGGGTGGCACGCACCCGGGGCGCGCGCCACCCGACCATCACCCCTTCAGCTCGGGGAAGTCCTCCTCGCGGAACTCCCCGGCGCGGTCGGCCGAGGCGTCCTCGCGGTGGCGCAGCTCGACCCGGCGGATCTTGCCCGAGATCGTCTTCGGCAGCTCGGCGAACTCCAACCGCCGCACCCGCTTGTACGGCGCCAGCTGCTCGCGCGCGAACCGCAGGATGGACAGCGCGGTCTCCCGGGTCGGCCGGTGCTGCCCGGCCAGCACCACGTAGGCCTTCGGCACCGCCAGCCGGATGGGATCCGGCGCCGGGACCACCGCCGCCTCCGCGACCGCCTCGTGCTCCAGCAGCACGCTCTCCAGCTCGAACGGGGAGATCCGGTAGTCGGAGGCCTTGAACACGTCGTCGGTGCGGCCCACGTAGGTGATGTAGCCGTCCGCGTCGCGGGAGCCGACGTCACCGGTGTGGTAGTGGCCGCCCCGCGTCACCTCCGCGGTGCGCTCGGTGTCGTCGGCGTAGCCGGTCATCAGGCCCACCGGGCGCGGCTGCAGCACCAGGCAGATCTCGCCCTCGTCGGCGGGCTCGCCGGTGACCGGGTCGAGCAGCTCGACCTCGAACCCGGGCAGCGGCCGCCCCATCGACCCGGGCCGCACCTGCTGCCCCGGGGTGTTGGCCACCAGCACGCTGGTCTCGGTCTGGCCGAAGCCGTCCCGGATGGTCACCCGCCAGGCCCGCCGGACCTGCTCGATGATCTCCGGGTTCAGCGGCTCGCCCGCACCGACCACTTTGGACGGCGGGGTGGCCAGGGTGGTCAGGTCGGCCTGGATCAGCATCCGCCACACCGTCGGCGGGGCGCAGAAGCTGGTGACCCCGCAGCGCTGCATCTGCGCCATCAGCGCGGCGGCGTCGAACCGCTCGTAGTTGTAGATGAACACGGTGGCTTCGGCGTTCCACGGCGCGAAGACGTTGCTCCAGGCGTGCTTGGCCCACCCCGGCGAGGAGATGTTGAGGTGCACGTCGCCGGGCTCCAGGCCGATCCAGTACATCGTGGACAGGTGCCCGACCGGGTAGGAGGTGTGGGTGTGCGCCACCAGCTTCGGCAGCGCGGTGGTGCCGGAGGTGAAGTACAGCAGCATCGGGTCGTCGGCCCGGGTGGGGCCGTCCGGCGCGAACTCCTCGGCCGCCCCGGCGCTGTCCGCATAGGACGTCCAACCCGGAACCGGCTCGCCGACCGCGATCCGGGTGTAGTCGCCCGGCACGTCGGCGAACTTCGGCGCATCGGCCGAAGTGGTCACCACGTGCTTGGCGCGGCCCCGGTCGATGCGGTCGCGCAGGTCGGCCGGACCGAGCAGCGGCGTGGCCGGGATGATCACCGCGCCGAGCTTCATCGCGGCCAGGATCGTCTCCCACAGCTCCACCTGGTTGCCCAGCATGAGCACCAGCCGGTCGCCGCGGGCCACGCCGAGCCCGCGCAGCCAGTTCGCCACCTGGTTGGACCGGCGCGTCATGGTGCGGAAGGACACCTTGCGCTCGGAGCCGTCGGCCTCGACGATCCACAGCGCGGTGCCGTCCCGCCGCTCGCCGATGGTGTCGAACCAGTCCAGCGCCCAGTTGAACTCGGCCGGTCGCGGCCACCGGAACTCCCGCCGGGCGGTGTCGTAGTCGGTGCGGTGCCGCAGCAGGAAGTCCCGTGCGGTCAGGAACGTCTCGGTAGCGGTACTGCGGGACTCGGTCACGTCCACACCCTCCTGGGCTCGGCAACATCGCCGGAAAGCTGAAGCGGGCCAACAACGTAACCCCGCTGCGCCCAGCGGATCCACGCCGCTGCTCCGATTTGCGGGCCCTCTTTCGGCCGCGTTGACTGTCCGTGCGTTCATGGTCATTGTTGTGGATTGATGGTGCTCCGTGTTCGTTCAAGATCGCCCCGGCGGTGAGGAGTGGTTCCGGCATGGGCTCGAGCGGCGGTGCGGGCAGCGGTCCCACGGCGGGAACCGCCCCCTCGCCGATGCTGCGATCCCAGGTGAGATCGCGCGCCGCGCCACCTCCGGAGGGCCGGGTCCCCAGCTGGCAGCTCCCCCGATCTGGAGGCAACCTTGTTGCTGCGCGCCCTGCTGCTCACCGCGCTGTTCGCGGCTTCCGCCGGGATCCCCGCGCCCGCCGTGGCCGCCGCTGATCCCTGGCGGCCGAAGCCGCCGCCGCTGACCACGCCGTGGACCGACCAGGTCGGTCCGGACAACGCGCTGCCCGAGTACCCGCGGCCGCAGCTGACCCGGGACCGCTGGCTGAACCTCAACGGCCTGTGGGCCTACGGCGCCGGGAGCACGCCGCCGGAGCAGACCACCGAGCAGATCCTGGTGCCCTACCCGCCGGAATCGGGGCTGTCGGGCATCCAGCGCCACGACGACCACATGCTCTACCGGCGCACCTTCCAGCTGCCGCCGGACTGGGCCGGGCAGCGGGTGCTGCTGCACTTCGGCGCGGTCGACCAGAAGGCCGAGGTGTCGGTCAACGGCCGCCCGGTGGCGGTGCACGAGGGCGGTTACACCTCGTTCAGCGCGGACATCACCGACGCCCTCACCCCCGGCGGTGAGCAGCAGGTCGAGGTGGCCGTGGAGGACCGCAACGACGCCAACCCGCACCCGGTGGGCAAGCAGCGCAACCGGCCGGGCGGGATCCTCTACACCGGGGCCTCCGGGATCTGGCAGACCGTGTGGCTGGAGCCGGTGCCGCAGGAGCACGTCGCCAAGCTCGACATCACCCCGGACCTGACCGGTTTCGACCTCACCGCGCACACCACCGCCCGCGGCGGGCAGCGGTTCGAAGCCGTCGTCCTGGACCGCGACGGCCAGGAGGTCGCCCGGGCCACCGGCCGGGCGGGCACCCCGCTGCGGCTGCCGGTGGCCGAGCCGCACCTGTGGACCCCGGACGACCCGTACCTCTACGACATCCGGGTGCGGCTGGTCGACTCCGGCGACGAGGTCGGCAGCTACGCCGGGCTGCGCACCGTCGAGCTGCTGCCCGACGAGCAGGGGCGGCCGCGGCTGGCGCTCAACGGCGAGATCCTGTTCCAGCACGGGCCGCTGGACCAGGGCTACTGGCCGGACGGCATCTACACCGCGCCGACCGACGAGGCGCTGCGCTACGACCTGGAGGTCACCAAGCGGCTGGGCTTCAACATGGTCCGCAAGCACGTCAAGGTCGAACCGGCCCGCTGGTACCACTGGGCGGACCGGCTGGGCCTGCTGGTGTGGCAGGACATGCCGTCGCTGCCGATCGACCTCGCCGACCCGCCGGGCAGCAACCCGCCGCCGAGCGAGCAGGCGCGCGCCAACTTCCGCACCGAGCTGACCGCCATGATCGACCAGCTGCGCAGCGTCACCTCGATCGTGGCGTGGGTGCCGTTCAACGAGGGCTGGGGCGAGTTCGAGACCGCCGAGGTCGCCGAGCTGACGCGGCGCGCCGACCCCACCCGCCTCATCGACATCAGCAGCGGGGTGAACTGCTGCTACTCGCTGCCCGACAGCGGGGCCGGGGACATCTACGACGACCACACCTACGTCGGGCCGGGCCGCCCCGAGGTGCGGGACGGCCGCGCGGTGGTGGACGGCGAGTACGGCGGGCTCGGGCTGGTCGAGGAGGGCCACCTGTGGCCGGGCGAGCCGGGCGCCTACGAGATGACCGACAGCCGGGAGGCGCTGACCCGCCGCTACGGCGAGGTCAGCGACGAGCTGGTGCGGATCATCGGGGCCAACGGGCTCTCCGCGGCGATCTACACCCAGACCACCGACGTGGAGAACGAGGTCAACGGCTTCCTGACCTACGACCGCCGGATCCTCAAGCCGGACCTGGCGTCGGTCCGCGCCGACAACCTGGCGGCCATCGACGCGGGCACCCCCTGACGCCGACTGGCGACCCCCACCCCCGCAGGCCACTGTGGATCCAGCCCCGCTCGCTCCCGGCCACCCGCACTGGAGGAAGCACGATGCGACGCTTCAGCAGACGCGCAGCGCTGGCCACCGCCGCCGGCGCCACCACCGCCGTCGCGCTGGCCGGACCGGCCGCGGCCCGGCCGCCCGGCGGGGCGCCGACCGCGGTCGGACGGCTGTACGAGATCCGCTCCGGGCGGCAGCGCGCGGTGATCGCCGGGGTGTCGGCGACGCTGCTGTCCTGGCAGGTCGACGGGCGGGAGCTGCTGCTCACGCACGGTCCCGACGAGGTCGGCGAGGGCTACCGGGGCAAGACGATCCTGCCGTGGCCCAACCGGATCGACCACGGCCGCTACACCTTCGACGGCCAGGAGCTCCAGGTCCCGATCAACGAGCCGGAGCGCGACGCCGCGCTGCACGGGCTGATGAGCTTCGTGGAGTGGCAGCCCGTCGCGCACCGCGCCGACCGCGTGGAGCTGGAGTACCTGCTGCCGCCGACCTACGGCTACCCGTTCCAGCTGGCGTTCCGGATCGAGTTCGCGGTGGACGGCACCGGGGTGCGCAGCACGCTGACGGCGAAGAACGTCGGCCGCACCGCCGCCCCGTTCGGCACCGCCAACCACACCTACCTGGCCGCGGGCGCGGACCGCATCGACGGCATCGTCCTCGAGCTGCCCGCCAGCACCCACTACCTGGTCGACGACCGGCTGATCCCGACCGGGAAGGCCTCGGTGGAGGGCACCCAGTACGACTACCGGCGGGCCCGGCCGATCGGCGCCACCGAGATGGACACCGCCTTCACCGACCTGACCCGCGGTCCCGACGGCGATGCCGTGGTGCGCTTCGCCCGGCCGGACGGCATCACCGCCGAGCTCTGGGTCGACCGCACGCACGGCTACCTGCAGGTCTACACCGACGACAGCCCGAGCACGGACCGCCCGACGCGGCAGGGCATCACCGTGGAGCCGATGACGTGCGCGCCCAACGCGTTCGTCACCGGCGACGGCCTGATCACCCTGCGGCCGGGCGAAACCCACCGCGGCAGCTGGGGCTACCGGATCGCCGGTTGAGGCAGCGGCCCAGGCCTGGTCCACAGCGCGTTCGCCCCGACCGCGCTCTGCCGGGTCTTCTCCGGCGAGACCGCGGTGGTGACGAACACGGCGTCGGCATCGGGCTGGTCGATCAGCTCCGGAGCTGATCCCGTTGCCGAACTCCTCGGCGTTCTGCGACGGCGCGTCGGACAGGATCGCGCCGGAGAAGCTGGCCTTCTGGTAGCAAGCCTTCCCCGGTCAACGTCGTCCTCGTCCCAGCGGGCCCGACCAGTACAGTGATCGGCGTGGCCGAGTACATCGAGATCCCCACGCCAGCCGGGAAGTTCGACGCCCTGACCGCAGGCCCGCAGGACGGCCGCCCGGTCCTGCTGCTGCACGGCTTCCCGGAAGCCGCCGTGGAGTGGAGCGAGCAGCTCGCGGTGCTCGGCGGTGCCGAGTGCTTCGCGGTCGCACCGGACCAGCGCGGCTACTCCCCCGGCGTCCGCCCGGAACAGGTCAGCGACTACCGGATGTCGGAGCTGGTCGGCGACGTGCTGGCCATCGCCGAGCACTTCGGCTGGCAGCGCTTCGACCTGGTCGGGCACGACTGGGGCGCCGCGGTGGCCTGGGCGACCGCTGCCGCGCACCCCGAGCGCATCCGCACCCTGACCGCCGTGTCGGTGCCGCACCTGGACCCCTTCAACGCGGCGCTGCGCAACGACGAGGACCAGGCCCAGCGGTCGGCGTACATGCAGGTCTTCCGCTCCTCAGCCGCGGAGAAGACATTGCTGGCCGACAACGCCAAGAAGCTCCGGCAGATCTACTACCCGGGCGTGCCGGAGCACCACGTCGACGACTACGTGCAGCGGCTGACCGAGCCGGGCGCGCTCACCGCGGCGCTGAACTGGTACCGGGCAGCGCGCTTCGACGGCGGCGAGATCGGTCCGATCGAGGTGCCGACGCTGTACGTGTGGAGCACCGAGGACGTGGCCGTCGGCTCGACGGCGGCGCTGGCCACCGCCCAGCACGTCACCGGCCCCTACCGGTTCGAGATGCTCGAGGACGTCTCGCACTGGATCCCGGAGGAGGCCCCGGACAGCTTCAACCGCCTGCTCCTGCAGCACCTGCTCGCGCACCAGAGCTGAGCGGCGGCCTCAGGGCTGGTGGCGCGGCAGCGAGTCGGCCAGGAACTCGACGAACTCGGTGCCCACCGCCTCGAACACCGCGCCCTCGTGGCCGCCCGGCAGGAAGGTGACCACCGGGGTGTTGTGGTGCCGGTCGATCAGCTCGTTGATGCCGTCGAGGAACGGGTCCGCGTCACCGGTCCACACCCCGACCGGCACGTCGCCGAGGTCGTCGAGGCGGTGCAGCGGGTCGACCGCCAGCCACTCGTCCTCGGTGGCGAAGGCCTCCTTCTCCCGCATGCCCTCCCAGCTGACCTGCAGCGCCGGGGCGACCTCGGCGACGGCCGCGACGGGCTTGCCCGCCAGGTTGCGGTCCGCGGCGTAGGTGAGCGCGCCGAAACCGCCGGTGGAGATGCCCGCGACTGCGAACGGCAGGCCCTCCTCGTCACCGAGACCGCGTTCGGCCAGCCAGCCCGGGAGCTCCTCGTTCAGCATCGCGGCGAGGTCGCCGTTGGCCGAACCGTCGTTCCAGTACGGGTTGTAGCCTCCGTCGACCACCGCGAACGCGAACGGCGGGATCCGGCCCTCGTGGTAGAGCCGCTCCAGCGAGGCCAGCGTGTCGTACGGGATCGGCGTCGGTTCCACGCCGTCGCGACCGTGCAGGTAGAGCACGACCGGCAGGTTCTCGGTGGAC
Source organism: Saccharopolyspora hirsuta (assembly GCF_008630535.1). Taxonomy (GTDB): domain Bacteria; phylum Actinomycetota; class Actinomycetes; order Mycobacteriales; family Pseudonocardiaceae; genus Saccharopolyspora; species Saccharopolyspora hirsuta. Next base: position 574,843 of record NZ_VWPH01000001.1, on the reverse strand, counting down.
TCCAGGCCGGTCGGGTACGCCAGGTACAGCTGGGTGTCGGTGCCGCGGTGCGCGGAGTGGACCTGCTCGGTGCGGATCTCCGGCATGTCCTGTTCGGACAGTGCCGGTTCGGCGTCGACGGCGGGGCCGGGCGGGAGGACCGGAGGAGCCGTCGGGGCCGGTGGCGTCGCGCACCCGGCGAGGGACACCGCCACCGCCGCTGCCGCGAGCAGGCTTCCGAATCTCCGTGCGCGGGACACGCCACCTCCAACGTCCGATAGGTCTGGTTGCCACGTTACCGACCCGTAGATCCTTGCCCGGGCGTCGGGTGGCGGAGAGCATGTCTGCGAGATCCGTCGGCGCGGACGGGTCGGAGCGCTGAGGAGTGGGGCACGTGAAGGGTTCCGAGAGCCTGCTGGCCACCGCGGTCGCCGCCGGGGTGCAGGTCTGCTTCGCCAATCCCGGCACCACCGAGATCCCGCTGGTCGAGGCGTTCGACCAGGTCGCGGGGTTGCGGGCGGTGCTGGCGCTGTCCGAGGGGGTGGTGACCGGCGCCGCCGACGGCCACGCCCGGATGACCGGTGCCCCGGCGATGACGCTGCTGCACCTCGGTCCCGGCTTCGCCAACGGGATCGCCAACCTGCACAACGCGCGCCGCGCCCGCACCCCGATGATCAACCTCATCGGCGAGCACGCCAGCTGGCACCAGTCCGCCGACGCCCCGCTGACCAGCGACATCGAATCGCTGGCGGGTCCGGTCTCGGGCTGGGTGAGCCGCACCACGTCCGCGGCCACCGCCGCCGCGGAGTTCGCCGAAGCGCACCGCGCGACCCGGCAGCAGCGGCTGCCCGCCGCGCTCATCGCCGCCGCCGACCACATGTGGGCGGAGGGCGGCGAACCCGCCGAGGTCGCGGCGGTGCCCGGCCCACCGGCCGCGGACGACCAGCAGATCGCCGCGATCGCCAAACTGCTCACCAGCGGTCGCGGGCGGCCCGCCCTCCTGCTCGGCGGGCGTGCGCTGGCACCGGACGGGGTCCGCGCCGCCGCGCGCATCGCCGCCACCGTCGGCGGCGAGGTGTTCGCCGAACGCTCCCCCGCCCGCATCGACCGGGCCCCGGGAATCCCGCCGATGCGGCCGATCCCGTACTTCCCGGAGGACGTTCTCCGCGTGCTGGACGGGTTTTCGCACCTGGTGCTGGTCGGCGCCCGCACGCCGGTGTCGTTCTTCGGCTACGAGGGCCTGCCCAGCTTCCCGGTGCCCGACGGGATCGCGGTGCACACCCTGGCCGACGTCGAGCAGGACGCGGTGGAAGCGCTGCGGGCGCTGGCCGAGGCGACCGGCAGCGCCGCCACCGAACTCCCGGTGCCCGAGCCGCCGGAGGTGGCGGTGCCGGACGGTGCCCTGTCCGCCGCGGGCATCGCGGCGGCGATCGTGCGCACCCAGCCCGAGAACGCGATCGTGGTCAACGAAGGCGTGTCCTCCGGCGCGGCGTTCCCGGCGATCGCCGCGGCCGCACCGCCGCACTCCGAGCTGACCAACACCGGCGGGGCGATCGGCATGGGCATGCCGGTGGCCACCGGTGCCGCGATCGCCTGCCCGGACCGGCCGGTGATCAACTTCCAGGCGGACGGCAGCGCCGCCTACACGCTCCAAGCACTGTGGACGCAAGCCCGCGAGCAGCTGGACGTCACGACGGTGATCTGCGCGAACGCCAGCTACGGCATCCTGCGCGCGGAGCTGCGCCGGGCGGGCATCGACCGGCCCGGCCCGGCGGCCGCGGACATGACCAGCCTCGCCGAGCCCACTGTGGACTGGACGGCGGCGGCGAAGGGCTTCGGCGTCCCCGCCACCCGGGCGACCACCGGCGCAGAACTCCTCGAAGCGCTGCGCCGGGCGCACGCCGAACCCGGCCCCCACCTGGTCGAAGCCGTGCTGTGAGCCGGGCTGGAACAGCACCGCTACGCCGAGGACGACCAGGGCCGCGACCGGATCTGCCGTGCGCCATCGACGAGCCGCACCGCGACCGACACGTACTGGCCCGGCTGCGCGGCCGGAATCGGTGCACCGTCCGGGGTTTCGAGCACGAAGCTGACGGTGTCAGGAGATTCCTGCACCCGTCGGCGGACCACGAGCGTGCGCCAGACCTCGCCGGGCACAACCCACGCTCGATCTCGATGAGCGAGTGCGCCATGTGCCGGTAGACCTCGTCCCACGCGGCCGCGATCGGGTACAGGTCCGCGGTCATGCCCAGCGAGCCGTGCTTGTGCGCGATCCGGGTCAGCACCGCCCGGGGGTCCGGCCCTCCTCGGCGACCAGGAGATGCGAAGCGCAAGATCGGTGAACGAGGTGAGCTGCACACCAGCACGCCAATCTATTCCGCATCTCAGATGCGAATCCCCCCGTGCGATCCGCCACTACCCACCACAGAACAGTCCCTGTGCCGCCCCCTGCGCAACGCCACCTCAGGGGACCGTGACGCAACCCAGCCACAAGAAACCCCGAAACCGCCACCTCAAAGCTCAACGCAACCACCACTGAAAATCGCGGAGAGGCGGCGCAGTGAGTCCCTTCGGAGCGTGGGCTCCGAAGGGACTCACGGACCCCCAGCCCTCAGCCCGCGACGAGCATCCGCTCGTCGTCGAGCAGCCCGTGGCGCATGGCGAAGGACGCCGCCTCCAGGCGGGAGTGCACCCCGAGCTTGGTCAGCACCGACTGCACGTGCGTGCGCACCGTCGTCGGCGCCACCCCCAGCTGCTTGGCCATCGCCGTCGTGTGCGCGCCGTCGACGAGCATGCGCAGGCACTGCCGCTCCCGGGCGGTCAGGTGGGAGGCGAGCCTGCGGGCGTCGGTGGTTCCGGCCAGCCGGGGCGTTCGGGAGGCGGCCAGTTCGACGACCACCTCGCCGTCCATCACGCCGCGGATCGCACCGGCCAGCACCGACAGCCCGCACATCTTGTTCACGTAGCCCGCCGCCCCCTTGCCCAGCGCCGCGCGCATGCCCTGGACGTCGCCGTCGGCGGTGAGCACCAGGATCCGGGTGCGCCCACCGGCGTTGAGCAGCTCGCCGATCACGTCCAGCCCGTCGCCGTCGGCGAAGAACCGGTCCAGCAGGCACAGATCCGGCCGGTGGGCGCGGACGGCGGCGACCACCGCCCCGACGTTGTCCGCGGTGCCCACGATGCGGTGGCCGTGCCGCGGCAGGGTCGCCTCCAGCGCGTCGACGAAGATGGTGTGGTCGTCGCCGAGTACCAGGTCAGCCATCCCGCCTCACCCCGCCAGGTGCGCGGGGAACACCAGCCGCGCGCAGGTCCCGCCGCCCGGTGCCGGGTCGACGCGCAGTTCCGCCCCGCAGCGCCGGGCCAGCGCCAGCACGATGCCCAGCCCGAGCGAGGCCGAGCCGCGCGGCCCGCGGCCGAACCCCGGTCCGTCGTCGGTGATCTCGACCCGAACCTCCCCCGCGACCTCGCGCGCCGCCACGGTCACCCGACCGCCTCGTCCCGCGGCGCGCACCGCGTTGTCCAGCAGGTTGGACGCCATCCGCCACAGCAGCGTCTGATCGGTGCGGACGGTGATCTCGGCGCCCTCCAGCAGCGCCACCTCGGCCGGTCCGCGCAGCGACTTGATCGCGACGAGCTGGGTGAGCAGCTCGCGCAGCGCGAAGCCGTCCTCGCGGGGCCGGTCGCGCAGGTCGACCAGCTGCAGCAGCCGGTCCAGCTCCAGCTCCATCAGCTGCAACCGGTGCAGCGCGTGGCCGGGCAGCCCCGGGTCGGCGCGCAGGCCGTCCGCGAGGTAGGACAGCGTCGCCAGCCCGTGCCCGAGATCGTGCAGCAGGCTGCGCAGCTCCGCGCCACCTCGCGAACTCCGCGGACCGGGCAGCTCTGGTGCCCGGACCGTTCCGGTAATCGTGTGCACAGCGACTCCTCTCCCCCACAGCAGTCCGTGCTACCCGGCTCATCGGCTCCTGCACGCGCGGTGTTGCACCTGCTGCAGACCGGGGAGTGCGACTACTCCACGTGCAGAAGTCCATCAGTCGTCCAGTCCGCGGCGGGGGTTCCTCGGGCGCCCGGGGACTACGTTGCGTCACTCCGCTCGGTACGCCCCGCCCAGTGCGGCCGCCAACGCCCCGATCTCGTGACGGCCGTCCAGCCGGGCGCGCGCGGCCGCCGCCAGCCGGGCGGCCCGGTCGGGGTGGTCCAGCAGGTGGGCCACGGCGGTGGCCAGCAGGTCGGGCCGGTGGGGTGGCACGAGGAGCCCGGTCTCGCCGGGCGCCACGACGTCGCTGACCGCGTTGACCGCGGTGGCCACCACCGGAACTCCGCAGATCATCGCCTCGACGATCGCCAGCGGCAGCCCCTCGTAGCGGCTGGGCAGGGCGAACACGTCGAACGCGGGCAGCAGCTGGACCACGTCGTCGCGCTCCCCGGTGAGCGCGACGCGGATCCCCGCCGCGGCGGCCTGCGCCCGGATCCGGTCGGCTTCGGCGCCGCCCCCGATCCACACGCCCACCACGTCGGGGCGGCGGAGTTCGGCCAGCGCGGCGACGAAGTGCTCCGGGGCCTTCTGGTAGGTCAGCCGACCGACCGCGCCGACCACGACGTCGTCGGCCGCCAGTCCGAGCCGGTGGCGGGCGCGCTGCCTGCTCGCCTCGTCGCGGATCGGCGCGGAGTGGTCGACGGCCACGCCGATCGTGCGGATGCGCTCGGGCGGCAGCAGACCGCGTTGCACCGCCTCGACGGCGACACCGCTGCCGACGCACAGCGCGAGATCGGTGATGCGGCCGAGGCGGCGCTCGATCTCGACGTAGGTGCGGCGCCGGTAGGCCGGTTGGAAGGGGTGGAATCCGAAGCCGTGGAAGGTGTGCACGATTCGGCCCACCCCGGCCCGGCGGGCCGCGATCCGGCCCACGGCACCCGCTTTCGAGCAGTGCGTGTGCACCACGTCGAACCGCCGCAGCAGACCGGTCAACCGGTGCAGGGCGAGCAGGTCGTGGGCCGGGGAGATCGGAGCGCGCAGCGCGGGCTCGACGACGGTCTCCAGCCCCGCCGACTCGGCCTCGGCCAGAAACCGGCCGGAGCCGGCGACCACCGCCACCTCGAACTCGTCCGGGTCCAGCGCCTTCGCCCCGCGCAGCGCCATCGTTCCGGCGCCACCTTCCAGCCGCGTGATGACGGTGGCGACCCGGAGGCTCACCGGGCGAGGTCCGGTTCGCCGTCGGCGCGCAGCCCGGCCGCGCAGGCGACGCTGACCGCCTCGAGCTGGCTGTGCACCTGGAGCTTGGCCAGGATGCTGCGGGTGTGCGTGCGCACGGTCTCCGCCGAGATCAGCAGCTCCTCGGCGATCTGCGCGCCGCGCTTGCCGTTGACCATGCCGGTCAGCACATCCCGCTCGCGGTCGCTGAGCACGTCCAGCGGTCCGTTGCGCTGCGCGGCGCGCACCGCGTCCTCCCGCAGTTCCCGCAGCACCGGGCCGAGCAGGTCGGGCGGGTACCAGCTGTGCCCGCGGCACACGTCCAGCAGCACCTCGGTGAGCTCTTCGAGGCTGCGCTCCTTGGGCACCCAGGCGGCGGCTCCTGCGCGGGCGGCGGCGACGGCCTGGCCCGGCTCGCGCACGCCGGTCAGCACGACGATCGCCGTGCTCGGCCGGATCTGCCGCAGCTGGCTCACCAGGCGCCCGGTGCTCGCCCCGGCGGGTTCCACGTCCAGGGTGAGCACGTCGGGCTTGGCCTGGCGGACCACATCGGACAGTCGCGGATCGCTGGTGGCGCAGCGACCCACGACCCACAGCTCGGTCAGCTCCGCCAGCCTGGCGCTGAGCGCCTCGGTGAGCATCACGTGGTCGTCCACCATGAGCAGTCGCAACACGTTCACCGCCCCAGCATGGGCGATCCGCGACGACGAGTCCTCGTCCGAGCGCACGAGAACACCTGTCCGACGGGTCACGAGGGGGTGCGTTCGAGGGTGCGGCGGTTCGGGCTGCGCCAGCGGCCGGAGGACTGCGTCAGCCAGGCACCGGGGATCGCGTACAGGGCGATCGCCGCGTCCAGGACCCGCAGCGGCAGGAACAGCAGGGCCACCAGCAGGTAGCGCGGTTGGCGCTGCAGCAGGGCGACCACGCAGGTCAGCACCAGGTCCGGGACCAGCACCCCGAACAGCAGCGCGGAGGGGGTGGCGAACCCGCTGACGAACTGGTGCGCCTCGCCGATCACCGGTGCGCCGAGCAGTCCGGGCAGCAGGGCGGGCAGCAGGAGCACCGCGACCACGATCGGCAGCACCACCAGGAGCACGCTGCTGGTCAGCATCTCCAGCAGCAGCAGCGCGAGCATGGCGGTGAACAGGTTGGCGCGCGGCGGGTGCAGGCGCACCGTCTGCCACAGGCCCAGCGCCCAGCGCTTGCACTGCTTCACGTAGTCCCCGAGGGTGCCCGGGTCCTGGGTGGCGGCCACCGCCGCCGGGGTGAAACCGACCTTGCCGAGCCGCTTCTGGTACACCTCGAAGGTCATGTTGAAGTCCTCGATGACCAGCCCCGGCGGGTTCACCTCGATGTGCGGCAGGACCGCGGTGCGGTACATGCTGGCGAAGCCGGGCACGATGTGGGTGGCGTTGACCCGCCGCCAGGTCTGGCCGAACTTCAGCAGGTACTGCGTCATGGTGTAGATCCGCTGCCGGTGGAAGGCGACCAGCTTGCCGATCGGTCCGAGCCCGCGCCCGCGCCAGGTCGTCTTGACGCACCCGGCCACCGCGACCACCTCGGGGTCGTCGAACAGCCGCAGCGCCGCGTCGAAGTAGCCGGGCTGCACGTGGGTGTCGGCGTCCAGCAGCATCACCACCGGGTAGCGCTCGACCAGCTCGAACCGGCGGATCGCCTCCTGCAGCGCACCGGCCTTGCCGACGTTGCGCGCGGTGCTGATCACCCGCACGCCGCACCCGCTGGCCAGCTCCACGGTGCGGTCGGTGGAGCCGTCGGAGACCACGTGCACGTTCTCCGGCGGCACGAGGGCGGTGATCGCCGCGATGCTGTCGACGATCACCGCTTCCTCGTTGTGCGCGGGCATCAGGACCGCGACGTCGTCGACGCCGAGCCCGCCCTCGAACCGGTCCCGGTCCACCACCGCGCCGCTGGCGCTCCGCCGCTCGCGCCAGCGCCCAGCCGAGCCGTCCAGCAGGCGCAGCAGGCCGATCACGCCCCACAGCGTGAAGTTGGCGCCGAACACCGCGATCGCCAGCAGCCACCACGGAACCATCCCGCCCTCCCCAACCCCGGCCGGTCACTTCTCCACCGGCAGGCTGCGCGCCAGCTCGTGCCAGGTGTCGGTGTCCTCGTAGCCGAACATCCACAGGTAGACGCCGCCGATGCCCGCGCCGCGCGCCGCCTCGAACTTCGCCTTGGAGCTGGCCGCGTTCTCGAACCACACCTCGTGCTCGCGGCCCTGCTCGTCGGTGTAGCGGAACCAGGGCGCTTGGGCCGCCGCGTCGTACTGCGGCTGCGCCCGGTGCTCGGTGGCCAGCTGGAACGCCTTCAGCCAGGTCACCCCGGTGCCCTCCCCGCCGACCACCCAGTCGTAGCCGTAGAGCGGAACGCCCAGGACGATCCGCTCGGGCGGGATCTGGGTCTTGGCGTAGTCGAGCACCGCGCGGATCCAGCCGATCGGGGCGACCGCGCCGGGCGGCGAGGTGTTCCAGTGGAAGTCGTAGCCCATCAGCCGGACCTGGTCGGCGGCCCTGCCGATCGCCGCGTAGTCCTGGGCCACGTTGCGCTCGTCGTACCCGGTGTCGGAGTCCTTGGCGAACACCGCCACCGACAACGTCCTGCCCGCCGCGTCCAGCGCCGCGCCGAGCTCGGTGACGAAGTCGGTGAACACCTGGCGGTCGCCGGCGCGCAGGTTCTCGTAGTCGATGTCGATGCCCGCGTAGTTCTCCCGCTCGACCAGCTCGACGATCTCGGCGACGTGCCGGTGCCGCCGCGCCGGGTCGTGCAGCACCGCGGCCACCGGTTCGTAGGCCCAGCTGCCGTCGGTGATGTTGGCCAGCGACGGCACGATCGGGATCCCGGCCTCGCGCAGCTGCGCGATCCGGCCGCCGACCTCCGCGGTCTGCTCCGGCGGGTACTGCTCCAGCACCCGGCCGTTGGCGTCCAGCCCGTAGATCCAGGGCGAGACCTCGTTGACCGAATCCCGGTGCTTGACCACCATCTCGGTGCCGTTGCCCAGGTTCCAGAACGGCAGCGAGGCGACCACCACCGGGCTCTGCGCCACCGGCCCGCCCCCGCGCGGCACCACCAGGAAGGCCACCACCAGCACCGACACCGCGATCAGCGCGAGCAGCCAGACGGACCCGCCGAACCGGCTGAAGGCGCGGACGCGGTGCGCCGCGCCGGGCCCGGCCGGGAGCACTTCGAACCGCTCGCGGCGTTCCCGGCGCTCGCGCACCGACTCGACGAACCGGCGGATCGGTCGCATGTCGCGGCTCCTCACGCCGTGGCGGGCTCGCCGGCCCGCACCTGCTCGTCGATCACCGCGCGGATGATGTCGTCCAGGCTGCGCTGCGGGCGGAAACCGATCAGCTCCCGCGCGCGCGAGCAGTCCGGCACCCGCCGCTGCATGTCCTCGTAGCCCGGCCCGTAGGCCTCCTCGTAGGGCACCCGGACGGTGCTGCTGGGCGATCCGGTCATCGCGATGATCCGCGCCGCCAGGTCCTCGATGGACACCTGCTCGGTGCTGCCGAGGTTGACCGCCATGCCCTGCGCGCGGTCCAGCCGCACCAGCCGGATCAGCGCGGGCACCACGTCGGCGACGTGGCAGAAGCAGCGGATCTGCCTGCCGGTGCCGAAGATGGTCAGCGGCCTGCCCTGCAGCGCCTGCCCGACCAGCCGCGGGATGACCATCCCGTAGCGGCCGCTCTGCCGCGGCCCCACCGTGTTGAACAGCCGCACGATCACCGCCTTCAGGCCGAGCTCGCGCACGTAGGAGCAGGTCAGGCTCTCGTCGATGGCCTTGGCCTCGGCGTAGGTCCAGCGGGACTTCAGCGGCGAGCCGATGATCCGGTCGTCGCCCTCGACCAGCCCGACCTTGGTGTTCTTGCCGTAGATCTCGCTGGTGGAGGCGATGAGCGCGCGGGTGCCGTGCCGCAGCGCGGCGTCGAGCACGTTCTCGGTGCCGTGGACGTTGGTCAGCAGGGCCTGCCGGGTGCGCTCCTGGATGACGAAGGCTCCGACGGCGGCGGCCAGGTGGAACACCACGTCCGCGCCCGCCATCACCTCGTCGACCAGCCCCGCGTCCAGGATGGTGCCCGGCACCAGCCGCAGGTCCGGGTGCTCGACCGGCAGGTTCGCCCGCCGCCCGGTGCTCAGGTCGTCCAGCCCGACGACCTGGTGCCCGTCGGCCAGCAGCTGTTCGACCAGGTGCGATCCGATGAATCCGGCAGCGCCGGTGACCAGTGCGCGCATCACGCCCTCCCCGCCGGGACGGCCGCGCGGTGCCGCCGCCAGAGCTGGGTGTAGAGGTCGTCGATGCGGCCGGTGACCGCCTCGATGCCGTACTGCGCGCGGATCGCGGGCTCGTCCGCGCGGGGCCGGGCGGCCGTGATCTCGGCGGCGATCTCGGCGCGCATCCGCTCGGCGTTGCCCGGCACCTGGCGGGCCCGGTCGGTGTCGATGCCGACCAGCGCCGGGCAGGTGGTGTAGAGCACCGGGAGGCCGTTGGCCATCGCCTCCAGCACCGACAGGCCGAAGGTCTCCTGCTCGGAGGAGGCGATGAACAGGTCCAGCGCAGAGAGCATCGCGGCCACGTCGTGCCGCTGCCCGGCGAAGATCACGTGCTCGGCGACCTCGTGCGCGCGGGCCACCGCCGCCAGCCGCTCCCGGTCCGGGCCGTCGCCGACGACCAGCAGCTTGGTCTGCTGCCCCAGCAGCGGCGCCATGGACTCGATGACCAGGTCGAACCGCTTGTTGGGGTCCAGCCGCCCGAGCACGCCCACCACGTAGGCGTCCGGGCCGATGCCCTGCTCCTGGCGGACGCGGGCGCGGGCGGCGGCGTCGAACTCGACCCGGCCGAAGTCGACCCCGTTGGGGATCACGGTGATCTTGCGCTCCGGCATCCCCCACCGGCGCAGCCGCTCGGCGACGGTGTCGGAGACCGCGATGGTGGCGTCCGAGCACAGGTCGGTGCCCAGGTACAGGGCGCGCACGCCGAAGGTCATCCGCCGCCGCTCCAGGTGGGTCTCGCCGATCGAGTGCTCGGTGGAGACCACCACCTTCGTCCCGGCCAGCCGCGCGGCCAGCCGCCCGTACACGCACGCCCGGTACAGGTGGGTGTGCACCACGTCGTAGCGGCCGGTGCGGATCAGGTCGCGCAGCTTGAGCACGGCGCTGACCTGGGTGTTGCGCGTCATGCCGAGGTCGCGCACGCGCACCCCGTCACCGGCGATCATCCCGGCCACGTCGCCGGGGTTGTACAGCGACACCACCTCGGCGTCGTGCCTGGTGTGCTGCAGCACCTGCCGCAGCTGCAGCTCGGCTCCCCCGACGCCGAGCCCGGTGATCACGTGCAGGACCTTCATCCGTCTCCCCCAATGTCGATGTCGTCCCGGGTCAGTTCCGCGCGAACCCGACGCGCCGCCCGGTCCGGCGGTGGTCCCCTGGGCGCGGTCGTGCCGGGCGCCGGTGGCGCGGGTTCCCGCCGCCGAGCTCCCAGCGGAGGCAGGCCGTCACCGACGCCCGGAGCACGACCGCGACCGTGCGGAGCACGATCACCGCGTCCCCCCACGGTGACCACTGCTCGATGTACTGGTTGTCGAACTCCACCCGGTCCGGGATGGAGGTGTCGCCGTGCAGACCGTGCACCTGCGCCCACCCGGTCATCCCGCCGGGCATCCGGTGCCGGTCGCCGTAGCGCGGGATCTCCTGGCCGAAGCGCCGGGCGTAGTGCGGGCGTTCCGGCCGCGGCCCGACCAGCGACATCTCACCGCGCAGCACGTTGATCAGCTGCGGCAGCTCGTCCAGGTGCGTGCTGCGCAGCCACTTCCCGAGCGCGGTGCAGTCCTCGGCGGGCACCGCCCAGCCCTGCACGGCCCCGACCCGCACCGTCCGCAGCTTGAGCACCTGGCTGATCCGCCCCGGCCCGGTCACCCGCAGCTGGCGGAAGAACACCGGTCCCGGGCTGTCCAACCGCACCGCGACGGCCAGCGCCAGCAGCAGCGGCGCGAGCACCACCAGCATCAGTCCGCTGAGGACGATGTCGAACGCCCGCTTGGCCACCGCTCCGGCCCTGCCGTGCCCGAAGCGGCGCAGCGGGACCAGCGGAACTCCCCAGAGCTCGTCCAGCGCGGCGCGCGGCAACGCCGCGCCGATCTCCGGCAACCTCGGCACCACGCACACGTCGGCGGGCAGCGGGCGGTTCGACCGCAGCACCGCCGCCAGCGCCGTCTCGGTCGCGCCGTCCGGGCAGATCAGCACCCGGGTGATCCCGTGCGCGGCGACCAGCTCACCCAGTTCGTCCACTTCGGACAGCGGGATCAGCCGCGGCCGCAACCCGAACTCCGGATGTTCCCGGGCGCGTCCGGCGATCCGCTCGGCGAGCTCCCCCGACCCGACGACCAGCGTCGGCTCGTCGAGCGCCCCGCGCCGGTAGCCGCTGCGCAGCACCGCGTGGAGACCCGCACGGGCCAACACCAGCCCGCCGAAGCTCGAAGCCGCGAGAAGCAGGCCGCCGGACAGCCACGGCACGAGCAGCACCAGCGGCAACCCCGAGGCGATCGCCAGCTGCGGCACCTGGTCGGACACCCGCAGGCAGATCCGCAGCCGGTGCTGCCCCTGGACCGCCAGCAGCAGCCACGCCAGCAGCGCGAACACCGCGCCGAGCAGCCAGTCCGCCCCGACGATCGGCCCCACCGGCAGGAGCGCGAGCAGGTCGACCGCCGGGAGCAGCCGACCACCGACCCGCCTGCGCACCAGCGGCCGCGCCCCGGGCGTGCTCGCCGGGAGCGGTCGGGCAGCGGCGGAGTCGGTCGTGCTCATCCGGCACCGCCGACGACGAGCGGGCGCGTCGCGCTCCGCTCGATCCGCGAGGTGATCCGCCGGACCGCGTAGTCGGCCCCGTAGACGAACCGCATGACCGGGCCGTGGCTGGGCGCCACCAGCGGACCGGTGAAGTACAGCCCCGGCACCGAGGACTCAAAGTCCGCGTCCACCCGCGGAGTTCCGCCGACCAGGGCGATCGAGGACCGCAGCCCGGGACCGACCATCGGCAGCCTGCTCAGCGCCGGCGGGTAGCCGGTGGCGCAGATGACGTGGTCGGCGGTGAACTCGCGCACCTGACCACCGGCCCGGACGCCCAGCCGCACCTGGTCACCGGTCGCCTTCGCCCAGTCCAGCCGGTGCCCGACGTGCACCGGGAAGCAGCCCTCCACGCGCTCCCGGAGCCACCAGCCGCCCGCCGGGCCGAGCGCGGTGCGCGCCCGCTGGATGCGCACCTGCTCCGGCAGGTGCCGGAACCACTCCGGGTGCTCGGAGTAGAACCAGGTGGACAGCCCGGAGCCCAACCCGGCCTCCGGCTCCCGCATCCGCCGCCACCACGGGCGGTCCGGCAGCAGCGGGTAGCCGTTCCAGCTCAGCCTGGGCCTGCGCGCCACCAGCCGGGTGCGGGCGCCGTGCTCGTGCAGCAGCGCGGCGGTCTCCAGCGCCGACTGCCCGGCACCGATCACGATGACGTCTTGGCCGTCGAAACCGCTGAGGTCGTCGTGCGCCGAGCTGTGCGTGCACAGCTCGGTGGGCAGCTCCGCCAGCATCTCCGGGATCCGCGGGAAGTACTCGACGCCGACCGCGACCACCACCTGGCGGGCGTCGACGCGCTGCCCGTCGTCGAGCGTCAGCTCGAACCAGCCGGGCCGCTGCGCGATGTCGGCCACCAGCTGCTCCTCGACCTCCAGCCCGCGGCCCTGCTGGAACCACTCGCCGTAGTCCACGAAATCGGCCAGCGACACCGGAATCCCGTAGTCGGCGTAGCGCTTGCCGGTCTCCAGGCAGAAGTTGCGCAGCGTGTGCGCGCCGTCCGGGTCGGACAGGTTCGAAGCGAAGCCCTGCGACTTCAGGAACATCCCGCGCGGCATGTGCGCGCGCCACAGGTGCATCGGCAACCCGAACTGCCGGTGCGAAACTCCGGACCGGCGCAGGTGCGCGGCCAGCGAGAGGCCGTACGGTCCGGCACCGACCACGGCCACGTCCACGAGATCGTTCATAGTCACTCCTGTTCCGCCTCTTCGCGTTTTTCAGCGGTGGTTGCGTTTGGGGTTGAACTCGCGTTGAGCGGTTTCTTGTGGCTGAGCTGCACCACGTTCCCCTGAGGTGCGGTTGGCACGGGGGTCGCTTCTCCGTCCTCGCAAGGCCGGATCACCCCTTCCCGACTCGTCCGCCGTCGTAGTTGCGGCCCGGGACGTACTGGGGTTCGGCCAGTTCCGGGTGGCGGGTGCGCCTCCGGCGCCACGGGCGGGCCACCGCGCGGCAGACCATCCAGGTGCACATCAGGGCGAAGGGCAGCAGGTCGTCGCGGGCGAACCAGGCCCGCTCGTGCACCCGGCGGTTCGACCCGGCCCAGGAGCGCAGTCCGAGCTCGCCGCTGGACCAGTAGCGCAGGGCCGCGATCGGGTCGTAGTTCTCCACCTGAAACCGGCGCCCGACCTCCGGCCGCCCGACCGGCACCGGTTGCCCGGTCAGGTCCAGGTAGGACGCCAGCGCCACGTCCAGCCCCGCGCTGTCCCGGAACAGCCGGAACTGCGCGCCCAGGCGGGGGTTGAAGTCGAGCAGCTTGTACTGCTGGTCGCGGTCGTCCCACCGGAAGTCCAGGTCGACGATTCCGGTGTAGGACAGCTTCTCCAGCAGCGTCGTGGCCGAGCGCAGCAGCGACTCGTTCTCCGCGCAGCGCCCCAGGCTGGTCAGCCCGGCGTGCGCCGGGTAGGACCGCTCCTTGACCCCGGTGAACGCCGGGCGGCACACCGAATCGGCGTCGCAGTAGCCGTGGAAGAACCAGTCGTACCCGGGCCCGCCGGGGATGAACTCCTGCAGCATCAGGCCGCCGACGGCGGCGCGCCCGCAGTCGCGGTAGAGCGCCGCGAGCCCGCCCTCGTCGGCGACGATCGTGGTGCTGCGCACCCGGCCCCCGGTCGGCTGCCACGGCGCGGCGAGCTTGGCCACCAGCGGATACCCCACCTGGTCGGCGAACTCCAGCGCCTCGTCCCAGGCGCCGACCAGCCTCGCCTGCGCGCACGGCACGCCCAACCGGCGGCACAGCTGGTACATCGTGTACTTCCCGGCCACCTGCCGCGGCAGGTCGTGCGGCGGCTGGGCGAACTGGAACCACATGCGCAGCGGATCGCCGTGCTCGGCCAGGAAGATCGCCGCCGCGTCGTCGGTGGGGATCAGCACGGCGGTGCGCCCGATCCGCTGCGCCAGCCGCATCAGCCCGAACCGGATCGCCTCCGGGTCCTCGGGGTCCGGGCTCCACAGCCACCGGCCGCGCACGTAGCGCGAATGCGCCGCCGGGGCCAGCGAGTCCTCGTGCACCGCGTACACCGGGACACCGGCGCGGCCCAAGCTGCGGATCACCCCGAGCCCGCCGTGGTGCAGCACGTTCGGGTCGAGCTTGAACACCACGGCGGGCGTGGTCGTGTCGAACATCGGCGGCACCTCACAACACGCGCCGGTGCGGCACGGCGTCGAACTGGTAGGTCGCGTCGAGCACCTGCGGGCAGTCCCGGGCCCAGCCGTAGTCGGCGCCGGGGTGCGCGGTGTGGATCACCGTGACGTCCCAGTCCCGGCCGCGCGGCGCGGGTTCGCTGGTCATCCGGGTACCGTCCGGCAGCTCGATCTCCGGCAGCAGCGGGTCGTGGTAGTGCACGTCGACGCCCAGCCGCCGCAGCCCGGCCAGGATCGGCAGGGCCGGGGACTCCCGCAGGTCCCGCACCCCCGCCTTGTAGCTGACCCCGGCCACCAGCACCCGCGCCCCGGAGTGGTCCACGCCCGCCTCGCCGAGCATCTCCACCACCCGCTGCACCACCCGGCCCGGACGCTGGTCGATCGAGCGCATGGCCTGCTCGATCAGCGGCGCCGACAGCCCGCGCCGCCCCAGCTGCCACAGCAGGTAGTGCGGGTCGCAGGGGATGCAGTGCCCGCCGACGCCCGGCCCGGGGAAGCTGCCCAGGAACCCGTAGGGCTTGGTGCCCGCCGCGACGGTGACCTCGATCGGGTCCAGGCCGAGCACCGCGCAGGCGTCGGCGATCTCGTTGGCCAGCGCCAGGTTGACCGCGCGGAAGATGTTCTCGTAGAGCTTGGTCAGCTCGGCGGCTTCCGGGGAGCTGACCAGGTAGACCCGGTCGGTCATCCGCCGCACCACCTCTGCGGCGCGCTGCGCGCACCGCTGCGTGACGCCGCCGACCACGCGCGGGGTCCGGCGCTGCACGTGGTCGAAGTTGCCGGGGTCGATGCGCTCCGGGCTGAACGCCACGTGCACCTCGTCGCCGACCCGCAGCCCGCGCTCGCGCAGCGGCTCCACCAGCAGCTGCCGGGTGGTGCCGACGTAGGTGGTCGAGGTCAGCACGATCACCTGACCGCGCTTGGCGTGCGACACCGCGGTCCGGCAGGCCGCGCGCAGGGCCGTCAGGTCCGGGGCGCGCGCCGCGTCCACCGGAGTCGGCACGCACACGATGACCGCGTCGGCCTCGGCCAGCGACGCCGGGTCGCAGGTCAGCGTCAGCCCGCCGCCGTCCAGCGCGGCGGCCAGCCCGCGCCGCTCCTCCTCGGGCAGGTCCACCTCGCCCGCCTTGATCTCGCGAAGCCGCTCCTCGCTGATGTCGAAACCGATGACCTGCGTCGTGGCGTCGTGCAACGCGCAGGCGGTGGGCAGCCCGACGTAGCCGAGCCCGACGACCGCCACCGTCTCGGTGCGCTCCGGCGCGGTCGGTTCGAAGGCGATCAGCCGGTCGGTCAGCAGCCGTTCCCGCCCGTTGATCGCCAGCGACAGCGAATGTCCGCTCACGGTCCCTCCCCCAGTCCGCCGTGCTCGCTGCGCAAAACCGTCCCACCCGAGCGACCGCCGGGGTCTCCCCCACCGAGGTGAGCGCGGTTACCGAAACTTGAGGACACCCCCGGCTTGCGCCGCTCGCCCGCGCCGGGAACGCGATTTCAATGGAAATCGGACGTCCGATTTCCATTGAAATCGCGGTGTGTCCGGAAGACCGAGGTGCGCGGTCAGCGCAGCCCGGTCAGGCGGTGGCGGAGGTGCTTGGCGCGCAGGCGCAGCGCGCCGTCGCGGTCGCCGATGTAGGTGCGCGGCAGCGCGTGCGGGCCGGACACCTCCGAGCGCCAGATCGCGCAGCCGTACTCGTAGCCCGCCGCGGTCACGGTGTCCACCACCCGCTGGTCGACGTCGCCGTACGGGTAGCAGAACCCGGCGACGTCCTGGCCGGTGAGCTCGCGCAGCAGGTCCCGGCTCTCGACCGCCTCGGCGACCAGCTCGTCGTCGTCCAAATAGGACATGTGCTGGTGCAGCAGTCCGTGCGAACCGACCTCCACGCCCGCCTCGGCGACCTCCCGCACCTCGTCCGCGGTCATCAACCGCTTGCGCGGGCCCGCCGGGTCCCACTCGTTGTCCCCGCCGATCCGACCGGCGATCACGAACACGGTGCCGGTGCACCCGTGCCGCTGCAGCGCGGGCACCACGTTGCGCGCGAAGTCGGCGTAGCCGTCGTCGAAGGTCAGCCCGACCAAGCCGCGCGCCTCCCCGGCGCGGCGGGCGCGCATCAGCTCGCGCATCGACACCCCGCGCAGCCCGTTGTCCCGCAACCAGCGCAGCTGCTGGTCGAAGCGGCGCGGGTCGACCGTCACCAGGTACGGATCGCGCTGGTAGACGGCGACCGAGTGGTACATCAGCACGTACGGGAACGGACGTCCGGTGTCCCGCCAGGTCCGCTTGCTCACGGTCTGCGTCATGGCTGGCCGCTCTCCTCGGCAACGGGGCCCGGTGTGGGCGTCACCCAACCGGTCCGCCGAGCCTAAGCAGCGATCAGCGCCTCCAGATCCGATCGCCGGAGTACGCGCCCTACCGCATCAGCACGGCCTACAGGTCCCCGTACTCGCCGACGCGGCGCCCGGCGACCCAGGTCTGCAGCGTCCGGGTCTGCCAGCGCGCCCGGCCGGGCGGCGGGTCCAGCGGGTCCTGGTCGAGGATGACGAAGTCGGCCCACTTGCCGGGTTCCAGGCTGCCGAGCACCCGCTCCTGGTGCGCGGCGAACGCGGCGCCGAGCGTGAACGAGCGCAGCGCCTCGTGCGGGGTCATGGCCTGCTGCGGGTACCAGCCGCCGACCGGCTGGCCGTCGCGGTCGGTCCGGGTGATCGCGGCGTGCAGCCCGTCGAACGGGTTCTCCGAGGACACCGGGAAGTCCGAGCCGGAGGCGATGGTGATGCCCTGCTCCAGCATGGTGCGCCAGGCGTAGGCGCCCGCGATGCGCTGCGGGCCGACGCGGTCCTCGGCCATGTTCATGTCGTCGGTGGCGTGCACCGGCTGCATCGAGGCGATGATCCCGTTGGTGCGCAGGCGCGGGATGTCCTCCACCGCCAGGACCTGCGCGTGCTCGATGCGGTGCCGCATGTCCCCGCCGACCTCGGCCATCGCGGCCTCGTAGGCGTCGAGCACCATCCGGTTCCCGGCGTCGCCGATGGCGTGCGTGGCGACCTGGAAGCCGTCCCGCATCACCTGCGTGACCCGGTTGCGCAGCTCGGCGGCGTCCATCTGCGGCAGCCCGGAGTTCTCCGGATCGTCGCTGTAGGGCGCGAGCATCGCGGCGCCGTGCGAGCCGAGCGCACCGTCGATGTAGAGCTTGACGGTGCGGACCCGCAGCATGTCGTCGGCGAAGGAGTCGCCGCGCGCCTGCGCGCCGAGCTCGCGGTAGGCGTCGTAGGTGAGGAACGAGTTGGTGCGGATCGTCAGCTCACCGGCGGCGGCCAGCTGGTGCAGGACGGCGAGCTCGGCGGCGCTGGTGCCCGCGTCGCTGACCGAGGTCAGGCCGACCTCGTTGAGCTTGCGCTGCGCGGCGGTGAAGTTCTGCTTGAGGTCCTCGGTGGTCGGCTTCGGCAGGTGGGTCTCGACGAGGTCCTGCGCGGCGTCGACGAAGGCCCCGGTGGGCGCGCCGTCGGGACCGCGCACGATCTCCCCGCCCGCCGGGGTCGGGGTGTCCCGGGTGATGCCGACCTGCCGCAGCGCGGCGGTGTTGGCCACCCCGGCGTGCCCGTCGACCCGCACCAGCCACACCGGCCGGTCCGGCACCGCGGCGTCCAGGTCGGCCGCCGACGGCAGCCGCCCCAGGCCCCAGATCACGTCGTTCCAGCCGCGACCGAGGATCCACTGCCGCTCCGGGTGCTCCGCGGCGAAGGTCTTGAGCGCCCGCATCGCCTCGTCCAGCGACTTCGTCCCGGCCAGGTTGAGCTGCGAGACGTTGGCCCCGAGCTGCCCGAAGTGCCCGTGCGCGTCGTGCAGGCCCGGGATGAGCACCCGTCCCCGCCCGTCGATGCGCTCAGCGCCCCCGGTGTTGGCCACGTCGAGCCCGCCGACGCGCCCGTCGGCCTCGACCAGCAGGCTGGAGAACTCCAGCGGCCCGTCCGGGGTCAGCGTGAAGCCGCGCACGTTGTCGATCAGCACCCGTCCGCCCTCGCGGACGCCACCGGGCGCACCGCTGGAGCACCCCGCGGTGACCGCGACCCCGGCGGTGGCCAGCCCGACGAGCTTGAGGAACTGCGCCCGGGAGATCCGGGGCTGCGGGGAACGCCGACAACACTCCTGGCACATCGCCGACCTCCTCGGTGATCATCCGCCAGGCGAAAGTAAGCCCGCGTCATTGCGGAGTCAATGAACCGCAGGTGGGCAATCTGCCCGCCGAGCACGCCCCCTCCTGTCGCCCACCCCCAGCACCCGTCGCCCCGCCCGTGCACACTTTCCGGCGCCTCGGCACCGGAAAGTGCGCACGGCAACGGCTCAACCCACCGGCTCAGCCGCTTCGAACGCGCCGCCACGATCGCCGGACCCGCCGAGATCACCGCCATCGGAACGGTCCTCGGCATCGAGGAATCGGAACGCGACCGCCTGGTCCAGCTGGCGGCGGCATCACTCGAAACCGGCGGGTGGAACGGCCTACCGCCCCGACGCGGCCCGCGGAGACTTCGAGGACTACCTGGAGGAGGAGCCGGAGGTCCAGGTGCACAGCGCCGCGTTCGACCGCCTTCGCGAGCTGGCCTTGGATCCCGGAGCATCGTCCCAACGGATCGAGGAGATCCACCGTTTCATCAGCGACCTGAAGCTCGGCCGCTACACCCGCCCCTGACAGGGCGTCCCAGTGAAGGGCACCGCCGACCGATGGTCAGCGGTGCCCTTCACTTCGGTTCGGGCTCAGATGGTCCAGGTGTCGTTGCCGCGGAGGAGTTGCTGGAGGTTCGCGGGCTTGGACTGCTGGGCCTCCGCGACCTGGGCTCGGGCCAGGTCGTCGTAGGTGGGGCGTTGGACCGCTCGGAAGATTCCCGTCACCGCCGGGTTGAGGTCCTGGCCGCCGAGGCGGGACAGGGCGAAGGCGTAGGACGGGTCCTCGCGGTGCGCGTCGTGCACCACCACTTCGCTCTCGTCCACTTCGGACAGCTTCGCAACGCGGAAGCCGTCCGGGCCGGAGACCACGCCGTAGCGCTCGTCCTCCGGGCCGAAGGCGATCGGTTCGCCGTGCTTGAGGGCGACGATGCGGCGCTGCTTCTCGTCGTTGTCCTTCAGCACGTCGAAGGCGCCGTCGTTGAAGATCGGGCAGTTCTGGTAGATCTCCACCAGGGCGCTGCCGCGGTGCTCGGCCGCCGCCTTCAGGGTCTCCGTCACGCTCGCGCGGTCCGAGTCGATCACGCGCGCCACGAAGGACGCCTCCGCGCCCAGCGCCAGCGACACCGGGTTGAACGGGTGGTCCAGCGAGCCCACCGGGGTCGACTTGGTGACCTTGCCGACCTCGCTGGTCGGCGAGTACTGGCCCTTGGTCAGGCCGTAGATCCGGTTGTTGAACAGCAGGATCTTCAGGTTCACGTTGCGGCGCAGGGCGTGGATCAGGTGGTTGCCGCCGATGGACAGCGCGTCGCCGTCACCGGTCACCACCCACACCGACAGGTCCGGTCGGCTGGTCGCCAGGCCCGTCGCGATCGCCGGGGCGCGGCCGTGGATGGAGTGCATCCCGTAGGTGTTCATGTAGTACGGGAACCGGGACGAGCACCCGATGCCCGAGATGAACACGATGTTCTCCCGCTTGAGGCCCAGCGACGGCAGGAAGCTCTGCACCGCGTTGAGCACGACGTAGTCGCCGCACCCCGGGCACCAGCGGACCTCCTGGTCCGACTTGAAGTCCTTGGCCTTCTGCGGCTCGTCGGCGGTCGGCACACCGGCCAGCCCGCCCAGGCCCGGGATTCCCAGATCGGTGGTCGTCACGCGGACACCCCCTGCACCACGTCGGTGAGCACGTTCTGCAGCTCCTCGGCTCGGAACGGCAGTCCCGCCACCTTCGTGTAGGACTGCACGTCGACCAGGTAGCGGGCGCGCAGCAGCATCGCCAGCTGCCCCAGGTTCATCTCCGGGACGATCACCTTGTCGTAGCTGCGCAGCACGTCGCCAAGGTTGCCCGGCATCGGGTTGAGGTGGCGCAGGTGGGCCTGCGCGATGGACATCCCCTGCGCGCGCACCCGGCGGCAGGCGGCACCGATCGGGCCGTAGGACGAGCCCCAGCCCAGCACCAGCACGCGGGCCTCGCCGGACGGGTCGTCGACCGTGACGTCCGGGACCTGCACCCCGTCGACCTTGGCCTGGCGGATCCGCACCATCTTGTCGTGGTTGTCCGGGTCGTAGGAGATGTTGCCCTTGCCCTCGGCCTTCTCCAGGCCGCCGACCCGGTGCTCCAGGCCCGGCGTGCCCGGCACCGCCCACTCGCGGGCCAGCGTCTCCGGGTCGCGCACGTAGGGCCAGAACTCGCCGGAGCCGTCCGGCGCGTTGGGCTCGGTGGCGAACTGGACGCGCAGGTCGGGCAGCTGCTCGACGTCCGGGACCAGCCACGGCTCCGACCCGTTGGCGATCGCGCCGTCGGACAGCAGCAGCACCGGCGTCCGGTAGGTCAGGGCGATGCGCGCGGCGTCCAGCGCCGCGTCGAAGCAGTCCGCGGGCGAGCACGGGGCGATCACCGGCACCGGCGACTCGCCGTTGCGGCCGTGGAGGGCCTGCAGCAGGTCGGCCTGCTCGGTCTTGGTGGGCAGCCCGGTGGACGGGCCGCCGCGCTGGATGTCGCACACCAGCAGCGGCAGCTCCAGCGCCACCGCCAGGCCGATGGTCTCCGACTTCAGCGCCAGGCCCGGCCCGGAGGTGGTCGTCACGCCCAGCGCCCCGCCGAAGGAGGCGCCCAGCGCCGCGCCGACACCGGCGATCTCGTCCTCGGCCTGGAAGGTGGTGACGCCGAAGTTCTTGTGCTTGGCCAGCTCGTGCAGTACGTCCGAGGCGGGCGTGATCGGGTAGGTGCCCAGGAACACCGGCAGCTCGCTGCGCTGCCCGGCCGCGACGATGCCGTAGGCCAGCGCGGTGTTGCCGGTGATCTGCCGGTAGGTGCCCTCGGGCAGCTTGGCGGGCGCGACCTCGTAGGTCACCGCGAACGACTCGGTGGTCTCGCCGTAGTTCCAGCCCGCGCGGAAGGCCAGCACGTTGGCCTCGGCGATCTGCGGCTTCTTGGCGAACTTCTCGCGCAGGAACCGCTCGGTGCCCTCGGTGGGCCGGTGGTACATCCACGACAGCAGCCCGAGGGCGAACATGTTCTTGCAGCGCTCGGCGTCCTTCTTGCCCAGCCCGGTGCCCTCCAGGGCCCCCTGGGTCAGGGTCGCCATCGCCACCTGGTGCACCTGGTAGCGGTCCAGGTCGTCGCCCTCCAGCGGGTTGCTGTCGTAGCCGACCTTGGACAGGTTGCGCTTGCTGAACTCGTCGGTGTTGACGATCAGGATGCCGCCGTGCGGCAGGTCGCCCAGGTTGGCCTTGAGCGCCGCCGGGTTCATCGCCACCAGCACGTCCGGCCGGTCGCCGGGCGTCAGGATGTCGTAGTCGGCGAAGTGCAGCTGGAAGCTCGACACACCGGGCAGGGTGCCCGCGGGGGCGCGGATCTCGGCGGGGAAGTTCGGCAGCGTCGCCAGGTCGTTGCCGAATGCCGCGGCTTCGGAGGTGAACCGGTCACCCGTCAGCTGCATGCCGTCGCCGGAGTCCCCGGCGAACCGGATGACCACCCGGTTCAGCTTCTGGGCCCCGTTGGTCCGGTGCCCGTTCGCGGTGCTCAACTTGATCCGTTCCCCTTCACCTGCAGGCAACGTCCATCCTGTGGCGAACGATACATCCCCTGCATTTATTCCGATCACGGCCGGGAGCCGCCCGATCACCCTTCCGCACGCATCCGCACCCCTCGCCCCTCACGACCGGATCTTCACCGGAACGATCGAGTTCCGCTCGTGCCGCAGGTGGTGCCGCCTGCACCGGGGCGCCCGGGACCGGACCGCGGCGGGCGCGCGACGGAAATTGTGACTTGCCCCATAACCTGACCAGCAGTGCGGATCCGGGGGCGGGGTTTCCCATCATCCGGGAAGACGTTCACCGGAGCGGCCGATACCTGCCGCGGTGGGCGTGGGCTTACATCACAGCCGACCCGCCGCCGACGCGACGGAGACCTCGCCCGCGCAGCCGCGGCGGAGGCCCACCGCGCTGCGCTGAAACCCCAACCGCCCGAGGAGGATCAGTGACCGCGCCAGCACCCCGCCCCCACTCCCACCCGTTCGTTCCCTACACCCCGCCGCGGCTGCCCGCTGCGGAAGGACTGCGGCGCGGGCAGCAGCTCTTCGAGCACCTCGACGGCCGCCGCAGCGTGCGGTTCTTCAGCTCCGACCCGGTGCCGCGCGAGGCGATCGAGCTGGCGGTGCGCACCGCCAACACCGCGCCCAGCGGCGCGCACCAGCAGCCGTGGACCTTCATCGCGGTGCAGGACCCCGACCTCAAGCACCGCATCCGGCTGGCCGCCGAGGCGGAGGAACGCGCGTTCTACGAGCGCGAGGACATCCCGCAGTGGCACGGGGCGCTGTCCCGGCTGGAGACCGACGCGAACAAGGAGTTCCTCGACGTGGTGCCGTGGATCGTGGTCGCCTTCGCGCAGAAGTACCGGGTGACCGACGCCGGTCGGCAGAAGCACTACTACGTCAACGAGAGCGTCGGCATCGCCTGCGGCATGTTCATCACCGCCCTGCACACCATGGGGCTGGCGACCCTGACGCACACGCCCAACCCGATGGGGTTCCTGACCACCATCCTGGACCGCCCGTCCAGCGAGCGGCCCTACATCCTGTTCCCGGTCGGCTACCCGGCGGCCGACTGCGAGGTGCCGGAGCTGACCCGCAAACCCCTCGACGAGGCCCTGCTCTGGCGCTAGCGCTCGGCGCCGGACCGAGGTGCGCGCCGGGCACCGAGGTGGTGCCCTGGGACGAGATGGCCGAGACCGGGAACGGGGTGGGTGCTGTGGTCGACGAGGCCGACGTCGTGGTGATCGGCATGGGGCCGGGTGGGGAGGACGTCGCCGCCCGGTTGGCCCGCGCCGGGCTCTCCGTGGTCGCGGTGGAGTCCCGGCTGGTCGGCGGCGAGTGCCCGTACTTCGCGTGCGTGCCGACCAAGATGATGGTGCGGGCCACCGACGCGCTGGGCGAGGCCCGCCGGGTGCCCGACCTCGCCGGGCGGGCCGAGGTGCGGCCGGACTGGACCCCGGTGGCCGACCGGATCCGCGACGAGGCCACCACCGGCTGGGAAGACGAGATCGCCGCGCAGCGCTTCGAGCGCACCGGCGGTCGGCTGGTGCGCGGGGTCGGGCGGATCAGCGCCCCGGGCGAGGTGACCGTCGATGGCCAGGTGTTCCGCGCGCGGCGCGGCATCGTGCTCAACCCGGGCACCGAGCCCGCGGTGCCGCCGATCGACGGGCTCGCCGGGAGTCCATATTGGACCAACCGGGACGCGGTGCCGACCCGCGAGGTGCCGGGGTCGCTGCTGGTGCTCGGCGGCGGGCCGGTCGGCCTGGAGTTCGCGCAGGTCTTCGCCCGGTTCGGCAGCTCCGTCGCGGTGGTCGAGGCCCAGTCCCGGCTGCTGCCCGCGGCCGAACCGGAGGCCTCGGAGGTGATCACCGCAGCGCTGCTCGCCGAGGGCGTCCAGGTGCGCACCGGCAACGGCGTGGAGCACGTCAAGCACGACGACCGGTTCGAGGTGCGGCTGGCGGGCGGCGACCTGCTCACCGCGGAGCGGCTGCTGGTGGCCACCGGCCGCCGCACGGACCTGCGCGCGCTGGGCGTCGGCGCGGTCGGGCTGGACGAGCGGGCGCGCACCATCCCGGTGGACGAGCGGATGCGCGCCGCCGACGGCGTCTGGGCGATCGGCGACGTCACCGGTCGCGGCGCGTTCACGCACACCTCGATGTACCAGGCGCGCATCGCCGCCGCCGACATCCTCGGCCAGGACGGCGAGCCCGCCGACTACCGGGCGATGCCCGCCGTGACCTTCACCGATCCCGAGGTCGCCAGCGTCGGGCTGACCGAGGCGCAGGCCCGGGACGCCGGGATCGAGGTGCGCACCGGGAGCACCCGGATCCAGGACTCCACGCGCGGCTGGATCCACAAGGCCGGGAATGCCGGGATCATCAAGCTCGTCGCCGACGCCGGGCGCGGGGTGCTGGTCGGGGCCACGGTCGTCGCGCCCGCCGGTGGTGAGATCATCGGCGCGCTCGCGGTGGCGGTGCACGCCGAGGTCCCGATCCCCCGGCTGCGCGGGATGATCTTCGCCTACCCGACCTTCCACCGCGCGATCGAATCCGCCCTCGCCGACCTCGACGCCTGAACCGCGGTTTCAATTGAAACCGCGCCCACCACCCACGGCGGATCGCAGTTTCAATTGAGCCTTTTTCATCCTGCCCGTGGACCGCAGCTGCGAAGGGCGACCGGCACCGATCGGCGAGGGTCGCATGCGCCGCAGGCGCATAACCCACCCTCGCAACTCGCACCGCCGCGGGTTCTCAGCGTTCGCCTGGCGAGGACGGCCCTGACGCCGTGTATCGGGTCATACACAAGTCAGGGCACCCACAGCCAGGCGGGCGCTGAGGTTCCGCCACCGGCACCGCCACGCAGAACGAGGTTGGAAAAACCTCATTGAAACTGCAACACCCGCCGGCGGTCAGCGGCCGCCGTTGGCCTCGCGGCGGCGGCGCTTGCTGGCGTACATCTCGCGGTCGGCCCGGTGCAGCAGCGCGTCCGGGGCGTCCGTCGGGTCCGAGGTCACCGCGTACCCGACGCTGGCCTGCAGGCTCACCATGACGCCGTGCACCACGACCTCGGTGTTCAGGTGGTCCTCCACCCGGTTCCGGAGCTGCTCCGCGGCGGCGGCGTCCGGCAGCAGGCTGACCACCACGAACTCGTCCCCGCCGAGGCGCGCGACGGTGTCCCCCGCGCGCACCGCCTGCTGGATCTCGCGGGCGGCGGCGATCAGCAGCTGGTCGCCGACGGCGTGGCCGTAGCGGTCGTTGGTCGGCTTGAGCTGGTCGAGGTCGGCCAGCACCACCACCAGCACCCCGTTGCCGCGCTCGAGCTGCTGCAGCCCGTGGTCCAGGCGGTCGGCGAGCAGGGCGCGGTTGGCCAGCCCGGTCAGCGGGTCGTGCAGCGCGAGGTGGGCCAGGTGGGCGTCCACCATGCGCTGCTCGCCGATGTCCTCGTACTGGCTGACCACGTACGCCGGTGTCCCGTCGGCCCCGGGCACCGCGGTGGCCCTGATCAGCATCCAGATCGGGCGGCCGTCCTTGTGCCGGTAGCGCTTCTCCAGGTTCACCGAGTCGACCAGGCCGGAGGCCATGTCCTCCAGCGCCGTCATGCCCGGCGCCTCGTCCTCCTCGTAGGTGACGTCGGCGAACGACATGGACAGCATCTCCTCGCGCGAGTAGCCGAGCATCGAGCAGAGCGTGTCGTTGACCGCCGTCCACGAGCCCTTCAGGTCCAGCAGCGCCATCCCGATCGGCGCGTTGGCGAAGCTGCGCTGCCAGAGCAGCTCGGCCTCGCGGCGCTGGGTGATGTCCTGGATCTGGGACAGGAAGTACACCGCGGTGCCGTCGGGGTCCCGGATGAAGGTGCGGGCCACCAGCGCCCAGATCAGGCTCCCGTCGGAGCGGATGTAGCGCTTCTCCAGGGGGTGCTCCGACTCCACCGGACCCTCGTCGTCGATGTCATCCGGGTGGGTGAAGTCGCGGTAGTCCCGCCCCTCCAGCTCCTCGCTGCGGTAGCCGAGCAACCGGCACAGCGCCGCGTTGACGTGCAGGTACCGGCCCTGCAAGTCGAGGATGGCCATCGCCGCGGCCGCTTGGTCGAAGATGCGCTGCCAGGGCACGCCGCCAGCGCCGCTCGGCTCCGATGCGGACATGAGAACCGAACAATAGCGGGACGGCCCGCCCCGTGCAGCGGGGGTGTCGGCGTGTCAGGCGTCACCCCGGTTCATCGCCAGCAGCCGGTCCAGCACCGCCGGTGAGGCCTTGACGCCGTCGTGCTCGTACTCGTTGGTCACCCACACCCGCGCGCCGCGCACCCGCTCGGCCGAGGCCAGCGCGTGGTCCCGGTCGACGAACATGTCGTCGTGGTAGACCGCCGCGGCCACCGGGACCTCGTTGCGGGCCAGCTGGTCGAGGTCGTAGAGCGCCGGCCAGTCGCTCTTGGCGGCGAGCAGGTCGGCGGCCTCGCGCAGCGGCACCAGCGCGGGGTCCTGCTCGAACTGCCAGGGGTAGATCATCTCGCCGGTGAAGTTGACCCGGTCGGCGGTGGTCCAGTCGAACTCGGGGAACTCCGCGCGGACCCGGTGCGCCGACCACCGCGAGGCGGCGCCCTGGCAGTAGATGGACTCGTGCAGCACCGCGTAGAGCGGCCGCGGGGCGAAGGAGAGCACCGCGTCCGCGCCGCGCAGGAAGGTGTCGGAGAGGGTGTCGCCGATGAACGCCTCCTCCAGCAGGTAGTGCAGCGCGTCAAACTGCGAGCCCTGGCCGAACTGGATGCCCAGGGTCTGGAACCGCTCCGGGGTGAGCCGCTCCCCCGCGGGCATGACCACCTCGTGCTCGGCGAGGTGCTCGACGACCCGCCGCGCGATCTCGGCGTCGTGCGGGTAGCGCGCGAAGTAGGCGTCGTTCTTGCGCAGGGTGCGGGGGTAGGCGGCGCGGTAGACGTCGTCGGCGTGGCCGGTCAGGGTCGGGATGCCGCCGGTGATCAGCACCTGCCGCAGGCCCTGCGGGGCCAGCGAGAGGTAGGTCAGCGCGCAGAACCCGCCGAAGCTCTGGCCCAGCACCGACCACGGCTCGTCGCCGATCAGCTGGGCGCGGATCACCTCGGCGTCGCGCACGATCGAGTCGGCGCGGAGCAGGCTGAGGTGCTCGGCCTGCTCCTCCGGGGGCAGCCCGGCCAGGCTCTGCCGGTTCGCCGGGGTGCTGCGCCCGGTGCCGCGCTGGTCGAGCAGCAGCACCCGGTAGTCCTGCAGCGCGCGGCCCAGCC
Organism: Saccharopolyspora hirsuta; assembly: GCF_008630535.1. Taxonomy (GTDB): domain Bacteria; phylum Actinomycetota; class Actinomycetes; order Mycobacteriales; family Pseudonocardiaceae; genus Saccharopolyspora; species Saccharopolyspora hirsuta. The sequence goes on along the minus strand of NZ_VWPH01000001.1, from coordinate 547,245 downwards.
ACGCGCTGGTGCTCAGCGGCCGCTCCGCCTTGCCGCCCGGTCCTCCCTGGAAGTAGACCAGCCACGGCAGCTGCTGGTCCTGCTTGGCCGGTGCGACCACCTCCCTCCCGAAGACCTCGATCTCCCCGGCCCCCGGGTCGTCGTGGCGCAGCGGAACCCGGAACACGTGGTCCCGGGCCACCAACCCCGGACGGCGGTAGCTGACGGACGACATCAAACCCTCCAAAGTGGACTCTCGTTCGTGAGCGGCGATGGTCGCTGGAACCGCCATCGCCGCTCACGAGCCGTCGTGAGCGTAAATGGTCGCGAGAACAACCATCGCCACTCACGAGAAACGGGATCAGTACCCGGGGGCGCCGATCTCCTTGCAGATCTGCACGAGTTCCGGGTGCACGTAGCGGCCGTCGATCTCGATGGCCTCGCCGTCCAGGTAGATCGACGGGCCGAGGACGCTGCCGTCGGTGTGCGCCGCCGCGACCCACGGCTCGCCGCCGATCCAGGCGCCCTTGGTGCCGATGCCGATCTCCACGCAGCCGAAGACGCGCTCGTCCTCGACGATGCGGCCGGTGGGCACCAGCACGCCCGGGTTGAAGCCCAGCGACCAGTGCGCCAGCCGGAACATGTTCGGGTCGTCGAAGGACTCCATCCAGTTCCGGAACACCTCGGCGTCGCGGTCCCCGGTGATCTCGGTGACCACGCCGTTCTCCACCTTGCAGCGCACCGGGGAGCGCAGCAGGCCGATCTCGGCCGGGGGCCACAGCGCGCCGTCGAAGACCAGCGTGCCGTTCTGGGTCTCCTCGATCGGGTTCCAGGAGATCTGGCCGGACAGCATGACGGTCTCGCCGGGCTTCTCGGCGGGCTTGCCGCGCAGGTTGATCGGGCGGCCCTGGTTGCGGCCGACCAGGTCGGTGCCGTTGGCCGCGGTGATGCGCACCTCGTCGGCCTGCTCCAGCAGCGCGACCAGCGCGCGGCCGAGCCGCATGACGCCCTCGAAGTCGGGCTTGCCGACGGTGTCGACCAGCATCGGGACGTCCATGCCGGTCAGGTTGGTGTAGCGGGCGCCGTTGGCGATCGCGGCGCGGAAGGCGTCGCTGTGCATGATGTAGGCGACGCTGAACTCGATCCACACGTCGGCCTTGGCCACCGCCCCGGCCACCGGCGCGGGCGGTTCCATCGCCGAGCTGGGCCGGGTCTCGTACCAGATCACGGTCGGCGTGGCCCCGGCCGCGGCCACCGCCTGCGCGGTCAGCTCCACGACGCGCCGGTCGGTGGAGGTGTCCCCGGTCAGCACCACCTGCTCGCCTGGCTTGACGAGCATGACCTGCTCGACGAGCTTGCGAGCACCGATCGCAGCCTCCCAGGACAGGTACTCGGGCCGGGATTCCACACGACTGACAACTTCCACAACTACTCCTTTTCCCATCTGACGAACTCGTTTTGCGTGGCAGTGCGGGTAGCGGAACCTCAGCGCCCGCCTGGACTGCGGATGCCCTGACTGATGTATGTCCAGATCGTCCTGGCGCTCGTCTGCGTGACAGATCACTTGGACTCGAAGATGCGGCTGGTCGAGTACAGGGCGTCTCCGGCGATGAGGCCCGCGCCGACGAGGTTGAGGTCCTCGTCCGCTCGTTCGCCGCGCCACCAGCGGTAGGCGATGCGGATCAGCAGGGCGCCGAAGACCAGCCAGCACGCTTGCGGGGTGCCGACCAGCAGACCGGTCGCCAGCAGCACGCCCATCTGCCTGCTGGAGCCGCCGAGCAGCTGGACCAGCGCGCCGGGGACCGCCCACAGCAGCAGCGTCACCAGGATGTTCGGGTCGGTGAGCCCGGCGTGGATGGTGGCCGCGTAGACCTCGGCCACCGGCGGGATCAGGCCGTCGCCGAAGAAGGACTGCCAGGACACCGCGACCGCCACCGTCGCCACCGCGAAGCCCACCAGCGAGGCCAGGTACTGCTGGAACCGGCCGGAGCGCTCGAAGGCGTCGTAGGGGCGGTGCTCCTTGCGCAGCAGCCAGCCCGCCTTGAAGTCGTAGCCCATGTCGGCGAACGCCGGGCCGGTGGCCGAGGTGTAGCCGACGAACAGCGCCAGCGCGACCGGCGGCACCCCGAGGATCAGGCCCAGCACCAGGAAGATCAGCGTGACCGCGAAGGCCGGGAACCAACCGGAGTGCATCGCCGCCAGCCCCACGATGATCTCGTGGACGATCGCGGCCAGCGCGGCGGCCAGCACCCACAGGACCAGCGCGGGCACCGACAGCTCGGAGATCAGCCCACCGGCCAGCGCGACCACGGCGGCACCGAGCACGAACAGGCCGTAGCCCTCCAGCACGCCGCGGCGCAGCGCGCGCTCGTCGACCTGCGGCAGCTGGCTGGGGTCCACCGAGCTGGTGCGCTCGGTCTTCGCGTCCTTCTTGCGGAACATCAGGTAGGCGGCCTGCCCGAGGGCGACCAGCCCGGCGCCGATCATCACGCCGTGCGGGATGTAGACGTCGCCGATGTCGACGCCGAACCAGGCCGGGCTGTACTGGCTGACCATCAGGCCGACGCCGAACATGCCCAGCGCCCAGATGTTGCCGATGAAGGCCACGCCCGCCGCGGAGACCGGCAGCTTGAACAGCGAGCCGATGAACCCGACCACCGCGCCGCAGGCCAGCACGATGGCCCGCCGACCGCCCTTGTCCCCGGCGATGATGGTGTCCGCCGCGGCCACACCCGGCGGCCAGGCGGCCTGCGCGGGCAGCAGCCGCGAGTTGAACAGCCGGTACAGCACGAAGGAATCGGCGAACAGGCCGATCGCGACCCCGGCGAACACCGGCCACACCAGGTCGGGGCGGCCGAAGGCGAAGGGCACCGCGATCGGTGCCAGCAGCGAGTTGGCGGCGGCGAAGGTCGAGCCGGACACCGCGCTCTGCACCAGGTTCTGCCGGTGCACCGAGCGCATCCTGCGCAGCGCGGCCACGTTGATCCGGCCGATGATCATCGCGATCAGCGCGCCGATCACCGAGGTGTTGGCCGAGATGCCCAGCGTGGTGATCAGGTGCAGGCCGATGATCGCGCCGACCACGGACAGCACGACGGTGATCACCAGGACGGTCGGCTCGAAAGCCCGCGGGTGGGTGCGCTCGGCACCGGCCCGGGATTCGCTGACGGTCATGAGCAGCCTTTCGAGGAGGGGATCAGCCGTCTTGCGGCCCGGCGCCGGGCGCCAGTCGGCTGGACAGGTCGGTGGCCGCGGCGCGCAGCGGAGCGGTCAGGTCGTCGATCCGGCCGGTGACGCGCTCGGCGGGGCCGATGAGCGTCAACGACGCCACTGTCGCACCGGAGAGCTGCAGCGGCACCGCGACGGCGCCGACGTTCGCGTCGAACTCCCCGGTCGAGACGGACACGCCGGTGTCCCGGACCTGCTGCCACCGCTGCTCCAGCTCGGCGTAGGTGGTCGGGGTGCTCGGCGTGTAGCGGGCCAGCGGTTCGGGGCCGAACAGCTCGCGGACCTCCTCCGGCGGCTGCCCGGCGAACAGCGCGTGCCCGGAGGACCCGGCGTGACCGGGCATCACGTGCCCGACCACGGCGGTGTAGCTGATCGGGCCGCGGGCGTCCACGGCCGCGACGGTCCGGTAGGAGCCGCCGTGCGCGACGTTGAGCACGGCGCTCTCCCCCGTCTCCCGCGCCAGCATCGCCAGCACGGGACGTGCGACCAGGCTCAGCGCCCCGCTGCGCTCGGCGACCCGGGCGAGCTGGGACACCGCCGGGCCGAGCCGGTAGCGGCGGGATTCCGGGTCGGCCAGCACGAAACCGCGGTTGGCCAGCGTCGCGAGCAACCGCTGGGTGACGGACTTGTCCAGCCCGAGCTCGCGCCCGAGCTCGGTGACGCCCCACTCCGGCCGGTCGTCGGTGAACGCGAGCAGCACCTGCAGGGCCCGATCCGCGGTCTGCAGAAAACCCGACCCCGCCACACCGACCTCCGAAGACTTGTTGCGATATCCACAACGCTGTCGCTATTTGCGCACCGTTGCGGGCTACGGTGCGCCTGGACATGCAGGTTTGTCAATACGTTGTCCGCAGCAGCCCGCTGAACACGGTGCGTTACTCTCTCGGTCACCGATCGAACAGAGCGTGGGGTGTGGAGCAATGGCGGGGACTTCGGTGGGTCGCGCCGTCGAGCAGATCCGGCAGATGATGCGCAGCCAGGAACTGCTGCCCGGGCAGCCGTTGCGCCAGGAAGCGCTCGCCGAACGCCTGGGCGTGAGCCGGGTTCCGGTGCGGGAGGCGTTAAAGGCGCTCGAAGCCGAAGGAGTGGTCCGCCACCAGCCGAACGTCGGCTACACCGTGGCCCGCCTGTCCGCCGACGAGCTGCGGCAGGCCTACCTGATGCGCGGCGCGCTCGAGGCCATCGTGCTCCGCGAACTGCCGCGGCTGAGCACCGCGCAGCTCATCCGGCTCAGCGAGCTCAACGACCAGATCGCGCAGGCGGCCGAGCAGGTCGACGTCCTGCGGATCACCGAGCTCAACCACGACTTCCACTTCGTCATCTTCCGCGCCTCGGGCCTGCAGCTGATCGTCGACGAGATCGAGCGGATCTGGAAGATGACCGAGGCGTACCGCGCGGTGTACCTCTACGACGAGTCGGCGCGCCGCCGGATCGTCCGCGAGCACCGCCAGCTGATCAACGCGCTGCGCCGCGGCCAGACCGAGAAGGCGGTCGGGATCATGGACGCGCACCGCGAAGCGACCCCGGCGCACCTCGCCCCCACCCTCACCGCGGGCCTCCCCCTGCCGGGCTGAGAACTCGCGGCGTCCCCGGGATTTCGGGCGGCAGCGGGTCTCCTCTCGCTGATTTTCCCCGCGGCATCCCCGATTCTCGGATTGCATTCAATTTTGTATGGACTCCGGGGAGGCGGCGTGCCAGACTCGGCGCGACTCGCCCAGCTCGGAAGGGATGCACATGGCGGACCTCGAGTACCAGGTCAGCGACGGGATCGGGACGATCCTGCTGAACCGGCCGAAGCGCAAGAACGCCTTCACGATGGAGATGATCGACCAGTGGGCGGCCGCCATCCGCTCCGCCCGGTTCGACCCCGAGGTGCGGGTGCTGGTGCTCACCGGGGCCGGGGACGCGTTCTGCTCGGGCGTCGACCTGGACGACTTCACCGCGGGCGAGAAGTCCGTGCTGGACCACAAGACCGTGCTGACCGAACGGATCCACCAGGTCGCGCTGGCGCTGGAGGACCTCGACAAGCCGGTCCTCGCCGCGGTCAACGGCGTCGCCGTGGGCGCGGGCATGGACATGGCGCTGATGTGCGACATCCGGTTCGTCGGCGAGTCCGCTCGGCTGTCCGAGGGCTACGTGCGGGTCGGTCTGGTGCCCGGCGACGGCGGTTGCTACTACCTGCCGCGGCTGGTCGGCACCGCGAAGGCGTTGGAACTGCTGTGGACCGGCGACTTCGTGGACGCCGCCACCGCGGTGGAGCTCGGCATCGCCAGCCGCTGCTACCCCGACGACGAGCTGCTGGACCAGACCTACGCCTTCGCGCGGCGGCTGGCCGACGGGCCGCCCGTGGCGATCCGGGCGATCAAGCGGACGGTGTACCAGTCGGCGCGCACCGACCTGCGGACCTCGCTCGACCTGATCTCCTCGCACATGGCCGTCGTCCAGTCCACTGAGGACTCCGCGGAGGCGATGCGGGCGTTCAAGGAGAAGCGCAGCCCGAAGTTCCAGGGCCGGTGACCGCCGTGGACGGGTTGCTGCACCCGCGGGCGGTGGCGGTCGTCGGGGCTTCCGAGCGCTCGGCGATGGCCGGTCGGCTGACCCGCTACCTGCGCGACTTCGACGGCCCGGTCTACCCGGTCAACCCGAACTACCAGCAGGTGCACGGCCTGCGCTGCTTCCCGTCGCTGCGGGAGCTGCCCGGCCCGGCGGACCTGGTGCTCGTGCTGGTCCCGGCCGCGCGGGTGCTGTCCGTGGTCGAGGAGGCCGGGCGCGCGGGCGCGTCCTGCGCGGTGGTGCTGTCCTCGGGGTTCGCCGAGGTCGGTGCGGAGGGGCGGGCGCTGCAGGAGCAGCTCGTCGAGGTGGCCGGGCGGTACGGGCTGCGGATCGTCGGGCCGAACTGCCAGGGGCTGCTCTACCGCCCCACCGGGCTGGCCGCGACCTTCACCGCCGCGGCGGACGGCGCGCAGCAGCCGGACTCCGGGATCGCCTACGTCGGGCAGAGCGGGGCGCTGGGCGGCAGCTTCCTGGGCAAGGCCGGGGATCGCGGGATCGGGCTCACCGCCTGGATCAGCGTGGGCAACCAGGCCGACCTCACCGCGACCGAGGCGGCCGAGCTGCTGGTCGCCGACCCGAACGTCCGGGTGCTCGCCTGCTACCTGGAGGAACTTCCCGACGGAGCCCGGTGGCAGCGGCTGACCGAGCGGGCCGCGGCGGCGGGCAAGCACGTCGTGGTCCTGCGCTCCGGGCGTTCCGCCGCCGGGGAGCGCGCGGTCGCCTCGCACACCGGGGCGCTGGTCCGCGCTGGCACCGCGTTCGACCTGCTGACCCGCGAATCCGGTGCCGTGCAGGTGGACGACCTGGACGAGCTGCTCGACGTGGCGGTGGCGCTGACCGCCGACCCCCGGCCGGGCGGCCGCCGCATCGGCGTGATCACCAGTTCCGGCGGTGCCGGTGGGCTCGCCGCCGATCAGGCCGAGGCCGTCGGGCTGGTGCTGCCGGAGCTCGACGCCGCGGCGCAGGACGTGCTGGCACCGCTCATCCCGGCGTTCGGCAGCGCGGTCAACCCGGTGGACGTCACCGCGCAGGTCATCGACGACGCCGGGCAGTTCGGCGCGGTGTGCGACGCGGTCGCCGAATCCGACCAGGTGGACGCCGTGCTGGTCGTGCTGACCACGATCGGCGGTGCGGCGGCGCTGGAAGTCGCCGAGGCGATCCTGCGGTCGGCCAAGCGCAGCACGAAACCGTTCGCCGTGGCGTGGCTGTACTCCCACGAGCAGATCGCCGAAGCCGGTTCGATGTTGCGGCGCAACGGGATCTCGGTGCTGAGCACGACCAACGCCGCCCTGCGGCTCATCGCGCACCTGGTACCGCGGGGCGACCGTCGCGCCGAACCGGCACCGCCCCGCGGCCTGGCGCGTTTCCTGGACCGTCCGGCGCTCACCGAGTCCGGGGGCGCTCAGCTCCTCGATGCGCTCCAGGTGGCCAGGCCGCGCGGGCGAGTGGTCGTCGATCCCGCAGAGGCCGCAGCGGCCGCGCAGGAGTTGGGCGAGCTCGTCGTGCTGAAAGTTCAATCCCCCGATCTGGCGCACAAGAGCGACGTCGGCGGTGTGCTCGTCGGCGTTCCCGCCGAACGTGCGGACAGCGCAGCGCGCGACATGCTCGACACCGTCGCGGCGAACGCGCCGCACGCCCGCATCGACGGTGTTCTCGTCCAGGAACTGCTCCCGCCCGGCGTCGAGCTGCTGGTCGGGGTGCAGGGCAGCAAGCACGGCTACCCGCCGGTGGTGACCGTCGGGATGGGCGGCACCACGGCTGAGCTCTACCGGGACGTCGCATCGGCGCTCGGTCCGCTCGACGTCGACCAGGCGGTCGCGCTGCTGCGCCAGCTGCGCGGATGGCCGCTGCTGGACGGATTCCGCGGGCGACCGCGCTGCGACGTGGCAGCTGCCGCTGCCGCGATCGCGTCGCTCTCCCACGCTGCGGTCGAGCTGGGCGACCGGCTCGCGGAGCTGGAGATCAACCCGCTGGTGGTCCGCGAATCGGGCGCGGTGGCCGCCGACCTCGTCGTGATCAGCGATTCCCGGAGGTGACCATGAGCGGGTCGACGAAGCCCCGCCGTTCCACCCACGTCCGCGCGGTGCTCAGCGGCTCCATCGGCAACACCGTCGAGTGGTACGACTGGTTCGTCTACGCGAACTTCGCGCTGTACTTCGCCGGGCAGTTCTTCCCGAAGGGCAACCCGACCGCGCAGCTGATGAACACCGCCGCGGTGTTCGCGGTCGGATTCCTGGCCCGGCCGCTGGGCGGCTGGGTCCTGGGGCGCATCGCCGACCGGAAGGGCCGCAAGTTCGGGCTGACCCTGTCGGTGACCGTGATGTCGATCAGCGCGCTGCTGATCGCGATCGCGCCGAACCACGAGCAGGCCGGGTACCTCGGCGCGGTGCTGCTCCTCATCGCGCGGATCATGCAGGGCATCAGCGTCGGCGGCGAATACGCGGCGAGCGCGGCTTACCTCACGGAGGTGTCGCAGCGCGGTTGGCGCGGGCTGGGGTCCAGCTTCCAGTACGTGTCGGTCACCATCGGCCAGCTGCTCGGCCTGGTCGTGCTGATGGTGCTGCAATCGGTCCTGACCGAGCAGCAGCTGACCGCCTGGGGCTGGCGGATCCCGTTCGTCATCGGCGCGGTCGCTGCGCTGGTGGTGTTCTACCTGCGCCGCCGGATGCACGAGACCACGGCCTACGCCGAGGAGGAGCGCCACGACGCGCAGCAGCGGCGGGGCACCCTGCGCGAGGTGTGGCGCCACCGCCGCGCCGCCGGGCTGGTGTTCGCGCTGACCCTCGGCGGGGGCGTCGCGTTCTACACCTACACCACCTACCTGACGAAGTACCTGGTGAACTCGGTGGGGTTGAGCAAATCCGACGCCGCGCTGGTCATGTTCGTGGCGTTGTGCCTGTTCACCGTGCTGCTGCCGATCGGCGGGGCGATCTCGGACAAGATCGGCCGACGACCGGTGCTGATCTTCTTCGGCGTCGGCACCACGCTGGGCACCTACCCGATCATGACCGCGCTGCAGCGGTGGCCGAGCTTCGGCGTCGCGCTGGCGCTCACCATGCTGGCGCTGACCATCGTGGCCGGGTACTCCTCGGTGAACGCGTGCGTGAAGGCCGAGCTGTTCCCCACCAGCGTCCGCACGGTCGGCGTCGCGATCCCCTACGCGCTGGCGCAGGCGATCTTCGGCGGGACCGCGGAGTACGTCGCGCTGGCGTTCCGCAACGCCGGTGTCGAGCACTACTTCTTCTTCTACGTCTCGGCCTGCGCCCTGGTGTCGTTGCTGACCTACGTGCTGATGCCCGAGACCAGGACGGCGGCCCTGAGCCGGGCCGAGAAGCGATCCGCGCTCGGGAAGGAGTCCGTGTCGTGAACCCGTCGTTGGGCGAACTGCGCCTGGAGGTGCGCGCGCTGTGCCGCGAGTGGCGGGAGGCGGGCCGGTACCGGCCGCGGCCGGACGCCTGGCTGCGGTCGTTCGACCTCGCCTTCAGCAAGGAGCTGGCCGAGCGCGGCTGGCTGGGCATGACCTGGCCAAAGGCGGTCGGCGGCGGCGAGCGGTCCAACCTGGCCCGCCTGGTGCTCACCGAGGAACTGCTGCGCGCGGGCGCCCCGGTGGCCGCGCACTGGATCGGCGACCGGCAGATCGGGCCGTCGATCCTGCGGCACGGGACCGAGGAGCTGCAGCGGGAGATCCTGCCCGGCATCGCCGCCGGGGAGTTCGTGTTCTGCCTGGGCATGAGCGAACCCGACGCCGGTTCGGACCTCGCGGCGGTGCGCACCACCGCCACCCGCGCGCCGGGCGGCTGGCGGATCGACGGCCGCAAGATCTGGACCAGCCACGCGCACCGCGCCACGCACGCCTACCTGTTGGCGCGCAGCGAGAAGTCGGAGGTCAAGCACGCGGGGCTGACCGAGTTCGTGCTGGACATGAGCGCACCCGGGGTGTCGGTGTCGCCGATCGTGGACATGGCCGGTTCGCACCACTTCAACGAGGTGGTGTTCGAGGACGTCTTCGTCCCTGAGCACCGGGTGATCGGCGCGGTCGGCAACGGCTGGCAGCAGGTCACCGAGCAGCTGTCCTACGAGCGCGGCGGGCCGGAGCGGGTGCTGTCCACCTACCCGGTGCTCGCCGAGCTGCTGGAGGTCGCCGACGAGGGCCTGGCGGAGGAGGTCGGCGAGCTGGTCGCGCGGCTGGCCACCCTGCGCGCGTTGTGCGTGCAGGTCGCGGAATCGCTGGACACCGGTGCGGCACCGGTTCAGGCCGCCGCCACCTTGAAGTACCTCGGCACCGCCTTCGAGCGGGACGTGCTCGAATGCGCGCGGCGGGCAACCGGATCCGGGGCGATCTCGCCGGAGAGCGCGCTGGGTGAGGCGATCCTCGCCGCGCCGGGGTTCAGCATCCGGGGCGGCTCCTCGGAAGTGCTGCTGTCCGTCCTCGCCAAGCAGGAGGCCCGACGTTGAGCAACTCGCTGATCACAGAGGTCGCCTCCGACGTGCTGTCCGGGGTCGACCCGCAGGCACCCGCGGACGCGCTGCACCCGCTGTGGCCGACGCTGGTGGAGCTGGGCTGGCCGCAGGTCGGCGTGGCCGAGGAGCGCGGCGGAGTCGGCGGGACCCTGCAGGACCTGACCGAGCTGGTGGCCGCGACGGCGGCGAGCGGGGTGAGCGTGCCGCTGGTGGAGATGGCGGTGTCGCGCTGGATCCTCGGCGCTGAGCTGGAAACCGCTCCCCTGGTCGTCACCGCCGCGAGCACGGGCGCCGTGCCGTGGGCGCGCTATGCCAGCCACGTCCTGGTGCGGCCGGAGCAGGAGTCGGCTTTCCTCGTCGAGCGCGGCGGAGTCGAGATCGTGCCCGGGGAGAACCTGGCGGGCGAACCCCGCGACGCGGTGCGGCTGACCGGGACGAGGATTCCCGTGCCGGACGCCCCTTCGCACGATGCCGTGCTCGCCCGCTCGGCACTGCTCAACTCCGCCGCGCTGCTAGGCGCTGCGCGTCGCGCGTACGAGCGCACGCGCGAACACGTCACGCAGCGGGAGCAGTTCGGGCGGCCGCTCGTCGCGCTCAAGGCCGTGGCCAACTCCCTGGCGGAGATGCGCGTTCACCTGGTGGCCACCGAAACCGCGGTCACCCGCGCGGTGCGCGTGCACGAGCAGGACCCCGATCGCGCTTTGGCCGCGACGGCGGCGGCGAAGATCACGGCGGCCCGAACGGCCACCAGCATCGCGCGGGCGGCGCACCAGCTGCACGGGGCGATGGGCGTGACGCGGGAACACCCGCTGCACCACGTCACCCGGAAGTTGTGGGCGTGGCGGGACGAATGCGGCACCGAGCGGCGCTGGTCGGCACGCCTCGGGCGAACTGCGCTCGCGGCAGGCGAAGCCGACCTCTGGGACCGCATCACCGCCTGAGCCGGTCGTGAGCGGTTTCAGGTGCCAGAGCCAGATAAAGCACTCACGACGGTCCGACCGCCGAACGCGCCGAAACTCCTCGGCGGTCCGAGGGGTTGAGGTGTGACGCAGGTCGTATCCTGGGTGCGTGACGACGGCATCGGAATCCTCGTCCCACACCGGCCCGGCGATCCCGCGCGGTCAGGGCGGAGATGCGCTCTCCGTTGCCGCGCGGGAGATCTTCGCCGAGCGCGGTTACCACGGCGCGTCCATCCGGGACATCGCCAAGCGCGCCGGGCTGAGCTTCTCCGCGCTGTACTACTGGCACTCCAGCAAGCAGGAGCTGTTCGCCGGGCTGCTGGAGGACAGCGTCCTGGACTACGTGCGCACCTGCGACGCGGCGCTGCACGACTGCGGCGACGACCCGGGTGAGCGGCTGCGCTCGCTGGTGCGCGCCACCGTGGACTACCGGGTGCGGCGGCGGGTGGAGAGCACCATCGCCGCGCGGGAGGCCCGCAACCTGGACCCGGCGCACGCGCAACGGCTCGCCGAGCTGCGGGAATCTGCCACGCGGCTGTTCCAGGACATCATCGACGACGGGGTGCGGCGCGGGCAGTTCCGCTGCGAGCACCCGGCCGAGGCGCGCCGCGCGATCCAGGCCGCGTGCAACGCCATCCCCCAGTGGTACGACCCGGAGGGCGACGTCGAGCCCGCCGAGCTCGCCGACCGCTACGTAGCCATCGCGCTGCGGGTCGTCGGCGCCTGACGGACGCCGGTTTCGCGCGGAATCGTCGCCTCCCACGCCTGCGGGAGGGCGGTTTCGCGCGAAACCGCCCGGTACCGTTCGCCAACTCGTCCCGAACTGTTCGTTGACCTCCAGTACCGTCGAGGTTCTAGCGTCGGGGCATGATCGAAGAACAGCACCCCGCGGCGAACTCCACCGGTTCGCACCTCCCCGGCAGGTCGTCGTGACCGGCCGCGACGCCGCGACGGCGACCGGGGAACCGCCGCGCGAGGACCTGCCCGCGCGCCGGGTTCCCCGCGTGCTGCTGCCGTTCCGCCGCAGCTCCTACCGCAGGCTCTCCGCGGCCTTGTGCTTCGCGTTGTTCACCACCGGGTTCTGGACCGTGGGGCAGGTCTGGGAGGTCGTGCGGCTCGGCGGCGGCGCCAGCCAGCTCTCGTTCGTCGCCGCTGCGGCGTCGCTGGGCGCGCTGCTGCCGATGCTGCTCGGCGGGGCGGTCGCCGACCGGGTGGCGCAGAAGACCATCCTGCTCGTCGTGCAGACCGTGCACACCGTGCTGCTGACCGCCGCAGCGGTGCTGTCGCTGACCGACCGGATGCAGCTCTGGCACCTCGTCGTGATCGCCTTCCTCGGCGGCACCGCGGTGGCCTTCTACTTCCCCGCCTATTCCGCGTGGCTGCCCGCGCTGCTGGCCGAGGACGAGCTCATGGCGGCCAACGGTTTCGAGGGCATGGTGCGGCCGACCATCCAGCAGGCCGCCGGACCCGCGCTCGGCAGCCTGGTCATCAGCGCCTTCGCGCCCGGCGCGGCGATGGCGGTGGCCGCGCTGACGGCCTTCGCCGCCTGGTGCACGTTCTGGACGGTGCCCCGCACGCCGGTGCGCGGGGACGGGCGGCCGACCCGTGGCGTGCTCGCCGACATCGCGGAGGGCTTCCGGTACATGCTCGCCACCCGGTGGCTGGTCGCTTCGCTGGCTTTCGCCTCGCTGATGGTGATGGTGACGATGGGGCCGCTGCAGGTGGTGCTGCCGTTCCTCATCAAGGACCGCCTCGGCGGCGGGGCAGAGGAGCACGCGCTGGTGCTGGCGGCGTGGGGCATCGGCGGTGCCGTCGGGTCGCTGCTGATGGGATCGCTGCGGATGCCCCGCCGCTACCTGACCACGCTGATCGGGTTGTGGGGCGTCGCGTGCCTGCCGCTGCTGGTGGTCGCCGCGGCGACGCAGATCTGGGTCGTCGCCGCTGCCGCGTTCGTGGTCGGGGCGCTGTTCTCCAGCCCGATGGTGCTGTGGGGCACGCTGCTGCAGCGGCGGGTGCCGCCGCAGCTGCTCGGCCGGATCACCAGCCTCGACTTCTTCGTGTCGATCGCGTTCCTGCCGCTGTCGATGGCCGTCGCCGGGCCGATCTCCGAGGCGATCGGCACGCAGGCGACGTTCGTCGTGGCCGGGACCGTGCCGCTGGTGGCCGCGGTGGTGGCGATCGTGCTGGGGCGGTTGCCCGCGGACGAGGTCGCGCACCCGCTGTCCGACTAGTCCAGCAGCTCCACCGGGACGTCGACGTGCCGGGCGCGGAGGAACTCGCCGACCGCCTTGCCGATCGGGTCGACCCGCAGGTTGCTCGAACCGCCGGTGCCCAGGAGCCCGCGCAGGACGAAGTGCACCGCGCGCAGGTGCGGGAACTCGTGCCGGACGATGTCGAGGTCCTTCGCCTCGGGCATCAGCCGCCGCAGCTCGTCGGTGCTGAGCAGGTCGCGCAGCCACGGCCAGGCCCGCGGGTCGGCCACCCACAGTCCGACGTTGCTGTTGCCGCCCTTGTCGCCGCTGCGGGCGTGCGCGAGGCGGCCGAGCGGGACTCGGCGGGTCTCGCCGAGCTCGGCCCGCGCCGGTTCCGGGTGCTCGGGCTGGTCCGGCTGCTCGGTGGCCGGGGGCGGGGCGATCGGGATCCGGGTGCCGTCGTCGAGCACCACCTCGTGCGGCACCGCGTCGACGGCCAGCAGCGAGGGCCAGTAGTCGATGCGCGGTCTCGGCGAGGCGGACTGGCGGGCCGCGCTGTCGGTGTAGAAGCCCGGGATGCTGGACAGGAACAGCTCGCCGATCCCCTCGGCCAGCCGCGCCAGCGGTTCCCGGTCGGCGGCGGTGGCCATGATGCGCACCTGCACGGTGGCGTCCCACTGCCGCTCCGGGTCCTCCGCGGCGGTGCCGAGCGCGCTCACGTCGAGCTCGGCGTCCGCCCCGGCCAGCAGCGCCTCGGCCTGGGCGCGGATCAGCGCCACCTTCTCGGCGATGTCCAGGCCGGTGGCGTAGAGGCTGAGCACGATCTGGTGGCCGATCGGGGCGAACACCGCGACCTTGGTCGTCGGGGGCGGCGGGGACCCGGTGGTCCCGGACACCTCCACCCGGTCCGGCGCGAGCTGCCGCAGCCGCACGGTGTCCAGGTGCGCGGTGACGTCCGGGTTGAGGTAGCGCGGGCCCTGGATCTCGTAGACCAGCTGGGCGGTCACGGTGTCCACTGTGACCGTTCCGCCGTCGCGGGCGTGCTTGGTGATGACGGTCGTGCCGTCGGCGGCGATCTCGGCGATCGGGAAGCCCGGCGCGACCATGCCGGGCACGCGGGTGAACCCGGAGAAGTTGCCGCCCACCGCGTGCGGGCCGCACTCGATGACGTGCCCGGCCACCACCGCGGCGGCGAGCCGGTCCCAGTCGTCGGGTTGCCAGTCGTGCCACCACGCGGCCGGGCCGACGGTCAGCGACGCGTCGGTGACCCGCCCGCACACCACGACGTCCGCGCCCGCGCGCAGGGCTGCGGCGATGCCCCACCCGCCGAGGTAGGCGTTGGCGGCGATCGGCCGGTGGCCCCAGTCCGCCAGGGGTGCGCCGCTGTCCAGGCTCGGCATCTGGTGCCCGGCGGCCAGGAGGTCATCCAATGTGGACAGCACGTTGTCGCCCTCGACGTGCGCGACGCGCAGCGCGACACCGCTCTCGGCGATCAGCGCGCGCACCGCGTCGGCAAGCCCGGCCGGGTTGAAGCCACCGGCGTTGACCACCACGCGGGTGCCGCGTTCGGCCAGGGTCGCGAGGTGCGGGCGGAGCTGGTCGAGGAAGTACTCGACGTAGCCCTTCGACGGGTCGCTGCGGTGGCGGGCCGCCAGCATGGCGAGGGTGAACTCGGCCAGGTAGTCGCCGATCAGCACGTCGCACGGGTCACCGGCCACCGCCTCGGCCAGCGCGCTGCGCCGGTCCCCCAGGTAGCCGGAGAACCCGCCGATCCGAATCGCTCGCGTCATGTGTGCTGCCTCCGATTCCGCGCGACATCGCGCTCACACCAGCCCCAGGTCCCGCACTGCTTCCCAGGCCAGCTGGGCCTGGCGCAGCTCGTCCTTGGCCCGCTCCTCGGCCACGTAGCCGTCGTCGCCCATCACACCGGCCAGGTAGCGGGCCCGCACCCCGGCGCCGATGCAGCACGACCGCCAGCGCTGGAAGGCCACGTAGTACGGCAGGTCCGAGACGTCGCGGCCGGTCAGCGCCGCGTAGCGGTCGACGACCTCGGTGCGGCCGGGGAAGCCGGGCTCGGCGGTGGGTCCCTGGGCGACGGCCGGGACCTGGTCGCCGGGTTCGGCCCACGACGCCACCAGCCAGCCGAGGTCGGCCAGCGGTTCGCCCAGGGTGGCCAGCTCCCAGTCGAAGACGGCCTGCACCTCGCCGTCCGGCGCGAACGACAGGTTCCCGGGCCGGAAGTCGCCGTGCACGATCCCGGTGGTCTGCTCGGGCACGTTGGCCGCCAGCGCGTCGTGCACCGCGTCCAGCAGTTCCAGGTCGGGCGCGCCGGACTGGTGCACTTGGCGCTGCCAGCGGCGCAGCTGCCGCTGCAGGTAGCCGTCGCGGCGGGCGACATCGCCCAGGCCGACCGAGTCCGGGTCGACGGTGTGCAGCGCCGCCATGCACTCCACGGTCGCCAGCCCGGCCCGCTCCCGGGCCTGCGGCGGGAACGCCCCGGCCGATCCGGCGTCGGCCAGCACGGTGCCGTCGACGAAGCCCATCACGTAGAACTCAGCGCCGGTCACCGCCGGGTCGGCGCAGTACGCCAGCGGCTCGGGCACCGGGACCGCGGTGCCGTGCAGGGCGGAGATGAAGCGCCACTCGCGGCTCATGTCGTGCGCGGTGCTGAGCACGCCGCCGGTGGGCGGGCGGCGCAGGGCGCGCACCACGCCGTCGGCGTCGGTGACCCGGTAGGTCAGGTTGGACCGCCCGCCGGAGACCAGCACGAACTCCACCGGTGCACGCAGGCCCGGCACGTTGTCGCGCAGCCAGCGCTCGGTCGGTTCCGGTTCGATGCCGCGGAGTTCCACATCAGCTCCCGTGCGCGCCGAGGTGCTCGCGCAGCTGGCGCTTGAGCACCTTGCCGGTGGGGGTGCGCGGCAACGGGTCGGGGCGGACCACCACGTGCGCCGGGACCTTGAACGCCGCCAGCCGGGCCGCGACGTGCGCTTGCAGCTCGGCGGTGTCGACCTCGGTCCGCAGGTTCACCACGGCCGCCACCTCCTCCCCCAGCTTCGGGTGCGGCAGGCCGACGACCGCGCAGTCGAGCACCGCGGGGTGCTCGAACAGCGCCGCCTCGACCTCCGCGCAGTAGACGTTCTCGCCGCCGCGGATCACCACGTCCTTGAGCCGGTCGACCACGTGCACCCAGCCGTCCTCGACGTAGCCGAGGTCGCCGGTGCGGAACCAGCCGTCGGTGAAGGACTCCGCGGTGGCCTGCGGGTTGTTCCAGTAGCCGCGCACGACGTTGGGCCCGCGGAAGCACAGCTCGCCGATCTCGCCGTCGGGCAGGTCGTCGCCGGTCGCCGGGTCCACGACGCGCAGGTCCGCGCCCGGCACGCACCGGCCGACGCTGTCGGCGCGCTCCAGGTAGTCGACACCGGCGTTGGTCGTCACCGCCGAGGTCGTCTCCGTCAGGCCGTAGCCGCTGGCGGGCGCGACGCCCGTGCCCAGGCCGTCGATGCGGTGCACCAGGTCGGGCGGGATCGGCGCACCGCCCATGTTGACCCCTTCGAGCTGCCGCACCGCCTCGCCCTGCTCGACCAGGTCCCGCATCACGGTCGGCACCCCGGCCGCGGTGGTCAGGCCCTCGTCGAGGATCAGCCGCGCCGCGGCCTCGCGGTCCCACCGGTACATCGTCGCCAGCTTCACCCCGGCCAGCGTGGCGAAGCACAGCGAGGTGAGCCCGGCGATGTGGAACAGCGGGAAGGTCAGCAGGACACCGGGCTGCGGCGCGTCCGGATCGCCCAGCGGCGGGAACACCCCGCCGTTGGCCAGCGCGGCCTGCACCCGCCTGCCGACCACCGTGTTGAGCACGTTCGTGCAGTGGTTTCGGTGCGTGCCGACCGCGCCCTTGGGGCGTCCCGTGGTGCCCGAGGTGTACATGATCGTCGCGTCGTCGTCGGGACCAATGGTCACGTCCGGCAGCTCCGCGTCGGCGGGCAGCGACGCCACCAGCTCCGACCAGGCCCGCGCGCCAAGCGCCAGGGCTTCGCCGCGGACCTGCACGACCGGGATCCCGCGGTCGATCAGCGCGGCCCGCTCCGCGTCGGCGAACACCACCGCAGCGCCGGAATCGGTCAGCCCGTAGCGCAGTTCGGCGTCGGTCCACCAGGCGTTGAGCGGGACCGCGATCAACCCCGCCGCCTGGATCGCCCAGAAGATCACCGACCACTCCGGGAAGTTGCGCATCGCGATGGCCACCCGGTCGCCGGTGGCCAGCCCGTACTCCTCCCGCAGGCACCGGGCGAGCCCGGCCACCAGCCGGAAGTGCTCGGCGAAGCTGCACCGGAAGTCCTCGTAGACCAGGAAGTCCCGCTCGCCGTGGCCGCTGCTGAACAGCACCACGTCGCGCAGCGTCGCCGGGCCGCCGGTGTAGACCCGCATCGGGATCCCGCCGACCTCCCGGGTGGCGATCTCGAAGTCCCCGCCCGGCCCGATGAGCTCGGCGAGCAACCGCTCCCGCTCGTCCTGCGCCATCAACCCCTCCTCGCGTGGTTGAGCTCCAGGCCGGGGCAGTGCCACTCCAGCTCGTAGAGGAGCCCCCGGCCGGACGACGTGATGTAGGCGGTGCGCAGGTCCGGCCCGCCGAAGCAGATGTTGGTGACGTGCGGGTCGTGCCGGGGCGGCTTGCGGACGTCCTTGAGCTCGCCGTCCGGGCCGAGCACGCTGATCCCGCCGGTGATCAGGGTCGCCACGCAGACGTTGCCCTCGGAGTCCACCGCCAGCGAGTCCAGCAGCTGGTAGCCGGGGAAGCCGTGCAGCAGCGCGGCCCCGGCCGGGCCGTTGCCGGTGCGGCGCAACCGCCCCGGGCCGTCGACGTCCCAGTACCAGACGCGGCCGGTGGAGGTTTCCGCCACGTAGATCCGCGAACCGTCCGGGGACAGCCCGACCCCGTTGGCGTCGGCCAGCGGGTAGGCGATCTCCTCGATCCGGTCGCCGTCGGGCGTGGCGTAGTAGAGCCCGCCGCGGTCGGTCTCGCGCGGTCGCCGCTTGCCCAGGTCGGTGAAGTAGAAACCGCCCTCGGCGTCGAAGACGAGGTCGTTCGGGCCGCGCAGCGGGTGCCCGTCGACCTCGGTGTAGAGGTCGGTGACGGCGCCGTCCATCGTGACGCGCTGGATCCGGCCGCCGATGTAGTCGGCCGGTTGCATGCCGGGCACGTCGCGGCCGCGGATCTCCAGCCACTCGAACCCGCCGTTGTTGCACACGTACACCGCGCCGTCCGGTCCGATCGCCGCACCGTTGGGCCCACCGCCGCAGTCGGCGACCACCGACACCGAGCCGTCGGCGGCGACCCGCGACAGGGTGCCGCGCTTGATCTCCACCAGCAGCACGGAACCGTCGTCGAGCGCCACCGGCCCCTCCGGGAACTGCAGGCCCGAGGCGATCTGCCGCATCTCGGTCATGGTGCCCCTTCCGCCGAACTGATTAGTCCACAGTGGATGACACGAGGAGGTTCCGCGCGAGCGCGCTTTCGGTGACACTAGGCTCGATCGCGCGGCGAGCACAAGGGGATGTTCCCGGTGCCGCGCGGGAAATCGCCGCAGAGCGGGAGAACACCGCCGCACACCAGGAGGTTCCGTGACCACAACGGCCGAGCAACGGGTCAGCTGCACCATCTCCGACGGCGTGGCGGACGTGCGGATGAGCAGACCGGACAAGCTCAACGCGCTGGACCAGGCCATGTTCGAGGCGCTCGTGGCCACCGGGCTGCGGCTGCGCGAGGACCGGAGCGTGCGCGCCGTGGTGCTCTCCGGCGAGGGCCGCGCGTTCTGCGCCGGGCTGGACTTCGGCAACTTCCGGCAGATGGCCGACGGCGGCCGGTCCCCCGAACGGCGCGCGGCGACCACCGAACCGGTCGGCCCGGCCAAGTCCCGCGGCCAGCAGGCGGCGCACGTGTGGACGACGATCCCGGTGCCGGTGATCGCCGCGGTGCACGGCGCGGCCTTCGGCGGCGGCCTGCAGGTGGCGCTGGGCGCGGACATCCGGCTGGTGGCGGCCGACGCGCGGCTGTCGGTGATGGAGATCAAGTGGGGGCTGGCCCCGGACATGACCGGCACCCAGCTGCTGCCGGAGCTGGTGGGCCGCGACGTCGCCAAGGAGCTGACCTTCACCGGCCGCATCGTCAGCGGCACCGAGGCCGCCGAACTCGGCCTGGCCACCCGGGTCGAGGACGATCCGCTGGCCGCCGCCCTCGACCTGGCCCGCGAGATCGCGACCAAGAGCCCGGACGCGATCCGCCGCTCCAAGCAGCTGCTCGACATGGCGGGCCGCACCTCCCTGGCCGAGGGCTT
The DNA here is from genome assembly GCF_008630535.1 of Saccharopolyspora hirsuta. GTDB lineage: Bacteria > Actinomycetota > Actinomycetes > Mycobacteriales > Pseudonocardiaceae > Saccharopolyspora > Saccharopolyspora hirsuta. The sequence goes on along the minus strand of NZ_VWPH01000001.1, from coordinate 527,538 downwards.
CGCCGCCGAGCAGGAGGCGATCAACGCCCTCATCGGCAGCCCCAACCAGACCGAGGCGGTCCGCGCGAACCTGGACGAGCGCGCCCCGGAGTTCACCGATCCCGCCTGACGGCGTCCGCGGTGAGGGGCACGGGTGTCCCTCACCGCTCCGGGCGGGGCGGCCACGGCGGGATGAAGTCGGGGTAGTCGGTGCTGACCTTCATCGGGAACTCGGCCGGGCGCTTGGCCAGGAACGCCGACACGCCCTCGGCCGCGTCCGGGGCCGCGCCGAGGTGGTTGATCGCCTTGGAGTCCAGGCGGTGCGCCTCCCACGGCGAGTCCGCGCTGAGCATGCCCCACAGCAGCTGGCGGGACACCGCGACCGAGATGCCCGAGGTGTTGTCGGCGATCTCGCGGGCGATGCCGCGAGCGGCGGGCAGCAGGTCGTCGTCCGGCACGACGTGCGAGACCAGCCGCCCGGACAGCGCCTCCTGGGCGTCGAAGACCCGCCCGGTGGCAACCCACTCCATCGCCTGGGAGATGCCGACCACGCGCGGCAGGAACCACGTCGAGGCCGCCTCCGGCAGGATGCCCCGCCGGGCGAAGACCAGGCCGAACCGAGCCGACTCGGCGGCCAGCCGGATGTCGGCGGGCAGCATCATCGTCACGCCCACCCCGACCGCCGGTCCGTTGAACGCGGCGATCACCGGCTTGCGCGACTCGGCGATGCGCAGCGCCACCGTGCCGCCGCCGTCGCGCGGCACGCCGTCGATCTGGCCCGCCGACCACCGGGACTCCGCCCGCTCGTCGTTCGCGCTCGCGTTGAAGGTGTCCGCGCCCGCGCTCAGGTCCGCCCCGGCGCAGAACCCGCGCCCGGCGCCGGTGACGATCACCGCGCGGACCTCGTCGTCGGCGTCGGCGGCGCCGAAGGCGTCGATCAGCTCGTCGCGCATCACGTGGGTGAACGCGTTGAGCTTGTCCGGCCGGTTCAGCGTGATCGTGGCGATGCCTTCGGAAACCTCGTAGGCGATCTGGGCGTAGCTCATCGCACCATCCACTCCCCGGTGAACTCCGGTTCGGTCTTGTTCACGAACGCCGTCCGCGCGGCCGGTGCGTCGGTGGCGAAGTTGATCGCCTGCGCGCGGGCCTCGTTCTCCAGCGCCTCCCGGAGGCTCTGGTGGCTGCCCGCGTGCAGCATCTGCTTGTTCTGCGCCAGCGCGATCGGCGGCCCCTGCGCGAGGCGCTCGGCGAGGTCGGCGACGAAACCGTCGATCTCGGCGTCCTCCCGCACCCAGGTCACCGCACCCAGCTCGTGCGCCTCCTCGGCGCCGATGATCTCGCCGAGCAGCGCCAACCGCTTGGCCTGCTGCATCCCGACGATCCGCGGCAGCAGCCAGGAACCGCCGAAGTCCAGCGACAACCCGCGCTTGGCGAAGATCTGGGAGAACCGCGCGTCCGGGGTGCACACCACGAGATCGCAGCCCAGCGCCAGGTTCCACCCGGCACCGACCGCCACGCCGCGCACCTTGGCCACCGACGGCTTCGGCAGCTCGTGCAGCGCCAGCGCGATGTCGTTGATGCCGTGCATCCGGTGCAGCGGGTGCTGCCCGCCGCGATCGCCGCTGAGGTCCGCGCCCGCGCAGAAGTCGCCGTCCGCGCCGGTGATCACCACGCAGCGCACGCTGTCGTCCGCCGCCGCCTTCGCCACCGCCTCGTGCAGGCCGTTCCAGGCCGCGGTGTCGAGCGCGTTCTTGCGCCTCGGCCGGTTGATCGTGGCCGTCAGCACGGCGCCGTCCTGGGTCACCAGGACCTCGTCACCATCCACTTTGCTCACCCACCGCCTCGGTACCGGTGCGGCGCGAACCGCACCTCGGGAACGACTTGAAAACCACCTGGCGCGCTGGAAGGGTCCGGGTGGACCCAGATCCCCAGGGAAGCGAGCCAGCATGTCCGAAGTGGAGTACCGGCAGTCCCGGTTCTCGGTCCCGGCCGGGGCCGCCGACATCCTGCTGATCCGGCACGGCGAATCCGCACCGGCCCGCCCCGACCGGCCGTTCCCGCTGGTCGACGGGCAGGGCGACCCGGAGCTGGCCCCGCAGGGCCGGGAGCACGCCGAGCGCGTCGCGCAGCGGCTGGCCGACGCGGACCTGGACGCGATCTACGTGACCACGCTGCGCCGCACCGTCCAGACCGCAGCGCCGCTGGCGGCCCGCCTCGGCCTGACCCCGCAGGTCGAACCGGACCTGCGCGAGGTGCACCTCGGCGAGTGGGAGGGCGGGCTGTTCCGCCAGAAGGTCGCCGCGAACGACCCGGTGATCCAGCGGATGCACGCCGAGCAGCGCTGGGACGTCATCCCCGGCGCGGAGTCCGTCGAGGCGCTGGGCGACCGGGTGCGCGGGGCGATCGAGCGCCTGGCCGCGGCGCACCCGGACCAGCGGATCGCGGTGTTCACCCACGGCGGGGTCATCGGCCAGGCCCTGGCGCTGGCCACCGGATCCCGCCCGCTGGCATTCCTGGGCGCCGACAACGGCTCGATCTCCCGGCTGGTGGTCACCGCGGACCGCTGGATCGTCCGCAGCTTCAACGACTCCGCCCACCTGGGCGCCGACCTCACCGCGCAGGCCGCCGCGCTGAGCTGACCGCCGGGTCACTTCAGGCCCAGCGCGCGGACCGCGTCGACCGGGTCGCCCTGCGGCAGGACCGCGATGGCCGGGGTGGTCACGCCGTTGTCGACGTACTGCTGGACGCGTTCCCGGCAGTGCTCGGCCGGGCCGTGCACCACCAGGTCGTCGACCACGCTGTCCGGGATCGCCGCCAGCGCCGCCTTGCGGTCCCCGGCGTCCCAGGCCTGCCACATCGGCGTGAGCTCCTCGCGGCCCAGCCACTCGTGGAACGCCCGGTACACCGGCACGTTCATGTACGCCGCGATCTGCCGCCGCGCGATCGCGCGAGCGGTGTCGGCGTCGGTGTCGGGCATGACGAAGATCCGCGCCACGATTTCCTTGCCCGCACCGCCCTCGTGCACGTGCGGGACGACGGTGCGCACGTCGTCGGGCGAGAGCCAGTTGATGATCGCGCCGTCGCCCTCGCGACCGGCCAGCCGCAGCATGCCCGGCCGCAGCGCGGCGACCAGCAGCGGCGGCACCGGGTCGGCGACCAGCCCGGCGGTGAAGCCCCGGACCTGGAAGGTGTCGTAGGACTCGGTGACCTTCTCCCCGCTCAAGGCCTTGCGCAGGAACCGCAGCGTGTCGCGGACCCGCTTGTAGGGCTCCTCGAACGGGATGCCGTTCCAGCTGGAGACGATCACGTTGGAGGAGGTGCCGATGCCCAGCGCGAACCGGCCGGGGGCCGCCGCGGCCAGCGTCGCGGCGCTCATCGCCAGCGTCGCCGGGCCCCGGGTGTAGACCGGCACGATCGCGGTGCCCAGCCGCAGCTGCGGGGCCCACGCGCTGGCCAGCGCCAGCGGCGTGAACGCGTCGGCGGCGTTCGACTCCGACGACCACACGTCGGTGAAGCCCAGATCCGGCAGTTCGGCGATCAGGTCGCGCTGCTCGGCCAGCGGCATGCCCTGGAACGGCACCGTGATGCCCCAACGTCGTTGCACTGACGATCCCTTCGATCACGACGGCGCGTAGCGCGCCTTGAGCTTTCCCTTGACGAGCTTGCCGGTGGGGGTGCGCGGCAGCTCGGCCGCGAAGTCCACGCTGCGCGGCACCTTGTAGTGCGCGACGCGCTCCCGGGCGTAGGCGAGGATCTCCCGCTCCAGGTCCGGGCCCGGTTCCGCGCCGGGCGCCGGTTGCACCACGGCCTTGACCGCTTCGCCCATCTCCTCGTCGGGCACCCCGAACACCGCGACGTCGAGGATCGCTGGGTGCAGCACCAGCACGTCCTCGACCTCCTGCGGGTAGATGTTCACCCCGCCGGAGATGATCATGAAGGCCTTGCGGTCGGTGAGGAACAGGAAGCCGTCCTCGTCCAGGTAGCCCAGATCGCCGACCGTGGCCCAGTTGTCGTGCTCCGGGTGCCTGGCCGCCCGGGTCTTGTCCGGGTCCCCCAGGTACTCGAAGCCGATCTCCTCGCGTCCGAAGTAGACGGTGCCGACCTCACCGGCGGGCAGCTCGTCCCCGGCCTCGTCGCAGACGTGCACCTCGCCCAGCACCGCGCGGCCGACCGAGCCCGGTTTGTCCAGCCACTGCGCGGAATCGACCATCGTCATGCCGATCCCCTCGGTGGAGGCGTAGTACTCCAGCAGGATCGGCCCCCACCAGTCGATCATCGCGCGCTTGACCTCGACCGGGCAGGGCGCGGCGGCGTGCACCGCCATCCGGTGGCTGGACAGGTCGTAGCGCTGCCGGACCTGCTCGTCCAGCTTCAGCATCCGGACGAACATCGTCGGTACCCACTGGCTGTGCGTGACGCCGTAGCGCTCGATCGCCCGCAGCGCCGCTTCGGGGTCGAACCGCTCCATCATCACCACGGTCCCGCCGAGCGCGTGCACCGCGGCGCAGTACCGCAGCGGTGCCGCGTGGTAGACCGGCGCCGGGGAGAGGTAGACGGTGTCCTCGTCGAACCCGAACACCCCGTGCATCAGGTCGACCAGCAGGTTTCCCGGCTCGTGCACCTCGCGGTCGGGCAAGGCGGGCTTGATCCCCTTGGGCCGCCCGGTGGTCCCGGAGGAGTAGAGCAGGTCAGCGCCGCACGGCTGCGAAGCGGGCACCTCGGTGGAGGCCGCGGCCAGCGCCTGCTCGTAGTCGTCGAAGCCCGGCACGGAACCGCCGTAGGCCAGCCGCAGCCCGACGCCGGGCACCTGACCGGAAACCGCCTCGGCGAGCTCCCCCAGCCCCGCCGACACCACGAGCGCGCTGGCCCCGGAATCGTTGACGATGTAAGCGGCTTCAGCGGGTTGCAGGTGGCTGTTGACCGCGCACACGTACATGCCCGAGCGCAGCGCCGCCCAGTAGACCTCGAAGGCCTGCGGGGAGTTGTCGCTGAGCAGCGCGACCACGTCGCCCTTGCCCAGGCCCGCGGAGCGCAGCCGGTCGGCCAGCCGCAGCGACCGCTCGTCCAGTTCCCGGTAGGTCAGGCGCCGACCGGACCCGGCCATGATCAGCGCCGGCCGGTCGGGGTGGGTCGCGGCGTGGACTCCTGGGTACATGCGGCTCCTCCTTGAACCATCGGCACCCGCTGCTCACCTCACGAGGCGCTCCAACTCCCCGAACAGCCGCTTGGCCTGCTCGGCGCTGGGCACCGCGAAAACACCTCGGGCCTCCACCAGCACGGTGTCCGGGTCGTCCTCGGTGCTGATCGTGGCGACCGACTCCGTCCACCGGCCGTCGACCCGCTCCACCCGGCCGACAATGCGCAGCGGCGTCTGCAGCGGCACCGGGCGCCGGTAGCGCAGGGCGAGCTTGACCGTCATGCCGTGCTTGCCGCGCGTGGAGTGGGCGTGTCCGAGGATCTGGTCCAGCAGCAGGGCGCTGATGCCGCCGTGCCCGTAGCTGGGCGGCCCCTCGTAGGCCAGGCCGAGCGTGCACCGGCCGATCGCCGTGCCGTCGACGATCTCCACCTTCATCGGCGGCGCGATCGGATTGCCCGGGCCCGAAGCGGGGTTGTACATCCGGCGCGCGCGCTGCCCGCCGTCGACGGTGGCCGGTTCGCCGCGCACGCGGCTGGCCGCGGTCAGCGGCGGGACCAGCGCGCGGACCTGCTCGGCGAGGTCGGTCAGGGTCGCGGCGTCGACCTCGGTGGACACCGCGGCATCGGTCAGTTCGCGCAGCGCGGCGCCGAGCTCCCGCGCGGCCCGGCGGCGCTGCGCCAGGTCGTCGTCGACGTCCACCGGGTCACTCACCCCGCCAGACCGGCTTGCGCTTCTCGGCGAACGCCCGCGCGCCCTCCTGGGCGTCGGCGGAGGTGAACACCGGCGCGGCGATCTCGGCCTGCTCGGCGAAGGCCTCGGCGTCGGTCCACCGCACCGCCCCGGAGACGATCTGCTTGGTGGCGCGGACGGCCAGCGGCCCGTTCACCGCCACCCGCGCGGCCAGCTCGCGCGCCCCGTCGAGCGCCTCGCCGGGTTCGGTGAGCTTGTTGACCAGCCCGTGGGCGTGGGCGACCTCGGCGGTCAGCGGGTCGCCGGTCAGCGCGACCTCCATCGCCAGCTGGTACGGCAAGGTCTTGGGCAGCCGCAGCAGACCTCCGGCGGCGGCGACCAGACCGCGCTTGACCTCGGGCAGCCCGAACTTCGCCTCCCGCGAGGCCACGATCAGGTCGCAGCTGAGCGCGAGCTCGCAGCCCCCGGCCAGCGCCCAGCCCTCGACCGCGGCGAGCAGCGGTTTCGACGGCGGGCGCTCGGTGACCCCGCCGAAGCCGCGGCCCGGGATGGACGGGCGTTCGCCGCGGGTGAAGGCCTTGAGGTCCATGCCCGCGCAGAAGGTCCCGCCCGCGCCGGTGAGGATCCCGATGACCGCGTCGGAGCGCTCTTCCAGCTCGTCGATGGCGGCGGCCAGTCCCTCGGCGACCGTGCGGTCCACCGCGTTGCGGGCCTCGGGCCGGTTGATCGTGATGACGGCGACGCCGTCGGCGATCTCGGTCAGGACGCTGTCACCCACGTGCATCTCCTCCGGTCTCGGGCCAGGGCGGCCCCAGTATCGCCCGCCGAGCAGCCCAGGTCCAGACCGACCGGCCGGTATGACCCAGACCGAACATCGCACGCACCGATAGCCGGGACCAATGGCCCGCAGTTTCAAGTGAAACTGCGAATCGCCGCGGGTGGGGATCACGGTTTCAATTGAAACTGCAGATCCACGCTCGTGGCCGGGTGGTCGTTCGGCTGGCCGGATTCGTATTCTTCGCGGATGGATCTGCGGCTGGTGGAGTACTTCGTGGCGGTCGTCGACCACGGCAGCGTCACCAAGGCCGCGCAGGCCCTCTACATCGCGCAGCCCTCGCTGTCGCAGGCGATCCGCAGCCTGGAGCGCCAGCTCGGCGTGCAGCTGTTCCACCGCACCGGCCGCCAGCTGGTGCTCACCCCCGACGGCGAGGCGTTCGCCGCCCCCGCCCGCCGGATCCTCCGCGACGTCGAGCGCGCCCGCAGCGCCGCCCACGAGGTGCGCGCGCTGGGCAGCGGGCAGCTCGACATCGCCGCGCTGGCGACCCTGGCCGCGCACCCGCTGCCCGAGCTCGCCGGCGAGTTCCACCGGCGCCACCCGGGCGTGCTGCTCAACGTCGTCGACCCCGGCGGCTCGGCGCGCGTGGTCGACGAGGTGCGGCGCGGGCGCGCCGAGCTCGGCCTGACCAAGCTGCCCCCGCGCAGCACCGGGCCGCGCGGCTCGTCGCTGCGCACCCGCGAGCTCTACACCCAGGAGATCGTGCTGGCCCTGCCGCCGAAGCTCGCCGAGCCGCTGCCCGACCCGGTGCCGCTGTCCGCGGTCGCGGGCATCCCGCTGGTCCTGGAGTTCACCGACACCCGCACCCTGGTCGACGACGTGCTCGACATCTCGACGCTGACCGTCGCGGTGGAATCGGCCAACCGGCAGGCGATCTGGGACCTGGTCGCGCACGGCGCGGGCGCCACCTTCCTGCCCCGCAACCTGGCCGAGCGCGAACTGCCCGGCGCCGTCCTGCGCTCCACGACGCCGGAACTGCGGCGCAGCGTGGGTTTCGTGCACCGGCCGGGACCGCTCTCGCCCGCCGCCGAGGCGTTCCTGGCGGTCGCCGGGGTCAGCGCGGAGTCCGAGCCATCCGCAGAAACGCCCGACCCGCAGGGGAAAGCACCGCCGGGTCGTAGAGCACCCCGTAGCCGAGGTTGATCGGCGGGTCCACCGCCCGCACGATCGCCCCGCGCGCGGCGGCCTGCTCGGCCATCGGCCGGGCGAGCACGGTGCCGCCGACCCCGGCCAGCACGAACGGCAGCATCGACTCGCGGTGCTGCACGACCGCCGACGGCCGGGTGCGCTTGCGGGCCGCGCTGAGCGCCTTCTCGATGGCGGTGCGGCCGGTGCTCTTGGGCACGATCACCAGCGGCAGGTCCGGGAGCTCGGCCAGCGGCAGCGGGTCCTTCGCCGGGACGTCGGTGCCCGGCGGGAACACCAACCAGAACTCGTGCCCGCCCAGCTCCTCCACCTGCAGGTCCGAGGCCGGGACCGGCAGGTTGGTGAACACGATCTCGCAGTGCCCCTCGCGGATCAGCGCCGCACCGGCCTCCTCGTCGCGCAGCTCGGCCAGCCGCAGCGAGACGTTCGGGTAGCGCTGCCGGAACCGGCCGACCAGCTGCGCCACCGGGTGCACCGCCAGCGAGGCGGCGACGTGGATGTCCAGCCGCCCGCGCGGCAACCCGGCCGCGTCCACCAGCGTGCCCTCGGCGGCGACGACGTCCCGCAGGATCTGCCGGGCCGGACCGACGAAGGCCTGCCCGGCCGAGGTCAGCACCATGCCGCGCCCGATCCGGTGGAACAGCTCGACGCCCAGGTCCCGCTCCAGCCCGCGGATGGCCTGCGACACCGTGGGCTGCGCCAGCTGCAGCGCGCTCGCCGCGGCGTTGATGCCGTTGTGATCGACGACCGCCAGGAAGTACTCGACCTGGTGCAGCTCCACCCCGGCAGCTTATACAGCCCGCCCCGCCCGACGACCAGCCCCGGAGCGGTGGCGGATTCGCGCGAAACCGCCACCGCTCCCCCCGCCGATTCCGCGCGAAATCGGCGGCGCCCCGCTCAGTCCGTCGCGGCGGTGTCCCAGCCGTAGTCGGGCAGGGCGAAGAACTCGTCGCCGTCGACGCGGTCGACCTCGCCCGAGGCCATCGCGGCGATCAGCGACTCGACGCCGGTCCGCACCGACTGGACGAGCATGCCGCGCTGCTTCTGCCCGAGGTCGTCCTGCTGACCGCGGACCTCGAACAGCACGGTCGCCGAACCGTTAAGGGCGAACGCCGAACGGCCCTGCCCCGCGTACTCGCGCTCGTCCGGGTGCAGGTACCGCCCCACCCCGGCCAACGGCGACTGGGTGCCGTAGGCGGCCTGGATGCCGCGCGCCACGGACAGCGCGTAGCGACGCGACTTGTCCTGGTCGAGCAGCGGGTACTCCTCCTGGTACGCCGCCCCGTCGCCGACGCCGAGCGGCGGGTAGTCCAGCGCGACCGAGATGAGCTTGCCGTCCTGCGGCCCGCCCGTGGTGCGCCCGCACGGACCCATGTGGTGCAGGTCCACCACCGCGTCCACCGCGCCGAACTCGTCGCGCAGCGCCAGGTAGGTGTCGCGGATGGCGCGCGACTCCGGCGACAGGAAGAACCCGGCGTCGGTCTGCTCGCCCGGCAGGTCCGCCGGATCGGGCACGTAGTCCAGGTCGGGGTTGAAGTCCCGGTTGAGGTCGAAGCCCGGCAGGTCGATCCCGTCCCCGCTCGGGCTGTGGTACCAGGCCGTCGGCGCACCGGCCAGCTGCGGGTGGTCGGCCACCACCTGCTCCCACGGGACCACGTTCATGCGCCGGTTGAGCTCCCCGCCGTCGGGGTTCACCATCGGCAGCGCCACCAGGGTGACCGACGACAGCAGCTGCTCGGTGGCCGCGTCCCGGCTGGTGCCGAGGTCCTTCAGGATGCCGAGCAGCGCCTCGGTCCCGGTCCGCTCGTTGCCGTGGATCGCGCTCTGCACCATCAGCACCCGCTCGCCGGTGCCGACTCGTGCGGACCACAGCTCGCGGCCCTGCTTGCTGGTGCCGATCTGCTGCACGCGGACCCGACCGGCCGAGGTGCTCTCGATGCTCCGCAGCTTCTCGTCCAGCTCTGCGTGATCGGTCCACCCGCTCCACTGCGGATCGTCGAACGTCTTGCACGGCCCCTGATCCGGCCCGTCCGGCGGTGCCGCCTGCACCGGTGCGGCGAGTCCGGCCACCGCCGCCGAGCTGGCGGCTGCCAGGGCCAACGACCTTCTCCAACGCGGAATTCGACTCACAGTGCGCATCTCCGTTCGCGGATCGCAAGCTGCTGCGACGCCCGCGGTTCCGGCGCACGATCCCGCCGCGTTCCGAGCACGTCGCACTACCGAGCGGCCTGGCAACGCCCAGGCGCGGATCGTCCTGACTGCGCTCCCGGGACCACCCGATCGGCCGGGATCACAGCTGGGGACTCTAAGTTCGCGTCACCGGCGAGTCAATTGCCGGCTGCGAAGGCATTTCCGCCCTGAGCGATGCATTCCGCGGTGCTCGGAACCGCGTCAGAGGCCGAGGTCCTTGGCGATGATGGTCTTCATCACCTCGGTGGTGCCGCCGAAGATGCGGGTCACGCGGGCGTCGGCGTACATGCGGGCGATCGGGTACTCCAGCATGTAGCCGTAGCCGCCGTGCAGCTGCAGGCAGCGGTCGACCACTGTGGACTGGAGCTCGGTGCAGTACACCTTGACCTTCGCCGCGTCGGCCGCGGTCAGCTCCCCCGCCTCCTGCTCGTCCAGCGCGCGGTCCAGCATCGCCCGCCCGGCCTCGATCCGCACCGCGCAGTCGGCCAGCTCGAACTTGCTGTTCTGGAAGCTGCCCAACGGCTTGCCGAAGACCTTGCGCTCCTGCACGTAGTCCAGCGTCATGCGCAGCGCCGCCTCCGCCGCGGCCTGACCGGACACCGCGATGCCCAGCCGCTCCTGCGGGAGGTTCGCGCCCAGGTACTGGAAGGCGCGGCCCTCCTCGCCGAGCAGGTTCGCCGCCGGGACCCGCACGTCGTCGAAGAACAGCTCCGCGGTGTCCTGCGCCTTGAGCCCGAGCTTCTCGAGGTTGCGGCCCCGGCTGAAACCCTCCATGCCGCGCTCCACCACCAGCAGCGACAGCCCGTCGCGGCGGTCGTCGCCCTGGCCGGTGCGGGCCACCACGATCACCAGGTCGGCGTTGTGGCCGCCGGTGATGAACGTCTTGGCGCCGTTGAGCATGTAGTGGTCGCCCTCGCGGGTGGCGGTGGTCGCCATGCCCGCCAGGTCCGAGCCGGTGCCGGGTTCGGTCATGGCGATGGCGCTCATCAGCTCACCGCTGGCCAGCCCCGGCAGCCAGCGCTGCTTCTGCTCCTCGTCGCACAGCGAGATGAAGTACGGCACGACGACGTCGGTGTGCACCTTGAAGCCGCCCAGCGAAACCCCGGCGCGGGCGGTCTCCTCGGTGATGACGGCGTTGAACTTGAAGCTGCTCGTCCCGCCGCCGCCGTACTCCTCGGGCACCTGCAACCCGAGCATGCCGACCGCGCCCGCCTTGTGGAACAGCTCGCGGGGCACCAGCCCGGCCTTCTCCCAGTCTGCGAAGTGCGGCACGACCTCCTTGGCCAGGAAGTCCCGCACGACCTCGCGGAACGCCTCGTGTTCCGCCCCGTAAGCGGTGCTGCGCATCCGCCCCTCCTAGTCCTCTCGAACGCTGCTCCCGAGCCCGGGTCACGCGATTTCAATGGAAATCAGAGGTCCGATTTCCATGGAAATCGCGGGAAGTCGTCCACAGCCGTCGGCGTGTCGGGTCCCGGCGCACCGACCGGCCGCGATTTCCATTGCACTCGAAGGTCCGATTTCCATGGAACTTGTTCATCCTGCCCGTGGACCGCAGCCGCGAAGGGCGAACTGCACCGGTCGGCAGGTGTCGCATGCGCCGCAGGCGCATAACCCACCCTCGCAACTTGCACCGCCGCGGGTTCACGGTGCCCACCCCTCCGGGGTTCCTTCCGGCGAGGACGGCCCTGACGCCGTGTATCGGGTCATACATCAGTCAGGGCACCCACAGCCAGGCGGGCGCTGAGGTTCCGCCACTTGCACCGCCACGCAGAACGAGGTTGGAAAAACCTCAATGAAATCGCACCGACGACGGAGTCAGAACCTCCGATCACAGGAGTTCGAGGATGGTGGCGTTGGCCATGCCGCCGCCCTCGCACATGGTCTGGAGGCCGTAGCGGATTCCGTTGGCGCGCATGTGGTGCACCAGGCGGGTCATCAGGACCGCGCCGGAACCGCCCAGCGGGTGGCCGACCGCGATCGCCCCGCCCAGCGGGTTCAGCCGCGCCGGGTCCGCGCCGGTCTCGGCCAGCCAGGCCAGCGGGACCGGGGCGAACGCCTCGTTGACCTCGAAGGCGCCGATGTCGTCGATGCCGAGCCCCGCCTTGCGCAGCGCCTTGTGCGTGGCGGGCCACGGCGCGGACAGCATCATCACCGGGTCGTCACCGGCCAGCACCGCGGTGTGCACCCGCGCGATCGGCCGCAGGCCGCGTTCGCGGGCGACGTCGCTGGTGGTGATCAGCAGCGCGCCGCTGCCGTCGGAGATCTGCGAGGCGTTGCCCGCGGTGATCACGCCGTCCTCGCGGAACGCCGTCTTGAGCTTGCCCAGCGATTCCAGGCTTCCCCCGCGCCGCACGCCCTCGTCGACGCTCAGCTCCGGCAGCTCCACCAGCTGGTCGTCGAACGCGCCGGAGTCGATGGCCGCGGCCGCCCGCGCGTGCGAGGACAGCGCGTACTCGTCGAGCTGCTGGCGGGAGAAACCCCACTTCTCGGCGACCATCTCCGCGCCGATGCCCTGGTTGAAGCCCTTCACCCCGTAGCGGTCCAGCACCGAGTCGGGCAGCACCTTGTCCACGCCCTTGCGGGCGAAGCCCATCGGCACCCGGCTCATCGACTCCACGCCACCCGCCACCGCGATGTCGTAGTGGCCCGCGACGACCCCGGCGGCGGCCGCGTGCACCGCCTGCTGGCTGGAGCCGCACTGCCGGTCCACCGAGGTGGCGGGCACCGATTCGGGCCAACCGGCGGCGAGCACCGAGGTCCGCGCGATGTTGCCCGCCTGCTCCCCGGCCTGGCTCACGCACCCCCACACCACGTCGTCGACGTCGGCCGGTTCAACCCCGGCGCGCTCCACCAGGGCGTTGAGCACCCGGGCGGACAGGTCCGCCGGGTGGATCCCGGAAAGCGCACCGTTGCGCTTGCCGACCGGGGTGCGCACGGCTTCGACGATGACTGCGTCCCTCATGTGCTGCTCCTGTCTGGGAGGCGGGCCAGGATTCGAATGAACCACCCGGCCCTGCCCGCGGGCAAAGATCGAGCGTGGAACGTTCGGATAGGCCGCGCCTATCCGCCCCAGTGCGGGGCGCGGAGTTCGCGGCGCAGCAGCTTCCCGGTGTCGGTGCGGGGCAGGTTCGGGTGGAGCTCGATGCGCCGCGGGACCTTGAACCCGGCCAGCCGCTCGCGGCAGTGCTCCCCCAGCCGCTCGACCAGGCCGTCGGCGGCGTCCGGGGCGGGCTGCACGATCGCCAGCACCGACTGCCCCCACTCCTCGTCCGGCACCCCGACGACCGCCGCGTCGGCGACCTCCGGGTGCGCCAGCAGCGCCGCCTCGACCTCGGCCGGGTAGATGTTGACGCCGCCGGACAGGATCAGGTCGGTGCGCCGGTCGCACAGGAACAGCCAGCCCTCGTCGTCCAGGTAGCCGATGTCGCCGACGGTGATGAGCTCGCCGTGCCGGGCGGCCGCGGTCTTGTCCGGGTCCTTGAAGTACTCGATCCCGGTGATGCCGCTGCGGAAGTACACCGCGCCGACCTCGCCCGCGGGCAGCGGCTCGCCCTGCTCGTCGAGGATCTGCACCTCGGCCGCGGACAGCGGGTACCCGACGGTGCCCGGCCGGGCGAGCCACTCCTCCGAGCGCACCGCGGTCACCGATCCCTCGGTGGCGCCGTAGAACTCGGTGAGCACCGGGCCCAGCCACTCGATGCAGCGGCGCTTGACCTCCACCGGGCAGGGCGCACCGGCGTGCACCACGCTGCGCAGGCTGGAGGTGTCGTAGCGGTCGCGCACCTCGGCGGGCAGCCGGAGCAGCCGGTGCAGCACGGTCGGCACCGTGAACGTCGAGGTCACCCGGTGCTCCTGGACGAGCTGCAGCACCTGTTCCGGGTTCGCGCGCTCGCTGAGCACGACGGTGTGGCCGAAGTTGAGCCCGATGAAGGCGAAAGCACCGGGTGCGGCGTGGTACAGCGGCGAGAGCACCAGGTGCACGCCGCGACCGGGCTCGATGTCCAGGCGCTGCATGAAGTCCAGGTAGTGCGGCGCGACCTGCGGTTCCCGGCCGGTCAGCGCGCGCCGCACGCCTTTGGGCCGACCGGTGGTGCCGGAGGTGTAGAGCATGAGCTCCCCGGCCGTCCGCTCGGGCGGTTCGGTGCGCGGCTGGCCGTTGAACAGCTCCTCGTAGTCCCGCCAGCCGGGCGAGCCGCCGACGGCGAACCGCATCCGCTGCGGGATCCCGGCCGCGTCCAGCGCCGGGCCGCACCGCGCGGTCAGCACCGCGTCCACGACCACCAGGTCCGCCTCGCAGTTCTCCGCGATGTAGCCGATCTCCGGTTCGGCCAGGTGGTGGTTGATCGGCGTGAAGTACAGCCCGGACTGCCAGGTGGCCAGCCGCAGCTCGAAGAACGGCAGTCCGTTGTGGACCACCGCGGCCACGCAGTCGCCAGGGCGCAGCCCGAGCGACCGGAAGGCGTGCGAGAGCTGGTTGGCGCGCTCGGCCAGCTGGGCGAAGCTCACCGAGCGCCCGGCGACGTCCACCACCGCCGGGCGGTCCGGGTCGGTGCGCGCGATGGCGAACAGTCCGAGCTCGCCGGCTGCGACGGGCATGTGCGACCTCCTCGATCCGATTTCCGTGATCAACCGCGCACGCCGCCGAGGATCCGGCGGGCGTCGCGGTCCGGGTCGACCAGCAGGGCCATCACGATCCCGCCGACCACGACGGTCACCCCGAACAGCTGGAAGGCCTGCGCGTACCCGGCGCCGGGCGTCGGCGCGACGTCCACCAGCGCACCGGTCAGCGCCGGGGCGAACAGGCCGGAGAGGGTTTGCAGCGCGAGGAAGAACCCGAGCGCACCGGGCTGCTGGCGGGTCGGGCTGATCTGCGAGACCACCGCGTTCATCACCGGCAGCGACACCACCATGAACCCGTAGGCCACCACCACGACGGTCACCGCGGCCCAAGCCCCGCCCACGTAGGGCAGCGCGGCGAGCAGGCCACCGCCGAGCAGCAGCGACACCGCGGGCAGCAAACCGCGCTGGACGCGGGCGCTGGAACCGCGCGAGATCATCCGGTCGGTCAGCCAGCCAGCACCGACCATCGCGATCATCCCGGTGATGCTGGGCAGCCCGAACATGGTGCCCGCCTGCACCCGGCTGAACCCGAGCCCGACCTCGAAGTAGGACGGCAGCCAGGTCAGCACCACCGACACCATGCCGTACACCATGAAGGTGCCGACCGCGCCGCCGATGAAGCTGCGGCTGAGCGCGATCTTGCGGAACGGCACGCGGGTTTCGCCGTCGTCGCGCTGCACGGCGGCCTTGCCGCGCGGCGTCGCGTACGGGCCTTCGCGGCCGATCAGCAGCCAGGCGACGCACCAGACCACGCCGACCAGCGCCAGCGTCACGAACGCCGCCCGCCAGCCCCAGGTCACCACGATCAGCGTCAGCACCGGCGCGACCGCGATCTTGGCGATCGAGGCGCCGGAGGACAGCCACGCCGAGGGCAGGCTGCGCTTCTCCTTCGGGAACCACTCGAAGGTCCCGGCGTTGGCCATCGCGGTCGCCGGGCCCTCCGCCGCGCCGAGCGCGATCCGGCTGATCAGCAGCGCCGCCCCGGTCGCCGACAGCAGCACCGGGACCTGCGTCAACGACCAGAGCACGGCGAGCCCGAGCAGCACCCACTTCGTCTTGACCTTGTTGGCCAGGAACCCGACCGCCACGCCGCTGATGCTGTAGAGGAAGAAGAACGCGCTGCCGATGAAGCCGATCTCGGCGCTGCTGAGCCCCAGCTCGGCCTTCAGCGGTTGGGCGACGATGCCCAGCACCGCCTTGTCCGCCCAGTTGACGATCATGAACAGCACGAGCATCGCGGTGATGGTCCAGGCCATCGCCGGGCGGAAGACCGGCTGCGCGGCCGGTGGGGACACGACGCGATCCAGGTTGCCAGCGGTCATGCGGACCGTCCCTTCGTCGGAATGGCCGTGCGGCGCTCGCCCGCCGGCAGGGCCATTCAACGAGACCCCCGTCACACGGTCAAAGACGCCGACCTGAACACATGGATAGGCAACCGCTATTGGTCCGGGACCGCTGACCGGACCGCCCCCTCCGCGAGCGGCGATGGCCGCGAGGACGGTCATCGCCGCTCTCACGAGCATCACCCGAGGATGCGCTGGGCGTCTCGCTCGGGGTCGACCAGCAGGGCCGTGGCGATGCCGCCGACCACGACCGCCAGGCCGAAGACCTGGAACGCGAGGGCGAAGCCCGCGCCCGGCGTGGCCGCGACGTCCACCAGCCAGCCGGTCAGGGCCGGGGCGAACAGCCCGGACGCCGACTGCAGCGCGAGGAAGACGCCCAGCGTCCCGGCCTGCTGGGCGGGTGGGCAGATCTGCGACACCGCGGCGTTGGCCAGCGGCAACGCCGCCGCCCCGATGCCGTAGCCGACCACCACCGCGATGATCGCCAGCACCGGCGAGGCGAGGTACGGCAGCAGCGCGAGCAGCAGGCCGCCGACCAGCAGCGCGACGGCGGGCACCAGGCCGCGCTGCACGCGGGCGCTCGAACCGGCTGCCACGCGGCGGTCGGTGAACCAGGAGACCGCCAGCATCGCGGTCATGCCGGAGATGCTCGGCAGGCCGAACATCACCCCCGCCTGCAACCGGTCGATGCCCAGCCCGACCTCGAAGTAGGACGGCAGCCAGGTCAGGATCACCGACACCAGCCCGTACATGGTGAAGGTGCCGACCACGCAGCCGAGGAAGGTGCGCGACAGCGCGATCCGGCGGAACGGCACCCGCTGCACCGCGACCGGCGCGGACCTGCGCCCCAGCGGCGCCGCGAACGGGCCCTGCCGCCCGATCAGCGCCCAGGCCAGCGCCCACGCGACCCCGGCCAGCGCCAGCACGACGAACGACGCCCGCCACCCCCACACCGCGACGATCAGCGCCAGCAGCGGCGCGATGGCGATCTTGGCGATCGAGGCGCCGGAGGACAGCCACGCCGACGGGAAGCTGCGCTTCTCCTTCGGGAACCACTCGAACGCCGCGGCGTTGGCCAGCGCACCGGACGGCCCCTCCGCCGCACCGAACCCGATCCGGCTGATCAGCAGCGTGGCGAAGCTGGCCGACACCAGCACCGGGACCATGGTCAGCGACCACAGCGCGGCCAGGGTGAACAGCACCCACTTGGTCCGGACCCGGTTGCCGATGAACCCGACGGTCAGCCCGGTGATGCTGAACAGGAAGAAGAAGGCGCTGCCGATGAACCCGACCTGCGCGGAGGTCAACCCGAGCTCTTCCTTCAGCGGTTGGGCGGCGATGCCGAACACGGTCTTGTCGGCCCAGTTGACCACGATGAACAGCACCAGCATGCCGGTGATCGTCCAAGCCATCACCGGCCGCTGGACCGGTGCGGCGGTACCGGGCGCGACCTCGTGCACTCTGTCAACGGACATGCGGGGTCCCTTCAGCAGGAGCGGAGCGGCGATCGGAGCGCGAATACCGCGGGGAGAGCGGCGATCGGAGCGCGAATACCGCGGGGAGAGCGGCGAACCACCGCTCACCCATTGAAGGAGACCCCGATCACACCGTCAAAGAGCAACGCCCGAACGCACCGATAGCCCACCACTATGGACACATCGCGTTCGCGGAACCCGAGCTGTACCAACTTATTTCGCGGAACGAAGCACAACAAGGGTCTCACCGGTCGCGGCGGATCCCGGTGGCTCGGTGGTGATACTTCGTGGGCTTTGCGAGGAGGGGTGCGGTTGGGCGGGGGGTTGGTTCGGGTTCAAAGCGGTAGGGGGTCGCCTCGTGGGACGCAATTTCAATCGAAATTGGCTTTGTCGCGTTCTCGACGGAACCTGCGGTGGCGAGGTGCGCCAATTTCAATCGAAATCGCGGCCCTCACCACCACGCCCGAGGCCGTGGTACAGGGGCCGAGTGGCCGAAGGCGGTCAACAGCAGGCGTGACCGGACGTGTATTCCGTTCCGTGCCACCAGAATCCTTCTTGTTGCGGGAGGGTCCTGATGGTGTGCGTCGGTCGGGCGGATGTGCGTTCGAGGGGGTCGCCGATCAGTTCTTCCACTGTGTGCAGGACGCCGCCCAGCATCACCTTCCTGGTCTGGGCCAGGGCGTTGATGTCGGTGAGCGGGTCGCCCTGCACGAAGGCCAGGTCGGCGAGCTTGCCCGGGGTGATCGTGCCCAGTTGGTCGGTCATGCCGAGGATTCGTGCTCCGCCGACCGTTGCCGCGCGCAGCACGTCGTGGTGGTCGATTCCGTTGCGCGCCATGGTGTCCAGGTTCAGGTGGTGGAAGATCGCGTGCGGGACCAGCGGCGAGTCGGTGCCGACACCGATGTGCCCACCCGCCGCCACGATCCGGCGGACGGTGGCCACCTGCCGCGCGTTGTACCGCAGCTCCAGCTCCGGGTAGCGTCCGGCCGCCTCCTGCACGTCGGCGCGGAACTGCTGGTACATCTGCTCCGGCAGCAGCGCCTTGAGGCGGGGATCGTCCAGCGCCCACTCCGCGAAGTGGTAGACCGCCGGGGTCGCCGCGTCGGCCAGTCCCAGCGTCGGCGTCAACGACATCCCCGCCCGCACCGCGGTGTCGACGACGTCCGCGTAGGCGCGACCGGTGTGGCTCTCCTTGTGCCGGTGGCCGTAGCGGCTGGTGGCTCCGGTGTGCTCGACCGCGTCCGCGCCCAGCGCCGCTGGCCCGTACAAGTAGTGCGAGCTCACCGGCACCCCGGCCGCGTGCGCCCGCTCGATCGCCTCCCGCTGGCGGGAGTACGGCAGCCGCACGTAGGTCTTGACCATGTCGTGCCCGAGCTCGCCGACCCGCTCCAGCTCGCGGCGCAGCTCGTCGGCGTCGGTGATGCTCCGGTTGCTGTCGTAGTACACCCGGCTGCCGTCGACGATCTCCCCGGCGGTGAACAGCCGCGGGCCCAGCCGGTTCCCCGACTCCTGAGCCTCCTTCGCCTCCACCGCGGCGTAGTGCCCCGAACCCGGCGAGCGCACCGAGGTGACGCCGAAGGACAGCCACAGCCGGGGGATCCGGTTGTTCTCCCACGGCAGGTGCTCGTGCGTCGCGACCATGCCCGGCAGCACCGTCAGGTCCCGCGCGTCGACCACCTCCGCCCCCGGCGCGGCGAGGTCCGGCCCGACCGCCGCGATCCGGTTGCCCCGGACCAGGACGTCGACGTTGCGCCGCAGCTCCCGGTGCTCGCCGTCCCACAGCGCCCCGGCGCGGACGACCACCTCGCCGTCCGGTCGCCGCGGGCGCCAGGTCAACCGGGTCGGCACCGACCGCACCCCGCCGCTGCGCACGTCGACGATCCGGAGGCGCCCGTTGGACAGGAAGAGCAGGCTGCGGGAATCACCGCTCCAGCTCGGGCAGTCGCCGGTCTCCCCGCTGATCCGCCGCGGCGCGCCCACCGGCCTCGCCTGGTCGTCCACATCGGACACCCAGACGGTGCCGGACACCACGAAGGCCGCGCTGCGGCCGTCGGGCGAGTACACCGGTCCCGCGTCGATCCGGTTGGCCAGCGACTTGCCGGGCAGCGGCGGCGTGTACTCGGCCGCGCCGGTGGCCAGGTCCACCGTCAGCACCTGGTTGCCGCCCTCCCGGTACCGCCTGGTCACCGGGACGAACCCGGCCAGCCCCAGCTTGGTGCCGTCGGCGCTGAAGCACGGTCGGCCGGGGGCGTTGAGCGGTCCGATGACCTTGCGCACCGCGCCGGTCGACAGCTCCGCGGTGCACACCCAGTTCCCGGACAGGAAGGCGACCGCGCGCCCGTCCGGGCTGAAGGCCGGTGCGCGCTCGACGCCGTCCAGGTCGGTCAGCTGGCGCTGCTCACCGGTGGTCAGGTCGTGCAGCCACAGGTCGAGCCGCCCGTTCCGGTCGCTTGCGAACACCAGCGTCCGCCCGTCCGGGGACCAGGCCGGGGCGCCGTTGAAGTTCCCGTCGGCCACCACCTGCTCGGGTTCCCGGTCCGGCCGCAGCAGCCAGATGCCGCCGAGCGCCTGGCAGGCGACCTGCTGCCCGTCGGGCGACAGCGCGGGCCCCACCAGCCCCTTGACCGGCCGCGGCGCGGAGCTGTCGAAGTCGCGCGCGCTCGCCCGCTCGACCGCCGGGCGCACCGAGACCTCGGCGGTGAACGGCACGTCCCGGACCTCGCCGGTGCGCAGGTCGCGGCGGCGGATCTTCCCGTCGGCGGTGTAGAGCAGCTCGTCGGCGGACAGCCAGCGCGGCGCGAACGGGAACACGTCCTCGTCCGGGTCGGACACCTCGCGGCCGTCGACCACCAGCGAGGCCCGGTCGGTGGTCAGGTGCACGTAGCCGAACCTGCCGTCGGGCGCGAAGGACGGCCCGGCGAGCTGCCCGTCGGCGACCTCGACCAGGGTGCGCCGGCGGCCGGACGCGTCCACCGCGTCGATCGCCTTCGGCGCGTTGTCCGCTCCCCTGGTGAAGGCGATCGCCGAGCCGTCGGGGAACCAGACCGGGTGCGCCTCCTGCTCGGTGCCGGTGGTCCAGTCGGTGATCCGGCCGGTGGCCAGCTCCAGCACCCGGATGCCGTACCGGCCGCCGGTCTCGCCGGAGAAGGCGATCCGGGTGCCGTCCGGGGAGAACCGCGGTTCGCGGTGGTCGCTGGAGCCGCTGGTCAGCCAGGTGAGCCCGGAGCCGTCGAGGCCCAGCAGCGCCAGGTGGAACTGTCCGTCCTGATAGGACTGGCACACCAGCCGCCGCCCGTCCGGTGCGATGTCCGGCTCCCCGGCCTCCTGCACCACGTCGGTGATCCGGACCGCCTCCCCACCGGTCAGCGGCACCACCCAGAGCATGTTGAGCAGGTCGAACACCGCCGTGCGCCCGTCCGGCGAGGCCGCGACCGCGGCGTTGGTGGCCTCGCCGATCTCGATCTGCCGGGTGCCGGGGGCGCCGGGTTCGGCGAACGCCACCGGCTCACCCGCCAGCCTGCTCAACAGCCACGCGGAGCCGAGTCCGGCGGCGGCGCGGCCGCCGTGCGCGAAGAGCGCTCGCCGAGACAGATCCACCACGCACCTCCGGGAATGCGGCGACGGATCAGCATTCAACGCGCGTCCGGCGATCTCGGCAAAGTTCGTCATCCGGATGGCAGCTCGGCGAGCGCGAGGCGTGTGCCGATCGGCCGATGCCGGTTCACCCCATCGGCAGAACCTCCCGGCCGCCCAGCGTTCGCCCGCCCGACCACTTCTGGTGGTTCACATCGTGATCGCGATCGGGCAAGGTCGAGCGCCGAGTTGCGTGGAGGTGAACGAAGGTGGGCCAGTTCAACCGCGGCGAGCGGTTCACCGCAGTGACGACCGGTCTGCTGGTGACGCTGCTCCCGGCGCTGGCGCTGGGCGGCGACGCGCTGGTGGAGGAGGTCGAACGGGCCCGCGCGGCACCGCCACCACCGCCGGACGTGGCGATCAACGGCCAGCTGCCCGCCCAGGAGCAGCTCAGCCCGGAGTTCCTGGACGAGGTGCGCAGCCAGCAGGACCTGTCCGAGCGCGCCGAGCCCGCGGACCGGGTGCCGACCGGCCCGCTCGGCATCCCCGGCACGGTCCTGTCGGCCTACCAGCGCGCCGACCGGACGTTGGCCAGCACTGCGCCGCGGTGCGGCGTGCACTGGTCGGTGCTGGCCGGGATCGGCCGCATCGAGTCGCACCACGCCCGCTCCGGCCGGGTGGACACCAGCGGCCGGACCCTCTCCCCGATCCTGGGACCGCGCTTGACCGGCGGCCCGGGCATCGCGGCGATCCGCGACACCGACGGCGCGGCGCTGGACGGGGACGCGATGTGGGACCGAGCGGTCGGCCCGATGCAGTTCATCCCGTCCACCTGGCGCCGCCACGCCGCCGACGGCAACGCGGACGGCGCCCGCGACCCGCACAACGTCTTCGACGCGACCCTCGCCGCGGGCCGCTACCTCTGCAGCGGCGGCGGAAACCTCCGCGACCGGACCCAGCTGGCCGCGGCGATCTTCCGCTACAACCACTCGGAGACCTACGTCCGGAACGTCCTCGCCTGGGCGGACGCCTACGCCCGGGGCGTCATGCCCACCCCCAACGACACCGCGCTCCCGCCCAACGCCGAACTCGTCGCCTTCACCCAACCACTCCCCGGCGACGTCCCACCCCCACCACCACCGCCCCAAGCCGCCGGAGCCCCAGCCCCAGCTCCGGCACCGGCACCAGCGCCGGGTCCGGCGCCTGCGCCGCCACCCGCACCGGCACCCCAGCCACCGCCCCCGGGAACCACCGCTCCGCCGCCCCCGCCACCACCATCGGAGCCTCCGCCTCCCCCGCCGTCAGAACCACCGCCGTCCTCAGAACCGCCACCGACGTCGGAGCAACCACCTCCCCCGAGCGAACCGCCGCCGACCTCGGCACCGCCGCCCAGCTCGGAGGCACCGGCGACCACCACCGCGGAGCCGACCTCGACCGCCCCGTAACGGCTCGGCGGCCGATCTCGGGCGATACTGAACCGGTGGGAGTTCCTCTGCGCGCCTGGGCCGCCGCGGTCGGCACGTCCCCCGCGTCGCGCTACTGGGAATCGCCTCCGCCCGCGAACGTCGCCACCGCGGTCGGACGGCGTTGGCAGGGCTGCGCCGGGTGGGACCGGGAACTGCGGATCCTCCCGGACGGCTGCGCGGATCTGGTGTGGGACGGCCACGAGCTCGCCGTCGTGCGCATCGCCGACGCACCAGAACGACGCGCGCTGCCAGCAACGGCGAAACCCTCCGGCGTGCGACTGCGGTGCGGGGCGGCGGGCTCCGTGCTCGGCACAGCGCTGTCCGAGCTCCCCCGAGGGGCGACGCGGCTGGTCGATCTGTGGGGCAGCCGAGCCGCGCAGGCCGAAGAGCTGCTGGCCGAGTCGCCCCGTTCAGCCCACCTGCCGATCGTGGAAGCGCTCATCGCCGAACGCCTCCGCGACGACAACCGGCCGGGCGCGGTGGCCGTGAGAGCCGCCCGCCAGCTCCGGACGACGTCGGCCAAGCCCGCGGACATCGCCACCGAGCTCGGCATCAGCGAGCGCGGCCTGCGGCGGCTCCTCCGGCACGAGACCGGCTTGAGCGCGAAGCAGCTCCAGCGGGTGCACCGCTTCCAGCAGTTCCTCGCCCGCCTGCCCGCGCTCGCGCGCGGCACCGCCTCGCTGGCCGCGGTGGCCGCCGACCTCAGCTACGCCGACCAGTCCCACCTGGGGCGGGAGTGCCTCCGCTTGTCCGGTTCGTCGCCCGCGACCCTGGTCCGCAGCTGGGCGCGCCAGGACCGGCTGGCCGAAAAGTTCCAGACGCCCCGACGCTGCCCGGGGAAACTCGGCGAGCATGACGACCGATCCCGGTGATCCCGCCACGTTCCGCCTCACCATCGCGATCCGCAGCGACGACCTCGACGTCAACGGCCACGTCCGAGGTCCCGCCTACCTGGCCTACGGCGACCACGCCCGCTGGGCCTGCCTGGTCGCGGCCGGGGTCGACCCCGCACGGCTGCGCACCCACCACGGCGTGGGCCCGGTCAACCTCGAAACCACCATCCGCTACCACCGGGAACTGCTCCCGCTGGGCGAGGTGGAGGTGACCTGCGAGTTCCACTGGCGCGACGGCAAGACCAGCCGGGTCCGGCAGGAACTGCGCAACCCGGACGGACTGCTGGCGGCGGAGATCCGGAGCACTTCAGGACTTCTGGACCTGACCCACCGCCGCCTGGTCGAAGACCCGGCCCGCTACTGGCGCCTCGAAGCGACCAACCCCCACCTCCTCAACCTCTGAGGAGCAGCTCACCGGTTCCGGTTCCAGAACTGGTGCGTCAGGCCGCTCGGCGAGGTCGTCGACTCGACGGTGAAGCGGTCCTGGACCTCCGCCAGCACGTCCCAGATCGAGACCCCGCGGCCGAGGACGATCGGGACGGTGACCAGGTGCATGAAGTCGACGAGGTCCGCCTGCAGGAACTGCCGGACCGTGGACGGGCCGCCGCCGATGCGGACGTCCTGGCCGTCGGCGAGGCCTCGGGCGTGCTCGAGCGCGTCCGCGGGGCTCGCGTCGAGGAAGTGGAAGCTGGTGCCGTTGGCGAAGGAGATGGGCTCGCGAGCGTGGTGGGTGAGCACCACCACCGGGGTGCGGAAGGGCGGTTCGTCGCCCCACCAGCCCCGCCACCCGTCGTCGGTCCACGGGCCGGTCTGCGGGCCGAACTTGCCGCGGCCCATGATCTCCGCTCCGATGCCCTGCCCCCAGGTGCTGGTGAGCGCGCGGTCGAAGGTGATCGGGGCGTCGACGGCGTGCACCCCGTGGATGAACCGCCCGTCGAAGCTCTGGAACAACCGCCCGGCCTCACCGATCGGCTTGTCGAGCGTGATCGTCTCGCCCGCGCTGTAGCCGTCGAGGGAGACGAAGAAGTTGTGCACTCGGGTCCTGGCCATGCGCCACCTTCGGGGTCTGGTTGCCGACTGGCCACCGAACCTACAACCACCGATTGCGTTTTGCAATCGGATCACCCGGCGCGAAGACGAAGGGCGCCTCCTGGCAGCTGCACTGCCGGGAGGCGCCCTTCACCGGGAAGCGCCTACGCGATGGGGCGGTCGGTCGGCGCGATGGGGGCGGGGAGGATCTTCCGGTTCGTCAGGTAGGCGTCGACCCCGGCCGCCGCGGAGCGGCCCTCGGCGATCGCCCAGACGATCAGGGATTGACCCCGGCCCATGTCGCCCGCCGTGAACACACCGTCCACAGTGGTCATGAAGTTCTCGTCCCGGGCCACGTTGCCGCGGGGGTCGAGCTCCACGCCCAGGTCGGTCAGCAGACCTTCGCGCTCCGGGCCCACGAATCCCATCGCCAGCAGGACCAGCTGGGCCGGGATCTCGCGCTCGGTGCCCGGGACCGGGTCGAAGCCCGAGTCGGTGCGGCGGACCTCCACCAGGCGGAGGGCCCGGACGCGACCCGCGTCGTCGCCGAGCATCTCCTGGGTGCTCACCGAGTACAGGCGCTCGCCGCCCTCCTCGTGCGCCGAGGACACCCGGTAGATCATCGGGTACGTCGGCCACGGGTTCGCCTCCGGGCGGGACGACGGCGGCATCGGCATGATCTCCAGCTGCGTCACCGACGCCGCGCCCTGGCGGTGCGCGGTGCCGACGCAGTCCGCACCCGTGTCACCGCCGCCGATGACCACCACGTGCTTGCCCTCGGCGTGGATCGGCGACCGCTCCAGGTCGCCCTCCTGCACCTTGTTGGCCAGCGGCAGGTACTCCATCGCCTGGTGCACGCCGTCCAGCTCGCGCCCCGGGACCGGCAGGTCGCGGGCCTTCGTCGAACCGCCCGCGAGCACCACCGCGTCGTGGTCGGCGCGCAGCTGCTCCGCGGTGACGTCCACGCCGACGTTCACCCCGGTGCGGAACTCCGTGCCCTCCGCGCGCATCTGGCCGAGGCGCCGGTCCAGCCGCCGCTTCTCCATCTTGAACTCGGGGATTCCGTAGCGCAGCAACCCGCCGACGCGGTCGGCCCGCTCGTAGACCACCACGCTGTGGCCCACGCGGGTCAGCTGCTGCGCCGCGGCCAGCCCGGCGGGGCCGGACCCGATCACCGCGACCTTCTTGCCGGTCGTGGCGCGCGGCAGCTGCGGGCGCACCAGACCGGAGTCCCAGGCCTTGTCGATGATGCTGATCTCGACCTGCTTGATGCTCACCGGATCGGCGTTGATGCCGACCACGCACGCCGCCTCGCACGGGGCGGGGCACAACGTCCCGGTGAACTCCGGGAAGTTGTTGGTGGCGTGCAGCCGCTCGGCCGCCTCCTGCCAGTCGTCCCGCCAGACCAGGTCGTTCCACTCCGGGATCAGGTTGCCCAGCGGACAGCCCTGGTGGCAGAACGGGATGCCGCAGTCCATGCAGCGCCCGGCCTGCTTCTGCAGCTTGGGCTGCGCGAACTCCTGGTAGACCTCGCGCCAGTCCTTGATGCGCACGTCCACCGGTCGACGCTGCGGCGTCTCCCGCGGCGTCGTCATGAACCCCTTGGGATCAGCCATGAGCCGCCTCCATGATGGCCTCGTTGACGTCGCGGCCGTCGCGTTCGGCAGCGCTGCGCGCCGCGAGCACCCGCTTGAAGTCGCGCGGCATGACCTTGCTGAACCGCTCGACCGAGGTGTCCCAGTCGGCCAGCAGCTCGCGGGCCACCGCCGATTCGGTCTGCTCGTGGTGCCGCCGGATGCGGTCGTGCAGGAACTCCCGGTCCGCCTCGTCCAGCGGGTCCAGGTCGACCATCTCCGGGTTCACCCGCGCCGGGTCGAGGTCGAGCAGGTAGGCGATGCCGCCGGACATGCCCGCCGCGAAGTTGCGCCCGGTCGGCCCGAGGATCACCACCCGGCCGCCGGTCATGTACTCGCACCCGTGGTCGCCGACGCCTTCCACGACGGCGGTGGCCCCGGAGTTGCGCACCGCGAACCGCTCGCCGACCACACCGCGCACGAACATCTCACCGCTGGTCGCACCGTAGAGCAGCACGTTGCCCGCGATGATGTTCTGCTCGGCGGCGAACGGCGCCGCGGGGTCGGGCCGCACCACGATCCGCCCGCCGGACAGGCCCTTGCCGACGTAGTCGTTGGCATCGCCCAGCAGCCGCAGGGTGATGCCGCGCGGCACGAACGCGCCGAAGGACTGCCCGGCCGAGCCGGTGAACGTCACGTCGATGGTGTCGTCCGGCAGGCCTTCGCCGCCCCACCGCCGGGTCAGCTCGGAGCCGAGCATGGTGCCGACGGTGCGGTTGACGTTGCGCACCGGCATGTCCAGCCGGACCGGCCGACCTTCCTTGAGCGCACCCTCGCACAGCTGGATCAGCGTGTTGTCCAGCGCCTTCTCCAGCCCGTGGTCCTGCTCGACGACCTGGTGCCGCGCGGTGCCGCGGGGCAGCTCCGGCACGTGCGTGATCGGCGTGAGGTCCAGGCCCCGGGTCTTCCAGTGCCGCACCGCCTCCGAGGTGTCCAGCAGGTCGGCGTGGCCGATCGCCTCGTCGAGGCTCCGGAAGCCCAGCTGCGCCAGGTACTCCCGCACCTCCTGGGCGATGAACTCGAAGAAGTTCACCACGTACTCGGCCTTGCCGGTGAACTTCTCGCGCAGCAGCGGGTTCTGGGTCGCCACGCCCACCGGGCAGGTGTCGAGGTGGCAGACCCGCATCATGATGCAGCCCGAGACCACCAGCGGCGCGGTGGCGAAGCCGTACTCCTCGGCGCCGAGCAGCGCCGCGATCACCACGTCGCGCCCGGTCTTGAGCTGCCCGTCGGTCTGCACCACGATCCGGTCGCGCAGGTCGTTGGCCAGCAGCGTCTGCTGCGTCTCGGCCAGCCCGAGCTCCCAGGGACCACCGGCGTGCTTGATCGACGACAGCGGCGAGGCACCGGTTCCGCCGTCGTGGCCGGAGATCAGCACCACGTCCGCGTGCGCCTTGGACACACCCGCCGCGACCGTGCCCACGCCCACTTCGGACACCAGCTTGACGTGGATCCGCGCCCTGGGGTTGGCGTTCTTCAGGTCGTGGATCAGCTGCGCCAGGTCCTCGATCGAGTAGATGTCGTGGTGCGGCGGCGGCGAGATCAGCCCGACGCCCGGCGTCGAGTGCCGGGTCTTGGCGACCCACGGGTACACCTTGTGGCCCGGGAGCTGGCCGCCCTCGCCGGGCTTGGCGCCCTGCGCCATCTTGATCTGGATGTCGTCGGAGTTGACCAGGTACTCGCTGGTCACGCCGAACCGGCCGGAGGCGACCTGCTTGATCGCCGAGCGCCGCGAATCGCCGTTGGCGTCCGGGGTGAACCGCTCGGAGTCCTCGCCGCCCTCACCGGTGTTGGACTTGCCGCCCAACCGGTTCATCGCGATCGCCAGCACCTCGTGCATCTCCTGCGAGATCGAGCCGTAGGAGATGGCGCCGGTGGCGAACCGCTTGACGATCGACGACACCGGCTCGACCTGCTCGATCGGCACCGGCTTGCGCACGCCCTCGCGGAACTTGAACAACCCGCGCAGGGTCATCAGCTCGCGGGACTGGTCGTCGACGGCCTTGGTGTACTCCTTGAACACCTCGTAGCGACCGCTGCGGGTGGAGTGCTGGAGCTTGAACACCGTCTGCGGGTTGAACAGGTGCGGCTCGCCTTCGCGCCGCCACTGGTACTCGCCGCCGACCTGCAGCGTGCGGTGCGGCGCCTGCACGCCGTCGGACGGGTAGGCGCGGCGGTGCCGTTCGGCGACCTCCTCCGCCAGCACGTCGAACCCGACGCCGCCGAGGCGCGAGGTCGTGCCGGTGAAGCACTGCTGCACGACCTCCTCGCCGAGCCCGATCGCCTCGAAGATCTGCGCGCCGGTGTAGGAGGCCACAGTGGACACGCCCATCTTGGACATGGTCTTGCGGACGCCCTTGCCCAGCGCCTTGATGAGGTTGTCGGTGGCCTGCTTGGCGTCCACGCCGCGGATCGCGCCGGTGCGCACCAGGTCCTCGACGGTGGCCATCGCCACATACGGGTTAACGGCAGCGGCGCCGTAACCGATGAGGAGGGCGACATGGTGCACTTCCCGGACGTCGCCGGCCTCGACGATCAGCCCCACCTGGGTGCGCTTCTTCTCGCGCACCAGGTGGTGGTGCACCGCACCGGTGGCCAGCAGCGACGGGATCGGCGCGTGCTCGGCGTCGGCGGCGCGGTCGGAGAGGACCAGCACGTGCGCGCCGTCGGCGACGGCGGCCGAGACCTCCTCGCAGATCTCGTCGAGCCGGTTGCGCAGCGCTTCACCGCCGCCCGCGACGTGGTAGGTCATCGACACCACGGCGGGCTTGAGGCCCGGCCGGTCGCCGTCGTCGTTGAGGTGCACGATCTTGGCGAGCTGGTCGTTGTCCAGCACCGGGAACGGCAGCGCCAGGTTGCGGCAGGCCGCCGGGTGGTGGTCGAGCAGGTTGTGCTCCGGCCCGACGTGGGTGCCCAGCGAGGTGACCAGCTCTTCCCGGATCGCGTCCAGCGGCGGGTTGGTGACCTGCGCGAACAGCTGGGTGAAGTAGTCGAACAGCTGGCGCGGGCGCTCGGAGAACGCGGCGAAGGGCACGTCGTTGCCCATCGAGCCGATCGGTTCGGCGCCGGTGGTGGCCATCGGCTTGAGCAGCACGCCGAGCTCTTCCTGCGTGTAGCCGAAGACCTGCTGCCGGTGCACCAGCGAGTCGTGCGAGGGCAGCTCCCGCTCGCGGTCCGGCAGGTCGGCCAGGCGCACCACGCCCGCGTCCAGCCACTCCTGGTACGGGTGCTCGGCGGCGAGCTCGCCCTTGATCTCGTCGTCGTCGATGATCCGCCCGGCCCCGGTGTCGACCAGGAACATCCGGCCCGGCTGCAGGCGGCCCTTGCGGACGACCTTGTCCGCGTCGACCTCCAGCACGCCGACCTCGCTGGCCAGCACGACCAGCCCGTCCTCGGTCACCCAGTACCGCCCGGGGCGGAGGCCGTTGCGGTCGAGGACCGCACCGATCTGCGTGCCGTCGGTGAAGGCGACCAGCGCCGGGCCGTCCCAGGGTTCCATCAGGTAGTTGTGGAACTCGTAGAACGCGCGGCGGGCCGGGTCCATCTCGGCGTGGTTCTCCCACGCCTCCGGGATCATCATCAGCACCGCGTGCGGCAGCGACCGGCCGCCCAGGTGCAGCAGTTCCAGCACCTCGTCGAAGGTCGCCGAGTCGCTGGCGCCCGGGCTGGCGATCGGGAACAGCCGCTGCAGGTCACCGGGGATCAGGTCGGTGGCCAGCATGCTCTCGCGGGTCCGCATCCAGTTGCGGTTGCCCTTGACCGTGTTGATCTCGCCGTTGTGCGCGATGTACCGGTACGGGTGCGCCAGCGGCCACGACGGGAACGTGTTCGTGGAGAACCGGCTGTGCACCAGGCCGATGGCGCTGGCGAACCGCTCGTCGCCGAGGTCCGGGTAGAACGCGCCGAGCTGGGCCTCGGTGAGCATTCCCTTGTACACGATGGTGCGCGCCGACAGGCTCGGGAAGTACACGTCGGCCTCGTGCTCGGCCCGCTTGCGGACGCAGAACGCGCGCCGCTCCAGCTGCAGCGGCGTCTCGTCGGCATCGTGACCGAGGAAGAGCTGGCGGAAGCTCGGCATCGTCTCGCGCGCCGAGGTCCCGGCGCAGTCGGGGGCGACCGGCAGGTCGCGCCAGCCGAGCAGCCGCAGGCCCTCCTCGGCCACGATCCGCTCGATGGTCTCCGCCGCCCGCGCCGCGTCGTCGGGGTCGGCGGGCAGGAACGCCGTGCCGACCGCGTAAGCACCGCGCTCTGGCAGGTCGAAGGGCACTTCGGCGCGGAAGAACGCGTCCGGGACCTGGGTCAGCAGACCCACACCGTCACCGGTGTCCGGGTCGGCGCCCTTGGCACCGCGGTGCTCCAGGTTGCGCAGTGCGGTCAGGGCCTTCTCGACCAGCTCGTGGCTCTGCCGACCCTGCAGGTCGGCGACGAAGGCGACACCGCACGCGTCGTGCTCGTGGGCCGGGTCGTACAGACCGTCCGCCGCGGCGCTGCGTTGCGCCACGCTTCTTGCATGGTGGGAAAGGGACATCGTACCTCCCGTCGTCAGGCCGCGGTCCGCAGCAGGGCATGACTCACCCGCGGCGGAGCCGCAAGAACCTTTGGGGGCACTGACAAAAGGATGCGCCGTTGCACTCTTGGTCAGTTTGAGGCACTCTACATATCGAGCGCCCGGAAAGCTACCGTCAAGTAACGCCAAATTAAGCGAATGTTGCTCCGCTCCCAGGTATTGGGACAGCGCTGTCGCAATCCCTGCGAGCTCGGGGAATTCTGCACCACGACACTGTCCATACGCGACTGCCGGGCGCGACGAGTGGCGTTGTTCACGATCTTCTTGCGGTGACGGCGAAGCCCCGCCGGGCGGCCTCGGATTCGGTTCAGAACCGGGCTTTTCGCGCCCGACCAGGCGCAATTCACCCGATCGCCAACGAGTTCCGCCCTCCGGAGGCGGCCGACCCGGCCACCTCCGGAGGCCACCGCGTCAGCGCGGTTCCGGCCGGACCCGCTCGTCCACCAGTACCGAGGGGTCCTCCGGAGTACTCGCGATCGTGCGATTCCGGACGAAAAGGCCGAGCAGCGCCAGCAGCAGCAGACCCAGCAGCAGGTAGGGATTCCCGAAGAAGTGCTGCGCCGGGGTCCACGGAGGACCGGCGGGCAACGATTTGAACACGGCGGCCAGCACGGTCGCCAGCGTCAGCGCGGCGACGCCGAACCACCACGGGCTGCGCAGCCGGACGGCGCAGCCGACCATCACCAGCAGCGCCGGGGCGCACCACACCCAGTGGTCCGACCACGACGTCGGCGAGACCAGCAGCGCCAGCAGACCGTTGGCCATCACCGCCAGAGCGGGCTCGGTGCGGCGAACCGCGTAGGCCACCACCGCCGCGCAGGCCAGCGAGAGCAGCAGCCACAGGCCGTTCTGCACCGACGGCGCCAGCTCCAGGCGGGCCAGCCCGCCCATGATCGACTGGTTGGTGTGGAAGGCCGAACCGCTCACGCCGTGCGCCGGTCCCTTGCCGAACCAGTACTCCACCGCGGCCTGGTAGTTCAGCGCGAAGCCCACCGCGGTGCCGAGCGCGGCGGTGGCCACCGCGGTCGCCGCCGCGCGGAACTCCTTGCGGAACAGCAGGAACAGCAGGAAGGCGGCGGGGGTGAGCTTGATCGCAGCGGCGATGCCGATCAGCGCGCCGCGCGGCCAGCGCGGGTTGATCGCCAGGCAGTCGACGACGACCAGCCCCATCAGCGCGATGTTGATCTGGCCGAGCCCGAAGGAGGCGTAGACCGGTTCCAGGAACAGCGTCCAGGGCAGCAGCGCCATCGCCACCGCCAGCGCACCGCGCCGCCCGACGGCCGCCCACATGTGCCGGGTGACCAGGTACAGCGCCGCGCCGATGGCGAGCAGGTCGACCAGGTACAGCGCGGCCAGCCCGGCGACGAACGGCAGCAGCGCGAACGGCAGCAGCGGCAGCAGCGCGAACGGCGGGTACACCCACGGCAGGACGCGCCCGATGCTGACCGTCGGGGCGGTGTTCATGATGTCGCCGCCGGCCAGCCAGGTGTGCACCGCCCAGCGGTAGACCTGGTAGTCGATGGCCGAGCCCTGGTCCAGCCCGGCCCGCCGCAGCACCAGCAGCAGCACGAAGGAGATGACCAGCAGCGGCACCGACGCGGCGATGATGCCGCGCGAGCGCCGCACCACGAAACCGCGCAGCCGGTCCGGGAGTTCACCGAGGTCAAGCACAGGATGGCCGGATTTGAACTGCACCGTGGCCACACCGGGTCCTCTCGATCGGGCGACCGACGTCGATCACCGGTGCGTGATCGACCGATCACGCCGCGTTCGCCTGGGTCGCGGGAATACCCCTTGAAGAACCGGAAAACTTTAACGCACCGGATCTCCGGCACAGCGCACGGCTCGCCGGAAGCCCTCGGTCACCGGACGGCTCCGTCGAGCGATCCCAGCAGCTTGGCCAGCAGCACCCCCAGCTGCTCGCGCTCGTCAGCCCGCAACGGCGCGAGCAGCTGCCGCTCGCGCTCCAGCTGCACCGGGAAGAGCCGGTCGATCAGCTCCCGCCCGCGCTCGGTGAGCCGCACGTCGACCTCCCGGCGGTCGCGCTGGGACGCGGTGCGGCTGATCAGGCCCTCGCCCTCCAGCCGGGCGAGCCGCTTGGTGGTGGCCGCCCCGGAGGACAGCGTCTCCCTGGTGAGCTGGCTGGGCCGCAGCCCTCCCCCGGCCCGCCGCAGCGCGCTGAGCACCTCGAACTCCATCCGCGACAACCCGACCTCGGCGAACGCGGCGTC
This sequence comes from Saccharopolyspora hirsuta, assembly GCF_008630535.1. Lineage (GTDB taxonomy): Bacteria > Actinomycetota > Actinomycetes > Mycobacteriales > Pseudonocardiaceae > Saccharopolyspora > Saccharopolyspora hirsuta. Next base: position 494,730 of record NZ_VWPH01000001.1, on the reverse strand, counting down.
GTCGAGCTGGTTGGTCAGCGCGTTGAGCCGCCGCACCCGGCCGATCACGTCGATCGGGGACACATCGAGGTCCGGTCGCTGCTCGCGCCACTGCGCGCAGATCCGTCCGACCGCGTCGTCCACCGTCACTCCTTCACGGGTAAAGCATCTGGTAATATTTTACTAGTGAACGTTCTCGACCGCGCCGAACCCGACTCCGCCCTGACCCGCCTGCGCCGGACGCTGCGCGTCCGGGACGCGCTGAGGTACACGCGGACGATCGGTGGGGTTGCGGTCCCCGCGCTGCGGATCGGGGTGTCCTTCGGCGTCCCGATCGCCGCGCTGGCGGCGGCCGGGCGGACGGACCTGGTGCCCTTCGCCGCGTTCGGCGCGTTCACCTCGCTGTACTGCCGGGTCGACACCTGGTCCCGCCGGGCGCGTCTGCTCCCGCTGATCGCGCTGGGACTGGTCGCGAGCGTGGCCACGGCAACGATGATCGCGGCCACCACCGACGACGCGCTCATCGGGGTCCTGGTGCTCAGCGCGATCGCGACCGTCGGCAAGCTGGCCGCCGACGTGCTGGAGTTCGGCCCGCCCGGCGGCCTGATGTTCGTCTTCGCGGCCGGTGCCGCCGCCTACGCAACGCAGGACTGGTCGGCCGCTGGCCTGCACATCGGGGTCACCGCGGCCTCCGCCGCGCTGTCCGCGGCGCTGAGCCTGCTCGGCAACCTCCTGCACCCGACCGGCCCGCACCGAGTCGCCGCCGCTCGTGCGCTGGTGGCCGTCGCCGATCACCTCGACAACCCCAACCCCGCCACCCGGCACCGCGCGCACCTCGCGGTGCACCGGGCCTCGGCAACGCTGCGCGGCACCGGGCGCACCGTCACCGCCCTCCGCGCACACCTCGCCGACGCCGAGCACCTGCTGCACCACCCCGCCGACGCGGTGCACCTGCGCGACCTCGCCCGCAAGCTCCACCGCGGCCGGATCCCCCAGCCGTCGTCCGCACCGCAGTTTCAACTGAAACCGCGGTCGGCCCCGGGTGACGGATCACAGTTTCAACTGAAACCGCGGTCCGCCCGGATCTCGCCGTTCCTGCCCAACGCGGGGCGGATGCTGCTGTCCTGCCTGATCGCCGGGCTGGTCACCATCGCGGTGGGTCTCGACCACGCCTACTGGGCGGTGGTGTCGGCCAGCGCGGTCCTGCAGTCGACCAACGCCACGGCCACCTGGCTGCGCACGGTGCAGCGGCTGTTGGGCACGCTGGCCGGTGCCGTCGTGGCGTTCGCGATGTTCGGCCTGCACCCGAGCCCGGTGGTGATCCTGGTGCTGGTGGTGGTCTGCCAGCTGGTCGCCGAGCTGTTCGTCCAGGCCAACTACGCGCTGGGCCTGCTGTTCGTCACCCCGCTGGCCCTCGGGCTGGCCTCGCTGAGCAACCCGGGGGCGCACAACGAGCTGATCGCCGAGCGCATCACCACGACCGTCCTCGGCGCGCTGATCGCCGCGGCGGTGAGCCTGGTCCTGATCAACCGCCAGTCCGCCCGCCGCCTGAACGCGGCCCTCGCCGAGTGCCGCGAAGCCCTGCAGCAGCTCCGCGGCGCCGAGGAGTCCACTGTGGCCAGAGCCCGTCTCACCCGCGCGGTCTTCGCCCTCCGCAACGCGCACGCGGTCGCCGACGGCGAACCCTGGCACCGCAACCCCCGCACCCGGGAAGTCCTCGACACCGAGCACGAGGCCTACGAACTCCTGGCGGCCACGGCCCCGTCCCGCACGACCGCGTGACGGGACCGCGGCCCCGACGGTCACTTCGGTTCGAGCACGAAGACCGGGATCTGCCGGTCGGTCTTCTCCTGGTACTCGGCGTAGGGCGGGTAGGCCGCGACCGCCCGCTCCCACCACTCGGCCCGCTCGTCGCCCTCGACCTCGCGGGCGACGAACTCCTTGGTCACGGTCCCGTCCTGCAGCCGGAACTCGGGGTGCGCCTTGATGTTGTAGTACCAGGTCGGGTGCTCGGGGGCACCGCCCTTGGACGCCACCACCGCGTACCGGCCGCCGTGCTCCACCCGCATCACCGGGGTGTAGCGCAGCTTGCCGGTCTTCGCGCCGCGCAGCGTCATCAGCACCACCGGTGACCCCTGGATCTCGACGCCCTCGGTGGTCCCGGTCTCGAGGATCTTCTTCGTCTGCTCCTGCACCCAGCTGGTGGGGCTGAGCTCAACGGTCTCGTCGGACATGTCCACGACCAACGCCGCCCGCTCCGCACCCATTCCTGCGGCCACCCGGATGGGCGATGGCCCGGTCAGGCCAGCGCGCCGCGGGCCCAGAGGTTGGCCAGCTCCCGGCTCACCTCCTCGACGTCGCGCTCCGGGTAGCGGTGCAGGACGAAGCGGGTGTAGGCGTAGTGCTCGGTCATGCCGCCCAGGAAGGCCGCGCTGAGGTCCGGGTCCAGGTCGGGGCGGATCAGGCCGCGCTCGATGCCCTTGCGGGCCATGCGGGTGATCCGGTCGTGGAAGGTGCGGCGGCTCTCCGCCTGCATCGCCTCGATCTCCGGGTCCGTCTGGGCGGTCTCGTGCAGCACGCGGAACAGGTCCGCGTTGTCCGCGTAGTAGCGGAAGTAGCGCTCCGTGCTGATCACCACCGACTCCACCGCGTCGGACGGGTTCCACTTCGCCCGGGACTGGTCGAACAGGCCCTGCAGCAGTTCGGTCATCAGCTCGACCAGCGCCTCGCGCTTGTCGGTGTAGTACCGGTAGAACGCGCCGCTGGACATGCCCGCCTCGGCCGCGATGTCGGCCACCCGCGAGGCGGCGAACCCGGAGCGGCCGAAAACCGCCCGCGCCGCGCGCAGCAACGCCTCCTTCGACCCCCGGCCCTTCGGCGTCTTCGGGCTGGCTACCGGTTGCAGCCGCTCAACGGCCACCGCGTCCTCCTGGTGACTCGGTACAGAGATGCGCCAACCTAGCGCAATCCAGAAAACTGATATTGACGTCAGTTTTACATGCTGCTTAGAGTGCCCGCCATCACACCTCTCGGGAGGCCAGCGTTGACACTCCCCCGCAGCTCCGCAGACCACGTGCTGGAAGTCGAGCAGCTCACCATCTCCTTCCCCGCCGGGAAGTCCCGCACCACCGCGGTGCGCGACGTGTCCTTCTCGGTGTCCCCCGGCGAGATCCTGGGCATGGCGGGCGAGAGCGGCAGCGGCAAGTCGCTCACCGCGCTCGCGGTCATGGGACTCCTGCCCGCGCCACCGGCGCGGATCACCGGGCGGATCCGGTTCGACGGCACCGACCTGCTGCGGCTGCCGGAACGCGCGCGGCAGGCCCTGCGCGGCGACGAGCTCGGCATGGTCTTCCAGGAACCGATGAGCGCGCTGGACCCGGTGTTCACCGTCGGGCACCAGCTGGTGGAGTGCCTGCTCGCGCACCGCAGCACCAGCAGGCGGGCAGCGCGCGAGGCCGCGATCGAGATGCTCGAAGCGGTCGGGATCCCGCTGCCGGAGCAGCGCTTCGGCGAGTACCCGCACCAGCTCTCCGGTGGGATGCGGCAGCGCGTGATGATCGCGATCGCGCTGATCTGCCGCCCGCGGCTGCTGATCGCCGACGAGCCGACCACCGCCGTGGACGTCACGATCCAGGCGCAGATCCTGGAACTGCTGCGCGACCTGACCCGGCAGCACGGCACCGCGGTCCTGTTCATCACCCACGACCTCGGCGTCGTCGCCGAGCTCTGCGACCGGATGGTCACGCTGTACGCGGGCGAGACCGTCGAGAGCGGTCCGGTGGCCGACGTGCTGCGCGCACCCCGGCACCCGTACACCTCCCGCCTCCTGCAGGCGATTCCGCGGATCGAGGCCCGGCACGCCGAGCTCAAGGCGATCCCCGGCCGGGTTCCGCCGCCGGACGCCCAGCCGCCGGGCTGCGCGTTCCACCCGCGCTGCGACCACGCCGCCGACGCCTGCCGCGAGAACCGGCCCGAACTGCTCCCGATCGCCGACGCGCGGTCGGTGCGCTGCGCCCGCGCTGCGGAGCTGACCTTGCCGGGGGTGGCCCGGTGAGCCCGCTGCTGCAAGTCGACGACCTGGCGGTCGCGTTCCCCGCGAAGCGCAGGGGCGAGCGGGTCCGCGCGGTCGACGGCGTCTCCTTCGCCCTGCGCGAAGGCGAAACGCTCGGGTTGATCGGCGAGTCCGGCTCGGGCAAGTCCACGCTGAGCCGGGCGCTGCTGCAGCTCGTGCGTCCTTCCGGCGGCGAAGTGCGCCTGGCCGGGACGAACCTCGCAGCGCTGCGAGGCCGCGCCAAGCGCGACGCGCTGACCAGGGTGCAGATGGTGTTCCAGGACCCGAACGCGTCGCTGGACCCCCGGATGCGCATCGCCTCCAGCGTCGAGGAACCGCTCGTGGTGCAGAGCAGGGGCAGCAGCGCCGAGCGCCGGGCCCGCGCGCTCGCGATGCTGGAAGCGGTCGGCTTGTCCGCCGCGCACTGCGAGCGCTACCCGCACGAGCTGTCGGGCGGGCAGAAGCAGCGGGTGAACATCGCCCGCGCACTCGTGCTGGAGCCGGCGCTGGTGGTCTGCGACGAACCGGTGTCGGCGCTGGACGTGGCGCTGCAGGCCGAGATCCTGGACCTGCTGCGCGGGCTGCAGGCCGAGCTGGGGCTGGCCTACCTGTTCATCACCCACGACCTGGCCGTGGTGTCCAGCATCGCCGACCGCGTCGCGGTGATGTACCTGGGGCGGCTGATGGAGCTCGGTCCCGTCGACGACGTGGTCGAGCGGCCGCTGCACCCGTACAGCGAGGCGCTGGTCTCGGCGCAACCCCGGATCGGGGAACGGCAGCGGGACCGGATCGTCCTCGACGGCGACATCCCCAGCCCGGTGCACCCGCCGTCGGGGTGCCGGTTCCGCACCCGCTGCCGGTACGCCGAGCGCAGGTGCGCCGAGGAGGTCCCGCAGTGGCGGGAGGTCGGTCCCGGGCGCTGGACCGCGTGCCACTTCGCCGGATCCCTGCCGCTGCGCGGCGTCGAAGGAGGTCGGGGATGAAGCGCATCGTCGCCGCGGGGTTGTCGCTGGCGCTCGCGCTGACCGCGTGCAGCGGCGGAGCGGCCGAGGTCGGCCAGCACCTGCGGGTGGCCTGGCGGTCCAATCCGTCCTCTTTGGACCCGCAACGCGGCAACTCCGGTTCGGACCACGCGATCCTGTACACCCTCTACGACACGCTGGTGTCGTTCGACCCGAGAACGCTGGAACCCGCGCCGGGTCTCGCCGAGTCCTGGGACCAGCACGACCCGAGAGCGCTGGTGCTGCACCTGCGGCCGGGCATGCGGTTCCACGACGGCACGCCGGTCGACGCGCAAGCCGTCAAGTACAACGTCGAGCGCGCCAAGGGCCCGGAGTCCAACATCAAGTCCGACGTGGCCAGCGTGACCGGCGTCGACGTCCTCGACCCGCTGACCGCGCGGCTCAACCTGGCCCGGCCGGACAGCTCGCTGCTGCTGACCCTGGCCGACCGCGCCGGGATGCTCGTCTCCCCCACCGCGGCCGAACGCGCCGGTGACGACTTCGAGCGCCATCCCGTCGGCGCCGGGCCGTGGCAGTTCGCCGAGTGGCGCTACGGGCAGTCGGTGCGGGTGCAGCGCTTCCCCGACTACTGGCAGCGCGGCTTGCCGCACCTGGACAGCATCACCTTCACGATCATGAAGGACGGCTCGACGGCGGTGAACGCGCTGCGCTCCGGCCAGCAGGACATCGTGTTCAACCCGCCGCCGCAGGACGTCGGGCTGCTCGCCGCCGCGAAGGGCACGGAGGTCTCGTCCAGCCCGCAGCTGTACCAGCTGATCATCTACCTGGACCTGAGCGCACCGGTGTTCCGCGACGAGCGGGTCCGGCGAGCGCTGAACCTGGCGCTCGACCGCGAGCAGATCCGGCAGGTCACGCAGTTCGGGCAGGGCGAGGTCGGCTGGACACCGCTGCCGTCGGACCACTGGGCGTTCCCGGCGACCGTGGCCCCCACCTACCCGCACGACCCGCAGCGGGCCAGGCAGCTGCTGGCCGAGGCCGGTCACGCCACGGGGCTGCGGTTCCCGCTGCTGACCTACCCGGACCCGGTCAACGTGCGGCTGGCCGAGGTGCTGAAGCACCAGCTCGGCGAGGTCGGCGTGCAGATCGACCTGATCCCGACCGAGCTCACCCAGGCCAGCAGCGAGTTCTTCAACGAGCGCAAGTACCCGGCGATGCTCTCGGCCTGGACCGGGCGCCCCGATCCGAGCCTCACCTACAAGCTGATGTTCACCGAGCGCGGCTACTACAACGCCGGGCACGTCGCGACCCCCGGCATCGACGAAGCGCTCAACGCCGCCAACAGCACCTCGGACCTGCCGCGGCGAGCGGCGGAGCTCGGTGCGGCGGCCCGGATCGTCGCCGACCGGTCGCTGTTCGTGCCGCTGATCTTCCCGCCCGCGGTGGCCGCCTACCGCGAGCAGGTGCACGGCTTCGAGCCGAACCTGCTGGGCAAGCCGAAGTTCACCGCTGTGCAGGTGGAACGATGACGGCCGCGGCGGTACGTCCGGGCCGGGACGCGGCCCTGCTGCGCACCATCGGCCGGCGGCTGCTGGTCGCGGTGCCGACGCTGGTGCTCGCGACCTTCGTGGTGTTCAGCCTGCTGCACCTGATCCCCGGCGATCCCGCGCAGGCCATCGCCGGGGAGCACGCCACCCCGGAGCGGTTGGCCGAGATCCGCGCCCAGCTCGGGCTGGACGAGCCGTTCCCGGTCCAGTACCTGGACTGGTTGCGGCACGCGGTCACCGGCGACCTCGGCGTCTCGCTGAGCACCGGCGAGAGCGTGGGAACCCTGGTGTGGCAACGACTTCCCACCACCCTGACGCTCGGCGCAGCGGCGCTGCTGGTGGCCGTGGGCATCGGCGTCCCCCTGGGCGTCGCGGCGGCGCTGCGGCAGGGGCGACCGGCCGACACCGCCATCACCGGTGCGGCCACGCTGGGCATCGCGGTGCCGAACTTCTGGATCGGCATGGTGCTGGTGCTCGTCTTCGCCGTCCAGCTGCAGTGGTTGCCCGCCACGGGTTTCGCCGGGCTCGCCGAGGACCCCGCGCAGGCGGTGCAGCACCTGGTCCTGCCCGCCATCGCGCTCGGCATGGTCGGTGCGGCCGAGGTGTGCCGCCAGCTGCGCTCCGCGCTGATCGAGGTGCTGCGGTCGGATTTCATGCGCACCCACCGGGCGAAGGGCCTGGCGCGCCGGACGATCGTCTGGCAGCACGCCTTGAAGAACGCCGGGCTGCCGCTGGCGACGATCATCGGGCTGCTGGTCAGCCGGGTGCTCGGGGCGAGCGTCGTGGTCGAGACGCTGTTCGCCATCCCCGGGCTCGGCACGCTCGTCGTCGAGGCGACCACCCAGCGCGACTACCCGGTGATCCAGGGCGTGGTGCTGGTGACCGCGCTGCTGGTGCTGCTCACGAACCTGGTGGTCGACCTGGCCTACCGGTTCATCGACCCGCGGATCACCCGGTGAACGAGGGAGTGATGTCATGACGGCGCTTTCCCCACCGCGCCGGGAGAACCGGTTGCTGCTGGTCGTGCGGGACTGGCGCGGCCTGGCCTCCCTCGGGTACCTCGTGCTGGTGGCGGTGCTCGCGCTGCTGGCACCGCTGGTGACCGCGCACGAACCCAACGCGCAGAACTTCGACGCCGTCCTCGCCCCGGCGGGCACGCCCGGCTACCTGCTGGGCGCCGACGACCTGGGGCGCGACGTCCTCAGCCGACTGGTCCACGGCGCGCGGGCGTCGATGCTGGCCAGCTTCCTGGCCGTCGGGGTCGCGCTGCTGATCGGGGTCCCGCTCGGGCTGGCCGCCGGGTACCTCGGCGGGGTCGTGGACAGCGCGGTGATGCGGGTGGTGGACACGCTGCTGTCGTTCCCGGCGATCATCCTGGCCATCGCGATCACCGCGGCGCTGCAACCGAGCCTGGTCAACTCGATGATCTCGGTGGGCATCGTGTTCGCCCCGTCGGTCGCCCGCCTGATGCGCGCGCAGGTCCTCGCGGTCAAGGAGGAGACCTACGTCGAGGCGGCGCGCAGCTTCGGCAGCCGCGGTCGGCACCTGGTGCTGCGGCACCTGGTGCCCAACTCCGTGCAACCGGTGCTGGTGCAGTCCGGCCTGCTGCTGGCGCACGCGCTGATCGCCGAGGCCAGCCTGAGCTTCCTCGGGCTCGGCGTGCAGCCGCCCGACCCGAGCTGGGGCTCGATGCTGGCCCGCGCCTACACCTTCCTCTACCAGGCACCGCTGCAGATGCTGGTGCCAGGTCTGGCGATCGCCGCGACCGCGCTGGCCTTCAACGTGCTGGGCGACGTCGCCCAGCGAGCACTCGACCCCCGTCGCAACCACTGAACGCCAGCCCTGCGACCACTTTGGAGGGACATTGTCCTGGCAATTGGAAATCGACGAACTCCGGCGGCGCGAGGAGCTCGCGCGGCGCATGGGCGGGCCGGAGAAGGTCAAGCGGCAGCACGACCACGGCAAGCTGACCGTCCGGGAACGCATCGACGAGCTGCTGGACCCCGGCAGCTTCCACGAGATCGGCGCGATCGCCGGGAAGTTCCAGCCCGACGGCGCCTTCCAGCCCGCCAACTTCGTGTTCGGCCGCGGGCGGCTGGACGACCGGCCGGTGGTGGTCGGCGGCGACGACTTCACGGTGCGCGGCGGCGCGTCGGACGCCTCCATCCGGGAGAAGCAGATCATGGCCGAGCAGCTGGCCAACGAGCTGCGGATCCCGCTGGTGCGGCTGGTCGACGGCACCGGGGGCGGCGGGTCGATCCGCTCGCTGGAGGAGATCGGGCGCACCTACGTCCCGGCCAACCCCGGCTGGGAGTGGGTGGCGGCGAACCTGGGCACCGTCCCGGTGGTGGCGCTCGCGCTCGGGTCGGTGGCCGGGCTCGGCGCCGCGCGGGTGGCCGCCGCGCACTACTCGGTGATGGTGCGCGGCATCTCGCAGGTCTTCGCCGCGGGGCCGCCGCTGGTCGCGCGGCTGGGCCAGGAGGTCACCAAGGAGGAGCTGGGCGGCAGCGACATCCACGGCCGCAACGGCGTGGTGCTCGACGTGGTCGACTCGGAGAAGGAGGCCTTCGACCGCACCCGCCGGTTCCTGTCCTACCTGCCGCCGTCGGTGCACCAGCTGCCGCCGCGCGTCGAGAGCTCCGACGATCCCGAGCGCCGCGAGGACTGGCTGATCGGCGCGATCCCCCGCGACCGGCGCCGCCCGTACCGGATCCGGCCGATCGTCCAGGCCGTGGTGGACCAGGGGTCGTTCCTGGAGCTGGGCCGGGGGTTCGGTCGCTCCGCGGTGACCGGTCTGGCGCGGTTGGGGGGCTGGCCGGTGGCGGTGCTGGCCAGCGATCCGATGATCTACGGCGGCGGCATGACCGCGCAGTCCAGCCGCAAGATCGAGTGGCTGGTGGACCTCGCCGAGACCTTCCACCTGCCCGTGGTGCACCTGGTGGACCAGCCCGGGTTCGTCATCGGCGTGGAGGCCGAGAAGGACGCCACGATGCGCTTCGGCGTGCGGGCGCTCAACGCGGTCTACCAGGCGAAAGTGCCGTGGGCGTCGGTGATCCTGCGCAAGGTCTTCGGCGTCGCGGGCGCCGCGCACACCAACGCCGCGCGCGTGCACTACCGATACTCCTGGCCGTCGGCGGACTGGGGTTCGCTGCCCATCGAGGGCGGCGTCGAGGCCGCCTACCGGGCTGATCTGGACGCTGCCGAGGACCGGGACGCGCTGCTGGCGGAGATCACCGAGAAGATGAACGCGATCCGCTCCCCGTTCCGCACCGCCGAGGCGTTCAACATCGAGGAGATCATCGATCCCCGCGACACCCGGCCGCTGCTGTGCGAGTTCGCCGAGCTCGCCGCGCCGCTGCGCACCGCGGGCCCGTCGAGCTGGCACTTCCGGGGGTGACCGCGATGACCAGCGCCCTGAGCGGGGTGCGCGTGCTGGAGATCGCGCACTACATCGCCGGACCGCAGTGCTGCCAGATCCTGGCCGACCACGGCGCCGAGGTGGTCAAGGTCGAGCCGCCGGACGGCGAGATGGGCCGCCGGGCCCAACCGGTCCACGACGGCGAGAGCCTCTACTTCGCGGCCAACAACCGCACCAAGCGCAGCATCGCGCTCGACCTGCGCTCCGAGCCCGGGAAGGCGGTGCTCCACGACCTGATCGGCTGGGCCGACGTGCTGGTCACCAACTACGCCAACGGCGTGCCGGACAAGCTCGGGTTCGGCTTCGACGAGGTGCACCGGATCAACCCGCGGACCGTGGTGGTGCACGTGACCGGGTTCGGGCGCACCGGGCCGTACTCGTCGTGGGTGGCCTACGACGGCATCATCCAGGCGATGAGCGGGCTGGCCGACATGACCGGCGAGCCGGACGGCGCACCGACCATCGCCGGGCCGTTCGTCGCCGACAACATCACCGGCATGCAGGCGGCGATGGCGGCGATGCTGGGCCTGCTGGCCCGGGAGCGCACCGGCCGGGGGCAGCTGATCGACGTCGGCATGCTGGACTCGATGTTCCCGCTGCTGGCGCACCACGTCTCGGTCGCCGCCGCCGGGATCGACGAGCCGCGCCGGTGGGGTTCCTCGCTGCCGACGAACTACTCGGGCCTGTACCCGACCGCGGACGGCTGGGTCTACCTCGCGCCGATCACGCCGAAGATGTGGGAGTCCTTCAGCGCCCGGCTCGGCCACCCGGAGTGGGCCGAGCGGGAGCGGGCCGAAGCGGGCTGGCGGGTGCGCGAGCGCGAGCAGATCGACGCCGAGGTGGTCGCGTGGACCCGAGCGCGCGGCAAGGCCGACGTCGTGGCGGTGCTGCAGGCCGACGGCGTGGTGTGCGGGCCGGTGCAGTCGGTGGCCGACCTGGTGTCGGACCCGCAGGTCCGGGAGCGGGGCATCGCGGTGCGCCTGCCGCTGCGCGACGGCAAGCACGCGACGGTTCCCGGCCCGGCGCTGCGGCTGACCGGCACCCCGGCGCGGGAGCCGCAGCGACCGCCGCAGCTCGGCGAGCACACCGATGAGGTGCTGCGCCAGCTCGGCTACTCGCCGGAGCGGATCGAGTCCCTGCGCCGCGCCACCGGAGGTGCATCGTGATCCCGAGCCTGCTGGTGGCGAACCGGGGTGAGATCGCCCGCCGCATCATCCGGACCGCGCGGCGGCTCGGGGTGCGCACCATCGCGCTGCAGTCCGAAGTGGACACCGGCCTGCCGTACGTCGCGGAGGCGGACGAGTCGGTCGCGTTGAGCTCACCGCGCGACTTCCTCTCGATCGACGCCGTTCTCGCCGCCGCGCGCGACACCGGTGCCGCTGCCGTCCACCCGGGATACGGATTCCTCTCCGAGAACGCCGAGTTCGCGCGGCGCTGCGCGGACGCGGGCCTGGTGTGGGTGGGCCCGTCGGCGGAAGCGATGGAACTGCTCGCCGACAAGGCGGCGGCGCGGGCGCACATGGCCGCCGCCGGGGTGCCGGTGCTGCCGGGCACGTCCGGGCTGGCGTCGGCGGACGAAGCGGTGGCCGCCGGGGCGGACCTGGGTTTTCCCCTGATGGTCAAGGCGGTTTCCGGCGGTGGCGGCATCGGGATGGGCGTCGCCCACGCCCCGGAGTCGTTGCAGCGCGCCGCCCGGACGGCCCTCTCGCGCGGTGGCGGTGCCTTCGGCGACGCGCGGATCCTGCTGGAGCGCTACGTGCCGCGCGCCCGGCACGTCGAGGTGCAGGTGGTGGGGATGCCCGACGGTTCGGTGCGCGCCTTCGGCGAGCGGGACTGCTCGGTGCAGCGCCGCCACCAGAAGGTCGTCGAGGAGTGCCCCTCCCCCGCGGTCGGCGCGGCGCTGCGGGACCGGCTGTGCGCGGCGGCCGTCCGGGCCGCCGAGAGCGTCGGGTACCGCAACGCCGGGACGGTGGAGTTCCTGCTCGACCCGGCCACCGGGGAGTTCCACTTCCTGGAGGTCAACACCAGGCTGCAGGTCGAGCACCCGATCACCGAGCAGGTGCACGGCGTCGACCTGGTGGAGCTCCAGCTGCGCATCGCCTCGGGCGAGGACGTGCCCGCGGACTTCCCGGCACCGCGGGGGCACGCGGTCGAGCTGCGGCTCTACGCCGAGGACCCGGTCCGGTTCCTGCCCCGGCCGGGCCGGATCACCGAGTGGGTCGAGCCGAACGGGGTCCGGGTGGACGCCGGGTACGCGGCGAACACGGAGGTGAGCCCGCACTTCGACCCGCTGCTGGCCAAGGTCGTGGCGCACGGCGCCGACCGCGCGGACGCGCTCGCCCGCGCGCGGCGGGCGGTCGCGGAGTTCGTCGTGCGCGGCCCGCAGTGCAACCTGCCGTTCCTGGCCGAACTGCTCGACTCCCCGGAGTTCAGCAGCGGGACCTACGACACCGGCGTGGTCGACCGGATCACCGCCCGGCGGAAGGAGAACTGATGGAGATCAGAGCCGAGATGGTGGCCAACGTCTGGAAGGTCCTGGTCGCCGAGGGCACGGCGGTCAAGGCCGACGAGGAGCTGGCGATCCTGGAGTCGATGAAGATGGAGATCCCGGTGCTCAGCGAAGCGGATGGCGTGGTCACCCGCGTGGCGGTGGCCGAGGGCGACAGCGTGGCCGAGGGCGATCTCATTGCCGTGGTCAGCACCGAGTGACCGCGTCGGCGGGCATCTCGCGCACCGCGGGATGCCCGCCAACTCCGATCAGCCCTCCGGTTCGAGGTGGTAGAGCTCGGGGAGGTTGACCACGATCGCCTCCTGGGTGCTGCGGGCGATCACCACCACCGCCGGGTTGTCCGGGTCCGGGTTCTCCTCCCGGTGCGGGACGTAGGGCGGGACGAAGATGTAGTCGCCCGGTTCGGTCTTGATGCGCACCTCCTCGGCGCCGTCGTGGAAGACGAACTCCGGGTTGCCGCTGACCACGTGGATCGCCGTCTCCGACTCGCCGTGGTGGTGGTTGTCCGAGGCCGTCGACGGGGCCACGTGGGTCTCGCCCATCCAGATCCGCTCCGAGCCGACCAGCTCACCGCTGATCGCGGCCAGCCGCCGCATGCCCTCGGTCTGCGCGGTGTTCTTGTCCAGGTCGGCGGCCCGGACGTGGTGCAGCCGGGTGCGCAGCGAGGCGCGCTGCGCGTCGGGCACCGACGTGGACAGGTCCGGGTGGAAAGCGTCGTGCTGGGTCATCTGGGTCCTTCCTCGTTCACCGATCGCCGACCACCGGCACCCGGCCGAGGAAGTCGGCCACCTGCCGGTCCAGCTCGCGCCACAGGTCGGCGTCGGGTGAGCCGCTGTGCACCGAGGTAACCCCACCGTCCACCGCGCGCACAACCTCGCCGACCGTGATCTTCTCCGCCTCCCGGGTCAGCCAGTACCCGCCGTCGCACCCGCGCTGGCTGCCGACCAGCCCGGCGCGGCGCAGTTCGATCATCAGGTTGACCAGCGAGTTCAGCGGGATCCGCTGGTTGCGGGCGATGACCGCGCACTTGACCGGACCGGCGCTGCCCGCCAGCTCGCGCAGCGCCCGCAGCGAGTAGTCCACCCGGGCCGAGACCTGCACCGGGGCGGACCGCCGCGGCTTCGGCACCTCGGGCAGCACCACCGCGCCCTTGGCGATCTCCTCGCAGAACAGCACGATCCGGGCGGCCGCGCTGCGGTGGTGCTGGTCGTTGAGGACGTCGTGCACACCGTCCTTGAACACCGCCAGCGAGCTCTGCGGGAGGCGGGCGGCGAGCGCGGCCACCGGGGCGACCGGGGCGACGGTGTCGGCGTCGCCGTGCAGCAGCAGCACCGGCACCTCGGGCAACCGCTCCGGCGGCTCGGGCGCGCCGGTCAGCAGCCCCCACCCGAAGTCGGGGTCGTTCTCCAGCAGCTCCCGGTGCACCGGGCAGGACGTGCGCACGCCGATCTCCTCGGTCCGGTCGGCTGGCCGTGCGCCGACCGCCAGCGGTGTGCCCGCCAGGATCAGACCGTCGAGCTCGATGTCCAGCGCCCACTGCCAGGCTTGCAGCGCTCCGGTGTCGGTTCCGGCCAGGAACCGCGCCGCGCCCGGCTCGAACCACTCGCCGGGACCGCTGCCCGGCTCCGGCACCACGACGGTGTAGCCGTCCGCCGCGAGCCTGCGGCCGAACCGCTCGTAGAGCGCCGGTGTCTCGCCCCTGCCCGGCAGCACCGCGACGGTGCCCCGGCTGGTCCCCTGCGGGGTCCACCTGGTCATCGCCACCTCACCCGGCCCGGTACAGGTCGCGCTCGCACGCCCCTGCCACGTCGACCGGTTCCCGCAGCACACCGGCCTCCAGGTACCGGTCCGCGACGGCCTGCAGGTCGGCGACGACGTCGTCGGTCAGCGGCCGGGTCTCCTGCTTGGTCCGGGTGAGGATCTGCTGCGCGACCGGCGGGTCCAGCGAGGTCAGCTTCTCGTACACGCGCTGGTACTCGGCCGGGTTCTGGTCGCTCCACCGCCACGCCGCCTCGAACCGGCGCAGCGCGTCGGCCAGCGCCTCGCGCTTCAGCGGATCGGCTGCTGCGGTCGCCGACACCGACAGGATCCCGTTGCGGCCGTTGATGCCCTGCCCGTCGCGGATCACCCGCGCTCCGGCGTGCTCGGCGATCGCCAGGTACGGGTCGAAGGTGGCCCAGGCGTCGATGTGCCCGGCGCTGAAGCCCGCCTGCGCGTCGGTGGGCAGGCTGAAGGTCAGCTGCACGTCCTGCGGGGTGAGCCCGGCCTCCTCCAGCGCGCCGAGCGCGGTGTAGTGCGAGACGCTGCCGGGCGCCGTGGACACCACCAGGTGCTTGCCGCGCAGGTCGGCGACGGTGCGGATCGGAGATCCCGGCGGCACGACGATGGCCGTGGAGCTGGGCGAGGCGGCGGTGGCCAGCGCCGGGCGGGCGGGAACCCCACCGGCGATGGCCTGCACGGTGGGCGCGTCGGCCGCCGTCGCGGTGTCCACGTCCCCGGAGCGCATGGCCTCGAAGAGCGGTGCGGCGCCTTGGAAGTTGGCCCACTTGATGCGGTAGGGCGCGTCGTCGAAGGCGCCCGATGCCTCCACCCGGGCCCGCAGGCCACCGGCCTGGTCGCCCAGGACGAGCGTGACGTCGGACAGCGAGTTCGCCGGCTCCTCCGTCGAGCAGCCGGTCATCGCGAGCAGCCCGGCGGCCAGCACCGCGAGCAGAGCTCTGGTCATTCGCATGGTTCTCCAGTCTCAGTCGAGCAGATCCGGCTGCTCGTGGACGATCTCCTCGTACAGCGGGGCGAAGGTCACCCAGCCCGGGTCGCGGTGCTCCTGGTACTGCTCCCAGGTGTGCCGCGCGATCTCGTGCGGGATCAGCTGGAGCGGACCGGCCGCCTGCGCGACGACCTGGACCTTCGAGTTGCGCTCCGCCGCGACGTAGAGCGCCACGGCTTCCTCCAGGCTGCGTCCGACGGTCAGCAGCCCGTGGTTGGCCAGGATCGCCAGCCTGCGCTGCCCCAGCGTCGCGGCGATCCGGCGCCCCTCCTCCAGGTCAAGCACGACCCCGGAGAAGTCCGGCACGATCACGTTGTCCTCGTAGAACTGGGCGCTGTCCTGCGAGATCGGCAGCAGCTCGGTGCCCAGGGCGGCCAGCGCCTTGCCCCAGATGGAGTGGCTGTGCGCGGCGGCGTCGACGTCCGGCCGGGCCTGGTGGATCTGCGAGTGGATGGCGAAGGCGGCCTGGTTGACCGGGAGGTCGCCGTGCACGATCTGGCCGTCGTGGTTGACCAGCAGCAGGTCGGAGGCCTTGATGCGGCTGAACGCGCGGCCGAGCGGGTTGACCCAGAAGTGGTCGGGCAGCTCCGGGTCGCGGACGGTGATGTGCCCGGCGGCGCCCTCGCTGTAGCCGAGCTTGCCGAAGATGCGCAGCGCGGCGGCCAGCCGCTGCTTGCGGAACCGGCGCTCGTCCTCGACGTCGTCGAAGACGGGCCGCGCGGGGAAGCTGTTGTTCCGGGGTGCCAGGTTCCGGGCGAACTCCGACAGCCCGGGTGCGGTGGTGGTCATGCGGGTCCCCTCTTGTATCTAGGCGGCTTCGCGGCGGGCGAGTTCTTGGCGCACCAGCGGGATCAGCTCGCGCCCGTAGTCCACGGCGTCGTCGTACGGGTCGTAGCCGCGGATGAGCAGCGTCGTGACGCCGATGTCGACGTAGTCGAGCAGCGCCGCCGCGACGGTTTCCGGGGTGCCCACCAGCGCGGTGGAGTTGCCCGCAGCGTTGGTCGCCGCCGCCGTCGGCGTCCACAGTGCACGGTCGTGCAGCTCACCGGCCGCCGCGGCGGCGAGCAGGCGCTGCGAGCCGACGTTGGCCACCTGCTGGCCGGGGTTGAGGGTCTTCGGTCCGGTGAACGACGCGAGACCACCGCGCGCCGCCTTGATCCGGTCCAGGATGCGGTGCGCCCGCTCCCACGCCTGCTCCTCGGTGGCCCCGAGGATCGGCCGGAAGGACACGCTGATCCTCGGCGGCTCGGTGCGCCCGGCCGCCTCGGCCGCCGCCCGGACCGCGGCGATCTGCTCGGCGGTCTGCGCCAGCGGTTCGCCCCACAGCGCGAACACGTCCGCGTGCTTGCCGCCCACCCGATAGGCCGCCTCGGACGATCCGCCGAATTACAGCGGGATCCGGGGCCGCTGCACCGGTTTCACGGCGGCGTTGTAGTCCTCGAACCGGTAGTGCGCGCCCTCGTGGGACACCGGTCCCTCCGCGGTCCACACCCGGTGCAGGACGTCCAGGTACTCGTCGGTGCGCGCGTAGCGCTCCTCCTTGGACAGGTAGTCGCCGTCGCGCCGCTGGTCGGCGTCGTCGCCGCCGGTGATGATGTGCACCGCGATGCGGCCGCCGGTGAGCTGGTCGGCGGTGGCGAAGGTGCGGGCGGCCAGGGTCGGCGCCACGAAACCCGGCCGGTGCGCGATCAGGAAGCCCAACCGCTCGGTGTGCGCGGCGGCGTGTGCGGCCAGCTGGGTGTTCTCCGGGCTGCTGGAGCCGTAGCCGATCAGCACCCGGTCGAACCCGGCCTCCTCGTGGGCCCGGGCGAACTCGCGGAGGAACGCCGGGTCGACCGGCGGCCCGTCCGCCGCGCGGATCTCCGAGACGTGCTGCGCCCCGATCATCCCGATGAACTCCACCGTCATTCCGCACTCCCCTCTCCGACACCGAGCCAGGACAGCAGTTCCGCGCGCAGCGCCACGAAGGCCGGGTCGGTGACGTCCCGCGGCCGGTCCAGGTCGACCTCCTGGTCGTAGCCGATGCGCCCGTCGCGCATCACGAGCACCCGGTCGGCCAGCAGGAGCGCCTCCTCCACGTCGTGCGTGACCAGCAGGATCGCGCAGCGGTGCCGCCGCCACAGCTCGCCGACCAGCCGTTGCGCCCTGATCCGGGTCAGGGCGTCGAGCGCCGAGAACGGTTCGTCGAGCAGCAGCAGGTCCGGTTCCCGCACCAGCGCGCGGGCCAGCGACGCGCGCTGCGCCTCGCCACCGGAGAGCACCTTCGGCCACACCTCGACCCGGTGGCCGAGCCCGACCTCCTCCAGCGCCGCGACCGCCCGCTCCTTGTCGGGGCGGCCGGGCAGGCCGAGGACCACGTTGCGCCACACGCGCTTCCACGGCATCAGCCGCGGCGTCTGGAAGGCCACCGCGCGCCGCTCCGCGACCCGCACGTCCCCGCTGACCTCCTGGTCGAGGTCGGCCAGGATGCGCAGCAGCGTGCTCTTGCCGCACCCGCTGGGTCCGAGCAGCGCCACGAACTGGCCCGGCTCGATGTCCAGGTCGAGCTCGTCGAGCACCGTCCGGTCGCCGAAGCTCCTGGTCAGACCGCGCACCGCGGCCGGTTTCACTACGCTCCCCGAAACGCCGGTCGCCATGCCAGCACGATCCTCTCCAGAAGTCGGACGATGAAGTCGGCGACGAGGCCGAGCAGTGCGTAGAGCACGAGGCAGACCACGATCACGTCGGTCTGGAAGAACTCGCGGGCCATGTTCATCTCGTAGCCGATGCCCGCGGTGGCGTTGATCGTCTCGCCGAACACCAGGGCCAGCCACGCCGATCCGAGCGAGTAGCGCAGCCCGACCAGGGCGTTGGGCATCGCGGCGGGCAGGATGACGTGCCGGATCTGCGCGAACCAGCCCAGGCCGAGGGTCTTGGCGGCCTCCACCAGCGCGGCGTCGACGTTGCGGATGCCGCCGTAGATGTTCATGTAGAGCGGGAAGGTCACGGCCAGCGCGATCAGCACGATCTTGGGCTGCTCGCCGATGCCGAACCAGATGATCAGCAGCGGGATCAGGCCGATCACCGGCACCGTGCGCAGCATCTGCATCGGCGCGTCGATGATGTCCTCACCCCGGCGGAACAGCCCGGACAGCGTGGCCAGGACCACGGCGGCGAGCACACCGATCGCCAGCCCGGCGCCGACGCGCTGCACGGAGGCGGCGATCGCCTCCTGGAGCCGACCCTCCTCCCACATCTCCAGCGCGGTTCCCGCAACCGTCGCGGGCGAGGCGAGGGTGTCGTCGCTGAGCACGCCGGTGCTGCTCAGCGCCTGCCAGACCAGTACCAGGGCGACCGGGCTGACGAGCTTGAAAAGCCAGCGGGGGACCCGGCTCTCGCGCCTGGCCGTGCGGGTCCGCACGGTCGTGACGGCGATCGGATCTCGGCTGGGTGCGAGTTCTTCGGTGGACGTGGTCATCTGCACACTCCGCAGGGCACGAGGGCATGACGCGGCCAACGGCGGGCCGCGTGGGCGAGAACCGCTCGCGCGTGCCGGGTCGCACGCGCGAGGTGCTGGTGAAAGGGGTGGAAGCGCGATCAGGACGCGCTGAGAAGAATGGAGGGAACCGCTACCGGCGACACAGGGCCGAGGACACGCGCACGAGGTCGACGTAACCTCGTGTCGTCAGGGACACCGTCCGGATCATGCCGACGACCGTAGCCGGGACGCGGCGGGCGTGTAAACCAACTCCACAGATTGGGATTAGCGATGTGGCACGTGAGCCCCGAGGGCGCTGACCTCGGTGATCAGACGGCGGGTGACCGCGGGTGATCGAGCAGCTGCTGCCGGACGAGGTCAGCTGCGTCGAGGCGTTCACCGACCCGCCCGACGTCGAGCTGTTCCCGGAGGAGGAGGCGATCATCGCGCGCGCGGTGGGCAAGCGCCGCCAGGAGTTCACGACCGGCCGCTGGTGCGCGCACCAGGCCCTGAGCCGCATGGGCATCCCCCCGGCCCCGCTGCTGACCGGCGAGCGCGGAGCGCCGCAGTGGCCCGAGGGGACCATCGGCAGCATCACGCACTGCGCGGGCTACCGGGCCGCCGTTGTCGCCCACACCGAGAAGGTGCAGTCGCTCGGCATCGACGCCGAACCGCACGAAGCGCTCCCCGACGGCGTGCTCGATGCGGTGTCGCTCCCGGCCGAGCGCGCCCACCTGGCCGAACTGTCCACTTCAGACCCAGGTACGCACTGGGACCGGATCCTGTTCAGCTGCAAGGAAACCGTCTACAAGACGTGGTACCCGCTCACCCACGAGTGGCTGGGCTTCGAAGAAGCGCGCCTGCACCTCCACCCGGAGGGGACCTTCACCGCCCACCTCCTGAAGAAGGGCGCGGACCGCACCGGTGCCCCCCTGACCGAGTTCACCGGGCGCTGGCTTGTCGGCAACGACCTGATCATCACCGCCATCGCCCTCCCGGCCACGTGACCGTCGCGCCTCCGGGCGCGGGACGGTCGGAGCACGAGCGAGATACTGCAACTTTTATCTCTTTCTCGCAAGAGACTTCCTGTCGAACGTTTCCGGGGTAGACTGGCCGCGGCAACACCCGTCCCCCGAGGAGCAGCAGTGAGCAGCACCCGCCCTGACCCGCGCACCGACGACGACGAGATCATCACCTGGTGGGGCCTGGTCATCGAGGGCTACCACGTCACCCAGGGCAAGCTGACCGCCGCCATCGCCGAGGAGTTCGGCCTCGCTCCCGCCTCCTTCGACATCCTGCTGCGCCTGGTGCGCTCGCCCGAGCACCGGATGCCGATGACCAAGCTCGCGCACGAGGCCGCGCTCAGCAGCGGCGGCTTCACCAAGGTCGCCGACCGGATGGCCAAGGCCGGTCTGATCCGCCGCGAACCGTGCGAGACCGACCGCCGCGTCACCTACGCGGTGCTCACCGAGCACGGCCTGGACATCGCCCAGCGCTCCCGCAAGACCGCCGCCGAGGTCCTGCGCAAGCACGTGCTGGGCCCCCTCGGCGAGGCGGACTCCGCCGCGCTCGCCGAGGCCATGCGCACGCTCCGCGCGGCCAACAGCTGACCCGTCAGCCCAGCGGCAGCCGGTCCAGGTCGCGGCCGACCAGCACCCGGCCGGAGAAGCCCCGCTGCGCCTGCCGCCGCCAGCGGGCGTCGGAGACCGAGCTCGGCGGGGCCGGGGCCAGGTGGCTGAGCAGCAGCGTCCGCACCCCGGCGCGCTCGGCGATCGAGCCGACCACGTCCGCCGGGGTGTGCGACTCGCGCAGGTGGCTGATCTTGTGCTCGGGGGTGCCGCTCCGCCGGTACCAGCCCAGGTCGAGCGCCTCGTGCACCAGGACGTCCGCTCCCCTGGCCAGCGCCACCACGTTGTCGGACTCCGCGGTGTCGCCGGAGAACACCACCGAACCCCGGTCGGTGTCGAAGCGGAAGGCGAAGGACGGGAACACCGGGCCGTGCGGCACCAGCACCGCCGACACCGACACCCGGTCGTCCTCGGCGACCTTGAACGGCGCCATCGGCGGCGCGGTCGGGCCGTGCGGGTGCGCGCCGACGTCGGGCAGCCCGATCTCGTGCAGGTCGATCAGCGTGCGGACGTCCGGGATCCCGGTGTCGCGGATGAAGACGTTGCTGCTGTAGGCGTGGGCGCGGTGGCACTGCTCGACCAGCTCGCGGAGCCCGGGGACCGGCGCGTCGGGCGCGATCGTCGGCGCGTCCGGCGCCCCGTGCGGCAGCTGCCCGGCCGAGCCCGGGCCGAACACCCGCACCGGTTCGAAGATCCCGTCGGCGCTGTCGGCGTCGTTGCGGCCGAATCCGGCCAGCAGGAAGAAGTTGTAGAAGTCGCAGACGTGGTCGGCGTGCAGGTGCGTGATGAAGATCGAGTCGAGCTCGCGGAACTCCAGCCCGGCGGCCAGGTACTGGGTGACCGAGCTGCGCCCGCAGTCGATCACGTAGTTCCTGCCGTGCACGCGCAGGACCGTCGAGATGCCGGTGCGGCCGGGTTCCACCGGTGGCCCGGCGGCGGTGCCGAGCAGCACCAGCTCGACGTCGCCGCGCGGCCCGATCGGCGCGGCACCGGCGCTTCCGGCGGAGAGCACCGCGGCACCGCCGAGCGCAGTGGCGGTGAGCGAACCGCGGAGGACGGATCTCCTGGGCAGGGACTGGGACATGCGGGATCCTTCCGGGAACGGCACGGCGTTGTGCCGGTGTGAGCGGGAAAATCTCGATCTCGCAGGGTCGTGAGCGGCGATGGCCGCATGAGCCGCCACCGCCGCTCACGAGGTCAGCGGTGCAGGACCGCTCGGAGCGCGGTGCGCAGTTCCTCAGCGGCGGCTTCCGGTGTGTCCGGCGACGTCGCGCGGCGCCAGGCGATGTATCCGTCCGGGCGGACCAGCAGACAGCCGTCCTCGTCCACTTCGGACAGCCGGTGCCAGTCGCCGTAGGCGTCGCGAGCACCTTCGGCACCGATGACCACGGTCCGGACCGGCACGCCGCACCCGGCCGCCGCCTGCTGCCACACCTGGCCGGACAGGCCGGTGACCACGCTGAACTCTCCCCCGCCGACCAGGTCGAGGGTGGAGATCCGGTGCCCTTCGGCGTCCACCAGCCAGGCGTGCGGCAGCTTGGCGCCGGGGCGCGTCGTCGGCTGGTGGTGCAGGTCGGCGTCCTGCTCCCAGACCTCCTCCGGGCTGCCGTCGTCCAGGACCGCCGCGGACCGGTAGCGCTGGTTGAGCTCCACGCCGTGCGCGTTGAACTCGTAGTTCTTCAGCTGGATCGCCTCGTGCAGCGCTCGGCGGCGCTTGCCGCCCTCGGCGTCGTCGGCCCAGCAGGCCGCGAGCCCGCGCTCGATGCCCTCGTCGTTGGCACCGCCTGCCACCCCCAGCGCCTCGAAGATCGGGCCGAACTGGTCGCGGCTCAGGTTGGCCCGGTCCACGATCTGCTTGCCCACCGGGGCGCGCTCGGCGCTGTAGGTGTCCAGCAGCGCCGGGTCGGCGTGCCCCTCGAGCACCATGGCGAGCTTCCAGGCCAGGTTGTAGGAGTCCTGGATGGAGGTGTTCGAGCCCAGGCCGTTCGACGGCGGGTGCCGGTGCACCGCGTCTCCCGCGCAGAACACCCGCCCGACCGAATACTGCGCGGCGTAGTTGTGGTTGACCGTCCACAGCGAGGTCGAGGTGATCTCCACCGGCACCGACGGATCGCCGATCAGGTCGTGCACGATCTGCCGGGCCTGCTCGCCGGTCAGCTCCGGCGGCGGCCCGTCGATGTCGTACCCCCAGGTCAGCAGCCATTCGTTCCAGGACCGCACCATCCGCACCAGGCCCATGCCGATGCCGCCGAGGTGCGCGCCGGGGCGCAGCACCCAGTACAGGACGCTCGGCCGGTGCGCGACGAAGCGGCTCAGGTCGGCGTTGAAGACGATGTTCATGCTGCCCGCCTTGCCCGCCTTGCCCGCCTGGCCGTCGATCGGCAGCCCGATCTGCTCGGCGACGCGGCTGCGCGCGCCGTCGGCGCCGATGACGTAGCGGGCGCGCACGGTGAACTCGTCGCCGCGGACGCGGTCGCGCAACCGCGCGGTCACCCCGTCGGCGTCCTGCTGCAGGTCGAGGAACTCGGTGTCCATCCGCACCTTGGCACCCCGCGCCGCCGCGCGGGTGACCAGGATCGGCTCCAGGTAGGTCTGCGGCAGGTCGATCATCGTGCACGGACTGGCCGCGCCGTACTCGGTGGCGCTGCGCTCGCCGGTGCCCCAGCTGCGGATCCGGCCGATCTCCGCACCGGCCAGCGCGGTGCAGAACACCGTGTCGCCCATCAGCTCGGGCGGGCTGCCGACGGCCAGCGCCTCGTCCTCCACCCCGAGGTCCCGGAGCACCTCCATGGTGCGCTGGTTGGTGATGTGCGCCCGCGGCGTGTTGGCCAGCCAGCCGTACTTGTTCACCAGCAGGGCCCGGACCCCGTAGGTCGCCAGCAGCAGCGCGGCCGAGCCACCGGCCGGGCCCGCGCCGACGACCAGGACGTCGGTTTCGCAGTCGTGCATCAGTTCTCCGCGGGTGCGAGGTGGAAGGTGAAGTCGAGTCGGCGCCAGCGGTCGACCTGGCGCCCGTCCGGCGTCGGGCCGTCCTGCACCGGCATGTCCACGATCAGCTCGTCCTTGACGCCGAAGACCGTGTCGGAGTCGAGGTACTGACCGCCGGAGGTGAACAGCTGGGTGATCAGCTGGCGGTGGCCGGGTGCGTCGATCAGGAAGTGCACGTGCGCGGCTCGGTACGGGTGGCGCCCCACCGCTCGCAGCAGCTGCCCGACCGGGCCGTCGTCCGGGATCGGGTAGTCGGCGGGCACGATCGACCAGAAGGTCAGCCGCCCGTCGGCGCCGGTGCGGAACCGGGCCCGCAGCACCGGCCCGTCCTGGTCCGGCAGCTGCACGTCGTAGAATCCGTCCTCATTGGACTGCCAGACGTCCACCACGGCGTCCGGGATCGGCGTGCCGTCCGGGTCGGTGATCGCGATGTCGCACCACAGCGGCTCCCCGGGCAGGCCCTGGGCGATGTCCGCGCCGTGCTCGGCGGCGGGCGGGCCCTCGACGTAGAACGGGCCCAGCACCGCCGAGGGCGTGGTGTCCGGGGTGCGCGAGTTGGTCAGCAGGTCCACGGCGCTGGAGACGCCGAGGGTGTCCGACAGCAGCACGAACTCCTGGCGGGTGTCGCTGCACAGCTGGCCGGTGCGGGTCAGGAAGTCGATCGCCCGGCGCCACTCCGCGTCGGTCACGTCGTTGCTGATCACGTACTCGTGCAGGTGCCGGACCAGGTCGGTGAGCAGCTGCTTGGCCCGCGCGTCCGGCGTCCGGTCGAAGCTGGCCACGACCTGCTCGGTCAGCCGCGCCAGCGCCGAGCTCCCGCCCGCGCTCGGCCGGTCGCCGCGCCAGGCCGCGGTCAGCAGCGCGGCGAGGTCGTCGCGGACCAGTTCGCGCGGGTTCGGGTAGGGCTTGGCCACGGCCAGGTCCGCTGCCTCCGCGATCCCGGACTCGGGCATGCCGAGTTCCCGCAGCGACGTCGGGCCGCCCAACGACGCGACCAGGTCGTGCACGCCAGCCGCGGCGTCGGCCACGCCCAGCGCCTCGGCGATGCGCCGCATCGCTTCCGGCGCGGCCGGGGCGTTGTAGGCCATGGCGTGCGGGAGGACGACGGTGTGGGTCTCGGCGTGCGGCAGGTCGAAGGTGCCGCCGAGGGTGTGGCACAGCTTGTGGTGCAGGCCCATGCCGACGGTGCCCAGGCAGGTGCCCGCCAGCCAGGCCGCGTGCAGCGCGTCCGCCCGGGCGTCCAGGTCCCGGGGATCGGCGGCGATGCGCGGCAGGGCGCGGGCCATGCGGCCGATCGAGTCGAGCGCCATGCCGTCGACGACCGGGTTGGCCTGCTCGGAGTACAGCGCCTCCACGGCGTGCGCCATCGCGTTGATGCCGCTGGTCACCGACATCGCCGCCGGGAGCCCGAGGGTGAGCTCCACGTCGTAGACGACGGTCTCCGGCAGCACCGCGGGCGAGGACCGGGTGGTCTTGCGCCCCTCGGCGGTCTCGCCCAGCACCGGGGTGACCTCGGAACCGGCGTAGGTGGTCGGCAGCACCACCTGCGGGACGTCGGTGCGGACTGCGATCGCCTTGGACAACCCCGTCGTGGAGCCACCGCCGACGGCCACCACGCAGTCCACCTCGTGTTCGCGGACCACCGCGAGCGCCTGCTCGGTGACCTCCACCGGGGTGTGCATGGCCGCGCCGTCGAACCGCGCCACCGCCAGCTCCCCCAGCTGCTCGGCGATCTCGTCGGCCACGTCGGCCAGCGGTGGGCTGCCCAGCAGCAGCACCCGGGAACACCCCAGCCGCTGCACCTCGTCCCGAACCTGCCCGCGGGTCCCGGCGCCGAACACCACGCGTGCCGGGTTCGCCGCGTAGACGAAGGTCCGCATGCCCGTCCTCCTTCCGCTCATCGGGTAACTCACATCACGGTGAACGGAAGTATTGGGCAGGACCGGACCGCGGCTCCTGCACGTTCTGCGCGTGTTCGCGGCACGAAACGCGCATCAACCGGAGCGGCGGACCTCCGCGGGAGTGGTGCCGAGCCGCGCCCGCATCACCCGGGTCAGGTGCTCCTGGTGGGAGAAGCCGGAGGCCACCGCGATCTCGGCGATCGGCTGCGCGCTGGTCCGCAGCAACCGGCAGGCCTGTTCCAGGCGCAGCCGGACGAGGTAGCGGTGCGGGGGCATGCCGGTCCGCGCCTTGAACCGGCGCGCGAACTGGCTGACGCTCAGCCCGGCGACCGCGGCGAGGTCGGCCAGCGGGAGGGGCTCGCGGAGCCGGGCCCGCATCAGCTCCTGCACCTCGTCGAGCTGCCGGTCCGCCAGTCCCGCGACCTCCGGCAGCGCCGGGCGGCGGGTGCTGTGGTGGCGGGCGAGGTGCGCGCCCAGCAGGCAGCCGAGCTGGTCGACGTAGGTGCGGGCGGACGGCTCCCAGTTGCGCACCACCTCGTCCAGGGACAGCACCAGCTGTTCCAGCAGCGGGTCGGTGCCGCCGAACTCCTCGGCCAGCTCGACCGGCCCGTCAGCGGCTTCCTGCAGCGCGGCGTCGCTGAGGTAGACGTGCACGGTCCGCAGCTCCCCGCCGAGCTCCACGGACAGCTCGCGGTCGGCCGGGTGCAGGAAGAGCCCGCCCGCCGCGATCCGCCGGGAGTCGGCGAACCGCTTCCCGCGCCGGACCGTCACCAGGCCGTCGAGGTGCAGGATCACCAGGTGGGTGGCCGCACCGTCGAACGCGGCCCGGTAGGGCAGCTCGCGCTGGGTGGAGAGGTAGAGGTGCGGCCAGCCGAGACCGGCGCTGGTGCGCGTCGGCTCGACCCAGGGCTGTCCGAGGATGCCGTGGGTCTCGCGCAGTCCCAGCTCCGCAACCACCCCCGAAGGATAAGCAGCTGTCCCGCCACCGTCCAAGCTCGTTCCGACCAGCACCACGTGGACCGTCCTCAGTGGACATTCTCGGCGGCCGATTTGCCGACGGTTTTCCCAGAATTCACAAGCTCGAATATCAATCACATACTTGACAGCATTCACATACTGCCCTAGTTTCGAACTCGAAGTCCGGGAGCGCGACGCGGTACCCGCGTCCACCGACCGGGGGTTCGCTCAGGTCTGGCGGCGGGAGCGGGCCCCCACCCGGCCACTCCTCGGTCTACCGTGGGAGGAACCCACCACCACGGAGGAACCGATGCCGCCGCAACGAATCCTGGTCACCGGCGCAGCCGGGCAGATCGGCAGGATGCTGCGCACCCGCCTGGCCGGGCCGGACCGCGTCCTGCGCCTGCTCGACATCCAGCCGCCCGCCGCCGCCGAACCCGGTGAGCAGGTCGAGCTGCGCACCGCAGCGATCACCGACCCCGAGGCGGTGCAGCAGGCCTGCGAGGACGTCGACGCGGTCATCCACCTGGCCGGGCACAGCAGGGAGAACACCTGGCAGGAGATCCTCTCCACCAATGTGGACGGAACGCACAACCTCCTGGAGGCGGCGCGAAAAGCTGGTGTGCCGCGGGTGATCCTCGCCTCCAGCAACCACGCCGTCGGCTTCCTCCCCGTCGCCGACGCGGGCGCCGAGGGCTTCCCCGACGAGACCCCGCCCCGGCCCGACACCTACTACGGCTTCAGCAAGGCGGCGGTGGAGGCGCTGGGCAGCCTCTACCACTCGCGCTTCGGCATCGACGTGATCTGCCTGCGCATCGGGGCCTGCACCGACCGCCCCCACGACGAGCGGGACCTGTCGATCTGGTTGTCCCCGGACGACGCCGGACGGTTGTTCGAGGCCTGCCTGACCACCCCCTCCCCCGGGTTCCGGGTGGTGTGGGGAGCGTCCCGCAACACCCGCCAGCTGCTGTCCCCGACCGGGGCCGAGCAGCTCGGCTACCACCCCCGGGACGACGCGGCGGACCACGCCGCGGAGGTGGTGCCGAACCGGCCCGGCCGCGAACGGGACTACCTGGGCGCCTCGTTCACCACCCTCCCGCTGGGCGAGCCCGACCGAGGCGCGACGTCGGCGTAGCTGGTGCCGACCTTCGCGTCCGCGAGGTAGGCGGTCGCCTCCCCGCGCACCCCGTCGGAGCGGTACACGCCCCACTTGTCGGTCACGAAGTCCGCGCGCAGGGTGGCCGCGGGGTACTGCTCCTGTCCACTGAGGAGCTGCTCCTCGCCGTTGTGCCAGAAGCGGACCCAGCCCCGGCCCGGATCGCTGGAGACGTGCACGCCCACGACGAAGTCGTTCCAGCTCCCGCGCGGCAGCGGGATCTCCCACAACCGCGTGGTCTTCATGTCCGGGTCGGCGTACTCCAGGTCGAGCACGTCACCGCGGGCGCGCAGCGACAGCGGCGGTGTGGCAGCTCCGGACCCGTAGTCCTTGAGCTGCCACAGCGCGACCCACTCCCCCTCCGCCGTCGGCAGCGGGTCCCACATCGACCGCCAGCCGATGTAGTAGGTGTCGCCCTCGGTGAACCGCAGCCGGTCGCCGTCCGGGGTGCGGTGCCCGCGGCTCTCCACCCGGACCCGCTCCGAGCCCTGCTGCTCCCCGGAGGTGTGCAGCCGGTACACCGAACCGTGCTCGCCCTTCGGGTCCTCGACCACCTCGATGCTGCCGGGCTTCTCCTCCACGCCTTCGAAAACCGCGGTGCCGCGCGAGGTTTCAGCCTCCCAGGAAATCTCCGGCGCCAGCACCGCCGAGCCGGACAGGAGCAGCACAGCACCGACCGCGAGACCCGTGCACAGCAGCTGCCGCACGGCGATCACCCGACCCGTTCGCGCACCCACACACCGGCGGGCTTGAGCTGGTCGGTGCCGGGGTACGGGCCCGCGTCGCAGGTGCCCTCCTTGAACACCGCGCCGGAGCGGGAGTCGTCGGAGTAGTTCCAGTTGGTCCAGCTGATGTTCTTCTCGGCCATCAGGTCGAGGTAGCGCTGGGCCATGTCGAAGTCGTTGCCGCCGTCCCCGCTGGCCTCCTGGGTGCCGAACTCGGTGACGAACATCGGCAGCTCGTCGGCCGCGCGCGAGAGCGTGTTCAGGTACTCGTCGCCGTGCGAGGCCGCGTAGAAGTGGAAGGTGTACATGATGTTGTCGGCGTTGACCGGGTTGTCGACGACCTCCTTCTCGTCGGCGCCCTCGGAGACGCCCAGCGAGGACCAGGCCCGGGTGCCGACCAGCACCACCGAGTCCGGGTCCTGCTCCCGGATCACCGGGATCAGCTCCTCGGCGTAGCTCTTGATCTCGCTCCACTCGACACCGCTGGGCTCGTTGGCGATCTCGTAGAGCACGTTCGGCTTGTCCTTGTGGCGCTGGGCCACCTCGGTGAAGAACGTCTTGGCCCGCTCCAGGTTGTAGTTCGGGTCGCCCGGGTCGAGCATGTGCCAGTCGATGATCGCGTACATGCCGCGCTCGGTGGCCTCCTCGACGTAGTTGTTCACCATCTCGGTGAACTTCGCCGGGTCCTCCTCGTAGCCGCCTTCCTGGATGTACATGGAGATCCGCAGCACGTCGGCCTGCCAGTCCTGGGCCAGGGCGTCCAGCGACGCGTCGTTGACGCACTGGCTGTACCACTGCAGGCCGTGCGTGCTCATCCCGCGCAGCTGCACGGGCGCCCCGCTGCTGTTGCACAGCGTCATGCCGCACACGGACAGAACCCCGTTCTCCGCAACGGGATTCAGCTCGGGTGCCGGTGCGGCGGCCTGGGCCGCGGTGCCGGTCACGAGCAGGGTCGCGGCGACTGCCGCCGCGCGGACACAGTTCTGCCACCTCATCGGCGTCTCCTCGGTCGAAGGCGATGATTCTGGCGGCGGGAAATCGGAAACTTAGTTTCCAATTGCGGGCCACGATAGCGACCGCGGAGAAATACCGTCAATACCCCTTTACCGGGACTTGCGCCCGTGCGCGGCGATGGTCGTTCTCGCGACCACCGCCGCTCACGAGAGGGCGTCGACCCCGGTGAGGGACCGGCCGATGATCAGCTTCTGCACCTGGCTGGTGCCCTCGTAGAGGGTCAGCACCCGGGCGTCGCGGAGGTACTTGCCGACCGGGTACTCGTCGATGAAGCCGTACCCGCCGAAGACCTGCAGCGCGTTGTTGGCCACCTTGACCGCGGTTTCGCTCGCGTGCAGCTTCGCCATCGACGACGCGGTGGTCAGCTCCTGGCGGGACACCCCGCGCTCGGCCAGCGCTGCCGCGCGCAGCGTCAGCAGCCGCGCCGCCTCGACCTCCACCGCGGAGTCCGCCAGCAGCTCCTGCACCAGCTGGCGGGACGCGATCGGCTTGCCGAACTGCACCCGCTCCCCCGCGTACCGGGTCGCCGCGATCAGCGCCGCCTGCGCCACCCCGACCGCGCCCGCCGCGACCGAGATCCGGCCCTTGGTCAGCGCGCCGAGCGCGATGCCCAGCCCCTTGCCGACCTCGCCGAGCCGCGCCGAGTCCGGCACCCGGACCTCGTCGAGCACCAGCTCCGCGGTGGCCTGGCCGCGCAGCCCGAGCTTGCCGTGCACGGTGTTGGCGGTGAAACCGGGCGAATCGGTGGGCACCAGGAACGCGGTGATGCCCCGGCCGCCGTCGTCGCTGGTGCGCGCGAACAGCAGGGCCACCTTCGCCCAGGTCCCGTTGGTGATGAACATCTTCTGCCCGGTGATCACCCAGTCCTCGCCCTCGCGGCGCGCGCGGGTGGTCATCGACCCCGGGTCGGAGCCCGCGTCGGGCTCGGTCAGCGCGAAGCAGCCGAGCGCCGCACCGCTGGCCAGCTCCGGCAGCCAGCGCTGCTTCTGCTCCTCGGTGCCGTGCGCGGCGATGGACTTGGCGACCAGGCCCAGCGACACCGACACGATGCCGCGCACCGAGGAGTCGCCGCGTCCGAGCTCCTCGATCACCAGGGCGTAGCTGACCATGTCGGCCTCGACGCCGCCGTGCTCCTCGGGCAGCGTCAGGCCGAGGAACCCGAGTTCGCCGAGCTTGCGCACGATCGCCAGGTCGACCTCCTCGCGGCGGTCCCACTCGCGCACGTGCGGCACGATCTCGGCGTCGACGAACTGCGCCGCCATCTCCTTGAACGCGGCCTGGGTGTCGGTCAGCTCGAAGTCCACTGCGTTCCTCTTGCTCTTCGCGGTCGTCAGGTGAGCAGGTCTTGCGGGGTGGTGCCGGTTTCGGTGAGGTCCAGGCCGAGCTCGGCGCGCTCGACCAGCCAGCGGCTCGGGCGGTAGCGCGGGTCACCGGTCGCCGACTGCAGGGCGCGCAGGACGGACAGCACCCGGCGCGGGCCGACCTGCTGGCCCCACTCCAGGGGACCGCGCGGGTAGCCCAGCGCGATCCGCACCGCCGTGTCGATGTCGGCCGGGCTCGCCAGCCGCTGCTCGGCGATGAAGCAGCTGGTGTTGACGATCGCGGCGAGGATCCGCTGCGCCACCATGCCCGGGCTGTCGCGCACCACCGTCACAGCGCGACCGGTCGCGGCCAGCGCCGCCCAGGCCGACCGCGCGAACTCCGCGTCGCACGCCGGGTGCACGGAGAGCGTGCAGCGGGCCTCGGTGCTGAGCGGATCGACACCGCAGGCGCGCGCGACGGGCAGGTCAGCGGAGCGCGCTGCGGTTGCGGCGCTGTGGCCGTACGGGGTGACCAGCACGACAGCCTCAGCGGAGGGTTCCGGCCCCCGCTCCACCTGAACGCCCGCGCCCGCCAGCACGTCGAGCAGGTCCGCGCTGTCCGACCAGACCGGGCGCGCCACCGCCTCCGGGGCCTGCGGCTCGGGTTCCTCCTGCTTGACGCCGTCGACGTAGGCGTAGAAGCCCTCCCCCGTCTTGCGGCCGAGGAGCCCCGCCTCCAGGCGGGTGCGGGTGATCGGCGACGGGCGCAGGCGCGGGTCGCCGTAGTAGCCGGTCCAGATGCTCTCCATCGCCGGGTGCGTGACGTCCAGCCCGGTCAGGTCCATCAGCTCGAACGGGCCCATCCGCAGGCCCAGCACGTCGCGGCAGATCCGGTCGACGTCCGAGGTGGTGGCCACGCCCTCGGCCAGGACCTGCAGCGCCTCGGTGATCAGCCCGCGTCCGGCGTGGTTGACCAGGAAGCCGGGGGTGTCGGTGGCGCGCACCGGCGTGTGGCCGAGGCGCCGCACCAGGTCCACCAGCGCGTCGGGGATCCACGCCGCGGTCCGGGCGCCGGGGATCACCTCGACCAGGCGCATCAGCGGCACCGGGTTGAAGAAGTGCAGCCCGGCGAGGCGGCTCGGGTCGTCCAGCGCGGTGGCGATGGAGGTGACCTGCAGCGAGCTGGTGTTGGTGGCGAACACGGCGCGCGCCGGGCAGATCTTCTCCAGCTCGGCGAACAGCTCGCGCTTGGTGGCCAGGTCCTCGCGGACCGCCTCGACCACCAGGTCGCACTCGGTCGGCGCCAGCGGGCTGTCCACCGGGCGCAGCCGCTCCCGCGCGGCCGCCGCCTGCTCGGCGGTCATCCGCCCCTTGCCGACCAGCTTGTCGAACATCCGGCCGATCTGGTCGACCGCGCTGGTCACGGCCTCGGCGCGCGCGTCGGCGAGCTCCACGGCCAGGCCCGCCGCCGCGGCGATCTGCGCGATCCCGCGCCCCATCACCCCGGTGCCGATCACCCGCACCGCGCTGACCTGCTCCGCCCACTGCATGGTCGACCTCCCGGAAGGTTGCCCTCGACGCACCCTCGCACGGCACGCCAAGACCGTCCAATACTGAATTGGCCTGTCAGTAATACGCTGGCGAACATAATCGTCGCGTGTTCCGGAGCGCAACGGCGCTGTGCTACGAACGAGAAACGGCGGCGGAACGCCCGCCGGGGTGGAACCGAAGGAGCAAGCGATGCGCGAAGCGGTGATCTGCGAACCGCTGCGGACCCCGATCGGCCGGTTCGGCGGGGTGTTCAAGACCGTTCCGGCGGTCGACCTGGCCTCGACGGTGATCAGGGCGCTGCTGGAGCGCACCGGGCTGGACGGCGCCGCGGTCGACGAGGTGATCCTCGGCCAGGGCTACCCCACCTCCGACGCCCCGGCGATCGGCCGGGTGGCGGCGCTGGACGCGGGCCTGCCGATCGAGGTCGGCGGCACCCAGCTGGACCGCCGCTGCGGGTCCGGGCTGCAGGCGGTCCTCGACGCCGCGATGCAGGTGCAGACCGGGGTCAGCGACGTGGTGCTGGCCGGTGGCGCGGAGAGCATGAGCAGCGCGCCCTTCTACACCACCGAGGCCCGGTGGGGCATCCGCGGCAGCGGGCTGGAGCTGCACGACTCGCTGGCCCGCGGCCGGGTCACCGCGGGCGGCGCGAACTTCCCGGTCCCCGGCGGCATGCTGGAAACCGCCGAGAACCTGCGCCGCGAGTACGAGATCTCCCGCACCGAGCAGGACGAGCTGGCGGTGCGCTCGCAGCAGCGCGCCGGGGCAGCGCAGAGCGCCGGGCTGTTCGCCGAGGAGATCGTTCCGGTGACGGTGCGCTCCCGCAAGGGCGACACCGTGGTCGAGGTCGACGAGCACCCCCGCCCGGAGACCACGATGGACACCCTGTCGGCGCTGAAACCCGTGCTGGGCAAGTCGGATCCGGGTGCGACGGTCACCGCGGGCAACGCCAGCGGCCAGAACGACGCGGCGGCGATCTGCGTGGTGACCACCCCGGAGCGCGCCGCCGAACTGGGCCTGCGACCGCTGGTCCGCCTGGTGTCGTGGGCGCGCGCGGGCGTGCCGCCGCGCACCATGGGCATCGGCCCGGTGCCCGCGACGGCGAAGGCGTTGCAGCGCGCGGGAATCACCCTCGCCGACGTCGACCTGATCGAGCTCAACGAGGCGTTCGCGGCCCAGGTCCTGGCGTGCACGCGGGAGTGGGAGTTCAAGCCCGCCGACTTCGACCGCCTCAACGTCAACGGCTCCGGCATCTCCCTCGGCCACCCCATCGGCGCCACCGGAGCCCGGATCCTGGCAACGCTGTCCCGCGAGATGCACCGCCGGGAGGCCCGCTACGGCCTCGAAACGATGTGCATCGGCGGCGGCCAAGGCCTCGCTGCGGTCTTCGAACGCATCTGACCCAACACCGCGCGGAGGGCATTTCGGCCTCGCTGGCCGGAAATGCCCTCCGCCGCCGGTGAACGCCTCAACCGCCGGTAGCGACGAGTCCGATGAAGATCCCGCAGACGATGATGTTCACCAGCCAGCTGCGGGTGTTCATCCAGTCCCTGACCTTCGGCATCGCCGTGATGGCCCGCTTGCGCAGCACCAGGTAGAGCAGCAGCGGCAGCGCCGCGATCAGCGCGGTCGCCGCGATGAACGGGATCGCGCCGCTCAGCCCGCTCCTGTTGTGCTGCAAGTTCATCCCGACGGTCAGCATCACCAGGATGTCCGACGGCATCGCCAAGATCACCAGCAGGCCCGTCTTCAGCGCCGTGGCCGGGGTCGCCGAGAGCAGCGCGCCGAGCCACCGCGGCGGTTCGGCCGTCTTCCGCCCGAGGTAGGACTTCACCGCTGCCAGCACCAACAACCCGATCAGCACGATCTGGATGACCTTGCCGAGCGTGCTGGCCTCGTGCGATTCACCGTCGATCGCAACAGCGCCGCCGAGCAGCGCCGCCACCCCACCGGCGATGCTGACGCCGACCGTCGTCGCGACGATCACGCCGACGAGGAACGCCGCGGACACCCGCACCGGGCGCTCCGCGGTGACGAGCACGATCGCCGACATGATCTGCGGCCCGGCCATCATCGTGACGGCCAGCGGCAGGACCTGCAGGTTCACGGCACACCTCCGGTACCCGACCTGCGCTACCGGGGCGCCATCTCCTTGCCGTGCGCGACCAGGGCGTAGATCACCACCGCGTTGAGCACGATCGCCACGGCGGACCAGAGCGGGTACGCCGCGAAGAAGGCGATGTTCGCCAGCACGCTGATCACCGCGAGCACGACCGCCACCACGCGTGCCCACGTGCGCCCGCTGAGCAGCCCCACGCCGGTGGCGGCGAGGACCGCACCCGTGATCAGGTAGCTCCAGCCGATCGTCCCGTAGCTGACGCGGATCTCGGTCCCGGCGGGCGTGAGCACGGTCCCCGAGTGGGCGAAGGCGATCACGCCGTTGACGATCTGGATGACGCCGATCACCAGCAGGACCGCGGCCGCGAAGTACACCCACCCCACCCAGCCCGTCCGCATGCGCCCGGCTCCACGAGTTGCCATGATCACGACCTCCCCGGCTCGGCCCCGGATTCGCTCCGGTGAACCCACCGTGCAGGAGCTGGAGTGCCCGTTCCAGGGAAGAAAGCCCCGGGTGCGGGCGCGTCAGATGCGGTTGCCCGCGGGTGAGAGGGCGTACCAGTAGCCGCCCGCCGAGCGGACTCCGTGGCCGTTCGCCTGACCCGGGACGTCGTCGCCGACGTAGTAGTACAGCGGGTGTCCGTGGTAGACGACCTGGGTCGCGCCGTCCTGGCGCCGGGTCGTGGTGAGCAGGGCCGGGTCCACGTTCGGTCCGGCTTCCGGCGGGGCCGTTGCGGTCAGCGGGGGCCAGTCCCGCGCGCAGCCGTCGACGCAGGTGGGCTTCGACTCACCGTCCTGGTCGAACAGGTACACCGCGCGGCCGTCCGGGCCGGTCAGCACCGGGCCAAGGCCGGGCACCTGCTCGGTGCGGACCACGACCGCACCTCCGGTGACCGGCGGTGCCGTTTCCGGCGGCGGGGGCGTGCCGACTCCGCTGCCCGCCGGTTCTTCACCGCCGGGCACGCACGCGGCGGCCACGAACAGCGCGCTTCCGATCAGTCCGATGCTCCGCGGCGCAGCCGCGCGATCTCGGATGAAGCGGCGCATCGGGCCTCCCTGCGACCGGGGCGGTGTCGTCGAAGATGGCGCGCCCCGCGAACGTGCCCCCCAGTTCGCCGGAAAGCCGCGCGCACAACGGACCGAGCTCCCGCGGGCGTCGCGGAGCTCCGCCGTGCCACTGCACAACAGCACTGAGGATGACTCCGCTCCCGGAGGCCGGGAAGGGCCATTGGTCCTCGGACGAGCGGGGCGCCCCTCTCCGGCGGAGGGGCGCCCCGGCTGATCACATCTGCACGATCTGGACCAGGTTGCCGCAGGTGTCGTCGAAGACCGCAGCGGTCACATCACCCATCTCGGTCGGCTCCTGGGTGAAGCGCACGCCCAGCTCGGTGAGGCGCTTGAACTCCGCCCGCACGTCGTCGACCTGGAACGAGGTGGCCGGGATGCCGTCGTTGACCAGGGCCTCCTTGTACGGCTTCACCGCAGGGTGGCCGTCCGGCTCGAGGAGCAGCTCGACGCCGTCCGGGGCCTCCGGCGAGACCAGGGTCAGCCAGCTCGCCTCGCCGATCGGGATGTCGCGCTTGGTCCGGAAGCCGAGCACCTCGGTGTAGAACTTCTGCGCCTTGCGCTGGTCGTCGACGAAGACGCTGGTCACGTAGATCTTCAAGGGGTCTCCTCCGCTTCTGGCTTGAGCCACCGGTCGGTGAGGTGTGCCAGCGGACCGGTGTTCAGGTGGTGGAACTTGTAACGACCGTCCCGCCGGGTCTCGACCAGCCCCGCCTCCACCAGCACGTCGATGTGCTGCGAGATGGCCTGGCGGGACGACCCCAGCCCGTGCTTGCCGGTCAGCCGACCGCAGATCTCGAACAGGGTCTGGCCGTCATGATCGGCCAGTTCGTCGAGGATCGCCCGCCGAGTGGGATCCGCCAGCGCTTTGAACACGTCGCTCACGCGGACCACAATAGGCAAGTGAATGCTTGCGTGCAAGCAGCGACTTGCATGTCGTCAGCGGTGGTGCGCGACCAGCTCGTGCGCCTCCTGGTGCCCCGACGGGTGGGCGTGGATGAGCGCGCCGCCCAGCCTGGGCAGCGCGTGGCAGAGGCGGTGTTCGGCCTCGTGCGCGATGCGATGGGCCTCGGCGAGGCTGAGCCGCGGGTCCACCTCCAGCTCCGCCTCGGCGCGCAGGGCGTGGCCGACCCAGCGCAGCCGCAGGCCGCCGACGCCCCGCACACCGGGCGTGGTGGCCAGCGCGCGCTCAGCGCGCCCGACGAGCTCGGGGTCCACGGCGTCGAGCACGCGCGCGAAGACCTCCTTGGCCGAGCTCCACAGCACCGCGAGGATCGCGGCGGTGATCAGCAGCCCGACCACCGGGTCGGCCCACCACCAGCCCAGCGCGGCACCGGCGGCCGAGCCCAGCACGGCGAGGCTGGTGAAGCCGTCGGCGCGCGCGTGCAGGCCGTCGGCGACCAGCGCGGCCGAGCCGATCTCCCGGCCGACCCGGACGCGGTAGCGCGCGACCAGCTCGTTCCCGGCGAATCCGAGCAGCCCGGCCGCGGCCACCCAGCCGAGGTGGTCGACGCGCTGCGGGGAGACCAGCCGCGCCACCGACTCCCAGGCCGCCATCGCGGCCGATGCGCCGATCACCACGAGGATGATCAGCCCGGCCAGGTCCTCGGCGCGGCCGAGGCCGTAGGTGAACCGGCGCGTGGCCGCGCGCCTGGCCAGCAGGAAGGCGACCGCGAGCGGAACCGCGGTGAGCGCGTCCGCGAAGTTGTGCAGCGTGTCGCCGAGCAGCGCGACGGACCCGGTGAAGGCGACCAGGACGGCCTGGCCGACGGCCGTGACCGCCAGGGCGGCGAAGGAGATCCACAGCGCCCGCACGCCCTTCCGGCTGGCTTCGAGCGCCCGGTCGACGGATTCGACGGCGTCGTGGCTGTGCGGGGTGACGGCGTGCTTCAGCCGAGCCCACCGGTGCCCGTGCCCGTGCCCAGAACTGGCCCGCTTCGGTCGCATCCGGACTCCTCGGGTTCGGCGACATCCGAACCATAGGACCGCGACCGGGCGTGCGACAACGCTGCTAGTGCAAGGGAATCGCAGCTGCGGACCTCCCGCGGCGATCCACAGTGGAACCGCCGCGGGACGTCGGGTCAGCCGTTGGGCCGCAGCGTCCAGGTGATCGACATCTCCCCGGTGACCGCGCCGTCCGCGCGCTGGATGCTGACCTGGACCGGGAACTCGGGGCGCTCGCCCGCGTCCAGCTCGGCCAGCACGTCGGCGATCGGGCGGCCGAGCACCGCGGTGGCGGTCACCTCGCCCATGGCCAGCTTCTTGAAGTCGATCTCGGAGCGGACGGCCAGCGGCGTCGCGCGGTGCAGCTGGTCGCCGAACGCCGCGATCACGATGGCGCCGCTGGCGGACTCGGCGAGGGTGAACATCGCACCGGCGTGCGGACCGCCCACGTGGTTGTGGAACTCCGCCTGGTCGGGCAGGCGGAGCACGGCCCGCTCCGGCGCGATCTCGACGTACTCCAGGTTCAGCGTGCGCACCATCGGCACCGTCTGGGACAGCATGGCGCCGACGTCGAAGGAATCCGCGGCAGCGGTCTCGGTCGTCATGGGCACCGATGCTACTCATCGGTAACTTGTGCTGCCAACACCGGCCCGCTCACCGCGCCAACCGGCGCACCGCGGCACTGCCGCCGATCAGCAGCACCAGCGCCGCCAGCGCCCAGCGCCGCTTCTCCTCCGTGGTGTGACCGGAGGTCTCCACCTCGGGTTCCTCCGTGGGCACGGCGTAGTTGCCCGGCGTCGGAGGTGCCGGTGGCGGGCTGGGCGGCGGCGGTTCCGGCGTCGGGCTCGGTCCCGGGGGCAGGCCGGGCTCCGGAACCGAGCTGCTCGACGGCGGCTCGGCAGACGGCGGGACCGGCGGCTCGCTCGCCGGCGAGGTGGTCGGCGGTGCGGTCGTCGTCGGCGGCGGCGGTGCGGTCGTCGGCGGCGGGTCCGGCGGGTCCCCGGTCAGGCAGCCCGCCGCGTCCGAGCTCGCCATCGGGAGCACGGTCGCCAGCCACGTCGCCGAACCGTCCCGTTCCACCCGGTACACCGCCCCCGACTCGTCGGCCGTGGCGTAGAGCGCGCGGTCGGGACCGATCACCACCGATCCGTAGCTGAGCGGCGGCAGCTCCGGCACCTCGGTCACCGCCACCACCCGGCCACCGCGGTCCAGCCGGACCACGGCCGCCACCCCGGTGCTGGTGGCGGAGATGCCGTAGAGCTGGCCGTCGACCGGGTCCACGTCGAAGTCGTCGAGCGACATCGGCCAGCCCAGCCCCTCGACGCCGACCGTCGAGAGCACCTCCAGGTACGTCCGGCTCCCGGGGTCGACGTCCACCACGTGCAGGTAGCCGTCCTCCACCAGGTACCAGCGGTTCCCGGACACCGCCCCGGCCGAGGGCGCGCGCAGCGGGTGCCACCAGGAGCCCTCGCGCCCGGCGCGGACGGGCCCCAGGTCGCGGGTCCGCCCGTCGGGCGTCACCGCCACCGCGTGCCCGCCGTCCGGGAACGGCCCCGAGGCGCCGCGCGAGGCCATCCCGTACACCACGCGCTGCGGTGCCGAGTAGCCGAGCGCGTTCAGCCGGTAGCCCGGGGCGTCCAACCTGGTGCTGTCCGCGGCCGGGAAGTCCACCCGGTGCAGAGTGGAGAGACCACCGCGGTTGCGGATCTGGAGCACCGAGCACCCCGGGACCGCCGCCGCGCCGGCCACCCAGGCGACCGACGCCAGCAGCACCAGGGCCGCCGCCGCTGCCGCAGCCCACCGCATCAACTTCGCCCGAGCCGCTCGAGCGCCCAGCTGAAGGCCTCCGGGCCGATGCGCGAGCCGCCGCTGAACGGGTTCTGCAGCTGGAAGATCGCGAACAGCAGCAGCGCCAGCGCACCGGCCAATGTGGACACCAGCACGATGTGCGGGAACAGCCTGGTGCCGCCGAAGAGGTTCGGCAGCAGCACGCAGACCACGCTGCCCACGATCAGCACGAACCACACCACCGCGACCACGCCGCGGTCGAAGGCCCGGGTCAGCCGCTCGTGCCGCTCCTCGTAGACCTGGCCGAGCTGGGTGGTCGCCTCGGTCTTGCGGTCCTCCTCGAACTCGCCCTCGGCCGGGGCGTGCAGCACCACCTCGCGGATCCGGTCCAGCTGGGACCAGCCCGGCCCGGCCACCTCACCGCCGCGCTGCATGATCGGCCACTCCTGCTCCACGACCGTGCGCAGGTAGCCCGCACCGAGATCGCGGACCTCGGCACCGGCCGGATCGGGCAGCGAGTCCACCGCCCAGGCCACCGAGACCAGGCTCTGCGCTTCCCGGTAGGCCCCTTCCCGGGCGTCGGTCACGGTGTCGAACAGGGTCACCAGCACGAAGGCGAGCACCACCGCCTGCAGGCCGCTGACGATGGTGAACACCTGGCCCGCCGCGTCGTTGTTGCTCGGCCTCCCCTCGTCCTGCCCGAGCCGGCGCACCAGGTAGCCGACCAGGGCCGCGGCCACCGACGCGCTCAGGACCCAGATGAGGCCTTGCACGTAGGTGCTCACTCGGCGCTCCGGAGGGCTTCGCCGCGCGCCACCACGGGCTCGGGCACCAGCAGCTCGCCGACCTGGCAGCCCAGCGCGGTGCAGATGATGTCCAAATCGGACAGCTTGAGGCTGGCCGGGGTCTTGGACCACAGGCCGGACATCTTCCCGGCCGAGACCACCAGGCCGTGCTCGGCGAGCAGCCGTTGCAGCTCGGCGGCCTTCCAGATACCGCGCTGGGCCGCGACCAACCGCAGGTTCCACTTCACGACGACATCGCCTCCCACTCGATCTGCCCGGACCGGATGCCGCTTGCGCACACGCTCGCCCGCCTCCTGATGCACGAGAGCGGGCGTTGCAGCCCGCTCGACACGATTTCAGAATTTCCGAGGGAAACACCGCGAAGAACGCGGTTCCTCCGCGGCCGAACAGTACTCCGAATTGGACGGAGCACAGATAGTCCGATTCGTGGAATCTGCGGGAGCGGATCAGTTCGCCCGCCCGGAGCAATATGCCCCGGGAATATTCCAAGATCGCCGGAACGGCCTAGTGCAAGCAGGTGGACCGCCGCTGAATTGTCGGACACCGATGCCCGGGACGATTACGCAGCGTTTTGCGCAAGCCGCGCTCCAGGTGACCCGAAACCCGCGAACTACCACGAACTTTACCGATACGAGCAGCACTTTCGGGTGACTGTACGGTCGTGATCAGCGGTGCTAACGTCGCCGTCGGCAGCAAGGAAGACGGCACCCCGGGAACCGGCGAGCCATTTCATTCGAACCATTCCGCATTCCGGCGAAAACAATCCTCAGCGCAATTCAGCTGCCCGAACTCAGCGACCGAGATGATTGGTGGTATTGGCGTGACTGGGACCGAACCGCTCAACCCCGGCGAGACCGAGGCCCCGCAGTTGAGCCTGAGCACGGCGGCGGCCCGAAATCTGGCGACCACGACCAAGTCCGTCCCGCAGATGCAGTGCATCACCTCGCGCTGGCTGCTGAAGATGCTGCCCTGGGTGCAGGCCGCGGGCGGCGTGTACCGGGTCAACCGGCGCCTGAGCTACACCCTCGGCGACGGTCGCGTCACCTTCACCAACACCGGCGCGGACGTGCGGGTGATCCCGCAGGAGCTGCGCGAGATCCCGCTGCTGCGCGGCCTCGATGACGACGACGTGCTCGGCGCGCTCGCCGACCGGTTCGTGCAGCAGGAGTTCGAACCGGGCCAGGTGATCGCCACCGCCGGGCAGCCCGCCGAGCAGGTCGTGCTCATCGCCCACGGCAAGATCAACAAAATCGGCACCGGCGAGTACGGCGACCAGACCGTGCTCGGCGTGCTCGCCGACGGCGAGTTCTTCGGCGCGCACGTGCTCAGCGGTGATCCGGTCACCTGGAACTCCACCTACCAGGCGGTCACCCGCTGCACCGTGCTCACCTTGCGGCACCAGGCCTTCCGGGAGATGAACGGCCACTCCGAGGTGCTGCGCGAGCACGTCCAGCGGACGCTGGCCGAGCCGAGGCGCCGCCACAACCCGCACGGCGAGGCCGACATCGAGATCGCGTCCGGCCACGCGGGCGAGCCGCAGCTGTCCGGGACCTATGTGGACTACGAGCTCGAACCCCGCGAGTACGAGCTCAGCGTCGCGCAGACCGTGCTCCGGGTGCACAGCCGGGTCGCCGACCTCTACAACCAGCCGATGAACCAGACCGAACAACAGCTCCGCCTCACCATCGAAGCCCTGCGCGAGCGCCAAGAGCACGAGCTGATCAACAACCGCGAGTTCGGCCTGCTGCACAACGCCGACCTCCGGCAGCGCATCCACACCCGCACCGGCCCGCCCACCCCCGACGACTTCGACGAGCTGCTGACGCTGGTGTGGAAGGACCCCGGCTTCTTCCTGGCCCACCCGCGCACCATCGCCGCGTTCGGGCAGGAGTGCAGCAAGCGCGGCATCTACCCGCACAGCATCGACCTGAACGGCCACCAGGTGCCCTCCTGGCGCGGCGTGCCGATCCTGCCGTGCAACAAGCTGCACGTCAGCGACACCCGCACCAGCTCGGTGCTGCTGGTGCGCACCGGTGAGGAGAACCAGGGCGTGGTCGGGCTGCACCAGACCGGCATCCCCGACGAGTACCGGCCCGGGTTGTCCGTGCGGTTCATGGGGATCAACGACCAGGCCGTCATCTCCTACCTCGTCAGCGCCTACTACTCGGCGGCCGTGCTGGTGCCCGACGCGATCGGTGTGCTGGAGCACGTCGAGCTCGGCCGCGCGTGAGCGACCTCGACCCACCTCTAGGAGCAGTGGACATCGTGACTGTGACCGAACCGGGCGAGGCATCGCCGCTGAGCCTGAGCACCGCGGCAGCGCGCAAGCTGTCGACGACGACCAAGACCGTCCCGCAGATGCAGGGCACCACCTCGCGGTGGCTGGTGCGGATGCTGCCGTGGGTCGACGTCGGGGCCGGTACCTACCGGGTCAACCGGCGGCTGACCTACGCGATCGGCGACGGCCGGATCACCTTCACCAACACCGGCGCCGACGTGCGCGTGATCCCCCAGGAGCTGCGCGAACTCCCGCTGCTGCGCGGGTTCGACGACGACACCGCGCTGGGGGCGCTCGCCGACCGGTTCATCCAGCAGGAGTTCGAGCCGGGCCAGGCCATCGCGCGGGCCGGGCAGCCCGCCGAGCAGGTCGTGCTCATCGCCCACGGCAAGGTGAACAAGCTCGGCACCGCCGAGTACGGCGACGAGGCCGCGCTGACCGTCCTCGCCGACGGCGAGTTCTTCGGCGCCGACGTGCTCGGCGGGGAGGGCACCTGGCAGCACACCTACAAGGCGGTCACGCCGTGCACCGCGCTCATCCTGACCAGCCGGGCGCTGCAGGCGGTCAACCTCCGGTTCGACCAGCTGCGGGCGCACATCGCGGCCACCCGGGGACGGCCGGTGCCGAAGCAGAACAAGCACGGCGAGGCCGAGATCGCGCTCGCCTCCGGGCACTCGGGCGAGCCGGAGCTGCCCGCGACCTACGTGGACTACGAGCTCGAACCCCGCGAGTACGAGCTCAGCGTGGCCCAGACGGTGCTGCGGGTGCACAGCCGGGTCGCCGACCTCTACAACCAGCCGATGAACCAGACCGAACAACAGCTCCGCCTCACCATCGAAGCCCTGCGCGAGCGCCAAGAGCACGAGCTGATCAACAACCGCGAGTTCGGCCTGCTGCACAACGCCGACCTCCGGCAGCGCATCCACACCCGCACCGGCCCGCCCACCCCCGACGACCTGGACGAACTGCTCTCCCGGCGGCGCAAGTCGCGGTTCTTCCTGGCGCACCCGCGCACCATCGCCGCGTTCGGGCGGGAGTGCACCCGGCGCGGGGTCTACCCGCAGACCACCGAGGTGCAGGGCCGCCAGGTGCGGGCCTGGCGGGGCGTGCCGATCCTGCCCAGCGACAAGATCCCGATCAGCGACCGCGGCACCAGCTCGATCCTGTGCCTGCGCACCGGTGAGGAGGACAGCGGGGTGGTCGGCCTGCAGCAGACCGGCATCCCCGACGAGCAGCAGCCCGGGGTTTCCGCGCGCTTCATGGGGATAGACGACCGGGCGGTGATCTCCTACCTGGTCAGCACCTACTTCTCGGCGGCGGTGCTGGTCCCGGACGCGCTCGGCGTCCTCGAGCACGTCGAGACCAACCGCTGATCGGTCGCGACTCGTCGTGAGCGCGCGGCGGTGCTGCGCGCTCACGATCGGCGAACTCGGC
Source organism: Saccharopolyspora hirsuta (assembly GCF_008630535.1). Classification (GTDB taxonomy): domain Bacteria; phylum Actinomycetota; class Actinomycetes; order Mycobacteriales; family Pseudonocardiaceae; genus Saccharopolyspora; species Saccharopolyspora hirsuta. Next base: position 451,392 of record NZ_VWPH01000001.1, on the reverse strand, counting down.
GTCACGGGCCCGTCACCAGGCTCACGCCACCGCTTCGAACTCTGACGCTCCTCGTGTCAACCGGAGTCCTGTTCAACCGCACCTCAGGGGACCGTGATGCAACCCAGCCACAAGAAACCGCGAAACGCGAGATCAACGCCCCTCGCAACCACCACTGCGAATCTCGGAGAGGCGGACCGATGACGACCATGCAGCAGGACGCCCGCCGGGCGGGCGCTGCTTACGAGGCACTGACCCGCAGCCGCACCATGGTCGAGCCCGCGCTGCGGGCCGCGGTCGACCGGTTGCCCACCCGGATGCAGCAGGTCGCCGGATACCACTTCGGGTGGTGGGACGAGCACGGCAACCCGGTGCGCGCCGACCGCGGCAAGGCCCTGCGCCCGGCGCTGGTGCTGCTCACCGCCAGCGCCGTCGGCGGCGACCCGGCGGTGGCGGTCCCGGCCGCCGTCGCCGTGGAGCTGGTGCACAACTTCTCGCTGCTGCACGACGACGTGATGGACGGCGACGTCACCCGGCGGCACCGGCCCACCGCGTGGACGGTGTTCGGCAGCGGCCCGGCGATCCTGGCCGGGGACGCGCTGCTGTCGCTGGCGGCCGACGTGCTCGGCGCGTGCCGCCACCCCGAGTCCGGCGATGCCGTGCGGACGTTGAGCACGACCGTGCTGAACCTGATCAACGGGCAGGTCGCCGACCTGTCCTTCGAGGACCGCCGCAGCGTGGACCTGGCCGAGTGCCAGCGGATGGCCCGCGACAAGACCGGTGCGCTGCTGGGCTGCGCGTGCGCGCTCGGGGCGATGTTCGGCGGCGGCAAGACCGAGCAGATCGCGCGGCTGCGCAGCTTCGGCGAGCGGCTCGGGCTGGCGTTCCAGCACGTCGACGACCTGCTGGGGATCTGGGGTGATCCGGCCATCACCGGCAAGCCGGTGTTCTCCGACCTGCGCACCCGCAAGAAGACCCTGCCGGTGGTCTCCGCGCTGACCTCCGGCACGCCCGCCGGGCAGCGGTTGGCCGCCGTCTACCTCCGCGACCAGCCGCTGTCCGGCAGCGACCTGGCCCAGTCCGCCGAGCTGATCGCGCTGGCGGGCGGGCGCAGCTGGAGCCAGCACCAGACCGACGAGCTGCTGAACTCGGCCCTGGCCGACCTGCGGCGCGCCGACCTCGAGGCCCGCCCGGCCGAGCAGCTCACCGCGCTGGCCCACCTGATGACCCACCGCGACCACTGATCGGCCGGTGACCGCCGCCCCGGGCGGCGGTCACCGACGGCGGTTGCCGAACAGGCCCCGGGTGATCTCCCGCCCGAGGGCGCTGGCCGCGGAGCGGAAGAACGAGCGGACCGCCGGGTTCTGCATCGCCTGCTGGAAGATCCCGGGCTTGTCCGCGGCCTCGTCCGGCTCCTCCGGGGCGGGTGCGGCGGCGACCTTGTTCGCCAGCCGCTCGTAGGCCGATTCGCGGTCGACGGTCTCCTGGTACCGGCCCCACAGCTGCGATCCGGCCGCGCTGGAGCGCACCGCGTCCTCGCCGATCGTCCCCATCAACGACCGCGGTGCCCGCAACCGGGTCCAGGCGACCGGGGTCGGCGCGCCGGTCTCGGAGAGCACCGTCACCACCGCTTCGCCGATGCCCAACGAGGTCAGCGCCTGGTCCAGCTGGTAGTGCTCGGTGGTCGGGTAGGTCTTGACCGTGCGGCTCAAGGCCTTCTGGTCGTCGGGGGTGAACGCGCGGATCGCGTGCTGGATGCGGGCGCCCAGCTGGGACAGCACCGCGTTGGGCAGGTCGGTGGGCAGCTGCGTGCAGAAGAAGACGCCGACGGCCTTGGAGCGGATCAGCTTCACCGTCTGCTCGATGCGCTCCAGGAAGGCCTTGGACGCCTCGGAGAACAGCAGGTGCGCCTCGTCGAAGAAGAACACCAGCTTCGGGCGGTCCAGGTCACCGGCCTCGGGCAGCTCCTCGAAGAGCTCGGCGAGCAGCCACATCAGGAACGTGGAGAACAGCACCGGGTCGGACTGCACGTCGTCCAGCTCCAGCAGGTTCACCACTCCCCTGCCGTCGACCTGCCGGAGCAGGTCGCCGACCGCGAGCTCCGGTTCGCCGAAGAACTCCGTCCCGCCGCGGGCCTCCAGGTTGGACAGCGCGCGCAGGATGACGCCCGCGGTGGCCGCCGACACCCCGCCGATGCCCTTCAGCTCCGCCTTGCCCTCGTCGCTGGTCAAGTACTGGATGACCGCGCGCAGGTCCTTGAGGTCCAGCAGCGCCAGGCCGTGCTCGTCGGCCCAGTGGAAGATCAGGCCCAGCGTGGACTCCTGCGTCGCGTTCAGCCCCAGCACCTTGGCCAGCAGCAGTGGTCCGAAGCCGGTCACGGTCGCGCGGATCGGCACGCCGCGGCCGCGGGTGCCCAGCGACCAGAACTGCACCGGGTAGGCGGTGGCCCGCCAGTCGTCGCCGACCTCGGCGGCGCGCTCGGTCACCTTGTCGCCGCCCGCGCCGGGCTCGGCCAGCCCGGAGAGGTCGCCCTTGACGTCGGCGAGCAGCACCGGCACCCCGGCGTCGGAGAGCTGCTCGGCCAGCAGCTGCAGCGTCTTGGTCTTGCCGGTGCCGGTCGCCCCGGCGACCAGGCCGTGCCGGTTCATGGTGGCCAGCGGGATGCGCACCGCCGCCCCGGCGTCGACCGCGCCGTCCACCACCACCGCACCGAGTTCGACGGCAGCCCCTCCGGTCGCGTAGCCCGAAGCGATCTGCCGCGCCGCGTTGTCCGCCATCACGTCCTCCCGCACGCCGGTCCGTCCGGTTTCGAACATAGGTCCGCTCCCGGTCGCGGCCCCGGCGAGCCACCCGGACGTGCGATGCGTCGGCGAGTCCGGCGGCCGCGCTTACCGCTCCGCACAGCGGCCGTCAACCGGCTCCGCGAGCCGGAATCCTCCCTTGACAGCGCGGTCCACCCCGCGCCTAGAGTGCAGTGGTCGGATGATCAGACCTCGACCCCCTTCGGTCCACTGTGGAGCACCAGGAGGAGTCCGTTGCACGACGTTCGCACGGCCATCGTCACGGGTGCGGGGTCCGGCATCGGCCACGCCACCGCCGTCGCGCTGGCCGCCGAGGGGTACCGGATCGTGGCCGTCGACGTCGCCGGGACCGAGCGGGCCGCCGAAGCCGTCGCCGCGGCGGGGTCGGAAGCGCTGCCGGTCGTGCTCGACGTGCGCGACGCCGATGCGTTCGAGGCCGCCGTGGACCGCGCGGAGCAGCACTTCGGCGGCACACCGCGGCTGCTGGCCAACATCGCCGGGATCGGGGTCGCCGCGACGGTGACCGAGACCAGCCGCGAGGACTGGGACGCCGTGCTCGGGGTGAACCTGACCGCGCTGTTCGAGACCTGCCGGATCGTGCTGCCCCGGATGGTGGCGGCCGGGGGCGGCAGCATCGTCAACGTCTCCTCGGTGGCCGGGGTGGTCGGCGTGCGCAACCGGGCCGCCTACTGCGCGTCCAAGGCCGGGGTCATCGGGCTCACCCGCTCCATCGCCGTCGACTACGCCGATCGCGGCATCCGGGCGAACGCGATCTGCCCGGGCACGGTGGCCAGCGAGTGGATCGGCAAGATCCTGGCCGACGCCCCGGACCCCGACGCCGCCCGGAAGGCCATGGAGCAGCGGCAGCTGGACGGCCGGATGGGCACCCCGGAGGAGGTCGCCGAGGGCATCGTCTTCCTGGCCGAGGCGCGCTTCGCCAACGGCAGCGCCTTCGTCCTCGACGGCGGCATGACCGCCATCTGAGCCTGGAAGGAGTGAGCCCGTGAGCGCGTCCGAACTCGCTCGGCTCCGGCAGCGGATCAGCGCGGAGGACGCCCTGGTGGTGGCGTTCTCCGGGGGTGTGGACTCGGCCCTGCTGGCGGCCGTGGCGCACGAGGTGCTGGGGCCGCGGATGCTGGCCGTCACCGCCGTCTCCCCCAGCCTGGCCGCCGCGGAACGGCGGCAGGCCAAGGAGTTCGCCCGCACCCGCGGCTTCCCGCACGTCGAGGTGTGCACCGACGAGGCGGAGCGGCCCGAGTACGCCGCGAACGACGGAAACCGCTGCTACCACTGCAAATCGGCGCTGTTCGACGCGATCGAGCCGCTGGCGGCCGCGCTGGGCGGCCGCATCGCGCTGGGCACCAACCTCGACGACCTCGGCGACCACCGCCCCGGCCAACGGGCGGCCGCGCAGCGCGGCGCCGTCGCGCCGATGGTGGACGCCGGGCTGACCAAGCAGGCCGTTCGCCGGGTGAGCCGGGAGCTCGGTCTCGCCACCGCGGACAAGCCCGCCGCCGCCTGCCTCGCCTCCCGCGTCGCCTACGGCGACCCGGTGACCCCGGAGGTGCTCGGGCGCATCGAGCGCGCTGAAACCGCCGTGCGCGCACTGGGTTTCGAGGTCTGCCGGGTGCGCGCGCACGGCCAGGGCACCGTCGCGCGGCTGGAGGTCCCGGAGGACGACATCGCCCGCGCCGCAGCGCAGCGCGCCGAGCTGGACCGGGTCGTGCGCGAGGCCGGGTTCCAGTTCTGCGCCGTCGACCTGGGCGGGTTCCGGAGCGGGCGGATGAACGCGCTGCTGCCGCTGCTGCCGGTCCGGAGCGCGTCGTGACCGGGTTCGCCGACCTCGGCTACGCGCGGGTGGACACCGACCGGGAGGCCCGGCAGGGGCTGCCGGAGGTGGTCTACGCGCCCGGCAAGCAGCCCGCGGAGATCACCGGCATCGTCACCGAACTGCTCGCCCGCAGCACCGGCCCGGTGCTGGTCACCAGGCTGGACGCCGACGCCGCCGCGCAGGTCGGGGTCCCCGGCGGCAGCTACCACGAGACCGCGCGGCTGCTGGTGTGGCGACCGGCTCCGCCGCGCCCGTTCCGGGTGTGCATCGCGACCGCGGGCACCGCGGACTGGCCGGTCGCCGCCGAGGCCGAGGCGGTGTGCACCGCGATCGGGCTGACCACGCACGTCGTGCGCGACGTCGGGGTGGCCGGTCTGCACCGGCTGCTGGCGGTCCGCGAGGAGCTGGCGGGCGCGGACGCGGTGATCGTGGTGGCCGGGATGGAGGGGGCGCTGGCCAGCGCGGTGGGCGGTCTGGTGGCGTGCCCGGTCGTCGCGGTGCCCACGTCCACCGGCTACGGCGCGGCGCTGGACGGCGTGACCGCGCTGCTGGCCATGCTGGCCTCGTGCGCGGCGGGGTTGACCGTGGTCAACATCGACTCCGGGTTCGGGGCGGCGATGGCCGCGCACCGGCTGGCCCACACCGCGGCGGGGCGTCGATGATCCTCTGGCTCAACCCGGTCACGGGTGTCTCCGGGGACATGCTGCTCGGTGCGCTGATCGGGCTCGGGGCACCGCTGGACGAGGTCCGCGCCGCCGTCGAGTCGACCGGCCTGGCGGGCTGTCGGTTGCGCGCCGAGCAGGTGCAGGTCGACGGCATCGCGGCGACCCGAGCGGTGGTGGAGGTCGACGACACCAGCACCGAGCGGCGCGCCTCGGAACTCCTCGCGCGGGTGCGGCAGGCCCGGCCCGAACCCGTCGCGGAGCTGGCCGCGGCGGCGGTCCGCGCGATCGCCGAGGTGGAAGGCGCGCTGCACGGCCAGCACCCCGACGACGTGCACCTGCACGAGATCGGCGGTCTGGACACCGTCGTCGACACCGTCGGCGTGGCCGCTGCTCTGCACGCTTTGGACGTCACAGCAGTGCATTCCGCCCCGTTGGCGCTGGGCAGCGGCACGGTCCGGTGCGCCCACGGCCTCCTCCCCGCACCCGCTCCGGCGACGCTGCAGCTCCTTCGCGGCGCAGCCGTCGTCGGCACGGACCTGCCCGGTGAGACGGTGACACCCACTGGTGCCGCACTGCTCCAAGCCGCCGGGACCAGGTTCGTCCCACCTCCGGCGATGACCGTGCGGGAAACCGCCTACGGCGCCGGGACCAAGCGATTCGCCCAGCGCCCCAACGTGCTTTCGGCGACGCTCGGCGCCCCGCTGACCGCCGAGCCGGTCGAGCCGATGGTGGTCCTGGAGTGCAATGTGGACGATGTGACCGGCGAACTGCTCGGCCACGTCATCGATCGCGCGCTGCGGGCCGGTGCGGCAGACGCGTGGACCACTCCGTCGACGACGAAGAAGTCCCGCCCGGCGCACGTGCTGCACGTCCTGTGCCACCCGAACCGGGAAGCCGAGCTGACCGAGCTGGTCCTGGCCGAGACCGGCAGCCTCGGCGTCCGCCGCCACCCGGTCGACCGCCGGGCCCTCCCCCGCCGCACCACGGAGGTCACCGTGGACGGTCACCGGATCCGCCTGAAGCACGGACCCTGGCACACCAAGCCGGAGCACGACGACGTGGCTGCGGCCGCGGACGCCCTCGGCCTGCCGCTGCGGACCGTCGCCGCCCGGGCCCTCGCCGCGGAGCGGTGAAAAAGCGCGGGCTCCGGGGCTGTGCCAGACTTCCCGGACCATGGACTGGGAACGAGCGCTCGCGTGGGTCGCCGGGTACGAGCGGGCGTGGCGCGCGCCGGGCGTCGATGCCCTCGCCGAGCTCTTCACCCCGGACGCCAGCTACCAGCAGGCGCCGTACCTGGAACCGGTCGTCGGGTTGGACGCCATCGCGCGGATGTGGGAGGCCGAGCGCACCGGCCCCGACGAGCAGTTCCGGATGACCAGCAGCCCGGTGGCGCTCGAAGGCGACACCGCGGTCGTCCGCGTGGAGGTCCACTACGGCGGCCCGGAGCCGCAGGAGTACCGCGACCTGTGGATCGTCCGGTTCGCTGCGGACGGCAGGTGCCGGGCCTTCGAGGAGTGGCCGTTCTGGCCGGGCAAGGGCTGCACCCCGGCTGACGCGCGCTGACTCTTCGCCCAGCGGTCGCCGGATGGTCACCGCTGCCTCACCGCGGCACGGTGATCACCCAGCACGCTGATCACGTGCGGGAGGCGATCCTGGCGGACCTGCGGGGTCCGCGACGAATTCGTGCGCTCGCCGTCCTCGGCGACTCGGTCGGTGCGGGCATGGGCGATCCGGTGGCCGGTGGGTGGCGGGGTTTCGCGCCGTTGCTGGCCGAAGCGCTCGGTGCGGCGGAACTGGCGAACATGTCGTCCAGCGGTGCGCGCGTCGCCGACGTGCACAGCACCCAGCTGCCCGCGGCTCTGCGCGCCGCACCTGACGCGGCTGTGGTGCTGGTCGGCATGAACGACACCATGCGCTACGACTTCGATCCGCTGCGGCTGCGGCGAATGCTGGCCGACGTCCTGCGCGCGCTGACCGCTGCGGGGGCGACCGTCGTGACCGTCCGCTACCACGACCACGCGCGGGTCTTCCGGCTGCCCGGGCCGCTGCGCGACGCGCTGACCAGGCGGATCGACGCGCTGAACCGGGTCCTGGACGACGTCGCGGCCGAACACGCGGCCGGGGTCGTGGACCTGGACCGGCTGCCCGGCGTGTACCACCCGTCGTCGTGGAGCGTCGACCGGTTGCACCCGTCCGAGCTCGGGCACCGGCTGCTCGCCGCGTCGCTGGCCGACGAGTTCGAGGCCGTCGGCGTGGCAGTGCCCGGCGAGGTCTCGCTGGAGTCCTCCGGAGGCGTGCGCACCAGCGGTTTCGACCACCTGCGCTGGCTGATCGCCAAGGGCCTGCCGTGGTTGTTCGTGCGCGGCCACGACCTCGTCCGCTACGGCCTGCGGGTGCTGCTGCGCCTGGACCGGTCCTAAGCGCTCAGGAACTTGTCCAGCGTGATCGGCAGGTCGCGGACGCGGATGCCGGTGGCGTGGTGGGCGGCGTTGGCGATCGCCGCCGCCGTGCCCACGATGCCCAGCTCGCCGATCCCCTTGGTGCCCATCGGGTTCACGTACGGGTCGTGCTCGTCGATCCAGTCCACCTCGATCTCACCGACGTCGGCGTTGGTCGCGATGTGGTACTCCGCGAAGTCGTGGTTGACCACGTGCCCGTAGCGGGGGTCCACCACGCTGTGCTCGTGCAGCGCCATCGACAGGCCCATGGTCATCCCGCCCAGCAGCTGGGACCGCGCCGTCTTGGCGTTGACCACCCGACCGGCCGCGAAGACGCCCAGCATCCGCGGCACCCGCACCTCGCCGGTGTCGGCGTGCACCCGGACCTCGGCGAACTGCGCGCCGAAGCTGTGCATCGCCAGCTGCCCGGCGTAGGGGTTGTCCGGGATGGACCCGGTGACCTCGACGCCCTCGTCGGGGATCGGTTCGCCGTTGGGCAGCTGCGCGCGCAGGCGGCGGGCCGCGTCCACGATCGCCGAGCCCCAGCAGCCGATCCCGGTGGAGCCACCGGCGCCGGAGGCGTAGGGCAGGTCGGTGTCGCCGATGCTGAGCTGGACCTCCGACATGTCCACATCCAGCGCGTCCGCCGCGATCTGGGTCAGCGCCGTCCACGCGCCGGTGCCGATGTCGGCCGCGCCGATCAGCACCCGGTAGCGGCCGTCCGGCCGGGCCTGGATGGTGGCGCGCGAGCCGGGCATGGTGAACACCGGGTAGGTCGAGGCGGCCACCCCGGTGCCCACCCACCAGCGGCCGTCCCGGCCGGAGCGCGGGGCGGGGTTGCGCTGCGCCCAGCCGAAGCGCTGCGCGCCCTCGCGCAGGCAGGCGACCAGGTTGCGGCTGGAGAAGGCGCGGCCGGTGGCCGGATCGGTCTCCGGTTCGTTGCGGATCCGGAAGTCCACCGGGTCCAGCCCGCAGGCGATGGCCATCTCGTCCACCGCCACCTCCAGGCCGAACATGCCGGGGCACTCGCCGGGGGCCCGCATCCACGACGGAACCGGCACGTCCAGCTCGGCGACCCGGTGCGTGGTGCGGCGGTTCGGCGCGGCGTACATGGTGCGGGTGGGCACCGCGGTCTGCTCGACGAACTCCTTGATCCGGGCGGTCTGCGACACCGCGTCGTGGCTGATCGCGGTCAGCCGTCCGGTCGCGTCGCTGCCCAGCCTGATGCGCTGGAGCGTGCCGGTGCGGTAGCCGACGACGGTGAACATCTGCTGCCGGGTCAGCACGAGCTTCACCGGGCGCGGCGCGACGTGCTGCGCGGCCATCGCGGCCAGCACCACGTGCGCGTGCGGCAGGCCCTTCGACCCGAAACCGCCGCCCACGTGCGGGCACACCACGTGGATGCGCTCCTGGTCCAGGCCGAAGACCGCGGCGATCGCCTCCCGAACCCAGTGCACGCCCTGCGTGGAGTCGTAGAGGGTGAGGTCGCCGTCGGACCAGCTCGCGATGGTGGCGTGCGGTTCCAACGGGTTGTTGTGCTCCTGCGGCGTGGTGTAGACCTCGTCGAGCACCACCGCGGCGCTGGCCAGCGCGGCGTCCACGTCCCCCTCGGCGGTGTCGGTGCGGAACCCGCCGTTGACCAGGTCGGGCTTGACCAGGTCCGGCCGCGCCGGGTGCAGGTCGACGTCGTGAGCCTGCTGCTCGTAGCCGACGTGCACCACCTGCGCCGCCCGCCGCGCGGCCTCGACGCTCTCCGCGAGCACCGCCCCGATGAGCTGGCCGTGGAAGGCGATCTCCGGGGACTGCAGGACGGCCAGCTCGGCGTCCTGCGTCGAAGCCAGCTTCGGCGCGTTCTCGTGGGTGAGCACCCCGACCACCCCGGGTTCGGCCATCGCCTCGGCGGTGTCGATGCGGGTGATCCGGCCCCGGGTGATCTCCGCCTGCAGCGGGAAGGCGTGCACCGGCCGGTCGACCGGGTGCTCCGCCGCGTACAGCGCCGCGCCCCGGACCTTCTCCGCCCCTTCGACGCGGTCCACCGGGGCGCCGATGATGCCGGTCGTCGCGGTCATCGCGGCACCCCCGCCAGCTCGGACAGCACGCCGACGATCATGTTGCGCGCCAGCGGAACCTTGAACTCGTTGCCGGGCAGCGGCCGCGCCCCGGCGAGTTCGGCATCGGCGGCCCGGCGGAACGCCTCGGCCGATGCCTCGGCGCCGCGCAGCGCGGCTTCGGCGTCGCTGGCCCGCCACGGCTTGTGCGCGACACCGCCCAGCGCCAGGCGGACGTCGCGCACCACGCCGTCGGCGACGTCGACGGCCGCGGCCACCGACACCAGCGCGAACGCGAAGGACGCCCGGTCGCGCGCCTTGCGGTACCGGGAGTTGGTGGCGAAGTCCAGCAGCGGGACGTCGACCGAGGTGATCAGCTCGCCGTGCTCCAGCACGGTGTCCCGCTGCGGTTCGTCGCCGGGCAACCGGTGCAGGTCCACCAGCGGGATGGCCCGCGACCCGGCCGGGCCCTCGGTGTTCACCACGGCGTCGAGAGCGGCCAGCGCCACGGCCATGTCGGAGGGGTGCGTGGCGATGCACGCCTCGGAAGCACCGAGGACGGCGTGCTCGCGCTGGAAGCCCTCCCGCGCCGAGCAGCCGGTGCCCGGTTCGCGCTTGTTGCACGGGGTGTTGATGTCCTGGAAGTACACGCACCTGGTGCGCTGCAGCAGGTTGCCGCCGGTGGTGGCGAGGTTGCGCAGCTGCCCCGAGGCACCGGCCAGGACGGCCTGCGACAGCACCGGGAACCGCTGGCGGACCACCTCGTCGGCGGCCAGCGCGCTGTTGGTGGCCGCCGCGCCGATCCGCACGAAGTCCGGGTGCTGCACGATCCGGTCGGAGGTCAGGCCCCGGACGTCGACCAGCAGGTCCGGCACCGCGACCTCCAGCTTCATCAGGTCGACCAGGTTGGTGCCACCGGCCAGGTAGGCCGCCTCGGGATCGGCGGCCAGCGTGCTCACCGCGCTGCTGACGTCCGGGACGCGCTGGTAGCGGAACGGTCTCATCGCCGCACGACCTCCACGATGGCCGGGATCATGTTGGCGTAGGCCCCGCAGCGGCACAGGTTCCCGCTCATCCGCTCGCGCACCTCGTCGGCCAGGTCCACGGCGTCGGGGGTGACCGCGCTCGGCTCGCCTTCGCGCATCTCGCGCACCATCCCCACCGCCGACACCACCTGCCCCGGGGTGCAGTAGCCGCACTGGAAAGCGTCGTGCTCGATGAACGCGCGCTGCACCGGGTGCAGGTCCCCGTCGGCCAAGCCGTCGGCGGTGCGCAGGTCGGCGCCGTCGTAGGCCACCGCCAGCATCAGGCAGCTGTTGACCCGGCGGTCGCCGAGCAGCAGCGTGCACGCGCCGCACTGCCCGTGGTCGCAGCCCTTCTTCGGGCCGGTGATGCCGAGCCGCTCCCGCAGCGCGTCGAGGACCGTGGTGCGCGTGTCGACGGTCAGCCGGTGCTCGACGCCGTCCACGACGAGGGTGATCTCGGTGTCCACTGCCCCTCCCCTCAAGGCCTGTTCACCGGGTGTACCCGGGTCGCGGAACCCGCATTCACCGGTCCTCGTCCGGCACTTCCTCGGCCAGCCGCTCGTCGAGGGACCCGCCCTCCCGCTCCTCGCGGGGCGTCGGGCGGCTCTCGGTCGCCGTGGTCCAGCTGTCCGGCGGCTGCACCCCGCGCTCCACCGAGTCGCCGCCGAGCTCCTCCTCGTCCAGGCTCTCGGCGCCCTGCAGGGTCTCGGGTTCTTCCGGGTGCTCGGACATCCTGCTCACCTCCGGTCCAGATCGGCCCACGGATCGTCCTTCTGCGCCAACCGGCGGGCCATGTTCGCCAGGCCGTGGGACTGCGGCCGCGCGCGGCCGAGCTCGTCGAGGTCCAGCGGGGTCGCGGCCGGGGCGCCGGGGCGGGCGCGCAGCGAGTACGGCGCGATCATCGTCTGGCCGTAGGCGTTGCGGTTGGTGTCCAGGAAGATCCGGTCGCCCCGCTTGTCCTTGCGCTGCTCGACGGTCAGCCGCCGCGGTTCGTCGCGCACCGCTTCCCCGGCCAGCTCCCGCAGCTCGGCCCGGACCTCGTCGAACCCGCGCTCGGCGCGCAGCGGCGCGGCGACGTGGAAACCGCGCCCGCCGGTGGCCTGCACGTGCGGCTGCAGCCCGGCGTCGCGGAACCGCTCGCACATCCGGCGGGTCACCTCCCGCAGCTCGGTCAGCCCGACCCCGTCCGGCGGGTCCAGGTCGAGCACCACCAGCACCGGCCGCTCCAGATCATCCACTGTGGAGAGAGCGATGTGGAACTCCAGGCAGGCCTGACCGGCCAGGTACAGCAGCGTCGCGGCGTCGTCGACGACCGCGTGGTGCACCACCCCGCGCTCCCCGCGCTGCGGCACGGACACCACCCGGACCCAGTCCGGGAAGTGGTCCGACGCCTCCTTCTGGAAGAACCCGCCGTCGTCGATGCCGTCCGGGAAGCGCCGCAGCGTCACCGGTTTCCCGCGGGTGTGCGGCACCATCGCATCGGCAACCGAGCGGTAGTAGTCCAGCACGTCCTGCTTGCGGTAACCCGCGTCCGGGTAGAGCACCTTGTCCGGGTTGGACACCTCGAACCGACGTCCCCGGACCTCCAGCTGCGCGCTCACCGCCGGTCACCGCAGCTCGTCGTTCGTCCGACCGGAGAGCACCGATTCCGGTTGCGTGCTCACCGGGTTGCGCCGCCGGTCGGCCCCGTCGTCGTCGACCTTCACCAGCAGCCACTGCTCGCGCCCGCGAATCCTGCTGCGGGTCAGGGCGAAATCGCCGCGCAGCTTCGTGCCGTGCAGCCGCACCTTGACGTGCCCGGCGTCGAGCCCGTCGGCCATCGGCACCGGTTCGCCGTCGCGCTCGGTGTCGTTGCGGTAGGTACCGGTGTCCCAGACGATGACCGTGCCCGCGCCGTAGCCCTCCGGGATCTCGCCCTCGAAGTCCGCGTAGTCCAGCGGGTGGTCCTCGGTCGGGGTGGCCAGCCGCTTCTCCCGCGGGTCCAGCGACGGGCCCTTCGGCACCGCCCACGACTTGAGCACGCCGTCGACTTCGAGCCGGAAGTCGTAGTGCAGGCTGGAGGCGTCGTGCCGCTGCACCACGAACCGCGGCTGATCCCCGGGTTCACCGCCGCTGGGCTCCCCGGACCGCTTCAGATCGCGCTTGCGCCGGTAGGTCGCGAGCTTGTCCTCGGCCATGCCCCGGTCCTACCCGGAGTGGTCGTCCGCTAACCAAGCGCAATCGGGCTGGACTGCGAAAACCGCCTGCTGACACATCAAGTTGAGACGATCGGGTGAAACCTGGAACCAACGGGCAGCGCATTTGTTCCTATGGGGCGAGAAGGGCGACGACGCAGCCAGGGAGATCATCCATGCAGCAGCACGTGCACGCCGAACTGATCGGCGGCCCGGAGGACGGCCGGTCGTTCATCATCCCCGCGCCGGAGGCGGACTTACCCCTCGGTCAGTTCACCTTCCCCTCCCCGCGCGATGGCGAGTCCCCGTGCGCGCGCTACGACCGGCACGACCGCCGCGCCGACGGCGTGTGGCGCTACCAGTACGCAGGCGAGCCCGCCGTTCCGTGACCGCTGCGGTCACACCGGCCTGCCCGGATCGGTCGAGCCGCCCGGCCGACAGCTAGTTAGCATCGTTAATGAAAAGTCGATGCGCACTGGAGGCACCATGTCGCTCACCGAGCGGATCACCCGCGCGATGGCCGCACCCGCCGCGGACGACGCTTTCGACCTGCTGGCCGAGCTGACCGACGTGCTCGCCGGGGTCGACCTGAGCCCGGCCGACTCGGGCGGGCGGATCACCTTCCGCGGCGCCGACCCGGTGGTGCCCAGCACGCTTCGGCTCGGCGGCGCCGCCGCCATCGCGCTGGCCGCGAAGTCGGTGGCGATGGCCAAGATCTGGCAGCTGCGCGGCGGCCCCGGCCAGGACATCGAGGTGGACCTGCGCACCGCCCCGCACCGGCTGTGCCCGTTCTACGACCGCAAGTGGGAGCTGCTCAACGGCTACCCCGGCAGCAGCCCGGCCAACGTCGGCAACGCGCTCGGCTTCGCCTTCTACCGCACCGCCGACGACCGCTGGGTGATGCCGCTCAACCCGTACCCGAAGCTGAAGGTCGGCGCGCAGAAGCTGCTCGACGTGCCCGACGACGCCGACGCGGTCGCCAAGGCGATCGCCGGGTGGCGGGGCCGCGACCTGGAGGACGCCGCGGCCGAGGCGGGCGTGGTCCTGCCGATGCTGCGGACCCCGGCCGAGCTGTTCGCCGAACCGCACTACCAGGAGTCGCTGGCCCACCAGCCGCTGGTCGAGATCACCAAGATCGGCGACAGCGAACCCGAACCGTTCCGGCCGGGCGGCAGCGCACCGCTGGACGGCGTGCGGGCGCTGGGCATGGGGCACGTGATCGCCGGTGCGGGCGCCGGGCGGGCGCTGGCGCTGCACGGCGCCGACGTGCTCAACCTGTGGCGGCCCAACGAGCTCGAGCACGACGTCACCTACATCACCGCCAACGTCGGCATGCGCTCCTCCACAGTGGACCCCTACCGCGGCGAGGGCCCGCAGCTGATCCAGCGGTTGCTCGCCGACGCCGACGTCTTCTTCGCCAACCGGCGCCCCGGCTACCTGGAGCAGATCGGGTTGTCCCCGGAGCAGGCCGCCGCGGCGCGGCCGGGCATCGTGCACGTCACGACCTCGTTCAACGGCCGCACCGGACCGTGGGCCGGGCGGGTCGGCTTCGACCAGTCCGCGGGCAGCGTGGTGGGCATGATGAACCTCGAGGGCGACGGCGAAACCCCGCAGCTGCCGCCGATCCTGGTGGTCAACGACTACATCGTGTCCTGGCTGATGGCCCTCGGCACCGCCCAGGCGCTCGTCCGCCGCGCCACCGAGGGCGGCAGCTACCGGGTGCACGTCTCGCTGACCCGCGCGGCGCTGTGGATCCTGAGCATGGGCATCTTCGACCGCGACTACGCCCGCGCGATCGCGGGCACCGGCGAGGAGCACGCCTACCTGCCCCCGGAGACCTTCACCGCGGACACCCCGCTCGGCCGCTACCAGGGCGTCACCGACCAGGTCCGGATGAGCGAAACCCCCGGCGCCTACCGCCACGTCCTCGTCCCCCGCGGTTCCTCCCGCCCCGAGTGGCTCCCCCGCTGACCCGGCCGTCCGACCTCGGCGGACATTGTGCGATTTCAATGGAAATCGGAGGTCCGATTTCCATTGAACTTGTTCATCCTGCCCGTAGACCGCAGCTGCGAAGGGCGACCGGCACCGACCGGCAGGTAACGAGGTTGGAAAAACCTCAATGAAATCGCACCCCCGGGTGCCCGGCTGAGCTGACGGGGTCGTGTGGGAGGGTTCTGGCGTGCGGATCGCTAGCTGGAACGTCAACTCCGTCGGGGCCCGGTTGCCGAAGCTGCTCGACTGGCTGGGCACCGCCGAGCCGGACGTGCTGTGCCTGCAGGAGCTCAAGTGCGCCGAGGACGCCTTCCCGTACGACGAGGTCGGTGAGCTGGGCTACGAGGTCGCCGCGCACGGCACCGGCCGCTGGAACGGGGTCGCGGTGCTGTCCAAGGTCGGCATCGACGACGTGCGGCGCGGCCTGCTCGACGAGCCCGGGTTCATGGCCGACGGGGCGATGTTCGAGGCCCAGGAACCGCGCGCGATCGGCGCCACCTGCGGCGGGGTCCGCGTGTGGTCGGTGTACGTGCCCAACGGCCGCGAGGTCGGCCACCCGCACTACGCCTACAAGCTGCGCTGGCTCGACGCGCTGCGCGCCACCGCCGCCGAGGAGCTGGCGGAGCTCCCGTTCGCCGTGCTCGGCGACTTCAACATCGCGCCGACCGACGCCGACGTGTGGGACATCGCCGAGTTCGCGGGCTGCACGCACGTCACCGAGGACGAGCGCAAGGCGCTGACCGCGCTCACCGAGGTGGGCCTGACCGAGGTCCACCCGCGCCCCCTGAAGTACGACGTGGCCTTCACCTACTGGGACTACCGGGCCCTGCGCTTCCCCAACAACCAGGGCATGCGCATCGACCTGGTCTACGGCAACGACCGGTTCAGCGGCGCGGTCACCGACGCCTACGTCGACCGCAACGCCCGCAAGGGCAAGGGCACCTCCGACCACGCCCCGGTGGTCGTCGACGTCGACCTCCCCTGACCTCGCCGGTCAGCGGTGTTCTGGCTCGAACTCGTGGAAGATGAGCCAGGTGTGGCAGGTCCGCACGCCCGGTAGCGACTGGATGTGGTCGAAGACCAGGTTGCGCAGGGACACGTTGTCCTCGGTGCGCACCCGCACCACGATGTCGAACTCCCCCGCCACCAGCGCCACGTGCTCGACGGAGTCGATCTCGGCCAACCGCCGGGTCACCTCGCGCCAGGTGTCCTGCTCGATGGACAGGCCGATCAGCGCCGCCGTGCCTAGCCCGGCCCTGGTCGGCTCGACGCGGGCGTGGAACCCGGTGATCACCCCGCTGTCGAGCAGCCGGTCCACCCGGCTGTGCGCGTTGCTCCGGGAGATGTTGACCCGTTCGGCCAGGGTGCGGATGGACATCCGGCCGTCGCGGACCAGCTCGTCGACGATGCGCGCGTCGATGTCGTCCAGCGCGGGTGCCGTTCGTCCGGCCCGCCCGCGCCGAAGACCGCTCCCGCCGGACGTCTGGTCGATCATCACGCACCCCTGAAGCCGTTCGTCCCGATTGCTCGCGGATGACTTGTATCACATGACACCGCTGGCCGACGATCTCAAGCCAGTCGTCCAATGGAGGTGTCGACCGTGGAATGGCTTCCGTCGAGCAGTCCGGTGGGGCTGCTGGAGCAGCCCGATCCGAACTACCCGGTGCCGGAGCCGCCCCGGCTGCTGGCCGCCTACCGGGCGATGGTCGTGGGCCGCCGGTTCGACGCGCAGGCCACCACCCTCACCAAGCAGGGTCGGCTGGCGGTGTACCCGTCCTCGCGCGGCCAGGAGGCCTGCCAGGTGGGCGCGGCGCTGAGCATCGGCGCGCAGGACTGGCTGTTCCCCACCTACCGGGACTCGGTGGCGCTGGTGACCCGCGGCATCGACCCGGTGGAGGTGCTGACGCTGCTGCGCGGCGACTGGCACTGCGGCTACGACGTGCCGAGCACCCGCACCGCCCCGCAGTGCACCCCGCTGGCCACCCAGACCCTGCACGCGGTCGGCCTGGCGCACGGTGAAGCCCGCAAGGGCAGCGGCGCGGTCGCGCTGGCGCTGATCGGCGACGGCGCCACCAGCGAGGGCGACTTCCACGAGGCGCTGAACTTCGCCGCGGTCTTCCGCGCCCCGGTGGTGTTCCTGGTGCAGAACAACGGTTATGCGATCAGCGTGCCGCTGGCCAAGCAGTCGGTGGCGCCTTCGCTGGCGCACAAGGGGATCGGCTACGGCGTGCGCAGCGAGCAGGTGGACGGCAACGACGCGGCGGCCGTGCTGTCGGTGCTGGATGCCGCCGTGGCGCACGCCCGCTCCGGTGCCGGACCGTTCCTGGTCGAGGCGCACACCTACCGGATGGAGGCGCACACCAACGCCGACGACGCCGGGCGCTACCGCTCCGCCGACGAGGTCGAGCAGTGGCGGCAGCGGGACCCGATCGACCGGCTGGAGCGCCACCTGCGCGCGGCCGGGCACCTCGACGACGCCGCCGTCGAGCGGATCGCCGCGGAGGCCGAGGAGTTCGCCGCGCAGGTCCGCAGCCGCATGCAGGCCGAGCCGACCGCGGACCCGGCGGAGCTGTTCCGCCACGTCTACGCCGAGCCGACCCCGCAGCTGCGCGAGCAGCTCGCCCAGCTCCAGGCCGAACAGGAGGCGTTGTGATGGCTCCGACCAGCATGGCGCAGGCGCTCAACGCGGCGCTGCGCGACGCCATCGCCGAGGACGAGAACGTCGTGGTCTTCGGGGAGGACGTCGGCAAGCTCGGCGGGGTGTTCCGGATCACCGACGGGTTGCAGGACACCTTCGGCGAGGACCGCTGCTTCGACACCCCGCTGGCCGAGTCCGGCATCGCCGGGTTCGCCGTCGGGATGGCGATGGCCGGGTTCCGCCCGGTGGTGGAGATGCAGTTCGACGCCTTCGCCTTCCCCGCCTTCGAGCAGGTCGTCTCGCACGTGGCCAAGATGCGCAACCGCACCCGCGGGGCGGTGTCGCTGCCGATCGTGATCCGGGTGCCGTTCGCGGGCGGCATCGGCGGCGTCGAGCACCACTGCGATTCCAGCGAGGCCTACTACGCGCACACCCCCGGTCTGAAGGTGGTCTCCCCCGCCACGCCGTCGGACGCGTACTCGCTGCTGCGCGAGGCGATCGCGGACCCGGACCCGGTGGTGTTCCTGGAGCCCAAGAAGCTCTACTGGTCCAAAGAGGACGTCGAGCTGCCGGTGAGCACCGAGCCGATCGGCCGCGCTGTGGTCCGCCGACCGGGCCGCGACGCCACGCTGATCGCCTACGGCCCCGGCGTCCCGCTGGCCCTGGAGTCCGCGGAAGCCGCCGCCGAGGAGGGCTGGGACGTCCAAGTCCTCGACGTGCGCAGCCTGGTGCCCTTCGACGACGAGACGGTGACCGCCGCGGTGCGCGAGACCGGCCGGTGCGTGGTCCTGCAGGAGGCGCAGGGATTCGCGGGCGTGGGCGCGGAGATCGCGGCGCGGGTGCAGGAGCGCTGCTTCCACTCGCTGGCCGCGCCGGTGCTGCGCGTCTCCGGGTTCGACGTCCCGTACCCGCCGCCGAAGCTGGAGCACAGCCACCTGCCGAACGTCGACCGGGTGCTCGACACCCTCGCCAGGCTGCAGTGGGACGACCAACCGGACACGAAGTGGATCGGCGCGCAGGAGGGAGCGGCGTGAGCAGCCCTGTGTCAAACCCAGTCCCGCGCAACGGCACCTCAGGGGACCGTGACGCAACCCAGCCACGAGAAACCCCGAAACGCGAGATCACCTCCGAACGCGACCACCACGGTGAATCGCGGAGAGGCGGAGCTGTGTTCGCTTTGCCCGACCTGGGCGAAGGACTGACCGAGGCGGAGATCGTCCGCTGGCACGTCGCGGTCGGCGACCGGGTCGAGGCCGACCAGGTGGTGGTCGAGGTGGAGACCGCCAAGGCGGTCGTGGACGTGCCCTGCCCGCACGCCGGAGTCGTCGAGGCGCTGCACGGCGAGCCCGGTGACGTCATCGCGGTGGGCGCCCCGCTGACCACGATCACCAGCCCGGACTCCCCGCACGAGCAGCACCGGACCGAGGAGCGTGCCGGATCCGGCAACGTGCTCGTCGGCTACGGGACCGGGACCGCAACGCGTCGGCGCAGGAACCGCGCCCGGCCCGTCCACGCCGTACCGCCGACCAACGGCACCGGAGCTCCGCGCGTGCTGTCGCCGATCGTGCGTCGGCTCGCGAAGCAGCACGGCATCGACCTGTCCGCTGTGGACGGATCTGGCCCGGGCGGCGTGATCCTGCGCCGCGACGTGGAATCGGCCCGGCAGCCCGAACCCGCACGGCCGCAGGAGATCCGCACCCCGCTGCGGGGCCTGCGCGGCGCGGTGGCCGACAAGCTCACCCGGAGCCGCCGCGAGATCCCGGACGCCAGCA
Source organism: Saccharopolyspora hirsuta (assembly GCF_008630535.1). Classification (GTDB taxonomy): domain Bacteria; phylum Actinomycetota; class Actinomycetes; order Mycobacteriales; family Pseudonocardiaceae; genus Saccharopolyspora; species Saccharopolyspora hirsuta. The sequence continues at coordinate 432,029 of NZ_VWPH01000001.1, read as the reverse complement.
CGTGGGTGGACGTCGACGCGACCCGCCTCCTGGAGGCCCGCGACGCGCTCAAAGCCCGCGGGATCGGCCTGCTGGCGCTGCTCGCGCGGTTCTGCGTCGCCGGGCTGCGCCGGTTCCCGGAGCTCAACGCATCGGTGGACACCGACCGCAACGAGATCGTCCAGCACTCCCGCATCGGCCTCGGCTTCGCCGCCCAGACCCCGCGCGGCCTGGTGGTCCCGGTGGTCCACGACGCGCACGAGATGACCACCGCGCAGCTCGCCGAAGCGATCGCCCACCGCACCGAACGAGCCCGCGCGGGCGACCTGGAACCCAAGCACCTCACCGGAGGCACCTTCACCCTCAACAACTACGGCGTGTTCGGCGTGGACGGCTCGACGCCGATCATCAACCACCCGGAAGCGGCGATCCTCGGCGTCGGCCGCATCACCGACAAACCCTGGGCCCACCGGGGAGAACTGACCCTCCGCAAGGTCACCCAGCTCTCCCTGACCTTCGACCACCGCGTCTGCGACGGAGGAACAGCAGGAGGCTTCCTCCGCCACATCGCCGACTGCGTCGAAAACCCCATCACCACCCTCGCCGACCTGTGATCCGCCCCGCGCCCCGGGAGTCCGGCTTCCGGGGGGGGGCGGGTAGGGTGGGGGTACGGAGGTGCGAGCGGGACGACCCGTGAGCGACATCGCGAGCAGGGACGGCCCAGCAGAATCAGGTGCACGTCGGTGCGGACAGCATCCACCTTTCGAAGCGTCATCACTCCCGCTGTCGTCTTCCGGCTCTTGTTGGGCTGGGGCGCGTTCTTCGGGGTCATCGCGGCCGAACCGGTTCTCTCGGCGCACCTTCCGGGTCCGGCGCTGGTCGGCGTGCTCGGCGGCATCGTCGGCGTGATCGTCGTCTGCGCCTTCGGCGTGGTCGCGCAGGCCGAGCACCTGGCGCACCGGCTCGGCGATCCCTACGGCACGCTCGTGCTGACGCTGTCCATCGTGCTGATCGAGGTCGTCCTGATCTCGGCGGTCATGCTCGGGCCCGGGGAGCACGCCACCATCGCGCGCGACTCGGTGATGGCCGTCTCGATGATCATCATGAACCTGGTCATCGGCGTCGCGCTGCTCGTCGGCGGTCTGCGGCACGACACCCTCGAACCCAATCGCACCGGGGTCTCCGCCTACCTGTCGCTGCTCGTGGTGCTCAGCACCCTCGCCTTCGCCCTGCCCGGCCTGATCGGCTCGGGCGGTGCCTACGGGGCCGGGCAGGAGATCCCGGTCATCGTGCTGACCGTGCTCCTGTACGCCTTCTTCCTCCAGCGGCAGATGGGCAAGCAGCGCGGGGACTTCCAGGAGGTCTCGGCGCAGCACGACACCACCCCGGAGCGGCGCACCGCCATCACCGAGGTCCTGTCGCAGCACCGCTCCGAGCTGGCACTGCGGGCACTCGCCCTCGTGCTGACCGTGGTCCCCATCGTGCTGCTGTCGCACGACATGGCCGCGCTGCTGGACGACGGTCTCGACCGCGCCGGGGCTCCGGTGGCGCTGTCCGGCATCCTGATCGCGATGATCGTGTTCCTCCCGGAGACGATCACCGCGATCCGGGCCGCGCACAGCGGGGAGATCCAGCGCGTGAGCAACCTCTGCCACGGCGCCCTGGTGTCCACCGTCGGCCTGACCATCCCCGCAGTGCTGACCATCGGACTGCTGACCGGGCAGACCGTCGTGCTCGCCGAGAGCCCGACCAATCTGGTGCTGCTCGGCGTGACCCTCCTGCTCTCGATCACGACGTTCGCGGGCAAGAAGGTCACGCCCCTGCACGGTGCTGCGCACCTGCTGGTCTTCCTGATCTACGGGCTCGCCGTGTTCTCGTGAGTCAGGCGTCCTCGGACGCGGTTGCGTGGTCGTAGTAGCCGAGGACGCCCTTGGCCCCGTGGAGGGCGAAGTCCGCTTCCGGCGTTTGCGGTTCGCCCGCCGCTTCGACAGCTCCGCGCAGGGTCACGTTGACCAGGTCGTCCAGGGCCCGCCAGCGGGCCGCCGGGTGCTCGCCGCCCTGGGCGTCCGCGGCGAAGTCCGCCTCGCAGCGCTGGATGCCCTCGCGGAGCTCGCGGATCAACCGCATGAACGTGCCGTGGCCCCAGGTGGGCACCAGGTCGTCGGCGCGGGACGCCAGGAGCCCGGCCATGTGGGTGATGTCCTCCACGTGGTTGCCCAGCCACTTGCGGCGGCGGTAGACGTCGCCGAGCTCCGGCCAGCGCTTCCGCGCCGCCTGGCGGGTGCGCCCGGTGACCGCGCTCAGGTCGGCCAGGCTGGCGCCCAGCCAGACCGACTCCTCCGCGGCCTCCGCGGTCTGCCGCAGCGCCGCCTCGGCCACCCGCTCCTCGGCGTCCAGCGCCGCCCGGAACCTGCTCAGCGCGCGCAACCGCCGCGCCTGCTCGTCGCCGACATCGCTGGCCTTGGGCCCCGGGTCGACCACCTCGACCGGCGACGCCTCGGCCAGCTGCCGCACCAACCTCCCGACCTCTTCCACCTTCCAACCTCCTTGTGAACCTGAGGTTTACAGTACCACGTGTAAACCTCAGGTTCACAGCAAAATTTCCCCGGAATTCCTCCCGGGCCGCCTCCGAACTGCGCATTCGTCCGATTCGCCCGGCCAGCCGAGACCGCCCACGAATGGCGTTTTCGCAGGTCAACGCAAACATGAAAGTGCTGTTCACGTTTGACCGGCGGCCCCGCGCCCGGGCAGGATCGAGTTCATCCCGAAACCGCCCCTGAACTGGGGTTTCTTCGTCGTGCCCGCATTCGGCGGGCGCTCTACCGGACAGGAGTCGTCGATGATCCGCGCCCGCGGCCTGACCCGCAGGTTCACCGTCAGACGCAAACCCGTCGAGGCCGTCCGCGGCCTGGACCTCGACGTCGAACCCGGTCAGCTGGTCGCCTTCCTCGGTCCGAACGGCGCCGGGAAGTCGACCAGCCTGCGGATGCTCACCACGCTGCTGCCGCCCACCTCCGGCACCGCCACCGTGGCCGGGCACGACATCCGCACCGAGCCCGCGGCCGTGCGCGCCCGCATCGGGTACGTGGGGCAGAAGAACAGCGCCGGGGAGAACTACCGGGCCCGCGACGAGCTGATCACCCAGGGCCGCAGCTACGGCCTGTCCCGCCGCGACGCCCGCCGCCGCGCCGACGAGGTGCTGGAGCTGCTCGACCTCACCGCGCTGGCCGACCGCAAGCCCGGCACCCTCTCCGGCGGCCAGCGCCGCCGCCTGGACATCGCGATGGGCCTGGTCAACCGGCCCGAGCTGCTGTTCCTGGACGAGCCGTCCACCGGGCTGGACCCGCACAGCCGCGCCAACATCTGGGAGCACGTGCTGCGGCTGCGCGCCGAGCACCGCGCCACGCTGCTGTTCACCACCCACTACCTCGACGAGGCCGACAGCATGGCCGAGCGGGTGGTGATCGTCGACCACGGCCGGGTCATCGCCGACGGCACGCCCGGTCAGCTCAAGGCCGACCTCGCCGGGGACCGCATCACGATCACCGTCGCCCCGCCGGACGTGGCAGCAGCGGCCGAGACGGCAGCGCGCATCGCCGAAACCGACGCGGTGACCGTCGAGAACCACACCATCCGCGTCCGGGTGCCACGCGCCGACACCGCGCTGCCGGAGTACCTGCGCGCGCTGGAGAACAACGGCGTCAAGTCGGTCGCGGCGGAAACCGCCCGCCCCACGTTGGACGACGTCTTCCTCGCCCTGACCGGCCGGAGCCTGCGCGAGAGCGAAACGTGACACCTCTTGCGCCAACCGGAGTTCCGCTCAACCGCACCCAAGGGGACCGTGATGCAACCCAGCCACAAGAAACCGCAAAACGCAAGAACGACACCAAACGCAACCACCACTGAAAAACGCGGAGAGGCGGAACCGGAGGCGGGACCGCACTTCTTCCGCGACACCGCGACGGTCTTCCAGCGGGAGATCACCCCGGCCCTGCGGGAACCGGCGACGATCCTGCTCAGCATGGCGCAGCCGCTGCTGTTCCTGTTCCTGTTCGGCCCGCTGCTGGCCGGGACCTCCGGCTTCGGCAGCTCGCCGTGGCAGTGGTTCGTGCCCGGCATCCTGGTGATGATGTGCCTGTTCGGGCCGATGATGGCCGGGTACAACCTGCTGGTCGAGCTGGGCAGCGGCTCGCACGAGCGGATGCTGGTGACGCCGCTGAGCCGCTCGGCGATGCTCGTCGGCCGCACCCTCAAGGAGTTCGCCCTGCTGCTGGTGCAGGCCGCGCTGCTCATCGCGCTGTCGGTGCCGCTGGGCTTCCAGCTGCACCCCGTCGGCGTGCTGGCCGGGCTGGCGCTGCTGCTGGTGTTCGGCGTCGGGCTGGGCTCGCTGTCCTACCTGGTGGCCATCGCCTCGCACCCCGGCGGTGAGCTGTTCTACGCGATCACCCAGCTGGCCCTGTTCCCGCTGATGCTGCTGTCCGGGGTGCTGCTGCCGATGGACTTCGGACCGGCGTGGCTGCAGGTGGTGGCGCGGATCAACCCGGTCTCGCACATCGCCGACGCCGAGCGGGCGCTGTTCTCCGGCCAGCTGCTGGACCCGTCGGTGCTGGCGGGCGGGCTCGCCGCGGTGGCGATCGCCGCGGTCGGCCTGCTGCTGGGCACCCGGGCGATGAAGCGCGGCATCTGATCGCGAACGCTGCCGCACCGCCCGGTCCCTGGCCTAGGGTGGTGCGGCAGCCAGCGACGAGGAGGCACCGTGTCGGTCACCGGAGAGCAAGCCGCGGAACCCCGCGTTCCCCTGCGCGAGCGGGTGCGCCAGGAGCTGCAGGCGCGCATCGCCGACGGCCGGTTGCTGCCCGGGGACCGGATCTTCGAGCAGGACCTCGCGGTCGAGCTGGGGATCTCCCGCGTCCCGGTGCGGGAGGCGATCCGGATGCTGCAGAGCGAGGGCTTCGTCGACGTGCCGCCCGGCCGCCGCGGCGTGTTCGTCCGCGGCCTCGACCGCGAGCAGGCCAAGGAGCTGTTCGAGGTGCGCGAGGCGCTGGAGGTCTACGCCGCGCGCCTGGCGGCCGAGCGCGCCGGGTCCGGCGACGTCGCGGTGCTGGCCGAGCTGGTCGATCGGGCCAGCAAGGCCCACGAGGCCGGTGAGATCGAGGAGATGTCCAGCGCCAACGAGGCCTTCCACGGCAAGCTCCTGGAGCTGTCCGGCAACGAGCTGCTGGCCTCGATGCTGGAGCCGCTGCACGGCAGGCTGGCCTGGCTGTTCCGGATGAACCTCGAACCCGAGCGGGTCTGCCGCGAGCACGACGCGATCCGGGCCGCGATCACCGCCGGGGACGCCGACCGGGCGGCCGAGGTGGCCAAGCAGCACGTGCTCTCCAGCCGCCGGATGGTCCTGGAGCGCATGCTCACCTGAGCCGCTAGCAGCTCGGGACCAGCCGAAACCCCTGCCCGCCGCGGGTCCATTGTGGACCGACGTGCGGGCGAAACACCTTCCGCCGGACGGGATCACACCCCGACGGACCCTTGTGCGCCGTGGTGAACACAGGTTTACTTGCTTGGTGAACGCAAGTTCACCGCGCAGCGAGGAGCACAGATGAACGCCCCTGGGCCTGGTCCAGACGCACTCAACCGCACCTCAGGGGAACGTGACGCAACCCAGCCACAAGGGTCCCCGAAGCGCGAGATCACCCCCGAACGCAACCACCACCGCGAATCGCGGGGAGGCGGGGTCGTCATCGGCGTGCTGGCCTCTTGCGGGATCGCGGTGTCGCTGATGCAGACCCTGGTCGTGCCGCTGCTGCCGGAGTTCCCCCGGCTGCTCAACACCACACCGGCCAACGCGGCCTGGCTGATCACCGCGACCCTGGTGGCGGGCGCGGTGTGCGCCCCGGTGCTGGGCCGACTCGGCGACATGTACGGCAAGCGGCGGATGCTGCTGGTCTCGCTGGCGGCCATGGCCGCGGGCAGCGCCATCGGCGCGGTCAGCGACGACTTCGGGGCCGTGCTGATCGGCCGGGTGCTGCAGGGCGCGGCCATCGGCGTGGTCCCGCTGGGCATCAGCATCATGCGCGACGAGCTGCCGGAGGAGCGGATCACCTCCGGGGTGGCGCTGATGAGCGCCACGCTCGGCATCGGCGGCGCGGTCGGGCTGCCGGTGACCGGGCTGGTCGCCGAGCACTTCAACTGGCACTGGTTGTTCGCCGGTGCGGCGATCTTCAGCGTCGTCGAGTTCGCGCTGGTGCGGCTGGTGGTGCCCGAATCCCCGCTGCGCAGCGGCGGGCGGTTCGACCTGGTCGGCGCGCTGGGGCTCTCGGCGGCGCTGACCTGCCTGCTGCTGGCGATCTCCAAGGGCAACGACTGGGGCTGGACCAGCCCGGCGGTGCTCGGCCTGCTGCTGGCCGCCGCCGTGCTGTTCGTTGTGTGGGGCGGCTACGAGCTGCGCACCCCCTCGCCGCTGGTGGACCTGCGGGTCTCGGCCCGGCCCGCGGTGCTGCTGACCAACATCGCCTCGGTGCTGATCGGGCTGGCCATGTTCGCCGGGTTCATGGTCGGCGCGCAGATCCTGCAGGCCCCGGTCGGCACCGGCTACGGGTTCGGCATGTCGCTGGTGGTCACCGGGCTGGTGCTGCTGCCGATCGGCGGCGCGATGGGCGTGTTCTCCCCGCTGTCGGCGCGCATCTCCCGGCGGCACGGCCCGCGCACCACGCTGATCCTCGGCGGGACCGTCCTGACCGCGGGCAACCTCGCCGGATCGTTCCTGCACGACCCGCTGCCGCTGGTGGTGTTCAACCTGACCGTCGTGGCGATCGGCGGCGCGCTGGCCTACGGGGCGCTGCCGACGCTGATCATGCGGGCCGTGCCACCGGCCGAGACCGCCGCCGCGAACAGCCTGAACACCCTGGCCCGCTCGATCGGCACGTCCAGCTGCAGCGCCATCGTGGTGGCGCTGACCACGGGGTCGGTGGTGCAGATCTCCGGCGTCGAGTACCCGTCGGTGACCGCCTACTCCTGGGTGTTCATGGTCGCTGGTTCGGCGGCGCTGCTGGCCGCGCTGATCGCCGCCGCCACCCCCACCGCGCGGCGGTCCGCACCCGTACCCGCGCGGGTGTGATCGCTCCCGGCGCGGCGAAGTTCCCACCGCGCAGGTGGCGACCGCGGGCGGGCAGCCGCGCTAGCCTGAACGGCATGCCCAGCACGGCACCCGCCACGGCAGTCGGCGAAGACCAGCGGCGCGACGCCTGCGCGACCCGCGAGGCCATCCTGAAGATGGCCCGGCGCCGCTTCTCGTCCTGCGGCTACGCCGACGTGACGCTGCGCGACATCGCGGCCGACGCCGAGGTCAGCGCCGCGCTGGTGGTGAAGTACTTCGGCAGCAAGGAGAACCTGTTCGCCGAGGCCTCCGGCTTCGAGCAGGACGCCGAGCGGCTGCTGGACTGCGAGCTCCCCCGGCTCGGCGAGCACCTGGTCCGCACCCTGCTGGACTACCACGACCGCACCCAGGGCGATCCGCTGGTCCGAGCGGTGTTCACCTCCTCGCGCCCGGCGGGCGCCCAGTTCCGCGCGAACTTCGAGCACCAGCTGGTCTCCCGCCTGGCCGAACGCCTCACCGGCCCCGACGCGCGCCTGCGCGCGGAGCTGGTGTGCAGCCACCTGATGGGCCTAGGTGCCTCCCGCCTGGTGCTGCGCACGAAGGCGATCAGCGCGGAACCGAAGGAGAACCTGGTCGCGATCACGGCCCCGCTCATCCAGCGCTGGCTCGACGGCCCGCCGTGAGAACGTCCCGGAGCTCGGCCGGATTCCGGTAGTGCACGCCGGTCATCCCCAGCGCGCGAGCGGCTTCCACGTTGGCCGGGGTGTCATCGACGAACAGGCAGCGGTCGAGCTCAGCCCCCGCTCGTTCGGCCGCGAACCGGTAGATGCGCGGATCGGGCTTGGCGACGCCGACGCGGGAGCTGTTCACCACGGCGTCGAAGAGGTCGAGCACCCCCAACGCCGCCAGGTCGGACTCGAGCCTGGACGTCGCGTTGGACACCAGGACCACCGGAACCCCTACGCCCCCGAGGATCTCGGCCACCTCCTCGACGACCTCCCCGTGCGGCTCCGACCACTGCGCGACCACCGCACGCGCAGCATCCACCCCGCAGACCTCGGCGAGTTCAACGGCGATGGCCTCCCGCCACTCCTCATCGGTCTGCACCCCGGTGATCGCGGGCTCCACAAGACGCGGAGCGAACGCAACCTCGGCCAACGCCCCCGGCGCAAGACCGCCCGCACGCTCGGCATCCCGCATGATCGCCGGATCCCACCAGCGCAGCACCCCGTCGAGATCGCACAACACAGCATCGAACGCCGCCATGCCGATCATGCTCCCACCCCGCCCGCTCCCCAGACCACTCCCGTCACAGCGGTTCCGGACCTCACGCGATTTCGATTGAAATTGCCTCACCACCCCAACCGCAGGTTTCCCCGAAAACGACGGCAATTTCGATTGAAATCGCTGCACACCCCAACGCAACCCCCCACCGCTTCGAACCCAAACCCAGCCCCGTGCGAAACGGCACCCCTCCTCCCCAACTCCACCCCGCTATCACCACCGATCGCCAAGCCCCTCCCACGCACAGATGCGACAGCAGGACCGCGATCCCCCAGAGGTCAGCGGACTTCGAGCACGGGGATCCGGCAGCGGACGTTCTCGCCGTTGACCGAGTCCCACTCGTCGGCTTCGCGGAGGTGGATGCGGCCCGCCGCGACCAGGCCGTCCAGGTGCTCGCCGACCTTCCGGGACTCCCACACGTGCGCCACCGTGGCCACCACCAGGCCACCGGGGCGCACCACGCGGACCAGCTCGTCGAAGACCTCCGGGCCGACGTGGCCGTCGGTGATCGTGCCGACGCAGATCGCCGCCGCGTAGGTGTCGTCCGGGATGTCCAGGCGCTGCGTCAGGTCCGCCTTGGTCAGGTCGCGGTACACGCCGCGCGCCCTGGCCTGGTCGAGCATGCCCTGGGACAGGTCGACGCCGTCGATCACCGCGACCGACCGGGCCGCCAGGGCCGCGCCGACCAGTCCGGTCCCGCACCCGGCGTCGAGCACCGGTCCCGGGTCGCCCGCCAGGTCGACCAGGCGGTTCGCCGCGTTGGCCGGGGCCACGTAGGCCATGCCGCCGACCATGTCCGCGTCGTACTCGGCGGCCCAGTCGTCGTAGACCGCTTCCGCCTCCTCCTTGCTCCTGAGGTCGTACGCGCGCTGCAACTTCGGGCTGCGGCCAGTCATGATCGACGCTCCTTCCGCTCGGATCACCCGACCTTCGCACGATCCGATCCCCAGGAGTACGACCGAGATCACAGCAGCAGTTCGCGAACCCCCGATCACCCGGCGTGATCCGCGACCGTCCGCAGTGGATTCCCCGTCACCGCACGTGCTGCAGGAACTCCCTGGTCCGCGCCTCGCTCGGGCGGTCCAGCAGTCGGCCCGGCGGCCCCGACTCCACCACCTCGCCGCGGTCGAGGAGCACCACGTCGTCGGCCGCTTCGCGGGCGAAGCCGATCTCGTGGGTCACCACGACCATCGTGTGCCCGGCCTCGGCCAGGTCGCGCAGCACCGCCAGCACCTCCCCCACCAGCTCCGGGTCCAGGGCGCTGGTGGGCTCGTCGAACAGCAGCAGCTTCGGCTCCATCGCCAGCGCTCGGGCGATGGCGATCCGCTGCTGCTGGCCGCCGGAGAGCTGCCGGGGATAGGCGTCCTCGCGCCCCTCCAGGCCCACCCGGCGCAGCTTCTCCCGCGCCCGCTCCACCGCGTCCGCCCTGGACAGGCCGAGCACGCCGATCGGCGCCTCCACCAGGTTCTGCAGCACCGTCAGGTGGCCGAACAGGTTGAAGTTCTGGAAGACCATGCCGATCTGGGCGCGCTGCCGGGCGATCGCGCGATCGCCGAGCTCGTGCAGCCGACCTCCCGACTCCCGGTAGCCGATCAGCTCCCCGTCCACCTCGATCCGCCCGGCATCGACCTTCTCCAGGTGGTTGATGCAGCGCAGCAGCGTGCTCTTGCCGGAACCGGACGGCCCGATCACGCAGGTCACCCCGCCCCGCCGCACCGAGAGGTCCACGCCGCGCAGCACCTGCGCCGACCCGAAGCTCTTGCGCAGTCCGGTGATCTCCAGCATCAACGGCCTCCCTTCAGCACGGCCCGGAGGCGTTGGAGCGGAGTCGGCGGCAGCTCGCGCTCGGCACCCCGCGCGTAGTGGCGCTCGACGTAGTACTGGCCCGCGGTGAGGATCGAGGTGACCACGAGGTACCAGGTGGTGGCCACCAGCAGCAGCGGGATCACCTGGTAGTTCCGGTTGTAGATCAGCTGCACCGAGTACAGCAGGTCGTGCACCGCGATGACGCTGACGATGGACGTGCTCTTGAGCGTTCCGATCAGCATGTTCCCCGCGGGCGGGATGATCGCGCGCATCGCCTGCGGCAGCACGATCCGGCGCAGCACCCGCAGCCGGGACATGCCGAGGGACTGCGCGGCCTCGGTCTGCCCGGCGTCGACGGACAGGATCCCGGCGCGCACCACCTCACCGGCGTAGGCGGCCTCGTGCAGCACCAGGCCGATGACCGCGGTGGCGGTGCCGCCGATGAGGTTGACGGTGTCGATCTGGAACCAGGGACCGATGCTCACCGTCGGGTACAGCGCGCCGATGTTGAACCAGAACAGCAGTTGCACCAGCAGCGGGATCGAGCGGAAAAGCCAGGTGTAGAGCCAGCTCACGGAGCTGAGCACGGGATTGCCGGACAGCCGCATCACCGCCAGCACGGTGCCCAGCGCGAAGCCGAGCACCATGGTGACCGCGGTCAGCCACAGCGTCAGCCAGAGGCCGTTGAGCACCGCGGGCAGCGTGAAGTAGGCGGCGACCACCGACCACTCGAAGTTCGGGTTGGTGGCGACGGAGTGGAGCACCGCGGCCAGGACGGCCAGCACGGCCACGGCGGCGATCCACCGGCCGGGGTGCCGGGCCGGTACCGCTCTCGGCGGCTCGGCGCGGTCGGCGGTCCGGACCTCCGGAACCGCCTGGAGATGCGAGGATCTGGTCATCAGGACTTCCTGTCGGACTGCGATCGGCCCCGCCAGGAGGTCGTGAGCGCGCAACCGGGTTGGAACACCGTTGCGCACCCACGACAGCGGGGAAGACGAAATCGCGCTGAACGATCGGGAAAAGCCGCAGGAGGGCCAGCCACCACCGCTGGTCAACGCTAGCCGCCCCGGCCGGACCGTCAAGGCCGTCCCACAGGTTGATCGTCGTTGACACCCCGGACGGCAGCGGGCGATTCTCGGGGCGTGACCAGGCAACTGCGTTTGGTGAAGCGCAACCACATCGACCTCGCCCTGGTGTGGTCGGCCGCTTGTCGCGGCTGACGCTGCCGACCTCGCGCCACCGGCCGCTCAGCCGGTTCTCCCGCACGGGTGCCACCACCACCCCGCACCCGTTCGCCTTTCCCCGAAAGGGTCTTCACCGAATGCTCACGCGCGTGAGAACAACTGCCACCGCACTGGCGGCCGCCGCACTGCTCGCCGGTTGCGCACCCGCCCCCGAACCGGCGCCGGGCTTGGACGTCGGTGCCGACGTCGTGTCCCCGGTCGCGAAGGACGAGTCGATCGCCGCCCTGCTGCCACCGGAGGTGCGCGAGTCCGGGGTGCTGAAGTTCGGCAGCTCGATCGGCGGCCCACCGGCCGCGTTCTACCTGCCGGACAACCGCACCGCCGTCGGCCTGGACATCGACATCGCCGAGGCGGTGGCCCGCGTGCTCGGGGTGCGCGTCGAGCGGCAGGAGGCCGCGTTCGAGGCGATCCTGCCCGCGCTGGGCAGCGGCAAGTTTCAGGTCGGGACCGGCAACTTCGGCGTCACCGAGGAGCGCCGGAAGACCATCGACTTCGTCACCTACATCGACGACGGCCAGGGCTTCGCGGTCCGCCGGGACAGCGACCTCGCGCCGGTCACCGACATCGTGCAGCTGTGCGGGCGGATCATCGGCACCGGCGCGGGCACCACGTTCGAGTCGACCTTGAACGCCCAAGCGCACCGCTGCGCGGAGGCCGGGCTCCCGCCGTACCAGGTCCAGGTGTTCTCCGAGCAGAGCGCCTCCTACTCGGCCCTGCGGCAGGGCAAGATCGACGTGCTGATGAGCACGATCAACGGCTTGCGCCACGCCACCTCGCAGCAGCCGAACCTCCGCTTCCTCAACGACTTCCGCCGCCTGGACGTCGGCTTCGCGCTGGCGAAGGGGTCCCCGCTGGCACCGGCGCTGCAGGCGGCGGTGAACAAGCTGATCGAGGACGGCACCTACCAGCGCATCCTGCAGAAGTGGGGCATCGAGCCCTCGGCGATCGAGCGCTCCGAGATCAGCCCGCCGGAACGGCGCTGACCAGCAGGAGGCGCGGGGTGCCAGTTAGGGACTGGCACCCCGCGCCTTCTGCGAACCCCCTATGCGGAACGGCCCAGGACGGTGCTGTGCGGGATTCCGTCGAGGGCCTTGTCGAACTGCTCGATCACGTCGGTCAGCGGGCCGCCGCTGTCCGGGTGCACGCTGATCTCGTCGTCTACCACCGTGACGTGCTTGTCGAGCAGGAAGAAGCTCTGGACCGCGTGCCGGGCGCCGAGCGAGTGCACCACCGGGCGCAGCGCGTAGTCGATGGCCAGGACGTGGGCGATGCTGCCGCCGGTGGCCAGCGGCAGCACCGCCTTGCCCGCGAAGCCGAACTGCGGCAGCAGGTCCAGGAACGACTTGAGCAGGCCGGAGTAGCTGGCCTTGTAGGTCGGGGTGGCCAGCACGACGCCGTCGGCCGCGGCGACCGCCGCGAGGGCTTCGGCGATGGCCGGGGCCCGGGTGTCGGCGCCGAGCAGGGCGTCCGCCGGGAGGGTCCGGACGCGGAGGTGGTCGACGCTGCGACCGGCCGCGGCCAGCCGCTGGGCGATGTGCTCGCCGATCCGCTCGGTCTTCGAGGTGCGCGACGGGCTGCCGGAAATTACCAGAACGCTGGACACACGTGCTCCCTGGGTTTCGAGGTCCTCCACTGTGGACTGGTTCGCGCCGCCCGCTCAGCGGGTGCGCGCAGCGCCGGGTCGACACGCCTGGGCGCAGACCCGCCGGAAGTCGACGTGCCGCCGCCTGGTGAGCACCGGGAACATCACGGGTCGATCGTCGGCGGCGCACCGAGCGCGTGTCAACGCCTCCCAGCAGCCGGGAGGGACCACAGTGGACTGACCACCGGGCGAGCACGGAGCGTGACCGCCGGGTGGCGATCTGGCCAATCCGCGCGCCGAACTTCGGCGTTTTGGCACTGGCGTACCGGCTGGTCGGCGATAAGAGTGGGAGGGCGAGACCGATGGAGGACAGGCGACCCCTGCGCCAACTCCAGCCCCACCCAACCGCACCTCAGGGGACCGTGGCGCAACCCAGCCACGAGAAACCACCAGAACGCAAGATCAACGACAAACGCGACCACCACTGTGAATCACGGAGAGGCGGAAATGTCGACAGCACCGCGCAGCACCTCGCTGTGGCACCCGTTCGCGGACATGTTCGAGGTCCGGTCCAGCCAGTTCTGCGTCAGCCGGGCCGAGGGGGTCTGGGTCTACGACCAGGACGGACGCCGCTACCTCGACGGCACCGCGAGCCTGTGGTACGCCAACGTCGGCCACGGGCGCACCGAGATCGTCGAGGCCGCCGCCGCGCAGATGCGCACGCTGGAGTCCTACTTCGTGTTCAACGACTTCACCAACCCACCGGCCGAGGCGCTGGCCGACCGGCTGGCCGGGCTCGCGCCGGTGGACGGCGCGAAGATCTTCCTCACCACCGGCGGCGGCGAGTCGATCGACACCGCCGCCAAGCTGGCCCGCCAGTACTGGGCGCAGCGCGGGCAGCCGGAGCGCACGCACATCATCAGCCGCGGCAACGCCTACCACGGCACCAACGGCATGGGCACCAGCATCGGCGGCATCGAGGTCAACCGGAGCGGCTTCGGCGACCTGGTCCCGGCCACCACCCGCGTGGCGCACGACGACGCCGAGGCCCTGCGCGAGGCCGTCGAGCAGATCGGGGCGGACCGGGTCGCGGCGTTCTTCGCCGAGCCGGTGATGGGCGCGGGCGGCCTCTACCCGCCGCAGCCGGGCTACCTGGAGGCGGTCGCCAAGCTCTGCGCCGAGCACGGGATCCTGTTCGTGGCGGACTCGGTGATCTGCGGGTTCGGCCGGGTCGGCAGCTGGTTCGGCGTCGAGCGGTGGGGCCTGCGCCCGGACATGATCACCTTCGCCAAGGGCGTGACCAGCGGTTACCTGCCGCTGGGCGGCGTGGTGGTCGCCGAGCGGGTGGCCGAGCCGTTCTGGGAGCACCCCGGCCGCGTGTTCCGGCACGGCGCGACCTACTCCGGGCACCCCACGGTCGCCGCCGCGGCGCTGGCCAACCTCGACATCCTGGAGCGGGAGAAGCTGCTCCAGCGGGCCGACGAGCTGGAGCGCCCGCTGCACGAGACCCTGCTCGAGCTCGCCGACCACCCCGCCGTGGGCGAGGTGCGCGGCGGTGTCGGGCTGCTGGGCGCGGTCGAGCTGGCGCCGGAGGTGCTGGCCGCCGACCCGGGCGCCGTCGGCCGCGCGCAGAAGGCGATCCGCGACCTCGGGGTCATCGTGCGCCCGCTGGGCAAGGCGCTGGCGGTGTCGCCGCCGCTGACCATCGCCGAGTCGGAGATCGAATTGCTCGGCAAGGCGCTCAAGGAAGGACTTGACACTATCGGATGACCTCGACGGGGTGAATGCGCAGCGGTCGCATTCACCCCGAGCTGGGGTTATTCGGACGCCGCCCATTCAGCAGCTGGACATCCATCGCTCATCCGGCTGGAATATTCCCGTTGCGGAAACGATACGTTCCGGTCTGTACCAAACCGGATCCGTCACGTACGTTTTTGTCCGGGACCGTTGCCGCAGCAGCTGGCCAGCCACCCCGGCAGCACCGGCATCGGCACCGAAAAGCGCGGCACCGCAACGGGTTCGCCGCCAAATCGTCCACAGCAGACCATCGAGGGATGTCGCACATGCACCGAGTCACGTGAGGCCCGGACCGCGGCACCCGGCCGGGGGGCCGGGAGCGCGTGGTGCACGCCTCGGAGAAATCGACATTCCCCGGAACCGGCCCGGCGAGCAGTGACCGATAACCACCGCCCCTGTGCACGAGCCGCCCGAACGAGTTGGCAAAATACGGCTTCCGGGTGACGACGCGCAGCGGACGCGGATGGAGGACGACAGCCAGGTGAACACCCAAACCGCACAAGTCGACGACCTGCGACTCATCGCACTGCCCAGCGCGGTCAACTGCGCAGAGATGTTCGTCCGGTTCACCCTCGCCGAGTGGTCCCTGCGCGATCTGGTCGACGAGACCACGCAGCTCACCACCGCCCTGGTCACCGCGGCCGTGGACAACGCGAACCAGGACTCGGCGGGCTTCATCACGGTCCGCCTGCGGCTCAGCGGGGACAGCCTGGTCGCCGAGGTCGAGGACGAGCAGGCCACCGTCCCGCCGGCGCTGGCGCCCGGGTTCGCCGGTGGCCGCTGCGGCTCGACCGCCCTGCGCGGCGGCGGCAGCCTCGTGTGGTGCGAGGTGCCGCTACCGGGTGGGGTATCGGCGGACGCGGTCCCGCTCCCCCGCCGCTCCAAGACCAAGCGCAGCCCGATGGCCGAGCACCCGGCCGAGGAGACCGCGGAGATCGACCCCGAGGTCGTCAAGCGCCTGCTCTCCGGCCTGAGCAACTCCGACCTGCGCTAGTCCCGGGTAGCGGCTCGGCGCGTTTCGGGAGCTGCGGGGGTGGGCATCTGGTGGGGCATGGACCACCTGACCTTCCGCTACGAGCTGGCGCAGCAGCTGCGGGTGGACTCCGTGCGGTGCAGCAGCGCCGCCGGGTCCGGGCATCCCACCTCCTCCATGTCCGCCGCCGACCTGCTGGCCGCGCTGCTGGACGGGCACCTGCGGCTGGACTTCGACCACCCGGACGACCCGCGCAACGACCACCTGATCTTCTCCAAGGGGCACGCCTCACCGCTGCTGTACTCGTGCCTGAAGGCGGTCGGGGCCATCGACGACGCCGAGCTGATGACCTTCCGCGAGTTCGGCAGCCGGGTCGAGGGGCACCCCACACCGGTGCTGCCCTGGGTGGACGTGGCCACCGGGTCGCTCGGCCAGGGGCTGCCGATCGGCGTCGGCCTGGCGCTGGCCGGGCAGCGGCTGGACCGGCTGCCCTACCGCGTGTGGGTGCTGTGCGGGGACAGCGAGATGGCCGAGGGCTCGGTCTGGGAGGCCCTGGAGCACGCCGGGTTCGCGCAGCTGGACAACCTGATCGCGCTGGTCGACGTCAACCGGCTGGGCCAGACCGGGCAGACCATGCACGGCTGGGACCTCGACGCCTACGCCGCCCGCGCGCAGGCCGCCGGGTGGCGGGTGCTGGAGATCGACGGGCACGACCCGGAGCAGATCGAGACCGCGCTCAAGGACGCCGAGGACGGCGACGGCCGCCCGGTCGCGGTGCTGGCGGCGACCAAGAAGGGCCGGGGCGTCGCCGAGGTCGAGGACCGGCCCGGGTTCCACGGCAAGGCGCTGGTGCACCCGGAGGAGGCGATCCAGGAGCTCGGCGGCGTCCGCGACCTGCGGGTCACCCCGGCCAAGCCCACCGCGCAGGCCGAGCCGCACGTCTTCGAGGTCCGCGGCGGCGGGCTGCCCGCCTTCGAGCCGGGCACCGAGGTCGCCACCCGCAAGGCCTACGGCGAGGCGCTGCGCGCGCTCGGCGACCGCCGCGGCGACGTGGTGGCGCTCGACGGCGAGGTGTCGAACTCGACGTTCTCCGAGATGTTCCGCGACGCCCACCCGGACCGCTACTTCGAGATGTACATCGCCGAGCAGCAGATGGTCGCCGCGGCGGTGGGCATGCAGGTGCGGGGGTGGCGCCCGTTCGCCTCGACCTTCGCCGCCTTCCTGACCCGCGCCTACGACTTCATCCGGATGGCCGCGGTCAGCCGGGCCGACCTGTGCCTGGCCGGTTCGCACGCCGGGGTCGCCATCGGCGAGGACGGGCCGTCGCAGATGGCGCTGGAGGACCTGGCCGCGCTGCGCGCGGTGCACGGCAGCACGGTGCTCTACCCGTGCGACGCGAACCAGACCGTGCGGCTGACCGCGGCGATGGCCGACCGGCCCGGGGTCAACTACCTGCGCACCAGCCGCGGGGCGACCCGGGTGATCTACGCGCCGGACGAGGAGTTCCCGGTCGGCGGTTCCCGGGTGGTCCGCGACGGCGACGACGTCACGCTGGTCGGCGCCGGGATCACCCTGCACGAGGCGCTGCACGCGGCGGAGATCCTCGCCCCGGAGGGCATCCGGGCGCGGGTGATCGACCTGTACTCGATCAAGCCGGTGGACGCCGCGACGCTGCGCCGGGCGGCGGCCGAGACCCGCGGGCTGGTCACCGCCGAGGACC
Organism: Saccharopolyspora hirsuta; assembly: GCF_008630535.1. Taxonomy (GTDB): domain Bacteria; phylum Actinomycetota; class Actinomycetes; order Mycobacteriales; family Pseudonocardiaceae; genus Saccharopolyspora; species Saccharopolyspora hirsuta. Next base: position 414,551 of record NZ_VWPH01000001.1, on the reverse strand, counting down.
ACTGGCCGGAGGGCGGGCTCGGCGAGACCGTGCTCAGCGCGCTGGCCGGGGTCGGTGCGCCGGTGCGCGTCCTGGCGGTGCGCGTCATGCCCGGTTCGGGCACCCCGGCGGAGCTGCTCGGGCAAGCCGGTATCGATGCCGCCTCCATCGCGGCCGAGGCCCGGGAGCTGCTCAAAGCCCACCGTTGATTTCGGGGTTCCAGCAGCCTGCGGGCGGGTAGCCGGATGTCGACGCTGCCGCCCGGAGGCCAGTGATGTTGTCCCCACCCGATCGCGGAGAGCTGCTCAGGTTCCTCTGCCACGTCCGATTTCCGGCGACCAAGCAGGAGATCTGCCAGCAGTGCGCGGCGCTGGGCGCCCCGGCCGCGCACCTGGCCCGCCTGCGGACGCTGCCCGAGGGCACCTACGTCGAGCCCGACACGGTCCTGCAGGCGCTGCCGCACCTGTGATCAGCGCTGCGATCCACATCGGACGGGTCAGGGATGGTCCTTGCGCCTGCTCCGCCACCAGAGCACACCCGCACCCGCGACGGCGACCGTGAACAGCGTTATCGAGCTCAGCACCAGCCCGCTCAGCATGCACAGCACCGCCAGCAGCGCGATGAGCGCGAACACCAGGAACACCAGGAACCGGCGCATGCCGGTCCAGTCCCGGCGCCCGTCGAACCGCTCGAACTTCTCCGCCAGCCGAGGATCGCCGGACACCAGCGCCGATTCGATCTCGGCGAGCCGGTCCCGCTCGTGCCTGCTCAACATGACGAGCTCCTAGCAACGTTCCCTTCGACCCCAATGAGGTACCCGCCCCCCATCCGGCTGAAGCCCGGTGGAAGCGTCCATCCAGATTGGCACGGCCGGGTGCGCCACCCCACGCGGCGACCGGGTGATTTTCCGTCACTCAGCGCGATCATCGACGACTACTGCTCGTCACCACCCGGCCCGGGTGCCCGGCGAGCGCGGAGCCCGGCACAGTTCGGCCGAGCATCGTGGGGTGTCAGTTTTGCCTGAAACTGGCACCTCGCCACGCCCGGAGTGCTCACTGTCAGTTATGGGCAAAACCGGCGCACCACCGCGCTGGGTCGCGGGGGTTGCGTGGCGTGGAGGAGGCGTGGGGCTGGTCCTCGGGTCGGACGGTGGCGGGGCTTGTGCTTGGGCGGTAGGAATCGGTCACCCTGGCGTGCCAAGGATGCGGTTTGAGTGGTGAGCGAGACTTGACCTTAGGAGCCTCGGTTCCCTGCGGAGGCGGATCCACCTTGTGGTGACGTTGCCGGTCGGGCGCGATTTCTCACGAAATCGGCACCGTCTCGACGAAACCTCCAGCTGGCACCGCAGCCGATCTCGTGAGAAATCTCTGCACCCACCACCGGAACGACGGCCGTGCGATCAGCGTCCTGGCTCCGCCGACGGCCCTGCTCGCAGTCACTCGGATCCCGGTATCACGACCTTGGGCGCAGCGGTGAGGGTCGCGATTTCGATTGAAATTGGCGCACCTCGCCACCGCAGGCTCCGTCAAAAACCGCAACGCAGCCAATTTCGATTGAAATCGCATCACCCAACGCAACCACCCACCGCTTCGAACCCAAACCCAACCCCGCACCCCACCGCACCCCTCCTCCCCAACCCGGCCCGGATATCACCACCGGTCCTCCGGGCAATGCCGGACCCCGCAGGTGCGACGAGAGAACCACTCCTTCCGCCTTTTCCGGACCGCGGGCGCGGTCAGCGCCAGGCCGAGGAAGACGGTGCGGCACAACGCACTCCGCCAACCAGCGGCACGCCGTGCTCTGAACGGCACGTCCTCCCTCCTGGCGTGGGGGCGAATTCCGGGAATCTGCGGGGTGGAACGTGCGCACGTGCGGGGAACTCTGGCCGCTCGCGGTGATCTGGCGTCATCAGCTGCGATATACAGTCGCCATGACGATCGAGATCCGGCAGCTGCGGATGATCTGCGCGATCGCGGAAACCGGCAGCATCACGCGCGCCGCGGCCCGGCTGGAACTCACCCAACCCGCGCTGAGCAACCAGCTTCAGGCAATCGAGAAGATGCTGGGCGACTCGCTCTTCGTGCGCAGCCGAACCGGTGTGGTGCCCACGGATTTCGGTCGCCGGACCGTCGACCGGGCCCGAATCGTGCTGTCGGAGGTCGATTCCCTCTTCGGCGCGGCGGGCAGGCCGTCGCCGTCGACCGAGCCGCTGCACCTCGGCTGCGCGCACCTGGCGTGCGTGCCGAGCATCGTCGACCGGGTGCAGGACGGCCTGTTGGGGCAGTCGGTGATGCTGCACGTCGAGCCTTCCGCTGCGGTGCTGGCGGATTCGCTGTCGCGGGGCCGGTACGACGCGGGATTGGTCGCCAGCGCAGCGGGTTTCGAGCTCGCGCTGGAACAGCCGGTCACCAGCCGCGTCCTCGTCCCGCGCTACCCGTGGTTCGTCGCGCTCGCCGCCGACCACTGGGCCGCCGACCGCGACGAGGTCCGGCTGGCGGAGCTGGGCGAGGAGTCGTGGATCGGGCCGCCCGGTGCCGACGACGGTTCGCTGGCCGCGTTCCGCGCCGCCTGCCTGGACGCCGGTTTCGAACCGCGGATCCGGTTCGAGGCCCCCAGCTGCGGCGCGCGGGAGCTCGTCGTGCGCGGCTACGGGATCCGGCTGGTGGAGCCCACGTTCGCGGTGCCGGAGGGCACCGTCGTGCTGCCGCTGGCGGGCGACCCGCTGGTGGCCCGGCTGGTGGTGGTCTGGCGGCCCGACCGCCTGACCAGGGCGCAGGCGGACCTGCTCTACCAGGACCTCGCGCAGGCGTACCTGGCGCACGTGCCGGACAACCCGGCCTTCCACCGCTGGTGGGACGCCCACCCCGAGGTGCACCCGGTGCTCTGAGCGCGACGTGGCGCAGTCCACACTAACCGGTCGGTATGTCTGTGGTACGTCTACTGGGACGCCCCCGAACGGGGGCGGGCTCGGAGGTGTGGTCATGGGCGACTCCCGGCACGAGTGGATGCAGCCCGGTGCGCACGAGGTAGCGCCCGGCGTGCACCGGATCCCGCTGCCCCTGCCCAACGACGGCCTGCGCGCGGTCAACGTCTACGCGATCGCCGACGGGGATGCGCTCACCCTGGTCGACGGCGGCTGGGCGCTGGACGAGGCGCGGGAGCAGCTCAGCGCCGGACTGCGCCAGATCGGCGCCGGGCTCGGCGACATCCGGCGGTTCCTGGTCACCCACGCGCACCGCGACCACTACACGCAGGCGGTGGCCCTGCGCCGGGAGTACGGGTCCCGGGTGCTGCTGGGCGAGGGCGAGCAGCCCACGCTCCGGACGCTGATGCGGCCCGACCACGTGGCGCTGGAGAAGCAGGTCGAGATGCTCGCCGCGTGCGGGGCGAAACCGGTGCGGGACGCGGTGATCGCCGCCCGCGGCTCGAAGCGCCCGACGACCGGCTGGGAGGACCCCGACGAGTGGATCACCGAGTCCACCGACGTCAGCCTGGCCGACCGCCCGCTGCGCGCGCTGCCCACCCCCGGCCACACCCGCGGGCACGTGGTGTTCATCGACGACGCCAGCGAGCTGCTGTTCGCCGGGGACCACGTGCTGCCGCACATCACCCCGTCCATCGGCTTCGAGCAGGCCCCCAGCGAACTGCCGCTGCGCGACTACATGGCCTCGTTGCGGCTGGTCCGCGCGATGCCGGACATGCGCCTGCTGCCCGCGCACGGCCCGGTCACCGACAGCGCGCACCGGCGGATCGACGAGCTGCTGGACCACCACGACCGGCGGCTGGCGGACACCGCGGCGGTCGTGGAGCGCGGCGCCAGCACCGCCTACGAGACGGCGCGCGGCCTGACCTGGACGCGCCGCGAGCACGCGCTGGACGACCTGGACCCGTACAACCAGATGCTGGCGGTCCTGGAAACGGCGGCCCACCTGGACGTCCTGGTCCTGCAGTCCAAGCTCCGCGCGGAGACCATCGACGGGGTCAAGCACTACGCGTGCTCGTGAGCGGCGATGGCGGTCAGGGCGACCACCGCCGCTCACGACTGCGAGGAGGCGCGATGTCGGTCGAGGACCTGGCGGTCGCCGTGGACGAGGTGCCGCTGGTGGACCACCACGTGCACGGCGCGCTCCGCGGCGAGGTCGACCGGGCCGGGCTGGAGCTGCACCTCACCGAGTCGGACCGGCCGGTTCCGGGGTGGATGACGCAGTTCGACTCGCAGCTGGGGTTCGCCGTCCGCCGCTGGTGCGCTCCGGTGCTCGGTCTGCCGCCGCACGCCGACGCCGCCGATTACGTGGCGCGGCGCGAAGAACTGGGTGCTGCTGAGGTCACCCGACGCTTGCTGGCGGCCAGCGGTGTCGAGCACTTCCTGGTGGAGACCGGCTACAAGGGCGACTCGATCCTCTCCCCCGCTGAGATGGCATCGGCCTCCGGTGCGCGGGCCGACGAGATCGTGCGCTTGGAGGCCGTGCTGGAAGACCTCGCGCACGACGGCGTGGGCGCGGCCGAGCTGCCGGGGCGGTTCCCGGAAGTGCTGGCGGAGCGCACGGTCGACGCGGTGGGGCTCAAGAGCATCGTGGCCTACCGCTTCGGTTTCGACTTCGACCCCGAGCGCCCGTCGAGGGCGGAAGTCGTCGCCGCTGCGGACCGGTGGCTGCGCGCAGGCGGCCGGGTGGACGATCCGGTGCTGCTGCGGTTCCTGCTGTGGACCGGCGTCGACCGCGGGCTGCCGCTGCAGCTGCACGCCGGGTACGGCGATCCCGACATCGAGCTGCACCGCTGCGATCCGCTGCTGCTCACCCGGTTCATCAAGCTCGTCGAACCGCACGGCGTGGACCTCCTGCTGCTGCACTGCTACCCGTACCACCGCAACGCCGGGTACCTGGCGCAGGCGTTCCCGCACGTGCACTTCGACGTCGGGCTCGCGGTGAACCACACCGGTGCGCGCTCGGCCGCGGTGGTGGCCGAATCCCTGGAACTCGCGCCGTTCGCGAAGGTCCTGTTCTCCTCCGACGCCTGGGGACCGCCGGAGCTGCACCACCTCGGTGCGCTGCTGTGGCGGCGCGCCATGCGCACCGCGCTGGGCGAGCGGGTGGCCGCCGACGACTGGTCCACTTCGGACGCAGTCCGGGTGGCCCGGATGGTCGGCCGCGACAACGCCCGCCGCGTCTACCGCCTCGAACAGCGATAACGGCCCTTGACGCCACCTGGTCGGTCGCTTATCGTGCCGAGACATCTGACGTCTGATGGGATGAGCTATGTCGTTGCCGGACGATCTCGCCGAGCAGCTGCTCGGGGCGATCATCGATGGGAACTACCCGCCGGGCACCGCGCTGCCCTCGGAGGCCGAGCTGGCCGAGCAGTTCTCGGTCAGCCGCCTGACCGTGCGCGAAGCGGTGAAGGTGCTGCGGGTGCAGAACGTGGTGCGCATCCAGCGCGGGCGCGGCACCTACGTCAACGCTCCCGCGCAGTGGACCGCGCTGGACCCGATGATCCGCGCCGCGACCGCTCCCCGCGCCGGACGACCGGTGTCGGAGGGCCTGATCGAGGCCCGGCGGCTGCTGGAGGTCGGCGCCGCCGAGCTCGCCGCCACCAAGCGCACCGAGGACGACCTCGCCCAGCTGCGCGAGCAGCTCCAGGACATGCGCACCGCGCACGACGCCGGGGACGTGGAGCTGTTCGTGACCGCGGACCTCGCCTTCCACCACACCGTCATGCAGGCCACCGGGAACGCGTTCATCCCGCTGATGTTCGAGCCGTTCGGCCGACTGCTGGTGGAGGGCCGCCGGGAGACCTCGGCGGTCGGCGAGATCCGCGCCAACGCCATCGCCCAGCACGACAAGGTCCTGCGCGCGCTGGAGTCCGGCGACCCGGCCCGCGCCCGGCGCGCGATGGGCGACCACCTCGCGCAGACCGCCGACGACCTGCGCACCCACGTGACCCCGGAGGCCTGATGATCCACGTCGAGGAGCTGCTGGCCGGGCTGCCGCCGGCCCGCGCAGTCGAGCCGGGCGAGATCACCGGCGGCCCGCACCTGGTCGTGCTCGACGACGACCCGACCGGCACCCAGACCGTCGCCGACGTGCCGGTGCTGACCAGCTGGTCGGTGGACGACCTGCGGTGGGGCCTGCGGCAGCCGGGCGGCGCCTGCTTCGTGCTCACCAACACCCGCAGCCTCGCGGCGGCCGACGCGACGGCCCGCAACCGCGAGGTGCTCGACGCGCTGGCGGCCGCGGCCGAGGCCGAGGGCGTGGACTTCGTGGTGGCCAGCCGCAGCGATTCCACGCTGCGCGGTCACTTCCCGGTGGAGACCGATGCGCTGGCCGACGATCTGGCGCGGCACGGCCGCCCGGTCGACGGCGTGGTGGTCGTGCCCGCGTTCCCGGACGCCGGGCGGGTCACCGTCGACTCGGTGCACTGGGCGCGCACCCCGGCCGGGATGGTTCCCGCCGGGGAGACGGAGTTCGCCCGCGACGCGACCTTCGGGTACCGCAGCTCGAACCTCCGGGAGTGGGTCGCGGAGAAGACCGGTGGCCGGATCACCCCCGACGACGTCTTGGCCATCACCTTGACCGATCTGCGCGGCGGCGGACCGCAGCACGTCGCCGAGCTGCTGGCCGGGGTGCGCGACCGGCGGCCGGTGGTGGTCGACGCGGCCTGCGACGACGACCTCCGGCTGCTCGCTTCCGCGCTGCGGCAAGCGGAATCGCGGGGCACGCGGCTGCTGTACCGGATCGGCCCGGCGTTCGTCCGCGCCCGCATCGGCCAGACCGCCAGCGCACCGCTGGACAGCGCGGCGCTGCGCGCGTACGGCTCCGGACACGGGCTGATCGCGGTGGGCTCGCACGTCGGGCTGACCACCGCGCAACTGGCCGGGCTGCGCGAGCTGGGCGGGGTCGAGGAGTTCGAGCTGGACGTGCCGACGCTGCTGGACCCGGCCGCGCGCGGCGGGCACATCGCCGAGGTCAGCGCCCGCGCGGCGGCGGCGATGCAGCGCTGCGACGCGGTGATCCGCACCAGCCGGTCGCTGGTCACCGGGGCCGACGCGGACGACAGCCTGGCGATCGCGCGGGCGGTGTCGTCGGCGCTGGTCGAGGCCGTGGCCGCGACCGTTCGGGCGCACCGGCCCGCGTTCGTCGTCGCCAAGGGCGGGATCACCTCCAGCGACGTCGCCACCGGCGGTCTGGGCATCCGCCGCGCGATCACCCGGGGCACGATGCTGCCGGGCATGGTGTCGCTGTGGGAGCCGGTGACCGGCGATTCCGCCGGCACGCCCTACGTCGTCTTCCCCGGCAACGTCGGGGACGAGAACGCCCTCGCCCACGTCGTCCGCTCCTTCCGCCACTCGTAAGTCCACTGTGGAGGTTTCGATGTCCGGAGTTCGGGTCGCGGTGATCGGGCTCGGCGCGATGGGGTTGCCGATGGCCGCCCACCTCGCTGGCGAGTTCCCGGTGACCGCCTTCGACGTCGACGCCGAGCGGCGCGCGGACGCCGTTTCGCGCGGCGCGGCGGAAGCCACCACTCCGGCCGGAGCAGCGGCCGACGCCGACGTGGTGCTCCTGGCCGTCCGCGACCAGCAGCAGGTCGAAGCGGCGCTGTTCGGCCCGGACGGCGTCGCGTCGTCGCTGCGTCCGGGCGCAGTCGTGGTGCTGACCAGCACGGTCGGACCACAAGCGGCTCGCGACACCGCGGCCCGGCTGCCGGACCACCGGCTGGTCGATGCGCCGGTCAGCGGCGGACCGACGCGCGCGGGATGCGGTGACCTGCTGGTCGTCGTCGGCGCCGATGCCGAAGCGCTCGCGGTCGCCGGGCCGGTGCTGGACCGGTTGGCCTCGACCTGCACCGTGGTCGGGCCGAACCCCGGTGACGGGCAGGCGCTCAAGGCGATCAACCAGCTGCTGGCCGGGGTGCACATCGCGGCGGCCGCCGAAGCGGTGGCGCTGGCGCGCGGCATCGGGCTCGACCCGGCGGCGGTCGTGGCGGCGCTCGGCAAGGGAGCGGCCAGCTCGTTCGTGCTCTCCGACCGCGGTCCCCGCATGGTCGAGGCCTACGCGGACGGGGCGGAGGTGCGGTCGCGGTTGGACATCTTCGTCAAGGACATGGGGATCGTCAGCGAGCTGGCGCGCGAATCCCGCGTCCCGACCCCGCTGGCGTCGGCCGCGCACCAGCTCTACCTGCTCGGTGAGCAGGCCGGGCTCGGCGCTGCGGACGACTCGGCGGTCGTGACCGTACTGTCGCCGAAGGGGCGGTGATTCCGGCCGCCTCAGCTCGGCAGGTGGAGGTCAGCCCAGGGGTCGGTGGGGACCGCTTCCGTGCTGCGGCCCAGGTCGTCGAGGATCCTGGTCTGGCGCTTCAGCTGGCGGAGGGTGATGGCCCGCTCCGCCAGGGACAGCGTGGGCAGGCGGTCCGCCAGGCGTTCCTCCAGGCGGTGGCAGTCCTCCGGGGAGCGGAGCCAGACGATCATGACCAGGTTGTGCTCCCCGGTCACCGCGGCGCAGAACCGGATCTCCGGGAGCTTCGCCAGGGTTCTGCCCACCTCCGACAGCTCGTCGGCCGGGGCGTTGGCCCAGAAGATCGCCGAGACCGGCCAGCCGGTGAGGCTCTGGGCGACTTCGCAGCGGATCGACACCAGGCCCTGGTCGACCAGCTTGGTCAGGCGGCGGCGCGCTGTTGACACGCTCGTGCCGGTCAGCTCGGCCAGGTCCGCCACCGTCCGTCGGCCGTCGGTGCTCAGCGCCACCATCAGGTCCCGGTCGCTCTCGGTCAGCACGCCCTGCTTCGCGCGCGGAGGCGCGTGCGCGGCCAGCTGCGCGCGTTGCGCGGGCGAGAGCGCGTTGAGCCGCCACTGAACGCCTTCGCCGAAAATCGTGGTCGCGGCGTGCACGCTCGTCCTCCGGACGCCCGGGTGGTGGCTGAGCTCGTCGAGCACGAACCGCGACAGCGCGGGCAGGCTCCGGGCGTTGATCAGCACCAGCAGGTCCCGGCCGCTGCCCACGTGGTGCACCGAGACGACCTGCGGCAGCCTGGCCAGCAGCACCGCCAGGCGGTCCCGCTCGCTCGGTCGGCAGTCGATCTCCACGCAGCCGAGCACGAACGCCGACGGCGCGGTGAGCCGCGCGTAGGCCGTCATCCACACCAGTCCCTGCTCGGTGAGGCGCTGCCAGCGGCGGGCGACCGTGCTCGGGTCCACGCCCAGCACCGAGCCGATGACCTGCCAGGAACCGCGCGGGGCGATCTGCACGGCGTTGACGAGCGACAGGTCGAGCTCGTCGAGGCCGGACGAATCTTGCATGCGCATACCTTCATGTGACGATTTCCGGCAATCCAAGCAGCGGATCTGGTGCGTTGTCCATCCTTTCCGCCAACCGCGGGTACTGGCCCGCGGGACCGATACGCCCGGAGCACACATGGACACAGCGCGTACCCGGCCGACCCGGTTGGACCGGGTGTTCACCGGCATCGAGCGGGTCGGCGGCAAGCTGCCCGAGCCGTTCTTCCTGTTCGTCTACCTGCTCGCCGCGCTGGCGGTGATCTCCACCGCGATCGCCGCCTTCGGCGTCACCGTCGACGTCCCCGGCAAGGCCGAACCGGTCCCGGTGCGCGCCGTGCTCAGCTCCGAGGGCCTGGTCTGGTTCCTGACCAACTTCGTGGACAACTTCATCGGCTTCCCACCGCTGGGCACCGTGCTGGCGATGATGCTGGTGGTCGGCTTCGCCGAGCGGACCGGATTCCTGTCCGCCGCGGTCACCCTGGTCTTCGGCCGCGCGCCGCGCTGGCTGCTGCCCTACGCGGTGGCGTTCGTGGCCTGCCAGGCGCACGTCATGTCCGACCCGTCGCTGATCGTGATCCCGCCGCTGGCCGCGCTGATGTTCAAGGCCGCGGGCCGCCACCCGGTGGCCGGGCTGATCGGGGCTTTCGCCTGCGGCGCAACGGGTTACGGCGGCGGGGTCCTGGTCGGGTCGCTGGACGGGCTGCTGGTGGGCATCACCGAGAAGGCGGTCCAGATCGCCCCGCTGGGCGTCGAGGTGCACACCCACATCGCGATGAACTACTTCTTCGCGGCCACCGCCGGACTGCTGCTGCCGCTGGTCGGCGGATTCCTGATCGACCGGGTGCTGGAGCCGCGGCTGGGCCCGTGGACCGACCCCGAGGGCGAGCAGACCGCGGAGCTCACCGCGCAGCAGCGCAAGGGCGTGTGGCGGGCGTTCGCCGTGCTGGTCGGCTACGCGGTGGTGGCCTTCGGCGCCTGGCTGGTGCCGGGCAGCTTCCTGCGCGGCGAGGACGGCGCGCTGGTGCCCTCGCCGTTCCTGGACAGCATCGTGCCGCTGATCATCATCGCGTTCCTGCTGGCCGGGCTCGCCTACGGCCTGACCGCGGGCACCGTCACCAAGCGCGCGGACGTGCCGCGGATGATGACCGAGACCGTCAAGGACATGGCGGGCTACATCGTGTTCATCTTCGTCGCCGCCCAGTTCATCGCCCTGTTCACTTGGTCCAACCTGGGCACGCTGATCGCGATCGGCGCGGCCGACGGGTTGCGCGCCGCGCACCTGACCGGGTTCCCGGCGATCATCGTGATGGTGCTGCTGGCGACGGTGGCGAACCTGTTCATCACCTCCGGCTCGGCGCTGTGGTCGCTGCTGGCCCCGGTGATGATCCCGGCGTTCACCATCCTCGGCTACGACCCGGCGTTCATCCAGGCCGCGTACCGGATCGGCGACTCCACCACGCAGGCGGTCAGCCCGCTCAACGCCTACGTCTACATCCTGCTCAGCGTGAACCGGAAGTACCAGCCGGAGACGCAGCTGGGCACGCTGCTGGCCCGGTTGAGCGTGTTCGTGCTGCCGTTCTTCGCGATGTGGCTGCTGATCCTGGCGGTGTTCTACTTCTTCGACCTGCCCGTCGGACCGGGTTCGGGCATCCGGCTGTAACCATCCACAGAGGAGAGATGATGCACTTCGACGAGCTCGTGGCGTTGCGGCGCGACTTCCACCGGTACGCCGAACCGGCTTTCCTGGAGATCCGCACCTCCAGCATCGTCGTGTCCCGCCTGCGCGAGCTGGGCCTGGAACCGCTGACCGGGCAGGCGGCGATGCGCGCGGAAAACGTGGTCGACTACCCCACCGCCGAGCAGCGCGAGCTGTTCGCGGAGCGCGCGGTGCGCACCGGTGCCGACGCCGGCAACGTCGAGCGCGCGGCGGAGTTCGGCACTGCCGTGATCGCCGAGGTCCGCGGCAACCGCCCCGGCCCCACCTGGGGTCTGCGCTTCGACATGGACGCCCTGCCGCTGACCGAGTCGGACAGCCCCGACCACGCCCCGGCGGCGAACGGTTTCCGCTGCGACTACGGCGCGATGCACGCCTGCGCGCACGACGGGCACACCGCGATCGGTCTCGGCCTGGCCAGCCGACTGGTCGCCGACAACGACTTCGCCGGTACGGCGCGGTTCCTGTTCCAGCCCGCCGAGGAGGGCGGGCGCGGGGCGGCGTCGATGCTCGCCGCTGGCGCGGTCGACGGGGTGGACCGGTTCGTCGCCGTGCACCTCGGCCTGGACGAACCGGCGGGCGAGGTCAGCGGCGGCATCCGGGGCCTGCTGGCCACCACGAAGATGCGCGCCACCTTCACCGGCACCGCCGCGCACGCCGCCGGAGCCCCGGAGCAGGGTTCGAACGCGCTGGTCACGGCCGCGAGCGCACTGCTCAACGTGATGGCGCTGCCGCGCTACTCCACAGCGGACACCCGCATCAACGTGGGCACCCTGCACGGCGGCGACAACGTCAACATCGTCCCGTCCTGGGCGCAGATGACCCTGGAAGCCCGCTCCACCGACTCCGACGTCAGCGCCTCCCTGACCGAGCGCATCAAGACGGCCCTGCGCGGCTCCGGCGAGATGCACGGAGTGGCGGTGGACGTGGTGGAAACCGGCGGTTCGTCCACGATGGACTGCGACGCGGAACTGGTCGACGCGATCAACGCCATCGCCGCCGAACTCCCGGGAGCCACCACCGGCGACGGCTTCAAGCAGATGGGCGGCAGCGACGACGCGAGCCTGTTCGCCCGCGAAGTCCAGCGCAACGGCGGAATCGCCACGTACATGACCGTCGGCGGCGGCAACACCGCACCCCACCACAACCCGCTGTTCGACATCGACGAGCGCTCCATCCCGGTCGCCCTCGACACCCTCGAACGCCTCATCCGCCGCTGACCCGGGAAGGGCACTCCCCCGGGGGTGCCCTCCACCGGTCACCGGCAGCGCGGGGTCGGGACGTAGGACTCGGCGTCCTTCGGGTCGGTGCGGATGCGGCCCGATGCGGAGACCACCTCGGGGCGGATCTCCGAGGTGGGGCGCGGATCGCCCGCCTCGAGGCTGAACACCGAGATCGGTTTGTCCTCCGGGTGGCCGACGCAGTCGAAGGACAGGAAGCCGCTGGCGCCCGCCAGCTGGTCCGTGCCGTGCATCCGGTGGAACTGCGAGGTGACCGACTTCGGGGTGACGACGTCCACGTCGTGCGTGGTGCCCGCCGCGCGCTGGATCGCGGTGACCGCCACCCCGACCGCGTCGAACGACGTGGTCGCCATGCCGTCACCCGCCGAATCGTCCTGGAACTCGCGGAAGTAGCCGCTGCGGAAGTACTCGACCACCGAGCGGTCGAAGGCCCACGGGGCGACGTCCCAGGCGGCCGGGCTGGACAGGTGGGTGTACTCGACCGTGGTTCCCGGCGAGAGGTTGCTGCGGATCTCGTCCACACCCGCGATGTCCACCACGCTGTCCAAGGTCAGCACCCGCAGCTCCACGTCGGGGCAGCGCCGCTCCGCCAGCACGTTCAGCAAGGTGCTCAGGTCCCGGTACCTGCCGGAGAAGAAGAGCACGTCCGGCTTGGCGACGCAGATGTTGCGGACGATCGGGTCGAACGCGTTGGCCGAGCTGCCGAGCTCGGTGTTGTAGGTCTCCGGCCGCAGCAGCTGGCCGCCGGTTCGCGGGTACACCTCGTTGAAGGCCGACGCCAGGTCGGTGGCCAGCAGGTCGGACTGGTTCTCGTCCTGCACCAGCATCGCGCGGCGACTGCCGTTCAGCCGCTGCTGGACCACGGCCTCCACCTGCTCGGTGTTCGACGGCGCGACCCGCACCAGCCCGCTGAACCGGCCCGCGCTCTCGTCCTCGGTGAAGGCATCGGCGGTGATCGTCGCACCGACCATCGGAATTCCGGCCGCGGACAGCTCGCGGACCGCCGACCTGGTGCCCTCGTGGCTCTGCCCCAGACCGGCCACCGCGACCACCCGGTCCGGGGTGGACCGCGCGGCCTTGATCTGCTCCACCACCGGCGCCCACTGCTGGAACTGGCTGCCCGGGTTCGTCGGCAGCAGCCGGATCAGCGGGAAGTCACCGCCCCAACCGGTCTTGCGCGAGCCCGGCTGCCCGCGCAGCACCGGGTCGTTCGCCCGGACCTGCGCCAGGTAGGCGCCCTGCAGGCCGTTGCGGGTGGCCTCGGTGGTGATGGTGTCCTCGCCGGTCAGCGTCATCGGGGCGAGGTAGGCGATGCTGACGTAGTTGCCCGCCGCCTCGACGCGCTTGTTCTCCTCCTCGATCTTCGCCAGCACGCCGGACAGGTCCGGGTGGAACTCGAACGACCCGTCGGAGAGCCCGACGCACTCGCCGGTCTCCGCGACCCGCTGGATGCCCGCCGCGCACCAGCGCGACTGCCACACCCAGGTCACCACCCCGGCGACCACCAGCAGGACGACCGCGGACAGCACCAGCACCTTCCGGCGGTTCTTGCGCCACCACGTCTGCTCCAGGTAGATGCCCACCGCTGCCTCCAGGTCAGGCGTACTTCTCGCTCTCGCCGAAAAACACCACGAATCCCGCACGGGCCTGCCGCGCCAGCTGCTCGAACTCGCTGCGCGCGATGCCGCGCAGGGTGCGGCCCGGATCGCCGAGCGGATCGGACATCAGCCACTTCGCCGCGACCAGCCGCGCCAGGTCCCCGTCCGCCGCCGGGACCGTCCGGGCGAGCTCCTCGACCTGCTCGCGGGGTTCCCGGTCGGTGCGCAACCGGTTGGGGGCGGCGGTGATCAGGTCCAGCCGTTCCAGCCACGGCCGCACGTCGGCTTCGGTGTCGATCTCCTCGAACTGCCGCTGCAGGTGCGCCACCACCGCGCCGAGGTCCTGCAGGGCGAGCGCGTGGTAGAGCGCCAGCGCGGTGTTGCCGTTCTCGCGGTGGTGCTGCCGGTGCCGGTCGTGCACCACGACCCAGCGCTCCGGGTGGTCGTCCGGCCGGTTCGCCAGCTCGTGGAGCAGCAGGCGGCGCAGCCAGGGGTGCAGCGCGAGCCGGTTCTCGCGGTCCAGCACGGTCCACAACCGCGTGCGAACCTCGTGCAGCGCCCCCGCGTCGTCGTCGCTGCCGAGGCGGACCTCCGCGCGGGTCGCCAGCTCCAGGTTCGGCGCCGCCGACAGCCCGACCAGGACTTCCCGCTGCGCGGGGTCGAAGTCCTGCAGCAGGTAGTCGCGCGCCCGCTCGGCGAGCGAAGGCCCGTCCGCGGCGCGGTGCTCCAGGAAGCCCCGCATCGCCGGTCCCGAAGCCTGATCGCCGAGCGCGGTGCGGACCTCCCGCATGCCCCACGGGTGACCGCGGGTCAGCTCGTGCACGAACGGTGCGGTCCCGGCGGCGAACCGGCCGACCTCCACGACCTCGGTGGACGTCAGGTCGCGCAGCTCGACCGGGTACCACCAGGAGTCCGGGCCGCGGTCCAGCTCGCGGCGGTCCGCCCAATCGGCGAGCCCGGCCTGCTCCGGGGAGCGCGCGCTCCCCTGCCGCCCCCACCGGGGGTGCCACTGCCGACTGGTGCCGACCACCACCAGCGGATCGGGGTCCCGCCGGTGCCGCTGGCGGTTGTGCAGCAGCAGGTCGAGGAACTGCATGCCGTTGGGCGAGTCGACGTTGTCCAGCAGCGCCACGCAGTTGGCCTTGCGCCGCCCGCCGCGCCCCCGGTAGGCCTCCCGCAGGTCGGCGAGGAACGCCGCGCAGAACACCTCGTCCATCAGCCCGCTGTCGGCGACCCCGATGTCGACCAGCACGTCCTGCAGGTTCGGCGACCGCTGCGGCGTGGCCTCGCGGAGCTCGGAGGCCCGGCGCAGCCTGCGCCGCCAGCTCAGCGCCTCGCGCCCGCGCAACAATGTGCTGACGGCCAGCGGAAACCACCACGGAACCACCCCGGCCTGCGTGACGCTGTCGACGACCCCGTCGACCACCTTGTTCGTGCGTTCGGAGAACTCCGCGTCGGCCGCCAGCGAATCCCGCACCTGGGCGAGCGCCTTCTCCCGGTTCTCCTGGTTCAGCTGCGCGCCCTTGACCAGCAGGCACAGCCAGAGCTGCCGGAAGTCGATGCGCGAATGCCCTTCGAACTTGCGGCTGAGGTTGAAGGCCAGCTCGGTGACGATCGCCCGCGGCGGCTTGACGGCCCGCTCCAGGTCGGAGTGGGCGTAAGGCACCCGATCCCCGCACCGCTCCCGAATGTCGGCCAGCGCAGCGGTCTTCCCGCTCCCCCGCGGCCCGACCAGCACGACGACGGGCAGATCCGCCCGTTCGGCCGCCCCCGGACCCCGCCGCACGCACGAACCGATCAGGTCCTCGACAACACCGGAACGCCCCGCTAAACCGCCACCACCAACCATCCGGCCCACACCCCCGTGATCAAGCCAGCGGGTAACTGTCCCGCCACGTCCGGTCACCCGTCAAGCGAAAACCCCAAAACCGCCCCACCGGCCGCGCCCACCCCGTCCTGATCACAATCCGGCCCGAATCGGTTGATCATCGATCCGCCGCCATCTACGACTGTTGCGGGGTCTTGAGTTCCAGGGCGATGAGCTGGACCGGTTCGCCGTCCGTTGCGCCGCGATCGGCGAAGCGTGGGAAAGCGTCCGAGACGCCACCGGCCAGATCCGCACGAAGCTGGCCGACCTCGACACCTCGCTCGGACCGCTGCGCGCGACCTGGACCGGCGAAGCCGCGGAAAGCTTCGAAGTCGCCCGCGCGACGTGGGTCCGCGAAGCCGAGGAGCGAGGTCGACGTCTCGATCGAGGAACTGCGCCGCGCAGCGCGGTCGTTCTACGGCCTCCAACAGCCCCCGTGACCTCCAGACGCCGTTCATCGACCACTTCACCACCGCCGTCGGCGTCGGCTCTGCGGTGAACCTGATTCGCACCAACCCGTACCAGTAAATCCGCGCCGGGAGCGTCCAGGAGCCCAGCGCCGAGGAGATCCTGTTCGCCAGCGAACTGGTCCGGCTGATCGCGAGCGCTTCGGTGTGGGGTGGCGGAATCTTGCTCCGCGGTTTCGGGCGGTGGGCGAAGCGGGACAGGATCGAGGCCGACTCCTTGGTGCGCGACTTGCCCAGGCTGATGCTCGACGCCCGGGCTGCGAACAAGGTTCTCCACGTTGCTCTTGCCGACCTTCCGGAATCCACAATGGATCACGTTTCTGCCCTGCTGATCGAAGAGGTGATCAACCGCTTAATGCGGTCACGGCCGACATGCGGAACGCGGCCACCAGTCGGCTGCTGTCCGCGGCCCGGGTCGCCACGACGATGTGGCTCGGTTCGACGCCGTGCAGCGGGATGGTGGTGAGGTCGGGTCGGGTGCCGCCGGTGTGCAGGGCGGCCGGGATGATGGCCACGGCCTGCCCGGCGGCGACGTGTTCGAGCTTGTCCTCGATGGTCTCGACCGAGGGCCCGCCGGGGGCGGGGCGGCCTCCCGGCCGCGGGTCGATGCGCCAGTACGCGTCCCATTCCGGATCCGGGAAGCGGGGGATCGGCTCGCCCTCGATGTCGTCGAGCGTGACCGACTCCTTTCCCACCAGCCGGTGCCCGACCGGTACGAGCAGCATCTTCGGCTCGTCGCAGAGGACCGTCACGTCCAGGCCGTCGGTCTGCAGCGGCAGCCGGGTGATCGCCGCGTCGACCCGCCGGTCGAGCAGGGCCTGGCGCGGCTCGTTCCACTTCAGGTGCAGCGTGCGCACATCGGCGTCGGGGTGTTCGTGCCGCAGGTTCCGCACCACCGGGGTGACGATCAGGCCCGCGGTGTAGCCGACGGTGATCCGGGTAGGCCGCGCGGCGGCCCGGGCGGCGGCCGTGGCCTGCTGGGCCGAGCGCACCAAGGCGCGTGCGTGGGGGAGGAATGCCTCTCCCGCTTCGGTGAGCCGCGTGCCTTGTCGCGTCCGGTCGAAAAGCCGCGCACCCACCTGGGCTTCGAGCTGGCTGATCTGCCGGCTCAGCGACGGCTGCGCGATGTGCAGCTCGGCCGCGGCTCGGCCGTAGTGCAGATGCGACGCGACGGTGGTGAAGTAGCGCACCAGCCGAATGTCGAGATCTGTCATGCCTGAATGGTATGACGTGTTCCGGAACAGGTCTTTGATGACCGAGAGTCTGCGTCCCTACCGTGAGATCCATGGCAAACGACAATGAAATCGCGGTCCGGCGTTTCTACGAGGCACTCTCCACCGGTGACAGCGCGCTGGTGGATGATGCCCTCGCCGCCGGCTGGGAGGCCGTCCCGGCCCTGCGCGCCGGGGGCGGCCCAGAGGGATGGAAGGCGAACATTGCCCACCTTCGTGGTGTGTTCGGTGATCTGACCATCGAGATCGAGCACGTCGTCGTGAACCGGGACATGGTCGCAGTGCGGACGGTCAGCCGCGGGAAGCACACCGGCGAGCTGCTCGGCGTCGAGGGCACCGGCCGCGAGGTCGAGTTCCGGGCGGCCGACTTCCACCAGGTGGTCGACGGCCGCATCGTGCGGACCTGGCACCTGGAGGACTACTTCTCGATCGCCACCCAGATCGGACTGGAGTTCACCCGTGGCGCTTGACGGAAAGACGGCGGTGGTGACCGGGGCGGCCCGGGGCATCGGATACGCATACTGCCAGCGGCTCGCCGCGGACGGCGCGCACGTGGTCGCCGTCGACATCGACGACCCGGTGGACGCCGTGAGCGAGCTGACGGGCGGCGGCGACAAGCTGGGACTGGTGTGCGATATCAGTGATCCGTCGCAGGTCGACGCCGTGACCGGCACGGTCCTCGACCGGTACGGGCGCTGCGACATCCTCGTCAACAATGCCGGCATCTTCCCCTCCACCGACCTTGAGCACATGTCGATCGAGCTGTGGCGCGAGGTGCAGGCGGTCAACGTCGAGTCGATCCTGCTCTTCGCTCGGGCGTTCGCGCCGGGGATGCGGGCCGCAGGGTGGGGGCGCATCGTCAATACCGGCTCGGGCATCACCCTGACCCAGAACCGCGACCTCGCGTACATGACCAGCAAGGGCACCGTGCACGTGCTGACCCGGGCGCTCGCCAACGAACTCGGCGACAGCGGAATCACGATCAACGCGATAGCACCCGGCCTGGTGGCGACCCAGGGCTTCCTGGGCCGGGCCCGGCCCAACGGCCCGACAACCGACGAGGTGCTCGCCCGTGTGACGGCCCTGCAGACCATCAAGCGCCAGTCGGTCGCGGCGGACCTCAGTAACGCCCTGGGCTTCCTGGTCTCCGACGACGCCGACTTCATCACCGGCCAGATCCTGCACGTCGACGGCGGCATGACACGTACGGGAGCCTGACATGCTCGAAGCCATCGCCGACCGTTTCAGCACCTCGCCACGCTCGCCCGTGCTGCACTCCCCCGCCGAGCACGGGCTGGACTTCGAGGACGTCACGTTCCCCTCCGAGGACGGCATTCCGCTCGAAGGCTGGTTCGTGCCGGCCCCCGGCTCCGACCGGATCGTGATCGTCAACCATCCACGGTTCTTCAGCCGCTCGGGGCTGCCGTCCCATCTGGAGCCCTGGCGGTCGGTCAACGGCGAGACCGGCAATGACATCGAGGTCGACTTGGTCCCGGACATCGCGCTCCTGCACGCCGCCGGCTACCACGTCCTCGCCTACGACCTGCGCAACTTCGGCCTCAGCGGCGCCGCCAACGGTGGCGTGACCACCAGCGGCAGATTCGAGTCGCGCGACGTCGTTGGGTCGCTGCGGTATGCGCGGTCGCGTCCTGACCTGCGCGGGTCGCGGATCGCGCTGTTCAGCCGATGCCTGGGCGCCGATGCCACGCTGTTCGCGATGCAGCGGGCCCCGCAGGAGTTCACGGACGTCTGCTGCCTGGTCGCGTGCCAGCCGCTGTCGCCGCGCGCGGTTCTGGAGCGAACGCTCGAGCGGCGTTGCATCCCGGCCGAGCGGATGGAGGAGCTGGACCGGCTGATCAGACTCCGCACCGGCTTCGGCCTCGACGAGATGTCCCCGGTCGAGACCGGCGCGGCCGGCAGCGTCCGGGTGCCGACGCTCGTCTACCAGGTCCACGACGACCTCATGACGCGGCCGGCCGATGTCCAGTCCATGTTCGACGCCATCCCCTCGGACGTGCCGAAGGAGCTGTTCTGGATCCACGGCACCACGCGCCGCTGGGACGGATACCTGCACTTCCAGAAAGACCCGGACCGCATTCTGGAGTGGCTTGCCGACCACATGGACTAGTGGTTTGTCATGCGGACTTGGCCGGATATTCGGTCCACTGCCGGATCGGTGACCCGGGCGCGAAGCGGACCTTCGGCTCGGCGCGGCCGTTCCGGCAGCGTATGAAGGCGGTGTTCTGCTCGTCGTAGGTGCGGTGGTCGGTGCCGTTCAACGCGAAGCAGCGCAGGGCCCGCAAAGGCCGACTCGATCCAGATCAGCCACGAGCCGTAGGTCGGCAAGAAGACCAGTTCGATGTCGTTATCAGCCGCTCAGGTGCGGACCTCGGCGTGCCGGTGCGGGGAGAAGTTGTCCAGCACGATGTACAGCTTCTCCCCGGCCCAGCGCTTGCGCTGGCGGATCCGGTAGTCGCCAGGCGGGTGGCGATTCGGGTTGGCAGGCGCGAGGTGATCACGCGTGATCAGCCCGCCGAGTTCGTCGCATTCATCGGTGGGGCTGCCCTGCGGCAGATCATCGGTTCCCGAGAACTGCTTTCGGCACAGCTGAGGCACCTCCTCCAGATGGCTCGCCGACCTAACGTCGACCTGCGGGGACTCCGGCACGACAGCGGGTCGCACCCCGCGCTGGAAGGGCCGTCCCACCTCATCGAAACCGAGGACTCGACCGTGGTGCTATTGGAGATGCGGAACTCCGCCCTGTTCCTGCACGAGCCGCAGGATGTGAGCAGCTACCGACAAGCTGCAGCGCGCGTGCTCGGCGCTGCTATGAGCCCGACGGGGTCTGCCAAGCTGATAGAGCACATCGCCGAAAGCGCGGAGGGATCCCGTGATCCGTAAAACGACCTGGCGAAAGTCGAGCTACAGCACCGAAACCGGAACCTGCGTCGAACTGGCCACCTCCTTAGACCGAATCCGCGACTCCAAGGACCCGTTCGGCCCAACGCTTCGGGTTGACGTTGCCGGGTAGGTGCGCGCCGTCAAGGACGGGCGGTTCGACCGCTGATCACCTCTCGTACC
Source organism: Saccharopolyspora hirsuta (assembly GCF_008630535.1). GTDB lineage: Bacteria > Actinomycetota > Actinomycetes > Mycobacteriales > Pseudonocardiaceae > Saccharopolyspora > Saccharopolyspora hirsuta. The sequence continues at coordinate 394,104 of NZ_VWPH01000001.1, read as the reverse complement.
GCCCGCGGCCGCCGGTCGCGGGCGGTTCCGCGTAACCCCGCGCTGGTCTGATCGTTGATCTCCCCGACGTGCTGGGAGGTCATCATGCGGCGCTGCTGGTTGGCACTGTTACTCGCTCTGGCGATGGTTCTCGCCGGGTTGACCACGGCTTCCGCGCGGGTCGGGTGGACTGCCCGCGCCGAGGAGTACCCCGGGGTCGCCACGGAGACCGACGTCTCGATCCCCATGTCCGACGGGATCGTGCTGCGCGGGGACATCCAGCGGCCCGCCGATGCCGACGGGAATCCCGTCGAGGGCCGGTTTCCCGTGCTGGTGACCATCACCGCCTACAACAAGTCCGTGCTGAACGGGCCCGCGTCGGTCGCTCTCGGCGATCCCAGCTACTTCGTCAAGCGCGGGTACGTGCAGGTCACCGTGGATGCGCGCGGTACCGGCAGCTCCGGTGGGTCGTGGGCGGCGTTCAGCGAGCGGGAGAACACCGACGCCGGGGAGATCGTCGAGTGGGCCGCCTCCGCCGAACGGCCGTGGAGCAGCGGTTCGGTCGGGATGCACGGGCCTTCGTACATGGGGATCAGCCAGCTGTTCGCCGCCGCCAACCGGCCCGCCGGGCTGAAGGCCATCTTCCCGCAGGTCCCGGCCGCCGACACCTACCGCGATGTGGTCGCCTCCGGTGGTGCGCTCGACGTCGGGTTCATCCCGCTGTGGTTGGGCCTGGTCACCGGGACCGGGCTCATCCCGCCCGCCTACGGCCCCGCCGAGCCGGACAACGCGCTGCAGATGTACCTCTCGCGGATCCAGGGCGCCACCGGGTTCACCGCGCCGCTGCTGCTCTCCGCGACGTTGGGGCTGGATTCGGCCTTCGACGGGCCGTTCTACGCCGAGCGCTCGCCGATCAACGTGGTCGACCGCATCGACGTGCCGACGTTCCTCGTCGGCGGCGAGTACGACCTGTTCCAGCGCGGCACGCCGATGCTGTTCGACCGGCTCCGCGAACGCGGCGTGCCCACCAAGATGATCCTCGGCCCGTGGGACCACCTGCAGGCCAGCACGGGCGCCGGTGTCGAGGACGCCGGGCACGGCACGCTGCAGGAACTCCAGCTGCGCTGGTTCGACCACCACGTGCGCGGTCTGCCCGACCCCGCACTGGACGCCGACATCCCACCGCTGACCTGGCACGAGATCGGCTCCGGCCAGTGGCACCAGGCGCAGGACTGGATCGACGAGCAGCGGGCCACCACGTTCCAGCTCTCCGGCACCTCCTTCCCCGGCGCCCCGGGCGAACTCGTCGCGGACGGCGTCGAGCCGGGGCGGAGCACCGTTGCGCCGATCCCGGTCTCCGGGCTGTGCACCCGCTCGGCCAACCAGTGGACCGCGGGACTTCCCAACGCCGTCGGGCTCGGGAAGCTGTGCGAGGACAACCGCTGGAACGACCTGTCCGGCGCGGTTTTCGAGACCGAGCCGGTGACCGAGCCGCTGCGGGTGCGGGGCCCGATCAACGCGCACCTCAACGTCTCGACGCCGACCGGCAACGGCATGCTGTCGGTCTCGGTGTCGTCGGTGTCCCCCAGCGGCGAGGTCGACCGCCTGACCGGCGGCTGGCAGGTGCTCTCCCACCGCGCGCTGGACGAATCCCGCTCCCGCTACCTCGACGGCCAGCTGATCCAGCCGTACCACCCGTTCACCAAGGAAGCCCAGAACCTGCTTCAGCCCGGCGAGGTCGCACCGGTCGACGTGGAGGTCTTCCCCACCGGCGCGGTGATCCCACCCGGCCACAAGCTGCGGATCTCCGTGCAGGCCTACGACGTCCCGCATCTGCTCCCGACGGTCCGCGACCTGCCCGCAGCCCTGTCCCCGCTGACCATCCACACCTCGCCGGAGCAGCCGTCGACACTCACCCTGCCAGCGCTGCCCAGGTGATCGTGAGCGCTTTCCGGTGCCACAGCACCAGAAAGCGCTCACGAGCCCCCCACCTGCACTACCGGGGGACGAGCTCGGCCAGCAGGTCCAGGACGCGGCGCTCGATGTCGTCGCGGATCTCGCGGACCTGCTCGACGCCCTTCCCCGCCGGATCGGTGAGCTCCCAGTCCAGGTAGCGCTTGCCCGGGAACACCGGGCAGGCATCGCCGCAGCCCATGGTGATCACCACGTCGGAGGCCTCGACGGCGTCGGTGGTGAGCTTCTTGGGCACTTCGTGCGACAAGTCGAGACCGAGCTCGGCCATCACCGCCACAACAGCGGGGTTGATGGTCTCGGCCGGGGCGGACCCGGCCGAGCGCACGGCGACCCGGCCCTCGGCGTGGTGCTGGAGCAGCGCTGCGGCCATCTGGGAGCGCCCGGCGTTGTGGACGCAGACGAACAGGACTTCGGGGGTGCGGGGCACGGTCACTCCGGGGTTCTCACGAGTTCGGCGTCGGGTGCGGTGAACCAGCGGCGGGCCGCCAGCGAGACGTAGACCAGCGCGACCAGCACCGGGACCTCGATGAGCGGGCCGACCACACCGGCGAGGGCTTGGCCGCTGGTGACGCCGAAGGTCGCGATGGCCACCGCGATGGCGAGCTCGAAGTTGTTGCCCGCCGCGGTGAACGACAGCGTCACCGAGCGCTCGTAGTTCAGCCCGATGGCCTTGCCCAGCGCGAAGGAACCCGCCCACGTGATCGCGAAGTAGGCCAGCAGCGGCACGGCGATGCGCGCGACGTCGAGCGGGTTGGAGGTGATCGCGTCGCCCTGCAGGGCGAAGAGGACCACGATGGTGAACAGCAGGCCGTAGAGGGCGACCGGGCCGATCTTGGGCAGGAACCGGGACTCGTACCACTCGCGGCCCTTGGCGCGTTCGCCGAGCTTGCGGGTGAGGTACCCGGCCACCAGCGGGATGCCGAGGAAGATCAGCACTGACTTGGCGATCTGCCACGCCGAGACCTCCAGCCCGACCTGCGGCAGGCCGAGCCAGCCCGGCAGCACCGAGAGGTAGAACCAGCCGAGCCCGGCGAAGGCGATCACCTGGAACACCGAGTTCAGCGCCACCAGCACCGCGGCGGCTTCGCGGTCGCCGCAGGCCAGGTCGTTCCAGATGATCACCATGGCGATGCAGCGCGCCAGGCCCACGATGATCAGCCCGGTGCGGTACTCCGGCAGGTCGGGCAGGAACACCCAGGCCAGCGCGAACATCACCGCCGGGCCGACGACCCAGTTGATCAGCAGCGAGGAGACCAGCAGCCGCCGGTCACCGGTGACGGTGTCCAGCCGGTCGTAGCGGACCTTGGCCAGCACCGGGTACATCATGACCAGCAGGCCCAGGGCGATCGGCAGCGAGATCCCGTCGACCTGCACCGCGTCCAGCGCCGGACCGAGGCCCGGGACCCAGCGCCCGGCGAGCAGCCCCACCACCATCGCGGCGCCGATCCACACCGGCAGCAGCCGGTCCAGCGTCGACAAGCGGGCCATCGCGGAGTCCCGGGTCATGCGGTCGCCACCTCTGCGCCGTCGGCGGGCACGAGCACGCTCGACACCGCGCGCAGCGTCTCCGGGCGGACCCGGTAGTAGATCCAGGTGCCGCGGCGCTCGCCCTCGATGACCCCGGCCTCGCGCAGCACTTTGAGGTGGTGCGAGATCGTCGGGCCGGACAGCTCGAACGCCCCGGTCAGATCGCACACGCAGGCCTCACCGCCCGCGTGCGAGGCGATCAGCGACAGCAACCGCAGGCGCACCGGCTCGCCGATCGCCTTGAACACCCGCGCCAGCTCCGCCGACCGCTCCGCGGTCAGCGGCTCCCGCATGACCGGCGAGCAGCACAGCTCGACGTCCTGTTTCGACATGCCTCTAACTTGACACACATCAAAACAGGCGCGCAAGCTTGATTCGACATCCATCTGGACAAGGAGCCGTGATGTCGCGCGTTCAACTCGCCCTCCGGGTCGGTGACCTGGAAGGATCGATCTCCTTCTACACCAAGCTGCTCGGCGCGGAACCGGCCAAGCGCCGCCCCGGCTACGCCAACTTCGCCATCGCCGACCCGCCGCTCAAGCTCGTCCTGCTGGAGGGCGAGCCGGGCCAGGACACGGTCATGGACCACCTCGGCGTCGAGGTGGACGACACCGCGACCGTCGAGGCCGCCACCGAACGGCTGGCCGCGCTGGGCCTGTTCACCCAGGTCGAGAACGACACCACCTGCTGCTACGCCCGCCAGGACAAGGTCTGGGTGCACGGCCCCGGCCGCGAGCCCTGGGAGGTCTACGTGGTCAAGGGCGATTCTCAGACCGCGGGCCAGGCCCCGGACCTCCGCGTCGAGCCGGAGGCGTGCTGCAGCTGATCAGCGGTCCAGTTCCCGACGACCTCGGCCAGCACGGTCATCGGCAGCGGGCCGCCGGTGAGCACGAGGTCGTGGAAGGCCGCGAGGTCGAACCCGGTGCCGAGCGCGCGCTCTGCACCGGCTCGCAGCCGCTGGATCTCCAGGCGCCCCACCACGTACGACAGCGCCTGGCCGGGCCACTCGACGTAGCGGTCGACCTCGACGTGGGCGTCCACTTCGGACAGCAGGGTGTGCTGGAGCATGAAGTCGACCGCCTGCTGGCGGGTCCAGCCCCGCGCGTGCAGGCCGGTGTCGACCACCAACCTGGCGGCGCGCAAGGAGTCCTCCGCGAGCATGCCCAGCCGGGCGAGGTCACCGGAGTACAGCCCCATCTCGTCGGCCAACCGCTCGGCGTACAGCGCCCACCCCTCGACGAAGGCGTTGATGTCCGCGAGGCCGCGCAACTTCGGCAGCCCCTCGACCTCCTGCGCGAGCGCCAGCTGGAAGTGGTGCCCCGGCACGGCTTCGTGGAACGCCACCGCCTCCGCGGTGAACCGCTCGCGCTCCTCGGCCCGGTAGGTGTTGGCGAAGTAGGTCCCCGGCCGCGAACCGTCCAGCGCGGGCCGGTTGTAGTAGGCGGACACGTTGGGCGCCTCGTTGTCGGGAACGGCCTCGACCGCGCAACGCCCGTTCGGCACCCGCCGGAACCAGCCCACCGCCGCCCGCTCCGCGCGCTCGACGGTCTCGCGCGCCGTGCTCAGCACCTCCCCCGGGCTCCCCCACCGCAGCGCCGGGTCCGTGCGGAGCCGCTCCCGCACCTCCTCCGCGGTCGTGGCGCCGAAGACCCGCGAACCGATCTCGACGTACTCCGCCGCCAGCTCCTCGATGAGGTCCAGACCCGTCCGGTGCAGGTCGTCCGGCGCGCGTTCGGTCGTCGTGTGCACGCGCGACAGCGCCTCGTACACCGCCCCGCCCTCGGGCAACCAGCACAAACCCGGCTGCTCGTCCGGCCTTCCGCGCGGCACCAGCTCGGTGTCGATCACCTCGCGGTAGCGCGCGAACGCCGGGCGGACCACGTCTGCCAGCAGGCGCTCGCGTTCAGCGGCCCTCGATCCGCTCAGCGTCGGCTTGCGGAGCGGATCGGGACCCGCGAGGTACTGGTCGAGGCTCGCCACGGCGGCGCGCCCCAGGTAGGCCAGCGGAAGCCGTCCCGCCGCCGCACCAGCGCGGTGCCGTTCGGCGGCGGCAGCGAGATAGCCCGGAATCGCGGCCAACCTGTCCAGGTGAGCGCGTTCCGCGTCGTCCCCGACCGGCTGCACCTGCGGAAGCCCGTGCAACAGCGCCCCGGCGGGCGAGGTCAGCTGGAACGCGAGCGTGTGCTCGACCAGCCGGGCGTCGACCCGCGCGACCAACGCCATCGCCTGCTGCACCACAACGGCCCGGGTCACGTCGTCCTGCCCGTCGAGCCCGGCGGCCCGCCGCGCGATGTCCTCGGCATCGGCCTTGCGAGCGAGATCCCCGGCCTCCGTGAGATCGGGCAGCTGGTGGTCGTACCCGCGAACGCCCAGCGCCGTGGCCGCCAGGGGATCCTCCCGGTGCAGCAGCGCGAGCAGCTCGTCAGCGGGCCGGATCACCGTCGTCATGCGGCGTTGGTACCCGACCGCTCACCCCGGCGTCACCGGATTTTCCCGGTCAGCGCTCCCTGCGCTGGACGTAGATCCGGTTGCCCTGCGGGCCGGTCCACTCCATCCGCACCACACCGGCCACCGCGGCGTCGTCCTTCCGCGACGGGTCGGCCCAGTACCCGGCGACCGGGTTCCGGAAGAAGGTCGCCCACAGCTGGCCGTCGGCATCCGCGAAGAGGTTGTTGTGCCCGGCTCCGACACCGGCGGTCCAGCGCTTCGAGTACGGCCCCTCGAAGTTGTCCGCGACCGCGATGATCGCGTCGTACTGGTACCGCTCGGCCTCGGGCGTGTTGTAGGCGTACCGGGTGCTGCCGTCGGGGCTCTCGGACCTCCGGTTCCAGGCAGCGTGCACCAGGTAGTACTTGCCCTCGTGCTTGAACACGTGAGCGCCTTCGAGGTACGGCTCCGGCGAGTAGGGCGCCTGCTCGAACTTCGGGAGGTTCGTCGGCTGCACGATGTCCTCCATGTCGTCCCGGAACTCCGAGTACAGGTGGTTGTGCAGCACCAGCCACGCCCTGTCGCCTTCGGTGTGGAGGCCACCGTCGATGTGGTGGTAGACCTGCGGGTCGATCCACTCCGGCCCGCCGGGCGCCAGATCGCCGAACGGCTTGTCGAGGTTCCCCTCGACGACCCGGTACGGCCCCTCGATGCCGCCCTCGCTCTTGAGCAGGAACGAGCCGACCTTCCGGGAGTGGTCGCCCATGCACGCGACGATGTACCAGGCACCGCGGAAGTAGTGCACCTCCGGTGCCCACACGTTGCCGCGCTTGCCGTGCTCCTCGTCGTACCAGTGCTCCTGCCACGGGGCGACGACGGTGCGCCCGGGCTCGTTCTCGCCGACGAACTCCGGTGACCACACCTTGCCCTTCTCCGCACCGGGCCGGATCCCGGTGGTGTCCACCAACTCCCAAGGCCCGTCGAGGGATTCGGCGACCCAGATGAAAATGCCGTCGTTCCAAGGAGAGGAGCTCTTGAGACCGGCAGCGCGGGTGGTGCCCGTGGCGACGTAGCGCGGCTTCCCGCCGACGACGAAGCAGTTGACGTAGGTGTCCCGGATCCAGACCCGGCCGAGCTCCTCGTCCCGGGGGCGGAGCTCGAGCTCGAGAACGCGCGAGTTGTCGTCCCGCGGCCACAGGTCCTTCCGGGTGTCCGCAGCGCCGTAGGGCTTCACGCCCGGCCAGTTCGGCGGGTACTCCTCCTGCGACGAACCTTCGTTCGCCCAGGTGACGACGGGCAGCACACCCGCCAGTCCGAGGGTGCCCGCGGTCCCCAGCAGCAGGGTCCGCCGGTTCAGGTGCGGCATCGACGTTCTCCTCGCTGTGCTCGGCCACCTCGCTCACCGCATCAGCCTCGTGATCGACGCTACACGGACCCCGCGAAGTCGATGCCCGAGCAAGCGACCAGTCGTCCCGGATCCTCCCCGCGAGCAGGTGAACTCGATCGCAACCGGACGACGAGCTCCGGGCGCAGGTGGTTGACCGGATCGGTCCGCCGGTTCCCGCAGGTCTCCGTGCGGGACCGCCCGCGCCACCAGTCCGAGGGCGGCAAGATCAACGAGCTCCCGACCACCGGCGAGCGGTGCTGACGCGACCCGCAGGCGGCAAGAGCCGGATGGCCGTGGATCTCGGGGTTCGCACCCGAGCCCCACGGCCATCGCGGAGTCGCGATCAGTCCTTGATCTCGCAGAGGGTGGTGCCCTGGGAGACCGAGTCGCCCGGCTGGGCCGACAGGCCCGTGATCGTGCCCGCCTTGTGGGCCGTCACCGGGTTCTCCATCTTCATCGCTTCCAGGACCGCGATCTGCTCGCCCGCTTCGACCTGCTGGCCGTCGGTGACCGCCACCTTGACGATGGTGCCCTGCATCGGCGCCGTCACCGCGTCGCCGGAGACCGCCGCCCCGGCCTTGCCCGCGGACCGCTTGCGCGGCTTGGCCTTCGCCGCCGGGGCGGCTCCGGACACCGCCAGCTCCGCGGGCAGCGTCACCTCGAGGCGGCGGCCGCCGACCTCGACGGTGATGGTCTGGCGCGCCTCCGGCTCCGGCACTTCAGCACCACCGGTGAACGGCTCGATGGTGTTGTCGAACTCGGTCTCGATCCAGCGGGTGTGCACGCTGAAGCCGTCGGTGCCGGTGAACGCCGGGTCGCGCACGATCACGCGGTGGAACGGCAGGACCGTGGCCATGCCCTCGACGACCATCTCGTCGAGCACGCGCCGCGAGCGCTCCAGCGCCTGCTGGCGGTCCGCGCCGGTCACGATCACCTTGGCCAGCAGCGAGTCGAACTGCCCGCCGATCACGCTGCCGGACTCCACGCCCGCGTCCACCCGCACGCCCGGGCCCTGCGGCACCACGAAGCGGGTCACGGTGCCGGGCGCGGGCAGGAAGCCGCGACCGGCGTCCTCGCCGTTGATGCGGAACTCGATGGAGTGGCCGCGCGGCTGCGGGTCCTCGGTGAGCTCCAGCTTCTCCCCCGCCGCGATGCGGAACTGGCCGCGTACCAGGTCGATGCCGGTGGTCTCCTCCGACACCGGGTGCTCCACCTGCAGCCGGGTGTTGACCTCCAGGAACGAGATCGTCCCGTCCAGCCCGACCAGGAACTCCACGGTGCCCGCGCCGTAGTAGCCCGCCTCGGCGCAGATCGCGCGGGCCGCCTCGTGGATGGTGCGGCGCTGCTCGTCGCTGAGGAACGGCGCCGGGGCCTCCTCGACCAGCTTCTGGTGGCGGCGCTGCAGCGAGCAGTCGCGGGTGCCCACCACGATCACGTTGCCGTGCTGGTCGGCCAGCACCTGGGCCTCCACGTGCCGCGGCCGGTCCAGGTAGCGCTCCACGAAGCACTCGCCGCGGCCGAACGCGGTCTCGGCCTCGCGCACCGCCGAGGCGTAGAGCTCGGGGATCTCCTCGATGGTCCGGGCGACCTTCAGCCCGCGGCCACCACCGCCGAAGGCGGCCTTGATGGCCACCGGCAGACCGTGCTCCTCGGCGAAGGCCACCACCTCGTCGGCGCCGGACACCGGGTCCTTGGTGCCGGGCACCAGCGGCGCACCGGCGCGGGTGGCGATGTGCCGGGCGGTGACCTTGTCGCCGAGGTCGCGGATCGCCTGCGGCGACGGGCCGATCCAGATCAGCCCGGCGTCCAGCACTGCCTGCGCGAAGTCGGCGTTCTCGGACAGGAACCCGTAGCCGGGGTGCACCGCGTCGGCTTCCGAGCGCTTGGCCACGTCGATGATCTTGTCGATGTTCAGGTACGACTCGCCGGGCGTCGAACCGCCCAGCGCGAAGGCCTCGTCGGCCATCCGCACGAACTGCGCGTCCGCGTCCGGCTCGGCGTACACCGCGACCGAGGCGATGTCCTCGTCCTTGCAGGCGCGGATCACCCGAACCGCGATCTCACCGCGGTTGGCGATCAGGACCTTGCTGATCGGCGTCACGTCCACAGCGGTCAACTCCTCAACTCCCGGCGCGACGCCGGACGACACTGGCGAAAACTCATCTGGTCAGCCCGGCAGCGCCGAAGCGCGCCAGGCGTGCGGGCCGGGGCGCAACGGCCGCCGCCCCGCGGGGTGGCGGACCGCCGCGGCCGGGTCGCCCCACAGCGACATCGGCTCGCGCTGCTGCGGCTCGGCCGAAGCCGCCTGGGCCGCGGCCAGCCCGGTCAGCGCGGCGGTCAGCGCGGCGAGCTCGGCCTCGTCGGGATCACCGCGCACGATGCGCAGCACCGGCCGCTCCGGCACCGCATCCGCGTCGTGGCTCATTGCGCACCTCCTCCGGCAACCGTCACAGCGGGATGTTGCCGTGCTTCTTCGCGGGCAGGCTCTCCCGCTTGTCGCGCAGCATCCGCAGCGACCGCGCCACGTACCCGCGGGTGAACGACGGCGGGATCACCGAGTCGACGTAGCCGCGCTCGGCGGCGACGTACGGGTTGCACAGCGTGTCCTCGTACTCCTGCTGCAGCCGCGCGCGCACCGCTTCGACGTCCTCGCCGTTCTCCGCGGCCTCGGCCAGCTGGCGCCGGTAGAGGATGTTGACCGCGCCCTGCGCGCCCATCACCGCGATCTGCGCGGTCGGCCAGGCCAGGTTGACGTCCGCGCCGAGGTGCTTGGAGCCCATCACGTCGTAGGCGCCGCCGTAGGCCTTGCGGGTGATCACGGTGACCAGCGGGACGGTCGCCTCGGCGTAGGCGTAGAGCAGCTTCGCGCCGCGGCGGATGATGCCGTTCCACTCCTGGTCGGTGCCCGGCAGGAAGCCCGGCACGTCCACGAAGGTCAGCACCGGGATGTTGAACGCGTCGCAGGTCCGCACGAACCGCGCCGCCTTCTCGCTGGCGTCGATGTCCAGGGTGCCGGCGAGCTGGGTGGGCTGGTTGGCCACCACGCCCACCGGGCGGCCCTCGACGCGCCCGAAGCCGGTGATGATGTTCGGCGCGAACAGCGCCCCGACCTCCAGGAAGTCCTCGTCGTCCACGACGTGCGCGATGACCTGGAGCATGTCGTAGGGCTGGTTCGGCGAGTCCGGGATCAGCGTGTCCAGCTCGCGGTCGAAGTCGCCGATGGAGTCCGCGATCGCGCCCTCACCGATCTCGGCGTCGAAGACCGGCGCCTCGGCGAGGTTGTTGCTCGGCAGGAACGACAGCAGCTCCTTGACGTAGCCGATGGCGTCGTCCTCGTCGCTGGCCAGGTAGTGCGCGTTGCCCGAGCGGGAGTTGTGCGTGCGGGCGCCGCCGAGGTCCTCGAAGGTGACGTCCTCACCGGTGACCGTCTTGATCACGTCCGGGCCGGTGATGAACATGTGCGAGGTCTGGTCGACCATCACGGTGAAGTCGGTGATCGCCGGCGAGTACACCGCACCGCCCGCGCACGGGCCCATGATCAGCGAGATCTGCGGGATCACGCCGGAGGCGTGGGTGTTGCGCTTGAAGATCTCGGCGTAGAGGCCCAGCGCCGCCACGCCCTCCTGGATCCGCGCGCCGCCGGAGTCGTTGATGCCGATCAGCGGGCAGCCGGTCTTGAGCGCCAGGTCCATGACCTTGACGATCTTCTCGCCGAAGACCTCGCCCAGCGAACCGCCGAAGACGGTGAAGTCCTGGGAGAACACGCACACCTTGCGGCCGTCGACGGTGCCGTAGCCGGTCACCACCCCGTCGCCGTAGGGGCGGTTGGCGTCCAGGCCGAAGTTCGTCGAGCGGTGCCGGGCGTGCTCGTCGAGCTCCACGAACGACCCCGGGTCCAGCAGCAGGTCGATCCGCTCGCGGGCGGTGTACTTGCCCTTGGCGTGCTGCTTGGCGACCGCGCGCTCCGAGCCGGCGTGCACCGCCTCGTCGTTCCGCCGGTACAGATCCGCCAGCTTGCCCGCGGTCGTGTGGATGTCCGGCACGTCCACCGGTGGCTGACCGACCGGCTCCGTCGCGCTGCTCATGCAACCAACCCGTCCTCGTAACCTGCTCGACCCCAGTATCCGCGCCCCGGCCGCGATCTCGGCGGGCGCAGCACTGGCCATCGCGGAGAGTAGTTCGACGGCCGTCGCCAAGTCAATGCGGAAGTGACCTGCTGGTAGCCGAACCTGTGGGGCAACTAGCTGCGAATTCGCCGGTTAAGTGAATGGCCGGTAGCCGTGATTCTCGCCCTGTGGCCGATCGCACTCAACCGATCGGGGTATCCAGCATCAACGCCGCCCCGACCCGCAGCAGCGCGTCCACGTCGCGGACCGCGCCGGTGCGCGCCATGTCGTTGGCCACCGTCAGCGCCGCCTGCACCAGGATCCGGGAGCGCACCTGGTCCAGCTCCGGCCGGGCCTCGCACAGCAGCCCGACCCACTCGGCCACGTAGGCGTGCTGGGTCTGCCGCGCCCGGTGCCGCTCGGCGTCCGGCAGGTGGTTGACCTCGCTGACCAGGATGTCGATGAAGCGCCCGTGGTCGAAGGCGAAGGTGATGTAGGAGCGCAGCAGCTCGCGCAGCGCGTCGTCGGCGGCCGGGGTGCTGGCCAGGGTGCGCTCGAGCTCGACCTCCAGCCACGCGTTGCCGCGGGTGATCACGGTGCCGAGCAGCTCCTGCTTGCTGGCGAAGTAGTTGTACAGGCTGGGCCCGGCGATCCCGGCCGCCGCGCCGACGTCCTCGGTGGTCACCTTGGTGTAGCCCGCGTCGGAGAACAGCCGCATCGCCGCGGCCAGCAGCAGCCGCCGCCGGGAGGCGCGCCCGGCGAACAGCGCCGCCCGCTGCTCGGAGTCGGCGCGACGCTCGGCGAAGCGGTGCGGGGACTGGTTGCCGATGACCACCACCATCGCCCGCAGCAGCTGCTCGAACTCCCGCCGCGGCAGGTCCACCTGGTGGTAGGACGGGCTGGTCAGCACGCTGAACATGCACCAGGCCCGGAACCGGGCGTCCTGACCGGTCAGCTCCGGCCGGAAGGCGCGGGCGACCTCGGCCAGGCCGCTGGCCACCTCGCGCAGCTCCTTGCGCAGCGCGTCGCGCTGCTCCTCGGGCAGCTGGCGGGCCTCGCGCTGCCAGAGCACACCCAGCTGCCGGTGCTCCAGCGCGGCCGCGGCCAGCCGCTCCACCACCTGGTCGAGGTCGGCGACCTCGGCGGTGATCTCGCTGAACGGGCGCAGCTCGTCGAGCACCACGCGGGTCAGCAGCTGCTGCTTGCCCGCGAAGTGCCGGTACAGCGCCGAGGAGCCGACGCCGACGGCCTCGGCGATGTCGCTCATGCCCACCCGCGCGTAGCCCTGGCGGTAGAACAGGTCCGCCGCGGCTGCGGTGATCAGCGCGCGCCGGTTGCGCGGACGCGTGTTGCGGGCAGGCGGGTTGGTCACCTCAGGCATCGTGTCCATCCCTTCCCCGGCCATCACGAGCATACTTCCGCACGGCTCGCGCCCGGTGCCAGAGCGGCATGGCCAACGCCACCCGCTACCAGCCGCCGCGCCGCTGCTCAATACGCAGAACCCTTAGCCGGTGGGCCTTTCGACCGGGGCCCTCGCGGGCGATACTCCGGCGAAACCATCCACACCGGACGGATCAGCACGGGGAGCCGACGCATGTCATCAGTTTCGGAGCACGCCGACCTGATCGGCAGCGGGGTGGCCGGGCTCGCGGCCCGGGTCCGCGACGGCGGGCTGTCCAGCCGTCAGCTCGTTTCGGCCTGCCTGGAGGCCGCCGCGCAGGACGAGCTGAACACCCACATCACCCTCGCCGAGGACGCCGTGAAGCGCGCCGAGGAGCTGGACCGCCACCTCGCCGAGCGCGGACCGGTCGGCCCGCTGCACGGCGTGCCCATCAGCGTCAAGGACAACTACACGACCTCGGGCATCCGGACCACCGGTGGGATGGGCGTGCTGCGGGACTGGACGCCGGACACCGACGCCGCGGTGGTGCAGCGCCTGACCGACGCCGGTGCGGTGGTGGTCGGCAAGACCAACATGCACGAGTACAGCTTCGGCATCACGTCGGACAACCCGCACTTCGGCCCGGTGCGCAACCCGCACGACCCGACGCGCAGCGCGGGCGGGTCTAGCGGCGGTTCCGGGGCGGCGGTCGCGGCGCGCATCGTGCCTGCGGCGATGGGCACCGACACCGGTGGTTCGGTCCGCATCCCGGCCTCGGTCTGCGGTGCGGTCGGGCTGAAGCCGACCCGCGACCGGCTGCCGCTGGAGGGCGTGCTGCGGGTGTCCTTCGGCTTCGACGTCGCCGGGCCGATCACCCGGGACGTCACCGACGCGGCGCTGCTGATGCACGCCCTCACCGGCGGCGAGACGGTGGATCCGGACGCGCTGCCCGCCGATCCCGCGGCGCTGCGCGGTGTGCGCATCGGCATCCCGGTCGGCGACTACTGGGCGGACAACCACCCGGAGGTCGAGCGGCTGCACCGCGAGGCCGCGCAGCGCTTCGCCGACGCGGGCGCGGACCTGCGCGAAGTCACCGTCGAGCACGCCGAGATCGGCAGCGAGACCGGGTTCCTGATCGCCACCCCGGAGGCGGTCGCGCTGGTCGCCGAGCTGTTCCGCGAGCGCGGGCTCGGTTCGATCGAGCAGCAGCTGGACGGCATCGGCCCCGACGTCGCCGCCCTGCTGCTCAGCCAGCTCGGGCCCGACGCCGCGCCCGTCCCCGCGCACGAGTACCTGGCCGCCATGAGCGAGACGGTGCCCGCGATCCGCCGCGGTTACCTCACCGCGCTGTCCGATGTGGACGTCCTGCTCACGCCCACGACGCCGTCCCCGGCGATCCCGCTGGCGCAGACCGGTCTGATGGAGCACAACGGACGCCAGGTCGACCCGTTCCCGACGTTCGTCCGCTACACCTTCGGCATCAGCGTGATCGGCCTCCCGGCGATCTCCGTCCCGGCGGGGATCACGAGCGACGGCCTGCCGGTCGGCGTCCAGCTCGTCGGCACCAACCACGCCGAGTCGACCCTGCTGCGGCTGGCCCGGGCGTTCGAGCTCACCGCGGGCTGACGCTCACCAGCGCCAGCGGGTGGCGGCGGCGATCTCCGCCGGGTCGGCGTCGGCGCAGCGCTCGGCCTCGGCGCGGCGGACGGTGAGCATCGCGTCGTGCAGCTCCGGTCCCATCGCCCCGGCCAGCACCTCCGATGCCGCCAGCGCGTCGGCGGCCTCCGCCGCACTCGTGGGCAGGCGGCGGATCCTGGCCGCCGCCCGGTCGTGCTCACCCAGCGCCGCCGGATCGCCGGTGACCTCGGCGGGCAGCCGGAGCTCCTCGCGAACTCCGGCCAGACCGGCCGCGAGCACCGCCCCGACCGCCAGATAGGGGTTCGCGGTGCCGTCGAAGCACTTCACCTCGACGTTGGCCGCCCACTGCTCGGTACCGGTCGTCCCGGTGACCAGGCGCAGCGCCGCCTCACGGGCCTCCCGCCCCCACACCTGCCACACCCCGGCCCATCGGGACGGCTCCAACCGCAGGAAGCTCGCCGGATTGCCCGCGCCGACGGCCAGCAGCGCGGGCAGCTCCCGCAGCACACCGGCCAGGAACGACTCCCCCGCCGCGCGCAGCCCGTGCGGGCCGGGCCCGTCGGCGAACAGGTTGCCGTCCCCGTCGTGCACCGACAGGTGCAGGTGCCCGCCGGAACCGGCCCCGCCCGGCACCAGGCAGGGCGCGAAGCTGGCCCGCCACCCGTGCCGCCGCGACACCGCCCGCACGGTGTGCCGCGCCAGCACCGCGTCGTCGGCAGCGGCCACCGGATCGGCCGCCGCCACCGAGACCTCGACCTGCCCGAGCGCGTACTTCGGGTGGAACTGCTGGACCTCCAGCCCCTGCTCGCGCAGCGCGCCGACGAGCTCGCGCGCGTAGTCGGCGATCGCCTCCAGGCGCACCTGGCCGTAGCCGGGGCCGTCGAAAGCCGGAACGAACTCCTCGGTGTCGCTCCGCCCCAGCGCCCACTCGTGCTCGAAAGCCGCGAAGACCGCCAACCCGGCGTCGGCGGCGGCCCGGACCTGGCGCGCGGCGAAGGCCCGCTGGCAGCCGACGAACCGCTCGCCGTCCTGGGTGAACTTGTCGGCGGGCGCCTAGGCCCACCCCGGCATCGCCGCCAACCGCACCAACCGGTCCAGGTCGGGCACCAACCGCAGGTCCCCGTCCGGACCGCCCAGGTAGCGACCGGGCACCATCACGTCGTCGAAGGTGAAGGTCTCGAAGCACGGCGAGGCCCCGACCCCGAACCGCGCGGCCGCGGGCAACCGCTCCAGCGGCACGGCCTTGACCCGCACGTTCCCCGCGTTGTCCACAAAGGACATCTCGACCAGTTCCACGCCGTCGGCCCGCAACCCCGCGACGACGTCGGCCAACCCGACCGGCTCGGACGCCGGAATCCGATCACCCATCCCACCACCGTAGCGCCCGAACGGGCAAGTTCTCCCGGAAATCTGCCCGCCATCCGGGTGAACGCCCCGCAAGCACGCGCTGAGCCGCCCAGAAGCGGGACGGCGATGCCGGAAGGCCTCGGTCAGCACGGCGCACACCGCCTGGGCACCCTCGGCCAGCGGAGTCTCGGGTGCGGGTGGCAGTCGCCACGCTCACCGCAAGGCGCGCTCTCTCAAGTGGAGTCCGAACCGTCAGCCGGCACGCTAACCGATCTTGTTGTCCACGAACGGTTTTCAACGATCACGCTCAGATTCACCAGGCAGCCAAGCCATGACAGTGCGACTTCGCTAGATCTGGTCCGTGCACAGTGAAGTTCTGGTATCGCACTCGGTCCCTCCAGCAAGCTCGCGCGCCGTTGGGAAGGCGATCCGATGGGATTACGACCGGCCGTGATGGCTGCCGTCAGAGGCCGAGGCGGTGGCGTTCGGGGAAGTACCAGCGCATCACCGTTCGGAGGTTGTCGGAGTCGGGGCGGGCCCAGTTGCGCATCAGTTCGGCACCGAAGGCGATCGCGGTGATCGGGCGTGCTCCGGCGGCGATCATCCGGTCGAAGGCGCGCTCGTGCGCCACCGGGCTGATCCCGCCGACCGCGTCCGCCACCGGGTGGACGTCGTAACCCTCGGCGAGCATGTCCAGGGTCGGGTAGGTCAGGCAGACCTCGGTCCAGAGCCCGGCGATGAGACGAGCGGAGGGCGCCCCGAGATCGGGACGCCCTCCGGCGGGGTCAGTTCTGGGCCATCAGCTGTTCGAAGGGGACGACCTCTTCGAAGGGGTCGGGGCGGGAGGCTGCCGGGCGGGCGGCGATCAGGGCCGCGAACTCGGCCGCCGCGCGGTCGATGCGGTCGGCCAGGGCCGTGCCGTCGCCGCCGTTGCCCCAGTCCTCCGAGGCCGCGTAGACCGCCGTCGGGACGACCACCGCGCGCAGGTAGCTGAACATCGGGCGCATCGCGTGCTCCAGCGCCAGAGAGTGGCGCGGCGATCCGCCGGTCGCGCCGATCAGCACCGGCTTGCCCACCAGCGACTCGTTGTCCACCACGTCGAAGAACGACTTGAACAACCCGCTGTAGGAGGCCTGGAAGATCGGTGTCACCGCGATCAGCCCGTCGGCCGCGGCCACCTCGTCCAGCACCTCGCGCAGCTCGGTGCCGGGGAAACCGGTGACCAGGTTGTTGGCCACGTCCTTGGCGTGGTCGCGCAGCTCGACCACCCGGGTGTCCACCGGCAGCTCCCGCTCGGTGGCCGCCGCCAGCCGGTCGGCCAGCAGCCGGGTCGACGACGGCTGGCTCAGCCCCGCCGAGACCACGACCAGCTTCCGCTCGCTCATTTCGCCGCCTCCGCCTTCTCCGCTTCCTTCGCGGCCAGCAGGGAGGCGTGCGTCGGCGCCTCCGGGACGTGGCTGGGCCGCAACGACTCGAACTCCTTGCGCAGCACCGGGACGACCTCCTCGCCGAGCATGTCCAGCTGCTCCAGCACGGTCTTGAGCGGCAGCCCGGCGTGGTCCATCAGGAACAGCTGGCGCTGGTAGTCGCCGACGTAGTCGCGGAAGCTCAGCGTCCGGTCGATGACCTCCTGCGGGCTGCCCACGGTCAGCGGCGTCTGCTCGCTGAACTCCTCCAGCGACGGCCCGCCGCCGTAGACCGGCGCGTGGTCGAAGTACGGCCGGAACTCGCGCACCGCGTCCTGGGAGTTCTTGCGCATGAACACCTGTCCGCCCAGGCCGACGATCGCCTGGTCCGCCGAGCCGTGCCCGTAGTGCTCGAACCGGCGGCGGTACAGGTCGACCATCCGCCGGGTGTGCTCCTTGGGCCAGAAGATGTTGTTGTGGAAGAAGCCGTCGCCGTAGTAGGCGGCCTGCTCGGCGATCTCCGGGCTGCGGATGGAGCCGTGCCAGACGAACGGCGGCACGCCGTCCAGCGGGCGCGGCGTGGAGGTGAAGCCCTGCAGCGGGGTGCGGAACTTGCCCTCCCAGTCCACCACGTCCTCGCGCCACAACCGGTACAGCAGGTGGTAGTTCTCGATCGCCAGCGGGATGCCCTGGCGGATGTCCTGGCCGAACCACGGGTACACCGGGCCGGTGTTGCCGCGGCCCATCATCAGGTCCACCCGGCCGTCGGCCAGGTGCTGCAGCATCGCGAAGTCCTCGGCGATCTTGACCGGGTCGTTGGTGGTGATCAGCGTGGTCGAGGTGGACAGGATCAGCCGCTCGGTGCGGGCCGCCACGTAGCCGAGCATGGTCGTCGGCGAGGACGGCACGAACGGCGGGTTGTGGTGCTCGCCGGTGGCGAAGACGTCCAGGCCCACCTCCTCGGCCTTCAGCGCGATCCGCACCATCGCCTTGATCCGCTCGGCCTCGGTGGGGGTGCGGCCGGTGGTCGGGTCCGCGGTGACGTCGCCGACCGTGAAGATCCCGAACTGCATGTCAGCTCCCTCGCTGGCCAGATCCCGCCCATTTAGTACGAGATTCAACTACTTCCGGGAACGATTCTTCCCTAGGAGCTATTCCCGGGGCCAGCCCACCCCGGCAGGACGCACGTCACAGCAGATGCCCCGACGCTCCCCGGCATGTCGGCACCGGCGGAGCGGGGCGCGGTCGTGGGGGCTGCGTAAGATGCGCGCCGTGGCTTCCCCCGATCTCTTGAGCGATGCGCAGCAAGTCCTCCAGCGGGTGTTCGGCTACGACTCCTTCCGCGGCTCTCAGCAGGAGATCGTCGAGCAGGTCATCGCCGGGGGCGACGCGCTGGTGCTGATGCCCACCGGCGGGGGCAAGTCGCTGTGCTACCAGATCCCCGCGCTGGTGCGCCCCGGCGTCGGGGTCGTGGTCTCGCCGCTGATCGCGCTGATGCAGGACCAGGTCGACGCGCTCAACGAGCTCGGCGTGCGCGCCGGGTTCCTCAACTCCACCCAGACCTACGAGCAGCGCCGCAGCACCGAGCAGGCGTTCGTCTCCGGCGAGCTCGACCTGCTCTACCTGGCGCCGGAGCGGCTGAGCCTGGACTCGACGCTGGACCTGCTCGACCGCGGCGAGGTCTCGCTGTTCGCCATCGACGAGGCGCACTGCGTGGCGCAGTGGGGCCACGACTTCCGCCCCGACTACCTGAACCTGTCGGTGCTGCACCAGCGCTGGCCCGAGGTGCCGCGCATCGCGCTGACCGCCACCGCCACCCCGGCCACCCGCCGCGAGATCGCCACCCGGCTGGAGCTGACCGAGGCCCGGCACTTCGTCTCCGACTTCGACCGGCCGAACATCCAATACCGGATCGTGCCGAAGAACGACCCGCGCAAGCAGCTGCTGCAGTTCCTGCGCACCGAGCACTCCGGCGACGCCGGGATCGTCTACCGGCTCTCCCGCGCCGAGGTGGAGCGCACCGCGGAGTTCCTGGTCGCCAACGGCATCGACGCGCTGCCCTACCACGCCGGGCTGGACAAGGAGGTCCGCGCCCGCCACCAGGCCCGCTTCCTGCGCGAGGAGGGCCTGGTGATGGTCGCCACCATCGCCTTCGGGATGGGCATCGACAAGCCCGACGTGCGCTTCGTCGCGCACCTCGACCTGCCCAAGTCGGTCGAGGGCTACTACCAGGAGACCGGCCGAGCGGGTCGCGACGGGCTGCCCTCCACCGCCTGGATGGCCTACGGCCTGCAGGACGTGGTGCAGCAGCGCAAGCTGATCGACCTCTCCGACGGCGACGAGGCGCACCGCCGCACGCTGTCCCGGCACCTGGACTCGATGCTGGCGCTGTGCGAGACCGTGAGCTGCCGCCGCACCCAGCTGCTCGCCTACTTCGGCCAGGACACCCCGGTGGCCTGCCAGAACTGCGACACCTGCCTGGCCCCGCCGGAGTCCTGGGACGGCACGGTGGCCGCGCAGAAGCTGCTGTCGACCATCGTCCGACTCGACCGCGAGCGCAACCAGCGGTTCGGCGCCGGGCAGGTCATCGACATCCTGCGCGGCAAGAAGACGCAGAAGGTCGAGCAGTTCCGGCACGACTCGCTGAGCGTGTTCGGCGTCGGCGCCGACCTCAGCGACAACGAGTGGCGCGGGGTGATCCGCCAGCTGCTGGCGCAGCGGCTGCTCTCCGTCGAAGGCGACTACGGCACGCTGGTGCTCACCGAGTCCAGCGGCGAGGTGCTGCGCCGGGAGGACCCCCGCCGGGTCCTGCTGCGCACCGAGCCCAAGCGGGTCGCCGCACCCACCAAGGCCAAGACGGCCAAGGCCGAGGTGCAGGAGATGCCCGCCGAGGCCGAGCCGGTCTTCCAGCGGCTGCGGGCCTGGCGCCTGGCCACCGCGCGCGAGGAGGGCAAGGCGCCGTTCATCATCTTCCACGACTCGACACTGCGCCAGATCGCCGCCGTCCGGCCCACCACGCTGGACGAGCTCGGCGGCATCAGCGGCATCGGCGAGCAGAAGCTCAACAAGTACGGCCGAGCGGTGCTCGAAGCCCTCGCCGCCGAGGAGTGATCACGGGGCGAGGTGCTCCAGGAGCAGGACCTGGGCCTCGCCGACGACGAAGCCCAGGGCGGCGCCGGTGGCGATCAGGGTGCGCTCCTCCTCGCGGAAGGCCGGGCGCAGCAGCTCCTCGAACTCCTCGGCGTCGAGCTCCTTCATCTTGCCGACCAGGGTGTTGCGGATGTCCATCGCGTCGGCCGCGTAGTCCTCGACGTAGCCCATGGTCTCCGGCAGCTTGGCCATCAGCAGCTCCGAGATCCGCTGCTTGAGGTCCTGGTAGCGGCGGCCGCCGATGGCCAGCACGAGCAGCGGTTTGGTGATGCTCGCGCGGCGGCTGAGCTCGTCGTCGACCTGGCGCTGCACCAGGGCCATCACCTTGTCCGACATCGGGCCGCGCAGCACCGCCTCGATGACGTTGCGCGGGGTGATGATCTCCTGGGCGATGAGGTCGCAGTACGCCTCGGCCACCTGGTCGCGGCGCTTGTGGAACAGGCCCTGCCACTCGAACAGCCCGAAGTACCGCTTCGGCCGCCGCGGGTGGAAGATCATCTTGAGCGCCAGCCAGTCGGTGAACCAACCGGTGAACAGGCCGAACAGCGGCATGATGAGCGGCACCTTGAACACCACCCAGGCCGACATCTGCACCACGCCGATCAGCGCGCCGAACACCGCGCCGGAGCGGCGGATGAACTGGAACTCCTTGCCCCCGGCCTCCAGGAAGATCCGGTTCAGCAGCTCCTTGTCCCGGACCAGGCTGGTGACCACCATGTCCTTGAGGTCGAAGACGTTGTCCACATCGGACTTGATCTCGGCCAGCACCTCGGTGAGCAGCCGCGGCGCGTCGGCCTGCACCCGGCTGATCACCGCCCGCTGCACGCTGCGCGGCAACGACTCCCACAGCCCCGGCTGGTAGGCCGAGGCGACCTCCCGGACGATCTCCTCGATGGTCTGCCGCAGCGGCTCCTCGACCTCGGCGACGATGCGCTCGGGGTCCAGCCGGTCCAGCACCTCCTGCGGCTTGATCAGCTGCTGGGTCAGCGTGTCGCAGGCGACCCCGGCCATCTTCGCGGCGTGCTTGGGCACGATGCCCTGCCAGCCCAGGAACGGCTTGATCCCCCTGAACTCCACCGGGGCGAACATCATCCGGATCGCGATCACCTTGGTGACGTAACCGATGAGCGCCGCGACCAGCGGGATCGACAGGTAGAGCGGCCAGTGCTCGGCGAAGTCCTGGACGATCGCGTTCATCCCACCCCTACGTCCGAGCTCGGATCGCACCGCTGCCAGAACCGGGCGCCCAGCGCCGATATCCGCACGCTGCGGCGCACCGGCTTGGTCGCCTTCGCCGAGCGCAGCGCCTCGCGCACCCGGGAATCGGTCTGCAGCAGCTCGTACTGGTCGTCCCGGTCCGGCAGGGCCGGGCCCATCTCGACCAGGCCGAGCGCGTGCAACCTGGTCAGGTAGTGCGGCACCTCCTCGGTCAGCGAAACGCCCACCGAACGCCCCACCGTCGAACCGTTGCGCAGCACGAACCGGGCATTCCCGCCGACCACGCTGCGTTCGGCGACGTGCAGCACCGGATAGGCCGAGCCGTCGCCCAGCCCGGCCAGGATGCGGGCCTCGTCCGGTGTGATCAGGCGCAGGATGCCCGAATACAGGTCTTCGGCGGCTTCTTCGCGACCGGTCATGGCCGAACGGTGCAGCAGCTCGGCCATCCGCTCGCGCAGATCAACGCGCTTCGGGGGCTCCTCGGCGGGCTCCACCGGATCGTCGGGCGCGGGTTCGGCGGGCTCCTCCGGGCGGGACTCCACGTCGTCGAGCCACTGGCGCACGCCGGTCGCGACGACCCGCTCCACGGTCCGGAATCCGCGTTCGACCTCGGCCCCGCCGGGCAGCTGCTTGATCAGCCCGAAGCCGATGCGCGCCACGCCCCAACCGGTCTTGGCCGCCCAGCCGACCAGATCCCCGAGCACTTCGGACCGCGACCCATCCGCCCGATCACCGCCCAACGCCACCCCTCCGCTCCGGAAACCACCCGAACACCAGGTCGCCCCAGCGCTGGGTGTCCGGAGCATAACCAGCTCGCCCCGGCAAAAGCGAGCACCGGCGGTGCGCTCAGAACTCGAAGCCGCCGGGCTTGCCGTTGCGGTCGGCGAGCAGCCCGGCGAGGGTGGCGATGGCGATCTCGGGCGGGGTCCGGGAGCCGATGTTCAGGCCGATCGGGCGGTGCACCCGCGCGATCTCGGCATCCGGGACGCCGAGTTCCCGCAGCGCCGCGACGTGCGGGCCGACGTGGCGCGGATTGCCCATCACACCCACCCAGCGGACCTCGCGCTTGAGCACGTCGCGCAGCACCGGCCCGAGTTCCGCGCGGTGGTGGTCGGTCACCACGACGTCCGCGTCCGGCCCCAGCTCCGGAACCTCGGGCAGCGCCGCGTCACCGGCCCGCTCCGGGTCCGGCTCGACCAGCACCGTCCGGAAGCCGAGGTCCCGGCCGTATCGCAGCAGGTGCTCCGCCACCGGCGACGCGAACACCGCGACCAGCGCGCGCCCGCCCGCGTCCACCGGCACTTCGCCGTGCGCCACCGCGCACGCAGCATCCTCGGTCATGGCCCGAGTGTGCCAGCCGCGACCGGCCGGAACCACCCCCAGTCTCCACTGTGGACGTCAGAGCCGGGTCGCCGTGGCCAACCAGGCGGGGACGTCCACCTTCGAACCGTCTTCAACACCCAGGCCATCGGCGTGCTCCCCGCGCGCGACACCCCGGTAGCGGCGCTCCTGCACCTCCTCCAGCCGCCACCCCGGGACACCGAAGGCCTCGCGGAGCACCGACTCCGGGATGCGGGGGCCGAAACCGGGTTCGGTGTCGGCCAGCGCCAGGACGTGCACCGTTGCGCCTGGCCGGCACACCGCGTGCAGGCTGCGCACGTACTTCGCCCGGTCCTCCGGCCCGAAGACGTGGAACAGCGCGCTGTCCACGACCGTGTCGTACGGGCCGCCGTCCAGCGCCAGCGCATCGGCGACCTCGAACCGGGCCGCCACGCCCCGCTCGACCGCGTTGGCCCGCGCCCGCTCGACCGCCGCCCCGGAGAAGTCCACGCCCAGCACGTCGTAACCGCGCTCGGCCAGCAGGATCGTGTGCTCACCGGCGCCGCAGCCCGGGTCGAGCACCTTCCCGCTGATGCCACCGGCCCGCTCCAGCTCGACGATCGCGGGCTGCGGTTCGCCGATCACCCAGGGAGCCGTGCCCTGCTCGTACGCGGTGTCGAACACCGAACGATCCACCGAAGTCTCCACGTCCACACCTCTCCACGAACTGACCGTCGAGCACAGCTTCCGACCTCCACTTCGCTCGAAGTCAACACCCAACTCCGAACGGTGCCGGGAGTGACTCGCGCCACTCGTGGGGCTGCTGGGAATTACCGCGGGAGGACTGACGTTGGTTGATAACAGCAGACTCAAGTAGATGGCGGCGGAAGCCAGCAACACCGTCGCGAGGAGGTTAGGCATGGCGACGTTCTTCGGACCGGCCGGCGGCCCGTTCGACGAGTACTTCGCGCGCTTCTTCGGGGCCGACAACGCCGCGTCCGGCTCCCGGCGGATCGACATCTCCCAGCTGCTGACCGAGCAGGCCCAGCAGCTGGTCAGCGGTGCCGCGCGGTTCGCGCGGGACCGCGGGCAGACCGACCTGGACGCGCTGCACCTGCTGTGGTCGGCCGCGCACGAGGAGCCCACCCGCGCGCAGCTGAAGCAGGTCGGCGTCGACCCCGACGCGTTCGCGGCGGAGGTCGAGGAGCACCTGCCCGCGGCCGGTGACGCCGTCGGCGACCAGCCGGTGACGCTGACCCTGGCGGCGCGCACGGTGCTCGCCGACGCGCACCGGGTCGCCCGCGCGCTCGGCTCCACCTACATCAGCCCGATGCACGTGCTGCTGGCGATGTCGGCCAGCCCCGACTCGGAGACCGGGCGACTGCTCGGCTCGGCCGGAGCCGGTCCCGAGGCGTTGCGCGCCGCGAGCCAGCAGTCGCGCACCGCGCCGGAGCAGCCGAGCCGGAGCAGCAGCACCCCGACCCTCGACCAGTACGGCCGCGACCTGACCGCGCGGGCTCGCGACGGCGAGCTCGACCCGGTGATCGGCCGTACCACCGAGATCGAGCAGACCGTGGAGATCCTGTCCCGGCGCACCAAGAACAACCCGGTGCTGGTCGGCGAGGCCGGGGTCGGCAAGACCGCGATCGCCGAGGGCCTGGCCCAGCGCATCGTCGCCGGTCAGGTGCCGAAGGTGCTCGACGGCAAGCGGGTCGTGCAGCTGGACCTGTCCGGCATGCTGGCCGGTACCCGCTACCGCGGTGACTTCGAGGAGCGGATGACCAAGGTCATCGACGAGATCTCCGAGCACCGCGACGAGCTGATCGTCTTCGTCGACGAGTTGCACACCGTGGTCGGCGCCGGTGGCGCCGAGGGCGCGATGGACGCGGGCAACATGCTCAAGCCCCGCCTGGCCCGCGGTGAGCTGCACGTGATCGGCGCGACCACGCTCGACGAGTACCGCAAGCACATCGAGAAGGACCCGGCCCTGGAGCGCCGGTTCCAGCCGGTGCAGGTGCCCGAGCCGAGCGTGGCGGACACCGTGCTGATCCTGCAGGGCCTGCGCGAGAGCTACGAGGCGCACCACCAGGTCCGCTACACCGAGGACGCGGTGCAGGCCGCGGCCCGGCTGTCCGACCAGTACATCAACGACCGGTTCCTGCCGGACAAGGCGATCGACCTGATCGACCAGGCCGGGGCGCGCAAGCGGCTCGCCGCGCTGGCCCCGGACGACGCCGAGCTGCGCAAGCGCATCGAGCGGCTGGAGCAGCTGAAGGACGAAGCGGTCGCGGAGGAGGACTACGAGCGGGCCTCGGCGCTGCGCGACGAGATCAACCAGGCCAGGTCCGGGCTCGGCGAGGCCGGGGCCGCCGGGGAGCTGGAGGTCACCGCCGAGGACATCGCCGAGATCGTGGCGCGGGCGACCGGGGTGCCGGTCAGCCGGTTGACCGCGGCGGAGAAGGAGCGGCTGCAGAACCTCGAGCAGGAGCTGCACGAGCGCGTGGTCGGCCAGGACGACGCGGTGCGGGCGCTGGCCCGCGCGGTGCGGCGCTCGCGCAGCGGGCTCGGCGACCCGAACCGGCCGGTGGGCAGCTTCCTGTTCCTCGGGCCGACCGGGGTCGGCAAGACCGAGCTGGCCAAGGCGCTGGCCGAATCGCTGTTCGGCGACGAGCAGCGGATGGTCCGGCTGGACATGAGCGAGTTCCAGGAGCGGCACACCGCCAGCCGCCTGGTCGGCGCCCCGCCCGGCTACGTCGGGCACGGCGAGGCCGGTGAGCTGACCGAGGCCGTGCGGCGGCACCCGTACTCGGTGGTGCTGCTCGACGAGGTCGAGAAGGCGCACCCGGACGTGTTCAACACGCTGCTGCAGGTGCTCGACGACGGTCGGCTGACCGACGGTCAGGGCCGCACCGTGGACTTCAGCAACACGGTGCTGATCATGACCAGCAACCTGGGCTCGGAGGTCATCTCCAGCCCCGGCGGCAAGATCGGCTTCACCGCCACCGACGCCGACCCGGCGCTGGACGAGCGGATCATGCCGCGGCTGCGCGAGGCGTTCCGACCGGAATTCCTCAACCGCATCAACGAGATCGTGGTGTTCAAGCGGCTCGACGGCGAGCAGCTGCACACCATCACCCGGATGCTGCTGCAGCACACCGTGCGGCGGCTGGGCGAGCTGGGCATCGACGTCGAGTTCGACCAGGCGGCGGTGGCCTGGATCTCCGAGCGCGGCTACCGGCCGGAGTTCGGCGCCCGACCGCTGCGGCGGGCCATCGAGCGCGAGGTCGACGACCGGATCAGCGACCTGATCCTGGACGGCGAGCTCGCCGAGGGCGCCCGGCTGCGGGTGTCCGCCGCCGACGGCGAGCTGACCCTGCGGGTCGAACAGCCGATCGCGGCCTGATCGCGAAGGAGCGGGGCGGGTGCACGACGCACCCGCCCCGTTCTGCGCATCAAGGCGCTATCGGGGCAGAACGGACTGGACGGCCTCGGGGGTGCGGGCCACCACCGCGGTGCCGTCGTCGGCGGTGATGATCGGGCGCTGGATCAGCTTCGGGTGCTCGACCATCGCCGCGATCCACCGGTCCCGGCTGTCCGCGTCCTTCGGCCAGGTCTTCAGGCCGAGCTCCGCGGCCACCGGCTCGCCGGTGCGCGCGACGTCCCACGGCTCGAGCCCGAGCCGGTCGAGCACCTCGCCCAGCTCCGCGGCCGTCGGCGGGTCGTCCAGGTAACGGCGGACGGTGTACTCGACCCCCGCCTCGTCCAACGACGACACCGCCGACCGGCACTTCGAGCACGCCGGGTTGACCCAGATCTCCATCCCACGCTCCCCACACGCGACAGCCGACGCTCCAGATCCTGCCAGCCCCGGCGGCACGGGCCGATGGGCCCTTCACAGCCGCCACGATCGTTGCAATACTTGTTCAAGGAGGCGGATCTTCCGGGAGGTGGCCATGCTACCCAGGGACGAACGTCGCCGCCTGAAGGAGATCGAGAACCAGCTCATGGGCGACGACCCCAAGCTGGCTCGCAGGCTGACCGAGACCAGCGCGCTGCGCCGGCTGTGGCTGCAGCTCTCGCCGCGGATGCTGCTGGTCCTCGTGGCGTCCGTCCTGGCAGTGATGTGCCTGTTCCTCGGCGAAGGCGGCGGGATGTTCTTCTCCGCCGTGCTGGCCCTGCTCACCTTCGTCTCCCGGACGTGGCGGATCCGGCTGGAGTGAGGTTCTCCGACCTCGTCCTGCGCTCCGGACTCCTGGCGCGAGCGTTCCCGATCTCTGGGAGGGTCGTGCGCGTCGTTGACGGTGGCGCGCGCGGACTGCGAGCATCTGCGGCGTGACCGGACGCATCGCGTTGACCTGGCGCTTGCACGTCGATCTGCGACGGCAGGCCAGCTCCGCGTGTCGTTGCCGCTGATCCCCTCGCGCTGAAACCCGCCCTGCCGCGCTGAACCGGTCGGGGTGGTTCTCCCCTGCCCGCTTCCCGTGAATTCGGAGCAACCGACCGTGCGCCGTCGTGATTTCCTGACCGTGCTCGCCCTTTCCGCCGGCGGGCTGCTCACCGCCTGCTCCGGCGGCCGACCCGATCCGCTGCGGGCACCGGTGCCCGCGCCCGTCCCGCCCCAGCAGCTCGCCTCGGTGACGTTGCGCGTCGGCGACCAGAAGGGCAACTCCCGGTCGCTGCTGCGCTCGGCGGGTCTGGACGACTTCCCCTACACCGTGCAGTGGGCCACCTTCCCGTCCGGGCCGCCGCTGCTGGAGGCGGTTTCCGCCGATGCCGTCGACATCGGCGGCGTCGGCAACACCCCACCGCTGTTCGCCGCCGCGGCCAAGGCGAAGATCCGGGTGGTCGCCGCCTCGAAGGGCAACGTCACCAGCGATGTCCTGCTGGTGCGCGCGAATTCCCCGCTGCAGCAGGTCGACCAGCTGCGCGGTCGCAAGATCGCGCTGGCCAAGGGCAGTTCCGCGCACGGGCAGGTCCTGCTGACGCTGCGCAAGGCCGGTCTCACCCCGGACGAGGTCGAACTCGTGTACCTGCAGCCCTCCGACGCGATGGGCGCGTTCAAGCAGGGCTCGGTGGACGCGTGGGCGATCTGGGACCCGTACTTCTCCCAGGTCCAGCTCGAATCCGACGTCCGGGTGCTGGCCGACGGGAGGGGCACCGCCAACGGGCTGAGCTTCCAGGTCGCGGGCCCCGCCGCGCTCGCCGACGCGGGCCGCAACACCGCCATCGCCGACTACCTGGTCCGGCTGGCCCGGGCGCAGCGGTTCTCCGACGCCAACCGCGAGCGGCGCGCGCAGGCGTGGGCCGACGACACCGGACTGCCCGTCGAGGTGACCCGGCGGGCCACCGAACTCGGCCCGGACCTGCCCGTGCCCCTCGACGCCGAGGTGATCCGCTCCGAGCAGGAGCTGGCGGACGCGTTCGTGGCCGCCGGGGAGATCCCGCGGCGGTTCGAATTCGCCGAGTTCGTCGACACCCGCTTCGCCGACCAGCTCGCCGCGGTGTGAGCCCGGTCAGCCGGAGGCCAGGGCGATGTCCTGCGGCCGGACCGGAACCCTGGCCAGGTCCAGCCCGGTCGCGGCGCGCAGGGCGTTGACGATCGCCGGGGTCGACGACAGCGTCGGCGGTTCGCCCACGCCGTTGAGGCCGTACGGCGAATCCGGGTGCGGGAACTCGTACAGCGAGATCGGCATGCTCGGCACGTCCAGGATGGTCGGGATCAGGTAGTCGGTGAACGACGGGTTCCGGACGTGGCCGTGCTCGTCCAGCAAGATCTCCTCCATCACCGCCAGACCGAGGCCCTGCGCGCTGCCGCCCTCGATCTGCCCGGCCACCGACAGCGGGTTCATCGCCTTGCCGACGTCCTGCGCGGTGGCCAGCTCGACCACCTTCACCAACCCGAGGTCCACGTCGACGTCGACCACCGCGCGGTGCGCCGCGAAGGCGTAGGCGATGTGCGCGTCGCCCTGGCCCGTCTCCGGGTCGATGGTCGAGGTCGGCCGGTGGTGGAACTCGAAAACCCGCTCCAGATCGCCGGATCCGACGAGCTCCGCGATCGGCACCAGCGCGGTCCC
Organism: Saccharopolyspora hirsuta; assembly: GCF_008630535.1. Taxonomy (GTDB): domain Bacteria; phylum Actinomycetota; class Actinomycetes; order Mycobacteriales; family Pseudonocardiaceae; genus Saccharopolyspora; species Saccharopolyspora hirsuta. The sequence continues at coordinate 365,170 of NZ_VWPH01000001.1, read as the reverse complement.
GGCGGGGTCGACGACGTGCTCGTCGCGCAGCGCCAGCGCCGCCACCGGGCGACCGGTGCGTTCGGCCGCGCGCCGCAGCAGCTCCCGCGCGACCAGGCGGCAGGCGCCCTGCACCGCGCCGCCGGACATCCACGTCAGCCGGGAGGCGGAAGCCGAACCCGCGTCCCCGATCGCGGTGTCCGCCGGTAGCACCACCACCCGTGACACGCCTAGCTCGGTGCTGGCGATCTGGCACTGCACCGTGGTGATGCCCTGGCCGCACTCGGCCGCCGCCGTGTGCACCGACACCACGGGCTCACCACCAGCCGCCGAGAGCACCACCCGGGCGGTGGAGATGTCGTCGACACCGCCGGAGTAGCCGATCGCCTTCACCCCGATCGCGTAGCCGACGCCGCGGCGGATCCCCTCGCCGCGCGACGTGTTCGCCAGCCCGCCCGGCAGCAGCTCCGAGCCGGGCGGCGGCAGGGGGCGGTCGCGCAGGTCCGCCAGCAGCTCGGCGACCGGTGCCGGGCCGTCCACCGCCTGGCCGGTGGGCAGCACCGTGCCGGTCGTCATCGCGTTGCGCAGCCGCAGCTCCAGCGGGTCCATGCCGAGCTCGCGGGCCAGCTTGTCCATGTTGGACTCGCAGCCGTAGGTGGACTGCACCGCGCCGAACCCGCGCATGGCGCCGCACGGCGGGTTGTTGCTGAACACCGCGAAACCGTCGATCTCCGCGCTGGGCACCTCGTAGGCACCGGCCACGAAGTAGCAGGCGTTGGCGATGACCACCGGCGAGGTGGAGGTGTACGCACCGCCGTCCATCAGCAGTTCCGCCTTGACGTGCACCAGCTTCCCGTCCCGCGTCGCGCCGTGCTCGAAGCGCATCCTGGCCGGGTGGCGGTGCACGTGCCCGAAGAACGACTCCTCCCGGCTGTAGACCATCTTCACCGGTTTGCCCAGCCGCAGCGCCAGCATGCACGCGTGGACGTGCACCGAGAGGTCCTCGCGACCGCCGAACGCGCCGCCCACCCCGGCCAGCGTCAGGCGCACCTTGTCGACGGGCAGCCCGAGGCACGGCGCGATCTGCTCCAGGTCCTTGTGCAGCCACTGCGAGGAGACGTGCAGCTCCACACCGCCGTCCTCGGTGGGCAGCGCCAACCCGGACTCCGGCCCCAGGAACGCCTGGTCCTGCATGCCCACCTCGTACTCACCGCTGACCACGACGTCGGCCCGCGCCCGGGCGGCCGCGACGTCGCCGTGGCGGATCTTGACGTGGCGGACCAGGTTCCCGCCCGGGTGCACGTGCCGGGTCGCCTCGTCCAAGGCACGCCCCGCGTCGGTCACCGGCTCCAGGAGCTCGTAGTCGACCTGCACCAGCGCGGCCGCCCGCTTCGCGGTCCGCGGGTCGTCCGCCGCCACCAGCGCCACCGGTTCGCCCTGGTAGCGGACCTCGTCGATGGCCAGCACCGGCTGGTCGGCCACCTTCATGCCGTAGGTCTTCGCGCCGGGCACGTCCTCGTGCGTGAGCACCGCGTGCACCCCGTCCAGCGCCAACGCCTTCCGCACGTCGATGGACCGGATGCGCGCGGCGGCGTGCGGGCTGCGCAGCGTGGTCCCCCACACCATGCCGGACACCCACAGGTCCGAGGAGTAGGCGAACTGACCGGTGACCTTCAGCGTCCCGTCCGGGCGTGGCGCACTGCGCCCCACCGCCCCGGCGCGCTCGGTGCTGATCGTGCGGTGGACGGACTCTTCACGCATGCCTGCTCCCTACGGACGGGCGAATTACATGTAATATCGCTGTCGATTCCCCCACCGACGAGTGAGGTCCCGCGATGTCCCCGGCACCCCGACACCTCGCCCCGCTGACCGGCGAAGGCCTGCTCGCCGACCGCACCTACGCCGCGCTCAAGGCCGCCGTCCTGGACGGCACCCTGCCGCCCGGCACCGGGCTGAGCGTGCCCGAGCTCGCCCGCCAGCTCGACGTGAGCCGGAGCCCGGTGCGCGAGGCGGTGCAGCGGCTGATCCACGACGGGCTGGCCACCCACGTGCCGCACCGCGGCGCCGAGGTCAGCCGGGTGGACATCGACGACCTGCGGCAGCTCTACGTGGTGCGCGAGCAGCTCGAAGGCCTGGCCGCGCGGCTGGCCACCGAGCACCTCGACGCCGACGGGCTGGCCCAGCTCCGCGAGATCCTCGACGAGCACGAGCGGGCGCTGGCCGCCGACGCCGACAACGCCGCGCACATCGAGCTGGACATGCGGTTCCACCGAGCGGTGCGGGAGTTCGCAGGCAACCCGCACCTGCTCGCCGCCCTGGAACCGATCGCCGGACGCTCCCACTTCGCGCTCCACTCGCTGTGGCGCAGCGACGACGCGCCGAGGCTGGCGCTCGACGAGCACCGGGCGGTGGTGGACGCGATGGCCAGCGGCGACCCCGAGATGGCCGAAGCCGCCGCCCGCCGCCACATCGCCCGGCTGCGCGTCCGCCTCGGCCAGGCCACCGCCCGCACCCCCGAACGCCACCGCCTCGGCCGCTGACTCAGCTCGCCGGGTCCAGCTCCTCGGCCCAGGAGTCCGGGGTGTAGCCCGCGTAGGCGTCGGCGTGCGAGTTCGTCGCCGAGGCCTGCGTGATCTCACCCCGCAGGTACGCCTCCGCCTCGGCCCGGTCCTTCGGCGGCGGGGTCGGCTGCAGGCCCAGCAGGTGGGCCATGTTGTTGCCGAGGTAGCCCTCCAGGTCGTCCTCGGACAGGCTCAGCCCCTGCGGCGGCTCGTGGCAGAGCACCTCCAGCTCGCGCGCCCACATGCCCGGTTCGTTGGGCGGCGAGTCGGTGCCGTAGACCATCTTGGTCTTCTTCATCTCCTTGGCGAACTCCACGATCCGCGACTGCAGCAACCAGCCGGACTCGCCGATCACGTTGTGCGAGTCCTGGATCATCCAGAACGCCTCGAAGCAGTACACGCCGCCGGTCTGCACCCCGAAGTGCCCCAGGATGAACGTGACCCCGGGGAACTCTCGGATGATCGGGTAGAACTGGGTGGGGATCGAGTACGGGCCGTCGCCGGTGTGGATCAGCACGACGATGCCCAGCTCGTCGCACACCCGCATCACCGGACGCAACCAGTCCAGCGCCCGGTCCGGGCGGTAGGCGTGCATGTTGGCGTGCAGCTTGAGCATCTTGTAGCCGAATTCCTTGACGTGGAACTCCAGCTCCTTGGCCCCGTTCTCCGGACCGAACCGCGGGTTGTAGATGAAGTTGCCGACGAACCGGTCCGGGTAGCGCTGCACCAGCGAGGTCACGTAGGCCTGGTACTCCCGGATGCCCTCGCGCCCACCGCGGTTGCCGTCCCGCCAGGCGGTGTTGCCCGGCGGCGGCATGATGCAGCTGATGTCGACCCGGCGCGGTTTGCCGTTGATCCACATCGGACCGTCCATCATCTTGAGGGTGCGCTCGCCGGTGAAGGGCTCACCGGTGTGCCGCCACGCCTCGTCTACCAGGTTCGTCGGGTGCACATGCGTGTCGATGATCAACGCCGATCTCTCCCATCGGTAGCACCCCGGCCGCGCATCACCGCACCTACGGGTCGCCGCGCTGGAACCGCGGCGCGATCGAGTGCAACACCGGCCGGAGCCCGCTGTCAACAAGTTGCATGTAATTTCGCGCATCTCTGCATTTCCAGCAGGTAAACGCGGGCTGGGCGAACCGGTTCAGCGCTGATTCGCGGTTGACAGGGCGGGCGCGGCGAGCTTTACATGTTATCCGCATCGCACTCGCCGGTGACCTCCCCGTCGTGGGCCTCCGTTCGGCGATCCGAATCCCTCCGCACCGAGTGGGCCGTCAACGGCCCTGGGAAGTGAGGCGTGCATGCCCGCCGTGCACGAGAAGCTCTGCGACCTGCTGCTCACCGACGCGACGGTGCTCACCGTCGACGACCGCCGCACCATCCACCGTCCCGGATCGGTCGCGATCACCGGCAACCGGATCGTCGCCGTCGGACCGAAGTCCGAAATGGTCGGCTGGCACGGGAGAACGGTCCTGGACTGCACCGGGAAGGCCGTGCTGCCCGGCCTCGTCGACGGGCACAACCACCTCTACCAAGCCCTGGCGCGGGGTTTGGGCGAGGGGATGTCCATCGTCCCGTGGTTGTGCGACTTCATGTGGCCGTACTCCATCGCCGTGGACGGCGCGGACGCGGTGGCGGCGGCACGCCTCGCCGCGGCCGAAGCACTGCGCCACGGGACGACGACCGTGGTGGACAACCACTACGCACCGACCGATCTGGACACCACGCTCGCGGTCGCCGACGTCGTCGAGCGAACCGGGCTGCGCGGGGCGGTCGCACGCGGAATCGTCGGGCCGCGCACCGAAATAGCCGCGAAGCGCGGACAACCCGATGCGCTGTTCCGGTACTCCGCCACCGACGAACTCGCCATCACCCGCGAAGCCGTGCAGCACCGCCCGCCGGGATCCCGGGTCGAGATCTGGCCCGCACCGCTGAACCTCACCTACGTGGACCAGGAGCTCGTCCGCCGCAGCGTCGAACTCGCGCGGGAGCTCGGCACCAGCTGGCACGCGCACTGCTGCGAAGGGCGCGGCGACCCGCGGAGCTACCTCGACACCTACCGGGCACGACCGGTGCAGTGGCTCGCCGAAACCGGCCTGCTCGACCAGCGCGCCACCCTCGCGCACGCGATCTGGCTCGACGACGCCGAAGTGGAGCAGATCGCCAGCTCCGGCGCGCGCGTCGTGCACAACCCGACGTCCAACGCCTACCTGGCGTCGGGCACGCTCGACCTGGCCGGACTGCGCGAACGCGGCGCGGTGGTCGGGCTGGGCACCGACGGACCGAGCTGCGGGCACCGGCAGGACCTGTTCGAGTGCATGAAGCAGTCCGTCCTCGCCCAACGATCGACCACCCTCGATCCGACGGCGATGCGCGCGCAGGACGCGCTCGACCTGGCCACCCGCGACGGCGCGCGCTGCGCCGGGATCGACGCCGGTGTGCTGGAACCCGGTCGGCTCGCCGACCTGATCGTCGTCGACCTCGACCGACCGCACCTGCAACCGCTGCACGACGTCGTGAGCACCCTCGTCTACGCCGCGCACGGCTCGGACGTCGTCGTCACCGTCGTCGACGGCGAGATCGTCCAGCGCGACGGCCGCTGCCTTCGCGTCGACGAGACCTCCGCCGCCGCGGAAGCCCGACAGCGGGCCGAACTCCTGCTGCACCGCGCCGGCATGACGCACCTGCTGCGCTGAGGCCCGAGGAGGAGCCATGCGATTACGTCCCAGACCTCGCAGCACCGCCCCACCAGATGCCGTCGACACCGTCCCGCCGCTGCGCCAGATGCTGCCGCTCGGCCTGCAGCACGTCCTGGTCGCCTACTCCGGCATGGCCACCGTGCCGCTGCTGATCGGCCTCGGGATCGGGCTGCCCACCGAGCAGATAGCGATGCTGGTGTCGGCGAACGTGCTCGTCAGCGGCGTCGCCACACTGCTCCAAGCGCTCGGCGTGCTCAACGTCGGGGCCCGGCTGCCGATCGTGATGGGCTCGACGTTCACCGGGATCACCCCGGCCATCCTGGTCGGCAAGGACGGCGGACTGCCCGCCGTGTTCGGCGCGACCATCGTCGCCGGACTGCTCACCTGGGTCGTCGCCCCGTGGTTCAGCCGGTTGATGCGGTTCTTCCCGCCCATCGTCACCGGCACCATCATCGCCATCATCGGCTTCTCGCTGCTGCCCTCCACCTCGAAGCTCATCGCCGGAACCGATCCCACCGCTGTCGACTTCGCCTCCCCCACCCGGCTGCTGATGGCGCTGGGCACGATCCTGCTGGTGGTGCTGCTGGAGGCCTTCGCCCCGGCCGCCGTTGCGCGCTTCGCGATCCTGATCGCGCTGGTCCTGGGCACGCTCGTGGCGCTGCCGCTCGGTCTGGCCGACTTCTCCGCAGTGGGCGAGGCGGCCTGGTTCGGCGCGGTGCAGCCGTTCGCGTTCGGGCTCCCCGAGTTCACCGTCGCCGCGATCCTGCCGATGATCATCATCCAGCTGGTGAACATGGTGGAGTCCACCGGGGACACCCTGGCGGTCGGGCAGATCGCCGGTCGCGACGTCGGCCGCGACGACCTGGCCCGAGCACTGCGGGCCGACGGGGTCGGGACCGCCTTCGCCGGGGTGTTCAACTCGTTCACCATCGTCACCTTCGGCGAGAACGTCGGCCTGGTGAGCATGACCCGCGTGCTCAGCCGCTTCGTGGTCGCCACCGCCGGAGCGCTGCTGGTCGTGATCGGCCTGCTGCCCAAGCTCGGCGCGGTCGTCGCCTCGCTGCCCGGCCCGGTGCTGGGCGGGGTCGGGGTGGTCATGTTCGGCACCGTCGGCGCGATCGGGGTCAAGATCATGGCGCAGGCCGATCTCGGGAATCCGCGCAACATCCTGATCGTGGCCATCTCCTTCGGCTTCGGCCTGCTCCCGGTGGGCGCCCCCGAGTTCTACGCGAACCTGCCCGGTGTCCTGCAGCCGGTGCTGTCCTCCGGGATCGCGGCCGGTGGCATCGCCGCCTTCCTGCTGAACCTGGTGCTCAACCGGCGGACTTCCTGAGAGGTGGGCGAGATGGTGCGCGAAAGCCCGTCCACATCGGACGTCGGGGTGGACGACCGACCACCGTGGGGGCACACGATCCTGCTGGGCCTGCAGCACGTGCTGGTGATGTACGCGGGTGTGGTCGTGGTGCCGATGGTCGTCGGCGCCGCCCTGGGCCTCGGCCAGGACGAGATCGCCACCCTGGTCTGCATCGACCTCGTGCTGGCCGGTGTCGGCACCGTCCTGCAGTCGTTGGGGCTGTGGAAGTTCGGCATCCGGATGCCGCTGGTGGTGGGCGCGGCGTCGAACGGGATCGTGCCGATGATCCTCATCGGCCAGACCGAAGGACTGCCCACCGTGTACGGCTCGCTGCTGGTCGGCGGAGTGCTGTGGGTGCTGCTGGCACCGTTCTTCGGGAGCCTGCTGCGGTTGTTCCCGGCCGTGGTGACCGGGACCGTGATCACGCTGATCGGCTTGACGCTGATCCCGGTCGGGCTGCGGCTGATCGCCGGGAAGGACCCGAGCGCCCCCGACTACGCCGCCCCCGGCAACCTGCTGATCGCCGGGTTCACCGTGCTGCTGGTCGTGGTGTTCTCCCGGTTCCTGCGCGGCCTGCTGGGACAGCTCTCGCTGCTGCTCGCGCTGGTGGTGGGCGCCGTCGTCGGGTGGACCGCCGGGATGGGCGAGCTGGCCGAGGTCGGCTCCGGCCCGGTGCTGGGCGTGCCCGAGCCGTTCCACTACGGGATGGTGCAGTTCGACGTCCCGTCCATCCTGCTGTTCCTCATCGTCGTGCTGGTGCTGACGGTGGAGGCCTCGGGGCAGGGGCTGGCCGTCGGGCAGGTGGTGGGCCGGGAGGTCGGGCCCACCGAGATCAGCCGCCTGCTGCGGGTGGACGGGCTGCTGACCGCGCTCAGCGGGGTCTTCAGCGGCTTCGCCTACACCACGTTCGGGCAGAACATCGGGCTGATCGCGCTGACCAAGGTCCGCAGCCGCTACCCGGTCGCGGTCGGCGGGGTGATTCTGGTGCTGCTCGGCGTGGTGCAGCCGATCGGCCGACTGGTGGCAGCGATCCCGCAGCCGGTGATCGGTGCGGTCGCGGTGGTCACCTTCGCCGCGCTGACCGTGTCCGGTATCGAGCTGCTGTCCCGTGTGGACTTCAGCCGGTCCGGGAACCTGGTGGTCGTGATGGTCGCGCTCGGCGTCGGCCTGGTGCCCACCGGCGCGCCGGACTTCTACCACCAGCTGCCGTTCGTCGCGCAGGTCTTCCTGGACAGCGGGGTGGCCACCGGGACCGTGCTGGCGGTGGTGCTCAACGCGCTGTTCCACCTGCGGAGGGAGCGAGATGCGTGACCGACTCGTGGTGGGCGTGACCGGGGCCAGCGCGCCGCACCTCGCCATCCACCTGCTGACCAGCCTGCGGCAGATCGACGCGGTCGAGACTCACCTCGTGATGTCCCGCGCCGCGCACCGCACCGTCGAGCTGGAGACCGGGCTCCGGCCTGCCGACGTGGCCGCGCTGGCCGACGTGTGCCACCAGCGCGGGGACATCGCCGACAGCATCGCCTCGGGCTCGTTCCGCACCGCGGGGATGGTGGTGGTGCCGTGCTCGATGAAGACCCTCGCCGGGATCGCGCACGGCTACAGCGACGACCTGCTGACCCGCGCCGCGGACGTGTGCCTGAAGGAGCGCCGACGCCTGGTGCTGGTCACCCGCGAAACGCCGCTGAGCCTGGTGCACCTGCGCAACATGACCGCGGTCACCGAGGCCGGGGCGGTGGTGCTGCCCCCGGTACCCGCCTTCTACCACCAGCCCGAGTCGGTCGACGACCTGCTGGCGCACCTCACCGGCAAGGTCCTGGACCAGTTCGGCATCGACCACGACCTCTTCCCGCGCTGGCAAGGCGCCCGACGAGAACCAGGAGCAGCCCGGTGACCCCCTCCCCGCGCCAGGACGCGCACGCCTTCTTCGCCGAGTACCGGCGCGCGCACCCGGAAGACGTCGTCGTGGTGGACGAGCCGGTGTCCGCCGTCGAAGGCGTTACCGGGCTGATCTACGAGCTCATCGCACGCGGCCGGGACGAGATGCTGGTGTGCGAGGACGTCGGCGGTGTTGCCGCACCGGTGGTGACCAACGTCTTCGCCTCCCGCAGGCGGATCGCCCGGTTCCTCGACGTCGGGCCGGAGCAGCTCCACGAGGCGTACCAGTCCCGCGCCGAGCGGATGATCGCGCCGCGCATCGTCGACTCCTCGCCCCTCGTCGAGGACGCCGAGGTGGACCTGACGTCGGTTCCGATGCTCCAGCACTTCGCATCCGACCGGGCGCCCTACATCACCAGCGGCATCGTGGTGGCCGAGGACCCCGATTCCGGGGTCGGGAACCTGAGCTACCACCGGTCGATGGTGCACTCCCCCACCGAGCTGGCGACGAGCCTGCACTCGCGCGGCGACCTGTGGCGGCTGCTGGCGAAGTACGCCGAGCGCGGGGAACCGATGCCGGTGGCGGTGGTGATCGGCGGCCACCCGCTGTTCATGCTGGCGGCGTCCGCGAGAGTCCCCGCGGAGGTGGACGAGCGCGCGGTGGCCGGGGGGCTGTTCGGCGAACCGCTCGACCTGGTGCGCACCCCCCGGCACGGGATCGGCGTCCCGGCGTGGGCCGAGTTCGTGCTGGAGGGCACCATCGACCCTCAGCACCACGCCGAGGAGGGCCCGTTCGGCGAGTTCTCGGGCTACTCCTCGCACCGCTCCACGAACAACGTGCTGCGGGTCGACGCGGTCCTGCGCCGCGAGGACGCACTGCTGGTGGACGTCGCGGGCGGGAACACCGTGGACCACCTGAACCTCGCGCGGGTGCCGCGGGAATCGGAGCTCGCGGAGAAGCTCAAGGCCCGCTTCGCCGATGTCACCGCCGTGCACTACCCGACCTCGGGCACCCACTTCCACTGCTACGTGGCGCTGCGCGAGTCCCGACCGGGCCAGGCCCGCCAGGTGCTGCTCGGCCTGCTCGGCTGGGACCCGTACGTGAAGACGGCGGTGGCGGTGGACGCCGACGTCGACATCACGTCCGACGCCGAAGTGCTGTGGGCGCTGGCCACGCACTTCCAACCGCACCGCGATCTGTTCGTGGTGGACGGACTTCCGGGATCACCGCTGGATCCGTCGTCGGACGCCGGCGGCACCACGTCCCGGATGGGGCTGGACGCGACCCGCGGCCCCGACTTCGCCGGAGACCGGATCGTGGTCTCGGCAACCGCACGCACCGACGCCCGCCGCCTGCTGGGCACCGATGGAGGACGACGATGAGCAAGATCCCCGTGACCGTGCTGACCGGTTTCCTCGGCGCTGGAAAGACGACGCTGGTCAACCACATCCTCACCGCCGAGCACGGGCACCGCATCGCGGTCGTCGAGAACGAGTTCGGCGAGATCCCGATCGACGACGCGCTCGTGCTGCGCTCCGACGAGGAGTTCTTCGAGATGTCCAACGGCTGCTGCATCTGCTGCACGGCCCGCACGGACCTGATCGACATCCTGCGGAAGCTGATCCAGCGCAAGGACCGGATCGACCGGGTGCTGATCGAGACGACCGGCCTGGCCGACCCCAACCCGGTCGCGCAGACCTTCTACGCCGACGAGGAGATCAGCGAGCACTTCGCGCTGGACGCCATCGTGACGCTGGTCGACTCCAAGCACATCGGCCAGCACCTGGACGGCGCCGGGGTGGGTCACCAGGCCGTGGACCAGATCGCCTTCGCCGACCGGCTGGTGCTCAACAAGATCGACCTCGTCGGCGAAGCCGAGCTCGCCGACCTCCGCGAACGCCTTCGCGGGATCAACGCCACCGCCGAGATCCTCACCTCGAACTACTCGAAGGTCGACCTCGCCGACATCCTCGGCGTCGGCGCCTTCAACCGGATCGTGCACCCGGCTTGGCTCGACGAGCAGGAGCACTTCCACGACCCCGCCGTCAACTCCGTCGGGATCGAGCTGGACAGCGCGGTCGACGGGGACCTCGACGAGACCGCGCTGCGGGAGTGGCTCGGTCGGCTCACCGCCGAGCACGGCGACGATCTCTACCGGCTCAAAGGCGTTCTCGCCGTTCGGGAAGATGCTCGGCGGTTCGTCCTGCAGGGCATCCACCGGATCTTCGAACTCCGCCCCGCCGAGCCTTGGGGGCGTGATTCCCGGGGCAGCAAGGTCGTCTTCATCGGCCGTGACCTCGACCGCGCTTCTCTGGTCGCCGGGTTGCGCACCTGCGCACGTGCTTGAGGTTTCCGCTCGACACCACCTGAGAGCGCTTTCCGTATTCCGCTGTTGAGTTTTCAAGGTACGCAGGGTTGTTCGTGGCAGCGCTGTGGAGCGCGGGGACCGGATGGCAGCCTGGCCGTCGGCAGGCGCGTCCGGTCCCGACCCCGGGCGTGGCTCGGTGTCACGGGGACGGACCGGTGTGCGACAACGACGGGTGGATCACCCCGGGGGACGGGAGGTGGAGCGGCCCGGGCCGGTGATGGCGCCGCAGCGGGTTGTTCGGTGACACCGGCATGTTCCTCTCGGGGACGAGTTGGGGTCGTTGGTTCACCATCGGATGGAGGTGCGCTGCCTGGGTGAGCTCCCGGTCGTGGTCGTGCTCGATTGCGGATTGCCGAGTGCGTTCGGTGGTCATGGGCTGGCTCACTTTCCTGTTGGCTCGTCGGGAGTTGCGCCATCCATTCTTCCAACGGTCGAACACGATTTCGAGCAAATAACTGTCGCACGATCCGGTGATCAACATTCGCGCAAGACGCGAAAACTCTTACACGACGCCACTTCTCCGTGCCGCGACCCCGGACCCGCGGTCAACTCACCGCGAAGCCCCCAGCCCGATCCGCTCGGCGATCCAGGGAAGCGCGGCCGCGAACCCGGCCCGCCAGACGTCGAACGTGTGCTCCCCACCCGGAACGACGACGGCCGACGTCTCCACCCCGGCCCGCCGCGCCAGGTCGGTGAGCTGCGACTGGGCGGCCAGCGGCTCCGGATCGTCGGACCCCACGGCGAAGAACCCGTGCACCCCCGGGTACCGACGGTGCCCGAGGAGCCACGCCGGTTCGTGCTCGTCGAAGTCCGCCCGGGAATCCGCGAACAGGGTCGCGACCGTGGTGCCCGGGTCGTTGGTGTCGCCGTCCCGGGGCCCCAGGAGGCCGCCGAAGTCGGCGAACGTCGCGAAGAGGTCCGGGTGGCGGAGGGCGAGCACGACCGCGCAGGTGCCCCCTTCGCTCAGGCCCGCCACCGCCCAGGGCTCGCCGGGATCTCGGGTCAGGAAGTGGGTTCGGACGTAGTCCGGGACGTCCTCGGTCAGGTAGGTCTCCGCGTTGCCGCGGGGGCTGTCGACGCATTCCGTGTCGTCGAAGACCGCTCCGTTGACGTCCGGCATCACCACGATCGGCGCCGTTCCGCCGTGGGCCGCCGCCCAGGCGTCCACCGTGCGCTGGGCTTCCCCGCCGTCCAGCCAGTCCTGCGGGCTGCCCGGGGTTCCGTGCAGGAGGAAGATCACCGGGAGCCTGGGGCGGGGGCTGGTGAACCACGCCGGGGGCAGGTACACCTCGGCCGGGCGGGCCTGGAAGCCCGAGCTGCGGGCCGGGATCTGGACTTCGACCACCGCGCCCGCGGAGCGCGGAACGGCCTTCCCGTCGAGCATCGCCAGCGAGCCCTCCTCCTCGCCCACCGTGCCCAGGGCCTGCGAAACCGTGAGGTAGTACCCGAAGTACGCATTCACCCCGAGCAGCACGTTGACGACGAGGAGGAGCGCGGCGAGCGGCGCCAACGCGTAGCGCACCGCCCGGTCCCGACGGCGGCGCAGCAGCAGGGCGACCGCCAGCAACGTCGCCAGCAGCAGCGCGGCGCGGACCGGCCACCAGTCGACGAGGGAGAGGTCGGCCACGTGCTCGGCGATCGACCGCATTCCCGGCAACCTCCCCGAAAACCGACCCCGACCGAAGTGGACGACACCGAGCGTACCGGGATCCGGCACGCGGGCGCGGATTCGCCGCACTCGCGCAGAAATCGGAACAACCGCACATGTGGCGTGAAATCCACGCCGTGGAACGGCTTTTCGAATCACGGGCATAATCGTCGGCGTGCGCGTGGCATTGACAGGTGCGATCGGTCCGGGCCCCCAGCTGCCCGCTTCCGTCACCGAGCAGGCAGGCGGCCGCAGTCCGCTGGAGTCCGTCGTGCTGGTGGTCGTGCTGGCCGCCCTCACCGTGCTCGCGATCGTGGTCGTCAAGCGGCGTCGGATGCGGCGGGCCGCCATCGCCGTGCCTGTCCTGCTGGCGCTGGTGACGGTCGCCGCGGGGGTCAACAGCTACGTCGGCTACGTGCGCTCCCTGGACGACCTCGGGCGCTTGCTGCTGCTGGCCAGCGGCGGGAACCAGGACTCGGAACCGGCGACGCCGATCCCGCCCGCCGTGCCCGGTGGCGTGCGCGTGGCGGACGTCTCGCTGCCCGATCCGGGGCTCGGCATCCCCACCGGCCGCACGCGGGTGCTGCTGCCGCCCGGTTACGACGATCCCGCGCACGCCGACGAGCGCTACCCCGTGGTCTACCTGGTCCACGGCTACCCGAGCGGCGGGCCGGACGACTGGCTCGGCCCGGGAGGCGCGGTGCAAACGCTCCAAGCCCTGGCCGACACGCGCACCACGCCCCCGATGATCGTGGTCGCGGTCGACGCCACCGCGGGCACCGGCACCGATTGGGAGTGCCTGGACGTGCCGGGCGGACCACAGCTCGAGACGTACCTGACCACCACCGTGCCGCGCGAGGTGGACGCCCGGTTCCGCACCCTGCCCGACCGCGGGGACCGGGCGATCGGCGGGATGAGCGGTGGCGCGTTCTGCGCGCTGAACCTGGGCCTGCGCAACCAGGGCACGTACTCGGTCGTCCTGGCCAGCGAACCGTCCGACGACCCGGGCACCGACCTGCTCGCCGGGCACCCGGACCTGCTGCGCGCCAACACACCGCGCGAGTACCTGCCGACCCTGCAGATACCCCAGCCGCTCGCGGTGATGCTGCACGCGGGTGTCGTCGCGCACAGCGACGTCGACCTCGCCTACCGCCTCGCCGACCAGCTCGCCGCCCGCGGCGCCGACGTCGCCGTCCGCACCGAGCCGGGCGAGTGGCACACCTGGCGCACCGCTCGCATCGGCCTGCCCTACCTGCTGACCTTCGCCGCCGAGCACTTCACCGACCGGCCGCCTGCGGAGCACTGACCGTCGGTCCTGTCGGCTACCGTGCGGGGCCCGAAGTCCTAGGAGTGCCGATGACCACGCTCGACGACTTCCGGCGCCTGGCGCTGGCCATGCCGGGGACCACCGAGGGCACCCACTTCCGGATGCCCGCGTTCGCGGTCCGCGGCAAGAACTTCGCCTCGATCGACAAGGAGGGCCGGGCGATGCTCTCGCTCGGTGCGGACGAGGTGGCAGCCGCGGTCGGCGCCGGGATCGAGCCGGTGCTGCGGTCCGGCAAGCCCATCGGCATCCGCGTCGACCTCGGCCAGGTCACCACCGAGCGGCTGGCCGAGCTGGTCGAGCTCGCCTGGCAGCACCGGAGCCGCTGATTCAGCCGCGCGGCTTGACCAGCGGGAACGCCAGGGTCTCGCGGATGGAACCACCGGTGAGCAGCATGATCAACCGGTCCAGGCCCAGCCCCAGGCCACCGGTGGGCGGCATCCCGTAGGCCAGCGCGGCGAGGAAGTCCTCGTCCAGCTCCATCGCCTCCGGGTCGCCGCCCGCGGCCAGCAGCGACTGCTCGGTGAGCCGGCGGCGCTGCTCGACCGGATCGACGAGCTCGGAGTAGCCGGTGCCCAGCTCGGTGCCGAACGCGACCAGGTCCCACCGCTCGGCCAGCCTCGGGTCGTCCCGGTGCGGCCGGGTCAGCGGCGAGACCTCGGCCGGGAAGTCCGCGTAGAACGTGGGGGTCGTGGTGCGCGCCTCCACCAGCCGCTCGTACATCTCCAGCAGCACCGCTCCGCGAGTCCACTGCTGCTGGTAGGGCACACCCGCGGCGTCGCAGAGCCGCCGCAGGCGCGGCAGCTCGGTGTCGGCGGTGACCTCCTCCCCCAGCGCCTCCGACACCGCGACGTTGACCGGCACCACCGGCCAGTCGCCGCGCAAGTCGCACCCACCTGCTTCCGGGGCCCCGTTCGCCGCGGTCGCGGCGGCCTGCACCAGCTCCTGGCACAGCTCGCGGACCGTCGTGTAGTCGCCGTAGGCCTGGTAGGCCTCCAGCATGGTGAACTCGGGGTTGTGCTTGTGCGACACGCCTTCGTTGCGGAAGTTGCGGCCGATCTCGAACACGCGCTCCACCCCGCCCACGCACAGCCGCTTCAGGTAGAGCTCCGGGGCGATCCGCAGGTACAGGCGCATGTCGTAGGCGTTGATGTGCGTGGTGAACGGCCGCGCGTTGGCCCCGCCGTGCACCGGCTGCAGGATCGGTGTCTCCACCTCGAGGAAGTCCTCGCGCAGCAGCGTCTCGCGCACGGCCTGCACCGCCGCGCTGCGGGCGCGCAGGGTGGCCCGGGCTTCCGGGCGCACGATCAGGTCTACGTGCCGCTGGCGGACCCTGGACTCGGGGTCGACCAGTCCGCGCCGCTTGTCGGGCAGCGGGCGCAGGCACTTGGCGGCGAGCTGCCAGCCGGTGGCCAGGATCGAGACCTCGCCCTTGCGGGAGGTGACCACCTCCCCGGTCACCGACACCTGGTCGCCGATGTCCACCTGCTGCCGCCAGGACCGCTGCAGCTCCGCGCCGGACTCCTCGGCGGTGAGCATCACCTGCAGGTCACCGGAGAAGTCGCGCACCGTCGCGAAGCACACGCCGCCGTGGTCGCGCACCAGGACCACGCGCCCGGCCACCGACGTGCGCTCGCCGGTCCGGTGGTCCGGCGCCAGCCCCCGGTGCCGGTCGGCGACGTCCTGGCAGCTCTCCGCGCGGGGGACCGCGACCGGGTACGGGTCGACCCCGGCTTCGCGCAGGGCCGCCAGCTTGTCCTGCCGGACCTGCTGCTGCTCCTCGGTGCGCCGCCGCTCCGGCGCCTCCACCGCCGGTACCGGCACCACCGGCGAGTCCGATGTGACCGTCCGGCGGGGAGCCGGGAGGAAGCCCTCCGCCGCGGCCGAGGCGATGCCGACGCGCGCCAGGTCGCGCCGCTCCGCGAAGGCGACGTAGCGCGGGAACCAGCGCGGCCGGTACTTGACGTTCGACCGGTACAGCGATTCGAGCTGCCACCACCGGGAGAAGAACAGCAGCAGCCCGCGCCAAGCCCGCAGCACCGGCCCGGCGCCGATTCGCGCACCCTCCTCGAACGCGGCGCGGAACATCGCGAAGTTGAGCGAGATCCGCTCCACCCCGAGCCGCGGCGCGGCCTGCACCAGCGCGTTGACCATGAACTCGACCACGCCGTTGTCGGCGTCGCGGTCGCGGCGCATGAGGTCCAGCGAGAGCCCGTTGCGCCCCCACGGCACCAGCGACAGCAGCGCGACCGGCTCCCCGTCGTCGGTCACCGCTTCGACGAGCACGCAGTCGCCGTCGTGCGGATCGTCGAGCCGCCCCAGCGCCATGCTGAACCCGCGCTCGGTCTCGGTGTCGCGCCAGGCCTCGGCCAGCCGTGCCGCTTCGGCCATCTCCTGCTCCGGCACCTCGCGGTGCCGCCGGACGCGGGCGGTGAGCCCGGCGCGGCGCACCCGGTTGACGGCCTGCCGCACCGGCCGCATCTCCCGGCCTTCGAGGCTGAACTCCGCGACGTGCAGGATCGCTTCGTCGCCGAGCTGGAGGACCTTCATCCCGGCCCGGGAGTAGGCCGTCGCGCCCGCCTCGCTGACGCCCATCACCGCCGGGGTCCAGGTGTACTCCCGGCACATCGCCAGCCACCGGTCGATCGCCGGGCGCCACGCCTCCGGGTCGCCCACCGGGTCGCCGCTGGCCAAGCAGACCCCCGCCACCACCCGGTAGGTGATCGCGGCCTTGCCGCTGTCGGAGAACAGCACGGCCTTGTCGCGGCGGGTGGCGAAGTAGCCGAGGGAGTCCTGCGCGCCGTGCTCGGCGAGCAGGGCGCGGACGTGCTGCTCCTCGTCCGGGTGCAGCGCGGCGGCCAGCCGCTGCGCCCGCAGCAGCAGGTACAGCGCGGTGAACAGGGCGGTCATCCCGAACAGGCCGAGGACCAGGTTGACCCAGCCCGGCGCGTGCCCGATGCGCGTGACGTCGAAGTCGACCGCGCCGCCGAGCACCCGCTCCACGGTCCACGTCAGCCGCGCCCCGGTGTCGGTCAGCGAACCGGGGAACAGCGTGACCAGTCCGAAGCCGAGACCCACGAACACGGCGACGAGCAGCCCGAACACCGCCGCCGCCCGGTAGCCGCTGCCGTGCTGCGAGCGGCCGTAGAACTCGTCGCGGGCCCACCACAGCACGCCGAGCGCCAGCACCGAGATGACGATGTTGGTGCTGAACACCCAGGTGTGGCCGACCGGCAGGTGGTAGCGGGTGCCCAGCTCGGCCATCCACAGCGCCTGGACGTGGTCGCCCAGCACCACCAGCACCACGACGTCGCCGACGATCTGCAGCAGCAGGACGCCGATCAGGATCCACAGCGCGAACCGCTTGCGCCGCTTGAGCGCGGCGGCCAGGATCGCGACGAACGCCCCGTAGGCGAGGTTCGGCGGGGCCGGGAACAGCACGTCGTCGACGAATCTGCGCACCGGCTGCACGTTCCCGAACAGCGCCAGCCCGACCGCCGAGCCGACGCACAGCAGCGCGATGACCAGCAGCGCGCCTGCGGTGGCGCTCGGGATCCGGCCGCGCCAGCGGTGGGCACCGGCCGCTGCCTGCTCGACCACGTGTTCGCCTCCCGACTCCGGGTAGTCCGCTTCCGCCGATCCCAATCTACGACCACGGAGCGGCGCGCCGCCCGCACCCCGGATCCGAGCACCGCGAATTTCCTTGATCTTGCGGCCGATTCGGCGATGTCCGCCCACAGAGGACGAAGTGGCCGATACCGGAATCCGGGGTCAACTCCCGGCGATCAGGTCGGCCACCTGCTCCGGACGGTTCGCACCGCTGTGCGCCAGCACCGTGCCGGTCCCGTCGGTGAGCACGATGTAGGGCGGCCCGGGGACGCCGTTGGCCTCGAAGACGTCCGGCCCGGTCACCAGCGGCAGCTCGATCCCCTGCGCGGCAAGGTAATCCCGCACTTCGCCCGGATCGCCCGAACTCACCAGCACCACCGGTACCCGGTCGGCGGCCGCGCGGAACACGGGCAGCATCGCCCGGCAGGCGCCGCAGAGCGGCGAAATGCAAGCGAACAGGACGCGGTTCCCACCATCGGCGAAAGCCGACACATCGGCACCGATCTCGATCCTCCTGCCCACGACCGGAGCGGGCGGCTGTCCTTCCCGGCGCGACACCAGCGCCGCCGTGCCGAACACCACCACCAGCAGCAGCGCGGCGACGAGCAGCTGCACGGCGTCGAAGGGCGCATCCGCCCCGAATCCCGCCCACACCGCCAGCACCAGGAGCAACCCGGTGCGGGTCAGCGAAGCCGCACCGACCCGCTCCGAACCCCGCAGGCAGCCGCAGGGCACCTCCATCCCGCGGCGCAGCACGCTGCCCATCCCGATCAGGAACGCGCTGAACAACGCCACCGCGAGCACCGTTCCCCACACCCGCACCGCTGGCACCACCAGCAGCACCGCGCTCAGCAGCTCCGCCCCGGCGACGACCCGCGCCGCGACCGGAACCAGCCGGGCGGGCAGGATCCGGTACCCGGAGATGGCTTCGGCGAACCGGCCGAGGTCGCGCAGCTTGCCGACCGCGGCGAAGGCGAGCACCCCGGCCACCGCCAGCGCCGCCGAGGCGGGCCAGCCCGTCACGCCGAGCTCGGTTCGCGGTAGGCGGCGGCCTGCAGCTCGTAGAGCTGGGCGTAGCGACCGCCGGTGAGCAGCAGTTCGGCGTGGGTTCCCTGCTCGACGACCCGCCCGCGGTCCAGCACGTAGATCCGGTCGGCGTAGCGGACGCTGGAGAGCCGGTGCGAGATCAGCACCACGGTCCGCCCCTCGGCGTGCCGCCGGATCCGCTCGAACAGCGCGTGCTCGGCGCGCGGGTCCAGCGCCGAGGTCGGCTCGTCGAAGATCATCACGTCCGCGTCGCGGTAGAAGGCGCGGGCGATCGCGATGCGCTGCCACTGCCCGCCGGACAGGTCGTGCCCGCCGCGGAACCTGCGGTCCAGCAGGGTCTCGTAGCCGTCGCCGAGCCTGGCGAGCACCGCGTCGGCACCGGCTGCGCGCGCCGCCTCGTCCATCCGCTCGTCGTCGCGCGGCCGCCCCATCGTGATGTTCTGCGCCGCGGTCAGCGGCCAGCGCGTGTGGTCCTGGGCGATCACCGAGATCCGCTCGCGCAGCGCGTCGCCGGACACCTCGGCGAGGTCGACGCCGTTCCACCGGACCGCGCCGGAATCCGGTGCGTACAGCCCGGCCAGCAGCTTGGCCAGCGTCGTCTTCCCGGAACCGTTCTCCCCCACCAGCGCGACGACCTCGCCGCGCTCGACCGCCACGCTCACCCCGTCGAGCGCGGGCGCGTCCGCCCCCGGGTAGGTGAAGTGCACGGCGTCCGCCTCGATCCGGCGGAACGGCTCCAGCTGCTCGGCGCGCTCGGGCGGCACGAACCGCTCCGCCAGCGCGCAGAACTCCAGGTAGTCCCCGAAGTACAGCCCGGCCTCGTAGAGCTTGTTCACCGACTGCACCAGGCTGGTCAGCGACGACTGGCTGGCCCGGATGGTCAGCACCGCGGTGCCCACCACGGCCAGCGGGACGAACCCGAACGCCAGCATCAGCCCGAGCGTCCCGTACACCGCGGCGAGCGCGGCGCCGCCGAGCAGGTCGCCGGTCATCCGGGTGGTCGCCCGCTGCCAGGCGACGTCGAGCTCCACCCGCTGCTCGTACTCGGCGATGCGGTCGTACTCGCCGAGCAGGAAGCGGCGCAGCGTGAAGGCCCGCACCTCGGCGGCGGGCGGCCGCTCGGCCATCAGGTCGGAGAGCAGGAACTTGCGCCGCCGCGCGGTGGACACGCGCCGGAAGGCCGCGTAGCGCATCCGCGCCGACCGCAGCGCGGCCCACGCGTCCGGCACCGCCGTCACCAGCAGCAGCGGCATCAGCGCCGGGTGCAGGATGCCCAGGGTGACCGCCGCCGAGAGCACGCCGATCGCTCCGGTGAGGACGTTGACGGTCATCTCCACGACGGTCGCGGAGTCGGGCACGCCGTTGTCCCGCGCCCGCTGCATCGAGTTGTGGAACTCCTCGTCGTCGAACGCGGTCAGCTCCACCCGGGTGGTCAGCCGGAACAGCCGGGTCTCGGCCAGCCGCTCGACCTGGGGCTTCAGCCGCTCCTGGGCCCAGGTCGCGACCGCCAGCAGCCCGGCGCGCAGCCCGGCGGCCGCGGCCACCAGCAGCAGCGCGGGGATCGCCGCGCGGACCCGGTCCGCGGTCGCGCCCGCGGCGAACAGCGACTCCAGCACGTCGTTGGTGGCCAGGAGCCCGAAGGCGGTGAACAGACCGGCCAGCACGTTGAGGCCGAGGGTGGCCGCCGTGTCGAGGCGGCTGGCCTGCCAGGCGACCCGGATCGCGTCGCGGACCAGGGTCGGCAGGCGGCGCGCGATGGCGCCCAGCCCCGCGGACAGCAGCTCGGCGTCGTGCGCCTGCCAGTACGGCACGACGAGATCGGTCGGCTCGACCGCGGTGCGGCGTCGCCACCTCATCCGCGGCGCCCGGTTCCCGGAGATCGTGCCGGGCAACGACTTCTCCCCATCACGCCCGAGAAGTTAATCGACCCAAGGGAGATCTGTAAACTCGCGTTGTTCCTCCGTTTGGCCCTAGGTCTGCGAAACCCGGTGTGCCAACAATTCCAGGGGTTGCACTGGGGACGCACCGCGCAGTGGGGGGCGCGGTACCCGGAATTCGTTGGTGTGCTGGGAAATCCGCTGCCGCCTTCGCAACCCCGCGACGTCCCGCCAGATCGGCGGACGAGGAAGGAGCGATCATGCCCACCCTGCTGCTGGAGCCGCGAGACGCGGGAACCGTTGAGATCGAGGACGTTTCGGTCGACTTCGAGGTGGACCTCAAGGAGGTCCTGCACGGACCCCAGGCCTGCGTGAACACCTGCAAGCGCACGGTGTGCAGCAGCTGGCCCTGCTGTCCGTCCATCGTCTGACGGGTTCTCGCCAAGGGCGGGGAGGTCCATCGCGGACCTTCCCGCCGCGTCCGACCGTTTCGACCGGGGAGCAGCAGGATGAGCAGCACGACCGATCTGCCCGAGCGGCTGGCCCGGGACGCGGAATCCGCCGGGCGGGAGGTGGCCGTCGACGAGACCTGGGTGAGCGTGCGCAATCCCGGTGGCACGGTGCCCGATCAGGGCTGGAAGCTGCACATCTCGGCGCGGCCGGGCACGTTGGAGCGGACCGTCGAGATCGCCGTGCCGCTGCTGCTGTCGCACGACTGCGACTTCAAGGTCGCGCGTTCGCCCGAAGTGCTGCGGGAGCTCAACTCCGGTGACGTCGACCCGGCCACCGTCGGCAAGGCGATGACCGTCTACCCGCCGCAGGCCGACGTGGTGCGGTTGGGCGGTCTGCTGGCCGAGGCGCTGGCCGGGATGACGGGCCCGCGGATCGCCAGCGATCGCCGCATCCGGTCGGATTCCCCGGTGTACTACCGCTACGCGCCGTTCCGCCCGCAGTACCGGGTGGACGACAACGGTGACTTCGAACTCGTGGTGATCGGCCCGGACGGCACCGCGCTGCCGGGCGCGGCCGGTCCGGAGTTCAGCTGCCCGCCGTGGGCCACCGATCCGTTCCGCCCCGCCGAGGAGAACGCGGCGCAGCGCACGACCGTCCTCGGTGGCCGGTACCGGCTGACGTCCGGCGTCATGCGCGGGCCGCGCGGCAACGTCTACCGGGCCGTGGACCCCGGTGGTCGGCAGGTGGTGGTCAAGGAGGCCCGCGCCCACGTCGGGGAGAACGTCAACGGCATCGACCTGCGGATGCAGATGCGCAACGAGCGGCGCGTGCTGCAGGCGCTGGACGGGGTGGACGGCGTGCCGCAGCTGCTCGACCACTTCCGGCACGGCGAGGACGAGTACCTGGTGACCACCGACGTCGGGACCCGCGACCTCAACCGGTACGTCGGCGAGCAGACCAGGTTCTTCGACGACGCCGCCAGCCCGGACCGGGATCTGGGCGGGCTGGCCGCGCGGTTGGCCGAGGTGCTCGCAGCGGTGCACGAGCGCGGCGTGGTGGTGCGCGACCTCTCGCCGAAGAACGTGGTGCTCGACGACGACGGCCGCTGCACGCTCATCGACTTCGGCAACAGCTACTTCGACGGGTTCCAGCTGCACGGCTGGACGCGCGGCTACAGCGTGCCCGACCAGCACACCGACCGCCCGGCCGAACCCGCCGACGACTACTTCTCGCTGGGCGCGACGTTGTTCTTCGCCGCCACCGGGATCAACCCGATCGGCGTCGACCCGGACCCGGTGCGCAACCTGGAGCGCACCCTGCTGTGCTTGGAAAGGCTGTATCCGGACGCGACGGGTGTCCGAGCGCTGATCCCGGGGCTGCTGAGCCTGGACCCCGCCGAGCGCACCGCGACGTTCGAGGATCTGCGCGTGCGTCGCACCACCCGCCGCGGACACCGGCCGAGATCACCCGAACTCTCCTCCGATCTGCTCGAATCCGTGCTGGCGCACACCGTCGGCGAGTGCGTGGCGGCTGCGCGCGAGATGATGTCGCAGCCGACCGATCGCGGAGAACCGCCCAAGACCAACGTCTACAGCGGATCGGCCGGGCTCGGGCTGGAGCTGCTGCACCACCCCGAAGGCGTCGAGTCCGGGATCGAGCTGGCCCGCTGGACGATCGGGGCGACGCCACCGACCCGCCTGCCCGCCGCCCTGTACTTCGGGCGCACGGGCACCGAGATCTTCCTCGCGGCGGCACGCCGAACCGCTGCGGACCTGCCGGTGTCCACACCGGTCGAACTCGGCGACGAGCGCGCCGACCACATCCACGGCGTGGCCGGGATCGGCGCGGGGCACCTGGTCCTGCACGCCTTGGAGCCGGACGGCGGGCACCTGGCGGTCGCCGACGAGTGCGCCCGTCGGCTGCTGTCCGGGCAGACCCGGGAGACCGAGGACGCGGTGCCCGCCGACCCGGAGACCGGTGTTGCGCTCGAAGCCGGTTTCGCCCACGGCGACGCGGGAATCGCGCACTTCCTGCTGCGCTACCACCAGCGCACCGGTGATCCAGCGGCGGAGGAAGCCGCCGCGAAGCGGTTCGAAGCGCTCGCCGACGAGTCGGCGGAGCTGATCCAGGTCATGCACCGCCGTCCCGCACGGCCGATGGCGGCTTCCTGGTGCCAGGGCATGTCCGGCATCTCGTCGGCGCTGCTCGCCGCCGCCCTGCACTGGGGCGACGACCGCTACTTGGCGCTGGCGAAGGACGGTGCGCGTGCCTGCCTGGGCCTGGCCCCGCAGGCGTGGGTGGTCTCGCAGTGCTGCGGTCTGGCCGGGATCGGCGAAGCGCTCATCGACCTGGCCATCGCCACCGAGGACGAGGAGTTCTGGCGCGGTGCCGAGGAGATCGCCGTCCACGCGCTCGCCCGCAGCGGCGGGGACTACGCGACGCCGGTGTTCCCGGACAACTCGCTGGAGACCTCCAGCGCACCGTGGTCCACCGGGACCTCGGGCGTCCTGTCCTTCCTCCGCCGACTGCACCGCCGCGACGGCGCTCGCCTCTGGACGCCCGACTGGTCCCCGGAGGCCGAGCTGGCGACCCTGCGGCTCTTGGACTAGCCGTCCGCGGCGAGGCGCTGGCGCCGGTGGGCCGCCATGCGGACCGGGGCGTTGGGCACGCCGTAGCCCGCGTAGCCGCCGATGCGCTGGACCAGCTCGAAGAAGATGCGGGAGCCGAGGATCTCGGTGCACACGTGCAGGTATTCACCGTGCTCGTCGCGGTCGTAGAGCACCGAGTTCGCGCGCAGCTGCACCAGCAGCTCCCTGTCCAGGTCCAGCCGGGCGTCGAGGTCGTCGTAGTAGTTGTCCGGCACGCGCAGGACCGGCGCTCCACGTTCGCGCAACGCGCGTGCCGCGGCGAGCACGTCCTCGCAGGCGAAGGCGATGTGCTGCGGATCGCGCACCGCCGGGGCCCACTCGCCGCGCCGCACCAGGGTGCCGGTCAGGGCGATGCGCACCGATCCGGTCGGGTCGACGACGCCTCGCGTGCGCACCATTCCGAAGGGCGCCGCGTACTCCGCGATCGGCTCCGGTCGCAGCCCGACCACCGAGCGGTAGAACAGCGCGGCCTCGTCGAAGTGGTCGAAGGGCTGGGTCAGCGCGACGTGGTCGATGCCGGTGATGCCCAGCCCCGGCACCGGGGACGCACCGGCACCCGAGAAGTCGGCGAGCCAGCTGTCGGAGCAGAAGAACACCTCGGTGCCGTCCGGTGCCGCCACGGAGGCCAGGTTCGCCTCCTGCGGCCCGCGCGTGCGAGGCAGGACCGGTGCGTGCATCGCGTCCGCCCGCAGCGCGGAGCTGCTCGGGTCCCCGGTTTCCACCGCGAGCGCACCGATCACCGCCGTGCCCGGCGTCTCCGCCTTCGCGTTCAGCAGCACCCGCGCACCGCCCTGCTCCCACAGCTGCACCGGCTTGCTGCCGTGCTCGCCGGTGCGCTCGAAGCCAAGCGCGGCAAGGGTTTCCGCGAGCTTCGCCCCGGCCACCTCGTCGACGGTCAGTTCCGCGAAGGCGTGACCGGACAGCTCCGGTGCCGGTGCGGCCACCGGGAACCCGACCTGCTCCTCCAGCAGGCGCAGCGAGCGCATCGCGTCCAGCGCAGCGGGTTTCGGGTCGGCCTGGCGGAAGACGTCGTTGAAGACCTCCAGCGACAGCGGCCCGCGGTAGCCGGTGGACAGCACGTTGCCGACGAAGGTCGGCAGGTCGAACGCGCCCTGGCCGGGGAACAGCCGGTGGTGCCTGCTCCACTGCAGCACGTCCATGTCCAGCTGCGGCGCATCGGCCAGCTGCAGGAAGAACAGCTTCTCGCCGGGGATCGTGCGGATCAGCGCCGGATCGCCGCCCCGCGAGAGCACGTGGAAGCTGTCCAGGCACACGCCCAGCGCCGGGTGGTCGGCGCGGCGCACGATGCGCCACGAGTGCTCATAGGTGTTGACGAACCGGCCCCACGCCAGCGCTTCGTAGGCGACGCGCATGCCCCGGGCGGCAGCGCGTTCGGCGAGCAGGCGCAGTTGCTCGGCGGCCAGCTCGTCGTCGTCCACCGCGTCCGGGGAGACCGTCGAGCACACCAGGACCAGGTCGACGCCCAGCTGCTCCATCACGTCGAACTTGCGCTCGGCGCGCCGCAGGTTGGCGCGCAGCACGTCCGGCGGGACCGCCTCGAAGTCGCGGAACGGCTGATAGAGGTCGATGGTCAGGCCGAGGTCGGCGCAGCGCTGCCGGATCTCGGCGGGCGAGGCGGCGGAGACGACGAGGTCGTTCTCGAAGAGCTCCACGCCGTCGAACCCGGCGGCCGCGGCGGCGGCCAGCTTGTCCTCCAGCGTGCCGGACAGGCAGACGGTGGCGATCACCCGGCGCGGTTCAACTGCGGACACGAACACCTCCGGCGAGTTCGGCGAAGTGGCGCAGCATCCGGTCGGCGTCCGGCTCCACACCGGTGAACAGGCGGAACGACTCGGCGGCCTGGAACACGGCCATGCCGCCGCCGTCGAGCACCCGGCAACCGGCGGCACGCGCGGTGGCGACCAGCTCGGTCTCCAGCGGCCGGTAGACGACATCGGCCACCCACAGCCCGGGCCGCAGCAGCTCGGCGGGCACCGGCGACCCGGGGTGCGCGGCCATGCCCGTCGGGGTCGCGTGCACGAAGCCGTCCGCCCACGCCAACGACTCGGCGAGGCGCTCCGGCTGAGCCGCCTCGGCCCGGTCGGCTCCGAAGCGCCCGCGCAACGACGCGGCCAGCGCCTCCGCGCGCTCCTGATCGGCGTCGAGCACGCGCAGCACGCCCGTGCCCAACGTCAGCAGGGCGTGTGCGACCGCGGCACCGGCACCGCCCGCGCCGAGAAGCACCACGCGGTCCACCGCGACGTCCGGAAGACCGCGGCTGAAGCTGCGGGCGAAACCGGACCAGTCGGTGTTGTGGCCGATCGCGCGGCCCTCGGCGAACACCACCGTGTTGACCGCGCCGAGCGCGACGGCGTCCGTCGAGAGCTCGTCGAGGTGCTCGACGATCAGCTGCTTGCACGGGTGCGTGATGTTCAGCCCGTCGTAGCCCGCGGTGCGGGCCGCCGCCAGCAGCTCGCCGACGGACTCGGCCGGTCTGGCCAGCACGTCCAGGTCCCACCTGCGGTAGAGGTACCGGAGGCCGAGCTCGTCGGCCTCGCGCTCGTGCAGCGGCGGGCTCAGCGACGGGCCGATGCCCGCTCCGACGAGCCCGATGAGGTAGCTGTCCTGCTTGCGCACATCCCCGCCTCGGTCAATGAACGAACTAGCTAGTTAATAGTAGGGCGGAAGCCCGGATCGGGGAAGGGGCGCTGCACTACAGTGAACGGGAATTCCGATCCACCCCCGGGGAGCGCCGTGGCAGCACCAACATCAGACACCGGCGACGTCCGGCAGCGCGATGCGGAGCGCACCCGCGCGGAGATCCTCGACGTCGCCACCCTGGAGTTCGCCGACAAGGGCTACGCGGGCGCCCGGGTGGACGAGATCGCCGCGCGCACCAGCACCACCAAGCGGATGATCTACTACTACTTCGGCGGCAAGGAGCAGCTCTACCTCGCCGCGCTGGAGAACGCCTACTCGGTGATCCGCGGCATCGAGCGCGAGGTCGACGTCGACGACCTGGAGCCGGTGGCGGCGATCCGCCGGCTCGCCGAGCTGACCTTCGACCACCACGAGTCGCACCCGGACTTCCTCCGGCTGGTCAGCATCGAGAACATCCACCGCGCCGAGCACCTGGCCAAGTCCGACCTGCTCCCCCGCCTGGCCGACCCGGCGGTGGACGTGCTCGGCCGCATCCTGGAGCGCGGGCGGGCGGCCGGGCAGTTCCGCGACGACGTGGACGCCCTCGACGTGCACATGGTGATCAGCTCGTTCTGCGTCTTCCGCACCGCGAACCGCTACACGTTCCAGGCGATCTTCCAGCGCGACATGCTGGACCCGGCCCGCCGCGACCACTACCGCACGATGCTCGGCGACCTGGTGATCGACTTCCTCACCGCCCGCTGACCGCCTCCCCGGCGGAGCGGAAACCGGCGCGAAACAATCCCTTGACAGGTGACCGGCAACACCTCACCCTCTTGGAACTAACTAGATGGTTCATAACTCGCCCGGCTGAGCAACGGTGCGCGGACTGCAGGAGTTTCGAGTGACCACCCAACCGACCGCCCCGCGCGGAAAACCGCGCAAGGCCGCCGTCGCCGCGTGGATCGGCAGCGCCCTGGAGTACTACGACTTCTTCATCTACGGCACCGCCGCGGCGCTGGTGTTCAACAAGATCTTCTTCCCGGCCTCCTCCCCCGCCACCGGCACGCTGCTCGCGCTCGCCACCTTCGGCGTCGGCTACCTCGCGCGACCGGTCGGCGCGTTCGTGCTGGGCCACATCGGCGACGTCTTCGGCCGCAAGCGGGTCCTGGTGCACACGGTGCTGCTGATGGGGGTGGCGACCGTGCTGGTCGGCTGCCTGCCGACGTACCAGCAGATCGGCGTGGCCGCGCCCGCGCTGCTGGTGGCGCTGCGGTTGCTGCAGGGCTTCTCGGCGGCAGGTGAGCAGGCCGGGGCCAACTCGATGTCGCTGGAGCACGCGCCGCCGGACCGCCGCGCCTACTACACCAGCTTCACCCTCAGCGGCACCCAGGCCGGGCAGATCCTGGCGACCGCGGTGTTCCTGCCGGTGGCGGCGCTGCCCGAGGAGCACCTGCTGAGCTGGGGCTGGCGCGTGCCGTTCTGGCTCAGCGCGTTCGTGGTGGTCGTCGGCCTGGTGATCCGCCGCAAGCTGGACGAGACGCCGGTCTTCGAGCAGGAGATCGCCACCGGCGAGACCAAGCGGTCCAGGACGCCGCTGGCCCCGCTGTTCCGCGACCACTGGGCCGACGTGCTGCGGGTCGTGGTGGCCTCGGTGATCGCGGCGGTGAGCACCATCTTCACCGTCTACGCGCTGAGCTACGCGGTGAACACCGTCGGGCTGGAGCGCAGCCCGATCCTGTGGGTCGGCGTGCTGGCCAACGTCGCGGCGCTGATCGCGATCCCGCTGTGGGCCCGGCTCTCCGACCGGATCGGCCGCAAGCCGGTGTTCGTCGGCGGTTCGCTGGGCTGCGCGGTGCTGATGGCGGCCTACCTGTGGTCGCTGTCGATCGGCAGCTACCCGCTGATCTTCCTGACCGGCGTCCTGATGTTCGGCGTCGTCTACAGCGCGACGAACGGGATCTGGCCCGCCTTCTACGGCGAGATGTTCCCGGCCCGGGTCCGGCTGTCCGGCATGGCCGTCGGCACCCAGATCGGGTTCGCGCTGGCCGGGTTCGCCCCGAGCATCGCCGAGGCCATCGGCGGCGGCCGGGACGGCTGGGTGAACGTCGCGCTGTTCACCGCGGGGCTGTGCGTGCTGAACGCCCTCGCCGTCGCCACCGGCCGGGAGACCTACCGGGTGCCGACCGAGGAGCTGGGGCTGAAGCCGCCCAAAACGAACGGCGAGCGGGAACGGGACGCGGTGAGCGTCTGACACGTCGGCGGCCGGGGCGAACACCCCGGCCGCCGTCCGCTGCGGAGCCCTTCGGTCGGTGGCGCGGGATAGGCTCGCGGCCCGATGTCGATCAAGGATGGGGGCCACGTGGAGGACCGCGACGAATTCGCCTGGGCGGACAGCTATCCCGATGATCCCCGCCACCTCGGCGAGATCTTCTGCCTGACCTTCGTCAAGGACGTCGGGATCGACGAGGCGCTGCGGCTGATGGGCGGGTTCACCGACACCACCGCCGTCCGCACTTCTTCGCCGATCGACGCGGCGGACAGCTACTCCGACAGCGGTCTGGAACTCGCCATGGTGGCGCGGCTGGGCGACTGGACCCTCGTGTTCGAGCCGTACGGGTTCTGGGGCTCGTCCCTCACGCCGATCCTGTCGCGGGGAACCGAAGCCGTGTCCCTGCTGCGCCACGACTACGCCAGCCCGCACCTCGACCACGCGGTGGACGGCGAGCTGGTGACCGGGCTCGACCCGGTCTTCCCGGACATGCGCCACGGGACCGAGCCGGACCGCCTCAACCCGCTGCTGCGCGAGGTCGGCTTCGACCTGGAGGACTGCGAGAACGGCCAGGACAGCCCGTTCTCCCGGTCGCTCCGAGTGATCCGCCTGCTCACCGGCGTCGCCCCCAGCTACGAGCTGCTGACCGGGCCGCTGACCAGCGTGCACTTCGATCCCTGGTTCAGCGCGGCGCCGAAGAGCCTGCCGTACCGCGTGAGCGGTCCCGCCGATGCCTTCGCCGAGGTGCGACGGCTGACCGAGCTGCACAGCCTGACCGACACCCCCGGGCTCGCCGAATCGCTGGCCGCGGCGGAAAGCGGTCAGCAGGTCGCCGTCACCCCGGACAGCGCCCTCGGGCAGCACGTGCGGGCCTGGCTGATCGAGGGCAACAAGAACCGCTCCACCTCGTACGGCTGGCTCGCGCCGAGCGAGGAAGCCCGGCGCGAACGCGCCGCGGACCTCCTGCAGCTGACCCGGGTCCTCGGCTACGCCCTCCAGCACTCCCGGTAGTCCGCTCGGACCGTCGACGTGGTGCGGTCGGGGTAATACCGTGCCGGGCATGAGCGACGAGATCAGCCGGTTCGGTTCGGTGCAGCTCGCGGATCTGCCCGAGGACCTGCGGGAGCGCATCGGGGCCATCGCGGAGAAGTCCGGGTTCGTGCCCAACGTCTTCTTGGCGCTGGGGCACCGGCCGGACGAGCTGCGCGCCTTCTGCGACTACCACGACGCGCTGATGCAGCGCGACTCCGGCCTGACCAAGGCCGAGCGGGAGCTGGTCGTGGTGGCGACCTCGGCGGCCAACCACTGCACGTACTGCATCGTCGCGCACGGCGCGATCCTGCGGGTGCGGGCCAAGGACTCCCAGCTGGCGGACCTGGTGGCCACCAACCCGTGGGGCGCTCAGCTGGACGAGCGGCGGCGCGCCATCGTCGACCTCGCCCTGGCGCTGGCCCAGGACCCAGCGCTGTTCGGCGAGCAGGACCTGACCGCCGCGCGGGAGGCCGGGCTGTCCGAGGACGAGATCTGGGACATCGGCGCGATCACCGCGTTCTTCGCGATGTCCAACCGGTTGGCGCACCTCATGGCACTGCGCCCCAACGAGGAGTTCTTCCTGCTGGGACGCATGCCGAAGCGGCGGTGACCTCCGGTCAGCGGCGGACGCCGGGGCGACCGCCCGGGCGCTGCTGCGGGCGACCGCCCTGCCCGCCGCGCGGCGGGTTCCCGACGCGGGTGGCGCCACCGCGCTGCGCACCGCCTCGCGGAGCTCCGCCGCGCGCGGCGGGGCGCTCCGGCTGGCGCGCGGGTCGGCGGGGC
This sequence comes from Saccharopolyspora hirsuta, assembly GCF_008630535.1. Lineage (GTDB taxonomy): Bacteria > Actinomycetota > Actinomycetes > Mycobacteriales > Pseudonocardiaceae > Saccharopolyspora > Saccharopolyspora hirsuta. Next base: position 334,994 of record NZ_VWPH01000001.1, on the reverse strand, counting down.
GGCTCGCGGCGGGGCCGGTCGTCCAGGTCGTCGAAGTCGTCGCGGCGCGGGCGGCGCTGGGCCTGGCGCGGCGCGGACGGCTTGCGGCTGTTCACCCAGTAGTCGAAGCCAAGGATCACCAGGGCGCCGACCAGCAGGATCAGGCTCAGCTCCCAGATGCCCATCGCGATCAGGATGACCAGCGCCAGCAGCAACATCGGCACCACGGGGATCCAGCAGTACGGGTCGATCCGGCTGAAGATCCCGGAGTTCCCCGCGGGACCACCGCGGTCCGCGTCACGCGCCATCGAGACTCTCACTTCCACTCTGCTCCCCGGCCGCCGAAGTCTACCGGAGTGCCCTTCGCCGCCTTCCCGGCGGCGGGGCGGCGGTCACTCGCGGCTCATCCGCCCCAGCAGTTCGCGCAGCAACCCCTCCAGTTGCCTGCGGTCGTCGGCGGGGAGCCCGGCGATCAGCTGCCGCTCCCGGCCGATCAGCACCTCGATGTCGTGCTCGATCGCCTGGTGGCCGTGCTCGGTGAGCTCCACCGCCACGGTGCGCTTGCCGGAGGCCGACCGCTGGGTCCGGACCAGCCCGGCGTCCTCGGCGCGGGTCACGCGCTGCGTGATGGCACCCCCGCTGACCAGGCAGTTCTCCGCGATCTCGGCCGGAGTCAGCCGGTAGGGAGCGCCCGCGCGGCGCAGCGTGGCGAGCAGGTCGAGGGTGGCGCTGTCGATGCCCAGCTCGGCCAGCACGCGGCGGCGCTCGTCGGTGATCAGCTTGGCGATGCGCAGGATGCGGGCGATCACCCCGATGGCGTCCACCGCCATGTCGGGCCGCTCCCGCGCCCACTGCTCGACGATGCCGTCCACCGCGTCAGCGTTCATGGCGGCAGTCTAGCCCGGTTGTCTTTAGGCCTAAAGACGAGCTAGCATCGCGTCAGTCTTTAGACCTAAAGAACTTGGAGGAAGCATGACCCCCTCGCGTCAACCGGAGTCCTGCTCAACCGCACCTCAGGGGACCGCGATGCAACCCAGCCACGAGAAACCGCGAAACGCGAGTTCGACTCCCCGCAACGCAGTCGTCACCGGCGGCGGCACCGGGATCGGTCGCGCCGTGGCGGCCCGGCTGGTGGCGGCCGGCGACCAGGTCGCACTGCTGGGCAGGCGCCCGGAGAAGCTCGCCGAGACCGTCGCCGAGCTGGGCCCGGCGGCCCGCGCCGTGCCGGTCGACGCCACCGACCCGGCCGCGGTCCGGGCCGCCGCGGCCGAGCTGCCGGACCGGATCGACGTGCTGGTCAACGCCGCGGGCGGCAACACCGACCTGCCCGGCGGCACCCCTGCGGCCGACGACCTCGACGCGGTGCGCGCCTCGTGGACGGCGAACTTCGAGGCCAACGTGCTCAGCGCCGTGCTCGTGACGCACGCGCTGCTGCCCCGGCTCGCCGACCACGCGCGGATCGTCAACCTCGGCTCGGTGACCGCGCGGTCCGGGCAGGGCAGCTACGGCGCGGTGAAGGCGACGCTGGAACCGTGGACCTCCGAGCTGGCCTTCCAGCTCGGCGCGCGCGGCATCACCGCCAACGTCGTCTCCCCCGGCCCGACCGAGGGCACCGACTTCTTCCGCGGCGGCGACTTCCCCGCCGCGCGGCGGCAGTTCGTCGAGTCGCGGGCCGCCGACGGACGGCTCGGCCGGGTCGACGAGGTCGCCGCGCTGGTCCACTTCCTGGCCTCGCCGGAGGCCTCGCACATCACCGGGCAGGTCGTGCACGTCTCCGGGGGCATGCACCTGGGCCGCTGACCGCTCCGCTCGCGGGGGTCCGACCGGGCCCCCGCGAGTTCGACCAGCGCGGACCGAAACACCCGGTGAATCCCGAAGCCCCGACCCGGCAAGCCCCGGTGAACTCCGGACGTCCGATCGCCGGGAGCGATTCCGACGCCCGGACGAACAGGACGGAACCCCTAACAAATCGAATTCCGAACCGGAATCACCGGTCGATCACGAATCGATCTCAACAGCACCGGTCCGATTCCGACTGCGGAACGCATTCGCCCAGGCCGGGAACCGCCGAATGCAGTGGATGTCCAAGATCACTCCAGTGGATCTGGCATGTCCGGAACGCGCGTATTAGCGTGACCGCGCCGCACGCGCGCCGCCTGCTACCGATTTCGAGCTACATGGATCGGGGTTTCCATGAGTCCTGCCGATACCACGCTGGGCGAGTTGACGAAAAGACAGTTGCGGAACCTCTGCGACGTCATGGGCATCGACAACGCCGCACCACCGGAACTCCTCGAGGAATTGCTCGGGCCGGTCTCGTCCCGTTCGTTGTCCGAACCACCGCTGTGGCCCTCCGGCGTGGCCGACGACGCCACCCCGCTGGAGTTCTCCGTCCAGTTCGAGGACAACGGCGCGCGCCACCTGCGCATCCACCTGGAACGGCTGGCGGAGCGGCCCAGCCCGGCGGCGAACCTGCAGGCCGCGAAGGACCTCGTGGCGAGCCTGTCCGACCGCTACGACCTGGCGCTGGACCGGCTGCGCGCGGTGCAGGACGTCTTCACCGCCGACGAACCGCAGAGCTGGTTCTCCTGGGCGTTCTCGCTGATCTTCGACGCGCAGGGCGCCCCGTCGTTCAAGCTCTACTTCAACACCGACCTGCACGGCGCCGAAGCCGCGCCGCGGGTGGTCACCGACGCCTTCGGCCGGTTGGGCATGACCGGCGCGGCCGAACTGGTCAACACCTACGCCCTGCGGCGGGAAGGAAAGGACCTGCCGACCTTCTTCGCCATCGACCTCGACCGCAGCGCGCACGCCCGGGTCAAGCTCTACTTCCGGCAGCTGGACGCCCGCCCCGCCGACGCCGAGTTCGCCGCCGGGGCGGTCCCGGGCATCGACCAGAACGCCATCCGCGAGTTCTGCTCCGTGCTGGCCCCCGGCACCGAGGTGTTCGGCGGGCGGCCGCTGATGTCGAGCTACTCCTTCGTCGGGGGCGACGCGGAGAAGCCCAGCAACTACAGCCTCTACCTGCCGATCCGCGACTACGTGCCGCACGACGGGGTGGCCCGCGAGCGGATCGCCGAGCACCTGCGGCGACTCCGCTTCGACCCCGCCGCGCTGGACGGTTCCATCCGCGCGCTCACCGACCGCCCGCTGGAGGCGCAATCCGGGCTGCTCGCCCACGTCTCGCTGCGGCTGAGCCCGAACCGGACCGGGACCTCGCTCTACCTCTCGTCCGAGGCCTACGGGGGAACCCCCGTCCAGGACTGAAGCCACCGGGCACCGACCGGTCCCGGCGAACCCGTCAGCACCAGCGTAGGGAGCACCCCGCATGCCGCACCTCCGGCCCTTCGTCTCCGCCGTCGTGCGCCCCATCCCGATCACCACCCGGGAGGAGCGCATCGCCGAGCTGGACCGCGCCGGGCACAACCCGTTCAACATCCGCGGTGAGATGGTCAGCATCGACCTGCTGTCGGACTCGGGCACCGGCGCGGTCTCCACCGACCAGCAGGCGTGGGCGCAGCGGGCCGACGAGCGCTACGCCGGGGCCGACTCCTGGTTCCGGTTCCGGGACGCCGTCCGCGACCTCGTGCCGCACGAGCACGTCCTGCCCGTGCACCAGGGCCGGGCGGCCGAGCGGGTGCTGTTCGGCGCGCTGCTGGGACCGGGCGAGATCAGCCTCAGCAACATGCACTTCGACACCACCCGGGCCAACGTCGAGCGCATCGGCGCCGAGGCGCGCGACCTGCCCAGCCCGCAGCTGTTCGACATGCACAGCGACGCACCGTTCAAGGGCGACATCGACGTCGAGGCGGTCAAAGCCGTCCTGGACGGGCCGGACGGGCCCCGGGTCAAGCAGATCGTCGTCACCATCACCAACAACGGCGGCGGCGGGCAGCCGGTGTCGATGGCCAACCTGGCGGAGATCAGCGCGGTGGCCCGCGAGCACCGCGTGCCGCTGGTCCTGGACGCCGCCCGGTTCGCCGAGAACGCCTGGCTGATCACCCGGCGCGACCCGGACTACCGGGACTGGAGCCCGCGCGAGGTGGCGCGCCGGGCGTTCGAGTACGGCGACGCCGTGGTCGCCAGCCTCAAGAAGGACGGGCTCTCGCACGAGGGCGCGTTCATCGCCGTGCACGACCCGGAGCTGGCCGACCGCTGCGAGGTCGACATCATCGCCACCGAGGGCTTCCGCACCTACGGCGGCCTGACCGGCCACACGCTGGAGCACCTCGCGCAGGGCCTGCGGGAGGTGCTGGACCCGCACTACCTCGCCGACCGCGAGCACGAGGCCGCCTACCTCGCCGACCGCCTGCACGCCGCGGGCGTGGAGACGCTGCGCCCGACCGGGCTGCACGCGGTCTACGTCAACGCCACCCCGCTGCTGCCGCACCTGCAGCCGAAGCACCTGCCCGACCACGCGCTCACCTGCGCGCTGTACCGGGAGGGCGGCGTCCGGGCCGCGGGCGGCGGGCTGTTCCTGAGCACCTTCGACGAGAACAACGAGCTGGTCACCGCGCCGCCGTTCGAGCTGATGCGGTTGGCACTGCCCCGCCGGGTCTACGACCACAGCCACATGGAGTACATCGCCGAGGTCCTGGCCGAGATCGCCAAGAACCCCGAGCGGGTCCCGGGCTACCGCCTCACCCACAACCCGCCGGTCCTGCGGCACTTCCGCTGCCGCGCCGAGCCGATCACGCCGTGAGGGCCGCGAGGTCGCGGGCCGACTGCGCGCCCGCGACCTCGCCCGGTCAGCTCGCGTCCGATGTGGACGGGATCTTGTCGATCGCCCGCCGCACCAGGGTGAGCAGCGTGTTCTTGGCGAGCTCCCGCTCCCGCGCGTCGCACATCACGATCGGCACGTCCGGCGGGATCGTCAGCGCCTCGCGGAGCTCCTCCGGCTCGTAGTGGTAGGCGTCGTCGAAGACGTTGACCGCCACCACGAACGGGATGTCGCGCCGCTCGAAGAAGTCGATGGAGGCGAACCCGTCCTCCAGCTTGCGGGTGTCCACCAGCACCACCGCACCGGCGGCCCCCAGCGCCAGGTCGTTCCACAGCGGCCAGAAGCGGTCCTGACCGGGGGCGCCGAACAGGTACAGCACGATCTGCTCGGAGATCGTGATGCGCCCGAAGTCCAGCGCCACCGTCGTGGTCGTCTTGCGCTCGACCCCCGTGACGTCGTCGACGCCCTCGCTGACGACGGTCATCTCCTCCTCGGTGGTCAGCGGCGGGATCTCGCTGACCGCACCGACGAGCGTCGTCTTGCCAGCCCCGAACCCGCCCGCGACCACCAGCTTCACCGGGATCGGCGCGGCCTCCGCGCCGTCCGGGGTGGATCTGCCCGGCACGGAACGGCTTTCAACCAGGCTAGAGTCTGCAAAGCCCACGGTACACCTGCTCCAAGATATCTCGGCTGACTTCTGTACGAGGCGAGCGCACGAAGACGGCGCCGTGGTCGAGCAGGTCGCCGCACAGGACCCGGACCACTCCCACCGGCTGCCCCAGCAGCACGGCCAGCTCCGCCAGCGACACCGGGCGCGCGCAGGCGTCCAGGATCCAGCGGTGCTCGGGGGTGAGCTCCAGCCGCGGGGTCTCCGGCCGCGGCTCGACGGTCAGCACCTGGCTGGCGGTGTCGAGCCGGGTGCTCCTGGTCGGCGTGCGACCGCGCGTGATCGTGTACGGGCGGACGATCGGGCCCGCCTCATCGTCATACCACGCCTCGTCCACCGTCAGGTCCTCTCCGCCACCGCGCCGCGGGCCTCCCGGGGTGCCGCCGACAGGAAGCTGCCGACGCGGGTGATGAGCCGACCCATCTCGTAGGCCACCAGCTCGATGTCGGCGTCGGACGCGCACAGCACGGCCAGGCACGCCCCGCTGCCCGCGGCGGAGACGAACAGGAAGCCGTGCTCCATCTCGACGTGGGTCTGGGCCACCTGGCCGCGGCCGAAGTCCTTGCTGACGCCCTTGCCGATGCTGCGCATGCTCGACGCCGCGGCCGCCAGCTTGTCGGCGGAGTCGCGGTCCAGGTCGGTCGACCTGGCGATCACCAACCCGTCGTTGGAGAGCACGACTGCGTGGTCGGCACCGTGCACGCCCTGCACGAAGTCGTCCAGCAGCCAACTCAGTTTCGACGCTGTTTCGGTCATGGCCACCTCACACACACTTCTCGTTGTCTGGTCTGCTCACGCGCGGTCGTCCGGCGCATCGCCGGAGCCGCCGCGGAAGGCCCGCCGGAACCCGGCCAGCTTGCTGGGCGAGGCGACCACGCCCTGCTCCTCCTGGTCCGGGTCGTCGCGCAGGCCGTCCGCCAAGTTCGCCTGCGGGACCCGCTTGGGCAGCGGCGGCCGTCCGCTCTTCGGCTTCCGCTGCTCCTCCTGCACCGCCGCCGGATCGGCCGCCGGCTCCGGCGCCGGGTCCGACTGCGGCCACTCGTACGCGGTTTCGGCCGGCGCCGCTGCCGCCGGGTCGGGCTGGTCGGTCATGACCCCATTCCAGCTCAACTCGCGCGGCTGCGGCACCGCCGCGAGATCGTGTCCGCCGCCACTCCGGTCCGCGGGGGCGGCGGGCGGGCTCAGCGGCCCGCTGCCGTTGCTCGTGGTCAGCGAGGTGTCGGCGTCGAGCAGCCGGTCCGGCAGCAGCACCGTCGCCCGGGTGCCGCCGTAGGCCGAGACGCCGAACTCCACGGCGATGTCGCGGCGGTGCGCCAGCCGAGCCGCGGTGAACAGGCCGAGCTGCTCGGCCTTGTTGCTCTCCAGCACCAGCCGGTCGAACTCCGGCGGGGTGGACATCATCTCGTTGGCCCGCTCGCGGGTCTCCTCGCTCATGCCCAGGCCCTGGTCGGCGATGTCGATCGCGACGCCGCGCGCGACCTCCTTGACGTCCACCTGCACCTGGGTGTTCGGCGGGGAGAACGCGGTGGCGTTGTCGATCAGCTCGGAGATCAGGTGGATGGTGTCGCCGACGGCGGCGCCGTTGACCATCACCTTCGGGACGTGCCCGATGACCACCCGCGAGTACTGGTCGATCTCGGAGATCGAGGAGCGCAGCACGTCCATCAGCGCGACCGGGCGGCTCCACCGGCGACCGGGCTGCTGGTCGCCGAGCACCAGCAGGTTCTCCACCGTGCGCCGGGCGCGGGTGGTGGAGTTGTCCAGCTCGAACAGCTTGGCCAGCTGCGCCGAGCTCTCCTCGTTCTTCTCCAGCTGGTCGATGGTGCCGTGCATCTGCCGCAGCAGCCGCTGGATGCGGTGCGCCATGCCGACGAACACCACGCGCGCGCCCTGCCGGGCCCGGGTCTCGCCGACCGCGGCGTCCATCGCCTGCCGCTGGAACAGCTGGAGGGCCTGCGCCACCTGGCCGACCTCGTCGTTGCCGTAGTTCTCCAGCGCGGACATCTCGGTCTTGACGTCGACCGGCTCGCCCTCCCGCAGCCGCCGCACCACCTCGGGCAGCTTGTTGGCCATCACCAGCGACTCGGTGCGCAGGCCCTGCAGCCGGGTCAGCAGGGCCTCGTCGACCACCGTGCGGTACACGCGGCGGGCGTAGACGAAGGACACCAGCGCGACGACCAGCGCGGCCAGGCTGCCCCACAGCACCGTCCACAGTGCATCGTTGCCGCTCTCGACCGCGACCGCCGACACCTCGTCGGCCTGCGCGGTGACCATCGCGGAGAGCTCGGTGCCGACCTCGTCGGAGATCCGGCGCCACTCCTCGAGGCCGATCGGCAGCGCGTCACCGCTGTCCAGGCCGGGGCTGCCGATGAGCCGGTCCTCGGCCGCGACCAGCTGCTGCCAGGACGGGCTGGTCAGCAGCTTCTGGTACCGGTCGTGCACGGCCGGGCGCATGCTGGAGGCGTTCTGCTCCAGCGTGCTGTGGTACGAGTCGATGTAGCGGGTGAGCTCGCGGTGCTGCTCCGGGCTCAGCTGCCTGGTGTCGAGCACGGTGCCGACCAGCGACGTCTCCCGGGAGAACAGGTCCGAGGCGCGGAGCAGGTCGGTCGCGGCGATCGCGCCCTGCCGGGTCTCCGGGTCGAGGGTGAGCTTCGCCTGCACGTCGGCCATCCGGGTGGCCGTGTCGAAGAGGGTGTCGTAGAAGTCGACGACCTCGGCGTAGGAGATCTGCCCGGAGGTCACCCGCGACCGGACGCCCTCCATCCGATCGAGCTGGTCGGTCAGGTCGGTCATCGAGCGCCGGATCTCCTCCGGCGCCGAGTCGAGCAGCCCGGCCGCGGTCCGGTTCATGTCGTTGACGGCCCGGTCGGTCCGGCGCTGCTGGTCGAGCAGCTCCGCCGGGTTCCGGCCCGGACCGTCGACGGTCTCGAGGGTGAGCAGGCGTTCCTTCTTCACCTCCTCGAGCGCCGCCATCGCGGGCAGCGACATCTGCCGCACGCTGGTCGCGACCTGCTGGGTGTAGATGGCCTCGAACGCGAACAGGGCGCACCCGACCGCCCAGAGGATGAAGACGACGATCCACGGGATGACGACCGACCACGTCAGCCGCGACCGGATCGAGTTCTTCTCCTGCCCTGCCCGGCGCCCTCTCCGCTTCTCCGGAGGAGCCAACGACTCGTTCTGGGTTGTCACTTCCATGCACTCTCAATGGTTCTGGCCCGTGCGGAAACCGTCCGTCCGCGCCGAAGTGCAGCGCGCGGCCGCGAACGACCCGCGCGCTGCCGACAGGCGCTGCTCGATCAGCGTGCTGCTCCGGCTCCTCTCCGACCGATCTCGGCGCCCGCACGTCCGGCGCGCTCGCTCGTCCCCGATGCGAACGCACTGTATCGAACTAAGATCATCCGATAGTGACCGAACTGACCTTTCCGCGGAGTTGTGCTGAACAACTCACGCGCTGACTCCGACGGCCCGCCGGACGACCCCCGAACGGCCCAGCGGCGCTCACCCGATCGGCTCCACATCGGAGAAACCGGAGCCCGCGTTGACCACCGTGTTGTCCCGGTAGACCTCGTTGCGCTCGGCGCCGCAGCGCTCGTCGTGCGGCAGCTGGAAGCCGTAACCGGCCGCCTGCACGTCGGCGTGGTTGTCGTGGAAGACGTTGCGGCAGCCCCAGCCGTCCACCCGCTGGATCACCTTGAAGCCGTGCTCGAAGGACTTCACCCCGCGGTTGGCGGAGATCTGGTAGCCGTTGCCCTTGGCGCTGACCCAGCTCTCCGCGGAGTTCTGGCCGGTCATGCCCTGCCCGTCGAAGGAGTTGCGCAGCACCTCGCCGTCGGCGGTGCCCTCCTTGATGTCGACGTGCTCGGCGCGGACGTCCGGGCCGAGGCGGTTGTCCAGCGCCTTGTTGCGGTCGCTGCGGTCCGGCTGGCCGGGGGTGTCGCCGTACTTGTCCCAGTTGCTCTCCGCCGACCCGAAGTAGAGGCCCTCGCCGTACTGCGGCTGCTCGGTGCCGGTGTTGTGCACGTAGGAGTTCTGGATGACGTTGTCGGAGCTGGCGGCCCGGAAGTGCACACCCTCGTCGGCGATCTCGCGCACCTCGACGCCGTCGATGACGTTGTGGTTGGAGCGGTCCAGCACGATGCCCTTCGCGGACCTCTCCACGGTGAAGCCCTGCAGCCGCCAGTGGTCGGCGCCGTTGAGGTGCAGGCCGTAGCCGCAGTAGCTGACGTCGCGGCCGTCGGGGACGTTGGGGTCGCAGCCGTTCTGCGTGTTGGACAGCACCGCGTCGGCGGGTCCGGTAAGCGTGATCGGCGCGGACCCGGTGCCGCTGGCGGTGGTGAAGAAGGTGCCGTCGTAGTTGCCGGGGGCGAGTTCGACGGTGTCGCCGGGCTGGGCCTGCGCCAGCGCCCGGGCGAGCTCCTCGGCGTTGGTGACCGGGATCACCGCGCGCTCGGCGGCGAACGCGGTCGCCGCGGTGGTCAGCGCGAGCCCCGCGGTCAGCACCGCGATCCGCCGCAGTCGGGTGGTCGACATCGTTCCTCCTCGGAGTCGACGGGTCGGCGGCGGAGGACCCGGGGCCGGAGGTCCGGCCGGAATCACCTTGGCGCATCCGGAAAAAATCGTCAACGAGAACCCTCTCCGGGCAGCGGTGGAGGGTTGACCGAGCCCCGGTTCCTGGTGTGTGCTTGGAGATCGCCGGGACCCTTCCCGGCGCTGACCGCTCCGCCGCCCGGTCGACATCGAAGCACTACCCGATGCGAGGTGTACGACGTGCGGAAGAGACGATTGACCGGGTTGACCGGGATCGCGCTGGCGGCGCTGCTGGCGCTGTCCGCGGCGCCGGGCGGGGCCTCCCCCGCCGCCGAGCCGTGGCGCGGCGGGTTCGCCGACTTCCCGAACGATTCCTGGAAGCAGCAGTGGGGTTTCGTCGCCGAGGGCGACTGGGGTTTCGACCGGATGACACCGCAGGGCGAGGAGCTCGACGTCCTCTACGGCAAGGGCTCCTCGGCGCCCTCCTGCGGTGACTGCCCGAGCGAGGGCGGTGGCCAGTTCTACACCGACTTCCGCTCGATCGGCCGCGACGACCTCGCCGACGCGCCGGTGCTGCACCTGAGCTACCAGGTGCGGTTCCCCGCCGACTGGGACTTCGGGGAGCGCGGCGGGAAGCTGCCGGGCCTCTACGGCGGCCCGCCCGGGCAGGCCAGCGGTGGCCAGCACGGCGACGCCTGGTCGACCCGGTACATGTGGCGGATCCGAAGCGACGAGCCGAAGGCCACGGTGTACGTCTACGACCCGTCGATGGGCGACGGCTACGGCGAGGACGTCGGCCTGGGGTCGTGGCTCTGGCAGGCCGACGACCAGTGGCACACCGTGGAGCAGGCGGTGGACCGCACCAGCGGCACCATCACGGTCTGGTACGACGGCCAGAAAGTGCTGGAGGAACGGGGAATTCACGAGGTCGCCGACATCCCGTTCTCGGGGATCTTCTTCTCCACCTTCTTCGGCGGCCACGACACCTCCTGGGGCCCGAGCCGCGACGTGCACGCGCAGTTCCGGGACTTCCAGGTGTCCACTTCGAAGTCGAGCTGAGCGCAGGCGGGTGCGGGGGCAGGCCTTCCGCACCCGCGACTCGTTCGGAGTTGCGGAGTCGGGGGCTCGCTCCCGCCGCCAGGTGTTGCGAGCCCCCGACCCACCACCACCGACCCGGCGAGGTCGGCGAGTCACCGGTGGGCCTCCTCGACCGCGCGCCGCAGGTGCGGCCAGCGCGCGGGTCCGGCCAGGCCGAGGTGGTAGAGGTGCAGTTCGTCCGCGCCCGCAGCGCGGAGATCCCGCACGTACTGCGCCGTGTCGGGCACTTCCGGCCCGACCGCTGTGACGTAAGCGCCGATGTCCACTGCGGACGGTGCGTGCGCGATCTCGGCGATTCCCGTGGGTTTCCAGCACGGCAGCACGACACCGTCCACTTCCCCGGCGGCGGAGGGCGTGAGCCCCGGGAGGGCTCCCGTCGCCCACGGGTCCGCGCTGGCGTGCAGGAGCACTCGCCGCTGCGGGCCGATCTGCTCGCACACCTCCCGCCGCAGCCGGTCGGTCGCGCGTTGCCGGTTGCCCAACAGCACAGCTCTGAGATCGACGGGCAACCGGTCGTCCTCGGCCGTCAGGTCGTCGCTGATCAGCCGTCGCACTTCCGCTCGCAGCAGTTCGCTGGTCGCGACCGGATCGATCCCCTCCTCCGCCCAGCCCGCGGAGCACGCCGGGCAGCAGCACACCGAGAGCAGCCGCGCGGCGGCGGGCGACCACACCGCGTCGGTCTTCTCGTGCTGGTGCTGGTGCACGACGCCGAGCTGCCCGCAGGCCTCCAGCACGACCGTCCGCACGTCAAGGTCGGCGAGCGCCTCCGCGGTCAACCGGACCGCGAACTCGCGCACCTCCTCGTGCGCCGGGCACAGCGCCCACGGGTAGTGCTCCCCGAAGCAATTGCGCACGGTGAACTCCGGAAAAGCGCTGCCCAGCAACGAGTTGTGGGTCAGCACCAGCCAGGCCGCCGTCGGGACGCCCGCTGCGGACAGCAGCCGGACCGCATCGCCCGCGCTGTCCGGGGAATCCACCCAGTCGGCCGCGGCTGGACGCAGCACTCCCCACCCGGTCCGCACCGGCCGGTACAGCGCGGCGTGCCGGGCCAGGACGCTGGTGCCGCGCTTCGACCACGGGGTCGCCGCCCGCGCGCTGTGGTAGGCGACCGCCACGGCGACCTCGTCGACGCCGAGATCCGTTGCGCGGTCCAGGAATTCCGCGTCCACGTCCCACGGGTAGCTGTAACCGGTGACCCGCACGTCAGTCCCCCGCCGCCGAACGGGCCGCCGGGGCGGGGCCCGACGTGCGGTCGAGTTCGGCCAGCATCTCGTCGACCCGCTCGGTGCGCTCCGAGGCGACCAGCCCCAGTCCGATGTAGAGCGCCAGGGAGACCAGGATCGGCGTGGCGACCGTGGCGGTCTGGCTGGCGTCGAGCCCGTAGTAGAGCACGCCGTAGGTCAGCAGCCCGCCCGCCCAGGACACGATCGCCGCACGCGCTCCGCAGCGGCGGAACCACGGCAGCATGCCCAGCAGCAGCGGTACCGAGATCGGGCCCATCAGCGCCGCGACCCACGAGACCACGATGGACAGCACACCGCCGAGGTTCTGCGCCTGGGTGGCCACCGCCATGCTCAGCGCGATGAAGCTGAACGTCGCGATGCGCCCGGTGCGCAGCCGCTGGATCTCGGTGAAGCGCCGCGCCTTGCGCCACAGCACCGGCAGCACGTCGCGGGTGATCACCGCCGAGATCGCGTTGGCGTCGGAGGCCACCATCGCCATGGTGTGGGAGAACATCCCGGCCAGCACCAGCCCGATCATGCCCGGCGGCAGCAGCGCCTGGGTCATCGCCGCGTAGGAGGTGGTCGGGTCCTCCAGGCCGGGCACGAACAGCGGCGCGGCGAACATCGGGAACATCAGCACCAGCGGCCAGAGCAGGTACAGCGCCGAGGACAGCAGCGCGCCGCGCCGGGCCTCCCGGGAACCTGGCGCGGCCATGTAGCGCTGCGCCAGGTTCCACATCCCGCCGTTGTACTCCAGGGTCTTGACCAGCACGTACACCAGCAGGAACACGGTGGTGTAGTCGCCGGTGACCGGTGAGGTGTGCCCGGCGGGCAGCCGGTCCCACATCGTCCACAGCCCGGAGATGCCGCCGAGCCCGTCCAGCACCGCCCAGATCATCACTATCCCGGCCGCCGCCTGGATGACGAACTGGCCGAAGTCGGTGAGCGCGTCGGCCCACAGCCCGCCCGCGGTGCAGTACAGCAGGGTGACGGTGCCGGTGATCGCGATGCCCCAGAGCAGCGGCACCCCGGCGAAGGAGTCGAGCAGGACGGCCACCGCGAACCACTTCGAGGCCACGTCGAAGACCTTCAGCGAGGAGCCGCTCCAGGCCAGCACCTGCTGGGCCGGGACGTTGTAGCGGCGGGCCAGGAACTCCAGCGGCGAGGCGACGCCGAACCTGGTGCGCAGCCGGTTCCACCGGGCGGCGAACAGCCAGGCGCCGATCGCCACCCCGACGCCGATGCTGGCGAACCCCCAGAAGTACACCGTGACGCCGTCGGTGTAGGCGACACCGGCGTAGGCCACGAACATCACCGCGCTGTAGCCGGACATGTGGTGCGAGATCCCCGCCAGCCACCACGGCATCCGGCCGCCGGCGATGAAGAAGTCCTTGTCGGTCTTGACCCTGCGGTGCGACCACCAGCCGATGACCAGCATCAGCCCGAAGTAACCGCACACCGTTGCCCAGTCGAGAGCGTGCACCGGCCGACCCCTTCGTCGTTCACATACTTGAACGATGGCCCGATTTTCGAATAAATTCGTTCATGAGAAATCTGCCGCAGAACGCTAGTATGACCCAGATCACGTGTCAACCGAAGGGAGCGACAGGGTGACGCAACGGATCCTGATCACCGGCGCGGCGGGCGGCATGGGCACGCTGCTGCGCCCCCGGCTGCGCCGCCCCGACCGGGTCCTGCGCCTGCTGGACATCGCCCCGATCCCCCCGCCGCGACCGGACGAGGCGGTGGAGACCGTCCGCGGCTCGCTGACCGACCCGGACGTGATGGCGGCGGCCTGCCAGGACGTCGACGCGGTGCTGCACCTGGGCGGGCACAGCCGCGAGAACAGCTGGGCCGAAACGCTTTCGGTGAACATCGACGGCACGCGGACCGTGCTGGAGGCGGCGCGCGCTGCCGGTGTCGGCCGCGTGGTGCTCGCCTCCAGCAACCACGCCGCGGGATTCCGCGAGGTGGCCGACGCCGCCCCCGGCGGGCTGCCCGCCGACTCACCGCCCCGCCCGGACACCTACTACGGCGTGAGCAAGGCGGCGGTCGAAGCCCTGGGCAGCCTGTACCACTCGCGGTTCGGCATGGACGTCGTCTGCATCCGCATCGGCTTCTGCTTCGAACGCCCCGCCGACGTGCGCGGCCTGTCCCTGTGGCTGTCCCCGGACGACGGCGCGCGGCTGTTCGAGGCCTGCCTGGCGCACCCCGCGCCGGGCTACCGGGTCATCTGGGGCGTCTCGGCCAACACCCGCCAGGTCTGCTCGCTGGCCGAGGCCGAGGAGCTGGGCTACAAGGCGCGGGACGACGCGGAGCGGTTCGCCGCCGAACTCCCACCGGGCGACCAGCACCGCTACCTCGGCGGCCCGTTCACCACCACCCCGCTCGGTGTGCCGAACTGACGCCGACTTCGCGCGAAACCACCGGTCCGCACGAGGCCGATGTGGCGGTTTCGCGCGAAATCGCCCCTCTTGAACGTCGTTCATGTATGCGAACGCGGTGTTGGCCTGATTAGGATCGTGAACGGCGTGACGTCGCGACGGAGGAGGACCTGGACATGGCCCGACCGGCAGCCGCTGGCAGCGCATCCGAAGCGGCCGGGGTGAAGTCGGCGCGGCGCGCGATCGACCTGGTCGAGGTGTTCGCCGCGCACCCCTCCTGGCTGTCGCTGTCGGACCTGCACGTCAAGACCGGCTTCCCGCGCTCCAGCCTGCACGGCCTGCTGCGCACGCTGCTGGACGCGGGCTGGCTGGAGGCCGACTCCAGCAACACCCGCTACCGGCTGGGCGCGCGGGCGCTGATCTGCGGCACCGCGTACCTGGACCGCGACCCGGCGATCCGCTTCGCCACCGAGGCCCTGGAGGAGCTGCGCGAGCAGACCGGGTTCACCACGCACTACGCGCGGCTGGTCGGCAACCAGGTGGTCTACCTGGAGACCCGCGAGTCGCAGCGCTCGACGTACCTGACCTCCAAGATCGGCCGCACGCTGCCCGCGCACGCGACGGCGCTCGGCAAGGCGCTGCTGGCCGAGCTGACCCGCGAGGAGGTCGCCGAGCTGTTCCCCGACCCGCTGCCCGCGCTGACCGAGAACACCCTGGTGTCGCTGGAACAGCTCCACGAGGCCTGCGCCACCACCCGCGAGCGCGGCTACGCGGCCGAGGTGGAGGAGGGCACGCCCGGCATCCGCTGCGTGGCCGCGGTGGTGCCCTACCGCATCCCCGGCACCGACGCGATCAGCTGCTCGATGCCGATCGACCAGACCACCGACGCCAAGGCCCGCAAGACCGGCGAACTCCTGACCAAGGTCACCGCGGACCTAGCCCAGCGCCTGCGCCGGGAGGGCATCCGCTGACCGCGCGATCGCGATGGCCGATTACCGCCAGCCCCCGAGCTGCAGCGCCAGCAGCATTGGTTCGTCCGATGACGACGAACCTTCGAGGAAGAGATGAACACGGCGCGTTTCGAGTCCAAAGTGGTCCTGGTCACCGGTGCGACCTCCGGCATCGGCGAGGCCACCAGCCGGCGGTTGGCCGCCGAAGGTGCGGCGGTGGTCCTGGCGGCCCGCAGCGAGGACGTCGGCGAGGAGCTGGCGGCCGACATCCGCGCGGCGGGCGGCCGGGCGCTGTTCGTGCCCACCGACGTGACGGTGGAGAGCGAGGTCGCGGCGCTGGTCCGCGCGGCGGTGGACGAGTTCGGGCGACTCGACGGCGCGTTCAACAACGCGGGTGCGGTGAGCGCCTTCGGCGCGGTGCAGGACATCGCCGCCGACGGGTGGCACGGCGAGATCGAGCTGAACCTGAGCAGCGTCTACTTCGGTCTGAAGCACCAGGTTCCGGCGATCCTCGCCTCGGGCGGCGGGGCGATCCTCAACAACGCCTCGAACCTGGGCGTGGTCGGCATGGGCAGCGTTTCGCCCTACGTGGCGGCCAAGCACGGTGTCGTCGGCCTGACCAAGGCGGTCGCGCTGGAGAACGCCGCCCGGGGCATCCGCGTCAACGCCATCGCCCCTGGCGCGGTGGACACCCCGGCGTTCCGCACCAGCATGGGCGCGACGCCGGAGGGCGAGGCGCAGATCGCCGGGCTGCACCCGGTCGGCCGGGTCTCCAAGCCCGAGGAGGTCGCCGCGTTCGCGGCGTTCCTGCTCAGCGACGAGGCCAGCTTCATCACCGGGGCCAACCTGTCCGTCGACGGCGGCTTCACCGCTCAGTGACCGGAGTCCGGAACTCGTGAGCGCGCACCGGTGTCCGGACACCGGTGCGCGCTCACGACCTCACTTCTGCTTGCGGGCGCGGTGCTTGGCGGAGCGGCGCAGCTGCAGGATCCGCGCCGTGCCGACCAGCGCGACCAGCAGCGCACCGGCCAGCACGGCGAAGAGCATCGCCACGCCCAGCGGCAGGTTCCCGGCCATCCACAGGAAGTGCACGGTCACGCCGTCGGAGTTCTGCAGGATGAAGACGAGCAGGAACACCAGCACGACCGCTGCCACGACGACGGACACCCAGATCCCACCGGTCCGGGTCCGGGCCAACCGCTCCTCGTCCACCCGGTGCCCAGCACCGCCCACGCCCTCGGTCTCGTCCACACCGTTCTCAACCATGCGGATCATCATCAACGCCAACGGTGCCGCCGGGCCCCGCGCACGCCGACCCATCCCCCGATCCAGTGACACCGCCGCCGGTCAGGACCACGTGGTGCGGCCGTCGGACACCAGGGTCGCGGCGTTGGTGGCGAGCAGGTCGAACGGGTCCAGGTCCGCGGTGTCGATCTCGACCACGTGCCAGCGGATCGACGACGAACCGGCGAGGACCCCGCGCACGTCCACGCGCCCGGTCCCGATCGGGGTTTGCGGAGCTCCCGGTTCCGCCGGACCGTCCTTGAGGTGGAGCGCGACCGCCCGGTCGCCGAGCTCGGCCAGCACCGACGCCGGGTCGGCACCGGCCGCAACCGCCCAGTAGACGTCCAGCTCCGCGAGGAGCCGTGCGCTGGTGCGGCGCCAGAAGCGGTCGTATCCCGTTGTGCCGTCGGGCAGGCGGGCCCACTCGAACCAGTGGTTGTGGTAGCCCAAGCGCAGGCTGACCGCCGATTCGGCTGCTGCGCCCAGGGTTTCGGCGAACGCGTCGAGCTGGCCCGGATCGGCGAAGGTCTCCTCGCCGAAGCCCCGGACCAGGCGCGGGTGCGGGATGAAGGCCGTGTCCGCCCCCAGGACCGCGCACTCCTCCTCGAGTTCCGCGATGTCGCCGGGCAGCCCGGCGTGCACTGCCGAGACCGCCAGTCCCGCCGCGTCCAGGTCAGCTCGCAGGGAGCGGGCCGCCGCCAGCCGCTCGGCCGAAGTGCGGTCCGGGGAACCGAGACCGAAGGGCTCGACGTGGCGGAAGCCGATCGCGGCCAGCCTCGCCAGGGTTGCGGGCCGGTCGGCGGCCAGTTGGTCGCGAACGCTGTAGAGCTGAACGGAGAGCACCGCCACCTCCCGGTCAGCCGACGATCAGCGGGCGCAGGGTGCGGTGCGCGATGTTCAGGCCCTGGGTGATGCGCTCGTCGTCGCCGCCCCACACCGGGTCCTCGTGCTCCACCGACAGCGTTCCGGTGAAGCCGTGCTCGTAGAGCCGGTCCACCACGCGCCCCCAGTCCACCTGCCCCAGGCCCGGCACGCGGTAGCGCCACCAGCCCATGTCCCACGGGTTGCCGCCCTTGTCGACCTTGCCGAAGAAGCCGTACCGCTGGCGCGCGGCCGCATCCAGCTCCACGTCCTTGGCCTGGGCGTGCACGATGCGGTCGATGTAGGGCGCGATGGTCTCCACCGGGTCGATGCCGATCCACGTCAGGTGCGACGGGTCCCAGTTCAGGTACAGGCCCAGCCCGAACATCCACTCCCACAGCTCCGGCGAGTACGCCAGGTTGCCGGGGTAGCCGTCCGGGTGCCAGCCCTCCATCACGCAGTTCTCCACGATGATCTTCACACCGCGCTCGCCCGCGTAGTCCACCAGCTCCGGGAAGATCCGCTCGGCCTCGGCCAGGTTGTCGGCCACCGACTTCGTCCAGTCCCGGCCCACGAACGTCCCCACGCAGGGCACGCCGAGCGCCTGCGCGGCGTCGATCGCGTGCCGCAGGTGCGTGCGGATCTCCTCGCGCCGCACCGGATCCGGGTGCAGGTTGTTCTCGTAGTAGGCGAACGCCGACAGCGCCAGGCCGTGCTCGTCGAACAGCGCCAGGGTCTCTTCGACCTCGCGCGGGCCGAAGTCGGCGACCGGCAGGTGCGCGGCCTCGAAGTCGCGGCCGCCGGTGCTGGGCCAGACCGCCACTTCCAGCGCCTCGTAACCGGCCTGCGCGGCCCATCCGGCGATCCGGTCCAACGACCACTGCGGGAGGCACGCGGTGAGCATTCCGAGCTGCATCATCACACCTTCGTCCAGGAACCGTTGCGGGCGGAGCGGAGGACGGCGTCGACCAGCCGCGCCGAGCGCAGGCCGTCCTCGAACGTGGGCAGCCCCTCCGGGCTGCCGCCGTCGATCGCGGCGTAGGTGTCCGCGACGAACGCCTCGAAGCACTGGGCATAGCCCTGCGCGTGCCCGGCGGGCAGCTTCGACAGCCGCCGCTGCTCGGGCGATCCGTGCTCGGGATCGCGGACCAGGATGCGGTTGCCGTCGACGCCGCCGAGCCAGATCCGCTCCGGCTCCTCCTGGTCGAACACCGCGCTGCCCCGCGCCCCGTCGAGCTCGAACCACAACCGGTTCTTCCGACCGGCCGCCACCTGCGAGATCGTCGCCGACCCCAGCACCCCGGACGCGGTGCGCAGCAGCAGCGCCGCGGAGTCCTCGGTGCGCACCTCGACCCGGTCACCGGCGACCTCGGTGGGCCCGGCGAAGGTCGGCCCGGACGCGGCCGGACGGGTCGGGATCGCGATGCTGAGCTCGGCGAGCAGATCGGTGAAGGTCTCCCCGGACACCCACTGGACCAGGTCGCACCAGTGCGAGCCGATGTCGGCGAACGCCCGGGACGCCCCGCCCAGCTCCGGGTCGACCCGCCAGCTGGAGGCGTCCGGCGAGAGCATCCAGTCCTGCAGGTAGCTGCCGTGCAGCAGGTTCCAAGGACCGAACTCCCCCGCCTGGCGGCGCGCCCGGATCTCCCGCACCACGGGGTGGTAGCGGTAGACGAACGGCACCGTGGCCACCAGCTCGCTCGCGCGGGCCGCAGCGGCCATGTCCTCTGCCTCGGCGAGCGAGATGCCCAGCGGCTTCTCGCAGATCACGTGCTTGCCCGCGCGGAGCGCGGCTTCGGCTAACGGCGCGTGGGTGGCGTTGGGGGTGCAGATGTGCACGACGTCGACGCGGTCGTCGGCCAGCACCTCGGCGAGGTCGCCGTAGGCCGCCACGCCCCAGCGCTCGGCCACTTCGCCCGACCGCGCCGCCGAGGACGCCAGCACGCCGACCACGTCGGCACCGGCGAGCAGCGCCGCGCGGCGGTGCACCTCGCCGATCATCCCGGCGCCCAAGATGGCCGCGCCGCGCCCGGAAGGTCCAGGGCTCACAGGGGAGCCTCCTTCGTCGGATCAGTTGACTGCTGCGGGTGTCTCACGCCCGATTTACGTCGTGATTAAAACTAGATCTCCTCCTTTATACCGACAAGATCTGCTATTTATTTTCTTTTCAGTCATTAATCAGCAGGATTTCAGTCAGGAGCTGCGACGATGGGGTGGGAACCGGTCCGCTTGGCGGTGCCGCGGACGTCCGGACGAGCCGACGACAGCCTGGTGCACAGCAGCCTGGCCAGGCTGATCGCCTCCGGCGCGGCGGAGAGCAGGGGCGAGCTGGTGCGCGCCACCGGGCTGTCCCGGTCCACTGTGCACAGTCACCTCGACGCGCTGATCACCGCCGGGGTCGTCGTCGAGCGCGGCCCGGTCGGCAGCGGCGGCCGGGGCCGCCCGGCGCACCGGCTGGCGATCGCACCGCGCGCCGGGGTCGTGCTCGCCGCCGACGTCGGGGTGCACAGCACCCGGCTCGCGGTCGCCGACCTCGGCCAGGACGTGCTCGCCGAGCGCGAGGTGGAGCTGGAGATCGCCGTCGGCCCGGAGCGCTCGCTGGACGTGCTCACCGACCACCTGCGCAAGCTGCTGGTCGACGCCGGAATGCCGCCGGAGAAGGTGAAAGCGCTGGTGATGGGGCTGCCCGGCCCGGTGGACTCGCGGATGGGCATGCCGGTGCGACCACCGATCATGCCCGGCTGGGACGGCTTCCCGGTCGGCGACGCGATGGCCGCCCGGTTCGCCTGCACCGCCGCGGTGGACAACGACGTCAACCTGATGGCGCTCGGCGAGGCCCGCGCGCTGCCCGCCGAGGAATCCCCCCTGCTGTTCCTGAAGGTCGGCACCGGCATCGGCGGCGGCGTCGTCTCCGCGGGCGGGGAGCTGCACCGCGGTTCCGACGGCGCGGCCGGGGACATCGGGCACATCCGGGTGCCGGGCGCCGACGACGTGGTCTGCCAGTGCGGCAACGTCGGCTGCGTCGAAGCCGTCGCCTCCGCCGACGCGGTGCTCCGCGCGCTGCGCACCGAGGACGGCGGGCCGCGCAACGTGGAGGACCTGGCGCAGCTGCTGCGCGACGGCGACGCCACCGCGGTGCGCCAGGTCCGCACGGCGGCGGCGACGATCGGCGAGGTCGTGGCCATGCTGGTGCACTTCTACAACCCGAAGCGGATCGTCCTCGGTGGACTGATCACCGCGACGGGCGACGACCTGCTCGCCGGGATCCGCAGCGTCGTCTACCGCCGCGCCTTGCCGCTGGCGACCCGCCACCTGTCGCTGGCCAACAGCACGCTCGGCCGCTCCGCGGGACTGGCCGGTGCGGTCGTGGCGGGCATCGAGAACGTGCTCTCCGCCGACGGAATCCGCGGTCTGCTGCGGGAGAAGCCTTGACACACCGCGCTCGCGGGACTGACCATGTGGACGTCTCACGCCGTTCGACCGGTGCCGGGTGCCGTCCCGCCACCAGCGAAGCGGAGAGACCATGCAGCTGAGACGAGCGCCCGCCTGGGCGGTTCTCGCCACCACCGCAGCGATCACCCTCACCAGCTGCGTCAGCGCCCCGGCCACCGGCCCG
Source organism: Saccharopolyspora hirsuta (assembly GCF_008630535.1). Classification (GTDB taxonomy): domain Bacteria; phylum Actinomycetota; class Actinomycetes; order Mycobacteriales; family Pseudonocardiaceae; genus Saccharopolyspora; species Saccharopolyspora hirsuta. Next base: position 313,682 of record NZ_VWPH01000001.1, on the reverse strand, counting down.
GTCGGCGAACACGCACCCCGGACCCCCGTCGTGGACCCCGCGATCGCCCGCGGCGCGACCGGCGACGTGACGATCTGCGGCAACCGGGACAACGGGACCTACGCCAAGCTCACCGAGACGTTCAACGCCAAGCGCACCGGGGTCACCGCGCACTACCTGGAGATCGGGCAGGACACCGACTCCACCCGCACCCAGGCCGTCCAGCGCCTCGAGGGCGGCTCCCGCGGCTGCGACATCTACCTGATGGACGTGACCTGGGTCAGCGAGTGGGCCGCGCAGGGCTGGATCCAGGACCACAGCAGGCTGGTCGAGGCGCACCGCGCCGACCTCATCCCGTCCACTCTGGAGACCGCGCGCTACGACGGGCGGTTCTGGGCAGTGCCGCTCTACACCAACGCGGGCCTGCTGTTCTACCGCCAGGACCGGGTGCCGCCGCCGACCACCTGGTCCCAGGTCTACGCCAACGCCGCTGCCGACCCGCAGCACAAGGTGGAGATGCAGGCCAAGCGCTACGAGGGCCTGACCGTGAACTTCCTGGAGATGCTGTACTCCGCGGGCGGGTCGGTGATCGACGAGGACGGCAACGTCACCATCGACTCCCCGCAGACCCGCGCCGTGCTCCGCCTGATGACCGAGGGGCTCAACTCCAGAGCGGTCGACCGGGCGAGCCTGACCTACGACGAGGACGCCGGGCGGCGGGCCTACGAGTCCGGGCGCGCCGGATACCTGCGGCAGTGGCCGAGCGCGCTGAAGCAGATTGAGCAGACCGGAGCCGGTCCGGGCACCGCGGTGTCCCCGCTGCCCGCCTTCGACGAGCACAGCGAGCCCGCGGCGGTGCTCGGCGGCTGGAACCTGGCCATCGCCACCGAAGCCGCCAACCCCGCCGGTGCGGTGGCCGTCATCGACCACGCCACCAGCGCCGAGTTCCAGAAGTCCATGGTGCTGGAGCACTCCCAGGCCCCGGTGCGCGCTGCGACCTACGACGATCCGGAGGTCATCGCCGAGCTGCCGTTCATCCCGCAGCTCAAGCAGTCGGTGCTCAGCGCCAAGCCCCGCCCGAAGTCACCGGTGTACCCGCAGCTGTCCCGGGCCATCTACCGGAACGTCTACCAGGTGATCTCCGGCCAGACCGAGGTGGAGGCGGGCGTGCGGAAGATGGCCGAGGACATCCGGACCGCTCAGGAGACGTTCTGATGACCGCGATGACACCGACCCGCCGACGCCGCCGGGTCGACCAGCAGCAGCGGCGCACCGCGGTGTGGATGGTCTCCCCCGCGCTGGTGGTGATGTTCCTGGTGGCCGCCGTGCCGATCGGCTACGCGGTGTGGCTGTCGCTGAACGTCTACAGCGTGCGGCAGGCCGACCTGTCCCAGTTCGTCGGGCTGACCAACTACTGGAACGCGCTGACCTCGCCGGAGTGGTGGACGGCGTTCCGCCAGACGTTCTTCTTCGCGATCGTCTCGGTGGGGCTGGAGATCGTGTTCGGCGTCGCGATGGCGCTGCTGCTGAACCTGGCCTTCCGCGGGCGGGGCCTGCTGCGCTCCACGCTGCTGGTCCCCTACGCGGTGCTGACCGTCGTCTCGGCGATCACCTGGCAGGCCATGTTCGAGTCCAACCTCGGCCTGGTGACCGGGATCCTGCGCGCCCTGGGCCTGCCCGGCGGCGAGCACGTGTGGCTGGCCGAACCCGGCTACGCGATGACCGTGATCATCGTCGCCGACGTGTGGAAGACCGCGCCGTTCGTGGCGCTGCTGGTGCTGGCCGGGCTGCAGGTCATCCCGCCCGACGTCTACGAGGCCGCCGACCTGGACGGGGCGAGCCGCTGGCAGACCTTCTGGCGGGTCACGCTGCCGCTGCTGCGCCCGGCGATCGCGCTGGCCGCGATCTTCCGGCTGCTGGACGCGCTGCGCGTCTTCGACCTGCCGTTCGTGCTGACCAAGGGCGCCAGCGGCACCGAGACGATGTCCATGCTCGCCTACCAGGAGCTGCGCGAGGGGCGGCTGATCGGCCCCGGCTCGGCGCTGTCGATCCTGACCTTCGCCACCGTGATGGTGGTGTCCCTGGTCTACATCCGCTTCGCCGGCGGCAACATCCGCGACGTCGCGAAGGAGAGCTGATGGCGACCGTCCTCGTCCCCGCCGAGACCACCGCCCCGGCCCCGGCTCCGGCCGGACGCCGGGACCGCAACCGGCTGCGCCCGCTGGCGCTGGTCTTCGCCGTGCTGGTGATGCTGGCCTCGCTGGTGCCGTTCTACTGGCTGATCAACACCTCGCTGAAGACCGGCGCCGAGCTGTCCTCGGGCAGCCTGTTCCCCACCGCGCCGTCGCTGCAGAACTACCTCGAAGTCCTGCAGGACGGGAAGTTCCTGACCGCGCTGCGGAACTCGGTCGTCGTCGGGGTGGTCACCACCTCGCTGGCGCTGCTGCTGGCCTCGTTCGCCGCCTACGCGCTGGCCCGGCTCAAGCTCCCCCGCAAGGGCCTGATCCTCGCGGCGGTGCTGTCGGTGACCACGTTCCCGGTCATCGCGATCGCGGCCCCGATGTTCAAGATCTGGAGCGACCTGGGCATCTACGACACGCTGCTCGGGCTGATCATCCCGAAGCTCACCTTCGCGCTGCCGATGGCGATCTTCGTGCTCACCTCGTTCTTCCGCGAGATCCCCTTCGAGCTGGAGGAGTCGGCGCTGATCGACGGCGCCACCCCGTTCCAGGCGTTCCGCAAGGTGATCCTGCCGCTGGCGGTGCCCGGCATCGCCACCACCGCGATCCTGGTGTTCATCTCGGTGTGGAACGAGTTCCTGCTCGCGGTCACACTGACCTCCACGCCGACCGCCCGCACGGTTCCGGTGGCCATCGCGTTCTTCGCCGGGACCAACGAGTTCGACCAACCCATCGGCACCATCAGCGCGGCCTCGGTGATCGTCACCCTGCCGCTGCTGCTCCTGGTGCTCGTCTTCCAGAAGCGCATCGTGGCCGGTCTGACCTCCGGCGCGATCAAGGGCTGAAACCACCCGTCACAAGGTGAAGGAGACCATATCCATGAGTCCGATCCGGGTCGGCGTCGTCGGCATCGGCTGGGCAGGCCAGCAGCACCTCGCGGCCTACCAGGACCTGCCGGATGTCGAGATCGTCGCGATCGCGGGCAAGGAACCGGAGCTGCTGGCCTCGCTCGGCGCGCAGTACGGGGCGTCGATGCTGTTCGAGAGCTGGGAGAAGCTGCTCGAGGTGCCCGATCTCGACGCGGTCAGCATCGCGGTGCCGACGTTCCTGCACGCGCCGATCGCCATCGCCGCGCTCAAGCGCGGGTTGCACGTGCTCAGCGAGAAACCGCTCGCCCGCAACGCCGTCGAGGGCCAGCAGATGGTCGACGCGGCCCGCTCCGCGGGGCGGGTGCTGGACGTGGTGTTCAACCACCGGCTGCGCGGTGACATCCAGACCCTCGGCGAGATCATCCGGCGCGGTGAGCTCGGCCGCCCGTACTACGCGAAGGCGTCGTGGATGCGCCGCCGCGGCATCCCGCTGCTGGGCAGCTGGTTCACCAACCAGGAGATGTCCGGCGGCGGACCGCTGGCCGACATCGGCGTCCACGTCCTCGACTACGCGCTGTTCCTGCTGGGCGAGCCGCGCGTCCTGTCGGTCAACGCGGTCACCTACTCGGAGCTGGGCCCGCGCGGGATCGGCGGCATGAAGCGGGAAACCGCCGACCAGAGCACCTCGGAGTACGAGGTGGAGGACTTCGCGGCGGCGTTCGTGCGCTTGGAGGGCGGCGCCACGCTGGTGCTGGAGACCTCCTGGGCGGCGTTCCGCAGCCCGGACGACCTGATCGACTTCAGCGTCCTGGGCACCGACGGCGGCGCGGAGCTCAAGGCCGTCGGAGCGACGAAGAAGCTGGTCGGCGACCTGCACGTGTACCGCGACGTGGACGGCGAGATCGCCGACTACCAGCCCACCGCGCAACCGGGCCGCGCGCACGCAGGCGTGGTGGAGAACTTCGTCCAGGTCCTCCGCGACCCGGCCCGGTGGCCCACCAACGACGGCTCCCTCGCCCTGAAGCGAGCCCGCATCATCGACGCCTGCTACCAGTCCGCCACCGAGAACCGGGAGATCGTGGTCGAATGAGCGCGCTGCGCATCACCGTCTGGAACGAAGGCGTGCACGAGTCCACAAAGGACCCCGTCGGGATGGACGAGTACTACCCCGACGGCATCCACGGCGCGCTCGCGTCCGGGATCGGCGAGCAGATCCCGGACGCCACCGTGCGCACCGCGCTGCTCAGCGACCCCGAGCACGGGTTGACCGAGGAGGTGCTGGCCGACACCGACGTTCTGCTGTGGTGGGGGCACAAGGCGCACGGCCAGGTCGACGACGCGGTCGTGGACCGGGTGCAGCAGCACGTGCTCGGCGGCATGGGGCTGCTGGTCCTGCACTCCGGGCACTTCTCCAAGATCTTCACCCGCCTGCTGGGCACCACCTGCTCGCTGAGCTGGCGCAACGCCGCGGAGCGCGAGGCGGTGTGGACGGTGAACCCGACGCACCCGATCGCCGAGGGCGTGCCGAACCCGCTGGTGATCCCGGAGCAGGAGACCTACGGCGAGCTCTTCGACATCCCGGCCCCGGACGAGCTCATCTTCATCAGCTCGTTCAGCGGCGGCGAGGTGTTCCGCTCCGGGGTGACCTTCAACCGCGGCCGGGGGCGGATCTTCTACTTCAGCCCCGGCGACGAGCGCTACCCGGTCTACAACCAGCCGGAGATCAAGCGCGTCATCGCCAACGGGATCCGCTGGGCGGCCCGGCCCGGCGTGGACCGGGTCGCGCCGAAGGTCTCCAACCCGGACCGCGATTGGTACCTCTGAACCGGGGCGGGCACCTCCCGCTGCGGAGGTGCCCGCCCTCCCCCTAAGCTCGCTCGACTGCTCGCAGGAGCGGTTCCAGGGCTTCGACGACCGGCGCCGCCGTCGTCGCTTCCGAGTCCGCTTCGAGCTCGCCGATCTCCACGCCGACGATCTCGCACTCGGCCAGCACCTCGGCGGCCCGGTGCAGGTCCGCGAGGCTCATCCCGCCGGGAACGCGGTAGTCGGTCGCCACGACGCCGGGTTCGAGCACGTCGCAGTCCAGGTGGACGTACACCGGCCGACCGCCGACCGCCCGGCGCAGCTCCTCCGGCAGCCGGGGGCCGACCGGGACCAGCCCGACCGCACCGCGGTCGATCAGGCGCTGCTCCGGCGGGTCGATGTCGCGCGCACCGACCAGAACCGCGTTCTGCGGCAACAACCCGCTCCCGAGCCCGGAGTCCCACAGGCCGAGCGGACCGCTCAGTGCCAGACCACCCAGGTAACCGGTGGGCGTCGTCTGCGGCGTGTTGATGTCGGCGTGCGCGTCGAACCACACCACCACCGCATCCGGCCGGTGAGCGGCGATCCGCGGCAAGGTGGCCAGCGCGACCGCGCAGCGGCTCAACGCGGTCACCGGCACACCACCGTCGGCGAGCAGCTGCTCGTACCGCCGGGACATGGCCTGCAGCTCCGGCAGGGCGGCCGCGAGCTCCTCCTCCCAGCCCACCGACAGCGCCGGACGCGGCTCACCGATGACGACGGGCTGGCCGCCGAAGCGCGCGGCGAGGCTCGCCGCCACGAGCTGCGAACCGACCATCCCCCGGTCGTTGTGGTCACCTGCGCAACCGGCGAAGTGCGTGAGCGCAACGGTGCCAGCGCGATGTGTCGCGGTCATCCCGCTCCTCCCTGGAGTGCTTCGGGAACTGCGGAGACCGTATGAACCGCCGACGTGCTGGCGCAATCGCAATTCGGGCGGTCAGCCGTTCGCCCCCGGCGCCAGCCGATCCGCCGCGGGCGGGTCCGCGCGGAGGGCGCCTCCTGCTGGTCCCGGCAGGAGGCGCCCTCCGGCCGGAATCACGGGGTGACGCTGAGGATCTGGTCGTCGTCGGGGCCGGGGTTGCCGTTGTTGTCCTGGTTGGAGGTCGTCACCCAGAGGGTGCCGTCCGGGGCCGAGACCGGCGTGCGGAGGCGGCCGTACTCGCCCTGGAACAGCGCGGTGGGCTCGCCGACCGAACCGTCGCCGTTGAGCGGGATCTGCCACAGCCGCTGCCCGCGCAGGGCCGCGACGTAGATGTTGCCGTCGTGGACGGCCAGACCGCTGGGCGAGGCCTCGCGCGTCGGCCAGGTCACCAGCGGGTCGACGAACTCGGCGTTGCCGCACTCGCCCTCGCACTCGGGCCAGCCGTAGTTCTTGCCGCCCTCGATGAGGTTGACCTCGTCCCAGGTGCTGTCGCCGAGCTCCGAGGAGTACAGCCGACCCGCGTCGTCCCAGTCGAGGCCCTGCGGGTTGCGGTGGCCCATCGAGTAGACCACCGAGTCGCCGAACGGGTTGCCCGGGGCCGGGGCGCCATCGGGGGTCATGCGCAGGATCTTGCCGTTGAGCGAGTTCTGGTCCTGCGCGCTGCCCTTGTCCTGGGCGTCCCCGGTGGCGGCGTAGAGCATGCCGTCCGGTCCGAAGGCCAGGCGACCGCCGTTGTGGAAGCGGTTCTTCTTGATCCCGGTCAGGATCGGCTGCGGGGCCTCGCCCAGCCGCAGCTTGGCGATCCGGTTGTCCTCGCTGGTGCTGTAGAAGACGAACACCGTCCGGTCGGTCTCGAACTCCGGCGACACGGCCAGCCCCATCAGCCCGCCCTCGCCGTCGGTCGGCTGCGAGTCCTCGATCTTCTGCACCTCGGTGACCTGGCCGTCCTTCAGGGACATGATCTGCCCGGTGTCGCGCTGGGTGAACAGCGCCGAGCCGTCCGGCAGGAACGCCAGGCCCCACGGGATGTCCAGGCCGGTGGCGACCGGCTTGGCCTCGGCCGCGGCGGCGGCCGGGGTGAGGGCCAGCATGAGCGCGGCGACGACCGCGCAGGTGCGACGGATCATCAACGACCTCCTCCCATCGCGGGCGCGCGAGCGCACGCGAACATCGCGGTGAGGCGGCGGTTCACCACTGGTGATCACAGCACGTGCGGATCCGGGCGCGTACCGCCAGCAGGAGGCACCGGGTTTCAGCCGACCTGGGCGGGCGAGTAGTGCTTGGGGTCGTCGCGGCGGTCCGACGGCGGAAGGTTGCGCGCCGGGGTTTCGACCAGCGGCGCGTCGGCCGGGACCTCGCCGCGCACGCGGCGCCACGCCGCCCGGGCGCGCGGGTGGTACCGCCGCTCGAACGGCACCAGGCGCCAGGCGAGCGCTAGCGCGCGGCCCAGGACGCGGAGGATCCGCTCGTCGCGCGCGGTCCAGCGGTAGCCGAGCTTGTCCCGGATGGCCTGGTCGTAGAGGCCGACGGTGAGCCAGACGAACCCGCGGCTGATCGGGATGCGGGCGAGCTTCCACAGCGGGGTGGGCAGCCAGCGCAGCAGGGGCGGTTTGCCGATCCGCGAGATGTCCAGGACGTCGCGGGTCGCCTTGTTGTCCTCCAGGACCTCTCGGCACATGTGGTCCCAGTACCGCTGGAAGCTCGGCCAGTCCGGCGGCACCGGGCGCATGCTCATCCCGTACAGCCGGTACCACTGGACGCCCTCGGCGTAGATCTGCTCCTTCTGCTCCTCGGTGAGCGGTTCGCCGAAGTGCTCGTTGACCAGGATCGGCATCACCAGGAACGTCGCGTGCGCCCAGAAGTAGGTGTCCGGGTTGAGCGCGTGGTAGGGGCGGCCGTGCTTGTCGACGCCCTTGATCGTGTTGTGGTAGCCGCGCACCTGCCGCGCGGTCTGCTCGGCGCGCGGGCCGTCGTAGACCACCCCGCCGATCGGGTACAGGGACCGGTAGAGCCGCTCCCACCGCTCGTCGAAGAACCGCGAGTGCTCCTCGACCCCCGCGCCGAGCTGCGGGTGCATGTTCTGCATCGACCCCGCCCACAGCGACAGCAGCAGCCCGCGCCAATCGCCGAAGTAGCGCCACATGAGCGAGTCCGGACCGAGCGGTGTCGGCTTCGACATCGGCGATCCCTCCAGAATCTGAGGACACCTGTTGGCAAAATAGGATCGCCGCGGTCGGCGCGTCAATCGCCCCAATGGCCGCCCGCGGTCGGCGCGTCAATCGCCCCAATGGCCGCCCGCGGTCGGCGCGGGTTCCGGCCACCTACACTCGACGGGGGACGCGACCAGGAGGACCCCGGACTGATGAGCAAGAGTCAACTCACCACCGTGCTGGTGCGCACGCTGCTGTTCTTCGTCGTCGCGGTGGTGCTCGGCTTCATCTCGGGCTGGCAGGTCTACGCCGTCATCGCGGTGGCCCTGACCGGCGGCGCGGCGCTGATCCAGCTGGGCGGTGTGCTGTGGCTGGCGCGCGCGGAGCGGGAGAAGCCGGACGCGGCGAAGGGGCCGGTCAAGCCGGAGGGCTTCCTCTGATCGACTTTGCCGAACAGTACCCCCCTAGGGTATAAAGGGAGCAGAACTCCGGGGAGGTGCCGATGCACGGCTACGCGCACGACAAGGACAACTACGCCAAGCGACTGCGGCGGATCGAGGGCCAGGTGCGCGGCCTGGCCCGGATGATCGAGGAGGACAAGTACTGCATCGACGTGCTCACCCAGGTCTCGGCCACCACCAAGGCCCTGCAGGCGGTGGCGCTGGGCCTGCTGGACGAGCACCTCAAGCACTGCGTCTCCGAAGCGCTGGCCGAGGGCGGCGAGCAGGCCGAGGACAAGATCCGCGAGGCCAGCGACGCGATCGCCCGGCTGGTGAAGTCCTGACGACCGGCGAACCCCGCCCCGGTATGGTGGGTGACGTGCGAGAACGTCCGGGTCTGCTGCGCTGGGGCCTGCTGCTGGCCCTGGCGCTCTGCGTCGTGGTGATGCACCACGTCCCGGCCCAGCACGAGCAGTCCCACCCGCCGGAGACCGCCGTCGTGCAGACCGCGGCGGCCGAGCACCACCACCCCCCGGCGGCCCCGGACCACGGCGCGCTGCACCTGTGCCTGGCGATCGTCGTCGGCTTCCTCCTGCTGCTGCTCCCCCAGCTCCGGCGCATCCTCCGCGCCGCGGCCGAACTGCCGAGGAACCTCGCGGTGGTCCTGCCGGTGCTGGTCCCGCCACCGCTCCCCGTGCCGCGAAGACTCGCGGCCCTCTGCGTCCTCCGCCGCTGATCGGCAGCTGATCGGCCACGGCACCGCGCCGTGGTCTCGATGACGCGTGCCCGAGAACAGCTCATGGAAGACGAGGACGAACGATGAAGCGCACACGCGCATTCGCCGCCGCGATCAGCGCGGTCGCCGCTATCGCGCTGGCGGGCTGCGGCAACGGACAGGAGACCGGCAGCACGCCGCCGGAGGCTCCGGCGAGCCAGGAGCAGGCGGCCAGCAACGCCGCCGACGTCACCTTCGCGCAAGGCATGATCCCGCACCACCAGCAGGCGGTCGAGATGTCCCGGCTGGCCCCGGAGCGGGCGCAGTCCCAGCAGGTCAAGGACCTGGCCAAGCAGATCGAGGCCGCGCAGGGACCGGAGATCGAGACGCTCACCGGCTGGCTGCGCGACTGGGGCGCCGCCCCGGCGCCGAGCACCGACCACAGCTCGATGGGTCACGGCGACATGGGTCACGGCGGCATGGGCGGCATGATGACCGCCGACGAGATGGAGCAGCTGGAGCAGGCCCGGGGCGCGGAGTTCGACCGCATGTTCCTGGACCTGATGATCAAGCACCACGAGGGCGCGGTGACGATGGCCCGGACCGAGCTGTCCGAGGGCCAGTTCCCGGCGGCCAAGCAGATGGCCCAGCAGATCATCGACACCCAGCAGGCCGAGATCGACGCGATGCGCGGGCTGCTGGCGCAGAGCTGATCCCGAGGCCGGGGGCGGCCGACGACCGCCCCCGGCCCTCTCCCCTCAGGACTTCACGAGGCGGGCGATCGCGTCGCTGGCCTCCTTGACCTTCTCGTCGGCGTTCTGACCGCCTTCGGCGAGGGCTTCGGCCACGCAGTGCTTGAGGTGCTCGTCGAGGAGGCGCAGGGAGACCGCCTGCAGGCCCTTCGTCACGGCCGAGATCTGGGTCAGCACGTCGATGCAGTACTTGTCCTCCTCGATCATCCGCGCCAGGCCGCGGACCTGCCCCTCGATGCGCGCCAGCCGTTTGAGGTAGTTGTCCTTGTCCTGGGTGTATCCGTGCATCGCCCCACTCCACTTCACCGGCCTGGTCAAACCCGGAAATCCTACCCCCCGGCGGGCCTCCTGCGGAGCCCTCGCGACCGGGGAGGACAGGCCGCCACGGCGGCGGCAGCACTCGCCACGACCAGTGAAACCGGTTCGCCGCCCGACGATCGAAGAATTCATCATTCCTTTACCGAAATCCAGGAATACGTCCACAGGGGACATTTAGCGGCGTTAACGTGATGTACGGAAAATCCCGATGCAACAACGGGTTCGACCCGCGAGAACGGCGATGTAGCCCGCATCACACCGATTCTTCCGCAATCGCGGGAACAAAGCGATCGCGGCCATCGCTAAGGAGCGCGTCAGAATCTTCCACCGCTCGCGGTGAATTCGAAAGGCAGCGATGGACAACGTTGCGGTGCAGAGCCCTCCGGCGGCCCGGGATGCGCGATCTGCGACCGAGGAGCCGACCGGATTCGACCGATTCCGGGTCATCGTCGTGCTGGGGGCGCTGATCGCCCTCGGCCCGCTGACCATCGACATGTACTTGCCCGCGTTGCCCGCCATCGGCAACGACCTGCAGGCCAGCGCCTCCACCGTGCAGCTCACCCTCACCGGCACCCTGCTCGGCCTCGGCATCGGCCAGCTCCTGATCGGCCCGTTCTCCGACATCGTCGGTCGGCGGCTGCCGCTGATCGTCGGGACCGTCCTGCACATCGCGGCGTCGGTGGCGTGCCTGTTCGCCCCGAACATCGCGGTGCTGGGGACGCTGCGCGCGCTGCAGGGCGTCGGCGCGGCCGCCACCATGGTCGTCGCGCTGGCCGTGGTCCGGGACCTGTTCAGCGGCCGCGCCGCGGCCACCGCGCTCTCCCGGTTGATGCTGGTGATGGGCGTGGCGCCGATCCTCGCCCCGAGCCTGGGCGGTGCCATCCTGCTGGCCGGGTCGTGGCGCGGGGTGTTCGGCGCGCTGGCAGTCCTCGGCGCGATCCTGCAGGTGGTGGCGATCTTCGCGCTCAAGGAGTCGCTGCCGCCGGAACGCCGCCAGGCCGCGCAGTTCCGACCGGTCCTGCGCACCTACCGCCAGCTGATCACCGACCGCGACTTCGTGCTGCTCGCCATCGTGGCGGCGCTGGCGATGTCGGCGCTGTTCTCCTACATCTCCGGCTCGTCGTTCGTGCTCCAGGAGCAGTTCGGCCTCGACCAGCAGGCGTTCGGCGTGGTCTTCGGCGTCGGCGCGGTGGCGCTGATCGGCGCCTCCCAGTTCAACGTCGTGCTGCTCAACCGCTACAGCCCCAAGCAGATCGTGTTCGCCGCGCTGATCGCGGCCACCGCGGCGGGCCTGGTGCTGACCGCGCTGACCACCACCGGCACCGGCGGCCTGTACGGGTTCATCGTGCCGATGTGGCTGGTGCTGGGCGCGATGGGCTTCGTCCTGCCCAACGCGCCCGCCCTCGCGCTCTCCCGGCACGGCGAAGCCGCCGGGACCGCGGCGGCGCTGCTCGGCGCCGGGCAGTTCGGCCTCGGCGCGCTGATCGCGCCGCTGGTCGGCCTGCTGGGCAACGACGGTCCGGCGATGGCGATCACCATGACCGGCGGCGCGGCGGTCGCGCTGCTGGCCCTGGGCGTCGTGGTCCGGCTCGGCGGGACGACCGAGCCCGCGGTCTAGCCCGGGCATAACGGACAGGATTAGCATCACGGCTGGGCGGGAGCGCACCGCCCAGCCGTGAGGAGGAGCTGGATGTCCGAGTCGTCGCCGGAGCACGGGCACATCGACCTGGAGAAGCCGAACGCGGCGCGGGTCTACGACTACTACCTGGGCGGCGACCACAACTTCGCGGTGGACCGGCAGATGGCCGAGGAAGCCATCGCGATGTGGCCGGACCTGCCGCTGATCATGCAGGCCAACCGCGCATTCCTGCGCCGCGCCGTGGAGTTCTGCGCCGAGCGGGGCATCCGCCAGTTCCTCGACCTCGGCTCGGGCATCCCCACCGTCGGCAACGTGCACGAGGTCGCCCAGCAGGCCGCGCCCGGGGCGCGCGTGGTGTACGTGGACACCGATCCGGTCGCGGTCGCGTACAGCAGGAAGCTGTTGCGCGACAACCCGGACGCCGCGATCGTCGACGCCGACCTGCGCGACCCGGAGCAGGTGCTCGCCAGCCCGGAGGTCGCCGAACTGCTGGACCTGAGCCAGCCGATCGCGCTGATGATGGTCGCCGTGCTGCACTTCGTCCCCGACGCCGACGATCCCCGGAAGATCATCGCCCGCTACCGGGAGGCGATGGCGCCGGGCAGCTTCCTGGTGGTCTCGCACGCCTCCGCCGAGAGCCGCCCCGACGTCGGCCCGGCGCACGCCGACCTCTACCGCAAGCGCACCACGACTCCCATGACGATGCGCACGCGCACCGAGGTGGCCGGCTTCTTCGACGGGTTCGAGCTGGTGGACCCGGGCGTGGTCTTCCTGCAGCAGTGGCGACCGGCCGCCCCGGCCGAGGTCGGCGAGAACCCGGAGCGGCTCCCCGGGCTGGCCGGGGTCGGCCGCAAGCCGTAGTCGCCCGGAGGAAGCGCAGGGGGAGACCGGCTGTCCGATCTCCCCCTGGAAGCGCGCGAACGGGCTCCGCTACGAGCGGATCCCGCGCTTGCGCCCGGTGACCTTGTTGTAGATCACCAGCACGATCACCGCGCCGATCACCGAACCGATCCACCCGGCCGGTTGGAAACCGCGCAGCCCGACCGTCAGCAGGCCGAACACCAGTCCGCCGACGATCGAACCGGCGACGCCGAGCAGGATCGTCCGCACCAGTCCGACGTCGTCCTTGCCCGGCACGATCGCCCTCGCGATGAACCCCGCGACCAGGCCGAAGACGATCCATCCGAGGATGGTCCCGAACATCTCTCTCCCCTACTTCCCGGGTTCGGCGGCGAGCAACATCGACTCCAGGCTACGCGTCAGCCCGGGCCGGGAACCCGTCCCGCCGCCCGGGAGTCCTCAGTGGACCCCGGCGGGGCCGCCGCACGTGCCCGGCCCAGCAGGCTGAAGACGGTCGCCACCACCTCGCCGTCGCGGTCGGCCAGCCAGGTCAGCGCGGCGTGGTCGAAGCTGTCCAGCTCCAGCCCCTCCAGCGGGGCCCGCAGCAGCGCCAGGTTCACCGCGGTGCGGCGCGTCCGCGTGTCCTTCTCCGCGCCGCTGCGCGCCGGTGAGCGCCGAGCGGCCCGGACCAGCCGGGGTGAGGCCAGCTCGGGATCCTCCCGCGCAACACGGTCCATACCAGCCGCTCCCAGCGCTCGTCCGCAGTCCACGCCCCGAATACCACCACGACCGGACCGCTCCGGAGAACGGCCGCGCTCCGACCGGGGACCGATACCGCTGCTCATCGCGGTGATCCACATCGCAAGGACCACCCATGTGGGTGATCTTCGACGAGGAGAACCGGCGGCCCCAGCGCATAGACTTCCGCCTCGTGACTGCCCAGCACAGCTCGACCGAGGCGGCCCTGCGCGACGCGGTGGACACGGCCCTCATCGACTTACTGACCGCACAGCACGACCCGGCCGACCGCGCCCAGCAGGAGCTGACCCGCGCGGTCGACATGCTCGACCAGCACCCGCAGATCGACATCTCCACCGATGCCGCGGACGCGGTCCGCACCGCGGCCGAACGCCTGGCCCACGGCTCCCCGGAAGATGCCCGCACCGCACTGGTGACCGCGCGCGGTCGGCTCTCCGAACCCGGCTCCCGGCTGGCCTCCCGCAACCCGCGCTGAACCGCGCGGCCAGCTCTTCCCGACCGCATCCCGCGGCGACCGCAGGTCACTGCGGGACCGGTTCGTCCTCCCTGCTGTCGCGAACGGTCCGGACGTCCGGGACGCGGCCGCGCCGCAACCGCTCGGCGAGCTCGTCCAGGTACCAGTCCAGCACTGATTCGGCCATCTCCACGTCGGCCTCGGAACCGGAGTCCAGGGCCTGCTTGCGGGCCAGCCCGGCGATCCGGATCTCCTCGCACAACTGCTCGTGCGGGAGCTCACTGCACTTCGTGATCAGATCCATCGCAGACCACTCCCGTGGTCGATCGAGCGGCCGGGGGCCAGCCAACGCAGCTCGCCCCCGACCTCTCCCCCCAGTGTTGTGCCCCGGACGAATCCGGGGTGTGCCGTACGGCTTCGTGCGCACCTGCCCCGACGGTAACGCGCCACCCGGAAGAACGCGTTCCCCCGAACGGGGATATGTTGGAAATTCACCGTCATATATTCGAGACTGGTTCGTTCCCAACTACCGCAGGTGGATCAGCCGAGGCCGCCGAGCCGTTCGCGGTACTCCTCGGAACTGATCTCACCCCGGGCGTAGCGCTCGGCGAGGATCTCCCGAGCCCGCTCGACAGCCGACTGCCGACGCGGGCGACCGCGCACCGCCGACCAGACGACAACGCCCACCAGCGCGACGATCAGGAGCAGGAACACCAGCCCGATCGGCCATCCGGGGCCACCGTGCGGGCCGTGCCAGACAGGGCTCCACTGCGCCAAGAACTGGGTCAACATCGCGACACCTCCGAAACCGGTCCAACGTCGGATCCAGCTTCGGCCCGCAGCGCCGCCGCGTCGTCCGTCGGCGAGCGGCAGTCGCACTACCGCACCGGACGTACACCGAGCGCGCCGACCTGCGCAGGTCCTAAGTGGATTCGGTTTCGCACGGCGGCAGAACACCACCGCGCAGCTCCCAGCGCCGGTTGATCGGATTGCGGACCCAGCGCATCTCGGCCTCCGCCTCCCACGGCTGCAGGGAGGTCAGGTAGGCGGACCACAGCCAGTTCTGCACCGCGAAGTAGCGGCGGAGTCCGGTCAGCCCTGCGGGGAACGGCCGGTCGAGCGGAGTGTTCATGGTGCGTCATCCCTGGTGGCTCGCGGGTTCGCAGGCCCCCAGCGTGCGATGCGCGGCTCCGGTGTCGACAGCGGCAGTGATGCCATTGTGCGGCAAAATCCTGCCAGCTACCGTGACAGCCATGCTGCGCAGCGTGGCCGCGGTGGTGCTGGACGACGTCGCCCCGTTCGAGCTGGGCGTGTTGTGCGAGGTCTTCGGCCTGGACCGGACCGCCGACGGGGTGCCGCCGATCGACTTCCGCATCTGCGGGCAGCGACCGGGCGACCCGGTGCGCACCTCGGTGGGGATGCAGCTGGTTCCCGGGCACGGGCTCGCCGAGCTGTCCCGCGCCGACGTCGTGGCGGTGCCAGCCGCGCGGATCAGGGACGACTACCCGCCCGAGGTGCTCGCGGAGCTGCGGGCCGCCGCGGCGCGCGGGGCGACCATGCTTTCCGTGTGCTCCGGCGCGTTCCTGCTCGGCGCTGCCGGGCTGCTGGACGGCCGCCGCTGCACGACGCACTGGTACCACGCGGCCGAGTTCCGCCGCCGCTTCCCCACCGCCGAACTCGACCCGGACGTGCTCTACGTCGACGACGGCGACGTGGTGACCAGCGCGGGAACCGCGGCGGGGATCGACGCCTGCCTGCACCTGGTGCGCCGCGAGCTGGGCTCCACCGCGGCGACCCGGATCGCCCGGCGCATGGTGGTGCCACCGCAGCGCGACGGCGGGCAGCGGCAGTTCATCGACCTGCCCGTCCCCGAGTGCACCGGGGACAGCCTCGAACCGGTGCTGACCTGGATGCAGGAGACCCTGGACGTCGAGCACAGCGTCGCCAGCCTCGCCGCACGCGCGCAGATGTCGCCGCGCACCTTCGCGCGCCGGTTCGTCGCCGAGACCGGCACGACACCGAACCAGTGGTTGGCCACCCAGCGCGTCCTGCACGCGCGGCGCCTGCTGGAGGACACCCAGCTGGGCATCGAGCAGATCGCGCGCGAGTGCGGGTTCAGCACCGCGGCACTGCTGCGGCACCACTTCCGCCGCATCGTCGGCGTGCCGCCGCGCGACTACCGCCGGACCTTCTCCCGGACCCTCGACTCAGTGCCGCGCTGACGCGCACCTGATGCAGGTCGTCGCGGCGGGCAGCGCTTCCAGCCGCTGCCAGGCGATGTCCTTCCCGCAGCGCGCGCAGACGCCGTAGGTGCCTTTCTCCCATCGCGAGACCGCCCGGTCGAGCTCGTCTAGCTCGCGTCGCGCATCAGCGAGCAATCCCTGCACCTGAGCGCGCTCGTAGGCGAGCGTGGCCCCTTCCGGGTCGTGCTCGTCGTCGGTGCCGGTCCAGGTCGAGACGTCGCCGATCGCGGCCAGGTGGCGTTGCAGCGACTCGATCCGCGCCAGCGCGCTCGCACGCTCCCGGGCCAGCAGCTTCTGCGCCCGGGAGACGTCGCGCCGCGCCGAAGACTCCCGCACACGGCTAACAACACCGCAGGCCAGACCGGTATTCCGGACCGCATCCCGCACCCCGCACGCGGGACGGGCGACCGATGATCAACCGATCGAGGGACCGAAATGTGGTCGAAAACTCGTTCGACCTGCTGGCATCATCGTGACATGGCGTTCTCGATCACCACCCCGCACCGAGAAACACACCGACCAGGTTCCATCCACTGTGGACCACGGGCCAGGACCACTGCGAGAAAGGAGGATTCACACACCTCGACGCGGACTTGAGCCCGGACCGCACCGCCACCCGACCTACCCCGATCCCGACTCGATCCGCTTCGAAACCGACTGACCCACCCCGGCAACAGCTGCCCGCTCCCGCCGCACTCGGACGCCACGTGTCGACCCGGCGCGTTCGCCTCGCTCCAGCCCGAGAGCTCGCCAGCCCACCGCGGCCACGCCGCCGCCGTCGCGACCGAAGAGACACCCCCCAATGAGGTTTTCCCACCTCGTTCTGCGTGGCGGTGCGGGTGGCGGAACCTCAGCGCCCGCCTGGACTGCGGGGTCCCTGACTGATGTATGACCGATACACGGCGTCAGGGCCGTCCTCGCCAGGCGAACGCTGAGAACCCGCGGCAGTGCAAGCTGCGAGGGTGGGCTATGCGCCTGGCGGCGCATGCGACACCTGCCGACCGGTGCAGTTCGCCCTTCGCAGCTGCGGTCCACAGCCAGGATGAAAAAGGCTCAATCCGACAGCCACAACAAAATACCCGTTAGCCACCCAAGGCGGCACCGCCGCCAACGGAAGTCGTAAGCCATTCGGAAGAACACTCACCAATTCGTCCGATAAGCAAATCGAATAATCATCCACAAAACCACACAAAATAGACAAGAAGGCCAGGAGGGGCCAGATGAAGCAACTCGATGAATTCTTGGAATATACCACCGCACGACGCGCGAACCCACCATGTCCGCAGGTAGATCCCCACCTCACTATTCCCAAACGACGGTCTTCCCCGAAAACCAGGCCAGCTTCCCGACGCTCGCAAACCGAACACGCATCGTTTTCACGCCTTTACCGGGCGTGAACGTTCCCACTTTTGACGACCCTGACAAGCACCGCCCAGCGGCCGTAAATTCGAGCAGAGCACCACCCACCACATTTCCCACCCGCACTTCCCGAGCACGATCGGAGAAAGCAGCATGTGCGCAGCGCCCGTACGGGACACCGGCAGCGGATCCGGCCGATCCGCCCGGAGCCGAGCGGACGGCGGCGCGGCCGGGGACGCACTGCTCCGACTCGGCCGCCTGCTCTCCAAGGAGGACACGACAGCGGACCTGCGGGCCGTCTTCCGCACCGGCGGGCGCGAGGGCGACGCCTTCTACCGGGACCGCTGGAACCACGACAAGGTGGTGCCCTCCACGCACGGCGTGAACTGCACCGGCTCCTGCCGGTGGAACGTCTACGTCAAGGACGGGATCATCACCTGGGAGGCCCAGGACACCGACTACCCGTCGGTGGGTCCGGACCACCCGGAGTACGAGCCGCGCGGCTGCCCGCGGGGCGCGTCGTTCTCCTGGTACTCCTACTCCCCCACCAGGATCCGCTACCCGCACGCGCGCGGCGTGCTCGTCGAGATGTACCGCCGTGCGAAAGCGGCCACCGGGGACCCGGTGGCCGCGTGGGCGTCCATCGTGGACGATCCGGAGTCGCGGCGGCGCTACCAGCGAGCGCGCGGCAAGGGCGGGCTGGTGCGGGTCTCCTGGGACGAGGCGCTGGAGATGATCGCCGCCGCCCACGTGCACACCATCGCCGCGCACGGGCCGGACCGGATCGCCGGGTTCTCCCCCATCCCGGCGATGTCGATGGTCTCGCACGCCGTCGGATCGCGGTTCCTGTCGCTGATCGGCGCGCCGATGCTGTCGTTCTACGACTGGTACGCCGACCTGCCGGTGGCCTCGCCGCAGGTGTTCGGCGACCAGACCGACGTGCCGGAGTCGGCGGACTGGTGGGACGCGGCGTACCTGGTGATGTGGGGTTCCAACGTCCCGGTCACCCGGACCCCGGACGCGCACTTCATGACCGAGGCGCGCTACCGGGGGCAGAAGGTCGTGGTGGTCTCGCCGGACTACGCCGACAACACCAAGTTCGCCGACGAGTGGCTGGCCCCGCACCCCGGCACGGATGCGGCGCTCGCGGTGGCGATGGGCCACGTGGTGCTCAAGGAGTTCTTCGTCGAGCGCCCGACGCCGTTCTTCACCGACTACGTGCGCCGCTACACGGACCTGCCGTTCCTGGTCGGCCTGGTCGAGCGCGACGGCGCGCTGGTGCCGGGGAAATTCGTCACGGCCGCCGACCTGGGGCGGACGGGCGCGCGCGAGCAGTGGAAGACCGTGCTGCTCGACGACGCCACCGGCCAGCCGGTGGTGCCCAACGGGTCGCTGGGATTCCGCTGGAACGACGAGGAGACCGGGCGCTGGAACCTCGACCTGGGCGAGGTCACCCCGCGGCTGAGCCTGCACGACCACCCGCACCGAGCGGTCGAGGTGCTGCTGCCGCGCTTCGACTCGCCGGACGGGGCCGGTGCGGCCGTCACCCGCGGCGTGCCAGCCGTGCGGCTGACGCCGGGCGGACCGCTGGTGACCACGGTGTTCGACCTGCTGCTCGCGCAGTACGGGGTCGGTCGCGAGGGCCTGCCCGGCAGCTGGCCGACCGACTACGCGGACCCCGAACCCGGCACCCCGGCCTGGCAGGAGCAGATCACCTCGGTACCGGCGGCGCGCGCGGTGCGGATCGCGCGGGAGTTCGCCGACACCGCGGTCCGGTCCGAAGGCCGGTGCATGATCCTGATGGGCGCCGGTACCAACCACTGGTTCCACTCCGACGAGGTGTACCGGACGTTCCTCACCCTGCTGCTGCTCACCGGCTGCCAGGGCCGCAACGGCGGCGGCTGGGCGCACTACGTGGGTCAGGAGAAGGTGCGGCCGCTGACCGGGTGGGCCACGCTGGCCAGCGCGGCGGACTGGCACCGCCCGGCGCGGCAGATGATCGGGACGGCCTGGTTCTACCTGCACACCGGGCAGTGGCGCTACGACGGCCTCACCACCGACGCGCTGACCTGGCCCGGGGCCGCTGGCTCGCTCAGCGGGACGACGGCGGCCGACTGCATCGCGCGCTCGGCGCGGGCGGGCTGGATGCCGTCCTACCCGACGTTCGACCGGAACCCGCTGGAGCTGGCCGACGAGGCCGAGGCCGCCGGGCGCGATCCGGTGGAACACGTCGTGCAGGAGCTGCGCTCGGGTCGGCTCGGCTTCGCCTGCGAGGACCCCGATGCGCCGGGCAACTGGCCGCGGGTGCTGACCGTGTGGCGCTCCAACCTGCTCGGTTCGTCGGCCAAGGGCAACGAGTTCTTCCTCAAGCACCTGCTGGGCACCGAGGCGCAGCCGCGCTCGGCCGAGCCCGAGCAGCCGCCCGCCGAGGTACACCGGGCGGAGTCCGCCGAGGGCAAGCTGGACCTGCTGCTCTCGCTGGACTTCCGGATGACCAGCACCACGCTGTTCTCCGACGTGGTGCTGCCCGCCGCCACCTGGTACGAGAAGCACGACCTGTCCAGCACGGACATGCACCCCTACGTGCACTCGTTCAACGCCGCGGTCGACCCGCCGTGGCAGTGCCGCACCGACTTCGACGCCTTCCACGGCATCGCCGCGAAGTTCAGCGAGCTGGCCGCCACCCACCTCGGGGTGCGGCGGGACGTGGTCGCCACCGCGATCGGCCACGACACGCCCGGCGAGGTCGCGCAGCCGGGCGGGGTGCTGCTGGACTGGCGCCGCGGCGAGGTCGATCCGCAGCCCGGCCGGACCATGCCCGCGCTGACGGTCGTCGAGCGGGACTACCCGGCGGTGGCCGCGAAGCTGGGTGCGGCCGGACCGCTGCTGGACAAGCTCGGGGTGACCACCAAGGGCTGGACGGTCGAGGTCGACCAGGAGCTGGCGTGGCTGGGCAGCGCCAACGGTCTCGCCACCGCGGGCCCGGCCGCCGGACGACCGCGGCTGGACACCGACCGCCGGTTCGCCGATGCCGTGCTCGCTCTGTCCGGCACCACGAACGGCCGGTTGGCCACGGAGGCCTTCCGTGCGCTGGAGCAGCGCGTGGGGCGGCCGCTGGCACAGCTGGCGACCCACCACGGCGGGCACCGGGTGACCTTCGCCGACACCCGCTCCCGCCCGGCACCGGTGGTGACCAGCCCGGAGTGGTCGGGCGACGAGTCCGGCGGGCGGCGGTACTCGCCGTTCACCATCAACGTCGAGCAGCTCAAGCCCTGGCACACCCTGACCGGCCGCCAGCACTTCTTCCTGGACCACGACTGGATGGCCGAGCTCGGCGAGCAGCTGCCGCTGTACCGACCACCGCTGGACCTGCACCGGCTCGCCGGGGAACGTCGGCTCGGGCCCGACGGCGCGGAGGTCGTGGTGCGCTACCTGACCCCGCACTCGAAGTGGTCGATCCACAGCGAGTACCAGGACAACCCGATCATGCTGACGCTGTCGCGGGGCGGCCCGACGTTCTGGATGAGCCCGGTGGACGCGGCGGCGATCGGGGTGCGGGACAACGACTGGGTCGAGGCGGTCAACCGCAACGGCGTGGTGGTGGCCCGCGCGGTCGTCTCGCACCGGATGCCCGCGGGCACGGTGTTCATGTACCACGCGCAGGACCGGACGGTGAACGTGCCGAAGAGCGAGACCACCGGACGGCGCGGCGGGATCCACAACTCGCTGACCCGCGTGCAGGTCAAACCCACCCATCTCATCGGCGGCTACGCCCAGCAGACCTTCGCGCTGAACTACCACGGGCCCACCGGCAACCAGCGCGACGAGGTGACCGTGATCCGCCGCCGCAGCCAGGAGGTCGAGTACTGATGCGCGTGATGGCCCAGCTCGCCATGGTCATGAACCTGGACAAGTGCATCGGCTGCCACACCTGCTCGGTCACCTGCAAGCAGACCTGGACCAACCGCGGCGGCGTCGAGTACGCGTGGTTCAACAACGTGGAAACCCGCCCCGGGCAGGGATATCCGCGCGTCTACGAGGACCAGGAGAAGTGGCGCGGCGGCTGGCAGCTCGACCGGCGGGGGCGGTTGAAGCTGCGCGGCGGTGGGCGGCTGCGCAAGCTGGCCACGCTGTTCGCCAACCCCGACCTGCCGGAGCTCGACGACTACTACCAGCCCTGGACCTACGACTACCGGATGCTGCTGGAAGCACCGCTGGGCGAGGACACCCCGGTCGCCCGGCCGACCTCGGCGGTCACCGGTCGCCCCACGTCCGTCCGCTGGGGACCGAACTGGGAGGACTCGCTCGGCGGCACCCCGGAGCACGGGGAGGCCGACCCGGTGGTGGCCAAGCTGCGCACCGAGCTGGGCACCCGGATCAAGTTCGAGTTCGAGCAGTCGTTCATGTTCCACCTGCCGCGGATCTGCGAGCACTGCCTCAACCCGTCCTGCGTGGCCTCCTGCCCGTCCGGCGCGATGTACAAGCGCACCGAGGACGGCATCGTGCTGGTCGACCAGGACCAGTGCCGGGGTTGGCGGATGTGCGTTTCCGGCTGCCCGTACAAGAAGGTCTACTTCAACCACCGCACCGGCAAGGCCGAGAAGTGCACCTTCTGCTACCCGCGGGTCGAGGTTGGTCAGCCCACGATCTGCGCGGAGACCTGCGTGGGGCGGCTGCGCTACATCGGCGTGCTGCTCTACGACGCCGACCGGGTCACCGAGGCCGCCTCGGTCACCGACGAGCACCAGCTCTACCCGGCGCAGCGCGACCTGTTCCTGGACCCGCACGACCCGGCGGTGGTCGCCGCGGCCGAGCGGGCGGGGACCCCGCACGACTGGATCGAGGCGGCCCGGCGCTCGCCGGTGCGCGACCTGATCTGCCGGTACCGCGTGGCGCTGCCGCTGCACCCGGAATACCGCACCATGCCGATGGTCTGGTACGTCCCGCCGCTGTCGCCGGTGGTGGACGCGGTGGCCGAGACCGGCTTCGACGGCGAGGACGCGGACAACCTCTTCGGGGCGATCGACGCGCTGCGCATCCCGGTCGAGTACCTGGCCGAGCTGTTCACCGCGGGCGACGTCGCCCCGGTGCGGGACGCGCTGCGCAGGCTCGCGGCGATGCGCTCCTACATGCGCTCGGTGAACCTGGGCGAACCACCGGACGAGGCACCGCTGCGGGAGGTCGGGCTGGACGCCGCCGAGCTGCAGTCGATGTACCGGCTGCTGGCCATCGCCAAGTACGAGGAGCGCTACGTCATCCCGACCGCGGGGATCGGCGACGCGCACGAGCTGGAGTCGCTGGCGACCACCTGCGGCCTGGACACCGACGGCGGCCCGGGCATGGGCGGTCTGCGCACCGGGAGCACCGATCTGGTGGTGTGGAACGGCGACGGCCGACCGGACGGGATGTTCCCGACGCTGCGCGGGGGTGGGAGGTGAAACGTCGACGGCTCAACGCCCGCACCCGCGGCCTGGTCCGGCAGATCGCGGCGTGGTGCCTGCACTACCCCGACGCCGAGCTGGTCCGGCAGCTCCCGCTGCTGCGCGAGGCCACCGCCGAGCTCGGTGATCTCCCCACGGCCGAACCGCTGCACCGGCTGCTGGACCACCTCGCCGGCACACCGCTGCCGGTCGCAGAGCAGCACTACATCGAGGTGTTCGACGTCAGCCCGCGGCGCAGCCTCTACCTGACGTGGTTCGTGCACGGGGACACCAGGCTGCGCGGCGGCGCGCTGGCCGAGCTTGCGGGCATCTTCCGCGCGCACGGCTTCCGGATCGCCGACGGGGAGCTGCCGGACTACCTGCCCGCGCTGCTGGAGTTCTCGGTCGCCGCCGCGGATCCGGGCGAGGCGCTGCTCGGCCGGTTCCGGCCCGCGATCGAGCTGCTGCACCGCAAGCTCGGCGAGGTCGACACGCCGTACGCCGGGGCGGTGCTGGCGGTGCTCGACGCGGTTCCGCGCAGCCGCGAGACCGCGGCCGTGCCCGCGCAGGCCCCGACCGAGCTGGTCGGCCTGCAGCCGTTCCTGCTCCGGGAGGGAAGCCGGTGATCAGCCCGATCGACACGATGCTGTGGGGCGTGCTGCCTTACGTGGTGCTGGCCGTGTTCATCGGCGGCACGGTGTGGCGGTACCGCTACGACAAGTTCGGCTGGACCTCGCGCTCCAGCCAGCTGCACGAATCCCGCCTGCTGCGGGTGGGCAGCCCGCTGTTCCACTACGGACTGCTGCTGGTGGTCGGCGGGCACGTGCTCGGCCTGCTGGTGCCGAAGGCGCTGACCGAGTTCTTCGGCGTCACCGAGGGGAACTACCACGTGGTGTCGCTGCTGGTCGGCACGCTCGCCGGGTGCGGCGCGCTGGCCGGGCTCGTGGTGCTGCTGTGGCGGCGGCTGCGCACCGAGGCCGTGCGCCGGGCCACCAGCCGCAGCGACCAGTTCACCTACGTCCTGCTGGTCGCGGTGATCTCGGCGGGGCTGTGGACGACGGTGGTCGACAACGGGATCCGCGGCCCCTACGACTACCGCGAGACGATCGGCCCCTGGTTCCGCGACATCTTCCTGCTGCAACCCCATCCCGAGCTGATGGCCGATGCGCCGCTGGACTACCGGCTGCACGCGCTGCTCGCGCTCGCGCTGTTCGCGCTGTGGCCGTTCAGCCGCCTCGTGCACGCCTTCAGCGCGCCCGTGCACTACCTGTTCCGCCCGTACGTCGTCTACCGCAGCCGCAGCGGCGACCGCGTCGGCACCCGCCGGGCGCCGCGCGGTTGGCAGCGGCTCTGAGCGGTGTTCGCGGCGGTGGTGCGCCGGATCCCGTGCGAATCCGGCGCGGTGGTGATGGGCACCGGCATCGTGTCGGTCGCCGCGCAGCTGACGGGTCACCCCGTGCTGTCCGCGGTGCTGCTGGCTGCGGCCGGGGCGGTGTGGGTGCTGCTGGCGGTGTCGTTCCTGATCCGCCTGGCCGCGGATGCGGCGGGCTGGCGCGCGGAATCGGTGCGGCCGGGTGCGCTGACCGGTGTCGCGGCGACCGGTGTGCTCGGCGTCGGTCTCACCCAGCACGGGTGGCCTGCCGCGAGCTGGGTTCTCCTGGCAGCGGCGGTGGCGCTGTGGGCGGTGCTGATGCCGCGAGTGCTCCGGGGCCTGAAGTCTCCGGTGGTCGGCGTGTGCTTCCTGCTGTGCGTGGCCACCCAGTCGCTCGCGGTCCTGGCCGCGAAGCTGGCCGTCGGCGCGGTGTGGCTGCTGCCGGTCGCGGCGGTCGCGGACGTCCTCGGTCTCGGCCTGTACGTCTTCGTGCTGTCGCGGTTCGACTTCCGCCAGCTGGTGCGCGGCTGCGGTGACCACTGGATCGCGGGTGGTGCGCTGGCGATCAGCACGGTGTCCACCAGCGAACTGGGTTCTGCGCTGCGGGTGCTGCACCTGGCGGCGGCCGCTGTCGTCGGGGCGGGTGCGTTCGTGCTCTGGGCGATCACGGCCGCCTGGTGCGCGGTGCTTGCGGTGCTGGAGCTGGCCGTGCCCCGGCTGCGCTACGACTTCCGGCGCTGGGCCACGGTGTTCCCGCTGGGCATGACCTGCACCGCGACCTTCGGCGTCGCGGCGGCGAGCGGCGCGGGCTGGCTCGCCGAAACCGCTCGCGTGCTGCTCTGGCCCGCGCTGGTCGTGCTGTGCCTGACCGGGTGGGGAACCACCCGCCGCGCGGCGCGGGCGCTCGCCCGGCCCCGCGCGCGACCGGTCAGCAGTTGACCACGGTCGGCAGGACGCACCTGCGCAGGTGTCCCCGCGAAGCACAGGCCGAGCCCCGTGATCGCAGACGTGCCGCTGGTACCTCACCAGCGCCGCGGTCTTCGCCCTCGCCGACCTGATCTGCCGCACCGCAATGCGAACGGGCGCACGGGTCACCGCAGCGGCTACGAGCGGTGCGGATCCTGCGCTGGCTGGACGAGTTCCCGCAGCAGGGCGCGGAATTCCCGGTACCGCTCTGCCCCGAGCTTGGCTTCGTAGCGGGCTTCGATGTCGGCGAGGATGCGGTCGGCCTGCGCCTGCTCGTCGCGGCCGCGCTCGGTGAGGACGACGAGCTTGCTCCGCCGGTCGGACGGATCGGGGCGGCGCTCCGCGTACCCGAGGTCCTCCAGCTCGTCGAGGACGCGACCCACGACCTGCTTGTGCTGCCCCGTGATCCTGGCCAGTTCGGTCGGCCTGACCCCGGTCTCGTCCAGGTACGCGAGCAGCGCGCCGTGCCGGGGGCGCACGTGCGCGTGCCCGCACTCGGCCAGCCGGGCGAAGAGCTCTTCCTCGACCGGCCACAGCAACCTGGCAGCGAGCATGCCCAGATCGGGTTCGCGCTCCGCTCGATCGATGCGACGGTTCCTTGCCATGGCAGAAGTGTACAGTTGGTGATCGTCACCTACTGATTACTATCTCTGCGTGGAGCTCAGTTGATGCCGCAGTCATCCTCCCGAGCCAGGATCGGAATGGGCCTGCTCGGCCTGTCATCGCTGATCACCGGACTCGACTTCACGATCGTCTACGTGGCCCTGCCCGACGTGCAGCGCGAGCTGGCCTTCACCAGCGGGCAGGTGCAATGGGTCGTCACCTCCTACGCCCTGGCGTTCGGCGGGTTCCTCCTGCTGTTCGGACGGCTCAGCGATCTGCTCGGCAGGCGGCGGGTCTTCCTGTTCGGGATGCTCCTGTTCCTCGCCGGGTCGATCGCGGGCACGTTCGCCCTCGGGCCCGCGATGCTCCTCGCCGCTCGGGCAGTTCAGGGGCTCGGCGCCGCTGCGCTGTTCCCCTCCACGCTCGCCCTCGTCACCTCGACGTTCCCCGAGGGGCCGCTGCGCAGGCGGGCCATGACGATCTGGGCGGCATCCGGTGCCAGCGGCCTGAGCGCGGGTGCACTCGCCGGCGGGATCCTGACCGGGATGAGCTGGCGCGGCGTGTTCGCCGTCAACGTGCCGCTGGCCGTGATCGCCATCGCAGGTGGGCTCGCGGTGTTCTCCCGGGACCCGTCGCGAAGTCGCGGCAGCGGGTTCGACCTCATGGGGGCGTGCACCGGCACGGCCGCAGCCACCCTGCTGGTGCTGACGATCGTCCAGGTTTCCGAACCCGGGACCTCCCCGGTGTGGTTGCTCGTCAGCGCAGCGAGCACGCTCGTGCTGGCACTGCTGTTCGTCCGCACCGAGGCCAGGACCCAGGATCCCTTGCTGCCCCTGTCCCTGTTGGCGCACCGGCCGTTGCGCGCCGCTCTCGTGCTGATCACCATCTTCGGGATCAGCCTGCAGTCCATCCCGTACGTCCTCACGATCCACCTCCGCACCGGCCTCGGGCTGACCGCGTGGGAGACCGGGCTGGCCTTCCTGCTGCCGACCGGCGCGATCACCCTCGGCAACCTCGTGGGCGAACGGCTCCTGCTGCGCGTCGGGCTCCGCGCGGTCCTGATCGGCGGATTGATCAGCGGTGCGGCCGGAACCGGCCTCGTGGTCGTCACCGGGACCGCCGACGTCGCAACGATCGCGCCCGGCGTGCTGCTGGCCGGGCTCGGCATGGGCCTGGTGTTCCCCGCGATGTTCACCGCAGCCACCACGGGTGTCCCGGTCGAGCACGGCGGCGTCGCTTCGGCGACCGCGTCCAGCGCGCTGCAGATCGGAACAGCGATCGGCCTCGCCCTGGTCACCTGGCTCCTCCACACCGGACCTGACGGGCTCCTCACCACCCTCGCCGCCATCGGCGGCGTCGCCCTGGTCGGAACGGCGCCTGCCTTCGCCATCCCGACCCGGACACCGGGTCACCGCGATCCGGCCCGGATCGGCTAGGGGTCGCCGCTGCGTGCGCCGTCAGCAGCGGGAAGGCGGTGCGGGCCACGGGTTCCCGAGCGCACGCAGCCGACAACTCCGTGATCGAGCTGACCTCTGCGGACGCCATCGCCGAGTTCGGCACCGACAGCGAGCGGGCCGTGCTGGAGCTGCCGCCCGGAGCTCTCGTGATCGAGTGCCGCACCCATCGATCGCTCCGGCCAGCCGCAGCGCCGGTGCTGCTAGCTGGACTTCCCGACCGAGGTCAGCTCGGCGAGCCCGTCGTGCCCTCGTTCCGTGATGCGGACGCTGCGCGGGACGGTGCCCCGGACGATCCAGCCGAGGTCGAAGAGCCGGGTGGTGATCGCGGTGCCGAGGGGCCCGGCGAGGTGGTGGGCCTGCTCGGTCCAGTCCACGCAGTACCGCAGGGGGCGCTCGGTGGACAGCAGTCCTGCCGGGATCTGCCATGCGGCCAGCGCGGCGGCTCCGTCCGGGGCGAGCCGGTAGTGGGTGCCCTTCCCCGGCGCGGAGAGCCGGTCGCGGGTGGCCTCGGGGTGGTGCCGTCCGTCGCCACCGGTGATCCACCCCGCGCTGATGAACTGCTGGAAGAGGTCGACACCGGCTCGCCCGGCGAGGTGGTGGTAGCAGGTGCGGGCGGCGCGCAGGGCGGCTGCTCTGGTGTGCTCGCGCAGGGAGGTGATCGGGGTGCGGGGCGCGAGTGCGGCGAGGGCTTCCAGAACGCCCTCGACCTCGCCGTTGGCCAGCCGGTAGTAGCGGTGGCGACCTTGCTGTTCGACGGCGACGAGGCCGTGGTCCAGCAGCACGGCGAGGTGGTTGCTGATGGTGGAGGCAGCAGTCCCGGCTTCCTCGGCCAGCCGTCCGGCCGGTAGGGCGCGTCCGTCCGCCAGGGCCGTCAGCACGCGCACGCGGCGCGGATCGGCGAAGGCGGACGCGAGCCGGGCGATGTCCGGCTCGCCGCGTTCGAGCTCGGTGGTCACGTCCCGATGCTAGGAGCAGAACGCTTCGACCGGGCGTGAAGTGTTTCGGGGCGACGATCGCTGGCATGGCTCGAATTCGCTCGCGGTGGCCGCTGACGCTCGCGTTGTGCGGTGGCTACTTCCTGGTGCTGTTGGACGTGACGGTCGTCAACGTCGCACTGCCGCAGATCAGCTCCGGCCTGGGCACGAGCAGTTCGGAGCTGGCCTGGGTGGCGGACGCGTACTCGGTGCCGCTGGCCGCGCTGCTGCTCGCGTCGGGCGCGATCGGAGACCGGCTCGGCCACCGCCGGTGCGTTCTGCTCGGCATGGCTGGCTTCGGTGCAGCATCGGTGCTTTGCGCGCTGGCACCGACCATCGGTGTTCTGATCGCCGCTCGCGCGGTCCAAGGCACCGGTGCGGCGCTGATGCTTCCGGGCACGCTCGCTCTGCTGGTGGAGAACTCGCCGCACGACCGCGCGCGGCTGGTCGGCACGTGGGCGGCGATCGGTGGTGCGGCCCTTCCCGCTGGTCCCGTGGTCGGCGGTCTGCTGGTCCAGGCCGCGGGCTGGCGGGCCGTGTTCTGGCTCGGTGTTCCGGTGATCGCCCTCGCGCTCGTCCCCGTTGTCCGGCTGCCCCGCCCCCGTGTCGGCGCGGGCCGAGGCGGCACCGTGGCGTGGGCGAGCGCTGCTCTGCTGGGTGCGGGTCTGGCCTGCCTCGTGACCGCGATCATCCAGAGCGCGACCTCAGCACGGCTGGCGGGGCTGCTCGCGCTGGCGACGGTGTGCATCGCGGTCGCGTTCGTCCACATCGAGCGCCGGGCGAGGCATCCGCTCATCCGGGTCCCGGAGCGGGCGCGCCGGGTGTTGGTCTCGGCATGCCTGGTGGCCGGGCTGATGAACCTGTGCGTGCTCGGCGGGTTGTTCCTGCTGACGCAGCTCCTCCAGGACGTGCACGGGCTCAGCCCGCTGCTGTCCGGGCTCGCCGCCCTCCCGGCGATGCTGCCCCTGCCGCTGCTCGGGGCCCCGGCCGGGCGGCTCAGCGCGCGGTTCGGCGTGTGGCCGACCAGCGGGCTCGGTCTGCTCATCGCCGCCGCCGGTTTCGCGGGCATGGCGATCAGCCCCGACCTCAGCACCCTCCTGCTCTTCCTGCCCCTGTGGGGTGCCGGGCTCGGCGTCCTGACCCCCGCGATCGTCGCGGCCGCGCTCGAAGCCGCACCCGATTCGCCCGGGGTGGCGTCGGGCGCGAGCAACACGAGTCGGCAGACCGGCGGTGCGCTGGGCGTCGCGATCTTCGCCGCCGTCGCCGGGCCCCCGGGAGGATCTGGCTTCCTCCCGCACGCGACCGGGCTGTTCCTCGGCGGTGCCGCGGTCTTCGCCCTCACCGGCCTCGCCGCAGCGCGGCGCATGCAGCCGCGTCCCGGGCGCGCGCCGAGGGCTAGCGGCTCGGGGCGCTCCGCACGACCAGCCCGTAGATGACCATCACCGACAGGGCGATGACCAGCACCGACCACAGCGGGAAGGCGGTGAGGAACACCAGGTGCCCGATCGCGCACAGCGCCGCGAGGTCGATGCCGATGAACCGGGCCCAGCTGCGGCCGTACACCACGCCGACACCGGCCGCGACCTGCACGATGCCGAGGGCCAGCCAGATCCCGCCCCAGACCGGGTAGTTGAACACGAGCAGCCGACCGGCGTCGACCAGGAAGTAGTCCGGGCGGGCCAGCGCGGTGATCCCGGTGATGATGTTGAAGATCCCCAGCAGCCCGAGCATCGACCCGGCGAAGGCGAGCCATCCCGACAGCTGCGCAACCTGCGCCGACGTGGCCAGCGCCCAGGTGCTCCGCGTCGTCTCGGCGCGCGGTTCGGTCTCCGGCCGCCCTGCGCTTGGTTCGGACGTCATGGCTCCCCCCCGTTCACTCGTGCACCAGGGGTTCCCGCGGCGTGCGGGGTTCAAAAGTCCCCGGCGGTGAGCCCGCGCAGCAGTTCGACGGTGCGCTGCGCGGCGGGGTGGTCGGCGACCGACTTCTTCACCACGACGTTGATCCGGCGCACGGTGGCCGGGGCCACCACCGGGACCGCGGTCAGACCGGCGGGCAGGTTCCCGATGCCCAGCCTCGGGATCACCGTGACGCCGATCCCGGTGGCCACGAAGGGGATCGCGGTCTGGTAGTCGCGGGTCTCGACGACGAACCGGGGCGCGAACCCCGCCTCGGCGCAGGATTCGAGGAGGACCTGTCGGCACGCCCCCGCGGCGACGTCGTTGTCCACCCAGTGCCGGTCGGCCAGCTCGGCCAGCGGCACCTCCGCGCGTCCGGCCAGCGGGTCGTCCTCGCGCACCACCACCAGGTACGGGTCGTCGATGAGGTGGTGCACCGCCACCTGCGGCGGGTACTCGGTGCCGGGTCGTTCGACGAGGATGTCGATGTCCGGATCGGACGGGTCGAGCTCGGTCAGCCGCAGCTCCAGGCGCAGTTCGGGGAACTCGGCGCGCAGCGCGGCCACGATCGAGGGCAGCCAGGTCGCCCCGGCGGTGCCGAAGTAGCCGATCGACAGGCTGCCGATCCGCCCCGCGCGCAGGTCGCCGACCACGCCTTCGAGCCTGCTGACCGCCTCGAACAGCGACTCGGCCTCGGCCGCGAGGGTCCGGCCCGCGGTGGTCGGTTCGATCCCGCGGCCGACCCGTTCGAACAGCTGCAGCCCGGTTTCGCGCTGCAACGAGGAGAGCTGCTGGCTCACCGCGGAGGGCGTGTACCCGAGCGCCGCAGCGCTCGCGCGGATCGAACCGGTCGCGACGACGGCTCGGAGCACGCGCAGCCTCGGCAGGTCAAGCACGCCTTCGATCGTAAAGCAACGCTTAACCGTTCGGAAGAAATAGTCGCTTGTCCTTTCTTCTCGGGCTGGTGACGATGGCCAGCGTGACCGCTCAGACCCGGACCCTCGACACTCCGTCCTCGACCGAACGCGGGAAGGCGACCGCCGCCGTCCTGGTGACCGTCGTGCTGTGGGCATCGGCCTTCGTGGCCATCCGCGGCATCGGCCACTCGCTCTCCCCCGCGCCGATGGCCCTGATGCGCCTCGCCGTCGCGGCGGCCGCGCTCTCGGTGCTGGTGCTGATCAGGTTCCGCGGTGCGCCGCGGATGCCGCAGTCGCGCCGGACGTTGGCGCTGGTCGCGGTGTACGCGGTGCTCTGGCTGGCCGGGTACACCGTGGTGCTCAACGCCGCCGAGCTGCACATCGACGCCGGAACCGCGGCGCTGCTGGTGAACACCGCTCCGCTGCTGATCGCGTTCGGCGCCGGGTTGTTCTTCGGCGAGGGCTACCCCAAGGTGCTGGTCGTCGGTTCCCTGGTCGCGCTGGGCGGGCTGTCGATCATCGCGTTCGGCTCCTCCGGGCACCGCGACTGGCTCGGCGTGGTGCTCTGCCTGGTCGCCGCCGTCCTGTACGCGTCCGGGGTGCTGATCCAGAAAGCGGCGCTGCGGGGCGTGGACGGGCTGGTCGCGATCTGGCTGGGCTGCCTGGTCGCCACCGCGGTGCTGCTGCCCTGGGCCCCGCAGCTGCTCGACGAGCTCGCGACCGCTCCGCCGAGCGCGATCCTGGGCACCGTCTACTTGGGACTGTTCCCGACCGCGATCGGCTTCACCACCTGGGCTTACGCCCTGCGCCGGATGGACGCG
Organism: Saccharopolyspora hirsuta; assembly: GCF_008630535.1. Taxonomy (GTDB): domain Bacteria; phylum Actinomycetota; class Actinomycetes; order Mycobacteriales; family Pseudonocardiaceae; genus Saccharopolyspora; species Saccharopolyspora hirsuta. The sequence continues at coordinate 281,795 of NZ_VWPH01000001.1, read as the reverse complement.
GGCAAGCTCAGCGCGACGACCTACGCGGCCCCGGCGGTCTCGGTCCTGCTGTCGTGGCTGCTGCTCGGCGAGACGCCCACGCTGCACGCGCTGGCCGGTGGCGCGGTCTGCCTCCTCGGCGTCGCGATCTCCCGCCGCGCGGGCAGGTAGCACCGCTGCCGCAGTGGTCGTGGGTGCCCCCACGACCACTGCGGACGAGACGGTCAGGTCATCCGGCGGGCGCGACGCTCAGCCTCGGCGGTCCCCATTCCGCGATGCGAACCGGCAACGACTCGCCGACCTGCGGGGTCCGGTCCCACGAATCCTCGTGCATCAAGCCGTGGATTCCTGGCGCGACCTCGACGAACGCGCCGAACGGAACAACCGACACCACGGTCGCCTCGACAACGGAGCCCACGCCGTGCTCGTCCTGGAAGGCCTGCCAAGCGGCGGGCGAAACCTCGGGAGAGGACATCGATCTCACCTCCTTCCGCAATCCCGGGAGTTCGTCGGGATGCGTTCGGAGGGCGGGCTGCGGGCCCGCGCCGCGATCACCGCGCGGCCGGGAACCCCATCTGTGCGCGGCTTTCAGCCGACCCGGCAGTCACGAGCGCCAAGCTAGCAGTGCTGTCAAGGCGCACCCCACCACCACCGCCCCGGAGTCCGCCATCCTCACCGAGGCACTGCCGCGAGACCAGAGCCCGTGACCGGCAGCCCGGACCCGTCGCGGAACCTGTCCCGCGAATGACCCCGGCGCTTGCGACCACTGTGGACGAAACCGCTCCGGGCGCGCTCGACCCGCGCTACTCTAGGCGGTCGGGCCACTGCACTGGGGGCACGATGACCGAAGTTCCAGCCGAACTCGCCGAAGCCATCGCCGCGCGGCGCGAGGCGCTGGTCCGCGAGACCGACGACGAGCAGGCCTACCGCTGCGCCGTGGAACTGGTCGAGCTGCTGCTGCAGCGCAGCCAGCTGACCGGCGAGGATCCGGCCGAGGCGATCAGCATCGCCGACGGGCTGAACAGGGCGCTGCCCGCGGGCTCCCCCGCCCGCGCCCTACCGCTGCTCCACCTCGCCATGTCGCACTGGGTCCGCGCGGCCCGCGACGGCGAGCAGGCCCTGCGGACCGCGCTTGCGCGCCTCCGGGAGCTCCGCCCGATGCTCGACGACGAGATTCCGCTGCACGTGGAGATCCGCGCCCGGGGTGGGATGGTCTGGGCGGATACCGCGATCCAGCTGGCCGATGCCGAGTGCGCGGCGGAGGCGATCGCCGAGCTGGACGCCGCGCTCGCGCTGCTCGACGACGGCCAGCTGCGTCGCGGCGTGCAGTTCCACCGCGCCGCGCTGTGCTCCGCGCGGTTCCGGGCGATGGGCGGGCCGGACAGCGACCTGCACTACGCCGTCGAAACCCTCACCGCGGCCTTGGACTGGCCCGACCCCGATCCGGACTTCGCCGATCGCTGCCGCGTCGAGCTCGTCAACCTCGTCCTGGCCGAGCAGCTGCCGCGCGCCGACCGCCGCCCCGGCCCGTGGTCGGAGCAGCAGGTGGCGGAGTGCGCCCGCGCTGCCCCGGCCGCCGTGCTGCGCGGGCACCTCGACGCGCTCTCCGCCCGCACCGCAGCGATCCCGGAGCTCGCCGCGATCCGCGTCAACGTCATCATCGGGCAGGGTTCCGAGACCACGCAGCGGGATTGGGACGTCCTGGCCGGGGACCTCGACGTCCTCATCGGCGGGTTGGAGGAGCAGGATCCGCGCCGCCACCAGCTGGTCGCCATCCGCGCTGCCGTGGCGTCGGACCCGATGCCGGTCGACCCGCCCGCCGAGCTGGCCGAGCTCGACGAGGCGATCGCCGCGCAGCGGAAGAAGCTGCTCGGAACGGACGACGGCGAGCCGCTGGCCGGAGACCTGCTGGTGCTCAACGGCCTGCTGCTCCAGCGGGCCGAGCTGACCGGCCAGGACCCCGGCAGGTCCGTCGAGATCGCCGAGGCCCTGGTGGCCGTCCTGGACCCGCCCGAGCAGATCGGCGCCCTCCTCCAGCTCGCACTCGCCCACGCGACCCGCGACTCGCTGCCGGACCTGCGCCGAGCAGCCGAGATCATGCGCGACCTGCGCGACCTGAAACCGGTGGGCGCTCCGGGCCGCGCGGAGGTCTTCGCGCACAGCGGCCTGATCAGCGCGAAACTCGCCCTGCAGACCGAAGATCCGACCGACGTGGGCGAGGCGGTCGAGCTGCTGGACGTCGCGCTGGCCGGGCTGCCGGACGGTGTCCTCCACCGGCAGGTGCGGCTGTGCCGGGCCTCGATGCTCCAGATGCGGTTCCTGCAGATGGGCGGAACGGCGGAGGACCACCGCCTGGCCACCGAAGCGTTCACCGAAGCGCTGGGCTGGTCCGATCCGGGCACGCAGGACCTCTGCCACTCCGCGCTCGCACTCCTGCTGCTGTTCCGCGATGTCCCCGCCCAGCTGCGCCGTCCGGATCCGGACCTCGACGGCATCCGCCGCTACGTCGACCGGCAGCAGCTGCCCGAGGTGGAGCGGCACCTGGCGGCGGTCTCCGGGACCGAGGACGAGGATCTCGCCGCCATCCGCCTGCTGGTCTGGTCGATCAACGGCGGTGATCTGCGCGAGCACGGTCTGGCCGAGGTGCTGCACGACCTGGCTGCCGCCGTCGGCGGCGAGCTGAGCAGCACCGAGCTGACCGTCCTCCGCTCGGTCAGCGCCGCCCTGCCCGGCTGCCGGGACGACGCGGAGGTCGAGCGGCTGCTCACCGCCGCGGCCGGGGACTTGCCCGCCGATTCGCTGCTGCACGAGGTGTTCCTGCTCTTCCGGGTGCGGCCGGGCTCGCCCGACAGCTTGAGCCCCGACGATCTGACGAGGCTGATCAACCGGAGCGAGCAGCGGATCCAGGCGCTGCCCGAAGGCTCGTCCGCGCGCGCCGAGGAGCTGATCGCGCTGGCCTCAGCGCTGGTGGTCAAAGCCCACCGCGGTGGCGACGGGGCGGCCGAAGCGCTGGCCCGCGCCAAGGAGATCGCCCAGCACGTGGCGCAGGACTACCCGGACGCCGAGGCCGCATCGGGGTTCAGCCACGCGTTGCTCGCGCTCAGCGCCGAGTACGGCCTGGGCCACTCGCTGGACACCGTCCAGGACGCGCTCGACCACGTGCGCCGGGCCGACGAACTGCTGCCGCCCGACGACGAGACGCGCGCCGACATGAACCCGGTCGTCGGCAAGATGCTGATGACCCGCTACCTGCTGTCCGGCAACCGCGAGGACGCCGACGCGGCCCAGTACTACTCCCCCGACGACCACCGCCTGTCCGAGCTCATGTCCTGGATGAGCGAGATGACCTCGGAGCGGGCCACCGACTTCGACGCCGGGATGCGCAAGCTGCGCGACGTGGCCGGTGACACCGTGCCGGAGCACCGCGTCCGCTGGGCGACCCGGTGCGCCATCTCGCTGCGCCTGCTGGCGCAGCTGGGACTCCGGGCCGGATCGGCGCCGCCCGGACCGGCCGAGCTCGACGCCGCCCGCGACGCGCTCCTGGCCGCGCAGCAGCTGCCGGAATCCGACGTGGCGCAGGTCAGCGAGCTCTCCGGCGCGGCGCTGCTCTGCGCGGCCTCCGGTCTGGCCGCGGGCGACGTGGATCTGGCGGACGAAGGTCTGGCGGCGCTCGACGCGGTGAGCCGACGGTCGGACCTGCCGAAGGAGCTGGAGTACTTCACGGTGCACCTGCTGGCGTTCGCCCGCCAAGCCCGCTCCTGGCGGCGCAGCTCCGCCGACGCGCTGGACGCGACGATCGACGGGCTCGAGCGCATGATCCGGGACCACCCGCCGGGCACCAGCGAGGCGTTGTCGGCCAACCTGAACCTGCTGGCCGCGAACTACGAGGAGCGCGGCGACCTGCGGCTCGCGATCGAGACCGGGCTGGAAGCGCTGCGGGTGCGGGCGCGCGGCGTGCTGCTGCAGTCCAGCCCGCAGCGGGCGATGGGCGTCGCTTCGGCAGCCGTCGGCAACGCCGCGGTGGCGGCGCAGCGGTGCCTGCGCACGAACGACCTGGAGTCAGCGGTGCAAGCGCTGGAACTCGGCCGCGGCATGGTCCTGCACGCGGCGACCTCCGCAGCGACGATGCCGGACCTGCTGCGGGACAGCGGTCATCCCGAGCTGGCCGAGCGGTGGTCGGCCGAGGTCGACCTGCAGCAGCCCTGGGACGCGGGCTCCGGGCGGAGCGGTCCGGCGGAGCTCCAGCTGCCCAGCGACCTGCGGTTGGCGGCGCAGCGCGCGCTGAGAGGAACCGCTGCGGAGGAGGAACTGCTCTCCCCGCCGAGCACGTCCGAGGTCAGCGCGGAACTGCGCAACCGCGGCGCTCGGGCGCTGGTGTACCTCATCGCGGGCCAAGCCGTGGTGATCACCGACGACGGAGGCCTCCACCACCTGCCGCTCCCGGCGCTGCGCGAGCGCACCCCGGTCCAGCACTTCGACCGGTTGCAGCGGGAACGCGCCGCGCTCGGCCCGGTCGTGCAGCAGCCCTGGCAGGCCTCGCTGGACGCCCTGTGCGACTGGGCGTGGACTGCCGCGATCGGTCCCCTGCTGGACTGGCTGGGTGGTGACCGCCCGGCGCGGATCGTGCTGGTGCCGACCGGCCCGCTGAGCCTCGTCCCGTGGCACGCGGCGCGGAAACCGCTCGGGGACGGGCAGTTCCGCTACGCCTGCCAGGACGCCGTGATCGGCTACGCGGCCTCCGCGCGCCAGTTCGCGGAAGCGGCCCGCCGCCCCGCAGCGCCCTTCGCGGACCGGCCGGTCCTGGTCCGCACGCCCGACCTGCACTGGACCCGCCACGAGATCGGGCACATCCACGAGGCGCACTACCCGCACGGCCACTACCTCGGTCGCCCGGGGCGCCGTTCGGTGCCGACCCCGGACGACGTGCTGGCCGCGCTGCCCGGCGCGACCCTGCTGCACCTGGGCTGCCACGCGGAACCGGCCGAGCTCCCGGTCGAATCCGCGCTGCTGCTGGGCGCCGGGCGGTCGCTGCCGGTGCGCGAGGTCCTGCGGCACAGGAACGGCCCGCGCGGCGCGCTCGTGGTGCTGGCAGCGTGCGCCAGCGACCTGACCGCCCGCCAGCACGACGAGGTCCTCACCCTGGCCACCGCGTTCCTGGCGGCCGGGGCGGGCGGGGTGGTCGGCACCAAGTGGGAGATCGACGACCTGGTGACCGCGATGTTCATGATCGTCTTCCACCACCACCTCAACGACGGCTCCCCCGACCCCGCCGAAGCCCTGCGAGCCGCCCAGCTCTGGATGCTCGACCCGAACCGCACCCCGATCCCCGATGCCCCGGCCGACCTGACCCAGCACTTCGCCGAAACAGACCCCACTTCCCCCGCGCACTGGGCTGCCTTCACCTACCACGGCCGCTGATCGCAGATACGGTGGGGTGGTGAGCCGGGCTCGTCCTTAGGAGCCTCGGTTCCCTGCGGATGCAGATCCACCTAGTGGTCGCCTTGCCGGTCGGGCGCGATCTCTGACGAAATCGGCACCGTTGGCATCAAGGGCCGTGGTCGGCACCTCAGCCGATTTCGAGAGAAACCTCTGCCGTCACCACCAGAACGACGGCCCTGCGAAGCGTGCCCCTGGCTCCACGACCGCAACTCACCGTCGTCCTCGCCCCTGTACCACGACCTAGGGGCGTAGCGGTGAGGGCCGCAATTTCGATTGAAATTGGCGCACCTCACCACCGCAGGCTCCGTCAACAACCGCAACGCAGCCAATTTCAATTGAAATTGCATCACCCAACGCAACCACCCACCGCTTTGAACCCAAACCCAGCCCCGCACCCAACCGCACCTCTCCTCCCCAACCCACCCCGGTATCACCACTGATCGCCCGGTACCCGATCCCCCGGCTAGAAGTCCACGGCCGCCCGGTCGTCGACCCTCGCCACCGACTCCTGGGCGAAGCGCTTGACGTACTCCTGCCGGATCTGCTCGATCTTCGGATCGCTGTCCTGGTGCTCGGCAACCGGGTAGAGCAGGATCAGCTCATAAGACCGCTCCCGCTCGATCACGCCGTTGGCGTCGCGGTACTGGCCGTAGCCGTCCTGCACGGTGAGCCCGTCCGGGAACCGGGGCGTGACCACCTCGTCGACGAACGCCCGGAACTGCTCGTCGGTGACCGGCTCGCCGCCGTCGGGGCGGACGGTGCCGAACAGCAGGCTGGTCTCCACGAAGGGCGCGCCCCGCCCGTCCGGCGCTGGCGCCCCGTCGCCGAGCGCGGCGTAAGCGGCGGGCGCACCCACCCCGATCAGGGCGGTGGCCAGCACCGCGGTGGTCAGGCGCCAGGAGGGCGTGATCGTCTTCTGCACGCAGGCACAGTAGGACCACCGCGCCGCGGCCGAGCCGCCAACCCGCGGTCCGGCGGCCGAATTCCCGCGATCAGGTGGGCGGACCCGGCGTCTAGGATGATCACGTGGCGCTGGAGTGGGACGAACTGCTGATCGGCGCGCCCGGCAGGCGGTGGCGCACCGCCTCGACCACCCGGCGCGTGCTGGTGGTCGTGCACAACGTCACCGCCGCGACGCGCCTGCTCGACGTGGTCCCGCTGTGGGCCGGTGACCTGCGCGTCCAGACGGTGTTCACGTGCATCGGGTCCAGCGCCTTCACCACCGGCACCACCGAATTCCTCGCCGAGCGCGGCATCAGCCCGGTCGACTGGGAGCAGGCGGTCCGGGGCGAGTTCGACCTGGCCGTCTCGGCGAGCTACGGCGGACCGCTGCACGAGATCGGCGCGCCGCTGATCGTGCTGCCCCACGGAATGGGCTACAATAAGTTCCTCGAATCCAGGAGAATCCAGGAGAATCCAGGAGAATCCAGGAGAATCCAGGAGAATCCAGGAGAATCCAGGAGAATCCAGGAGAATCCAGGAGAATCCAGGAGAATCCAGGAGAATCCAGGAGAATCCAGGAGAATCCGGTCTTCGGTCTTTCCGATGCGTGGTTGCTGCACGAGGGCGAGGTAGTTCCTTCGGTCGCCGTGCTGTCGCACCACGAGCAGCGGGACCGGCTCGCCCGCTACTGCCCGGAGGCAGTCCCGATCGCGCTGGTCGCCGGGGATCCCTGCTTCGACCGGATGCTGGCCAGCCGACCGCTGCGGGACTCCTACCGGCACCGGCTGGGGATCGGGCCCGACCAGCGCTGCATCGCGATCTCCTCCACCTGGGGCCGGGCCTCGCTGTTCGGCCAGCACCCGTCGCTGGTCCTGCGGCTCGCCCGCCAGCTGCCGCTCGACGAGTACCGCGTGGTGGTGGCGCTGCACCCGAACATCTGGCACGGCCATTCGCCGTGGCAGGTGCGGATGTGGCTGGCCGAGTGCGCCCGGGCCGGTGTGGTGGTGCTGCCGCCGGAGGAGGGCTGGCGGGCGGGGCTCGTCGCCGCTGATCTGACGATCGGCGACCACGGCTCGGTGACGTTCTACTCGGCCGCGCTGGGCACCCCGGTCCTGCTGGCGACGTGGCCGGAGGAGACCGTCGACCCCGCTTCCCCGATCGCCGCCCTGCTGCGGACCGCACCCCGGCTGGACCCGCACGCGCCGCTCGCCGAGCAGGTCGACGCGGCGATCGATGCCCACCGGCCTGCGGACTTCGCGCACATCACCGACCTCGCCACCTCCGAGCCCGGGCGGTCGGCAGCGCTGCTGCGCGCCGAGATCTACACCCGCATGGAACTCGAAGAACCGCCCGTCCCAGCGGATTCCGCCGCTGTGCCGCTGCCGACCGCGGAGCCCGCCGGGGCAGGCAGCCAGCTGATCGTGGTGCAGCTGGCCGACCGCACCGCATCCGTCACGCGCTTCCCGGCCGCCGCGCTGGACGAACCGGCCATCTCCGGCGGAGTTCTGGTGGCCTGCGCCGATGAACCGGACCGGCGCTGGCTGGAGCTCGCGGAAGTCCTCGTCCACGACGACCGCTACGACGACCCGCTGCGCTGGATCCGCTCGTCGCTGTCCCGCCTACCGGGCTGCATGCTCGCAGCGACGCGAGACCGCGCAGGCTGCTGGATCATCAGCGGCACCGACCTGCCCGCAGTGCGCTTCCGCGGTGCCGACGACCTCGGTCCGGTTTGTGCCGCCGTCCTGCACGCCTGGCTGTGCTCCGGCCGGTCACCGCGTGAACTGCCCGAACGGCTCCGAATCGGCCTGGGGCCGCGCGAAGAGCTGCTCCACCTGTCCACTCAGGACTGATCGAGCCGCGCCTGCACCTGCTCGCCCAGCTCGGCGAAACCACGCGTCCGGCAGATCGCGGCGGCGTCCAGGAAGTGCTGCTGCGCAGCCTCCGCATCGCCTGCGGCCGAAGCGTTGTCACCGAGGCCGACCAGCACCTGCGCCCGGTCGAAGTGGTGCCCGTGCTCGGTCATGTACTCCAGCGCAGCGCTCAGATCAGCGTTCGCCTCGTCGTAGCGCTCCAGCTCGGTGCGCCGACGTCCGCGCCACATCCGCGTCTTCGCGGCGTTGTAGGGCTCGGTCGCGAACGCGGCGAGCGCCTGATCGAGCAGCTGCTCACCGAGCTGGGGTTCGGCGACGGAGCCGAGGTGCATCCGGGCCAGCGCCAACCGGCGCGGATCGCCCAGCTGCTCGGCCATCCCCAAGTTCCGCTCCAGAGCGGTTCGGGCCGCTTCGCGGTCGCCCTGGTCCCGCAAGCTGATGCCCAGCGATTCCACGGCGGTGGCGGCCAGGTCGTCGCGGGCGACCGCGCGGGCCCTGGCCTCGCCTTCGGCGAACAGCCCGGCGGCCTTGTCGGACTCCCCGCGCGCCCGGAAGGCGAATCCGCGCTGGATCAGCGCCAGTCCGGCGGCGAAGGTCAGCTCGCGGTGGTCGGCGACCTCGACCGCGTACTCGTTGAGCACGTCCATGTCGTCGACGTGCTTGCCCTGCTCCTGGAACGGCCACAGCGCGACGGCCAGCTGGCAGACCTGCTCGGCACCGGCCGCGCGCAGCTCGCTCGCCACCGCGCGCAGGTTCGCCCGCTCGGCGGCCAGCCACTCCCGCGCCTCGTCGGCCGTCACCGGCTCCGGCCGGAAACCCGGCCACAGCGCCTCCAACCAGCCGCGCTTCGGCTGCACCGCGTGTCCTGCCGAGAGCGCTCGGCGGACGTAGAACTCGGTGAACCGGTTCCGCATCTCAGCGCTGCCGAGCGGCCGGGCGTGCTCGCGGACCAGGCTGTAGGCGAAGTAGCGGTCCTCGGCGACCTCGCGGATCAGGTGCGCGGACACGAGCAGGTCCAGCGCCTCGCGCACGTCGTCCTCGTCGAGGTCGACGGCCGCCGCCAACGCCGCCAAGCTCACCTCCCCGGCCCCGGGGTGCTGCCCGAACGCCGCGTAGAGCTGCTTAGCGCGTTCGTCGAGGCGCGCCACCGCGGTGTTGAACACCGCCTTGACCGACAGGTCCGCGTCGCGCGACAGCCGCCCCAGACGCTGCTTGGACAGCTCGCGAACCAGCCGGGCCACCGGGCGTTCCGGGGCGCGGGCGAGTTCCGAGGCCGCCACGCAGAGCGCGATCGTCTGCCCCTCGCACAGCTCGATCAGCCGGTCCACCTGCTCGGGTTCGCCGGTCAGGTCCTTCGCCTCGCCGACGATGCGGGAGAGGAGCAGCCGTGCGGCGTCGTCCGTCAGCGGGTCGAGGGGCACGAACTCCGCGCCCGCGCGCACCCGCAGCGAGCTGAGCGAACGGGCCTCGGTCACCAGCACCGCCGAGTTCCCCGCGCCCGGCAGCAGGGGCAGGACCTGCGCCGCGGTGATCGCGTCGTCGATCACCACCACGACCTTCTTGCCGCTGGTCCACGACCGGAAGAGGTTCGAGCGGGCGTCCAGACCGGCCGGGAGCTCGGCGGACTTGTAGCCGATGGCGAGCAGGAACTGGTGCAGCGCCTCGCCGACCATCCCGGACTCGGCCGTCAGCCGGGCGTAGAACGCGCCGTCCGGGTAGTGGCCGCGGTGCTTTTGGACCCACTGGTAGGCGGTTTCGCTCTTCCCGCTGCCCGGCGGTCCCTGCACGACCACCAGCGCGGGCGGGCGCTCCTCCGCACCGGCGCCGGGCTTCAGGTACTTGCTGATGTCGCCGAGCTGCCGCTCGTTGTTGGTGAAGAACCGGCTCGGCGGCGGAACCTGCTTCGGCGGCGGGTTCGGCGATTCCGGCGCGTGGAAGTGGACGTCACCGTGGAAGTTGTGCGCCTGCACGACCCCGTGCGCTTCGCCGTCGAAGCGGTTGCCGCCGACGTCGTGCCCGGTCATCGCCCGCTCCTCTCGCACCCAAGATCACCGGGCCCAGCGTAACGCTTCGTGTCGACCGTGATCCGGCAAGTCATCGAACTCGTCGGCGGCTCAGACGGCGGCGAGGAACCGCTCGATGCTGGTGGCCAGCGCGATCGGCGTCTCGTCGATCGCGTAGTGCCCCGCGTTGGTCAGCGTTTCCAGCTCGCAGTTCGGGTAGTGCTGCTGGAAGGTGGCCCGCATCGTCTCCGCGCCCAGCGCCGGGTCGTGCTCGCCGACGATCACCTTCACCGGCACCGGGTTGCCCTGGATCTCGGCCTGGAAGTCGGCCTTCGCCCACGCCTCCAGGTAGTCGCCGAAGGCCCGGCGGTCGGAGTGCTCCAGGGAGTGGCGCACGGCCGCGTCCAGCCACACCCCGGTCAGCCGGTTGCCGGTGGTCAGGTCGAGGATGGCGCGCCGGTTGCCGGGTTCGTCGACCGCGCCGGTGAACAGCGCCCAGCCCTGCTCGTCGAACGGGACGCCGCTGGCGGGCACCGGGGAGATCCCGACCAGGGCCCGCACCCGGTGCGGCGCATCGGCCAGCACGCGCTGCATCACCGCACCGCCCATCGAGTGGCCGACCAGCGAGAACCGCTCGAAGCCCAGCTCGTCGGCGAGCGCCAGCACGTCCTGCGCGGCCTCGGCGAGGGTGTGCGCGCCGGGTTCCTCGATCCGCTCGCCGTACCCGCGGTAGTCCGGGAACGCGTACCGGAACCGGCTGCCGTCCAGGTGCGGCTGCAGCGGCCGCCACGCGGCCCCCGACCCGAACCAGCCGTGCAACGCGATGACCGGGTGCTGCCCACCGCCGAGCTCCGCGACCACTCCGCACCTCCCAGATCGACTCGCGCCCAGCATGGCGGACCGGTCCGCCGGGCGCACCGACCTCCGCCCGGCAACCACCTGATCAGCCGCCGACCGGCGGCCGGGCCCGTTCGGCCCCGGCGGCCCGGCGTACATTTGTTCAGTGCGCGCCGACCGCTCGCGCACCTCGACTGGCACGACGTTCGGCGTTCCGGCCCGGCCGGTACCGCAGCACCTAGAAGGTTGATCGTTTGGCTTCCCCCACGACTCGTCCGCAGCGCACCGCACGGCCGGATCGCAGCAGAACCAGAGGTCGGTCGGCCGGGGTGAGCTGGCTGCTGCGGGTCCTGGCGGCCGTCGCGGCCGGGTTCGCGCTCTACGCCGGATCACCGCCGCGGGAGCTGTGGTGGCTGGCGCCGCTGGCGTTCGCGGTGTTCGCCGCGGTGGTCCGGCACCGCCGGGCGCGCGCCGGGTTCGGCTACAGCCTGCTGTTCGGCTTCGCCTTCCTGCTGCCGCTGCTGGGCTGGTTGCAGGACTTCCTCGGCGCCGACTTCGGCCCGTGGCCGTGGTTGGGCGTGGCGGCGGTCGAGGCGCTGTTCATCGGGCTCGCCGGTGCCGGGATGGCGCGGGTCAGCCGACTGCCCGGCGGTCCGGTGTGGATGGCGGCGGTGTTCGTCGCCTTCGAGGTGCTGCGCTCCAGCGTCCCGTTCGGCGGCTTCCCCTGGGGTCGGCTGGCCTTCACCCAGGACACCGGGCTGCTGCTGCCGCTGGCCGCGCTCGGCGGCAGCGCGCTGGTCTCCTTCGCGGTCGCGCTGGTCGGCGGTGGGCTGGCCGAGCTGGTGCACCGGCTGCGCGCGCGGCGGAACTGGGCCGCTCCGCTGGCCGCGGTCCTGGTCCCGGTCGTCGGCGGGGTGGCGATGCTGCCGCTCATCGGCACCGACGCCGAGGAGGGCACCGCGCGGGTCGCGCTCGTGCAGGGCAACGCCCCCAACATCGGGCTCGGGCTGCTCAACGCGGACGACGAGCTGCGCGCCAACCACGTGGCGGAGGCGCGGCGGCTGGTCGCCGACGTGCAGGCGGGGCGGGTGCCGCAGCCGGACTTCGTCGTGCTGCCCGAGCAGGTCGGCAGCTGGGGGCCGGGCCGGACCGACCCGGAGCTCTCCGCCATCGCCGAGCAGCTCGGCGTCCCGCTGGTGGTGGGCGGTATCGGCATCGACGCCGACGGGACGCTGCGCAACCAGATCGTCCAGTGGGACCCGGCGACCGGTGCCGGTGACCGCTACGTCAAGCAGCACTTGGTGCCCTTCGCCGAGACGATCCCGATGCGCTCGGTGGCCCGCCTGGTCACCCCGTTCGTGGACCGCTTCCCGCGGGACATGGTGCCCGCCGACGAACCCGGCGTGCTCAACGTCGGCGGCGTCCGGGTGGGTGTGGGCATCTGCTACGACGTCGCCTACGACGACGTGTACACCGGCGCGGTCCAGCAGGGCGCGACGGTGCTCGCGCTGCCCACCAACAACGCCTGGTACGGCCACTCCGAGATGAGCTACCAGCAGCTGGCGATGGCCCGGCTGCGCGCCGTGGAGCACGGCCGCGCGGTCGTGGTGGCCTCGACCAGCGGGGTGAGCGCAGCGGTGCAGCCCGACGGCTCGGTCAGCGAGCAGACCGAGCAGTTCACCGCGCAGAATCTGATCGCCGAGGTACCGCTGCGCTCGACGCGGACGGTGGCCACCGAGCTGGGGGCCGCGCCGACGTGGGTGCTGGTGGCGCTGGCGGCCGGCGCGGTGCTGGCCACCTGGTGGCTGCCGCGGCGCGAGCGCAGCTGAGGCCGCACTCCGAGAAACGACCGAACGCAGAACGCACGGCCGGTCCGCGCGACCGGCTAGGAGGACATGGATGTCGACCCGGCGAACCCCCGACGGTGGTGCCGACGCGGTGCTCGTGGTGATCCCCACCTACAACGAGCGGGACAACCTGGAGCCGATCGTGCACCGGCTGTTCGCCGCGCTGCCCGCGGCGCACGTGCTGGTCGTCGACGACGGCAGCCCGGACGGCACCGGTGAGATCGCCGACCGGCTGGCGGTCGAGGACGAGCGGGCGCACGTGCTGCACCGCACCTGCAAGGCCGGGCTGGGAGCGGCCTACGTGGCCGGGTTCGACTGGGCGCTGGCCCGCGACTACGACGCGATCATCGAGATGGACGCGGACGGATCGCACTCCCCGGAGGACCTGCCGCGGCTGATCGGCATGCTCGGCCCGGACGGCACCGGGGCCGACGTGGTGCTGGGCTCGCGCTACGTGCCCGGCGGGCGGACGGTGAACTGGCCCTGGTACCGGGCGCTGCTCTCCCGCGGCGCGAACACCTACTCGAAGCTGGCGCTGGGGGTGTCGATCAACGACATCACCTCCGGGTTCCGGGTCTACCGGCGCGAGGTGCTGGAGACGGTCCGGCTGCACGACGTCGCCTCGCAGGGCTACTGCTTCCAGGTCGACCTGGCGTGGCGCGCGGTCGAGGCCGGGTTCGTGGTGGTGGAGGCCCCGATCACCTTCGTGGAGCGCGAGGTCGGCAGCTCGAAGATGGACGCCGAGGTGGTCCGCGAAGCCCTGGTGCGGGTCACCAAGTGGGGCCTCCGCCGCCGCGGTCACCAGGTCGCCGGAGCGCTCCGCGCCCTCCGCCGCTGACATCCGGCTGAAAACACGTCAAAGCGCCTGGGAGCTGGTCCCAGGCGCTTCGTCAGCGTGTCGCCGCTCGGACTACTGGCCGCGGCGGGCGCGCAGCAGGTCCAGGCGCTCGTTGAGCAGCTCCTCGAGTTCCGGGATGGTGCGTCGCTCCAGGAGCATGTCCCAGTGGGTGCGCGGCGGCTTGGCCTTCTTCTGCTCCGGCTCGCTGCCGTCGATGATCTTCGACTCGGTGCCGTGCAGGCGGCACTCCCAGGTCGGCGGCACTTCGGCGTCGTCGGAGAACGGCACCTCGAACTCGTGGCTCTTGGGGCAGGCGTAGCGCACCGTCCGGCGCGGTGCGAGGTCGTGGTTGCGATCGGTCTCGTAGCTCACTGCTCCGAGCCGGCTGCCACGCAGAACGCGGTCGGCCATGACGGTTCCTTTCACTTCGGCCCGGGGCCGAGCCCGGGCGGTTGTGCTCACCGTGTGCAACGACGGGAGGCCCGCCGTCTGTTCCCGGTGTCGTGCTTCTGGTTGCCGTCGGTGACGTTGTTCACCCGTCAACGACAGCCTTCTCCCTAGAGATGCAGTCGGTCCGCGTTCGTGACGCGTTATCCCACTGGCAATCTATAGGTGCGTTCGAACGGGTGATAGTGCCAGATGGTGAGTCACTATGGCTAAACCAGGTCCAGGGAAAACGTCGAGAGTGGGACATAGATCACGCCCCAGAAGGAGCACGAGCGCCGTAAAGAAGTAACGGAATGTAGCGACACTTCGTTCCCCCCTTTCACGACGCAGCGTACCGGCATATTCCGAACACGCCGTGATCCCCGAACCCGCCCATCACCAGCTTGGAGCAACGGCACCGGAACGGCAGGGCGACCGCGGAGCGTCACCCGGCAGGTGCGCTCCGCAGTCGCGAACCGCTTCGGGCTAGAGCACCTTCGGCGCGGGGTTGCCGACGGCCTCGATGGCGCGGCGGACCGGCACCAGGGCGACCAGGAGCAGGCCGAGGGCGAAGAACACCACCAGCGAGATGATGGCCAGCCGGAACGAGCCGGTGGCCTGCCCGACCCCGGCGAACACCAGCGGGCCCAGCCACGAGGTGGACCGCTCCCCCACCTCGTACAGCGAGAAGTACTCCGCCTCCCGGCCGGGCGGGACCATCTGGCTGAACAGCGACCGGGACAGCGCGTTCGTGCCGCCGAGCACCAGGCCGATGCCCACCGCCAGGCCGTAGAACTGCATCTCCTGCCCGGCCTGCACGAAGTAGGCCGCGATGACCACGACCAGCCAGATCGCCAGGCTGATCAGGATCGTCTTCTTGGCGCCGATGTGCTTGGCCAGCAGGCCGTGCAGCATGCCGCCGACGAAGGCGATGAACTGCACGATCAGCACGGTGACGATCAGCGCGTCCTGCGGCAGCTTCAGCTCCAGGTTGCCGTACTGCGGGGCGACCTGGACCACGGTGGCGATCCCGTCGGTGAAGATCCAGTAGGCGCCCAGGAACGCCAGGGTCAGCGGGAAGTGCTTGGCCTCCCGCAGGGTGCTCTTCAGCTGCCGGAAACCGTCGGTGACGCTCACCGCCGAACGCGGCGCGTCCTCCGGCGCGCGGCGGCGCAGCGCCGCCAGCGGCAGCAGCGTGAACGCCGCCCACCACACGCCCGAGGACAGGAAGATCAGCCGCACCGCGGCGTCGGAGTCCATCCCGATCGAGTCGTGGAAGAGGTAGATCACCAGGTGCAGGGCCAGCGCCACCCCGGCGCCCAGGTAGCCGAAGGCCCAGCCCTTGGTGGAGACCATGTCCCGCTCGTCGGCGGTGGCGATCTCCGGCAGGAACGAGTAGTAGACCACCACCGAGGCGCCGAAGCAGATGTTGCCGAGGATGAACAGCACCACGCCCAGCTGCCAGTTCTGCCCGCCGACCAGCGCCAGCAGCGCCGTGGTGGCGGCGCCGCCGAAGGCCAGCACCGCCAGCATCAGGCGCTTGCTGCTGGACCGGTCCGCGATCGCCCCCGTGATCGGCAGGACCAGCACCTGCACGACGGTGGCCACCGACAGCAGGTACCCCCACAGCGAGCCCGCGGGGAAGCTCAACCCGAAGATCGAGATGTCGCAGTCGACCAGGGCGTTGCCCCCGGGGCAGGGGTTCACGCCGTTGCGCTCGGTGTCGGCCTGCGCCGCCGAGGTGGCCACCGCCGTGAGGTAGAGCGAGAGGAAGACCGTCGACACCGAGGTCGGGAACACCGAGTTGGCCCAGTCGTACCAGCACCAACCACGCTGCTCCCGGCGCCGCTGCGCGGCGTCCGGTGCCACGTCGCTGCCCATCACGCTCATCCGTTCGGTCCTCCGAAACCAATATCACTCGATTGGGGGTAACCGGACCTTACTGGCTCGATCGAACACGGTGGAGGCCCGAGCGGGGACAATGCGTAGTTGTACTCACCCGCCGACCTCCGACCTCGGTTCGCCGAACCGCTCCCGCAGCACCGCGTTCAGCAGGTCGGGCCGGTCGGTGACCAGCCCGTCCACCCCGGCGTCCAGCAGCTGCCGCATCTCGGCGGGGTCGTCGACGGTCCAGACGTGCACCTCGATCCCCCAGCGGTGCGCCTGGCGGACGAACCGGCGGTCGATCACCCGCACCCGGCCGAACCCCTGCGGCACCTGCGCCGCGCCCCCGACGACCAGCGACCGCAGCGGCCAGCCGCCCCAGCGCGAGCCGAGCCACAGCAGCCCGGCCGAGCGCCGCCCGGTCGAGGTCAGCAGCCGGGGTCCGGCGGCGCGCCGGAGCCGGGTCAACCGGTGCTCGGCGAAGGACGCCAGGCAGACCCGGTCCCAGGCGTCGTGCTCGCGCAGCGTCCGCAGCACCGGCTCCACCGCGGAGTCGTCCTTGACGTCGATGTTGAAGAAGACCTCCGGCAGCTCCTCCAGCGCCGCGTCCAGCGAGCACACCGGCTCCCGGCCACCGATCCGCGCGGTGCGCACGGCCGACCACGGCAACCGCCGGATCGCGCCGCGCCCGTCGGTGGTGCGCTCCAGCGTCGGGTCGTGGTTGACCACCACCACGCCGTCGGCCGTGGCGTGCACGTCGGTCTCGATGTACTGGAAGCCCTCCTCGGCGGCGCGGCGGAACGCGCTCAGGGAGTTCTCCATGTCGTGCAGCTCCCCCAGGTGCCACCCGCGGTGGGCGAACGCGCGGGGCCGGGGGCCGAGCAGGAAAGGATGCGTCACACCGGACAACTCTGCCCGATCGGCGTGCCTGCATCACGCAGGCGGGGCCCTTGACTAACGTGATCGATCGTGGACATCTCGGCCCAGCCCTCCCGTCGTCAGCGGCAAGTCCGGCATTGCGCCTGGTGCGGGCGGCGCGTTCCGGAGGCCGGTCGCCAGGGACGTCCACGCCTGTACTGCGCGCAGTCCTGCCGCCAGCGCGCTTACGAACGCCGCACCGCCGTCCAGCGCGGGGGGCTGCCGGAGGACGCCGTGGTGCTCTCCGCCGCCGAGCTCGCCGACCTGCAGGACCGGCTGTTCCAGCTGCGCTGCGCCGCCGAGGACGTGGTCACCGCGGTGGACGACGACGCCGACCGCACCGAGCTGCGCAAGCTCGCGGCGCAGGTGGTGGACGTGGCCGCGGAGCTGGAACGGCTGCGGTGAGTCCTGCGCTCTGCGGGCGAACGGAGGATTGTGCGGGACGGTCCAGGTGACCAGGATGGGTTGGTCCCCAGCGGTGGCGAGGTGTCGCCCGTGCCCGCACGACCCGTGGTCCGCGGCCTGCGCCGCGTCGACCTGATCAGCCCGGACCCGGTGGCCGCCGCGGTCCGCTACCGGGCGCTGCTCGACTGGACCCCGGAGCCGACCGGCCGCGGCTTCGACTGCTGGGTCGGCAACCGCCGCTGCTCGACGATCCGCAAACCGCGCGCGGGCGAGCCGCTCGGCTGGCGCCCGGTGTTCGCCGGGAGCTCCCCGAGCTGCGCGCTGACCGGCCCGGACGACGCGCTGGCGATGGTCGCCAGGGGGCGCGCCCAGCACGGTCCGCTGGCCCCGGCGCCGCGGCCGGGCGAGCCCCGCTGGATCGAGCTGGCCACCAGCGACCCGGACCGCGCCGACGCCTTCTGGGCCAGCACCCTGAACTGGTCGGTGCGGCCCACCACCGGCGGCGCGGAGTACCTGGTCGACGACCGCCCGCTGGCCTCCCGGACGAACCGGCGGATCGCGGCGGCCTGGGGCTGGCTGTGCTTCTTCGCGGTGGCCGACCTGACCGATGCCGAGAAGCTGGTCACCGAGGTGGGCGCGGAGGTCGCCGACCGGCTCGAGCACCCGCTGCTCGGCGAAACCCTGGTGATCACCGATCCGAACGGCGCGACGATCGCCCTGACCACCGGCGACACCTGGGGTTGACGGTCACCAGAGCCGGGCCGGGGGCCAGAACGGACCCGGCTTGAGGATCTTGCGCGGTGCGTCGGGCGCGTCGGGCGCGGGGAGGCTGCTCAGCGCGTCGATGGTCGCGGTCAGCGCGCCCGAGGACCGCCAGACGATCCCGCCGGACGGCGTCGCCACGTGCAGCCGGGCGGCCAGCGCGTGCTGCCGGTCGGCGATCCAGAGGGCGTCGCTGTGCTCGGGCCAGCTCATCACGCCGACCAGCCACTCCGGGCGGCCGAGGGAATCGGTCAAGATCCAGAAGGTCCACAGCGTGTTCAGCCCGACCAGGACCGCCAGCTCGGGGTAGAGCTGCAGCGCTTCGCTGACGCTGTTCACGGTGCGGCGTCCTTCGCGGTCTCGGCGGGCGGGTCACGTGGGGCCGCCGATCTCCTCCCGCGGCGGTGCGCGGAAACGATCGGCCCTGGTCATCCCCGGTCCACCATGCATCACGCCGGGCCGCTGCGGCGGCTCATTCCGCGGGCACCTCACCAAGACCACCCGACAGGGTGATCAAGAGCGGCGGTGTCAGCCGTTGACCCTGGCCCGGAGACCGTCCAGCACCAGGTCGAGCCCGCGCTCGAAGTCCGCCGGTCCGCCGGGCGCGCGGTCGATCGCCCCGGCGCTGGCCGCCTGCAGCGCCATCTGCTCCTCCACGGTGTGGCCGAACACGAGGTGCAGGAGGGCCCGGGTGCCCACGTCGACCACGTCGTCGGGCAGCCCGCCGTCGCGCAGCGCCGCCCGCAGCTGTTCGGCCGGTTCTCCGGCTCCGAGGCCGAATGTGTGCGCGGTGACGACGACTTCGGCGCCGTCCCGGTAGGCGAGCATCGCGTCCCGAAGTTCCCCGCAGATCTCGACCACGCGCTGGTCCCAGCGCTCGGCCCGGCGGGGCCTCCGGCCGCGGCGCAGGACCTCGTCGGCGATCGCGGCCAGCAGCGTCTGCTTGTTCGGGACGTGGTGGTAGAGCGCGCTCGGTTGCACGCCGAGCTCGGTGGCCAGGCGGCGCATCGTCAGCGATTCCAGGCCGTACTCGTCGAGCACTTCGATCGCGCGGGCCACGACGTCCTTGCGGTGATAGCGCACCCAGCACCCTCCCGTTGACCGATCGATCCACCCCAGTTTAACCTGAACGCCGTTCAGGTGAACGCTGTTCAGGTTCTGATTCGGGGAGAAGCGATGAGCGCCCACTTCCACCAGCTCGCCGATGCCGTCCTCGCCGGGACACCGGCCACGCCCGAGGACGCCCTCGCGGTGCTGCGCGCCGACGACGCCGAGCTGATGTCGGTCGTCGCCGCGGCCGGTCGGCTGCGCCGCGCGCACTTCGGCAACGCGGTGAAGGTGAACTACCTGGTGAACCTGAAGTCCGGGCTGTGCCCGGAGAACTGCAACTACTGCTCGCAGGCGCTGGGCTCCAGCGCCCCGATCCTCAAGTACTCGTGGCTGTCCGAGTCCGAGACGCTTCGGCAGGCCGGTGCCGGGCTCAAGGGCGGCGCCAGCCGGGTGTGCCTGGTCTCCTCCGGCCGCGGACCGTCCACTAAGGACATCGACAAGGTCGCGGACATGGTCGTGGCGCTGAAGCAGGAGTACCCCGGCGTCGAGGTCTGCGCGTGCTTGGGCCTGCTCAAGGACGGGCAGGCCGAGCGGCTCAAGGACGCCGGTGTGGACGCCTACAACCACAACATCAACACCGCCGAGAGCCACCACGACAACATCGTCCAGACGCACACCTACGCCGACCGCGTGGACACCGTGGAGAAGGCGAAGGGCGCCGGGATCTCCCCCTGCTCCGGCCTGATCGCCGGGCTGGGCGAGACCGACGAGCAGCTCGTCGAGGCGCTGTTCGCGCTGCGGGAGCTGGGTTCCGACTCGATCCCGGTGAACTTCCTGATGCCCTTCGACGGCACCCCGTTCGAGAACACCTGGGAGCTCTCCCCTACCCGCTGCGTGAAGATCCTGGCGATGGCGCGGTTCGTCTGCCCGGACAAGGAGATCCGGATCGCCGGTGGCCGCGAGATGCACCTGCGCTCGCTGCAGTCGATCGCGCTGCACGTCGCCAACTCGATCTTCCTCGGCGACTACCTCACCTCGGAGGGCCAGGCGGCCGAGGCGGACCTGGAGATGATCCGGGACAACGGTTTCGTCGTCCAGGGATCCGAGGAGGACCTCGCGCAGCGCGAAGCGCGCGACCCGGCCATCCGCCGCCGCGGCGCGGGCACCGACGTCCTGCCGAACGCCTGATGACCCCGGCGGAACTGCTCGCCTTCGACCGCGAGCACCTGTGGCACCCGTACACCTCGATGGTCGACCCCACGCCGACCCGCCTGGTCACCGGCGCCGAGGGGAGCCGGATCGTCCTCGACGGCGTCGGGGCGGTGGTGGACGGGATGGCGTCGTGGTGGTCGGCGATCCACGGCTACCGGCACCCGGTGCTCGACGCGGCGGTGCGCGGCCAGCTCGACCGGATGTCGCACGTGATGTTCGGCGGGCTGACCCACGAACCGGCGGTCGAGCTGGCGCGGCGGCTGATCGACCTCGCACCGGCCGGGCTGGACCGGGTGTTCCTCGCCGATTCCGGGTCGGTGAGCATCGAGGTGGCGATGAAGATGGCGCTGCAGTACCAGCGCGGTGCCGGGCGGCCGGGCCGGACCCGGTTCCTCACCGTGCGCGGCGGCTACCACGGCGACACCTTCGACTGCATGAGCGTGTGCGACCCGGACGGCGGGATGCACGCGATGTGGTCCGGAGTGCTGCCGGAGCAGGTGTTCGGCGAACGCCCGCCCCGGCTCGGCGGTGATGTGGACGCGTGGGCCGCGGGCTTCCGCGCGCTCGCGTCCGAGCACGCCGACCGGCTCGCCGGGCTGATCGTCGAGCCGCTGCTGCAGGGCGCCGGGGGCATGCACCCCTATCCGGCCGAATGTCTCGCCGTGTTCCGGGAAGTCGCCGACGAGCACGGGCTGGTCCTGGTCTTCGACGAGATCGCCACCGGTTTCGGCCGGACCGGCACGCTCTTCGCCGCGGAGGCGGCCGAGGTGACCCCGGACGTGCTGTGCGTCGGCAAGGCGCTCACCGGCGGCTACCTGTCGCTGGCCGCTGCCTTGTGCACGACGGAGGTCGCGCGCGTCCTGTCCGCCAGCGACTCCGGCGTTCTCATGCACGGGCCCACGTTCATGGGAAACCCGCTGGCGTGCGCGGTCGCCTCCGCCAGCCTGGACCTGCTGAGCACCGGCGACTGGGCGGCCGACGTGCAGCGGATCAACACCGGATTGCAGGCGCTGCACCAGATCAACGCCCTCGACGTGCGGGTGCTCGGTGCCGTCGGGGTGGTCCAGCTCGACCACGCCGTCGACGTCGTCAAGGCGACCGAAGCCGCGCTGGCCGAAGGCGTGTGGCTGCGCCCGTTCCGGGACCTGATCTACACCATGCCGCCCTACGTGTGCACCGACGACGACATCGCCGCGATCTGCGCCGGGATCGCGGCAGCTGCGGAGGTCGGATGAGCAGCTGGACGACGTGGTTCGCCGAGCAGCGGGCCGCGCGCGAGGACGCCGGGTTGCAGCGGACGCTGCGGCCCCGGGCGGTCGACGAGGACGTCATCGACCTCGCCAACAACGATTACCTGGGGTTGAGCTGCGATCCCGCGGTGCGCCGGGCGGCGGCCGGTGCCGCGCTGCGCTGGGGAGCCGGGGCGGGTGCCTCCCGGCTGGTCACCGGGACCACCGCGCTGCACGCCGAGCTGGAGCGCGAGCTCGCCGAGTTCACCGGCCGGGAGGCGGCGCTGGTGTTCTCCACCGGCTACCACGCCAACCTGTCCGCGGTGACGGCGCTGGCGAACAAGCAGTCGTTGATCGTCTCCGACGCGCACGTGCACGCGTCGCTGATCGACGCCGCGCGGCTGTCCCGGGCGGCGATCGAAGTGGTCCCGCACAACGACGTGGCCGCGGTCCGGACCGCGCTGGGCGCGGCCGGCGGGCGGCGGGCGCTCGTGCTGACCGAATCGGTCTTCTCGGTGCTCGGCGACGCCGCCCCGCTCGCGGACCTGGCCGCGGTCTGCGCCGAGCACGACGCCCTCCTGGTCGTCGACGAGGCGCACGGGCTCGGCGTGGTCGGCGACGGCGGCCGCGGATCGGTGCACGCGCAAGGCATGGCCGACCACCCGCACGTGGTGATGACCGCGACGCTGTCCAAATCGCTCGGCGCGATGGGTGGCGCGGTCCTCGGTTCCGCCGTGCTCGTCGACCACCTCGTCAACCGGGCCCGCCCGTTCATCTTCGACACCGGGCTGGCACCGGCACCCACCGCCGCCGCGCTGGCCGCGCTCCGCTGCCTGCGCGAGCACCCCGCTCGCCCGTCGGGGATCCACGAGCGCGGTGCTGAGCTGGCCGACCGGCTCGGCGTGCCGCGGTCGGCGGGTGCCGTGCTCTCGGTGCCGATGCCCTCGCCGCAGGTCGCCGTCGCGGCGCAGGCCGCCGCGCTCGCGGCCGGAGTGCGGGTGGGGTGCTTCCGGCCGCCGTCGGTGCCGGACGGGATCTCCCGCCTCCGGATCACCACCCACGCGGGTCTGGACGACGCGCGCTGGGAGCACTCGGTCGACGCGCTGGTCCGCGTCGTCAAGGAGCACCGGAGGTGGCCGTGATCGCCGTCGTCACCGGCACCGACACCGGGGTGGGCAAGACCGTGGCGACCGCGGCCCTCGCGGTCCGCTCCGGGCCGGGCACCGTCGTGGTCAAGCCCGCGCAGACCGGCCTCGGCACCGACGAACCCGACGTGCGCGCCGTGGCGCACCTGGCCGGGTGCGAGGTCGCGGAGTTCACCAGCCTCGAAGACCCGCTCGCCCCCGACACCGCGGCCCGGTTGCGCGGCGTCGAGATCCCCCCGATCAGCGCGCACACCGCCCGCATCCGCGAGCTGGCCCGGAGCCACGACACCGTGATCGTCGAGGGTGCGGGCGGGCTGCTGGTCCGCCTGGACACCGCGGGCGGAACGCTGCTGGACCTCGCCGCCGAGCTCGCCCGGACCCACCCGGTGCAGGTCTACGTGGTGACCCGGATCGGGCTAGGCACCCTCAACCACACCGAGCTCACGGTCGGCGCGCTGCGGTCCCGGGGCCTGGAACCGGCCGGGCTCGTTCTCGGCGCGGTGCCCGATGAACTCGGCTTGGCCGAGCAGTGCAACCGAACGGAACTGCCCCGCGTCACCGGGGTCCCGATCGCGGCAGCGCTCCCCGACGGGGCGGGCGCCCTCGCTCCGGAGCGCTTCCGGGTCCAGGTCGAGTCCTGGTGGTCGTCGCCGCTCACGACTCGAACGGGGACGGGATCCTGCCCTCGCGGCTGATCTGGTCGACCAGGCCGCGGATCGACGCCGCGTCGTTGACGTGCGGGAAGTCCTCCTCGGGGACGGGGACTCCGAGGAAGTCGCACAGGCGCTGCCAGCCCTCGCCGACCTGGTAGGTCAGCAGCCGGTCGGCCGGGACCGCTGCCTGCACCGCGGCGTTGTGCTCCTCGAAGACCTCGATGGCGTGTTCGCGGTCGTCGAAGCGACCGTCGAAGGTGCCGTTCCAGATCATCCGCTCGACCATCGGGCGCAGCTTCGAGCTGAAGTCGTCGTCGCCCGGTTCCTCCTGGACGAACTGGTAGATCGTGCTGTGCACGCTGTCGTACCACTTCTGCGGGTCGCGGACGGTCAGCAGGACCTTGGCATCGGGGTAGAAGTCCGCCAGCTCGCGCCAGAAGGTGCAGCCCGGCCAGTCCACTGTGGAGGCGAAGCCGCCGAGGACGGTGTCCCAGTCGGATACCTCGCCGTCCAGCGCCCGGGTCCAGTCGTGCACCCGCTCGGGCTGCGCGATGACCTCGAACATGTGGTAGCACGGGCCGAAGCCGAGGCGTTCGAGCGCCGCCTTCAGCGAGGCGGTCCCGGTGCGACCGAACCCGGCCCCGATGATCTGAACCATTCCTGCTCCTTGCTGATCGGGTGTTTCAGCGCGCCTCGGTGATCAGGACCGCGCCGACGGTCGCGTGCGTGGATTCGTCGATGAGCACTGCGCCGCCGGTGAACCGGTTGTCGGCGTAGGCGTCGCAGAACACCGGCTGCGCCAGCCGCAGGACGATCTCGCCGATCTCGTTGAGCGCGAGCCGATCGGCCGGGCCGCGCTCCAGCGTGGTGACCTCCAACCGGTCGCGGATCTCGGCGACCACCGCCTTGACGGTGCGCGTGGTGTGCTTGAGCAGCAGCCTCATCCCCGGTTCCAGGGCGGATCTCGCCGACATCCAGCACACCGCGGCGGTGAGCTCTTCTGCGGCGACCGGGGCGTTCTCGGGAGCGCAGAGCATGTCGCCGCGGCCGACGTCGATGTCGTCCGCCAGCCGCACTGCGACCGACTGCGGTGCTCTGGCCCGGTCGAGCTCGTTGCCAGCGAAGTCGACCGCGACCACGCGGCTGCGCATCCCGGACGGCAGGTGCAGGACCTCCTCGCCCGGGGCGACCGCGCCGCTGGCGATCTGCCCGGCACAGCCGCGGTAGTCGCGCTCCGGGGCGCGGAGGGTGCACTGCACCGGCAGCCGGAACTCGCCGGTGGAGCCCTCGTCGGCGACCTCGACCGCTTCCAGGTGCTCCAGCAACGACGGTCCGTCGTACCAGGGCATCGACGCCGAGCGGTGCACCACGTTGTCGCCGCGCAGCGCCGAGATCGGGATGGCGGTGACCGCGCGCAGGTCCAGCCGGGCGGCGAACGCGGCGAACTCCTCGGCGATGGCGCGGAACACCGGCTCGGCGAAGTCCACCAGGTCCATCTTGTTGACCGCCAGCACTAGCTGAGGCACCCGCAGCAGCCCGGCCAGCACCGCGTGCCTGCGGCTCTGCTCGGTCAGGCCGTGGCGGGCGTCGACCAGCACGATCGCCAGGTCGGCGGTGGAGGCGCCGGTGACCATGTTGCGGGTGTACTGGGCGTGGCCGGGGGTGTCGGCGATGATGAACGCCCGCCGCGCGGTCTCGAAGTAGCGGTGCGCAACGTCGATGGTGATGCCCTGCTCGCGCTCGGCGCGCAGCCCGTCGGTGAGCATCGCCAGGTCCAGCTGCGCGTCGCCGCGCTCCGCGCTGGCCAGCTCGAGCTGTTCGAGCTGGTCCGCCAGCAGCGACTTGGAGTCGTGCAGCAGCCGGCCGATCAGCGTGCTCTTGCCGTCGTCGACCGCGCCCGCGGTGGCGAAGCGCAGCAGGCTGTCGGCCGGGGCGAAGGTGTCCATCAGAAGTACCCCTCCCGCTTGCGGTCCTCCATCGCGGCGGCGCTGGTGCGGTCGTCGGCGCGGGTCTGCCCGCGCTCGCTCACCCTCGTCGCGGCGATCTCGGCGATCACCTCGGAGACCGTGGTGGCCGTGGACGGCACCGCGCCGGTGCAGGTCATGTCGCCGACGGTGCGGAACCGGACCGAGCGCTCGACCAGCTGCTCCCCCGGGTCGCGCGGCAGGAACGGGTTGTCGGCCAGCAGCATCCCGTCGCGCTCGAAGACCTTGCGGTTGTGCGCGAAGTACAGCGACGGCAGCTCCACGCCCTCGCGCTCGACGTAGGCCCACACGTCGCGCTCGGTCCAGTTCGACAGCGGGAAGGCCCGCACGTTCTCGCCGGGGTGGATCATCCCGTTGTAGAGGTTCCACAGCTCCGGGCGCTGGTTGCGCGGGTCCCACTGGCCGAAGGCGTCCCGGAAGGACAGCATCCGCTCCTTGGCGCGGGCCCGCTCCTCGTCGCGGCGGGCGCCGCCGAACAGCGCGTCGAAGCGGTGCTCGGCGATGGCGTCCAGCAGGGTCGTGGTCTGCGCGCGGTTGCGGCTGCCGGTCGGCTCGGCGACCCGACCGGCGTCGATGGAGTCCTGCACCGAGGCGACCACCAGCCGGACCCCGAGCTCGGCGGCGCGGCGGTCGCGGAAGTGCAGCACCTCCTCGAAGTTGTGCCCGGTGTCGACGTGCAGCACCGGGAACGGGATCGGGGCCGGGGCCAGCGCCTTCTCCGCCAGCCGGAGCAGGACCGCGGAGTCCTTGCCCCCGGAGAACAGCAGCGCCGGGCGGTCGAACTCGGCGACCACCTCCCGGATCAGGTGCACCGCCTCGGATTCCAGCAGGTCCAACCGGGACAGCTCGGCGGGCATCAGCGACTCCCCTCTGGTCTGGTGCGGGACAGGGCGTCGAGCAGCGGCTCGGCCAGCTCGCCGCGGCAGACCAGCAGGTCCGGCAACCACGGGTCGGCGCGGCCGTAGACCAGGTCGGAGCCGTCCAGGCGGCTGGTGTGCAGCCCGGTGGCGCGGGCGACCCCGACCGGGGCGGCGCTGTCCCACTCGTACTGCCCGCCGTCGTGCAGGTAGGCGTCCACCTCGCCGAGGACCACCGCGGCGATCTTCGCCCCGGCCGAGCCCATCGGGACTAGCTCGGCGCCGACGTCCTCGGCGATGTCGCGCACGAACTCCGGTGGGCGGCTGCGGCTGACCGCGATCCTCGGACGCCCGCTGCCACCCGCGGGCGGCTCGGGCGGATCGCCGGTGCTGAGCACCGCACCCTGCGCGGGCAGGGCCACGGCCGCCGCGATGACCTCGTGCTTCTCGACCAGTGCGACGTGCACCGCCCAGTCGGCGCGCCCGGGCTCGGAGAACTCCCGCGTGCCGTCCAGCGGGTCGACGATCCACACCCGCCCGCCGGGACTGCGCTCCGGGCCGGAGATGCCGTGCTCGGAGAGCACCGGATCGTCCGAGCGCTCCTGCGCCAGCGCCGCGCCGAGCAGGGCGTGCGCGGCCTCGTCCCCCGCTGCGCCGAGCGCCTTCGGGTCCGATGTGGACGTTGATGCCCGCAGCTCGATCAAGCGCTCCCCGGCCAGTCGCGCCAGCCGGGCGGCCAGCCCGTGGTCGTCCTCAGCCATGCCGCTACCTCCCGCTCACCGCGGGCGCCCGCCGCGTGTTCCGCACCAGCGGGAGCACCGCACCGATCAGCACTACCAGCAGCCCGGCCGATGCGCTGAGCACGACGTCCGCGCCGAGCATCGCCAGCCCGGTGGTCACCAGCATCCCGCCCACCAGCACGCGCACCGGGCGGTCCGGCACCCGCGCCGAGACCAGCGCCCCCACCAGCACCCCGGGCAGCGAGCCGACCAGCAGCGACCCGACGAGTCCGAAGTGGACGTCCCCGGCGACGAGGTGCCCGACCGCGGCGACCGCCACCAGCGGCACCGCCTGCACCAGGTCGGTGCCGACCAGCCGCGCCGAGCTCAGCCCGCGGTTGATCAGCAGCAGGACCACGATGATGATCGAGCCGGACCCGACCGAGGTGGCGCCGACCACCAGCCCGGCCACCCCGCCCAGCAGCACGGTCGGCAGCGGCCGCACCACCGATCCGTCCGGGGCGGCACCGCGGCGCGCCAGCACCATCCGCAGGAACAGCATGCCCGCGGCGAGCAGCACCGCACCGCCGACGATCTCCTTCAGCACCGACTCCGCGCCCTTGCCCAGCGCCCCGGCCAGCAGCGAGCCGACCGCCGCGCACGGCAACGAGCCCAGGCACAGCCAGCCGACGAGCTTCGGCTGCACCGTGCCCCGCCGCAGGTGCACCACCGCACCGACCGGCTTCATCACCGCCCCGGCCACCAGGTCCGAGGACACCGCGGCCAGCGGCGGCACGCCGAACACCAGCGTGAGCAGCGGCATCGTCAGCGCCCCGCCGCCCATGCCGGTCGTGCCCACCAGCAGACCGGTCAGCAGCCCCGCCGCCGCTACGCCCCAGTCCACGGCCCCACCCAACCCCGCTCGCGCAGCAGCGCCACGACGCGCCCGACCGCGGCGTCCTGCGACAGCCCGGAGGTGTCCAGGACCAGGTCGGCGTCGCCGGGAACCTCGTACGGCGCGGAGACGCCGGTGAACTCGGGCAGCAGCCCGGCCCGCGCCTTGCGGTACAGGCCCTTGCGGTCGCGCCGCTCGCACTCCCCCAGCGGCGTGGCGACGTGGACCAGCGCGAAGCCGCCCACCGCCTCCACCATGCGCCGCACCGCATCCCGGTCGGCGTGGTACGGGGCGATGGGCGCGCAGATCGCCGCACCGCCGTGCCGGGTGACCTCCGCGGCCACGAAACCGATGCGGCGCACGTTCCGGCTGCGGTCCTCGGCCGAGAACCCCAGCCCCTCGCACAGCGTGCGGCGGACGACGTCACCGTCGAGCAGCGTCACCGCGCGGTGGTCGTGCCGGTGGAGCTCGTCGCGCAGCGCGCGGGCCAGCGTGGACTTGCCCGCCCCGGACAGCCCGGTGAACAGGACCGTGAACCCGCGGTCGCGCAGCGGCGGGTGCATTCTGCGCTGCTGCGCGGCGATCGCGGGCGTGGTGAACCAGCCGGGCAGGTCGTCGCCGCGGTCGAGCAGTTCGCGAAGTCGCTCGGGGCTGAGGCCGGGGCGGCGGTCGGCCGGGGCGACCTGCGCGGCCGGGTGCCAGCGGTCGGTCCGGTCGCGCACCACGTCCGGCGGCTCCAGCACCTCGATCGGGGGTTGGTCCAGCGTGTGCGGCGAGATCAGGTGGGTGGCGCCGTAGGCGGCGGCGACGTGCGCGGCTAGTTCCGCGTCGCGCTTCGGATCAGCGCGGCGCACCAGCGGAACCGGCACGATCGTGGTGTCCGGCAGCTCTGGTCTGGCGGCGAGCACGGCCTGCACGAGCAGTTCCGGGCGCGGACCGCTCGTGCGCGGCAGGACCAGGACGTGCGCGTCGTGCTCGGCGGCCAGCTCGCGGATCTGGGCGAGTTCGCGGTGGTGCAGCGGCTGTTCCGGGAGGACGCCGAGGACCGGACCGGTGGGCAGCTTCGCGCGGACGTCGGCGGCGGGCGGACGCATGCTGCGCAGCACGCCGCTGGGCTCACCGACCGCCTCGACGGGTCCGGCCGCGTGCATGCCGGTCTCGTCGGTCCACGGGGATTCGTTGCGGACCAGCGCTACCGGCGCACCTTCGAGGTCGAGCAGTTCGATCTCGTCAGCTGCGGCTGCCTCGACCGGGATCCGCAGCGTCAGCGGATCCGGCCAGGGCGCTCCCCCGCGCAGGCGGTGCCGGGTGCGCACCGACTCGACCTCGTCGGCGGGGAGGAAGCCGCGCAGCGGCGGGAAAGCACCGTCCAGCAGCAGTTCCACGTCGGCCAGCTCGGCGGGGTCGAGGTAGCGGGCCGCGCGCCGCGGCGTGGTTCCGTTCGCGCTCACCGACACCTCCACCCGCTGCGCGCGGGACGTTGGCTCCAGCTCGTGCGAGCTCTTGATCCACAACCTTGACCGACACCCGCCGCACGGAGAACCCCGCCGACCACTTCTCGCCAGTTCGCGTTTTTGCCACCGGGGCAACAGATCTTCCCCGTGGCGATCCGGGCGAACTGGGTGAGCGAGCAGGTTCCGGCGCGGACCACCACGAACCGGACAGGACGGTCGGGCGCGCTCGCAATTGTCCACATCGGACGTTGGTCGCCGGTTCCAAGGGCGGGGTCGCGCCGACGGGCGGCATCTGCGCGGCCCGGGGACGACGGTTTTGCGGATGGTGCCGAGACGGCCCGCGCCCGGCTCCGCGACGTCTTCACCGAAGCAGCGCAGCAACTCGACTGACCGGGCTGCTGCTGAGGCCGCGCACCAAGCCCGGGTTCGGCCCCTGGTCAGCGGCAGATCATCCCACTCACCGAAGGGCCGCGGGGGAACCGCGCGGCCCTTCGGTGACCTCACCTGCGGCTCTGATCGCGACGTGCGCTACTCCAGTCCGCGGTGGATGGTGCCCTGCTCCTCCTCCAGCATCTCCGCGAAGGCTTCCTCGGTGAGCTCTTGGGGTGGTGCGACGTCTTGGTCGGACATGGGTTTCCCTACCGGCGGGTGTGCTGGGTGGTGATTCGGTGGACCAGGCGGGCGGCGGTGCGGGCTGTGCGGTTGTCGACGTCCAGCTCCGGGTTGAGCTCGGCGACGTCGCACAGGACCAGCTTGCCGCTGGAGGCCACCCGGTCGCAGACGCGCTGGACGGTCTCCAGGGGGACGCCGTAGGCCGCCGGGGCGCTCACGCCTGGGGCGACAGCTGCGGGGAGGACGTCGAGGTCGATCGTCAGGTAGACGACGTCGCAGCTGGCCAGGAAGCTGTCCACGAACTCGTCCACCGCCGGGTTCGACGGGCCGCAGTCGTCGTCGAGCAGGTAGGACACGCCGAGCTTGTCGGCCGTGTCGAACAGGGCCTTCGTGTTGCTCGGCTGGCTGATGCCCAGGACCGCGTAGTGCAGGTCCTCGCCGCGCTGCTGCTCCTGCTCGGCCATCTGGCGGAACGGCGTACCGGAGCTGGGGGTTTCGTCGGCGCGGAGGTCGAAGTGGGCGTCGAGGTTGAGCACGCCGAGCTTCGCCCCCGAGCGCACCCGCGCCGATCCGGCCACGCCGAGGTAGCTGCCGTAGGCGATCTCGTGGCCGCCGCCGAG
The DNA here is from genome assembly GCF_008630535.1 of Saccharopolyspora hirsuta. Lineage (GTDB taxonomy): Bacteria > Actinomycetota > Actinomycetes > Mycobacteriales > Pseudonocardiaceae > Saccharopolyspora > Saccharopolyspora hirsuta. The sequence goes on along the minus strand of NZ_VWPH01000001.1, from coordinate 251,213 downwards.
CACGACGACGAACTTCCCGTCGTCCAGCAGGCCGGTCACCGCCTCCCCGAGCCGCTGCTGGCCGTCCTCCAGCGCAGTTCCGACGACCTCGACGTCACCCACGTCGACCGCGCTCAGCGGTCCCGGCAGGGCCATCGAGGCCAGCGCCTGGCGGAGCGCGCGCGGCCCGTCCGCCGCGCCCGGCCGCCCCTTGTTGCGGCGCACCCCCTCGTCGCTGCGGAACCCGAGGAACGCGAGGTCCGCCGAGTCGTCGCTGCCGACGACGTGGTGCCACCGGAGGTGCTCTAGCCCCGGACCGTCGTCCCGACCGCTCCACCGCTGCGGTGCGCGGTTCACCGCTCCACCCATCACTTCCACTCCTCGAAGTCCACTGTGTCCGGACCGGAGGCGTTGTGCGGCAACGCCTCCGGGCCCATCCGCTCAGGAACCGAGCATCGGGACGCGGACGCCGCGCTCCTTCGCGACCTCGGTCGCGTGCTCGTAACCGGCGTCGACGTGGCGCAGCACGCCCATGCCAGGGTCGTTGGTGAGCACCCGCGCCAGCTTCTCCGCGGCCAGCTCGGTGCCGTCGGCGATGCAGACCTGACCGGCGTGGATCGAGCGGCCCATGCCGACCCCGCCGCCGTGGTGGATCGACACCCACGACGCGCCCGACGCCGTGTTGACCAGCGCGTTCAGCAGCGGCCAGTCGGCGATGGCGTCGGAGCCGTCCAGCATCGACTCGGTCTCCCGGTACGGCGAGGCGACCGAACCCGAGTCGAGGTGGTCGCGGCCGATGGCGATCGGCGCGGACAGCTCGCCGGAGGCCACCATCTCGTTGAACTTCAGCCCGGCGAGGTGGCGCTCGCCGTAGCCCAGCCAGCAGATCCTGGCGGGCAGGCCCTCGAAGGCGACCCGTTCACCGGCCATCGTCAGCCACCGGTGCAGGTGCTCGTTCTCCGGGAACAGCTCCATGATCGCCTTGTCGGTGGCCGCGATGTCCGCGGGGTCGCCGGACAGCGCCGCCCAGCGGAACGGGCCGAGCCCCTCCTCGAACAGCGGCCGGATGTGCGCGGGCACGAAGCCCGGGAAGTCGAACGCCCGGTCGTAACCGGCCTTGCGGGCCTCGTCCCGGATGGAGTTGCCGTAGTCGAAGACCTCGACGCCCTTGTCCAGGAAGCCCACCATCGCCTCGACCTGGGCGGCCATCGACTTGCGGGACCGCTCGGTGAAGGCCGCCGGGTCCTGCTCGGCCAGCGCCGCCCACTCCTCGACGGCGACGCCCGCGGGCAGGTAGGACAGCGGGTCGTGCGCGGAGGTCTGGTCGGTGACGATGTCGATCGGCGCGTCCATCGCCAGCAGCTGCGGGAACACCTCGGCGGCGTTGCCCACCAGCCCGATCGACAGCGCCTTGCGCTGGTCGCGGGCCTCCTTCGCGAGCCGCAACGCCTCGTCGACGTCGTCGGCGCGGACGTCGAGGTAGCGGTGGGCGATGCGGCGCTCGATGCGGGCCGGGTCGACCTCCACGCAGATCGCCACGCCCTCGTTCATGGTCACCGCCAGCGGCTGCGCGCCGCCCATGCCGCCGAGCCCTGCGGTGAGCGTGATGGTACCGGCGAGGCTGCCGCCGAAGCGCTTGCGGGCGACCGCGCCGAAGGTCTCGTAGGTGCCCTGCAGGATGCCCTGGCTGCCGATGTAGATCCAGGACCCGGCGGTCATCTGCCCGTACATGGTCAGGCCCAGCGAGTCGAGGCGGCGGAACTCCTCCCAGTTCGCCCAGTCGCCGACCAGGTTGGAGTTGGCGATCAGCACCCGCGGCGCCCACTCGTGGGTGCGCAGCACGCCCACCGGCTTGCCGGACTGCACCAGCAGCGTCTCGTCCTGCTCGAGGGTCTTGAGCGTCTCGGTGATCGCGTCGAAGGCGGCCCAGCTCCGGGCGGCCTTGCCGGTCCCGCCGTAGACCACCAGGTCCTCGGGCCGCTCGGCGACCTCGGCGTCGAGGTTGTTCATCAGCATCCGCAGTGCGCCTTCCTGCTGCCAACCGCGGCAGTTCAGCTCCGCGCCGCGCGGCGCGCGAATGGTGCGGACGTGCTCGTTGCTCATGCGCTGCTCCAGATCCGACAGGTTCTCGTTGTCCCCCATCAGACCCCGCGCCCCGCGTCGGCGACAGCAGTGCGCCGGGTGTTTCTCGGATCCGAGACGGGATCGAGGCGCCGAGGCCACGGCAACGATCGCTCGCCGGAAGACCTGGTGGTGACGTCAGAGATTTCTCTCGGAACCGGCTGCGGTGCCAACTGGAGGTTTCGTCGACGACGGTGCCGATTTCATGCGCAACCCCAGGCGCTCCGTCACATCGGATCTCGCCAGCGGTGTTCAGTCCGCCTGCGGGGTTCGGCCGGAGATCGCCGCGGTCAGCTTCGCCGCTCCGGAGCGCATGGCTTCGCCGACCTCTGTCGGGTCGTGGCGTTCGTGGAATCGGCTCCACGTCGTGCTCAGGGCCGCCACCGGACGTCCATTGTGGTCGTAGACCGCGGCTCCCACCGAGCGCAGGCCCGGGGCTACCAGCTCCACCTCTTCCGACCAGCCGCGTTCTCGGTCGGTGGCCAGGGATTCCCGGAGTTCCGCGAGGGTTCGGGGGCCTTTGCCGGTTCGGGTGATGAAGTCGCTGCGGCGCGGGAACAGGGCTCGCAGCTGGGCGTCGGCGCTGCCCGCGAGGATCGCTCGGCCGTTGGCCGTCAGGTGGGCGGGCAGGCGCACGCCGACGTCGGTGATCAGGGAGACGTCCGCGCCGGAGGTCGGTTGTTCCTTCAGCAGGTACACCGTTTCCGCGCCGTGCAGGATGCCCAGGTGCACGGTCTGGCCGAGGGTGCGGGCCAGGCGGCGCAGGATGGGGGCGGCTCGTCGTTCCAGGGGTTCGTGGCGCAGGTACGCGGAGCCGATCTCGAAGGACACCACGCCGAGGCCGTAGGCCTGCTCCCCCGCCAGGTAGACCACGAATCCCTTGTCCACCAGGACCGACAGGATGTGGTACAGCGACGAGCGCGGGACGCCGAGGTCGCGGGCCAGGGTCGCCGCGCGCACCGGGCCGGGGCCTTCGGCCAGCCGGACCAGGACGTCCAGCGCCCGGCCGACCGCCGGGGACGCGCTCGATCCGGTCATCGTCAGGCACTCCTCCCGGCACCGATGCGGTTGCGCATCGCCGCCCAGTAGATCGCGCCGGGCACCACCAGGCCGAGCAGCCACGCGATGTCCGCGCCGCCCAGCAGCGGCACAGCGAACCCGGTGAAGACACCGTCCACGTTGGAGAACGGGATCTGCACCGCGATGCCGATGAAGTAGGCCACCAGCGCCGGACCGCACCAGCGGCCGTAGGCGCCGTCCGGGTCGTACATCGCGTCGAGGTCGTAGTTCTCCTTGCGCAGGAAGTAGAAGTCGACCAGGTTGACCGCGCTCCACGGGGTCAGGAAGTACAGCAGGAAGTGCAGGAACAGCACGAAGTTCGACAGGAAGTCGCCGCGGCCCAGCACGGCCAGCACCCCGCCGAGCACGCCGACGAGCGCGATGTAGCCGATCCGGGTCGCCGGGGAGAGCCCCACCCGGCGGGTGAACGCGGTCATCGTGGTGGCCACCGTCATGTAGCCGCCGTAGATGTTGAGCACGTTGATCGTGAGCTTGCCCAGCGCGATGGCCAGCAGCAGCGGCAGCACGAGCGCCTCGCCGCCCAGCCCCACCACGTAGGTGACCTCGTGCCCCTTGAACTGCTGGCCCGCGACCGCGTAGGCCAGCGCGCCGAAGGACATCGCCCAGGTCGCGCCGAGCGCGGTGCCGCCGTAGGTCCACCAGAACGTCGCCCGGATCGAGGTGCTCGCGGGCAGGTAGCGCGAGGTGTCCGCGACGTACGGGCCGAAGGTGAGCTGCCAGGAGGCGGTCAGCGACAGCGCGAGCAGGAACGCGGGCACGTCCAGCTGCGCGTTCGCCAGCACCGCCCCGAGGTCGTGCGTGGTGACCAGCCGGAAGGTCAGGTACACGAACACCACGACCGACACCAGCGACGCCAGCCAGCCGAACCGGTGGATCAGCCGGTACCCGACGATCGCGATCAGCGCCGACAGCGCCGCGTAGAGCACGATGCTGAGGTCCACCGGCATATGGGTGATCGCGGCGAGCGCCTGACCGCCCAGGACGTTGCCGCTGGCGAAGTAGCCGAGGTACATCAGCACTACGAGGACCAGCGGCAGCACCGCGCCGTAGACGCCGAACTGCGCCCGGCTCTGGATCATCTGCGGGATGCCGAGCTTGGGCCCCTGCGCGGCGTGCAGGGCCATCGGCACGCCGCCGAGCGCGTTGCCCAGCGCGATGGCGACCAGCGCCCACAGCGGGTGCAGCCCCACCAGCACGGTCAGCGCACCGGTCACCGCCGAGGTGATCTGCATGTTGCTCGCGAACCACAGCGTGAACAGGCTGCGCGGGCTGCCGTGCCGCTCGCTCTCCGGAACCGGGTCGATCGATCTCCGCTCGACCTGCAACGCACCGGCCATGTCCCACTCCTCGCCCAGCGGAATTCAGTTCGTTCCATTAGTCGCCGCGCGCGGGTCGAAGGCAATGCCCGGTCCGGAGCAGGTGTCCAGCATCCCAGACAGCGGCCCTGCGGTGTCCACTGTGGGCGATTTCGCGCGAAACCGGCACCCCGCACGCGAAGGGGGCGGCGATTTCACGCGAAACCGCCGCCCCCCGGACCGTCGTGGACGGTCAGTCCAGCGCCCCGATGACCTCCTCCGCGGCGGCGACCAGCTGCCCGCTGCGGCACAGCTCGACGGCCGCCTCGATCTCCGGCGCCAGGTGCCGGTCGGTGCCCGGCCCGGCGACCTCGCGGCGGATCCGGTCGCGCACGGCACCGGTGGCCGGAGACGGGGTCAGCGGCTCCCGCATGTCGAGGGCGCGCGCCGCGGTGAGCGCTTCGATCGCCAGCACGCGGGTGAGGCCGTCGACCGCGCGGCGCAGCTTGCGGGCCGCGGACCAGCCCATCGAGACGTGGTCCTCCTGCATCGCCGAGGACGGGATCGAGTCGGCGCTGGCCGGGGCGGCCAAGCGCTTGAGCTCGGAGACGATCGCCGCCTGGGTGTACTGGGCGATCATGTGCCCGCTGTCCACCCCGGGGTCGTCGGCGAGGAACGGGGTCAGGCCGTGGTTGCGGGCCGGGTCCAGGAACCGGTCGGTGCGGCGCTCGCTGATGCTGGCCAGGTCCGCGGCGACGATGGCCAGGAAGTCCAGCACGTAGGCCACCGGGGCGCCGTGGAAGTTGCCGTTGGACTCCACCCGGCCGTCGAGGGTGACCACCGGGTTGTCCACGGCGCTGGCGAGCTCGACCGAGGCCACCGACTCGGCGTGCGCGATGGTGTCGCGGACGCCACCGGCGACCTGCGGCGAGCAGCGCAGCGAGTAGGCGTCCTGGACGCGGGTGCAGTCCGGACCGGCGTGGCTGGCCACGATGCCCGAACCTGCGAGCAGGCGCGACATGTTGGCGGCAGCGGCGGCCTGGCCCGGGTGCGGGCGCAGGGCCTGCAGGTCGGCGGCGAAGACGCGGTCGGTGCCGAGCTGGGCCTCCACGCTCATGGCGGCGGTGATGTCCGCCAGCTTCACCAGCTCGCGCAGGTCGTGGCAGGCCAGCACCAGCTGGCCGAGCATGCCGTCGGTGCCGTTGATCAGCGCGAGCCCCTCCTTCTCGGCGAGCTCGACCGGGGTGATCCCGGCGGCGGCGAGGGCCTCGGCGGCGGGCATCTCGGTGCCGTCGGCGTCGCGGACGGTGCCCTCGCCCATCATGGCCAGCGCGATGTGCGCGAGCGGCGCGAGGTCACCGGAGCAGCCCAGGCTGCCGTACTCGTGGACGACCGGGGTGATCCCGGCCGACAGCACCGCGGCGTAGGTCTCGGCGACCTCGAGGCGCACCCCGGTGCGGCCGGTGGCCAGCGTCGACAGGCGCAGCAGCATCAGCGCGCGGACGACCTCGCGCTCCACCTCCGGCCCGGTGCCCGCGGCGTGCGAGCGGACCAGGCTCTTCTGCAGCTGCTTGCGCAGCTCCAGCGGGATGTGCCGGGTGGCGAGCGCACCGAAGCCGGTGGAGATGCCGTAGACCGGCTTGGGCTCCTCGGCCAGGCTCTCGATCCGGCCGCGGGTGGCCGCGATCTCCTTCTTGGACTCCTCGGACAGCTCCACGCGCGCGCCGCCGCGGGCGACGCGGACGACGTCGGCCGGGCTGACCGCGCCGACGCCCACGACGACGGTGGTGTCCACGGCGGCTTCGGTACGGCTCATGTTCGAACTTCTTTCCTCGTGAGTGGGGTTTCGCGCCTGCTTCGGGGTCAGCGCGTGAACTGGGAACCAGCGGCGGCCGGGTCGACGGCCGCCGCTGGAGCGTTGGGGTGCGGCCGGGGTCAGCTCGCCCCGGCCTCGGAGACGACGCGCTCGTCGGAATCCCGGCCGCCGGTCCGCCTGCCGATGCCCAGCCAGTAGCCGAGCGACAGCAGCGCGAGCCACACCGCGCCGACGACGAGCGCCACCCGGGTGTCCGCGGAGAAGGCCAGCAGGACGAAGACGAAGACCAGGAAGGCGATCGCGACGATCTGCGCGTAGGGCCACAGCGGCACCGGGAACTTCAGCGCCGCGGCCTGCTCGGCGCTCATCCTCCGGCGGGCCCGGTAGTGCGAGAGCATGATCATCAGCCACACCCAGACCGTGGCGAAGGTGGCGATGGAGGCGATGATCGTGAAGACGTCCTCCGGCACGACGTAGTTGAGCACCACGCCGACCAGCAGCGCGACGGTCATGATGACCACGGTCATCCACGGCACGCCGTTGCGCGAGACCCGGCCCATGATCGCCGGGGCCTGGCCGCGCTCGGCCATCCCGAACAGCATGCGCCCGGCGCCGAAGATGTCGCTGTTGATCGCCGACAGCGCGGCGGTGATGACCACGACGTTGAGCACCGCCGCCGCGGAGGTCAGGCCGAGGCTCTGGAAGATCTCCACGAACGGGCTGCCCTCGCCGCTGATCTGCTGCCACGGGGTGATCGACATGATTACGCCCAGGGTCAGCACGTAGAACAGCAGGACCCGCACCGGCACGGTGTTGACCGCGCGCGGGATGGTCTTCTCCGGGTCCTCGGCCTCACCGGCGGTGACGCCGATGATCTCGGTGCCGCCGAAGGCGAACATCACCACCGCGAAGGACAGCAGGAAGCCCTCGATGCCGTTCGGGAACATCCCGCCGTTGGACCAGATGTTGCTCACCGCTGGCTCGGTGTGGCCGCCACCGGCGGTGAAGCCGAAGACCAGCACGGCGATGCCGCCGACGATCATCGCGATGATCGCGACGACCTTGATCACCGAGAACCAGAACTCCAGCTCGCCGAACACCTTGACGCTGAGCAGGTTGACCGCGGCGATGACGAACAGCGTGGCCAGCACCCAGGTCCACCGCGGCACGTCGGGGAACCAGAATCCCATGTAGACGGCCAGCGCGGTGACGTCCGCGATGCAGACGATGATCATCTCGAAGGTGTAGGTCCAGCCGGTGATGAAGCCCGGCAGGCGGCCGAGGTGCCTGCTGGCGTACTCGCCGAAGGAGCCGGGCACCGGGTCGGCGACGGCCATCTCGCCGAGCGCCCGGAGCACCACGAAGACCACGGCGCCACCGATCAGGTAGGCGAAGAGCACCGAGGGGCCCGCTTGGCTGATCGCCTCCGACGATCCGTAGAAGAGGCCGGTCCCGATGGCCGAGCCGAGAGCGATGAAGCGGATGTGCCGTGCTGTGAGGCCTCGACTCAGGGCCGCAGCGCCTTTTCTCACCTAGTTCCTCCCTGCGGGAACCACGTCGTTCCCCGTTTCGCGACCGGGCTGGTGAACCGCTCGGTTCGAGGCCGCCGCACTGTGCTCGCGCGCACAATCGCAGGCGGTGCGATATGTATAGTGCTGTATATACAGCTCGTCAAGAGCTCGGTTCGAAATCAGCTGGCGCACGGCGCCCACCCGAGGACGAACACGAACAATCCGGACAGCAGAAGGGTTTTGATCGATCAGGTCGCGTCGAAGGTGCCTTCGAGGCGGAACCGCGATCCAGGATGCAACAGCCGCGCGGTGCTGACGAGACGGCCCTCCGACCAGGTGCGCCGGTGGATCAGCAGGCACGGCTCGGACGGCTCGATGCCCAGCAGCGCGCAGTCCTCCGCAGTGCCCAGCACCGCCTCGACGACGTGCTCGCCCTTGCCCAGCGGCGCGATCCGCGACAGGTAGCTGTTCGGCGTCTGCACCGCGAAGTCCTGGTCGAGGTAGTCCGGGGCGAGCTCGGGGTTGACGTGGCGGTCCTCGAGCTGGATCGCCACGCCGTCCTCGAAGTGCACGACGACCGAGTGGAACACCGGCCGCCCCTCGGCGATCCCGAACAGGCGGTGCGCGCGCGGGTCGGCGGGCTCCTCGCGGAGCAGCACCACGTCGGTGCGGTGCCGGTGCCCCCGCCGCTGGACCTCGTCGGCGATGTTGCGCACCTCGTACAACGCCGAGCTGCTCTTGCGCTCGGCGACGAACGTGCCCACCCCGGCCAGGCGGTTGACCAGGCCTTCCGCGCTCAGCTCGCGCAGGGCCCGGTTGATCGTCATCCGCGACAGCCCGAGGGCGTTGACCAGCTGGCTCTCCGAGGGCAGCAGCTCGCCCTCCGGCCACCGCCCGGTGCCGATCTGCTCGATGAGCACGTCCTTGAGGCGGCGGTAGGCGGGCGCGGACTCGCGGCGGCTCTCGTGGAACAGCGCGGCGACGTCCAACGCATCAATGGCCACCGGTCACCGCCCGCTTCAGAGATCGCTCCACCCGACCTCAGTCTATCGGCCGCGCCTTCTCCCGAGGCGCTCCGGGAGCAGCAGCCACCTCGCGCAACGCGCCGACACCCGCCCGGCCGGACGATCGTTTCCGCACCTTGTGCCCAGGGTCACGGCGGTGGTCTGGGCGATCTCCGCGGGGAACGACCGCGCGCGAAGCCGATCTCGACCGGCGAGCGCCGCCGATCATCAGACCTGCACCCCTCACCAGCACCGATGCCGTCGGCAGCGGATGCGCACCCGGTTCGTCCGGAGCTCGGGCGCGGGGTTTCCCACCGACCGGCGCAAACCGTTACTCACCGGAGTCGTCAAGGTCAAGATGCCGACCCGATCAGGTTAAACGTTGAAGCGCCGATGACTCTTAGTTACGTTGCTGGTGGCTTTGAAATCACGATCCGGTCACGACGGCTCCCCCGGGCCGCCACCGCACCCCCGGCGGTGGTGATCGGATCTCCCCCGACGTGGAAAGGCGCACGTGCAGAAGCAGGACAACGCGGGCGGCCATACCCCGAAGGCCTCGGTCCGCGCACTCGTTGACAAGTTCGGCCTGAACGCAGGCGGCTCGCTCCGCCGGGTGTCCGGCAAGGTCCTCCCGGTGGTCGTCGCCGGTGGTGCGATCGTGCTGGTCGGCCAGCCCCTGGTCACCGGCGGCTCGGAGCCGGAACCGACGTCCGCCCAGGTCCGGGCCGTCGACCACGAGGTCCCGGCCCCGGCTCCCGCGGCCGCACCGGCGGCCCCGGCCGCCCCCGCGGCGGAGGTCCCGGCCCCGGCGGCTCCGCCCGCCCCGGAGACCCCGCCCGCTGCTCCGGCCGCCCCGGCCCACCAGGAGCCCGCTCCGCAGGAGCCGCCGAAGCCGGTCTCGAAGTCCCTCGACCTCGACTACCAGGCGCAGCAGACCAGCTACTGGTGCGGTCCGACCGCGACCCGCATCGCGCTGTCCGCCAAGACCGACGCCCTCCCGGACCAGGCCGCGCTGGCCGCCGCGCTCGGCACCACCGAGAACGGCACGGACACCATCCACCAGGTCGTCGACGGGCTGAACAAGCAGCTGGGCGGCGCGGCCCACTACGAGGCCCGCGACTGGAGCGACAAGCAGCTGACCCCGGAGCTGACCGACCAGCTGTGGTCGGACATCGTCCGCAACATCAACGAGGGCAAGGCGATGGTGGCCAACATCGTGGCGGCCCCCGGCAACCAGCCGCCCGGCTACCCGTCGGACCAGACGATCTACCACTACGTGACGATCGCCGGCTACGACGAGGCGAACCGGACGGTGCACATCGCCGACCCGGCCCGCTTCAGCGGCATCGAGGACTACTGGCTCGACCTCGACCAGCTCGCCTCCCTGATCAAGCCGAAGGGCTACACCGCCTGACGCCTCCCCCGAAAGGCCCGCCTCCCCGAGGCGGGCCTTTCAGCATCTCCAGCCCCCTGTCCCGCTTGCAGAGACCTTGCGCTCCTTCTTGGTCGGTGCGGCGAACGGCGCGGTCGGGACTCTCCGAAGTGGACCGTGCCCGAACCGCTTGCCAAGGGTGGGGTCGGCGTGAATCATGGTCGGCATGTCCGAACGAAAGGTCTGCCCGGCCACCCTCCGGTGAGCGCGGCGCACGAGCCGGGTGGTCCCGGCCACGAATCCTTCGACGCACTGCCGTTCCCGGCGCGGATGCGGGCGCTGTCCGCCTACGGCCGACGGCTTTCCGACGCCGAGTACCAGTCCGTTCGCGCTCGGCTTGACTCCGGCGATTCCCATCAACGACATCTGGGCCTCCACCTGGCCGTCGTGCGGCGTGATCTCGCGGCTGTGGAGCGGGCGGTGGCCGATCCCGCGCTGCGGCGGCGTGCGCTGTCGGCCGCGATCCGGCTTCCGGTGTCCGACGAGGTCCTGGCCGCGCTGGTCCGCGGCGGCGCTCGGCGGGATCGGCTGGCCGTGTACGGCGTCCTGCGGCGCTCGCGCCGCCGCGCGCTCGCGGACCGGCTCGTCGGTGAGGTGCACGAGCAGTACGGGCGCCGGGAACTCGCCGACCTGCTGCCCGCCTGCTCGCCGGACGTGGTCGCGCGGTGGCTGAGCACCGCCGGTCCCGGTGCGGGGCAGTTGCACCGGCTCGCGCGCGTCGCGCCCGCCGCCGTGGCGGAGTTCGTGCTGGCCGAGGCCGCCGACAAGCACGGACGGGAACTCGCCCGGTGGCTGCGCCGTCACCGGGGCCTGCTCGCGGTCCTGGCGACCAGACGACCGCGGGCGGTGGCCGAGGTGCTGCGCGGGCAGCCCCGGATCGCGCACAACCTCGCGTGGGATCCCCAGGTCGCGGCGGCGCTGTTCGCCGATCCGGCCGCGCTGGTCGAGGCCGATCCGAGCTGGCTGCGATCGCTCGGTCACCGCGGCCTTCCGCTGAACGCGCGCAGCCGGGCGGCGATCGCCGCCTTGCCCGCGGACCGGGCCGCATCGCTGCTGCGCTCGCTGAGAGCTGGCCCGGCCTGCGAGTCGGTGCTCAGCGCCGTGCCGCTCGAACACCGGCGGCAGGTCGTCGAACTCGCCTACCCGGCCGATCGGATGCTGACCGATCTGAGCGCTGAAGAGCTCGCGGTGCTGCCGTCCGCCGACCGGGCCGAGCTGGCGCACCGCATCCTCGCCGAGAACGACACCGACCGGAACTGGCGGCGACTGGCCATCACCGCAGCTCTGCCCTACGACCAAGCCGCCCCGGCACTGCTGGAGGCCACGGCCAGCCACCGCTACCAAGAGCGACGTGCCGCGTGGACGGCACTGCTGTCCTGCGCCGTGCGCGAGCACGATCCGGAGGCGCTCGTCGCGGCGCTGCGCGCGGCCCGGCGCGCCTGGCACGACCAGGACCTGGTCCGCGCTGCCGCGCTGCGCCCGGTCGCCGCAGCACCGGCCCGGCTACAGTCGGCAGTCCCGGTGGCGGTGCTTCGCGAGGCCGTGCAGGCGGCGACCGGCGCTCCGGACATGACCGCGGACACCGCAGCGCTGATCTCGCGGTGGCTGACCCGTTCGCTGACCAGCGCGCTGGCCCGCGGCAACCCGGACCGGGCGAACGACCTGCAAGCACTGCTGGTCCCCCTGCACGCCGACCTCCGCACCCCGGGGCGGGGACCGTCGGTCCCGGGGCTGCCCGCCTCCGGATTGTGGGACGGACTGCGCGATCGCGTTCTTCGGGACGCGCGCCGCGGGAGGTTCGCGCCGGCGCTGCGGGCGGGAGAACTGCTGGCATCGGCCCTGCCGCCGGAACTCGACCGGCTCATCGGCGAAATCGCCCGCACCGCCGAGGATCCCGCTGATGCCGCGGCAGCGGCGAAGGTGTGGACGACCGCGCCCGCGACCCGAGACGAACGCGTCGGAGAGCTGGTCGCGCACAACCCGGAACTGGGCCGGGTGGACGCTCTCTGGCAAGTCGTCGCGACCCGCCGGACCGACCTGCTCGACCGGCTGCTGGACTCCGGCGAAGCACTCCCCTCCCTGCCCGCTGGCCGAACCGGACGGTGGACCCCGGAACAACGCGCCGCGGTCGAAGCGCACGCCGCAGCAGTGGCCCGCGACGAGGAAAACCCGCCACGAGAACGGGAATCAGCAGTTCGACTCATCACCGAGCCTGGAACGCTGGCGGCGATCGCCGACGACGCTCCCCCTCCGGTGGCGATAGCCGCGCTGTCGCGCCTGGCCACCACTGCGCCTGACCACGCCCTCCCCGTTCTGCAGCGCCATGCCAACGCGCCAGCGGGTCCGGTGGTCCGCGGTGCGGTGCGGTCCTTGGGCGTTGCGCTGGACGCGCTGCCCGAGTCGGCGACGGTCGGGGCGCTGGGGCCGGTCATCGCACGCGCTTCGGTCGGGGCGGCGAAGGAAGCCGCGCGGTTGCTGGCCAAGCGCCATCCCGTCGGGGCTGTCGACGTGCTGGCGGATGTCTGGGCCGATCCCGCGCTGCACCACGACGTCCGAGCTGCTGCGGCGGCCGCTCTGCTCGGTTTCCTCGACGAGGATCCGCGCGTGCCGGGAATGCTGGGCGAAGCGGTCCTCGGCGAACCAGCCGTGCGATCCGCCGTCTTCAGAGCCGCACCGGGTCGGCTCACGCCAGGTCAACGCCCCGGCTTCGCCCGCGTGCTGGCCGATGCCCTGGTGCGGGCAGCCACCGCACCGTCGTACGACCTGGTCACCGCATATGCCGAGTGGTGGCACCACGCCCCGGGCGCGATCGACCAGCTGCCCCGACTGGCGACCGCCCCGGCGTCGCAGGACGCGTTCCCGGTCGTCTGCCGCCTCCTCCTGCAGCGCCCGACCGCGCTCGCCACCGCCGCCGACCAGCTGGTCCTGGACATCACCACCGGCGAACCGGACACCGCCGACATCGCCTGGCACCGGTTGGCGGAGCTGGCATCGGCCGGAGCGCACACGGGCCGTGCCGACGGCGACGAGATCAGCACCGACGCGTCCCGGATCCTCGTCGAGGCGTGCCGCACAGCGGGGATGCACGCCGCGGGCGCGCAACTGCTGTGGAACCTGGCCGAGCGATCCCTCGCCGGGCCGGTCGACCTCGCCATCTGGGACGAACTCGTCGACGCCGTCGACGAACGGCCGAACCGGTGGCCGGGCCCGAGCAGCTACCGGATGTCCGCGCTCGACCCCGATCCCGACACCGCCGCGGCGGTCACCGACCACCTGCGCCAGCAGGACGGATCGGTCCCCGGCCTGCTCGCCGTCCAGCTCGTCACCACGACCGCCCGCCGAACGGGCTGGACCCCGGCGTGGTCCGACCGGCTCACGGCGTTGCGCGACCACCCCGACGCCGACGTCCGGGAGGCCGCGAGAACAGTGCGCAGACCGCGGGCGGCAGCACCTCGTGCCTGATGACGTTTACCCGAAAGTCTTGGCGGAGAACGAGATTCGGCCGCGATGGCTCGCGTAGCATGCGGAAGCCACCCCACCGCTCAGGAGGACCCATGAAGGTGACCGTGGACCAGGACAAGTGCGTCGGCTCCGGCCAGTGCGTGCTCACCGCCGAGGCGGTGTTCGACCAGGGGGACGAGGACGGCCTCGTCGTCCTGCTCAACCCCACCCCGCCGGACGACCTGGCCGACGACGTCCGCCACGCGGCCGAGATGTGCCCGGCGGCCGCCATCACCGTCGAGGACTGACCCCGACCGGACGGTCACCCGGGCCCGCTGCGAGGTGGGTGACATCCGGACCGGTGACTCGGTGGGTGCGGCTCCCCTCGCGTTGGTGTGCTGTGGCCGCAACACCGGTTGCGGAAGGGGTGACGAGATGCGCCGTGCAGCGATCGCGGTCCTGTTGGCCGGAATGGCACTGCTCGGAACGGCACCAGCAGCTCTCGCGCAAGAACGCACCACCCGCGAGGAGTGCGAGCGGGGCGGGGGCCGGGTGGTGCTCGGACCCGGCGTCGAGCACTACTGCATCGGCGGGGAGCACCACGGCGAAGTCGTCGAGGGCTGACCCGGACGGCAGCGGGGCGGACGGCAACCACGCCGTCCGCCCCGCTGCGTTCACGACTCGGGCCTCGGTCGAGCCCCGGTCGTTCAGGACGTCTTGTTCAACGTGTCCTCGAGGGCCTTGGCCGGGACGAACTTGACGACCCGCTTGGCCGCGATCTCGATGGCCTCCCCGGTGGCGGGGTTCCGCCCGGTGCGCGCGGGGCGGTCCGCGACCTTGAACTTCCCGAAACCGGGCAGCGTCACCTCGCCACCGCTCTCCAGCTGGCCGGCGACGATCTCGGTGAGAGCGTCCAGAGCTGCCCGGGCCGACGCCTTGGAGACGTCCACGGCCTCGGCAATCTCGGTGACCAACTGGTCCTTGGTCAGGGCCATGTCGTGTTCCCTTCGGTACATCCGCAGACCGGTGATCACCGATCGCGGACCTACCCCTACCCCCTGCGCGAGAGCGGCACCAGCAGCGACCCGGCCCACCCCGGCAAGATTCCCCCGAACGAGCGATCAACCGCAGCCCCCGACCAGATTGCGAGCCCAGGACTTCGCACCCCGGAGCGGAAGCGGACTTGAAGCTGGACGCAGAGGCCGCCGAGCCCGAAGAGGACCTCAGCGACGAGCGAATGGCGCTCGAGGACAAGCAGGCGGAGCTCCAGTGCGAGGTCGACCGCTGTCACGGCCGTCCGAGGGGTGGTGACGACTGCAATTTCGATTGAAATTGCAGCATCCCCAGGCCGACCACCGAACCCAGTTCCTCCCCACAAACCCAACCCCGGTATCACTACTGATCCCCAGCCAAACCCCCGGTCCAAGAGATAGCCGCCGCTGAAACCACATCGACCCGACCCGGACCCCACTCTTTGACAGCCATACCCCCCTAGGGTATAAACGTGGCAGCGGATCGCCCGGCGAGGACGGGCGACGAGACCGGGAAGGGACGGCGAGATGGTCGAGGCGAACTACACCGTGGTCGGGATGACCTGCGAGCACTGCGTGCGGTCGGTCACCGAGGAGATCACCAAGATCGACACCGTGTCGGACGTGTCCGTGGACCTGTCCAGCGGTGCGGTGAGCGTGCGCAGCTCCGCTGCGCTGTCCGAGGACGACGTGCGGGAAGCCGTCGAGGAAGCCGGTTACGAACTCGCCTCCTGACGAGGGCCGGACCCGCCGCGGCGGGTCCGGGTAGCGAAAGGGTCGCAATGAACACAGCAGCGAAGCTCTCCGCCTACGGTGCAGTGCTCGCGCTCGCCTTCGGCGGGGCGTGGGCCATCGGATCCGCGGTCGGTCCGTTCGAGCTCGGCGGCGGCGATGCGCACGTCGAGCACCCCGGCGACGGGAACGCCGCGGGAACGGGCACCAACAGCGGCACCGTCGCGGGAGTCACGCACGACATCCCGGCCGGACCGGCGTCGACCGGGGGCGGTCGCACCCTCGCGCCCACCTCGACGCCGATCGCACCGGGCAGCACGGGTGAGCGGGGAGGACTTCGGTGAGCACTGGGACACGGGGCGGTGCCACCGCCCAGATCGAGCTGGCCATCGGCGGGATGACCTGCGCCTCCTGCGCGGCCAGGGTGGAGAAGCGGCTCGGCAAGCTCGACGGCGTCACCGCTTCGGTCAACTACGCCACCGAGAAGGCCAAGGTCACCTTCCCGGCAGAGCTGGACCCGCAGGAGCTGGTCCAGCAGGTCGAGGCCGCCGGATACACCGCGGAACTGCCCAAGCCGCCCTCCGAGCCCGCCGCCGAGGGCGCCGGGGAAGCCGCCGACGACCCCACCCGGTCGCTGCGGAACCGGTTGATCGTCTCGACCGTCCTGTCGGTTCCGGTCATCGTGCTGGCGATGGTCCCGGCGCTGCAGTTCACCTACTGGCAGTGGATCTCGCTGGTCCTCGCAGCACCAGTGGTGGTGTGGGGCGCGCTGCCGTTCCACCGGGCGGCGTGGGCGAACCTGCGGCACGGCACGGCCACCATGGACACCCTGATCTCCATGGGCACCACCGCCGCCCTGCTGTGGTCGCTGTACGCGCTGCTGTTCGGCAGCGCAGGCGTCCCGGGCATGACGCACCCGTTCGAGCTGACCATCCAGCGGATGAGCGGGGACGGCAACATCTACCTCGAGGTCGCGGCCGGGGTGACGATGTTCATCCTCGCCGGGCGGTACTTCGAGGCCCGGTCCAAGCGCCGCGCCGGGGCCGCCCTGCGGGCGCTGCTGGAGCTCGGCGCCAAGGACGTCGCGGTGCTCCGCGACGGCCGGGAGGTGCGGGTCCCCACCGAGCAGCTCGCCGTCGGCGACCGGTTCGTGGTCCGCCCCGGCGAGAAGATCGCCACCGACGGTGTCGTCGAGGAGGGCACCTCGGCGGTCGACGCCAGCATGCTCACCGGCGAGTCCGTGCCGGTCGAGGTGCGCGCCGGGGACGCCGTGGTGGGCGCGACCGTGAACGCGGGCGGTCGGCTGGTCGTCCGCGCGACCCGCGTCGGGTCGGACACCCAGCTGGCCCAGATGGCCGAGCTGGTCGAGGACGCGCAGAACGGCAAGGCCGCCGTCCAGCGGCTGGCCGACCGGATCTCCGCGGTCTTCGTCCCGATCGTGATCGCGCTGGCGTTCGCCGCGCTGGGGTTCTGGCTGGGCTCCGGGTCCGGCGTCGCCGCCGCCTTCACCGCCGCGGTGGCGGTGCTGATCATCGCCTGCCCGTGCGCGCTGGGGCTGGCCACGCCGACGGCGCTGCTGGTCGGCACCGGGCGCGGGGCGCAGATGGGCATCCTGATCAAGGGCCCGGAGGTGCTCGAGTCCACCCGCCGCATCGACACGATCGTGCTGGACAAGACCGGGACCGTCACCAGCGGCCAGATGTCGCTGGTCGCCGTGCACACCGCGGACGGCGTCGACGAGCAGGAGGTGCTGCGCCTGGCGGGTGCCGCCGAGAACGCCTCGGAACACCCGATCGCCAAGGCGATCGCGCAGGGCGCCGCGGGCCGGGTCGGCGAGCTCCCCGCCGTCGAGGGCTTCACCAACGTCGAGGGGCTGGGTGTGCAGGGCGTCGTCGACGGGCACGCCGTGCTCGTCGGGCGGCCTGCGCTGCTGGAGCAGTGGAGCCAGCCGCTGACCGAGGAGCTCTCCGCGGCGCAGCGGGCCGCCGAGCAGCAGGGTCGCACCGCGGTCGCGGTGGCCTGGGACGGTGCTCCGCGCGCCGTGCTGGAGGTGGCCGACACCGTCAAGCCCACCTCCGCCGAGGCGATCGCCGGGCTGCGCGAGCTGGGGCTCAAGCCCGTGCTGCTCACCGGCGACAACGAGACCGTGGCGCGCACGGTGGCCGCCGAGGTCGGCATCGACGAGGTCATCGCCGAGGTCCTGCCGCAGGACAAGGTCGACGTCGTCAAGCGGCTGCAGGCCGAGGGCAAGGTGGTGGCCATGGCCGGTGACGGCGTGAACGACGCCGCCGCGCTCGCCCAGGCCGACCTCGGGTTGGCCATGGGCACCGGCACCGACGTCGCCATCGAGGCCAGCGACCTGACCCTGGTCCGCGGGGACCTGCGGGCGGCGGTCGACGCCATCCGGTTGTCCCGGCGCACGCTGGGCACCATCAAGGGCAACCTGTTCTGGGCCTTCGCCTACAACGTGCTCGCCCTGCCGCTGGCCGCCGCCGGGCTGCTCAACCCGATGCTCGCCGGGGCCGCGATGGCGTTCAGCTCGGTGTTCGTGGTCGGCAACAGCCTGCGGCTGCGCCGCTTCCGCAGCACCATCGCCGCCGAACCGCTGCCCAGCACCGAAGGAGAGGGGGCCGCGCTGACCGCCGCGCACCGCGGCTGAGGTCGACCCCGATGGCGTGGCCTTCCGCACCTCGTGCGGGAGGCCACGCCGCTCTGGCATCCAAGGCTTTTCGACCCGAAGGAGCAGACCGATGCGAACGCTCGTCCGCCTGCGCGGGACGCGGGAGTGGGGAAAGGTGCACGCGGGCCTGGAGGCCGCTGTGCACCTCTGCTGCCACCAGCTCCTCCCCTCGGTCAAGGCGCAGTTCCGCCGACGGGGAGCGGTCGGCGAGGCATCCGTCGAACTCGCTGCAGCTGCGCTGGCTGCGTGCCGCCGACCGCGGAGGTGACGAAAACACCGGTGGGCCGCCCTGATGAGCGGCCCACCGGTGTTTTCGTCTTGCGCCTACTGGGTTTCAGCAGGAGTTGCGCGGTCTGCTGCGGTGAAGCCCTCGCGGGCGTGCGATCCGTCGCAGAACGGCTTCTTCGCCGAGAGACCGCAGCGGCACAGCAGGCGGGTGCGGCCCGGGCCGAGCTCGTAGACGTTGTTCTCGTGGTCGACGACCTTGACCGGGCCCTTCACCTGGTACGGCCCGTTGTCCACGGTCTTGATCACCACCGGCGGCTCGCTCATCGTCAGCTCGCGATCTCGTAACCGGCGTCGCCGACCGCCTTGCGGATGGCCTCCGGATCGACCGGGGAGTCGCTGACGACCGTGAGCTCGCCGTTGCTGATGTCCACGTCGACGTCGGTGACGCCGTCGACGCCGGTGACCGCGGTCGTCACCTTGCTCATGCACCCGGAGCAGGTCATTCCCTTGACCACGAACGTGCTTTCACTCATGAGGACTCCTCCGCAGCAGGACTGTTGAACATTACCCCCGTAGGGTATCTGAACCCTGGCCGAGGAGATCCCGGGGGCACAAACCCCGGACAGCAGAAGGCCCCGGTGGGAACCAGGTCCCACCGGGGCCGTCGGGCATCTCACGACCGGACGAGGCGCGCGATCGCGTCGCTGGCCTCCTTGACCTTCTCGTCGGCGCGCTCGCCGCCCTCCGCCATCGCCTCGGCGACGCAGTGTTTGAGGTGCTCGTCCAGGAGCCCGAGCGACACCGCCTGCAGCGCCCTCGTCACCGCGGAGACCTGCGTGAGGATGTCGATGCAGTACTTGTCCTCCTCGACCATGCGCGCCAGTCCGCGCACCTGCCCCTCGACCCGCCGCAGCCGCTTGAGGTAGTTCTCCTTGTCCTGGGTGTAGCCGTGCACAGCGGACTCCCGTCACTCGCTCCAACAGCACCGATGATACCCCCTCGGGGTAAAATCGGCGGGTGTCGGGAGCCGCCTCGCCCGCACCTCAGACCACGTAGGACAGCGAGCTCATCATCCCGGCTTCGCCGTGGTAGATGTTGTGGCAGTGCAGCATCCACTGCCCGGGGTTGTCCGCCTCGAAGTCCACGTCGAGGGTCTGCATCGGCAGCACGATCGTGGTGTCCTTGCGCGCACCGGCCGCTCGTCCGCGGACGAGCTGGAAGGTGTGGCCGTGCAGGTGCATCGGGTGGAACATCATCGTCTTGTTGACGAAGCGGAGCCGCACCCGCTCGCCCCGCTGGACCTGCAGCGGCCGGTGCTCGGCGTAGGTCTTGCCGTTGATCGTCCAGCGGTAGGGCTCGGACATGTCCATGCCCAGCTCGACCACGTGCGTGCGATCCGGCTGCTCGGGTGCGAACCGGACCGGCTCGGCGGCCACCAGTTCCAAGGCCTGCAGCAGCCTGCCGTCCAGCTCGCGGGGCCGGACGTCGGCGGACGGCACCGCGCCCGAGCCGGTGCGGACCAGCGCCAGCGCCCGGCCGTCCTTGCCCTCCGCGTCGGCGACCAGCGGGAACACCCCGTCGCCGAGGGTGACCACGACGTCGTACCGCTCCCCCATGCTGATCAGCAGCGAGTCGGTCTCGACCGGCTCCACCGGGAAGCCGTCGGTGTGGGTCACGGTCATCCGGTGGCCGCCGAGAGCCACCCGGAACGCCGTGTCGCCACCGGCGTTGATGATCCGCAGGCGCAACCGCTGCCCGGGCTTGGCGCCGACGGTCACCGGCGCGGCCGGGATTCGCCCGTTGATCAGGTAGTGCGGGTACTGCACGTCGCCGGTGTCGCTGCCCAGCGGCCCCGAGGCGGACTGCCCCGTGCCCATCGAGCCGTGGCCCATGCTGCCGTGGTCCATCGCCATGCCCTCGCGGCGCAGCCGTTCGAGCTCGGCGTCCGGGGTCCCGGCCACCCCGTCCAGCCAGTCGTCGAGCACGATGACCGCCTCGGCGTCGTAGCGGCCCGGCTCGTCCGGGTCCTCGACGATCAGCGGCGCGTACAGGCCGCGGTCCAGCTGCGTGCCGACGTGCGGGTGGAAGAAGTACGTTCCCGCGTGGGGCACCGCGAAGTCGTAGGTGTGGTTCAGCCCCGGCCGGACCGGGTCCTGGGTGAGCCCCGGCACGCCGTCCATGTCGTTGCGCATCGCGATGCCGTGCCAGTGGATGGACGTGTCCTGCTCGAGCTCGTTGCTCAGCCTCGCCCGCAGGACCTCGCCGCGGCGCACCCGGATCTCCGGGCCGGGGACGCGGTCGTCGAAGGACCAGGTCTGCACCTGCACCCCGCCGAGGTCCACCGTTCCGGGCTTGGCGCGCAGTCCGACGTCGACCACCCGCGGGTTGCCCGCCCGGCGCGTCCGTTCGAGGTCCCCCACCAGCGGCGAGGTCGGTCCTACGGGCGAGAGCGGGACGGCCTGGCTGGAGCACGCCTGCGCGACGCCGAGCGCTGCGAGCGAGGCACCGAGGCCGAGGAAGCCCCGCCTGCTCATCGGCGGTCGAGATCCCATGGGCACCGTCCTTTCGGGAGACTTAGTACTAAGGCAGATAGTACTTCGTCCTTTCGGGGGCTGATGCAGCGCGGCCGGTGGTGATACCGGGAGGACCCGGCGAGGAGGGGCGCGGTTTGGGCGCGGGGTTGGTTTTGGGTTCAAAGCGGTAGGGGATCACCTTGGGATTGCTGCAATTTCAATCGAAATTGCGTCGTTGTCGACGGAGCCTGCGGTGGCGAGGTGGGCAATTCAACCGAAATTGCAGTCGTCACCACCCTTCCGCAGGTGCGAGCCCCAGGGGCCGACCATGCGCCGGAGGATGCCCCTGAAACCTCGCGCTGCGCGACCGAGCGGTCACCCCGCGCAGCACCCCCGGGTCGCGTGAACTAAACTCGATAGTACTAAGCTACATCCCAGCTCGGACACGCCCGGACATGCTTCTGATCTCCTTCCCGCTCACTGCCCGCGGCACCTCCCCGGACTCAGCACCAGCGTGGTTGCCATGAGGAATTCGACCGCACCGCAACGGTTCCAGCGGCTGATGCTGCCCCTGCTGTTGCTCGGCGTCCTCGTCCCGCTCTGCCTGCTCCCGGCGCACGGGATTCCCGGGCATCCGAGGACGACCGGTGCCTCGGCGCACGTGCACGAAGCGGTGCAGGCCGGTGCGAACGACCTGAGCGGCGAGCAGCTGCTGGCGAGGCCGGGCGAGCGGTCGGATCCCGGAGCGCCCTTCTGCGACTCCGCGCTGGACTTCAGCAGCAGCGTCCCCGCGCGTTCGTTCGCCGACAGATCGCCCGACCTCGGGCTCCTGCTCGTCGCCGCCGCGGCGGTCACAGCAGTTCTGCACAGCCGCACGGTGCGGCCAGCGCTTCTCCGGTCGAGGCCGCCCTGGAGACCCTTCGGGGTCGCTTTCCTGACGCTGGCGGGAATTTCGCGAACCTGACGCACGACCAGCAGTGCTCGTCGAGTCGGTGAGCTCGACGTGAGTTCGCCGTGCCCGCGGACGAGCACACCCGGTTCCACGCACGGCCGCGATCTGCCGCGGTCGCACTTCCCGACACCCGATTGCGCGCTGAAGCGCGCCCACTCCCTGGAGGTTCGCGTGATCCACGACTCCGTGATCGACTGCGTCGGCTCGACGCCGGTGGTCCGGCTCAGCCGGTGCTTCCCCGGGGCCGAGGTGCTCGCCAAGCTGGAGATGCTCAACCCGGGCGGGAGCATGAAGGACCGCCCCGCCCGGTTCATCGTCGAACGGGGGCTCGCGGACGGGACGCTGCGCCCGGGCATGCGGCTGGTGGAGAGCACCTCCGGCAACCTCGGCATCGCCCTGGCGATGGTCGCGGGGCTGCGGGGGCTGTCCTTCACCGCCGTGGTCGACCCGAAGACGTCGCCGACCAACCTCCGGCTGCTGGAGCTGTTCGGCGCCGACGTGGAGATGGTCACCGAGCCCGATGAGGCGGGCGGCTACCTGCACACCCGCGTCCGGCGGGCCCGGGAGCTCGTGGCATCGACGCCGAACGCGGTGCAGATCAACCAGTACGCCAACGAGCTCAACTGGCGCTCCTACCACGAGACCGCCGGGGAGGAGATCCTGCGCGCCGTGGACGGCCCCATCGACTACCTGGTTGCCGCGGTCTCCACGACGGGCTCCATCCAGGGCATCGCCCGGCGGTTGCGGGAGACGAACCCGCGGCTCAAGGTCGTCGCCGTCGACGCGGTCGGCTCGGTCGTCTTCGGCGCTCCCCCGGCCCCGCGCCGGATCCCCGGGTTCGGGGCCAGCCGGGTGCCCGAGATCCTCGACCCGACCGAGATCGACGACGTGCTGCACGTCGCCGACGCCGAGTCAGCCGCCGGGTGCCGACGGCTGCTGAGCACCGAGAAGATCTTCGCGGGCGGCTCGTCCGGCGCGGTCGTCGCCGGGATAACCCGCCTGATCTCCCGGCTGCCCGACCCGGGGCGCATCGTGACCGTCCTGCCGGACCGCGGGGAGCGCTACCTCGACCTCGTCTACAGCGACGACTGGGTCGCCGCGCGGGAACCGGAAGCGGCGGTGCCGTCGTGACCCGCAGCGTCCAGGCCCGGCCGCGCCCGGCCAGCACCTCCGCGGACGGGCGGTGGAACCTCCCGCTGCTGTGGGCGGGGCAGTTCGTCAACACGGCCGGGCTGATGATGCTGGTCCCGATCATGCCCTTCTACCTGGAGCAGATCGGCACCACCGGGACCGCGCGGACCCAGACCTGGGCCGGGGTGGCGATCGCCGCCCCGGCCCTGGCCCTGACCGTCGCCACGCCGCTGTGGGGGCGGCTCGGCGACCGCGTCGGCCGGAAGTGGATGGTCGTGCGGGCGCTGCTCGGTCTGGCGGTGGCCATGGTCGTGATGGCCACCGCCACCACCCCGCTGCTGCTGGTGGCGGGGCGCCTGCTGCAGGGCACGCTCGGCGGGGTGGTGGAGGCCGCGGCGGCGTTCGCCGGATCGACCGGTTCCGACCGGAAGCGGGGTTCTGCGCTCGGCAAGTCGTTCAGCGCGACCGCCGCCGGAGCGCTCGTCGGACCGATCGCGGGCGGGCTGTTCGTCGGCAGCGGTGGCCTGTCCGAGCTCATGCTCGTGATCGCCGCTGCGGCCGCGGTGCTGGCGATCGGCTGCGCCGTCGGCCTCCGCGAACCGGAACGCCGGGCGGCGCGGACCTCCGCGCGGCGGCGTTCGCCCGTGGCCCGGGTCCCGGGCGCCACCTCGCTGGCGCTGGCCGCGGTCGCGGCGTACCTCGGCGTGTACGGCCTGATCCCGGTCTTCGCCGAACACCTCCGGGGCACCGAACCCACCGCGGCGAGCTTGTGGGTCGGCGTGCTCCACTCGGTGATGTGGGGCGCGTCGCTGCTCGGCTCGTTCTGGTGGGGCAAGCACAACGACCACGCCCAGCGCCCGGTCCGCTCCTTCGCGGTCGCGGCGCTCGGCTGCGGGGCGAGCACCGCGTTCCTCGCCCTGCCGCTCGACTCGCTCGCGCTCGTCCCGTTCCGGCTGGTCCAGGGGTTCTGCTTCGCCGCCCTGGCCCAATCGCTGCTGCTGCACTTCAGCAAGCACGCCCCGGCCGAGCAGAAGAGCTCGTTCGTGGGCGCGGCCAACAGCTACCTGCTCATCGGCCAGTCGACCGGGCCGCTGCTGGCCGGTCCGGTGACCGGGGTCCTGCCCGCTGCCGGTGCCGTGCTCGTGATGGCGGCGATGTGCGGTCTCGGGGCGCTCCTCGCCACCGGTCCGGCACGGGTGGAGAGGGGTGCCTTCGACGACGAGGCGGCCGAGGAGGAGCATTTCGACCAGCACACCCCCGGAGTCGACGAAACCATGCCACTTCCCGCCGTCGAACCAGCGCGGAACGGGGTCACCGCCGTCCCGTTCCGCGGCTGGCACATCGCACCGCACCAGCTCGGACGCCTCGGCACCCGCTACGCGACGCCGTGGGACCGCACCGGCCAGGCCCCGGCAGCGGAAGCCGCGCGAACCTTGCGCGCCTGGCAGCACAGCGGCACGCTCGTCCGCGACCGCGAGCCCGCGTTGTACGCCTACGAGCAGATCGGGCCGCGCGGCACGCTGCGCGGGATCCTCGCCGCAGTGCACCTGGACAGCGGGCTCCTCGCGCACGAGGACTCCGTCCCGGAGCAGATCAGCGGCATCGCCGACCTGATGCACGAGGCGGCCGTGAACCTGGACCCGATCCTGCTGGGCTTCTCCGGCGACGGCCGGACCAGCGAGCACCTCCAGCGCGCGACCGCGCTGCCGCCGGTGTCCGAGGTGCTCGCCGACGACGGCGGCCTGCACCGCGTGTGGCGCGTGTCCGACCGCGATGTGCAGGACGACATCGCCGGGGAGCTGGCCGCGCGGGCGGCGTTCATCGCGGACGGCCACCACCGGCGGGCCGCGGCGCGGCAGCTCCGCCGCGAGTACTACGCGACCGGCAGCGGACCCGGGCCGTGGGACTACGTCCTCGGGCTCCTGGTCGACGTCGCGCGAACCCCGATGCGGCTGGCCCCGGTCCACCGGGTGCTCCCCCACGTGGACCCGCGTGCCGCGCTGGAGGCCGCGTCGCGCGCGTTCCGCATCCAGCCGCTGCGCGGCGAACTCCCGGAGTGGTCGGCGCTCCTCAAGCAGCACGCGCGAACCGGGCCTGCGTTCGTCCTGGTGACGCCGACGGGTGCTCTCCTGGCGAGCGCGCCGAACCAACAGCTGCTGGACACGAGCCTCGAGAACTTCCCACCGGCCATTCGGAACGTGCACTCGACGGTCCTGCACGCCGTGCTGATCAACGACCTGTGGCGGGTCCAGCCGGAGCACGTCACGTGCACGGCCAGCGCCCGCTCGGCGGTCCACCAGGTCCGCACGCGCGGCGGTCTGGCGGTGCTGACCGCCCCTCCGACCCAGGCCGATCTCCGGGCCGCCGCCTCGGCCGGTGTCCG
This sequence comes from Saccharopolyspora hirsuta, assembly GCF_008630535.1. GTDB lineage: Bacteria > Actinomycetota > Actinomycetes > Mycobacteriales > Pseudonocardiaceae > Saccharopolyspora > Saccharopolyspora hirsuta. The sequence goes on along the minus strand of NZ_VWPH01000001.1, from coordinate 225,884 downwards.
GCTGCCCCCGAAGTCCACGTCGTTCGGCCCGAAACCGCACCCCGGCCTGGTCTTCCGGACGCTGGATCCGTAGTGCTGGCGACTAGAGGTAGACGACCTAGCAAACCGCCAGCCCCATGACGAGGAGCGAGACGCCGGGGCCCGCCACCAGCGTGGCCGCCGTGCCGCCGAGCGCGGCCCGGCGGACGACGCGGCAATCCACGGCTGCTGATCGCCGAGGGGTTCCAGGGTTTGCGCACCACTAGTACGCATAGTACTAAAGTGGGTCGGCGAGCCCGTGCGGTCAGGGCGTGACGATGGCGAAGTCCGGGTCGGGTTCGGCGAGGTAGCCGAAGAGCTCCGCGATCTTCCCGGCGTCACCGGTGATCTCAGCGCGGCCCTGCTCGGCCAGCGCTCCGGGTGTCGTGCTGCCGAGCAGCACACCGCGCAGGTCCGCTTCGTCGAGTGCCACCTCGACGTCGGGGCTGCCCGCCGCGGGCCCGCTGCCGACGACGTGGGTGAGCACGCCGTTGCGCAGCAGCTGCGTGTGCGGCTCGCCGTCGCGGACGTTCCAGCGGACGGTGATCTCCGCGTCCCAGCACCGCGGTCCGTCCACCCGGATCGCAAGCGCGTCGAAGAGCTGTTCCAGCGTCAGGGCGCTGAGCACGTCCGAGGACGTCGTGGCGGTCGGTGTGCCGACCGAGCCGTGCCGCAGTTCGTGCGCGCCCATCAGGTAGAAGTTGCGCCAGGTCCCGTTCTCGCAGCCGTAGCCGAGCTGTTCCAGCGCGTCGGCCTGCAGGACACGCGCCTGCTCGTGATCGGGCTGCGCGAACAGCACGTGGTTGACCACCTGCACGACCCAGCGGAAGTCGCCCTCCTCGAAGGACTTCCGAGCGCGCCGGACGACCTCGTCGGCACCGCCCATGAACTCCACGTACCGGGTGGCGGCCTCGACCGGCGGGTGCTCCCACAGGTGGGCGGGGTTCCCGTCGAACCAGCCCAGGTACTTCTGGTACACCGCCTTGGTGTTGTGGCTGACCGACCCGTAGTACCCGTGCGCGTGCCAGGCCCGCTGAAGTCCCGGCGGCAGCTCGAACTCCTCGGCGATCTCCAGCGGCGTCATGCCCCGGTTGAGCATCCGCAGCGTCTGGTCGTGCAGGTAGGCGTACATGTCGCGCTGCTCGGCGAGGAACGCGATCACCCGCTCGCGGCCCCAGACCGGCCAGTGGTGGGAGGCGAAGGCGACGTCGGAGGCGTTCCCGAACAGGTCGATGGCCTCGGTGAGGTAGCGCGCCCAGTCGTGCGGGTCGCGCACCTCCGCGCCGCGCAGCGTCAGCAGGTTGTGCATGTTGTGCGTGGCGTTCTCCGCCACGCACAGTGCCGCGTGGTCCGGGAAGTGGATGTTGAGCTCGGCCGGGGCTTCGGTGCCGGGGGTCAGCTGGAAGACCATCCGGACGCCGTCGACGGTCTCCGCCTGGCCGGTGCGCGTGATGTCGGTGGTCGGCGGGACGAGACCGACCGCCCCGGTGGAGGTGGTCGGGCCCAGACCAGCACCGATCTGCCCCTGCGGGCCCTTGGCCAGCGCCGCGCCGTACATGTAGGCGGCCCGGCGGGCCATGGCGGTGCCCGCGTAGATGTTCTCCTTCACGGCGTGCACCAGGAAGCCCTGCGGGGCGAGCACCGGAACGCCCGCCGCGAGCTCCTGCTCCGTGACGACGCCCCGCACGCCGCCGAAGTGGTCGACGTGGCTGTGCGTGTACAGGACGCCGGTGACGGGACGGTCGCCGCGGTGGCTGCGGTACAGCGCGAGGGCGGCGGCCGCGGGCCCCGCCGACAGCAGCGGGTCGATGACGAAGACGCCCCGCTCCCCCTCCACCAGCGTCATGTTGGACAGGTCGAATCCGCGGACCTGGTAGATGCCCTCGACGACCTCGAACAGGCCGTGCTCCGAGCACAACCGCGCCTGCCGCCACAGGCTGGGGTTGGCGGTGTCCGGGCAGTCCTGGTCGAGGAAGCCGTACGCCGCCAGGTCCCAGGCGACGGCACCACCCGCATCGCGGATCAGCGGTTCCTCCGCCGTGCCCAGGAAACCGCGTCGGGCGTCGTCGAGATCTCGGGTGTCGTCGAACGGGAACCGCTCGCGCACCTGCGCGTTGTTCGCCGCGATCCCCGGTTCCGCGGGCCGAGGTCCGGAACTGCGGGTCATCGCGCCCTCCCTCGCAAACGGGTCCCGCCATTCTCACCGCGGGCTCGACCGCACACCACCGGGTCCACGATCGGGTGAAGAGCGCGCGGCCAGCCGGTGCTGCGCCCCGCAACGGGTGCGAGCGCTCCAGAAGTCCCTACGCTCGGCGTGAGCCCTGCCGTCGCGAACGAGATCGGAGACCGGCGTGGCGACCAACTCTCCCGGCGGGTCGGGAACCGGGCTCCGGCTGATCCGCCACGCGCAGATCGCCTGCGTGTACCTGGCCGTGGGCGTGCTGGCCGCGCTCGCCTACACCGTGCGCAGCATGCTCGTACTGGTGTTCCTGGGGTTCTTCTTCGCGCTCGGCGTCGAGCCAGCGGTCGCCTGGCTGCACCGGCACCGCTGGCGGCGCGGTCCGGCGATCGCCGTCGTCCTGCTCGGGGTCCTCCTCGTCGTGGGCGCGGTGGTGCTCCTCGCCGTCGTCCCGGCGGTCGGCCAGGTCGGCCACTTCATCGGGCAGGTCCCCGTGCTGCTGACGCGGCTCGGCGCGAATCTCGGCAACCCGGGCGACCTCGGGTCCCACCTGCACGACCCGGCCCTGCACGATGCGCTGAAGCAGGCCGCCTCCAAGGCGGCGACCTTCGTCCGAGAAGCTTTGACCGCGGGCTTCGCCGTGCTGGGCACCGTCTTCGGCGGTCTCTTCGCCGCGTGCACCGTCGGAGCGCTCACCGTGTACTTCTCGCTGGCCATGCCGCGCATCCACGCCGCCGCGGAGTCCCAGGCGAAACCGGGGCGCGCCGAGGCGCTCCGCACCGCGATGGGCCGCGTCGGCGGTTACGTCACCGGCCAGGCGATCGTGTCGCTGTGCGCCGGTACCGCGTCGTACCTGTTCTTCCTGGCCGCCGGAGTGCCCTACCCGGCGCTGCTCGCGCTCGTCGTCGCGCTGCTGGACACCATCCCGCAGATCGGGGCCACGCTGGCGTCCACGGCCGGAACCCTGGTGGCGCTGAGCCAGAGCCTCACCCTGGCCGTGGTCACCCTGCTGTTCTTCATCGTCTACCAGGCGATCGAGAACTACCTGCTCGCACCGCGGATCTTCGCCCGGACCGTCGAGCTGACCCCGCTCGGCGCGTTCGTCGCCATCCTCGTCGGCGGAGCGCTCGCCGGAGTCCTCGGCGCCATGCTCGCCCTCCCCGTGACAGCGGCCGCGAAAGTCCTCTACCAGCAGGCGAAGGACGAACTCGAGACCTCGCCGAGAGCTCCCCGCTCGTGAGACCGGGTTCGACCTCGACGAGGCCGAACCCGGTTGCCACCGCCCGAAACCAGGTCGCGCCGCACCGGGAGAGCCGATGGCCCTGGTCAGGCCCGCCCTCCGGCCGGATAGTGGGAGGTGTCCGCAGGAGGGCCTGATGAGGGATTCGGTGCCGGTGGGGCGGTTCGCCGGGGTCCGGGTCGGGTTGCACTGGAGCGTGCTCGGCATCGTCGCGCTGGTGTCCGCCGGGCTCGGCGGGTACGTGCTGCCCGCCGACTTCCCCGGGCGCGCGCCGGTCGCCTACGCGGTCAGCGGGATCATCGCGGCGCTGCTGCTGGTCTGCTCCGTGCTGGCGCACGAGATCGCGCACGCCGTCGTCGCCCGGCGCAACGGTGTTGCCGTGGAGGGGATCACGCTGTGGCTGCTGGGCGGGATGGCGCGGCTGCGGGGCGAGGCGCGCACCGCCGGTGCCGACTTCCGGATCGCCGCCGTCGGCCCGGCCACCAGCTTCGCGCTCGCCCTGGTGTTCGGCGCGGGCGGCTGGGCGGCCGCTCAGTTGGGTGCCGACGAGCTCGTCTCCGCCGTGCTGGGGTACCTGGCGGTGCTCAACGCCGTGCTGGCGGTGTTCAACCTGGTCCCCGCCGCCCCGCTGGACGGCGGCCGGGTCCTGCGGGCCGCGCTGTGGGCCTGGCGCGGTGACCGGTTCCGGGCGGCGGTGTGGTCGGCGTGGGCCGGGCGCGGCTTCGGGTTCCTGCTGATCGCCGCCGGGATCGCCGAGGTGCTCGCGCGCAGCCCCGGTGGGCTCTGGTGGGTGCTGCTCGGCCTCTTCGTCGTCAACATGGCCTCGGCCGAGGAGCAGCAGGCCCGCATCGGCGTCGCCCTCGCCGGGATCACCGTCGGTGACGTGATGTCCGGCCCGGTCGACACCGCGCCCGCGGAGCAGACCGTGGAGCAGTTCTTCCGCGAGGCGGCCGTGGCGCACCGGCACTCCACCCTCCCGGTGCTCGACGAGCACGGGCGACCGCGCGGGCTGGTGACGCTCCACGACCTCCGCGAGGTGCCGGTGCAAGCCCGCAGCGGCACCCCGCTGCACCAGGTGGCCCGCCCCCTGGCGGAACTGCCGGTGGCCGAGCCCGGGGAACCGCTGGCGCTGGTGCTGCCGCGGATGACCGAGGCGGGCCGCGGCCGCGTCCTGGTCTGCGCGGGCGGCGAGCTTCGCGGCATCATCTCGCCCTCCGACATCGCCCGCGTCCTGGCCGACCACCGCCTCAGCACGACCCTGCCCGCCGGTGCCGACCTCAGCTGGGAGCCCGACGCGAGACCACCACCGCCCGACTGGTGGTTCCCCGGCCAGCAGCGCCCCCGGTGACCCGGGTGGCGACGGGCCCCGACGTGGGTACTCCGCGAGCACGCCGCATCCGGGTGTGGAGCCGCCATGGTCGCAACCAGCATCGATCCGATCCGCCACCGCGCGGTCCTGTTCGACGTGGACGGGGTGCTGACCGACACCGCGCGCCTGCACGCCGCGGCCTGGCGGCGCCTGTTCGACCCGTACCTGGCCGGGCGACCGCCGAGCCCGGCGGAGGACCACCGGCCGTTCACCGACGACGACTACCACCACCACGTCGACGGCAAGTCGCGGATCGACGGCGTGCTGGACTTCCTGCGCTCCCGAGGAATCCGGTTGCCCCGCGGCGACGTCGAGGACGAGGCCGGGCGGGAGACCGCCCACGGCCTGGGCGGGCTCAAGGACGGGTACTTCCTGGCCGCTCTCGACCAGCACGGCGTCGAGGTGTTCCCCGACGCCGTCGCGCTCGTCGAGTCGCTGCGCCGCCACGGCGTCGGGACCGCCGCGATCTCCGCGAGCCGCAACTGCGGCCGCGTGCTCGAACGAGCCGGGATCGCGCACCTGTTCGGCGTCCGCGTCGATGGCGTGGTCGCGGACCAGCTGCACCTGCCCGGCAAGCCCGACCCCGCCGTCTTCCGCGAAGCCGCCCGGCGGCTGGGCGTGCCGCCGTCGCACTCGGTGGTGGTGGAGGACGCCGAGGCGGGTGCGGCCGCCGCCCGCGCCGGTGGCTTCGCGCTCGTCCTGGGCGTCGCCCGCGCGGGCCCGCCCGACCGGCTGCTGGCCTCCGGCGCGGACGCGGTGGTGTCCAGTTTGGACGAAGTGGTCCTCGCAAGTCCCGGGCAGCGGCGGCTTTCCGAGGTCCCCGACGGGATCGAGCGCTGGGCCGACCTCGCCGACCGGGTGCGCGGCCGTCGTCCGGTGCTGCTGCTGGACTTCGACGGCACCCTCGCACCGATCCGGAAGGACCCGGCGAAGGTCGCGCTGCCGGTGCGGACCCGCTCGGCGCTGCAGGACCTCGTCCGGCGCTGCCCGGTCGCGGTCATCAGCGGTCGCGACCTGAGCGACGTGCGCAGCCGGGTGCGGGTCGACGGCGTGTGGTGCGCGGGCAGCCACGGGTTCGAGCTGGCCGGGCCCGGTGACGGGTCGATCGCGCAGGAGGCGGGTGAGGCCGCGCTGCCCGACCTCGACGCGGCCGAGCAGCGCCTCACCGCCGAGCTGGAACCGGTGGCCGGGGCGCTGGTCGACCGCAAGCGCTTCGCGCTCGCCGCGCACTACCGCAACGTCCGGCCCGAGGAGGTGGACCGGGTGGTCTCCGCGGTGCGGCGGGTCGGATCGGAGCTTCCCGGCCTGCGGGTCGCGCCCGGCCGCAAGGTGGTCGAGCTGCTGCCCGACATCGACTGGCACAAGGGCCGCGCGGTGCGGTGGCTGCTCGAACGCGCGGGCCTGACCGGCGCCGAGCACGTGCCCGTCTTCGCCGGTGACGACCACACCGACGAGGACGCGCTCCGCGAGATCCACGACGACGGGTTCGGCATCGTCGTCCTCAGCGCCGAGCACGGCGACCGCCTGACCTGGGCGCGCTGCAGCGTCGACGGGACGCGCCCGCTGCTCGACCTGCTCTCCCGCATCGCAGCCACCGGGGAGCAGCGGTGAGCGCCTGGCAGTTCGGCTTCCGGGGCTTCGACCCGGCCGACGAGGGACGCCGCGAAGCCCTGTGCACGCTGGGCAACGGCTACTTCGCCACCCGCGGCGCGGCCCCGGAGTCCGCGGCGGACGACGTGCACTACCCCGGGACCTACCTCGCGGGCTGCTACAACCGGCTGACCACGCAGGTAGCGGGGCGGGCGGTGGAGGACGAGTCGCTGGTCAACGCGCCGAACTGGCTGCTGCTGACCTTCCGGGTGGACGACGGCCCGTGGTTCGACCTCCGCCGGGTCGAGGTGCTCGACCACGACCAGGAGCTCGACCTCGAACGCGGAATCCTGGTGCGCCGCCTGCGCTTCCGGGACGACCGGGGGCGCACCACCCGAGTCGTGCAGCGCAGGTTCGTGCACATGTCCGCACCGCACCTCGCCGGGCTGGACACCGCGCTGGTCGCCGAGGACTGGTCCGGGCGGATCACGTTCCGCTGCGGCATCGACGGGCGCGTGACCAACAGCGGCGTCGCCCGCTACCGCGACCTCGACGGCCAGCACCTCACCGGCCACCGCGCGTTCGAGTCCGCGCCGGACACCGTGGTGCTGCACGCGCGGACGTCGCAGTCCCGCATCCGCATCGCCGAAGCCGCGCGCGCACGGGTGTTCGCGCGCGGCGAGCCGGTCGACTCCGCGCGCACGCTGGTCCAGCAGGACGACCTGATCACCCACGACATCGCCGTCCGGGCGGAGCAGCGGGCCGAGGTCCGGATCGAGAAGATCGCCTCGGTGCACACCTCGCGGGACCCCGCCTCGACCGAACCGGTCGCCGAAGCCGTCGACGGGGCGCGCTGCGCGCCCGGGTTCGACGAGCTGCTCCGGTCGCACGTGCTGGCGTGGGCCCGGCTGCACCGCGAGTTCCACTGCGGACTGTCGATGAGCGAGGGGGCGCAGCGCGCGGTGCGGCTGCACCTCTTCCACCTGCTGCAGGTGATCTCGCCCAGCAGCAGCGATCTCGACGTCGGGGTGCCCGCCCGCGGGCTGCACGGCGAGGCCTACCGCGGGCACGTGTTCTGGGACGAGGTGTTCGTGCTGCCCACCCTCACCCTGCGCCGCCCGCAGCTGGCCCGATCGCTGCTGCTGCACCGGTACCGCCGCCTCGACCGGGCGCGCCGCGCGGCCGCGGAAGCCGGGCTGCCCGGCGCGATGTTCCCGTGGCAGAGCGGCAGCAACGGCCGGGAGGAGAGCCAGCAGCTGCACCTCAACCCGCGTTCCGGGCGCTGGCTGCCCGACCGCACGCACCTGCAGCGCCACGTCGGCATCGCCATCGCGCACAACGTCCAGCACTACCACCGGGCCACCGGCGACGACGAGTTCCGCGACGAGTTCGGCGCGGAGCTGCTGCTGGAGATCACCCGGTTCTTCGCCGCGCTGTGCGACTACGACCGCAGCCGGGACCGCTACGTCATCCGCGGCGTGGTCGGCCCGGACGAGTACCACACCGCCTACCCGGGGCGGGAGGACCCCGGCATCGACAACAACGCCTACACCAACGTCATGACGGCCTGGCTGTGCCGCACCGCCGCGCAGGTCCTGCGCGAGCTGCCCGCGGCCCGGCGCCACGAGCTCGTCGAGCAGCTCGGCCTGCGCGACGCCGAGATCGACCGGTGGCGGCGGATCGCGCAACGGATGTTCGTGCCCTTCCACGGCGACGGCATCATCAGCCAGTTCGAGGGCTACGACCAGCTCGACGAACTCGACTGGGACGGCTACCGGCGCCGCTACGGCGACATCCAGCGGCTGGACCGCATCCTCGAGGCCGAGGGCGACGACCCGAACCGCTACCGGGCGTCCAAGCAGGCCGACGTGCTGATGCTGTTCTACCTGCTCCCGGCCGACGAGCTGGCCGAACTCCTCGACGGTCTCGGATATCCGCTGCCGTCCGGCACCATCCCGCACAACATCCGGTACTACCTCCAGCGCACCAGCCACGGCTCGACCCTCAGCGCGGTGGTGCACGCCTGGGTGCTCGCCCGCAGCCGCCGCCACCGGGCGCTGGAGTTCTTCGACCACGTGCTCGCCGCCGACGTCCACGACACCCAGCGCGGCACCACCAGCGAAGGCATCCACCTCGCGGCGATGGCAGGCAGCGTCGACCTGCTGCAGCGCTGCTTCGCGGGCGTGGAGGCCCGCGACGGCGCGCTGCACCTCGACCCGCTGTGGCCGACCGAGCTCGGCGAGCTGGAGCTGACCCTCCGCTACCGGGGGCAACCGCTCACCGTCACCGTCACCGGCCGCACCGCGACCGTGCGCACCGCGCCCGGCCCCGCCCGGCCGCCCATCACCTGCGCCTGCGGTTCGACGGCCGTGCGGCTCGGCCCCGGCGAGACCGCGAGGTTCTCCCTCGAACAACGACCGTGGCAGGGGGAACCGCCGTGAGTTCGAGGCCCAACGTCCCCGTGTGCGGCCGCCGGTCCGGGTACCCCAGGTAGCGCCCAGCACGTCCGAGGCGGGGGGCGGTATGCATCCAGGTGGACGAGTGGTCGTCGGGGTGGACGGTTCCCCGGCGTCGCTGGCGGCGGCCGAGTGGGCTGCCGACGAGGCCGTGCTCAGGCGCGCCGAGCAGCTGCAGTTCGTGATGGTGACGCGCGATCCGCTGGCCGACGACGAGGCCTGGGAGACCGTCGGCCCGGTCGCGGACCGGTTCGCCGCCCGCCGGTCGGGCGTGCTGGCGGCGTCGGAGGTCGTGCACGGCGACCCCACCGACGTGCTGGTCCAGTTCTCCGACGGCGCGGAGCTGGTCGCGGTCGGCTCGCGCGGGCGCGGCGCGCTGGCCGCGACGCTGCTCGGATCGGTCAGCGCCAAGGTCGCCGCGCACGCGCGGTGCCCGGTCGTGGTCGCGCGGGAGAACCGGGGCAGCGGCCCGGTGGTGGTCGGCGTCGACAACTCCCCGCACAGCCGGGCCGCGCTGCAGTACGCGTTCGACGCCGCGGCCCGGTACGGGTGCGAGCTCGTGGCCGTGCAGGCGTGGCAGGACTTGGAGCTCGCCCCCGTCGTACCGCCCCTGGACCACGAGCTGGCCGCGATGCGCGACGAGGCGCTGCGCGGCTTGTCCGAGCAGTTGGCGGGCTGCACCGAGTCCTACCCGGACGTGCCGGTCCACCGGATCGCGCAGCGCGGGCACCCCGTCTCCGAACTCGCCGCCGCCGCGGAGGGAGCGCGGCTGCTGGTCGTCGGGCACCGCGGTCGCGGCGGTTTCACCGGCCTCCTGCTGGGATCGGTGGCGGTGGGGGTGCTGCACCACGCGCAGTGCCCGGTGGCCGTGGTGCGGGACGCGAGAGGCTGAGGAGTTCACCATGCCTGCTGTCGTGGTGGGTGTCGACGGTTCGGACAGCTCCGCGCAGGCCGCCGAATGGGCTGCGGCGGAAGCAGATCGCCGGCACGTCCCGCTGCACGTCGTCCTCGCCAACGACGACCCGGCGCGCGCGGAGCACGCCGAGGACGCGGTGGGCCGGACGGCGGCGAAATGCCGCACCGACCACCCGGGCCTGGAGGTGACCGCCGAAGTCCTGACCGGCCGCCCCGTCGAGGTGTTGGTGGACCGCAGCTCGGCAGCGGACCTGCTGGTCGTGGGCGCTCGCGGGCTGGGCGGGTTCACCAGGGCGCTGCTGGGCGGGGTGAGCCTCGGCGTCGCCTCGCGCGCGTCCTGCCCGGTGGTCGTCGTGCGCCGGGGCGCCCCGACCGACGCCGGGCCGGTGGTGGTCGGGGTCGACGGTTCGCCGTGCGCCCGCAGCGCGCTGGAGTTCGCGTTCTCCGCCGCGGCCCAGCTCGGCGCGGACCTGGTGGTGCTCCAGGCGTGGCACGAGGAGAACCTGCTCTACACCCCGCTGTCCCCGAACTTCCGCGACGAGGTGGACGACACGGTTCGCCGAATCCTGAGCAGGGAGACCGCAGACCTGCGCCAGGCGCACCCGGACGTCGTGGTCCACGAGGTCGCCCAGCGCGGCCACCCGGTGGCCGCCCTGACCGATGCCGCCCGCGACGCCCGCCTGCTCGTCGTCGGCCACCGGGGAGGCGGCGGATTCGACGGACTGTTCCTCGGCTCGGTGGCGGCGGGCGTCCTGAACCACGCGCAGTGCCCGGTGGCCGTCATCCGCAACGCGCAACTCACCCGGCACGGAGAGGGAACAGGGCCAGGTTGACGATCGCGTGGCTCACCGAACCGAGCAAGCCGCGGTGCACGAAACCCCGGCCATGCCTGCCCACCACCGCGTCCTGCGCCTCCCGGGGCAGCGCAGCACGAGGCGAGCACTTCCGCGGGCTTTCTCGCGCACCTCGCTCCACGGCAGCTCCCAGTGCTCCGCCCACGTGAACGGGTCCAGCGGCAAAGCGGTCCACGCGTGCACCGCGACCAACCGGGCTGCCGCGCCTCACGACGCGTCCAGGCTGCGGCATCCGGCCGCAGCGGGGTCAGAGCAGTTCGTCGCCTGCGCGGCACCTGGCGTCGAGGTCGTTCGGCCCTCGCCCGTCCGGGTGCGCGGCGGGCATGGTGGCATCGAACCCGCGGACCGGGAGGTTCGGATGAGCACGTTCCCCACCGCTTTCGGGCTGACGGCGAGCCAGGTCCGGCAGGTCGTCCGGCTCGCCGGGATGGCCCCGTCGCTGCACAACAGCCAGCCCTGGCGCTTCCGGATCACGCCGCACCTGATCGAGCTGCACGCGGACCCGGGGCGGCGGCTGCCTGCCGCCGACCCGGAGGACCGGGAGCTCCGGCTGGCGTGCGGGGCGGCGCTGCTCAACCTCCGCCTCGCCCTGGCGCACGAGGGGATCCACCCGCTGGTGACCCTGCTGCCGCACCTGGGGGCCACCACCGCGCTGGCCGAGATCCGCAGCGGCGGGCAGGGCCAGCCGCGCCCGGACGAGATCCGGCTCCACGCGGCGATCCCCGCGCGGCACAGCCACCGGCAACCCTTCCGGGACGTCCCGGTCTCCAGCGCGGACCGGCACCTGCTCGTCCGCGCCGCGCAGGAGGAGAACACCTGGTTGCACGTGGTGCCGCCCGGACAGCTGGGCGTCCTCGAAGGACTGGTGCACCGGGCGAACCGCGTCCAGGTCGCCGACGCCCGCTTCCGGGCCGAGCTGGCGGCGTGGGTCGGCCGCGGCGAGGACAGCGCCGAAGGGGTGCCGTTGTCCGCGGCCGGGCCCAAACCCGACCCGGCCGATCAGTGGGTCCACCGCGATTTCACCGCGGGCCGGACCGAACGCGCTCCCGGGACGAAGTTCGAGTCCCACCCGCTGCTGGTGCTGCTGTGCACCCGGACCAGCGATCCGGAAGCCGAGCTGCAGGCCGGTCAGGCCTTGCAGCGGCTGTGGCTGACGGCGACCGCGCAGGGCTTGGCGGCCTCGATGATCTCCCAGGTCCTCGAGGTCCCGGAAACCCGCAGGGAGGCCATGGACCTGCTGGGCGGGCACGCGGCACCGCAAGCACTGCTGCGGATCGGCCACGGGACCACCGCTGCGGCCGCCCCGCGCCGGGACCCCGCCGACGTGATCATCGACGGAGTCGCCGAACAGCGGTAGCACCGTCCGATCATCACGTACAGCAGAGTGCCTCCCCGCGTTCGTGATCGGCGACCACCGGCGTGGTGCTCACCGGCCGACCTGCGCCCCGAAGCGCATCAGCGCCTGCGGTGCCCCGACCAGGCCGAGGCCGGCCGCGAGGCCGGAGCGGACTTCCGTCAGGTGCAGGGGTTGCGTGATCACGGAAGCGGCGAGACCGCGGCTGGTCGCTTCCAGCCACGCCTGCTCCACCGCAGCACCCGCGCGGACCTGATCCACCGGCCCTTCTGGCTGGACCCCCACGACGAGCACCGCCTCGCGCTGCATGCGGGCCGCCAGCGCGAACTCGTCGGGCAGCCGGGTGCGGCCCGTGGCCAGCCCCACCGCCGCGAGGCCCTGCTCGCCGAACCCCTCGCGGCGCAGGCCTTCACCCGTGGTCGTCGTCCACGAGGACAGCTCCCGCTGGTACTCGGCGTTGTCCCGGAAGGCGCGCGCCGCGTAGGTGAGCAGCCTCGCCACCCCCAGGGTCTCCTCCGCACCGGAGATCCACCGGCCGGTGACGCCGGGAGCCTCGACCGCCTCCAGCAGCGCGTCGCGGGTGCGCGCCGGGAGCCCGGTGCCGTCGAACGCCTGCCTGCAACTGCGGCGGTCGAGCACCGCCCCGGAACGACGACGCTCCACCTCGCTCGGCTCGGCCCGCCCGGTCGCGGTCACCGTGGCGGTCACCAGGCCAGCGCTGGAACCGAACGCCACCTCCGCGGTCCGGCCGAGGCCGCGGATCGCCAGCACCAGGTTCACCAGCGCCGCACCGCAGGAGAGGCGCCGGTCCCGGCCGTCGGGATCGTGCTGCACCAGCACGGTCGGGCGTTCCCGCAGCTCCGCGGTCCGCCCGTGCAGCGCGAGCGACCACGGCCGCGTGTTGTGCACCGACGGCGCGTTGCGGACCGCGCGGCTGATGACCACCGATTCCGCCGCCGACCACTCGCCCGCACCGCAGCCGCTCCCGGTCTCACCCGTGACGGTGCTCATCGGCATCCCCTTCGCCCTGGACTGCACTGCCGCGACCATCCCCCAGCGGGCCCGCCCCGACCAGGGAAGTTCGTCACCGAACCGCGGCGGCGTGGTCCGGGCGGAACGAACCCCGCAGCCCGCGGGGGGACCGTCGGGAGCAGTTCGAGCAGCGGGAACGGCACTCCGTGGAAGGAGGTGTCCACCCCGTGCACCTCAGGCCGCGCGGTTCCGGGCGATGAGCACCGGGCACAGTGCCACGTGCAGCAGTGCGCGGCTGGTCGCCCCCAGCAGCATCCCGGTCATCCCGCCCCGGCTGCCTACGACCAGCTGCGCGGCCTTGGCGTGCTCGACCGGGTAGCGCACCGGCCGGTCGCGCTCCACCACTCCGCACCGCCACATCGGGGTGCTCCGCCACCCGCTGTTCGGCGGCCGACGCCACCACAGAGGCGATGGTCACCGGCTTCTCCGCGAACACCACGCACCTGCACCGGATCCGGTCACAGTGACGCATCACCGTTATGCCACAGTGGACGGACGCCGGATCATCTACCGGGCGGCGCGCGCTGATCCCCCGGCTGGCCGACCGGTACCACGTGATCGCACCGGACCACGTGGGCTTCGGCTTCTCGGACGCGCCGCCGGTCGAGGAGTTCGAGTACACCTTCGACGCGCTGGCCGAGCTGACCGCCGGACTGCTCGACCAGCTGGGGGCGTGCGAGTACGCGATCTACGTACTGTTCGAGACCGTCCTAGGTGGACACCTGCACGCGGAGCAGGACCACCTCGACTTCTCCTGGCCCAGCGGAACCGTCCGCGTCCACCCCGCCGACCGACGGCTCCGGAATCCGGATCGGTTCCGCGCTGCTGGCGCTGATCGTCACCACGAGGGCACGGTGAAGTCCGGCCGGATCCGCCGCATGTAGCCGGTGTCGTCGCGCTCCGTCAGCCCGCAGGACAGGTACTGCTCGTGCAGCGCGCCCAACCGGTCCGCGTCGAGCTCCACGCCCAGCCCGGGCGTCGTCGGGACCGCGACGGCACCTTTCTCGAAGGTCAGGGCACCCGGCTTCACGACGTCCTCGGTCTCCTCCTTCCACGGCCAGTGCGTGTCGCAGGCGTAGGTGAGCTCCGGCGTCGCGGCGGCCAGGTGGGTCATCGCCGCGAGGCTGATCCCGAGATGGCTGTTGGAGTGCATGGAAAGACCGACCCCGAAGGTCGCGCAGATCCCGGCCAGCAGCGCGGATCTCCGCAGCCCGCCCCAGAAGTGGTGGTCGGACAGCACCACCTGCACCGCGTCCGAGCGGAACGCCGGGGCGACGTGGCCCATCTCCACCACGCACATGTTCGTGGCCAGCGGCATCGGCACCTGCTCGGCGACCGCGGCCATGCCCGGGATGCCCGGCGTCGGGTCCTCCAGGTACTCCAGGACGCCGTCCAGGGACCGCCCGATCCGCACCGAGGTCTCGACGCTCCACGCCGCGTTCGGGTCGAGCCGCAGCGGGTGGTCCGGGAAAGCCTCGGCCAGGGCGCGGATTCCCTCGGCCTCCTCGTCCGGGGGCAGCACGCCGCCCTTGAGCTTGATCGCCGAGAAGCCGTACTCCTCGATCATGCGCCGGGCCTGCGCGACCAGGCCGTCGGGGTCGAGCGCCTCGCCCCAGCGGTCGGGATCGCCACCGGGGTGGGCGGCCCACTTGTAGAACAGGTACGCCGAGTAGTCAACGCGGTCGCGGACCGCCCCGCCGAGCAGCGCGGACACCGGCAACCCGGTCTCGTGCCCCTGGACGTCCAGGCAGGCGACCTCGAACGGCGAGAACACCCGGTTGGACACGCCCGCGGCCACCATGCCGGACATGCCGCCGCCACCGCTGCCGTCATCGCCCTCCAGCGACGTCAGCACCGCGCGCTCCACCGCGTGCAGATCCCAGACGTCGGTGCCGACGAGGTGCTCCCCCGCCCGCCGCAGCCGGGCCAGGTGGGCGCGGTCGCCGTAGCTCTCCCCCAGCCCGATCAGCCCCTGGTCGGTGCGGACCTGGACGATCGAGCGGATCGCGAACGGCTCGTGCACGCCGACGTTGTTGAGCAGCGGCGGGTCCCGGAACGCGACCGGGGTGATGGTGACCTCGCTGATGCGGTGGTGAGCGGACAAGGACTCCTCCTCGGGCGGAAAGGGCGGTTCAGCGAGCGGTTTTCCGGGCTTCGACGGTGATCGTCTCCTCCGCGCGGGGCGCAGGGCGGACGAACAGCGCGAGACCGGCGGCCAGGACCGATGCCACGGCCAGGCCGTACATGGCGAGGGTGGTGCTCCCGGTGGTCTCCTCGACGATGCCGAACGCCGTGGGCGCGACGAACCCGCCGAGGTTGCCCAGCGAGTTGATCAGCGCGACACCGGCCGCCACGACCGACAGCGGAAGCGCCTGCTGGGCGATCGGCCAGAACTGCGAAGCGGCGCACTTGAACCCGACCGCGGCCAGCCCGATCAGCACCACGCCCCACACCGGCGACCCGAAGGTCGAGGCGAACGTGCCCCCGGCGGCGAGCAGCAGCATCACCGGCACCCACGGGCGGCGGACCCCGGTGCGGTCGGTCCGCCTGCCCAGCAGGTACATCACGACCAGCGCGACGAACCACGGAACCGCCGACACCAGCCCGATCCCGAACGACGACAGGCCCTCGATCCGCCCCACCATGCTGGGCAACCAGAAGGTGACCGCGTACCCGTTGAGCGTCATGGCGAAGAAGATCAGGCACAGCAACAACACCTGCGGCCGGACCGCGAGCCGCAGCTTCGACACCTGCCGGTCACCGGCCGCCGCGGCCTCGCGGCGCCGGTCGTCCTCGGCCACCGCAGCGCTCAGCGCGGCCTTCTCCCCCGCGGTCAACCACCGGGCATCCCCGATCCGGGAAACCAGCGCCACCAGCGCGTAGCACCCCAGCAGCACCGAGACGACGCCCTGCACCAGGAACATCCACTTCCACCCGGCGACGCCCAGCACCCCGTCGAGCTCCAGCAGACCGCCGGAGGCCGGTCCGGTGACGATGTAGGCCGTGGAGGATCCGCCCAGGAAGATCGCGACGGCCCGGCCGCGGAAGCGGTCCGGCAGCCAGCGCGTCAGGTAGTACATGACGCCGGGGAAGAACCCGGCCTCGGCGACCCCCAGCAGGAACCGGCCGACGTAGAAGCTGGTCGGCCCCTGCACGAACGCCATCGCGAACGTCACCGCACCCCAGCTGATCATGATGCGGGACAACCAGATCCGGGCGCCGAACCGCTCCAGCAGCATGTTGCTCGGCACCTCGAAGATCGCGTAGGCGACGAAGAACAGCCCGGCCCCGAGCCCGTAGGCGGCCGCCCCGATGCCGAGATCGGCCTCCAGGTGCTCGCGGACGAAACCGATGTTCGTCCGGTCCATCTGGTTGACCACCAGCATGACCACGAGCAGCGGCATCGCCCGCCGGAAGAACTTGCCGACGGCGCTGCGCAGCTCCGCGGAATCGGTCTCGGGCGCTCGATCAGGACTCGGAGATGACGACGATGTCACGAGGATCCTCTCGGCAACGGCGGGAAGGGGCACCCGCCAACGGCACGAAGCTGGACTACCGGCCCGGGCGGCGAAACCGCCGCCGGGATGCGCAACCCACGCTAGAAGCCGTCCACAATGCCTGTACAGAATCCTTTCTGCATCGCTCGATACCCAAACCGCATCGCCCCGGTGCGGGCGTCGAACCCCCGCACCGGACCGCGGGGGTCAGCTCCGGATCAGGTCCGCGCAGCGTTCGCCGATCATGATCGACGGGGCGTTGGTGTTGCCGCCGATGATGGACGGCATCACCGAGGCGTCCGCGACCCGGAGGCCGTCGATGCCGAGCACCTTGAGGTCCGGTCCGACCACCGCTCGTTCGTCCGAGCCCATCCGGCAGGTCCCCACCGGGTGGTAGACGCTGTGCACGTAGTCCGGGAGGACCCGGCGCAGCTCCTCCTCGTCGGAGTACTGCTGGCCCGGTCCGATCTCGCCCTGATTGTCGCCGACGCCGTCCATCACCTCGCGCACCATCCTGATGCCTTCGAGGAGGACATCGGCGTCCTTGCCGACCTTCAGGTAGGCCGGGTCGATCAGCGGCGGCGCCAGCGGGTCCGCGCTGGACAGGCGGACGGTGCCGCGGCTCTCGGGGTAGATCAGCGTCGGGAAGACGCTCTGCCCCGGCTTGGTCGACGGCGGGCGCACCGCCTTGTCGGAGTCCTGGTTCGGGATCGGGTAGACCCAGTACAGGCTCAGCAGCTGGAGGTTCGGGACCGACCCGGCGTGCGAGGTGCGCACGAACCCGGTCGCCTCGAACTGCGAGCCGCCCGCCCAGCCCGAGCCGGGGCGGAACAACTCCCGGGCCAGGCCGCGCGCGAAGTAGGTCGGGGTCGGCCTGCGCAGCGCCGAGTCCATCCGGAACGACACCGGCACGAAGAGGTGGTCGTGCAGGTTGTCCCCGACCGGCAGGTCCGCCCGCACCTCGATGCCGTGCTCGCGCAGGTGACCGGCCGGGCCGATGCCGGACAGCATGAGGAGCTGGGGCGACCCGAACGCACCCGCGGACACGATGACCTCGCGCCCCGCCCTGATGACGCGCCGGTCGCCCTTCTTGCCGATGACCTCCACCCCGGTGGCGCGCGAGCCGCTCAGCACCACCTTGGAAACGGTCGCGTTGGTGAGGACGACGAGGTGGTCCAGCGGGTTGTCGTGGAGGTACCCCTTCGACGAGGAGTAGCGCACCCCCGGGTCGGCGCTGAGCTGGACCGGGGCGATGCCCTCCTGGCTGTCCGCGTTGTAGTCGTCGAGCGCCGGGACGCCGAGGCGGCTCGTCGCCGCCTGCATGAAGCCCTGCGCGGCCTCGGTCAGACCGCCCTGCTTGCGGACGCGGATCGGACCGCCCGCCCCGCGGAAGTCGTTCGCACCCCCCTCCCAGTGCTCCAGGCGCTTGAACGCGGGCAGGACGTCCTCGTACGACCAGCCCTTGCAGCCGTCGTCGGCCCAGTCGTCGTAGTTCTCGCGGTTGCCGCGGACGAAGAGCATGCCGTTGACCGAGCTCGATCCGCCCAGCACCTTGCCGCGGGTCTGCGGAATCCTGCGGTTGGCCGCGTGCTCCTGGGGCACCGACTTGTAGCCCCAGTCGAAGAACTTCTTCAGCTGCGGCGTGGAGTGCACCACCGCGATGGCCCCCGGGATCCGCAGCAGGTTCTTCAGCGGCCCCCGGTCGTCCCGAGCCCCGGCCTCGACCAGGATGACGCTGGCCCCCCGCTCGGCCAGCCGTCGCGCCACGGCACACCCGGCACTGCCCGCACCCACAACGACGTAATCAGCCTCAGCCATCCCCGACGCCTTTCACCGCAAGCGGACCTCGTTCCGACGCCAACCCAAGCGCCCGCTAGGTTAGAACACGTTCTATCTCTTTGTCCATGCGGAGATCGAAGCAAACGCGCCTAGCACATCTCAACGACACACGACCGCTGGAACAAGTTCTCCACGAGATCTTCGGCGCGACCTCCGCGGCTCAGCCCAGCAGCGGTCGCAGGTGGTCGTTGAGGAAGGTGCCGTTCGGGTCGAACTCGCGGCGCACGGCGAGGAAGGTGTCGAACTCGGGGAACAGCTCGGCCAGCCGGTCCCGCGTCATGAAGTGGATCTTGCCCCAGTGCGGGCGGGCCTGGTACGCGCGCAGCCGCTGGTCCACGGCGCGCAGGAACGGCCAGTAGTCGGTACCGGGCTCGCCGGACACCGAGATCACCAAGGTGTCGCGCTGGTAGTTCGGCGACAGGTACGCGTCGTCGGCCGCTGTCCAGCGCACTTCGATCGGGTAGAGCTGGTCGGGGAACTCGTCGAGCATCAACCGCCGGATCTCGTCGAGCGCTTCCAGACCGCGCTCGGCCGGGACCATGTACTCCATCTCGTGGAAGGGCTCGTCGTACCCGCCGGGGTAGACCCGGTAGGCGCGGTCGGTCCGGTTCCCCACGTCGTCGGAGACCAGCCCGTCCGGCTCGGTGACCTCGACCTCGTCGTAGATCTTGACGTAGCAGTGGTCGCGCATCGGCTGCTCGGGCGGCGCCGGGAGCTGGTAGAGGTCCACCGAGTGGTCCGCGGGGCACCAGAAGAACGAGAAGTGCCGGTGGTCGGCGATGAGCGCGTCCCAGGACTCCTCGACCTCCTGCCACGGCCGGTAGCTGATCTCCTCCTTCAGGTGGTAGGCGGCGGAAACGGCCAGCTCGACCTCCAGCATCACGCCGAGCGAGCCGATGGCGACCTGCGCCGCGCGCAGTTCCCGCACCGAGTCCTCACCGATCTCGACGACCTCACCCCGCCCGTCGACCAGCCGCACCCGGCGCAGCGCCGAGGACATGTTCGGCAGCCCGATGCCGGAACCGTGCGTGGCGGTCGCGATCGCACCGGCGATCACCTGCTTGTCGATGTCGCCCTGGTTGGACAGCGACAGCCCGGCCTCCCACAGCGGCTCACCGAGCTGCCCGACCGTCGTGCCCGCCAACGCGCTCGCCCGCAACCGCTGCGGATCGGTCGCGGTCACCCCGCTCAACCGGGTCAGGTCGAGCATCAGCCCGCCGGTGGGCACGACCGGCGTGAACGAGTGCCCCGCCCCGGCGACCCGCACGTTCATCCCCTGCCGGATCGCGTAGCGGACGGCCTCGACGACCTCGGACTCGTCGCGGGGCCGGGCGTACACCGCCGGGGTGGCGGTGTGGTTCCCGGCCCAGTTGGTCCAGACCCGGTCGTAGCTGAAGGGCGCGGACAGCGAGGGCTCGGTCAACTGGCTGCTCCGATCTCGTGCGACGGATCTCGATCAGTCGTCGGGTGCGCCAACGCGGAGGGCGCAGGTCTCGGCATCAGTCTTCTGGCGGCCAATGATCCGTTCCCGACGTTCCCGCCGATAAGACCCGAACCGGTGAACCCGGAGCTGCGCGACGTGATCGCCGCAGGTCCACCGCTGGCTCGTCAGCGAGCCGCCTTCTGCGCCCAGTGCCTCTCCGCAGCGTCCAACGCCTGCCGGATCCGCCGCTCCTCGCGGCTTCCCGTGGTCGGCAGCCGCAGCAACGGCATGCTGTGGATGCGGAAGATCTCGTTCTTGAGCTCGTCGCGCTTCAGCTGCTCGGGGTTGTTCTCGTGGTAGGCGAAGCCGTCGACCTCGATCGCCAGCTGCGGCTGGTTCGTCACCCGGTTGTACACGACGAAGTCGACCGATGCGCGATTCCCGACGTACCTGGCCTGCCTCGGCGTGAGCGCGCTGACGTCGGGGAACAGGTTCTTCAGGAGGACCTGGGCGACGACGGTCAGGTGCTCGTACTGCTCCTCGGCGAGGATGTCGTGGAGCACGGTCCAAGCGATGTCCTCGGACTTGTACTGCCGCTCGTTCTTCAGCCGCCTGGCCAGCGATCGCAGTCGGCGCGAGTAGTCGCGGTAGAGCAGGTCGAAGATCGAGACCACCGCGCTGTCCTCGACTCCCCCGTCGGGATCGTGGTAGCGGATGTGCCCCACCAGGTCCCGGATGTGGCGGCTGGTCGGCAGCATGTCGTGGTTGGTCACCAGGACGAACCGCCGGATCGCCCGGGACACCGCCACGTTGATCAGCTGCGGGTTGTCCACGAACTTCAGCCCGCTGCGCCCGCGCCAGGTCTCGTCGAGGACCGTGGTCATGATGACCACTTCCTTCTGCCTGCCCTGGAACTTGTGCACGGTGTCCGCCGCGATGGTGTCGAGCTGGTCGCCCGCCTTGTCGGCCTGCAGGCGGTACGGGGTGGTGATGCCGATCTCCGCGGCCTCGATCCCCGCGCAGTGCTCCGGGATGACCTCGGCTTCGATGACGTCCACCTCGCGCTGGTTCGAGCGACCTCCGCTCCGGTGCTGGCGCATGTGGTTGCCCTCGACCGTGCGCACCACGATCATCGGGCGGGCCTCACGGCTGGTCGTGTACGGGATGAGGTCGCCGCCGTAGTACTTCTTGTTGCAGAACCCGATGATGGCCGGATCGCACCGGTAGTGCTCGCGCAGCAGGGTGCGCGGGAGGGCATCGCCGTACAGCTCCACCAGCGAGGACAGGATGCTGTGCCGTGCGCAGTCGTAGGCGGGGCTCGGTGGAGCGGGCTCCGCTGCGGACTCGGGAGGGATCGGCGGCAGCTGCTTGAGATCTCCCACCACGATGACGTTGCGGCAGCACGACAGCGCCAGCCCGGCGACGAGCGGATCGACCTGCGAGGCCTCGTCGATGATGACGTAGTCGAGCAGGAACCCGCTCGCGATGCTGTACCGCAACGAGTGGCAGGTGCTCAGCAGGGCCGGGTAGTCCGCGATGAACGCGGCGAACTCCTTGCCCAGCCTGAAGGTGTCCTTCTGATAGGTCTTCCGGGACGACGACCTGTACCGGGCGCCGAGCGCGGCGCGCAGGGTCTGGACGGAGAGGTCTCGGTGTTCCTGCGCCAACCCGTCGAAATCCGCCCGCTGCAGTTCGTCGTCGAGCTGCGCGATCTCCCGGTCCAGCTCGGCGATCCGCTTGTCGTAGTACGCGCGTTGCAGCCGGAGGACCGCGCTGGTGTCGTCGGGGTCGAGCCCGCGCAGGGAACCGTACTTGAAGTACTTCCGGATCCGCCGGATCAGCCCGGGACGCGCTCCTTCGCGCTCCAGCTCGCTTTCCGCCAGGTAGTCGAGGATGCGGCCGGACGAACGGCGGAGCAGCGGAAGACCGGTCAGGTCCGGGATCTCCCCCGCGCCCTGCTCCAAATGGTGTTCGAAGTGCCGCAGCTCCAACCGGTAGGCCGCGAGTTCTTGGCGCCGTTCGGCACGGTTGCGTTCTGCGGACTGCAATCGGCGCAGGCGCTCGTCCACCTTGGCCAGCCGGTCGAGGTCGGGCGGCTGCGGGATGTTGGCCGCGAGAGTGGCGACCTTCGCATTGCGAGCAGGTTGATCCTTGAAGAATTCCTCCTGCTTGTCCGCGTTCCCCAGGTTCGCGAGCACATGCCCGAAGCCCAGTCGATCGAGCTTCTCCTTCACGTTGTCGACGGCGGAGTTGCCTTGGGACACCACCGCGACCGTCCGGCCCCGGATGACGATGTTGGCGAGCAGGTTCAGGATGGTTTCGGTCTTCCCGGTGCCGGGCGGCCCCTCGATGACGGAGATGGACCGGGTGAGCCCGTTCTCCACCGCCTCGCGCTGGCTGAGGTTGCACCGGAAGGGGAAGATCGGAATGCCGTCCAGCTCTCGCGGCTCGATGGGTGCACCGACCAGGTACGTCCCCAGCACGCTCTCGGGGTGGACGAACCCACCGAGCTTGGCGTACGGCCGCACCAGCGGATCGTCCGCGGGGAGACCGGACAGGATGGTGCGCCAGTAGCGAAGGACATCGGCAGCAGGCCCTGATCCGGTCGCGCTGGTGAGCACGCGTACCTGGGAAGCGGGATAGAGCAGGTGCTTTTCGCTCCCCCGGATCCGGTAGAAGACGCGGGACCACGCGCCCTCGGGCGCGGCGAAGGTGACGACTTCGAAGGCGTTCTCCCAAACAGCGCCCTGAACCTCGACCCTGGCGTCCCCGGTGATCTCAACGCGTTCCGGATTGCGGAGGACGCGCACGCGATCCTTCCCGTACGGGTAACGGCGACCACGGGTGAATACGACGCCGACTCTTCCGTCCGCCTGGGGTTCGACTTCGCGGACCTCGGACGTCTTGTCCTGGAACTGCCCGGACTCCCGATCGAGGATCAGCACCGCTTGACCGCGCGGGTCGATCACACCGCCTCCCCAGCGGCGACGGCAGTCGTCACACCGCTCCTCTCGCGAACAGGCCGGTCAGGAAACAGTCGCAGCCATTCTGGCCGGGGAATCGATTTCCCGGAACCCCCACCGCCCGTTCGGAGCACACCGCCGATCACGGACGCGGGAGCAGCGCAGCGACCTCGGCGATAGCATCGAGATCGTCGGCGCTATAGGCACCGGAGAGCGTTTCCGCTTCCGCGATCGTCACTGTGGTCCCCCTCCGCTCCGCGTGGTAGTGGTGGCCGGTGAACTCGATATCGCGCATACCGAGGAGAGAACTGCCCAACGGCTTGATGTCGCCAGTGCCGTGACGATCCTCCAGGCGATGGAACTTCCCGGCAGTACTGCGGTTCCGGAAGTCGACCCACGCCACGGACACGACAGCAGCATCGCCCTGATCATCGCCGACGGCGAAGAGGATCCGGTCCAGCGACTTGCACGGGGTGCGGACCAGGAAATCGCGAACTTCCCCGAACGAGTGCGCAACGCAGTCGACGGCAGCGACCTTGTCGGACTGCCGCATCCTGCGCAGCCCCATCCGCCGCCAGGCATCGTCCACCTGCCCCCGCCGAACCGACCGCCTGGCCTCGGTCTTGCGCGCCTTGAGGTTTCGCGACGCGACATTCCGGACCGCCGTGTTCGCGGCCCCGCTCACCGCCGACTCACCTGCTGCCGATCCCGTGGTCACCGACGAACCCGCACCCAACGCGCCACTGCCCGATGCGAGCGCGACGGCGAGCGTGCCAGCAACGACGAGACTCCCGGCATTGCGCGGAGCTGGATCAGACCCTCCACCAGCACCGCCGATCCGACGCCCTGCCACACATCCCCCACGTGTCACCACGACCTGAGCCGACAGCGGCCCAGCATGGAGATCGCGAAGGACTCCTCTCAACCACTTCCCGCGAAGTTCGGCCATCCGAGTTAACCGGCAGGCTCCATGACCGCCGATCACCGCGATGGCCACAGCCTCAGGCCCGCACCGTGGCTCGGAGGGTTGAGCCTCCGGGGCCGAGGCGGAGGTTGACCTGGCCGGGTGGGGCGTCGCAGTCGATTTCCGGGTAGTCGTCCGAGGACACCGTGGCGCGCAGGCGGTGGCCTGCGACGAGGCGGTGGTGGGTCGGCCAGATGTGCACCGGCAGCGCGTACTCGGCACCCGGCTCCACCGGTGCCAGCCGTTCGTGCCCGTGCCGGTGGCTGGCCTTCAGCCATCCCTGGGTGATGCGGACCGCCGTGCCGTCCGCGGCCACGTCCTCGACGATCACCGCGATGTTGCCGTCCGGGGCCGAGAACGACGCGCAGATCTTGGCTTCGAGGTCCCCGGCGAGCACCAGGTCGCGGCGCAGCGGCCGGGTTTCGAAGACCAGGCGCTCGTCGGGGCGTCCCGGCCCTGGGCGGGTGTTGACGCGGAAGCTCCGATGCCCGGGCCTGCCTCCCTCGGACAACCGGCCGTCCGCGGTCAGCGCCAGCTGCAGGGCGGTCGCGTCCGGCGGCGGCCAGGAGGCGAACTGCTGCCAGCCCCGGCCAGCACCCGGGCCCGGCACCTCGTACGACGTGACCTTGGCCCGCGGCAGCGGCGCGCCGGGCAGGCGCATCAGCCACCGGTCCCACCAGGCGAGGAACGGCCGGTGGTCGAATCCGGCGTGCTGGCCTTCGGGCATGCCGTGCGCCCACGGCCCGGACACCAACCAGACGGTGTCCGGTCGCGCCCGGTAGTTCTTCACCATGCCGTCGCGGTAGCGGTCGTACCAGCCGTTGAACTCCAGCACCGGGATGTCGAGGTTCGCCCACCGGTGCTGGACGCTGCGCTCCCGCCAGAAGTCGTCGTAGCGCGGGTGCTCGGCGTAGGTGCGCAGCGTCTCCGGCGCCGTTTCCTCCTGCCAGGGGCGGATTCTCGGCGAGTAGATGCCGCCGCGGTAGATGGTGTTCTCGTACCAGTCGTGCAGCGCGTTCACCGGGGCGACCGCGACCAGGTGCGGCGGTTTGGTAACCGCCACCAGCAGGCTCGCGTGCCCGCCGTAGCTGACGCCGGACTGCCCGATCCGCCCCGTGCACCACGGCTGCGCGGCGAACCATTCGACGACGTCGTGGTTGTCGCGCTGCTCCTGGGCGCTGAACGGGTCGAGCTCGCCGGGCGAGGCACCTGATCCGCGCGCGTTGCACACCAGCACGGCGTAGCCGCGAACCACGAAGTCCCTCGCCGCACGCCCGAATTCGTCGAGCTGGTCGTAGGCGTTGTAGTCGTAGACGATGCCGGGGAACGGGCCCGGGGAATCCGGGCGGTGGAGGTCGGCTGCGATGAAACTCCCGTCCCGGAGCGGGATGCGCACTCGTTCGGTCCGAACTCCGTGTTGCGGTGGGCGGTCGTAGCGGAAGAAGGGATCGCTCAGCTGTCCCGCCGCGAAGGCGGGTTCGGCGGCGAGCAGCGCGCCAGCGGCCGTGGCACCGGCCAGGAAGGTCCTTCTGCGCATCAGGGTTCTCCTCGCAGCGGGAGGGACAGGAGGCGGGAGCTGAGGGTCTTGCCGTGGGTGTCGAGGGCCAGGGAGGTCGTCACGCCGCCGCCGAGGGCTTGGCGGCAGGTGAACTGCAGCGCGCACAGGTTCGGGAGTTCGTAGCGCAGGACCTCGCCGCGGACGTGGTCGGCGAGGTGCTCGCGGACCCGCTGCGCGGTCACTTCCCGCACCAGCAGCGGGAAGTCCTCGTCGCGGTGCGGGAACAGCGACAGCGTCGAGGTGTCGCCCTTGTCCCCGGCCCGGCAGTGGGCGATGTCATGCAGCAGCACCGTCGGCCTCCAGCACGGTCACTCGGGTTTCGACGTCGGCGCGCGGGATCAGGGCCGACACGATCCCGACCACCTCGCGGACGTCGGTGCGGACGCCGCCGCCGCCCGCCGGTCCGTTCGTGTAGA
Organism: Saccharopolyspora hirsuta; assembly: GCF_008630535.1. Lineage (GTDB taxonomy): Bacteria > Actinomycetota > Actinomycetes > Mycobacteriales > Pseudonocardiaceae > Saccharopolyspora > Saccharopolyspora hirsuta. The sequence goes on along the minus strand of NZ_VWPH01000001.1, from coordinate 200,217 downwards.
GCGCTTCGACCTCGTGGCACACGACGTCGGCCGCCGCCGGGTTCGGCGCCATCGCGGCCACCCGGAGTCGGCACTCGTCGCTCGGCTCGCCGGAATCCCCCAGCGCACCGAGGACGTCCGCCCTGATCCGCAACCCCGTGCCGCGCAGCCGGGCGGTGACGACGTCCGCGGCCAGCCGGGCCCGGCGGGCGGCGTTCGGCCCGGCGTAGCTGATGCCGCACTCCGCCCGGTACCCGGCGCGGTAGCCGACGCTGACCTTCAGCTCCGCCGGGCGGGCGCGACCGGTGGCGCCGCCGATCCGGACGCGGTCGACGCCGGTCTGCTCCGCGCGCACGGTGCGGAAGTCCAGCACCACGTCGGGCGTGCGGTAGCCCGTCGGGTCGGTGACCTCGTAGAGCAGCTGCTCGCGCACGGTCGCGGTCGAGACGACGCCGCCGGTGCCCGCGAGCTTGCCGATGGTCGCGGTGCCGTCGGGGGCCACCTCCGCGAACGGGAAGCCGAGCTCGGCCAGGCCGGGCACGTCCTTCACCCCGGGGTCGGCGAAGTACCCGCCGGTGACTTGACCCGCGCATTCCAGCACGTGCCCGACGAGCGTCCCGGACGCGATGCGCGGCCAGTCGTCGAGCTCCCAGCCCAGCCGGTGCGCCAGCGGCGCGACGAACAGCGACGGGTCCGCGACCCGCCCGGTCAGCACCACGTGCGCCCCGGTGTCGAGCGCGGGCAGCAGCGCGTCGGCGCCGAGGTAGGCGTTCGCCGACACGACCGGGCCGTGGTCGGCGAGCGGGATCCCGTCCTCCAGCGCGGGAAGCCGCAGGTCGAGCCGGTCCAGCACGTCGTCCCCGGTGACCACCGCGACCTTCCCGGCCAGCCCGAGCTCCGCCAGCAGGTCGCGGGTCTCCCGACCCGCGGCGAGCGGATTCGCCGCGCCCATGTTGGTCACGACCCGCACGCCGCGCTCGCGCGCCACCGGCAGCAGCCGCTCGAACCGCGCGCGCAGGCGCGGGTCGTGGCCGAGCGCCGGATCGCGCAGCTTGCGCTGCTGGCCGAGCGCGATGGTGCGCTCCGCAAGGCATTCCAGGACCAGGTCGTCCAGCCCGCCCCGCGCCGCGAGGTCCACCGCGGGCTCGATCCGGTCCCCGGCGAAGCCCGCCCCGCTGCCGATGCGCATCACAGCACCCCCGTGACCAGCGCGACGGCGGTCATCACCAGCGTGGTGCCGAACGCCCACTTGAAGATGAACCGCTGGTGGTCGCCGAGGTCGACCCCGCTCATCCCGAGCAGGATGAACGTCGAGGCGGTCAGCGGGCTGAGCGGGAACCCGGTGGTCATCTGGCCGAGGATGGCGGCCCGCCCGATGGCGGCCGGGTCGCCGCCGAGCGCCGCGGTGGTCTCGGCCAGCACCGGCACCACGCCGTAGTAGAAGGAGTCCGGGGTGAACACCAGGCTGAACGGCATGCTGGTGATCGCGGTGGCCACCGGCAGCAGCCCCGCCGCGGAGTCGGGGATGACCGACACCAGGGCCTCGGCCATCGCCTTGATCATCCCGGTGCCGGTGAGGATGCCGGTGAACACCCCGGCGGCGAAGATCACCACGACCACCAGCACGACGTTGTAGGCGTGCTTGGTCAGCAGCTCCTGCTGGCCCGCCCAGGACGGCCGGTTGACCAGCAGCGCCACCAGGAACGCCAGCAGGAACAGCACTTCCAGGTCCGCCAGCTGCGCCAGCAGGCACACCACCAGCGCCAGCGTCAGGACCGCGTTGATCCAGAACCGCACCCGCTGCGCGCCGGTGAGCCGGGCCCGGTCCACCACGTCGACCTCGATGACGCCGAGCCGCTTCCGCTCCGCCCTGCCGATCAGGTAGGCGGCGACCAGCACCCACAGGATCCCGGCGATCATCGCGGGCAGGACCGGCACGAACAGCTGGCCGCTGTCCAGGTTCAGCGCGGCCATCGCGCGGGCCGTCGGGCCGCCCCACGGCACCATGTTCATGACGCCCGCCGCCAGGCAGATGACCCCGGCGAGCACGATGCGCCGCATGCCCAACCGCTGGTAGATCGGCAGCAGCGCGGACACCGTGATCAGGAACGTCGAGGCCCCGTCGCCGTCGAGCGCGACCAGCAGCGTCAGCAGCGCGGTGCCGACGGTGATCTTCAGCGGATCTCCCCCGGCCCAGCGCAGGATCCGGGTCACCGCCGGGTCGAACAGCCCGGCGTCGATCATCAGGCTGAAGTAGAGCACCGCGAAGGTGATCATGATGGCCACCGGGGCGACGGTGACCAGCCCGTCGGCGATCAGCGCCCCGAGCTGGCCGCCGAAGCCGCTGGCCAGCGCCGCCGCGATCGGCACGAGGGTGAGCGCGAAGAGCACCGAGACGCGCCGGGACAGCACCAGGGCCAGGAAGACCCCGACGGTCAGGAATCCGCTCGCGGCGAGCATGAGCACCTCCGAAGTCGAACGGAGGTACTGTGATCCGCATCGCTCATGCAGGTCAAGCAAAAGTTACTGATAGATTAATGCACTATGCGCATGGACCTGACGTTCCAGCAGCTCCGCCTGGTGCTCGCGGTGCACGACGCCGGGAGCTTCACCCTCGCCGCGGACAACCTCCACCTGGCCCAGTCCTCGATGAGCCGAACGGTCCGCGAGGTCGAGCGCAAGCTGGGCATCACGCTCTTCCAGCGCACCACGCGAAACCTGGTCACCACGCCGGAAGGCGACGAGTTCTGCCGCGTGGCCCGGCGCGTGGTCGAAGCGTTCGACGCCGGTATCAACCACTTCGAGGGCTTCCTGGCGGGCAGCCGCGGCCGGGTGCGCATCGCGGCCCTGCCGTCGCTGGCGGCGATCCTGCTCCCGCCGGTCGTCTCCGCCTACCGCGCAGCGCACCCCGGAGTCGACCTGTCCATTGCGGACGGAATGTCCGACGAGGTGCTGCAGCAGGTCCGCTCCGGCGAGGTCGACCTGGCGGTCACCGTGACCGCCGAACCGCTGCCGGACCTGGACGTCCGCCCGATCGCCACCGACCAGTTCTGCTGCGTCTTCCCGCCCCAGCACCGGTTTTCGCGCCGCCGCAACCTGAACTGGGCGGACCTGGAGGGCGAGCCGCACATCGCCTTCGAACCGACCAGCAGCATCCGCCAGCACGCCGAACGCGCCTTCGCCACGGCCCAGGTCCGCCCGGAGCTCGTGCTGGAATCCCGCAACATCGCCACCGTCGCAGGCCTGGTCGCGGCAGGCCTGGGAGTGGCGGTGATGCCGGGACTGGTGCTACCGCTGGTCCAGTTCGCCAACCTAGAACACCGACCGCTGAACGACCCCGAAACCCGCCGCCAGATCGCAGTGGTCCGCGATCCGCACCGCCCCCTCGCAGCAGCCTCGGAAGCGTTCATGACGGCGATCACCGAAGCCCAGCGCTCCGCCGAACCCCTGACCCCGGAGGTGGCGTGGCTGTGACCAGAACGGTCGCCCTTGGCCGAAAAAGCCCGTCTTTCCGGGAAGTTGCGCATGCGGAGCCACTGGGTGGACTGCGCTAAGCACCTCCTGATCGACGCCGACGAGCAACACTGCGTGCGCTTCCGCGTAACGAGTGAAGCGATCTGAAGATCTTGGTTCGGCCCCGGCGAAATGGCGTGGGCAAATTCGTGCAGCAGAGAACCGACGGTTAAGGCGGCGCAGCGCGCCCAAGAAGCTCGACTCGCCGCTCCGCCTCTCGCTCGCAATGCGTTCCTCTTGATCCGAACCGTCCTGGCCTCACCTCGATCGGACCGCTCCTGGCGGCCACACCCAAGCCAGCCAACCCATTCTTCGAGCTGTGCGGGTGGAGTCCGCGTCAAGCGGTCCTCGCGCAAGGTTGATCACATTGCCGATTTGTTGACAATGATTGTCATTAGCGACAGGCTGGGTCACCGAGGACGGCGTCGGGGTTCGAGGATGGGGACGAGATGCTTCTGGAACGCGCCAGGACACCGGTGCCGGAGTTGGCTCCGCGTGTTCCGCTGGTGCTCATCGCCGCGGTGCTGACCGCGGTGCTGCTGGTGTCCGCGCTGGTCGCGATCGCGCTGGGGCCGACCGTCGTGCCGCTGGCCGACACCGCGCGCTACCTCTGGGCCGCCGTGACCGGCGGTTCGATCCGGGCTGAGGAGTTCACCGACTACGCCGTGATCTGGCAGGTTCGCGCGCCTCGCGTGCTGCTGGCGGCCGTCGTCGGCGCCGGGTTGAGCGCCATCGGCGTCGCGGTGCAGGCGTTGGTGCGCAACGCGCTCGCCGATCCGTTCATCCTCGGTGTCTCCTCCGGGGCATCGGTGGGTGCGAGCGCTGTGGTGTCCTTCGGTTTGTTCTCCTCGCTGGGGATCTTCGCGCTGTCCGCGGCTGCTTTCCTGGGGGCGCTCGGGGCTACCGCGCTGGTGTACTTGATCGCGCGCAGCCGGGCCGGGTTGAGCCCGCTGCGGTTGGTGCTCATCGGCGTCGCACTGGCCTACGGGTTCCAGGCCGCGATGAGCGTGATCGTGTTCTTCGCGCCTTTCGGGGAATCCGCGCGCACCGTGCTGTTCTGGCTGCTGGGCAGCCTCGGTGGCGCCACCTGGCAGTCGCTGCCCATCGCCGCCGCGGCCGTCGCGGTCGCCGTGGTGCTGCTGGCGCGGAAGGGGCGGGCGCTGGACGTGCTGGCGATGGGCGACGAGACCGCCGCCAGCCTCGGCGTCGACGCGGCTCGCCTGCGGCGCGGCCTGTTCCTGCTCACCGCCGTGGTCACCGGGGCGATCGTGGCCGTCAGCGGCGCGATCGGGTTCATCGGGCTGGTCATGCCGCACCTGGTGCGCATCCTGGTCGGCGCGGCGCACAACCGGGTCCTGGTGGTCGCACCGCTGGCCGGGGCCGTGCTGCTGGTGTGGGTGGACCTGGTCTCCCGCACCGCGTTCGCACCGCGGGAACTGCCGCTGGGCGTGATCACGGCCCTGATCGGGGTGCCCGTGTTCGTCGCGCTGATGCGGCGTCGCGGCTACCTGTTCGGCGGGAGCTGACATGGACGTGACGCTGGAAGACGTGTCGGTGGAGATCGCCGGGACGACACTCGTCGAGCGACTGAACCTGTCCGCCGACAGCGGTGAGGTCGTGGGCCTGGTCGGCCCCAACGGCAGCGGCAAGTCCACCGCGCTGCGCTGCCTCTACCGGGCGCTGCGCCCCACCACCGGCACCGTGCTGCTGGACGGGACCGACCTGAACTCCATGCCGCTGGCCGAGAGCGCGCGGTCGATCGCCGCGCTCACCCAGAAGAGCCACACCGAGCTCGACTTCACCGTGGCCGAAATCGTTGCGCTGGGCCGGTTTCCGCACCTGCGCGGCAACCAGCGGCTCAGCGACGCGGAATGGGAGCTGTGCCGGGAGGCCATGCAGCGCACCGACGTCGAGCACCTGGCGCGGCGCAGCATCCTGTCGCTGTCCGGTGGCGAGCGGCAGCGGGTGCTGATCGCCCGCGCGCTCGTGCAGGAGCCGCAGGTGCTGGTGCTCGACGAGCCGACGAACCACCTCGACGTGCGCCACCAGGTGGAACTGCTGTCGTTCCTGCGCGGGTGCGGGCTGACCGTGCTCGTCGCGCTGCACGACCTGAACCTGGCCGCGGCGACCTGCGACCGGCTCGCCGTGATGTCCCGGGGCTCGGTGGTCCGCACCGGGAAACCCCTCGAAGTGCTCGAACCCGAACTCGTCCGCGAGGTCTTCGGCGTGACCCCGTCGATCGTGACGCACCCGCGCACCGGGGCCCCGCAGCTGCTCTACGACCTGACCGAACCGGAAGGAACCACATGAACCGCGCAACCCTGCGCCGCACCGCGGCGTTGGTGGGCAGCGTCGCACTCCTGGCGGGGTGCGGCGCGACAGTGCAGCAACCAGGTCCCGGCGAGGCCGCGCCGGTGGTCATCGACAACTGCGGCGAGCAGATCAGCTACCCGCTGCCGCAACGGGCCGTCGCCTACGACATGAGCAGCACCGAGAAGATGTTCGCGCTCGGCCTGGCCGACCGGATGCGCGGCATCGTGATGCCGTCGACGGCCGACCCGGCGGTGCAGCGCTCGCCCTACCTCGACGACTACCGGTCGGTGGAGGTGCTGAGCACCGACGTGCTCAGCCGCGAGGTGGTGATCGGCGCCAAGGCGGACTGGGTGCTGGCGGGCTGGAACTCCGGCTTCAGCGAAGCGCGCGGCATCACCCCGCAACTGCTGGACCAGGTCGGGATCCGCAGCTACCAGCACACCGAGAGCTGCTTCAACTACGGCACGCACCCCGTCCAGGTGCCGCCGCTGGAAGCGCTCTACACCGACCTGCGGCAGATCGGTGCGATCTTCCACGTGCCCGAGCGGGCCGAAGCGCTGGTGTCCGACCTGCAGAAGCGCGCCGAGGCCCTGCGGCAGCAGCGCCCGGCCGGCGAACCGGCCCGGGTGTTCCTCTACGACTCGGGCACCGACCAGCCCTTCACCTCCGGCGCCCAGGGCGCACCGGACGCGCTCATCTCGCTGGCCGGAGGGCGCAACATCTTCAGCGGGCTCAACCAGCGCTGGACCAGCGTCGGCTGGGAGGACGTGGTGGAGGCCGCGCCGGAGGTCATCGCCGTGGTCGACTACGGCGACCGCCCGGTCGCGGACAAGATCGCCTTCCTGAAGTCGTACCCGCCGCTGGCCAGCAGCCCGGCGGTCCAAAAGGGACAGTTCTACGTGCTCGACTACGGACAGGCCGTCAGCGGCCCCCGCAACATCGAAGGCGCCGAGCAGTTCGCCGCCTACCTGCGCTCGATCGGACGATGAGGAAAGGCAGCCACGCAGTGACGAACGCGGTCCAGCTCGACCAGCTCCCCGAACCGCTGCCCGCAGCGCAAATCATCGCGCTCAACCAGCCCAAGGCCGACCTGCACACCGTCCGCACGTACGAGTGGAACGGGTGGACCTTCGAACTGCCGCCCGGCGTGTTCATGCCCGGCGCGACCAGTCGGATGATCCACGAACGACTGCTCGACGGCACCATCGACGTCGCGGGCCGCGTCTACGCGGCCATGGGCGTCGGGCTCGGCGTGGAGGCCGTGGTCGCCGGACTGCGCGGCGCGGCCGAGATCCACGCCTGCGACGTCGACGCCGCCAGCGTGCGGACCGCGCAGCGCTACTTCGACGAGCTCGCCGCCCCCACCAGCCGCAGCACCTTCGTGCCGGTGGTCTCCGACCTCTTCGCGGACTTCCCGGCCGGGTTCCGCGCCGACGTCATCACCTTCAACCCGCCCGCCGTCAGCCAGCGGGTCAGCGACGACCCGGCGATCGTCCGCAACGTGTGCGCGGGCAGCCCGCTGGTGGCCCGGTTCTTCGCCCAGATCGCCGAGCGCGACCTGCTGGCCCCCGGCGGCGAGGTGTTCCTGATCGTCTCCAACACCGCGGACCTGCGGGCCATCATCGGCCACGCCACCGAGGTCGGGTTCGCGGCCGAGATCGCCCACCTGCACGACTGGCAGGACGGCGTGCTGACCTACCTGTTCCGCCTGACCCGGGAGGACCGATGACCGCGGCCACCGTCGCCGAGCTGACCACCCAGGTGCTGGACGGCGCGCACGGCCCCGATCCGGCCGAGCTGACCGCGACCAGCGTGTTCTGGCTGCACCACGGCACCCGGCTGGCCGGTGGCGGCACGACCTACCTCAACCAGTACGTCCTGGTGCGCGTCGGCCGCTCCTTCGGTGCTTGCGCGTTCGAGGCCGGTGAGCTCGACCCGTCGATCGGCCGGGAAGCCTCCGGGTCCCCGCTCGGTGCGCTGCTCCGGGAAGCCCCCGCCCCGCTGCGCATCGCCGCGCTGGACGCCTACCTGGCCGAAGCCCGACCGCACCGCGACTCGGACGCCGAACCGATCACCCTTCCCGCAGGCACGCCCGAGACGCGCGCGCACGCGCGGGACACGGCCATCGCCGGACTACTCGACATCGATCCCGGCGCGAAGGTCGCGCTGATCGGCGTGGTCAACCCGCTGGTCGCCGCGATCCGGGAGCGCGGCGGGGAATGCCTGCCGTGCGACCTGAACCTGCGCCGGACCCAGTGGGGCGATCCGGTGGCCGAGTCCATGGCCGAGGTGCTGGCCCCGGCCGAGGCGGTGGTGGCCACCGGGATGACGTTGAGCAACGGCACGTTCGACCACATCCTGCAGCACTGCCGCGAGCACGAGGTGCCGCTGGTGGTCTACGCGCAGACCGGCAGCGCGGTGGCGCGGGCCTTCCTCGGCGCCGGGGTGACCGCGCTGTCGGCGGAGCCGTTCCCGTTCTCCCAGTTCAGCGCCGACCCCACGGTGCTGTACCGATATCGGGCGGAGACGGCGTGAGCGCGTCGGGCCGGTCCGGGGTGCGCGCCGGTGCTTGACGAGGCGTTGCGCGGTGAGCTGGTGGCCGCGCCTGCCGTCGGCACCGGCCGCGCGCCGGGTCATCACGGGGAGATCCTGCAAGGGGTTTTCCGGGATTCACTGGGCCAACCGTGCCGGGGACTGGTCACGCTGCCGATCAGCGGGCTGGGCACCCGGGCGGAGTTCCGGCCGGAGCCGGGCGCGGCACCGGAATCCCTCTCGGTGGTGCCAGCGGACCGGGTGAAGGCCCGGCGGGCGGCGCTGCTGACGTTGGACCTGCTCAGGTCCGTGAGCATCTTGCAGGGCTTCGGCTCCCGGGTGTGCGGCGGGCGGCTGCGGCTGAACGGCGACCTGCCGGTAGGGCTCGGCATGGGGTCTTCGACCAGCGACATCATCGCGGCCGTCCGCGCGGTGGCGGACTCCTTCGGCGTCCGGCTGCCCGCGAACACCGTGGCCGCCCTCGCGGTGCGCGCCGAGCAGGCGTCCGACCCGCTCATGCTCGACGACCGCGCGCTGCTCTTCGCACAACGCGAGGGCCGTGTCCTCGAAGTGCTGGGAGATGCACTGCCCCCGCTGGTCGTCCTCGGCTGCCTCACGGGTGCCGGACGACCGGTCAACACACTCGACCTGCCCACAGTGGACACCTCGCGGATCTCCGCGTTCGAACGGCTCCGCCGCAGGTTGCGGCGCGCCGTCGACACCGCCGACACCGCTCTGCTCGGCGAGGTCAGCACGGAAAGCGCCCAGCTCAACCAACAACTGCTCCCCAAGGAAGAACTCCCGGTCCTCACCGAGATCGCGCGGACCTCCGGCGCGGTGGGGATCCAGGTGGCGCACAGCGGCAACGTCGCCGGGGTGCTCTTCGACCCCGCTGCCGCGGACCTGCCGCACCGGCTGGAGCGGTGCGGCAAGGCCCTGGCCCGCGACGGGATCGCGGTCACCCGGGTGTTCCGCACCTCGGCAGCCCGTTCAGGAAGGGACCAGCTCGATGTTTGACCACGTCGCGGATTCGATCGGCCAACCGGACCTGATCCGGGTCGAGGACGGGTTGGTGTGCCTGCGGTTCGAGACCATGAAGGTGGTCTCGGCGCTGGGCGCGGTGCGCCACCTGCTCGACCGCGGTGCGGTGCGCCCCGGCGACACCCTGCTGGACAGCTCCAGCGGGATCTACGCCTACGCGCTCGCGCTGGCCTGCCACCGCTACGGGCTGCACTGCTACATAGTCGGCTCCACGACCGTCGACGACACGCTGCGCACCCAGCTGGCCGTGCTGGGCGCATCGCTGGAGCAGATGGAACCCACCAGCGACCTGAAGCTGGACCAGAGCCGACGAGTGCAGCGCATCGGCGAGATCCTCGAGGAGAACCCGCACTTCCACTGGATGCGCCAGTACCACGACGACATCCACTACCTCGGCTACCGGGCGGTGGCCGAGGAGCTGGAGCGGGAGCTGGGCCCGGAGGGCGTCACGATCGTGGGCGGTGTCGGGTCCGGCGCGTCGACCGGGGCGCTGGCGGGCTTCCTGCGCGAGAAGTCCGACGACGTGCAGCTGGTCGGGGTGCAGCCGTTCGGCAGCATCACCTTCGGCAGCGAGCACGTCGCCGACCCGGACATCATCATCGCCGGGATCGGCAGCTCCATCCCGTTCGGCAACGTCGCCCACGACCGCTACGACATCATCCACTGGATCTCCTTCCGCGCCGCGCTCTCCGGCAGCATCGACCTGCTGCGCAGGCACGCGATCTTCGCCGGGCTGTCCACCGGTGCGGCCTACCTCGCGGCGCGCTGGGAACGCGCGGAGAACCCGGACCGGACCGCGGTGTTCATCGCGGCCGACACCGGGCACCGCTACACCGGCTCGGTGTTCAGCCGTCACCGGGAAGCCGTCGACCTCGCCTCGCTCGCCCCGCACAACGTTCCCGCGCTGGAGGAACTGGCGATGCCGTGGTCGCGGATGAGCTGGAACCGCGCCCCGGGACCACGAGCCGCGACCACTCCGCGCGCGCACGACGACCACCCAGTACGATAACGAAAACCATTTTCATTAACTTGAGGAGCATCACCCGGTGGCCACGCCAGCAGCACCGAACACCCGCGCGCTGCGCAGCAGTTCCGTCGTCCGCAACCCCACCTTCCTGCGGCTGTGGACCGGCACGACCGCCTCCGGCCTGGCGACCTGGGCGCTGCCGTTCGTGCTGGGCCTCGCGGTGCTCGACCGCTCGCTGACCCCCGTGACCCTCGGCCTGCTGCTGGCCGCCCGGACCGCCGGGTTCCTGGCCGCGGTCCCGATCAGCGGCGTGGTCTCGGACCGCTACTCGCGACGCGCGGTCGTGCTGTGGTCGGGCCTGGCCGCAGCGCTGGCGCTCCCGGCGATCGCCGTGGGGTTGGGCTGGTCGGTGCCGCTGATGGCGGTCGCGGCGGCCGTGGCAGGTGCGGGGCAGGGCGCGTGCCGCCCCGCTTTCCAGGCCCTGACCGCGGAGGTCGTCGACGAGCAGCAGCGCCAGCAGGCCAACGCCGCGATGACCCTGGCGGTGCGGGTGACCACCCTGGTCGCGCCGGGCCTGACCGCGTTGCTGGCGGTGTTCCTGGACATCCCGACACTGCTGGTGGGCATCGGGGCGCTCTGGCTGTTGGCAGCCCTGCTGCCACCGAAGGGCACCGCCGCCGCACCCGCGGCGGGCCCCCGGAGCTCGTTCACCACCGACTTCGCCGAAGGGCTCCGGGAAGCGCGCAGGCACCCCTGGTTCCTCGCCGGGCTCGGCGCGCTGACCGCGGTGATCGCCACCGGCTACTCGGCCACGGGCGTCCTGCTCCCCCTGATCAGCCGCGACCGCTACGGCGGTGAAGCGGTGCTCGCCGCGGCGACCACCGCCTACATCGTCGGAGCGCTCGTCGGAGCGCTGATCATCGCGCGCTGGCGCCCCCGCGCGCAGGGCTGGGCCGCGCTGGCCGGGCTGGGCTGCTACACCTTCGCACCGCTGAGCCTGCTCCTCCCCGTCCACCCGGCGGTGGTGCTGGCCGCATACGTCCTCGCCGGGCTGGGCATCGAGCTGTTCAACGTCCCCTGGTTCACCGCGATCCAGCGCGAGGTGGAGCCGGACAAGCTGGCGCGGGTGTCCGCGTTGGACTTCCTGTTCTCCTACGGCCTGGCGCCCCTCGGCCTGGTCCTCATCGCTCCGGCGACGGAAGCCTTCGGGCCAGCGGCGGTCCTGATCACCTGCACCCTGATCTGCGCCCTGGCCCCGGCGCTGGCCGCCCTCGCCCCGGCCAGCCGAACCTTCTCCCGAACCGAAAAGCAGCTCGAGAACGCCTGACCGGCAGCGGCTTTCTCCGTCGGACCGACGCGCAGGAGACGGGACGTGGATCGACAGCAGGGGCACGGCACCTCGGACGCCGCAGGGTTCACGGTCGTCTTGTGCGACAGCTGCGAGGACGGCGGGGAACTACCCGTCCTGGCCGTGCTGCGGGAGATCATCCGCCGCTGCCCGCACGGGATGCTCGTCCGAGCCACCTGCCCCCTCGGGCGTCTCTGGTGCCACGCGGGCAAGGTGACCGGTGCGCTCAGCGGCCACACGCTCCTGGTGCAGCGGTGCACTCGCAGCCGCAGCCCGGTGGGCGAGGTCATGCTCGTCGGCCCGGTGCGCACCGCCGAGGACCTGGCCGCGACCGCCCGCTGGCTCGAACCGGTGCCGGGCGACATCGACGACCTTCCCCGGCGGCTGCGCGAAATCCCGCGCACGTCCACCTCGAACTGACCACGGGCCGAGAGCCGAGCTCGAAGCCGCGCGGGACGAGGCACCAGGGTCGAACACCACCCGTTCCCGGCCGCGGGCTGATCAGCGCGCCGCCGTCACGCTCCGGTGCCTCGGGCCTCGGCGCGGAAGGCGAGCGGGGTTCGTCCGTCGTGCTTGCGGAAGAACTTGCTGAAGTCGCCGGGGCTGGTGAACCCCAGGTGGCGCGCGATGTCCGCTGACGCGCGGTCGGTGTGGACGAGCAGGCGCTTGGCCTCCAGGACTATGCGGGCGTCCAAGTAGGACTTCGCCGAGCGGCCGGTCGCGGAAAGGGTTGCGCGGGTCAGGGTTCGGGTGCTGTAGCCGAGGTCGGCGGCGTAGTCGGCGACGCGGTGCGTGCGGGTGAAGTTGCGCTCCACCGCGGCCTTGAAGCGCTCGAACGGGCCGTCGGCCGGGGTGGACGGCGACGGTGCCGAACCCGCGTGGGCCAGCCGGAGCAGCAGCACCGCCAGCAGCATGCGCAGCGCCTTGTTGTGCGCTTCCAGCGTCATCGAGCCCAGGTCTGCGTAGTCGGCGACCAGGTGCCGCAGCGCCAGATCGACCGCTTCGCGCGCCGAACCGCCGGGACGGACCGGGGTTTCCGGCGGTGGCGGGTCGACGGTGACGAAACCGGGCCGCCAGATGACGATCGTGCCCCGCGAACGCGTCAGTGCGCCGTACTGGTGCACCTGGCCGGGACGCACCCACAACCAGCCGCCGGGCGGGATGACGTGCTCGGTGAAGTCGACGGTGTGCCGCAGCTCGTCCGCGTCGGCGTGCACGTGGATCAGGTGGTGGAAGTCCGGGCGCTGCGGTCCGGCCAGGTCGATCCCCCGGCGCCGGGCGCGCGAGCGCAGCTCGGCGAAGTCGATGACGTCCATGCCGATCGGCGCGTTCAACCCCGGCCGGTAGGCGACGTCGGTGATCTCTGCCATCTGCTCGCTGTCCGATTCTCCCCATCTCTTGTCGCCAGCGTACCGGTTCACCTGCGAGATCGGCGCTTAGCGTGGATTCATCAGCGCAAGATGACCGAAAAGGAGAAGCGTGCGACTCGTCGTGGGGATGACCGGAGCGACCGGGGCGCCGCTCGGCGTGCGGCTGCTGGAGCGGTTGCGCGAACTGCCAGAGGTGGAAACCCACCTGGTGCTGAGCCGCTGGGCGCGGGCCACCGCGGAGCTGGAGACCGGGCGGAGCGTCAAGGAGATCGGCGAGCTCGCCGACGTCGTCCACAACCCCGACGACCAGGGCGCGAGCATCTCGTCCGGCTCCTACCGCACCGACGGCATGGTGATCGTGCCGTGCTCGATGAAGACCCTCGCCGGGATCCGCGCCGGGTACGCCGACGGCCTGGTGGCGCGAGCGGCGGACGTGACGATCAAGGAACGCCGTCCGCTGGTGATCGTGCCGCGCGAGACACCGCTGAGCGAGATCCACCTGGAGAACATGCTCGCGCTCGCGCGGATGGGCGTGCGGATCGTCCCGCCGATGCCCGCCTTCTACAACAACCCGACCTCGATCGACGACTTCGTCGAGCACATCACCTCCCGGGTGCTCGACCAGCTGGACCTGCCCGCCCCGGCCGCGCAGCGCTGGGAGGGGCTGCGCACCGCCAAGCTCAAGGCTTCCTGAGGAGAGACACGATGGCCTACGACGACCTCCGGTCGTTCCTGCACGCGCTCGAGAAGGAGGGACAGCTGCTGCGGATCAACGAGCAGGTGTCCCCCGAACCCGATCTCGCGGCAGCGGCGAACGCGGCGGGCCGCATCGGGGAAGGCGCCCCGGCCCTGTGGTTCGACAACGTCACCGGTTTCACCGACGCGCGGATCGCGATGAACGTGCACGGCTCGTGGCGCAACCACGCGATGGCGCTGGGCCTGCCGAAGGAGACCTCCACCCGCGAGCAGGTCGAGGAGTTCGCCCGGCGCTGGGACGACTTCCCGGTCACCCCGGTCCGCCGGGAGGACGCGCCGTGGCGGGAGAACAGCGTCTCCGGCGCGGACGTGGACCTGTTCGACGTGCTGCCGCTGTTCCGGCTCAACGACGGTGACGGCGGCTTCTACCTGGACAAGGCCGCAGTGGTCTCCCGCGACCCGGACGCGCCGGAGGACTTCGACAAGCAGAACCTGGGCATCTACCGGATCGAGGTGATCGGGACGGACCGCCTCGCGCTGCAGCCGGTGCCGATGCACGACATCGCCCAGCACCTGCGCAAGGCCGAGGAGCGCGGCGAGGACCTGCCGGTGGCCATCACCCTCGGCAACGACCCGGTGGTGCCGATCGTGGCGGGCATGCCGATGGCCTACGACCAGTCGGAGTACGAGATGGCCGGTGCGCTGCGCGGCGAGGCGATGCCGATCGCGACCGCCCCGCTGACCGGCTTCGACGTGCCGTGGGGTTCCGAGGTGGTCATCGAGGGATTCATCGAATCCCGGGTGCGGCAGATCGAGGGCCCGTTCGGCGAGTTCACCGGGCACTACTCCGGCGGCAGGCGGATGCCGGTGGTGCGCGTGGAGCGGATCTCCCACCGCACCAACCCGATCTTCGAGTCGCTGTACCTGGGCATGCCGTGGACCGAGTGCGACTACCTGGTGGGGCCCAACACCTGCGTTCCGCTGCTCAAGCAGCTGCGCGCGGAGTTCCCCGAGGTCAAGGCGGTCAACGCGATGTACACCCACGGGCTGCTGGTGATCATCTCGACGGCCAAGCGCTACGGCGGTTTCGCCAAGGCGGTGGGCATGCGGGCGATGACCACGCCGCACGGCCTGGGCTACGTCAGCCAGGTGATCCTGGTCGACGAGGACGTGGACCCGTTCGACCTGCCGCAGGTCATGTGGGCGCAGTCGGCGAAGGTCAACCCGGCCGAGGACGTGGTGGTCATCCCGAACCTGTCGGTGGTGGAGCTGGCTCCGGCCTCGCAGCCCGCGGGGATCACCAGCAAGATGATCATCGACGCCACCACTCCGGTGAAACCCGACGTCCGCGGCAACTTCGGCACCCCGACCAAGGACCTGCCCGAAGCGGCCGAGTGGGCCGACCGCCTGCGCTCGCTGCTGGCCAACCGCTGAACTTCCGCGCGACGAGAGGACATCCGATGCAGACGATCTGCCCCCGCTGCACCGAACCGGAGATCCGCACCGTGACGACCTCGCCGGTGCCCGGCGCATGGGAGGTGCTGCAGTGCCCGCGCTGCCTGTACATGTGGCGCACCACCGAACCCGCCCGCCGCACCACCCGCGAGCACTACCCCGAGCAGTTCCGCCTCACCCCGGAAGCCATCGCCAACGCCTCCGAGGTCCCCACCATCCCACCGCTGCGGCGGTGACGGCCTCAGGTCTCACGCGCCCGTCCGCGCGGCGGTGAACAGTGCGTTGACCGCGGCGCGGACCTGGCTGTCGACCACCTCGGGCGTCGTGGCGTCGAGCTTGCCGTCCAGGTGCAGGAACGCCAGGCCGTGGACCACCGCCCACACCGCGTTCGACAGCGCGTCCGGATCAGCCCCGAGGAAGACCCCGCGGACGATGCCGCCGACGTAGTCCCAGATCGCGGCCGTCGCGGCGACCCGCTCCTGGTTGTTCGGATCGCAGGGTTCGGCGAACATCACCCGGAACATCGCCGGGTGGTCGAGCGCGTAGCGGACGTAGGCGACGGCGATCGCGGCGAGGTCGTCGGGGGTCTCGGGCGCGGAGTGGGCCGCGGCCAGGTATCCGGCGAGTTCGCGGTAGCCCTCGGCCGCGACCGCGGAGACCAGCGCGTCGCGGTCCGGGTAGTGGCGGTAGGGCGCCGTCGCCGACACACCAGCTCGCCGCGCCACCGCCCGCAGCGACAGCCCGGCGCTGCCGTCCTCCTCCAGCAGTTCTCGCGCAGCGCGCAGGCAGGCGGCGCGCAGGTCGCCGTGGTGGTACGAACCGCTCGCTTGCGGCACAGGTCACGCTCCTCGATGTTTACAGCGCTTACATCCACCGCTTAATGTAAACGGTGCATACATTCTAGCTGATCGGACCGAGAGGGGAACTCGATGACCGGCGAGCTGTTCTCGCCCCTGCGCCTGCGCTCCGGGGCAGCACTGGTCAACCGCATCGCGAAGGCGGCCATGGAGGAGAACATGGCCGGGGACGGCCAGCTGCCCGACGAGCAGCTGCTGGCGCTGTACCGGCGGTGGGCGCGCGGGGGCACCGGGCTGCTGATCACCGGCAACGTCATGGTCCACGCCGAGGCGATGACCGGTCCGGGCGGAGTCGTGCTCGACGATGCCGCGCCGCTGGAGCCGTTCACCAGGTGGGCCGAAGCGGGCAAGTCCGGCGGCGGATCGATCTGGATGCAGATCAACCACCCCGGCCGCCAGGTCGAGGCGAACATGCCCGGCGTCGTGTGGGGCCCGTCGGCGGTGGGCGTCGACCTGGGCAAGCACAGCAGCCGCTTCGGGAAGCCCGTCGCCATGACCCCGGAGCAGATCGAGGCCACCGTCAACCGGTTCGCCGTCACGGCCGCGCGCGCCGAACGGGCCGGATTCGACGGTGTGGAGATCCACGCCGCGCACGGCTACCTGCTGTCGCAGTTCCTGTCCCCGTTGTCCAACCAGCGCACCGACGCCTGGGGCGGGACGCTGGAGAACCGCGCCCGGATGCTGCTGGACGTCGTGCGCGCCGTCCGCGCCTCCGTCTCGCCCTCCTTCGCGGTCGCGGTGAAGCTCAACTCCGCCGACTTCCAGCGCGGCGGGTTCGACGCCGACGACGCCCGGCAGGTGATCGCGATGCTCGAACCGCTCGGCGTCGACCTGGTCGAGCTGTCCGGCGGCAGCTACGAGAGCCCGGCGATGACCGGCAACTCCGCCGACTCCCGCACCCGGGCCCGCGAGGCCTACTTCCTGGAGCTGGCGACGGACCTGGTCAGGACCAGCCCGCTTCCGCTGATGCTCACCGGCGGCATCACCCGGCGGGAGACCGCGGAGAAGGTGCTCGACAGCGGCGTGGCGCTCGTCGGGATGGGCACCGCCCTCGCCGTCACCCCGGACCTGCCCGACCGCTGGCGGCACGGCCGCGAGGCCGATCGGAAGCTCCGGCCGGTGACCTGGTCCGACAAGACGCTCGCCTCAGCCGCCAGCATGGCGCAGGTGCGCCACCAGCTGCGCCGCCTCGCCCGCGGCAGCGAACCCGCACCCGGCACCCATCCGGCATACGCGCTGCTCTCCGAGCAGCTCCGGCAGCGGCGGGCCCTGCGCCGCTACCGCGCCTGGCTGCCCGCCCAACAGCGCACCGCGCCGGTGGGGCGGCCCGCGTAGGCGGTTCCCGCCCCAGAAAGCCCGTTGAACTGCGTTGAAGCGCAGATCAACGGGCTTTTGGTGTTCTGCAGCACCGGACGGCGAATGTCCTTTGCAGCGCAGCGAACGGGGAGGGCACCGGCACCTGCCGGAACCCTCCCCTGGCTTGGTGAGCGCGGTATCCCGTCCTCAGCGGGACCCGATTGCCTTCAGGACCTTCAACGCGCTGGTCAGGACAACGGCCCAGGTCTCGTGCGAAACACCGGTCGGCGGGTTGAACCCCTGGATTCGTTGGTGTGCAACGGTTTGCGGTTCGGTGTACTTGAGGATCCCGTCGGCGCCGTGGCGGCGACCGAGGCCCGAGTCGCCCATCCCGCCCATCGGCGCGTCGATGCTCCCCCACGCGGCGGCGAAGGCCTCGTTGACGTTGACCGTCCCGGCGCGCAGCCGGGCGGCGACGGCCCGGCCCCGCACCCCGTTCCGGGTCCAGACGCTGGCGTTGAGGCCGTACGAGGTGGCGTTGGCGCGGGCGATCGCCTCGTCCACGTCGCTGAAGCGGTAGATCGAGACGACGGGACCGAAGGTCTCGTTCTCGTACAGCGTCATGTCGGGCGTGACGTCGGTGAGGATGGTCGGTTCGTAGAACAGCGGCCCGAGATCCGGCCGCGCCCTGCCCCCGGCCAGCACCGTCGCCCCCTTGGCGACGGCGTCGTCGACGTGCGCGGTGACCGTCTCCAGCTGGGCCGGGTTGGTGAGGGAGCCGACGTCCTGGCTGTAGTCGTAGGCGGCGCCCATCCGGAGCTTCCCGGTGCGGGCGGCGAATTCGGCGACGAACCGGTCGTGGACGGCATCGGCCACGTACAAGCGCTCGACGGAGACGCAGAGCTGACCGGCCGAGGGGAAGCACGCGGCGATCGCGCCGTCGACGGCCCGGTCGATGTCGGCGTCGTCGAGGACGAGCATGGCGTTCTTGCCGCCGAGTTCGAGGGACGAGCCGATGAGGCGCTCACCGGCGTCCCGCGCGATCTGGCGCCCGGTGGCGGTGGAGCCGGTGAACATCATGTAGTCGGCGTTGTCCATCAGCGCGCCACCGATGGAGCTGCCGCGGCCGACCACCATCTGCCACACGCCTGGCGGCAAACCGGCTTCGCGCATCAGGTCGAGCGCCCACAGCGCGGTGCCCGCGGTCTGGGTGTCGGGCTTCTGGACGACGGCGTTGCCCGCCATGAGCGCCGGAAGGGCGTCGCCCGCGGCCATGCTCAGCGGGTAGTTCCACGGCGAGACGATGGCGACGACGCCCTTGGGGTGGCGCAGTTCCGCGGTTCGGGTCAGCAGCGGGATCGCACCCCGACGGCGTTTCGGCGAGAGAAGCCTGGCAGCGTTGCGCGCGTAGTACCGGGCCGTGATCGCGATGTCGGTGACTTCGAGGAAGGCGTCGCGGCGGGTCTTCCCGCTTTCGGCCTGCATCAGGTCAAGAACCTCGTCCTGGCGTTCGAGGACGAGGTCGTGGAAACGCAGCAGGATCTTCTTGCGCTCCCGCACCGGCACGGCGGCCCACCCCACTTGGGCGGCGCGGGCGCGCGCGAACGCGTCGTCGACGTCGGCGGGCGTCGAGACCGGCAGGTCGGCCAGCGGGGCACCGGTGTACGGGGCATTGGTGGTGACCTTCGCCGCGTCCGCGGCAGCGGTGACTCGTGCGGTCAGGCGCGCGAGCAGCGCCGGGGTCAGCGATGGGGGCAGACCGGATCCGCGAGCAGGCGCCGAGCGGGGGATGTCGTCAGTGATCATGGCGAGCTCCGTGGTGTTTTCGGGGGCGATTTCGCCCTAGTTCCGGGGCGGGACCGAGATGGGGACGGGCATGTGCAGGGCGAGCTGGCCTTCGGTCACGACGTCGAGCTGGACGGTCTTGATCGGCTTGAGCGACCGCAGGTCGTCGGACATGCGGCCCTCCCCCGTCCGCAGGCCTACGTTGCGCGGGAAGATCGCGGTTCCGGCCGACAGCACGTTGGTCTGGCTCAAGGTCGAGTGCCACGCACCGTTGATCGAGGTGTACGAGGTGAGAGACGAAACGCGCTTACCGCTCGGGAAGGCGGTCTGAGCGGGCGTGGCCACCGAGAGCGACAGGTCGGTCCCGCCCGCGTCGTTGGCCACCCGCGCGGTCGTCCGGTCGGCGTCGATGCCGACGTCGAGACCGGTGACCCACTTGGGGAAGCCGTAACCGTCGTGCCCGCGGACCTGGGCGATGTCGGTGCTCACCGGCAGGGACAGCACGTAGGAGTCGAGGTGCTCGTTCTTGAGCGCGGCGACGAGGTCGACGAACCCGAGCCGACCGTGCCGCGCCGGGCGGACCGCGACCCCGACGGCGGCCTCGGTGTAGAAGTCGATGTCGCACACGTCGTAGCGGAAGAACATCACCGAGATCAGCCCGAGGCCCGGCGCGACCTCCAGCGGCGCCAGCTCCCCGGGCAGGCGGCGGCGGATCGCGCGGGACCGGGCGAGCATCGTGATCCGGGCGGTGGAGATGCGGTAGTAGAAGTTCGGCGTGAGCGTGGGGCCGATCGGCGAATCGACCCGGGTCTTGGGCAGCCGCCGGAAGAAGTCCACGCCGCGGACGCGGGGATCGCGGGCGACCTCGTCGAGATCGGTGTCCATCCGGTACCGGTCGTACAGCCCGCCCTTCGGCACGGTGACCGTGCGACCACCCAGATCGACCTCGACGGCGCCCTGCTCTGTCGACGGCATCGGCACAACTCCCTCGCTCACATGTGTACAGTGCTCACATCACCCTAGGCCGGGATGTGAGCACCGTCAACTTCGTGGCGAGCTGCGGTTGCCTCAGCTGTCGTGCAGCGCCGTCCGCAGCGCGTCGACGGCGAGCTTGCGGGCGACGTTGGCGGCGCGGGTGTCGCGGAGGCTGTCCAGGAGCAGGAAGTCGTGGACCATCCCGGCCACCCGGACCGAGGTGACGTCCACACCGGCTTCGCGCAGCCGGTTGGCGTACTGCTCCCCCTCGTCGCGCAGCACGTCGGCCTCGTCGGTGATGACCAGGGTGGTGGGCAGCCCCCGGAGCTGCTCCAGCGACGCCTGGAGCGGCGATGCGTACACCTCGGTGCGCTGCGCGTGATCGGTGGTGTAGGCGTCCCAGAACCACTTCATGCCCTCGCGGGTGAGGTAGTAGCCCTCCGCGAACTGCACGTAGGACGGGGTGTCGAAATCGGCGTTGGTCACCGGGTAGAGCAGCACCTGGGCCTTGAGGTCGATCCCGCCGCGCTCCTTGTTCATCAGCGCGAACACCGCCGCCATGCAACCGCCGACCGACTCGCCGGTGACGGCGATGCGCGAGGTGTCCAGGCCGTGCTCCGCGCCGTGCTGCACGACCCACTGCCCCACGGCGTAGTTCTGCTCCACCTGGGTGGGATATTTCGCCTCTGGAGCCCGGTCGTAGACGGGGAAGACGCCCGCGGCGCCCGCGCCGACGGCCAGTTCGCGGAAAAGGCGGTCGTGGGTCATGTCATCGCCGAACACCCAGCCCGCGCCGTGGATGTAGAACACCACCGGCAGCGGTCCGCTCGCCCCCTTGGGCCGGATGATGCGGGTGCGGACGGTGCCCCACTGCCCGGCGTCCACGTCGACCCACTCCTCGTCGACGTCCGGGCGGGGCACGCTCCTGTCGCTCTGCAGCCCGACCAGGATCTGACGTCCCTCCTCCGGCGGGACCTCGTAGATCCGCGGGTGCGGGTCCGTCGCTTCGGCCAGTTCCCTCGCGGCGGGTTCGAGAACGGGAGTGATCGGTGGCGGAATCCCAGGCATGTCGGCTCCACTTCACGCATGTCGCACGGCCCAGCGGCCGATGGTCGCCCCCAGCGGGCAAGCCCACCCCCAGCGTGAGGAGCAACCCGAAGAACGCAACTCGCGGCCGGACTTCTCGCTGATCGGGCAAGAGGTTTCGAGGAGCCGTTCGACGCAGCCCGTGCGCGGCTGGCACCCATCAACTCCGCCCACCGGCTCGGGGTTCGACGGGGGTCAGCGTGCCGCATGCGTTCTCGACGGCCTGTGCTGCGTCGAGAACGGCGTCCTCGCGGAACATCGGTCCGATCACTTGGACTCCGACCGGGGTTCCGTCGACGAGTCCGGTGGGGACGGCGACCGCTGGCGCGCCGACCGCGGTTGTCCACACCGACAGCGCCATCGAGCGTCCGTACCGCCGTTTCTCCTCCGCTGACGAGGATTCCTGCCCTGGTGCGAAGCGGGCACGTGTGCTCACCGGACCGAGCAGGAGCGGCGTCACCGCTGCCCGCTGGGCACACGCCCGGCGCACCGTCAGAAGGCGCGCGGCGCGTTCGAGGTACTGCTCCAGGTCCAGCGGCGGGTGTTCGTCGAGGTCGAAGTTGATGTAGCGGGACGCCTCGGGGCCGACGAGCGCGCTGATCGCGGGCCAGTTCCCGGCGAACTCGGTGAGCACCATGCCCGTGTACACCGCCAGGGCGTCGTCGAGCATCGGGACATCGACCTCGCCGACCTCGTAACCGGCGTCGGCGAGCGCATCGGCGGCGGCGTCCACGGCGTTCGCGATGGCCGGATCCACCCCGTGACCACCGGGATCGCGGACGACACCGACGGCGCGCGGCAGCTGCGGCCCGGACGTGGGGGCCGGAACGGCACGCGGGTCCCGGGGGTCGGCGACCGCGAGCACCTCGAACGCGGTGCGCAGGTCGGCCACGCACCGCGCGAGCGGCCCGTCGACGGGGAACAGCGCGGAGGCCGGTGCGGGGTCGGCCGGACCGATGCGGTGGTCGGCGGGGAAGCGTCCCGGCGTCGGCTTCAAACCGGCCACTCCGCACAGTTGCGCGGGCAATCGCGTGGAGCCGCCGGAATCGTTGCCCAGGCCGATCGCCGCCATCCCGGTGGCCACCGCGACGGCATCTCCGCCGCTGCTCCCACCGGGCGTGACATCCGGGTCCCACGGGCTGACCGTGTCGCCGAACAGCTCGCTGCGCGGGTGCATGCCGGTCAGCGTCAAGGTCGGCATGTTGGTGTGGCCGACGATGACGGCGCCAGCGCGGCGCAATGCTTCGACCGGAGGAGCATCGGCCGCCGCGATGCGGTCGGCGAAGGCCCGCAGCCCGTGCGTCGTGGCGAGCCCGCGCACGTCGGTGGTCTCCTTCACCGTGATCGGCACCCCCGCCAGCGGGCCGACCCGTTCACCGCGCGCGACAGCTTCGTCGATGGCCGCCGCGTCCCGCCGCGCGTCGTCGTCCCGCCGCGAGGTGACCGCCGCGAGGCCCGGGTTGTACCTGTCGATGCGATCCAGGTGCGCCTCCAGGACCTCGACCGCGCTCGTCCGGCCCGAGGTGACAGCTGCCGCGATGCGGGTCGCCGACCAGCTCGTGACCTCGGATGCGCTCGTGCCCATGCCGTTAAGATACAGAAGTGCATCTGGATTCAGCACTGGATATGAACGAGGAGTGGTGATGTCCCGGCAACGGCTCTCACGTCGCGAGTCGCAGGTGCTGACCCGCTCGCGGCTGCTCGACGCGGCCGCCGAGGTGTTCGCCGAGCACGGTGTCGCCGGGGCCTCGGTCGAGCGGATCGCCGACCGCGCCGGGTACACCCGAGGGGCGTTCTACGGGCACTTCCCCGACAAGGACGCCGTCGTCGCGGCACTGCTGGACGAACGAACCCGTCGTGAGCGGGAGGAAGTCGCACAGCTCGCGGCGGGCGAGGGCGACACCTGGGAAGCGTTGCGGGCTTGGCACCGCGAGCGATCCGCTCACCTCGAGGAGTGGCTGGCGCTGCGCCTGGAGCTCGTGCGCCACACGCTTCGACGCCCGCCTGGTGAACGGTCCGTCCTCGCCCAGCGAGAGGCCTACGCCCGCGAGGCGCTGACCGGTGCTGTGGCGCGCGAGCTCGGGACTGATGCCGCGGAAGCGGAGTTCACCGCCCTCGTCATCCACGCGCTCGAAGACGGCTTGGCCATCCAGCGCGCCGTCGACCCCGACTCGGTCCCCCCGGACGCCATCGTCGCCGCCACCGAGATCGTCCTCCGCGGCGCGCGACCGACCGAGCCGCGCGGTGACGACTGAACGCTCTGCGCGGTTCAGCCAGCGGAAAGCCGGAGGCGCTCGGCATAGTCCTCCACTGCGGAGATCAGCTCGCCGTCGTCGGCGAGGCTGACGTCCAGAGTGGACAGGACGCGGCGCGGGGCGTCCGCCGAGCGGGCCAGCGGGACCAGTTCGTCGGCTCGGGGGTCGCTGACCTGGCGGTCGCGCAGGTGGATCAGCCATCCGGCCAACGTCGCGACCGGGGCTTCGGGCATCCGCCGTTCGGCTCGTTCGGCGCGCAGCACCGGCAGGATCCGGGCGGGGATCTTCTGGGAACCGTCTGCGGCGATCTGCCGCAGGTTGTGCCGGATCCCGCGGGAGGAGAAGCGCTGGAGCAGCCGCTGCCGGTAGTCGGCCAGATCCTCAGCCGGGAGCGCGGCGTGGCGCGACGCGACGTCCCACCAGGACTCCGCCAAGCTCGCCAGCACCGGGTGCTGGACGGCCTCGTCGACCGTCGCGCAGCCCAGCGCGGCGCCCGCGTAGGCCAGCAGGGTGTGCGCACCGTTGAGGAACCACAGTTTGCGCTGCTCGTACGCGGCGAGGTCGTCGACGAACCGGGCACCGGCGTTCTCCCACGCGGGCCTGCCGAGCGGGAAGTCCCCGGCCAGCAGCCACTCGCTGAACGGTTCGGTCACCACCGGAGCCCGATCTTCGAGCCCGGTGAGCCGCGCGGCGGTGGCGATGTCCTGCTCGGTGGTCGCGGGCGTGATCCGGTCGACGACGGTGTCGACGAACGACACGTGGTCCTCGATCCACGAGCGGAAGGCCAGCTCCTCCCCCGCTGCGGCGGTGCGGATCGCCGCCCGCAGCACGCCGCCGTTGCCCGGCAGGTTGTCGCAGGGCACGAGCGCGATCGGGGCGCCGCCCGCGCGGTGGCGCTCGCGCAGCCCGGCTAGGACGCGGCCGATCGCCGTGCCGTCCCCGGACGCCCGGTAACCGGCCTCGGTGATCGTCAGCGTCAGCAGCGCCACGTCGGGAGAAGCCAGATCCGCGAGCCACTGCTCGATATCGCTGCCGGGGTGGGCGCGGCTGATCGCATCCACGATCTCCGCCTGCGGCTCCCCGTCTCCGCGCACCTGCAGCGAGTACAGACCGTCCTGCTCGGTGAGAACGCGCGGCAGCTCGGTGTTGCGGAACGTGTAGGCCGCGATGCCCCAGTCCGGGTCGGCCATCGTGTGCACGGCCTGGTGGGCCCGGTGGAACGCACCGAGTCCGATGTGGACGGCGCGCACCGGGGCCGGTGGACGCGCGCGGGCCGCGGAGCGGGTCAGTCGTGCCATCACAGCCGGAACGCCTTTCGCGGCTGGCGGTCGTGGAGGTCGCGGATCACGACGGCGGCGTCGTCCTCGCTGAGCACGTGCTCGGCGACGAGTCCCGCCAGGTGGGCCGCGTCGACCCGCCGGGCCGTGTCGTGGCGGGCCGGGATGGAGCAGAACCCGCGGGTGTCGTCGATGAAGCCCGCGTTCCGGTAGAAACCAGCCGTTTCGGTGACGGCGTCGCGGAAGCGGTGCATCGCGCGGGGCGCGTCGAGGAACCACCACGGCGCACCGAGGTAGACCGACGGGTAGAACCCGGCGAGCGGGGCGAGTTCGCGGGAGAAGACCGTCTCGTCGAGGGTGAACAGGACGGTCTGGAACCGCGGGTTCGTGCCGAAGCGCTCCAACATCGGCTGCAGCGCGCGGGTGAACTCCGCCTGCAGCGGGATGTCGTGGCCGGTGTCGGGGCCGAATCGGCGCAGTGTGCCCGGGTGGTGGTTGCGCCTGCTGCCGGTGTGCAGCGCCATGACCATGCCGTCCTCACTGGACATGCGGGCCATCTCGCCGAGCAGCTGCTGCGACAGCAGGCGGGCTTCATCGGCGCTGGCCGTGCCGGTTCGGACCGCGCCGAACAAGCGCCGCGCCTGCGCGGTGTCCAGGAACGCCATGCGTGCATCGGGGGCGCTGTGATCGGTGGCGGTCGCACCGTGCGCGCGGAAGTGCTCCCGGCGGTTCTCCAGCGCTCGGATCAACCCGTCGTAGTCACCGGTGTCGATGCCGCTGGCGGCGGCGAGGTCGTCCAGCGCCGCAGTCCAGCCGGGGCTGGTCGCGTCGAGGTGGCGGTCGGGGCGGAAGGTCGGCACGACGCGGCCCGACCAGGACGGGTCCTCGGCCAGCGCCCGGTGGTGGGCCAGGTCGTCGGCGGGGTCGTCGGTGGTGGCCAGCACCGCGATCCCGAACGAGTCGTACAGCGCGCGCGGCCGGAACGCGGGCTCGCGCAGCCGGGCGGTGAGCTCGTCGAACAGCTCGTCGGCGGTGTCGGCCGAGGGCTGCACGGTCACGCCGAGCACGTCGTGCAGCTCTGCCTCCAGCCAGCCCCGCGACGCGGTGCCCAGGAACAGGTGCCAGTGCTCGCAGAAGGTCCGCCACACGTCCCTCGGTTGCGCGGGGCCGGTGTCGCCGGTGCTGTCGCGCAGTCCGAGGTCGGCCAGCGGGATGCCGTGGGCGTGCAGCAGGCGGGTGACGTAGTGGTCGGGCGTGACCAGCAGCGACGCGGGGTCGGTGAACGGTTCGTCGGCCGCGAGCAGGCGGGCCTCCACGTGCCCGTGCGGGCTGATCAGCGGGAGGTCGCGGACGGTGTCGTAGAGCCGCCGCGCGATGTTGCGCTGGGACGGTTCGGGCGGGAGCAGCCGATCCGGATGCGGCGCGAGCGGCACCGCGCGCTCGCGGTGGGTCCCAGGAGTTGCTGCTGCCATGCCACGGTCCATGCGGGCAGCATCGCCATCTCGCGGGACCCGGTGCAACTTGTTGCCATCAGTTGTCATCCCGGGGTGCGGCGGTGGAGCCGCGCGTGACGAGGTGGGCGTCGAACAGCGCGGATTCCACCCCCGGACCGCGGGTGAGCTGGGCGTGCAGGGCGTCGACGGCGGACCTGCCGAGCCGTTCGGTCGGCCCGGCGATGGTGGTCAGCCCCGGGGAGGTCAGGTCCGCGCCGAAGATGTCGTCGCACCCGATGAGGCTGAAGTCCGCGGGCACGCTGACACCGGCGGCCTGCAGGCGTTGCAGGGCGCCGATGGCGATGAGGTCGTTGTAGGCGATGGCGGCGGTCGCGCGCTGCAGCATCAGCGCGTCGGCGGCTTCGCGCCCGCCCTGCAGGTTCGGCACGTGCGGGCCCACGAACGCCGCGTCCAGCCCGAGCGCGCCGGATTCCTCCTGCACAGCGCGCCAGCGCACGCTGTTGATCCAGGAGTTGCGGGGGCCGGAGAGGTAGGCGATGCGGCGGTGCCCGATGGCGGCCAGGTGGCGGACGGCCTTGCGCATGCCCGCCGCGGTGTCCACCACGAGGCTGGGGATCCCGTCGATCTCGCGGTTGACGATGACCAGCGGGCGGTGCTGGGCGATCTGGCGGATGACGTCGTCGGAGAGGCGGGAGGTGGCCAGGACGGCGCCGCTGGCGGTCGCCAGCAGCTGGCGCAGGTTGCTGGCCTCGACGCGCGGCGACTCGTCGCTGTCGACCAGGGCCAGCGCGTAGTCCTTCGCCAGCGCCTGCGACTGGGCCGCCTTGATCAGCGGGGCGTAGTAGGGGTTGGCGATGTCGGTGACGACCAGGGTGATCGTGCGCGCGCGGCCGGGCGCCTCCGCGCGCGCCAGCGGCCGCGGGAGGTAACCGATCTCGTCGGCGGCGGCCCGGACCTTCGCGCGGGTGGCGGGGTTGACCCGGCTGGGGTGGGAGAACGTGCGCGACACCGTGGACGCCGCGACGCCGCAGCGCTCCGCGACGTCGTAGATCGTCGGCCTGCCCTGGTCCACCGCGCACCTCCGGTGTTGATGTTGGCAACAAATGGCAACTGGTTGCCAGTCTACGGGGCGGCTCCTACGTTGAACCGACCGCGAGACCGCAGCCACCGCACCGATCACCCGAGCACGGCGGACCGGCGTACCGCTCGTCGTTTCAAGTCAAGGAGGACCAGTGCTCATCGAGCGCGCAGACGTCATCGTCACCAGCCCGGGCCGCAACTTCGTCACCCTGAAGATCACCACCGACGACGGCGTGGTCGGCTACGGCGACGGCACGCTGAACGGCCGGGAGCTGTCGGTGGCCAGCTACCTCACCGACCACGTCGTGCCGCTGCTGATCGGGCGCGACGCGCACGCCATCGAGGACACCTGGCAGTACCTGTACCGCGGCGCGTACTGGCGGCGCGGCCCGGTGACGATGGCCGCGATCGCGGCGGTGGACACCGCTTTGTGGGACATCAAGGCCAAGGTCGCCGGGCTGCCGCTGTACCAGCTGCTCGGCGGGGCCAGCCGCGACCGCTGCCTGGTCTACGGCCACGCCAGCGGCAAGGACATCCCCGAGCTGTTCGACTCGGTGCGCCAGCACATCGAGGAGGGCTTCCGCGCGATCCGCATCCAGACCGGCGTGCCGGGCCTGGACTCGGTGTACGGCGTCGCCTCCAGCGCGGCCGCCGCGATCGGCGACGACACCCGCTACGACTACGAACCCGCCCGCCGCTCCGCGCTGCCCGCCGAGGAGAGCTGGGACACCCGCGCCTACCTGCGGCACGTGCCCTCGGTGTTCGAAGCCGTCCGCGGGGAGTTCGGCGAGGACATCGCGCTGCTGCACGACGCGCACCACCGGCTCACCCCGATCCAGGCGGCCAAGCTGGGCAAGTCCCTGGAGCCCTACGACCTGTTCTGGCTCGAAGACGTCACGCCCGCCGAGAACCAGGAAGCGCTGCGCTGGGTGCGCCACCACACCACCACGCCGCTGGCGATCGGCGAGGTGTTCAACTCCGTGTGGGACTACCAGCACCTGATCCGCGAGCAGCTCATCGACTACGTGCGCTCGCCGATCACGCACGCGGGCGGCATCAGCAGCGTGCGCCGGATCATGGACTACGCGGCGATGTACCAGGTCAAGTCCGGGATGCACGGTCCGACGGACGTCTCTCCGGTCGGGCTGGCGGCCGCGGTGCACCTCGGGCTGGCGCTGCACAACTTCGGCATCCAGGAGTACATGGTCCACAGCGAGCAGACGCGGGAGGTCTTCGGGCCCACGCACGAGTTCGCCCACGGCGGCCTGCGGCCGAGCGAGAAACCCGGGCTGGGCATCCACTTCGACGAGGACCTGGCGGCGAAGTACCCCTACGAGCGGGCGTACCTGCCGGTGAACCGCTTGCAGGACGGCACGGTTCACGACTGGTGAGCCGAGCCCCATCATTGTCGTCGGCGCTGCCGCCCGGGCAGCGGAATCCGCCAGATCGAGAGAAGTTCACGTGCGCGTCACATCACGAGTCGAGCGAGTGGAGCGGTCCGGTGACCAGGTCCGGGTCCGCACCGACGGTGTCGAGATCCGGCTCATGTTCCCGGCCGACGGCGTCCTGCGCGTTCGCGCCGGTTTCCAGGGCGACTTCGCCGAGGAGTCCTACACGCTCACCACGACGGCGTGGCCGGACCGGCTCGACGAGTTCATGGGCGCCGAGCGAACGCGGGTGACGCCGCTGCCGTTCGACGTCGAGGACCTGGGCGACCGCGTCCGGGTGACCGGCGGGAACCTCCGCGTGGACGTCGAGAAGGACCCGTTCCGGATCCGCGTCCACGACGAGGCGGGCACCCTGCTGCACTCCGACGTCGTCGGGCTCGGCTACCTGGAGGACGCCAACGGTCGCCGCATCCACACCAGCGAGATCTCCCGCGACGACGCGTTCTACGGCTTCGGCGAGACCACCGGGCCGCTGAACAAGGCGCAGAAGCTCATCACGCTGAGCCCGAAGGACGCCCTCGGCTACGACCCGCGCGAGACCGACCCGCTGTACAAGCACATCCCGTTCTACATCAAGATGAACCGGGAGAACCGGAAAGCGGTCGGGTACTTCTACCACAACACCTACGACTGCGACTTCGACCTCGGCCGGGAGCGGAGCAACTACTGGCCGCCGCACAGCCGCTACCGCGCCGACGGCGGCGACATCGACCTCTTCCTGATCGCCGGTCCGGGCATCCGCGACGTCGTGCAGCGCTACACCGCGCTGACCGGCAGGCCACCGCTGCTGCCCAAGTACGCGCTGGGCTACCTGGCCTCGTCGATGTACTACTCCGAGCTCGACGCGGACAGCGACCGCGCGATCATCGAGTTCATCGACATCGCCCGGGCCGAGGACATCCCCGTCGACGGTTTCCAGCTCTCGTCGGGCTACACCGCGCAGGAGACCGAGGCCGGGTCGAAGCGGTGCGTGTTCACCTGGAACGAGCGCCGTTTCCCGGACCCCGAGGGCTTCTTCGCCGCGATGGCCGAGCGCGGCATCACCGTGTCCCCGAACGTCAAGCCCGGCGTCCTCGACGTCCACCCGCGCTTCGAGGAGTTCGACGCGGCCGGCGTCTTCGTCACCCGCAGCGCGGACGCGGCCGGTGACGGCCCCGCCGTCGGTGCCTGGTGGGGCGGGCCGGGCCGGTTCGTCGACTTCACCAAGCCCGCCGCCCGCGAGGCGTGGCAGCGCTGGCTCACCGAAGCGGTCCTGGACAAGGGCACGACGTCGGTCTGGAACGACAACTGCGAGTACGACGGCATCATCGACACCGACTCCGGCGTCGACTTCGAGGGCGCAGGCGCGACGATCGGCCGTCTGCGCAACGTCATGCCGAACCTGATGTGCCGGGTGACCCGCGACAGCATCGCCGCGACGAACCCGTCGGCCCGCCCCTACATCGTGTGCCGGTCCGGTCACGCGGGCATCCAGCGCTACGCGCAGAGCTGGGCGGGCGACAACTCCACCTCGTGGGAGTCGTTGCGGCACAACATCGCCACGATCCTCGGGATGGGCCTGTCCGGGTTCCCGCACCACGGCTGCGACATCGGCGGCTTCCACGGCCCCGCACCGGATCCCGAGCTGCTGGTGCGGTGGGTGCAGCACGGCATCTTCCAACCGCGGTTCTCCATCCACTCGGTCAACTCCGACAACACGGTGACCGAGCCGTGGATGTACCCCGACCGGACTCCCCACGTCCGCGACGCCATCAAGCTGCGCTACCGGCTGTTCCCCTACCTGTACTCGCTCGCGGCGCGCGCCTCGGCGACCGGCTGGCCGATCGTGGAACCGCTGGTCAGCGCGTTCCAGCACGACCCGGCGGTCGACGAGACGTCCGAGGAGTTCATGCTCGGCGACGCGCTGCTCGTCGCCAACGTGCTCACCCCGGGGGCGAGCACCCGCACCGTCCGGCTCCCGGAGGGCGAGGTGTTCTACGACGCCTGGACCCGGGAGCGCTACGAGGGCGGGCAGGTCGTGGAACTGCCGGTGGACCTCGGCTCGATCCCGCTGTTCCTGCGCGGCGGCGGCATCGTCCCGGTCTCGGAGAACCAGTTGAACAGCCTCACCCGCGACGAGGTGACCCAGCTGCGGCTGATCTGCGCCCCCGATCGCGACGCGGAGTTCACCCTCTACGAGGACGACGGCCTCACCCGCGCCCACGAGGACGGCGCGTTCCGCACGACCGAGGTCCGGATGACCGCCGGTGAGCAGGTGCGCCTGGAGCTGACCCGGCGCGGCGAGTACCGCAGCTCCGTCGAACGGCTGCTGTTCGACGTGGTCCGGCCCGGCCGGTGCCCGCACTGGGTCGCCCTCGACGGCCAGCGCCTCCCGCAGCACCTGCACCGCGGTCGCTTCGACGCCGCGGAAGTGGGCTGGCACTACGACATCGGGCTCGGATCCGTGCTGATCAAGACCCCCGATCCGGGCGGCGACCTCGCCGTCGCGATCTCGTTCGAGCCCGTCGACATGATCGGCATGTGAGAAAGGCACGCATGAGGAACCGATTGATCAGCGGCACCGTCGCCCTGGTCCTCGTCGCGGCCCTCGCCGCGTGCGCGCCGGTGTCCGGCGCGCGGACGAGCGCCGAGGCGACGCCGGAGAACCCCCTGGTGCTGAGCCTGGCGAACAACCTCAGCGACGACCACGTCACCTCCCAGGCGCTCGCCTCGTTCGCCGACGACGTCGAGCGGCGCAGCGGCGGCCGCATCGTGGTGAAGATCTACGGCAACGGTCAGCTGGGCGCCGAACCCGACGTGCTCGGCCAGCTGCACGAGGGCATCGTCGACATGACCCGGGTCAGCGCACCGGGGCTGGCGACCTACGCCCCCGGCTACCACACCTTCGGCCTGCCCTACGTCTTCGACTCCGAGCAGGAGTTCTACGACGTGATGGACTCGCCGCAGATGGCCGAGCACTTCCGCTCGACCGCCGACGACGGCTTCGTCGGCCTCACCTACTACACCTCCGGGGCGCGGTCCTTCTACACCGGGAACACGCCGGTGCGGACGCCGGAAGACCTGCGCGGGCGGAAGATCCGCGTGCAGGACATGCGCTCGCAGACCGACTTCGTCGGCGCGCTGGGCGCCGCCCCGGTCGTGATGGCGTTCAGCGACACCTACACCTCGCTGCAGACCGGGCTGATCGACGGCGCCGAGAGCAACGAGACGGTGCTCACCGACAGCGCGCACGGCGAGGTCTCCCACGCGTTCTCGATGACCGAGCACACCCGGATCCCCGACATGCTCGTGATCAGCACCCAGACCTGGGAGCGGCTCGACCCGGCCGACGAGCAGCTGCTCACCGAGGCGGCCCGCGCGTCGACCGAGCGGCAGAAGGTCGACTGGGCGAAGACCACCCGGCAGGCGGTCGCCGAGGCGGAGGCGATGGGCGTCGAGTTCATCACCGACGTCGACACCGCGGCATTCCGCGAGGCCACCAGGCCGGTGGTGGAGCAGTACGCCGCGCAGTACCCGGAGGTCGCGGAGCTCCTGTCCGTCATCGGCTCGGCCCGGAAGCGAGGCACGCCATGACCGCGCTCGACCGTCTCAACCGGGTGCGACGAGCGCTCGGCGGCGTGCTGGCGGCCTTCGCCGGTGCCCTGCTCGTCATCATGACCCTGCTGGTGCTGTACCAGGTCTTCACCCGCTACGTCCTGGGCTCGCCCGCGGCCTTCACCGAGGAGCTCGTGCGCTACGCGCTCATCTGGACGTCGATGATCAGCGCCGCGTACGCGTTCCTCCAGCGCAAGCACATGTCGCTGGTCGTCCTGCGGGACCGGTTCTCGCCCCCGGTGCGGCGCGCGCTGGTCCTCGGCTCGGACGTCCTCGTGCTGGTCTTCGCCGTGGTCGTGCTGGTGGTCGGCGGCACGATGCTGGCGCTGAGCGCGGCCACCAACTACTCGGCGCTGCTGGGGATCTCCCGGGGCCTGGTCTACGCGATCGGACCGATCGCCGGGCTCGCGATCGCGTTCGCGCAGCTGCTCAACATCTGGGAGGACCTCGTCGGCGAGGTCTCGATCGAGACCGAGGGGACGGACTGATGGGTGCCCTGACCGCTGTCGCCGTCCTGTTCGGCGCGTTCTTCGTCCTGCTGTTCACCGGGGTGCCGATCTCGGTGTCGCTCGGGATCGCCTCGTTCGTCACCGCGCTGGCGTTCCTGCCGTGGGACGACTCCACCTACATCATCGGGCAGCAGATGAACGTCGGCATCGAGAGCTTCTCGCTGCTGGCCGTCCCGCTGTTCATCTTCGCGGGCAACGTCATGAACACCGGCGGCATCGCACGTCGGCTCGTCGACCTCGCCCTGGTGGCGGTGGGCCGGGTCCCCGGCGCGCTGGCGCACACCAACGTGCTGGCGAACATGCTGTTCGGCGCGCTGTCCGGCTCGGCCGTGGCGGCGGCCGCCGCGATCGGCAGCACGCTGCACGAGCGCCAGCGGAAGGCCGGGTACGACCCGGCTTTCGGGGCCGCGATCAACATCGCCTCGGCCCCGACCGGGCTGCTCATCCCGCCGACGACGGCCGCGATCGTCTACTCGACCGTCGCGGGCGGGGTGTCCGTCTCGGCGCTGTTCATGGCGGGGTACGTGCCCGGCATCCTGATGGGGCTGGTGATCATGGTGATCGCCTTCGCGTTCACCCGGCGGGAGAAGTACCCGAAGGTCGACCGGGTCACCGCGGCCGAGGCCTTCCGGGTCCTGCTCGGGGCGATCCCGGGCCTGCTGCTGATCGTCGTCGTGGTCGGCGGCATCGTGCTCGGGGTCTTCACCGCGACCGAAGGCGCCGCGGTCGCCGTCCTGTACACGCTGGTGCTGTCGCTGGCGTACCGGAGCATGTCGTGGACGGCCCTCAAGGACGTCGTGACCCGCACGGTCGTCGCGACCGGCATCGTCATGTTCCTCATCGCGGCGTCCGCGGGCATGTCCTGGGTGATGGCCTACACCGGTATCCCGACGGCGATCACGCAGGCGCTGCTGTCGGTGGCGGACTCGCCGGTGGTCGTCCTGGTGCTGATGCTCATCCTGCTGCTGGTGGTGGGCACGTTCATGGACATCACACCGGCGATCCTGATCTTCACCCCGATCCTGCTGCCCATCGCGGAGGAGGTCGGCATGGACCCGGTGCAGTTCGGCATGGTGCTCATCCTCGCGATGTGCATCGGCACCATGACGCCGCCGGTCGGATCGGTCCTGTTCGTCGGGACCGGCGTGAGCGGGGTGTCGATCGAGCAGGTCGTCCCGAAGCTCCTGCCGTACTTCGTCGGACTGGTCCTGCTGCTCATCGCCGTCACCTTCATCCCCGCCCTGTCCCTGGGCCTGCCGGGAATGATGGGCCTGCTCGACTAGCGGCGCGGAGGGCACCTCCGGGGGGAGGTGCCCTCGGGCGTCAGAAGTGGGTTCCGCCGTCGATGCGGATCTCGGTTCCGGTGATGAACTCGCCGTCCTCGGAGGCGAGCATGGCCACCACCGACGCGACCGTCCCCGGGTCGGCGAAGCCGTCGCCGATGGCCGGGCTCAGCTTCGCGAACAACGACATGTCGGCGTCCTCGGGCAGGCCCGGGCCGACGCTCGACCTGCTCGCGCCGCTGCCGTCGGTCATGCCCGACGAGATGGAACCGGGTTGCACCGAGGTGAAACGGATGCCTCGCTTGGCGTACTCGGCGGCGAGGGCGTGCGTCATCGACTGGATGCCGCCCTTGCTCGCCGCGTAGGCCGCCATGTACGGGTGCGCGAAGGCCGCCGAGGTGGAGCTGAAGTTGACCACGGCGGGGCTGTTGCCCTCCAGCAGGGCAGGGATGGCTTCGCGGATCACCAGGAAGGTCCCCACCAGGTTCACCGACAGGATCTCGGTGAAGTCCGCGAGGGGCATCTCGTGGCTGTGCGCGGAGCGCAGGATCCCGGCCGCGTTGACCAGGACGTCCAGGCCGCCCAGCGCGGAAACGGCCTCGGCGACAACATCCTTGACC
The DNA here is from genome assembly GCF_008630535.1 of Saccharopolyspora hirsuta. Classification (GTDB taxonomy): domain Bacteria; phylum Actinomycetota; class Actinomycetes; order Mycobacteriales; family Pseudonocardiaceae; genus Saccharopolyspora; species Saccharopolyspora hirsuta. The sequence goes on along the minus strand of NZ_VWPH01000001.1, from coordinate 165,484 downwards.
GATTCCTCGTCGGAGACGTCGAGCACGAGCGTGCTGAGCCGGTCGGTGCCCGCGTTCTGCGCGGTGTCCGCCAGGCCCTGCTCGCTGATGTCCGCCGCCACCACGCTGCCGCCTTCGACGAGCACGCGGAGCGCGGTCGCCTGGCCGATGCCCGAGCCCGCACCGGTGATGAGCGCGCGCCGACCTTCGTAACGGTTCATGTCCCGCTCCACGAGGTCAGGAGCCGAAGTCCCACTTGTGGCCCCAGTAGCTGTCCGCGGTGATCTCCTCGGCCGTGTAGGAGGTCTCGTCGACGAGCATGCCGTCGCAGCCGACCTCCAGGTCCCAGCCGCCAGGGGTCCGGACGTAGAAGGAGACCATCTTGTCGTTGGTGTGGCGGCCCAGCGTGGACGAGACGTGGAACCCGGCGTCCACCACCCTGTCCAGGGCGCGGCCGACCTGGTCGAGGTCCTCCAGCTCCACCATGATGTGCACCAGGGCAGGCGCCTTGAGGTCCGGCGACGGCAGCAGCGCGAGGCTGTGGTGCCGCGCGTTGACGCCCATGAACCGCAGCCGCACCGGGCCGTGCTCCGGCGGGGCGGGCAGCCGGAACGCACCGCGGGGCAGGAAACCGAGCGTTTCGGCGTAGAAGCGGTACGCGCCGTCGAGGTCGCTGACCGGGACCACGACGTGGCCCAGGCCCAGCTGACCGGTGACGAACCGGTTGTCGAACTTCGTCGCCACCGGGCTGTGGTCCAGCGCGGGGCCGTGGAAGACCTCCAGCGGGGTGCCGCCCGGGGCTTCGAAGGCGATGCCCGCCTCCACCCTGCGGGTGTCGGCCTCCTCCCCGGTCAGCGGTTTCGGGGCGAGCCCGGCCGCTTCGACCGCGTCCTGGACCCGCTGCAGGGCCAGGTGGTCGCGGACCTCCCAGCCCACGGCCTCCACCCGGTCCACCTCGCCCGGGAGCACCACGATCCGGCCGATCCGCTCGTCCAGGCGCAGGTACAGCGCGTCCGCCTCCGGACCGCTGCCCTCGGCGAAACCGATGGTGTCGTAGGCGAACTTCCGCCAGGCGTCGAAATCCGCGGCGCGGACCCGGACGTAGCCCAGCGAGCTGATGTCGGTCATGGCTTCCTCTCCAGTCGTGGATCAGATCAGGGCCCGGAGCTGCTCGGCGGGCTCGATGCCCATCGAGGTCAGGGCGTTCGAGTGGTAGATCGAGCCGGGGATGTGGATGGCGTGCTGGAGGCCGACGTGCGCGTCGCGCCAGAACCGCTGCACCGCGTTGGTGCGGCGCACCGCGTTCCCGCCGGAGCGGGCGAAGATCTCGTCGGCCGCGGCCACCGCGCGCCACGCGCAGCGGACCTGGTTGCGGCGCACCACCGACCGCTCCTCGAAGGTGATCGGCTGGCCCGCTTCGGCCCGGTCGTAGAGGCGGCTGACGCCGTCGAGCAGCTGCGTGCGGGAAGCGGCGATCTCCGCGGCCGCCTCCGAGATCGCGTACAGCGTGTGCGGGTCGTCGCGGACCCGGGTGCCTGCCGCCATCACCCGGTCCCGCTGGTAGTCGAGGTGGCAGGCCAGCGCGCCCTCCACGATGCCGACGACCGCCGACGTGATGCCCAGCGGGAACATCGTCCAGAACGGCAGCCGGTACACCGTCTCGGTGCGGCCGACGCGCTCGGCTGCTCGCTCCCCCTGCGCGACCTCCTCGGCGTCGATCGTCCGGTACGCCGGGATGAACGCGCCGTCGACGACGACGTCCTTGCTCCCGGTGCCGCACAGGCCGATGACGTCCCAGGAGTCGTCGACGATCGTGTAGTCCTGCCGGGGCAGCACCACGTGCAGCACCTGGGACGGCTGGGCGGGCTTGCCCTCGGCGTCGCCGACCAGCGCGCCGAGGAAGATCCAGTCGCAGTGGTCGGTGCCGGAGGAGAACTGCCACCGTCCTTTGAGGACGTAACCGCCGTCGGTGGGCGTGGCGATGCCGCTGGGCATGTACGGCGAGGCGATCCAGGTGTCCGGGTTCTCGCCCCAGACCTCCTGCTGGAGCTGCCGGTCCATGAGCGCCATCTCCCACGGGTGGACCCCGCCCACCCCGCACACCCAGCCGGTCGACCCGCACGACTTCGCCACCGCCATCACCGCTTCGGCGAAGTCCCGCGGGTGGGCCGCGTACCCGCCGAAGTCGGTCGGCTGCAGCAGCCGCATGACCCCGGCCTCGCGCACCAGCTTGACGCTCTCGTCCGACAGCTTGCCCAACCGCTCGCTGTCCTCCGCGGTCGCCGCGAGCCGGGCGGCGACCTCTTCCACTCGGCGAACCACCTCGTGCGCCATGCACGCACCTCCGGACTGCTCGGACGACCGCCGCCGGTCTGCGGCGGTGCGATGAAGCTAGGTCCGGTGCGCGGACCCGCCCCACCCCTGCTCCCGCTGACCGGGACCCGCTCGACGCCCCACCGCTGACCGGGACCGACCGGCGCGAATCGCGCACGCTCGCGCTAGTTTCGCTACCAGGTCCGGTCCCCGCGCAGGACCGCTTCCGCGCCGCCGTCGACGAACACCACCTGGCCGGTGACGTGCGAGTTCTCCGGGGAGCTGAGCCAGGCGAGCAGCGGCGCGACCTGCTCCGGTCGCGCGTGACCGTGCAGCGGCATGGGGACGCTGCCGTCGACGAGCTGGCGACCGGCTTCGGAGTCGAGCATGCCCCGGGTCATCGGCGTGACGACGGTGCCGGGGGCGATGGCGTTGAGCGGTATTCCCGCACCCGCCCATTCCGGGGTGATCGCGGTCCGGCGCACCCACCGGGCGATCGCCACCTTCGACGAGGAGTACACCTGCGCACCGGCACCGCGCTCCACCGCGGCACCGGCGGCGGTCACCGCGGCGTCCTCGTCACCGGCGAGCGCAGCGTCGACGATGTCGGGGTCAGCCTGGTGCACCGACGCCACCGAGGAGACCACGACCGCGCGCGGATCGGTGCCGCGCGCGAGGAGCGGGCGCAGGCCTTCGAGCACGGCCACCGCGCCGAAGTGGTTGACCCGGATCGTCACGGGGTCGAACAGCGCGACGCCAGCGCACGCGATCACGCCGTCGAGCTTGTCTCCGGCCAGGTCACGAGCGCGGTCGACGAGCGCAGCTCTTCCCGCTCCGGTGGCGAGATCGGCGGTGATGTCGGCGTCGCGCCTGTCGGCGCCGATCACCCGGACACCCCGTTCACGCAGGTACGCGCTGGTCGCAGCGCCGATTCCCGAGGCGCTGCCGGTGATCAGGAAGGTGCGGGGCATGTTCCGGCCCTTCGTCTCGGCTGTTCCGGGCATTGTCGGTCCCCCGCCACCACGTCCCCACTCCCGCTCCCGCTGACCGGGACCTGCTCGACGGCCCGCCGCTGACCGGGATCCGCGGCCGCGAACCTCGCGCACCCGCCCTAATTTCGGGTTCATGACGCAGCAAGCGCAGACCTCGACCGACGTCGTGACCCCGCACGCGTTCCGGCGGGCCATGTCCGACTTCGCCACCGGGGTGACGGTGGTGACCGGGCTCGACGACGCGGGGCCGGTCGGTTTCGCCTGCCAGTCCTTCGCCTCGGTGTCCCTGGACCCGCCGCTGGTCATGTTCTGCGCCGACCACCGCGGCCGCTCCTGGCCCCGGATCCGCCGGACCGGCCGCTTCTGCGTGAACGTCCTGGCCGGGCACCAGGACGAGCTGTGCGCGCGGTTCGGCTCCAGCGACGGACGCAAGTTCGACGGGGCGGAGTGGTCCTGCTCCCGCTGGAGCACACCCGTCCTGCCCGACGTGCTCATGCGCGTGCACGCCGACGTCCACCAGGTGGTCGCGGCGGGAGACCACGACATCGTCGTCGGGCGCGTCCTCGGAGTGGAGCGCCCGGCGCAGCACCGACCGATGATCTTCTTCCGCGGCCGGTTCGGCATCGGCGAACCGGCCGCGGAGCGCTGAGCGGGTTACCGGACCTGGACGTCCTCGGCGGACCAGAACGCCTGCATGCTGGTGATCCGGCCGAATTCGTCGAAGGTCATGACGTCGATCGGCTCGATCTCGACGACACCGTCCGGTGTCTCGGTGCGGACGCGGAAGTGGAACGCGGCGCTGTTCCCGGCGACCCGGACCGCGAGCAGCTCGGTCTCCTGGCGCAGGTTCTCCAGGGCCGAGTAGAACTCGGTGATCGCCGCCCGGCCGCGGACCGGTTCGCTGCCCACCGGGTCTTCGAGCACGGCGTCCTCGGTGTAGAGGGCCGCGACGTCCGCTGCGCTTCCGGTCGCGACGGTCTTCAGGTAGCTCGCGACGGTGTCGCGGATGACGGACGGCTCCGGCATGGCCTCTCCTCGTGTCAGTTGTCGTCGTAGGTGACTTCGACGTGCTCGGTGATCGGCACGGACTGGCAGCCCAGCACCCAGCCCTCCGCGAGGTCCTCCTCCTCCAGCACCTCGTTGCGCAGCATCTTCACCTCGCCCGAGACCAGGCGGCAGGCGCAGGCGCTGCACGCGCCCTCCTTGCAGGAGAACGGCGCGTCCACCCCGTTCGCGTGGAGCAGGTCGAGCAGGGTGGTCCCACCAGGCCAGGGCAGCTCGTGGTGCTCGCCGTCGAGGGAGACCGAGACGGTGGCCGCCGCTTCGGCACCGGGGGCGATCGCCGTTTCCCCACCGGCGAACGGGTCGGAGCTCAGCGACCGGAACTGTTCGAGCACCACCCGGTCGCGGCTCATGCCGACCTGCCCCAGCGCGGCGGTCACCGCGTCCATGAACGGCTCCGGGCCGCACACGTAGGCCGCGTCCCGGTCCGCGAAAGGTCTTGCCAGTGCGGCGATCTCGTCCACGGTCGGCAGCCCCTGGACGCTCTGCAGCAGGTGGATCGGCACGAACCGGCCCGGGTGCCGGGCGGCCAGCGCGGTGAGCTCGTCGGCGAAGATGACCGACCGCTCGTCCCGGTTGGCGTAGATCAGCACCGCGGTCCCGGTCCGCTCGTGCAGCAGCGCGCGGACGATCGACATGATCGGGGTGATCCCGCTGCCGCCCGCGAAGAGCAGCAGGTCGCCCGCGAGGGACTTCGGGGTGAACGTCCCGGCTGGCGGGAGCACCTCCAGCTCGGTGCCGGGGCGGGCGTGGTCGCAGAGCCAGTTCGACCCGACCCCGCCCGCCACCCGCTTGACCGTCACCTTCAGGCCCTCGTCCAGGCCGGGAGCGCTCGACAGCGAGTAGCAGCGCGCGACGTGCTCGTCGCCCAGCGGGATGCGCAGGGTCAAGAACTGGCCCGGGCGGTAGGCGAAGCGGTCGGCCGCCCCGGCGGGCACGTCGAACACCAGCGACCGCGAGTCGGCGGTCTCCTCGATCACCTCCCGGACCCGCAACCGGTGCGCGGCGGACTCGGTCATCGCACGCTCCTCCCCCGCATCACGGCGCGTCCACCTGGAGCTCCCCGCGCCGCACCGCCGTTTCGATGCTGTCGCGCAGCTGCAGGCACGTCAGGACCGTCGCGCGGTCGGCGTTCGGGCTCTGCGCGAGCTCCGCGCAGCGGTCGGTGTCGGTGGTCCACTGCACTTGCGTGTGGGCCGGGCTGTTCTTCTTGACCAGCACGCACGTGCCGCAGCTGCGGCAGGACAAGGGTTGCACCTGCGGTCTCCGATCAGGCGGTGGGAGCGCTGTCGTCGACGATCACGCGGCCGTGGGCCAGGTTGTCGTCGACCTCGGCCTGCCAGAACTCGATCGCGCGCTCGGTGTCGATCTCGAACTCGAACCGCCGGTTCATCTCCGGGGTCACGTCCTCGACGTCGACGTAGAACTGCTCGTACCAGCGCCGCAGCTGGTAGACCGGCCCGTCCTCCTCGCACAGCAGCGGGTTGTCGATCCGGGCCTTGTGCTGCCAGATCTCGACGTCCTGCAGGAAGCCCTTCTCCACACCTGCGGCGAAGCCCTGCGCCATCTGCTCGGCGTCCGCATCGGACATCCCCTCGGGCTTCTTGACCATCGCGCCCCACTGCAGCACGAAGCTCGTGGGGGACACCGGGTAGTGGCAGTTGATCAGCACCGTCTCGATCGTGGTCTCGCCGGTGTCGCTCCACAGGTAGTCGATCATGTAGGAGGGCCCGTAGTAGGCGGCGCTCGACCGCAGCGTGCTGTCGTCGCTGTAGTTCGTGCCGATCTTCACGTCCGGCCGGGCCTTGCTGTGCATCGTCTGGCTGGCGATGTGCCCCTCGAAGACGTTCTTGAAGTAGGTCGGGAACGAGTAGTGGATGTAGAAGAAGTGGGCCATGTCCACCACGTTGTCCACGATCTCGCGGCAGTTCGAGCCGTCGATGCGCAGCGAGTTCCACGTCCACGGGGTCCTCTCGTCCGAGCCGACCCCGGGGATCTCCGGGATGGTCACCTCCGGCGGCGGCTGCTTGCCCTGCGGATCGTTCCACACGAACAGCTGCCCGTTGCGCTCCAGCACGGTCCACGCCTTCGTACGCGCCCGCGGCGGCACCCGCCGCGCGTACGGGATGCTCGCGCAGCGCCCGCTTCCCGGCCAGCGCCAGTCGTGGAACGGGCAGGCCACCTCGTCGCCCTTGACCTCGCCCCGGCTCAGGTCCCCGCCCATGTGCGGGCAGTAGGCGTTGAGCACGTTCAGCGCCCCGCTGCTGTCGGCGAACACCACCAGCTTGGTGCCGAAAGCCTCGATCGCGTGGGGCTTTCCGCTTCGGTAGGTGTCGGCGAGGCCGAGGCAGTGCCAGCCGCGCGCGTAGCGGGTCGGCGGAGCCTCAGCCTCGATCACCCGCACCTCGTTCTCCTCGGCCGTCCGCGGTGCTGCCATGGGGAACTCCTCCGACTCGGTCCCGTCGATTCGCCTCCATGGTGGGAAGTCCGGGCCACCCGGAACAGGCGCCCTCCCGCTCAACGAGACCGGCACCGCGGCCGGATCCCGCGATTTCAATGGAAATCGGATGTCCGATTTCCATTGAAATCGCGCAGATCTCCGCCGGGCGTCGGCGCGTCGGACGCGGACATGCCGATGTGATCCAATTTCCATTGAAATCGGAGGTTCGATTTCAATGGAACTTCGATCCGTCGCGACGGGCGAGGTCGCCGAGCGCGGGGTCGGGTCAGTCGAGCGAGCTGAGGCGGTCGCTGGCCGTGACCCCGCCGTCGACGAAAACCGTGCTGCCCGTGACGAAACTGGCCTCGGTGCTGAGCAGGAAGCGGACGACGGAGCCGACCTCCGCCGGTTGCCCGACGCGGCCGAGCATCGCGTCACCGCGCATCCGGGCCCCGCGCCGGTCGTCGGCGAGGCTGCGGCGGAGCATCGGCGTCTCGATGTAGCCCGGGCAGACCGCGTTCACCCGGACCCCGGAGCGGCCGAGCTGCGCGGCCAGCGACCGCGTCAGCCCGAGCAGTCCGGCCTTCGAGGCGCTGTAGGAGGGGATGTTCGCCTGCCCTAGCGTCGCGTTGATGGACGAGATCGCCACCACGGCCGAGTCCGGCAGCGCGGTCAGGTCGTCGGCGAGCGCGGCGGTCCCGTAGGCGAAGGCCGTGAGGTTGACGTCGAAGACGCGCTGCCACGCCTCCAGCCGGACCTCCGTCATCGGCGTCGAGTCGACGATCCCGGCGCAGTGCGCGAAACCGCCCATCCGGCCGACGATTCGCCGGGCTTCGGCGAGCGCGTCGTCGTACCGGGACACGTCGGCGACGTCGATCCCGGTCGCGACGACCGGCACGCCGTGGTCCTGCTCGACCTGCGCCGCGACGTCGGCCACCCCGCGTTCGTCGCGGTCCCACAGGACCACCGGTCGCCCGGCGGCGGCCAGGGCACGAGCGCAGGCAGCACCGATCCCGGAGGCGGCGCCGGTGATCAGCACGGGTGTGTTCGGTGAAGACATGGTGCTCCTCGTGATCAGCGGGTGAGCATGTCCAGCGCGGCGAGGTGGCTGAACACCATGCAGGACCCGATCGGGTTGCCCCCGCCCGGATACGTGGTCCCGCTGACCGCGGCCATCGAGTTGCCCGCGGCGTACAGACCGGGGATCACCTCGCCCGAGGCGGTGAGCACCCGGGCGCTCGCATCGGTGCGCAGGCCGCCCTTGGTGCCGAGGTCGGAGACGCCGAAGGCGGCGGCGTGGAACGGGCCCTGCTCGATCGGCACCAGCGGGGATCCCCCGCCGGCGAACGACCGGTCGTAGGGCTCGTCCCCCCGGTGGAAGTCCGCGTCCGCCCCGGCGGCCGCGAAGTCGTTGAACCGCGCCACGGTCCGCTCCAGGTTCTCGGCGGGAACACCGATCTTCCCGGCGAGCTCGGCCAGCGTGCCCGCGCTGAACCACAGCCCGGCGTCGACGTAGTCGCCGGTCTCCCCCATCGGGACGCTGGTGGAGCGCACCGGCGGCCGCTCGCCCTCGCGGTCGTCGTAGATCATCCAGAACGGCAGCGCCATCCGGTCCGCGCCGACGCGTTCGAGGACGACGCGGCCGATCCGGTCGTACGGCCAGGACTCGTTGACGAAGCGCTCGCCCGCACCGTCGACGAAGATGCCGCCGGTGAACCACAGCGAGAACGTCGACGTCCCGTCCGGGTGGACGATGCCCGGCGACCACCAGGCCTCCGACATCAGGTCGGTGTCGGCACCGACGTCGATCCCCGCCCGGATGGCCCTGCCGAGGTTCTTCGGCGCTCCCATCGTGTCGCGCGCCGCGCCGGGAACCCCGTGCGCGGTCCGCATCTCCTGGTTCCGCTCGAACCCGCCGGAGGCGATCAGCACGCCGCGCCGCGCGCGGATGCGCCGCCGCTCGCCGCCTTCCTCGACCACAGCGCCCATGACCTGACCGTCCGAGGTGACCAGCTCGTCGCACACCGATTCGCGCCGCAGCCTCGCGGAGTCCATCTTGGACAGCGCGAGCAGCAGCCTGCCGATCAGCGCTTGGCCGCCGATGAGCAGGTCCGGCAGCGGCGCGCCCGCCCGCTCGACGTCCACCGGTGGCCGGAGCTGGTCCCGCAGCGAGCCGATCCGCTCCGGCGTCATCGGCATCGGCATGATGTGCCGCCCGGTCGCGCTGGCCCCCGGCGCCGACCCGAAGTAGTCCGGCCAGGGGTAGACGACGAACTCGAAGTCGTCGTCCTCCTCCAGGTAGTCGACCAGGCGGGCGCCGTTGTCCAGGAACGCGTCCTGCAGCTCGCGGGGCGTGCGGTCGCCCACCACCGCGCGGAAGTAGGTCTTCGCCGCCTCCGGGGTGTCCTGGTCCCCGGCGCGCTTGAGCACCGCGTTCCCCGGGAACCACAGCCCGCCGCCGGAGTACGCCGTGGTCCCGCCGAACCTGTCGGCCGCCTCGACCACCAGCACCGAGAGCCCCTCGCGGGCCGCGGTGTACGCCCCGGTCAGCGCGCCGCCGCCGGAACCGACCACCAGCACGTCGCACTCGTCGTCCCAGATCGCCATGCGAGCACGATGCTCGTCGGCCGCCCCGCGGTCGCGGGCCGGTCCCACTGACCGGGAGAGGTCGCGGACCACCGTCGTCAGGCCCGGCTCGCGGCGTGCTTCGCCACGACGTAGCCGTAGACGAGGCCCTGCCCGATGGTGGCCCCGGCGCCCGGGTAGGTGGCGCCGAAGGCGTTGGCCGCGGTGTTCCCGATCGCGTAGAGCCCGTCGATCGGTGACTCGTCGGCCCGCAGCACGCGCCCGTGTCCGTCCGCGCGCAGGCCACCGCAGGTGCCGAGGTCGCCTAGGACGATCCGCACCGCGTGCAGCGGGCCGTCGAGGGGGCGCAGGTTCGGGTTCGGCGCGACGGTCGGGTCGCCGTAGTAGCGGTCGTACGCGCTGGCCCCGCGGTGGAAGTCGTCGTCCACACCCGCTGCCGCCAGTTCGTTGAACCGGCGCAGGGACGCGACGACCCCCTCCGCCGGGAGCCCCGCCCGGCGGGCCAGGTCGGCCGGGTCGTCCGACCGGTGCGCGATACCGGCCTCGTACCAGCTCTGCGGCAGCGCCATCCGCGGGAACACCCCGCCCGCGTAGACGTAGCTGTTGCGGTAGCGCTGGTCGAACACCATCCACATCGGTCCGACGGGGTCGCCGGACCGCTCGCGCGCCAGCACCCGCTGGCCGAAGCTCATGTAGTCGGTGGACTCGTTGACGAACCGGCGGCCGTGCCGGTCGACGATGAGCGATCCCGGCAGCGACCGCTCGGCGAGCAGGACCGAGGGCTGCCCGCCGGGCAGCGGCGCGACGGCGGGGAACCACCACGCCTGGTCCATCAGCGCGATGTCGGCCCCGACCTCCTGGCCGATCCGGATGGCGTCGCCGGTGTTGCCGCGGTTGCCCAGGCTCCAGCCGGGTTCGAGCGCCTCCGACTGGAACTCCTTGCGCCACGCGATGTCGTGGTCGAAACCCCCGGCCGCGAGCACGACTCCGCGCCGGGCTCGCACCGCCACCTCACGTCCGCCCTGCTCGACCACCACGCCCGTCACCCGGCCACCCTCCGCGGTCAACCGCTGCAAGGAGGTCCGCGTCCACACCGGGATCCCGGCCCGGAGCACTCCCCCGTACAGGCCCGCGGCGAGCGCCTGACCTCCCGCGACGTACTCGCGGCCGAGCAGCTTCCCGCCGATGCCCTGCGCCATCCGCAGCGCCACCCGCGGCAGGCCGCGGCTCGGCACCCGGGCCATCAGGTTCATCCACTTGTAGTCGTAGCCGGTGATCGGCATCGGCACCGGCGACTTCAGCGCCGACGACCGCAACCGGGCCCGTTCGGCGCCCAGCGACGCGACGTCGAAGGGCTTGCACTCGCAGCTGCGACCGGCAGCGACCCCGCCGGGCAGTTCCGGGTGGTAGTCGGAGTAGCCCTTGCTCCACATGAAGCGCATCGACGTGGTCCGCCGAAGCATCCGGATGGTCTCGTCGCCGTGGCGCAGGAAGCTCTCCCACCGCTCGTCCGGCGCGGAGCCGTGGACGACGGACCGCAGGTAGGCCTCGGCGCGCTCCGGCGAGTCGACCGCGCCCTGCTCCGCCAGCAGCGAGCTCGCCGGGATCCAGAACGCGCCACCGGACAGGGCCGTCGAGCCACCGACGTAGTCGGTCTTCTCCACGATCAGGACGTCGAGGCCCCGCTCGTGCGCGGCGAGCGCGGCGGCCATCCCGGTGCCGGAACCGATCACGACGAGGTCGACCGCGGTATCGCGCGCGGGGGTGGGAGCGGGCGGTGTGCTCGTGGGCATCGACGTCTCCTCGCCGTGGTGCTGGTGCTGCGCGGCATCGCACCACCGCTGCGACCTGCGGTGAAGCCCTCCTCCCGCTCAACGGGACTGCTCGGGTGCGGCGAAGCGGCTCCGGTGCGGCGCCGGTGCGCGGTGGTTCGCGAGCTGGTCGGCGCGGGCCGACATGGCCGCGTGCACGACCTCGGGGTGGGTGACGATGTAGAACTCGCCGCGCGCGGCCTGCGCCACGATGTTCTCGGCCGCTTCGTCGGCGCTCATGGCCTGCTCGCGAACGGCCAGCATGCGCTTCCGCTGCGCCTCGGCGGCCGCGACGTCGCCGGACTCGACGCCACCCGCGGCGCTGAAGATGTTGGACTCCACCAGCCCCGGCAGCACCGCCGAGACGGCGATGTCCGCACCGATCTCGGCGATCTCCTGGTACAGGCACTCGGTCATCGCCAGCACCGCGTGCTTGCTCATGATGTAGGGCGCTTGCAGGGGGACCGAGGTGACCGCGCCGATCGAGGCGAGCGAGAGCACGTGACTGCGCCGACCAGCGGCGATCATGCCGGGCAGGAAGGCCCTGATGCCGTGGAAGACGCCGCTGATGTTGACGTCCACGACGCGCTGCCAGTTCAGCGGCGGGACGTCCCACAGGTAGCCGAACTGCTCGACACCGGCGTTGTTGATCAGCAGCCGGACCGGGCCGAACTCCTCCTCCACCTGGCAGGCCAGCCGGTCGACCGCATCAGGATCCCGGACGTCGACGACGCGCGGCACCACGCGTTCCCCCAGCTCGTCGGCGATCCGGTGCGCGGCCTGCGCGTCGACGTCGACGGCGATCACGGTCATGGCGAGGTCCCCGGCGAGGTGCCTGGTCAACCCGGCACCGATCCCGGCTCCGGCCCCGGTCACCACGGCGAGGCCGCCGCCGAAGACCTCCTGCGCAGTGGGCATGGGGTTCCTCCAACGGAACCGTTCCAGCGAGCGCGGGAAGCCGATCCGTCCACAATCGACACCGCGATCCGGCGCGGGCGGGATTGACAGTTTCAATTGAAACTGTGGTCACCGGCGGTGACCGTAGCCGACCGGGGACGGCGGTTCAACGCGCGCTCCCGCTGAGCGGGATCTCGGATTCTTGCTCCCGCACAACGGATTTCGCGGCTCAAGTGCTTTCCGGGCGCACACGCCGCTGCTAGCATGCGATTAGAATCAATTCCAATTCGCCGATCGAGCCGATCGAGAGGTGTGGCATGACCTCAACGTTGAGGACGAGTGCCGAGCCGGCAGTCGAGCAGCGCGTCCCGCCGTCCATGGTGGAGCGGCTGACGCTGATCCTGGACCTGTTCGAACGCCCGCACACCCACCAGACGCTGGAGGACGTGACCCGGCGGACCCGCCTCCCCCGCTCCACGGCCCACCGGATCCTGGACCAGCTCGTCCGCCTGCGGTGGCTCGACCACACCGCGGCCGGGTACCGGCTGGGCAAGCGCGCGCTCGGGCTCGGCGGCCGCGAGATCGGGCAGAACGCCCTGCGCAGCGCGGCGGCGCCGGTGCTCCACGACCTGGCGATCCGCACCGAGCTGGTCGTGCACCTGGCGGTCCTCGTCGACACCGAGGTGTACTACCTGGACAAGGTGGGCGGCCGCTCCGCCGTCGAGGTGCCCTCGCGGGTCGGCGGGCGCGCCCCGGCGCACTGCACGGCGCTCGGCAAGGCGATGCTCGCCTGGCTGCCCCCGGAGCGGGTCGAGGCCGAGTACGGCAACCCGGTGCGGCGCACCGCGCGCAGCATCGCCGATCCCGGCGTCCTGCACCAGGAGCTGGACCGGATCCGGCGCCGCCGCGGGCTGGCCTTCGAGCGCGGCGAGTGCTTCCCGAAGATCGGCTGCGTCGGCATCGCGCTGCGCGGACCGGACGGCCCGGTGGCGGCGATCTCGCTGGTGGGCGACGCGCGATCGCCCCTGGAGCGGGTCGCGCCGCTGCTCATCCAGGCCGCCCGCGGCGTCTCGACCGAGCTCGCCGCCATCGCGGACGTGCCCAAGCAGCCGCGGCCGAACCTCGCGGTCGCCCAGCGGTCGTGGTCGAACGAGCCGGTGGCCCAGCTGCTCGCGGTCGGCGGCGACTGGCTGTGACCGGTCCCGCTGTGCGGGATGGACCAGACCGCGCGCACCCGCCCGCTCCTACGGTCCTCCAAACGCCACCAGCGTCCTGATCGGAGGGTCCTGCACACCATGATCGAACCGACCTGCGAGAGCACCCTGCGGGAGCTGCGCACCGATGAAGGCGTGCTGCGCTACCACGAAGCCGGGCAGGGGCCGCCGCTGCTGATGCTGCACGGTTCCGGTCCCGGGGTGACCGGTTGGCGCAACTACCGCGGCAACCTCGCGGTGTTCGCCGAGCACTTCCGCTGCCTGGTGCTGGAGTTCCCGGGGTTCGGGGTCAGCGACCCGACCGACGAGCACCCGATGGTCGCCGCGCCGAGCGCGGTGCTGCGGTTCCTGCGCGGCCTGGGCCTCGATCAGGTGGACGTCATCGGCAACTCGATGGGCGGCATCGTGGCGGCCAACCTCGCCATCGCCCGACCCGGCCTGTTCCGGCGCATCGTGACCATCGGTGGCGTGGGCCGCAACATCTTCAGCCCCTCGCCCGGCGAGGGCATCAAGCTGCTCGTGGACTTCACCGAGGACCCGACCCGGGAGAAGCTCGTCCGCTGGCTGCACTCGATGGTCTTCGACCCGGCGGTGGTGACCGAGGAGATGATCGAGGAGCGCTGGCAGCAGGCCACCGACCCGAAGACCCTCGAATCCGCGCGCCGCATGTACAGCCGCGAAGCGCTGGCGGCCGCCGCTGCCGCATCGGACCAGCAGCCGTACTGGGCGATGCTGCACAAGATCACCGCACCGACGCTGATCACCTGGGGCCGCGACGACCGGGTCAGCCCGGTCGACATGGCACTGCTGCCGATGCGGACCATCCCCCGCGCCGAGGTGCACGTCCTGCCCAACTGCGGGCACTGGGCGATGATCGAGCAGAAGGAGGCCTGGGAGAGCGCGGTCCTCGCCTTCCTCACCCGACCGGACGGCCAGTCCACCAGCTGAAAGACTGTATTCACTCAACTTGCGTAGCGGTGCAGGTAGCGGAACCTCAGAGGCACGATCCGATCCTGGTCCTATCCTGGAACTGACCAGGTGCGACCGGAACAGGGGGAACAGTGGCGAGAATCGCCGAGGCCCGGCCACCCGCATCGCCGATGTCCGAAGGGCAGGTCGCGCGCCGGGACCGCATCCTCGACGCCGCCACGGAGCTCGGCGCCCGGGCGGACCTCGACCACGTGCAGATGACCGACGTGGCCAAGGACGCCGGGGTCGCGATCGGGACGCTCTACCGCTACTTCCCGTCCAAGACGCACCTGTTCGCCGCGGTCTTCGAAGCGCAGCTCGGCAAGCTCCTCGGACGGCTGTGGCCGGACGAGAGCGAGGACCTCGTCAGCGACATCGGCGAGGTCCTCGTGGCGCTGAGCCGGGAACTGCTCCGCCGCCCCCGGCTGTGCGCGGCGATGGTGCAGTGCGCCGCCACCAACTACACCTCGGGCCCGTTCGGGTCCGCGGAGCGCGATTCGGCGCTGTTCCACGCGATCCTGGACACCCTCACCCGCTCCGCGCCGGGCGAGGAGGTCGAGAGCACCGTCCGCCTGCTGGTGTTCAGCTGGTGGGGCGTGCTCATCTCCCGGCTCAGCGGCAAGACGACCACCAAGCAGGCCGACGCCGACATCCGGCTGGCGACCCGGCGCCTGGTCGGCCCGCTGCTGCCGTTCCGGTGACAGGTACCTATGCGCTGCGGGCCGTCAGGTCGAGCGCGATGTCGACGATCATGTCCTCCTGGCCGCCGACCAGGCCCCGGCGCCCGACTTCGAGCAGCAGGCTGCGGGCGTCCACCCCGTACTGCTCGGCCGCGCGCTCCGCGTGGCGGAGGAACGACGAGTACGCACCGGCGTAGCCGAGGGTGAGGGTCTCCCGGTCGACCTGCACGGGCCGGTCGCGAAGCGGCCGGACCAGGTCGTCGGCGGCGTCCTGCAGCGCGAACAAGTCGCACCCGTGCTGCCAGCCCTCGAGCTCGGCGACCGCGATGAACGGCTCGATCGGGCAGTTCCCGGCCCCGGCGCCCTGCCCGGCCAGCGAAGCGTCGACGCGGACGGCGCCCTCCTCGATCGCGGCGATGCTGTTGGCCACCGACAGCGAGAGGTTCTCGTGGGCGTGGATGCCGATCTGGGTGGCCGGGTCGAGGACCTCCCGGTAGGCGCGGATCCGTTCGCGGACCCCGCTGGTGGTGAGCCGACCGCCCGAGTCCGTGACGTACACGCAGTGCGCGCCGTAGGACTCCATCAGCTTGGCCTGGGCGGCGAGCTCGGCCGCCGGGCTCATGTGGCTCATCATCAGGAAGCCCGCCACGTCCATGCCCAGCTCGCGGGCCTTCGCGATGTGCTGCGCGGACACGTCGGCCTCGGTGCAGTGGGTGGCGATCCGCACCGATCGCACGCCGAGGTCCCAAGCTCGGTCGAGCTCCGCGACGGTGCCGATCCCGGGCAGCAGCAGCGTGGTGAGCACGGCGTTGCCGATGTTGTCGGCCGCGGCCTCCAGCCACTCCCAGTCGGTGTGGCTGCCCGGCCCGTAGTTGACCGAACCCCCGGCGAGGCCGTCGCCGTGGGCGACCTCGATCGCGTCGACCCCGGCGGCGTCCAGCGCGGCCACGATGCGGCCGACGTCCGCCGGGTCGATGCGGTGCCGGATCGCGTGCATGCCGTCCCGCAGCGTCACGTCCTGGATGTAGAGGGTCATCGAGCGGCCTCCGGGGTGCTGGCGACGGTCTCGGCGACGCGCAGGGCGGCCGAGGTCATGATGTCGAGGTTGCCCGCGTAGGCGGGCAGGTAGTGCGCGGCGCCCTCCACCTCCAGGAACACCGACACCCGGGTGGTGACCGGTCCGGCCCCGGCGGGCACCAGGGTGTGCACCGGTTCGCCCGCCTCGACCGGCGTGAACTGCACGCGCTGCTTGAGCCGGTAGCCGGGCACGTACTCGGCGACCTGCTTGACCACCTCCTCGACCGAGGCGCGGACGGCGTCCTGGTCGGCGTCGCCGATCAGGCAGAACACCGTGTCGCGCATGATCAGCGGTGGTTCGGCGGGGTTGAGCACGATGATCGCCTTGCCGCGGGCCGCACCGCCGACCGACTCGATGGCGCGCGCGGTCGTCCCGGTGAACTCGTCGATGTTGGCCCGGGTGCCCGGCCCGGCGGACTTCGACGCGATGGAGGCGACGATCTCGGCGTAGTGCACCGGGGTCACCGCGGACACCGCTGCGACCACGGGGATCGTGGCCTGCCCGCCGCAGGTGACCATGTTGAGGTTGCGCTCGCCCAGGTGCGCGTCGAGGTTGACCGGCGGCACGACGAACGGGCCGATCGCGGCCGGGGTGAGGTCGATCAGCGTCTTGCCGAACGGGGCGAGCTTCGCGGCGTTGGCGAGGTGCGCCTTGGCCGAGGTCGCGTCGAGCACGATGCCGATCTCGTCGAAGCCCGGCAGCGCGATCAACCCGTCCACGCCGTCGGCGGTGGTCGGCACGCCGAGCCGCGCGGCCCGGGCGAGCCCGTCGGAGTCGGGGTCGATCCCGACCAGCGCACCCACTTCCAGGGCTTCGGAGGTGCGCAGCACCTTGATCATCAGGTCGGTGCCGATGTTGCCCGAGCCGATGATGGCGACCTTCGTCTTCGTCATGCCTCTTCCCCGGAGAACGTGGTGGCGACCTCGCCGAGCGGGTCGATTTCCGCGCGGAAGCGCATCCCCGGACGGGCCGGGACCAGCGGCCCCAGTGCCCCGGAGAGCACGATCTGCCCAGCTCGCAGCGGGTCGCCGAAGGACCGCGCAGTCCGGGCCAGCCAGGCGAGCGCGGCGAGCGGATCGCCCAAGCACGCCGCCCCGCTGCCCTCCGAGACCAGCTCGTCGTCGGCGTAGAGCCGCATGGTGGTCTCCCGCGGCTCGAACTCGTCGAGCGGGAGCCGCCGGTCGGCCAGCACGAACAGCCCGCTGGAGGCGTTGTCGGCGATGGTGTCGGTGATCGCGATGTCCCACCCGGCGATCCGGCTGTCGACGATCTCCAGCGCGGGCACCGCGTGGTCCACCGCAGCGCGCACCCGCGCCACGTCCAGCTCGCCGTCGGCCAGGTCTTCGGCCAGCACGAACGCGATCTCGGCCTCGACCCTCGGCTGCAGCAGGCGGCCCGAGGGGATCTCGGCCCGGCCGGAGACGTCCATGTCGGCGAAGAGCACCCCGAAATCGGGCTGGTCGACGCCCATCTGCCGCTGGACCGCGGGCGAGGTCAGCCCGATCTTGCGGCCCACCGGCACCGCTCCTCTGCCCTCCCGCTGCCGCGCGAGCTCCTGCTGCACGGCGTAGGCGAGGGCGACGTCGGTCTCGCCGAGCACGTCCCGCACCGGGGCCGCGGGCGTTCCCGTCCGCTCGGCCCCGCTCAGGCGGGCGACCGCGTCCGCGATCGGAAGTTCTTCGGAATTCCCGGAACCGGCTGTCGCTGCAAGCACACCGCCACCCTCGCACGCTCCTCCGCGCAACCCCAGCGCGAGTCCCGCTGTCCAGGACTCAGCGGAAGGTGAACACGAACCCCTCGTAGCCGTCGTCCCGGATCGCGTCGCAGCGCTGGCGGTAGGCGCCCAGCCCGGCCACGTACGGCATGAACCGGCGCGGCTTGCCCTCGATGTTCGCGCCCAGGTACCACGAGTTCGCGCGCGGGAACAGCGTGGCGTCCGCAGCCTGCTGGACGTGCTCGGTCCACTTGACCGCGGCGTCACGGCGCACCTCGACCTGGGCCGCCCCGGCGTCGTCGGCGTGCCGGACCAGCTCGGCGATCCAGTCGACCTGCTGCTCCGCGGTCAGCACCATGTTGGCCAGCACCGACGGCGAGCCCGGGCCGTTGACGGTGAACAGGTTGGGGAACCCCGGGATCTGCACGCCGAGGTAAGTCACCGGTCCTTCCGCCCACGCGTCCTGGATCCGGTCGCCCAGCGGACCGGTGATGTCGATGCGCATGAGCGCGCCGGTCATCGCGTCGAACCCGGTGGCGTAGACCAGCACGTCGAGCTCGTGGAACCCGCTGCGGGTCTCGATGCCCGCGGCGGTGATCCGCTCGATCGGGTCCCGGCGCAGGTTGACCAGCGAGACCTCGTCCCGGTTGAACGTCTCGAAGTAGCCGGAGTCGGTGCAGATCCGCTTGGTGCCGATGGGATGATCGGTGGGGATCAGGTCCTCGGCGGTGCGCGGGTCCTTGACGATCTCCCGGATCTTGCGCGCCGCGAACTCGCGGGCGAAGTCGTTCGCCGCGACGTTGGTGAACTGGTCCGGGAAGGTCTTGCCGAACAGCACGCCGCCGTTGCGCCAGCCCGCCTCCAGCGCGGCCTCCCGCTCCTCCGGGGTGCACTCCTGCGCGGGCTTCGGGTAGGGCTCGTGCGTCGACCCGCCGCCGCTCATCCGCGACTTCCGCCGCCGCTCCGGGTATTCCGCGCGGATCCGCCGCTGCTCCTCGTCGGTGAGCTTCCGGTTCAATGCGGGCACGCTGTAGTTCGGCGTGCGCTGGAAGACGGTGAGCGAGCGGGCCTGCTCGGCCAGGATCGGCACCGACTGGATCGCCGACGAGCCGGTGCCGATGACGCCGACGCGCTTGCCCGCCAGCGATGGACCCGGTTCCGGCCAGCGCGCGGTGAAGTACGTTTCCCCGGCGAAGGAATCGGCACCGGGGATGTCCGGCTTGTTCGGCGTCGACAGGGATCCGGTGGCGAACACGAGGTACCGCGCGCGGTGCTCGTCGCCGTCCTCGGTGCGCACCCGCCAGCACGACTCCTCGAAGCGCGCGGCCGCGACCCGCTTCTCCAGCCGGACGTGCTGGCGCAGGCCGAAGCGGTCGGCCACGTGGTGGATGTAGGCGAGGATCTCCGGCTGGGTCGCGTAGCGCTCGCTCCACACCCAGTCGTTCTGCAGGTCCTCGTCGAAGGAGTACGAGTAGTCGATGCTCTCCACGTCGCAGCGGGCGCCCGGGTACCGGTTGAAGAACCAGGTGCCCCCGATGTCCTCGCCCGCTTCGAGGCAGACGACGTCGAGCCCGGCTTCGCGGAACGCGTGCACGGCGTAGAGACCGGCGAACCCCGCTCCGACGACCAGGACGTCGCGCACCCCGTGAGCTCCGGTGGTCATGGTGTTCCTCGCTTCATGGCTGCGCACAGGTCGTGCCACAGCAGGTCGCGGGCCGACCGCCCGGCCTGCAGCGGCATGATGGTCAGGAATCCGTGGAACAGGCCCGGGTAGTGCCGGTGCGTCACCGCCACCCCGTCCCGCGCCAGCGCCCTCGCGCAGGCCCGGCCTTCGTCGGACAGCGGGTCCAGACCGGCGGTCACCACGATGGCCGGTGGCAGCCCCCGGAACGTCGCCGCGGCCAGCGGTTCGACCAGGTACCGGGGCTCGACCGCGCCGTCCTCGGGCAGGTACTGGCGCCAGTACCACTGCATGGCTGCCTTGGTGTTCCCGTAGCCGGTGCCGCGCTCGCGGTAGCTCGCGGTGTCGCAAGCGGGGTCGAGCGCGGGGTAGATCAGCACTTGAGCCGCCACTTCGGGCCGTCCCGCGTCCCTGGCCATCAGGCAAGCGCTGATCGCGAGGTTGCCCCCGGCGCTGTCGCCCGCGATCAGCAGGCGGTCCGGGTCCCCGCCGAGTTCACGGGCGTGCTCGGCGGCCCAGATCAGCGCGGCGTAGGCGTCGTGAGCTGCGGCGGGCGCCTTGTGCTCGGGCGCCAGCCGGTAGTCCACCGAGATCACCACCGACGTCGTCCGCGCCGAGAACTCGCGGCAGAACCCGTCGTGCGACTCGATGTCGCAGAACACGAAGCCGCCGCCGTGGCAGAAGACGACCACCGGGAGCGGCCCGCCCGCGTCGTGGTGCGGGAAGTACAGGCGGACCGGGATCTCACCGCCGGGTCCGGGAATCCTGCGGTCCTCGGTCCTCGCCACGACGTCCAGGTTGTCCACCGGTTGCCGCCGCGCCGCGACGGCGGCACGCGCTTCGGCCCCGGTCATCTCCTCGACGCGCGGGAAGCCCTCGTCGAGCGACCGGATGACCGCCGCGACCTCCTCGTCGAACACGATCGCCCTCCTCGGCACGGCCACGCCGCGAAACCCCGCACGGCGCAACGACTTCTGACACCTAGCAAGCGCTTGGTGACGTGGGACCATACATGTCCGGAACCGGCGGGGCGAGACCCGTTCCCGGTCAGTGGGCCGGGGAGCGACGACTTCCGAAGGAGGACGACCGTGCAGGACTTCCAGGACAAACCCGGCGTCGCGGTGGTGACCGGCGGCACCGGGGGCATCGGCAGCGCGATCTGCCGGATGCTCCACGAGCGCGGCTCCCGGGTAGCGCTGACCTACCGCAGCGACCGGCGAGCGGCCGACGCCCTGGCCGGGGAGCTCGGCGCGGTGGCGGACCAGCTCGACCTGACCGACGCCGAGCAGTGCGCGAGCTACGTCAACGGTGTCGTCGAGCGCTTCGGCGCGATCCACACCCTCGTGCACGCGGCCGGTCCCCTGGTCCGGCAGGTCCACCTGGCGAGGGTCGAACCCGCCGACTTCGCCGTACACCTCGCCGCCGAAGCCGGGGCGTTCTTCAACCTCGTGCACGCGGCGCTGCCCGCGCTGCGGGCCAGCAAGGGGTCGGTCGTCGCGATCACCACGGCGGCCACCCGCCGCTACCCGGTCCGCGACGGCCTGTCCGCAGGCCCGAAGGGCGCCGTCGAGGCGACAGCGCGGGCACTCGCCGCCGAGGAAGGCCGGTTCGGCGTCCGCGTGAACTGCGTCGGCCCCGGCATGCTGACCGACGGCATGGCCGCCGACCTGATGACCAGCGGCGACCTGGACGAACGCGCCCTGGAGGCCACCAGGCGCAACATCCCGCTGCGCACCTTCGGCAGCGCGGCGGACGTCGCCGAAGCCGCCTGCTTCCTCGCCTCCGACCGGGCCGGGTTCATCACCGGCCAGAAGCTCGACGTGGACGGCGGCTTCGGCGTCTGACCGCCGATCAGCGCAGGGCGGCGAGGTCCGCCGAGGTCAACGTCCAGCTCGCGGCGGCGTTCGCGCGCACCTGGTCCGGCGTGGTGGCGCCCGTGATCACCGACGCGACGCCGTCCTGCGCGGCCAGCCACGCCACGGGCAGTTCGAGGATCGAGCGCCCCCGCTCCTCGGCGAACGCGGTCAGCGCCTCGACCCGGGCGAAGCTCTCGTCGTTCACGAACCGGTCGGCGAAGAACGACATCGCGTCGAACCGCGAGCCCGCCGGGAACTCGGAACCCCGCCGGTACTTGCCGGTGAGCATCCCGGACGCCAGCGGGAAGTACGGGACGACGCCGAGCCCGTTCTCCCGCTCCGCGGGAACGGTGCTCCGCTCGACGTCGCGCGAGAGCAGGTTCCACTCGATCTGGGTGCCGCAGAAGCGAACCAGCGAACGCTCCGCGGAGACGTTCGCCGCCGTCGCGATCTGCTCGGCGTTGACGTTGGACGAGGCGACGTGCAGCACCTTGCCCTGCCTGACCAGCTCGTCGAGGGTCTCCAGCGCCTCGTCCACCGGCGCCTCCGCGTCCGGGTAGTGCTGGTAGTACAGGTCGATCCGGTCGGTGCGGAGCCGCCGCAGACTCCCCTCGCACGCTTCGAGGATGCGCTTGCGCAGCGCCCCGGGCGTGTAGGGCTCGTCCTTGGGACGCGGCAGGAACTTCGTGGCGATCACGACCTCGTCGCGCCGCGCACCCAGCGCGGCCCCGATGTACTCCTCGGAGCGCCCCTCGCCGTACATCTCCGCGGTGTCGAGGTGGGTGATCCCCGCGTCCAGGGCCGCGCCGATCACCTCGGCGCTGGCCTGCTGGTCCAGCTTCATGCCGAAGTTGTTGCAGCCCAGCCCCACCGCGGACAGCACCGGGGATCAGCGGATGGTGGACCCGGCGTCGACGGGCATCGCGATGCCGGTGATGTAGCGGGCTTCGTCCGAGGCGAGGAACGCCAGGACGTTGCTGACGTCGACGGGCTCGATGCGGGTGACCGGCAGGCTGTTCATGAACACCGGCCCGAGGTCGGGCCGCCCGGCCAGCAGCTCGGGCAGCACCTTCGAGTGCCCTTGCGCGGTGTCGACCCCGGTCGGCAGGACGACGTTCACCCGGATGTTGCGGTCGGCCAGCTCCAGCGCGAGCGACCGGCACACCCCGATCAGCGCGTGCTTGGTGGCCACGTACGGCAGGTAGAACGGCAGGCCGACGACGCTGCCGGTGGATCCGGTGATGACGATGCTGCCACCACCGGCGGCGACCAGGTGCGGAACGGCGGCGGCGCAGGTGTGCCAGACCCCGGTGAGGTTGACGTCGAGCGTCGTCTGCCAGACCTCGCCGGTCACCTCCTCGTGCGGTTGCACCGTGCAGATCGAGGCGTTGGCGGCGACGACGTCCAGCCGCCCGAACTTCCGCACGCCTTCGGCGATCACAGCTTCCACCGCCTGCCGGTCGCGAACGTCGGCCTTCGCCGCGTGGATCCGGCGCCCCTGGGCTTCGACCTGCCGAACCGTCTCCTCCAGCCCGGCCTCGTCGCCCATCTCGTAGGCCACGCAGTCGAGCTGCTCGCAGATGTCGAGCGCGATGATGTCCGCGCCCTCGGCGGCCAGCCGCACGGCGTGGCTCCGGCCCTGCCCCTGCGCAGCTCCCGTGATGAACACGACCTTGCCCGCGAGTTTCACCGTCACGCCTTCCTCCCGTTCGGATTCCGCTCTGCTGCGGCACCTTCATCCGGTCGGTCCACTGTGGTCGATCCGGCGCGCCGTCGAATCGGCGAGCGCCCGGTCCAGCAGCTCGAACACCTGCCCCAGCGGATCGCGGTGGTAGGGGTCCCTGCCGGGCACATCCCCCGCTGCTCGATCTCCCGAATCCGGCAGGTGAACCGGGTTTCGCCGAAGACGACGTCGGGCACGACGACGCCGACGTGGTGCAGGTCGGCCAGCGAGGAGCGCCGATGCGGGAGTTCGCTCCGGTCAGACACCGTTGGCCTCCCGTCCCGGCCCACCGCTGGACCGATGGCAGGCAGTATTAACCCCTAACGAGCGCTTGGTCAATACACCGTCCCACTCCCGGCGCCCCCTGAACCGATCAGCGAAAACGGCCTTCCCCCAAGCCTTTTCCCTCAGCCGCAGCGAACAACGTGCGGCGCAGCGAGAGAAGACAACCGGCGAACCGGGGCGGTTCTTCAATCCAAGCTGAGAACCGAGGCAACCCAGGACGGACCGGCGCCCGCGGGCAGAGCCAGAGGTCGAATCCCGGGAGTCACGAGCCGTACAGCTCGTCGACGAGGGCGAAACCGTCCGCGATCCAGGCCAATTCGGTGCGGGCACGGGCGATGAGACCGTCGTAGGCGTAGATCTTGTAGCGCACCGCGAGCTCGGCCTCCCGCTCGGTCAGCTTGGCCAGGCGGGCCGCCAGGGTGGGGTGGGTGCGGTCGACGAGCGCAGCCCGCGTGCTTTCGAGCATGCTCAGCTGCTCCTGCCAGTACTCCTGCTGCTGCCGGAGCTGCTCGCGCACGGATTCGGGGTCGGCGAAGTCGAAGTAGGCCGCCTTCAGGTACGCCGGGTCGCGCTGCCGCTGCGGCGCCAGCGGCGACTCCATCCACTGCCGGAAGTCGGCGAGGCCCGCGTCGGTGACGTGGTACTCCTTCTTCGTCCCCTTCTTGCCCCAGGGCACCTCGACCGAGGTGAGCAGCCCGTCGCGCTCCATCCGGTTGAGCTCGGGGTAGATCTGCGAGTCCGGGGCGTGCCAGACGTGGGCCACCGAGCGGCTGAAGCTCTTCGAGATGTCGTACCCGGTCATCGGACGACCGGTGAGCAGCGCGATCAGCGCGTAGCGCAGCGACACGACACCTCCCCCTCCGGATTCGCCAAGCTACCGACCATTGCCAACTAACTATATCCATAGTTAGATTGTGACTCGCGCAACACATACCTATCTTCATAGGGAGTCCCCTTGCCCAGCACTGCCTCCCCCGAAGCGGACACCGCGCCCCCGACCACCGCCGCCGCGAAGATCTTCAACCACCCCCGCAACGCCTGGTACGTCGCGGCCTGGGACCACGAGGTCACCGGCAAGCAGCCGCTGGCCCGCACGGTCGCCGGGGTACCGCTGGCGTTGTGGCGCAACTCGGAGGGTCGCGCGGTCGCCCTCGCGGACGCCTGCTGGCACCGGCTCGCGCCGCTGTCGAAGGGCAAGGTCCTGGGCGACGAGCTGCAGTGCCCCTACCACGGCCTGCGCTACAACGCGGCCGGTCGCTGCACCGGGATGCCCGCGCAGGAGACGATCAACCCCAGCGCGGTGGTCCCCTCGTACCCGGTCGTCGAGCGCTACCGGTACGTCTGGGTCTGGGTCGGCGATCCGGACCTGGCCGATCCGGCCGCGGTGCCCGACATGCACCAGATGGACGACCCCGCCTGGGCCGGTGACGGCGAGACGATCCACGCCGACTGCAACTACCAGCTCATCCTCGACAACCTCATGGACCTCACCCACGAGGAGTTCGTGCACTCGTCGAGCATCGGCCAGGAGGAGCTGTCCGAGGCCGAGTTCGACGTGACCCACGAGGGCAACACGGTGACCGTCAGCCGGTGGATGCGCGGCATCGACGCCCCGCCGTTCTGGCTGAAGAACATGCGGGACAAGTTCCCTGGCTTCTCCGGCAAGGTCGACCGCTGGCAGATCATCCACTTCGAGGCGCCGGGCACGATCTGCATCGACGTCGGCGTGGCGAAGGCGGGTACCGGTGCGCCCGAAGGGGATCGCAGCCAGGGCGTCAACGGGTACGTGATGAACACGATCACCCCGGAGACCCACCGCACCTCCCACTACTTCTGGGCGTTCATGCGCAACTACCGCCTGGACAGCCAGACCATCACCACCCAGCTGCGCCAGGCGGTGCACGGGGTCTTCGGCGAGGACGAGGAGATGCTGCGCGCCCAGCAGCGCGCCATCGACGCCAACCCGGAGCACGAGTTCTACAGCCTCAACATCGACGCAGGCGGGATGTGGGTGCGCCAGATCCTCGAACGCATGCTCGCGGCCGAGGGACGCCCCTCCTCCGCGGCGGACGCCGGTCAGGGGGCCTGAGATGGCGGTGCAGGCACAGACCCGCTGGCAGCGCGCCCGGGTGGTCGAGGTCTCCGACGTCGCCGACGGCATCCGCCGCATCGTGCTGGCCCCCGAGCAGCCCGAGCACGCCGCGCCCGGCACGCACATCGACGTCCAGATCGGGGACGACGTCCGCCGGGTGCGTTCCTACTCCGTGGTGCGCTCCGAGGACGGCGGCCGCAGGCTGACGCTCAGCGTGCGGCTCTCCCCCACGTCGTCCGGCGGCTCGGCCGCGATGCACCGGTTGCGCGTCGGGGACGACCTGCGGGTCACCGGGCCGCTGCAGAACTTCCCGCTCGCGGTCGGCGCGACCCGCTACGTGCTCGTCGCGGGCGGCATCGGCGTCACCGCGCTGGTGGCCATGGCCTCCGCGCTGCGTCGGCGCGGCGCCGACTACCAGCTGGTGCTCGTCGGGCGCAGCCGCGCCGCCATGGCCTACCTCGACGATCTGGTCGCCGAGCACGGCGACCGCGTCCGCGTCCACGTCGACGACGAGGGCACCCCGCTGTCGGTGGAGGACCTCGTCGCCGACATCGCCCGGGCACCCGCCGCCGCGGGCACCGAGCTCTACATGTGCGGCCCGATCGGGCTCATGAACGCCATCTCGCGCAGTTGGGCCGAGCACGACCTGCCGGTGCCCAACCTGCGCTTCGAGACGTTCGGTTCCAGCGGCCGGCACCAGGCCGAGGAGTTCCTGGTACGCCTCCCCGACCTCGACCGGGAGATCACCGTCGCACCCGACACGTCGATCCTCGACGCCCTCGAGGCTGCCGGGGTCGACACGCTCTCGGACTGCCGCAAGGGCGAGTGCGGGCTGTGCCTGGCGAAGGTGGTCGAGGCCACCGGCACCATCGACCACCGCGACGTCTTCCTGAGCGAGTCCCAGAAGGAGCGCTCGAACAGGTTGTGCCTCTGCGTCTCCCGAGCAGTGGCATCCGGCAGCAGCTCGGGAGATCCCGCCGTCCTCTCCCTCCGACTCACCTGATCCGGTGCACCGCAGGGTCCGCGCGGATCCCCCACCACCTGGAGCCCCATGAACGTCACCGCACGCATCTCGCAGGCACCGATGAGCGGCTACCAATGGCTGATCGTCGCGCTGTGCACCTTCATGAACTGCCTCGACGGCTTCGACGTCATGGCAGTCGCCTTCACCGGGCCGTCGGTCACCGAGGAGTTCGCGCTCACCGGCTCGGAGTTCGGCCTGCTGGTCTCGGTCGGGCTGATCGGGATGGCGATCGGCTCGATGCTGCTCGCCCCCTTCGCCGACCTCATCGGTCGGCGCCCGCTGATCCTGATCAGCCTCGCCCTCGCCACGATCGGCATGTTCGGCGCGGCCGCGGCACCGTCGGTGACGGTGATGGGCCTGTTCCGCCTCATCACCGGCATCGGTGTCGGGGGCATCCTGGCCAGCACCAACGTGATCGCCAGCGAGTTCTCCAACGCCAAGAACCGCGGCCTCGCCATCGGCATCTACACCGCCGGGTACGGGATCGGCGCCACCGCGGCCAGCCTGGTCGCGAAGGCCACCGTGGGCGGCGACTGGAGAATCGTCTTCTACGCCGGGGGCGCTGGGACCCTGCTCGCCCTGGTCGTGATCGCCGCCGTCCTGCCCGAGTCGGTCGCCTTCCTCGAACAGCGCCGTCCGAGCGGCGCGCTGGAGCGGATCAACCGGACGCTGGCCCGGATGCGGGTGGCGGCCGTCACCGACGCCGACCTCGACGAGGCGGCCACCACCCGGGCGGACACCGGCCGGACCGGCGCGGGATGGCTCAAGCAGCTCCTGACCCCGACGATCCTGCTCTGGCTCACCTTCATCACGGTCATGTTCGGCTTCTACTTCGTCAACAGCTGGACCCCCACGCTGCTGGTCGAGGAAGGTCTCTCCGAGAGCGCGGCGGTGACAGCCGGGATGGCGATCTCACTCGGCGGCACGGTCGGCTCGGTCCTCTACGGCGTCGCCGCCCGCGTGCGCGCGCCGCGGGTCGTGCTGATCGGGTTCTCCCTGCTCTCGGCCGCGATGATGATCGTCTTCATCATCAGCGCCTCGACTCTCTGGCTCGGGTTCGGCATCGGCGTCGTCGTCGGCGCTCTGATCAACGGCTGCATCGCCGGTACCTACACCGTCGGCCCGCCGCTCTACCCGACCAACGTCCGCAGCGTCGGCATGGGCTGGGCACTCGGGATGGGGCGCATCGGCGCCATCCTGTCCCCGACCATCGCGGGCGTGCTCAAGGACGCGGGGGCTTCCGCGACGCAGCTCTACGTCGGCGCCGCCGCGGTGGTCGCGCTCGGCGCCCTCGTCCTGGTGGGCCTGCGCCGGTACGACCCCGAATCCACCCGCACACCGAACGGGGCGCTCACCGCCTGACCCCGCTCGGCCTTCTCGCGCCCCGGGCCGATCGGGCTCTCCGGTCGGCCCGGTGGACCTGGCGGGCGAATCGAGCGGCATATCGTCCGCATATCGAAAAACTCATACAGGCTGGCAACACCGCGCTGTCTTGACTTGAAGCATGGCCAGCGAACTGGGTTCGATCCACAGCGGAGCGACCGCGGACCGTCGCTCCCCGGCGATGGCCGAGCCGTCCCCCTCGCTCACGGTCTTCGGGTGCAGCCCGGACGAAGCCGCCGTGTTCCGCGAGGTGGGAGCCCGCCTCGGTGCATCGCCGACGATCGTCGAGTCGGCCGTCTGCGAAGCCAACGCCGAACTGGCGCGCGGTGGTCGGTGCATCAGCGTGAGCCACAAGGCCCGGATCACCAGCTCGACGCTCCTGGCGCTCCGCGAAGCCGGTGTGGAATACATCTCCACCAGGAGCATCGGCTACGACCACATCGACCTGGAGCACGCCGAGCGCGTCGGCATCTCGGTGGGCAACGTCGCCTACTCGCCGGACAGCGTGGCGGACTACGCGGTGATGTTGATGCTGATGGCCGTGCGCCACGCGAAATCCACCGTCCGCCGCACCGACTCTCACGACTACCGGCTCGAGGCCCGCGGCAAGGAGCTGCGCGATCTGACCGTGGGCGTGGTCGGGACGGGGCGCATCGGCACCGCGGTGATCGACCGGCTGCGCGGCTTCGGGTGCCGCGTCCTGCCCCACGACAGGCCGTCCCGCGCCAGCGCCGACCACGTACCTCTGGACGAGCTGATCGAGCGGAGCGACATCGTCACGCTCCACACCCCGCTCACCGAGGACACGCACCACCTCCTCGATCGCCGCCGCATCGAGCGGATGAAGCACGGCGCGTACCTGGTCAACACCGGGCGCGGACCGCTGGTCGACACCGAGGCCCTCCTGTCGGCGTTGGAGCGCGGCAGGTTGGGCGGTGCGGCGCTGGACGTCATCGAAGGCGAGGAAGGGATCTTCTACGCCGACTGCCGGAACAGGCATCTCGGGAACGAGGCCCTGGTGCGGCTGCAGCGCCTGCCGAACGTGCTGATCACCCCGCACTCCGCCTACTACACGGAGCACGCCCTGCGGGACGTGGTCGAGAACAGCCTCCTCAACTGCCTGAACTTCGAGAACGGGAGAACCGCATGAGCAGGTTGAAGGTCGGAATCATCTTCGGAGGTGCTTGCGAGGAGCACCCCGTCTCGGTCAAGTCGGCGCGGGAGGTGGCGGGGAACCTCGACACCGAGAAGTACGAGCCGTTCTGGATCGGCATCACGACCGACGGCGACTGGAGGCTCTGCGACGGCCCCGACGCGGACTGGGAGAACGCTCGTCCGGTCACGCTGTCACCAGACCGGGGCGTGCACGGCCTGCTGATCGGGGAGCGCGACGGCTACGAGGCGGTGCACCTCGACGTCGTCCTGCCGGTGCTTCACGGCAGGCTCGGCGAGGACGGCGCGATCCAGGGCTTGCTGGAGCTCTCCGGCATCCCCTACGTCGGCTGCGGCGTTCAGGCCTCGGCCGCGTGCATGGACAAGGCACTCGCCTACACCCTCGCCAGGAGCGCCGGAATCGCCACCCCGACCTGGTGGGTGGTCGCGGAGGACGGAGAGGTCGATCCCGACCGCCTCCGGTATCCGGTCTTCGTGAAACCCGCCCGTTCCGGCTCCTCGTTCGGCGTCAGCAAGGTCACCCGGGCCGATGAGCTGCCGAGCGCGCTGAGCGCGGCGCGGCAGTACGACTCGAAGGTCCTGATCGAGGAGGCCGTGTCCGGCAGCGAGATCGGCTGCGCGGTCCTGGAGGAACCGTCCGGCCTGGTCACTGGCGAGGTGGACCGGGTCGACCTCTCGCACGGGTTCTTCCGGATCCACCAGGAGGACTCCCCCGAGACCGGATCGGAGAACTCGACGTTCGTCGTTCCCGCCGACATCTCCGACGAATCGCGCCAGCTCGTCCAGGAGACCGCGAAGACCATCTACCGCACCCTGGGCTGCGCGGGGCTCGCCCGCGTCGACATGTTCCTCACCGACGACGGGCAGGTGGTCCTCAACGAGGTCAACACCATGCCCGGCATGACCTCCTACAGCCGCTACCCGCGGATGATGGCCGCCGCCGGGGTGCCGCTGCCCGACCTGATCGACCGGCTCATCTCCACGACGTTGCACGGGGCGAAGCGGTGAACGACTTCGGCTACGTCGACGACTGGGTGCCGGGCATCCGCTGGGACGCCAAGTACGCCACCTGGGACAACTTCACCGGCAAGCCGGTGGACGGCTACCTCGCCAACCGCATCGTCGGCACCCGGTCCCTGTGCGCGGCCCTGGAGCAAGCGCGCGAGAAGGCGGCCTCCCTCGGCTTCGGGCTGCTCCTCTGGGACGGGTACCGCCCGCAGCGCGCCGTCGCCTGCTTCCTCCGCTGGGCCGAACAGCCGGAGGACGGCCGGACGAAAATGCGGCACTACCCGAACATCGACCGCACCGAGATGGTCGAGCACGGGTACGTGGCCGCGAAATCCGGCCACAGCCGGGGCAGCGCCGTAGACCTGACGCTCTACCACCTCGCCACCGGCGAGCTGGCGCCCATGGGCGGCCGCCACGACCTCATGGACCCGATCTCACATCACGGTGCCCGCGGGATCACGCCGACCGAGGCCCGGAACCGCGAGCACCTCCGCTCCATCATGGAGGACTGCGGGTTCGACCGGTACGACCGCGAATGGTGGCACTACACGCTCAGGAACGAGCCCCATCCCGATGACTACTTCGACTTTCCCGTCGTCTGACCGGCGTCTCCGCTGTGTCTCGCAGTGGGGCAGCTTGGAGCGCAACGACGAGGTCGTCGTGCGGCGCACCGACCGAGCGGGGCTGGAGGTCTTCCTGCCGCGCGCCCGGCGGCACGACTGGGCCGCCGACGGATACCGCTCGAACGAGGAGTACCTGTTCTGGTCCCGCAAGGTCTGCGGTCTGGCCTGCCTGCAGTCGCTGCTGCGCGGCTGGACCGATGTCCGGATGACGATGGGCGAACTCCTCGCGCTGGCCCTGGAGCGGGGCTGCTACGTCGTGGAGCCCTCCGGCAGGGTCCGAGGGCTCATCTACCGGCCGTTCATGGCCTGGGTCAGCTCGCAGTTCGGATTCCGCTGCGAACTGGTCGAGCGCACGCCGATTCAGGTCTCCAGCCGAGAGGTGCGGCCCGGGCAGGTCCTCATCGCCTCGGTGTCTCCCGAGATTCGCGACCCCGATACCCGCGCTCCGCAACGAGGAGGCCACCTCGTGCTGGTCCACGCGGTCGAGGACGGAGTGCTGCGGTTCCACAACCCGTCGGGCTACTCCCACAACTCGGACTCCGCAGCGCTACCCCTGCACGTGTTCGAGCGGTTCCACGCGAACCGGGGAATCCTGATCGGAGCGCCACGAACCAACAGCGTCCTACGGGACCTGCCGAGCGGCGGGTAGTCGTACCGTGACGCAGAGCCCGCCGTCGGGGCGAGGGGTGAGCGTGAGCGTCCCGTCGTGCGCCCGGGTGATGCTCTTGGCGATCGCCAGGCCGAGACCGGCACCTGCGTGGCCGCCGCGGGTGCGTTCGGTGCCGCGCTGGAACGGCTCGGTGAGGGTGGGGACCACGTGCGGGCTGAGCTTGTTGCCGGTGTTCTCGACCGTGAGCACGGCACCCCGGGGACCGGCAGCGGTGCTGACCTCAACGGTGCCGTTCTCGGGCAGGTTGTGGACGATCGCGTTGTGCAGGAGGTTCGTGGTCAGCTGCAGCAGGAGCGCGTGGGACCCGACGGTCGGGGTGATGCCCCCGGAGGTTTCGACGGCGACGCCGTGCTCCTCGGCGAGCGGGAGGAGCGTTTCCGCGGCTTCTTCCGCGATGAGGGACAGGTCGACGTCGTCCCGGGCGAAGGAGCGCTGGTCGGTGCGGCTGAGCAGGAGCAGTGCTTCGGTGAGTTCGATGGCTCGGGCGTTGACGGTGCGCAGTCGTTCGTCGAGCTCGCTGCTTTCCCGGTTCGGATCGTTGCGGGCGACGTCGAGCAGGGTCTGCGTGATCGCGAGCGGAGTGCGCAGCTCGTGGGAAGCGTTGGCCGCGAAGCGCTGCTGCTCGGCGACGTGCGCTTCGAGCCGCGCGAGCATGCCGTCGAAGGCGTCGGCGAGCTCCCGGAACTCGTCCTGGCGGCCCTCCAGCTCGATCCGGTGGGAGAGCGACCCCCTCGCAGCCGTGCGCGTGGCATCGGTGATGCGGGTCAGCGGGGCCAGCATCCGCCCAGCGAGCACCCACCCTCCGGCGAAGCCGAACACCAGGAGGAACACGATCGCGGCCGCGGCCGCCGGTGCGAACTCACGCAGCAGCTCGGCGCCCGAAGGCGCGATCACGACCTGGCCGGCGTCCTGCGCCCGCTCCCGGTATCCCGCCAGGAACACCGCGAACGCCCCGAGCAGCACAGCGCCGGCGATCATGAGGAAACCGGCATAGCTGAAGGTGAGCTTGAGACGAACGCTCAGCCCAGGCGCCCTATCCACGTTCACCTCCCCCACCCGGCCCCGTGTCGATGCGGTAGCCGACGCCGGGCACCGTGGCGATCAGCCAGGGCTCACCGAGCCGCTTGCGCAGCGCGGACACCGTGATGCGCACGGCGTTGGTGAACGGGTCGGCGTTCTCGTCCCAAGCCCGTTCCAGCAGCTCCTCGGCGCTGACGACACCGCCTTCGGCGGCCACGAGGACTTCGAGCACCGCGAACTGCTTCCGGGTGAGCGCGACGTACCGGCCGTCCCGGTAGACCTCGCGGCGGAACGGGTCCAACCGCAGCCCGGCGAGCTCCCGCACCGGCGGCCTGCTGTGGGCGCGCCTGCGGTCGAGGGCTCGGAGGCGGAGCACGAGCTCTCGCAGCTCGAAAGGCTTGGTGAGGTAGTCGTCGGCGCCGAGCTCGAACCCGGAAGCCTTGTCGTCCAGCCGGTCGGCAGCGGTGAGCATCAGGATCGGCATACCGCTGCCCGAGGCGACGATCCGTTCGGCGATCTCGTCGCCGGAGGGCCCGGGGACGTCCCGATCGAGGACGGCGATGTCGTAGGAGTTGACGCTGAGCATCTCCAGAGCGGTGTCACCGTCACCAGCGATGTCGGCCGCGATCGCCTCCAAGCGCAGCCCATCGCGGATGGCCTCGGCCATGTACAGCTCGTCCTCGACGACCAGCACGCGCATGCCCCCGATCGTAGGAGCGGGCGCGTATCGCTGGCATATCGAAAACCGCGGTTGGAGCGAGTCGAGACGCAGCCGCGGGCTAGCGGAGCAGGTCCGGCCGGACTCCGGCGATCTCCTGAACCAACTGCCGGACCGTGGCGACGTTCGGCAGTCGCAGTCGCACTTCCGGATCACGAGTGGGCAGGACCTGCA
The DNA here is from genome assembly GCF_008630535.1 of Saccharopolyspora hirsuta. Classification (GTDB taxonomy): domain Bacteria; phylum Actinomycetota; class Actinomycetes; order Mycobacteriales; family Pseudonocardiaceae; genus Saccharopolyspora; species Saccharopolyspora hirsuta. The sequence goes on along the minus strand of NZ_VWPH01000001.1, from coordinate 132,319 downwards.
GCAGCGCCCGGTGGCGGGTGGCGAAGCGGCGGTCCACGGGCGTGAACACGAGGGCTGGCAGCACCGCCTTCGAGTTCGGGTCGCCCTTGACCGGCGGGCGCGGTTCCTGGCCGCGCACCGCGCGCAACTCCTCCCACGCGATCAGGTCGGACTTGCGACCGGCGCGCCACCACAGCCCACGCTCGTCGACGGCGAAGCGATGCGTGCGGGGAACGGATCCGACCATCAGCAGCAGGCCGCCCAGCGCGAGCGCGCCGCAGAGGAACGAGCCGTAGGCCGGGGAAAAATCCGACCCCGGAGTACGCGACGGAGTCCCGATGTCCGGGAAGACGGCCGCCAACCCGAAGAAGACGAACATGGCCAGCCCGCCGATGAACATCGCCCGGCTGGAACGGTACTCGACCACTGGCGCCCCCGGGCTGGGTGACCACGTTTGTTCCGCCACGGCAGGCAGCGTAGCCCAGGTCTCTTCCGCAGCAGAGCGTCTTCGCCCGCGGATCGGCGTTTCTTCAGCTGATGCTGATAGCGCCCGTTGCGAGCGCGAAGGCGATGTAGGCCACCGAACCGGCCAGGACCCACAGCAGGGCGAAGCGCTGGAACTCGCCGAGGTCTCGCTTGACGAGCCCCAGCAGCACCCACAGCGGCGCGGAGGCCGGGCCGATGGAGTGCATCATCTGGCCGATCGCACCGGCGCGGGCGATCTCGGTGGCGTTGATGCCGTAGTGGGAGGCCGATTCGGCGAGCACCGGCAGGACGCCGAAGAAGTAGGCGTCGTTGGACATGAAGAAGCTCAGCGGCAGCCCGATCACAGCGGTGAACAGCGGGATCAGGTTGCCGAGCGAGTCGGGGACCACCGCCAGCATGGCCGTGGCCATGGCGTTGGTCATGCCGGTGTCGGTCATGATGCCGGTGAAGATGCCTGCCGCCAGCACCAGGATGACGACCGGCACTGCGTTCGCGGCGTGCTTGCGGACGACCTCGCCCTGCTCGGTCAGCTTCGGGTGGTTGACCAGCAGCGCGATCACGAAGGCGACCATGAACAGGTTGACCAGCTCGGCCACGCCCAGCACCAGCAGCACCAGCAGCAGCACCGTCAGGCCCGCGTTGAACCACAGGCGCCAGCCGCGGCGCGCCGAGCCGTCGCGTTCCTGCCCGGCGATCTCCGCTGCGAACTCGGCGATGGTCGCCGGGTCGATCTGCTTGCGCTCCCGGCGGCCCAGCAGGTAGGCAACCGCGATGATGAAGCCCGAGGTCAGCACCATCGGCGGGATCATGTGCACGAAGTAGTCGGTCGCGTCCAGGTGCAGCACGCTGATGCCGCGGGTCGCCGCACCGCCCCACGGCGTGGTGCCCGAGATCGTGCCCAGCGCCATGGTGGCGATGGTGGCGATGACCAGCGGGTTGATGCCGAGCCTGCGGTAGATCGGCAGGAACGCCGAGCAGATGATCATGTAGCTGGTGGTGCCGTCCCCGTCGAGCGCGACCAGCAGGGCCAGCACGGCCGTGCCGACGCAGATCCGCACCGGGTCCCCTTTGGACAGCCGGATGATCCCCTTGGAGATCGGGTCGAAGAGACCGGCGTCCATCATGACGCCGAAGTACAGCACCGCGAACAGCAGCAGCACCGCGGTCGGCGCGACGGTCTCCAGCCCCGAGGTCATCATCGAGTCCAGGTCCGCGCCGAATCCCGCCACCACCGCGAAGGCGATCGGGGTAATCATGATCGCCACGAACGCCGTCAGGTACTTGCGCAGGACCAGCGCCATGAAGACGCCCAACGTCGAAAATCCCAGAACTGCGAGCATCTTTGCTCCTCCGGTTCGGACTCGCCGCGATGGGCGCGAACGGGCGCCGCGGCGAAACGTCAAGGGAGTCGAAGAGTTCAGGTGCGCGACGGCACCCCGAGCGGAGCCGCGGACGTCAGCGCCGAAGTGCGGCCACTTGACCGGGTGTCAGCGGAGTGGTCGCGGTGTTGCGCAGCAGCAGGAAGATCCGGGCGGTTTCCTCGATCTCCTCCACCGCGTCCGCCGCGGCGGCGAGGTCTCCGCCCGCCGCGATCGGACCGTGGTTGGCCAGCAGCAGCGCGTGGTGCTCGCGGGCCATCTCCTCGGCGAGCGCGCCCAGCGACGCGTCGCCCGGTGCGTGGTACGGGACCAGCGGCAACGCCCCGACGCGCATCGCGTAGTAGGCGGTCAGCGGCGGCAGGACGTCGCCGGGGTCCAGACCGGCCATGCACGACACCGCGACCGAATGGGTGCTGTGGGTGTGCACCACGGCCGAGGCGCCCGGCCGCGCCCGGTACATCGCCAGGTGCAGGAACGCCTCCTTGGTGGGGGCCGGACCGCTGAGGTGCTCGCCGTCGGCGCTGAGGACCGACAGCTCGTCGAGCGCGCCCAGGGACACCCCGGTCGGGGTGAGCAGGACCCGGTCCCCGTCGCGGACGCTGATGTTCCCGGTGCGCCCGGAGGTGATCCGGCGCGCGAACAGCGACGCCCCCAGCTCGACGACCTGGTCCGCGAGTGCGGTCATCGCAGCCCTCCTCCGGCAGCGCGGCTGAGCAGATCGCGGGTGCCGAAGTTGCCGGACTTGAGCAACAGCGCGATGCGGGGTCCGGTCGTGCTCAAGCACCACGGCACTCCGCGATCGGCTTCGGCCGCGACCTCCACCGATTCGACTCCGAGCGCCCTGACCACCGCTCCCGACGTCTCACCACCTGCGACGACCAGGCGCCGGTAGCCGAGCTCCACGGCGCGTTCGCCGAGCGCCGCCAGGGTCCGCTCGAAGGCCTCGGCCTCCCCGGGGCCGCCCCGCTCCTCCGGTGGAGCGGAGGCGTAGAGCATCACCGTCTGCCCCGCGTGGTCCCGCAACCAGGCCATCGCCTCAGCCTCGGCACCGATGCGCAGGCGGAACGAGGGCATGTCCTCCCGAGCCCGGGCGACCTGGCCGAGCGTGGTCGTCGAGCAGCTCCCGGCGAGCACGATCCCCGGCCCACCCGGCAGGTCCGCTTCCGCCGCGTCGGGGCGCGCGCCGGGGTCGCCGAGCGCTCCGGCCAGGCCGGAACCACCGGTGAGCAGCCTGCGGTCGGCGCAGGCGCGGCCGATGGTCGCCAGGTCCTGGTCCAGCACGGCGTCGGTGACCACGTGGCGGAACCCCGCTGCGTGCAGCTGGTCCAGCTCCAGCCGGACGGCCTCGACACCCCGGCGCACCACTGGCAGGGGCAGGGCCGCGACGGGGTGCTCGGTCTGCCTGCCCAGCACTCGCACCAGGTCCGGGTCGGTCATCGGCGTCAGCGGGTGGTGGCGCATCGAGGACTCCGACAGCAGCCGGTCGCCCACGAACAGGTGGCCCTGGTAGACGGTCCTGCCGTGCTCGGGCGAGGCCGGGCAGACGATGGTCAGGCCCTCCCCCGCGGCCTCGGCCAGCGCGTCCGCGACAGCACCGATGTTGCCCTCGTCGGTGGAGTCGAAGGTCGAGCAGTACTTGAAGTACAGCCTCGTCGCACCCCGCTCGACGAGCAGCCGCTGCGCCCGCAGCGACTGCTCCACCGCCTGAACCGGCGGGATCGTGCGGGTTTTCAACGCGATCACCACGGCATCGCAGTCGGGCACCGCCGCTCCGGCTCCGGGGAGTCCGAAGTGGAGCACCACGCGCATGCCGCTGCGGCGGAGCGCCGCGGCGACGTCGGTGGCGCCGGTGTAGTCGTCGGCGATGACGCCGAGTCGCTCGCGGCTCACGGCGCCTCCAGGAGGTTCCGCCGCAGTTCACCCGCCGCCAGCTGCGGCGGGCTCAGCACCGGGGTGGACAGCGCTGCCTCCAGGCGCATCCACTGCGGGGTCAGCGAGTACTGGGCGAGCACGAACACGCCGACCTCGTGACCGCGCGCGGCGTTCTCCAAGGCAGCTGACAGGCGCTCGGCGTCCCCGCTCGACGCAGCTTCGGCGGCCCCGGCCGCGGTGATCGGGACGATCTCCGCGCCAGGGACGACCTCGGCCACCCGGCGCGCGGAATCGGCCACCGCCGAGTCCAGCGAACCGATGACCCCCACCCGCGCGGGCCGGGACCAGCCGAGCTCGCGCAGCATCGTCTCGTCGGAGCCGTGCACCGGGACGTCCCAGAGCTGACCGGCCAGCGCGGCCACCGGCCCGTACATCGAGCAGGTCAGCTGCACCGCGTCGGCCCCGTTGTCGACGGCGTGACCGATGAGGGTGAGCATGCGCTTGCGGAGCGGCGGAGTCAGGCCTCCCGCCGCATCGGCGTCGGCGGCCAGCCGGTCGTCGAGCAGGTGCCACAGCTCGGCCTCCGGGAAGGCCTCGGCGAAGGCGGTCCGGGCCGGGCCGATGGCCGCGGGCGTGGCGTGGACCAGGGCGACCAGCGGGCTCATGCCGAGGCCCGGACGGTCTCGGCCACCGCGGCGGCGAAGGCGGCCGTGCCCGCCGAGCCGCCGAGGTCGGCGGTGGCGGTCCCGGTCCGCACGGTCGCGTTGACCGCGTCCTCGACGATCCGGCCCGCGCGGCGCAGCGAGTCGTCCTGGTGGCGGTCGGCGAGCCAGTCCAGCAGCATCGCGCTGGAGAGGATCATCGCCACCGGGTTGGCGATGTCCTGACCGGCGATGTCGGGCGCGGAGCCGTGGGCGGCCTGGGCCATGGCGACCTCGTCGGAGGCGTTGACCGACGGCGCGATGCCCAGCGACCCGGCGATCTCGCCGGTGAGGTCCGACAGGATGTCGCCGAACATGTTCTCGGTGACCAGCACGTCGAAGTCGGCGGCCCGGCGCAGCAGGTGCACCGTCATGGCGTCGATGTGGAAGTCGTCCACGGCGACCTCGGGGTACTGCTCGGCGATCTCGCGGCACACGTCGCGGAACAGCCCGGTGGTCAGGCGCAGCACGTTGGCCTTGTGCACGATGGTCAGCTTCTTGCGGCGGCCCCGCGCCAGCCGGAAGGCCGTGCGGGCGATGCGCTCGACGGCAGCGCGGGTGATGATGCCGTGCGCGATGGCCACGTCCGGGGTCGGCATGAACTCGCCGGTCCCGGCGTGGGTGTTGCGGTCGGCGTAGAAGCCCTCGGTGTTCTCCCGCACGATGACCAGGTCGGTGCCGGGCACGATCGCCCTGGTCCCCTCGAAGGACTTCGCGGGCCGGATGTTGGCGTAGAGACCGAAGTGCTTGCGCAGCGTGCCGCTCGGGTTGAGCGCCGAGCGGTGCGGCTCCGGGTAGGCCGCGCTGTCGTGCGGACCCAGCAGCCAGCCGTCCAGTTCGGACAGCGTTTCGAGGGTGTGCTGCGGGACCGCCGCGCCGAACTCGTCGATCGCGGAACGGCCCAGCGGCAGCCGGGTCCACTCCACCCGCACGCCAGCGGTCTCGAACGCGGCGTCGAGGACCTGTACCGCGGCGGGCACGATCTCGGGGCCGATCCCGTCGCCTTCCAGAACGCCCAGGCGGTAACGACTCGTCGTGGTCTGCATTCTCTGCGATGTCCTTCCCGAGAGCTTCGATCGCGCGAGCTTCCAGCGCGCATCGCTCTGCCGAATCCGAGGCGGGCGCCGACCGGCGCAGCCACGCTGCTGCCGGGGCGCGCCCTCATCCTGGAGGTTATAATCTCGCCTCGTCAACCCTCGATCAAGATCGCCTCCAAGCCACCTCGACCCGCGAAAGTTGCCGCATTAACGCTTATGAAGTGCCCATATCCACTGGTCAGCACGAAGCAGAACGGGAGTGTTGTAGGCTATAAACGAGCCAGGAGGTTGGGCGATGACAGAACCCGAAACGCCACTGATGACCAAGAGCGACGTGGCCTACGACAAGGTGCGGGAGAAGATCCTCTCCGGCGAGTTCGCTCCCGGGTCGGTGATCAACCAGGCCACGCTCGCGCGCAGCATCGGCATCAGCACCACCCCGCTCCGGGAAGCCCTGCGGCGGTTGAAGGCCGAGGGGCTGGTCGAGCTCGGCGCGCACCGCGACGCCAAGGTCACCGAGCTCAAAGCCGAGGAGAACCGGGACCTGCTGGAGTTGCGCAGATCCCTCGACCCGCTGGCCGCGTCGCTGGCCGCGCAACGACGCACCAAGGACGACATCGCCGAGATCCGGGCGTCCCTGGAGGGCCTGCGGGCGATGCCGGGAAATCCCGACTACCAGCACCTGCTGCACCACCGGCGCTACCACCGCGCGATCTACCGGGCATCGCACAACGATCTGCTCATCAACACCCTGGAAGGCCTGTGGGACAAGGCCGACCGCTACCGCAGGTTCGCCCTGGAGGTCGACCGCGGTCCGGAGGCCAGGGCCAAGAAGGACGAGGAGCACCGGATGCTGGCCGAGACCATCATCGCCGGTGATTCCGACCGCGCGGCCGCGGTGATGACCGAGCACATCGACACCAGCCTCGCCGCCCAAGCGACGCGGCGCCTGCTGCAGCAGTGACCACCGCGAGCTGGCGGGTCCGGGTGCTGCTCGCCCACGCCGCGCTGACCCAGCTCATCACCTTCGTCCTGCGCCCCGCCACCACCTACCGAGCGCTGGAACTGGGGGTTCCGGCGTCCTGGCTCGGCGTGCTCTCCGGCAGCTTCGCGCTGGTCCCGCTGGTGCTCGCACTTCCCGCGGGCCACCTCGTCGACCGGCTCGGCGAACGGCGGGTGATGCTCGTCGGCAGCCTGCTGATGTGCGCAGCGGGCACCCTGCTGCTGACGCTCGGCGACACGGTGACCGGCCTGGTGGCGGGTAGCGTCGTGCTCGGCACTGCGCACCTGGGCGCGATCGTCGGCCAGCAGGCGCTGGTGGCCAACAGCACGGCATCCGGCCGGATGGACGCCGCGTTCGGGTACTACACCTTCGCCGCCTCGCTCGGCCAAGCCGCCGGACCGCTCCTGATCGTGGCCTTCGGCGGGACGCGGGCGATTCCGGACACCACGCCGATCTTCCAGGGGAGCATCGCGATCGCGGTCGTCCTGTTCGCCCTGACCTTCGCCGTCGACAGCACCAGGACCGAGCACGGCCCGACCACTGCCGAGAACATCGGCGTGCGGCAGCTGCTGCGACTGCCGGGGCTGGCCGGAGCGCTGCTGACCGCGTGCACCGTGCTCGCCGCGGTCGACATCTCGCTGGTCTACCTGCCCGCGCTCGGCGCCGAACGCGGCATCGCCTCCTCCCTGATCGGCACGCTGCTGGTGCTGCGCGCGGCCTCGTCGATGGCCTCGCGGTTCTTCCTCGGGCGGCTCTCCGAGGCGATCGGGCGTCGACGCCTGCTGATCCTGAGCATCTTCGGCGCCGCCGTCGGCATCACCGTCGCCGCCGCCCCGGTACCGGTCTGGCTGCTGCTCGTCGCGGTGGCGGTCGCAGGTTTCGGACTCGGTGTCGGGCAACCGCTGACGATGTCCTGGCTCGCCGAATCCGCCCCGCCGGGCGCGCGCGGCCGCGCGATGTCGCTGCGCCTCACCGGGAACCGAGCCGGGCAGGTCATCATCCCCGGCGCCATCGGTCTGGTCGCCGCGGGCCTGGGATCGGCCGGAGTCCTCTGGGTCACCGCGGGCGGCCTCGCCCTCACCGGCGTCCTCGCCCGCAACCTCCCGGTCAACCGCCCCTCGACGAGCTGACCGCCCCGAACGCCGGTGTCGACCGGAGCTTTCCCGGAGCGGGGAACGCGGCCGAAGATGTTGGTATTTCTTGGTTGAAAAAAACCAAGATGGGTTCTAGGGTTCTCCTCGCGGCCGACTTGGCCCGCCTGGAAAGGAACCCGACACCGTGCACCTGCTCGTCCTGCCGGGGGACGGCATCGGTCCCGAGATCACCGACGCCACCCTCCGGGTCCTCACCGCCACCGATCGCCTGCTGGGCCTAGGCCTGGAGATCGAAATCCACGACATCGGCCTGAAAACGCTCGCCGAAGAAGGCACCACGCTGCCGGGGCGCGTCATGGAGCGCATCCCGCAGGTCGACGGCGTCCTGCTCGGCCCGGTGCAGCACTACGACTACCCGTCCCGCGCCGACGGCGGCATCAACCCCTCCGCCGAGCTGCGGACCGCCTTCGAGCTGTTCGCCAACGTGCGACCGTGCCGCTCGCGCCCGGACCTGTCGGTCCTGCGGCACCCGATGGACCTGGTGATCGTTCGCGAGAACACCGAAGGCTTCTACTCGGACCGCAACATGGTTGCCGGGACCGGCGAGTTCATGCCCGACGAAGATCTGGCCCTGTCGGTGCGCAAGGTCTCGGCCAAGGCCTCCGCGCGCGTCGCGCGCACGGCGTTCGAGCTGGCCCGCACCCGCCGCAAGAAGGTGACCGCGGTGCACAAGGCCAACGTCGTCAAGCTCTCCGACGGCCTGTTCCTGCGCGAGGTCCGCAAGGTCGCCGCCGACTACCCCGACGTCGAGCTGGAGGAGCTCATCGTCGACGCCACCGCCGCCCTGCTGGTGCGCCGCCCGCACACCTTCGACGTGCTGGTGACCACGAACATGTTCGGCGACATCCTCTCCGACGAGGCATCCGAGCTGTCCGGCAGCCTCGGCCTCGGCGGCTCCATCAACGCCGGTCACGACATCTGCGTGGGCCAGGCCCAGCACGGGTCCGCGCCGGACATCGCCGGTCGGGGCGTCGCCAACCCGACCTCGCTGATCCTGTCCGCGGCGATGCTGCTCGACTGGCTCGGCACCAAGCACACCGCGCCGACGATGACCGCAGCCGCGGCGCTCGTCGAATCCGCTGTGGAGTCCGCGCTGTCCGATCCGGCCACCCGGACCCGCGACATCGGCGGCTCCCTGGGCACCGAAGCGTTCACCGACGCCGTCCTGGCCGCGTTGGACGAGAAGGGCGGCGAGCGGTGATCGTCTCCACCAACCCGGCCACCGAGGCAGAACTCGCCCGGTTCGAACCGAACTCACCAGCCGAGGTCGACATCGCTCTCGACGGAGCCGTGGCCGCGCAGCGCCAGTGGCGCAGGCTCCCGATCTCCGAACGGGTCGCGCTGCTGCGCTCCATCGCCGCGGTCCTGCGCTCGGGCAGGCAGGAGTACGCCCGGTTGATCACCGCGGAGATGGGCAAACCCATCACCGAGGCCGAAGCCGAGATCGACAAGTGCGCCCTGACCTGCGAGCACTACGCCGAGCACGCCGCCGACTACCTCGCAGGCCGACCGGTGAAGTCCAACGCCGCCGAGTCCGCAGTGGTCTACGACCCGCTCGGCGTGGTGCTGGCGATCATGCCGTGGAACTACCCGTTCTGGCAGTACTTCCGCTTCGCCGCCCCGGCGCTCGCGGCCGGTAACGGCGCGATCCTCAAGCACGCCAACAACGTTCCGCAGTGCGCGCTGGCCGTCGAGGAGGTCGTCCGCGAAGCCGGTGCTCCGGAGGGCCTGTGCCGCAGCCTGCTGCTGCCGGTGCCCGCGGTCGCCGACCTCATCGCCGACGACCGCATCTCGGCGGTCACCCTCACCGGTTCCACCGAAGTCGGTTCGATCGTGGCCGCCCAGGCCGGGGCGCAGCTGAAGAAGCAGGTGCTCGAACTCGGCGGGTCGGACCCCTTCATCGTGCTGGCCGATGCCGACATCGCCGCAGCGGCCGAGACCGCCGTGCAGGCCAGGTTCACCAACGTCGGGCAGAGCTGCGTCAACGCCAAGCGGTTCCTGGTGGAGCAGGCCGTGGCCGACGACTTCGTCGCCGCCTTCACCGAGGCCGCCCGGGCGCTGCCGGTCGGCGATCCCCTTGATCCCACCACCAGGATCGGCCCGATGGCGAGGGCGAACCTGCGCGAGGCGCTGCACGACCAGGTGCAGCGCACGGTGGAGGCGGGGGCGGCGGTGCTCACCGGCGGAAAGCCGTTGGAGGGCCCCGGGTTCTTCTACCCGCCCACCGTGCTCGACCACGTCACCCCCGGCATGGCCGCCTTCACCGAGGAGACCTTCGGGCCGGTCGCGGCCATCACCCGCGTCGCCGACGCCGAGGAGGCGCTCGCGCTGGCCAACCGGACGGAGTTCGGTCTGGGCGCCGCGCTGTGGACCAGCGACCTCGATCGCGCCAGGGACTTCGCGCGCCGCATCGACGCGGGCGCGGTGTTCATCAACGGCCTCGTGGCCTCCGATCCGCGGCTTCCCTTCGGCGGCATCAAGAAGTCCGGCTACGGCCGCGAACTCGGCGCGGAGGGCATCCGCGAATTCGTCAACGTCAAGACGCTCTGGATCGGTTCGCGATGAACGCACAGTCCCACGACCCCTGCGACGCGGAGTTCCCCGCCTCGGTGCTGCGCCCGGCCGAACTCGACGCCTTCTCCCGCGGCGGCGGCGCGAGCACGATCCCGCTGGTCACACGCGCGCGCGGCGCACGGGTGTTCCTCAACGGGCAGACGCTCTTCGAAGGCGGTGTCGGCATCCCGCTGCACACCCACAACTGCCCGGAGAGCGTCGTGATCCTCGAAGGCAACGCCATCGTCGAGATCGACGGCCAGGAGCACGAACTCACCACCTTCGACACCACCTACGTCGCGGCCGGAGTCCCCCACCGCTTCCGCAACGCCTCCGCCACCGCACCGATGCGCATCCTCTGGACCTACGCCTCCGTCGACGCCACCCGCACCATCGTCGAAACCGGCATCACCACCCGAGTCGACGCCGAACACGCCGCCACCGCCGACTAGGCCCGCGGCAGCCCTGGGCGCCCCAGGAGCAGGGCGCAGGCCGCGGTTCTCGCCCTGCCGAACACGGCAGTTCTCACCCCACCGGGGCGGCCTCGGCCGCCCCGGTCGATGCCTCCTGCCCGGAAGTCCCAAGCTCACCTGGAGCAGCAACGATGCTCGCCACCCTAGGCTTCTTGACGCTCGGCACCTTCATGGTGCTGGTCATGCGCAAGTACGCGACAGCGTTCGCCGCCATCATCGCCGCGCCCGTGCTCTTCGCGATCATCGCCGGTCGCGGCGCGAGTCTCGGCGACATGGCCGTGGAAGGGATCGAAACCGTCGCTCCGACGGCGGTCCTGCTGCTGTTCGCCGTCCTGTACTTCGGCGTCATGATGGACGCCGGTCTCTTCGACCCGATCTCCAAGGGGATCATCCGGCTGTCCAAAGGGGACCCGGTGCGGATCTGCGTCGGCACGGCCGTGCTGGCCCTGCTGGTCGCGCTCGACGGGGACGGCACCACCAGCTACATGATCATCTGCTCGGCGTTCCTGCCGATCTACCGCAGGCTCGGCATCAACCCGCTGGTCATCGCCACCATCGCCACCATGGCGCTGGGCACGATCTCGGGCACCACGCCGTGGGGCGGTGCGGCCACCAGGGCGATCTCGGTGCTGCACCTCGACGCCGCGACCTACTTCAACCCGCTCATCCCGAGCCTGCTGCTGACCTCGGCGCTGATCATCGTCGTCGCCTTCTTCCTCGGTCGCGGGCAGCGCAAGCGCATCGACGACGCCGTCCTGGCCGAGGTCGCCCGAGAGCTGCGCGAGCAGCGCTCCGAGGACGACCAGGCCCGCGGCTGGCGCCTGTGGTTCAACGCGGGACTGACGCTGGTGCTGCTGGTCCTGCTCGTGGCGGGGGTGGCCGAACCGGCCGTGCTGTTCATGGCCGGTCTGGTGATCGCGCTGCTGGTCAACCACCCCGAGCTCACCGAGCAGGGCGAGGTCGTCCGCAAGCACGCCGCCAACGCGGTACCGGTGGTCGTGCTGGTGCTCGGAGCCGGGATCTTCACCGGAATCCTGTCCGAGACCGGCATGGTCGACGCGATGGCCAACACCCTGCTCTCCGTCGTCCCGCACTCCCTCGGCGGTCTGATCCCGCTGTTCACCGCGCTGATCGGGCTGCCGCTGAGCTTCTTCATGTCCAACGACGCCTACTTCTTCGGCATCCTGCCCGTGCTCGCGGAGTCGGCGGGCCACCACGGCATCGAGGCCTACGAGATCGCCCGCGCGGGAGTGATCGGCCAGATGCTGCACTCCATCGGCCCGGCTTCGGCACCGCTGTGGGTGCTGCTCGGGCTGATCGACAAGGACCTCGGCGAGTTCCAGCGCTTCGCGCTGCTGCGAGTCGTGGTCGTCTCGCTCGGCATGGTCGCCTTCACCGTGCTCACCGGCGCCATCACCCTGAACTGAGAGGACGAACGACGTGATCATCGAAATCGCGCACATCCGGATCAACACCGGTTCCGGGGCGGCGTTCGAGGCCGCCGTCGCCGAGGCCGTCCCGGTGTTCCTCGCCGCCGGGGGATGCCACGGCGTCCGGCTCGTGCGCAGCGTGGAGGACCCGCTGCTGTACCGGCTGCTGGTGGAGTGGGAGACCGTCGAGCACCACACGGTGACCTTCCGCGCCTCGGCGGGCTTCGCCCGCTGGCGGGAGCTGGCGAGCCCGCACTTCGCCGAACCACCGGCAGTCGAGCACCTCGTCGACGCCCTGCCGCGGTGACGAGGACCGCGTCCTAGCCTTGTCCCGGACCGCACCCCGCGGCGACCGGAAGGATGGGACGCAGACCGTGGCACCGACCCCGCTGACACGCCAGACCGCCGCCCGCATCGTGGACTACATCCGCGAGCGGCAGGTGCCCACCGGCACCAAGCTGGTGGAGCGGACGCTGGCCGAGCACCTGCGGGTGTCGCGCTCCCCCGTCCGCAGCGCGCTGCGGCTGCTGGCCGACGACGGTGTCGTCGGCGTCGCCGACCGGGGCGGGTACGTAGTCCTGCGCACCGCCGGGGAACTCCCCGCCGCGGAGACCGACGTCGACGACACCGAGCAGCTGTACCTGCGCATCGCCGCCGACCGGCTCGACGGCAAGCTCCCCGACCGCGTCACGGAGAACGGGCTCGCCCGCGACTACGACCTCACCCCCGCCCAGCTCTCTCGGATCCTGCACCGGATCAGCGGTGAGGGCTGGATCGAGCGGCGTCCCGGTTACGGCTGGGAGTTCCAGCCCATGCTCACCACCCTGCGCGCTTACCAGGACAGCTACCGGTTCCGGCTGGTCATCGAGCCCGCCGCCATCCTCGAACCGACCTTCGAGCTCGACCGCGAGGCGATCGAGGAGGTGCGCGCCCAGCAGCAGCGGCTGGTCGGCGGAGACATCTGGACGGTCGGCAACGCCGAGCTGTTCGACCTCAACAGCGGCTTCCACGAGGCGATCGCGGAGTGCAGCCGCAACACGTTCTTCATCGACACCCTCAAGCGCATCGACCGGTTGCGCCGCCTCATCGAGTACCGCCGCTCGCTGGCGCGTGACCGGGCGATCATCCGGTGCCGCGAGCACGTCGAGATCGCCGACCTGCTCCTGGCCGACCGGCGCGACGAGGCGTCGGAGGCCATGCGCCGCCACCTCACCACGGTGAGCGCTGAGAAGGCGAACCCGACCGGCGGAACCAGGCAGTAGCTGCTTCCTCCCGGCGCACGACGTGGGGCAGGGTTCCGCCGTGTTCGAGGTCCAGCCGGAGTTCGAGTTCGATGCGGTCGGTGCTGCGTTCAGGTCGAGGTGCACCGCGTTCGTGCCGACGCGGAGTCCGTCCAGCCCCGGCCAGGTCCAGTTCCTCGCGCCCGGTGAGGTCGATGTCGTGCAGGACGGTGCCCGCCAGCGCACAGGCCACCACCAGCGGCGGCGCAGCACCTCACCTCCGGCGGTCCCCGCCTTTTCGATCTCCGACGAACTCCCGGAAGACCTCCGGACCGCTGGGGCCGGTGCGCAAGAGGCCCGGCGGGCCCGATCGCTGCTTCGGGACCGCGCGACGCGCGGACAGCCTCGCGGTGATGCGGCGCGCCGCACCTCTCAGCTTCCTGGCGTGGTACATCCGGACGAACCTCCTCCACGTCGTCCCGGTCGGGGTCGCGGCCCTCGGCTACCCGACCGCACCGGGGCTTCAACCCCAGGCCGCTGCCGCCGAGCCCGGCGCTTCGCCTGCGAGGTACGTCACGGTCTGGTACTGCATCTCGACCTGCGGCCCACGCACCGCTTCCGCCGTGCAGACCACCTGTGTCAGCAGGTGATCACGTGCGCAGGTGCTTCCGGTGTCACGCCACGCGGCCCCGGTCGATCAGTTCGCGCCGCTCCCGCTCACCCAGGCCACCCCAGATGCCGTACGGTTCGCGGGCCTTCAGCGCGTGCTCGCGGCACTGCCGCACCACCGGGCACCGCGCGCAGATCAGCTTGGCCTGCTCCTCGCGGTCGTCGCGCGCGGTGCCGCGTTCGTTCTCCGGGTGGAAGAACCGGCTGACGCTCACGTCCCGGCAGGCGGCGTGGAGCTGCCAGTGCCAGGCCTCGCTGACGGGCTTGGGCAGACGAGAGGTCGCGGCCACGTGCTCTCACTCCTCCTCTTCGTCGATGTTCACCGGCCGCCCAGCGCGCTACCCAGTACCTCGCCGACGCACACCCCCGTCTTCGCCCAGATCGATCCCGCCCTCAGATGTTCACCGGATCGGCCCAGGTGCCACCGGTGCGCAGCGGCCGGGTGTGACCGCCGGATCTTCCGGGTAGACCGCTGGACACGGCTCGCACGGGAGGGCGCCATGAGGACACCGCTGCACGCGTTGGCCGAGCACGGGCAGAGCGCCTGGGTCGACTACCTGTCCAGGAAGTTCATCCGCGACGGCGACCTGGCCCGCCTCGTCGAGCGGGGCCTGGCCGGGGTGACGTCCAACCCGACGATCTTCCAAGGCGCCATCGCGGAGGGGGACTACTACGACGATCAGCTCCGCGACCTGCTGGCCGCGGAATCCGATCCCAAGGAGATCTTCCTGGCCGTCGCGCGCGAGGACATCCGGGACGCGTGCGACACCCTCCGCGAGGTCTTCGACCGCGATCAGGACAACCTCGGCGGATGGGTGTCCCTCGAAGTCGACCCGAACCTGGCGAACGACACCCGGGCCACCATCGCCGAGGTCTCGCGGCTGCACCAGCTGATCGACCGGCCGAACCTGTTCGTGAAGATCCCCGGCACGCGGGCCGGGCTGCCCGCCATCGAGGAGTCCATCGCCAGCGGGATTCCGGTCAACGTCACGCTGCTGTTCTCCCTGGACCGGCACCGCGCCGCGGGCGAGGCCTACCTGCGGGGGTTGCGGCGGCTCCGGGACAACGGCGGCGACCTGCGATCGGTCGCCTCGGTGGCGTCGTTCTTCGTGTCGCGCGTCGACACCGAAGCCGACCGCCGGCTCGACGCCATCGGCGGGCACCAGGAGCTCAAGGGCACCCTGGCCATCGCCAACGCCAAACTCGCCTACCAGGGCTACAAGGAGCTGTTCGCGGGTGCCGAGTGGGAGGAGCTAGCAGCCGCCGGTGCGACCCCGCAGCGCTGCCTGTGGGCTTCGACCTCGACGAAGAACCCGCAGTACCGCGATGTGCGCTACGTCGAGCAGCTCATCGGACCGCAGACCGTGAACACCATGACGCGGCAGACCCTGGACGACTTCCAGGACCACGGCCACGTCGCGGACACCCTGGAGCAGGATGTCGACCAGGCGCGCGGCCTGCTCGACCAGTTCGCCGCCGTCGGCATCGACTACGACGACGTCACCGCGGTGCTGGAGCGCGAAGGCGTGGACAAGTTCGCCACATCGTTCCAGCAGTTGCTCGACGAGATCACGCACAAGCGCGACCAGCTGATCCGAACCTGACCCCGCGCGGGTTCCGTGTGAGGCAGTCGGCCTGGTGCTCAGGCGGGATGGATCTTGCTCGGCCGATACCCGAGTGCGGTGCTGGCGTCCTGCCCGGCCGCGACGACCAGGGGCGCGATCTTGTCGACATCGTCCTCGGTGACCCGCTGCGTCGGCGCTCCGATTCCGAGCACCGCCGCCAACTCGCCAGCGTGGTCGAACACCGGCGCGCTGATCGAGCCGACGCCTTCGTGCCGCTCCTCGAAGGACGCCGCGTAGCCCTGGGCCCTGGCGAGCTCGACCTGCGCGTCCAACACGTCGATGTCGGTCGGCGTGTGCGCCGTGTACCTCGACAGCCCTTCCCTGACCACGTCCGCGCGCGCTGCGGGGTCATGGGCCAGGAAGACCTTGCCCGGGGCACCGGCGTGCAGCGGCATCACCATGCCGACTTTGAACAGACGCATCACGATGTGACGCGTTTCCGCCACGGCGATCACCGTTCTGAACGCGCCGTCGCGCACGTAGAGGCACGCGGTCTCGCCGGTCTCGTCGCACAACCGCTGCAGCACCGGCTTCGTTCGCTGCACGATGTCGAGCCCGAACGTGCCGGGTGCCGCGAGCTGCACCAGCGTCAGCCCGATCCGGTAGCGGTCCCCGGAGCGGTCCAGGAAGCCCTCGCGCACGAGATTGTGGACCAAGCGCTGGCACGTGCTCTGATTCAGCCCGCTGAGCTGCACGATCTCACGCAGGCTCGGTTCAGGGGCCGACACGGAGAAGCAGTCGAGGATCCGCTTGATCTTCTCGAGCACCAGCAGCGGCGGAGTGCCTGGACCTCGCTCGGTCACCACCGCGCACCCCTCTCGGAAAGTCTGGAACCGGCGCGCTCACGCCGTGGTCTTGACATGGACTATAGCAATTCACATTATGAGTCACTAACTCACGATGTGATGATCGTGAGGGGTCGGAGCCCCTGGCCCGCGACGAATGAGGAGAACCATGACCACTCAGCACCGCGCCTGCGACAGCGACTCCCCGGCGAAGCTGCCCGGGGTCTCCCGGATCGGGCTGATCGTGCCGAGCTCGAACACCACGATGGAGACCGAACTGCCCGAGCTGTTCCGCAGGCAGGCAGCCGCGACGGGCCACGTCTACACCTTCCACTCCGCGCGCGCCGGCATGCGGACGGTCAACAAGGAAGAGCTGGCGGCCATGGTCGGGAAGGCCGCCGACTGCGCGGTCGCGGTCTCCGACGCCCAACCGGACGTCATCGCCTACGCCTGCCTGGTCGCGGTCATGGCCCAGGGCCCTGGAGCGCACCGAGAGTCCGAGCAGATCATCGCCGACGCGGCCAGGAACAACGGCAACCCCGCCCAGGTCGTCAGCAGCGCTGGCGCGCTGGTCCGCTCACTGACCGAGATCGGCGCGAAGAAGGCCGTCATGGTCACCCCGTACATGCGTCCGCTCACCGCGACGGTGCGCCAGTACATCGAGAGCGAGGGCATCGAGATCCTCGACGACATCAGCCTCGAGGTCGAGAACAACGTGGCGGTCGGCCGGCTGGATCCGGAGAAGCTGCCCGCCATCGCCGGCGACCTGCGGCGCGAAGGCGCTGACGCGGTGATCTTGTCCGCCTGCGTGCAGATGCCCTCGCTCGCCGCCGTCCAGCGCGCGGAGGACGAGCTCGAACTGCCGGTGATCACCGCGGCGACGGCCACGACCCGCGAGATCCTGAAGGCGCTGGGCCACCAACCGGCCATTCCGGGCGCCGGGAGCCTGCTCGCAGGTCCGAACTCCGCTCTCTGAACTCGTCCACTCCGAAAGGACAACGATGTCCCTTGCGGCTGCTTCCTTCCTGATCTTGGTGGCCGCGTTCCTCGTGGGCGCGGTCACCAACATCAACGCCGGTCTCATCGCCATCGTCGCGACCTTCGGGGTCGGGCTGCTGCTGACCGACCTCGACACCGACACCATCGTGGGCGTCTTCCCCGCCGACCTGTTCTTCATCCTGGTCGGCGCCACCCTGCTGTTCTCGATCGTCCGCGTCACCGGGACGATCGACATGCTCGCCGCGTGGGCTGAACGGCTCACGGCCGGGCGGCGCACTCTCGTGCCGGTCATCATGTTCGCCCTGACCGCGCTGCTGGCGACCGCCGGAGCGTTCACGCCCGCGGCGGTCGCGATCGTCGCTCCGGTCGCGCTCGCACTCGGGCGGCGCTTCGGAATCAGCACGCTCGCGATGGGCCTGGTCATCGTCCAGGGCGCCAACGCGGGGGCCTTCTCACCGGTCAACCCCTTCGGCGTGGTGGCGAACGAGATGCTCGACGCGGCCGGTGCCGCAGACGGCTCCCTGCAGCTCTACCTCTACTGCTTCGCCTTCAACGCGTTCCTCGCGGTGGTCGGCTACGCCGCCGTCCAGGCGTGGACCGTCCGGCGACGCGCGAAGCGCGGAGGTCCGGCCGCGGACGACCACCCAGTCGTCGACGACCCCGGACTCTCCGGTGGCGGCACCGCAGTCGCGACGCGGGCCGAGCCGGTGGCGGCCGCCGAGGTCACCCCCATGCGGTTGACGGTCCTCGGTGGTGTCGCAGCGCTGCTGCTGCTGACGTTGGTGCTGGACCTGGACGTCGGGGTCTCCGCACTGGTGATCTCGCTGGCCCTCATCGCGTTGCGGCCCAGCATCCAGAAGCCGGCCATCGAGGGACTTCCGTGGTCGGCGGTGCTGCTCGTCACGGGCATCGTCATGTACGTCGGCCTGCTGAAGGAGATCGGCGCGATCGACGCGCTGGGCAACGCCATCGAGGGGGCGGGTGCCAGCTCGACGGCGACCCTGGCCACCAGCTACGTCGTCGGCGTCCTGTCCGCTTTCGCCTCCACGACCGGCACTCTCGGAGCGATCAGCCCGGTCGTGGTGCCGCTGGCCGCGGACCCGGCGCTGGGCGCCATCAGCGTCATCACCACGATCGCGATCGCCTCGTCCGTGGTGGACGTCAGTCCTATGTCGACGAGCGGTGCCCTGCTGCTCGCGAGCGCGGAGCCCAAGAACGAGAAGCCGTTCTTCCGCATGCTCCTGATCTGGGCCATCGCGATGATCGCCGTCGTCCCCGGTCTCGCGTGGCTGGTCTTCGTCCAGCTCGGCATCGGCTGATCGCGCGCTCGCCTCTCGGCACGCTGCCCCCTGTTGCACGATCACAACGTGAAGTGGGGCGTGGTGGTCTTCTCGGCCACCACGCCCCACTTCACGTTGTTGATTCGGTTGACACCTGAGCGGTGATCAGGGACAACCCTGTCGGCCCGAACCGGACCGCCTCACGTCAGGCCACGATGAGGGGGCGGAGGGTCCGGTGGGCGATGTCCAGCCCGGTGTCGACCTTGTCGGGCGCGCCTCCCCAGATCGGGTCTTCGTGCTCCACGGAGAGCACTCCGTCGAAGCCGCCCTCGTAGAGGGCGTCGACGACCTTGCGCCAGTCGACGTCGCCGAGTCCGGGGACCCGGTAGCGCCACCAGCCGGTGTCCCAGGGGTCGGTGCGGTTGACGGCCTTGCCGGGATATCCGTAGCGGTTCCGGCGTTCCGGGAACAGTTCGATGTCCTTGGCTTGGGCGTGCGGGATGCGGTCGACGTAGGGGCGCAGCGCGGCCACCGGGTCGATGCCCATCCAGACGAGGTGGGAGGGGTCGTAGTTGAGGTAGAGCCCCAGGGAGAACATCCACTCCCAGAGCTCCGGAGAATAGGCGAGGTTCCCGGGGTAACCGTCGGGGTGCCAGCCCTCCATCACGCAGTTCTCGATGACCAGCTTGACGCCGCGTTCCCCCGCTCGTTCCACCAGCGGTCGGAAGGTGCGCTCGGCTTCGCGGAGGTTGTCCGCGACGGTCTTGCCGGGGTCGCGGCCGATGAAGGTGCCCACCGTGGGGCACCCGAGGAGTCCGGCGGCGTCGATGCACGCGGCGACGTGGCCGTTGATGGCTTTGCGCTCCGCCGGATCGGGGTGGAGGTTGTTGTCGTAGTAGGCCACCGAGGACAACGTCAGGCCGTTGTTGTCGAACAGCTCGTTGATCTGGTCGGCGTCGGCGTGACCGAACTGTTCCACGGCGAGGTGGCTGGCGGTGAACGGGCGGTCGCCCAGGCTCGGCCAGGCCGCGACTTCCAGGGCTTCGAAGCGGCGGTCGGCAGCCCACTCGACGATGTCTTCCAGGCGGCGTTCGGGCATGCAGGCGGTGAGAAAGCCGAGTTTCATCGTGGTACCTCCACCCAGGTCTTGGTGTCTGCGGACTCGAGGACGGCCTGCGTGAGCGCGGCGGCGCGCAGCCCGTCGTCGAAGGTGGGCAGGCCGTCCGGGGCGTCGTTGCCGATCGCGGCGTAGGTGTCGCGGACGAAGGCGTTGAAGCAGTCCTGGTACCCCTGGGGATGTCCGGACGGGAGCGCGGAATACCGCGCGGCGTCGGGGCCTTCGGACGCGCTTCCCCGGTGGAGCACCTGGTTGTGGGATTCGCCGCCGACCCACAGCGTGTCGGGCTGTTCCTGGTTGAACGAGTAGGCGGCGGTCTCACCGTCGACGGAGAACCACAGGCGGTTCTTCCGTCCTTGGCTGACCTGGCTGATCACGGCGGAACCGGCGGCACCGCGGTCGGTTTCGAACAGCAGCACCGCCGCGTCCTCGCCGTCGGCGTCGGAAGACGGCGTTGCCGCGGTGCTGGCGGTGAGCCGGTCGATGCGGTGGCCGGTGGTGAACTCGATCAGGTCGCACCAGTGGATGCCGATGTCGGCGAACGCGCGGGAGGCCCCTCCGAGGGAGGCGTCGGAGCGCCAGTTCCCCGCACCGGCGGGGGCCATCCAGTCCTGGAGGTAAGAGCCGTGGATCAGCCGCAGCGCGCCAGCTTCGCCCGCGGCGATGCGAGCGCGCGCTTCCCTGACCGAGGGGTAGAAGCGGTAGACGAACGGGACAGCGGTGATCGCAGAGGAATCGCGGGCGGCGTCGGCGAGTTGGCGCGCCTCGGCCTCAGTGGTGGCCAGGGGCTTCTCGCAGACGACGTGCTTCCCCGCCTCCAGTGCGGCCAGGGCTTGCCGAGCGTGCAGTGCGTTGGGCGTGCAGACGTGGACGACGTCCACGTCGTCAGCGTGGATGAGGTCGTCGGCGCTGGCCACGGCCCGGCGGGCGCCGACCTCGCTCGCCGCCTGCGCGGAGCGTTCGGGTGTCGAGGCCGAGACGGCGGTGATGGTGGCGCCCGCGGCGCGGATGGCGTGGGCGTGGACGCTGCCCATGAATCCGGCTCCGAGCAGGCCGGCGCGCAGCTGGTCAGTCATGTCGTGATCTCCGTTGGTTCCGGGCGAGCTGCGGCATCGCCTGGGCGGGCGTTACTTCCGTCGGGTCAGCGCGACGGCGATGATGATGATGGCGCCGCGGACGACCTGCTGTTGGCTGACGTCGAGGCCGGCGAGGACGAGGCCGTTGTTGATGACCCCGACGAGCAGGGAGCCGAAGAGAGCTCGCACGACGCTGCCGTTGCCGCCGAACAGGCTGGTGCCGCCGAGGATGACGGCCGCGATCACCGACAGCTCATCGCCGTCGCCCCACTGGTAGCGGCCGGATTCCAGCCGTCCGGCGTAGAGCATTCCGGCGACGCTGGCGGCGACTGCGGACAGCATCATGACGCTGAAGGTGATCCGCCGGGTGTTGACGCCGGTGAAGGCGGCGGCCACGGGATTGCCGCCGGTGGCCAGCACCTGGCGGCCGAAGCGCGTCTTGGACAGCACGACCGCGCCAACGGCGACGAACGCGACCGTCCACACCAGCAGCGACGGGACCGGCCCGATGTTGCCCCCGCCGAAGATGCTGTTGAAGCTGTCGTTGAGGATCGGCACCGGTCCGGAGTTGCTGATCCACTGCGCGACACCGAGGGCGATGCCCATCATGGCCAGCGTGACGAGGAAGGACGGGATCCCGAAGAAGGTCACCAGTCCCCCGTTGATCGCGCCGACCACGACCCCGACGGCGAGTCCGGCGAGCACGCCGATCAGCGTGTTCCCGCTGGACATGGCCATGGCGGCGACGACGCTGGCCAGGCCCGCCACGGACCCGACCGACAGATCGATCTGGGCGGCGGCGATCACGAAGGTGACCGCGACGGCCATCACCGAGATCATCGCGGTCTGCCGGAAGATGTTGAGCAGGTTGACGGAGGTGAGGAATCCGTCGTCGGCCAGCAGGACCGCGAACAGCGCGAAGACGACGGCGAAACCGACGAAGATCGCGTAGTTGCGCCAGTCGACGCCGCGCAGCGCGCTGGTCAGGCCCGTCGCGCCCGAAGCTGGCTCCGCCCGGGTGGTGCCTGGGGATGGGGTCTGCAGGGACATGGCGGCATCAGACTCCTTGGATGGCGAGTTGCAGGGATTCCTCGTCGGCGATGCCAGCGCGGTCGAGGCCCGCAGCGACGGTGCCGTGCCGCAGCACGACGATGCGGTCGCTGATGGCCAGCAGTTCCGGCAGTTCGGAGGAGATGACGATGATCCCCTTGCCCTCGTCTGCCAGACCGCGGATGAGTTCGATGATCTCCTGTTTGGTGCCCACGTCGACCCCGGCGGTCGGTTCGTCGAGGATGAGCAGGTCCGGGTCGGTGGCCAGCCACTTGGCGATGACGACCTTCTGCTGGTTGCCACCGGAGAGCAGCCGGACCGGTCGGCTGACCGAGGCCGCGCGGATCTGGAGCTTGTCGACGAGGGCGGCAACCGTGCTGGTCCCACGCCCGTCGTCGACGAACGGGCCCCGCTTCAACCCGTCGAGCAGCGGCAGGAGGAGGTTGTCGCGGATCGAGTGGTCCAGGACCAGGCCCTGCAGCCTGCGGTCTTCGGGCACCATCGCTATGCCCTGGTCGATCGCGGCAGCCGGCGAGGTGATCTCGCGACGCCGACCGTGCAGCAGGATCTCGCCCGACTCCAGCTTGTCCACGCCGAACAGGCAGCGTGCGACCTCGGTGCGGCCGCTTCCCATCAGCCCGGCCAGCCCGACGATCTCGCCGCGGTGCACCTCCAGCGACACGTCGCTCACGCCGGTCGCCGACCGCAGGTTCCGCGCCTCCAGGAGCGGGGCACCTGCGCGGTCGACCTCGCGCGGCTGCCACTGAAGAGCGTTCTCCACGGTGCGGCCGACGATAGCTTCGACGATCTGCTCGGGGGACAGCCGGGACAGCTCGTCGGTGAGCACGCGCGTCCCGTCGCGCAGGACCGTGATCCGGTCCGCGATGCGGTAGACCTCCTCCATCCGGTGGCTGATGTAGATGATGGAGATGCCGCGCTGGGTGAGCCGCGAGATGAGCGCGAACAGCGCGTCGACCTCGTCCTTGGCCAGGCTGGCCGTCGGCTCGTCCATGATCAGCACGCTGGCCTGCTGGGCCAGGGCTTTCGCGATCTCGGTCAACTGCCAGGCCCCGGTGGGCAGGGAGCCGACCTGCGCCGCCGGGTCCAGGTCCACACCCATGTCGGCCAGCAACGCCCGTGCTCGCTCGACGGCTTCGCGGTCGTCGATCAGCCCGCGCCGCCTCGGCTCGTAGTTGAGGAAGATGTTCTGCGCCACGGTCAGCGTGGGAACCAGGCTGAACTCCTGGAACACCATGCCGATTCCGGCCGCGCGCGCGTCCTTGGTGGACGAGAGCTGCAGTCGGCGCCCCCGGAGGTGGATCTCCCCGGAATCCGGCCGGTGCACGCCTTGCAGGATCTTCATCAGCGTGGACTTCCCCGCGCCGTTCTCACCTGCCAGCGCGTGCACCTCGCACGGCGCCACCTCGAAGTCCACGCCGCGCAGGACGGACAGGCCGTTGAAGGACTTGTGGATCCCGCGCAGCTCGACGGCCGGTGCTTCGCCCCCCGTGGACTCGGCGTCTGCGGACATCTCAGCCTCGCCCGGGCGTCGTTTCCAGCGGCGGCACGCTGACCCAGGACTCGGTCGCCGACGACTCGAGGATGGCGTCCGAGATCCGCGCGATCTGGTAGCCGTCGCCGAAGTCCGGGCTGACAGCCTCCTGGCCGACGATGGCCTGGAACAGGTCGTGGCACTCGATGATCTTGGTCTCGCCGTAGCCGATGCCCAGCGCCGGGATCGGCCAGAGGGCCTCGCCGTAGGGGTGCGGGGCTCCGGTGTAGACGGTGCGGAAACCCTTGCGGTCGGCGCCGTCGGAGGCAAAGCACACCTGCAGCTCATCGCGGCGTTCGTAGTTGAACACGATCGACCCTTCGGTGCCGTGCAGCTCGAAGGTCAGGAAGTTGTTCCTGCCGTGGCCGTTGCGGGTGGCTTCCAGCGACCCGATCGCCCCGTTGGAGAACCGCAACATCGTGATCATCTCGTCGTCGACGTCGACCGGCCCGCGCGGTGCGTCGCCCGCGGAGCGTCCGGTGCCGAGCTGATCGGCACCGCCTGCGGACAGCGGCCGCTCGGGGACCCAGGTCTTGAGCATCGCGTTGACCCCGCTGATCTCGCCGACGAGGTAGCGCGCGAGGTCGATCACGTGCGTGCCGATGTCGCCGACCGCCCCGGATCCGGCGATCTCGCGCTGGAACCGCCAGGACAGCGGCGATTCCGGATCGGCCGACCAGTCCTGCAGGTAGGTGCCGCGGAAGCTGATGAGCTCACCGATCGCGCCCTCGTCGATGTAGCGCTTGGCCAGGGCCACAGCGGGCGTGCGGCGGTAGTTGAACGCGACCATGTGCACCACACCGGCGTCGCGCACGGCCTCGTACATCGTCCGCGCTTCCTCGGCGGTGCGCGCGAGGGGCTTCTCGCAGATGATGTGCTTGCCCGCCGCGGCCGCGGCCCGCGCGATCTCCGCGTGCATGTGGTTGGGGGTGGCGATGTCGACGACCTCGACGTCCGGGTGCTCGACGACCCGCTTCCAGTCGGCCGTGGACTCGTCGAACCCGTAGCGCTGGGCACCTTCGGCCGCGGCTTCCTCGGTGACGTCGCAGATGATCTTGCGGTGCGGAACGGCAGGTGCGGGCCAGAAGAACATCGGCATGGCGGCGTAGGCCAAGGAGTGGGCCTTGCCCATGAATCCGGCGCCGATGAGGCCGACGTTGATGGTGCGCATGTCGTGGAGTCCTTTCACTGGTGCCCGGGTTTCCGGGTGGGAGGCTGTTCTGCGCTCAGCGGTGCAGCCACTGCTGCACCTCCGGTGGCGCGTCGCTGCGGTACACCTCGCGCCACGCCTGGGCGAGGTTGTCCCGGGTGACGGCCAGCGGGGCCAGAGCGACGAATGGCGGGGCCGGTTTGCCGATCAGGCCGTAGGCCCCGAGCGTGGCTTCGGTGACGCCCTGGTCGTACGGTCGTTGCGCCCCCAGGCCGGTGATGTTGCGCTTCCGGGCCATGGCGATCGCGACGTTCTTGCCCAGGTCCTGGGTGGTGATGACCAGGTCGGGGCGCTCGCTGGACCGGGCGGCGGAGACGATGCCCTCGGTCGGGATGTCCCACACCCCCCAGATCCCGGCGAGATCCGGGTGCTTGGACACCATGGCGTTGGCGGCCACCAGCGACTGGCCGGCGTAGTCAGGTCCGGAGAAGCCCTTCTCCTCGACGATCTGGATCCCGGGGTAGTGGCGTTTGATCGTCGAGGTGAAGCCGTCGTAGCGGCGCTGGGTCACCAGGTAGTCGGACTGGTAGAAGACCACGCCGATCTTCCCGCGCCCGCCCAGCGCATCGGCCATGAGGTGCGCGGAGACGACCCCGTTGCCGAAGTTGTCCGCGGAGACCACCGACACGTATCCCGCGCCCGGCTTCATGTCCTTCGGGACGTTGTCCATGAACACCAGGTGCACGCCCTCGTCGGCGGCCTTCTGGAACGCCTTGGCGGTGGCGACCCCGTCGGTGGGGATGGACACCAGGATGTCGGGGTGCTTGGCCATGATGGTCTCGATGTCCGAGACCTGCTTCTCGGGCTTCCGGTTGGCGTCGGTGACCGCGATGACCTCGATCCCGAGGGCGTCGAACTGCTTCTGCAGCCCGGCGAGCTGGGCCGCGGTCCAGTCGTCGCCGGTGTAGTGCATCGAGATCGCGGCCGTCGCCTTCCGGGACCGGACCTTCGCGACCTCTTCCGGGGTCAGGGTGATGTCGCTGGCCAGCGCGGGATCTTCCCCGTACGGGCCCTTGCTCAGCACCTGCCCGCGCATGCTCTCCAGCGAGGCCGCCGCGGCCCGGTCACCGCGCACCGGAACGTCGGAGTCGGTGTAGGCGCACCCGCTCGCGGCGATCAGCGCGGCGCACAGCAGAGCTGCGGCGGACAAGTAGCGGCGTCGTTGCATCGCTTCTCCATGGGTGATGCGGCCTGTCCTGGCCCGGAACGGTCAGCCGAGCAGCTCGTCGAGGTAGGCCTTGCTGATCTCAGCCGCTGCGCGGGGATCGCCGTCGTAGGAGTCGAGCTCGACCATCAGCCAGTCGTCGTACCCGGCCTCGCGAACGGCGCTCACGACGTCGGCGAGGTCGAGATCGCCGTGTCCCAGCGGGAGGAACGTGACCGGGTCCGGGCGGAAGTCCTTGAGGTGGACGAACCGCACGCGATCCGGGTAGCTGCGCACGAGCTCGCCGGGGTTGCCGCCACCGGCGGCGAGGTGGGCCGTGTCCGGGCAGAACCCGATCCGCGACCGGCTCAGGACCTCCTCGATCTCGTCCGGGTTCTCCACGATCGTGCCGAGGTGCGGGTGGTAGCTCGCGGTCAGCCCCCTGGCCTCCGCGATCTCGACGACCTGGTCCAGCGCGTCACCGAGCCGGTCGTAGTCGCCCCGCGCGGTTCCGGCCGCGCGCCGGGCACCGCCGCCCACGACGAGGTGGCTCGCCCCGAACTCCGCGGCGAGATCCGCCGACCTCGTCACCTTGCTCATCTCGTCGGGCAGGGCATCGGCGTAGATGAAGTTCGCCCCGGTGTACACGCTGACCAGTTCCAGGCCGCTGGCGGCGAGCATCCCGCGCAGCACCTCCGGCTCGTCCGCGTAGTCCGCGACGTTGCCCTCGAACATCTCGACGCCCTCGTACCCGGCCGAGCCGATGTCCCGGATCGCTTCGGCCATCGACCCGTTCGCGCGGTAGTACAGGTCCTTCGCACTGGTGACGCCGGCGGCCTCGCCGACGACGCCGCCCCAGGTGATCGAGTGGTAACCGAGCCGCATCATTGCCTCCCGAACGGCCGCGTTCTGCTCATGTCGGCCAATCTTCTATTCACGATGTGCAGAAGTCAACATTCCGCACACATAAGTCTGCTTCTGGCAAGATGAAGACGTGTCTGAACCACGTCCCAGCTCCGACCACAACGGCACCCGCCCGGAGGACTTCCGGCACCTCGTCACCGTCCTCGATCTGGTGCGTTCCGGCAGAGCAACGACTCGCCCCGAGCTGACCAGGCGCTCCGGGCTCGGGCGCACCGTGATCAACCAGCGGGTGGCCCAGCTCGCCCGCCACGGGCTGGTCGAGGAGGGAGACCTCGCCCAGTCCACGGGAGGGCGCGCCGCCCGGCAGCTGCGCTTCCGAGCGGACGGCGGACTCGTGCTGGTCGCCGAGCTGGGGGCGACCAGCCTGACCATCGGAGCGACCAACCTGGCCGGCGAGGTGGTCGAGTTCCACGACGAGACCTGCGACATCGCCGACGGCCCGGACGCCGTGCTCGGCCGGGTCGAGGCGCTGTTCCACGAGATCCTCGACAAGATCGGGGCGCGCTCGGCCGACGTCTGGGGCATCGGGATCGGCCTGCCCGGCCCGGTCGAGTTCGCCACCGGACGCCCCATCGCACCGCCGATAATGCCCGGCTGGGACGGCTACCCCGTCCGCGACCGGCTCGGCGGCGCCTTCGACGCTCCCGTGTGGGTGGACAACGAGGTGAACCTGATGGCGCTCGGGGAAGTGCGCGCCGGGTCAGGAAGCCAGCACGACGACATCCTCTACGTCAAGATCGGCACGGGAATAGGAGCCGGGCTGGTCTCCGGCGGACGCCTGCACCGCGGTCGCCAGGGGTGCGCTGGCGACATCGGGCACGCCGCGGTCCTCGACGACGAGTCGATCGTCTGCCGGTGCGGCAACACCGGCTGCCTCGAAGCCGTCGCCGCCGGCGCAGCCCTCGCCCGCGACGGCACGCGTGCGGCCGAGACCGGCCGCAGCTCGGTGCTCGCGGAAGCGCTCCGCGACCGTGGGCGCATCGAAGCCTCGGACGTCGTCCACGCGGCCACCCGCGGCGATCGCACGGCCGTGGAGCTGCTCGTCACCGCCGCGCACCACATCGGCACGTTGCTGGCAACCCTGGTCAGCTTCTACAACCCGTCGCTGGTCATCATCGGCGGCGGCGTCGCCAAGGCGGGGGACCTGCTGCTGGCCACCATCCGGCAGAACGTCTACCAGCGCTCCCTCCCCCTGGCCACCCGGGAACTCCGCATCGAGCAGTCCACCCTCCACGACCGCGCCGGACTCACCGGAGCGGCATTCATGGTCCTCGACGAACTGTTCACCCCCGCCCGCCTCGCCCAATGGCTCCACGCCACCACACCCCACGGCATCCCGGCGCTGGCCGATACCACCGCTTGAGCTCGCGGCACCCGGCGAAGCACGGCAGCCCCAGCAGCGCTGGGGCTGCCCGTCTCGCGTGCGACGACCGCGGCACTCTCATTCGACTGCGGGGTGAAGCGCCTTTCTCTCGGTCTCCTCGGCGTTCATGGCGCCACGGGTCTCCGGGCTCAGCGCTCCCGCGACGATGAAGACCAGGACCATCACGAACAGGAACACCATGAGCCGACCGGGCACGTCGGCCAGCTCCGGGCTGGCGAGGTTGACGAAGCTCGGCATCAGACCACCGATCATGAAGCCGAGGTTCCAGCAGATCGCGGTTCCCCGCCCTCGCAGCGCCGTCGGATAGCGCTCGTTGAGGAACACCAGGACCGGGGCGTAGGCGGCGTTGGCGAAGAAGGCCAGGGCCGATGCGCAGAACATGATCAGGCCGGTGTTCGCCGGATCGGCGCTCGTGATCAGCCACACCAGCAAGGGCAGAGCGACGAGGTTGAACGAGCCGATCACCAGCATCGTGCGTCGGCGGCCGAAGTGCTCGCTGAGCTCCCCCGCCGCAACCGCGGCAACGATCACGCCCAGGCTCGAGACCAGCAGGATCGTGCCCTGAGCGCTCTGGGCAACACCGCTGACCTTGCCCAGCAGCGTCGGGAGGAAACCGGAGGTCAGGTAGTACTGCGAACCGGCGCCGGCGACCAGCACCAGGTTCAGCACGAGCATCCCTCCCCTGCCGCCCCGGGCCAGGTCGGTGAAGCGCGTCTTCGGACCGGGAGCCTTCTGCTGCGCCTTCCACAGCGGCGATTCCTCGACCCCGCGCAGCACGAAGAAGCTGATCAGCGCCGCCGCGAGCCCGGTGAAGAACATGACGCGCCACCCCCAGACGTTGAACTGCTCGCCCGGGAAGATCGTGCTGACCAGGATGAAGACGCCGCTGGCCAGAGCGGCACCGATGCCCGCGCCGCCGCCACCGATCAGCCCGGACATCAGTCCTCGCCAGCGCTGCCCGACGCTTTCGGTGCCCAGGGTGTGCGTCGCGGCGACGACGCCGCCGACGAACACGCCCTGCACCAGGCGCAGCGCCAGGAACAGCAGCGGTGCGGCGATACCGGCGGCGGCGTAGGTCGGCACCGCGCCCATCGCCGCGGTGGACAACCCCACCCCGGCCAGCACGATCACCATCGTCTGCTTGCGCCCGTTGCGGTCGGCGACCGCGCCGAAGATCGCGGCTCCGGCCGGACGGAGCAGCACGCTGACGGCGAACGAGGCGTAGACCGCAGCAAGGCTCAAGGTCGGGCTCTCCACCGGGAAGATCAGATCGCCGACGGTGCTGGCGACGTAGAGCAGGATGAACAGATCGAACAGGTCGAACGCCCACCCCGCCACCGAGGCGAAACTCGCGTACAGCGTGGCTCTTCTGGACAGTCCCGTGTTCGTCGTGGACATGTCCACCTCCTCGTCGAGGTCTGCTGGTGTGGTGTTGCGGTGAGAACTTCGGGCGGCCTCGGCGCGGGTCAGGGTGCGGAGCGCCAGTTCGCCGGCGCGGACGTCACTGCGCGCTCCAGGTCGATCTCCTCGGCCCCCGGCACGCGGATCCTGGTGAACCGGTCTTCGTCGTCGACGGGTGGAATCGTCGCGTCGAGCCCCATCTTCGCCCCAACACCGTCCGTTGTGGACGGATCGAGCCGCGATCCCTGCGCACCACCGACGAGCACCAGATCGCGGTCGGCCTGGAAGCGGGTGGCGACGGCCCACTCCACCTCGTCGGGGTCGAAGAGGTCCACGTCGGAGTCGACCACCGTCACGTGCTTGATGTCGTAGTGCGCGCCCAGCGCCGCGAGGATCAGGTTCTTCACCTCGCCGGGTTCGGGGTCGCTGACCTGCACGTAGAGGTGGTAGCGGCACACACCGCCGCGCGGCAGGTGCACGGCCCGAACGCACTGGAAGTTCTGCCTCAGGTGCGCCAGGAAGGAGCCTTCCCGCGGAATGCACCCCAGCAGCAGGTGTTCCAACCCGCCGCCGACGATGGTGTGGTAGATCGGGTCACGGCGATGCGTCATCGCGTCGATGCGCACCACGTGGCGATCGGCGCGAGGACCGTAGTACTGGGGGAACTCGCCGAACGGCCCCTCCGGCTCCCGGACGTCGGCGAGCAGCCTGCCCTCCAGCACGATCTCCGCGTCGGCAGGAACCCGGACCTCGTTGGTGACCGCCTTGGTGACCGGCAGCGGGCTGCCGCGCAGCGCTCCGGCGATCTCCAGCTCGTCGTGGTCGATCGGTACCGCCGCTTGCGAGGACATCAAGGTGAGCGGGTCGACGCCGATGGCGATCGCCACCTCCAGGTCCGCCCCAGCCGCTTCGGCCTGTCCGAAGAACGCGGCCGTGTGCCTGGGCAGCAGGAGGACCCCGAGCCGGTTCGGCCCGCTGACCTGCAGCCGGTGGATGGAGACGTTCTGGAGCCCGGTCGCCGGATTGCGCGCGATGAGCAGTCCTGCGGTGATGTACGGGCCGTGGTCGTGCTCGTTGTGCGTGGGAACGGGCAGCGAGCCGAGATCGACCTCGCGGAACACCTCCTCCTGGCACGGGGCGTGCTCGACCTCGGTCCACGGAACGGGGTTCTCGCAGGCCTGCTGGAAGCGGTCGACGAGTTCGGCCTCGGCGACCCCGAGGGCTTCCGCCATCCACTCGCGGCGTGACAGCAGCCCGGACACGACGGTGATGTCCTTCCCGCCGGGCTTTCCGAAGAGCACCGCGCGGTCACCATCGAGCCGCTGGGCGATGCCGGGCAGCTCGAACCGGAGGTCCGCTCCTGGCCTGGCCGCGGCGAGACGTCCGGTCGCCTGCAGGTGGTCCAGCCAGCCGCGCAGGTCAGCGCCGAGAGGTGGGGCGTTGTTCGTCATATCTTCTCCCTGGTGACCGCCGGGCCGGTCTTCGACCGGGCTGGTGCGAGGTGGGTGCAGGTCATGACCAGCAGGGGCGTCGCGACCGCGATGTAGGCGTTGTCGATCCCGAAGGGGTCACCGAGCAGGAACCAGCCGATGGTGGTCGGCAGCGCGAGCACGATCGCCCAGAACGCACCGGCCCTCGTGCCGTAGCGGGGCGCGTAGAACATCAGCAGCACCAGGACTGCCAGTGCCGCCCGCAGCGATTTGGCCAGGAAGGTCACGGTGAGCACATCGGTGGCGAACAGCGCCAGCGCGATCGGCACCAAGCCGGTCACCACCGTCGCCACCCGGAGGAACAGCACGTCGCGGCGGTCGTCCCCGGCGGCGTTGAAGTGCGGCTGGTAGAAGTCCTTGAGCAGCAGCGTGGAGGCGCCGATGACCAGGGCTGCGATGGTTCCGAACATCGCCCCGGCGAGCCCGGCGACGACGATCCCGGCCAGAACCGGGTCGATGTCCACGGCGAACGCGGGCATGGCCTGGATGCTCTCGATGTGCGGGTAGACCACCGCGCTGCACATTCCGATGAACGCGGCGAGCAGACCGTAGGGAACCAGGATGAGCGCCGAGTAGAACCCGGCTCGCTGCGCGCGGTGCGCGTTGCCCGCGGTGGTGATCGCCTGCACGACGTACTGGGTCGCGAAGATGGCCCCGACACCGGCGATCAGCCACGCGAAGATCTGACCGAAACCCACTCCGTGCCAGGAGAACATCGTCGGCGGCAGCGCTGCCCGCAGCCCGTTCACGCCTCCTGCGCGCTCGGCGCCCACGACGGCGAGGATGATTACCCCGGCCATCTTCACGATCGCATGCACGACGTTGGTGTAGACGACCGATCGCATGCCGCCCACCACCACGTAGAGCGTGGCGAGCACACCGACCAGGAGAACTGCCAGGTCGTGGTCGATGCCGAGGAGTCCGCTCAGGATCGCGCCACCGCTGGCGTAGACCGAGACGGCGACGATCAGCAAGGAGCAGACCATGATCATCGATGTGGCGGTGCGCACCCGCCTCCCGTAGTAGCGGTCGAGCGCACCGGAGATCGTGTTCTCCCCCAGCTCGCTGAACTTGCGCGCCAGCAGGAAGGCGAAGAGCACGAACCCGATTCCCAGCGAGACGATGTTCCACGCGGCCGAGATACCAGACCTGTAGGCCTCCTGCGCGGTTCCGATGCTGGCGCTGGTCCCGATGAACTCGGATGCGAGCAGGAATCCGATGAGGACGGCGGGAAAGCTCCTGCCGCCGCTGGTGAAACCCGATGCCGTGCGTGTTGATCGCCCGGCGGCGAAGCTGATCAGAGCCAGCAGCGCTATGTAGCCCGCGACGATGAGAACCACTAACCAACCTGATTGCAAGGGAACCCTCCCACACCGCTCCGCTGCGGCCAGAGAAACTACGGGCGAAGTTAGACCGGTGCGAATGGACCAGCCAGAACCTGCTGCGCATAGCTCCTATTGACTCGGGTTATAGCCCGACCGGGAAGTGCACGTGCTTGAGTTCGGTGAACTGCTCGACGCCCTCGATTCCCCGGGTGCGGCCCATGCCGGACATCCGCACGCCGCCGGAGGGCATTTCGGCGTAGGAGTGGTTGTACCCGTTCAGCCACACGGTTCCGGCCTGCAGCTCGCGCGCCACGGCGAAGCCGCGCGCGAGATCGCGCGTCCACACCGCTGCGGCAAGTCCGAAGGACGTGGCGTTGGCCAACTCGATCGCCGCTTCGTCGGAGTCGAAGACCTCCAGCGAGAGCAGCGGACCGAAGATGTCCTCCTGCACCACGGGTGATCGCGGATCCAGTTCGGACACGAGCACCGGGGTGAGGAAATGACCTGGCAGGCCGTCAGGTCGCACCTGGTGTCCGCCGACCAGGACGCGACCGTCCTCACGCGCGCGGTCGACGGCGGTGAGGACCTTGTTCATCGCGGCTTCGGATATCAGCGGACCGAGATCGGTGCTCTCGTCCCTCGGATCTCCCGGCGTCAAGGCGGCCATTCGTTCGCGCAGGAGCTTCTCAGCGTCCTTCGCGTGGTGTGCGTGCACGAGGATCCTGGTGCACGCCATGCACATCTGGCCGCTCGTGATCACAGCGGCACGGGCCGCCACCTCGACCGCGGCTTCCAGGTCGGCGTCTTCCAGCACGATCATCGAGGCCTTGCCGCCCAGCTCCAGCAGCGGCCTGGTCATGGTGGCGGCAGCGGCTCGCATGACCGCTTGCCCGGCCTCGGTCGATCCGGTGATCGCGACGGCTCTGGTGTCGGGGTGGGTGACGAGCGCAGCGCCGACGTCGGCGTCACCGGGGAGCACGTGGAGCGCTTCCCGCGGCACTCCGGCCCGGTGCCCGAGCGCGATCACGCGTCGGGTGATGTGCGTGGTCTGCGGGGCGGGCTTGACCAGCGCCGTCACTCCGGCGGCGAACGCCGGGGCCAGATCGCGCAGCAACAGCAGCACGGGCCAGTTCCACGGGGTGATGAACACCGTCGGGCCGACCGGTTCGCGCACCAGGTGCGCCTCGGTTCCGTCGGGCAGACCGGCGGCACGGCCCAGCGGGAGCCTGGCGAGGCCGGCGTTGAACTGCAGGGCATCGATCGCGCCCGCGACCTCCTTGTGCGCCTCACCGATGGGTTTCCCGGTTTCCCGCACCAGGTCGTCGGCGAGTTCCGAGCTGTGGTCGCCGAGCAGGTCGGCCCAGGCGTTCAAGGACTGCGCCCGGCGCCGGTGCTCTCGCGGCCACCCGGTGCGCATCGCGAGTGCCGCTTCCGACACCGCTTCGCCGATCTCGGCGTTCGTGGCTTGTTCCGCGGGTTCCAGAGGTTCGAGGGTCGCCGGGTTGACCGGCTGGATGGGCGCCTTCATCACTTCCCACCTCGGGAACGGCCGATTCGCTTGATCCGGTCCAGCAGGGTGCCGAGCACCATGCGGAGCGCGCTCGGCGCGGCGTGGGACTGCTGCGGTGCTTCTCCGGTGGTGGCGGCGTGGCGGACCGAGTCGGCGAACTGCTCGAACATGCGTCGGCTGATGTCGCCTGCCAGCGCTCGGCCGAACTGGGCGATGCGGCCGGTCAAGTGGACGGCCGCATCGGCGCGGAGTTCCGTCCCCGCAGCGGTCGCGCGGGCCCGGAGGGTGATGTCGGCCTGGGTTTGCGCCCCTCCGGTGTCCTGCCCCTGCGCGAGCACGCGGATCGTCCCGGTTTCCCGGTCCTGTTCGAGCACCCGGGCGATCCCGTGGAACGAGAGCTTGATGGGGCCGACCGCGACCCGTGCGCGTCCGGCGTAGAGCTGCTCGCCGAGCTCCTCGGTGAGCTCCGCGCCGGGGAGGCATCCCGCCAGCACGTGCACGTCGTCGAGCACGCGCCACACCTCGTCGAACGGCACGTCCAAGGCGGTGTCCACCTGCACCGCGATCGTCGGGTCTCCCTCGGGAAGCACGATCTCCACGTTCCTGGCCGGTTCGCCCGGAGGTTCTGCGCGCTCCTCGACGACCGTCGCCGACTGGCCGCCGGAGCGGCCGACCAGCGCCCGCCGGGCGCAGTTGCCCGGCTCGGGGATTCCCCCCGGGTGCGCGGCGCGGGTTTCGGAGACGGCGGTCAGGATGTTCCGGTACCCGGTGCAGCGGCAGATCACGCCGGACAGTTCCGCGGGGAGCTCCTCGTCGGTGACCTCGGGTTTGCTGCTGAGCAGGTCGTAGGAGCTGAGCAGGAAACCCGGGGTGCAGAAACCGCATTGCAGGGCGTGGTTCCGGCCGAAGGACTCCTGCAGCGGGTGCAGGTCGTCCGGACGCCCGAGCCCCTCGACGGTGACGATCTCAGAGCCGTCGAGCTGGCAGGCGAACAGCAGGCAGGCGCGGGCTGCTTCGCCGTCCACCAGCACGGTGCACATCCCGCAGACCCCGTGCTCGCACCCGACGTGGGTCCCGGACAGTCCCAGGTGGTCGCGCAACGCGTCCACCAGCGTGACGCGGGCGGGGAGGTTCAGCACCGCGGGTGTGCCGTTGACGGTGAACCGCACCTCGACGGTTTCACCGGCTTCGGCGCGGACCGGCCGAAGGCCCTCCTGCACGGGTTCTCGTGTGCTCGTCATGATTCCACCTCCGCTGTGCCGCGCACCGCACGGCGGTATGCCTTGGCCAGCTCCCGGGCCGCCAGCACGCGCAGGAGGCGTCGGCGGTAGCCGTTCGACGCGTGCACGTCGCCGTCGGTGTCGACGACCTCGCGCACCACGTCGTCGAGCGCACCGGCCAGCTCGGATTCGCCGCCACCGGCGGCGCGGACCAGGCTGGTCAGGTCACGGGTGACGGGCCGGTCGGAGACGCCGAAGGCCGTCATCGTCGCGGCGGACACGTCACCGGCGTCGTCGACGCGGACGTGCGCTGCCACTCCGGCCAACGCGAAGTCACCGTGCCTGCGCGCGATCTCCGCGAATCCGAAGCCCTCGCGCGGTCCGGCCAGGGGGAAGGAGACCGCGGCCAGGACGTCCTCCGGGCCCAGTGCGGTCGTCATCGCCCCGTCGAAGAACTCGCGGGCCCGAACGGCACGTTCGCCCTCGGGACCGACCAGTTTCAGCTCCGCGTCCAGGCAGCAGGCGACCGCCGGGAGCTCAGCGGCCGGATCGGCGTGCGCCAGGCTCCCGCACACCGTGCCCCGGCTGCGCAGTTCGCGGTGCCCGACCCAGGGCAGCGCGAGCCGCAGCAACGGCACCTGCGCGGACTCGGGCGCGTGCTCCACGCGGCGCTGCCGGACGGTGGCGCCGACCTCCAGCCGGTCGCCGACCGCCCGCAGCGCGTCGAGCCCGATGACGGCGTTGATGTCCACCAGGGTGGTCGGCCGCGCCAGCCGCATGGCCAGCACCGGCACCAGGGATTGCCCGCCGGCGATGACCTTGCCGCCTCCGTCGGCGTCGACGAGTTCGGCGACGGCGTCGGACAACGCCGCAGGGCGTGCGTACGCGAAAGGTGCGGCCTTCATCTAGCCCGTCACCGTCCCTGGAACTTCGGGGCGCGCTTCTCGTTGAACGCGGCCACGCCTTCGGCGAAGTCCTTGCTGGAGCGCAGCATCGCGTACGCCTTGCGCTCCAGCTCGATGCCGCTGTACAGCGGGGCGTCGACGCCGCGGTCGAGAACTTCCTTGGCGGTGCGCGCGGCCAGCGGGGAGAACCCGATCAGCTTGGTCACGAGCTGCTCCACCTTCTCGTCCAGCTGCGCTCGATCGGCGGCCAGATCGGCGACCAGTCCCCAGTCCTTGGCGTCGGCGGCGTTGATCCGGGACGCGGTCAGCACGTGGTACTTGGCGCGGGAGAGTCCGATCAGCCGAGCGAGACGTTGCGTTCCGCCCGAGCCCGGGATCATGCCGAGGTTCATCTCCGGCAGCGCGAACTGGCTGCGTTCGGTCGCCAGGCGGATGTCCGAGGACAGCGCGAGTTCGAACCCGACTCCGAAGCAGTAGCCGTCGACGGCGGTGATGACGACCTTGGCGCTGCGGGCGGGCGCGGTCACGTTGTGGCCGAGGTCGGTGAAGTCGATCGGGTCGACCTCCATGAACCCGGCGATGTCGCCGCCCGAGGAGAAGTGCTCACCCTCGCCTCGGACGACCACGACCTGGATGTCGTCGTCGGCGTCGATCTCGGCGAACCGGTCGGCCATGACCTGCCGGGTCTCCCAGGTGATGATGTTGTACTTGCCGTGGTCCAGCGTCAGGTACGCGACCCGGCCGTCGTGGCCGCGGGTCAGCTTGATCTCGCCTCCGGTGAGGGCCATGTCGTCAGTTCTCCCCTTCTGTTCCTTCGAGCACCGCGGTATCCGTTGTCGCCGCGGTGAGCAGGCGGTGGATCACGTCGCCGTGGATCGGCAGCG
The DNA here is from genome assembly GCF_008630535.1 of Saccharopolyspora hirsuta. GTDB lineage: Bacteria > Actinomycetota > Actinomycetes > Mycobacteriales > Pseudonocardiaceae > Saccharopolyspora > Saccharopolyspora hirsuta. The sequence continues at coordinate 95,482 of NZ_VWPH01000001.1, read as the reverse complement.
AGGTGATGTCGGCGCCGGACGGCGCGAGCGCGTCGGCGACCGCGTTGGCGATGGCCACCGGCAGGCTCATGCAGCTGCCCTCGCCGCAGCCCTTGGCGCCGAGGCGGGTCAGCGGCGAGGGCGTTTCCAGGTGGTCGCTGCGCAGCTCGTAGCCGACCTCCGCGGTGGTCGGGCACAAGTAGTCCATGAACGTCGCGGAGGTGGGCTGGCCGTTGTCGGAGTAGCGCATCTCCTCGTACATCGCGCCGCCGATGGCGTGCGCCAGCGCGCCGTGGACCTGCCCCTCCAGCAGCACCGGGTTCAGGATGGTGCCCGCGTCGTGCACTGTGGACACCAGCTCCAGGTCGACCTGGTAGGTCTGCGGGTCGATTCGGCAGACCACCAGCTCGGCGACGAAGCCGTAGCACAGGCTCGAGTTGATCTGATCGTCGCGGCTGGCGGCCTTGGCCTGCGGCGGCGTGAAGGCCGCTTCCTCGTACAACCGGGCCGAGGTTCCGTCCGGGAGGGAACCGGGATCCCAGTGCACCACGCCCGCGGCGTGGCGGAACTCCACCGCCTTCGAGTGGTCCTCGCGGTGCCGGATCCGCCCGTCGGCGAGTTCGAGCTCCTCCGGTTCCACTCCCAGCATCGACCCGGCCGCCGTCCGCATCGTGGTGGCGAGCCGGTCGCACGCCTCGACCAGCGCGCTGGTCAGCAGCGGGGCGAACCTCGACGAGTAGCTGCCGGAGCTGATCGTCCACGGTGTGGTGGCGGTGTCCATCTCCACCACCGGCCGGACCTTCTCCAGCGGCAGTCCGAGCCGGTCGGCCACGACCTGCTGCGCGACCGTGGCGTGCCCCTGGCCCTGCGGGACGGTGCCCAGCAGGACCGAGACGATCCCGTTGACGTCGACGCTGACCCGAACGTGCTCGGTGGACCCCGACTTGCCGCGTCCCGGCGGGCGTTCGTCGGCCGGAGTGGCCAGTCCCACGTACCCGATGTTGGTCGCCGACGGATCGACGATGGTGGCCAGCCCGATGCCGAAGTACTCGCCGCGCTCCCGCGCCTCCCGCTGGCGCTGCCGCAGCGCCGGGTAGTCGGCGTTCTTCAACGCCAGGGCCAGAGCCTGCGGGTAGTCACCCGAGTCGTAGATGCCGCCGGTCGCCGTCTGGTACGGGAACGCGTCGGCGGGCACCAGGTTGCGCTGGCGGATCTCCGCGACGTCGATCCCGCAGGTCGCGGCGATCTTGTCCATCATCCGCTCCAGCCCGAAGTAGAGCTGCTGGCCGCCGAAACCGCGGTTGAGCCCGGTCGGCGTCTTGTTGGTCACCACCGCGCGCGAGCGGATGTGCACGGCTTCGATGTCGTAGGCGCCGGTGAGGTTTCCGAAGCACCGGTAGAGCGTGCTCGGTTCCGGCGGGCGCAGGTACGCCCCGACGTTGTCGACCAGGTCCGCGCGCAACGCCTGGACCTTGCCTTCCGCGCTGACCGCGGCTTCGAAGCGCATCGCCCGGTCCGAGCCCGCCGAGCTGGCCAGCAGGTGTTCGCTGCGGTCCTCCGTCCAGCGCACCGGACGTCCGGCGTGCTTGCTGGCCAGCGCCATCAGCACCACGTAGGGGTAGATCCCGGCCTTGATGCCGAAGCTGCCGCCGTTGTCGGCCGGGATCATCAGCCGCACGCGGGAGGTCGGCACGCCCAGCGAGCCCGCGATCACCGGGACCATGGAGAACGGTCCGTGGAAGTTGGCCCAGGCGGTGATGGCCGGGCCGTCCACCTCGTCCTGCCAGTCGGCGATCACCGAGTAGCACTCCATCGGTGTCGACGAGTAGCGCGGGAACCGGTACTCGCCGCGGACGACGTGATCGGCTGCGGCGAACAGCTCGTCCACCGGACCGAAGTGGAACGTGCGGTCGGTGGCGACGTTGCTGTCGGCCGTCTCGTGCAGTCGCGGCGCCTCGGGGCGCATCGCGGCCTCGACGTCCACGACCGGCGGCAGCGGCTCGTAGTCCACGGCGACCAGCTCGGCGGCGTCCTCGGCGGCGTAGCGATCGGCGGCGACCACGACTGCGACGGGTTCGCCGACGAAGCGCGCCCGATCGGTCGCCGTCGGGTAGTACGGCATGGGCGTCTTCAGCGACAGCGGGAACGGGTTCAGCGCTTCCAGGACCTCGTCAGGTCCGATCACCGCCGCCACACCGGGGTGCGAGCGAGCACGGGTGAGGTCGACGCCGCGGATGCGGGCGTGCGGGTGCGGGCTGCGCACGATCGCCGCGGTCAACGTGCCCGGCAGCGGGTCGAGGTCGTCGAGGAACCGGCCGCGCCCGGTCAGCAGGGCGGGGTCCTCGATGCGTGCCGTGGTGCGTGCAGGCGTCATCGGAGTGCTCACTTTCGCGATCCGGTCGAAGCAGCGGACAGCTCTGCGAGCGGTGTGAACTGCCCACCGGTGAGTTCGCGGCGCAAGATCTTGCCCACCGCCGACTTGGGGACCTCGGCGACCGCGACGACCTTCTTGGGCCGTTTCAGCGGCGGCAGCCCGGCCCCGGAGCGGATGTACTCGGTCAGCGCGGCGGCGGCGTCCTCCGGGGTGAGCCCCGCTGCGGGGACGAAGAACGCGGTGACGGCCTGTCCCCAGCGGTCGTCCGGCATCCCGACGACCACGACGTCGGCGACCTCCGGGCAGCGGATCAGCGCGTCCTCGATCTCGTCGGGGTAGATGTTCTCGCCACCCGAATTGATCATGTCGTCCACGCGTCCGGACACCCACAGATCGCCGTCCTCGTCCGCGACGGCGAGATCGCCCGGGAAGTACCAGCCGCCGCGGATGGATTTCGCGTCCGCGTCGGGCCGGTTCCAGTACCCGGCGAAGGCTTCCGGCGACTCCATCGAGATCGCGATCTGGCCCTGCTCGCCGGCACCGACCAGCGCGTCCGGGGTGGCCTGCGGGTGCGGGTCGACCAGGCGAACCCGGGTGAACACGCCGGGGCGCCCGGCGCAACCCGGTTTCGCCGCGACGTCCGGCCCGACGGTGAAGGTGTAGATCTCGGTGCTTCCGAAGTGGTTGACGAACACCTCGGGTTCGAGTTCGTCGACGAGCCGTTCCGCCAGCGCCGGGGTCATCGCGGCACCGGCGTAGGCGAGCTTGCGGACGCCGGTCTCCCCCAGCCGACCTGTTCCCAGCAGGCCCCAGTAGATCGTGGGCACCAGGTACAGCGCGGAGACGCGCTCCCGGGTGATCAGCTCCAACGACTCCTCGGCGTCGAACCGGACCTGCGGGACCCAGGTCCCAGCGCTGACCACGCTGGACAGCAGAGTGCGCAGGCCCATCGTGTGGAACATGGGCATCACGCCGAGGGTCGTCTCGAAGGGAGCCGAGCGGCTCTGGTGAAGGTGCGCAACGGCGGCGTGGAACTCCGCCCGGTGCGTGCGCGGAACGCCTTTCGGCTTCCCGGTGGTGCCCGAGGTGTAGAGCATCACGCTCGTGTCGGAATCGCGGACCTGCACGTGGATCGCGCCGTCGCCCTGGTCGGCGGCGAGTTCCAGCAGCGCTGTGACACCGGTCGGAACGCCTTCACCGACGTGCGCGTGCGGCACGGGCTCGGTGAGTTGCAGCGCCGCGCGCGCCGTCTCGACCGTGGACTGATCGGTGACCAGCAACTTCGGTGCCGCATCGGACAAGCAGTAGGCGAGCTCGTCAACACCGAAGCGGAAGGACAGCGGAACCGAGACGGCTCCGAGCTTCTGCGCGGCCAGGTGCAGCGAGGCCATCGGTTCGCCACCGGCGAGCAAGAACACGACCCGGTCCCCGTGACCGACACCGAGCTCGGCAAGGGCCCGGGCCAGCCTGTTGGTGCGGGCGTCCCATTCCGCGTAGGTCATCGAGGGCTCGCCGCCGACCGCACGTCTGGTGGGGTACCGCTCAGCGGTCCAGCTCAGCACTGTCCCGAGATCCATTCCCAGTCCTCTCGCAGCGTCAGCGGTGCGACACAAGTCAGAAGCAGATCATCCGTTTCACATCGTCCGAAACAGATGGTTGGAAACGTACGGTAGGGTTTGGAGGGTGTCAACGGTTCGGCTTTCCACGACCTCGTACGTCGTGCTGGGGATGATCGCCATGCGCGGGCCTTCGACCTCGTACGACCTCAAACGAGCCATCGGCCACTCGGTGGGCTACTTCTGGCACTTCCCGCACGCCCAGCTCTACTCCGAGCCCAAGCGGCTCGAACAGCTGGGACTGCTCGAAGTCGAGGAGGAGGACGACGGCCGTCGCCGCCGCACCTACACGATCACCGACGCCGGTCTCTCAGCCCTGCGTTCGTGGCTGGCCGAGCCCACCGACCAGCACTTCGAGCTGCGCGACGTCGCCGAGATCAAGCTCTTCTTCAACGAGCTCGCCGCCCCCGACGACATCAAGCGGCTCGCGCAGGACCAGATCAAGCAGCATCAGGACCGCATCGCCGAGTACGAGCAGATGCAGGAGCGCTTCGGCCACGAATCAGCCATTTCCCGACGCATGGTCACGCTCGGTCTCGGCCTGGAGATGGAGCACGCGGCCCTGCGGTTCTGGACCTCGCTGGCAGAACGCGCCGAGCGAGGCGAGTTCGAGGCTTAGCCCCGAGAAGGCCGATCGGCCGCTGCGCCCGCGAGCAGGTCCAGGAACAGAGCAGCCGGCGGTGACAGCGGGGTCCTCGCGCGGTGAACGATGCCCAGCTCCCTGGCCGCGCCCTCGTCGTCGATCGGGATCGTGACGGGATAGCCCGCGCCCGCGAGTTCCGGCAGCAACGAGACGCCCAGTCCGCTGGCCACCATGCCCTGCAGCACCGACAGCTGAGTGGTCTCCACCGTCACCGTCGGCTCGAAACCGGCTCGGTTGCAGGTCTGCTCGAGCAGCTCCCGCAGCCCGTAGTCCCGTTGCATCGCGACGAACTTCTCGGACTTCAACTCGACGAGCGCTATGTCACTCCGGTCGGCCAGCGGATGCTCCGGCGGGACCAGCGCGACGATCGGTTCACGCACGATCGACCGGCCCACGAGTCCAGGCCGCACCCAGGGGGCCCGGATCACCGCGAGGTCCAATCGCCCGTCCTCCACCATCCGCTCGAACTCGGCGGAGACGTTGTGCTCGGTGAGCCGGACCTCGACCTCCGGGTATTCGCGCCGGAAGTCCGCGAGCACTCCCGGCAGCAGCCCGGCGCCGACGCTGGGCAACACGCCGATCGACACCCGCCCGCCCTGCAAGCTGCGCACGGCGGCGGCGCCCGCCCGCGCTCGGTCGAGGTGCGCCAACGCCTGCTGGACGTGGGCGACGAACTCCTCGCCAGCCGCGGTGAGCACCACCCTGCGGCCCAAGCGGTCGAAGAGGGCGACGCCGAGCTCCTTCTCGAGCTTGCGGATCTGCACCGACAACGACGGCTGGGCCAGGAAGAGGTCCTCGGCCGCCCGGCTGAAGCTCCCGGCGCGCGCGACCGCGAGCACGTAGCGCAGTTGGTGGAGCTCCATGCGGACATCATGCGCCAACAGACCGCCGCTCGGTAGTCGAGGACGAGCTGCGCTCCCCGGACCACCGCGCCGCGTGCGGGTGCGCCAACCCCAGGGCGTCGAGCGCGCGAGCGACGGTGTGGGTGACCATCTCCTCGATCGACGTCGGCTGGGCGTAGAACGCCGGCACCGGCGGCATCAACACCGCACCCGCCTCGGCGGCCTGCGCCATGAGCCGGATGTGCCCTGTGTGCAGCGGTGTCTCGCGCAACATCAGCACGAGGGGCCTGCGCTCTTTCAACGTCACATCCGCGGCGCGCACCAGCAGGTTGTCGTCGAAGCTGTTGGCGATCGCGGACAACGTCTTGACGCTGCACGGCGCGACGAGCATCCCGTCGACCGGAAACGAGCCGCTCGCGATCGCCGCGCCCAGGTCGTGGTCCGCGTGCGTCACCGACGCTCGCTCCCGCACGTCCGCAACTGTCCAGGATGTCTCCTGCGCCAAAGTCGCCCGTGCAGCGCGAGTGATCACCAGGTGCGTTTCGACGCCCAGTTGTGCCAGCAGCTCGAGTGCGCGGATTCCGTAGATCACACCGGAAGCACCGGTGATGCCGACGATGATCCGAGGCGGGAAGTCGTCCGGGCGCATCACACGAACACCCCTCCGCCGTCGACCACGATCGTCTGCCCGGTCACGAAGCCGCTGCTGTCTCCGCACAACCACACCACCGCACCGACCAGGTCCTCGGGGTTCATGGAGCGCGGCACGGAACGCGTGGTCTTCATGCGTTCCAAGTAGTTCGCATCGTTGATGTCGCGAGAGGCCGCGTCGTCGACCAAGCCGGGCGAGACGGCGTTCACCGCGATGCCCTCCGGTCCCAGCTCGCGCGCCGCGGCCCTGGTCAAGCCCTCGACCGCCGCCTTGGACGCCACGTAGTGCGCGAAACCCGCCGCCCCGGTCCGGGACACGACGGAGGCGATGTTGACGATCCGCCCGCCACCCCGCTCCCGCATGGCGGGGACAGCGGCGCGGATCGACTGCCAGCAGCCGCGAACGTTGACCCGCAGCACGAGGTCCCACTCGTCGTTGGTCAGCTCGGTGAGCGTCCTCTTCGGTCCTAGCGTCCGGTAGATCGCCGCGTTGTTGACCAGGCAGTCCAGGCCGCCGAACCGGTCACCGGCGAGGTCCACCGCGCGCTGCAGGTCTTCGTCCGAAGTGATGTCGCACCCGGCGAAAACCGCTTCACCCGCACCTTGCGCCGTGGCCTCGTCCACGATCTCCCGACCGGCTTCGGCGAAGCTGTCCAAATCGGTGGCGACCACGTTCGCGCCACGCGCGGTCAACGCCCTGGTGTAGGCAACGCCGATATCACCGGTCGCACCCGTGAGCAGCACGACCTTCCCGGCCAGGTCAGCACCCATCGCCGCACCCCTATCCATCCGTACTGGCTGGCCCGCGAAGCCCTATTGCCTCGCGGACGGCCTGTCCTCCACCGAGTCAAAGCGCTCGCGCGGGTGCCGACAATGAGCGATGCCCTACTCCGACCATAGGCAACGCGTATGGGAGGTCTCCCGTGAACTCGCTCCGGTCGATCGCGAAACCCCCTGCAGGGCGGACGACTTCAGCTCCGCGGTCCGCTAATGTTCGCGCATGGACGGCGACCGTACCGACCACGTGGCGCAGGCCGCGTGGCGTCTGCAGCTGGGGGTCCAGGGAGTCCTGGCCGCGTGCGCCACCACAGCGGATCCGGACACCTACGTCGATCCGGACCAGGTGGCGATGGGTGACCTCGACCATGCCCGCGCGGAGCTGGACGAGGTCGCTCCGCTCCTGCTGGCCGAGCACCTCGACGTGGTGGAGCAGGTGAAGTCCGGACTCGACCGCGCTGGCAACGGCGATACCGAAGGTGCTACCCGGGAGCTCCTCGAAGCATGGCGAGCACTGACGTGCATCTCGGGGAAGGAAATACGTCTGCCCGGTCTGCTGGGCGTCATCGACCCCCGAACGTGATGCGGACGTCGCCAACAACTTGCCACTGGGCAACTGAACAGGACGATCGCGGCAGGCTGGGCACCGGCTGCGGTGTCACCGCGAACGTGGCGGTGCCCCGGGCCGTGGTGGGCCGACCCGGGGCACCGGCGCCACGCTCCTGCGCGCGGCGGAGTCCCGACCGTACTGCGTTGATCGTTCCCGCGTACCGCCGAACGTGTGACACCGCCCGCGTCTCGTCCCCACCGAGTGGGCCTAGCCCATGTGCGTGACGTCGGGCGCGCGGAGTTCGAGGTAGGCGTGCCCTTCGTGGGATCGCACAGCGCTGTGCAACACGGGCAGGACGAGGCGGTCACCGACGTTGACGGCCACCGGGGTGTCGCCCGAGCCGCTCTCGCGCAGCTGCTGCACGATCTCGGCGAGCTGGTCCACGGTCATCTGGCTCGGAGCCGAGTTGCTCACTCGCATCACCGCCTTCCTGTTCGATTCCGCCACGCTACCGAAGATCACATCCCGTGCCCACCACCCAGGTCAGCGACCGGGCCTGGCCTGCGAAGCGCTTCGAAGAAGCGGGCGAGCCGGACAGCGCGAACCGGCGGCGGTCCTCACTGCACGCGCGCGGGAGCCGGGGATTCCTCCTCACCGGGCAGGCGGATGTCGCTGACGACGATGTTGACCTCCACGACCTCCAGCCCGGTCATGCGCTCCACCGCGGTGATGACGTTGCGCCGCACCGCCCGCGCCAGATCCGGCAGCGCGATCCCGTACTCCACCGTGATCTCCAGGTCGATCGCAGCCTGCTTCTCCCCCACTTCGACCGCCACGCCCGAGGTCTGCGAAGCCGAAGATCCGGGGATGCGTTCCCGCAGCGCACCGAACACCCGCGCCACACCGCCCCCGAGCGCGGCCACCCCGGAGATCTCGCGGGTCGCGACTGCGGCGATCTTCTGCACCACACCGGCGGCGATCGTGGTGCGCCCGTGCTCGGTCTCGGCGACCTCGGTCGTGGCCGCCTCGCCGGCCCGAGCTGAGGTGGTCGCCCAGCTGGATTCCGTGCTGACGTCCTCCCGGCTCCGCGCACCAGCACCTTCACCGGCCATCGTCACCGCCCCCTCTCCAAATCACGCATCTGGACAAGCTCAGGCGGCGTCGAAGCGCGGGCCGACGACGGGCCCGAACGAGTGCACACCGGCGGGCACCGGGGGGCTCCACCACTTCCACCACCTCCGGAGTCCTTGGACATGGAGGTACCCGGAGCGGTAGCTGTCCACACCCACCCACCGCGCAGGCGGTCGCCCACGGGGGAACGCAAGGGTCCTTCGAGGGAGCGGCGGTGGGCGGCGGTCGTTGGGGGCTCCGCCCACCACCGCCCGGCAGGAACTCGTCGAGAGGTCCTGAGCCCAGGCATGGCAGCTGGGCCCGAGAACGTCCCGACCTCTACCGCGGGGGAGTGCGGCAGCGCTCAGCCTAGATCACGTGGGCGCGGTCCGCAGGACGGGAACCGCTCGGCCCGCTTCCGCAGGCGCGCTCGACCGTGCCGCTGCCAGATCACGACGAACCGGTGACGCATCCGCCCCGGCTGGTGCCGCACGCCGCAAGGGCGGTACTTTACTTGTCCTCCGACAAGTAAAACGGGAAGGGCGAAGACATGGTCGCATCCGCGCCGCTCCGACCGGCAGGAATGGCCAGCCCGGTCTGGCACGGACAGCACCGGTCAGCAGGTCAGGCGAGCATGTCCTCGGACAGGTCGAGCTCGGTCGCGGCCGCGTAGAAGGCGCTCATCCCGGTGAGCAGCGCACTGCGGCTTCGGGGGCTCATGGCGTCCAGCACCTGTTTCAGGTCGGCCTGGCGCTCCCGGCGGAACTGGCGGAGCAGGCGGCGACCGTCCCTGGACAGCTGGAGCATGACCTCGCGGCGGTCCCCCTCGCTGGCGACCCGGTCGAGGAGTCCGGCGGCCTGGAGCCGATCGCACAGCCTGCTCGTCACGGAGGGGATCGAACCCAGCTCGTCGGCCAGGCTCATGACGTTGATGGCGCCGTGCCTGTCCACGACGACGAGCGCCCGCAGCTGCGACGCCGAGACCTTGGGCTTGATGCGTTCGGCGCTGCGCGCCCACACGACCAGGAGCAGCCCGACACCGGCTTCGAAGTCGTCCAGCGCTTCGGAGGAAACAGACTCGGGTTGGCGCACCAGAACAATCCTCCTAGCCGGGGTGCATCGTGCTCCTTCGGACTCCCGGACGCATTCTGTCACGTCAGGATCGAAGATCGCCCGCAGTTGAGCGGGCCCAGGTGAAGCCGGAGAAAAGGTGATCGTCCCCACTCGTCTCGAGTCCATCGATCGAGCCCTGCGCAACGCTCCCGCCCACGAGTTGCCGGGCGTGCTCGAAGCGCTGCTGGGCCACCACTTCGGCGTTGCCGGGTTGGAGATCTACCTGGTCGATCTCAGGCTCGCGGTCCTGGAACCGGTGCTCGAACCCGAGGGCCCCGGCATTCCCCTGGTCGCGACCTTGGAGGGGCGCGTCTTCTGCGACCAGGTGCACGTCCAACAGCCGCTCGACGGCGAAGTGGCGCTGCACCTGCCGATGACCGTTCGGGGCGACCGGCTGGGCGTCCTCTGGCTCCGGCTGCCTGACGAGCCCGACGAAGCGACGCGCGAGGAACTCGCGGAAGCAGCGGCGCTCGCCGCGCACGCCATCACCCTCGCGGAAGTGGCGACCGACCGGTACCGGCGCGCGCGCCGACCCCAACGGCTGACGCTCGCCGCTGAGATGCAATGGCAGCTGTTACCCGTGCGTTCCGCGGAATGCGCTGCTTACCGGCTCGCGGGCCAGCTCGAACCCGCCTACGCCGTCCGCGGCGACAACTTCGACTGGGCCCAGGACGTCGACTCGCTGACCGTCGCGGTCACCAACGGCATGGGCGAGAGCACCTCCGCCGCCATGCTGACCACCTTGGCGATCACAGCGCTGCGCAACGCCCGCCGCAGCGGAGCCAACCTCGCCACGCAGGCAGCGCTCGCCGACCAGGCCATCTGGTCGCATCACGCGGGGTCCCAGCACGTCTCGACGCTCCTGATGCAGATCGACCTGGTAACCGGTGAGGTCCGCGCCATCGACGCCGGCTCACCCCGGGTATGGCGCGTCCGCGACGACGGTGTCGAACAGGTCGACCTGGACGCCCAGCTCCCGCTCGGGATACTCGACGGCACCGAGTACGAGGTGCAGCACTTCCAGCTCGAGCCGGGAGACCGGCTCTTCATCCTCACCGACGGCATCTACGACGCCGTGCTCGCGGACCGCAACTACAGCACCAGCGCCCTGCGACGAGCGCTGTACAGCAGTCGGCACCTGGACCCGGCCGAAGCCGTGCGATCGCTGCTCAGCGACCTCCGGGCCTTCCTCCAGGACAGCGACCTGGACGACGACGCCGTGGCGGTGTGCGTCGACTGGCTGGGACCGCACCACGGCGGGAGCCCCGCGGCGCAGGAACGGAACTGGATCCTGCTCTGATCGGCTCTCGTCCCCGTCACCCGGAGCACACTCCCCCACCACGCACGAGACATGCAGCTTATTTGCCATATGGCAATCAATATTGAGGGCGCCGGTACCGCTCGCACGCAGTAGCGACCCGTGATCAACGCGCCACGACACTTGCTTGTCCTACGGCAAGCAAACTATAAGATCACACGGAGCTTCGCTGCGCACAGCCACTGGACCGAGCCGCGAGAAGGCTCGCCCGCGGAAGGACAACTGAATGACTCCTGAGAATCGAACTCCCGAGGCCCGCACCGAGAACGCGCAGGCCGTGGCGCTCCGCGAGACCATCGAGGGGAGACCGCCAGCTGGACCTAGCGTCCAGGCGACCTTCCCCAGACCCGACACGGTCGTCATCACCGTGAGCGGCACCGTCGATGCCGAAACGGTGGAGAAGCTCGAGACGATCCTCTGGCCGCAGCCGACGTCGACGACCCGGCTGGTCGTCGTGGACCTCAGCACCATGTACTTGCTCAACGTCCCGGACCTGCAGCTGCTGACCCACGCCCACATGCTGACCCAAACCCGCGGCGGCACCCTCCGCATCGTCACCTCGAACCGCGCCGTTCAGGACGCGCTCCAGGCAGCAGGCCTCCACGCCCTGCTCGAGTGCCACGACACGATCCACACCGCGCTCGCGCCGACGGCAGCGCCCCCGGACGCCCCCCACCGGACCAGCTGACGCAGAACTTCGACTGCGATCACCGCCGCGCCCTGCTTGACGACGACCGCGTGGCGTGTATGGTCAGCAGTGGCCGTTGTTTCTGGGTTCGTGTTTCGTGCATGCTCGCAGATGATGATGCGGGCGAGCTTCTTCCTTTGGTCGCAGCTGGAGTTAGCCGCCGTCTGAGATCCCCCGGCCCGGACAACCGCGCGGTGTGGTTGCCCGTCATACCCCAGCTCCCAGGAGGAGACTCACATGACCAACGGAACCGTGAAGTGGTTCAACTCGGAAAAGGGCTTCGGCTTCATCGCCCCGGACGAGGGCGGCCCGGACGTGTTCGTGCACTACTCGGCCATCGACGCCGGCGGCTTCCGGAGCCTGGAGGAGGACCAGCAGGTGACCTACGAGGTCAGCCAGGGCCCCAAGGGCCCGCAGGCCGACCTCGTGCGCGTGGTCTGACCCGCTCTCCGCTCTTCGGTGGCTCCCCAGCTCAAGTCGGCTGGGGAGCCACCGGTGCGTCATGGGCGGGCGAGGCCGATCCCAGCCCCGTCAGCGTGGCGGAGAGCAGGTCACCGGGGTGCGCGCGGGTCGGACTGCGGATCCTTCGTGGCCTGCAGCTCACCCGCGGGCAGGCGGTCGGCGCCCCAGCTGCGCTCGATGTAGCCGATGATCCGCGCGACGTCCTCGGCGGGCACGCTCTCCGGCTCCCCGCGCTCGAGCGGGTCGGCGTGGAAGATGTAGAGCCGCGAGGCGAACTGGTCGAACGGCAGCGAGGCCTCGCCGAACCGCTCGCCGTTGCCCGCGGTGGAGACCACCACGCCGTCGCCCCAGTCCTGGCCGCTGTCGTTGTTCGGGTTGAAGAAGTACACCCGCATGACGTCCTGCGGATCCGGTGCGACCCGCAGGATCGTGATCGCGTGCCAGCCGATGTAGCGGGCGGCGCTGTCGGTGACCGCGATGCCCGCCGGCTGCGGGTGGATCACCGGCTGCCCGCCGTTGTAAGCGGGGTGGTAGCTCGCGTGGAACTGCCGCAGGAACCCGTCGAGGTCGACCAGCTTGCCGGTCGCGACCTCGACGTTGATCCAGAACCCGCGGCCCGCCCACCAGCCGTGGAACTCGGGGTTGACCCACCGGTGCGGGTCCCCGGGCCGATCGGCGCAGCGCCTGCCCATCTCCGCGTAGATCCGGTCCAGGTGGGGCACCACCAGCAACGACACCGGGTCCAGGTCCACCGGCAGGGTGCTCGCGACACCGGTGTCGCAGTCCTTCGACGAGACCGGCTGGCCCTCGAAGTGCATGATGATCTCGTCGTCGCGGGCCGCCCAGACCACCACCTGCAGCAGGTAGTCCGGGTCGTTGTACGCCCACATCGACAGCGCGCGGGCCGACTGGCAGGTCGGGTTGTCGCCCTGCCCGACACCGAGCGGCTGGCCCAGCACCGACAGCACGCCCGCGGTCAATCGCGCGTTCGGCCCCGGCTGGTCGCCGAACACCGCCGTCAACCGCTGCCGCGCGACCGGCGCTAGGTCCAGGGCCAGCTGGCGCCACAGCGCAGGCACCACCGGCGGCTCGTAGAGGATGCCGCGGTCGAGCAGCAGCGCAAGCCCGTAGACGCACTGCGCGGTCTGCGGGTGCACCGCTTCCTCGATCAGCCGGTGCACCAGGTCGCGGTAGCGCAGCAGGCAGTTGCGGCCGATGTCGGACAACCCGAGCGCCTCACCGACCAGGTAGTCGCTCTCGTGCAGCAGGAACCGCAGCAGCTCGGCGTGGTAGGGCGACACCAGCCCGGTGTCGTGCATCGCCCGGGCGAACCCGGTGGCCTCGTACTGCAGGCCACCGGTGTCCATCGCCTCCAGCCTGGCGCGGAAGACGTCCAGGCCGGGGTCGTCCCGGCACGCCTCGGTGGTCCCGAACAGGCTGGTGATGAGCCGGTCGAGGCCCTGCCCGGCCGACGGGCCCAGGTCGACGTCCGGATCGTCGCGGTAGATCGCGATCCGGGTGATCAGCGACTGCACCTGGTCGACCTGGATCGGGCGCTGGCGCAGGATCCGCCAGATCTCGTCGACCAGCTCGTCCAGCACGTTGTCGTAGCCGATCTCCTCGGCGAGGTGCCGGAACAGGTCCCGGATCAGCTGCGCGGTCCGGCCCTGCCGGACCCGCTCCGCCTCGCTGGGCGGGGTGAACAGCAGCTCCAGGTTCATCGCCAGCACCTGGGAGAGGAACTGGCGCGCGTCCTCGGCGGAGACGGTCGGGTGCTCGTACTCGCCGCGGGCGACGGCGAGCATCCGCAGCTCGCTGGTCGCCTCCACCACGACGGTGTCCGCGTCCCCGCTGCGCAGCCCGGGGCCGACCAGCGACGGGAGCAGGATCTCCGGCGATGCCCAGTCGGTACCCGCGAACAGGCCGGCCTCCTCCAGCGCCTGCGCCCGGGCCTGGACAGCTGCGGCGCCGCCCGGCTGCAGCAGCACCCGCCGCAGCGCCTCCAGGACCCGCCGCAGCTTCGCGTGCTTCCCGAAGTCGCGGGTCTCGGCCATGGCTTGAACAGCGGCGTCGAGCGAGGCCACGCGCTTGTCCAGCGTCGTGACCTCGCCCGTGACGTCGGCATTCCGTTTCAAAGGTGTCCCTCGGGTAGGTCTCCTGCGCCCGGCGGAGCCGTCAGACGTAGAAGTCGAGCTCTTCCTGCTTCTTCAACAGATCGCGCATCCGGTAGGGGTCGTCACCGAAGAAGTACACCAGACCCCAGTGGTTGCCGAACGCGGTCCTCTTGGTGACCGTCTCCTCCAGCGGCGCCGAGAGGTCGTGCGACTCGTAGTAGTCATCGTCCTCGGTCTCCTCCGGGATCCGCAGCTCGTTGACTACCCGGCGGCGCGGGTAGACGCCGAAGCAGCCCGCGACCCCGGTCGCGTCGACGACCTCGCGCGGGAAGAAGGCGTCGATCTCCTCCTCGGTCGTCTTCGGGTCGAAGGCCAGCACCAGCCCCTGGTAGGCGTTGAACCCGTACGCCCGCTCCAGCAGCTCGAAGACCTTGAAACCGGGCGGTCGGTAGGCGACCTCGCCGAAGTACATCTCGCCGTCGCTGGTGACGAAGTACTCCGGGTGCACGAACCCGAACTCGATGTCGAAGGTCTTGATGAGCTTCTCGATCTGCGCGGTGATCTGCGGCCGGTACCGCTCCAGCTCCGGCGTCGCCGGAACGAACACCGAGTAACCGAGCGTGACGTACTCGGAGATGTTGAGGAACTTGATCTTCCCGTTGTGGATCCACGCCTCGACGGCGAACTCCCAGCCGTCGAGGTGCGACTCCATGAGGACCGGGAACTCCTCGTCCGGAATCGTGTCGATCTCGTCCGGCGTGCGGATCACCCGGTGCCCCAGGCACCCGGCCTTGTCGAACGCCTTGATGTGGATCGGGTCGTTCGGGTCCCCGTCGAGCTTGAGCAACGTCTGGTTGACGCGCTTGAGGAAGCGGATCACGTCGTCCCGGTCGTGGGCCTCCTCGAAGATCCCGACCCGGATCCCGCCCAGCTGGGCGCGGCGCTTCATCAGCGCCTTGTCCCGCAGCAGCATGGCCTGCCCGAACAGGCGCGGGTTGTCCAGCAGGACGGAGTTGATCGCCCCGGCCCACTCCACCGTCTCCTCGAAGAGCGGGATCGCGATGTCGACGCCCTCCGCCTTGAGCGTCTCGGCGATCTCCATCGAGCGGTCGTTGAGCCGCTCGAAGTTCCACGGCAAGTAGGGAATGTCGTGTTCCGAGCAGTACTCCTCGGCCCAGTCCGGCGCTACGACGACGTACCGCCGGTCGAACCGGTCGAGAGCCTCCACCGCGTTGAGGCTCCACCCGAGAAGTGCTACGTATCCCTTGTCCGGATTCTTGATGGCCGGTTCGGGCTTTGGCATGGACCGCTCCTCCGCATCGGCACACTCAGCAGCGACGGCGTCGCGAGCACAACCGTACCCCGAGATGATGTTTCCTCAGCGCGCCAAAGCGGAGAAACCGGCGACACCCAACCACCGACCTGGCCTTTCGCCAGCACGAAAGCACCAGTCGGAGCAGCTGGACCGGCGACGTGCGCACCCTCGACACGCGCCGTGATTTGATTGCCATGAGGCAATCTGTTGCACGCGGTGGCCCACGACACCTCTCCGATGTCGAAGCCCGGATCCCCGGTTGCCGACGCGGCATCACCAACTGCATTCAGCATGGTCCGACTCGCTGAATTCGACGGAATCCGGGGTGGCCAGGGAAAACAAGTCCCCATCTTGTTCGAGCTCGCCGTGCAGCGCTTGGAAAGCGGTAACTCGGTGCAGGTCGGGAATGAGGGCGCGTGGTTGCGAGAGAGCGTCGGCGGTGCGTCTGGTGGTGGCCCCGGACGAGTTGGCCGACGGCACTCCGGCTCCGCCAGTCGGGTGAATGGAGCCGTTGGGGCCGTCGACCCTCGGCGCATGTACTGAGAGCCGAACGAAGTCCGGAGCGCCGCCTCAACCAGTACGCCCCAGTCCGAGCAACGGTCGCCGAGCGAGGTCTGGGCCTGTGCGTCCGCAACACCGAGTTCGGTCCGGGTCACTTTCGCACAGGCCCTGGCCTCAGCACCGACACCGGTCAGGTGTTGCTGGGGAAGCCGAGGTCGATGCCGCCGTCGCTGGGGTCGGGCCAGCGGGTCGTGACGACCTTGCCTCGGGTGTAGAAGTGGATCCCGTCGTTGCCGTAGATGTGGTGGTCGCCGAACAGGGAGTCCTTCCAGCCGCCGAAGGAGTGGTAGCCCACCGGCACCGGGATCGGGACGTTGACGCCGACCATGCCCGCCTGGACTTCGAGCTGGAAGCGGCGGGCCGCGCCGCCGTCGCGGGTGAAGATCGCCGTGCCGTTGCCCCAGCGCGAGGAGTTGATCAGCGCCAGCCCCTCCTCGTAGCTGGCGACGCGGACGACGGACAGGACGGGGCCGAAGATCTCGTCGCGGTAGGCGTCCATGTCGGGGGTGACCTTGTCCAGCAGGCTCACGCCGACGAAGAAGCCGTTCTCGTGCCCCTCGACCTGCAGGCCGGTGCCGTCCACCACGACCTCGGCGCCCTGCTCCCGGGCCTTGGGCACGTAGGAGGCGACCTTGTCCCGGTGTTCGGCGGTGATCAGCGGCCCCATCTCGCTGGCCGGGTCGGTGCCCGGACCGATGCGCAGGCCGCGGGCCCGCTCGGCGATCTTGCCGACCAGCTCGTCGCCGATCGGGTCGACCGCGACGACCACCGACACCGCCATGCACCGCTCCCCCGCCGAGCCGTAGGCCGCCGAGACCGCGGCGTCGGCGGCCTGGTCGAGGTTGGCGTCCGGCAGCACCAGCATGTGGTTCTTCGCGCCGCCCAGCGCCTGCACCCGCTTGCCGTTGGCCCCGGCGGTGTCGTGCACGTGCTTGGCGATCGGGGTCGAGCCGACGAAGCTGACCGCCGCCACGTCGGGGTGCTCCAGCAGCCGGTCCACCGCGGTCCTGTCGCCGTGCACCAGGTTCAGCACGCCGTCGGGCAGGCCCGCTTCGGCGGCCAGCTCGACCAGCCGCAGCGCGGCCGAGGGGTCCTTCTCGCTGGGCTTGAGCACGAAGGTGTTGCCGCAGGCGATGGCCAGCGGGAACATCCACAGCGGCACCATGGCCGGGAAGTTGAACGGCGTGATTCCGGCGACCACCCCCAGCGGCTGCCGGATCGACTCCACATCGACCCGGGTGGAGACCTGCGTCGAGGTCTCGCCCTTGAGCAGCTGCGGGATCCCGCAGGCGAGCTCGACGATCTCCATCCCGCGGGCGACCTCGCCCAGGGCGTCGGAGTGCACCTTGCCGTGCTCGGCGGTGATGAGCGCGGCGATCTCGTCGCGGTGCTTGTTGAGCAGTTCGCGGTAGTTGAACAGCACCTGCGTCCGCTTGGCCAGCGACGCGGTGCCCCACGAGGCGAACGCCTTGGCCGCGGACTCCACCGCGGCGTCCACTTCGGACACGTCGGCGAACGCGACCCGGGCGGTCTGCGCACCGGTCGCCGGGTTCGTCACCCGGCCGAAGCGGTCGGAGGTGCCCTCGGCGATCTTGCCGTCGATCCAGTGCTGAATGGTCTTCACAGCGTTTTCCTCACGATCCGGAAGTCACAGGTGGTGGCGCTGAGCACGCGCCTGGTCCTCGTAGCGCTTGCGCGCGAGCTGGGTGCTCTCGCGGGTGGAGACCTCGGCCACCGGCACGTCCCACCACGCCTCCGGCGGCAGCTGCGCCTTCGCCGGGTCGGTCTCGACGTACACCGCCGTCGGACGGTCCGAGGACCGGGCGGCCCGCAGCGCGTTGCGCAGCTGGTCCACGGTGGAGGCTCGCAGCACGTCCACGCCGAGGCTCTCGGCGTTGGCGGCCAGGTCCACCGGCAGCGGTTCCCCGGTGAAGGCGCCGGTGTCGTCGCGGTAGCGGTAGGCGGTGCCGAACCGCTCGCCGCCGACCTTCTCCGACAGGCCGCCGATCGAGGCGTAGCCGTGGTTCTGCACCAGCACCAGGTTGATCTTGATGCCCTCCTGCACGGCGGTGACCAGCTCGGTCGGCATCATCAGGTAGGTGCCGTCGCCGACCAGCGCGAACACCTCGCGCGACGGGTCGGCCAGCCGGGCGCCGATGGCGGCGGGGATCTCGTAGCCCATGCACGAGAACCCGTACTCCACGTGGTACTGCCGGTGTTCCTTGACCCGCCACAGCTTGTTCAGGTCCTCGGGCAGCGATCCGGCGGCGTTGATCACCACGTCGCGGTCGTCGAGCACCTCGTCGAGCACGCCCAGCACCTCGGCCTGCCCCGGCCGTTCGTCCCCGGCCGCGCTGCGGGTGGTCCGCTCGACGACCTCGGCCCACCGCTGCGCACCCGCGCGGTACTCCCGCACGTAGTCCTCGGCCACCCGGTGCCCGTCGAGCGCGCCGGTCAGCTGCTCCAGCGCTGCCCGCGCATCGCCGATCACCGGGGTCGCCGCCTGCTTGTGGGCGTCCAGCGAGGTGATGTTGACGTTGACGAACCGCACGCCCGGGTCGGCGAACAGGGTGCGCGACGCGGTGGTGAAGTCCGAGTAGCGGGTGCCGATGCCGATGACCAGGTCCGCGGTGCGGGCGATGTCGTCGGAGACCGCGGTGCCGGTGTGGCCGATCGAGCCCAGCTCGCAGGGGTGGTCGAAGCGCAGCGAGCCGCGGCCCGCCTGCGTCTCGGACACCGGGATCCCGGTGCGCTCGGCGAAGGTCCGCAGCGCCTTCTCCGCACCGCTGTGGTGCACCCCGCCACCGGCGATGATCAGCGGTCGCTTCGCGGCGCGGATCCGCTCGGCGGCCTCGGCCACCGACTGCGCGTCCGGTGCCGGGCGGTGCACCCGCCAGACCCGTTCGGCGAAGAACTCCTCGGGCCAGTCGTAAGCCTCGGCCTGCACGTCCTGCGGCAGCGCCAGGGTCACCGCACCGGTCTCCACCGGGTCGGTGAGCACACGCATCGCGTCCAGCGCGGACGGGATCAGCGCCTCCGGGCGCCAGATCCGGTCGAAGTAGCGCGACACCGGCCGCAGGCAGTCGTTGACCGACACGTCCCGCGCGTGCGGCACTTCGAGCTGCTGGAGCACCGGGTCCGCGGGCCGGGTGGCGAAGACGTCGCCCGGCAGCAGCAGCACCGGCAGGTGGTTGATGGTGGCCAGCGCCGCCCCGGTGACCAGGTTCGTCGCGCCCGGCCCGATCGAGGTCGTGCACGCGTAGGTCGACATCCGGTTGCTCTGGCGGGCGAACCCGACCGCCGCGTGCACCATCGCCTGCTCGTTGCGCCCCTGCAAGTAGGGCATCTCGCCCTCGGACTCCAGCAGCGCCTGGCCGATCCCGGCGACGTTGCCGTGGCCGAAGATGCCCCAGCAGCCGGCGATCAAGCGGCGTCGCACCCCGTCGCGCTCGGTGTGCTGGTTGGCGAGGAACCGCACCAGCGCCTGCGCGACCGTCAACCGCCGGGTGGTCATCGTTCCTCCACTGTGGTCTCTTCAGGAGCGGTGTAGAGCGGCAGCCGCGGGTCCACCGGCTGCTCGGCCCAGGTGTCGCGCACCCACGCGTGCGCGGGGTCGTCGCAGATCAGCCAGGCCCGGTCCGGCGAGGGACCGGCCATCACGTTGAGGTAGTACATGTCGTAGCCGGGCACCGCCATCGACGGCCCGTGCCAGCCGTCCGGGATCAGCACCACGTCCCCGCTGCGCACTTCGGCGAGCACGTCGGTGGTGCGGTCCGGGCCGGACGGGTAGACCCGCTGGTAGCCGACCCCGGAGGTGCCGCGGGCGTCGGCGATCTCGAAGTAGTAGATCTCCTCCAGCTGAGACTCGCCGTCCCGCTGCACGTCGTGCTTGTGCGGCGGGAACGACGACCAGTTCCCCGACGGGGTGAGCACCTCGACGGCGATCAACCGGTCGGCCTCGAACACGTGCGCCGCGCCGAAGTTGTTGACCTGGCGGCTGGCCTGCCCGGCGCCGCGCAGCTCGACCGGCACCCCGGAGGCCGGGCCGTAGCGGGCGGGCAGCCGGTTCTCGCAGCGCGCGCCGGTCAGCGCGAACCGGCCACCGGCCGCGCTGCTGATCCGGACCTGCGCGTCCCGCGGCACGTACGCGAAGTCCGTGACCCCGTCGAACACGCTGGTGCGCCCGGCCAGTTCGAACACCTCGCCGTCGCACGCCACGGTGCAGGCGCCGGACAGCGGCAGCACGATCCACTCGCTGTCCTCAGTGGACATCTCGTGCTGCGCACCGGCCCCGAGTTCGAGCACCCGCAGCGACGAGTAGCCCCAGCCCGCCGACTCGGGATCGACGCAGGTCGTGTACTCGCCCCGCGCCGTCGTTCCGGCGGGGCGGTGGAAGCGCTTGTCCGTCAACGCTGATCCTCCCAGGCTCACAGCAGACCGACCGCGGCGTCGACGGCCCCGGCCACGTCGTCGTCGTGCGGGTACAGCAAGGTCCGGCCGACCACGAGACCACGCACGTTCGGCAGTTGCAGCGCCTTGTGCCAGCGCTCGTGGGTCGCCGCCGGGTCCGCCGACACCTCACCACCGAGCAGCACGGTCGGCAACGTGGTGGCCTCCAGCGCCCGCCCGATCTGGTCGATGTCGTCGACGACCGGCACCTTCAGCCAGGTGTGCGCCGAGGTGCCGCCCAGGCCGGAGGCGATGGAGATGGAGCGGGCGACCGCCTCCACCGACAGGTCGTTGCGCACCTTGCCGTCCACCCGGTGCGACAGGAACGGCTCGACCATGGCCATCAGCCCGCGCTCGGCGAGGTCGTTGATCGCCTCGGCCGCGCCGTGCATGGTGTTCAGCGAACCGGGGTCGGTCAGGTCCAGCCGCAGCAGCAGCTTCCCGGCGTCGAACCGCAGCCGCTCGATGTCCTCCGCCCGGTGCCCGGTGAAGCGGTCGTCGAGCTCGAAGTCCGCTCCGGCCAGGCCGCCGCGGTTCATCGAGCCGATGACGACCTTGTTCTCCAGCGCACCGAGCAGCAGGAGGTCTTCGAGGATGTCGGCGGTGCCCAGCACGCCGTCCACGCCGGGGCGCTGCAGCGCGATGCACAGCCGCTCCAGCAGGTCGGTGCGGTTGGCCATGGCCAGCGGGTTCGCCCCGGCGGCGAGCGCGCCGCGCGCCGGGTGGTCGGCGGCCACGATCATCATGCGGCCGTTGTCACCGAGCAGCGGTCGCCGCGCCCGGACCGCCGCTGCGTCCGCGATCGCCCCGGGGCGCGTCGCGCGCACCCAGGTGAGGTCGGTGATGCTCAGATCAGACACGGTGCTCACTTTCGTTGCCGCTCAAGCGCTGTGCGCCCGGCGATCGGAATTCGGGGAAAGCAGGTCCTCGACCTCGTGCTCGTAGGGCATCGCCGAGGAGCAGGCGAGGCGGGAGGCGACCAGCGCACCGGCTGCGTTGGCGAACCGCATGGTCCGCTCCAGGTCCCAGCCCGCGAGCAGTCCGTGGCACAGCGCCCCGCCGAAGGCGTCGCCCGCGCCGAGGCCGTTGACCACGTCGACCGGGACCGGGGGCGCGACGACTTCCGCGTCGCGGGTGCGGGCGAGCACTCCGGCCGGCCCCTGCTTGACGACGGCGAGTTCGACGCCCGCGTCCAGCAGCAGTTCCGCCGCCTTCTCGGGGTCGCGGCTGCCAACGGCGCGCTCGACCTCGTCGAGGTTGCCGACCGCCACCGTGACGTGCGGCAGCGCCTCCCGGTACCAGTGGCGCGCCTCGCCGTGGTCGGGCCAGAACATCGGCCGCCAGTCCAGGTCGAACACCGTGGTGCCGCGCTTGGCGCGGTGCCGCAGCGCGGCCAGCGTCGCCGAGCGGCTGGGTTCCTCGGCCAGCCCGGTGCCGGTCATCCAGAAGATGCGCGTCTCGGCGATCGCGCCCAGGTCCAGCTCGTCGGCGCGGATCTCCAGGTCCGGCGCCTTGGGCTGGCGGTAGAAGTACAGCGGGAAGTCGTCGGGCGGGAACACCTCGCAGAACGTCACCGGCGTCGGGTACTGCTCGACCGCGCTGACCCACCGGTCGTCGACGTCGAACCCGCGCAGCGCCTGGTGGACGTACTCGCCGAACGGGTCGGCGCCGGTCCGGCTGATCACCGCGCTGCGGTGGCCGAGCCGCGCGGCTGCCACGGCCACGTTGGTCGCGGTGCCGCCGAGGTACTTGCCGAAGGTCTCCACCTGCGGCAGGGGCACACCGGTCTGCAGCGGGTAGATGTCCACTCCGATGCGGCCCATCGTGATGACGTCGAACGGGCGGCTCATGCCAGAGACCTCCGGAAGGATCGCGGGCCGTCGATGGCCGGAACGCGTGGTGGCTCCTGTCTACTCGGCGGGCCGGAACACTGTCAAGACTTTGTCAGTACATAATTACTTAATGATGTCGAGCGTTCTTGGTACCGTGTGCAGGTGACCTCGACAAAGAGACGTCGGAGCCCGAAGCCGCCCTGGGACCCGGCCACCCAGATCTCCGTGGACCACCGCAGCCCGGTCCCGCTCTACTACCAGGTCGCCAGCCAGATCGAGGAAGCCATCGACTCCGGCGCCCTGCCGGTCGGTGCGCGCCTCGACAACGAGGTCGACCTCGCCGCCCAGCTCGGGCTGTCCCGCCCCACCGTCCGGCAGGCGATCGGCTCCCTGGTCGACAAGGGACTGGTGGTGCGCAAGCGCGGCGCCGGCACCCAGGTCGTGTTCAACCGGGTCAAGCGGTCGCTCGAACTGAGCAGCCTCTTCGACGACCTCAGCCGGATCGACCAGCAGCCCACCACGAAGGTGCTGGTCAACGAGATCATCACCCCCTCCCCCGAGATCGCGCACATCCTCGGCATCTCCGAGCAGGACAAGGCGCTGCACCTGCAGCGGGTCCGCTCCGCGCGCGGTGAACCGATCGCGCGGATGCAGAACTACCTGCCCGCGGGGCTGATCGAGCCGGACGACGACCTGCTCGAAGAGCGCGGGCTCTACCAACTGCTGCGCGCCGCCGGGGTGCAGCTGCACGCCGCCCACCAGACCATCGGCGCGCGCGTGGCCACCGAGACCGAGGCCGAACTGCTCGACGAGCCCGCGGGCGCCGCGCTGCTCACGATGGAGCGCACCACCTACGACCAGAGCGGCAAGGTCGTCGAGTACGGCTCGCACGTCTACCGCGCCTCGCGCTACTCGTTCGACCTCTCGCTGCGCGGCGACACCTGAGGCGGCCGCGGGACCGACCTCGCGCCCAAGTTGCTCAGTACGTAAATATGTCAGGACTTTTTCTTGACAGGTGTGTTCCGGCGGTGAAAACTACCGGCTACCGAACGGCGACGCGTTCCGCGCCGCGCCCACCGGCAGAGCACCGGGCCGCAGGCGCGCGAACCCCGCCGGGACAACACCACCTCCCCACCTGAACACCCGGCCGGTTCGGCAGCGCCGCCTGCCGGGGGGGAAGGGCACCGATGAGCAACGACGCCCGCCTGCGGATCGGTTCGGCACCGGACTCCTGGGGGGTCTGGTTCCCGGACGACGACAAGCAGACCCCGTGGCACCGCTTCCTCGACGAGGTCTCCGAAGCCGGCTACGAGTGGATCGAACTCGGCCCCTACGGATACCTGCCCACCGACCCCGAGCAGCTGCGCGACGAGCTCGGCACCCGCGACCTCACGCTCTCGGCGGGCACCTGCTTCACCGGCTTCCACCGCGGCGACGTCTGGGCCGAGACCTGGGAGCACGTCCGCCAGGTCGCAGAGCTGACCAGCGCGCTCGGCGCCGAGCACATCGTGGTCATCCCGGACATGTGGCGCGACCCGGCCACCGGCGAACAGCTGGAAGACCGCACCCTCAGCACCGAGGCGTGGACGGCGCTGGGCAAGGGCACCGACCGGCTCGCCAGGGCGCTGCGCGAGGAGTTCGGCGTGCAGCTGCAGTTCCACCCGCACGCCGACAGCCACGTCGACACCCAGGAGCACGTCGAGCGCTTCCTGGAGATCACCGATCCCGACCTGGTGACGCTGTGCCTGGACACCGGGCACATCGCCTACTGCGGCGGCGACAACCTGGCGCTGATCGAGAAGCACCCCAGCCGCATCGGCTACCTGCACCTCAAGCAGGTCGACCCGGAGGTCCTGGCCGGGGTGCGGGCCGAGGACCTGCCGTTCGGGCCCGCCGTGCAGCGCGGCGTCATGTGCGAGCCACCTGCCGGGGTGCCGGACCTGGAGCCGATCATCAAGGCCACCGAGAACCTCGACGCCGACCTGTTCGCGATCGTCGAGCAGGACCTCTACCCGGTCCACCCGGACGTCCCGCTGCCGATCGCGCGCCGCACCCGCGACTACCTGACCCGCTGCGGCACCGGCCGCTGAAGGACCGCCCCTCGCGGCCGTCCCGCTCGGGTGGTCGACCTGCGCAGCCCGAGCGGCCGCGCCGCTCCCCAGTCGAAAGCCATTGCGGCACAGGAGGATTTCATGAGCGACCAGGACCTGCGGGTCGGTCTCATCGGCGCCGGGAAGATGGGCGCCGATCACGCGCGCCGCATCCACGAGCGGATCAGCAATGCCCGGCTGGTCGCCGTCGGGGACCCCGACGGCGAGCGCGCGGCGCAGGCGGCGGCCGGTACCGGGGCCCGCGCCGAGCAGGACCCCTTCGAGGTGATCGGCGCGTCCGATGTGGACGCTCTGGTGATCGCCTCGCCCGGCGCGGTTCACGAACCGCTGCTGCTGGCGGCGATCGAGCGGGGCATCCCGGTGCTGTGCGAGAAACCGCTGACCCCGGACTCGAAGTCCTCGCTGCGGGTCGTCGAAGCCGAGGAAGCGCGCGGCAAGCACCTGGTGCAGGTCGGGTTCATGCGCCGCTTCGACCCCGAGTACGTCGAGCTCAAGCAGCTGCTCGGCACCGGCGACCTCGGCCGCGCGCTGCTGCTGCACTGCGCGCACCGCAACGCCGAGACACCACCCGGCTTCACCAGCCAGATGATGATCTACGACTCGGTGGTGCACGAGTTCGACACCACGCGCTGGCTGCTCGACCAGGAGATCAGCGCGGTGTCCGTGCGGTGGCCGCACTCCTCGGGGGCCGCGCCGGAAGGTTTGCTCGACCCGCAGGTGGTCACCATCGAGACCACCGGCGGCGTGCTGGTCGACGTGGAGATCTTCGTCAACTGCGGGTTCGGCTACCAAGTGCGCTGCGAGGCGGTCGGCGAGCGGGGCACCGCGCTGATCGGCGCCAGCAGAGGTCCGCTCGTCCACCAGAGCGCCCGCTGGGGCGGCGCCGTCCCGCAGGACTTCCGCGACCGCTTCGGCGCCGCCTTCGACCAGGAGTTCCAGCGCTGGGCGCACGCCGCCCGCCGCGGCAGCACCGACCCGGCCGCCGCGGACGCCTGGGACGGCTACGCCGCGGCAGCCGCCTGCGAGGCGGGCGTCCAGGCCCAGGCCACCGGCCAGCGCACCGAGGTCGAGCTCGCCGACCGCCCCGACTTCTACTCCTGACACGCCACCCGAGGAGTCACCGTGAAAATCGCACTCGACCCGCACATGTTCCGGTTCACCCCGCTGCTCGAACTCCCCCGCCTGGTGGCCGAACTCGGCTACGAGTGGATCGAGCTGTCCCCGCGCGAGGACTTCCTGCCCTTCTTCAAGCACCCCCGCGTCGACGACGCCACGGTCCGCCGGTTCCGCCGGGAACTCGACGCGGCCGGGGTCGGCGTCGCCTCGGTGCTGCCGCTGTACCGGTGGTCCGGCCCGGAGGACGAGCAGCGCGAAGCGGCCGTGCGCTACTGGAAGCGCGCCATCCAGATCACCAGCGACCTCGGCGTCGACGTGATGGTCTCGGAGTTCAACGGCCGCCCGGAATCGCCCGACCGCAGCGAGGGCCAGTTCTGGCGGTCCGTGGAGGAGCTGCTGCCGATCTTCGAGCGCGAGGGCATCACGCTCAAGCTCGAACCGCACCCCGACGACTTCGTCGAGGACGGTCACGTCGCGGTGGACATGGTGCGCGGCATCAACTCGCCGAACGTGCAGTTCCTCTACTGCGCGCCGCACACCTTCCACATGGGCAACGACGCGCCGGGCATCATGAAGCGCGCCGGCGACCTGCTCACCCACGTGCACGTCGCGGACACCTTCGACCACACCGCGTCGTCCGGGCTGCGCTACATCGTCAACCCGCCGGGCTCGCCCGCCCGCATCCACCAGCACCTCGACATCGGGCAGGGCGAGGTCGACTGGGACGAGTTCTTCGGCTGCCTGCGCGACAACGACTTCGACGGCATCATGGTCGCCTGCGTGTTCGCCTGGGAGGACCGGGCCCGCGAGTCCTCGATCTACATGCGCGAGAAGATCGACGAGTACGTCAAGACCTGGTGAGCACTTCCGCCGTGCTCCGCTGCGGGTCGGGCGGAGCACGGCGCCCCCAGCCCGACCATGTCGATATGTCTTGACAAACTTGTGTGACCGGCAGCATAGTACGGACGTCGCCGCGCCACCTCGGGGCGCACCAGGCGAGAACGGCCGAGGCTGAACCCGGTTCCCCGGCCCATCCGCGCATCGACCTCGCGAACCCGGACGATGCGGCCCATCCGCCACCACGGGCGTCCCGCGATCCGCCGACGCCCAGCCGCGCACGAGACCGGCACCTCCCCCTCGGGAAGCACTGCTGGCCACACCGAAGGACCCACGATGCCTTCCACCCAGAGCGAGACGACAACGCCACCCGTCCCCCCGGAGGCCCCCGGCCCGCATCGCCGCCGCCTGCGCATGGTCACCCTGATCGCCACCTTCGGCGGCCTGCTCTTCGGCTACGACACCGGCGTCATCAACGGTGCGCTGCCGTTCATGACCGAGGACCTCGGCCTGACCCCGGTGACCGAGGGGCTGGTCACCAGCTCGCTGCTGCTCGGCGCCGCGCTGGGCGCGATCGTCGGCGGCCGCATCTCCGACCAGCGCGGTCGCCGCCGGAACATCCTGCTGCTGGCCGTGGTCTTCCTGATCGGCACGCTCGGCTGCACCTTCGCCCCCACCACGGCGGTCATGGTCGGGTCCCGGTTCGTGCTGGGCCTGGCGGTCGGCGGCGCCTCGGTCACGGTGCCCACCTACCTGGCGGAGATCTCGCCCGCCGAGCGGCGCGGGCGGCTGGTCACCCAGAACGAGCTGATGATCGTCTCCGGGCAGCTGCTCGCGTTCACCTTCAACGCCGGGATCGCCGCCGCGCTCGGCGACAGCGCGCACGTGTGGCGCTGGATGCTCGTGGTGGCAACGCTGCCCGCAGTGGCCCTGTGGTTCGGGATGCTGGTGATGCCGGAGAGCCCGCGCTGGCTGGCTTCCCAGGGCCGCTTCGGCGAAGCGCTCGACGTGCTGCGCCAGGTGCGCACGCCGCAGCGGGCCGAAGCCGAGCTCGCCGAGGTCGAGCGGCTGGCCGCCGAGGACAAGCAGTCGCAGACCGGCGGCTGGCGGGACCTGGCCACGCCGTGGATCCGGCGGCTGGTGCTGGTCGGCATCGGCATCGCCGTCGTGCAGCAGATCAGCGGCGTCAACACGATCATGTACTACGGCACGCAGATCCTGCAGACCTCGGGCTTCTCCGCCAACGGCGCGCTGCTGGCCAACATCGCCAACGGGGTCATCTCGGTGCTCGCGACCTTCGTCGGGATCTACTTGCTGGGCAAGGTGAACCGGCGTCCGATGCTGCTCGCCGGTCAGCTCGGCACCACCTGCTCGCTGCTGCTGGTGGGCGTGGTGTCGCTGGCGCTGCCGGAGGGCACCGTCCGCGCGTTCGTCGTCCTCGCCCTCACGGTGACGTTCCTGGCCTTCCAGCAGGGCGCCATCTCACCGGTCACCTGGCTGATGCTCTCGGAGATCTTCCCGCTGAAGCTGCGCGGTTTCGGCTTCGGCGTCGCCGGGTTGACCCTGTGGCTGACGAACTTCCTGGTGGGCCTGACCTTCCCGGTGCTCGTCGCCGCGCTCAGCATATCGACCACGTTCTTCCTCTTCGTCGGGCTCGGGATCGTCGCGATCACGTTCGTGGCCAAGTGCGTGCCCGAAACCCGCGGCCGTTCCCTGGAAGGCCTGGAAGCCGAACTGCGCACCAAGTACACCCACCCTGCTGTGCGAGGGAGTTGACGATGGCTGTTCTCGTCGCGGTCACCGATTCCGCGGAAGGCGATGTCGCGCTGCGCACCGCGGCCGCCGAAGCCGACCTGCGCAACACCGGACTGCTGGTGGCCAACCTCCGGCTCAACCCGATCGCCGACCTGCCCAGCGGAGTCGACGTGCGGGTGCTGGAGCGCGAACCCGGCGTCGACGTCGCCGACCACGTGCTCGACCTGCTCGACGAGCACCACGAGGAGGTCGAGCTGCTGGTCATCGGGATGCGCAAGCGCTCCCCCGTCGGCAAGCTCGTGCTCGGCAGCCTCGCCCAGCGGCTCCTGCTGAACGCCGACGTGCCGGTGCTCGCGGTCAAAGCACCGACCGAGAACGCCTGACCGCTCCGGCGATCGGCGTGGAGCCGCGCCCTCAGCTCCTCGGCACCCCGGTGGTGCCGCGCACGACCAGCTTCGGCTGCAGGAGGTGGCGGACCGGCTCCACGCGGCCGTCGCGGATGCGCTGCAGCAGCGCCTCGGCGGCGAGCCTGCCCATCTCGCGGCGCGGCTGGTCGATCGTGGTGAGGCCGATGCGCGCGAGCGCGGCCAACGAGGTGTTGTCGTAGCCGACCACCGAAACGTCCTGCGGCACCCGCAGTCCCGCCTCGTCGAGCGCGGAGATCGCGCCCACCGCGTTGAAGTCGTTGGCGGCGACGATCGCGGTGGGCAGCGGGTCGAACCGCTCCAGCAGCTGCCCGGCGGCCTTCGCCCCGGCGCTGTCGGTGTACTCGCTGCTGAGCACCGCGGGTTCCAGGCCGTGCTTGCGCATCGCCCCGACGTAGCCGCGCTTGCGGACCGCCGCCTGCGAGCCGCGGCCGCCGTCGAGGTGCACGATCCGGGTGTGGCCCAGCGCGACGAGGTGGTCGACGACCACCTCGGCACCGGCCTTGCCATCGTCGTTGACGGTGTCCACGGTGGACAGACGGGAATCGCGCGCCACGAGGACGACCGGAGCCTTGTCCGCGGCGGCGGCGATGTCGGAGGCGGGCACAGCGGCGCCGAGCAGCACGAGACCGGCGGGCCGGAACGACAGCAGGCTCTGAACGGCCCCGCGCTCGCGCGCGACGCTGCGGCCACCGGTGTTGATGATCAGCTCGAAGCCCTCGCTGCGGGCGACCGCGTCCAGCCCGTCGACGATCTCGGCGAAGAACGGGTTGTGCAGGTCGGAGACCATCACGCCGAGCAACGTCGAGGTGCGCGAGGCCAGCGACCGCGCCACGGCGTGCGGCGAGTAGCCGAGCTCCTCGGCGGCCCGCAGCACGGCTTCCCGGCGTTCCCGGCTCACCTTCGGCGAATCCCGCATGACCAGCGAGACCAGCGCCCGGGAGACCCCGGCGCGCGCCGCGACGTCCTCCATGGTCGGCCGCGCCATGCGGACCTC
This sequence comes from Saccharopolyspora hirsuta, assembly GCF_008630535.1. Classification (GTDB taxonomy): domain Bacteria; phylum Actinomycetota; class Actinomycetes; order Mycobacteriales; family Pseudonocardiaceae; genus Saccharopolyspora; species Saccharopolyspora hirsuta. The sequence continues at coordinate 65,847 of NZ_VWPH01000001.1, read as the reverse complement.
CTCAGGGGAAACAGGGTCTTGACACCGACGTGAAGGAGCTTACACCATTGGAGCGCTCCAAAATTAGAGCGCTCTAACGCTGCGAGCGCAGTGGGCCGCCAGCGGTGCGGGAATCCCCCGGCACCGCTGCGGGTTCTCGGAAGTTCCGCCGCCGCAGCGCAATCCCCCTGGAATCGCGCTCACCTCCTCCCAGACGAAACGAGGCCGTAGCCGAGATGAAGATCGGAGTAGCCGGGGTCGGCCGGATCGGCTCCATGCACGCCGCGAACCTCGCCGCCCTGCCGGACGTGGACCAGCTCCTGCTGTTCGACCCGGTGCCCGGCCGGGCAGCGGACGCCGCTGCCGCGCTCGGCGGCGCGGTCACCGCAGTGGACACTGCGGACGAACTGGTCGCCGCCGACGGCGTGCTGGTCGCAACGCCCACCGACACCCACCCCGAACTCGTGCGCCGGGCGATCGCCGCCGCAACGCCCGTGCTGTGCGAGAAACCGCTCGCGCCCGACCTGACCGAGATGGCGGCGCTGGTCGAGGAGATCGAGACGTCCGGGGTGCCGGTGCTCGTCGGCTTCCAGCGGCGGTTCGACCCGGCGACCGCCGAACTGCACCGACGGCTGCGCTCCGGCGAAGCCGGATCGGTCTACCTGGTGCGCGCCGTGTGCAACGACCACCTGCCGCCGCCCGCGGAGTTCGTGGCCACCTCGGGCGGGCTGTTCCGGGACTGCCTCGTCCACGACCTCGACGCGGTGCCGTGGCTGGTCGGCGACGAGGTCACCGAGGTCTACGCGGCCGGATCGGTGCTAGTGGACCAGGCGTTCGCCGACGCGGGCGACGTGGACAACGCGATCGTGGCGCTGCGCTTCGCCGGTGGCGCGCATGCCCTGCTGTCGGCGTCCCGGCACGACCCGGTCGGCTACGACTGCCGCCTGGAGGTCTTCGCCAGCGAGGACTCGCTGGCCGTCGGCTGGGACGGGCGAACGCCGCTGCGCTCCCTCGAATCCGGTGGTCCGCACCCCGAAGCGCCGTGGCAGTCGTTCACCGAGCGCTACCACGACGCCTACGTCAACGAGATGAAGGTGTTCCTCGACGTGATCACGGGCCGCGCCGCCAACCCGTCGCCGCCCCGCGAAAGCCTCACCAGCTTCCGGTTGGCGCTGGCGTGCGAGGAATCGGCGCGCACCGGCGCCCCGGTGTCGCTCGCCGCGGAGGTGGCCGCATGACCGCCGGGTTCAAGATCGCCGGAGCCCCGATCTCCTGGGGCGTCAGCGAAGTTCCGGGATGGGGTCGCCTGCTGGCGGCCGATCACGTGCTCGCCGAGATGGCCGAGCTGGGGCTGCGGGCCACCGAACTGGGACCGCCCGGCTACCTGCCGGACCCGCAGTCGGACCTGGCCCGCCACGGCCTGGACCTGGTCGGCGGCTTCCTCGCGGTGCCGCTGCACGACGCGGCCACCGCGCGGGCCAGCGTCGACGCCGCCGCCCAAGCCGCCGAGCAGATGGCGCGCTGCGGCGGCGAAGTGGTGGTGCTGGCCGCCGCCACCGGCCTGACGGGCTACGACGAGCGACCCGCGCTCGGCGACCAGGAGTGGCGCAGGCTGATCGAGACGGCCGATCGCATCGCGGAGGTCGTCGCCGGGCACGGGCTGCGGACGGTGCTGCACCCGCACGTCGGCACCCACGTGGAGACCGAGGAGGAGGTGGAGCGGTTCGTCGCGGACTCTCCGATGCCGCTGTGCCTGGACACCGGGCACCTGCTCATCGGCGGAACCGACCCGGTCGCCCTGGCGCAGCGCCATCCCGGCCGCATCGGGCACATCCACCTCAAGGACGTGCGCGCCGATCTCGCCGAGCAGGTCCGCGCCGGAGCCGTGCCGTTCACCGCCGCCGTCGCGCAGGGCCTGTTCGTCCCGCTCGGCGACGGCGACGTCGACACCGAGGCGATGCTCCGCGCGGTGCACCGGGCCGGGTACGCGGGCTGGTACGTGCTGGAGCAGGACACTGCGCTCGACGAGCGGTCCCCCGTCGACGTGCCCCGTCGCGACACCGCGCGCAGCCTGGCCCACCTGGACCGGATCTTCGCCCGGTTGCCGGAGGATCAGCCGGATCGCGGGTGATCAGGTCCCGGCGCGGTGGTCCCCCGGATCACGAGCCGGGCGGGGGTGACGACCTCGGCGGCCGCGACCGGGCCTTCGGCGCGCAGGATGGCGCGGTCCACGGCCGCGGTCGCCAGGTGGGCGGCGTCCTGGCTGACGGAGGTCAGCTGGATCGAGGCCAGCGCCGCCATCCGGGTGTCGTCGTAGCCGATCACCGAGACGTCGCCGGGGACGGCCACGCCCCCGGCGCGCAGGGTGAGCAGGACGCCGATCGCGATCATGTCGTTGTGCGCGAGGATCGCGGTCGGCATCGGCTCCCGCCCGTCGAGCATCGCGGTCGCGATCTCGACCCCGGACTCCTCGGTGGGGCGACCGGCGATCACCCGGGTCCGCGCGTCGAGGCCGTGCCCGGCCATCGCGTCGAGGTAGGCCGCCCGCCTGGTCGAGCTCATGACCATCGCCCCGCCGTCGATGTAGGTGATGTCCCGGTGACCCAGCTCGACGAGGTGCGCGACGGCGTCGGCGATGCCCTGGTGGTCGTGCGAGCGCAGCGAGTCGACGCCGGTCACGCGCAGGTCCGAGCCGATCGTGACCAGCGAGGCGCGGGCCGCCAGGTCCGCCAGCTGCTCGTCGCGGAGCTCGGGGCTGATCAGGATCAGCGTCTCGCACCGGTCCCGCAGCAGGTTGTCGATCGCCTCCGGTTCCGAGCGGCTGGACGTGGTGGCGCTGAGCACGAGCCCGTAGCCCCGGGCGTCCGCGGCGCGGTAGAGGTGCTCGATCACCTCGGCGTGGAAGGTCTGGTCGACCGAGAAGGTCACCCCCAGCAGGCGGGACTTCTGCTCGCGAAGCAGCCGGGCGCGCTGGTCGGGCTGGTATCCGAGGCGGTCCGCGACCGCGAGGACGTGCGCCCGGGTCCGCTCCGAGACCCCGCGCTCTCCGCGCAGCGCCACCGACGCCGAGGCGACCGAGGTCCCGGCGGCCTTCGCCACGTCGACGATCGTCGTCCGCCCGTTCTTCCCCGCCACGCGAGCCCACCTCTCCCGCCCGCCCGGAAACCGGGCCGACACTTTGTCTTGACATAAGCACCATGTCTGCATAGTGTTTGCCACCACAGATTACCGGAACGTTCTGGTAACCCAGCGCAGCCAGCTGCTCGCCTCTCCCCACCGCGGCCGCGCGCTGCAGCCGCCCGGTGATCTCTCGTCTGAACAGGCCTTTCCCCGCACCGACCAGGCACGGTCCCGGGACGCAGGAGGAAGCGGAAACGATGTCGAAACAACCACTGTCCGTCGCCGTCATCGGCGCTGGCATGGCCGGACGCAGCCACGCCGCCGGGTACCGCCAGGTCAACACCGTCTTCGGCGACGGACTCCCACCGGTCCGGCTCGCCGCGATCGCCGACGCCAACACCGAGCTGGCGGCCGACGCCGCCCGCCGCTACGGCTACGAGAAAGCCGTCTCCAGCTGGGAGGAGATCGTCGAGGACCCGTCGATCGACGCGGTCAGCATCGTCGTCGGCAACGCCCTGCACCGCCCGATCGCCGAGGCGCTGATCCGGGCGGGCAAGCACGTGCTGTGCGAGAAACCGCTGGCGGGTTCGCTGGCCGACGCCGAGGCGATGGTGGCCGCCGAGCGGACCGCCGAGGCGGTGACCGCGGTGGGCTACACCTTCCGCCGGTCCCCGGCGATCTCCGCGATCCGCGACCACGTGCGACGCGGCGAGCTGGGCGAGCTGACCCTCTTCAACGGCCGCTACTGGTGCGACTACGCCACCGATCCCCGCAGCCCGCTGAGCTGGCGGTTCAAGGGCGGCCCGGGCAGCGGGGCGCTCGGCGACATCGGCGCCCACGTCATCGACGTCGCCGAGCACGTCTGCGGACCGATCACGTCGGTCTCCGGCGGCGCGCTGTCCACGCAGATCCCGAAGCGACCGCTGCCGCTGGGGCCGGTCGTCGGGCACAACGCGGCACCGGTCGGCGACGAGGTCGGCGAGGTCGAGAACGAGGACACCGCCGTCTTCACAGCGCGGTTCCAGTCCGGGCTGACCGGGTCGTTCTCGGTGTCCCGCACCGCATTCGGCCTGCCCAACGGGCTCGCCTTCGACGCCTGCGGGCTCTCCGGCCGCGCGTCGTTCGACTGGCACCGGCCCGCCGAGTACCTCTTCGACGACACCCAGCCCGAAGCCCGCACCCGCGGCGCCCGGCAGGTCATCGCCGGTCCGCAGCTGCCCTACTTCGCCGGCGGGTACCCGATGGAGGCTCCCGGCGTCGGCGGCGGCAACGCCGAGATGTTCGTCTACCAGTGCCGCGCGTTCCTCGACCAGGTCACCGGAGCCGCGGACCCGCTCCCGCCGTGCGCCACCTTCGCCGACGCCCTGCACACCATGAAGGTCGCGCAGGCCGTCGTGCGCTCCGCGGAGCGCGGCGGAGCGGCCGTGGACGTCGACTGAAAACCCCACCGCACAAGACGAAAGGCCCCGCCATGCCGCTCAAGCTCGGCGCCTACACCGCCTGCCTGCACGACCGACCGCTGGAAGACGCCCTGGACTTCCTCCGGGACAACGGGTTGACCTCGGTGGAGGTCAACACCGGTGGTTTCCTCCCCGCGCCGCACTGCCCGGTGGACCTCCTGCTGTCCTCGGCCGACGCCCGCCGGGACTACCTCGCGCTGTTCGCCGCGCGCGGCATGGAGCTGACCGGGTTGAACTGCAACGGAAATCCGCTCAACCCGCTGCCGGGCGTCGGCCCGAAGCACGCCGAGGACCTGCGGCGCACCATCCGCCTCGCGGGCCTGCTCGGCGTCAAGAACGTGGTGACGATGTCGGGCACGCCCGGCTCGGATCCCGACGCGAAGTACCCGTCGTGGGTGGTCAACCCCTGGGACGGCGTGTACATGGACGTGCTGGACTACCAGTGGGGCGTGGCGGCGGAGTTCTGGACCGAGATCGACGCCCTGGCCCGCGCCAACGACGTCCGGGTCGCCATCGAGATGCACCCGCACAACCTGGTGTTCTCCCCCGTCACGCTCAAGAAGCTGGTGGAGCTGACCGGGGCCACCAACGTGGGAGCCGAGATGGATCCCTCGCACCTGATGTGGCAGGGCATGGACGTGGTCGCCTGCATCCGCGAGCTGGGCCCGCTGGTGTTCCACGCCGCGGCCAAGGACGCGATGCTCTGCCCCGGCGTCGACGTGCGCGGTGTGCTCGACACGTCCTTCGCGCGGGTGCCCGCCGACGCCCCCGGCAAGGTTCCCACCGGGATCGGCTTCTGGTGCAACGCCTGGCCGGAGAACCCGGCCTGGAAGTTCGTCGCGGTCGGCATCGGCCACGACACCGCGTACTGGGCCGAGTTCCTCGCCGCGCTCGCGGAGGTCGACCCGGACATGGCCGTCAACATCGAGCACGAGGACACCGCCTACTCCCAGACCGAGGGGCTCGCGCTGGCCGCCGAGAACCTGCTCGCCGCCGCGGCGGAACTGCGGTCCGCGGTCGGGTGAGCCCGGTGGGCCCCGGGGGAATCCACCACGTGTCGCTGATGGTCCGGGACCTCGACGACGCACTGGACTTCTACGTCGGTGCGCTCGGCCTGCGCCAGCGCACCGACCGGCCGGACTCGCCCGTGCGCGGTGCCTGGCTGGACGTCGGCGACCAGCAGCTGCACCTCATCGAGGGCGAGCCGCCGCCAGCGACCGGCCAGCACTTCGCGGTGCGCGTCCCCGACCTTGCGGCGGCGCTGGACCTGCTGCGCAGCCGCGGCGTGGCGGTCGGCGAGCCGATCGCGCTCGGCACCGCCGAGCAGGCCTTCCTCCACGATCCGTCGGGAAACGCCGTCGAACTCCACGAATCCGGCGCCCCGCGCCACCCCGCCCCAGACGTCCGCTGAGGACGAAGCAACCGAAACCCCCAACGATGGAGGTTCGCCCCGATGAGCAGCACGCGAACGCCCCGAAGACGCCCCGCAGCGCCTGCCGAAGCGCCCGGCCCGCACCACCGGAGGTTGGGCCTGGTGGCCGTCGTGGCCACCTTCGGCGGGCTGCTGTTCGGCTACGACACCGGCGTCATCAACGGCGCGCTGGAACCGATGAAGACCGATCTGGGGCTCACCCCCGTCACCGAGGGATTCGTGGTGAGCATCCTGATCTTCGGTGCCGCGCTCGGGGCGGCGATCGGCGGCAGGCTCGCCGACCGGCACGGCAGGCGGCACAACATCCTGCTGCTCGCCGGGATCTTCGTCGTCGGCACCGTGGGCTGCGCCGTGGCGCCGAACTGGCAGGTGCTCGCGGTGTTCCGCTTCGTCCTCGGCTTCGCGGTCGGCGGTGCGTCCACCACGGTCCCGGTCTACCTCGCCGAGGTCGCCCCGGCGGAGCGGCGCGGCAGCCTGGTGACCCGCAACGAGATCATGATCGTGTCGGGCCAGTTCGCGGCCTTCCTGGTCAACGCGTTGATCATCAACCTCTGGGGCGAGCACACCTCGGTGTGGCGCGCCATGCTCGTGGTGGCCGTGCTGCCAGCGATCGCGCTGCTCATCGGCATGCTGCGGCTGCCGGAGAGCCCGCGCTGGCTCGCCTCGCGGGGGCGGGACGCCGATGCGCTGGCGGTGCTCGAGCAGGTCCGCTCGCCGGAGCGCGCGACGGCCGAGATGGCCGAGGTCCGCGCGCTCGCGGAGCAGGAGCGGCAGTCGCAGACCGGCGGCTGGTTCGACCTGGCCGTCCCGTGGATCCGGCGCCTGGTGCTCATCGGCGCGATCCTGGGCATCTTCCAGCAGCTCACCGGCATCAACTCGATCATGTACTACGGCACGCAGCTGCTGCAGACCGCTGGTTTCTCCGGCAACGGCGCGGTCATCGCCAACACCGCCAACGGCCTGTTCAGCGTGCTCGGGGTCAGCGTCGGCATCGCGCTGATCAACAGGATCGACCGGCGCACCATGCTGATCGGCGGCTTCGCGCTGATCACCGCGTTCCACGTCCTGGTGGGCGCCTCGTCGCTGCTGCTGCCGGACACCGCCGCCAAGCCCTACGTCATCCTGCTGTTCGTGGTGGCCTTCGTGTTCTCCATGCAGGGCACCCTCGGCCCCCTGGTGTGGCTCATGCTCTCCGAGATCTTCCCGCTCAAGATCCGCAGCTTCGCCATGGGCGTGTGCGTGTTCACCCTGTGGCTGGCCAACGCCGCCGTCACCTTCGGCTTCCCCCCGACGGTCGCGGCCCTGGGCATCGCCCCGACGTTCTTCGTCTTCGCCGCCATCGGCGTGCTGGGCATCATCTTCACCGCCACCCAAGTCCCGGAAACCCGCGGCAGAACCCTGGAGGAGTTCGAAGCCGAGGTCCGAACCCGGTACTCGTGACCGCGGGGAATCCCTTCGGGTCGCTACCGCGGAGCACGTCCGTGGTAGCGACCCCGGCGGGTCAGTTCGACGATCTTTCCCTCACCGATCCGGGCGTGGTAGAGGTCCAGGTTCATGTGCCTGCAAGGGCTGTCGACGACGCGCACGAGAGCGCGTGTCGTCGTTGATCCCTCCCCCGGACCACGATGCATCCACCGGCCGGGTTTGCGTCGGCGCTCCGGGCGTCAGCGGCCGCGCGGTACGCCGACCGCGGCCAAGCAGGCCGACAAGCGCGGGTCGTCCTCGGCGGGCAGCGGCGTGTCCGGGCGCCAGAGCGCCGGGTAGGTCAGCCCCGGTTCCACCAGCTCGAAATCATCGAGCAGAGCGCTGATCTCAGCGCGGGTGCGCGCCTTCATCGGTTCGGCCAGGTGGGCGTTGAAGATCGCCTCTCCGCGGCTGATCTCCTCCGGGAAGTCCTCGTTGGTGATGTGCGAGAACACCAGCAGCGAGCCGGGGGCCATCGCCGCCCGGTACCGGGCCAGGATCGCCGCCGGGGCGTCGGCGTCGTTGAGGTAGTGGGCCATCGCGACCATCAGCACCGCGAGCGGGCGGTCGAAGTCCAGCAGTCGACGCGTCTCGGGATGCTCCAGGATCGCATCGGGGTGCCGCATGTCCGCCTGGAGCGCGACGGCACCCTCGTTGCCGTCGAGCAGCCGACGGGAGTGCGCGACCGCGACCGGGTCGATGTCGACGTAGACCACCCGCGCGGCCGGGTCGTGCTGCTGGGCGACCTCGTGGACGTTGCCCACCGTCGGCACGCCCGACCCCAGGTCGAGGAACTGGTCGATGCCCTGCTGCTGGCAGAACCGCACCGCTCGCTGCAGGAACGCCCGGTTGTCCCACGCGGAGCGCTCAGCAGCCGGGGAGATCCGGCGGAACTCGTCGTGGACCTGGCGGTCGACGGCGAAGTTGTGGCTTCCGCCCAAGCCGTAGTCGTAAACCCGGGCGGGGCTCGCAACCGTGGTGTCAACGCCCTCCGGAACCCAACTCTCCGCGAACCCGCTGTCCATGCCGCTCTCCCCCGCCCGTAGGTGCAACCCCGATTCCGCACCGGTTATACCGGCAGCCCCGCACCGGTGACCAGCCCCGCGATCCCCCGCTTCCCGACCGCAGAGCCCGTTCAACCAGCGGGCGATCCGTCGCGCCTGGCGGATTCGCGGGTGGCGGGCTCGCGGTGAGCGGCGCGGGAGGCGTTCCGTGATCGTTCAAGGCCTCGAACGCCGAGTCGGTGCTGGTCCCGGAGGCGTTGAACCGTTCGAGGTGGAGCCGGTCGGCGACGGCTGGTCCTCGGCGGGCCGACCAGCCGAGCTCGGCGGTGACCATCGCCCCCTTTGCCGGTGGCGACGCTGGTCGGACAGTGGTGGTGGGCGCAACTCGCAGCTGTGGGAGGGCGGCGCGATGTACTACGGAGGCGGATGGGGTCTGTGGGGCATGCTGGCGATGACCGTGAGCACGGTGCTGTTCTGGGCGCTGGTGGTCATCGCGATCGTCGCGCTGGTGCGCTACCTCCAGCGCACGACGAGGACCGAACCCCGAGCGAGCCGCGCCGAGGAGGTGCTGGCCGAGCGCTTCGCCCGCGGGGAGATCGACGAGGAGGAGTACCGCCGGCGCCTGGAGACGCTGGCGGAGCACAGACGCCGGGCCTAACCGCCGGAGAGCTCGCCGAGCACGTGCAGCGTCCGGTTCGCCCGCACCGACATCCGCTGCTCGCGGGCGGTCACGTCGATGTAGGTCTGGCTGGAGTTGATCGACGAGTGGCCCAGCAGCTTGGCGATCTCGGCGGCGTTGGCCCCGTCCTCGGCGAGCCGGGTGGCGAAGGTGTGCCGCAGGGCGTGCACCATCGCGCCGGGCTGCACCCGGTCGGACACCCCGGCGGCCCGCAACGACTGACGCACCAGGTACTGCAGCCCGCCGCGCCGGAGCCGCTCGCCGCGGTGGTCGACGAACAGCGGTTCGCCGCCGGGCAGCCGCTCGCCGAACCGCTCCCGCCGCGACCGCAGGTAGTTCTGGATCAGCACGTCCAAGGCGTCCTCGATCGGGATGGAGCGGTTCTTGCCGCCCTTGCCGTGCACGTGCAGCCGCCGGTCGCCGCTGCGCCCGGCCAGCGACGCCACGGTCAGCTCCAGCAGCTCGGCCGAGCGCACGCCGGTGCACAGCAGCGTGGCCAGCACCGCGAGGTCGCGCTCCGGCCACGGGTTGCGCGCCCGCCGGGCCCCCGCGGCGACCATCCGCAGCAAGCGCTCGGGCGTGTCCTCGCCCTGCAGCGGCTTCGGCGTCGAGGGCGCGTTGCGCGGTTTGGGGACGACCTGCATCGGGTTGCCGGGCACCGCGCCCTCGACCACCAGGAACCCGAAGAACCCGTTCCAGGTCGACCAGGCCCGGGTCACCGACGAAGCCGACCGGGCCGCGGCGAACCGAGCGAACGCCGAGCGCAGCACGGAGGCGTCGACCCGCTCCACCGGCAGCCGGTCGGCGGTGGTGCCGGTGAGCTCGACCAGCTCACCGGCCACCGACTCCAGGTCGCGGCGGTAGGCCCGCAGCGAGTTCGCCGCCAGCTTGCGCGCCTGCAGGTGCTCCAGGTAGGTCTCGATCAAGCGCGCCAGGTCCACGCCGCACCTCCCCGATGATCAACTCGGGTGGATGAAACCAGACACCACCGACACTCAGCTGCTGCGGATGAACCGGTCCAGCACCCGCACCCCGAACTGCAGCGCATCCACCGGAACCCGCTCGTCCACGCCGTGGAACAGCGAGGAGAAGTCGAGGTCGGCGGGCAGCTTCAGCGGGGCGAACCCGTAGCAGCTCATGCCCAGGCGGCTGAACGACTTGGCGTCGGTGCCGCCGGACATCATGTAGGGCAGCGCCTTGGCCCCCGGGTCCTCGGCGATCAGCGACGCGCTCATGGCGTCCACGATCCGGCCCTCGAACTTGGTTTCGACCGGCGGCAGCCCGACCCACTCGCGCTCCACGTCGGGGCCGAGCAGCTCGGCCAGCTCCCGGTCGAACGCCTCCTCCCGGCCGGGCAGGATCCGGCAGTCCACGGCGGCCTCGGCGACCGACGGGATGACGTTGTGCTTGTACCCGGCGGTGAGCATCGTCGGATTGGCGGTGTCGCGCAGCGTGGCCCCGACCATCCGCGACAGGTTGCCGAGCTTGGCGACGGCCTCGGAGAGCCTGGTGACGGCGTTGTCGTCGTGCACCATCGACCCGTGCCCGGCCCGCGCCCGGACCCGCAGCTTCAACCAGCGGATGCCCTTCTCAGCGCTCTGCACCAGGTAGGCCCGCACGCCGTCCTTGAGCGTGACGGAGAACCCGCCGACCTCGCTGATGGCCTCGGTGCACCCCTCGAACAGCTCCGGCCGGTGGTCGACCAGCCACTGCGCCCCGTGGAAGCTCCCGGCCTCCTCGTCGGCGAGGAACGCGAAGACGATGTCCCGGGGCGGCACGATGCCGTCCCGCTTGAACCGCCGAGCGATGGCCAGGCTCATGGCCACCATGTCCTTCATGTCGACCGCGCCCCGGCCCCACACGTACCCGTCCTGAACGGCCCCGGAGAAGGGGTGCACGGACCACTCGGCGGGATCGGCGGGCACCACGTCCAGGTGCCCGTGCACCAGCAACCCGCCCCGGCTGGAGTCGGCGCCGGGCAGCCGCGCGATGACGTTGCCCCGCCCGGGGTGGTCGCCGGACTCGACGTAGGTGACCTCGTACCCGACCTCGCTGAGCTTGCCGGCCACGAACTCGGCGGCGGCCCGCTCGCCCACGAGCGTCTCGGGATCACCGGTGTTGGTGGTGTCGATGCGGATCAAGTCGCTGGCCAGGCCGACAACCTCCTCCTCGGCCAGCCGCAACCCCGCCTCATGATCAGTACCGGACATACCGCTGTGCTCGCTCACCAGGCATTTCTATCACCCGAGCCGCTAAGAGGGGGGTCCCGTTGGCCCCCGGATGACCATGGGCTAATCTATCTACACAACACAGCGGGAACACCCCGGGAACGAGGGCGGCCCGAGATGTCCGAGTGGCGGAATGGCAGACGCGCTAGCTTGAGGTGCTAGTGCCCGGTTAAAGGGCGTGGGGGTTCAAGTCCCCCCTCGGACACGATGAAATCCCCACACTGCTTGGATCAGGATCAACCTGGACTTCTGCAGTGTGGGTTTCTTTGTTGTAAACGATCCTGACTCCCAGAGCGCGGTAGACCGACGCCTTGTGGTCCGGGGTGGCGCTGCGCAGGGAAGCCGCGGTCTCACGGCATGCGCCGAGCATCTGCTGGATCGACGTCGGTGCGATCTTCGCAGGCCGGGATCTGTTGCCGCGTAGCGCGGCCTGTGCCTTCAGCTTCTGGGCTTCGGCCTCTGCGATCCAGCCGGCGATGACACCAGCGTCATTTCCCTGGTCGAGAGCTTGCCTGTATTGATCGAGCTTGCGCTCGCAGTCCTTGACGGTCCTTCGAGCGGATCGAAGCGCTTCGGTGTCCCCACCGGTGTCCTGTTCTGCCGCTGCCACCAGGCGGGCGACGGTGTCCTCGATCTGCTCCTCGGTGAACAAGCGGGCCAGCCACCCATCAAGTTCGGGCAGGATGTCGATCTCGCGGAAGTAGACATTGCGTGGGTGGTCCAGCTTGTTGGCCAGCGCGTACTCCTGCATGTAGCGGCAGCGGTAGTTCCTCACCAGCGCCGACCTGCCCTCCTCCGTGACGTGGCGCGACGACGGCGAGAACCTCAGAACCTCGCTAGCGAGGCATCACGGGCCAGGGGAAGTTGCGATCCTCGCCAGTCGGCTAGGGCTGGCGAGGATCAGGGCCGGCGGCAGCAGCCCGCTGGGGCTGGCGCCACACGACCCCGGACACCTCGGACTCAACATAGGGGATATTGCGATCTTCGCCAGCCCGCTGGGGCTGGCGCCACCGCTGGGGTTGGCCCGCTCCGGGGCTGCGGCGGCGTTGCGATCCTCGCCAGCCCGCTGGGGCTGGCGCCACGCGCCCTCGTGGATGCCACTGCGCACTCAACCGATCCGGTTGCGATCCTCGCCAGCCCGCTGGGGCTGGCGCCACCCGGGATGTGCCTGCAGTCGCACCGAGGGTGCCGCCGGTTGCGATCCTCGCCAGCCCGCTGGGGCTGGCGCCACCTGCCCTAGCGTGTCTGGACTCATGCAGTCCCCCTAAGTTGCGATCCTCGCCAGCCCGCTGGGGCTGGCGCCACCGTCGATCTCCAGCACCGCCTCCGCGCCGGAGAGGTCGTTGCGATCCTCGCCAGCCCGCTGGGGCTGGCGCCACGGAACGCCTCCCGCAGCCGCTGCAGCTCCTCCCTGTTGTTGCGATCCTCGCCAGCCCGCTGGGGCTGGCGCCACGACTTGTCGTCTCAGGACCCTGCGCTGGCGACCTGGTTGCGATCCTCGCCAGCCCGCTGGGGCTGGCGCCACAGCGGATGCCGGGGACCCTTCGAGATCGCGTCATCGTTGCGATCCTCGCCAGCCCGCTGGGGCTGGCGCCACCGGCGCGGCGTCCGGCGCTGCTGACGTCCTGGCAGGGGTTGCGATCCTCGCCAGCCCGCTGGGGCTGGCGCCACAGCTGATATGCCGAACGGCACGCTTGTGGTCGATATCGTTGCGATCCTTGCCAGCCCGCTGGGGCTGGCGCCACCTTGCGTAAGCAGGGGTTTACGTGGTTGATGTTGGTGGTCGTGACGGTTTTGTTATCGACTTGCGCGGGATTCACTTCGGAAGGTGCTGGGGTGTCGCGGGACGCTTGGGGTTCCGAAGTGGGGTTCAGTAGATGAGTGGGTCGTGGTGGGGTGCTGGGGGTGAGTGCCCGAGGTGTTGTGCGGTGTCGAGTGTTCCGCGGTGAAGGGTGTAGATGCGGATGCTGTCGTGCTCGGTGGAGATGATGTCGAGGAGGCGGTGGCGCATGGTGATCCAGTCTGCGTCGGTGCAGACGATTTCGAAGACGGATTTCTGCACACGGATTCCGTAGGATTCGCAGATTTTGGCTACCTGGCGGAGTCTTCGACGCCCAGCTGGTGTTGTGGTGTCGACGTCGTAGGTGACGAGGAGTTCCATATCAGCTGGCGATCCATGGGGTGTAGAGGGGACGGTCGCCTCGCAGGTGGCGGGATAATAGGCGAGCCTGAGTGAGGGGCAGGAGCGCTGCGGGGACGTCGCGTCCGAGTTCTCGGTGCAGCCAAGGGCGTTCTCGTGCCTTGGACCATTCGTTGAGGAAGAATTTGCGGCCTTCGTCGGTGAGTGCGACTCCTCCTGCGGGGTCGGTGATGGTGTGTGCGCTGGTGATCTGTTTGCGGTTGAAGAGAGTGAGGACGAGACGGTCGACGAGGAGGGGGCGGAATTCTTCCATCAGGTCAAGTGCGAGGGAGGGTTTGCCCGGCCGGACGCCGTGAAGGTAGCCGATGCAGGGGTCGAGGCCGGCTTGTTCGAGGGCTCCGGTGGTGGCCACTCGAAGCATGCCGTAGCCGAAGGACAGCAGGCAGTTGAAGGCGTCCTGGGGTGGGCGCCGAGTACGGCCAGCGGGGGCGTACGGGGTCAGTTTCGGTAGGGCCTGGAAGTACGTGCGGGCGGCGTTCCCTTCGATGCCGAGGAGTTCGGTGAGGGTGGAGGCGCGTGCGGCAGCGGTCAAGGATTCGGCGTGGGTCGCTGCTACCGCACGGATTTCCTCACGTTGTGGTGGTTCGAGATCACGGGCGGCGCGGAGGAGAAGTTGGCGGTAGTTCTGGAGTTTGCCGGCGACGATGGTCCGTGCGATCGACAGGCGCCGTTGTGGGTCGTCGTAGGCGCGGGTCTGTTCCAAGCGCAGTAGTGGGTTCCCGGATTGGTTTCCGGTGACGCGGGCGAGGAATCGGCCGTTGCGGGACATCCAGGTGATGCCGCGGTGGTCTTCGGCGCTACGCATGATGAGGTCGTCGCTGACGTCGACTCCGTTCCACACCACGATGTGCTCGATGCGCAGCAGCGGCAGCACGTGCCGGCCTGGTTTGTCCGGGTGGTAGATGCGGACTGTGTCTCCCTCCAAGTGCAGGCTGGTGCCGGGCGTGGTGACGAACAACGTGCGGAGAAGTTCAGTCATCCCATTTCCCCAGTGGGTGCGGAGTGAACAGCGTCGTGGGGTGAAAGCCTGCATCGGGCATGCAGCCACTGTGGAGTGAGCAGCGACGACAGCGAGTGTCGTTGACCGGTGGTGGAACGGAGCCTTCTCGCAGGAGTTCACGAAGTTCATGGATGGTGGTGCGGGTTCGCTGTTCCAGTGTGGAATCGACTATGACGTTGTATCGACGCCGGTGCTTTCCCGCGAAGATCACGCCGTTGGGAACGTCGGCGTTGAACATGCTGCGCAGGCAGAGGACTTGAGCTGCGACTTGCAAGTCCGCGGGCTTCCAGGTCGGTAGCTGCCGGATTTGTGCTCGATCGGGATCGGGCCCTCGGTCCGGAATTCGACGACGTCGCAGACTCCGTGTATGCCGAGTTCTGCCTCGGTAACCGGTAACGCGTGCCAGCATCGAGTTCCGTCGCGGGAGATGCTGGGGCCGGCGTGGTCAACGACTTCATGGGAGAGATGGCCGCGTTGAGTGTCGGCGTTGTCGGCGAAGTAGCGGTCGAGGTGGATGAGTGCGGCCTGCCGCCGGCAGTAGGCGAAGTGCTCGATCGCGGAGATCGGGACACTCGCCCACTGCTGGTCGGCAGGGTCGTCGTCGGAGATCACGGTGGTCAGGCGATGAGCGTAGTGGCGGTGATTCCGTTGGGGAGGTTGTCGTCGTCGAGGGAGACGGTGTAGTCGGCGAAGCTGCGCGGGGGCTCGGAGGTGTCACCGGTGCGGTTGATGCGGACCCGGTCGGTGAGGGTGTGGGCTGGAGCGTTGCCGAAGGCGTTGTCGTGGCTGAAGACGTAGAGGCCGCGGGCAGTCATAGTGCCTCGGGTCGCAGAGCGGTCGTGGTCGAACATCATTTCCAGGCATCGGTAGAGGAGTTCGAGGTCGCGAGCGTCGACGCCGGTCTGGGTGCCGCGGGAGGCCGAGTAGTAGATCTTGGCGGCGTAGAGGGCGTAGGGCACGGTCCACTTGCTGCCGAACTCGGTGCTCTCGCCTTTGTCAATGTCGGCCTGGGTGGTCTGGGTTATACGGGTGATGGTGTGCTGCTGGGCGACGATGGGGTCGATGCTGCGGGCGTTGGTGACTTGCACGGGCCCGTAGATCTGGCCCAGTGCCTTGGTCTCGCCGGTGTTGAGGACCGCGCCGAACAGGCGGATGTCGGCGTAGCGGTGGGCAAGCCAGGAGCGTGCGGTGCGCAGCTCGTCCGGGGTGAGCCGCTTCTTCTTGGTGTCGATGTTGTTGACACTCATCGTTTCGGCCAGGCGAGTGTTCAGGGCGTGCCCGGCTTCGACGAAGATGCTGTACCGGTCAGGGTCGTTGGCCGCCATCGGCAGGATGTTGCGGACTTTGCGCTTGAGGGCGACGTCGGTGACCAGACCGTGTCCGGTCTCTTCGTCCATGCGGGGTCGGTTGCTGAAGTCGGGGTCTCCGTTGGGGTTTCCGTCGGCGATGTCGAACAGGAAGACCATGTCGTGCCGGACTGCGGGGTCAAGGTGGGTTTCGGTACTCATGTCTTCTCCATAAGGTCGTCTTGATGGCCCGGCTGTTACGGGCCGGGGTGAGGTGTGCTGAGGAGGGTCAGGCGTCAGTGCCGGTTTTCGGTTTGCGGCGTTGGGCGGCGTCGTGGGCGCGCTGGTGGTGATAGCCGAGCACGAACTGGGCCTGCTGCGCGGGGTTGAAGCGCGCCGGGATGTCGCCGATACGGTCCAGCAGTTCGCTGAGCTCGGTGTTGAACACGTAGACGAGTCCTGCTCCGGTCCCGCCGGGGCGGCGCCGGATCTTCGACAGCCATGCTTTGGCGAGACGCTCGCCGGCGATCATCGCCGGACGCGGATTGGTGATAGCGCCGGCGTAGAAGCGGTCGCCGAACCCGGCGTTGAGCGACTGTGATTCGGCTTTGCCGTTCTCGCCGCTATCGCTGTTGTTCCCGTTGCCGCCGCTTCTTGGGGACCTGTTGGCGTTGTACTGGATCTTCTCGTACACCGCGAAGACCCGGCCCAGGACGTAGGCGGGATCGTGATTGGTGTCGTCGAGCTCGGCTGGCATGGCGATCTCCTTGTCGGGGTGACGTCGCAGCGCCAGGCGCAGCAACGCGGCGCGAGGCCCGTCGATGCGGCCGTCGGTGGCGATGCGGTGCAGGACGTGATGAAGCACCGAAGGCGGGAGGGGCACCGCGCGCAGACTGGTGCGCTGCAGATCACGCTGGATGTGTTCGGGCCGGTCGGCGCCTTTGGCATCGAGGGGGAAGTAGCGGACGCGGTCCTTGTCCCACCGCCCGGTGGCCAGAGCCAGCTGGTAGAGCCCGTAGGAGACCGGCTCGTCGTCCCACAGGGTGCACGTCTGGTGGTCGTCGTACCAGCGGGCGAGGTTGAACAGGATGTCCTGCAGCGGTTGGTCGATCCAGTCCCGGATCACGATGCGCGAGGAGTTCCCGCCCAGCGACACCGAGCAGAACCGGTCCGGCGTCGCAGTCTGGGCGGTCTGATCGGCACGTGCGAGCCGGCCGTTGCGCAGCTGAGCGAGCACACGTCCGACTGCGTCCGGATCCGGGCGGTCTGGCATGACCTGGAAGAAGTCCTCGGGGGGTTTCCCCAAGGTCCACCAGGTCATGGCGCTGTCCTGCTGCTGGAGTCCAAAGGTGTGCGGTCCCGACAGTAGGTGGGTCAACGCGGCGTTCATCGCATCGCCGCAGAAGAAGCAGATCGGCGTGTGTTCCAGGCCGGTGGTCAGCGCGTAGCCGAAGACGCGAGCGTTGACGCTGACCAGCGCGGCGTTGTTCGCGGCCCCCGGGACCAGGCGTTTGGAGATGTTTCCGGGCACGGTGTCGAGCAGCACGCCGACGTTCCCGCACACCAGGCACACCCCGCTGGTGCCGCCGCCTTTGCGGGCGGCGACTTCGTCGGCCCAGAAGCGCACCAGGGAGTCCTGCTTGATCACCGGGATACCGTCGACGGCGATCAGGACGCCTTCCTTGGCCCCGATCGCTTCCGGGCGGATCAGCCTGCTGACACCGCCGGAGGCGTAGAACTTCCGAACCACCTCGGCAACAGGATCCTCCGGCGAGCACTGAGCCCACCGGCTGATCAAGGCAACGAACTCCTCGTGGCACTGGGCGACACGGGTAGGTTTGGTCTTCTCATCTCCCCAGCCGAGCACGTACTGGACGTCATCGGCCCCGAGCTGGGCTGCCACCCCCACGGTGCGCGTCACCGCGGGCGTCACATGCCGCTGCCCGGCCAGCTTCCCCCGTGCGTTGGGCTCCCGGATGCCCACCAGCTCCGGTGCGGCCCCGGTGCTGGAGAGCTCCAGCCGCCAGGTGAACTCCCGTTCCTTGTGGAAGGCCTGACCGACGTTGTTGGCCCGCGCGTAGTCGACCAAGCGCTGCAGCAGCATCAGGCCCCCACCCCGACCGTGGCGGGGATACCAGTGCGGGGAATGTGCAGGCGCCCGTTGTCCAGGCGCGCAGTGAACCAGGAGAACGACACCCCGTCGTCGCGGTGGTGCACGCCGTGCAGCATGATCCCCAGGTCCTCGGTCAGCGGCAGCCGTGGTGTCTCGTCGACGGGACCGAAATCGGCGCTGCACTCCCGCGTTCCCAGGTACGGCTGGTGGAAGCATTGGCCGCGTTCGACCCGCCGCCGGAACTGGTCTCGGTAGGCGGCTTCATTCTTCGTCGCGCCCTCGCGCAGCTCCACATGCGCGTGAATCCGGTAGGCCACGTCACGCAAGCACACCGAGTTGCGCTGAGTGCGGTGCGCTACGGTGTCGACCGTGCGCCCCCGCAGTGCCGCGTCCTCCACCGACGGCAGATCGATGGTTTCGTTGCGGCGCTGGGTGAACTGCCGGATCGGTTTGAGCACGTCGATCGCCACCGGGCGCCATTGGAACTGGGGCTTCCAGAAGATGGCTTCCAGTACCCCGATCGCCGCGGTCGGAGTCATCGCGCTGTAGGTCACCCGCTCGGACTTCAACTCCGGACGAGTGAACAGAGCCGCCTCGCCCCACACCTGCACGCTCACCGGACGAGCACCGCTGGCCGACAGCGGCAAATCCTTGTCCATCGCACCTCCTTGACATCTCACAACACCACCGAACCGGCGAAAACACTTGTTCCGGGGGAAATTTTCACATTCCACACGAATGGAAGGCCGAGACACGGTGGCGCAGAACGGTTGTCGGATCCTCATGACCCCGGTGGTGCTCAGCCGGGCCATGCCGCGGGTTTGACTGCGCTCCCCAGTGCACGCACCCGCTGTGATGACGCCGTCACTGTAGCAGTACGATTTTTAGTGTCGTCGCCAGGTAGGGTCCACTCAGGGTGGGTCGCCCTTTTGCCAGGTCACCAGGCTTCGTGAGCTAGCGTGTGCGTCAGCGCCAGAACGCTGGCGGGGATCGCAACAGTGTCGTCGCGCGGTAGAGCAGTTCGGCCGGGGCACCGAACGGGTTCGGTGCCCCGGCTACAGGATCCCAGTGAGCATCGCCGTTACCAGACTTCTTCCTTGACTAGGCACGATGTGTCGATGCCGTACCCGGTGTCGTAAGCCCCGCACCACTCGTGCAGGTCACCGACGATCTGGGTGCACAGGTCGGCGACGCCGGGGTCGTTGAGGACCCGGCGCGGCAACGACACCAAGAACGGTTGCAGCTTCCGAAGCCAGTGCCCGGCGTGCTCGGGATCAGCACGCAATTGGTCCATCAGGTCCGCGGCCTGCTGTGCGTATCCGGTGGCCACGACCGAGATCGTCTCGTCATCAAGCATCCGGAACGCCAACTCCCGGTCCCGGAACGCCCCCTGGCCGTCGTGGGACCGGCGCAGAGGGCCGTCGGTGACAGCCTCGAAGTCGAACTTCGCGCGGTTACGCTGGATCTCCACGGACCGTGCACCTTCATCAGTGTTCGACCGCTGAAACAGGGTGCGGTAGTACTTCGACAGGGTCGGCAGGTCATCGGGGTCGACCGCGCCACCGGGACGCGGGCCGAAGTGGGTGCGGGTCGCTCCGGTCCCGATGGTGTAGCCGGCCGGGGCGGACATGTCGTGGGCGTCGAAGATCACGACCTTGCCGAGCTCTGGCAGTTTCGCCTCACGGTTCGCGCGCCCAGCAGCCTGCTGCAGGCTCTCCGCCGGCGCCATCGCCCGGTAGACCACCGGGAAGTCCACGTCGACGCCGGCTTCGATCAGCTGGGTCGATACCAGCCGAACAGGCAGACCGTCGTCCAACCGCTCGCGCACCGCATCCAGCACAGCGCGGCGGTGCGCCGCACACATCCGGGCCGACAGGTGCCACGTCGCATCCGGGGATTCGCTCACCCACCGCTGATACACCTTTCGGGCGTCCTTGACCGTGTTCACCACGACCAGAACCTGCTCGTGCTTTCCAGCGGTGTCAGCGACCTCGTCCAGGCTCGGTTTCGGATCCAGCCACCACTCGTAGGACACGCGCCGCATCTGCTCGAACAGCGAGACCGGGTCGTCCACGACGGAGGGCAGCTCCAGGTCGTTCCACACCTGAAGGTGTTCGAACGAAGGCTGTGTGGCCGAAGTGAGCAACACCGTGGTGCCGAACTGCTCGGAGAGCACCCGCAACGCATCCAGGATCGGCACCAGAACCCGCAGCGGAAGTGCCTGCACCTCGTCCAGGATCAGCACCGAGTTGGCCAGCCGGTGCAGCTTGCGCATCTGCGAGGGCTTGCGGCCGAACAAGGAGTCGAACAGCTGCACCGTCGTGGTCACCACGAACGGGCTGTCCCAGTTCTCCGCTGCGGATCGCCACCGGCGTCCCTGCGCACCGGATTCCGGCGGCGTCACCGCCGAATGATGTTCCAGCACGTTCTCCGTGCCGAGCATGCTGCGGTACACCTTGGCGTTCTGCTCCGTGACGGTGATGAACGGGACCGCCACGATCACGCGCTTCTTGCCCAGCAGCGCCGCGTGATGTAACGCGAAACCCGCCGAGCTCAGCGTCTTACCGATCCCGGTCGGGGCCGGCATCCGGTAGATACCGGTCGCCTGGCTGGCGTGTTCCACTGCGCGCCGGTACACCCGTTCCCGTACCGCATCGATCGGCGAACCACCACGCTTCACCAGCAACTCCAGCCGCTGCTGCTCGAACCGCGCCAGCAGCGCACCCATGTCGGCATCCCGGCGCACCGCAGGCGCATCGAGTCCGTCGAAATGCGCAGCGGTGTCCAGGTGATCAGCGTCGACCAACGCTGAGAAGACCAGCCGGATCCCCAGCTCCGCCGTCAACGGATCACGCAACCACCCAACAGGAACCAGACCACGCGAACCAACCCGCAGGATCTCCTCCGCTTCCGGCACCTCCGCCAGAAACGCCCGCTTGACCTCTTCCTCTAGAGTCCCTTCCTCCCGGATCACTTCCTCGAACGCCGTGACCGACGTCAGCCCACCGTGATGCCCCAAGATCGCCAAGGCCGCAGGCCCCGCCACATCCACCAGCCAGCGAGCACCGAAATCCTTATGCGGAAACCCGACTGCCTCATCGGTGCCCTCAACCTCCAACAGCCGCCGCTGCCAGCACCCGCGCGCCTTACCCGCATCATGAAACAGCCCCAACGCGAACCCGAGCTCGCCGGCGCCGAACTCGCCAGCGAACCGCCGCGCGAGCGCCCCAGTTTCCCGAGCGTGATCGGACAGCAAGTGCCGACGCAACCGGCTATTGACGCTGTGAGCCCACACCACAACCTCCACCGAACGCCTCGTCCAGGAGAACGCCGCGCACCGTACCCGCCCCCACCGACAACCCCGCGGAAACCAACAACCACCCTTCGGAACCCCAAGCGTCCACCGACACGCCACGACATCCCGAACTACCCCACGGGCAAGTCGATCACCAAACCATTAAGATCAACCCCAGAAGAAAGGAAAAGTCCTGCTCAAGCAGGGTGGCGCCAGCCCTCCGGGGCTGGCGAGGATCGCAACTTGCTCGTCCAGTTCTAGTACCTCTGGAGGGAGCGGGGTGGCGCCAGCCCTCCGGGGCTGGCGAGGATCGCAACGATGCCCAAGCCCTCAACCTCGGCAAGCCCGCCAGCAGGTGGCGCCAGCCCTCCGGGGCTGGCGAGGATCGCAACATCCGGCCGACCAGGGCGCGCAGCTCGCGCAGCAGCGTGTGGCGCCAGCCCTCCGGGGCTGGCGAGGATCGCAACGATTCCCCTTGGGTGGTGGTTGAGGGCGGCACCCGTGGCGCCAGCCCTCCGGGGCTGGCGAGGATCGCAACGTAGACGAGTTCGGCGTTGTCACGTTCTGGAGCCGGTGGCGCCAGCCCTCCGGGGCTGGCGAGGATCGCAACCGGATGTGCGGCCCGCACGAGGTCGGCCGCGGCTGCGGTGGCGCCAGCCCTCCGGGGCTGGCGAGGATCGCAACCCGGCCCCGCCACCACCAACCGACGTAGCCAGGGGTGGCGCCAGCCCTCCGGGGCTGGCGAGGATCGCAACGAGGTGATGATGGTCGGGAGCATCACGTTGTACCGGTGGCGCCAGCCCTCCGGGGCTGGCGAGGATCGCAACGCGGCCTACCGCGACCCGCGGGCACCGAACAACATCCGTGGCGCCAGCCCTCCGGGGCTGGCGAGGATCGCAACAGCGGGTAGCGGCTGTACCAAAGCGGCGGCAGCCCGGGTGGCGCCAGCCCTCCGGGGCTGGCGACGATCGCAACTGCAACACCTGCGAGGAATGCGCCGAGCTGGCGTGGTGTGGCGCCAGCCCTCCGGGGCTGGCGAGGATCGCAACTACGAAGCCGCTGATCGGGCCACCCGGCCGCCGTCGGGTGGCGCCAGCCCTCCGGGGCTGGCGAGGATCGCAACGGCAACGTCGACACCCGCGATGTCTACCTCGCGACCGTGTGGCGCCAGCCCTCCGGGGCTGGCGACGATCGCAACTCGGCGCGCTTCGGAGCGAATTTCCGCAGGACAGCGGGTGGCGCCAGCCCTCCGGGGCTAGCGAGGATCGCAACCGCGTCGATGCGGTGCTTCACGGTGACCGTGATGGGTGCCGCCAGCCCTTCGGGGCTGGCGAGGATCGCAACACCGGCCGCGAGGTCTGGCTCTACCGATGGGCCTACGTGGCGCCAGCCCTTCGGGCTGGCGAGGATCGCAACGAGCACCAGGACGTCGAGCTCCACCTGGCCGTTCTCGACGTGGCGCCAGGCTCCTCCGGGGCTGGCAAGGATCGCAACCCCCAGCCGGCCATGTCGCCGAGCTCAGTCACCGCGTGTGGCGCCAGCCCCTCCGGGGCTTGCGAGGATCGCAACCACAGGCAACCGGTGGGCAGCGAAGTGGTTCAAGCCCTCCAGGGCGGGCGAGGAACGCAATTAGGCGACCACCAACGTCGGCACCGGATCGTGCTGGGTAGCGCCAATCGGCGAGGTCCACTAGTGCTCACCAACGGGCGTGTGGCCAGATCGGATCCGTTTCACCAACGCGCGTGCACGCGCAGAACCCACACCTAGTTCCCGGCGCAACGTCTCCGCCGAGATCGGCCGATGGTGCCGCCGCCAATGTTCTACGTCGAGATCGACGGCGCAAGACACGAGCTCCTCGACTCCGCGCGTGCCCGCATCGTCATCATCCAGCTGCTGACCAGGGACGTTGTCCGAAACCGTGCACGACGCTGTCGATACAGCACCACCGTCACCGGCAAGGTCAACGGCTCTCTGTCCTTCAGCGTTGGACGGCGTCCCGGCTGCGGAAATCGCCTGCAGCAGCCCCGGCCCGACCTCCGCCCAGCCGAACAGCAGCAACGGCCCCACCGCATCGAAGGCCGCCTTGCCGAACTCGCCGGCACAGATCGGCTCGGCCACGTTCAACGCCAACGTCACCAACGACGCAAACAGCAGCAGCCGTCGTGCCGGGCGCAGCTGCTCCGGCCGCGCACCATGCAGGGCCAGGTAGCGCGTACCCACCAGCAACCCAAGCACCGACAGATCAACCGCCGGAGCGACCAGCGGCGCCACGTACATCGGCACCCCCAACCGCAAAGCGAGGTTCAGGACGTTGCCGCACCCGAACAGGAAGGTCAACGCGATGACCGAGCCCATGATCACGGTCACCGACCGCTCCACCGCATCCCGGGAAGCCCGCATCAGAGCCTCCCACCCGCACCCGAGGTACCTCCTGCCAGGCACAGAATTGCAGGCTCGAACAAGGTGGGGATTTGGTGCAAGTCCGTCCTCGGACACGGCATCTACCCCAGGTCATGCACTTGACCTGGGGTTTCTTTGTGCAGGTGTTGAGAACCAGGACGGAGCTGACCTGGGACTCGTGTACGCCCTGACCTTTGACAACATCAGCCTCTTCTAACACGGTTTCACCGCAGTCCACCGCGGCGGCGGCCATTCTGACCAGCGACGCCACGCCGGACGTCGCTCAGTTCGCAGAGGACCGGCTCACCGGACGCATCAGTACCTGGTGGCCCCCGGCAGCGCGAGCCCTGCTTCAAATGGCACCGCCAGCACATCTTCATCAAATCCCGCAACGGCTCCTGGCCGGAACCGGGCCACCACCGGACGCGGTGCGCCGGTCCTCGTCCATCCCGAACCTGATTCGCTCCGCATCCAGATCCACCCGCGAGCTTTGGGCCCGTTGCTGGCCGAGCTGCTGCCCATGGCCGACGACGAGAACGAAGCCCACCCGGAGATCTACGGGACCGTAGGTGCGCGAGCGCGGTGGCAGAAGTCGCGAAAGTCCGGGCAATTGGTGCTCTCGCTCGCCATCCGGATGCGCATGCCCAGGTCATCGCAACCGGAGTGGGGGCACGGGAGTGGAACGCAGCGCAGGAATACCTCTACGCCGAACGACCAACGGTTCTGACACTCAACGACCGGTTCCCGCACGCGCTCGCCCCGGGCGAAGCAGAACGGCTGCAGCTCGGACGACCGCGGTTCTACCTCCCAGTCCGGCTAGCCAGTGCGCTGCTGCGCCGAATCAAACTCTCCGGCAATTCATGGAGGATCGGGGTCGTGGGCAAAGGGGCCGACTCGGTTGACTTCTCCTGGGACGGTGATGTGACCGTCGAGGACGCGCTCATGGCTCTGTGCCATCCCGTAACCCAGATCGCACACGGCACCTGCAACGCGCAGGCATGGCGCCTCGAGAATGGCCACGGGTGGGTCAACGACCTCGACGCGCCCAACCGCTTGATCCGAACAAGCCTGTTGACCGGGGCGAGGGCTCTCGATGTGTGGTCAGGTCTAGGCAACACCCAGATCCACGTGGAAATGGACGGTGGGCCGCCAATCAGCGCACTCGTCGACGCGCTTCGCCATCCGGTCGCGGGCGTCACCGCGCATGCGAAGGTCTTGGACGCGGCCGAGAATCGGCACGCTCAGATGTGCGACTTGCTGCCGACCGCAGACCGGTTCCTCGGAGATCTCCGGGACGCACGCCCCGGGCCCGCACTGCTGCTGCGAACTCTGTGCTCTCAGAACGAAGCACGCAATCCGAGAACCAAACTCAACACGGTGCGCAGCAACCGAGTGCGACGCGCGGACGGACCATCCTCACGCACCGGTGCTCACGGCGGTGATCTGCGATGAGGGCATCGTGGTCGCAGGTGGCGACTATCGCCGGATCCGTTGCTGCCGTGCTGGGCACGGCGGGAGCGTCACTCCCGCCGGTCGCTCTGGCACTCCTCATCGCCGGCATGCTGGTTGTCGCGGCGCTGTGGGTGGTCTTCCCCCAGAACTCGCGCGACCGCCTCGCATGGTGGTCCGATCGTCGTCGTCACCGCGAGCAAGTGCGCTCTCTGCGGTGCGGGGACAGGGCACCCTCGACCCCCGACTGATACGAGCTGCGGGATTGGGCTCAGGGCACGGCGGCAGTTCCCGAGGTGGCTTCATGGCCGACAGGTTCTGCCCGTGAAGGCCGACGTAGTCGTCGTCCGAGCGTTTGCGATTCCGGTTCGCTCCGAATGGCGGCGGGCGCGGTTTCTCCCGCCACCGAATTCGCACCGAACAGGTCAACGCTTTTCGTCGCGAAACGCAGTCGGCAATGATTCGGAAACGGCACCGCTGCGCACCCGATACCGGCGAAAACGGAATGCGGGAAACCCGCATCGCTGGTCGGCATCGCGATCACGGCGCTGACCAGCTACAACGCGCGCCGGGCAGGTCGGCGGCGCGTCGCTGCGCGAAGTTGCTGCGGGATTCCGGCACTTCGTTGACACAATCTGCTGGGATGCCGCAGTCTCATGTGCGCAGACAGCGGATTCCTTCATCAACTCGCATCGTGGGTGTGTCGCATGCTCGACGAAACCGATCGGCGAATTCTCGCCCGGCTCGCGGTCGACGGCCGGGAGACCTGGGCGAACATGGCCCGCGCGCTGGGCCTGTCCGAGAGCAAGGTCGCGCGCCGGGCACAACGGTTGTTCGATTCCGGCTGCGCCCGGGTGGTCGCCGTTCCCGACCCGCTGCGGTGCGAGTTCGGCACCCCGGTGCTGGTCCACCTCCGCTGTGTGCCAGGGCACGCCCGCGCGGTCGCCGACCGTCTGGCGGAGCGTCCCGACACCCGGCTGGTCGTCCTGCTCGCCGGCAGCTTCGACGTGCTCGCCGAACTGATCAGCACCGACCGGGACCATCTGATGCGCGTGATCCACGAGGACTTCCGGGAACTGGAGGGCGCGCTCGAAGCCAGCGTCGAATCGGTACTGCGCACCTTCAAGGTCGGATTCGACTGGGCCCGCGGACTCCTCGGCCACGACGCGCTCACGCCGCGCTCCCGTCCGCGCGCAGCCCACCAGGGCCCGTGTCCGGAACTGTCCGCAGTGGACCTCAACCTCATCGCCGCGCTGTCGAAGGACGGGAGGCTCTCCTACGCCGCCCTCGCGCAGCGGCTCGGCATCACCGAGTCCCTGGCCACCCGGCGGCTGCGGCACCTCGTCGACTGCGGCTACCTCACGTTCAGCCCGTTGATCGATCCGGCGCTGCTGGGGTACGAGATCGAAGCGTTCCTCCGGATGCGCGTCGACCTGCGGAAGGTCGACGCGATCGCCCGCCGGCTCTGCCGTGAGACCTCCGTGCGCTACGTCTCGGCGACCGCCGGCGCGTCCGATCTCGTCTGCGAAGCCGTCCTCCGCGACAACGCGGCGCTGTCGGACTTCCTCACCGGCACCATCGCCAATCTCGACGGCGTGCGGAGCCTGGAGACCACCGTCGAACTCGGCTCGGTCAAGCGGGCCTACCGGCCGCGGCCCGTCCGGGCGCACGCGGACAACGCACCAGGAACAGGAGAAGGATGAGCAAGGCAACCCAGTACACCGGCTACCAGTCGTACTCCTACCTGACCCCCGGGGTCGACTACGAGACGTTCGAGCTGAGCGACGAGCTGAACCGGGTCCCGGAATACGACCTGGGCCTCGACGCCGAGCAGCTGTCCAGGACCCGCCGACTCCTCGAGGACAGCATCGTGGTGAGCCTGCACGACCACCCGCAGGTCTTCCCGCGCGACGTCGGGAAGATCCGCGAGTACATCCGCACCGGCCGCGAGCACACCGGCTACGCGGGCCTGGCCCGCTCCGGCATGACCGCCGTCTTCGACAACCTGATGGACGGCACCGCCTGCGTCACCAGCAAATGCGGCTGGAAGTGGGACGACATCCTCTACGACATCGGCATGCGGTTGTGCGACCTGGCGCATCAGGACTTCGTGCGGGTCGTGCACGGCCTCGACGACATCCGCGCCGCCCACGAGAACGGACAGGTCGGGCTCGTGCTGTGCCTGGAGGCATCCACCCCGATCGAGAACGAGGTCGACCGGATCGACCTGCTCTACGGCTTCGGCGTGCGGCAGATGGGCATCGCGTACTCGGAGTCGAACACCCTGGGCAGCGGCCTCAAGGAGAAGCGGGACGGCGGCCTCACCGCGTTCGGCCGGCGCGCCGTGGCGCGGATGAACAAGCTCGGCATGGCGATCGACGTGTCGCATTCCGGGGACCAGACCTGTCTGGACGTCTTCGAAGCGTCCGAGAAGCCCGTCCTCATCACCCACGCCGGGGCGCGGGCGGTCTGGCCGACCCCGCGGATGATGCCGGACGACGTGCTCAAAGCGTGCGCCGAAACCGGCGGCGTGCTCGGCCTCGAAGCCGCTCCCCACACGACGCTGTCGAAGCAGCACCCGCGCCACAGCCTCGAGTCGGTGATGGACCACTTCACCTACTGCGTCGAGCTGATGGGCATCGAGCACGTCGCGTTCGGGCCGGACACCCTCTACGGCGACCACGTGGGGCTGCACAAGCTCTTCGCGGCCAACCTCGGGGTGCACGACGCGCACGTCGGCCCGGACTACGAGGAGGTCCCGTACGTCGCGGGGCTCGAGAACCCGACCGAGTGCTTCTTCAACATCGTCGGCTGGCTGGTGAAGCACGGCTACTCCGACGAGGAGATCCAGCTGGTCGTCGGCGGCAACGTGGTCCGCGTGCTCGAACAGATCTGGTGACATGAACCCCGGAAGCGACCTCCTGTTCGCGTCGATAGCGACAGTTTCGCGGCTGCTGCGGGACGGCGAGCTCTCCCCCGAGGACCTCCTGGACGCCGTGCTGGCCCGCCAGGAGGCCCTGGAGCCCGAGCTCAACGCGTTCACCACCGTGCTCGCGGACCAGGCCAGGCGGCAGGCGCGCGCGGCAGCCGCGGCCCTCGCCGCGGGCCAGGGCGGTCCGCTGACCGGAATCCCGGTGTCGATCAAGGACATCTTCGACATCGCCGGGGTTCCCACGATCGCCGGTTCGCGCATTCTGCGCGACACCACGGCCACCGCGGACTCTGCTGTCCACAGCAGACTCCGGGACGCGGGAGCGGTCGTCTTCGGGAAGACGAACATGCTCGAATTCGCCTACGGGTTCGTGCATCCCGACCACGGGCAGTGCAACAACCCGTGCGACCTTCGCCAACTTGATGGCCGGGCGCGAGGTGCCCGCGGTGGCGTACCTGGCCGCGCTGGAGGCCCGCCAGGCGTTCAGCCGCCAGGTGGACTCCGTGCTCGGCGAAGCCGACGTCCTGGCCGCGCCCACGATGCCCGGCGGTGCCACGGTCCATGACCCCCAGCTGGACCTGGCCGGGCTGGATGCTTGCGTCCGCACGATCCCGTTCAACGTCAGCGGCCATCCCGCGCTCTCCCTGCCCGCGGGCAGCACGTCCGACGGCCGACCGCTCGGCTGGCAGCTGATCGGGCCGAAGGGCCGCGAAGACGCGGTCTACGCCGTGGCCGAACGCTACGAACTCGCCCGCGGCGGATTCCCCACCGCCTCCCCCGGCCGAGCCTGAGCACCACGTCCCCCAAGGAGTCCCCATGCGATACCGCCTGCTGTTCGGCATCGCCTGTCTCGCCGTGGTCGCCGCCCCGCCGACCGCGACCGCGCAGGGCACCGCCGAGCCGGTGCTCCGCCAAGCGCAGCTCGACGTGACGCCCGCACCGCAGGCGCGCACCGTCACGGTGACCGAGTCGATCACCGTCGACGGCATCGCCGCGGGCACGCCGATCCGGCACCTGGTCGCCGCGTTCCCCGAGGTGCGGCTCACCGGCCTGCGGGTCAGTGCCGGTTCGGCGGTCGTGCCCACCACCACGGTCACGGGCACCGGCGCGGACACGATCAGCTTCCCCGCCCCGCACGCCGGGCCGCTGTCCTACGTCATCGCCTACACCGTCGAGCAGCGCGGCGGCGAACAGGTGCCGATCCTGGTGCCGGACGTCCCGACCGACGGCAGCCGGGCCGTGCGGCTGCGCTACCACGTGCCCGACGGCTATCACGTGCAGGGCGAGCCGTTTCCGGTGGTGATCGGGTCCAGCGGCGTGCAACAGCGCGATCTGGTCGGACTGCCCTCGTTCCTGGCCTACCGGCTCGGCGAACACCCTTCCTCCGGCTGGGGAGCCGCCAGCTGGGGCGGGGTCCTGATCATCCTGCTCGGGGTCGCGCTCTCCGCGGTCGTGATGCTGCGCGAATCCCGCGCGGGAAAGAGGTGAGCGGGATGTTCTCCCTCGGGACGCCGTTCTTCGTCTACGCGCTGTTCTCCGTGTCGTGGGTCGTCCTGTACTTCGTCTGGGCCTACACCCGCCGCGACCGCGAAGGGAAATGACCATGTCGGCGCAGTCCATCTTCTGGGGCGTCACCATCGGCTACTTCGTCCTGCTGGTGGTGATCAGCGTGTGGTCCGGGCGAAGACCCGGACCGTCCGCGACTACCTGACCGCGAGCGGGTCGATCGGCTCCGTGGTCGGCGGTGCTTCGCTCGCCGCTACCCAGATGAGCGCCGGCACGTTCGTCGGCACGCTGGGAATCCACTACCTGACCGGAGCCAGCTTCGGCATGGTGGTGCTCGGCCTGTGGGGCGGCTGGATCGTGCAGGTGCTGTTCGTGGCCCCGAAGTTCGCCCGCTTCGGCGGCAAGACGGTGCCGGAGTTCATCCGCGCGCGCTACAACTCCCGCGCGGCGAGCGTGATCTCCGCGGTGCTGATCATCGTCGCCTACACCGTGTACCTCACCGCGCAGTACCAGGCCGGCGGCCAGATCTTCCACGCGATCCTGGGCCTGCCCTTCCTGCACGGGGTGCTGATCACCATCGGCGTGACCTTGCTGTTCGTCCTGATCGGCGGCATGCGGGCGACCGCGTACACCGACTACCTGCACGCGCTGCTGATGGCGGGCTGCTTCGTCGCCGCCGTGCCCGCGGTGCTCCTGCAGCTCGGGCCGGAGGCGATCGGCGGAATCGTGCACCAGGTGCAGCCGAGCATGACCGGCTGGTTCTACTCGTCCAACGCGCTGCTCGGGCTGGGGCTGGCGTTCCTGTTCGCGCAGGCGACCACGCCGTACGAGCTCGCCCGGCTCTACACCATGAAGAACATCCGGACCGTGCGCCGGGCGGTGGGGTGGTCGTTCCTGTTCCAGGCCATCGTGTTCCTGTCGGTCTGCGTCCTGGGCATGGCCACCCGGGCGATCTTCCCGTCGCTGCCGACCCCGGACATCGCCTCGACGGTGCTTTCGGCCGACGTGCTGCCCCCGATCATCGGCGCGCTGCTGATCATCGCGGTGCTCGGCGCGATCGCCTCCAGCGTCTCCGGAATCATGATCGTGTCGGCATCCGCGTTGACCAACGACCTGCTCAGCGAGGTGTGGCGGCTGTCGGACCGGGCTCAGCTGTGGCTCACCAGAGCCGCGGTGCTGGTGCTGGGCGTCGTCCCGGTCTTCCTGGCCCTGCGCCAGCTGGCGCTGGTCCAGTTCGTGGTGGCCCTCCAGGCATCGCTGGTCGCCTCGTTCTTCTTCGCGACCGTCGTGATCGGGCTGAACTGGCGGCGCGCCACCGCTGCCGGTGCGATCGCGTCGATGTGCGCCGGATTCGTCGTCGCGCTGGCCTGGTACGCCGCCGGGAAGCCGGCCGGGCTCGACCCGGTGCTCCCCGGGGTGTCGGTGAGCCTGGCGGTGTTCTTCGTGGTGTCGCTGCGCACCCGCGGCCCCGGGGAGAAGGCGCTCGCCACGTTCTTCCCGCCGCCCCGCCCGCGAGTGTCCCCCGTCCCGAACGAGAGGTGAACCATGCGCATCGTTTACGCAGTCCCCGGACCGATGTCCAAAACGGCGCTCGGCAGTGCGGAAGTCCGGCGGCGGCAGGAACTCCTCCAGCGCTGGGCGCCCGACGGCGTCGAGGTCGCCGTGCAGGACGTACCGTCCGGACCGGCCTCGATCGAGTCGGCCTACGAGGAGCACGTGTCGGTCGAGCAGACCGCGCGGCTGGTCACGCGGCTGGAGGCCGAAGGCGCGGACGCGATCATCCTCGGCTGCTACGGCGATCCCGGCCTGGACGCGCTCTGCGAGCTCACCGAGCGCGCGATCGTGGTCGGCCCGGGGGCGGCCTCCGCGCACCTGGCCGCGATGCTCGGCCACCGGTTCGGGATCGTCACGATCGCCGACGGGGTCGTGCATCCTCTCCGCCGCCTGGTCGCCGACGCCGGGCTCGCCGGTTCGCTCGCGGGCATCGCCGTCGTGGACGTCCCGGTCCTCGAACTCGGCGCGGACCGGGAGGCATCCGCGCTGCGGGCGGCCGAAGCCGGCCGCAGGCTCATCGAACGCGACGGTGCCGACGTGCTTGTGCTGGGCTGCATGAGCATGGCCTTCCTGGAGCTGGACGTCGACCTCCAAGCGAAGCTGGGTGTGCCGGTGCTGAACCCGGTCAAGGCCGCACTCGCGATCGCCCACGCGCGGGCGCTGTTCGGTTGGCGCCACAGCAAAACCGCCTATCCGACGCCGCGGAAGCTCGCGGCCGGCGCCGCGCTCGACGACCTGGTGGTCGGCTGACATGAAGCTCGTGGTCGCACTGTCCGGCGACGCCATGATCACCCGCGGAGCGATGGTGCGGGCCACCCCCGGCGCGGAGGCGCTGCGGACCCTGCTGCGGGAAGCGGATGTCGCGTTCACCAACCTGGAGACGGTCGCCGCCGACCACGACGGACCGCACACCTCCCATCCGCTCACGCCCACCCTCACCGCGGACGCGTGCGTGCTCGACGACCTCGCCGACGTCGGGATCGACGTCGTGTCGTTCGCCAACAACCACGCGCTGAACCTGGGCGTTCCCGGCATGACGGGCACCATCCGGGAGCTGGCGGCCCGTCGGCTCGCGCACGCGGGGGCCGGGAAGTCGCTGGAGGAGGCGACGATGCCCGCGTACGTCGACCGGCCGACCGGCAGCGTCGCGGTGATCGCCTGCACGTCCACCTTCGGCACCGGCGACGACGCCAGCGGCCCGGCCGAGCTGATGCCACCGCGGCCGGGGCTCAACCCGTTGCGCTTCCACACCCGGCTTCACGTACGGCCCGAGCAGCTCGCCGCGCTGCGGGCGGCACACCGCGACCTCGGCTTCGACGAGCAGCTGAAGTACGCGGTGGACATGGGATTCCTGCCCCCGTTGCCGGACGAGCAGGACGAGCGGTTGTTCGGGCAGGTCTTCCGGGAAGCGGACGAACCGGCGGTGCAGACGTGGTGCGATCCCCGGGATCTGGAGCGGATCCAGCGGTGGGTGGCCGAAGCCGCCGAGCGGGCCGACGTCGTGGTGGTCAGCGTGCACGGGCACGAGCAGGGCGGGGCGCTGACCGAGCCCGCGGCCTTCCAGCGCGAGTTCGCGCACGCCGTCATCGACAGCGGGGCCGACGTGGTCGCCGGGCACGGGCCGCACCGCTTGCGGGGCATCGAGTTCCACGGCGGGCGCCCGATCTTCTACGGCTTGGGCAACTTCGTGGATCAGATCCACCTGCAGGACCGGCTGACTCCGCACACCTACGACGTGTTCGGGGTCGCACCCGGCTCGCCCGGCGCGCGGGCTGCGGCGACCTCCACCGGTTTTCCGGAGCACCCCGAGTACGCCCGCTCCGTGGTGGCGACCCTGACGTTCGACGACGGCGCACTCGCCGACGTCGAGTTGTGGCCGATCTCGCTCGGCCGGGACCGGCCCGCGGCGCACCGGGGCGCGCCCGAACTCGCCAGCGGCCCGGAAATCGGCACGATCGGCGAGGAGCTGGCGGAACTCTCCCAGCGCTACGGCACCCGGCTGCGGGCCAGGGGCGATCGGTTCACCGTCCACGCCGCAGCAGAGCACGACTGATCGGCACCGCCCCGCGCGGGCGCTCGACCACCCCGCTGTACGGGCGCAGCCGCGACGATTTCGCGCGGTGCTGCGTCGTTTCGACGAACTTCTGAGGAGAGACAGTGAGCGATACCGGTGACCTGCCCGCGCGCATCGGGTCCGGCAGCGTCGCACGCGACGACTACGCCTTGGGCAAGGTGCCGCCCACCTGGCGCTATCGCACGTCCGAGATCGTGCTTTCCCTGATGGGCGGCGCCACGGCGGCCATCTTCCTGTCGCTGCCCGCCGGGCTGTCGGCGTCGTTCGGCATCGCGAACGTGCTCGTCGCCATCGTCTACGCGGTCCTGGTGCAGACCCTGCTCAACGTGCTGTACGTCAAGACCGCTTCGCGCACGGGACTGGGCTCCGCGCTCATGTCGCGCGGCCTCGCCCTCGGCTTCGACGGCGCCGCCTGGACCACTCTGCTCTACTGGGTGAGCTGGCTGACCTACTTCGCGACCGAGGGCCAGATCCTCTCCAGCGCCTTGTCCGCGCAGACGGGCATCCCGCTGAAGGTCTCGTACCTGCTGGTGGGGTTGGTGTTCCTGCCGCTGGTGCTGTACGGGTTGCAGTTCGTCGCCAAGTTCCAGAAGTGGACGCTCTACGCCTACGTCGTCGGGCTGGCGGCACTGCTGATCATCGTGCTGTCCCGATCGGATCTGTCGGTCACTCGCGAGTTCCTCGCCGCGCACCTGGGCAGCGTGGGCGGAATCGGCCTGCTCGGCGCGATCGCGTCGTACAACGGACTGGTCGGCAACGTGGCGTTCGGGCACGCCGACATGGGACGGTTGCTCGCCAACGACCAGAGCCTCGCCCGCGGCGGCCGGCGCGGCGCGCTGTGGGTCGCCCTGCTCCCGTACGCCTTCGGCGCCTACGTCATCGCCGGCGCGATCGGCTTGTTCCTGTGGGCGTCCTCGGGCGGAGATGCCAACCCCGGCCAGTACGTGGTCACCATCATGGGCACCGTCGGCTTCGTGCTCATCGTGATCACCCAGCTGCGGATCAACCTGCTCAACGCCTACAGCGGTTCGCTGTCGCTGGCGAACTTCTTCTCCCGCCTGCGTCTCACGCCGGGACGGTCCGTCTGGGCGGTCGTCATGGTGGTGCTCGGCACCCTGGCGATGTACCTCGACGTCCTCGGCCACCTGGGCACCGTCCTCGCTGTCGAGGGCGTGCTGCTGGCCGCCTGGATCGGCGTCAGCATCGCCGACCTGCTGCTGGTCCGGGGCCGGGGCGGGCACGGGCCGGACAACGGCCGGTTCATCGAGTACCGCCGCGCCATGCTGCGCCACTGGAACTGGTCCGGGGTCGTCCCCCTGTTCGCCGCGACCGTCGTCGGCTCCTTCCTGGCGGTGGGCGGCCTGCTCGGACATCTGGGCGGCCAGGTCACGCTCTACCTGTCCAACTGGGTCAGCTTCCTGATCGCCGGCGGCCTGACCTGGTGGCTGGGCACGCGCACCCGCGGCCGCGGTTACGCGATCCGCCCCCGGATCGCCTGGCCGCGAGAAGATCTCGTCGTCGCGTGCCCCCTCGACGGCGAGGTGGTCAGCACCGACGACCTGTTCCCGTGCCCCTACCACGAGCAGTGGATCTGCTCCCAGGACTGCATGCACACCAAGGGGTGCGGCGACGCCTGCCGCTCGATGCCGGAGCCGGTCCTGGTGCAGATCGCGCCGCTGCCGCCGCGCACGCCCGACCTGGAGGCGGCCAACGCGCATCTGCTCGGCAGAACCCGGCCGCCTCGGACGGCATCCCGCAATCCAGAGTCCGCATCGGAGTAGTCATGTGTTTCCTGGCAGGAATGAACGGCCCCCGGTACTGGCTGCTGGCCAGCAACAGCGACAACCCGTACGCCACGACGAATCATCTGCTGGCCGCGAGCGGCGAACGCCACTCGTACTTGGCAGTCCGGGTCGTCGTGCCGCCCGCCGACGTCGTCGTGCCGTGGGCGGGAATGCTCACTCGCGGGGTCAACAGCGCCGGGCTCTGCTTCACCTACGCGTTCGTGCCGGAGCAGGACATGGCGGACTACCCCGCGCAGGAGTGGTCCGCCCGGATGCTCACGAACGCGTCCACTGTGGATGAGGCGATTACCTACATGCGCGGGGACAGCACGCTGCCGGGCAACTACCTCCTCGCCGACCGCGCGGGAGGCATGGCAGCCGTCGAGGTGGGCGGCGGACGCGTGGCGGTGTGCAGTCCCACGACCGGCGCCGAGGCGCGGGCCAATGCGTGGCGGTGCCTCACCCAAAACCCGGCTCCTGCCTGGGACGACGCCACCGCGTCGACGCACCGGCACGGCCGCGGCAGCGAACTGCTCGGCGCATTGGACAGCGCCACGCCGGAAGCGCTGCGGCAAGTTCTGCAAGACCACCGGGAAGACGGCGGACCGGTCGGGAAGCACGGCCGGTCGTTGTGCAACCACGGCACGACCGACGGCACGATCTCCAGCGAGATCATCGACCCGGCCGGGCACCTGTGGTTCGGTTTCGGATTCCCGTGCGGCCGGTCACGAGGGCACGAGCAGGACGGCCGCAGGCCGTGGGGACGGCTCGTCCGCTTCTCGCTGGCGGAGGGTTCCGGCAGCGGGGACCTCACCACCCCTGACGGCTCGATCACGCCCCTGGGCGTGCGGCTCATGTCCTGAACGGGACCGCAGCAGCGCGCGCCGGTGCGATCAGGCAGGTCGGTGAGGAACGGCGGCCCGGGATTCCAGACGGGCCGGAAGATCGTCGCGGGGCTGAAGTGACGACGGCCGGTTGTCGTTCGCCGCGATCGGGAGCGGTTCGGCGTCCGGAACCGCAGTTCGCGCGGGGCACGCCCACCGCTGGACAGCCCCAGTTCGCCGTCCTCGATCCACCTCCGGCCTGGTCCGCGCTGCCCGAGCGAACGAGGTCGAGCACGGTGGCCAGATCGCCCAGCTGTTCCGGGGAAATCCTGAGGTCGGTTCCGAGGCGCGGATTGCCGCGGATCCGCACTCTTCTGCACGAGCAGGGTTGACTTTTGTTCACAGCAAACATTACTTTGCTCTCCACCAACAGAAACGACGGCCAGGACAGCGACGTCCAGGAGGTGCCCGTGGCGCTCCACCAGCTCACCCGCAGGCAGCTGCTGCGGGCTGCGGGATTGGCCGCGGGGGTTGCGGCGGTGTCCAGCTGCGCCGCGCCGCCCGGACCGGTCGGCGCTCACGCGGCGCAGCCCCGGCCCGACCGGCTGCGCATGCTGTACGCCACCGCGGAGGGGAACCTCGACGCCGTGCGCACGCAGCTGCCGGCTTTCCGCGACCGGTTCGGATTCGGCCTGGAGATCGACGGCCAGCCCTACGACGCTCTGCAGCAGCGGACGTTCGCGGAGCTGGCGGTCCGCAGCGGCCATTACGACATCATGATCATGGACACCCCGTGGACCCCCGCTCTGACGAGAGTGATCGAACCGCTCAGCGGCTACCTGCGCCAACCGGCGCTCAACGACTTCGCGGACGTCGACCTCGGCGATTTCATCCCGAAGATCTTCTACGACACGGCCGTCTACCGCGAGGACACGCCCACCGCGCACTTCCCCGCCACCGGTGCTCCGGCCGCGACGGACGCGATCAGTGCGGCCGGGTTCGACATCTACGGACTGCCCATCCAGGCAAACGGTCTCACCATGGCCTACCGCAAGAGCCTCTTCGAGGATCCGGCCGAGCAGAGCGCGTTCGCCGCCCGCACGGGCGAGCCGTTGACCGTACCGTCCACTTGGGACGAATTCCGCACCGTGGCCGCGTTCTTCACCCGCCCGGCCGAACGGCGCTACGGCACCACGTGGATGGCCGGGGTCGGCGACTGGGCGACCGACGACTTCAAGACGCTGCTGGCCGGTTTCGGCGGCGACGGGCACCTCATCGGGGACGATCTGAGCCTGCGCTTCGCGGACGAGCCCGGCGAGCGGGCCCTGGCCTTCTACCGCGACATGATCACCGACCGCCCGGTCGTGCCGCCGGGCACCGCGTCGGCGTCCTGGGACGAGACCGCGTCGACCTTCGGCGCCGGCCTCGCCGCGATGTCGATGAACTACCACAGCATGGAGCTCGACTCGCCCGGCCTGGGCGAGGTCGGCTACGCCCCGGTGCCGCGCGGGCAGGCGACGGGGCCGCACTTCGGCACGTACATGCTGAGCATCAATCGCAGTTCGGCGCACAAGGCGTGGGCCTACCGCGCGATCACCTGGCTCACGAGCGCCCCGGTCCAGCTGGAGATGGCGAAGGCGGGCCTGCACCCGACCCGGACGTCGGTGTACGACCGGCTGGTCGCCGACCCCGCGAACCCGGACGCCGAGTTCTACCGGGCGCTGCGGGACACCCTCTCCGTCGGTGTCGGGCGAGCTCGGCTGACCAACTACACCGAGGTGAGCCAGGCGATCGCGGTGGCGGTCAACACCGCCGCTACCGGACGTGCCGAGCCCCGCGCAGCGCTCGACCAGGCCGCGAGATCGGTCCGCCGCCTGCTCGCCGCCGCCGGATACGAGGTGCCCCGATGACGACGCTCAGCACTCTTCCATCCGAGACGAGGCCGGGCGCGGACCGCCGGGCCCGACGGCGGAGCAACCGCGCCGGCTGGCTGTTCGTCTCCCCGGCGCTGCTCGTGCTCCTCGCGCTGACGGTGGTGCCCACGCTCTACCTGCTGGTGTCCAGTTTCCACCGCGTCGACCTGTTCGGCGGGCAGAGCCAGTTCGTCGGCTTCGCCAACTTCGGCGCGGTGCTGACCGATCCGAAGATCCTCGCTTCGCTGCTCACGACGCTCGTGTTCGTCGTCGTGGCCGTATCGGTGGAGATGCTGCTCGGTCTGGGTCTCGCGATCCCGCTCAGCGCGAAGGTGCGCGGCTCGGGTCCGGCCGCCGCGCTCATGCTGTTGCCCTTCGCGATCGCCCCCGCGGTGTCCGCACTGCTGTTCCGGCAGCTGGTCAACCCGAACTACGGCTGGGTGAACCACTACCTGGGCGCGCTCGGCATCGTCCCCACCGACCTGGACTGGCTCGGGCAACCGGCCACCGCCTGGCTCGCCGTGCTGGGACTCGACGTCTGGCAGTGGACCCCGTTCGTCGCGCTGATCCTCATGGCCGGCCTGCAATCGCTCTCGCAGGAGCCGATGGAGGCGGCGGCGATCGACGGGGCGTCGGCCTGGCAGGCGTTCCGGCACGTCACGCTGCCCACGCTCATGCCGTTCCTCGGCATCGCGCTCGTGCTGCGGACCATCCAGGCGTTCAAGACCTTCGACTCGTTCCAAGTGCTCACCCGCGGCGGCCCCGGCGATTCGACGGAGATCGTGAACCTCGCCATCTACCGGGTGGCGCTGCAGAGCTTCCGGATCGGCACGGCCGCCACCGTCGGGCTCCTGTTGCTGGTGTTCCTGCTCATGCTCACCCCCCTGCTGCTGCGCCTGGTCGGCCGGCACGGCGACCACGAGGAGGCGTAGGACGTGGCCAACCGGAAGGTCAGTGCCTGGTCCGGGCAGTTGGTGCTGTGGGCATGGCTGCTCGTGTCGCTGGTGCCCATCGTGTTCATGGTGGTCACTTCGCTCAAACCGCCGAGCGTCGCCACGAGCGTGCCGCCGAGCTGGTCGTTCCGGCCCACCCTGGAGAACTACGCGAAGGTGCTCACCGGCGGCGGGGCGGGACAGGCGTTCGGGCCGCTGGTGCTCAACAGCGTGATCGTCACGGTCGGTGCCACCGTCCTCACCGTGGTGCTGGCCGTGCCTGCTGCGTACGCGCTTTCGCTGCGGGAGTTCCGGCCCCGGCGGTTCCTGTCGTCGTGGATCCTCTCGACCTACATGTTCCCGCCGATGGTCTCCGTCGTGCCGCTGTTCATCCTCGCCGGGAACCTCGGCCTGTTCGACACCTACCCGATCCTGATCGTGCCGTACGCAGCGATCAACCTGCCGATCGCGGTGTGGATCCTCCGGAGCACCATTCTGCAGATCCCGTACGCGCTCCACGAAGCCGCCATGCTGGACGGCCTGACCCGCTGGGGAACCATGCGCCGGGTGCTCTGGCCGCTGCTCGTGCCGTCGGTCGCCACCACGGCGATCCTCACCGCGGTCCTGTCCTGGAACGAGTTCCTGCTCGCCCTGTCGCTCACCCGCCAGGACGCCAAGACCGCACCGGTCGGGATCATGGAGTTCACCGGCATGTTCGGCACCGACTGGGGAATGCTCACCGCCGCCTCGACCGTGATCGTCGCACCGATCGTCGTGCTGACCCTCATCCTGCGCCGCCGGATCGTCTCCGGGCTCACCTTCGGCGCCGTCAAGTAGAAGGAGCAATGCCATGAAAGCCGTTCTGCTGCCGGGCGAGCGCGAGGTCCGGGTCGTCGAGCGGGAAGTGCCGCGGCCGGGCCCCGGCGAGGTGCTCGTGCGCACCCGTGCCTCGGCGATCTGCCGCAGCGACATGAGCCTGTACACCGGGAATCCGATCGTCGGCGGCGACGCCGCGGGCCGCGGGCTCGTCGTGCCGGGGCACGAGCCGGCCGGCGACGTGGTCGAGACCGGCCCCGGGGTGACCGGGCTCGCGCTGGGCGACCGGGTCACCGGCTATCTCGCGATCGGCTGCATGCGGTGCGAGCACTGCCGCGGCGGCCGGCTCATGCTCTGTCCCCGGTGGAAGTGCCTCGGGTTCGACGTGGACGGCGGCGACGCCGAGTACTTCGTGGCGCCGGCGGTGAACTGCCTGCCGCTGCCGGACGAACTCTCCTACACCGCTGGAGCGCTGCTCACCGACATGGTCGGCACGCAGTACGCCACCCAGAAGTCCCTCGCCGTGGGCGGCGCGACGACGCTCGCGGTGTTCGGAATGGGCCCGATGGGCGGAGCCGCGGTGCTGGTCGGCAAAGCGCTCGGCGCGACCGTGCTCGCGGTCGACCTGCTCGACGAACGGCTGGCGCTGGCGCGCGAACTCGGCGCGGACGCGGTCGTCAACTCCGGTTCGGACGACGCGGTGGCCCGGTTGCGGGAGCTCACCGGCGGCCGGGGGCCTGACGTCGTGGTCGAATGCTCGGGCGCGCCGCCCGCGCAGAATTCCGCACTGGACTGCGTGCGCAAGCTCGGCAGCGTCGCTTTCGTCGGCGAATCGCGGCAGACCACGATCAACCCGAGCGACCAGATCATCCGCAAGCTGCTGCGGGTCACCGGCGGGTGGTACTTCCCCATCGACCAGTTCGCGGAGCTCAGCCGCTTCGCCGTGCAGCACGCGCTGCCGATCGAGCGACTGGTGAGTCACCGGTACCAGCTCGACGACGCGCCCGAGGCGTTCCGCGCATTCGATCGCCGGCTGACCGACAAAGCCGTTTTCACCTGGGACTGAGAGGCACCGACATGCGCTACACCGCAGAAATTCTCCCCTACCACGACTTTCCGCTCGACGTCGCGCTGCGCGAACTCGCCGGTCTGGGATTCCGCGAGGTCAACCTGTGGTCCTCGGCCGCTCCCCTCGCGCACCACGTGAACCCCGGCGACGACGTCGGTGCGATCCGGAAGGCACTGGACACCTACGGAATCAAACCGTGCGGGCTCACCACGTACGGCAAGAACCAGCACGAGATCGCCGAACGCATCGACCTCGCGGCGGAGCTGGGGATCGACACGATCGTCTTCGACTGCGAGGCGAACTTTCCCGACTTCGTCGGCTCCTTCCTGCCGCCGCTGGTGGAATCCGCAGCCGCCAAGGGGATCCGCATCGCGGTCGAGAACCACCTGACGGTCCCGTTCAGCGCGGACTTCGAGTCCGGCGTCGGTGAGGAGCAGCGGTGGGAGGAAGGGGTCGACAGCTTCGCGCAGATCAAGCGGCTGGTCACCGAACTCGACCACCCGAACCTCGGCGTCTGCGTCGCACCGTCGCATCTGTGGGTGATGGAGGAAACGATCAGCGAGGTGCTCACCTTCCTCGCCGAGCGCAAGAAGCTCTTCTACTACTACATCTGGGACATCGACCGCGACTACCAGCGCGGGGTCGACGGGCTCAACTTCGGGCCGGGCGAGCGGCAGCTGCCGCGTCCGGACGGGACCCTCGACCACGGCGTCCCGCTCGCCACCCTGCGGCGCCTGGGCTACCAGGGCCCGGCGAGCCTGAAGTGCCACGGCACGGGCGGCTGGCCGCTGGAGAAGGTGACCTCGCAGCTGACCGCTTCCGACCGGTACGTCCGGGAATGCCTGCGCCGCGCCGGGGCCGGCGAGTAGCCGCGGCTGCTGGTTCTGGTGTCCCGGAGGATGCGGTGCGCTGCGACTCGGCCGCCGCACGATCGGGGCCGACGGCGAGATCGTGCTGGGCGATCCGATCACCTTCACCACGCACAACGTCGACGACCACACCCACGACTTCCAGGCCACGGATTGAGGGGACCGATGTTTCGCTACACCTACAACACGCTCGTCTACGGCCGGGAGCCGCTCGCGGACGGTATCGCGCGGATCGCGAAATTCGGCTACGACGGCGTGGAACTGGTCGGAGAACCAGCACAGCACGACGTTGCGGAGGTCCGTCGCGAGCTGGAGCAGCACGACGTGCGCGCGTCGTCGATCATCAGCATCTTCACCCCGGAACGCGACGTGGTCAGCACCGACGAAGCCATCCGCCGGAACGCACTGGACTACTTGCGCGGCAACGTCGATTACGCCGCGGCGCTCGGAGCGGAGGTCGTCACCTTCACTCCGACGGCCTGCATGAAGATCACGCCGGAAACTGACCGGGAACGCGAATGGGCGTGGGCGGTTGAGGCCGCTCGGGCGATCGCCGCCTACGCCGACGACCACGGCGTGCGCATCGCGGTCGAGCCATGGAACCGGTACGAGACCTACCTGATCAACCGGATGGATCAGGCGGTCACCTTCGTCGACGAGGCTGGACATCCCGCGCTGGGCTGCATGGCCGACACCTTCCACATGGCGCTGGAGGAGCGGGACATCGCCGCGGCGATCCGGCACTGCGGGCATCGGCTGGCACACGTGCACCTGGCCGACAGCAACCGCGCCGCGCCGGGCTGCGGGCACACCGACTTCCGGCCGATCGTCCGAGCCATCGCTGAAATCGGCTACACCGGCTGGATCTCCTACGAACTGCTGCCCGCGGCCGGTGATGTCTGGGGCGTGCTCTCAGGCGCGGGCGCACCGGAATTCCTCGACCCGTACACCGAAGCGGCCATCACCCACACCAAGAAGCTCGAGAACGAGCTGGGCCTGGTGTGACGACCATGCGCAATCCCCTGGGACTGAGCACGTTCGTGCTCGCCTCGCCGTTCTCCGACGCCGACTGCCCCGCGGCCTTCGCAAAGGTCGCCAGGCTCGGTTACGACGTGATCGAGGTCTGCGTCGAGAATCCGCATCTGCTGTCCGCCCAGGCACTGCGCGACGCCGCCGGAGAACACGGACTCGCCGTCAGCATCTGCGGCGCCTTCGGACCTGACCGCGATTTGTCCGCAGCGGACCCGGAGGCCCGCGCTGCCGGTCTGGACTACGTGCGCGGCTGCGTGGAGCTGGCGGCCACGGTCGGCTCACCGCACGTGGCGGGACCGATGTACGCACCGACAGGGCAAGCTCGGCTGCTGCCCCCGGACGAGCGTGCCCAGCAACGCGCGCGGGCGGCCGAAAGCCTGCGGGCCGCCGCCGACCACGCGGGCGAACACGGCGTCCGGCTGGCGATCGAACCGTTGAACCGCTTCGAAACCGACCTGGTCAACACCGTCGAGCAAGGTCTGGAACTGTGCGCAGCCACCGGCCGCGACAACGTCGGCCTCCTGCTCGACACCTTCCACCTGAACATCGAGGAGAAGGATCTCGGGGACGCGATCCGCACCGCCGGGGACCGGGTCTTCCACTTCCAGGTCTCGGAGAACGACCGCGGCGCGCCCGGCAGCGGGCACCTGCCGTGGCCGGAGGTGTTCGCCGCGCTCGACGGGATCGGCTACTCCGGGCAGATCGTGGTCGAGTCGTTCCTGCCCACGATCGTCGAAATCGCACGGGCGGTGTCGTTGTGGCGCCCGGTCGCGCCGTCGATGGACGCGCTGGCCGCCGACAGCATCGCCTTCCTCCGCGCATCACGGGAAAACCGCTGAAAGGAGCCGGGAATGGGACAGCTCGACGGGAAAGTCGCCGTCATCACCGGAGGTGGCCGAGGGCAGGGGCGCGCACACGCGGTGCGGCTCGCCGAGGAGGGCGCGGACGTCGTCGTGTGCGACATCACCGAGCAGGTCGGCTCCGTGCCGTTCCCGACCGGGCGCCCGGGTGACCTCGACGAGACCGTCGCCGCCGTCGAGAGGACCGGGCGCCGCTGCATCGCGCTGGAAGCCGACGTCCGCAGCACCGCGGACATGACCAGGCTCGCCGAGACCGCGATGGGCGAATTCGGGCGCATCGACATCCTGCTCGCCAACGCGGGCATCCTCAGCCTGTCGGAGAACACGTGGGAGCTGACCGACGAGGCGTGGGACGACATGATCGACATCAACCTCACCGGCGTGTTCAAGTCCTGCCGGGCGGTGATCCCGCACATCCGGGCGGGCGGCCGCGGCGGTTCCGTCGTCCTCACGTCGTCGATCGCGGGCTTGAAAGGGGTCGCGGGCTGCACCCACTACGCGGCGGCGAAGCACGGCATCGTCGGTCTCATGCGGACGCTCGCGCGCGAGCTGGCTCCGGAGTCCATTCGGGTCAACACCATCCACCCCACCGGCGTCGACTCCCCCATGTCCAACAACGAATACTTCCCGCAGTGGCTGGAGGAGCACGAAGAGCTCGGCGACGCGATGCGCCACAACCTGATGCCGGTCGACGCGATGCCGGTGCGCGACGTGTCCGACGTCGTCCTGTTCCTGGTGTCCGACGCGGGAAAGTGGATCACCGGCAGCACCCAGCAGATCGACGCGGGGTTCCTGCTGAAGTGAGCGGTCTCCGGCCGGGAACGCTGTCGCGGGCGAATTGAGACCAGCCGTGCCTGTCTCGCTCGGGGGGCGAGACAGGCACGCTGCCCACGCAGCGTTGCTCGATCAGTGCGTGAGGGGCACCGCCGTCGACGGTGCCCCTCACGTGGATCGGCCGGGTGTCACGCCAGGCGGACCTCTGGTGGCGTTTCCAGGTCATCGGCCACCGCGCGCCAGTCGGAGAACTG
Source organism: Saccharopolyspora hirsuta (assembly GCF_008630535.1). GTDB lineage: Bacteria > Actinomycetota > Actinomycetes > Mycobacteriales > Pseudonocardiaceae > Saccharopolyspora > Saccharopolyspora hirsuta. The sequence goes on along the minus strand of NZ_VWPH01000001.1, from coordinate 21,545 downwards.
GCCATAAGCGGTCTTGATCCACACACCGGTCGGTAGCTGCGGGCACTCGTTCTCGCCGTTGCTGCCCCAGTTCACCCAGCCCGACTGCGGGCGCTGGACGATTTGGAAGGCCCCGGAGGGCTTTTCGGTCCACCACACCATCGTCCGCCCGCTCCCCGTGTGGTATTCGGCGGTCTTGGCCGCTGGGCCCGGGAAGGCGGTTTCGTGCGGGGTGGCGGAGACGTCCACCGGGTCACGGGTGATGATCCACTCCCGGTCGGGATGGTCGGCCAGCGCGTGCGCCCGGGCGCGTACTCGGGCCAGGCGCTCTCGGATCTCCGGTTCGTCCAGCGCGTTCTCCCAGGAGCAGAACAGCCGCCAGTACAGATCCCAATGGGCCGATTCCAGGTCTTCGGTGAGCAGCGACTTGAACTCGTCGAACTTCGGGTTCCGCGACTGCGAGGTCTCCAGCGTTTCGGCGACCATGGCGGCGAGTTCGGCCGCGTAGGGGTCGCCGGCCCGGTAGGTCGTCGCGTCGTAGGACTCGAACCGGTCGAACACCAACTCGCCCCGGCCGCCCTCGAACTCGTCGCCGACCGTGATCAGGTTGGTCACCGAGCGCCCGTTGATGACGGTCTGGAAGTCGTCCACCACGTAGCGCCTGGTGAAGTGCGGCGTGCCGCAGGTGAACATCCAGTCGACGGTGAAGCTCTTGCCGCGCAGCTCGTCGAGGAGCCCGTCCGGGATCACGCCGTGCATGCGGTAGTGGTGCAGCACCGGCCCGCGTTCGACGACCTCGATGTCGACAACCGCGTGCTCAGGCGGGTTGATCAAGCCGTTCTCCGGGGTGAAGAACGGCCCGTAGAAGCCGCCGATGGCGTTGTTCCCGGACGGCAGCAGGTCGACCCCCTCCGCCAACGTGGAGAAGTGCCGAAGTCCCCATTTGGAGGATCCGGTGCCCTGGGCGGTCCCGGTGCACAACTCCAGGTCGAAGTACCCGGTGTCCAGCCGCACGAAGGCGTCTTCCTCCCTTGCTTCCAGCTGGCGGATACCGGCAGCGGTGCTGGTGGCGGGGCCGGTGAGCACCAGTTCGGTCCGACCGGTGAACGACACCGCGGCGACGAACGCGGTCTCCCCCGGCGCGGTGTGCTCGGTCAGCCGCTGGCAGAGCACGGTGGTGCCATCGGGCCGCGTCGCGGTCCACACATCGCCGTCCAGTTCCGCCGGGACGACGAAGCGGACCGGCTCGTGGATGCGGTGCCCGGGGCGGGGGTCGGAGATGACGACGGTAGGCAGGCCCACGTCCGTCCTTCCTGTCTGGTTCCTGGTGCGGTGCGGGGTCATTCGGCCGGTGGGCTCGTCGCCGGGGTGCCACCGCGGCGCAGGCGGATGGGATGGCGCTTCAGGCTGTCGATGGCGACCGCCAGGATGATCACTGCGCCCTTGATCAGCAGCTGGGTGAAGAACTGCACGTTCATCAGGATCAGCCCCGTGCTGAGGACGCCGAGGATGACCGACCCGACCAAGGTGCCGATGATCCTGCCGCGACCGCCCGCGAGGCTGGTGCCACCGAGCACGACGGCGGCGATGGCGTCGAGCTCGTAGCCGGTGCCGGCGTTGGGCTGCGCGGAGACCACGCGCGCCGCGAAGATCACACCGGCCAGCCCGGCGCAGGCCCCGGCGATGACGTACACGACCGTCATCACGCGTTTGACGTTGATGCCTGCGAGCCGAGCGGCTTCGGCGTTCCCGCCGACCGCGTACACGTGGCGGCCGAACTTGGTGCGTTCGAGGACGAACCAGGCGACCAGGTACACGATGGCCATGACCACCACCGGCGCCGGGATCCCCGCGAAGTAGCCGTTGCCGATGTCCCGGAAGTTCAGCGTGTTGGACACGATCGGCTGGCCGTCGGTCATGGTGTACGCGAGACCCCGCAGCAGGGTCATGCTGCCCAGCGTGACGATGAACGCGGCCAGCGACAGGTACGCGGTGAGCAGGCCGTTGCCGAGCCCGGCGGCGGCACCCGCGAGGATGCCGATCAGCACCGCGACGGGCGTGGGCAACCCGCCGACCGCGGCCAGCACGGCCGCCACCCCTGATACCGCAACGATCGAGCCGACCGACAGGTCGATTCCCGCGGTGAGGATGACGAAGGTCAAACCCGCGGCCAGGATCGCGTTGATGGAGATGGACCGCGCGATGTTGAGCAGGTTCTCCACCGACGCGAAGTTGGGCGCGATCAGCGCCATCAGCACGACGAGTGCGATCAGGACGGCGAGGATTCCCACGCGATCCCACCAGGTCGCGAAGTCGAACGACTTGCGCTCCCGCACCGCGTCGGTGCCCTGCGTCGTCGTCTGCGGAATCATGGGACGTCTCCAGGAACATGCCGGGCTGTGCCGGTCGCGTGCAGCATGATGCTCTCCTCGCTCGCGTCATCGGCGGCGAGTTCGTGGACGATGCGACCGCCCCGCATCACCAGGATCCGGTCGCTGATGCCGAGTACCTCCGGCAAGTCGGAGGAGATGACCAGGATGGCCTTGCCCGCCCCGGCCAGTTCGTTGATCACTTCGTATATCTCGCTCTTGGCGCCGATGTCGACCCCGCGGGTCGGCTCGTCCAGGACGAGCACGTCCGCCTGTCGCATCAGCCAGCGCGCCAGCGCCGCTTTCTGCTGGTTGCCGCCGGAAAGCGCGCGCACCGGCAGTCGCAGGGCGTTCTGCCGCAAGCGGAGGCGCTGCATCTGGTCCTCGACGCCGCGGCGGATTCGGCCGCGCTGCAGGACTCCGGCCCGGTGGAAGTCGTCGAGCGAGCTGATGGCGATGTTGGTCTCCACCGCGTGGTCGAGGAACAGCGCCTGTTCCTTGCGGCTTTCCGGGACCATGGCGATGCCCGCCGCGATGGCCTCGGCCGGGTGCCGGGCGACCACCGATCGACCGGACACCTGCACGTCACCGCCGCGGGCGCGGTCGGCTCCGAACAGCAGCCTCGCCACCTCGGTGCGCCCGGCGCCGATCAGACCTGCCAGGCACACCACTTCCCCGGCCCGCACCTGAAAGCTCACCGGGCCGACGCCGTTGCCGTCGGTGAGCTCCCGCACGTCCAGGACGGGCTCCCCGATCGGATGCCGCTGGCGGTGGTACAGGTCGTCCAGCGTGCGGCCGACCATCATGCGCACGACCTCGGGCGGTTCGATCTCGCTCTTGGCCCGGGTGCCGACGTAGCCGCCGTCCCGGAACACGGTCACGCGGTCGGCCAGTCGCCACACCTCCTCCATGCGGTGCGAGATGTAGATCAATCCCACGCCGCGGTCCCGCATCTCCTCGATGATCCGGTACAGCTGTTCGGCCTCGGCCCGGGACAGCGCTGCGGTCGGTTCGTCCAGCACCAGGATGGCGGCGTCTTCGGCGACCGCTCGCGCGATCTCCACCATCTGCTGCATCCCGACGCTGAGCTCGCCCAAGCGCCGCCGGGGATCGATGTCGGCCCCGATGCGGGCCAGCTTCTCCTCGGCCGACGCCAGCATCGCGCGGCGGTCCAGGACGCCCAGCCGGGTGCGCGGTTCGCGACCGAGCACGAGGTTCTCGGCCACCGTCATGGTCGGAACCGTGTTCAACTCCTGGTGGATGATCGCGATGCCGTGCGCTGCGGCGTCTCCCGGCGACCGGATCTCGATCTGCTCGCCGTTCAACAGGATCCGCCCCGAGTCCCGGTCGACGTTGCCGGCCAGGATCTTCATCAGGGTGGACTTCCCGGCGCCGTTCTCGCCCATCAGGGCGTGCACCTCGCCGGCTCGGAGGTCGAAGTCGACGCAGTCCAGCGCGAGGGTCGGACCATATCTCTTGGTGACGCCCTCGATCTGCAGCAAGGGCGGAGTTGACCTGGTCATGGAAGCTCTCTCGTCGCTCGCGGGCCACCGGCGAACCCGGCGGCCCGACCGGAGGTCGTCACCACCCGGCGTACTGGCCAACCGACTCCCGGGTGACCAGTTCGCTCGGGATCAGAATGGTCCGCTGCTGCGGCGGCTTGCCCGCGACGATGTCCTGGCCGACCTGGACGGCCTGCCGGACCATCTCGGCGGGGTTCTGCGTCGCCGTCCCGACGAACGGCGAACCGGGCCGCTGCAGTTCCGAGACCCCTTCGGGGCTACCGTCCACACCGGTCACCTTGACCTGGCCGCTCTTGCCGCCCTGCTCCACCGCGAGCACCGCCCCGAGCGCGGAGGGGTCGTTCATCCCGAAGATGCCCTGGACGTCTGGCGTCGCGGTGAGCATGTCAGTGGTCACCATCAACCCCGACGCCCGGTCGTTCTTGGACGCCTGGTGCCCGACGACCTTGATCCCGGGGTACTTGGGCAGCACGTTCTCGCAGCCGGTGATCCGGTCCCGGATGGTCTGGATCGGCGTGCCATCCACCAGCAGCACGTTGCCCTTGCCGCCGAGCTGGCTGAACAGGTACTCGCACGACTTCTCGCCCGCCTGCACGGCGTCGGTCATGATCACCGCGTCAGCGCCCTTCGCCGGGGTGTCGACCGCGACCACAATGATGCCCGCGCGCTTCGCCCGCTCGATGCCGGGCTGCAGCCCGCTCTCGTCGACGGCGCTGACCACGATCAGATCCACACCTTGCTGGATGAACGCGTCGATCTGGTTGTTCTGGTTGGCCAGGTCGAGCTGCGCGTCCTGGGTGTTGACGGTCGCCCCGATGGCGGCTGCGGATTCCTTCGCGCCCTTCTCCATCGAGGAGAAGAACGGGTTGGACATGTCCTGCACCATCAAGCCGATCTTCTCGATCTTCGTGGGCTTGGCGGCGACGTCCTGATCACCGGAGGTGCACGCGCCGGCGCCGAGAACGGCCAGCGCGGTGGCGGCCAGCGCCACCCTGCGGACGGTACGCTTCACGGCTGCTCCTTTGTCCTAAGCAGATCTTCTCCGGTCAGATGGCGTTCGGTGACCGGTGCGGGCGAGGCATTCACGGCGCCGGGCATCCGCAGGATTCGCGGATGACCAGCTCGGCGGGAACTTCACGCCGATCCTGCGCCGTGTACCGGGGCCGGGGCTGTTGGCCTTCTCGCTCGGCGGCGAGCTGTTGGTCGATCACCCTGGTGAGCGTCTGGGCGGCGAGTTCGCCGATCTCCTCGCTGTTCTCGTTCAGCACGGTCAGCGGCGGATCGAGCAGCGGCGCCCACGGGAACTCGTCGAACGCGACGAGCCCGACGTCGGCAGGTACCCGGGCTCCGCGCGTGCGCAGGCAGCGCAGCACGCCGTGCAGCATCGGGTTGTTGCCCGCAACGATGGCTTGCGGCAGGGCCCCGGCACGCTCGTCCAGGTACTTTTCCAGGGTGCAGCGGGCGGATTCGGCGTCGTTGTCGCTCTCCACGACCTCCAGCCGGGCGCCGTGGCGGTGCGCGGCCTCCTGCAGGCCTCGTTCCCTGTCCACCCTGGTGGACCAGCGGCTGGGGTAGGCCAGGAAGAGCCAGTCGCGGTAACCGTGTTCGGCCAGGTGTGCGCCGACCTGGGTGCTCGCCGCGACGTTGTCCGTGCCGATGTGAGGTACGTTCGCGGCCTCCGCAGGTGGGGCGGAGTCGACGAAAACCACCGGTATGTCCCAGTCGTCCAGCAACCGCGTATTGGCCGGGCTGAGCGTCAGCGTCGCGATGACCCCCGCGGTGCGCGACTGGATCAGCTGGCGGACGGTGGCATCCTCCACCTCCGCGGAGTACAGGCCTTCCGCGGCGATGTCCGCCACGAACGCCGTCCGGCCGGTGGACCGCAGCACGCGCTGCACGCCCTTCATCATCTCGATGTAGTAGTAGTTCGAAGTGCTGGCCGTGATCACCGCGATCGAGCTGCGGGTGTTCTTCCGGAGTTCCTGCGCAACCCGGTTGGGCACGTACCCGAGCTCGCGGGCCGCCGCACGCACCAGCTCTCGGGTACCAGGCGCCACGTCGTCGCCGTCGTTCAACGCCCTGGACACCGTGTACGTCGACAGACCCGTCGCACGGCTGACGTCACGCAGCGTGGGCTTCTTTGCCACCACATTCTCCCTAAACGATTAGGTCGCTGCCGACGATGCCGCCGCAACGAATTCCTAAACGATTAGGGAAGGACTGTAGAAGATGGTTCTCCCACCGTCAACAGTCGCTGGGAAAGTCAGCTGACCGACGTTCGCCGTACGGGACTACCGGGAGGACGGGGCAACCGCGGCGCGGCGCCCACAGCGGGTCGGCATCTCCGGCGGCCAGGCGTCCTCGGTAGACGTCGACCTTGTGGTTGATCCTCTCCAGGCTGTCCTGGAGTTCGGCGGTCCGGGCGAGCACGTGGTCCCGGCGCGACCCGAGGAGGCCCAGGCGGTCGTCCTCGTTGCCGCCGCCCGCGGTCACGAGCTCGGCGTAGCGGCGGATGCCCCTGATGGGCATGCCGGTAGCACGCAGCTTGGTGCAGATGGTGATCCACTGAGATCGCTCGTTCTCGCGGTCTTCGTGCTGATCGGCATCTTCCTGAGCGTGGTCAACCCGCCCATCACCAACACCGCAGTCTCCGGCATGCCCCCGCAACCACGACGGCGGCGCCGAACCGGTCCGGTCGCAGGCCCTAGATGTCCACTGTGGCCTGTCGGATTCGCTGCATGCGCAGTGAGATCAGGAGCAGGAGGGCAGCGATCGCGGCCGAGCCGACGGTGAAGCCCACCACCAGCACCGTGAGAACGGCTGCGATGGCGACGACCACACCGGCTGCGGCGAATCCCCTCGTGCGACGGGGAATTCCGGCACCGTGCTCGAACCGGCCCAGGCGGGTGGCGAGCGGGACGAGGACCAGTGCGATCCCGGCCAGCCACGCACCCCGGGTCAGCCACCACGCGGCACTGAGCGGTTCCGGCCACGGGAACCCGAGCACCAGCAGTGCGGCGGCGAACAGCACCACGGCGGGCATGTGCCAGAGGTAGACGGTCAGCGAGTGCTTGCCGATCGCGTCGACCGCGCTGCGCAGCCCCGGGCGGTCGACGAGGACCGCGAGGCGGTCGGCGAACCGCGCCAGCACGCACACCTGGACGACGCCGAGCAGCACCAGGTTCGTGGTCGGCGGGTTGAGGTTGGCCAGCATGTCGGCCGGGTACAGGCCGGACGTCGTGCTGGCCAGCAGCAGCGCGAACGCACCGACCGCCCCGGCCAGCAGCTGCCCGTTCGACCGGAACCGGAACCAGCCGTCGGCGTACCAGAAGCCGATCTGCTGCACGGCCAGCCACACGAACGCGAGGTTGACGAACCCGACCACCGGCACCGCGGTGGCGATCGCCACCAGGTCGACGCCGAACGCCACCGCCACCAGCAGCGCCAACGTCACCCGCGGCGCGCGCTCGTGCTGTCGGCACAGCAGCGGGACCAGCGCGGAGGTCCCCAGGTAGACGCCGAGGAACCACATCGGCTGCCCCATCCGGAACCCGACCTGCGCGAGCAGCTCCGCCGGAACCCCGGCCACGCCCGCCACCGCCAGCGCCACGGCGATCGCGGCGAAGGCGACGAGCGCGGGCCGCGCGAGCCGAACGAGCCGGGCCCGAGCGAAATCGGCCGGAGTGGCCCCGGAATCGCGCATCCGACGCCACTGAGTGACCCCGGCGAACCCGCCGACGACGAAGAACAGCGGCATCACCTGGACACCCCAGGAAACCGGCGTGAACCACCCCTGGTTCTCCAAGGCGTTGGTGATCCGAACACCGTCGTCGCCGACCTCGATCCCGGCCATCATGGCGTGCAGCACGACGACCACCACCAAACAACCGGCCCGAACCAGGTCGAGAACCCGATCGCGGAACGGCCCCGAACCGGCGACCGGGGCCGGTGCGATATCTGCGCGCGAAATGGTCAATGCCGCTTCTCCCCGTGAACGTGCCCGGACGAATTCCGAACCGGCAGAAGCGTAGAAATTCAGCACCCCGCAGCACATCGCTCCGGGGAGCGCATTCAGACCCCCTACCACGGTAGGGGGCACCCCGCCCCAGGTACTACCAGGACATCCGCAACGGCCTCGGCCGTCCGCTCACCTCGCCCCAGGCCACGACCACGGCAGTCCGGGGGGGCGGCGACGACGCAATTTCGCTTGAAATTGCATCACCCCAAGCCGACCACCCACCGCTTCGAACCCAAAATCAACCCCGCACCCAACCGCACCCCACTATCACCGCAAAACCCCAAGCGCCGCCTCAATCCCCAGCGGCCGAAACCAACCCGCACTCGTAAGCGACGATGACGGCCTGCACCCGATCCCGAATCCCCAACTTCCCGATGATCCGGCTGACGTGGCTCTTCACCGTCTGCTCGGCGATGAACAACGACGCCGCGATCTCGCTGTTCGAAAGGCCTTGCGCGACCAGGACCAACACCTCCCGCTCGCGGTCGGTCAGCCCCGACAGCCGCGGTGCCGAGGTCCGCCGCGGCGGGGTGGACCTGGCGAAGTGCTCGATCATCCGCCGCGTCACCGTCGGTGCCAGCAGCGCCTCACCGCTGGCGACCACTCGCACCGCCGAGACCAGGTCGGCGGGCAGCGCGTCCTTGAGCAGGAAACCGCTGGCCCCCGCCCGGATCGCCTCGTACACGTAGTCGTCGATGTCGAAGGTCGTCAGCATCAGCACCCGGGGCACGTGCGCGGCGGCGTCCGGTGGGTTCATCAGCTGCCGCGTCGTGTCGATCCCGTTGAGCACCGGCATCCGCACGTCCATCACGACGACGTCGGGCTGCCGCTCGTGCGAGATCTCGATGGCCCGGGCCCCGTTGTCCGCCTCGCCGACCACTTCCACGTCGGGCTGCGCGTCGAGCAGCGCGGCGAACCCGGCCCGCACCATGGCCTGGTCGTCGACGACGAGCACCTTGATGGTCATGCGAACTCCTGGGGATCGTCGCTCATCTCGCGCAGCGGCAGCACGGCGCGGACTTCGTAGCCGCCGTCGTCGAGATGCCCGAACCGAACTGCTCCACCCACGATCGCGGCCCGCTCCTGCATACCGACCAAGCCGTGCCCGCCGCCCTGCACCGCGTTCGCCACGCGATCCGGGGCACCGTTGCGCACGACGATCGTCAGCTCGTCCCCGGAGCGGCCGAACCGCACCTCGGTGCGCGCGCCGGGGGCGTGCCTGGTCACGTTGCTCAGCGCCTCCTGCACGATCCGGAACGCCGCGATACCCGCGATTCCGCTGGCCTCGCGGTCTTCCAGCAGCTCGGTGCCGTGCGCGGTGATGTCCACGCCCGCGCGGCGGGCGCTGTCGATCAGCTCCGGGATCCGCTCCAGCCCGGGCTGCGGAACCAGCTCCCCGCCGGTCTGCGTGCTGCGCAGAACTCCCAGCACGCTCCGCATCTCGCTCAACGCCTGCCGCGACGCGGCGGCCATCTCGTCGAACTCCGCGGCGATCCGCGCGTCGAGCCCCGGGTGCCGGTACCGCGCGGTGGTCGCCTGCACGTTTATCAGCGACATGCTGTGCGCGATCACGTCGTGCAGCTCGCGGGCGACCCGCGTCTTCTCCTCGGCGATGACCCGCTTGGCGTGCTCGTCGGCGCTGAGCCTGCGTTCCCGCACCAGCTGCGCGGAGATCTGCCGCCACTGCTGCACGATCAGCGCGACGACGAACACGCCACCGGTGATCGAGCTGAACAGCACGAGGTTCCCGCTCACCGGCACGTCGTGCGGAACGAGCGCAGCCGCCGCGACAGCGGCCACGACACCACCGCCCCAGCACAGCAGACCGACCGACCACACCTGCTGCACCCCGAGCACGCCGACCAGCAACGCCTGCCCGATCAGCGTCGTCACCGAAACCGGCCAGACAACCGTGAGATCGGCGCTCGCCACCGCGAGCAGGTACACGGCGACGCACGCAACGACGCTCACCGTGCGCGGGTAGAACAGCGCGACCCCGAGCGCCCCGGCGTGCGCGGCGCTGAGCAGGAACGCCAGCGGAACCCACATCCCGAACGCCACGGCGTTGAGCGGGATCGCCACGGACACCAGCGCGAGCGCGAAGACCCCGATCACGCCAGCGGCCCACACAACGGGCTTCACCTGAAGTCGCGACTGCTCGTCCGGAACACTCCGGCGCTCAGATCTCGCCATCGGGCAGTCTCAACTCCACAACCGCTTGAACTCCCCGCCGAGCCTACCCGCGGACACCCGACCCCCGAACCGCACATCTCCGAGATCGCGTCAGCCGAGCGCTGCGCGGACGGCCTCGACGGCTCGGTCGACGTCCTCGTGTCGGTTCGCCAGTTCACCACCGAGATGCGCACGGCTCGCTGGCCCTTCCAGGTGGTTCCGCCGAACCAGGTCTCGCCTTCTCGTTGGATTCGCGCGATGACCTGGTCGGTGCGGGCGTCGTGGTCTCCGTCCGGGCGCGGAAGCGCACCAGGCCCTGGTTGATCAGCGGGCGGGCCAGGACCTCGGCGCCGGGGAGGTCGCCGATCCCGGTCACGAGGCGGTGGGCGTGGTCGACGCAGCGGTCGATCATCTCCGCGATTCCCCGCCGCCCCAGGGCGCGGATCGCGGCGTAGACCGGTACCGCCCGGGCGCGGCGGGACCACTCGGGGGTCCAGTCCAGCTGGTCGCGGGCGGGCGGCGTGCCGGATTCCTCGGCGGCGTGCACCAAGTAGCTCGCGCGGATCGACATCGCTTCGCGGTGCGCGGACGGGTGCCGGACGAACGCCAGCCCGGAGTCGAACGGGACGTTGAGCCACTTGTGCGCGTCGGTGGTCCACGAATCCGCCGCACCCACCCCGGACAGCAGGTGCCGGTGCCGGTCGCTCACCACCGCCCACAACCCGAAGGCGCCGTCGACGTGCACCCACGCGCGCCTGGCAGCGGCCAGCGAGCAAGCCTCCTCGAACGGGTCGAACGCCCCGGTGTTGATCTCGCCCGCCTGCAGGCACACCACCGTCGGATCGTCCGACTCGGCGAGCGCCCGGTCCAGTGCGGGGAGGTCGATCCGACCTTCGGCGTCGGTTCCCACCGCTTGCAGCTGGTCGGTGCCCAGGCCGAGCAGCCGCACGGCGCGGTCGATCGATGCGTGCTGCTCACCCGAGGTCAGCACCCGAAGCGGCGGAGCACCGGTCAGGCCGCGCCGCTCCACGTCCCACCCGCGTTCCGCCAACAGCGCGTGGCGTGCCGCGGCCAACGCCGTCACGTGCGCCGACTGCGCCCCGGTGGTGAACGCGAACGACGCCTCCTCCGGCAGCCCGAGCAACTGCTTCAGCCACGCACCGGTGACCTCTTCGACCACCGCCAACGCGGGCCCGCACGCGTGCATCGCGGCGTTCTGGTCCCACGTCGCGGTGAGCCAGTCCGCCGCGAGCGCTGCGGGCACCCCACCGCCGATCACCCAACCGAAGAACCGCCCGCCCGCGCTGGCCAGCAACCCTTCGGCGGTGTCCCGCACCAGTTCGTCGACGACGCGGACGTCGTCCGTGCCCTCCTCCGGCAACGAGCGGCCCAGCGCCTCCCGCAGCTCGGTCAGGCTCCCGGCGGGCGCCACCGGTCGTGCGTCCAGCCCGGCCAGGAACTCGGCGGCGTGCGCCGCGGTGCGGTCCAGCAGTTCCCGCGAATCGTCGTGCATGCCGACAGTGTCAGCGCCGCACCACCCGGCCGCTGGCGGGTTTCGGACCCGCTACGTGCTGGCGGTCGCGGGCTCGCGCTCCAGGTGCTCGGCGATCAGCCGACCGATGATCGCCAGGGGTTCGGCCTGGACGATCGCGTTGTGGGTGCACTCGATGTCGTGCGAGATCACCGAGCCCGTGATCCGCTCGCGCCACGCACCGCCGTCGGACACCTGGTCGGCCTCCGTCGCCCGGAAGTACAGCAGGTCCCCGTCGAAGAACGACTCGGTGTAGGTCGGCAGCAGCGCCGCGGAGTTGAGGAGCACGGTGGTCAGCGCCGCGAGCTGCTCCTCCCCCAGCGCCGGGTGGTGCTCGGCGTCCGCGGGCAGGCCCGCGGCCTCGAACAGCAGCGCTCGGACGTCCTCGCGGGCGGGTTCGGTCCGGTGGGCCTGCGGGTCGACCGGCCGCGCGTCGAGCAGGGCGAGCAGCGCCACCTGGTCGCCGTCGGCCTGCAGCCGGGATGCGATCGCGTGCGCCAACGCGCCGCCGAGCGACCAGCCCAGCAGGTGGTACGGCCCGGTCGGCTGCACCGAGCGGATCTGGCGCACGTAGCCGTCGACCATCTCGGGGAACGTCGACGGCAGCCCGTCGGCCCTGGTCAGCCCGAGCGACTGCAGCCCGTAGACCGGCAGGTCGTCCGGCAGGTGGCGCGGCAGACCCGCGTAGCACCAGCTCAGACCGCCCACCGGGTGCACGCAGAACAGCGGTGGCCGGGAGCCCCCGGTGCGCAGCGGCAGGACCGCTTCGAACGCGCTCGACGGCGTCTCCCGCTCCAGCAGGTCGGCCAGCTCGGCCACGGTCGGCGCCTCGTACACCGCGCCGAGCGGCACTTCGGTCCGCAGCTCGGCGCGGAGCCGGGTGACGAGCTCGGCGACCAGCAGCGATTGCCCGCCCAGCTCGAAGAAGTCGTCGTCGATGGTGACCGGCCCGACGCCGAGCACTTCGGCGAACAACGCGCACAGCTGCTCCTCGCGGCGCGTGCGGGCGGCACGACCGGTGCGCACCTCGGGCGCGGGGAGGGCGGCGTGGTCGAGCTTGCCGTGCGCTGTCAGGGGGAGCTCGGGCAGCAGGACGAACGACGAGGGCACCATCGAGGTCGGGAGCCGCTTCGCCGTCCACGAGCGCAGTTCCGCCGCGTCGACCGGCTCCGGTCCCGGCACCACGTGGGCGATCAGCTCGGGCTCGTCGGACTGCGTGGCCGTCACCACCGCCTCCTCCACCCGGGGGTGCTCGGTGAGCACCGCCTCGACCTCGCCGGGCTCGATGCGGACACCGCGGATCTTGAGCTGGTCGTCGGTGCGGCCGAGGTACTCGAGCTGGCCGTCCTCCGTCCACCGGGCGAGATCTCCGGTGCGGTACATGCGCGCGCCCGGCGGCCCGAACGGATCGGGCAGGAAGCACTGCGCGGTGAGCTCCTCGCGGTTCAGGTACCCGCGGGCGACCTGCGCACCGGCCAGGTGCAGCTCGCCCGGCACCATCGGCGGCTGGGGCTGCCCCGCCCGGTCGAGCACGTACGCGCGGACGTTGCGCCCCGGACGGCCGATGAGCGGCCGGTCCCCCTCGATGCGGCAGTACACCGCGTCCACCGTGCACTCCGTCGGCCCGTAGTAGTTCCAGGCCTCGACGCCGGGGTGGTCGCGCAGCGTCGCCCAGAGCCCGGGATCGATCGCCTCACCGCCGACCATGAGCAGCCACGGGAACTGCTCGGGCCCGGACAGCAGGCCCTCCGGCAGCAGGCGGCGCAGGTAGGACGGGGTGAGGTCGGCGAAGTCGATCCGCTGCTCGGCGAAGTGCCGCACGAGCGCGGCCGGGTCGAGGCGCACCGCGTCGTCGACGAGGTGGACCTCCTGGCCCGCGGCCAGGAACAGCAGTCCTTCCCAGGCGGTGTCGAAGGAGAACGACGCGGTCAGCGCCGCGCGCAGTCGTCGGCCCGCCGGTTCGACCAGCTCGCGGCGGTGGTCGTGGAAGAGGTTGGCGAGCTGGCGGTGCTCGACGACCACGCCCTTCGGACCGCCGGTCGAGCCCGAGGTGAAGCTGATGTAGGCCGCGTGCTCCGGCCGGTGGGTACCGGTCGGGTCGGTGCCGGGGTGCTGGTCGGTGGCGAGCTCGTCGAGCACCAGCAGCGGGTGTCCGGACGGCAGGGTCGCGCTGATCGCCGCGGTGGTGAGCACGTGGCGCGGCCGGGTTTCCGCGAGCAGCGCCTGGAGGCGGGCCGTCGGGTGGTTCGGGTCGAGCGGCACGCAGGTCGCCCCGGCCTTGAGCACCGCCAGCACCGCGACCAGGTAGTCCGCGGTGCGCGGCAGGGCCAGCGCGATGCGCTCCTCCGGACCGGCGCCGCGCTCGACCAGCAGGTGCGCCAGGCGGTTCGCGCGGGTGTTGAGCTCGGCGGCGGTCAGCCGCTCCGGGCCGCAGACCAGCGCGGTGGCGTCGGGTTCCGCGCGGGCCTGGGCCTCGAACAGCTCCGGCACCGTCGCGGTCGGTGTCCCCAGCGCGGTGTCGTTCCACGTGCTGACGACCAGCTCGCGCTCGGCGGCCGACAGCAGGTCGATCTCCCCCACCCGCTGCTCGGGGTCGGTGTGCGCCAGCACGTGCAGCAGGTCGAGGAAGCGGCGGTGGTGCGCGGCGGTGGTCGCGCGGTCGTACTTCGCCGGGTCGGAGTTGAAGTCGATCCGCAGCGATCCGTCGGCGGGCCGGTCGTAGACGTTGACGCCGAGCCCGGTCACCGGACCGTTCGAGAGGTTCCGCAGCACCGCCGGGTGGCTGCCGAACCGGAGCCGTCCGTCGTGGGTCATGACGTTCATGCCCCAGTCGCCGAGGTACCCGCCGCGGTGGTGCGCGATCCCCAGGTCCCGCACCAGGTGCGACGAGGAGTAGCGCTGGTGGCGCAGCAGGTCCTTCGCGCTGTTCGCGGTGGTGCGGATCAGCTCGGCCACGGTGGTCGACGGCGTCATCCAGGTCCGCAGCGGCAGCACGTTGGCCACCATCGACGGCACGCTGCGCGCGACGCTGCCGGACCGGCCGTTCACGGTCAGGTCCAGCATGACCTCGTCGTCGCCCGCCAACCGGTGCACGTACAGCGCCAGCGCGGACATCGCGACCGGCGGCAGGCCCGTGCGCGCCTGCCGGGCCAGCGCCCGCAGGCCTTCGGCGTCCTCCGGGGTGACGTACCCGGTCTCGCGGAGGAAGGTGTGCGGCACGATGGACGACAGCCGGCGCGTCCGGTCCGCCTTGGGCCAGTCCGCCAGGTGCTCCGCCCAGTACTGACGGTCGCGGGCGAACCGCTCCGACGCCTCGTAGTCCGCTTCGTCGGCCAGGATCTGGGCCAGCGAGCCGAACCGGCACGGCGGGAAGGGCCGCTCCTCCTCGGCGGCCGTGTAGAGCTCGGCGACCCGCTGGATGAACAGCGAGAGGCCGAACCCGTCCATGGTGATGTGGTGCAGCGCCAGGTAGACGGTGTAGTTCTCCTGCCCGGTCCGCAGCACCGCGAACGAGAACAGCGGCGCGCTGCGGAGGTCCACCGGCGAGCCGAGCTCGGCCCACATCCACTCCTCGGCCGCGGCCACCGGGTCGGCGGCCCCGCGCAGGTCCACGTGCGGCAGCTCCCAGTCCAGCAGCGGTTCGACCTTCTGCCAGACCCGTCCGCGGTCGTCGCTGTCGAAGCGGACGCGGAAGGCCTCGGTCTCGGCGATGGCCTGCCGCAACGCGACCTCGAGCAGCGCCACGTCCACCGGGCCGCTGATCTCCAGCGCCTCCGCGGCGCGGTAGAGGGGGTTGGCCGGATCGAACTCCTGGGCGAACCACACCCCCGTCTGGGCGGCGGTCAGCGGGAGCGTTCCACGGTCGGTCTCCTCAGGCATGGCACGCTGCGTACCACGGGAGCGCGGGAACCACACAGCGCCGCGCTCCGCACGTCGGGGTGACGATTGCATCGACCCTCCAGATCTCCGGCCCGCACATCAGAAACGTCCTTTTTGCACGGACCGATTCGCGACGAACACCTCGGGCACCGGGCCAGTCCACCTGAATCCGTTGCAGGACGCGAGTTTTCGACACCGAACGCGTCCACAGGCCGGCGCTGACCAGCCACTCCGCAGCCCGCTCTCACGATCGAGTGAAACCTAGATCCACTTCGAAACGACGCAGCCCGATCACCGGCCGCCCCCGCCGACGGGCAGCATTCAGACCAAACGGACATCGCGGAGCTGGCAGCCGCACCGAAAACCCGAAAGAGCAGGAAGAAAAGGAGATTCACCCACCGAAAGCGGCTCCCGGACGGGTCATCGCAGTTGACGTTCCGAGCTCGCGCTGATCAGTCGTCGCGAAAACCCTTGCACATCACCATCTCCGCACCGAGGCGATGTTGATCTGGTCGGATTTCCCCTGCGGAAAAGAGGGTTTTCGCCTTGTAACCTGTCGCTTCCACTCGGACGGCGCAGTGCGATCGTCCGCCCGAGTGGCCCTGTTTCTCTTTGGTGTGGCGGCCAAAGCGGATCGACCGGGTTCGGGGCAACGTAGGCCCTGCCGGTCGGCGCACCCCCTCAGATCCCGGAGACCCGGGACCGCTGATGCCGACCCGGCACCGTTTCAGAACATGGATGGGAGTTCAAGCAATGCGCACTTCGCTTCGTCTTATCGGTGTCACCGCTGCTTGCGCCGCGGCGCTGGCCATCGGTTCGCCCGCCTTCGCCAGCGGCCACGGGCACGGCGGCGACCACGCGACCTCCAGCGCAGTCGGCGGCAGCGGTGCCGGCGGCAACGGCGGGGTCGGCGTGAACGTGCTCAGCGGCATCAGCGCCCTGTCCAGCGGCGACGGCGGCAACGCCTCCGCGGGCAACGGCGGTGCCGGGTACGGCGGCGACGCCTCGTCCCTCGCCGGCAACAACTGACCCGATTCGGGCGAAACCCCCGAAGACCGCCGCACCAGGTGTGCCGACCGGCTCCGCGCCGGTCGGCACCCTCTGCGACACCGGGCCCGCGAGTCGACGACCACCGCTCAGATCGGGCCCGCTCCCCGTTGCTCAGCAGGAAGTTCCGCGATCCGCGCCCAGCTCGTGACCTCCTCGATGAGCGGCGCGATGGTCCTCCCCGCTTCCCCGGTCAACTCGACCGCCGCGCGGCACCCGGTTCAGCCGCAGCGGCTCATGATCTCCTCCACGACCGCGGTCTTGGCGTCGGCGTAGTCCTGCACGTACCGCCACACGCGTTGCGCCAGCTCGCGCTTGGTGCGCGCGTAGTGGTCGCGGTCGGCGGCGCTGGCCCGCAGCCGATCGCGGAACCGCAGCATCCGGTCGATCTCGGGCTCGCCCGAGCTGAAGACGTGCAGGTTGACGGCGGTGTCCGGTCCCTTCAGCACGCGGTGCTCGCACCAGTCGGGTTCGCGGATCCGCAGGACGTAGCCGACCGACTCGAGCGCGGGCAGGTAGGACTGCTCGTCCGCGGAGTTCGGCACGACCAGGACCAGGTCGATGATCGGTTTCGCGGGCAGGCCCGGAACCGCGGTCGACCCGACGTGCTCGACGCGCAGCGCGGTGTCCCCCAGCGCGGCCCGGACCCGGTCCGCCTCGCGCTGGAAGAGCCGCGGCCAGTCGGGGTCGTAGTCGGCGAGCGTGATGGTGTCGTCGTGCGGGATCAGCTCGCCGACGGTCACCACCCGAAGGTAGTCGCGGTCGGCCTGTTCAGCGTTCGACATGCTCGGAGCTGCTCCTTTCGCTGGAACGAAGCCTTCCAGGATATACCGGCGCGGACCCCCGGGACGGAGACCTCGGCGGCGGTCGCCGCGTTCCGGAAGCGATCTGGTCGCACGAAGGGGTGGCATGCACCGAAGGTGGTTGGTATATGCCATCAGGGTGTTTACCGTTGAGAGTGCGAGTGACGTTCGCGACCGAATAGCCGACCGCCGAGATCGCCGCTTCGGCGGTCGGCTTCCGGGCTGCGGCGCTTGACCGACGTTCCCCCAGATGGTCAAGCGCCGCAGCTGCGTCCCGGACCCCGATGATCATCCACTGTGGACAAAAAGACCCCTTCGCGCGGCCGGAGCGGCTTCACCCCCGTGACCAGCGGTTTCATCCTGTCCTGGGACGGTCCCGCCGCGCGGTGGGGCCGAAGAGCAGAGGTCCCGACCGACAGACCTCATCGGTCGGGACTTCCGAAGGCCGCGCCTTCGCCAGCGGGTCAGCGGATGAACGTGCTCAGGAGGGCTTGGACCTCGTAGACGTCGACGCCCTTGCCGAACTGCTTGGAGATCGGTTCGGCCGTGCCGGACAGCCAGATCTTCAGCTCCGCGTCGAGGTCGAAGGTGCCCGCGGTCTCCACCGAGAAGTGGGTGATCGCGCGGTACGGGATCGAGTGGTACTCGACCTTGCGGCCGGTCACGCCCTGCTTGTCGACGAGGATCAGGC
This sequence comes from Saccharopolyspora hirsuta, assembly GCF_008630535.1. Lineage (GTDB taxonomy): Bacteria > Actinomycetota > Actinomycetes > Mycobacteriales > Pseudonocardiaceae > Saccharopolyspora > Saccharopolyspora hirsuta. The sequence goes on along the minus strand of NZ_VWPH01000001.1, from coordinate 3,533 downwards.
GCCGGTCGGTGAACAGGAACGAGTCCCGGATCAGCTGGTAGGCGGCGTGGATCTCCTCGCCCTGCGCCAGCAGGCGCCCGAACTCCTTCACCGCCGCACCCGGATCGGTGCGCGAAGCGTTGCCCATCATGCCGCCGAACAGTCCCACGCGAGCTCCCCGTCGAAGATCCGACACTCCGCCACCACGGTATCGAAGATCTCGGACGGGGCGTCAGCCCCGACCGGCCTCGACGAGCTGGTCCGCCAGGCCGGTCGGGTTGACCAGCAGCGCCTCGTGACTGCCCGACATCTGGGCCAACCGGCCGACAGGTCAGCCGCTGGAACAGCGTCCGGTAGTGCGGCGGGCAGTCGTCCAGCGGGCACTGGCCAGGCAGCGGCACGAAGGCGTTGCAGAACACCAGGCGGCGCACCCGCTCGGCGACCCCGGCGATGACCGAACCGCTGAAGCCGTGGCCGACCAGCACGGCGCCGGAGAGCTCTCGATCCGCCTAGTAGTCCACAATGGATCGAACGCAGTCCGCGTGCCCGGCGATGGTCGGGGCGTGGGCGGTGTGGCCCAGCGATGCCAACCGCTCGACGACCGGAGCCCAATGCGCCCCGTCGTGCCAGGCCCCGTGCACCAGGACGAAGTCACCACGCCCGCACCTACCCGCTGCGCCGGACCCCCGCGCGCCGAGCCCACGACCGCGACCGGTCCCCGGTCAGCCGCCGTCCGGCGGCCCGGCCACTGCGATCGCACGGCCTTTCAGCGGCGTCCGACCGGCGGCGGTGGTGGAAGCGCCCCATCATGTCGGTGTCGGCCAGTCGCGGTGTTCACGTGCTCACGGGCTCGGGCCAGTCTGACCTCCTCGCGGTGGTGTGCCGGGAAGCCTGGTCGGCGTGGCGAGGAGGGAGCTGTCATGTCGGCCGGACGGGGTGCTGAGGTGGTCGATCTCGCCGAGGTCGGCGCCGGGGCGGTCGAGCTGGTCGGCGGCAAGGCCGCCGCGCTCGGCGAGATGCGGCGCGCCGGGTTCCCGGTGCCGGACGGGTTCTGCGTGACCACGCGGGCCCACCGGTCCGGGGTCGTTCCGGCGCAGGAGATCCTCGACGCCTACCAGCGGTTGGGCTCCGGTCGCGTCGCCGTGCGCTCCAGCGCCACCGCGGAGGACCTCCCGGGCGCCAGCTTCGCCGGTCAGCACGACACGCTCCTCGACGTCGAAGGACCGGAAGCGCTGGTCGGAGCCGTCCAGCGGTGCTGGGAGTCGCTGAACACCGAGCGCGCGGTGGCCTACCGCGAGGCGAACCGGATCGACCACGGGTCCGCGCGCATGGCCGTCGTCGTGCAGCGGATGGTCGACGCCGAGGTGGCCGGTGTGCTGTTCACCGCCAACCCGCTCACCGGCTGCCGGGCGGAGATGGTCGTCGATGCCGCGCCGGGGCTCGGGACCGCCGTCGTGGACGGCAGCGTCAACGCGGACCACTACGTCCTCGGGGACGCGATCCCGGAGACCGGCGGGTGCCTCGGCAGGGGTGAGCTGAAGTCGTTGCGGGAGCTCGGTTCGCGGTTGCAGGGGCACTTCGGCAGCCCGCAGGACGTCGAGTGGGCCATCGACCGCGACGGGACGCTCTGGGTGCTGCAGTCCCGGCCGATCACCACCCTCTTCCCGCTGCCGCCGCCCGCGAACGGCCCGGGGCCGCGGGTCTACTTCGAGGTGGGGCACATGCAGGGGATGCTCCGGCCGTTCACCCCGGTCGGGATGTCCGCGATGCAGCTGGCGGGCCGGATGTGGCTGGGGTCCACCGGCACGAGGTCCGCGATGGACGTCTGGGTCGTCGACGTGCACGGGCACCTCTACAGCGATCCGACCGACCTCCTGCGCAGCAGGTGGACCCGCGATCAGGTGCCGCGGATGATGCGCACCTACGGACCGCGGTGCGAAGCGATCGCGCGGCGGCTGCTCGAAGATCCGCGGTTCGCCCCGCAGCGCGGGATGCCGATCCGCCTGCCCTGGCTGACGCTCGTGCGGCAGGTGCTTCCCGCAGCGGTGGTCGGCATCGGCGGCTCGCTGGCCCGGCCGGACGCGGCGCGAGCGCGGGCGTTCCGCTCCGCGGCGGAGATCCGGCGCAAGTCCGCACCGGCATCGCGACCGGCCACCACCGCCGAGCGCCTCCGGCTCGCCGAGGCGGCGCAGGAGCCCTTCGCGGGCGAGGAGATCTCGGACGTCATCTGGCCGATGATGACGGGACTGCTGGTCAGCCAGCTCGCCCGCGGTCTGCTCCGGGGCATCGCCGACGAGGCCGAGCTGGACACCGTGCTGCGCGGGCTGCCGCACAACATCACCACGATGATGGACCTCGCCCTGTGGCAGGTGGTGCACGACCTGGACGATGAGCAGCGGGAGCTGCTCAGCAGCGCACCGCCAGCCGAGCTGGCCGAACGCTACCGCAACGGCGAACTGCCGGACTTCGGCCTGGCCGCGTTCCTGGCCGAGTACGGCAACCGCTGCGCCGCGGAGGTGGACATCGGGGTGCCGCGCTGGTCCGAGGACCCGACCCCCGTCTTCGCCGCCATCGCCAACTACCTGCAGATCACCGACCAGGAGCAGGCCCCCGACCGGCGGTTCGCGCGCGCCGCCGCGCAGGCCGAGGCGACCGTCGCGGAGCTGACCGCCCGGGCCCGGCGGCTGCGGCCGGTCCGCGGGCGGCTCGCCGGGTTCTTCCTGCGCCGCACCCGCCAGCTGACCGGGCTGCGGGAGCTCGCGAAGTTCGCCTGGGTGCACCCGCTGGCCGAGATGCGCCGACAGGTGCTGCTGGTGGGCGAGGATCTGGCCGCCAACGGGGTGCTCGACCAGCCCGGCGATGTGGTGTTCCTGGACCTCGACGAGATCCGCGCCGCGGTCGCGGGCCGCGACCAGCGGGAGCTCGCGGCGACCCGGAAGGCCACCTACCAGGGGGAACTCGACCGGCGCCGGGTCCCCGTCGCCCTGCTCTCCGACGGCACCGACCTGGAGGCGATCGCCCCGCCGGTGGCGGACGGCGCGTGGACCGGGCTCGGGGCGTCGCCGGGAACCGCCACCGGCCGCGCGCGGGTGATCCGCGACCCCGCCGACGCGCGGATCGAACCCGGCGAGATCCTGGTCGCCCCGACCACCGACCCCGGTTGGACGCCGCTGTTCATGACCGCGTCCGGCCTGGTCACGGAGACCGGTTCCCCGATCGCGCACGGGCCGACGGTCGCCCGCGAGTACGGCATCCCGGCGGTCATCTGCGTCCGCGACGCCACGACCCGCATCGAAACCGGTCAGCTCATCACCGTCGACGGCACCGCGGGCACCGTCACCCCGGAACCCACCGGCTGACCGGCCGGCGAAAACCCGCACCGGAGTTTTCCGGCGGTCGGTGCGCTGCTGGTCAGGGCGGGTGCGGGCTTACAGCTGGTTTCATAATGAAGTCGGCAGCTTGCGGTAGCAGACGAGGACGCAGGCCAGGTGCATGAGGCCAAGGTGGATGTCGGCTCGGCGTTCCCAGCGGATCCGTAGACGCTTGAACTGGTG